>NZ_PJMX01000001.1:5830165-8745248 GCF_002846415.1 Streptomyces sp. TLI_146
CGGTCACGACCGGCGCGGCGGACTTGCGGCCGCGGCCGCCCGTCTCGCCCAGGTCCTCGAGCTCCTCGGCCGCGAGACCGGCGCGGGTGCGCTCGCCGCGCGGCAGGACACCCTTCGTACCCGCCGGGATGTTCAGCTCCTCGAACAGGTGCGGGGACGTCGAGTACGTCTCGACCGGGTCGGGGAAGCCCAGGTCCAGCGCCTTGTTGATCAGCTGCCAGCGCGGGATGTCGTCCCAGTCCACCAGCGTGACCGCGATGCCCTTCTTGCCCGCGCGGCCGGTGCGGCCGATGCGGTGGAGGTAGGTCTTCTCCTCCTCCGGCGACTGGTAGTTGATGACGTGCGTCACGCCCTCGACGTCGATGCCGCGGGCGGCGACGTCGGTGCAGACCAGCACGTCGACCTTGCCGTTGCGGAAGGCGCGCAGCGCCTGCTCGCGGGCGCCCTGGCCGAGGTCGCCGTGGACCGCGCCGGAGGCGAAGCCGCGCTTGGCGAGCTGCTCGGCGATGTCGGCGGCCGTCCGCTTCGTACGGCAGAAGATCATCGCGAGTCCGCGGCCCTCGGCCTGCAGGATGCGCGCGACCATCTCCGGCTTGTCCATCGAGTGGGCGCGGAAGACGTGCTGCGTGGTGTTGGCCACGGTCGCACCCTCGTCGTCCGGCGAGGTGGCGCTGATGTGCGTGGGCTGCGACATGTAGCGACGGGCCAGGCCGATGACGGCGCCCGGCATGGTCGCCGAGAACAGCATGGTCTGGCGCTTCGCCGGAAGCATGTTGATGATCTTCTCGACGTCGGGCAGGAAGCCCAGGTCGAGCATCTCGTCGGCCTCGTCGAGGACGAGCGCGCGGACGTGGGAGAGGTCCAGCTTGCGCTGGCCCGCCAGGTCGAGCAGCCGGCCGGGGGTGCCGACGATGACGTCGACGCCCTTCTTGAGGGCCTCGACCTGCGGCTCGTACGCCCGGCCGCCGTAGATGGCGAGCACGCGGACGTTGCGGACCTTGCCGGCGGTGAGCAGGTCGTTGGTGACCTGGGTGCAGAGCTCGCGGGTGGGGACCACGACGAGCGCCTGCGGGGCGTCGGTGAGCTGCTCGGGCTTGGCCCGGCCCGCCTCGACGTCCGCGGGGACGGTGACGCGCTCCAGGAGCGGCAGACCGAAGCCGAGCGTCTTGCCGGTGCCGGTCTTGGCCTGGCCGATCACGTCGGAGCCGGAGAGCGCGACGGGGAGCGTCATCTCCTGGATGGGGAACGGGGACACGATGCCGACGGCTTCGAGGGCCTCGGCGGTCTCGGGAAGGATCCCGAGCTCTCGGAACGTAGTCAGGGTGCTGCCTCTTCTGTGAGACGCGGTACGGAGGCGAACGCGGCGGGTCGTACCGTGCCGGGGTACATCCGGCCGGTGTCGGGGATCGACCGGGCCGGGTGGCGCGGGACCACTGCCGTCGCTCAAGCGCTCGTGCCGCTGAGGGTCCCTCATCTGCGGTTACGCACTGTCACGTGCCGCACTGGAGGGCTGTCGGGTCGGAGCCGACCGGGCGACCGACCGGGCATCCTCATTCATCAAGCCGCCCGCCGAATACATGATCCTCGGCAGGCTCATTACCACTGTACCCCGGATTCGCGCATGTGTGTTGGGCGAATTCCCGGGAACCGGTCGCGCGCTCTGGCTGACCAGGCCCTTCCTCCCTGTCGCGAGCGGGCTATTGTGCGCTCCATGGAGACGCCTGACAACGCCCGCGCGGCCGGTACCGAAGCCGACGCGAACGCCGGAGAAGAGACCGTGGAACCCACCGGGATCGCCGCCCAGGACTGGGCGACGGCCTCCGCCGAGCCGCAGTACCGGGCTGCCGTAGTGGATCTGCTCGGCGCGCTCGCGTACGGCGAGCTGGCGGCCTTCGAGCGGCTCGCCGACGACGCCAAGCTGGCGCCCTCGCTCGCCGACAAGGCGGAGCTGGCGAAGATGGCCTCGGCCGAGTTCCACCACTTCGAGCGGCTGCGCGACCGCCTCGCGGAGATCGACGCGGAGCCGACCGCCGCCATGGAGCCGTTCGCCAAGGCGCTGGACGACTTCCACCACCAGACCGCCCCGTCGGACTGGCTGGAGGGCCTGGTCAAGGCGTACGTGGGCGACTCGATCGCCAGTGACTTCTACCGCGAGGTGGCGGCCCGGCTCGACTCGGACACGCGCGGCCTGGTGCTCGCGGTCCTCGACGACACCGGCCACGGCAACTTCGCGGTGGAGAAGGTGCGCGCCGCGATCGAGGCCGACCCGCGGGTGGGCGGCCGTCTCGCGCTGTGGGCCCGCCGGCTGATGGGCGAGGCGCTGTCGCAGGCCCAGCGCGTGGTCGCGGAGCGTGACGCGCTCTCGACGATGCTGGTCGGCGGGATGGCGGACGGCTTCGATCTGGCCGCCGTCGGCGAGATGTTCACCCGGATCACCAAGGCCCACACCAAGCGGATGGCCGCGCTGGGCCTGGCGGCCTAGGGCCTGTCGGGGTGTCGCCGCCTACGCCGCTGAGCGGCGCAGGCGGCCCGCCGGGCGCAGCAGCAGCGACAGGGCGACCACGGCGATGAACGTGGCGCCCACGACCGTCGTCACCGCGTGGCCCGGGCCGACCGCCGAGTGGGTCAGGAAGGCGCCGAACAGGGCGCCGACGGCGCCGACCGCGAAGACGGTCCGGCGCTCGGGCAGACGGTGCGGCAGACGGGTCGCGGCGGTCCAGGCGAGGGCGATTCCGAGCAGTACGGAGCCGAGCGCTTCCAGCAGCATCTGCGTCCCTCCCGCGGTGTGGCCAGGCGTATCAGGTCACCAGCCGTCCTACCCGACGCTCGCGGAGCGCAATCCTCCCCTCACCGTGTGGAGCACAGCCGGGGCACAGGCCGGGACCCGGCCCGGACACGGCGGAGCGGCCCGGCGGTCGATGACCGCCGGGCCGCTCCCTTGCCACGTGTGTGTCGGGCTACAGCTGGCCGAAGCCCACCCGGCGAACCGTCGGCTCGCCGATCTCCACGTACGCGATCTTGTCGGCCGGCACCAGGACCTTGCGGCCCTTGTCGTCCTGGAGGCTGAGCAGCTGCGCCTTGCCGGCGAGGGCGTCGGCGACGGCGCTCTCGACCTCTTCGGCGGACTGCCCGCTCTCCAGAACGATCTCCCGGGGCGCGTGCTGCACGCCGATCTTGACCTCCACGGCTATGTCCCTCCGACGGTCTGCGGTGCGCGGTCAGCCGCGCCGTACCCCGCACACATTAGCCCGGAGAGGGGACCCGGACGGGCGCGGCGCCGCACGCTACGAGCGAACACCCGCGCCCCGCAAGCGCTGTTCAGTGGCCCTCGGAGCCGTGCAGCGGGAAGCCCGCGATACCGCGCCAGGCCAGCGAGGTGAGCAGCTGCACCGCCTTCTCGCGGGGGATCGCCGACTCGCTGGAGAGCCAGTAGCGGGCGACCACCTGGGAGACCCCGCCGAGGCCGACGGCCAGCAGCATCGACTCGTCCTTGGACAGGCCGGTGTCCTCGGCGATCACGTCCGAGATGGCCTCGGCGCACTGGAGGCTGACCCGCTCGACGCGCTCGCGCACGGCGGGCTCGTTGGTCAGGTCGGACTCGAAGACGAGGCGGAAGGCGCCGCCCTCGTCCTCCACGTACGCGAAGTAGGCGTCCATGGTGGCGGCGACGCGCAGCTTGTTGTCGCTGGTGGAGGCGAGCGCCGTGCGCACCGCCAGGAGCAGCGCCTCGCAGTGCTGGTCGAGCAGGGCCAGGTACAGCTCCAGCTTCCCGGGGAAGTGCTGGTAGAGGACCGGCTTGGAGACGCCGGCCCGCTCCGCGATGTCGTCCATCGCGGCCGAGTGGTACCCCTGTGCGACGAAGACTTCCTGGGCCGCGCCCAGAAGCTGATTGCGGCGGGCCCGGCGGGGCAGGCGCGTGCCTCGCGGGCGCGCTGCCTCGGTCTGCTCGATGGCTGTCACGCCGCCTCCCAAAAATTGATCTCGTGCGCGATGGACGCGCGCCGCCATCGTACTTTTGGGTAACCCGGCTGTGCGCGGCGCGCACGCAGAATTTCACGGACCGGACGCGCTGGGTAGCTGGAGATACACCGGCTTATCCGAACAAATCAGCGGTAGTCGTCCTCGTCGAGGGAGACGACCCGGGTCTGTTCGAAGGCGTCGGCCTCGTCCGCGGCGTCCGGGTGGACGCGGCTGAGCGGCTCGTCGCGCTCCTGCCGTACGTCCGTGTGCTGTTCGGCGGCGTCCGCCTCGGGAGTCTCCTGGGCGAGCTCCACGGCGTCGTCTTCTTCCTGGAAGGCTTCGGGATCAGTGGGGTCGAGGGGCATGATTGCTCCCTTTTGGAGGGCTTGGTTACGAGCCTATGGGCTAGGTCTGCGCACCGCTATGCGATCTGTGACGGCGAACACATGAACCACGGTGTGATCGTCTCGTAACATTGCCGCATGTCTTCGACCGACCTGCCGGAAACCCTTGCCGCCGCTGCCGCCCCGGTTCCCCGGGTGGGCGCGGTCCGGGTGGCGGACGGTGAAGAGCTGCGCTCGGTGAGTCTGCCCGGCCTGACGCTGAACATCCGCGCCCGTCCGGGCAGAAGATCCGGTCTCGACCCCGCCCTGTTCGTGCACGGGCTCGGCGGCTCGTCGCAGAACTGGTCCGCGCTGATGCCGCTGCTCGACGACAGGCTGGACTGCGAGGCCGTGGACCTGCCCGGCTTCGGGGACTCCGCGCCGCCGGACGACGGCAACTACTCGGTCACCGGCCACGCGCGCGCGGTGATCCGGCTGCTCGACTCGGCCGGGCGCGGGCCCGTCCACCTCTTCGGGAACTCGCTGGGCGGCGCCGTCGCCACCCGGGTCGCCGCGGTCCGCCCGGACCTGGTGCGCACCCTCACCCTGGTCTCGCCCGCGCTCCCCGAGCTGCGCGCCCAGCGCACCGCCTGGCCGACCGCCCTGCTCGCGGTGCCGGGCGTGGCCTCGCTGTTCACGCGGATGACCAGGGACTGGACGGCCGAGGACCGCACCCGCGGCGTGATGGCCCTCTGTTACGGCGACCCGGGCAAGGTGAGCCCCGAGGCCTTCCGGGCTGCGGTCGAGGAGATGGAGCGGCGGCTGCGGCTGCCGTACTTCTGGGACGCGATGACCCGCTCGGCGCGGGGCGTCGTCGACGCCTACACCCTGGGCGGGCAGCACGGGCTGTGGCGGCAGGCCGAGCGGGTGCTCGCCCCGACGCTGCTGGTCTACGGCGGCCGGGACCAGCTGGTCGGCTTCCGGATGGCACGCAGAGCGGCCGCGGCCTTCCGCGGGTCGAGACTGCTGACCCTGCCCGACGCCGGGCACGTGGCGATGATGGAGTACCCGGAGGTGGTCGCGCAGGCCTTCCGGGACCTGGTCGACGACTGCGGAAACAGGAGCTGATCCGGGGCGTGGGACGACACAGCCGACCCAAGGGCGCCGCGGGAACTCCCGATTCCTCCCGCACCGCCGAGACCACCGGGCCCGTGCCCGTGGTGGAGGGCGTGCCGGGGACGGGCGGACGCCGCCGCGCCGACGGCCCGCCGACCGGCCCGGTACCGAGGATCCGCCCGGTCCAGGGCGACCCCGCCCCGCAGCACTACGGCGGCACCCCCGCGCACGGCGTGCCCCAGGTGCGCGGCGGCCACCCCGAGCACCACGAGGGCGGGGGCGGCTGGGGCGGGCCCGCCGCGCCGCACTCCGGCGACCGGCAGGCCGTGTCCGGCCCCGGTGTCCGAATACCGGGACCCCGGCGTGAGTACGTGGACGCCTTCGACGGCGCCGACTGGACGGACACGGGCACGCACCGCCTGGCCGAGCCGGGCGGCACGGGCTCGTACCGAAGGCCGGAGCCCACGGATACGGGCTCGTACCGGAGGCCGGAGCCCACGGACACCGGCACCTATCGCCGGGTCGCCCCGACCGACACCGGCTCCCACCGCCGGGTGGATCCGACGGACACGGGCTCCCAGCGCCGGGCCGCCCCCGCGCCTCCCGCCCCCCGGCCGGTCCCCGTGCCCGAGCGGTTCGAGACGGCTCCCGAGGACGGGACGGCGAAGGCGGCCAAGCCGGGGAAGTCCGGCAAGGGCTCCAAGGGCCGTACCCTCACCGGGATCGCGGCGGCGGCCGTCACCACCGTGCTCGCGGTCGTGGTGGCCGGGCAGGTCACCTCCGACGGCGGCCACCGGACCGGCGCCCAGTCGGCCGACGACAACGGCCGGGGCGCGGACGGGCCCGCCTCCCGCTCCAAGGACCGGCCGACGCCCGCGCAGGCGGCCCCGGCCAAGCCCGCCTCGTACGAGCAGAAGATGGCTCTGCAGTACCCGATCGACCCGAAGCTGAAAGGTTCCGGCGAGTTCGAGGCGGTGCCCGGGTCGGCGGCCGCGCCGGGCAAGGGGCGCAAGTACCGCTACCGGGTGGACGTCGAGAAGGGCCTCGGCCTGGACGGCGGCCTCTTCGCCGAGGCCGTGCAGAAGACCCTCAACGACGACCGCAGCTGGGCGCACGACGGGGCCAAGACCTTCGAGCGGATCTCCTCGGGCAAGCCGGACTTCGTGATCACCCTGGCCAGCCCGGGCACCACGGCGACCTGGTGCGCCAAGTCGGAGCTGGACACCGCCGAGGAGAACGTCTCGTGCGACTCGGCCAAGACCGAGCGCGTGATGATCAACGCGTTCCGCTGGGCGCAGGGCTCCGACACGTACGGACCCCAGGCGATGTACGCGTACCGGCAGATGCTCATCAACCACGAAGTGGGACACCGGCTCGGCCACGGTCATGTGAGCTGTCGCACTCCCGGGGCGCTCGCTCCGGTGATGCAGCAGCAGACCAAGTCCTTGGACATAGACGGGATCAAGTGCCGTCCCAACCCCTGGGTCTACCCGACTGGTTGAGACCAGCCGAGCCCTGCTGTCCACACTGTGGGACGACCGTCCCAATCTCGGTTGACAGTGGACAGCGGGGCTTTGCATAGTTCTCGGCATGCCGCACCGCCCCGTCACCCCCGCACGCGCCGCCATCGAGCTGGCGCTGATCGGCGTGACCGGGCTCTGCGTAGCCGACATTCACTGTTGCTGACGCCCACTCGTGCGCAGTTTTCTTTCACTTGCGCTCGGGTAATTCCGTCTTTGCTCTTCCGCGCGGGCGCAGCACTCCCTCTTGTTCGAAGACCATGACGCCGTCATGGGCCGAGACGCACGCCCGCGTCCCCTTTGCCCTGTACGTGCAGTCACCGAGAGGTCTTCATTCCGATGCGTCAGATGTCCGGAAACGTCGCAAGAGCGGCAGCGATAGCCGTGGTTCTCGCCGTGGGCGCCGTCGCCTGCGGCCCCGATGACAGCGGCGCCAAGAACGCCGGCGGCAGCTCGGACGGCAAGCCCCAGAAGGGCGGCACGCTCTCCGTCCTGAACAACGAGCCGCAGACCGACTTCGACCCGGCGCGGCTCTACACCTCCGGCGGCGGAAACGTTCCGTCCCTGGTGTTCCGCACGCTCACCACGCGCAACCGCGAGGCCGGCGCCGAGGGCACCAAGGTCGTCCCGGACCTCGCCACCGACACCGGCAAGCCCAACGCCGACGCCACGGTGTGGACGTACACCCTCAAGGACGGCCTCAAGTACGAGGACGGCACGGCGATCACGACGGCCGACATCAAGTACGGCATCGAGCGGTCCTTCGCGGCCGAGCTCTCCGGCGGCGCGCCCTACCTGCGCGACTGGCTGGTCGGCGGCGACAAGTACGAGGGCCCCTACAAGGACGGCGGCAAGGGCCTCGCGTCCATCGAGACGCCCGACGCCAAGACCATCGTCTTCCATCTGAACAAGCCCGAGGGCGAGTTCCCGTACCTGGCGACCCAGACCCAGTTCGCGCCGGTCCCCAAGGCCAAGGACACCGGCACCAAGTACGAGTCGCACCCGGTCTCCTCCGGCCCGTACAAGGTCGTCAAGAACGAGAACGACGGCGAGCACCTCGTCCTGGAGCGCAACCCCAACTGGTCCGAGGCCACCGACGCCGAGCGCAAGGCGTACCCGGACAGCATCGACGTGCGCTCCGGCCTCGACGCCTCCGTCATCAACCAGCGCCTGTCCGCCTCGCAGGGCCCGGACTCGGCCGCCGTCACCACCGACACCAACCTCGGTCCGGCCGAGCTGGCCAAGGTCGGCGGCGACAAGGCGCTCGCCGGGCGCGTGGGCACCGGCCACTTCGGCTACACCAACTACATCGGCTTCAACCCGAAGGTGAAGCCCTTCGACGACCCGAAGGTGCGCCAGGCCATCGCGTACGCGGTGGACCGCAGCTCGGTCGTCAACGCGGTCGGCGGCTCCTCGCTCGCCGAGCCCGCCACCACCTTCCTGCCCAACCAGAAGGCGTTCGGCTACACCGCGTTCGACCACTTCCCGGCGGGCGAGTCCGGCAACGCCGCCAAGGCCAAGGAGCTGCTGAAGGAGGCGGGCCACGCGGACGGCCTCACCGTCACGCTCACCCACTCCAACGCCAAGGGCAGCTCCAAGGGCCCCGAGGTCGCCACCGCACTCCAGGACGCCCTGAAGAAGGCCGGGATCACGGTCAAGCTCCAGGGCCTGGAGGCCAACGACTACAACGACACCATCCAGACCGTCAGCAAGGAGCCCGGCTTCTTCCTGCGCGGCTGGGGCGCGGACTGGCCGTCCGGCGGCCCGTTCCTCGCCCCGATCTTCGACGGCCGCCAGATCGTCAAGGACGGCGCCAACTTCAACACCGGCCTGCTGGACGACCCCTCGGTCAACAAGGAGATCGACGAGATCAACAAGCTGACCGACCTGGCGGCGGCCGCGCCGCGCTGGGGCGCCCTGGACAAGAAGATCGGTGAGCAGGCCGTGGTGGTCCCGCTCTTCCACCCGGTCTACAAGCGGCTGGTCGGCAAGGACATCAAGAACGTCGTCATCAGCGACTGGACCGGTGTGCTCGACATCTCCCAGGTCGCGGTCAAGTAGCCATGAGTGAGGCCTTGTTGGCCTCGGAGGCGGGAGCGGTCCAGGTGGCCGCTCCCGCTTCGGGGGCCCGTCAGTTCTGGCGGCGGCTGCGCGCCCAGCGCGCGGTGACCGTCGCCGCCGTCGTGTTCGCGCTGCTCGTGCTCGTCGCGCTCACCGCGCCGCTGCTCACCGCCCTGGAGGGGCAGGACCCCAACGCCTTCCACCCCGCTCTGGTGGACTCGGCGGCCGGCGGTGTGCCCAAGGGCTCCTTCGGCGGGATCAGCGGCGACCACTGGCTCGGCGTGGAGCCCCAGACCGGCCGCGACCTGTTCGCCCGGCTCGTCTACGGCGCCCGGGTCTCCCTCGGCGTCGCCTTCATCGCCACCCTGGTGCAGGTGTTCATCGGGGTGAGCCTCGGACTGCTCGCCGCGCTCGGCGGGCGCTGGGCCGACCAGGTCATCAGCCGGTTCACCGATGTGGTGGTGGCGCTGCCGCTGCTCGTCATCGGCCTCGGCCTGATCGCGGTCGTGCCCGACTCGGTGCCGCGCCCGGTCCTGATCACTTTCGTCATCTCCGTCGTCGGCTGGTCCGGCACCTCCAAGATCGTGCGGTCCTCCGCGCTCAGCCTCAAGTCGCTCGACTACGTCTCGGCGGCCCGGCTCAGCGGCTGGGGCCGGCTCGCGGTCGCCCGGCGCGAGCTGCTGCCCGCGCTGGGCGCGCCCGTCATCACGTACGGCGTGCTCCTGGTCCCCGCCAACGTCTCCATCGAGGCGGCGCTCTCGTTCCTGGGCGTCGGCATCAAGCCGCCCACCCCGTCGTGGGGGCAGATGCTCACCGACGCCAACACCTGGTACCAGTCGGCGCCGACCTATCTGCTGCTGCCCGCGGGCTTCCTGTTCGTGACGGTCCTCTCCCTCACCGTCGTCGGCGAGGGCGTGCG
Organism: Streptomyces sp. TLI_146; assembly: GCF_002846415.1. Lineage (NCBI taxonomy): Bacteria > Bacillati > Actinomycetota > Actinomycetes > Kitasatosporales > Streptomycetaceae > Streptomyces > Streptomyces sp. TLI_146. Next base: position 5,840,065 of record NZ_PJMX01000001.1, read on the forward strand.
CACCGCGCTCGACCCCCGCGCCGCCTCCCGGCTGAAGGTGGGCGTCACGTCCCGCAAGGACGCCAAGACCCGTAAGGAGGCCGTGAAGTGACGGGCTTCCTGCTGCGACGGCTCGGCGGCGCGGTCTTCGTGCTGCTCGCCCTCTCCGTCGTCGTCTACCTCGTCTTCTACGCCGCTCCCGGCGACGTCGCCCAGATCGTCTGCGGCGAGCGCTGCTCCCCGGCCCAGGTGGCCCAGGTGCACGACCGCCTCCAGCTCGGCGACCCGATCCACGTCCAGTACTGGCACTTCCTCCAGGGGCTGTTCGCCGGGCGCGACTTCTCCTCCGGCGTCGGCGTCGTCCACTGCGACGCGCCCTGCCTGGGCCTGTCCTACCGCCAGGACTCGCCGGTCACCGACATCCTCGTGAACAAGCTGCCCGTCACCGGCTCGCTGGTGATCGGCGCGTTCGTGCTGTGGATCCTGCTCGGCGTCGGCACCGGGCTGCTCTCCGCGTGGAAGCGCGGCGGCGCCATCGAGCGGACGCTGACCGGGCTCACCCTGATCGGCTTCTCGACCCCGGTCTTCGTGATCGGCCTGGTGCTGATCATCGTCTTCTGCTCGACGCTCGGCTGGCTGCCGTTCCCGCAGTACACGCCGTTCTCGGACAACCCCGAGCAGTGGTTCTGGGGACTGCTGCTGCCGTGGATCTCGCTGGCGCTGATCGAGAGCGCCAAGTACGCGCGCCTGGTCCGCAGCTCCATGCTGGAGACCCTCGCCGAGGACCATGTACGCACCTTCCGGGCGTACGGACTCACCGAGCGGGCCATCGTCGGCAAGCACGCCCTGCGCGGCGCGGTCGCCCCGGTCATCGCGCTCAGCGCGCTGGACGCGGGCTCCATGTTCGGCGGCGCCGTGCTCACCGAGTCGCTCTTCGGCATCCAGGGCATCGGCAAGCTCCTGGTGGACTCGGTCCGCCAGGTCGACCTGCCCGTCGTGGTCGGCGTCGTCATGACGACCGGATTCTTCGTCGTACTGGCCAATGCCGTCGCGGACGCGCTGTACGCGATGGCGGACCGACGGGTGGTGCTCCAGTGACCGAGGCTACGACTGAGGCCCTGGTGGAGGTCGCCGACCTCGGCATCTCCTTCGGCGAGACCCGGGCGGTCGACGGGCTCTCCTTCAGCCTGGCGCCCGGCGCCGCGCTCGGCGTGGTCGGCGAGTCCGGCTCCGGCAAGAGCGCGTCCGCGTACGCCCTGCTCGGCCTGCACCGGGGCACCGGCGCCGTGGTCGACGGGACCGTCCGGGTCGCGGGCACCGACGTACAGCGGGCCTCCGACGCCGAACTGCGGCGGCTGCGCGGGGGAGTGGCGGCGATGGTCTTCCAGGACCCGCTCTCCTCCCTCGACCCGTACTACGCCATCGGCGACCAGATCGCCGAGGTGTACCGGGTGCACCGGGGCGGCTCCAAGCGCGCGGCACGCGCGCGTGCCGTCGAGGTGCTCGACCGCGTCGGCATCCCGGACGCCGCCCGCAAGGCGCGCTCGCGCCCGCACGAGTTCTCCGGCGGCATGCGCCAGCGCGCGCTCATCGCGATGGCGCTGGCCTGCGAGCCCAAGCTCCTCATCGCGGACGAGCCGACCACCGCACTCGACGTCACCGTCCAGGCCCAGATCCTCGACCTGCTGCACGGGCTGCGCCAGGAGACCGGGATGGGGCTGCTGCTCGTCACCCACGACGTGGGTGTCGCGGCGGAGAGCGTCGACGACGTCCTGGTCATGCGGCAGGGACGCGCGGTGGAGCGCGGGCCCGTAAGGGACGTGCTCGGCGCGCCCAAGGCCGCGTACACCAAGGAGCTGCTGTCGGCGGTGCCGCGCCTGGACACCGTGAAGACGGCGGCCCCGGACGCCGGTGAGCCGCTGCTCGAAGCCCGTGACCTGCTCAAGGTCTTCGGACGAGGCAAGTCGTCGTTCACCGCCGTCGACGGCGTCTCGCTCACCGTGCGGCGCGGCGAGACGCTCGGCGTGGTCGGGGAGAGCGGCAGCGGCAAGACGACGCTGGGCCGGATGCTGGTGGGCCTGCTCGACACCACGTCGGGCACGATCCGCCGGGACGGCACCGCCGTCCAGATGGTCTTCCAGGACCCGGTCGCCTCCCTCAACCCGAGGCGCTCGATCGGCGAGTCGGTCGCCGACCCGCTGCGCGCCTCGGGCGTACGGGACGACAACCGCATCCGCGCGCGCGTGGGCGAACTCCTGGAGCGGGTCGGCCTCGACCCGGACCGCTACGACCGCTACCCGCACGAGTTCAGCGGCGGCCAGCGCCAGCGCGTCGGCATCGCCCGCGCGCTCGCCGCCGAGCCGCAGCTGATCGTCTGCGACGAGCCGGTGTCCGCGCTCGACGTGACCACCCAGGCCCACGTCACCGAGCTCCTCGCGGAGCTCCAGCGCGAACTCGGCCTCGGGCTCGTCTTCATCGCGCACGACCTCGCCGTCGTACGGCAGGTCAGCGACCGGGTCGCGGTGATGCGCCGGGGCCGGATCGTGGAGGAGGGCGCGGTGGACGAGGTGTACGCATCGCCCAAGGACCCGTACACCCGGCAGCTGCTGGCGGCCGTCCCCACCGTCGACCCGGTGCTCGCCGCGGTGCGCCGCGCCGCCCGCAAGGAGCTGCGCGAGCAGCTGCGGGAGCAGAACCGCGACGAGGTGGCCGCAGCCTGACGCTCTGTCACTCTCCCGCCCCGTAGCGCGACGGAACGCGACCGGGGTGGGAAAGTTACGTGCATTCACCCCTTCCGGTGGCGCGATGGACAACCGTCCATCGCGCCACCGTCGTATCCGCATACGTTCTTCCCGCTGCGAGTCGCCGGTGCAACGGCGGCCGCCCACCAGGGAGATCGGGGGTGCGTACATTTGCGGATCGGACTGCTCACCGACGGCGGCTATCCGTACACGACCGGCGAGTCCAGGCTGTGGTGCGACCGGCTCGTGCGCGGGCTCGCGCGGCACGAGTTCGACATATACGCGCTGAGCCGCACGGCGGCCCAGGAGGAACGCGGCTGGGTGGCCCTGCCGCCCCAGGTCCGCCGGGTGCGCACGGCCCCGCTGTGGGCCCCGCAGGAGTGGGCGCACTCCGGTACGGGCGCGCAGCCGCCCCGCCGCCTCGGCCGCCGCGAACGGCACCGGTTCGCCACATGCTTTCGCGAACTGGCCGGAGCGATCTGCATGGCGGGACCGGGCGGGGCGGCGGACGGCGGGAGTACGTCCTCGGGACGGAACGCGGCGTCCGGCCGGGGCGGGTCGCCGACCACGGTGCCCGGGCAGCGGCCGGGCGGGAGCGGCCGCGCCTCGGACCCGGACGCCCTGACCATCACCGACCTGACCGTCTCCTTCGACGCGCTGGCCATGGAAGGGCAGGTGGTGGTCGGCACGGCGGCTGAGGGCGGGACTTCGGGTGCCGGTGGTGGTGCCGGTGCCGGTGTTGGTGTCGGGCCCGCCGCCACGGGCGGTTGTACGCGGTTCGCCGAGGCGCTGTACGGGCTTGCCGACCTGGCCCGCGAGTGCGGCGGGCTTGGTGGCGCGCTGCGCTCCGAGACGGCCGTGCGCGTCCTGGAGGCCGCCTGCCGCACCCCCGGCGCGAGCCGCGCGGTGCAGGCCGCGCGCGTCCCCGACTACCTCGCCTTCGCCGACCTCCTGGAACGCGCCCTGCGCCCCCTCTCGCTCGACTGGTACGACGCGGCGGGCCTCGGCGACGTCGACCTCTGCCATGCGGCCGGAGGCGGCCCCGCCGCCCTCCCGGGCCTTCTGGCCAAACGCTTCTTCGGGGTTCCGCTGCTGGTCACCGAGTACGGGGTGCAGCTGCGCGCGCAGTACCTCGCGGCGGGCGACGCGCGCGTCCCGGTCCGGGCGCTGACGGCCGCGTTCCACCGGCGGCTCGCCGCCGAGGTGTACGAGCGGGCCGCGCTCATCACCCCCGGCAACACCCACACCCGCCGCTGGCAGGAGAAGTGCGGCGCCGACCGCGCCAAGCTGCGCACGGTGTACCCGGGCATGGCCGCCGACCGCTTCCAGACGGTCGGCGAGGACACCGACGGGGGCGACCCCGGCACGCTGGTCTGGGTCGGCCGCATCGACCCGACGAAGGACCTCATCGCCCTGCTCCACGCCTTCGCCGAGGTCCGCCGCGCGGAGCCGGACGCGCGCCTGCGCATCTTCTATGCGGGCCAGGCGTCGGGGGCGGCCGCGCTGGGCACGCAGTCCCATGGGGCCGGGTCCCACGGGGTGGGGCCGTCCCTATGTCGCGAGGCGCCGGGCGGTTCGGAGTACGGGTACGGGGCGGGCCTCGGGGCCGGTTCGGAGTACGGCTCGGGATCGGCGCACGGGGCCGGACCGGCGTACGGAGCCGACGGCCCGGGATCGGGATACGGCGCCGGGTACGGGGTCGGGTCCGGGTACGGGGCCGGCCCGGGATACACCGGCGGCCCCACCTACGGCTCCGCCCAAGCATTCGGCGCCTCCTCCCTCTCGCCCGAGTCCGCCGCCTACCTCGCCCACTGCCGCGCCCTCGCGGCCCAGCTCTTCCCCGACGAGGCCGCCGACGCGCACGCGGTCGGTGACAACCCGGTCTCCTTCGAGGAGATCGGCGGGCCCGGCGCCCCGGAGCTGGCCGACGCGTACGCCAGCGGCAGCGTCGTCGTGCTCTCCAGCGTTGTCGAGGGTTTCCCCGTCAGCCTGGTCGAGGCGATGTTCTGCGGCCGGGCCACGGTCTCGACGGACGCGGGCGCGGTGGTCGAGGTCATCGGCGGCACCGGCCTCGTGGTGCCGCCGCGCAACCCGCGCGCGCTGGCCGACGCGTGCGTGACCCTGCTGCGCGACCCCGAACGCCGAGAACGGCTCGGCGCCGCCGCCCGTGCCCGCGCCCTCGAACTCTTCACCGTCGAGCAGAACCTCGCGGCATTTCGCGGCATTTACCTGGAGCTGATGTCCCACTGCCCGGTCCAGCGGGAGGCCGTGGACGAGAGCGGCGACCCGGTGCTGTTCGCCCACCCGGCCGAGGCCCACGTCCCCGGCAGCTGGGCCGCCACGACCGCCCCGTCCACGGCCGCCGGGCACGCCCCGAGCTGGGCGGACGCGGACGCGCGCGGCGGCGGTACGAGGAGTACGGGCACGGCTCGCGCGACCGCCCGGAACACCGACCCGGCCGGGCCGCCGACGACCGGCCCCGGCGCGCCCGCCGGATCCGGCCCCCGCGCGACCGGCCCCTCCCGTACGGCGCCCGGGCACTCGGTCCCGCCCGGCACCGGCCGCTCCGGCTCCGCCCACGCCGAGGAGGCGACCCGATGACCCGCCCCCGACGACCCGGCCGACGGACGGCCCCGCCGACAACGACATCCCGCGCGCCCCCGAGAGCTCGGGCGCCTGGGACATCCGCTCGGAGGCCCTGCTGGCCGACCCGGTCCCGAAGCGCCCCCCGGGCGTACGGGGCCAGCGGCTGCCGATCCCGAAGCCCAACCCGTCCTCGGCGGAGGGGAGTTCGAAGGGGGCGGGGAGCACGGTGCGCACAGAGTCCCTCAGCGCGAACTCCGCCCGCGCAGAGTCCCTGAGCGGGAACTCCACCCGCGCAGAGTCCCTCAGCCCGGACTCCGCCCGCCCCGCGGCCGGTTCGCCCTGGGAGACCCCCGCGCCCCCGGAAGACCCGCAGCCCCCGACGGCCCGTGACTCCGTCGCAGCCGAGGAGCCCATCGGGGCCGAAGAGCCTCCCCACGCCGAGGAGCCCACCGCCCCCCGGCGGTCCGCACCCCCGGACCAGCCCCCCGCCGGGGCCCCGCGGCCCCGCCCCCGTCGCGGCCCCGCCGACCCCGTGAAGGCGCTCATGCACCGGCACCGGGACCTGTGCGAGCGGGCCGTCGACCCGCTGGAGATCGCCGCCGGGCTCGAAGCGCACGGGGTGACCGACCGGACCGCCGCCCGCTTCCGGCACCGGGACGTCTTCTCGCTCGCCGAGGAGCTCTACGCGCGCGTGCCGCGCGACACCGAACCGCCGCGCCATGACCTGGAGCCCGCGCCCCAGCCCGCCGGGCGGCCGTTCCGGGTGCTGCGCGCGCTGCTGCCGGGCGCCCTGTGCGCCCTCACCGTGACGGCGAGCCGGATCACCGTCGGCGGGGCACGGCTCGCCGCGATCGCCGCCGGGGCCGCCGCCGTCGGCGCCGCCTTCGCGTACGCCGTCCGGTGCGGCCCCCTGCGGACCGGCCGCGGCGCCGGGCTGCCCTGGGCGCTCTGGCTCGCCGCGTACGCCGTCGCGGGCAACGGCCTCCTGGACGCGCTGGTCGCGGGCGGCCCGGACGGCGGCCCCGGCAGCCCCGGCGGCTGGGGCGCCGACCCGGCGGCCGCGGTCGGCCTCACCCTGGCCGTCGCCCCCGCCACCTGGTGCGCCCGCCTCTTCGCCGTACGCGCCCGGCGCGGCCTCGCCACCAGCCGCGGCCTGGAGGAGTTCACCGGCCGCTCCCGCCCCCTCCTGCTCGGCACGGTCGCCCTGTTCCTGGCCGTCCTCGCCGCGATCCTGCTGACCGGCCGACTCGCTTACGGGCACGGCTCGTTCGCGTCCGCCGCCGCACCCGGCGCGCTGCTCTTCCTGGCGCGGCTGCTCACCCTGCACGGCTTCGCACCGGCCGCCGCCGCCGGACTGCGGGCGGCGGCCTGCGCCGAGGCGGCCGCCCTCGCCCTGGTGCTCGCCGGCCGCCTGCCGGGCTGCGGCGTCCTCGGCCGCCCGGTGACCGCCGCCGTCGAGGCGGGCGGCGCGGGAGCCGTACCGGCCGCGATCTGCGGCGCGGTCGCCCTCGCCCTGCTCGTCCGGGCCACCGCGGTCCTCGCCCGCGCCTCGGCCCACTCCGTACCCCCACCGACCCCCGAACAGCACTACACGCATTGACGCGCACTGATGCCCGAAGGAGAACGAGACACATGACCGCCCTGCCCCCGGCCTCCTGCCGACCGCACGGAAAGGCCGTGCGATGAGGGTGCTACTGCTCGGTGCCAACGGATATCTGGGCCGTTTCGTCGCCGACCGCCTGCTCGCCGACCCGGCCGTCCAACTCACCGCGCTCGGGCGCGGCGACGACGCCGACGTCCGGTTCGACCTCGCCTCCGGCAGCCCGGGAGCCCTGACCCGCTTCCTGGACGCCGTCCACCCCGGGGTCGTGATCAACTGCGCCGGCGCCACCCGCGGCGGCGCCCGCGAACTGACCCGGCACAACACGGTCGCCGTCGCCACCGTCTGCGAGGCCCTGCGCCGCAGCGGCTGCGGCGCCCGCCTCGTCCAGCTCGGCTGCGCCTCCGAATACGGGCCCTCGCAGCCGGGGTCCTCCACGGCCGAGGACGCGGTGCCGCGCCCCGGCGGCCCGTACGGCGTGAGCAAACTCGCCGGGACCGAGCTGGTCCTCGGCTCCGGCCTGGACGCCATCGTGCTGCGGGTCTTCTCCCCGGTCGGGCCCGGCACCCCCGCGGGTTCCCCGCTCGGCCGCCTCGCCGAGGCGATGCGCCGGGCCATGCAGTCCGGCGACGGCGAACTCAAGCTCGCCGGGCTCGGCGTGCAGCGCGACTTCGTGGACGTCCGCGACGTCGCCCGCGCCGTGCACGCCGCCTCCCTCTCCGCCGCCCAGGGCGTCGTCAACATCGGGACCGGCCGCTCGGTGAAGCTGCGCGACGCGGCCGCCGTCCTCGCCCGGGTCGCCGGGTACGGCGGCGCGCTCCACGAGCTGGACGCCGGACCGGGCCTGCGGCCGGGAGTCATCGGCGCCCCCCGCCCGTCCGCCGACGCCGTCCTGGAACATCTGGCGGCGTCCCCGGCCCCGTACCCCGACGGCTGCGGCAGCTGGCAGCAGGCCGACGTCCGCACCGCGCGCGACCGGCTCGGCTGGCGGCCTCGCATCAACCTGGAGGAGTCCCTGGCGGACATCTGGATGGAGGCGGCGTGCCGCATCTGACCACCACCGGCGCCCCGCGCGCGGCGACCTCGGGACGGCTCGGGTTCGGCGTCCCCGGCTGCGCGCACCCCCTGGTCGCCCCGGTCGAATGGGCCGAGCTGACCCGCCCGGGCACCCCGCTGCACTGGGCGGTCCTGAACGTCGCCGACGGACCGGGCACCCGGCCCGACCCGCACTGCCTGGAGGCCGCCGGGAAGCTGCGCAACGCGGGCATCCGGGTCCTGGGCCACCTCGACACCGCGTACGGGACGCGCCCCTTCGGCGAGCAGATCTCCGACGCGCACCGCTTCCTCGACTGGTACCGCGTCGACGGCTTCCTGCTGGACCGCTGTCCCACGGACCGGGACGCGCTGCCGGAGGTGCGGCGCACGGTGTCGACGCTCAGAGCCCTGCGCGAGGGCGCCCACCTGGTCCTCGGCCAGGGCGCCCACCCGTACCCGGGCTACGCGGAGACCGCCGACCAACTGGTCACCTTCACCGGCCCGTGGAACGAGTACCGGTGGTCGCAAGTGGCCGAGTGGACCGCCGACTACCCGGCGGAGCGCTTCTGCCACTTCGTCCACGGGGTGCCCCGCACCCACCTCGAGGAGGCCCTGCGGATCGCCCGCTGGCAGGGCGCGGGGACGATCTACTTCACCGACCGGGGCGACGCCGGGGGACAAATGAACCCATTCGAGACACTGCCCGGCTACTGGGACGAAATCGTCTCGCGTATCGGACCGGGTATCTCGGAATGAGAAGCGGCGTGGCAGTGTTGCGGAGAGAACAACCGTACTGACATACCGACCGACGGAGTTTCCGTGTCGCTGCCACCCTTGGTCGAGCCGGCCGCCGAGCTCACCGTAGACGAGGTCCGCAGGTACTCGCGCCACCTGATCATTCCCGATGTCGGGATGGACGGGCAGAAGCGGCTGAAGAACGCCAAGGTGCTCTGTGTGGGCGCCGGCGGCCTCGGCTCGCCGGCCCTCATGTACCTGGCCGCCGCCGGTGTCGGCACGCTCGGCATCGTCGAGTTCGACGAGGTCGACGAGTCGAACCTGCAGCGCCAGATCATCCACAGCCAGGCCGACATCGGCCGCTCCAAGGCCGAGTCCGCCAAGGACTCGGTCCTGGGGATCAACCCGTACGTGAACGTGGTCCTGCACGAAGAGCGGCTCGAAGCCGACAACGTGATGGACATCTTCAGCCAGTACGACCTGATCGTCGACGGCACGGACAACTTCGCCACCCGGTACCTCGTCAACGACGCGTGCGTGCTGCTGGGCAAGCCGTACGTATGGGGCTCGATCTACCGGTTCGACGGCCAGGCCTCGGTCTTCTGGTCCGAGTACGGCCCCTGCTACCGCTGCCTGTACCCGGAGCCCCCGCCGCCGGGCATGGTCCCCTCCTGCGCCGAGGGCGGTGTCCTGGGCGTGCTCTGCGCGTCCATCGGCTCCATCCAGGTCACCGAGGCGATCAAGGTCCTCGCGGGCGTCGGCGAGCCGCTGGTCGGCCGACTGATGATCTACGACGCCCTGGAGATGCAGTACCGCCAGGTGAAGGTCCGCAAGGACCCCGACTGCGCGGTCTGCGGCGCGAACCCGACCGTCACCGAGCTCATCGACTACGAGGCCTTCTGCGGCGTCGTGTCCGAGGAGGCCCAGGAGGCGGCGCTCGGCTCGACGATCACTCCCCGGCAGCTCAAGGAGTGGATCGACGCCGACGAGAAGATCGAGATCATCGACGTCCGCGAGCCGAACGAGTACGAGATCGTCTCCATCCCGGGCGCCAGGCTGATCCCGAAGAACGAGTTCCTGATGGGCAACGCCCTCCAGGACCTGCCGCAGGACAGGCGCATCGTCCTGCACTGCAAGACCGGCGTCCGGTCGGCCGAGGTGCTCGCGGTCCTGAAGTCCGCGGGCTTCGCGGACGCGGTCCACGTCGGCGGCGGCGTGATCGGCTGGGTCAACCAGATCGAGCCGGAGAAGCCCGTCTACTGATACCGGTCCCGGCCCGTAGGACATTTGTCCTGCGGGACCCGGGACGGTCATCTCTGCCGTGGCCGGTGCCCCCTGGGCGAAGCTCTCTGTTGTCAGCGAGAGAGCGCACGCGAAGGGGGCACTGTGATGAGCACGGTGGCAGTCGAGAACCAGGTCCGCACGGCCGGAGCCGAGGTCCGCACGGAGACCGCAGCCGACATCTCGGCGCAGGCCGGGACCACGGCGCAGCCGGAGATCAAGGGCCTGCCCACCTGGTACTTCCCGCTGGTCGGCTGCTTCGCCGGGGTCTTCGACATCGCCCGCGCCTACCCGGTGGTCTACTGGCTGATCCCGGTCGTGGCCGTCCTGAACATCGCGCTCACGCTCACCGTGCTCCGCGCCCGGATGCGCTACATGCGGGCGCTCTGGAAGAACAAGCGCACCCGCCTGCTCGCCCTCGGCCTGCTCGGCGTCCGCTTCGCTGTCCGCTTCGGCCTGAGCTTCGCCGGCCTGGCGATGGGCGCGGCGAGCGGCAGCCTCGTCGTCGGCATCGTGATGGCGGTGCTGGGCACGGCGATGGCCTGGGGCGACCAGTGGCTGATCCTGCGCACCCTCAAGCGCGCCCAGGCCTGACGGCCGCCCGGCCGGACCTGAGCCCGGCCAGTCGCGGTCCGCGTCCGCTAGGACGAGCAGACGGTCCCGTTCGCCGGGACCTTGCCGTCCAGCAGGTACGCGTCGACCGTCCGCAGCACACAGGCGTTGCCCTCGCTGTACGCGCCGTGGCCCTCGCCCTTGTTGGTCAGCAGCACCCCCACTCCCGCGCCCAGCTTGTCCGCCATCTTCTTCGCGCCCTCGTACGGGGTCGCCGGGTCGCCGGTGGTGCCCACCACCAGGACCGGACCCGCCCCCGGGGCGCTCGCCTCCGGCACGTCCCGCTCGCCCGGCACCGGCCAGTTCGCACACCAGCCGGCCGTGTCCCAGGCCAGGAACTCCCCGAACACCGGCGATATCCTCCGGAACTCCGGCAGCAGCGCCCGCGCCTGCGCGGCGGTCGGCCGGGCCTTGGTGTCGTCGCAGGAGATCGCCCGCTGCGAGTGGCTCTGCGTCCCGTAACGCCCGCTCTTGGAGCGGTCGTTGTACGAGTCGGCCATCGCGAGCAGCAGATTGCCGGTGCCGCGCTCCTTGACCTCGGCGAGCGCCTGGGTGAGGTAGGGCCAGCTCTCCTTCGAGTACAGCGGCATGACGATGCCGGTCAGTGCCAGGGTCTGGTTGAGCGCCCGCCCGCTCGACGTGGGCAGCGGCCGCTCGTCGAGCCGCGCCAGGAGCTTCGCGATCCGCTCGGTGCCCGCCTTCGGCTCCTGGCCGGTCGACTTCAGGTAGTCGTCGAGCGCCCGCTGGAAGCCGATTGCCTGGTTCCGGGCGTGGCCCACCGTGTCGGCGGTCGGGTCGACCACCGCGTCCAGGACGGTCCGCCCCACGTTGCGGGGGAACAAGTGGGCGTAGGTGCCGCCCAGTTCGGTTCCGTACGATATTCCGAAGTAGTTGAGCTTCGCGTCGCCGAGGACCTGGCGGAGCAGGTCCATGTCCCGGGCCGCGTTGCTCGTCGCCACATACGGCAGGACCTTCCCGGAGCGGCGGGCGCAGCCCGCGCCGAAGTCGGCGCCGTCCTTGAGGAAGGCCGCCTCCTCGGCCGGGGTGTCCGGGGTGGCGTCGATCCGCCGCTCGGCGTCCGCCTGTTCCTTGTCGTCGCGGCACACCACGCCGGCGCTCTGGGCGACGCCGCGCGGGTCGAAACCGACCAGGTCGTAGCGGGCGTTGAGGGAGCGGTAGGTGCTCGCGGCCCGTGGCAGGATCTCGACGCCCGAGCCGCCGGGCCCGCCGAAGTTGAAGAGCAGTGAGCCGATCCGCTTGTCCTTGTCGCGCGCCTGCTTGCGCACGAGCGCGAGGGAGATGGTGTCGCCGGCCGGTTTCGCGTAGTCCAGCGGCACCTTGACCTCGGCGCACTGCCACCCCGAGCTCTTGCACGAACTCCAGCGCGGCCGCTGCCCGGTGAGCGCGTCCGGCAGCGCCCGCGCCTTGTCGTCCGTGCTCGGCGCCGGCTTGGCGGAGGCCGTGCTCTTCGGCGGGGCCGTGGCGCCCGAGTCCTTCCCGCCGGAGTCGCAGCCCGCCAGGAGCCCTGCCGCCAGCACGGCGACGGCGGCAAGTGCTCCCGCCCGTACACGTACAAGACCGTTCATCGACGCCCCCCGCGGACCGAGTGAATCAAGTCCGGCCATCGTAGGCGGGCCCACTGACAACGCCCCCGCGAGCCCGCCCGGCACCGGCCCGGAGGCCCGTCCGGCACCGGTCCCGAGCCCGCCCGACCGGCCCGGAGGCCCGTCCGGTGCGGGCCGCGAGCGCGCCCGGGTTACTGGCAGACCGTCCCGGCCGCCGGGGTCTTGCCGTCCAGCAGATACGTGTTCACCGCGTCCTGCACGCACTTGCTGCCGCTGTTGTACGCCCCGTGCCCCTGCCCCTTGTACGTCAGCTCCACCCCGACGCCCGGTCCGAGCTTGTCGGCCATGTGCTGGGCGCCCTCGTACGGCGTGGCCGGGTCGCCGGTGTTGCCGACGACCACGATCGGCGCCGCGCCGGGTGCGCTCACGTCCGGGGTGCTCCACTGGCCGGGCACGGGCCAGGCGGTGCAGCCCAGCATGCCCCAGCCGAGGAAGTCGCCGAAAACGGGGGACGCCTTGCGGAACTCGGGCAGCTTGGCCTTCGTTTGGTCCAGTGAGTAGCGGTCCTTGAAATCAGCACAGTTGATGGCGGTGTTGGCCGCCTGGATGTTGCTGTAGGTACCGTCCTTGGCCCGGCCGTTCATCGCGTCGGACAGGGCGAGGAGGAGGGCGCCGTTCCCGCCCTCCGCCTCGTCCACTCCCTCTTCCAGGAGCTGCCAGTACTCCTTGGAGTAGAGGGCCTGGGCGATGCCGTTGGTCGCCTCGGTCTGCGTCAGCATGCGGGTGCCGCTGCCCGGGATCGGCTGCTTGTTGAGGCCGTTCAGGAGCTTGACGATGACGGCCTCGACCTCCTTCACGTTCGCCCCGGCCAGCTTGCACCGGTCGCCCCGGTCCACGCAGTCCTGGGCGAAGTTGTCCAGGGCGAGCTGGAAGCCCTTGGCCTGCCCGAGCGCGCCCTGCTCGGAGGTGCTGGTGGGGTCGACGACGGCGTCGAAGACGGCCCGGCCGACGTTCTTGGGGAACAAGTGGGCGTACACCCCGCCCAGTTCGGTCCCGTAGGAGATGCCGAAGTAGTACAGCTTGTCGTCGCCCAGGACCTGGCGCATCAGGTCCATGTCGCGCGCGGCGCTGGTGGTGCCGACATGGGGCAGGACCCGCCCCGAGTTGGACTGGCAGGTCGCGGCGAACGACTTCATGTTGTCGGTGAGCGACTTCTCCTCGGCCGCGTCGTCCGGTGTGAAGTCCTGCGCGAAGTACCGGTCCAGCTGACTGTCGCTCTCGCACTGCACGGGCGCGCTGGCGCCGACCCCGCGCGGGTCGAAGCTCACCAGGTCGTAGCGGGCCCGGAGTTTGTCGTAGTCGCCCGCGGCGGCGGGCAGGGTGGTCACCCCGGAGCCGCCCGGCCCGCCGAAGTTGAAGATCAGCGACCCGATGCGCTTGTCCTTGTCACGGGCCTCGGCCCGGATGAGCGCGAGCTCGGCCGACCCGGCGTCGGGCTTGTCGTAGTCGAGGGGCACGCGCAGGGTGGCGCACTTCCACTCGCCCCCGCCGGGCGGCGGCGAGGGCGCGTCCCCGCTCCCCTCCGCCTGGGAGGGTGCGCCGCACTTCTTCCAGTTCAGCTTCTGGGAGGCGAGCGCCGACGCCTTGGCCGGGGACGACTCGTTGGTCCCGCTGTCGGAGCATCCGGTGGCGGCGAGCAGCAGGGCGGCGGTGGCGGTGGCGAGAGAGGCGGCACGCAGGGCGGCGGAGTTCTCCATGCTCCCCATCGTGGGCCCGTCGGCCGGGACCCGCGCGAAACCGCAGGCCATGCGGGTGGCCGGGGCCCACGCGCGGGTCCGTCAGAGCTCGCCCCTGCGGGTCAGGTAGTTGAAGCACAGCCACCCCGGCAGCACCGGCAGCCAGAACGTGAGCAGCCGGTAGAGCAGCACGGCGGAGGCCGCCGTCTCGGCCGGCAGGCCCGCGATGGTCAGGGCCGTGGAGAGCGCCAGCTCGACCGCGCCGACACCGCCCGGCGTCGGGGCGGCCGATCCCAGCGCGTTGGCGGTGAGGAAGACCACCGCGACGCTCGCGTAGCTGAGGGTGTTGTCGCCGGAGCCGAACGCCCGGATGGACGCGTCCAGGCACATCACGAAGGTGCCGGTGATCAGCAGTATTCCGCCGATGCCGGTGAGCAGCTTCTGCGGCCGCTGGAGCACGTCCAGCATGCGCGGCACCACTCCGGCGAACAGCGACCGGACCCGGGTGACCACGAACTTCCGCAGGAAGGGGATGGCGGTGACCACCAGGATCAGCACCGCCGCCGTGAGCAGACCCGCGATGACGGTCCGGGACGGTGACAGGTCCGGGGTCTTCTCGGTGCCCGTCACATAGCCGAAGACCAGCAGCAGCGAGATGTGCGAGGCGAGCCCGAAGAGCTGGGAGGCGCCCACGCTCGCCACCGCGAGGCCGGGGCGGACCCCGGCGCGCTGCAGGAAGCGGGTGTTCAGGGCCACGCCGCCGACCGCCGCCGGGGCGACCAGCTTCACGAACGAGCCCGCGACCTGCGCGATCACGGCCCGCCCGAACGGCACCTTCTCCGGCACGAAGCCCAGCAGGCTCGCCGCCGCCGCCGGATAGGAGAGCGCCGAGAAGAGCACGGCCGCCGCCACCCAGCCCCACTGCGCGTTCGCGACGAGATCGCCGAACTTGATGTGGGTGATCTGCACCAGCAGGTAGTACGCGGCGATGGCGCCGGCGACGAACGTCAGCAGGGTCTTCACCTTGATGCGTTCCAGGCGCACCGGCTCGACCGGCGCCTGCGGGCGGATCAGCAGCACCTGGGCGCGGATCTGGGTGAGCAGATCGTCCTCGCGCGCGTTCTCCAGGGCCTCGTCGATGGCCTCCTTCTCGGCCTTCTTCTCGGCGCGCACGGCCTTGTTCTCGGCCCGTCCGGCCTTGCGCTCCTCCCCGGCGGCCGACGGCTGCTCGGGGGCGCTCGGCGCTGCGGCCTCGCGCTGCCTGGCCTCCGCCGCCTCGGCGGCCCGTGCCTCCTTGGCCGCGAGCGAGGCCTCGATGACGGCCTCGCGCTCGCGCTGCGCCTGCTCGCGCGCCAGACGGCGCAGCGTCGCGCGCGTGGAGCGGCTCAGCGCGATCGGCTGGAGCAGCGGCAGGCTGTCGGCGACGGTGTCCGGGCCGAGCACGTCCACGGCGGCGGCCACCGCGCGCTCGGCGCCGACCCGTAGCCCCAGGGTGACCAGGAGCTGAGCGATGTCCATGCGCAGCACCACGTCGCCGGCCGCGATCTCGCCGCCGCGCAGATCCGTGAGGATGACCGTGCCGGAACGATCCACCAGGATCGCGTCCCCCGCGAGTCGGCGGTGGGCGATGCGCCGCGACTGGAGCGCGCGCACCTGCCGCCAGGCGCTGCGCATCAGCTCGTCGGTGATCTCCTCGTCGGCCAGCGAGTCCAGGGAGCGCCCGCCGGTGTGCTCGTACACCAGCATCACGGCGTCCGGGCCGAGCTCGGAGGTGGCGATGAGCTTCGGCGCGTGCGCCCCGGCCGCGATCGCCGCGTACGCGAGCAGCGCCTCCTGCTCCAGGGCTTGGCGCAGCGACTGGATGGAGCGGCGGGTGGTGATGGAGCGCAGGGTCAGGCGCCGCCACACCCGGTAGAAGAAGCCCTGGGCCTGCTGCTCGCGGTCGACGACGGTGACGTCGAGCGGCGGCGCGTCCTCCAGGGTCACGAAGTAGCGGCGGCCCCGGTCGCCCTGCTCCATGGAGTCGGGGACGTCCTCGGCGCGCATCGCGGTGAGCGGCCGGAAGCCCACGTTCCGCAGTCCGGCGAGGAGGGTCTGGCCGGTGGGGCGGACGTTGGGCGAGCCCACCGCGTACAGCGTTCCGTAGGCGACCGTCCAGCCGATCAGGACCGTGACGAGGATCGAGAAGGCGGTCGTCTGGCCGCCGACGAGCACGGCGAACGAGTTGAGCAGCAGGACCGCCCACAGGGCGACCCGCCAGCGCGGTCTGCGGGCCATGCCGACGGCCGTCATATAGGCGATGACCGGGGCGAGATAGCCGTGCACGGGGTCGGTGAGACCGCCCGAGCCGGACTGCTGGGTGAGCGCGCTGGTGATCGACTCGGGCGCCGACTTGGCGACCCAGAGGTCGGTGGCGAGGGCGGCGCCGTGGGCGAGCACGGCCGCGAGCACACCGTCCGCGATGCGCAGCCCGTCGCGTTTGATCAGCCGCTCGATGGCGAAGGCGACCGGCAGGATCAGCACGGCGATGGAGGAGACCAGACCGGCCAGCCGGATCAGTACGTCCGGCGCCTGGTCGGAGCCCTTGCTGATGTCCTGTTCGAGGCCGGACGTGGTGTGGTGGGCGATGGCGGCGATGGTGAGCACGATCGCGATGGCCAGCACGCCGCTGATCAGCCGTACGAGGTCGGAGGGGCGGTGCACGCGCGCGGGGAGCAGCGGTTCGTCCACGGAGACGCGCTCGATGGAGGCCGAACCCTCACAGGCCTCGAAGCCGGACCCGGACTCCTTCTCCGCCGCGCCGCGCAGCGCGGAGGCGGCCGTGGCGCCGGACGGAGCCACGGTGGAGGGCCTGGCGCCGGGCGCGGCCTTCGCGCCGGAAGCGGGTACGTCGGAGCGCGCCCCCGTCTCCGGGGTGCTGCCGGCCGCCGCTTCGGGTGGCTGCACGCCCCGCTCCTTCGCCGTCTGGTCCGCTGTCTCGCCGGTCTGGTCTTCGGTCTGGTCTTCGTGCTCTCGTATCACCGGTCACCGCCCGCATGATGGTGGCATGACCGGGCCCCGCAGGGGGGCATCAGGGTGCGTCGAGAGGGCGTACGCCGTGCGGTGCACGCCCTGTGGCCCTGGGGCGCCAGGTCAAGGGGCGTCTGCTCCCCGGCCCGCTGTCGGTGGCGTACGGCAGGATGGACAGGGTGAGCGATGAGCTTCCGGAACTCCCGGAGTATGCCGAACGGGTCCTGGACGTCGCCGAGCAGATCCCGCCCGGCCGGGTGATGACGTACGGGGACGTCGCCGAATGGCTGGGCGAGGGCGGCCCCCGCCAGGTCGGCCGCGTCATGGCGCTGTACGGCGCCGCCGCGCCCTGGTGGCGCGTGGTGCGCGCGGACGGGGCGCTGCTGCCGGGCCACGAGCTGCGCGCCCTCGGCCACTACCGGGACGAGTCCACGCCGCTGCGCGAGGCGAGCCGGGCCGCCGAGGGACATCTGCCGCGCCTCGACATGCGCCGGGCGCGCTGGGACGGCGGCGCGCGGGACGGTGCGGGCGCCGGGAGCCGTTCCGGGCGCGCCGGGGACATACCGGCCGCGCGTGCGGCGGGCGCGGAGCGCGAGGTCGGCGGCGGGGCGGCTCATATCTGACAGCTTCGGCCATCGGGCGTCACCGGGGGCGGCCGCAGGCCCGTACGGATGACTCGCTGCGTGCCGGGCGCGCTTCGGCGTACCGTCGACAGTCGGCACGGCCCCCGTCCGCACCCTCATCACCAGCACACCCACCAGGACCGGCGATCCACGTGAGCTCCTCCTCCTTCACCGGGCGTACGACGTACCCCCAGGTACGACGGCGGTCCGCCGGCGCGTACCGACTGGTACGTACCCCGTTGAGCCCGGTGGACCCCCCTTTGCTGGACGCACGTCAGCGGGCGGTGGTTGACCACGACCGGGGGCCGCTGCTCGTCCTCGCCGGACCCGGCACCGGCAAGACCACGACGCTCGTCGAGGCCGTCGCGGCCAGGGTGGCCGCCGGGACCGACCCCGAGCGGATCCTCGTCCTCACCTTCAGCCGCAAGGCGGCGGTGGAGCTGCGCGACCGGATGGCGCTGCGCCTCGGCGGCACCCGGGGCCCGCAGGCCACCACCTTCCACTCCTACTGCTACGCCCTGGTCCGCGCCCACCAGGACGCCGACCTGTTCGCCGAGCCGCTGCGCCTGCTGTCCGGCCCCGAGCAGGACGTGGCCGTACGCGATCTGCTGGCCGGCCAGCTCGGCCTGGAGCGCGAGGGACTCGCCCCCGTGCGCTGGCCCGACGAACTGCGCGCCTGTCTGACCACGCGGGGCTTCGCCGACGAGGTGCGCGCGGTGCTCGCCCGCAGCCGCGAGCTGGGCCTGGGCCCGGACTCGCTGGCCGACTTCGCCCGGCGCACCGGCCGCCCGGACTGGCGTGCGGCGGCCGCGTTCTTGGCCGAATATCTCGACGTCCTCGACCTCCAGGGCGTACTGGACTACGCCGAACTGGTCCACCGGGCGGTGCTGCTCGCCGAGCGCGCCCCGCACTCCGCCGCCTCGTCCCACGTCTCCTCCTCCGCCCCGCCGTACGGGCCCGCTCCGGCCGATGCGTACGACGCGGTGTTCGTGGACGAGTACCAGGACACCGACCCGGCTCAGGTCCGCCTGCTGCGGGCCCTCGCGGGCGGTGGCCGCACGCTGGTCGCCTTCGGCGACCCGGACCAGTCGATCTACGCGTTCCGGGGCGCCGACGTCAACGGGATCCTCGACTTTCCGGACACGTTCCGGCGCGCCGACGGCACCCCGGCGCCGGTCGAGGTGCTGACGACGTCGCGCCGCTCGGGCGAGGCGCTCCTGGCGGCGACCCGGCTGCTGACCCGGCGGATGCCGATGCCGCGCCTGCCGTCCGAGAAGGTACGGGCCCACCGCGAGCTCGCGGCGGTACGCGCGGGCGGGCGCGTCGAGGCGTACACCTACCCGACGGCCTCCACGGAGCTGGAGAACATCGCGGACATCGTCCGCCGCGCCCATCTGGAAGAGGGCGTTCCGTGGCGTGACATGGCGGTCCTGACCCGCGCGGGCACCCGCGCCCTGCCGGCCCTGCGCCGCGCCTTGACGTCGGCGGGCGTCCCGGTGGAGGTGGACGGCACGGACATCCCGCTGCGCCACCAGCCCGCGGTGACGCCGCTGCTGACGGCCCTGCGGGCGGTGGCGACGGCGGCGCTGCCGGGCGCGGCGCAGGGGGGCGGGGAGGGCCTCGGGGCCGTCGCTGCTGCCGACGGCGACGCGGCAGAGGGCGGCCCGGTGGGGGGCGTCGGCTCGGAGGGCGTCGGTTCGGAGGGTGAGGCCGACGCGGCAGACGACGTTGCCACGGCAGACGGCCTTGTCACGGCGGCCGTCGGCGAAGGGGCCGTCCACGGCCGCGCGGCCGATGGTGGCGGTTCGGCGGCCGACGGCGGTTCGGCCGACGACGGCGGTTCGGCGGATGGCCCTGACACGGCTTCCGGCGGCGACACCACCGATGACACCCCGCCCACCTGGCTCGACCCCGAGACCGCCCTCGATCTGCTCACCTCGCCCCTCGGAGGCATGGACAGCGCCGACATCCGCCGCCTGGGCCGCGCTCTGCGCGACGAGGAGCGGGCGGCGGGCAACCGTGTGCCGCCGCCCTCCGACGTCCTCCTCGCGCGCGTGCTCGCCGAGCCCGAGCGGCTCGTCGCGCACGACCCCGCGTACGCCCGGGGCGCCCAGCGCCTGAGCGCGCTGCTGCGCAAGGCCCGCGAGCTCCTGGAGGGCGGCGGCACCGCGGCCGAGGCCCTGTGGGAGCTGTGGAGCGGCACCCCGTGGCCGCAGCGCCTGGAGCGCGCCGCGCTGCGCGGCGGCACGGCCGGCCGCAACGCCGACCGCGACCTGGACGCGGTGTGCGCGCTGTTCGACACCGCGGCGCGGGCCGAGGAGCGCACCGGCGGCCGGGGCGCGCTCAACTTCCTGGAGGAGATCGACGCCCAGGACATCGCCGCCGACACCCTCACCCGCCGCGCCGTGCGCCCCGACGCCGTGCGCCTCATGACCGCCCACCGCTCCAAGGGCCTGGAGTGGAGCCTGGTCGTCGTCGCGGGCGTCCAGGAAGGGCTCTGGCCCGATCTGCGCCGCCGCGGCTCGCTCCTGGAGGCCGACCGCATCGGCCGCGACGGCCTCGCCGAACCGCTCACCCCCGGCGCCCTCCTGGCCGAGGAGCGCCGCCTCTTCTACGTCGCCGCCACCCGCGCGCGCGACCGTCTCGTCGTGACGGCGGTCAAGGCCCCGGCCGACGACGGCGACCAGCCCTCCCGCTTCCTCGCCGAGCTCGGCGAGGAGCCCAAGGACATCACCGGCCGGCCCCGCCGCCCGCTGGCCGTCGCCGCGCTGGTGGCGGAGCTGCGCGCCACCACCGTCGACCCCGAGGCGTCCGAGGCGCTGCGGGACGCCGCCGCCCGCCGGCTCGCCCGCCTCGCGGCCCTCACCGACGACGAGGGCCAGCCCATGGTCCCCGCGGCCCACCCGTACCGCTGGTGGGGGTTGAACGAGCCGACGCGCTCCGCGGTTCCCCTGCGCGACCGCGATCACCCGGTCGTGCTCTCCGGCAGCGCGCTCGACCAGCTCGCCAACACCTGCGCCCTGCAATGGTTCCTGGGCCGCGAGGTGAAGGCCGACGCGCCCGCGACCGCCGCGCAGGGCTTCGGCAACGTGGTGCACGTCCTCGCGGACGAGGTCGCCTCCGGACGTACGCCCGCGGACCTGGCCGTGCTGATGGAGCGGCTGGACTCGGTGTGGGACGCGCTGGCCTTCGACGCGCCCTGGAAGTCGGTCCAGGAGAAGAACAACGCGCGCGTGGCGCTGGAGCGCTTCCTGCGCTGGCACACCCTCGACCGGGCGGGCCGCACCCCCGTCGCCACCGAGCACGACTTCGACGTGACGCTGGAGGCGGGCGAGTACGAGGTCCGCATCCGCGGCTCCATGGACCGGGTCGAGCAGGACGAGGCGGGCCGCGCCTACGTGGTCGACTTCAAGACCGGCAAACAGGCGCCCACCGCGAGCGAGGTGGCCGCCCATCCGCAGCTGGCGGTCTACCAGCTGGCGGTCGAGCGGGGCGCGGTCGACGAGGCGTTCGCGGGCGAGCGCCCCGCGCCCGGCGGCGCCGAACTGGTCCATCTGCGCCAGGCCGCCCCCAAGAAGGAAGGCGGTGAGGCGTACCCGAAGGTGCAGGCGCAGGAGCCGCTGGCGGGGGAGTGGGTCGGCGACCTCCTCGCCACGGCGGCGGGCCGCGTCCTGGACGAGCACTTCACCCCGAACCCGGGCCAGCACTGCACGAACTGCACGTTCCGTACGTCGTGCTCGGCCCAGCCGGAGGGGCGGCAGGTGCTGGAGTGACGGATGTGGGGGCGGGGGCGCTGTATTGATGGGGCCACGACAGGCGCACAATGTCGCGGGTCCATCGGTCTGCGAGGAGAGACACATGTGGGTCAGTCGGAAGGTTCTGGGCATCGCGGTGGTCTGTACGACCGCCGTCGCCGCTCTTGCGGGTTGCGACAAGGACGGTGACAACAAGGCCAAGGACGTTTCCGAGGCCAAGAAGCCGTCCGCGACGGCTTCCCCCACACCCGCGGACCCGTTCGCGGGGATGACCCCCGACGCGATCGCCGAGAAGGCGGTCGGCGTGACGAAGGCGGCGAACACCGTCAAGGTGTCCGGCGCGGGCATCTCCGACGGCGAGCACATGGCCCTTGAGGTCACGGTCACCCGCCAGGGCGACTGCTCCGGTAAGGCGACCGTCAAGGGCGGCACGGTCCACCTGCTCAAGGCCGACGCCAAGTCCTTCTACATGAAGGGCGACGAGAAGTTCTACCGGGCCATCGCCCAGAAGGACGGCACCCCCAAGCGCAAGGCCGACGCCATGATCGAGGTCCTCAAGGGCCGCTGGATGAAGATGCCCGCGGACGCCCCGGCGAAGTCGAAGAAGAGCCACGGCAAGGCGTCCGGCGACGGCATGGGCGAGTTCTGCGTGCTCTCCGAGATCGTCGCGGGCATGGACGACGACAAGGGCGACCGCACCGGGATGACCAAGGGCGCCGACACCGTCGTCGCCGGTGTGCCCGCCGTCACCCTCGCCAAGAAGAAGAGCGACGGCTCCACCGTGACGATGTACGTCGCCAAGCAGGGACCGGCCCGGCTGCTGAAGGTCGCCGAGACGGGCGGCGACGAGCCGGGCACCGTCACCTTCGGTGACTACGACAAGCCGGTGACGATCACTGCGCCGCCCGCCGACCAGGTCATGGACCTGGAGAAGCTGGGCATGAAGCCCGGCGGCGGCTCCGGCTCCGGCTCCGGCTCCGGCGGGACCGGCGAGCTGAAGGCCTGACACCCGGGCGCCCCCCGGCCGCGGGTGCGGGGAGCGTCACACCGGCACCGACGGGGACCACGGTTGTCAGTGGCCCCCGTTAGCCTCTCTGGGGTGCCCCTCCTCACCGACCCCGAAGAGCTCAAGGAGCTCCTCGGCATCCCGTTCACCCCGGAGCAGACGGCGTGCATCACCGCCCCGCCCGCCCCGCAGGTCGTCGTGGCCGGCGCCGGGTCCGGGAAGACCACCGTCATGGCGGCCCGGGTGGTCTGGCTGGTCGGCACCGGGCAGGTCGCCCCCGAGCAGGTCCTCGGACTGACCTTCACCAACAAGGCCGCGGGCGAGCTCGCCGAGCGGGTCCGCACCGCCCTGGTCCGCGCGGGCATCACCGACCCGGACGCGATCGACCCCGACAACCCCCCGGGCGAGCCCCGGATCTCGACGTACCACGCGTTCGCCGGACAGCTCCTGACCGATCACGGCCTGCGGATAGGGCTGGAGCCCACCTCCCGGCTGCTCGCCGACGCCACCCGCTACCAGCTCGCGGCCCGCGTGCTGCGCGAGGCGCCCGGCCCGTACCCCGCGCTGACCAAGTCCTTCGCCTCCCTGGTCAGCGACCTGCTGGCGCTGGACGCGGAGCTCGCCGAGCACCTCGTACGACCGCAGGAGCTGCGGGCGTACGACCGGGAGCTGCTCCGCGCCCTGGAGGGCGCCAGGCTCAGCAACGCGGATCTGCGCAAGGTGCCCGAAGCAGCCGAGGGGCGGCTGGAACTCCTCGACCTCACCGTCCGTTACCGGGATGCCAAGAAATCCCGTGACCTGCTCGACTTCGGCGACCAGATCGCGCTCTCCGCCGAGCTCGCCCTCACCCGCCCCGAGGTCGGCCGGATCCTGCGCGACGAGTTCCGCGTCGTGCTGCTCGACGAGTACCAGGACACGTCGGTCGCCCAGCGCCGGCTGCTCGCCGCCCTTTTCGGCGGCGGCACCGGACACGCGGTGACCGCCGTCGGCGACCCCTGCCAGGCCATCTACGGCTGGCGCGGCGCCTCAGTGGCCAACCTGGACGACTTCCCGCGCCACTTCCCGTACGAGGACGGCAGCCCGGCCGCCCGCCACTCGCTCAGCGAGAACCGCCGCAGCGGCGGCCGTCTGCTCACCCTCGCCAACTCGCTGGCCGCGCCGCTGCGCGCGATGCACGCGGGCGTGGAGGCGCTGCGCCCCGCCCCAGGCGCCGAGCGCGACGGCACGGTCCGCATCGCCCTGCTCGACACCCACCAGGAGGAGATCGACTGGCTCGCGGACTCCCTGGCGCACCTGGTCCGCACCGGCAAGGAGCCCGGCGAGATCGCCGTCCTGTGCCGGACCGCGGGCGACTTCCCGCAGATCCAGGGCGCGCTCGTCGCGCGCGACATCCCCGTCGAGGTCGTCGGCCTCTCCGGGCTGCTCCACCTGCCCGAGGTCGCCGACCTGGTGGCGGTCTGCGAAGTCCTCCAGGACCCGGGCGCCAACGCCTCCCTGGTCCGCGTCCTGACCGGCCCCCGCTGGCGCATCGGCCCCCGCGACCTCGCCCTGCTCGGCCGCCGCGCCCGCCATCTCGTACGGCGCGAGAGGGCCGGATCGGACGACCCGGACCAGCGGCTCGCGGACGCCGTGGAAGGCGTCGACCCGGCCGAGGTGATCTCCCTCGCGGACGCGCTCGACACCTTCCTGGAGTCGGGTGACGGCGAGGACGACGGGCTGCCCTTCTCGGCCGAGGCGCGGGTCCGCTTCGCCCGGCTCGCCGCCGAGCTGCGCGATCTGCGCCGCTCGCTCGCCGACCCGCTGATGGACGTGCTCCACCGCGTGCTCACCACCACCGGCCTGGAGGTCGAGCTCTCGGCCTCGCCGCACGCCCTGGCCGCCCGCCGCCGCGAGACCCTCGCCAACTTCCTGGACATAGCGGCGGGGTTCGCGGCCCTCGACGGCGAGGCCTCCCTGCTGGCCTTCCTCGGCTTCCTGCGCACCGCCGCCCAGTACGAGAAGGGCCTGGACAACGCCCTGCCCGGCGGCGAGAACACGGTGAAGGTGCTCACCGCCCACAAGTCCAAAGGACTTGAGTGGGACGTGGTCGCCGTCCCCGGCCTGGTCAACGGAACGTTCCCCTCCACCCAGTCGCGGGAGGCCTGGACGGCCCAGGCCAAGGTCCTTCCGCACGCGCTGCGCGGCGACGCCCCCACCCTCCCGGCCACTCCGGAGTGGGACGCCAAGGGCCTCAAGGCCTTCAAGGAGGAGCTCAAGGAGCACCAGCACACCGAGGAACTGCGCCTGGGCTACGTCACGTTCACGCGCCCCCGCTCGCTGCTCCTCGGCTCGGGCCACTGGTGGGGCCCGAGCCAGAAGAAGCCGCGCGGCCCGTCCGAGTTCCTCCAGGCGCTGTACGCCCACTGCGAGGCGGGCCACGGCGAGATCGAGGCCTGGGCGGATGCCCCGGCCGAGGACGCCGAGAACCCGGCCCTGAGCGAGTCGGCCGCCACGCACGCGTGGCCGCTCCCGCTCGACCCGACGTCCCTGGCCCGCCGAAGGGCGGCGGCCGAGACGGTCCTGGCGTACCTGGACGCGGAGGGGGCGGCCGGTGCGGAAGAGTCGCACTACGCGCGCGAGGACTCGGTCCACGCGCGCGTGGCGGACGACCTCTCCTACGAAGCCGACTTCCCCCACGAGACCGACTTCCCCTACGAGGACGGTCTCTACGAGGACGACCCGCTGCCGCCCGAAGGCTCCGGCGCTTTCGACGACTTCGACAGCTTCGACGCCTACGGTGACGCGGACGACCTGGATGTCCTCTCCGCGCTGGAGGACGGCTGGGAGAGCCTGCCGACCCAGCGCCCGGTACCGGCGGAACACGTGGCACCGGCGGAACACGCGGAATCGGCGGGGCGCCTCGCACCGCCCCAGTGCCCCGCCCCGACCCAGCCCTCCGCACTGCCCGACGCCCACGCGCGCGCAGACGTCCCCGCCCAGCCCTCCCGCCCGCGTACTGACGCCCGTACCGACCGCGCCCCGCAGGAGCCGCCCGCCCTCACCCCCGAGGAGCGCCGCGCCATCGCCTCCTGGGACCGCGACCTGGAGGCGCTCACCACCGAGCTCCGCCGCGCCCGCGCCACGAGCCGCGAAGTCCCGGTGCCGCCCTCGCTCACCGCCTCCGACCTGCTGAGACTGGCCGCGGACCCGGACGGCTTCGCCCAGGAGCTGGCCCGGCCGATGCCGAAGCCGCCGCAGCCCGCCGCCCGCCGCGGCACCCGGTTCCACGCCTGGGTGGAATCCCGCTTCGAGGAGCTGCCGCTGCCCATGCTCGGCCCCGACGAGCTCCCCGGCGGCGACGAGAGCGACGCCGACATCGCGGACGAGCGGGATCTGGCGGCCCTCAAGGAGGCGTTCGAGCGCTCCCCGTACGCCCGGCGCACCCCGCTCCGCACCGAAGCGCCCGTCCAGCTCACGCTGGCGGGCCGGGTCATCCGCGGCCGGATCGACGCCGTGTACCCGGGCGAGCGGCCGGGCACGTACGAGATCGTCGACTGGAAGACCGGCCGCGGTGCCACCGGCGACCCGCTCCAGCTCGCCGTCTACCGGCTCGCCTGGGCCGAGCAGCACGGCGTCCCGCTGGAATCCGTTACGGCCGCCTTCCTGTACGTACGTACAGGGGAGACGGTCCGCCCCGCCCGCCTCCCGGGCCGTGCCGAGCTGGAGCGGATCCTGCTGGGGGAGAGCGGCGGAACGGGCGGCGGCCGGGCCGAGCACGGGCACGCGCGCGAGGAGCCTGCCCCCGCGGCCCCGCACGGACCGACCGGGACACCGGCGGACATGCCACCACCAGCGGCCGGATAGGCTCAATGGCATGAGCGAGACCCCGGACAGCGCCGTCCAGACCGCAGCCGACGACACGGTGCGCGCGTACATCGAGCAGCATCGCGCCGCCTTCCTCGGCGACCTCGCGCAGTGGCTGCGGATCCCGTCCGTGTCGGCCCAGCCCGAGCACGACGGCGACGTACGGCGCAGCGCCGACTGGCTGGCCGCCAAGCTCAAGGAGACCGGCTTCCCGGTCACCGAGGTCCTGCCGACCCCGGGCGCCCCGGCCGTCTACGCGGAGTGGCCCTCCGGCGACCCCGAGGCCCCCACCGTGCTCGTCTACGGCCACCACGACGTGCAGCCCGCCGCGCGCGAGGACGGCTGGCACACCGAGCCCTTCGAGCCGGAGCTGCGCGACGGCCGGCTGTACGGGCGGGGCGCGGCCGACGACAAGGGCCAGGTGTTCTTCCACACCCTGGGCGTGCGGGCGCACCTCGCCGCCACCGGCCGCACCGCGCCCGCCGTCAACCTCAAGCTCCTGGTCGAGGGCGAGGAGGAGTCCGGCTCGCCGAACTTCCGCGCTCTCGTCGAGGCACACGCCGACCGCTTCGCCGCCGACGCCGTGATCGTCTCCGACACCGGCATGTGGTCGGAGAACACACCTACGGTGTGCACGGGCATGCGCGGCCTCGCCGAGTGCGAGATCCGGCTGTACGGACCGGACCAGGACATCCACTCCGGCTCCTTCGGCGGCGCCGTGCCCAACCCGGCCACCGCCGCCGCCCGCCTGGTCGCGGCGCTGCACGACGCCGACGAGCGGGTAGCCGTGCCCGGCTTCTACGACGGCATCGCCGAGCTGACGGACGCCGAGCGCGAACTCGTCGCCGAGCTGCCCTTCGACGAGGCCGAGTGGCTGCGCACCGCCAAGTCCCGCGCCACCCACGGCGAAGCCGGATACTCGACCCTCGAACGCGTCTGGGCCCGGCCGACCGCCGAGGTCAACGGCATCGGCGGCGGCTACCAGGGCCCTGGCGGCAAGACCGTCATCCCGTCCTCGGCGATGGTGAAGCTGTCGTTCCGGCTGGTCGCCGGGCAGGACCCGGAACGGATCGAGAAGCTCGTCACGCAGTGGGCCGCCGACCAGGTCCCGGCCGGCATCCGGCACGAGATCACCTTCAGCGCGGGCACCCGCCCCTGCCTGACGCCGCTGGACCACCCCGCCCTGCAGTCCGTCGTACGGGCCATGGGCCGCGCCTTCGGCCAGAAGATCCGCTTCACGCGCGAGGGCGGCTCCGGCCCGGCCGCCGACCTCCAGGACGTACTCGGCGCCCCGGTGCTCTTCCTGGGGATCTCCGTCCCGTCCGACGGCTGGCACGCGCCCAACGAGAAGGTCGAGGTCGACCTCCTCCTCAAGGGCGTCGAGACCACCGCCCACCTGTGGGGCGACCTCGCCGCCGTACGGCGGTGAAGGGCCGCGGCCCCGCCGCACCACCGCCGAACGAACACCGCTGAACCCATCCACCCGGGGGAGTTGGAAGCACCTGTGAGCACCACCAGCACCACCAGCAGTGACGCCACCGCGGACCGGCCGATCGGCCTCGCCACGCCCATCAGCCTCACCGAGGCGAGCGGCATCGACCGCGCCGCCCACCACCGCCTGGACGAGGCCTGGCTGGCGGCGGCCTGGAGCCACCCGACGACCAGGGTCTTCGTCGTCTCCGGCGGTCAGGTCCTGATCGACGACACCGCCGACGGCCGTACGGAACTCGTGATGACCCCGGCCTTCGAGGCCCCCGTCACCGAGACCCACCGCTACTTCCTGGGCACCGACGACGACGGCGTCAGCTACTTCGCGCTCCAGAAGGACTCCCTCCCGGGCCGGATGGACCAGTCCGCGCGCGCGGCGGGCCTGCGCGAGGCCGGGCTGCTCCTGTCGCCCCGCGACACCGGCCTGATGGTCCACGCCGTCGCCCTGGAGAACTGGCAGCGGCTGCACCGCTTCTGCTCCCGCTGCGGCGAGCGCACGGTCATCGCGGCCGCCGGCCACATCCGCCGCTGCCAGGCGTGCGGCGCCGAGCACTACCCGCGCACCGACCCGGCCGTGATCATGCTGGTCACGGACGAGCAGGACCGCGCGCTGCTCGGCCGCCAGGTGCACTGGCCGGAGGGCCGCTTCTCCACCCTGGCCGGCTTCGTCGAGCCCGGCGAGTCCATCGAGCAGTCGGTGCGCCGCGAGGTCTTCGAGGAGGCGGGCGTCACGGTCGGCGAGGTCGAGTACGTCGCCAGCCAGCCCTGGCCGTTCCCGTCCAGCCTGATGCTCGGCTTCATGGCGCACGCCACGTCGTCCGAGATCAACGTGGACGGCGAGGAGATCCACGAGGCCCGCTGGTTCTCCCGCGAGGACCTGCGCGCCGCCTTCGAGTCGGGCGAGGTCCTGCCGCCGTACGGCATCTCGATCGCGGCCCGCCTCATCGAGCTCTGGTACGGCAAGCCGCTGCCCAGGCCCACGCACTGATCCCGGCGCCCACGCGCCCCGGCACACGGAGGGCCCCCACCGCACCGGTGGGGGCCCTCTACGCGCGCGTGGAGCGGAGGCTCAGGCGCCTATCTTCTGCTTGACCTGCGCGAGCGACGGGTTCGTCAGCGTCGAGCCGTCGGCGAAGAGCACGGTCGGCACCGTCTGGTTGCCCCCGTTGGCCTTCTCGACGAACGCCGCCGACTCCGGGTCCTGCTCGATGTTGATCTCGTTGTACGCGATGCCCTCGCGGTCCATCTGGCTCTTCAGCCGACGGCAGTAGCCGCACCACGTGGTGCTGTACATCGTCACAGTGCCCGGCATGCTCTCGCACTCCTCATGTTCGGCTCGGTGGGGTGGATCTTGGTCGGTGGCCCTCAGCGGGTGAGCGCCAAGGGGAGAACGTACGCGATCGGGCCGCCATTCCCGACCGATACGCGGAGACAGCCCGAAGGCGGCGGGGGAGACAGCGGGGGGACAGCGGCGAGGTATTAGTACGACCAATCCCGCCCCCTGTGGACAACGCGTCCCGTCCGCCTCCGCCGACCTGGCAGCATGGCGGGGTGACATCAGCAACGCACTCCTCGCTCTTCCCACAGGTCCCCGACTCGGCGGACGCGGTGCTCGACGGCCTCGACCCCGAGCAGCGCGAGGTCGCCACGGCCCTGCACGGACCGGTGTGCGTGCTGGCCGGAGCCGGGACGGGCAAGACCCGCGCGATCACCCACCGGATCGCGTACGGGGTGCGGGCCGGGATCCTGCAACCGAGCAGCGTGCTGGCCGTCACGTTCACCAACCGCGCGGCGGGCGAGATGCGCGGCCGGCTGCGCCAGCTCGGCGCGGGCGGCGTCCAGGCCCGCACCTTCCACTCGGCCGCCCTGCGCCAGCTCCAGTACTTCTGGCCCAAAGCGGTCGGCGGCGAACTGCCCCGGCTCGTCGAGCGCAAGGTCCAGCTGGTCGCGGAGGCAGGCGCCCGCTGCCGCGTCCGGCTCGACCGGGGCGAGCTGCGGGACGTCACGGGCGAGATCGAATGGGCGAAGGTCACCCAGACCGTCCCCGCCGACTACCCGGCGGCGGTCGCCAAGTCCCAGCGCGACGCGCCGCGCGACCCGGCCGAGATCTCCCAGATCTACGGGGCGTACGAAGAGCTGAAGCGCGACCGGGGAATGATCGACTTCGAGGACGTGCTGCTGCTCACGGTCGGCGTCCTCCAGGACCGGCACGACATCGCCGAGCAGATCCGCGGCCAGTACCAGCACTTCGTGGTCGACGAGTACCAGGACGTCAGCCCCCTCCAGCAGCGCCTCCTGGAGCTGTGGCTCGGCGAGCGGGACAACCTCTGCGTCGTCGGCGACGCCAGCCAGACGATCTACTCGTTCACCGGCGCCACCCCCGACCACCTGCTGAACTTCCGCACCCGCCATCCGAACGCGACAGTGGTCAAGCTGGTGCGGGACTACCGCTCGACCCCCCAGGTCGTGCACCTCGCCAACGGCCTGCTCGGCCAGGCGCGCGGCCGCGCCGCCGAGCACCGCCTCGAACTCGTCTCCCAGCGCGAAGCGGGCCCCGAACCGGTCTACACGGAATACGGGGACGAGCCCGCCGAGGCCGAGGGCGTCGCCCGGCGCATCCGCGACCTCATCGCCTCCGGAGTCTCGGCCGGTGAGATCGCGGTGCTCTACCGGATCAACGCCCAGTCGGAGATCTACGAGCAGGCACTCGCCGACGCGGGCGTGCCCTACCAGCTGCGCGGCGCCGAGCGGTTCTTCGAGCGGCCCGAGGTCAGAGAGGCGGGCGTCGCCCTGCGCGGCGCGGCCCGCGCGGGCGGCAACGACTCGCTCCTCGACGACGCCGTGGACCTGCCGTCCCAGGTCCGGGCCGTCCTCGGCACCAAAGGCTGGACCGCCACACCCCCGGCGGGCTCGGGTGCCGTCCGTGACCGCTGGGAATCGCTGGCGGCGCTGGTCCGGCTGGCCGAGGACTTCGCGCGTGCCAAGGCCGGCGCGACACTCTCCGACCTGGTGGCCGAGCTCGACGAGCGCGCCGCCGCGCAGCACGCGCCCACGGTCGAAGGCGTCACCCTGGCCTCGCTGCACGCCGCGAAGGGTCTGGAGTGGGACGCGGTCTTCCTCGTCGGTCTCACCGAGGGCATGATGCCGATCACATATGCGAAGACCGACGAGCAGGTCGAGGAGGAGCGCCGACTGCTCTACGTGGGCGTCACCCGGGCCCGGGTGCACCTGGCCCTGTCCTGGTCGCTCTCGCGCTCTCCCGGCGGACGGCCGTCCCGACGCCCCAGCCGCTTCCTGAACGGCCTGCGGCCCGGCTCCGCGGCCCTCGGCGCCCGCTCCTCGGCGGCGGGCTCCACGAGCGGCATCGAGCGCGGCGCCGCCCGCAGACGGACCCGGCGCGGCCCGGTCCTGTGCCGGGTGTGCGGCAAGACGCTCACCGAAGCCGGTGAGATGAAGCTGATGCGCTGCGAGGACTGCCCCTCCGACATGGACGAGGGTCTGTACGAGCGACTGCGCGACTGGCGGGCGGGCCAGGCGAGCCTGCTGGGGCAGCCGCCCTACTGCGTGTTCACCGACAAGACCCTGATGGCGATCGCCGAGGCCGTGCCGTCCAGCGGCGGGGAGCTCGCGGTGATCTCAGGCGTCGGCGCCCGCAAGCTGGACCGCTTCGGCACCGATGTTCTGGCCATCTGCGCAGGTCAGGAGGTTGGCGGAAGCGATCAGGAGCCCTCTTGAAAACTCGTGGGAAAAATAGTTTGCGCCCGCCCCAGGAATCCCCATAGGTTCTTAACCACGGAAACAGCGGCTTCTCAGGGGCCCTGCATCCGTGCTCTACTTGCTGTACTTATCCGAATACGCATGGGATCAAGGCCCCCGGGCCCCAGCTCCCCGAGACGCCGAGAGGAGGCGAGACCAGTGACCAGCTTCATCAACTTCACCAGCATCAGCACCACCAAAATGACCGATCGCTCGGTCGTCGCCACCTGCCCGCTCGGCTCCTCGTTCCAGGGCACCGGTCTGTCCGCCGGCGTCTCCGGTCTGCTCGGCCTCTCGGCCGTCATTCCGTCCTCCCTGGCGAGCCTCCCCGTGCGGAACGGCAATGAGCGACCGACCCAGGCACCGGAAGCAGCAGTAGTGAAGGGACAGGCCCAGCAGGCCTATGTCTTCGCGGCGGCCGGTGCCGGAGCCGAGAAGCAGCAGACGACGCAGCACCACACGATGTGGGCCTTCCGTGGGCTCGAACCCTGGAGTGATCCAGCCTGATCCAGGATCAGGCAGGCGCCTTCAGGGCCGCGGAACCCCACCAGGGATCCGCGGCCCTTCTGTTTGTCCCCGAACGGGGACGACAGCGCGAAGGGGTCTCGGTACCAGCCGAAAACCGGCCGACCGGCCGGACCGACAACAAGACGAGGAAGAAAAACACCGTGCAACTCGAAGCGCACGCCCCGTCCGTACCGCCCGCCCAGACGATCCCCCCGCCCGGTCTCACGGAGGACCCCGCCTTGACTCCCCTCACCGCGCTCACCGCGCTCGACGACGCCATCGAGAACCTCGGCGTACCCGTCCCCTGCCGCTCGTACGACCCGGAGGTCTTCTTCGCCGAGTCCCCGGCAGACGTCGAGTACGCCAAGTCCCTCTGCCGCACCTGCCCGCTGGTCGAGGCCTGCCTCGCCGGGGCCAAGGAGCGGCGCGAGCCCTGGGGTGTCTGGGGTGGCGAGCTCTTCGTCCAGGGTGTGGTCGTAGCCCGCAAGCGGCCGCGTGGCCGCCCGCGCAAGAACCCGGTCGCCGCATGAACCGCCCGGGAACCATCGACCGCCCCCTCACGAACGACCCCCAGAAGCAGGCCCCGATGACGACGTCCGCCAGCGAGCCCATGGGCTCCGCGACCCCAGACTTCACCACCACCGGCGCGAACGCCTCGCGTCAGAACAGGACCCTCGAAATGCAACTCATGCCAGAAGCCCTCGCCCGTGCCCATATGCACGAGCGCCTGCGGCAAGCCGAGGCCGAGCGGCAGGCCATGCGCCTGATCGCCGCCCGGCGGATGCAGCGCCGCGCCGAGCGCGTGTCGATGCGCGCCCGCCGCGCCCTGGCCATGGCCGTCATGCAGTAACGGCCGCACCGCCAACCAGTGCGCGAAGTGATCAATGAGCCCGCGGGGGCCGGTCCGAACGGACCGGCCCCCGCGGTGCGTTGTGCCCGCAACCACCGGCCGCGGCGGTATCGTCACGAAATGGACGACCCGACCCAGCCGGTTGCCGAGACCGTTGTGTGCTCGAGCTGCGGCACCCCCGCCGAGAGCACTCCGCCGACCTGGACCTACTCCGTCGAGAACGGCGAGCGTCTCTACTTCTGCGACGCCTGCGCGCGCGCCAACATCCGGGCGATCGAGAGCAGGCTCGACTCTGTGTGGTGGTGACTTCCTTCCGGGGGGGCCTCCCCCCCCCGCCCCCCCGCCCCCCCGGCCCCACCCCACCCCGCCCCCGGCCATGCGTCATCGCCTGCCGTCGGTCCTCACGCCCCGCCGGTCCTCACGCCCCGGCGGCCGTCACAGGCCGCCCGGCCTCACGCCCCGGCGGGCTGTTCGTCCTCCTCCTCGTTCGGCTCCCCGGCTCCCAGGACCGTCAGGTTCTCCAGCTCACCCAGCTCCTCCTCCTCGGCGGCGGAGAGGAACCCGGGCACCCACTGCTCCAGCTCGTCCCGCAGCCGGACCGTCGCGTCCAACTGGCACAGCACTCCGATGGTGGAGAGCGTCACCCGGTGTATCAGCAGATACGCGGGCGGCAGGTTCAGCTGCTTGCCCAACTGGTGCGCGGGGGAGCGCGGGTCGGCGATCCGGGCGGCCTGCCCGCGCATCCAGGCCCGGGTGAAGGTGAACTCGTCCGCCTGGGCGGGCTCGATGATCGGCAGCAGATAATCCAGGACCGCGTCCGGGTCGAGGTCTATGGACTCCTTCACGAAGCCCTCCTCGCACAGCAGCGCGTAGACCGCCTCGGCGTCGCCTTCGAGCGTCATCCGCAGTGAGTCGCCGATCGTCCGGGGCAGGCCGCCCGGCAGCCGGTCCACCGTCCCGAAGTCCAGCACGCCCAGCCGCCGCGCGCCGCCTTCCTTCTCCGGTGGCAGCAGCCGGAAGTTGCCCGGATGCGGGTCCGCGTGCAGCAGTCCGGTGCGGGCCGGGCCGGAGAAGAGGAACCTCGCGAGGAGCTGGCCCGCCCGGTCGCGCTCCTCCTCCGTGCCGTCGGCGATCACTTCGGACAGCGGGGTCCCGTCGATCCACTCGGTCACCAGGACCTGGTCGCGCTGGTGCACCACATCAGGGACCACCACGTCCGGATCGTCCGCGAACTCCGCCGCGTGCTGCCGCTGGGCAGATGCCTCCAGCTCGTAGTCCAGTTCCTCCGAGACCCGGTCGCGCAGCTCCGAGATGAGCGGTTTGATGTCCATGCCCGGGATCAGCGGCCCAAGCAGCCGGGCGAACCGGCTCAGCTGGGTCAGGTCGGAGAGCAGCGCCTCCCCGGCGCCCGGGTACTGCACCTTGACCGCGACTTCGCGCCCGTCGTGCCAGACCGCCCGGTGCACCTGCCCGATCGAGGCGGCCGCGGCGGGCTTCTCGTCGAACTCCAGGAAGAGGTCGCGCCACTGGTCGCCGAGCCGCTCCGCGAGCACCGCGTGGACGGTACGGGTCGGCATGGGCGGTGCCGCTTCCTGCAACTTGGTCAGTGCGGCCCGGTAGGGACCGGCGACCTCCTCGGGCAGCGCCGACTCGAAGACGGACATGGCCTGCCCGAACTTCATCGCTCCGCCCTTGAGTTCGCCCAGGACCTTGAAGAGCTGCTCGGCGGTGCGCTGCTGGAGCTCGCGGCCGACTATCTCCGCGGACTTGCCTCCGATCCGCTTGCCCAGGCCCCACGTGGCACGCCCGGCGAAGCCCAGGGGCAGCGCGGCCAACTTGGCGGTCCGGGTGACCGCCTTCCGGGGAAGATCAGACATGCGCCCCTCCAATTCCCAGCCGGCGGTGCCGCGCGCCTCGCGGCAGTGCGTCGTTGACAGCGGTTACCGGGGCCATTGTGTCCTGAGGCCGTACGTCCCCCGAGGTGTCCTCCCCTTCACTGTTCCCACCAGCGCCGCAGGGACAGTCGAGCCGGGCGCCGAGGCGCCGCGGCCGCCAGCCGAGCAGGGGCAGCGAGGCCTCCCACCGTGTGCCCGTGCTCGCCGGGAGGTCGCCGTCCAGGAAGGCCAGGGCGTGGGCCGCGGCCAGCCCCGCCACGGCGGTGGCGAGCGCGAGATCACAGGCCGGTACGGCGCCCTGGCGGCGGCCCGAGCGCCACTGCGCCAGCATCCGGGGCCAGCCGGGGTCGCGCTCTGCCCGCTCCAGCGCCAGACAGCCCGCGCACCCGGTGCCCCCGGGCAGGACCAGTGGCCCCACGAGCCCGGTCGTCTCCACGACTCCCGCGTAGAGGTGGGGGATGCCGGCCGCCACCCACTCGCCGCCGGTGACCGGATCCGGTGCGTA
The DNA here is from genome assembly GCF_002846415.1 of Streptomyces sp. TLI_146. Lineage (NCBI taxonomy): Bacteria > Bacillati > Actinomycetota > Actinomycetes > Kitasatosporales > Streptomycetaceae > Streptomyces > Streptomyces sp. TLI_146. Next base: position 5,875,172 of record NZ_PJMX01000001.1, read on the forward strand.
CACATCGAGGCCGTCCCTGGGGGCCACCACGATCAGTGCCAGCCCGGCCTGCCCGTCGCTCTCGCCGGACCGCGGCGGACGGCTCGGCGCCGCGCCCCGCACGAGCTGCTGGGCGGCCGGGACCCGGCGCTCGCCGACTGTGTGCTCGGGCAGTCCGCCGGGCGCCACGTCCCACGGCTGCACCGTCCCGCCGTCCAGCACCTCCACGCGTCCCACTCCCGACGCGGCCAGGACCGAGGCGATCGTCGCCCCCACCCGCCCCGCGCCCCGCACCTGTACCCGCAGGGACCGGCGGGCCGCCAACCGGCGCGCCCCGCCGCCCGGTTCGGGATCGACCAGGGAGAGCGAGGCCAGGTCGGATCTGGTCCGGTCGAACGCCTCGGTCCGCCCGCGCGTCGCCTGCGTCGCCGGGCCGCCGGCCGTCGGGTCGTCGACCACCCCGGCCGCGGTCAACCGCTCCACCAGCGCGTCGACTTGGCCGGGCGACAGGTCCAGGGCCCTGGCCTCCTCGTACAGCAGCGGCAGGCCGCGGGTGCCGTCCAGGAGCTCCAGGAAGCTCCCGGTCGCCGTGTCCACCGGCGAGAGCACCACCGCCCGTGCCGGTGTCACCCCGAACTGCACGGTCTGCCGGTCCCGCCATGCCCGGCGCAGTGCCGGTTTCAGCATCGGATGCATTTCCACCCCCGTTGTGCGATCCCGTTGTCAGAATGCCGGGTGCGGCGAAGTCGTGCGGAAAGTTGTCCACAGGCGGCGGCATTAGTCGTTCAAATGGTGCACGGCCTGAATGGATCATGGGTGAACCGTCCCGGAGGCGGGACTTCCCCCACTGACAGCGGGTAACGTCGGGGCGTGCCCGCCGACCCACTGCAGAGTGCCGGAAGCCCGCCCCGCAGTCCGACAAGTCCGCCGCCCCGCGGTCATGCGACGAGCGCGGTCGAGGTGCGCAGGAGCGCCCGGCGCAGCAGGACGGTCTCCGCGTACCGCGAGGGCGACCGCACCATCGTGCTGATCCCGGCCCGGATGTCCGAGGCCGAGGAGCAGCGCTGGGTGAACGTGATGCTCGACAAGCTCGCCGCCCAGGAGAGCAAGCGGATGCTGGGCGACGCGGAACTGACCGAGCGCGCGGAGCGGTTGTCCGACCTGTATTTCGAGGGTCGTGCGCGTCCCGCCTCGGTGCGCTGGGTGACCAACCAGAACACCCGCTGGGGCTCGTGCACCCCCGCCGAGGGCAGCATCCGCCTCTCGCACCGGCTCCAGGGCATGCCCGAGTACGTCGTCGACTATGTGCTCGTCCACGAGCTGGCCCACCTTCTGGTGCCGGGCCACGGGCCGCGCTTCTGGCGGCTGCTCGAGGCCTACCCCCGTACGGAACGCGCGCGTGGATACCTCGAAGGGGTGGTGGCGGCCGACCGGCTGCCCCATCTGCCCGCCGCACGCGGAGAGTGATCTCGGCGATCGTGTACCGAATGCGTACCGGCTTGGCCGATTGTCGTGGCCAGCCGTTAGCCTGGCGCGACCAATCACACTCGGGATGGGGGACGGTCGTTACGCATGGCCAGGGAATTCCAGCGCGGCCACAAGGCCAAGATCAGTGACCTGACAGCGGGGACCGATCTGTATGTAGGCGTGCAGATCGGCGCCCCCGGGCTGTCCTTCGACATCAGCTGCTTCGGTCTCGACGCGAATGAGCAGCTGTCCGACGACCGGTATTTCATCTTCTTCAACCAGCCCAAGTCGCCCGAGGAGTCGATTCAGCTCCTGGGTGCCCAGGCCGGTGACACCGAGTCGTTCCGGGTCACCCTGGACCGCCTCCCGGCCCACGTCCACAAGCTGTCGTTCACCGCGGCGCTCGACGGCGCCGGCCAGATGTCGCAGATCGGCCCCGGCTACATCAGAGTCGTGGCCGGCGGCGAAGAGGTCGTCAGATACGCGTTCACGGGCGCCGAGTTCAGCACCGAGCGCGCGGTGATGCTGGGCGACTTCTACCTCAAGGACGTCTGGCGCTTCGCGGCCGTCGGCCAGGGCTTCGACGGCGGCCTGGAGGCGCTGCTGAAGAACTTCGGCGGCGAGGTCGCCGAGGAGGAGCCCGCGGCGCCGCAGCAGCCGCAGGGCGCCGCCCCGGGCTTCGCACCGCCCGCCCAGACCGGCCCCGCGCCCCAGTTCGGCGCCCCGGCCGCGCCGCAGCAGCCCCAGCCCCCGCAGCCGGCCCCGCAGTTCGGCACGCCCGCGCCCGCCCCGGCTCCCGCGCAGCACTACGCACCGCCGCCGCCGGGATCCACGCCGCCCCCGGCTCCCGCGCCCAGCCCGCAGATCCACGCGGCGCCCACCATCGCCGCGCCCATGACCCTGCCGCCGGGCACCGTCCCGCCCCCGGCCGCTCCGGCCCCGTACGGACAGCCGCCGCAGCAGCCCTCGTACGGCCAGGTCCCTGGCCAGTACCCCGGCCAGGCCCCGCCGCCCGGCGCGCCCGCCCCGTACGGGCAGCCCGCGCCCTACGGTCAGCCGGCTCCTTACGGACAGCCCGCCCCGTACGGTCAGCAGCCCGGTGTCCCGCAAGGGATGCCGCAGCCCGGCGGCGGCCTCGCGGGTGCCATCCAGCAGTACAAGGAGCTGCCCACCGGACAGCGCTGGACACCGCAGAACAAGCAGCTCGTCCGGGTCGACCTCGGCGCCGGGGGCTCCCCGGTGCTGGCCCGCCAGGGCAGCATGGTGATGTACCAGGGCAAGGTCGACTTCGGCTACAAGGGCGCCGGATTCGCCGGGCGGATCGTCGGCAACGCCACCGGCCAGGAGATGCAGCTGATGCGCTGCAGCGGCCGCGGCCAGGTCTTCCTCGCCGAGAACAGCGCCCATCTGCACCCCATCGAGCTCCAGGGCGACGGCATCTGCGTCTCCGCCGAGCACGTCCTGGCGTTCGACGAGTCCCTCCAGTACGAGGTCCGCCGCATCGAGGGCCACGGGATCCCCGGCGGGGCGCTGTTCACCATGCAGTTCCAGGGCACCGGCACGCTCGTGGTGATGACCCACGGCACCCCGGTGGTCCTGCCGGTCACCCCGACCACGTTCGCCGACAGCGACGCGATCGTGGCCTGGTCGGCCGCCTCGCAGGTGATCGTCTCCAGCCAGGTCCGGCTGCGCCGCAACGCCTACCCCGGCCACAGCGGCGAGTCCGTCAACCTGCAGTTCCGCGGCGCGCCCGGGAACTTCATCGTCGTCCAGCCGTACGAGGTCTGAGGGAGCCCGGACAATGAACCAGCAGCTCGCGGGCTATGCCCCCACCCCCGTCGCGGCCCGGATGGAGAACCACGGCAGCGCCATGCTCAAGGTGGCCATGACCACCGGACAGGACCTCTTCGCGCGCGTGGGCTCGATGGTCGCCTACGAAGGCTTCATCCAGTACGAGCCGAACCCGCCGGCCGTGCGCCAGATCGCCCGTGACTGGATCACCGGTGAGGGCGCCCCGCTGATGAAGTGCACCGGCGACGGACTGCTCTACCTCGCCGACTACGGCGCCAATGTGGTCGTCGTCCAGCTCAACAACGACGCGCTGTCCGTCAACGGCACCAATGTGCTGGCCTTCGACGCGAGCCTCCAGTGGGGCGTCGAGCGGGTCAAGGGCCTCGCCAAGTTCGCGGGCCAGGGCCTGTTCAACGTGAAGATCTCCGGCACCGGCTGGGTCGCCCTGACCTCGCGCGGCACCCCGGTCGTCGTCGACTGCGGAAGCGGCGAGGACGAGACGTACGTCGACCCGGACGCCCTGGTGGCCTGGTCCCCGAACCTCAAGGTGAAGGGCAAGCGCAGCTTCAAGGCGTCCTCGCTGATCGGCCGGGGCAGCGGAGAGGCCTACCAGATGGCCTTCTCGGGCCAGGGGATCGTCGTCGTACAGCCGAGTGAGGACAGCACCGACCGCCTGCGGGCCCGGGGCTGAGGGGAGCGAGAACACCATGCAGAGCCCGCTTTTCAGCTACACCGAGCAGCAGTCCCAGGAGCGCTACAGCGCGCAGAACTCCCAGATGCTGCGGGTGGTGCTCACCGGCCACGACGACATCCTCGCCCGCAAGGGCTCGATGGTCGCCTACCAGGGGCTGATGGAGTTCGACGGCGAGTACCAGTCGAACGGCCACCAGCGCGCCCGCGCCCACACCGGCGAGGGCCTGGACCTGATGCGCGTCTCCGGCCAGGGCACCGTCTACCTCGCCAACCTCGCGCAGTACGTCCACGTAGTGGACGTGGACCGGGACGGCCTGACCGTGGACAGCGGCTATGTGCTGGCCATGGACTCCTCGCTGCACTACGAGGTCATCGCCGTGGACAGCCAGTACGGCATCTCCGGCACCGGCAAGTTCCAGCTCAACATCACCGGCACCGGCAAGGTCGTCCTCATGACCTCCGGCCAGCCGCTGATGCTCCAGGTCACCCCGGACAAGTACGTCAACGCCGACGCCGACGCGATCGTGGCCTGGTCCACCTCGCTCAGGGTGCAGATGCAGGCGCAGACGCACTCCACGGGCGTGTGGCGGCGCCGCGGCAACACGGGCGAGGGCTGGGAGCTCAGCTTCCTCGGACAGGGCTTCGCGCTCGTCCAGCCCAGCGAGGTGCTGCCGCCGCAGAGCGCGGTGATCGGCCAGGGCCTGCGGGCCCAGTACGGCATGGGCCAGCAGGGCGCCCACGCCCAGAACCAGGGCAACGCCTGGAGCTGACCGGGCGTCGGTGAGCGGTCATCGGTAAGGGGCGGTCGCCATTGGCGACCGCCCCTTACCCGTCGGCCTGTTACGGCCCGTCAGTCCGTCGGCCCGTCACAGACGGGCCCGCGCGGCCTCCATCAGCCGCACCACCGAGTCGTCGGCGACCTCGGCCACCTCGTCGTAGCCGAACCAGCGCAGGTCCAGCGACTCGTCGCTGATCGCCTCGACCGCTCCGGCCGGGGCCAGCGCCGCGTACTGGACGTCCAGGTGCCAGTTGCAGGGCGAGGGGATCGGGTGCCGGTCGAGCCGGACGGGCCCGCCCGGCAGCAGGGTGAGACCGGACACACCGGACTCCTCGGTGGCCTCGCGCAGGGCGGCGGCCGTCAGCGAGACGTCCTGGGGCTCGCAGTGGCCGCCCATCTGCAGCCACATGTTCAGCTTGCGGTGCAGCGTCAGCAGCACCTGGCCGCGCCCCGGGGCGATGACCAGCGCGCTCGCCGTGAGATGGCCGGCCTGGCAGGCCTTCCACATCCCGTCCGGGTGCGCCGACAGATGGTCGAGGTAGGTCCGGCGCAGCTCGGGCTGGTCCTCGTACGCCTTCAGGACGAGGACCGCGTCTTCGTACAGGCTCACTTGCTGTCGTCGTCCTTGTCGTCGCCGCTGTTCTGGGGCTTGTCCTTGGGCTCGTCCTTGCCGGAAGCCGCCTCGCCGAGCATCTTGTCGAGCTCCGAGAAGTCCAGCTGCTCGTGGTGGACAAAGCCGTCCGGGTCGTCGAGGTCGGAGGCGGTCGGCAGCATGTCCGGGTGCTCCCACAGGCCGTCGCGGCCGTCGACCCCGCGCGCGTCCGTGAGCGAGGCCCACAGGCGCGAGGCGTCCCGCAGCCGGCGCGGACGCAGCTGGAGACCGATCAGGGTGGCGAAGGTCTGCTCGGCGGGACCACCGCTCGCCCGGCGCCTGCGCAGCGTCTCACGCAGCGCGTCGGCCGAGGTGAGGCGCGGCTTGGCGGCCTCGTGGACCACCGCGTCCACCCAGCCCTCGACCAGCGCCAGGGCCGTCTCCAGACGGGCCAGCGCGGCCTTCTGCTCCGGGGTGTCCTCCGGCTGGAACATGCCCTGCTGAAGGGCTTCCTGAAGCTGCTCGGGGTTGGACACGTCGAGCTGGCCGACCGCGTCCTCCAGCTTCGCCGTGTCGACCTTGATCCCGCGCGCGTAGCCCTCGACCGCACCGAACAGGTGCGAGCGCAGCCACGGCACATGGGCGAAGAGGCGCTGGTGGGCCGCCTCGCGCAGGGCCAGGTAGAGCCTCACCTCGTCCTTCGGGACGCCCAGGTCCTTGCCGAGTGCCTCGATGTTCAGCGGCAGCAGCGCGGCCTTGCCGGCCGGGCCGAGCGGCAGGCCGATGTCGGTCGAGCCGACGACCTCACCCGCGAGGACGCCCACCGCCTGCCCGATCTGCTGGCCGAACATGGCGCCCCCCATCGAGCGCATCATGCCGATCAGCGGGCCCGCCATGGCCTGCATCTCCTCGGGCAGCACGCCGCCCATGGCCGCGCCGACCCGCTCGGCGACCGGGTCGACGAGCTCCTTCCAGGCCGGCTGGGTCGCCTCGACCCACTCCGCGCGGCTCCACGCCACGGCCGTCGACGCGCCCGAGGGCAGCGACGTCACCCCGTCCAGCCACAGGTCGGCCAGGCGGACGGCCTCCTCGACGGCGGCGCGCTCGGCCGGGCCGACGCTCTCGTCCTTGGTGCCGTCGGCGGTGCCCTGGGCCACCGTCTGGCGCGCGATCTGCTTGGCCATGTCCCAGTTCACGGGACCGCCCTCGTAGCTGAGCATCTGGCCGAGCTGCTGGAAGGCCGCTCCCAGGTCGTTCGGGTTCAGCGAACCGAACATCGCCGCGAACGGATTGTCCGCGCCACCGGCCCCGCCGCCGAACCCGAACGGATTCGCCGGGCCGCCCTGGTTGCCCTTGCCCTTCTCCTTGCCCTCGTCGCCGTTCTCCGGCTCCTCCGGCGGAAGGCCGAATCCGAATGGGTTGTCACTCACGGGTTTCCTCGGTCCCTAGGGCCGCCGGCTCCTGCCGACGGCGACTGCGCACCAACACCACCAGCGTAGACATCCGGGCCGGATAAGGGCTCGGTGCTCCGTCGACTCCTGGCCTGCGGCAGGATGGACGTCACCTGGTCCGTACGCGTCATTCGTGTACGTACTGAAGACAACCGCTGGAGACGCCCGGTGAGTTCCCCAGATCCGCAGGTTCGCGCAGCGCGAAACCCTTCCCCCTCAGCCGCGCGGGGGCCCGTCGTCGCGGTCACCGGTGCCGCGGCCGGAATCGGCGCGCTGCTCACCGCGCGGCTCGCCGCATCCGAAGAGATCAAACAGGTCATCGCCATCGACGAGCGCCGGGGCGAGGTGTCCGAGGCCACCTGGCACATCCTGGACGTACGCGACCCGGCGATCGCCGAGAAGCTGCGCGGCGCCGACGTCGTCGTCCACCTGGCGCTCGACCTCGACCTGGAGACGGACGCGGCCGCCCGTACGGCGTACAACGTACGCGGTACGCAGACCGTGCTGACCGCGGCCGCGGCGGCCGGGGTCCACCGGGTCGTGCTGTGCACCTCGGCCATGGTCTACGGCGCGCTGCCCGACAACGACATCCCGCTCTCCGAGGACGCCGAGCTGCGGGCCACGGCCGAGGCGACCGGCGTCGGCGACCTCCTGGAGATCGAGCGCCTGGGCCGGCGCGCCCCGCGCGCCCACCCTGGCCTCAACGTCACGGTGGTAAGGCCCGCCGTCCTGGTCGGCGGTACTGACACCGCGCTCACCCGGTACTTCGAGTCGCCGCGCCTCCTGGTGGTCGCCGGATCCCGTCCGACCTGGCAGTTCTGCCACGTCGACGACCTGTGCAGCGCGCTGGAGTACGCGGCTCTGGAGAAGGTCGACGGCGAGTTCGCGGTCGGCTGCGACGGGTGGCTCGAACAGGAGGAGGTCGAGGAGCTCAGCGGCATCCGCCGGATGGAGCTGCCCTCGGCGGTCGCGCTGGGCGCGGCGGCCCGGCTGCACCGGATCGGGCTCACCCCCTCCCCGGCGGGCGACCTGGCGTACACGATGCACCCCTGGGTGGTCAGCGTCGGGCGGCTGCACGACGCGGGCTGGCGGCCGCAGTGGACCAACGAGGAGGTCCTCGCGGAGCTCCTGGAGGAGGCCGCGGGACGACACACCGTGGCGGGGCGCCGGCTGGGCCGCAAGGACGCCACCGCCGCCGGTGCCGCCGGAGCGACGGTCGCCCTGTTGGGCGCGGCCGCGGTGGTCCGCAGGGCCCGCAAGCGCCGGGGCCTGTAGGACCCTCCTACGGAGGGTGCCGGCGACCGGGTGAAAGAGCTATACCGCGATGTCAGTGCGGTACGGCACGATGGGGCCATGGCACAGACGCACCCCGGCCACCCCGGCGAGCAGGCGGCGGACGACCCGATCCGGCTGCTGGAGATCCGTGACACCCCGCTCTCCCTGGACGAGGTGTTCCGCGCCGTGGGAGACCCCTCGGCGGGCGGCACCGCGCTCTTCGTCGGCACCGTGCGCGATCACGACGGCGGCGCCGACGTGGCCGCGCTCGGGTACTCGTGCCATCCGACGGCCGAGGCGGAGATGCGCCGAGTGGCCGACAAGGTCGTCGCCGAGTTCCCGGTCCGCGCGCTGGCGGCCGTCCACCGGGTGGGCGAACTGGCCGTGGGCGATCTGGCGGTCGTCGTGGCGGTCTCCTGCGCGCACCGCGGCGAGGCGTTCGCGGCGTGCCGCAAGCTGATCGACGACCTGAAACACGAGGTCCCGATCTGGAAGCACCAGCGGTTCTCGGACGGTACGGACGAGTGGGTCGGCGCCTGCTGATCCTCCCGGGTGCCTCCAACGGGTGAACGGGCCGCCCCGCCAGGGTGTCTGAAACCCTGTCGGGGGGATCCGCCCCGATTTGCGTAACCGCACCCCTGCCCCGAGCGTTGATCTAGCAGATGGTTAATCTGCTGATCTGTCAGTGGTGGTCGCTCATTTGGGGACGGGAGGACGGAATGGCTGCACTCACGTGGCTGCTGATTCCGCTTTTCGCTGCTGTCGGCGCGGCGATATGGGCGAGCTGGGCCGCCCGCAATCGCACGACCGGCGACGTCGCGGAGCTCGCCGGCTACAGCCGGTTCCGAGAGGCGATGGAGAAGTCCCAAGCCGGAACCGAGCCCGCCTGACCCCCTCCGGCGCGCTCCTCGCGCCCCTTCTCGTACGCGGCCGGCGACCCTCCCCGTACGGACCGGCCCCGGCGGTGCACTGACAGGCACGTCCCGTACTGTCGTTCCATGCCACGCCGCACCGCGACGATGCTCGCCTCCACCTTGATCCTGATCGCGCTGCTCTGCGCAGGCGTCCTCATCAAAGTGCCGTACTCGGAGATGTCGCCCGGCCCCACGGTGAACACCCTCGGCGAGGCGCGTGGCGAGCCCGTGCTGCAGATCTCCGGGCACAAGACCTACCCGACGACCGGTCACCTCAACATGACGACGGTCAGGGTCACCGGTGCGGACTACAACATGAACCTGGTCGAGGCCGTCTACGGCTGGCTGGCTCATGACAACAAGGTCGTGCCGCACGACACGCTCTACCCGGACGGCAAGACCGAGGAGCAGTCCTCGCAGGAGAACGCCGAGGAGTTCAGCCAGTCCCAGGAGAGCGCCAAGGTCGCCGCGCTCAACGAGCTGAAGATCCCGGTGAAGTCCCGGGTCGTCGTGGCGTCCGTGGTCAAGGGCAGCCCGGCCGAGAACAAGCTGCACGCGGGCGATGTGATCAAGTCCGTCGACGGCTCGCCCGTCAAGGAGCCGGGCGACGTGGCGAAGCTGGTCACCAAGCACCGCCCGGGCCAGAACGTGGTCTTCGCCGTCGTCCCCGCCAAGGAGGCGGCCGCCGCGGAGAAGGCGGGCAAGGAGCCCGAGGGCGGCGAGAACGTCACGATCACCACGGAGAAGGCCAAGGACGGCGACCGGGCGATCGTGGGGATCCAGGCCGGGACCGACCACACCTTCCCGTTCTCCATCGACATCAAGCTCGCCGACGTCGGCGGCCCGAGCGCGGGGCTGATGTTCGCCCTCGGCATCGTCGACAAGCTCACCCCCGGCGATCTGACCGGCGGCAAGTTCATCGCCGGTACGGGGACGATCGACGACGCGGGCAAGGTCGGCCCGATCGGCGGCATCGAGATGAAGCTGATCGGCGCGCGCGGCGCGGGCGCCCGCTACTTCCTGACGCCCGCCGAGAACTGCGCGGCGGCCGCCTCGGACACGCCCGGCGGGCTGACCCTGGTGAAGGTCTCCACCATCGACGACGCGACCAAGGCGCTGGAGAAGATCCGCAAGGGCGACACGGCAGGTCTGCCGAGCTGCTCGGCGAAGTAACGGGCCGGCCGCGCCACGCGCGCGTGAACGTGTCCCACCTCACGCGCGCGCAGGCGCACCCGACCCGTGGCGCCGGTGACGCGCGTTACTCGGCGAACGTCGCGGCCAGCGCCTCGGCGAGGCCCGGGACCAGGCCGGCGCCGGTGAGCACCTCGGTCGGCGAGTCCTTCTCGCGCAGCCGTACCGCCGACTCGCGGGCGCCGTCGCGCAGCACCGCCACGGTCATCCGGACCTCCTGGCGGTCCGGGTGCTTGGCCACCCACTTCGCCAGCTGCTTGTCGTTCAGGCCCTCGGGCACGGACGTCTCGGCCGACGGCGGAAGCATCAGGCGCTCCACGGTCAGCGCGCAGCCGACCACCGCGTCGGGCCAGGCGATGGTGCCCAGGAACTGGTCGAGGGCCTGGCCGGCCGGGATCTCGTCCTGCTCGATGGGGGTCAGCGGGGCGGCCGCGTCGCCCTGGTCGAGGCCGAGCTGGGCGGCGAGCCCTGGCTCCTGGCTGCGGAGCTTGGCGGTGTCGACGAGGGCGAACAGGCGGGCCGGCTGGTCCCAGCCGAGGCCGGACGCGTACTCGTCGATTTCCAGCACTGCGCGGGTGAGGGGGCTCGCGGCCATCGGGGGCCGGAGGGGGAAACGTTGGACATGAACAACATCCTGCCCTCTTTCACCCCGGGATCGGGAACTGAGTAAAGCCTCAGTAAGTTGCATGAGTGGGCCCTACGATCGCGGGGCCTGCTCAATCGACAGCGAACTTCGAGGTGCGCACCTTGGCTTTCCAGATGCCGGACCGCGGCGGAGGCCCGTCCGGGCCACGGATCAGAGTCGGCCGGCCGTCCCGCCGGGTCCGGACCCTGCTCATGACACTGGGCATCCTGGCCGTGCTGGCCATGGTGTTCGTCATGTTCGCCGGGTTCTGGACGGACTGGCTCTGGTACCGCTCGGTGCACTATTCGTCCGTCTTCACCACCACCCTGTGGACCAAGATCGGTTTGTTCTCGGTCTTCGGTCTCCTGATGGCCGTGGCCGTCGGCCTGAACATCTGGCTGGCGCACCGCCTGCGGCCGCCGCTCAGCGCGATGTCGCTGGAGCAGCAGAGCCTGGACCGCTACCGGATGGGCATCGCCCCGTTCAAGAAGTGGCTGCTCCTGGGCATCACCGCGCTCGTCGGCCTGATCGCCGGCGCCTCCGCCTCCGGGCAGTGGCGCACCTGGCTGCTGTGGGTCAACGGCGTGCCGTTCGGGCAGAAGGACCCCCAGTTCCACCTGGACGTGTCCTTCTACGCCTTCGACCTGCCCTGGTACCGGTTCCTGGTCGGCTTCGGCTTCGCGGCCACCGTGCTGTCCCTGATCGCCGCCGCCCTGACGCACTACCTGTACGGCGGGCTGCGGATCACCAGCCCCGGCGCGCGCGCCACCGGCGCGGCCACCGGCCATCTGTCGGTGCTGCTCGGCGTCTTCGTCGCCCTGAAGGCCGTGGCGTACTGGCTGGACCGGTACGGGCTGGCGGTGAAGTCCAGCGACTTCAAGGCCAGCAGCAACTGGACCGGCCTGCGGTACGTGGACGCCAACGCCTATCTGCCGGCGAAGACGATCCTCTTCTGCATCGCCGTCATCTGCGCGGTGCTCTTCTTCGCGACGCTGTGGCGCCGCACCTGGCAGCTCCCGGTGATCGGCTTCGGCCTGATGGTCCTGTCGGCGATCCTGATCGGCGGGCTCTACCCGGCGATCGTCCAGAAGTTCCAGGTCCAGCCGAACGAGCAGGCCAAGGAAGCGCCGTACATCCAGAAGAACATCGACGCCACACGCAAGGCGTACGGCATCGACGCCACCGAGGTGAAGGACTACAAGGGGACGACCGCGGCGGAGGACAACGCCAAGCTGCGCGCGGACGCCGACACGGCGGCCAGCTACCGGCTGATCGACCCCAACGTCGTCACCCCCGCCTTCCAGCAGCTCCAGCAGGAGCGCAAGTACTACCAGTTCGCCGTACCGCTGGACGTGGACCGCTACACGGACAAGGACGGCAAGGAGCAGGACACGGTCGTCGGTCTGCGTGAGCTGAACCTCAACGGCATCGACAAGCGCAACTGGATCAACGACCACTTCACCTACACCCACGGCTACGGAGTGATCGCGGCCAAGGGCACCAGCGTGGACTCCACCGGCTCCCCGGACTTCACCGAGTCCGGTCTGCCGACCAAGGGCCAGCTCGGTGAGTACGAGCAGCGGATCTACTACGGCGAGAAGACCGAGCAGTACTCGATCGTCGGCGGTCCGCAGAAGGAGCTCGACTACGAGGCCGAGGGCAAGGGCCAGGAGACGACGAGCTTCAAGGGCAAGGGCGGCGTCAGCCTCTCCAACCCCTTCAACCGCGCCGCGTACGCGGTGGCCTTCAGCGAGCCGCAGATCCTGTACTCGGGGGCGATCGGCGAGGGCTCGAAGATCCTCTACAACCGCACCCCGAAGCAGCGCGTGGAGGCGGTCGCCCCGTGGCTGACCATCGACGGCGACCCGTACCCGGCCAAGATCGGCAAGCGGATCCAGTGGGTCGTCGACGCGTACACCACGACCAACGGCTATCCCTACGCTTCGCGTACGACGCTCGGTGAGACGACGGCGGACTCGCTGACCACCCGCCAGCGCGCGGTGGTGGCCCAGCAGAACCAGGTCAACTACATCCGCAACTCGGTGAAGGCCACCGTCGACGCGTACGACGGCACGGTCACGCTGTACCAGTGGGACACCAAGGACCCGGTCCTGAAGACCTGGATGAAGGCGTTCCCGGGCACGGTGAAGCCGAAGACCGACATCTCCCCGGAGCTGATGGCCCACCTGCGGTACCCGCAGGACATGTTCAAGGTCCAGCGCGAGCTGCTCACCCGCTACCACGTCACCAACCCCGCGCAGTTCTACAGCGGCAGCGACGCCTGGCAGGTGCCGGACGACCCGACCAACAAGGACGGGGTGGCGGTTCCGCCGTACTACCTGTCGATGAAGATGCCGGGCGCCGAGGACCAGGGGAAGAAGTTCTCCCTGACCACGACGTTCACGCCGAACGGACGGCCCAACCTCGGCGGGTTCATGGCGATCGACGCGGACGCGGCCAGCAAGGACTTCGGCAAGATCAGACTGCTCAGGGTCACGGACAACGTCCAGGGCCCGCAACAGGTGCAGAGCAAGCTGAACGGTCTGCCCGAGGTCGCCGAGTTCGTACGGAACCTGCGCGGCAGCGACTCCGAGATCGACTACGGCAATCTGCTGACCGTGCCGCTGGGCGGCGGGTTCCTGTACATCGAGCCGGTGTACGCGCGCGGTGGCTCCGCCAACTACCCGCTCCTGAAGAAGGTCGGCGTCTCCTACGGGGACAAGACCGTCTTCAAGGACACCCTGGCCCAGGCGCTGAACGCGGTGTTCGGGGTGGACGGCTCCGAGCCGCCGCCCGCGACCAAACCGCCGACGGACACCACCAAGCCGCCGTCCACCGGGACGAACGCCACGGTGGAACAGGCCATCAAGGACGCCCAGAAGGCCTGGGACGACGGCCAGAAGGCGCTGCAGAAGGGCGACTTCGCGGCGTACGGCAAGGCCCAGCAGGAGCTCCAGGCGGCGCTCCAGCGGGCCGCCGACGCCGAGGCCAAGGCCAAGGGGTCGACCGGGGGGTCGGGCAGCGGCGGGTAAACCGGTCAAGGCTCCGTTCCGCGTCGTGATACGTTGTATTCACCGACGCGGGGTGGAGCAGCTCGGTAGCTCGCTGGGCTCATAACCCAGAGGTCGCAGGTTCAAATCCTGTCCCCGCTACTCACGGACGAGGGCCCGGATCCATCAGGATCCGGGCCCTCGTCGATTTGCGTGTCCGGATGTGCCTCTGCTGCGTTTGGCTTATCTCTCTGTGGGCATGTCGACAAAACGCTGTAGTGACCTCACAGGCTGCGGTATACCAGGTGTACGGCGGTTGCGGGTGGTGCGACGATGGTATTTATGGGGGACAGGGCAACTCTGTTGGAGACAGGGCGGTTTGCGCGGATGCGCTCCGATGACGCCGCCGATGCCGAGACCGAGGCACGGCACCGGCGTGCTGCCGACAGCGGCGACGCCGCGTCCATGAGCGTTCTCGGATCCCTGCTGCTGCGCCGCGGCGACCTCGACAGCGCCGAGCCCTATCTGCGCGGCGCCACCGCCGAGGGCGACCGTGCCGCGGCCAACAACCTGGGCGTGCTGCTGCACCAGCGCGGATACGCGGACGAGGCGGCCGGGTGGTGGCGCATCGCCGCCGTCGCGGGCTCCGCCGCCGCGGCGCACGCGCTGGGCCGCCACTACCGCGAGCGCGGCGACGAGCCGGCGGCCGAGTACTGGCTGCGCCAGTCCGCCGAGCAGGGCCACGCGCTGGGGGCGTACGCCCTGGCGGACCTGCTGGAACACCGCAGCGACGTGGGCGCCGAGCGCTGGCTGCGCGCCGCCGCCGAGCAAGGCCACCGGGAGGCCGCGTACCGCCTCGCCCGGCTGATCGACCAGCGCGCCGAGCGGGACAGCGGGGATCCTGACATCGCTGTCGAGGCCGAGGCGGACGCCGAGGCCGGCGGCGTCGAGGCCGAGCAGTGGTACCGCCAGGCCGCCGCGCGCGGCCACCGGCGGGCCGCGCTGCACCTCGGCGCGATCCTGGAGAAGCGCGGCGAGCTGAAGGAGGCCGGGCGCTGGTATCTGACCTCGGCCAAGGACGGCGAGGCCAAGGCGGCCTGCGCGCTCGGGTTCCTGCTGCGGGACGCGGGCGACGAGGAGAGCGCGGCCGTGTGGTGGCTGCGGGCCGCCCAGGACGGCGACGGCAACGCCGCCAACGCGCTGGGCGCGCTGCACGCCGCCCGGGGCGAGCCGCAGACCGCCGAGCGCTGGTACCGGGCGGCGATGGACGCCGGGGACGACAACGGGGCGTACAACCTGGCGCTGCTCTGCGCCGCCCAGGAGCGGACCGCGCAGGCCGAGCAGTGGTACCGGCGCGCCGCGTACGCGGGGCACCGCGAGGCGGCCAACGCGCTCGCCGTCCTGCTGCTCCAGGCCGGCGACGCGACCGGCGCCGAGCCGTGGTTCTCCAAGGCGGCCGAGGCGGGCAGCGTCGACGCCGCCTTCAACCTGGGCATCCTCTTCGCCAGCCGCGACGACGACCGCGCCGCCCTGAAGTGGTACGAGCGGGCGGCGGCGGCCGGGCACACCGAGGCGGCCCTCCAGGTCGGCATGGCGCTGCTCAGGGACGGCGAGGAGGCGGCCGCCGAGCGGCATCTGCGGTGCGCGGCGGGCGGCGGCAGCGCGGAGGCGGCGTTCCGGCTCGCCACCGTGCTCGACGCGCGCCAGCCGCCGCCGGGCGCGCCGGTGCTCGGCGAGCCGGTGGCCGAGAAGACGGAGTGCGAGGAGTGGTACGAGCGGGCGGCCGGGCAGGGGCACCGGCGCGCCCAGGTCCGCGTCGGCATGCTCGCGGCGGCCCGGGGCGACCAGGAGGGCGCCGCGCGCTGGTACCGGGAGGCGGCCGAGGCGGGCAGCCGCAACGGCGCCTTCAACCTCGGGCTGCTGCTCGCCCGCGAGGGGCGGGAGCGGGAGGCCGCGCTGTGGTGGACCCGGGCCGCCAACGCGGGGCACGGGCGCGCGGCGCTGCGGCTCGCGCTGCTGGCCGCGCGGTGCGGGGAGCTGGCGGAGGGGCAGCGCTGGTGCGCCCGGGCCGTGGAGCTGGGGCCGGCGGAGGTGGCGGAGCGGGCGGCCCGGCTGCGAGAGGCTCTGCACCAGGAGCTGACGGCCTAGGACGCCGGGCCCTAGCGGCGTGCGCTCCGGCGTGCACGCGGGGTGGGCCGATCGGGTTTGCGCTGGTCCGTGCGGTGACGTACTGTTGGGTTCACCGACGCGGGGTGGAGCAGCTCGGTAGCTCGCTGGGCTCATAACCCAGAGGTCGCAGGTTCAAATCCTGTCCCCGCTACCAAGTATTCAGGGCCCGGATCCAATGGATCCGGGCCCTGTTTCGTATGCGCGTGCGGCCCGGTGGGCGGTTCGTGCCCACCCGTTCCGCCCTTTGCGGAACGCATGCCCACGAACCATGCGGGACGGAAGGCGCGGTCAGCGTGACCGCCGCCCGTCTCAGGCTTTCGCGCAGTCCGGGCAGACGCCCCGGTACGTGACCTCCACGTCGGACACGGTGAAGCCGAAACGCTCCGCCGCGGGGAGGTCCGCCAGCGGGTTCCCGTTGGGGTGCACGTCCCGGATCGCGCCGCACAGCGCGCAGACCAGGTGCTGGTGCGGCCGGTGCGCGTTCGGGTCGTAGCGCTTGGCGCGGCGGTCCGTGGAGACCTCGATGACCTCACCCAGCGTCACCATCTCGCCCAGCGTGTTGTAGACGGTCGCGCGGGAGATCTCGGGCAGCTTGGCCACCGCACGCGCGTGGACCTCGTCCGCCGTCAGATGCATGTGGTCCCCGTCGAGGACCTCGGCCACGACACGCCGCTGGGCGGTCATGCGCCAGCCGCGTCCGCGAAGTCGTTCCAGCAGGTCACTCATAAGGGCCAGCCTAACAGCCGGGGGAGCGTATCCCGAACGGGTGTGACTTTGGATGGTCACTTGACTTAGACAATGTCCATTGTAGGATCGGAAACGGCTCAGGCCAAGGGACAGGACTCGCAGCAGATGAGGGCGCGGCAACAGCCGCTCCAGTGGAGCCGGTGCTTGCACCGGGGCAGGAGGCGCACGTGACGCAGGGACCGCTCACCACGGAGGCCGGGGCGCCGGTAGGCGACAACCAGAACAGCGAGACCGCCGGCGTCGGCGGTCCGGTGCTCGTCCAGGACCAGCTGCTCCTGGAGAAGCTCGCGCACTTCAACCGGGAGCGCATCCCGGAGCGCATCGTCCACGCGCGCGGTGCGGGCGCGTACGGCACGTTCACGGTGACCCGCGACGTCACGCAGTGGACGCGCGCGAAGTTCCTCTCCGAGGTCGGCAAGCAGACCGAGACGTTCCTGCGCTTCTCCACCGTGGCCGGCAGCCTCGGCTCGGCCGACGCCGTGCGCGACCCGCGCGGCTTCGCGCTGAAGTTCTACACGGAGGAGGGGAACTACGACCTGGTCGGGAACAACACGCCCGTCTTCTTCATCAGGGACGCCATCAAGTTCCCCGACTTCATCCACACCCAGAAGCGCGACCCGTACACGGGCTCCCAGGAGGCCGACAACGTCTGGGACTTCTGGGGTCTGAGCCCCGAGTCGACGCACCAGGTGACCTGGCTCTTCGGCGACCGCGGCATCCCGGCCACGCTGCGCCACATGAACGGGTACGGCTCGCACACGTACCAGTGGAACAACGAGGCGGGCGAGGTCTTCTGGGTCAAGTACCACTTCAAGACCGACCAGGGCATCAAGAACCTCACCCAGGCCGAGGCCAACAAGCTCGCCGGTGAGGACCCCGACAGCCACCAGCGCGACCTGCGCGAGGCCATCGAGCGCGGCGAGTTCCCGAGCTGGACGGTCCAGGTGCAGATCATGCCCGCGGCCGACGCGGCGACGTACCGCTTCAACCCGTTCGACCTCACCAAGGTGTGGCCGCACGAGGACTACCCGCCGATCGAGATCGGCAAGCTGGAGCTCAACCGCAACCCGGAGAACATCTTCGCCGAGGTCGAGCAGTCGATCTTCAGCCCGGCGCACTTCGTGCCCGGTATCGGCCCCTCGCCGGACAAGATGCTCCAGGGCCGCCTGTTCGCGTACGGCGACGCGCACCGCTACCGCGTCGGCATCAACGCCGACCACCTGCCGGTGAACCGCCCGCACGCCACCGAGGCGCGCACCCACTCCCGCGACGGCTACCTGTACGACGGCCGCCACAAGGGCGCGAAGAACTACGAGCCGAACAGCTTCGGCGGCCCGCACCAGACGGACCGTCCGCTGTGGCAGCCGGTTCCGGTCGCCGACGCGACGGGCAACCACGCGGCCCCCCTGCACGCCGAGGACGACGACTTCGTCCAGGCGGGGAACCTGTACCGGATGTTCTCCGAGGACGAGAAGGCCCGTCTGATCGAGAACCTCTCCGGGTTCATCGCCAAGGTCTCGCGCGACGACATCGCCGAGCGCGCCATCGAGAACTTCCGCAAGGCGGACGGAGACTTCGGCAAGCGGCTGGAGGCCGCGGTCCAGGCCCTGCGCGGCTGAACAGCACTGGATCGCTTGTCGTAGGCAGTCAGAGGGCCGGATCCCCGCGGGGGCCGGCCCTCTGCGCGTGCCCGGGTGCCGGACGGTTCAGCCGACCAGTTCGGCCGGGTGGCGCCGGGTCGGGGCCCAGCAGCGGATGATGTCCCGGACCGAGACCACGCCGACCGGGCCGTCCCCGTCGAGGACGATCAGGTGCCGGAAGCCGCCGTGCGACATCGCGTCGGCGGCCTCGTCCAGGGTCCAGCCCGGCGCCGCGAACACGACGTCGGTGGTGGTGTGCGTGCTCGCGGTCTCGCGGTCCGGGTCCTGGCCCTGGCCCACGGAGTTGAGGATGTCGCGCTCGGTGAGGATGCCGAGCCCGCTGGTGTCGGGGTCGAGGACGACGGCCGCTCCGACGCGGCGCGCGGCCATCAGCCGGGCCGCCTGGCGGAGGGTGTGAGTGGGTCCGATGGTGAGGACCACCGTGCTCATGGCGTCACGGACGAGCATGGATGGAGCCACCTCCTTGGTGAACCCCCGTGGCCCGTACGGAAGTACGGGAACGAGAACGGATTCACAAGTTCACAAGTGGGGGGACTCCTAGAGTCGCATCAGGGATGCGCGTCAACAAGAGGGTGGTAGAGGTCAGTTGAGGGGCGCGTAAAAGTACGACCCACGCCCCTCTCGCGCCCCAGCGGCGCGACCGCGCCGGGGCCGCGCCGCGGTGAGCCCGGCCCGGCGCCTCAGTCCGCCGTGCCCACGTAGTTCAGCAGCTCGTCGTGGAGCAGGCCGTTGGAGGCCGCCGCGTTGCCGCTGTGCGGGCCCTCCTGGCCGTCCAGACCGGTGAAGACGCCGCCCGCCTCCTGCACCACGATCACGTTCGCCGCCATGTCCCACAGCGACAGCTCCGGCTCGGCGCAGATGTCCACCGACCCCTCGGCGACCATCATGTACGGCCAGAAGTCGCCGTACGCGCGCGTGCGCCAGCACGCCCGGGTCAGATCCAGGAAGTCGTCCAGCTTGCCGCGCTCCTCCCACCCGCTCAGCGAGGAGTACGCGAACGACGCGTCCGCCAGCTTCGACACGCTGGAGACCTTCAGCCGGGTCGCCTGCGACAGACTGCGGCCGGTGTACGCGCCGTGCCCCTTCGCCGCCCACCAGCGCCGGTTCAGGGCGGGCGCCGACACCACGCCGACCACCGGCCGGTAGCCGCCCTCGCCCGCCTCCATCAGCGCGATCAGCGTCGCCCAGACCGGCACCCCGCGCACGTAGTTCTTGGTGCCGTCGATCGGGTCGATCACCCAGCGGCGCGGACCCGTGCCCTCCAGGCCGTACTCCTCGCCCAGGATCGCGTCCCGTGGCCGTGCCCGCTGGAGATGGCCGCGGATCAGCTCCTCGGCGGCCTTGTCGGCCTCGCTCACCGGCGTCATGTCCGGCTTGGTCTCGACCTTGAGGTCGAGCGCCTTGAACCGGTCCATCGTGGCGGCGTCGGCGGCGTCCGCGAGGACGTGGGCGAGACGCAGATCATCGTGGTAGTCGGGCATGGCCACCAACCTATCGACCAGCACCTCCGGCGACCACATGGCCCGGAATGCGGACACCGGCCTTCCGGGGCTATTGACAGTGCGGGGGCGCGCGTCAACTCTGAGGACCAGCCGGCTCGCACGGCTCGGGGAGGCGCGATGCCCACAGCGCGAGAAGCCTTACTGGACGCCGCCGTCTCGGCGCTCTCCGCACGGCCCTGGTCGGCGGTGCGCATGGTGGACGTGGCCTCGGCGGCTGGGGTGTCCCGGCAGACGCTCTACAACGAGTTCGGCAGCAAGGAAGGCCTCGCCCGCGCCCTGGTGCGGCGCGAGGCCGACGTCTATCTGCGCGGGGTCGACCGGGTCCTCGCCGAGCGGGCGGTCCCGGCCGACCGGCTGGTCGCGCTCGCCGAGTGGACCGTGCGCTCGGCCCGCACCAGCGCCCTGATCCGGGCGCTGCTCACCGGCTGCTGGAGCGAGCGGCTGCCCGCCCCGCGCGCCCACCGCACGCTCGGCGCGCACTCTCCCGTACCGGCGCAGCGGCGCGCGGACGCCGGGGTTCCGGGTCCGTCCGAGCTGGTGGCGACGGTACGGGACCGCTCGCTCGCGGTGCTGGAGAAGGACCTGCCCGCGGTGGAGCCGGTGGAGCTGGCGCGCTGCTGCGAGACGGTGGTGCGGCTCGCCCTGTCGTATGTGCTGGCGCCGGATCCGGGACCGCCCGGGCCGCACGGCGGGGGCGGGCACGCGGCCCAGGTGCGCGCGGTGCTCGCCCGCACGCCGATGCGGCCGGCGCCGTGACGACCACAGTGCGGCGGCAGTGACGACGAGAGCGCGGCCTCAGTGCGCCGAGCCGGAGATCTGGAGGCCGATCACGCCCACGATCACCAGGGAGATCGACACCAGTTTCAGCGTGGAGACCACGTCGTCGAGGAAGACCATGCCGTAGATCGCGGTGCCCGCGGCCCCGATGCCGGTCCACACCGCGTACGCCGGACCCACGTCCAGCTTCTTCAGGGAGAGGGTCAGCAGACCGAAGGAGCCGAGCGCGAAGGCCGCGAAGGCGATGGTGGGAGCGAGCCGGGTGAAGCCGTGCGACAGCTTGAGACAGACGGCGAACCCCGTCTCCAGGATTCCGGCGACCACCACCAGCAGCCACGCCATGTCCAAGCCCTCCCGCAACGCATAGGTGACTGCTCGTCATTGCTGGATGCGATTATGCACGGGCGCCGGTCAGTCGCCCTCGTGGCGCTCCCGGGTGGCGAGGAGGCGGCGCAGCGAGTAGAGCCGGGCCGGGTCGGCGTGGCCCTCCGCCACCCAGGCGTCCAGCGCGCACTCCGCCTCGTCGTGGCTGCACGCGCGCGGGCAGTCCTCGGTGCCGGGCACCAGGTCCGGGAAGGCGAGGATGACCCGGGACGGGTCGACGTGGTGCAGGCCGAACGACCGTACGCCCGGGGTGTCGATCACCCAGCCGCCGTGCTCGCTGGCCAGCGGCAGCGCCAGCGCGGAGGTGGTGGTGTGCCGGCCGCGGCCGGTGACCGCGTTGACGTGGCCGGTGATCCGTCGCTGGTCCTCCGGGACCAGCGCGTTGACCAGGGTCGTCTTGCCGACGCCGGAGTGGCCGACGAAGGCGGTGGCCTTGCCGTCGAGCTGCTCGCGCACCCGGTCCGCCGCGTCGCCGTTGTAGAGCTCCTCGCGGGAGGTGACGACGTGGGGGACGCCCAGCGTCCCGTACATCTCCAGGAGTTCGTCCGCCGGGGCGAGGTCCGACTTGGTGAGCACGAGCAGCGGCGAGAGGCCCGCGTCGTACGCCGCGACCAGACAGCGGTCGATCATGCGCGGGCGCGGCTCGGGGTCGGCGAGCGCGGTGACGATGGCCAGCTGGTCGGCGTTGGCGACGATCACCCGCTCGAACGGGTCGTCGTCGTCGGCCGTGCGGCGCAGCACCGAGGTGCGCTCCGAGATGCGCACGATGCGCGCCAGGGTGTCCTTCTCGCCCGAGAGATCGCCGACGATCATGACGCGGTCGCCCACCACCGCGGCCTTGCGGCCCAGCTCGCGGGCCTTCATCGCGGTGACCGTACGGTCCTCGACGAGACAGGTCAGACGGCCCCGGTCGACGGTGAGGACCATCCCCTCCGAGGCGTCCTCGTGCTTGGGGCGGATGTTGGTGCGGGGACGGTTGCCCTTGCGGTTCGGGCGGACCCGGATGTCGTCCTCGTCGGGGTTCTTGCCGTAGCGGCGCATCTGCTCAGGCCCCGCTCAGTTTCCGGCCCCGGTCAGCATGTCGGTCCACATCCGCGGGAAGTCCGGCAGGGTCTTGGCGGTCGTCGCCACGTTCTCGATCCGGACGCCCTCCACGGCGAGGCCGATGATCGAGCCGGCTGTGGCCATCCGGTGGTCGTCGTACGTGTGGAAGATGCCGCCGTGCAGCCCGCGCGGGCGGATGTGCAGACCGTCGGCGGTCTCGGTGACGTCGCCGCCGAGCTCGTTGATCTCCTTGGTGAGGGCCGCCAGGCGGTCCGTCTCGTGGAGGCGCAGATGGGCCACGCCGCGCAGCGTCGAGGGCGAGTCGGCGAGCGCCGCGACCGCCGCGATGCCCGGGGTGAGCTCGCCGACCTCGCTCAGGTCCACGTCGATGCCGTGGATCGAGCCGGAGCCGGTGAAGACCAGGCCGCGCTCGGTGAGCTCGCAGGAACCGCCCATCTCGGTGAAGATCCGGCGCAGCTGGTCGCCCGGCTGGGTGGTGCGCTCCGGCCAGTCCGGGATCGTCACCTTGCCGCCGGTGATCAGGGCGGCCGCCAGGAACGGCTGGGCGTTGGAGAGGTCCGGCTCGACGGTCAGGTCGCGGCCGAGCAGCGCCGACGGCGAGACCCGCCACACGTTCGGCTCACCGCCGGTCTCCGGCTCGTCCACCTGCGCGCCGACCGAGCGCAGCATGTCGACGGTCATCCGGATGTGCGGCATGGACGGCAGCGAGGCGCCGGTGTGCCGCACCTCCACGCCCTGGTTGAAGCGCGGCGCGGAGAGCAGCAGGGCGGAGACGAACTGCGACGAGGAGGACGCGTCGATCCGGACCCGGCCGCCGTCGAGGGCGCCGCCGCCGTGCACGGTGAGCGGGAGCGCGCCCCGGCCGTCGTCGTCGATCCGGGCGCCGAGCGTACGCAGCGCGTCGATCACGCCGTTCAGCGGGCGCTCGTACGAACGGGGGTCGCCGTCGAAGCGGACCGGGCCGTCGGCGAGGGCGGCGACGGGGGGCAGGAAGCGCATGACCGTACCGGCGTTGCCGACGTCGATTGCGGCGGGGCCGTGCAGACCCGCCGGGATCACGCGCCAGGCCTCGCCGGAGCCGTCGGGGCCGACGCCTTCCTCGATGCCGACGCCGAGGGCCCGCAGCGCCTCGGCCATCAGCAGGGTGTCGCGGGAGCGCAGGGGGCGGCGCAGCCAGCCGGGCTCGGCGGCGAGCGAGGCCAGCACCAGCGCACGGTTGGTGACCGATTTGGATCCGGGCACGGTGACCGTCGCGTCGACGGCTCCGCTTGCGACGGGGGCGGGCCAGAGGGCGGGGTGCACGGGCGTTTCGGTCATGGCTCTCACTTTAGTGGGGGGAGAACCTAGAGTCCGAGCAGCCACCGTCCGCCGCCGATGAGCGAGCAGATCGAGACGGCGTGGAAGAGGAAGAGCCAGAGCGCCGGTGGTACGGCCGTGAGCCGCGCCAGCTGATCGGCGTCGGAGTCGCCGCTGTTGTGCCGCCGCCGCTTGGCCTGGAGCTCGAAGGCCGGGCGTACGCCGCCGAGCAGCAGGAACCACACCACCGCGTACGCGAACGCCGACTGCACATCGGGCGAGGTCAGCCAGGACACCAGCAGGAAGGCGGCGCCGCTGAGGACCACGGTGAGCACGCCGTACGCGTTGCGGATCATCACCAGCATCGCCAGCAGCAGGGCGGTGGCAAGCCAGAGCAGCAGGGTGACGTGGTGGGCCGCGAGCAGAGCGGCACCGCCGAGGCCGAGCAGCGGGGGAGCGGTGTAGCCGGCGGCGGCGGTCAGGATCATGCCGAGGCCGGTAGGGCGGCCCCGGCTCACGGTGAGGCCGCTGGTGTCGGAGTGCAGCCGGATGCCGTCCAGGCGGCGGCCCGTGAGCAGCGCGACCAGGCCGTGGCCGCCCTCGTGGGCGATGGTGATCGCGTTGCGCGAGACGCGCCAGACGCCGTGCGGCA
The DNA here is from genome assembly GCF_002846415.1 of Streptomyces sp. TLI_146. Lineage (NCBI taxonomy): Bacteria > Bacillati > Actinomycetota > Actinomycetes > Kitasatosporales > Streptomycetaceae > Streptomyces > Streptomyces sp. TLI_146. The sequence continues at coordinate 5,899,171 of NZ_PJMX01000001.1, forward strand.
GGACCACGGCGAGGGCGGCTATCCCGGTGACGACAACCAGCCACTGGGCGGGGGCGGCCTGGGTGCCGAAGAGGTGCAGGTCGGGCATTTCGTCGGCCATTTCCGGGACGGCTCCTTCTGGTGGACTGCCGCGTGGCAGGGTGACGGTCATGTGTGGGAGGTATGCAGCGAGTCGTAGGCCCGAGGATCTCGCGGAAGTCTTCGAGATAGAGAAGTGGGACCCGGATCCGCAGGAGACGCTGGCGCCCGACTGGAACGTGGCCCCGACCAAAGAGGTGTACGCGGTCCTGGAGCGTCCACTGAAAGACGCGGACGACCGCCGTCCGGTTCGCCAGCTGCGCAAGCTTCGATGGGGCCTGGTGCCGTCCTGGGCGAGCTCGCCCGACGGGGCGGCGCGGATGATCAACGCGCGGTCGGAGACGGTGCACGAGAAGCCGTCGTTCCGCCGGCCCTTCGCGGCCCGCCGGTGCATCATCCCGGCGGACGGCTACTACGAGTGGGTCACCGGGGCGGACGAGCGGGAGCTGGAGGTCGAGGGGAAGAAGAAGCGGCCGCGCAAGCAGCCGTACTTCATCTCGCCGGTGGACGGGTCGGTGTTCGCCATGGCGGGGCTGTACGAGTTCTGGCGCGACCGGTCGCTGCCGGACGACCATCCGGGGGCGTGGTGGGCGACGTGTTCGGTGATCACGTTGGCGGCGGAGACGGGGCCGCTGGGGGTGGCTCCGGCCGAGGGGCCGTCGTCGCTTGCGGCGATCCATCCTCGGATGCCGCTGATGCTGCCGCCGTCCCGGTGGTCTTCTTGGCTGGATCCTTCTCTCACCTCGGTGGAGGAGGTGCGGGGGTTGTTGTCTGCGCCGCCGGAGGGGTTGATGCGGGCGTACGCCGTCTCGACGGCGGTCAGTAATGTGCGGAACAACGGGCCGGAGCTGGTGGAGGAGTGGGCGGCGCCGGAGGAGCCCACGCTGTTTTAGCCCCACCCCGCCCCGTTCCCTTAACCCTCCGGGGGTGGTGGGTGGCGGAGGCCCGTCTCCCGGGGGCTGCGCCCCCGGACCCCTTGTTGCGGGGCCTGCGGCCCCTGCACCCCGCTTCGTTCGTCTGCGGACCGTGGAGGGCTGGTCGCGCAGTTCCCCGCGCCCCTAAATGCGCGATGCGGCGCAGCGGCACCTAAGGGGCGCGGGGAACTGGGCGAGCAACCGGCCACGGTCCGCAGCCGAAGGAGGGTTTAGGGGCGCGGGGAACTGCGCGAGCAACCGGCCACCGGCCCGCAGACGAAGACCGGGCCAATCAGGGGCGCGGGGAACTGCGCGAGCAACCGGCCACCACCCGCAGACGAACACCGCGCCCCACCCCCGTCCCTCCGGCACCATGGACCCGTGACCCCCACCCAGCTCATCCACACCCCCGCCGGAGACGCCCGCATCACCTGGCATCGGGCCGCTCGGGCCCGGATCGTGCTCGCGGTCGGGCACGGGGCCGGGGGCGGCGTCGAAGCGCGGGATCTTCAGGCCATCGCCGCCGCCCTGCCGGCGCACCGCGTCACCGTGGCCCTCGTCGAGCAGCCCTGGCGTGTCGCCGGGAAGAAGGTGGCGCCCGCGCCGAAGACGCTCGACGTGGGGTGGCGGGGCGTGTGGCCCGCCCTGGCCGAGGCGGGGCTGCCCGTCGTCGCGGGCGGGCGCTCCGCCGGGGCCCGCGTCGCCTGCCGCACCGCCGCCGAGCTCGGCGCGCACGGCGTCCTCGCGCTGAGCTTCCCGCTGCACCCGCCCGGCCGCCCCGAGAAGTCCCGTGCCGACGAGCTGCTCGGCGCGGGCGTGCCCACCCTCGTCGTACAGGGCGGAAACGATCCCTTCGGGCGGCCCGAGGAGTTTCCGGACGGTAATGACGGTAATTACGCGCTCATCGAAGTGCCCTTCGGGGACCACGGGTTCGCCGTTCCAAAGCGGGCCTCGCTGGGGCAGGAGGACGCCCTCGGGATCATCACCGAGGGGGTCGAGCAGTGGGTTGCCGGGCTCTAGGGAATGCCGCGTACCGGGCCACTGTTGTGACGGACGTAAACATCCGCAGGCCTGGTATTTCGTGGAGAGGGAGTCCGTCGCATGGGTTCGACCATCTGCCCCAGCCGCTCGCGCGCCGCTGACCTGGAGTGGACGGTGCTGTCGGCGGCCAAGACCGCTCCTATTCGAGCGGCGGGCGGACCGGATCGTCGTCTATCCTCCGATTCGAGCGGGTCCAGCTTCGGACTCGCAACAGCGTTCGAGGAGGTGGGTCCGGTCACAGGGACCGACGACGGCCACGTGGAAGAGTCGACCGCCGAGCGGAACGCGCGCTTCGAGCGGGATGCCCTCGGCTACCTCGACCAGATGTACTCGGCCGCGCTGCGCATGACGCGCAACCCGGCCGATGCCGAGGACCTGGTGCAGGAGACCTACGCGAAGGCGTACGGATCCTTCCACCAGTTCCGGGAGGGGACGAACCTCAAGGCTTGGCTCTACCGGATTCTCACCAACACCTTCATCAACTCGTACCGGAAGAAGCAGCGCGAACCCCAGCGCAGCGCCGCCGAGGAGATCGAGGACTGGCAGCTCGCGCGCGCGGAGTCGCACATGTCGACCGGACTGCGGTCGGCCGAGTCGCAGGCGCTGGACCACCTGCCCGACTCCGACGTGAAGGAAGCGCTCCAGGCGATCCCCGAGGAGTTCCGTATCGCCGTGTATCTGGCGGACGTAGAGGGCTTTGCGTACAAGGAGATCGCGGACATCATGGGTACACCCATCGGTACGGTGATGTCCCGGCTGCACCGGGGCCGCCGCCAACTGCGCGGAATGCTGGAGGACTACGCCCGTGACCGCGGGCTCGTCCCGGCCGGCGCCGGCGAGTCGGACGAAGCGAAAGGCTCGGGCTCATGAGCTGCGGAGAGCCGCACGAGACGGACTGCTCTGAGGTCCTGGACCATCTCTACGAGTTCCTCGACCACGAGATGCCCGACAGCGACTGCAACAAGTTCGAAGTGCATTTTGAGGAATGCTCGCCGTGCTTGGAGAAGTACGGGCTCGAGCAGGCCGTGAAGAAGCTGGTCAAGCGGTGCTGCGGGTCGGACGACGTACCCGCCGACCTCCGCTCCAAGGTCATGGGCCGCATCGACCTGATCCGCTCCGGACAGGCCGTGCCCGACCAGGACATCGTCGCCGAGGGCTGAGCCGCCGGCGGAGCAGTTCCACGGAAGGGTCGCGACTTCGGTCGCGGCCCTTTTTCCGTCACTCGAAGGTGCTAATCCGGTGGCACCTAAACGGTTCAATCCGACAATGCGCCTACTCGCCGTCCCGCGCGGGCCTATCCTCCCGATCCGGAGCAGGAGGGAGGCGTGCCATGGACGGACCGAGGAGGCGGAGCCTGCCCTGGGGGGCGCGCGCCGTGCTGGCAGGCGCCGTCGTGGCCGCCGGGGCGTGCGCGTTACCCGTGGCGCGCGCAAGCGTCCCCTGGGGCGCGTTCGGGCTGCTCGCCGGTCTGTACGCGCTCTGCGAATGGCCCGCGCGCTGCCCCTTTCTCGTCGGCCGGGTCACCGTCCCGACCGGCTCCGGCTCCTTCTTCCCCGTCCTGCTCGCCGCCGCGTTCCTGCTGCCGCCCGCCGCCGCCGCGCTGGCCGCCGTCCCGGGGGCGCTCCTCGGCCCGGTCGAGCAGCCGCCCCGGTCCATACGCCGCCTGTGGCGCGCCGCCCAGCTGACGCTCGCCGTGGGCGCCGCCGCCGAGGTGCACCAGCGGCTCGGCGGGCGCTCCGCCCTCGGGGGCCCGGCCCTCGCCCCCGACTTCCCGTACGTCCTGCTGCCCGCCGGGGCCGCCGCGCTGGTCTTCTGCGCGGTCCTGGCCACCCTCGACGGGCTGATCCTGTGGACCGCCGAGCGGCTGCCCGCCCGGACCGCCTGGCGCGGGCTGTTCCTGCGCTCGCTGGCCCCGTACTGCGTCCACGGGCTCGCCGGGCTGATGATGGCCGTGCTCTGGCGCAGCCCGTACGGCCCGCCCGCCGCCCTCCTGGTGCTGCTGCCGATGTACATCTCGTGCTGGGTCTTCGCCCAGTACCACCGCGAGCACGCCGCCCACCAGGCCACCATCCGGGCCCTGGTGCAGGCCGTCGACATCAAGGACACCTACACGCGCGGCCACAGCGAGCGCGTCGGCCTCGCCTCCGTGCTGATCGCCCGGGAACTCGGCATGGACGAGAGCCGGTTGGAGGTGCTGCGGTTCGCCGGGATCCTGCACGACGTGGGCAAGCTGGGGGTGCCGACCCGGCTGCTGCGCAAGGACGGGCCGCTCACCCCGCAGGAGCGCGCGGTGATCGAGCTGCACCCCGAGTACGGCCACGAGATGGTGCGCGGCATCGGCTTCCTCGGCGAGGCGCGCGCCGCGATCCTGCACCACCACGAACGGCTCGACGGCAGCGGCTATCCGTACGGCCTGGCGGGCCCCCAGATCCCCGAGTTCGCCCGGGTGGTCGCCGTCGCCGACGCGTTCGACGCGATGACCTCGACCCGCTCCTACCGCCGCGCCCGGCCCGTCGGGGCGGCGCTCCAGGAGCTGGAGCGGTGCGCCGGGCGCCAGTTCGACCCGGCGATGGTGCGGGCGCTGGTGCGCGCGCTCGACCGGCACGGCTGGCACCCGGCGGTGACGGCGGACGAGCCGGACCGGGGCGCCGCCACCGGCAGCGGAAACGTCCCGGCCTGCGACGCCGCCCCGGCCGGGCACGCATGAGACGGGCCGCGCCGCGCCCGCTGCCGCTCACCGTCGCCGGGGTGTACGGGGCCGCCGCCGCGCTCACCGCCTGGGCGCTTGCCCGGACCCTCTGGTACGGGGTCGACGAGCCCGGGGTCGCCCTCGCCTTCGGGGCCCTCGTCGCGGTCGGGGAGCTGGCGCGCCGGGGCTCCCCGGGCGAGGAGCGCGAATCCGCGCCGCTCGGCTCGGCGGGCGCCCTCGCGTACGCCCTGCTGGGCCAGAACGCCGGGCACGCCACCCACCACGGCGTCCTCCAGGCCGTCGCCGTCGTCCTCGCCGCCGCCCTGGTCGGCGCCGTCCCGCACGTGGCGCTCGGCCGGGGCCCGACCCTGGACCAGGTGGCCCGGCGGGTGCTCACCGTCGCCTTCGCCGCCGCCTGCTTCCAGCCGCTCTACAACTCCGGCACCCTGGAGCGCTGGGTCGGGCACGGCCCGTACTACGCGCTCTTCCTGCTCCTGGTGCTGGTGCTCACCGCGCTGTGCGACGCGGTCGTCGCCGCCGCGCTGGTGCGGGCCCGCACCTCCTTCCCGTACGGCCCGCTGCTCCGCGACGAGCTGCGCGCGCTGGCCGGCGTCGGCTCGGCGGTCTGCGCCACCGGGGCCGTCATCGCGCTCGCGGTGGCCGTCGCGGGGCTGTGGGCGCTGCCGCTGTTCTGCGTGCCGCTGCTCCTCACCCAGCTGGCCTTCCGGCGGTACGCGGCGGCGCGCACCACCTACCGGCAGACCATCACCTCGCTCGCCCGGGCCACCGAGATCGCCGGGTACACCCAGCCGGGCCACGCCCGCCGGGTCGCCGTGCTCAGCCGGGCCGTGGGGCGCGAGCTGGGGCTCTCCGAGTCCGAGCTGACCGTCCTGGAGTACGCGGCCCTGATGCACGACATCGGGCAGCTCTCGCTCATCGACCCGGTGCCCGCCGGGGCCACCGCGCCGCTGCCCGCCGCCGAGCAGCGCCGGATAGCCCTGCTCGGCGGGGCCGTGGTGCGCCAGACCGGGGGGAGCGCCGAGGTCGCGGTGATCGTGGAGCGGCAGGCCGACCCGTACCGCGAGCAGCCGCTGCCCGCCCGGATCGTGCGCGCGGTCAACGCCTACGACGATCTGGCGGGCTCCCCGGGCGGCCCGGGGAGCTCGCTGAGCGCCCTGGAGCAGCTGCGGCTCGGCACCGGCCGGGACTACCAGCCCGAGGTCGTCGAATCACTCGCACGCGTCCTGGCCAGGGGCTGTCTGACCCTGGTGGCACCTGGGTAACCCAGGAGTAATGAGCGGCCTTCCGGCCGGGCATGGTTGGATGCGAAAGAACCCAGAAAACTGGGAGACCGAAAGACCGGCCCGGAGGCAGGCCGGTCTGGGCAGGCGGGAATCGTGAGGATCTTCGGCAAGGGACGGCACCGGCCCTCCGCCTCGTGGCGGCAGGCCACGGACCGTGCGTTCACGCTGATCGGCGACGGCAGGTACGAGGACGCCGGCGCGCTGCTGACGCGCGCCGCGGACCTGGAACCGTGGCTCTCCGAGTCCTGGTTCAACCTGGCGCTGCTCCACAAGTTCCGGCACGACTGGGAACAGGCGCGGGCCGCGGGCCTGCGCGCCGTCGCGCTGCTCGACAAGGAGACCGGGGCCCCCGACTGGTGGAACGTGGGGATCGCCGCCACCGCGCTCCAGGACTGGCCGCTGGCCCGCCGCGCCTGGCAGGCGTACGGCCTCAAGGTGCGCGGCTACCAGGAGACCGCCACCGGCACCGGTGAGCCGTCCGGGATGGAGCTGGGCAGCGCGGCCGTGCGGCTCTCGCCCGAGGGCGAGGCCGAGGTGGTGTGGGGCCGCAGGCTCGACCCGGCGCGGATCGAGGTCCTGTCGATCCCGCTGCCGTCCTCCGGGCGGCGCTGGGGCGAGGTGGTCCTGCACGACGGGGTGCCGCACGGTGAGCGGACGGTCGCGGCCGGGCCCTCCTTCCCGGTCTTCGACGAGATCGAGCTGTGGGCGCCCTCGCCGGTGCCCACCTGGGTGGTGCTCCTGGAGGCCGCCACCGAGGCCGACCGGGACGCGCTCGAGCGGCTCGCGGCCGACGCGGGCTTCGCCGCCGAGGACTGGTCCTCGTCGGTGCGGCTGCTGTGCCGGTCCTGCTCGGAGTCGCGGATGCCCAGCGACGAGGGCGACGGCGAGCACCTGGACCCGCACGACCACAGCGAGCCGGGCCATCCGGGCCCGCTGGGCCACCGCACCGCCGGCGACCTGTGGGTGCCCGAGCGCGAGTGCGGGATCGCGGCGCCGCCCGGCCTGGTGCGCGGCCTGCTCGACGGCTGGGTCGCGGACAGCCCCGACAGCCGCGAGTGGCGGGATCTAGAGGAAGTCTGCTGACCGTGCCCGTAGGCTGTACGGGTTCGGAATCGGGTTTTCAGGAAGGCGTACGGCGGACATGTCGCAGCAGGAGACGGACCAGCAGGTCGAGAACGACGGGTTCGTCGTCGACACGGAGGACTGCGAGGAGCGCGAGCAGGCGTACCGCGCGCGGGGCACGTCCCGGCCGATCACGGTCGTCGGCAACCCGGTGCTGCACAAGGAGTGCAAGGACGTCACCGAGTTCGACGACAAGCTGGCCGCGCTGATCGACGACATGTTCGCCAGCCAGCGCACCGCCGAGGGCGTGGGCCTGGCCGCCAACCAGATCGGCGTCGACCTCAAGGTCTTCGTCTACGACTGCATGGACGACGAGGGCGTGCGCCACGTCGGCGTTGTGTGCAACCCGGTCCTCCAGGAGCTGCCGGCCGACCGCCGCGTCCTGGACGAGTCCAACGAGGGCTGCCTGTCCGTCCCGACGGCCTACGCCGAGCTGGCCCGCCCCGACTACGCCGAGGTCAGCGGCCAGGACGCCGAGGGCAACCCGATCAAGGTCCGCGGCACCGGCTACTTCGCGCGCTGCCTCCAGCACGAGACGGACCACCTGTACGGGTACCTGTACATCGACCGGCTCTCCAAGCGGGACCGCAAGGACGCGCTGAAGCAGATGGCGGAGGGCACGCCGCGGTACGAGGTGGTCCCGAACGCCTAGTCGCGCGTACGCACGCGAGGGGCCCCGCACCTAAATGGTGCGGGGCCCTTTTGTGCGCTTTTGTCTGCGGACCGTGCGTGGCTGGTCGCGCAGTTCCCCGCGCCCCTAAAAGCTAGAACTCCTCGTCGAAGCCCACCGAGCCCTCGACCGCGACCTGGTACGCGGACGGGCGGCGCTCGAAGAAGTTCGTGAGCTCCTGGACGCCCTGCAGCTCCATGAAGGAGAACGGGTTCGACGAGCCGTACACCGGGGCGAAGCCGAGGCGCTGCAGGCGCTGGTCGGCGACGCACTGGAGGTACTCGCGCATCGACTCGGTGTTCATGCCCGGCAGGCCCTCGCCGCACAGGTCGCGGCCGAACTGGAGCTCGGCCTCCACCGCTTCCTTGATCATGTCGGTGACCTGCTGCTGGAGCAGGTCGTCGAAGAGCTCCGGCTCCTCCTTGCGGACGGTGTCCACGACCTCGAAGGCGAAGTTCATGTGCATCGTCTCGTCGCGGAACACCCAGTTGGTGCCGGTCGCGAGACCGTGCAGCAGGCCGCGGCTGCGGAACCAGTACACGTACGCGAAGGCGCCGTAGAAGAACAGGCCCTCGATGCAGGCCGCGAAGCAGATCAGGTTGAGCAGGAAGCGGCGGCGGTCGGCCTGCGTCTCCAGGCGCTCAAGCTTCTCGACCTCGTTGATCCACTTGAAGCAGAACTGCGCCTTCTCGCGGATCGAGGGGATGTTCTCCACCGCGTCGAAGGCCGCCGCGCGGTCGTCCGGGTCGGGCAGATAGGTGTCGAGCAGCGTCAGATAGAACTGGACGTGCACGGCCTCCTCGAAGAGCTGACGGCTCAGGTAGAGCCGCGCCTCGGGGGAGTTGATGTGCTTGTACAGCGTCAGCACCAGGTTGTTCGCCACGATCGAGTCGCCGGTCGCGAAGAACGCGACCAGACGGCCGATCATGTGCTGCTCGCCCGGCGACAGCTTGGCGAGGTCGGCGACGTCGGAGTGGAGGTCGACCTCCTCCACCGTCCAGGTGTTCTTGATGGCGTCGCGGTAGCGCTCGTAGAAGTCCGGGTAGCGCATCGGACGCAGGGTCAGTTCGAAGCCCGGGTCGAGCAGGTTCTTGTCGGTGGAGCTCATTACTGGCAGGCCTCGCAGGACTCGGGGTTCTCAAGGGAGCAGGCGATCGCGTCGGCGTCGGGGGCCGCCTGCTGGACGGGGATCGGGGCGGTGGCCTGGGCGGCGCGGGCGATCCGGGTCGCCGGGCGCGAACGCAGGTAGTACGTCGTCTTCAGACCCTGCTTCCAGGCGTACGCGTACATCGACGACAGCTTGCCGATGGTGGGCGTCTCCAGGAACAGGTTCAGCGACTGCGACTGGTCAAGGAAGGGGGTGCGGGCCGCCGCCATGTCGATCAGGCCGCGCTGCGGGATCTCCCACGCCGTGCGGTAGAGCGCCCGCACGTCGGCGGGGATCCAGCTGAAGTCCTGGACCGAGCCGCTGGCCTCGCGCAGCGCCTCGCGGGACTGCGCGTCCCACACGCCGAGCTTCTTCAGGTCCTCCACCAGGTAGCCGTTGACCTGGAGGAACTCACCCGACAGCGTCTCGCGCTTGAACAGGTTGGAGACCTGCGGCTCGATGCACTCGTAGACACCGGCGATGGAGGCGATGGTCGCGGTCGGGGCGATCGCGAGCAGCAGCGAGTTGCGCATGCCCACCGAGGCGATCCGCTCGCGCAGCGCCGCCCAGCGCTCCGGCCAGTTCAGCTCGACGTCGTAGTGGTCGGGGTGCAGCACACCGCGCGCGGCACGGGTCTTGTCCCACGCGGGCAGCGGGCCCGAGCGCTCGGCGAGGTCGCAGGACGCCTCGTACGCCGTGAGCATGATGCGCTCGGCCAGCTTGGTCGACAGGGCCTTCGCCTCGGGGGAGTCGAAGGGCAGGCGCAGCTTGAAGAAGACGTCCTGGAGGCCCATCGCGCCCAGGCCCACCGGACGCCACTTGGCGTTGGAGCGGCCGGCCTGCTCGGTCGGGTAGAAGTTGATGTCGACGACCCGGTCCAGGAACGTCACGGCGGTGCGGACGGTCGAGTCCAGGCGCTCCCAGTCGATCTCGCCCGAGGCGAGGACGAAGGCGCCGAGGTTGACCGAGCCGAGGTTGCAGACGGCCGTCTCGCCGTCGTCCGTGACCTCCAGGATCTCCGTGCAGAGATTCGAGGAGTGGACGGTGTGGCCGGGCTCCGCCGTCTGGTTGGCGGTGCGGTTGGAGGCGTCCTTGAAGGTCATCCAGCCGTTGCCGGTCTGCGCCAGGGTGCGCATCATCCGGCCGTACAGGTCCCGCGCCGGGATCGTCTTCTGGGCCAGACCGGCCGCCTCGGCCTTGCGGTAGGCGGCGTCGAACTCGTCGCCCCACAGGTCGACCAGCTCGGGCACGTCGGCGGGGGAGAACAGCGACCAGCTGCCGTCCGCGTCCACGCGGCGCATGAACTCGTCCGGGATCCAGTGCGCCAGGTTCAGGTTGTGCGTACGCCGGGCGTCCTCACCGGTGTTGTCGCGCAGCTCCAGGAACTCCTCGATGTCGGAGTGCCAGGTCTCCAGGTAGACCGCCGCCGCGCCCTTGCGCCGCCCGCCCTGGTTGACGGCCGCGACCGAGGCGTCCAGCGTCTTCAGGAACGGGACGATGCCGTTGGAGTGGCCGTTGGTGCCCCGGATGAGCGAGCCGCGCGAGCGGATGCGGGAGTACGAGAGGCCGATGCCGCCCGCGTGCTTGGACAGGCGCGCCACCTGGTGGTAGCGGTCGTAGATCGAGTCCAGCTCGTCCTGCGGGGAGTCCAGCAGGTAGCAGCTGGACATCTGCGGATGGCGGGTGCCGGAGTTGAAGAGCGTGGGGGAGGACGGCAGGTAGTCCAGCCGGCTCATCAGGCCGTACAGCGAGGCGACCTCGTCGAGCGCGCGCACCGAGTCGTCCTCGGCCAGGCCCGCCGCGACCCGGAGCATGAAGTGCTGCGGGGTCTCGATGACCTGGCGGGTGATCGGGTGCCGCAGCAGGTAGCGCGAGTAGAGCGTGCGCAGGCCGAAGTAGCCGAAGCGGTCGTCGGCGCCGGCCGCGAGGGAGTCCGCCACCAGCGCGTCGAGGCGGGCCGCGTGCAGCCGTACGAAGTCGGCGGTGCGGTCCGCGATCAGGCCCTCGCGGTGGCCGACCTCGACCGACTCGGAGAACGAGACCGAGCCCTGGGTCGCGGCCTCCTCGGCGATCGTGAGCGTCAGCAGCCGGGCGGCGAGGCGGGAGTACGCCGGGTCCTCGGAGATCAGACCGGCGGCGGCCTCGGTGGCGAGCCCCCGCAGCTCCGCCTCGTCCGAGCGCGCGTTGCGGCCGCGCAGCGCGGCGGCGGCGACACGGCCGGGGTCGGTGTCCGGCAGATCGGCGGTGAGGTCGGTCAGGGTCCGCAGCAGCGCGGTCCCGGGGGCATCGGCCGGCTCTTCGGCGATCGCTGAGGCGGGATCCGCAGGGGCGATGGTCACGTGGGGGCACTCCTCGCTCGGCACGGGGCCTTGGGGAGGTGCGGGCACACGGACACACCCCCTCGGGGGTACGCCGCGTCCACTGCCCATTCCGCGAGGCCCGGACGTCTGGCACCCGGACCGGACGGCCAGGGCGCGCTGTCGGCAGGTCCTCGGACTGACCAAGTACGCAAATGCGTACGAGTACACCGTTGCGGGACAGTTCCGGATTTGCACCGGATTCCCCTGCGGCGACAGCGAGCACGAGCATACATCTTGTGCCGGGCTGTCGTGTTGCCCCCACATGTTGTGTCGCGGTGAAACCGTGGAGTGGCAGAGCGTCAACTCGTCCTCCATGAAAGCGACAACGGGCCGCCGGGATTCCCGGCGGCCCGTGTGCATACGGTGAAGGGTCGGCTCAGTGCGTCGAGCCCGCCGTCGCCGGGGGCAGTTCCGTCTGTACGCCCGGGTCGCCCGCGTCCGCCGTGTAGTCCTCCGGGGACGTCTCGTCGACGCCGTCGGGGGCCTTCAGGGCCCGCAGGACGACCGTGAGGACGACGGTGACCGCGACGTTCAGGAGGAACGCGGTGAGGCCGATGTAGCCGATCTCACCGATGCCGGGGATCTCCTTGGAGCTGCCGCCGAAGTGCTTCTGGGTGGGCGAGGCGACCCCGTACGCGGCGAGCGTGCCGTACGCCATGCCCACCGCCCAGCCCGCCAGCAGCGCCCAGCGGTGGAACCAGCGGGTGAAGAGACCGCCCACCAGGGACGGGAAGGTCTGCAGGATCCAGATGCCGCCGAGCAGCTGGAAGTTGATCGCGACCGTCTTGTCCATCGTCAGGACGAAGACCAGCGCGCCCACCTTCACCAGCAGCGAGACCAGCTTGGAGACCTTGGTCTCCTGCTCCGGCGTGGCGTCCGGCTTGAGGAAGTCCTTGTAGATGTTGCGGGTGAAAAGGTTCGCGGCCGCGATCGACATGATCGCCGCCGGGACGAGCGCGCCGATGCCGATGGCGGCGAACGCCACGCCCGCGAACCAGTCCGGGAACATGTCCTCGAACAGCTGCGGGATCGCCAGCTGGCCGTTCTTGACCTTGACCCCGGCCGCGATCGCCATGAAGCCGAGCAGCGCGAGCAGGCCCAGCATCAGCGAGTACAGCGGCAGGATCGTGGTGTTGCGGCGGATGACGTTGCGGCTGCGGGAGGAGAGGGTCGCCGTGATCGAGTGCGGGTACATGAAGAGCGCCAGCGCCGAGCCGAGGGCGAGCGTCGCGTACGTCCACTGCCCCGCCTCGGGGGGCACGAGCGCGCCCGTGGGCTTCCCGGCCGCGTTGGGCGTCTCGAACTTGTGCCGGGCCGCCGCGAAGATGTCGTCGAAGCCGCCGAGCTTGATCGGGATGTAGATGATCGCCACCAGGATGACGATGTAGATCAGCGTGTCCTTCACGAACGCGATCAGTGCGGGGGCGCGCAGACCCGAGGAGTAGGTGTACGCGGCGAGCACCGCGAACGCGATCAGCAGCGGCAGGTCCTTGACGAACCAGTTGCTGGACCCGCCGATGCCCATCACGTCCAGCACCGCCTGGATGCCGACCAGCTGGAGCGCGATGTACGGCATCGTGGCGAGGATGCCGGTGACCGCGACCGCGAGCGAGAGGCCCTTGGAGCCGAACCGGCCGCGCACGAAGTCGGACGTCGTCACATAGCCGTGCTTGTGCGAGACCGACCAGAGCCGGGGGAGGAACGTGAAGATCAGCGGGTAGACCAGGATCGTGTACGGCACCGCGAAGAAACCGGCCGCGCCCGCCGCGTACACCGCCGCCGGAACCGCGACGAACGTGTACGCGGTGTAGAGGTCGCCGCCGAGCAGGAACCAGGTGACCCAGGTGCCGAACGAGCGCCCGCCCAGGCCCCATTCGTCCAGGCTCTGCTCGTTCTCGGCGCGGCGCCAGCGGGCGGCCAGGAAGCCGATGACCGTGACGGCCAGGAAGAAGAAGATGAAGACGCCGAGCGCGACGCCGTTCACCCCGTCGGCGGCTGCGAGAGTCACTCGCGACGAGGAGGTCACTTGCCCTCACCCGCCTTGCGGCCCTGCTGGTCGTGCTGCCACAGCTTGTACGCGAGCATGGTGAGCGCGGTCGAGATGACCACCCAGAGCATCTGGTACCAGTAGAAGAACGGGATCCCGGCGAGGGCCGGGTCGGTCTTCGCGTACGAACCGACCCAGAGCATCGCCACGAAGGGCGCGATCAGGCAGAGGGCGATGACCACGCGCGCGGGCGTGATCACCGGTCTCCGCTCTTGCGTTGATTCCGGCATACGTTGGCTCCGTCCCCTCACTTCACCTGTGTAATGCGCAGGAAATCTAGGGGACGGATAACCGTCGCGAAACCCCCGTCCGGATAGCGGACGTGGCGAAAGAGTGCGGGGTCGGTGCAGGCCGGAGGCTATTTCCGGCTATGTCAGTCTGTCGGCCGCTTCAGCCGCGCGACGAACTTGTAGCGGTCGCCCCGGTACACCGAGCGCACCCACTCCACCGGTTCGCCGTTCCCGTCCAGTGAGTGGCGGGAGAGCATCAGCATTGGCAGGCCCACGTCCGTGCCGAGCAGGCCGGCCTCGCGCGGGGTGGCGAGCGACGTCTCGATCGTCTCCTCGGCCTCGGCGAGCCGCACCCCGTACACCTCCGCGAGGGCGGTGTAGAGGGAGGTGTACTTGACCAGCGAGCGGCGCAGCGCGGGGAAGCGCTTGGCCGACAGATGGGTCGTCTCGATCGCCATCGGCTCGCCGCTGGCCAGCCGCAGCCGCTCGATGCGCAGCACCCTGCCGCCCGCCGCGATGTCGAGCAGCCCCGCCAGCGTGTCGTCGGCGGTGACGTAGCCGATGTCCAGGAGCTGGGAGGTCGGCTCCAGGCCCTGGGCGCGCATGTCCTCGGTGTACGAGGTGAGTTGCAGCGCCTGGGAGACCTTGGGCTTGGCGACGAACGTGCCCTTGCCCTGGATGCGCTCCAGGCGCCCCTCGACCACCAGCTCCTGGAGGGCCTGGCGCACGGTGGTGCGGGAGGTGTCGAACTCGGCGGCCAGGGTGCGCTCGGGCGGCACCGGGGTGCCCGGCGGAAGGGTCTCCGTCATGTCGAGGAGATGCTTCTTGAGGCGGTAGTACTTGGGCACGCGAGCGGTACGGGCGCCGGGGCCCGCCTCTGTCTCCGTACCGCTCCCGTCGGTGGCCATGGCCCGCCTTCCCGAGTGCTGCGCTGCTGCCGTCACCGGCTCCTCCGTCTGTCGCGGCTCACATGGTGGCACGGACCGGTCACGGGTCGTCGCCCTCCCTCAGGTGTCGGTCCGATAACGGACGCGACAGCCCTTCTTATACACCCTTGACACCCCTAAAGGTCTAGGCCAAGCTCCGGGTACTGGTCTAAACCATTAAAGACCAGGTCCCAGCCCCACAGGCAGTACACGGCGTATGTCTTCGCGGTGGGCGGGGGGTTGCAGCATCCCTGAGGAGGGTGGCGTGAAGCGCAAGCTCATCGCGGCGATCGGCGTCGCGGGCATGTTGGTCAGCATCGCGGCGTGCGGCGACGACGACAAGAAGGACGACGGTGCCAAGGGCGGCGACGCCAAGTCGCTGACCGTCTGGCTGACGGTCGACGCGCAGAAGAACTGGCCGGACCTGGTGAAGGCGGCCGACGACGCCATCGTCGCCAAGCACCCGGGTCTGAAGATCAGCCACGAGTACTACGGCTGGCCGGACAAGAACGCCAAGCTCGACGCGGTGCTCGCCACCGACAAGGCCCCCGACGTGGTCGAGATGGGCAACACCGAGATGCTCGCCTACTCGGTCAAGGGCGCCTTCGCCGAGATCGACCCGTCGAAGTTCGACAACTCCTCCGCCTGGCTCGACGGCCTCAAGGCCTCCGTCACGTACGACGGCAAGACCTACGGCGTCCCCTACTACGCCGGTGGCCGCGTGGCGACCTGGCGCAAGGACATCGCCGCCGAGGCGGGCGTGAGCGCCGCCCCGAAGACGTACACCGAGCTGACCGCCGACCTGGACAAGATCCAGGAGAAGAAGGGCGACAAGTTCAGCGCCTGGTACCAGCCGTCCCGCGACTGGTACGCGGCCATGTCGTACGTGTACGACGCCGACGGCTCCATCGCCAAGGAGGACGGCGGCAAGTTCAAGGCGAACCTGTCCTCGCCGGAGTCCCTCAAGGGGCTGAACGAGTACAAGAACATCCTCGGCAAGTACATGCACGGCGACAAGACGAAGGACGAGTCCGACCGTCCGATCGTCTACGGCCAGGGCAAGTCCGCGCTGATCTTCGGCGCCGGCTGGGAGGGCGGCACCGCCGCGACCCCGGAGAACGACAAGGTCGGCAAGCTCGCCGACAAGATCGAGAACTTTGTGATGCCCGGCCCGTCCGGCAAGGCCATGCCGGTCTTCCTCGGCGGCTCCGACCTGGCCGTCCCGGTCAAGTCCAAGGCGCAGGCGCTCGCGGCCGAGTGGATCAACGCGTTCACCGGCACCCAGGGCCAGAAGGGCCTGATCGCCAAGCAGAACCTGCCCAACAACAAGACGGCCCTCGCGCCGCTGAAGTCGGACCCGAAGACGGCCGTCCCGGCCACCGCGGCCGAGTCCAGCTGGTTCGTGCCCATGGCGCCGGGCTGGGGCCAGGTCGAGAAGGCCAAGGTCCTCCAGGACATGCTGCAGGCCATCGGCACCGGCAAGAAGTCGGTCGAGCAGGCGGCGAAGGACGCGGACGCCGCGATCGACAAGGTCATCAACACCAAGTGACCTGTGGGCGAGGGCCCCGTCGGACAGCGACGGGGCCCTCGCCCGGCCAGTACCGGAGAGGGACCGCTAGGAGCGCGCGATGAGTGCCGCAGAGACAACCACCGCCAAGGTGCCGCCGGCGCGGCGCGACCCACGACCGGGTGGGGAATCCGGGAAGCCCCCGAAGGGGCCGGGCAGAAAGCGCAGTGCGGGACAGGCGGCGGTGCCCTGGGCGCTGCTCGCCCCCTGCCTCCTGGCGCTCGCCCTCGTACTGGGCTATCCGCTGGTACGCCTGGTCACCCTGTCCTTCCAGAAGTTCGGCCAGCCGCAGCTCTGGGGGTTCAAGGACCCGGAGTCGGTCGGCTTCGACAACTTCACCAACGTCCTGAGCGACAGCGAGTTCTGGACCGTCGTCGTCCGTACGGTCCTGTTCGCCTTCACCGCGGTCGTGCTGACCATGGTTCTGGGCATGCTGATCGCCCTGCTGCTCCAGCGGGTCTCCGGCTGGGTGAAGACCCTGGTCAACATCGCTCTGGTGGCGAGCTGGGGCATGCCGATCGTCGTCGCCATCACCATCTTCAAGTGGATGTTCGACAGTGACTTCGGCGTACTGAACTGGCTGCTCAGCCAGTTGCCGGGGGTCGACATGATCGGCCACAACTGGTTCGCCAGCGGCACCCAGGGCCTCGCCGTGATCATGCTGCTCGTCGTCTGGGGCGCGGTGCCGTTCGTCGTCATCACGCTGAGCGCGGGCCTGACCCAGGTCCCCAAGGAGCTCGAAGAGGCCGCCCGGCTCGACGGCGCCGGCGCCTGGGGCGTCTTCCGCCACGTCACCCTGCCGATCCTCAAGCCGATCATCGTGATGCTGGCGACCCTCTCGGTCATCTGGGACATGGGTGTCTTCCCGCAGGTCTTCGTGATGCGCGGCAACCACCCCGAGCCCGAGTTCCAGCTCCTCACCACGTACTCGTACGACAAGGCGTTCGTGGTCAACGACTACTCGCAGGGCTCCGCGATCGCGCTGCTCACCGTGCTCCTGCTGCTCGGTGTGATCGCCGTGTACATGCGCCAGATGCTGAAGATCGGGGACGTCGAGTGAGCGCAGTGAACGAAAGGCAAGGCGTACCGATGGCTACCTCGACCCCGGCGCTCGCGCGCCCCCGCAAGAAGAAGTCCAAGCTCGGCTGGAACCTCCTCGGCCTGCTGGTCTTCGCCACCGCGGGCTTCCCGGTCTACTGGATGCTCAACACGGCGCTCAAGCCGTCCAAGGACGCGATCGACCCGAGCCCGCACTTCTTCCCCCGGTCCTTCACCCTGGAGAACTTCCGCCGGGCGCTGGACATCGGTGACTTCTGGGGCTCGATCGGCCGCTCGCTGATCGTCTCCGTCGTCGTGGTGGTGATCGGCATCGCGGTCGGCCTGCTCGCCGCGCTCGCCATCTCGCGGTTCGCCTTCCGCGGCCGCAAGATCGTGATCATCGGCATCCTGGCGGTCCAGATGGTCCCGCTGGTCGCGATGATCATCCCGGTCTTCCTGCTCCTCAACGACCTCGGCCAGTACGACAAGTTGTCCGGCCTGGTCCTCACCTACCTCACCTTCATCCTCCCCTTCACGGTCTGGACGCTGCGCGGCTTCATCGTCAACGTCCCCAAGGAGCTGGAGGAGGCGGCGATGGTCGACGGGTGCAGCCGCACCGGCGCCTTCATGCGCGTGGTCTTCCCGCTGCTGGCCCCGGGCATGGTGGCCACCTCGGTCTACGGCTTCATCCAGGCCTGGAACGAATACCTCTACGCCCTCATGCTGATGAGCCAGAACCATCAGACCGCCACCGTGTGGCTGTCCAACTTCACCACCCAGCACGGCACCGAGTTCGCCCCCATGATGGCCGGCTCCACCATGATGGCCGTCCCCATCGTGGCTCTGTTCCTCCTCGTCCAGCGCAAGATGGCCGCGGGTCTGACGGCCGGCGCAGTGAAGGGATAACGCCGCCCCATGACGACGATCGCACGCAGCACCGACACACTCACGCGCGACGCCCTGACCGTCCTTCAGCCCGGTTTCGTCGGCACCACCGCCCCCGACTGGCTGCTGCGCCGGATCGGTGAAGGCCTCACCTCGGTGGGCCTGTTCGGCCGCAACATCGCCACGGCGGACCAACTGGCCTCGCTGACCGCCCAGTTGCGGTCCGAGCGGGACGACGTCCTGGTGGCCATCGACGAGGAGGGCGGGGACGTCACCCGTCTGGAGGTCCGTACGGGCTCGTCCTTCCCGGGCAACCTGGCGCTGGGTTCGGTGGACGACACGGACCTGACCCGGGCGGTGGCGCACGAGCTGGGCCGCCGCCTGGCGGCCTGCGGGGTGGACCTGAACTGGGCCCCGTCGGCGGATGTGAACTCCAACCCGGACAACCCGGTCATCGGTGTACGGTCCTTCGGCGCCGACCCGCAGCTCGTGGCGCGGCACACCGCCGCGTACATCGAGGGCTTGCAGTCCGCCGGGGTCGCCGCCTGCACCAAGCACTTCCCGGGCCACGGCGACACGGCGGTCGACTCGCACCACGCGCTGCCGCGCATCGACGTGGACCTCGACACGCTGCACGCCCGTGAACTGGTGCCCTTCCGCGCCGCGATCGCCGCGGGCTCCAAGTCGGTCATGAGCGCGCACATCCTGCTGCCCGCGCTCGACCCGACCCGCCCGGCGACGCTGAGCCCGCGCGTCCTGACCGGACTGCTGCGCGAGGAACTCGGCTACGACGGGCTGATCGTCACCGACGCCGTGGAGATGCAGGCCATCGCCTCGACGTACGGGATCGAGCGCGGCTCGGTCCTCGCGATCGCGGCCGGGGCGGACGCGCTGTGCGTCGGCGGCGGGCTCGCGGACGAGGACACCGTGCTGCGGCTGCGGGACGCGCTGGTCGCGGCGGTACGGGCCGGGGAACTGCCCGAGTCGCGCCTCGCCGACGCGGCGGCCCGGGTGCGCGCGCTGGCGTCCTGGACGCGGCAGGCCAGGGGGAGCGGTGTGGCGGGGCCGGGCGCGGCGGAGGGGGCCGCGCCGGGTTCCGACATCGGCCTGGTGGCGGCGCGGCGGGCCCTGCGGGTGACGGGTTCGGCGGCGCCTCTTTCGTCCCCGCCGTACGTGGCGTCCTTCACCCCCGTGGCGAACATCGCGGTCGGGGACGAGACGCCGTGGGGGGTGGGGGCCGAGCTGTCGGCGCTGCTGCCGGGGACGGTGACGGGCACGTACGGTCCGGCGGCGGATCCTGCCGCGGTCCTGGCCGCGGCCGGGCCCCGCCGGATCGTCGCGGTGGTCCGCGACGAGCACCGCCATCCGTGGATGTCGTCGGCGCTGGACGCGCTGCTCGCGGCGCGGCCGGACACGGTGGTGATCGAGATGGGGGTGCCGCAGGCCGCGGCGCGGGGTTCTGCGCACCTCGCCACGCACGGGGCGGCGAGGGTCTGCGGCCGGGCGGCCGCGGAGGCCTTGACCCCCACCCCGCCCCTTCCCTAAAGCCCTCTGGCGGGCGGCCGGTCACTTCGTCTGCGGACCGTGGGTGGCTGGTCGCGCAGTTCCCCGCGCCCCTAACTACCTAGGGGCGCGGGGAACTGCGCGAGCAACCCAGCACGGTCCGCAGACGAAACGGGGTCCGGGGGCGCAGCCCTCGGGCAGCACCCCCGGGGGTGGGGTCCTACAGGCCCTGCCACGTCGGCTTGTTCGCGTACGTGTGCCGGAAGTAGTGCGCAAGCTTCAGCTTCGACGCCGCAGCCTCATCCACCACCACCGTGGCGTGCGGGTGCAGCTGGAGCGCCGAGGCCGGGACCACGGAGGCCACCGGGCCCTCCACCGTCGCCGCCACCGCCTCCGCCTTGCCCTCACCCGTCGCCAGCAGCACCAGATGCCGCGCCTCCAGGATCGTCCCGATCCCCTGGGTGATCACGTGGTGCGGCACCTGCTCGATGTCGTCGTCGAAGAAGCGCGCGTTGTCCACCCGCGTCTGCTCCGTCAGCGTCTTGATCCGGGTACGGGACGCCAGCGACGAGCACGGCTCGTTGAAGCCGATGTGCCCGTCGGTGCCGATCCCCAGGATCTGGAGGTCCACGCCGCCGGCCGCCGACAGCGCCCGGTCGTACGCCTCGCACGCCGCCTGGACGTCTTCCGCCGAGCCGTCCGGCCCGATGAACGAGTCCGCGCCGAGCCCGAGCGGCTCCACGACCTGGCGGATCACCGTGGCGCGGTAGGACTCGGGGTGCCCCACCGGCAGCCCGACGTACTCGTCGAGCTGACAGACCCGGGCCCGCGACACATCCACCGCACCCGCCGCGACCTTCGCCGTCAGCGCGTCGTAGATGGGCAGCGGGGTCGAGCCGGTGGCCACGCCGAGCAGGGCGTCGGGCTTGCGGCGCCACAGTGCCGCGATGGACTCCGCGATGAGCTCGCCGCCCGCCTTGGCGTCCGGGACGATGACAACTTCCACGTGGGCCTGCCGATCTGGAGACGTAGAGACGTAAACCAACCAGGGTGGTATAGACCAATCTAGCAGAGTGACCGGCCCGTCCGCTGGCGGTCGCGCCTTCTGTCATGGTCGACTGGAGGGGTTTCGGCAACGCGTACACAGACCGCCATTTGGAGGCATCGCGCATGTCGTCGACGCACAGTGAGGCGCACAGCGAGCAGCCCGGCCGGATCATGCGCGGCGAGATGGCGGAGCAGCCCGCCGTACTGCGCCGGATCCTCGCCGACGGCGCCCCGCGCATCCGCGAGGTCGCGGCCGCGATCGCCGCCCGCAGACCCCGCTTCGTCCTGCTGACCGCCCGCGGCACCTCCGACAACGCCGCCCTGTACGCGAAGTACCTGATCGAGATCCGGCTCGGGATCCCGTGCGGGCTGACCTCGATGTCGACGATCACCGCGTACGGCGCCCGGCCCGACCTCACGGACGTCCTCGCCATCACCGTCAGCCAGTCCGGCGGCTCACCCGACCTCGTCGACTCCACCCGGGCGGCCCGCGCCGCGGGCGCGATCACGCTGGCCGTCACCAACAACGCCGACTCGCCGCTCGCGGCCGTCTCCGAGCACCACGTCGACATCCTGGCCGGGCCGGAGAAGGCGCTGCCCGCGACCAAGACGTACACCGCCTCGCTGCTCGCCCTCTACCTCTTCGTCGAGGGCCTGCGCGACGGCGACGTCTCGGCCGCCGGGGCGCTGCCCGAGCTCGCGGACCGGATCCTGGCGCGGCAGGACGAGGTGCGGGCGCTGGCCTCCCGCTACCGGTTCGCCGAGCGGATGGTGATCACCTCGCGGGGGTACGGCTACCCCACGGCCAAGGAGGCCGCCCTCAAGCTGATGGAGACGAGCTACATCCCCGCCCTCTCCTACTCCGGCGCCGACCTGCTGCACGGCCCGCTGGCCATGGTCGACAACATCTCGCCGGTGATCGCGGTGGTCACCGACGGCCGGGGCGGCCAGGCGCTCCAGCCGGTGCTCGACCGGTTGCGCGGCCGGGGCGCCGACCTCTTCGTCGTCGGCCCCAAGCCGCAGGTCGACGCGGCTTCGGCGGGTTTCGTGCTGCCGGTCGAGGGCGTCCCCGAGGAGCTCCAGCCGATCCTGGAGATCCTCCCGCTCCAGCTCCTCGCGTACGAGGTGACCATCGCCCGCGGCCAGGACCCGGACGCCCCGCGCGCCCTGGCGAAGGTGACCGAGACCCGCTGAACCCGGGCCGGGCCTACGCCAGCGAGCCGCCCGTCGCGTCCACCCACTGCCCCGTCACCCAGCGCCCGTCCGCCGAGGCGAGGAACGCCACCACGTCCGCGATGTCGGAGGGCTCGCCCACCCGGCCGAGCGCCGACATCGCCGCGGCGCCCTGCCACGCCTCCTCGCTCGCGCGCAGCCAGTCCGCGTTGACGTCGGTGTCGACGATGCCCGGGGCCACCGAGTTCACGGTGATGCCCCGACTGCCCACGATCTTGGACAGGTCGCGGGTGAAGACGTCGAGCGCGCCCTTGGTCATGGCGTACGCGATCAGGTCCGGCAGCACCGCCGACTTCGAGACGCCGGAGGAGATGTTGACGATCCGGCCGCCGTCGCGCATCCGCTCCAGGCCGAGCCGGGCCAGGAAGAACGGCGCCTTCGCGTTCACCGCGAACAGCCGCTCGTACTCGGCCTCGTCGATCTCCCCGAAGGTGCGGGCCGTACCGATGCCCGCGTTGTTGACCAGGATGTCCACCCCGTCCGCGTGCCGGTCGAAGGCCGCCCACAGGGCCTCCGCGTCGCCGGGGACGCCCAGCTCCTGGCCCAGCGCGAAGGCCGAGCCGCCGGCCGCCTCGATCGCGGCGACCGTCTCCTTGGCGGCCGTCTCGTTGCTGCCGTAGTGGACGGCGACCCGCGCCCCGTCCCGGCCGAGCCGTTCCGCGATGCCCCGGCCGATGCCCCGGCTGCCGCCGGTGACCAGTGCGGTCCTGCCCGTGAGTGCGCCCATGACGTGGGTCCTCCCCGTGAAGTGAAATCTGTAGCGCTCGCTACAGAACGAGAACGTAGCACATTCTCTAGTGGTCGCTATAGAATTCGTCCATGACCACCGGACAGCGCGGCCGCCCCCGCTCCTTCGACCGTGCCCGCGCGCTCGACCAGGCCACGCTGACCTTCTGGGAGCACGGCTACGAGGCGACCTCGGTGGCCGGGCTGACCCGGGCGATGGGCATCGGGGCGCCCAGCCTGTATGCCGCCTTCGGCGACAAGAAAGCCCTGTTCGACGAGGTCGTGGCGGCGTACGGGCAGACGTACGGGGCGTTCATCGGCCGGGCCGTCGCCGAGGAGCCCGGTGCGCGGGCGACGATCGGGCGGATCCTGCGCGAGGCCGCCACCGAGTTCACCCGGCCCGGCCGCCCGCGCGGCTGCCTGGTGCTCAGCGCCGCCGTCAACTGCACCAGCAGGGAGGTCGAGGAGGCCCTGCGCGAGGTGCGCAACGGCAACCTCGCGGAGTTCGAGCGCCTGATCGCCGCCGATGTCGCGACCGGGGCGCTCCCTGCCGGAACGGATGCCCGAGCGCTCGCCCGCTTCAGCGCGGCCGCCTTCCAGGGCATGTCCCAGCAGGCCAGGGACGGGGCCTCCGAGGAGGAGCTGACGGCGGTCGCCGAGCTCGCCATGCGCGGCTGGCCGGAGGAACGGGGCTAGGGCGGAGGAACGGGACTAGGCCTGGGCCGCCGGACGTGGCAGGCTCGGCACCGGCTGGAGCGGGGCCGTCAAATGGATGGACAGTGAGGAATGGTCTAGTCCACAATGGCCCGAGCAGGCCTCCGGCCTCCCCGCACAGGAGGCCGGACAGAGGTACGCGGCGCTCTCTGCCCTGACAGCGCCGAGCACCTCCCGTAAGGCCGAGGGGCACCGCACACCCGTCGGCCGGCAGTTCCGGGCTGCGGTGCCGGACGGGCCGAGGGTCCCGACCCGGCGCCGTAGCCCGCGCGGGTACCCTCGCTGACGTGCCCTCCATGAACGACCTCGTACGTCAGCACACCGCTCTCAGTGAATCCGACCTGGAGTGGCTCCATCTGCTGGTCTCGGAGTGGCAGCTGCTCTCCGACCTCTCCTTCGCCGACCTCGTGCTGTGGGTGCCCACCCTGGACGGCACCCGGTACGTCTCGGTCGCGCAGATGCGGCCCAACACCGGCCCCACCTCCTACCAGGACGACATGGTCGGCCACCTGGTGCCGCGCGGCCGCCGCCCGCTGCTCGACGCCGCGCTCGACGAGGGCCGGATCGTGCGCGAGGGCGACCCGGAGTGGCGCGAGGAGGTGCCGGTGCGGGTCGAGTCCATCCCCGTACGCAGGGAAGGCCGTGTCCTCGGGGTCATCGCGCGCAACACCAACCTGCTCACTGTGCGTACACCCTCGCGCCTGGAGCTCACCTATCTCCAGTCCGCCTCCGACCTGGCGCAGATGATCGCCGCCGGGTCCTTCCCCTTCCCGGGGCAGCAGGTCGACATGGACGCCTCGCCGCGCGCCGGCGACGGGCTGATCAGGCTGGACGCGGACGGCATCGTCCAGTACGCCTCGCCGAACGCCCTCTCCGCGTACCACCACCTCGGGCTCGCCTCCGACCTGGTCGGCCAGCACCTCGGCGAGCTCACCGCCCAACTCGCGCCCTCGCGCGGCCCGGTGGACGAGGCCATCGCCAAGCTGGCCAGCGGCTACGCCCCGCGCGAGACCGAGGTCGAGGGCAGCGGCGGGGTCATCCAGCTGCGGGCCATCCCGCTCAAGCCCAAGGGCACCCGCATCGGTTCGCTGGTCCTGCTCCGGGACGTCACCGAACTGCGCCGCCGCGAGCGCGAGTTGATCACCAAGGACGCCACCATCCGGGAGATCCACCACCGGGTGAAGAACAACCTCCAGACGGTCGCGGCCCTGCTGCGCCTCCAGGCCCGGCGGATCGACTCCGAGCAGGGGCGCGAGGCGCTGAACGAGGCGGTGCGGCGGGTCGGCTCGATCGCGATCGTGCACGAGACGCTCTCGCAGAACCTGGACGAGCGCGTCGAGTTCGACGAGATCGCCGACCGGGTGCTGGCGATGGTGGCGGAGATCTCCCCGGGCAAGGTCAGCTGCCGCCGTACGGGCCGGTTCGGCATCCTGGACGCCGAGGTCGCCACCCCGCTCGCGATGGTGCTGACCGAGATCCTCCAGAACGCCCTTGAGCACGCCTTCGCCCAGGGGGAGCAGGGCACGGTGGAGGTCTCGGCGGTGCGCGGCGGCCCCCGCGACGACGCCCGGCTGCTGATCACCGTGCGCGACGACGGCCGGGGGCTGCCCGAGGGCTTCGACCCGCAGAAGGCCGGGAACCTCGGCCTCCAGATCGTCCGCACCCTGGTCGAGGGCGAGCTGGGCGGCGCCTTCGACATGGTGGCGGCGGCGGAGCGGGGCACCCAGGTGGTGCTCGACGTGCCGGTACGGGCCGACAAGTAACCCGTACGCCCCGACCATAGGGGCACAAACAGCAGCGAGCCCCGGACCGCGAACGGTCCGGGGCTCGAATGCTGTGGGTTACTTCTGCGCGCTGCGGCTCGGGGGGCGGTGAGTGCGTACTCGCTGTACGCGCCGCGCGGGCCTAGGCAGGAGGGGGGATCAGGCGGTCGCGTTGCGCGCCCGGTTGCGAGCGGCACGGCGCTTCATCGCGCGGCGCTCGTCCTCGCTGAGGCCACCCCAGACACCCGAGTCCTGGCCGGACTCGAGCGCCCACTGCAGGCACTGCTCCATGACGGGGCAGCGGCGGCAGACGGCCTTGGCTTCCTCGATCTGCAGCAGCGCAGGACCGGTGTTGCCGATGGGGAAGAACAGCTCGGGGTCTTCCTCACGACAAACGGCGTTGTGACGCCAGTCCATGGCTGCTACCTCTCTTGGTATTACATGCGGGTTGCTTGTGAATGTGAACGCTTTCACGAATCCCCCCGCAAGGGAAGGGCCGACTTCCAGTTGGACTGGTTGTGGTCCTGAGTTGAGGAGGGGTTCTGGCTCTCAAGGAGGCCGGTGTTGCGGGCCGTCCCGATCGCCATGTAGAGATTCGCAAACCTCGGCGGCGGATACAACCCCTTCAGGAAAGTTTTTTTTGATTCCTCGGTGTCGACTGGGTCACAGTCGTACTTCTATGGGGTGGGGCCCAGCCCAAACGTTCGAGTTAAAGGACTTTCGGCCCTTCCACTCACACAATCACACGCAGTGCACGGCGTACGCCTGTGAACGTCACGCTCGTACGCAGACCCAGGTGGTCGCCGTCCATCTGGAAGGGCAGCGGGGCCTTGGAATGCAAGGTGAAGTCCGTGAGGTCGTGCAGTGAAACCGCGTGCTTGCCGTGTGGACCCTTCTCGGGGGTCGAGGTCAGCAGCTGGGTCGCGTAGCGGGCCGCCGACGTGGTCGAGAGCCGGGAGAGCGAGAGCACGTCCAGGGCCGTCTCGAAGGACGCCTCCGGGGCCGCGTACACCGGGCGATTGCCCAGGTAGGTCCAGGGGGAGGTGTTGCAGACTATCGACATCACCAGGTCCTCGACCGGGTCCTGGCCGGGGCGCTCCAGGGTGATCGTCCCGTGCCGCCGGTGCTGCTCGGCGAAGAACTGGCGGGCCACCTGGCGGATGTAGAGGCTGTGGGTGGAGCGTCTGCCGCGCTCCCGCTGCTGTTCGACCCGGCCGACGACGCCCGCGTCGAACCCCAGTCCGGCGCAGAACGTGAACCAGCGGTCCGGGACGCCCTCGTCCTCGCTGCCCGGGGTGCCGGCCGCCAGGCCCAGGCTCACCGTGCGGCCGCGCCCCTCGCGCAGGGCGTCCAGCAGTATGCCGGTCGCCTCGACGGGCTCGTTGGGCAGTCCGACCGCGCGCGCGAAGACATTGGTGGAGCCGCCGGGGACCACCGCGAAGTTCGGCAGGTTCTCCGGGTCGGGGCCGTTGTGCAGCAGACCGTTGACGACCTCGTTGACCGTGCCGTCGCCGCCGAGCGCCACGACCAGGTCGATGTCGCTGCTCTCCGCCGCCCGCCGCCCGAGGTCGCGGGCGTGCCCCCGGTACTCCGTCGTCACGGCCTCCAGCTTCATCTCGCTGGCCAGCGCGTGGATGAGGACATCACGGGTGCGGGCACTGGTGGTGGTAGCCGCCGGGTTGACCACGAGAAGTGCACGCATGGGCGCCAGAGTACCTACCGGGCGGTACCGGGCACAGTCCAGCCCCCTCTCCCCGGCCCCGGAGCGGGCTCCCGCCGAGGGCTACCCTGCTGGGGTGAGTACTGAGCAGCACCCTGACAGCGAGAGCGGCACCGGCACCCCCGAGGGGCCGCGCCCGGGCCGGCTGACCGCGGCCGCCGCGATCGCCGCGATCGAGGGCCTGGCCCTGGTCGGCGGCGGTCTCTTCATGCTCGTGATGGGCCTGATGGGCAAGCCCGACCAGCCCCGGCAGGCCGAGACGGGCGGCGTGACGCTGATCGTCCTCGGGATCATCCCGCTGGTCGCGGCGCGCGGGCTGCTGCTGCGGCGCCGCTGGAGCCGGGGGCCCGCGCTGATCACCCAGATCCTGGCGCTGCCGGTCGCCTGGATGTTCCTGAACGCGGACGGGGCCGCGATCCCGGTGGGGATCGCCACGGCCGCGGTCGCGGTGACCGGTCTGGTCCTGCTGGTCAACCCGGCGACGGCCGAGGCGCTCGGCGTACGCGGGGCGGGCGGTCCGCAGGCCCCGTAGGCCCGTGGGGGCGCCGCGGGCTCGTGGCCCTCGGACGCCCGCACCTCATGGGGCCGCGTCCTACTCCTCCACCAGCAGCTTCTCCCGCAGCTGGGCCAGGGTCCTGGCCAGCAGGCGGGAGACGTGCATCTGGGAGATGCCGACCTCCTGCGCGATCTGCGACTGGGTCATGTTCCCGAAGAAGCGCAGCAGCAGGATCCGCTTCTCGCGCGGCGGCAGGTCCTCCAGGAGCGGCTTGAGCGACTCCCGGTACTCGACGCCCTCCAGCGCCTCGTCCTCCGCGCCCAGCGTGTCCGCGACCGCCGGCGACTCGTCGTCGGTGTCCGGGACGTCGAGCGAGAGCGTGGAGTACGCGTTCGCCGACTCCAAGCCCTCCAGTACCTCCTCCTCGGAGATGCCCAGGCGCTCCGCCAGCTCGTGCACCGTGGGCGAGCGGCCGTGCTGCTGGGAGAGCTCGGCCGTGGCCGTGGTGAGGGCCAGGCGCAGCTCCTGGAGGCGCCGCGGCACCCGGACCGCCCAGCCCTTGTCGCGGAAGTGCCGCTTGATCTCGCCGACGACCGTCGGGGTCGCGTACGTCGAGAACTCGACGCCGCGCTCCGGGTCGAACCGGTCGACCGACTTGATCAGGCCGATGGTGGCGACCTGGGTCAGGTCGTCCAGCGGCTCGCCGCGGTTGCGGAACCGCCGGGCCAGGTGCTCGACCAGCGGCAGGTGCATCCGGACCAGCTTGTTGCGCAGCTCGGCCTTCTCCGGCGAGCCGTCCGCGAGCTTGCGCAGCTCGATGAACATCGCCCGCGCCCCGCTGCGGTCCTGCGGATCGTGCTGGTGGTGCGTGTGCTCGATGTGC
Organism: Streptomyces sp. TLI_146; assembly: GCF_002846415.1. Lineage (NCBI taxonomy): Bacteria > Bacillati > Actinomycetota > Actinomycetes > Kitasatosporales > Streptomycetaceae > Streptomyces > Streptomyces sp. TLI_146. Next base: position 5,927,274 of record NZ_PJMX01000001.1, read on the forward strand.
TCGCTCATGTGGGCCGCCCGCTCTGCCTGCCGCGTCTGCTCCGCCACGGCCTGAAGGCCGTCAAGTCCGTCCACCGGGTGCGGCCGGGCCTGCTGCTCCGGAATACCGACGGAGCGCGGCACCTCCGGGTGCGTCTCGGGAATGCGCCTGTCGTCCCGCACCGGACCGTCCCCGCTCACGCCGGTCCGGGTCCCGCGCCGCGCTGTTTGTACAGGCTGATGGAGACCGTACGGTCGTCGGCGACCGAGGAGTCGACCTTGCCGGCGAGCGCGGAGAGCACCGTCCAGGCGAAGGTGTCGCGCTCGGGAGCCCGGCCGTCCGTGGTCGGGGCCGAGACCGTGACCTCCAGGGAGTCGTCGACGAGCCGGAAGACACAGCTGAGTACGGAGCCGGGGACGGCCTGCTGGAGCAGGATCGCGCAGGCCTCGTCGACCGCGATACGCAGATCCTCGATCTCGTCGAGGGTGAAGTCCAAACGTGCCGCGAGGCCGGCCGTGGCCGTACGCAGCACCGACAGGTAGGCACCCGCGGCCGGCAGCCGGACTTCCACGAAGTCCTGATTCCCGGGCTCGCCTGCGATCTGGGACACCCTCACCTCCAAGGTGCACAAGCTCTCTCGGGCCCCGGCGGAGGGGACGCCTCCGGGGCCATGCGGTACGTAATGCGGTGATCGTGCGTCGTCCACGCGATCGTGGTGCTCGGAAGGGCGACGCTATCGCGATCCATGGTGCCGTGTCGCCGGGACCCCTCCCGGCAGGTGTCACTCATGGTAAGCATATGAGCACGGACAGTGGCTAGAGGTGTGCGGTGCCCAATTGCTGTGAACCGACGCCGGGTTGACGTACCCAGGCCGCAGGCCCTCGAACCGTCCGGATCCTCCTGACCTCCCGCGTCACACCAGTACGTTGTCCACAAAGCACCAGCGCCAGTCCTCGCCCGGCTCCAGGGTGCGCATCACCGGGTGCCCGGTCTCCTGGTGATGGGCGCTCGCGTGGCGCATCGGCGAGGAGTCGCAGCAGCCCACATAGCCGCAGACCAGGCACTGCCGCAGCTGTACGTGGTGGGTGCCCGCGGCCAGGCACTGCGGGCACGTCCCGGTCAGCGGCGCGGGCTCGGGGCGCGGCAGTTCGGCAACGTGCGGGCACTCGCTCATGATTGCCAGGTTACGACGGTCGGTCGGGGTGTGAGGTGGCTGGGATGGACGCGTTGCCGCTGGTGGCACTGGTCGCGGGAAGCGCCGTGGTGGCCGGTGCCGCCCGCCGCACCCCGGTCCCGGCCCCGCTGCTCCTGGTCGCGGCGGGCCTCGCCGCCGCCTATGTGCCGGGCGTGCCGGACTACACGCTCGACCCGCACATCGTGCTGCCCCTGCTGCTGCCGCCGCTGCTGTACACGGCCGCCGTCGACAGCTCGTACCTCGATCTGCGGGCCAATCTGCGGCCCGTCGCGCTGCTCTCGGTCGGTTACGTCCTGTTCGCGACCGTGGCCGTGGGCTGGCTCGCCTATCTGGTGGTGCCCGATCTGCCGCTCACCGCCGCGCTGGTGCTCGGCGCGGTGGTCGCGCCGCCGGACGCGGTCGCGGCCACCGCGATCGCCCGCCGCCTCGGGCTGCCGGGCCGGATCACCACGATCCTGCAGGGCGAGTCGCTGGTGAACGACGCGACCGCGATCACCGCGTACAAGGTGGCGCTCGCGGCCGCGGTCGGGGAGGGGGCGACCTGGGCGGGCGGGGCCGGGGAGTTCGCCCTCGCCTCCCTCGGCGGGATCGGCGTCGGGCTCGTCCTGATGGTGCCGATCCAGTGGCTGCGCACGCATCTGACGGAGGCGCTGCTCCAGAACACCCTCTCGCTGCTCATCCCGTTCGTGGCGTACGCGGCCGCCGAGCAGGTCGGGGCGTCCGGGGTGCTGGCGGTGGTGGTCGTCGCGCTGCACCTGGGCCACCGCTCCTGGCAGGTGGACTTCGCGACCCGGCTCCAGGAGGCGGCGGTCTGGAAGATGGTCGCCTTCGTCCTGGAGTCGTCGGTGTTCGCGCTGATCGGGCTGCAACTGCCGGTGGTGCTCAAGGGGCTGGGCGAGTACCGGGTGGGGGAGGCGGTGCTGTACGCCACCGGGGTCTTCGCCGCGGTCGTCGCGATGCGGTTCGTCTGGGTCTTCCCGGCGACGTTCCTGCCCAGGGCGCTCTCGGAGCGGATCCGCACGCGCGAGCCGGACACGGACTGGACGGCGCCGGTGATCGTGGGGTGGGCCGGGATGCGCGGGGTGGTCTCGCTCGCCATCGCCTTCTCGATCCCGATGACCATGCACGACGGCCGCCCCTTCCCGGCCCGCAACCTGGTGCTCTTCCTGACCTTCACCACGGTCATCGCCACCCTGGTGGTGCAGGGGCTGACGCTGCCGCCGCTGATCCGGGCGCTCAGGCTGCCGGGCCGGGACGCGCGGGCCGAGACGCTGGCCGAGGCACAGGCCCAGAACGAGGCCTCGGCGGCCGCCGAGCGCCGCCTGGACGAGCTTCTGGCGGACGAGGCCAACGCGCTGCCGCCGCCGCTCGCCGACCGGCTGCGCACGGTCCTGGAGCGGCGCCGCAACTCCGTGTGGGAGCGCCTGGGCGGGGTGAACGCGGTGACCGGCGAGTCGGCCGACGCCACCTACCGCAGACTGTCGCGGGAGATGATCGGCGCCGAGCGCGAGGTCTTCGTGCAGCTGCGGGACGCGCGCCGGATCGACGACGAGATGCTCCGGACCCTGCTGCGCAGGCTGGACCTGGAGGAGGCGGCGGCGTACCGGGAGAGCGAGTCGTGAGGACCGGAGCGGGTCGTGAGGGCTAGAGCGGCTGTCCGGTGACGACGGCCGCGACCGCCGTGCCCTCGGGGAAGGCGCCCTCCTCGGCGAGGGCCAGCAGCCCGTACAGCATCTTGGCGACATAGAGGCGCTCCACGGGCAGCCGGTGACGGGCCTCGAAGTCGTCCGCGAAGGCGTTGAGTGCGGGGGTCGTACGGGCGTAACCGCCGCAGTGGAAGCGCTCGTCGAGCGACCAGTTGTCCCCGGCCGCCCCGAACGCCGCCTGCTGCAACTCCCGTATCTCGCGCGCGAGGAACCCGCCCCGCAGCACCGGGACCCCGAGGGCCCGCTGGCCCGGGGCGAGCCCGGCGGCGAGACCGGCGAGCGTGCCGCCGGTGCCGCAGGCCACCGCCACCACGTCGGCGAGCCCGCGCAGTTCGCGCCCGAGGTCCGCGCACCCCCGCACCGCGAGGGAGTTGCTGCCGCCCTCCGGGACGACGTACGCGTCCGCGCCGAACCGCTCGCGCAGCCCGGCGAGCACCTCCGGCTCGGCCTTGCGCCGGTAGGTCGCGCGGTCCACGAAGTACAGCCGCATGCCGTCGGCCGCGCAGCGGGCGAGCGACGGGTTGAGGGGCCGGTCGGCGAGCTCGTCGCCCCGGACCACGCCGACGGTGGGGAAGCCGAGGAGGCGGCCCGCGGCGGCGGTGGCGCGCAGATGGTTGGAGTAGGCGCCGCCGAAGGTCAGCACCGGCCGCCCGGCCGCCTCGCGCAGGTTCAGGGCGAGTTTGCGCCACTTGTTGCCGGGCAGCGCCGGGTGGATCAGATCGTCGCGCTTGAGCAGCAGACGGACGCCGTGGCGGGTGAAGCGCTCGTCCTCGACCGGTTGCAGGGGCGAAGGAATGCGCGGCCGCAGGGCGGCGGCGAGGTCGAGCGCTTCTTCGGTCACCTGTCCATTGTGACCGGCGCCCTCACTTCAGGCGCTCCTGGATCCGCTCCCGCAGCCAGTCCATGCCGAAGCCGCGCGGGTCGACCTTGCCGGGCTGCCACTCCTTGTGGCCGATCACCGACCGCTCGGTCCAGCCGTAGTGCCGGCAGACGGCCGCCGCGGCCTTCTCGATCGCCAGGAGCTGGGCCGGTGGCCAGTCGTCTTCCCCGTCGCCGAGGTTCTCGCACTCGAACCCGTAGAAGCGCGCGTTGCCGTCGGTGTCGGCCTTGCCGCAGGGCGGCAGGCGTTTCTCGGCGATCACCGCGCGCAGCACGTCGCCGTCGCCCGCGCCGGCGTGGTTGGCGCGGCCGTTGCCGACCAGGTGGACCGTGCCGTCCTTGGTGATCACGCCATGGCAGAGCGGGCCGGGCAGGCTGTCGTAGCCGTCGTAGCAGATGCGAACGGTGGCGGCGGATCCCCGGGTGACGGTGTGGTGGATCATCACGCCGTTGAGCGGCCCCCAGGCGCCGTGCCCGGCCCGGTTGTGGGTGCGCCAGCCGTCGACCTCGACGACCCGGAGGCCTTCGGCGCGCAGGGCGGTGAGGAACTGGTCAGCCGACATGGGTGGGGCCATGGCCGACTCCTTCGGGCTTGCGGCGCCGGATGGGGCGCCTGGTGCGGTTCGGAGCGGAATGCTCGCCACCGCTTTTACCGGAACTTCCGTACGGGGGCGATCTGTTCGCACGGCGTGCGAGCCGATCCGGACAGATCGCCCGATTACGGTCAGTTGCCTGCGAGCCAGAGGTCGGGGCCGAACACCTCGTAGTGGATGTCGGCGGCCGCGACCCCCTTGTCGAGCAGCTGGCCGCGCACCGCCCGCATGAACGGCAGCGGACCGCACAGGTACGCGCGCGTGCCCGGCGCCACCGCGACCGAGGAGAGGTCGACCAGGCCCGTGCGGTCGACGGGGTGGCCCGGCTCGGGCCGCTCGTACCAGAAGTGCGCCGAGGAGTCCGCGAGTTTGGCCGTGAGCGCCGCGTGGTCCTCGCGCAGGGCGTGGTCGGCGGGGGAGCGGTCGCCGTGCACCACGGTCACCGGGGCGCGGTGGCCCGCGCCCGCCAGGTGCTCCAGCATCGACAGCATCGGCGTGCAGCCGATCCCCGCCGAAACGAGCAGCAGGGGCACCCCGCCGTCGAGGGCGGACGCGTCGAGGACGAGATCGCCGTACGGGGCCGAGACGCGCAGCCGGTCGCCTTGGCGTACGCGCGCGTGCAGGTGGAGGGAGACCTCGCCGTCGGGGTCCGGGCCCTCGCCCCGGACCCGCTTGACGGTGATCGAGCGGGTGGCGGAGCCGGGAGCGCCGCTGAGGCTGTACTGGCGTATCTGGCGGGCGCCGTCGGGGAGTTCGACCTGCACGGAGACGTACTGGCCGGGGCGGAAGCCGGGCGCCGGGGCGCTGTCGGCGGGCCGCAGCCGGAAGGTGGCGACGTCGGCCGTCTCCTCGGTGCGCCCCTCGACGGTCCACTCGCGCCACACGTCCCCGGCGGCCACGCCCCGCTCGGCGTATAGCCGGGCCTCGACGGCGATCAGGGCGTTCGCCATCAGCCAGTACACCTCGTCCCAGGCGGCGGCGACCTGGGGCGTCACGGCCTCGCCGAGCACCTCGGCGATGGCCGCGAACAAGTGCTCGTGGACGACCTCGTACTGCTCGGCCGTGACGCCGAGCGAGGCGTGCTTGTGGGCGATGCGGCCCAGCATCACGTCGGGGCGCTCGTCCGGGTGGTCCAGGAGGTGGACCGCGAAGGCCGCGATCGACCCGGCGAGCGCCTGCCGCTGGACCCCGGCGGCCTGGTTGCCCCGGTTGAACAGGTCGCGCAGCAGCTCGGGGCGGGCCGCGAAGAGCCGCGCGTAGAACCGCTCGGTGATGGCGGGGAGGGCCGCGCCGACGGCGGGCAGGGTGGCGCGTACGGTCGCGGCCGACTTCTCGGACAGCAAGGGAACTCCTTAATCGGAATCTCATACTCGTATTTTTGGCCGTGGAGCGGGACCCGGCGAGTGGTCCGGTGGTTCCTCAGTCGTCCGTCCGGCGTCCGCCCACGAGCCCGATGAGCAGCGGGCCGGTGGGCGAGGTGACGAGGTCGGCGACGGTGAGGGGGTCCAGGGACGCGCAGAACGCCTCCTGGGCCTGGCGCAGCGCCCCGCGCAGCCGGCATGCCGAGTTCAGCGGGCACGGCACGGCCCCCTCGCACTCGACCACGTCCCCGGGGCCCTCCAGTTCGCGGACGAGCCCGCCGACCGACGCCCGGCGGCCCGCCGGGGTGAGCGCGAGCCCGCCGCCCCGGCCGCGCCGCGCCTCGACGAGCCCGAGGTGCTGGAGCCTGGCGACCACCTTCGCGGTGTGCGTATAGGGCACCCGCATGGTCTCGGCCACCTCGCGGGTGGTCGGCGGGGCCTCCCGGTCGCCCTCGTCGGCGACGGCCAGGCGCATCAGTACGCGAAGCGCCAGGTCCGTGAATCTCGTCAGCCGCATGACGGCAGCCTAGATAACTTGCATATGCCGTGCAAATTTGTGGCCGGAAGTGCGAGGGTGCCCCGGCGGGAGTGCGCAACCTGCCCCGCCGAAGTCCCTTCTAGTCCCACTCATTTGTGTAATGGCGCGCGCACGGTCCGTGCTGGAAGGCTTCTCCCGCAGGTCAGCTCATGATCGGAAGATCGAGAGGGAATCACATGTCGGTCGAGGCAGGGCCCGAGAGCCGCGCGCAGCAGAGTCTTGGCACCGCCGCCGCGCGGAATCTGGCGACCACCACCAAGTCCGCCCCGCAGATGCAGGAGATCACCTCCCGGTGGCTGCTGCGGATGCTGCCATGGGTCCAGGTGCAGGGCGGTACGTACCGGGTCAACCGGCGACTGAGCTACTCGGTGGGTGACGGCAAGATCACCTTTGTGCAGACCGGCGAGCGGGTCGCCGTCATCCCGGCCGAGCTGGGGGAGTTGCCCGCGCTGCGCGGGCTCACGGACGAGTCCGCGCTGACCGAGCTGGCGAACCGGTGCGAGCAGCGCGAGTTCGCCGCCGGGGAAGTCCTGGCCGCCGAGGGCGACCCGGTGGACACGGTCTACCTGCTGGCCCACGGCCGCGTGGAGCGGATCGGCACGGGGCCGTACGGGGACGAGGCGGTGCTCGGGGTCCTCGCGGACGGGGCGCACCTGGGCGAGCAGGCACTGGTCTCCGGCGAGGCCACCTGGGACGCCACGGCCCGGGCGGCGACGGCCTGTACGGTCCTCGCGCTGAGCCGGGCGGACGTGCTCAACCTGGCGGAGCGGGCGAGCTCGCTCGGCGAGCACCTCGCGGCGTACGCGCTGATCCCCGAGCAGCGCACCAACAACTACGGCGAGGCGGCGATCGACCTCGCCTCCGGCCACGTCGGCGAACCGGTCATCCCGCACACGTACGTCGACTACGAAGGCGCGCCCCGCGAATACGAACTGTCCGTGGCGCAGACCGTCCTGAAGGTCCACAGCAGGGTCGCGGACCTCTACAACCAGCCGATGAACCAGACCGAGCAGCAGTTGCGGCTCACCGTGGAGGCGCTGCGCGAGCGCCAGGAGGACGAACTCATCAACAACCGTGAGTTCGGCCTGCTCGCCAACTGCGACTACGGACAGCGGCTCCAGCCGCACGACGGCGTGCCCAGCCCCGACGACATGGACGAACTGCTCTCGCGCCGCCGCGGCAACAAGCTCTTCCTCGCCCACCCCCGCGCCATCGCCGCCTTCGGGCGCGAGTGCAACAAGCGCGGTCTGGTGCCCGAGAGCATCGATGTCAACGGCAACCGCATCCCGACCTGGCGCGGCGTGCCGATCTTCCCGTGCAACAAGATCCCGGTCAGCGACGCCCGTACGACCTCGATCATCTGCATGCGTACCGGCGAGGCCGAGCAGGGCGTCATCGGACTCCAGCAGAGCGGCATCCCCGACGAGATCGAGCCGAGCCTGTCGGTGCGGTTCATGGGCATCGACGAGCAGGCGATCATCTCGTACCTGGTCACCGCCTACTACTCGGCCGCGATCCTCGTCCCCGACGCCCTCGGCGTGCTGGAGAACGTGGAAGTGAGCCGCTGGCGCTGACCCCGGGGACCCCGCGCGGGCGGCCGGCGGCACGGGAGGTCCGCCGGCCGTCCGCCCGGAGCCCGCGCCCCGCACGCGGCGCGTGAACGCGCGCACCGGCCACCACGTATGGAACACCGCGTATGCCAGGACCGCGCATCTGACACGGCGAGAGGAATGTCGAGTTGGTCATGGGGGAAGCCGTCGAGGGGCGCGAGGCCGTGGACCTGCTGGAGCGGACCCGGGTGGCAGTCCATCCGCGGCTGCGGAACACGGTGGAGTCGCTGCCGGGCTCGATACGGCGGGTCGCGATGTACCACTTCGGTTGGGAGCACGCGGACGGCACCCCGGCCGCCGGGCAGGCGGGCAAGGCGATCCGGCCCGCGCTCGTGCTCGCGGCCGCCGGGGCCCTCGGCGGTGACCCCGACGACGCGCTGCGGGCCGCGGCCGCCGTGGAACTCGTCCACAACTTCACCCTGCTGCACGACGACGTGATCGACGAGGACGCCACCCGGCGCCACCGGCCCACCGCCTGGACCGTGTTCGGCACCCCCGACGCGATCATCGTCGGGGACGCGCTGCTCGCGCTGGCCCTGCGGCTGCTCGCCGAGGACGGCCACCCCGCGGCCCCGGCCGCCTCGGCCCGGCTCGCGGCCTGTGTGATCGAGCTCTGCGCGGGCCAGCAGGCCGACTGCGCCTTCGAGCAGCGCGGTCCCCAGGAGGTGTCCCTGGACGAGTGCCTGGACATGGCGATGGCCAAGACCGGGGCGCTGCTGGGATGCGCCTGCTCACTGGGCGCGCTGTACGCGGGGGCGGGGCCCGAGGAGGTGGCCGCGCTCGACGCGTTCGGCCGCGAGGCCGGGCTCGCCTTCCAGCTCATCGACGATCTGATCGGCATCTGGGGCGACCCCGGCCGTACCGGCAAACCGGCCGGCGCCGATCTCGCCTCGCACAAGAAGTCGCTGCCGGTGGTGGCCGCCCTGACCTCGGGCACCCCGGCGGCGGCCGAACTCGCCGAGCTGTACCGGGGCCCGATGGGGGCGGCCGCGGTGCGGCGGGCGGCGGGGGCGGTGGACCGGGCGGGCGGCCGCGACTGGGCGCAGGTCCACGCGGGCGACCGGATGGCCCGGGCGGTGGACCAGCTGTCCCGGGCGGTCCCGGACCTCGCGGCGGCGGGCGACCTGCTGGCTCTGGCGGAGTTCGTGACCCGGCGCTCGCGCTGACAGGCCCGAGGGGGGAGGGGACGAGGCGCCCCGGGCTGCCTCCGGGGCACCTCGTCCCCTGACTCGGAGAGAGGCAACTCTAGGATCGTTCCGATCAGTTGAGGATGACCGGAACGCGACAAGGGCGGCCGACATGGGTACGGGACCGGACACGCATATACGGCGGGTCGAGCGGGACGACGAGAAGGCGGTGGAGACGGCCGTGCGCCTCCTCGACGAGGCGTTCCAGGACGACCCGGTGAGCAGCTGGGTCTTCCCGGACCCGGCGCGCCGCCGCGAGGTGCACCGCCACCTCATGCGCGCCTTCCTGGAGATCTCGCTCGACGAGGGCCACGTCGACCTCGCCGGGGACGGCACGGCGACGGCCCTGTGGATCGACGTCCCGGCCGAGCCGGAGGAGGACGGCGAGGACGGCCCGGCGCAGCTGCGGGCCGCCGTCGACCCGGAGAACGAGCGCGTCGAGCAGATCGGACGCCTCACCGGGTCGGTCCATCCGCACGGCCGGGCGCACGCGTATCTGCTGCTGATCGCGGTCGCCCCGGACCGCCAGGGCCAGGGGAGCGGGGCCGCGTTGATCGCGCCCGTCCTGGAGCGGTGCGACCGGGAAGGCCTGCCCGCCTATCTGGAGGCGAGCAGCGAGCGCAGCTCGCGGCTGTACGAGCGGCTCGGCTTCGCACACCTCGGTGAGCCGCTGCGGCTGCCGGACGGCCCGCTGATGTACCCGATGTGGCGCGAGCCGGGAGCCTGAGCGCTCGGCTCCGGGCGGGTGGGGGCCGGTAGCGCAGTCCCCGCGCCCCTCAAGGGGCCACCACCCTGGCCACGATCATCTCCACCAGGCGGTCCGTCTGGTCCGGGCCGAGGACGTCCGGCAGGGTGAGGGCGTCGATCAGCAGGCCGGTCATGGCGAAGTACAGCAGCCTCACGGTGTCCGCGTCGCCCGGCAGCCCCGCGTCCAGATGGAAGCGGATGTTGGCCTCCAGGTCGGCGCGGATGGCCTCGGTGAGCGCCTCCCGCAGCTGCGGCCTGCGGGTGGCCTCCAGACGGAGCTCCAGCATCGCGAGGTAGCCGGTGCGCTCCTTGACGATCCGCCGCAGCTGCCAGTGCATCAGCGAGGCGACCAGCTCCCGTGACGGCGCGGGCCGCATCGCCTCGCTCACCTCGGCCGGATCCGGTGTCATCCGTACGTGAATGTGCCGCCCCGCCTGGGTGAACAGGTCGTCCCGGCTAGTGAAGTAGTTGGACGCGGTGCCGGGCGGCACCTTGGCCTCGGTGTCGACGGCGCGAAAGGTCAGCCCGCGCGCGCCCTCGCGCGCCAGCACCTCGATCGCCGCGTCCACGAGTGCGGTTCTGCGTTCCGGGTTCCTGACCATCCGAGTTCTCTCTCCTCTTCGTTCGAAAGCCCGCGTCCCACGAAAAGTCCATCTGCAAGGGCCTTGCGCAACCACTACGCACAAAGTACTTTATGTGCAGTGGTTGATTGCCCGACCACCTATCGAGCCGGAAGAGGCCAGTTTGCGCAAGCTTTCGTACTACATCGCTCTCTCCATCGACGGTTTCATCGCCGCCCCGGACGGGTCGTACGACTTCTATCCGCTGAGCGACGAGCTCTTCGCCTTCATGGGCTCCGACTTCCCCGAGGCCCTGCCGACCCCCGGCCGCCAGGCCCTGGGTGTCGACGGGACGCCCAACCGGCGGTACGACACGGTGCTGATGGGCCGCGGGACGTACGAGCCCGGCATCAAGGCGGGCATGACCAGCCCGTACGCCCATCTGCGCCAGATCGTCTTCTCGCGCAGCCTCGGCGAGTCCCCGGACCCGACCGTCGAGATCGTCTCCGGCGACCCGGTGGCGTTCGTCCGCGAGCTCAAGCGCGAGGAGGGCCTGGGCATCTACCTGTGCGGCGGCGCCGACCTCGCCGGGCAGCTCGTCGACGAGATCGACGAGCTCGTGATCAAGAGCTATCCGATCGTGATGGGCGCCGGAATCCCCTTGTTCCGGGCGGAGTTCGCCCCCCGCTCCTTCGTGCCGACGGACAGCCGTTCCTTCGAAAACGGTACAGTCGTCACCACTTACGCAAGGAAGCGCTAACTCCCATTTCGGTCACGCCCTGTGACGAACGGCAGGCTGCGGCGCTAATCTCCCGCCCATGACCACACAGTCCTGGGCGGGCTGGTACCGAGACCGCCATGGATCCGAAGCGCTGACGATCACCGCCGACGGGACCCAACTGCACACCCGTATCAGGGGAGTCGACTTCGCCGGGGCCGGGTTCGACTCGCTCGGCCCGGTGCCCGGCATACCGACGGAGGGCTCGTTCGCGCTCGACGGCGGCGCCCTGCGCGACTTCGTCCTGGAATGGGACATGCCGGTACCGGTCGCCTCCGCCGACGGCGCGGTCCACCACGCCACCCTGAGCTGTCTGCTCTCCCTCAAGCCGCCCGAGCCCGATCTGGGGCTTGCGCTGCACCTCGGGGGAGCGGTGTACGCGTCGGGGCGCGCCGAGGTCGACTTCGGGTCGGTCCTCGACGACATCCGCCGCCAACTCCCCAACGGGGCGCAGCTCCAGCCCTCCGTCCTCGAAAGCATCTGACCCGCGAGCGGCCGTCACGTACCGAGACCAGGTAGGTGACGGCCGCTCCTTCTTTTTCACGTGACCGTCAGAAAGCCGTCAAGAAGCGGCAGTTGAAGACAGCCCCACCACATTGTTCTACTACTGTGCGAACAATGAAGGTTTCGCTGAACCGTGTCCGGTACCGCCTGGTGGCCGTCGCCGTGCTGCCGTTCCTGCTGGCGCTCGCCGTCGACCTGCTCCTCTTCGCCGTCCTGCGCGACCGGCTGCCGACGCGCCTGGCCACCCACTTCGACGGCGGCGGCACCGCCGACGACTATGCGAGCCGGGGCGCGTACGTGACGGTGAACATCGGCCTCGCGGCGGGTCTCGCCGCCGTCTGGGCGGTCATCGCGGCCACCGCGGACCTCGCGGTGCGCGGGGTGCGCTGGGTGATCGGCGCGGGATACGCGGCCGCGGGCCTGACCGGCTATGTGATGGCGGCCGCGCTGTACGCCAACCTCGACGCCGACGACGGCAGCGAGGTCCGGCTGCCGCTGTGGCAGCTCGCGGCGGGCCTCGCGGTGGCGGCGCTGGCCGCGGGCGCCGGGGCGCTGCTGCTGCGCCTGCTCGCCCTGCCCCCGGTCGTCCCGCCCCCGGCCCCGGCGCGGTCGAGCGGCTCGACCTCGCGGAGGGCGAGGTGGCGGGCTGGGCCAGGCGCGCCCCGTCGCGGACGCTGTGCGCGGTCGGCGTGGCGCTGCTCGTCGTCGGCGGCGTGCTCACATACGTGTACGGCTGGGGGCGGGCCGCCGCGCCGCTGGCGTGCGGGCTGCTCATCCTCGGCTGCTCCTGTCCGTACGTGACGGTGGACCGGCACGGGCTGACCACCCGCCCGACGGTGCTGCCCTGGCCCCGGGTGCGGATACCGCTTGCGGACGTGGACCGGGCGGTGAGCCGGGAGGTAAAGGCGCTCTCGGAGTACGGGGGTTGGGGCTACCGGGTGCGCCCCGGGCGCTCGGGGCTGATCCTGCGCTCGGGCGAGGCGATCGTGGTGCGGCGCACCGGCGGGCGGGAGTTCGCCGTGACGGTGGCGGACTCCGCGACGGCCGCCGCCCTGCTCAACACGCTGGCCGAGCGCGCGGCGGTGCGCTGATGCTGTTCCGGGTGGACCCGGCGTCCGCGGTGGCGCTGGGCGACCAGATCGCCGCGTCGGTGCGCCGCGCCATCGCCGAGGGCACGGTGGAGCCGGGCGAGCGCCTGCCCGCCGCCCGCGTCCTGGCCGACTCGCTGGGCGTCAACGTCCACACGGTCCTGCGCGGCTACCAGCGGCTGCGCGAGGAGGGCCTGATCGAGCTGCGGCGGGGCCGGGGCGCGGTGGTGGTCGAGGCGACCTCGTCCCGCGCCCGGGCCGGGCTGCTGGTGCGGGTGCGCGAACTGGCGCAGGAGGCCCGGCGGTTGGGCCTGACCGAGGACGAGCTCGTGGACCTGGTCCGCACGGGCCTGCGGTGACGCGTCAGTACGTCTGGAGCTCCACCAGATTGCCGTCGGGGTCGTGCAGATGGGCGGCCCGCATGGTCGGCCCCCACTGCGGCCGGTCCTGCGCCGGAGCGACCACGGTGGCGCCGGCGGAGGCGCAGAGCTCGACCCCGGCGTCCAGCGCCTCGGGCCCGTCCACACGGATGACGACGGACGCGCCCACGGGCACGTTCTCCTCGCCGACGGCCGCGGCCATCGCGGCCCGCGAGAACAGCGCGAACGTCGTACGCCCCTCACAGTCGTCCCAACTCGCGTACCCCGACCCCTCGGTCCCGCGCGCCAGCGAGCATCCGCTCAGCTTGGGCAGCACGGCCGCGTAGAAGTGGAAGGTCGGCTCGTATCGCTCCACCAGGAGCCGGGTGTAAGGGGGTTCGAGAGGTGCCATGGCCCCGAATTTACCCCGTCCGGGGGACCGGGGCGGAGGCGGCCAGAGGGGGAGAGCCCCCCTCCACCCGACGGGAAAAGCCGACAGCACCCGGCTCCGCGCGGATGCCGGGTGCTGTCGTGTGCTGCTGCCGGAACGGCGAAGGAGGCGTTACGCCTTCTTCGTCTCCCAGAAGATGCGGTCGATCTCGGCGATGAGCTCGAGCGCCTTCTCGCCGGTCTTCGGGTCCGTCGACGCCTTGGCGGCCGAGAGGGCCTTCAGGGTGTCGTTGACCAGCTGGTGGAGCTGGGGGTACTTCTCGAAGTGCGGGGGCTTGAAGTAGTCGCTCCAGAGCACCGAGACGTGGTGCTTCGCGAGCTCCGCACGCTGCTCCTTGATGACCACGGCACGCGCACGGAAGTGCGGGTCCTCGTTGGCCTGGAACTTCTCCTGGACGGCCTTGACCGACTCGGCCTCGATGCGGGCCTGGGCCGGGTCGTACACGCCGCAGGGCAGGTCGCAGTGGGCGCTGACCTTCACCTTGGGGGCAAACAGGCGGGAAAGCATTGAGCTGTCCTTCCTCGTGATCGTCTTCTCAGGTGGGACATTACTCGGTGAGAGGACCGATTTCGCGAGTGCCCCCGGGGGCTTAGGACAAAAGTCCAGGGTCACTATGGGACTCGTGGCGGAACGTACCGTGGGAGTGGACCGGGTACCGGGAGGTGGGTGGCGGATGACGGATCAGGGGCGGGAGCCGAGGGTGCCGTTGGGGGTCGCGGAGGTGACCGGGACCTCCATGGTGCCGACCCTGCTCCACGGGGACCAGCTGCTGGTGCACTACGGGACCGAGCTGCGGGCGGGTGACATCGCCGTGCTGCGGCACCCGCTCCAGCAGGACCTGCTCATCGTCAAGCGGCTGATCGAGCTGCGCGAGGGCGGGTGGTGGGTGCTCGGCGACAACCCCGACGACGAGGTCGTCGACAGCCGGGCCTTCGGGACCGTGCCGTGCGAGCTGGTGCTCGGGCGGGTGCGCGGCCGCTACCGGCCGCTCACCCCCGGGCGTCAGCGCTCGGTCGGCGTGCTGCTGTCCTGGCTGGTCTCGGCGGTGCGGCCGGTGTTCGCCGACCGGTCGGTCTCCAGGCGCTTGCGCGCCCGGTAGGCGGCCACGTTCGCCCGGGTCGCGCACCGGTCCGAGCAGTAGCGCCGGGAGCGGTTGGTGGAGGTGTCGAGGTAGGCGTTGCGGCAGGGCGCTGCCTGGCACAGGCCGAGGCGGTCCACGCCGTACTCCGTCAGGTGGAAGGCCAGGCCCATCGAGGCGAGCGCCGCGTAGCCCGCCGTCGCGTTCGAGGTGTGGTCGGCCAGGTGCATGTGCCACAGCGGGCTGCCGTCCTCGTCCCGGTGGTCGTGCCCGGAGACCTGCGGGCTGACCGGGAACTCCAGGAGGAGCGAGTTGAGCAGGTCCACCGCCTGGACCTCCTCGCCCGCGTCCGCCGACTCGAAGACCGCCCGCAGCCGCGCCCGGACCGCCCGCAGCCGCGGCACGTCCGCCTCGGTCGCGCGCCGGGCCGTCGTCGACTCGGAGCCGAACAGCTCGCGGATCACCTCGACCGTCGTCAGGGAGTCCTTGTTACGGGCCGGCTCCTCGGTGTTGACCAGGCGCACGGCGTAGTCCGAGTAGTAGGCCAGTTGCATGTGTGTTCCTTACGGTGGCGCCTTGGAGCGTGGCGCGGCCAAGTAATGGATGGTTCGACACATAGGGTATTACGTTATGAGGTGGGCAGGGGCGCGGCGGGGCTGGGTACGGCGCAGGGTGGTGCACATTCAGCCGCGAGGAATGGTGCCCGTCGGGGAAACCGGGATGAGGAGGCGGGGTTCCTTCCTTCGCGGAGTGCCGCCCCAATCCGCCTGCCGAATGGCACACGTTTTTCGCCATCCCGATCTGGTTCAGGCCGATTAGCTGCCCGTTCCTCAACTCTTGCTCAGATCGGGCCGAATTCAGTTGACCGAGCGAGACGGCCCTTGGAAGTGTTACGGCTCGTATTCGAGGCATGACAAGGGGAGAGATGACCGAGATGGCGAGAATTTCCGTGAACGCCCGACGAGCGCTGACTGCGGCGGCCACTGCGGCTGTTGCGATGGGGACGGTTCTCACGAGCGTCACTCCGGCCTCTGCCGCGGTGACCAAGTTCTGTACCCAGCCGTTCGAAAAGGCCGGGTATGCGTGCTTCTACTCCTCCGACGACCGGATCGAGGTGTTCGACAACTACGCCGACGGACGTCGTTCGGTGGCTGTCTGGTACGTCTTCGACAACGCCAACGGCAACAAGATCCTGAGCCGGGGCGAGTGCCACAACGCCGAAGGCAAGGGTAAGACCGTCACCTGCCATTACGACTTCCCTGAAGGTCGGAACATTTACATCAACCTCGCAGTCGTGTCCAGAAACGGCGCCCATGGCGCGAACGAGAACCCCACCGCTGCGATTATTGGTTCCGTTTCCGGCAGGTAGAGCGAGCTGGGTCGAATAAAAGGGGTGCGCCGGGGTTTTCCCCGGCACACCCCTTTCCGTTTCAGAGGACCTTGGACAGGAACGACTTCGTCCGGTCGTGCTGCGGATTCGTCAGGACGTCCCTGGGATGTCCTGATTCCACCACCACGCCGTCGTCCATGAAGACCAGCGAGTCGCCGACCTCGCGGGCGAAGCCCATCTCGTGGGTTACCACGATCATGGTCATGCCGTCCTCGGCCAGGTCCCGCATGACGTCGAGGACCTCGCCGACCAGCTCCGGGTCGAGCGCCGATGTGGGCTCGTCGAACAGCATCAGCTTGGGTTCCATCGCCAGCGCGCGGGCGATGGCGACGCGCTGCTGCTGGCCGCCGGAGAGCTGCGCGGGGTAGTGGCCCTTGCGGTCGCCCAGGCCCACCCGGTCGAGCAGCCGCTCCGCACGCTCGCGGGCGACGGCCTTCGACTCACGCTTGACCTGGACCGGAGCTTCCATGACGTTTTCCAGCGCCGTCATGTGCGGGAAGAGGTTGAAGCGCTGGAACACCATGCCGATGTCCCGCCGCTGTGCCGCGACCTCCGCCTCCTTCAGCTCGTAGAGCCGGTCACCCTTCTGGCGGTAGCCGACCAGTTCGCCGTCGACGTACAGTCGTCCGGCGCTGATCTTCTCCAGGTGGTTGATGCACCGCAGGAAGGTCGACTTGCCCGAGCCCGAGGGGCCGATCAGGCAGAAGACTTCCCGCGGGTTCACCTCCAGGTCGATGCCCTTGAGGATGTGCGCGAGTCCGAAGGACTTGTGGACACCCTCGGCCCGGACCATGGGGCGGCCGGTGGCGCTGGGGGCGATGTCCTTGGCGAGACTGCTCATCGAGCCACCTCCGGGCGCCGGAACGAACCGAACAGGCGCAGGTTCTTCCGCAGGCGCTGCAGCGGGGTCGGCGGAAGGTTACGTGTGGAACCGCGGGCGTAGCGGCGCTCCAGGTAGTACTGGCCGACGCTGAAGATGCTGGTCAGGATCAGGTACCAGATGGATGCCACGAAATACATCTCGACCACGGCCAGTGAGGTGCTGGACACATCCTGGGAGCGCTTGATGAGTTCGTTGAACTGGACGGCGTAGGCGAGCGACGACGTCTTCAGCATGTTGATGAACTCGTTGCCGGTCGGCGGCACGATGACCCGCATGGCCTGCGGCAGGATCACCCGGCGCAGCGTCTTGCCCTGAGTCATGCCGAGGGCATGCGAGGCCTCCGTCTGGCCCTCGTCGACGGACTGGATGCCCGCCCGGACGATCTCTGACATGTACGCGGCCTCGTTCAGGCCGAGACCGAGCAGCGCGGCGAGGAACGGCGTCATCACGTCGTTCATCTCGTCCTTGTAGAACCCCAGGTTCAGGATGGGGAACACCAGGGCGATGTTGTACCAGAGGAGCAACTGCACCAGGACCGGGGTGCCGCGGAAGAACCAGACGTAGAACCAGGCCACCGTGCTGGTGACCGGGTTCGACGACATCCGCATCACCGCGAGGACCACGCCCAGGGCCAGTCCGAGCACCATGGCGAGCACGGAGATGTAGAGCGTGTGCCAGACGCCGGACAGGATCAGGTCGTCCGTGAGGTAGTCCGGGATGACGTCATAGTTGATCTTCGCATTGGAGAACGCGATTCCGACGAGCACGAGGACGGCGAGAACCGCCGCCCCGGCCACCCAGCGGCCGTAGTGGCGCACCGGGATGGCTTTGATCTGCTCCGGCGGCACGGAGGGTGCCGGAGTCTTGTCGACAGTGTCAGTCAAGGTGACTGCCCTTCAGTGTTGCGTCCGGCTCGGTCAGGAACCGCTGTTGATCTTGGCCTCGGTCACCGCGCCGTCCGTGACGTTCCACTTCTCCAGGATCTTCTGGTACTCGCCGCTCTTGATGATCGCGTTCAAGGCCGCCTGGAGGGCTTCCTGCAGCTGGGTGTTGCCCTTGCTGACGCCGATGCCGTACGGGCCTGCCTCGATCTGCTCGCCCGCGACCTCGAAGTCCTTGCCGTCGCCCGAGGTCTTCGCGTTGTACGCGGCGACCGGGAAGTCGTTGAGGTCGGCGACGGACGCGCCCTGCTTCAGGCGGAGCAGCGCCTCCGGGTCGGTGTCGAAGGTCTGGAGCGTGATGGCCTGCTTGCCGTCCTTCTCACACTTGGCACTCTGGGTCTTGGCGATGCCCTCGGACGTGGTGCCCTTCTGCAACGCCACGACCTTGCCGCAGAGGTCGTCCAGGGTCTTGATGGCCTTGGGGTTGCCCTTCTGGACCAGGATCGAGGTGCCGGCGGTGAAGTAGTCGACGAAGTCGAGGCCGTTGCCGACCTTCTTCTTGGTGTCGGTGTCGATGCCTTGCTGACGGTCCTTGGTGTCGCTCATCGCCGACATGACCACGTTGAAGCGCTTGGACTGCAGGCCCACGATGAGCTGGTCGAACTTGCCGTTCTGGAAGTCGAACCGCACGCCGAGCTGCTTGCCGAGGGCAGCCGCGATGTCGGGGTCGATGCCCGCGGCCTTGCCGTCCTTCATGAACTCGACCGGCGGGTAGGCGATGTCCGAGCCGACCTTGATCACACCCGCCTTGCGAATGTCCTCCGGGAGCTTGGCGGCCAGCGGTGCCGACGACGAGGTGTCCTCCGAGGTGCTGCTGCCCTTGTCTGTCTGGTCTCCGCAGCTCGTGAGCAGCAGGGCACCGGCGACCGCGATCGCGCCGACCGCGGCAATCCGGGACGAGGCGGCGGTCGTACGACGGGTGGTGCTTGCGGTCATGGTCGGGTTCCTCCGGCGGGTGATGGAGTGGCCAGTGAGTGAACAGTGGGCCGTGGTGCTCATCCTTGGGCGACACGACCGTGTTGTGTCGGCATCTTGCCATTCGGACCTGCGGATTCAGGGGGGCGCGCATGTCAAAATCGGATAACGGGTCACCCCCCAACCCCAACGGGCCGGTACATCAAGGCCGGACCATGTGCGGGTTTCACCTTTACCGGCCGGAAAATCTGCGGTTCATCTCGCGTTGTGGACACGTTTCATGCCGCATAGCTCACTTGTCCCGACATGCCGCTATGAGTCGTGTCACCACGGCGTTCCGCAGTCGAAATGGACTACTCGGCGCCCCCCTCCGTCCGGTAAGAAGGATCCTTACACCCCTCATCCGGGGCTCAGGGCGCGTTGTGCGGCGTGCCCGCGCGTACGTACCTCCTCCTCGCGGGGCGGGCCAACCGCTCCTCGCGGGGAACGTGCGTGGTGCCCACCCACCCCTCCTCAACAAGGAGTGGCCACCCTCAACTGATGAAGACTTAAGGGGTCAAATCAAAATGGCAGCGGAGATCGTCAATCCTCGCAGCGACAGCAGTACCGACCAGGGCTCCGCGGAGGAGCCCTTCGATCCGGCCTTCGCCCTGCACCGGGGCGGCAAGATGGCCGTGCAGGCCACCGTGCCCATCCGGGACCGGGACGACCTGTCCCTGGCCTACACGCCGGGTGTGGCGAAGGTGTGCACCGCGATCGCGGAGAACCCCGACCTGGTCCACGACTACACCTGGAAGTCCCAGGTCGTCGCCGTGGTCACGGACGGTACGGCCGTGCTCGGACTGGGTGACATCGGCCCCGAGGCGTCCCTCCCCGTGATGGAGGGCAAGGCCATCCTCTTCAAGCAGTTCGGCGGGGTCGACGCGGTGCCCATCGCGCTCGCGACCACCGACACGGACGAGATCATCGAGACCGTGGTGCGCCTGGCGCCGTCCTTCGGCGGAGTGAACCTGGAGGACATCTCCGCGCCGCGCTGCTTCGAGATCGAGCGGCGCCTGCAGGAGGCCCTGGACATTCCGGTCTTCCACGACGACCAGCACGGCACCGCCGTGGTCACCCTCGCGGCGCTGCGCAACGCGGCGAAGCTCACCGGGCGCACGCTCGGCGAGCTGCGCGGTGTGATCTCCGGCGCCGGCGCGGCCGGTGTGGCCATCGCCAAGTTCCTCCTGGAGGCGGGCCTGGGCGATGTGGCGGTCGCCGACCGCAAGGGCATCGTCAGCCGGGACCGCCAGGACCTGACCGACGTCAAGCGCGAGCTCGCGGAGATCACCAACAAGGCGGGCCTGTCCGGCTCCCTGGAGACCGCCCTGGCCGGCGCGGACGTCTTCATCGGCGTCTCCGGCGGGACGGTCCCCGAGCCCGCGGTGGCCTCGATGGCGCCCGGCGCGTTCGTGTTCGCCATGGCCAACCCGAACCCGGAGGTCCACCCGGACATCGCGCACAAGTACGCGTCGGTGGTCGCCACGGGCCGTTCGGACTACCCGAACCAGATCAACAACGTGCTGGCGTTCCCGGGCATCTTCGCGGGCGCCCTCCAGGTCCGGGCCTCCCGGATCACCGAGGGCATGAAGATCGCGGCGGCCAACGCGCTGGCCGACGTCGTCGGCGACCAGCTGGCCGCGGACTACGTGATCCCGTCGCCGTTCGACGAGCGGGTGGCCCCGGCCGTCACGGCGGCGGTCGCCGCCGCGGCGCGGGCGGAGGGCGTGGCCCGGCGCTGACGGGTCCGCGGCCGCGGGCAGTCCTGGGCGGGCGCAGCGGCACCCCGGTTCCGCTGGGTTGCGGCTTCGCCCACGCCCCGGTTCGGCGGCTGCGACTGCGCCTGCGGACCGTGCGTGGCTGGTCGCGCAGTTCCCCGCGCCCCTATGGGGTACGGCGGACCGTGAACCGCACCCGCGTCCCCTTGCGGGGCGCGGGTGCGGCGCGTCACACGCGGTAGTGGTTCCGGCCGGGGTGCGGGCGCCCCTATCGTCAAGGCCATGTTCGCCGCCTATGCCGCACGCATCGACCGTGACCAGCCGCTCTCCGGTCTGGAGTTGGGGGAGCGGCCCGCCCCCGAGGTACGTCCGGGCTGGTCCCTCATCGACGTCCGGGCGGCCTCGCTCAACCACCACGACCTGTGGTCGCTGCGCGGGGTCGGCCTGGGCGAGGACAAGCTGCCGATGATCCTGGGCTGCGACGCGGCCGGGATCGACCAGGACGGCAACGAGGTCGTCCTGCACTCCGTGATCGGCCAGACGGGCCACGGGGTGGGCCCGGGCGAGGGCCGCTCCATCCTCACCGAGAAGTACCAGGGCACCTTCGCCGAGCAGGTCGCCGTGCCGACCTGGAACGTGCTGCCCAAGCCCAAGGAGCTCAGCTTCGCGGAGGCCGCCTGTCTGCCGACCGCCTGGCTCACGGCGTACCGGATGCTCTTCACCAACGCGGGCGTACGGCCCGGCGACTCCGTGCTCGTGCAGGGCGCGGGCGGCGGGGTCGCGACCGCCGCGATCGTGCTGGGCAAGGCCGCCGGGCTGCGGGTCTTCGCTACCAGCCGCGACGAGGCCAAGCGGAAGCGGGCGGTCGAGCTGGGCGCCCTGGAGGCGTACGAGCCGGGCGCGCGGCTGCCGCAGCGGGTCGACGCGGTGATCGAGACCGTCGGCGCGGCCACCTGGTCGCACTCGGTCAAGTCGCTCAAGCCGGGCGGCACGCTGGTCATCTCCGGCGCCACCAGCGGCGACCGGCCCGCGCACGCCGAGCTCACCCGGATCTTCTTCCTGGAGCTGAAGGTGGTCGGCTCGACCATGGGCACCAAGGAGGAGCTGGAGGACCTGCTCGCGTTCTGCGCGGCGACGGGGGTACGGCCGGTCATCGACGAGATCCTGCCGCTCGACCGGGCGCGCGAGGGCTTCGAGAAGATCGAGTCCGGGGACGTCTTCGGGAAGATCGTGCTGACGACCTCTTGATGGTTCGTCAGAAACCCTGATCTGATCTCCGGCACGGTCATCCGACGACGTGCCGGAGGTGTCCCTTGCGTACGAACAAGTTCCTTGCCGCAGTGGGTTGTTGCGCGGTGCTCGCGGTCGGGGCGGGGGTGCCCGCCGCCCATGCCCGGGAGGCGGGCGCCATCCCCCGGCTCACCGACGAGCGGGGGCGCGAGCTCACGCTCCGGGGCTGGAACGTGGAGGACAAGGCGCACCGGGGCGACCAGGCGCTCTCCGCGATCACCGAGCGGACCTTCCGCGACCTGCGGGCGCACGGCTTCGGCTTCGCCCGGCTGCTGGTCTTCTGGGACGACCTGGAGCCGGTGCGGGGGCAGTACAGCGAGGCGTACCTCCAGAAGATCCGACGGGTCCTGGACTGGGCGCACCGGTACGACGTCCAGGTGGTGATCGACGCCCACCAGGACGTCTTCGGCCCGGCGTTCGGCCATCGGGGCATACCCGGGTGGGCGACGCGGACGGACGGGCTGCCGTTCACCCCGCACCCGGACGACTGGTTCTCCGAGTACTACGAGCCCGCCGTGCAGCGGGCGTTCACGCATCTGTACGGGGACGAGGACCTGCGGAAGGCGCAGGCCGCGATGTGGCAGGTGCTGGCGCGGCGGTTCGCGCACCACCCGGCGGTCCTCGGCTACGACCTGATCAACGAGCCGATGGGCGAGTTCCGCGAGGGGGAGGACCCGGCGACGGCGGCGCGCCGGATCGAGGCCGAGCAGCTCACGCCGATGTACAACCGCCTGGCCCGGGCGGTGCGTTCGGCGGACCGGCGGCACTGGGTCTTCGTGGAGCCCACCCCGGCGGTGGGGGAGGGCGTGCCGACGGGCCTGGGGAAGATCAAGGACCCCAAGGCGGTGTACGCGCCGCACTTCTACAACACCGCGATGGAGGCGGGCGCGGACTACGACCCGTCGGCGGGCTGGATCGCGTCGTACGAGTCCGCGGTGACGGCCTATCCGAAGAAGTACGGGATGCCGGTGGTGGTGGGCGAGTGGGGACCGCTCAACAGCGAACTCCCGCACATGGCCCGCTTCTACACCGACGCGCTCGCCTCGCTGGCGCGCTACACCTCCGGCTGGGCGGGCTATGTCTGGTGCTACGGAGGCGGCTACTGCGCCGCCGACGCGCAGGGAGCGCTGCGCGGCAACAAGGCGCTGACCGCCACGCCGTACGCGCGGGCGGTGGCGGGGCGGGTGCGGTCGCAGGCGTACGACCCGTCGACGCGGACGTATCGGATCGTGTACGTGGCGGGGCGCGGCACCACGGAGCTGTCGGTGCCGTCGGCGGCTCGGAGGTGGCGGGTCCGGGTCGAGGGGCCGGGGTCGGTCCGGGGGCTCTCGGTGCGGGCGGTGGCGGGGGCGACGGTGACCGTGACGGTGGCGCCCCGCGCCTGACACCCTTCCATCAATCGCGGTGTACGAGGATGAAGTCCCCGTACGGATGCGAGCCCGGGTGGCCGTCGGTCTCGGCGAGCGCGCGGCGCAGGGTGTGCAGATGCGCGGCGGTGAGCTGGAGCGGCGGCTCGTCCGGCTGGTAGGTGGTGCCCCGGGGGTAGTCCTCGTCCGGGGTGGTGGTCATCTCGATGTGGCAGCCGAGGACGTGGGCGACGGGGCGGGTGGCGCAGAAGCCGATCAGCCGGTCGGCGGTTTCGGCGTACGCGGTGGCGTCGTCGACGTACAGCCGTCCCGGGTAGAGCGAGTCGCCGGTCAGCAGGGTCGCGGTGTGCCGGTCGTAGAAGACGACGGCGGCGGGGTGGTGGCCGGGGCCGGGGATCAGGTCGAGGACGCGCCCGCCGAGGTCGAGCTCGACGCTCTTGTGCGGCCAGTCCTCGAACCCGAAGTGCCGGACCACGTCGTCGAGTCCGGGCGGGACGACGGTGGTGTCCGGGCGGTCCGCGAACTGTCCGTCGGCGGCGATGTGGTCGCCGTGGCCGTGGGTGTGGGCGACGAGCAGTCCGTATTGCGGGCGAGGGTTGCGGGCCAGCCAGTCGTCGACCAGGGCGTCGACGGTCGCGCGGAGCGGGAAGTGGGCGGGGTCGGGGCTGGCGCCGGTGTCCAGGAGGAGGGCGCGCTCATTCCCGAAGAGGAGGAAGAGGAAGGGGGCCTCGAAGTGGACGGACTTGTTCTGGCGGAGGAGGACGGTGTGGGGGGTGGCGTGGTGGATCTGGATCTCGGGGGCGGGGTCGTGTTTGGGGGAGGGGTGGCCCGCGTGCCAATGGGTGGGCAGGGTGGGGGTGTCGGGGGCGCCGAGGAAGTCGATCACGGGTTCAGTTTGCCCCTCCCCGCCCGTTCCCTTAACCCTCCGGGGGTGGGTGGTGGGTGGAGGCTCGCTTCCCGGGGGCTTTGCCCCCGGACCCCTTGTTGCGGGGCCTGCGGCCCCTGCACCCCGCTGTGTTCGTCTGCGGACCGTGGAGGGCTGGTCGCGCAGTTCCCCGCGCCCCTTAGATGCGCCCCTTCGGGGCGCTCCTGTAGGGGCGCGGGGAACTGCGCGAGCAACCGGCCGCCGGCCCGCAGACGAACACCGGGCCCCGTCAGGCACCCCGCAGGATCGACCCGATATGCGCCGCCGCCGTCGACAAGTGGCGGCGCGTTTCCGTGAGTTGGGACTCCGTCACGCCGTGGTCGCGGGCCGCGTCGCGGATGTCGTCGCGGAAGCGGTCCAGGAGGCGGTCCAGGTCGCGGGCCGGGTTGCCGGTGGCCGGGTCGTCGGCCCAGGCGGGCGGCGCGGGCTCCTTCGCCGCGGGGCGGGTGAAGCGGCCGAGCTCCTTCGTGATCTCGGCCAGACCCTCCCGTACGCCCGTGGGCCAGTCGCCCCGCGCGAAGTGGTCCTGCACCTGCTCCGCCACCCGCTGCATCTGCTCGCGCGCGCTGTCCTGGGCCTCCTTCGCCTGGCGGCGCGCCTGCTGGGCGTCCTCGCGGGCCCGGCGCGACTCGTCCTTCGCCCGGCGCGCCTGCTCCTTCCACTCCTGCTTGGCGCGCTTGAACTCCTCCTTGGCCTGCTGCCAGGTCTCGCCCTCACCGGAGTTGCCGGCCCGTGCCTCGCGCGCCTGGCGGCGCATGTCGTCGCGCAGGTCGCCCGCCGCGCCCCGGACATCCGCGCGGATCTCCGCCGCGAGCTCCGAGACCGACTCGCGGATCTCCAGCTCCAGGTCGGCCAGCTCGCCGCTGCGGCCCGCGAGTTCGGCGCGGCCCGCGTCGGTGATCGAGTACACCTTGCGGCCGCCCTCGGTGGTGTGGGTGACCAGACCCTCCGCCTCCAGCTTGGCGAGCCGCGGGTAGACCGTGCCGGCGCTCGGCGCGTACAGCCCCTGGAAGCGCTCCTCCAGGAGGCGGATCACCTCGTACCCGTGGCGCGGGGCCTCGTCGAGCAGCTTGAGGAGGTAGAGCCGCAGACGGCCGTGGGCGAAGACGGGGGGCATGTCAGAGCACCTTCTCGGTCGAGGGGGCGGCCGGCTCCGCCGGGTCGTGCGGCTCGGGGCGGCGCAGCAGCGCGAGCGAACCCGAGACCGTGGTCGCCCGCAGCGTGCCCCGGCCCGCCCCCAGCGTCCCGGTGATCCGCTTCGCTCCCCACTGCCCGCTGACCCGCAGGTCGTCGAAGGCGTTGGAGACCGCGCCGCTGGTGGTGTTCGCCTCCACCCTGGCGTCCGCCGCCGGGTGCTCCAGGCGGATCGCGATCTCGCCGGAGACCGTGGTCAGCTGGACGTCGGCGGGCTTCCCGGACGGGTCGAGGTCGAGCACCATGTCGCCGCTGACCGACTCCGCCCGTACGGACGTGGCCGCGCCCTCGATCACCGTGAGGTCGCCGGAGACCGACTGGAAGCGGAGGTCGCCGGTGACGGCCTGGGCCTCCACGTTCCCGGAGACGGTCTCCGCGCGGACCGAGCCGGACAGGCCGACGAGCGTGGTGTCGCCGGTGACGCCGCGTACGTCCGTACGCCCCCGGATCCCGGAGACCACGGCGGTCGCGCCGACCACGCCGACCTCGACGCCGCACGCGGAGGGCACGGTGAGCGAGACGACCGCGCTGCGCCGCCAGCCCTTGCGGTCGAACCACTTGAGGAAGCCCTTCCAGGGCAGGTCCTCGTAGGCGACAGTGAGCGTCCCGCCCCGCTGGGTGACGATCAGCGGCGGTCCGTCGAGCGCGGACACCTCCAGGCGCGCGGAACCTTCCTCGGTCCCCACGACGTTCACCGTTCCGTTGACGATCCGCACGTTGAGCGCGGTCACCGGAGCGTCGAAGGTGAGTGTGCGCGGCTCCTCGACGGTCCACGTCGACTCGGCCATGGCTCTGCCCTCCCTGGGCGGGTCATACGCAACATATCGCGTCTACTTGATAGACACGATATATCGCGGATGGGGGAAGTCAAGGAGGCGTCCGGGAATGGAGGCTGGTGGGTGGAAACGGGTGAATTGCCCTAGCGTATGGATCATGTCCAGCGTCTCGGGCGCCGCCCCCGCATCCGCCCCCGGAGCCCTGCTGCTGTGCCGCGCCGAGCCCGCGGCCGTCCGGCCCGCCGCGCACCTGCTGCGCGAGCGGATGCTGCTCGCCCCGGCCGGGGACGGCTGGAGCGTGCTCGTCCCGGCGACCAAGCCGTGGCGGAACGGCGTCGACCCGGTCGACCAGGTGCTCGCCGGGTGGGCGGCCGCACTGGCCGTCGGCGCGAGCTGGCCCGTCGTGGCGCTCTGGTGGGACGAGGGGCGGGCCGGGTACACGCTGGCGTCCGGGTTCCGCCGCACGGTCGGCTATGTGTGGCTGGCCGACGGGACGGCGGCGGGGGAGGACGAGGCGATGCGTACGTTCGCGGCGCGGCTGGGGCTCGATCCCGTGCTCGACCTGGAGGAGCTCGACCGGCTCACCCGGCCCGATCCGGCGGCCGACGCGCGGGCCCGGCTGCTCGGCCTCACCGCCGTGCTCGCCCGGGCGGGCGTCGCGCTGCCGGCCGGACTGTCGCCCGGTGAGCCCGCGGACCGGCTGCTGACGGTCGCGGCGGCGACGGGGGCGGAACCGGTGGAGTGGTCGGGCTGGCGGGACGCCGTCCGCGCGGAGCTCGACGTGGTGGAGGGCGGAGTGCTGGGGCCGTGGCTGATGGGGCCCCGGGCGCGGGTGCTCGGGGCCGCCCAGGTGGCGGCGGGGGTGCCGCTGGTGGGGTGGGGGCTGGCCCGGCGCAGCGGCGGCTGGACGGTCGCCGGGGTCGTCCTGCTCGCCCATGGGGCGCTGGGGCTGACGTACGACCGGGTGCGCGGGCGGGAGTGAGCGGGTTCGGTTGCCCCTGTTCCGCCCCGCGGAACGCCTGCCGCAACGGATGACGGATGGGGAACGGTCGCCTCAGGCGTACCGACCCGTCCCCCTCGTCCGGCCGGACCTACTCGTCCTCGTCCTCGTCGTCCAGGCGGGCCAGCCACGTGGCCAGGCGTTCCACCGGGACCTCGAAGTCGGGGTTCAGGTCGACGAACGTACGCAGCTGGTCGGCAAGCCACTCGAAGGTGACCTCCTCCTCGCCGCGCCGCTTCGCCAGCTCCTCGATGCCGCGGTCGGTGAAGTACACAACGTGCTCCTGGGGTGCTCCGGATGTTCCCCTCCAGGGTATCCGGCGCGGTGAAGGGGTCCCGTGCAACCGTTCGGCAGATTACCCTCGTCATCTCAAGTCAGGGGAATATGCGACTGGTTGAGGGGGCGGCCATGGCGCAGGTGCGGGAGATCGAGTTGCCGGGCGGGGCCGTGGTGCTCGCCCGGGTGTCCACCGCCGGGGGGTACGCGGCGGACGACGACGACGTCGGGGTGATCGAGAAGGCGGTCGCCAAGGTGGAGCGGCTCGGTGAGCTCATCGAGGGCGTCGGGCGTTCCGTGCTCGACGCGGCCGCCGCCGTGCGGCCCGACGAGGCGAGCATCAGCTTCGGCATCGAGCTGTCCGCCAACGCCGGGGCGGCCGTCGCGATCCTCGCGGACGGGGAGGCCAAGGCGTCCCTCCAGGTCACGCTGACCTGGCGGTCGGCGGACCAGGCTGCGCCCCCGCTGCCGAACCCGCCCCTCACGGCCCCGGCCCCCGGCGGCTCGCCCGATGCCTGAGTACGCCCCCGACCCCTTCATCGACGATCTGGCGCGCTCGGCCACTGTCCACCTGCTCCCGGACGGTGGCGGCACGATGTGGGGCAGCGGATTCTTCGTCGCCCCCGGCTGGGTGCTGACCTGCGCGCACGTCCTGCGGCCGCATCTGGCCCGGGACCGGGAGAAGGTCTTCCACGTCGGCAGCGACCGGCTCGGCGACCCGCTGCCCGCACGGCTCGCGGCCTGGCTGGTCGACGACGACCTGCGCGACGACATCCCCGTCGAACAGGACCTGGCGCTCGTCCGGCTCCTCGACGACGACGTGGAGCACGAGTGCGTCTGGCTCAGCGACTGCGCCGAGCCGCCCGCCGCGAGCGGCGCCGTCGTCTACGGGTTCAAGCCCGAGGGGCGCCCGGAGCGCTGGCACAGCTCCATCGACATCCGTACGTACGACGGGAGTTACGGGCTCCGGTTCAGCGAGGTCGAGTTCCCCAAAGGGGTCTCCGGCGGGCCGGTGCTCGATCCGCAGACCGGCGCCGTGGTCGCCGTGATGAAGTCCCGCCGGATCGAGCGCGACGGCGGCCGGGCCATCGCCCTCCCGGCGCTGCGCCGCTTCGGCGACCTCTACCGGACCGTGCTCGCCGAGCACGACCGGTGGCACGGCGGCGAGCCCAGACTCAGCGGCTACAACACCTGGGTCGACCGGCAGCAGAACTTACCCGCGGCCGGGCTGCACCACACGCCCGAGCAGTGGAGCCCGTACGACCGGCGCACCGCCCTGCACCTGCTCGCCTCCGTGCCCGGGCCCGGCGGGGTGCCGCCGGTCGCCAAGCTGGCGCGCAAGGCACGCGGCGGGATCGCGCCGCCGGGCAGCCTGCCCGACCCGCGCACCTGGCGCGACGGCCACGGACTGCTCTACGAGGCGCACCGCCCGATGCACGCCATCGCCTTCCTGCACTACCTCAAGCTCGTCGTCGAGTACGAGCGCGGGCGCGGCGGCGACCCGGCGCGGCTGGACGCCTGGGTGAGCGAGCGGCTGCGCGGGGTCCCGCCCGTGATGCACACCGTGGTCACCGAGGCCCGGCTGCCCGAGGGGCTGCTGCCGCTGCTCGGGCCCGGCGCGCCCGAGGAGATCCTGACCGTACTGCCCTACCCCACCGTCGAGCGCGGCGGCGCCGTCGTCACCGTAGAGCTGGAGCCGCTCTCCGACGCGCCCGACCGGTTCTACTGGCGCATCCGGGTGCACGACGGCGACCGGGAGGGCTCCAGACCCGTGGCCGAGGAGTGCAGCGGCGAGGGGGTGGCCCCCGGCGAGCTGATCCGGCGGCTGCGCCGGCACCTGATCACCGCGTTCCAGAGCGT
The DNA here is from genome assembly GCF_002846415.1 of Streptomyces sp. TLI_146. NCBI lineage: Bacteria > Bacillati > Actinomycetota > Actinomycetes > Kitasatosporales > Streptomycetaceae > Streptomyces > Streptomyces sp. TLI_146. Next base: position 5,956,461 of record NZ_PJMX01000001.1, read on the forward strand.
CGACACCGACGACTGCCCCGCACCCCTCGAAGTCGCCCTGCCCGCCGACCACTTCGACACCGCCGTGCACCGCTGGCAGCTCACCGAGATCGGGCGCCTGTACCGGCCGCCCTACCTCGGGGTGCAGCGCCGGGTGGTGCTGCGCGACCTCGACCGGCGCGGCGAGGCGGACCCCGAGTGGCGCGAGCGCTGGGACGGGCTGATGGCCGCCGAGGAGCTGGCCGCGGTGCCCGCACCGCTCCCGGGGAAGGCACCGAGGCTGCGCCACTTCGCCGAGCTGGAGCCGGGCGCGGTGCCGGTGCTGTGCCGGCCCGCCGGGCGCGGGGTGGGCGGCGCCGCCATGCGGGCGGCCCTGGAGGCCGGGCACGGCGTGGCGCTCTGGCACACCGACAGCCACCCCGAACAGGGCTGCCACGACCGCTGCGTGGCCCTGCGCGCGGGGGCGGCCGATCTGCTCGGGCAGGCGAAGGACCCCACTGAACTCCCGGACCGGCTGCGCCGTATCAGGGAGGAGATCAGCGATTCCAAGGATGCCCAGCACTGGGCGGAGGGTGTGGCGATGCTCTACGACGACCCGGGACGGCCGCTGCCGGACTACGAGCGGGTGGACGCTCCGTGACCCTGTCCTCGGCCCCGCCCCGCGCGGGCACGCCGTGCGCCGCCGTGCGCCCGGTCAAGCGCCGCTGTGACCGCCCGTGCGTCCGCCCGCCCAGGTGCTGTCCGGAAAACGCATTTCGGCGGCCCGGGAGTGGGTACCTTCCGACTGGACCTCGACTCGCAACGACACGTGGCGCAACGACACGTGGCCTACAAGTGGTGCCCCGCCGACCGTCGACGAGGAGCGAGCGATGGACGACTGGCTGATCTACCGAGGCTTCGGGGCACCGGATCCGGAGCGGATCCGTGCGCTGCCCCCGCCGCCCCGCTGGCGCACCTTCGGCGGCGAGCCGCGCCCGTACACGGTCCCGGACATTGACATCGCCTCCAAGCGCCGGCTCGGCGACCGCGTCTCCGAGCTGTCCGCGCACGACGCCGAGACCCTCCAGCTGATCAACGCCGCGCTGTATCTGCGCCGCCCGCTGCTGATCACCGGCGAGCCCGGTTCCGGTAAGTCGACGCTGGCGCACTCCATCGCGTACGAACTGGGCCTCGGCCGGGTCCTGCAGTGGCCCATCATCAGCCGCACCGAGCTCAAGGACGGGCTCTACACGTACGACGCCATCGGGCGGCTGCACGACGCGCAGCTCTCCGACGGCCAGGCCGACGACATCGGCCGCTACATCCGGCTCGGCCCCCTCGGCACCGCGCTGCTGCCCGCCAAGCGGCCGCGCGTGCTGCTCATCGACGAGCTCGACAAGAGCGACATCGACCTGCCCAACGACCTGCTGAACGTGCTGGAGGAGGGCGAGTTCCCGCTGCCCGAGCTGGAGCGGATCGCCGACCGGCCGGGCCGTGACGTGGTGAAGGTCCTCACCGACGACGGACAGCGGGTCGAGGTGCCGAACGGCAAGATCAGCTGCCAGGCGTTCCCGATCACCGTCCTGACCAGCAACGGGGAGCGCGACTTCCCGGCGCCGCTGCTGCGCCGCTGCATCCATCTGCACCTGGAGCCGCCGCGCGAGGAGCGCCTCGCGGCCTTCGTCCAGGCGCACTTCGGGGCCGGCGCCGACGAGCGCAACGTCGATCTGCTCAGCCGGTTCACCCGCGACGACGGCGACGGCGAACTGCGCCCCACCGACCAGCTCCTGAACGCCATCTTCCTCACCCAGCAGATGACCGAGGAGGGGCCGGAGCGGCGCCAGGAGATAGCCGAGCTGCTGCTGCGGCCGCTGGACACCAGGCAGCGGTGACCCCGATGACCGCCGCCCGGGGCCCGCGCCCCGCCGAGAGCGCCGTGAGCTCCACGCTCACGGCCCTCGTGGCGCGCCTTCGGGAGGCGGAGATCCAGCCGACCGCCCAGGAGCTGGCGGACGCGCTGTGGCTGGCGGGCTTCGCCGGGCCGCTCACCCGGCCCCGGCCGCAGGTCCCGGACGCGGGGCGGCCCGTCGACTCCGGGCCCGCGGTCAAGCCGCCGGACCCCGTTGACGACACGGGCCCCGCCACCGCCGAGCGCGTCCCCGAACAGGGCGGCTCCGGCGGGCCCGCGGTCCGTCCGTACGAGGGCCGGGCCGATCTGTTCACCCCCGGGCCCGGCACCGGACCCGGTCCGGGCGGCGACGCCGGGGGCGCACCGGACGGCTCCGACGGGGTGCGGGTGGCCGCGCCCGCCGCCGCCACCCTGCCCGAACCCCTCGCCCTGCAACGGGCGTTGCGCCCCCTCCAGTACTACCGCCCGCCCGCCCGCACCACCGGCAGCCGCCTCGACGAGCAGGCCACCGCCGACCGGGCGGCCGACACCGGGCTGATCCTCCCGGTGCTCAGGCCCGACCGCCGCCGCCAGGCCCGGCTCGCCCTGCTGATGGACGTGTCCTCCTCGACCGTGGTGTGGGAGCAGACCTTCGACGAGCTGCGCCAGGTCTGCGAGCGGGCCGGGGCCTTCCGCGAGGTGCAGCTGCACTATCTGCACGAGGGCGCCGACGGACGGCCGCGCGTCGGCTCCGGCGTCGCCCCCGGCGGGCACCTCGCCGACCCCTCCCAGTTCTGGGACCCGGCCGGACGGCAGCTCACCCTGCTGCTCAGCGACTGCGCGGGCCCCATGTGGCGCAGCGGGCAGCTGCACCGGCTGCTGTACGGCTGGGCGCGCACCGCCCCGCTCGCCGTGGTCCAGCCGCTGCCGCAGCGCATGTGGCGCTCCACCCACCTGCCCACCCGGCAGGGCGTGCTGCGGCGCCGCGAAGGCCCGGCCGGGCGCCTGGAGTTCCGGCCGCGCAGGCCCGAGCGGGGCCGCGACGCCAGGGGGATCCCGGTGCCGGTGCTCGCCCTGCGCCAGTCCTCGTTCGGCGCCTGGGCGCGGCTGGTGAGCGGCTCCACCGAGCAGACCATGGAGGCCGCGGTCGGCCGGGTCCGCGCCGACCAGGCCCCGGCCGCCGGAAGCGCCCGCGCCGAGCGGACGCTCACACCCGCCGAGCGGGTCGCCGCGTTCCGCGCCACCGCCTCGCCCGACGCCGCCCAGCTCGCCGCCTGTCTGTCGGCGGCGCCGCTGGTGCTGCCCGTGATGCAGCTGGTCCAGCGGGCGATGCTGGTCGACAGCGGGCCCGAGGTGCTGGCCGAGGTGCTGCTCAGCGGGCTGCTGCGGGTCGCCGACGAGGAGGGCGCCGACCGGGACGCGCTGCCCGGCTACGTCTTCCTGGACGGGGTGCGCGAGGAGCTGTTCGAACATCTCGGCGCCGGGAGCGCGATCCTCGTGCTCAAGCACTGCTCGGAGTACGTGGAGCGGCGCTACGGGCGGACCGTGCGCAACTTTCCCGCGCTCGCCGCGGCCGTGCTCGCCGGGTCGGTCGACCCCGGGGGCAGCGCGCCCGCCGGGCCGTCCGACGACTCCCGGCTGCGGCCCTTCGCCCGGGTCTCGGCGCAGGTGCTGCGGCGCTTCGGCAGGCCCGACCAGTTCGTCCGGCCGGGCGGCGCCGACGGCGCCGGCTCGCGCGAGCTGTCCGAGCGCGCCCGCGACTGCCTGGACCGGTTCCGCTCGTACGGCACGGTCCGCGACCTCGACATGGGCGTCCAGCTGCTCGCCGCCGCCGTGCGGGGCGAGCGGCGGATCGCCGAACGGGCGTATCTGTACGGCGAGTTGGCGCAGGCGCTGCTGCTGCGCTGGGAGCTGCGGCGGCTCGGCGAGGACCTGGGCGAGGCCCTGAACGCCGTGGAGAACGCGCTGCCGCACGAGCGCCGCGCCCATCTGACCCTCGCCCGGATCCTGGAGGCGATGGCGGACGAGGCGGAGTCGGGCCGGGCGGGCGCGGACGAGGCGTGGTGGCTGACGGCGAAGGCCCGGGTGCGGGCGGAGTCCGGTAGCGAAGGGGAGGGCACGCAAGCGGGGGGCGGCGCGGCGGTCCTGGTCGAGCGCACGGCCCACGAGGTCGCCCTGGAGTTCCTCAACCGCGCCCACAACAGCCTCGCCCTGATCGGCGGGATCCCCCCGGCCTCCGCCGCCCAGCGCGCCGACTGGCGGGCCGCCTCGCTGGCCCGGGTCCGGGTGCTGCGCCGGCTCGCGGAGCTGGAGCCGAGGTGGACGGGCGGCTGCCTGGACACCGCGGTCCAGGTCGCCGACGCGCTCCTGAGGGAGGACCGCACCGCCGACGTCCTGCTGCTGCGCGGCGCGCTGCTGCTCGCCCTCGCCCGCCACGCGGCCGCCGGACCCGGCGAGGAGGCGCGGCTCACCGCCCGTGCGTACGCCGACCGGGCCGCCAAGGACCTCTACGCCGGGTTCGAGACCCTGGCGCCGGGCTCGGTCACCGACGCCGAGGTCAGCCGGGCCTGGCTGGACGTCGCCGACGCCGTGGAGCTCAGCCAGGCCGAGTCCGACGACGCCGTCCGGCTGACCGTCCTCCAGGCCCTCGACCAGGCCCGCCGCTACGCCGGCCCCGACCGCGAGGCCCAGGCCGTGTGCCTGCTGCGGATGGCGAAGGTGCTGCGCGAGCGGTACGAGTCGACCCGCAGCCGCACCCACCTCGACTCGGCGGTGGTGGCCTGGTCGGAGGCGCTGGAGCTGATGGGCACCGACGACCCGCGCCGCGCCGCCGCCTTCACCGAGCTCGGCGGCGCGCTCACCGCGCGGGCCCGGGCCAAGGAGTCCGTCGACGACGCCCGGGGCGCGGTGCGCGCGCTGCGCCGGGCGCTCGACGAGACCTCCGAGTCCGACCCCGAACTCGCCCGCCGGCGCTATCTGCTGGGCGCCGCCCACGTACAGCGCTTCCGCGCCGAGGAGGTCCTCTCGGACCTGCACGAGGCCCACTGGATACTGGGCGCGGCGGCCAGGGCCACCGAACGCAGCGCGGTCCTCGCCCGGATCTGGCTGCTGCGCGCCGAGGTGCTGCGGCTGCTGTCGGAGCGCACCGGCTCGCCGTCCCGGCTCGGCGAGGCGGCCGACCACGCGCTGCGGGCCGCGGAGGAGAGCAGGGCGGCCGGGGAGCCGCTGACGGAGGCGCGGGCGCGCCAGCTGCGGGCGCTGCTCCTGGAGCGCACGGCGGGACCGGCCCGGGCACGGGAGGAGCACCTTGAGGTACTGCGGATCCTTTCGGACGCGGCGGCGGCGGGACGGCCGGACGCCGAGGCGGAGGCCCTGAGCCGGGCGGCGGCCGACCGGCTCGACGGCGAACTGGGAGCGTCGTGACGGCGACCGCGACGGATGGGGCGACGGCGCTGCCGGACCCCGCGGCCTTACCGGACCTGCGCCCCCTGGCGGCCCGCTCCCCGCACGAGTGCGCCCACCCCGTACTGGCCGCGGTCCTCGCAGACCTGTGCCACCGGCCCGGGGCCGACGGGCGCGCCGGGGCGTACTTCAGCGACGCGCCCGCGGCCGGGGCCTACTTCGCGGACACCCCCTCGGCCCGCCCCGGCGACCCGCGCCGGAAAGACGTGCCGTGACCACCGCCGAGGAGCCCCGCTGGCCGCACCGCGAACTCGACCCGGACGCCGTGCGGCCCGTCCCGCTGCGCCAGTTCGTCCTGAAGGTGCACAGCCGGTGCAACCTCGCCTGCGACTACTGCTACATCTACCGCGGCCAGGACGCGAGTTGGCGCGAGCGCCCGTCACGGGTGCCCGAGACGACCGTGCGCCGCACCGCCCGCCGCATCGCCGAGCACGCCGCCGCCCACCGGCTGCCCGCGCTCCGCATCGACCTGCACGGCGGCGAGCCGCTGCTCGGCGGGGCCGGTCCCGTCGTGGCGTACGCGGCCGAGGTGCGGCGCGCCGTGCGCGAGGCCGTCCGGGGCGTGGTGCCCGGCGGCTGCGAGGTCACCGCGACCGTGCAGACCAACGGCACCCTGCTCACCCCGCGCACCCTCGACCGGCTCGCCGCCGCCCGCGTCCGGGTCGGGCTCAGCCTGGACGGGGGCGCGGCCCGGCTCAACACCCGCCGCACCGACCGCCGGGGCCGCTCCTCCTGGCCCGCGGTCGCCGCGGCCGCCCGGCTGCTCGCCCGGCGCCCCGCCGCGTACGCGGGGATCCTGTGCACGGTCGACCTCGCCGCCGACCCCGAGGACGTCTACCGCTCGCTGCTCACGCTCGATCCGCCCGGCATCGACCTGCTGCTGCCGCACGGCAACTGGGCCGCGCCGCCGCCCGGAATCAACCCGGCCCCGGTGCCGGGGCGGCGCGCGCGCCCCACCCCGTACGGGGACTGGCTGGTGCGGGTCTTCGACCTGTGGTGGGACGACGACCGGATGCGCACCGGGGTGCGGCTCTTCCAGGAGATCGTGGCGCTGCTCCTCGGCGTGCCGAGCTCGGTCGAGTCGGTGGGGCTCTCCCCGATGGTGGCCGTGGTGGTGGAGACGGACGGCGCGATCGAGCAGACGGGCGCGCTGCGCTCGGCGTACGAGGGCGCCTCCGCCACCGGCCTCGACGTCTTTCGCCACTCCTTCGACCGGGCCCTGCGCCATCCCGGCGTCGCCGCCCGCCAGTTGGGCGCGGAGGGCCTTTCGCCGGACTGTGCGCGGTGCCCGGTGCGGGAGGTGTGCGGGGGCGGCAACTACGCCCACCGGTACGCCCCGTACAGCGGATTCCTCCACCCCAGCGTGTACTGCGCCGACCTGGAGCGGCTGATCCGCCACATCGCGGCCCGGCTGGCGCAGGCCGACGGGGCGCAGCGGGGCCGCCGGTGACCGTCAACTCCTGCTCATCGACACCTTTGTGACGCACAATTGAAGTCGCGCGCACATTCCGCAGCTTCCGGCCCGAGCCGAGGGAGTCCGCCGCATGTCCGACCACGAGGGCGCCGTGGAGCCCACGCTGCCCGAGCCGGCCGAGGAGTCACCCCGTGTCACCGTGCTCTTCGCCGGGCAGAGCCAGGCCTGGGCCGACTGGATCGGGCAGCAGCTGGAGCGGGCGGGCCACCCCGCCGTCCTCATACGGTGGGACCCGCTGCACCTGAAGCCCGCCGACTCGGCCCTCGCCGACCTGCTGGAGCCGCCCGGGCACATCCTGGTGGTCCTGGACGACTGGTATCTGCGCTTCGACTCGGAGAAGTACCAGGGCTGGGCGCGGCTGCTGCGCGACACGCTGCCGCAGCACCGCGACCGGGTGGCCGCCGTCAGCGTCACCGCCAAACCGCTGCCGCCCGCCGCGGCCACCCTGCGCCCCATCGGGCTGCGCGGGGTCGGCCCCGACGAGGCGCGCCGCCGGGTCCTGGAGTGCGCCGGGACGCCGGGCCGCCCCGGCGCGGTCGTCCTGGAGCGGCCCATCCGCTTCCCCGACGACCGCCCCGGGATCTGGAACGCGCCGCGCCGCAACCGCCAGTTCACCGGCCGCGAGGACGCCTTCGAGCGGGTCCACGACATCCTGGCCGCCTCCGGCGAGGAGGGCGGCCGGGTGGTGATCCACGGGCTGAGCGGCGTCGGCAAGACCCAGGCCGCGATGGAGTACGTCCACCGGTTCGCGGGTGAGTACGACATCGTCTGGTGGGTCGGCGCCGCCGCCAAGGCCAGCGCCCGCGAGGGGTTCGCGGCGCTCGCACCGGCGCTGGGCCTGCCGCAGGGCAGCCGGCTCGGCGAGGTCATCACGGCCGTGCGCGGGGCCCTGGAGGCGACCGGCCGGCGCTGGCTGGTCGTCTTCGACGGTGCGGAGAGCCCGGAGGCGGTCGGCGAGCTGATCCCGGAGGGCCCCGGGCACGTCCTGGTCACCGCCAACTCGCCCGAGTGGCCCGGCCTGAGCGCCCAGCTGGTGCAGCTGCCGCCGTTCGACCGCGAGGAGAGCGTCGCCTTCGCCCGCCGCCGCGCCGAGCGGCTCGGCGAGCAGGACGCCGACCGGCTCGCCGAGGCCGTCCAGGACCTGCCGCTGCTGCTCGACCAGACCGCCACCTGGATCGCCAACAACCCTGCCGCCTCCGTCGCCGACTATGTACGCGGCATCAGCCAGGGCGACCCGCACACCGTCTCCACCATGCCCTCCCGCGAGTACCCGGCCAGCTTCCAGGCCGCCTGGTCCAAGACGCTCAACAGCCTGCACGAGACCTCCGCCGAGGCCTGGGAGCTGCTGAAGCTCCTCGCCCACTTCTCCCCGGACTCGGTCCCGCTGCGGCTCCTCCAGAACGCCCGGGTCAGCGATCTGCCGCCGCACCTGGCCGCCCTGGTCACCGACCCCAGCAGCTGGAACTCGGCGCTGCGCACGCTCTCCCGGGTGACGTCGACGCCGCTGGAGTACGACGACCCCGGCCGGCTCGGCACCCGTACCGTCGGCTCCCTGCGCATCCACCGGCTGCTGCACCGCTTCGTCCGCGGCAGCCTGCCCGAGCAGGACCACGAGCGGGCCACCGCCACCGCCTGCCGGGTGCTGGTCGCCGCCGACCCGCGCGACCCGGCGGGCTCCCACAACTGGCCGCGGTACGCGGAGCTCATCCCGCACCTGGAGCCGTCCGGCGCGCTCACCTCCACCGACCCGGACGTGCGCCGCCTCGTCCTCAACTGCATCGAGTACCTGCGGGTGCGCGGCGAGTTCCGCGAGGGGCGCCGGCTCAGCGGCCTCGCCGTGGAGTCCTGGCGGCCGCTGTCCGGCCCCACCGACGGCCTCGTCCTGGTCGCCACCCACCAGCTCGCCCATATGTTGCGCCAGTTGGGGGAGTACGGACGTGCCGAGGAGCTGGGCCGCGACACCCTGCGGCGGCTGATGGCGGAGGGCCGCGGCGGCATCGAGGTGGTCCGCGCCAAGAACGGCCTGGGCGGCACGCTGATGGTGCTCGGCAAGTACGCCGAGGCGCGCGCCCTGTTCGAGGAGGCGGCGGGGGAGACCGCTGCCCTGCTCGGCGACTGGAAGGTGCCCCGCCTCCTCGCGATCCGCCACAACCTGGCGGTCACCCTCGCCCTCCAGGGCCACTACGCCAAGTCGCTCTCGCGCCACGAAGAGGTCCTGGAGGAGTGCATCTCGGTCCTCGGCGGCAAGGACCACCTCACCCTCCAGGCCGGGCTGTACAAGGCCCAGATGCTGCGGCTGATGGGCCGGTACGGGGAGGCGCTGACCATCCAGGAGTACAACCACCGCCTGCACCGCCAGATCCTGGGCGACGACCACCCCCAGACGCTCACCGCCCAGCACAACCTGGCCCTGTGCCTGCGCCGCGACGGCGAGCCCGAGCGGGCCAGGGGGCTGCTCTGCGAGGCCCGCGAGGCGATGCTGCGGCGCTCCGACGCGACGGCGTTCACCTGCGACTACGCCATGCTGCTGAGGGATCTGGGCCGCCACGAGGAGGCGCACGCGCTGGCCACCGAGGCGGCCGCCGGATACGAGGAGCTGCTGGGCGCGGAGCACCCGTACACGATCGGCGCGCACGACAACGTGGCACTGGTGCTGCGCGAGACGGGCGAGCACCGCGCCGCCCGCGACCTCTCCGAGCGCAATCTGCGGGCCTTCACCCGGGTGCTCGGCCATGTCCACCCCTGGACGCTGGGGTGCGCCATGAACGCCGCCTCGGCGCGGGCGGCCGACGGCGATCTGCCGGGCGCGGCCGAGCTCGGCCGCTCCGCGCTTGTGCGGGCGGTCACCTCGGTCGGCCAGACGCATGTCCTCGCGGTCAACCTCCAGGCGGGCCTCGCCCAGGACCTGCGGGCGCTCGGCCGCCGGGCCCAGGCCGCCGAGCTGCTCCGGGACGCGGTGACGACACTGACCGTCGCCCTCGGCGAGAACCACCGCCAGACCGCCTACATGAGGAGCGGGGCGCGGCCGTACTGGGACTTCGAGCCGATGCCGGTGTGAGGCGGCTGGGGCGGATGTGGTGGCTGTGGCGGTTGTGAGCAAAGCCACGTATGGCCGGATCCGATATGGCTCTGACGTTCCTCTGACATGGAACAGGCAATTCCCTGACGTGGACGTGCTGTTCCTGTAGTTGGTGGCCGAATTCCGTGCTCTCCCCGCGACGCCCCGCCTTGAAGCGGAGCATGATCGTCAACATCCTTGATGGGGCCCGGAGCAATGCTCAAGGGGCGCTCCCTTCGGGTGGGCGACGATCGGGCGCGTGCCGAGAACCCTCCCCCGGTCAGGGCGGGAGGCCGATTCCCCATGCCTTCGGAAGGGTGTGCCATGACTCAGGGCGACACGATCGGCGCCGGAGCGTCGGCCGCGGCAGCCGACACGTCCCACGGGAAACGGTCCACGCGCCTGGGGAGGACGACCGGGTTACGCACGGTCGCCACCCGGGACGGCTGGCTGCGCCCCGAGGCCACCCGGCTGCCCTCGCTGACCGGACTGCGCTTCCCCGCGGCCCTGCTGGTCTTCCTCAACCACACCGGATTGCCGTTCCCGTTCCTGCGCCTGGTGAAGGACGACGACGCGGCGATGGACTGGTTCGACCTCACCCGGAACGCGGGCGCCCTCGGCGTGACGTTCTTCTTCGTCCTCAGCGGATTCGTCCTCACCTGGGCGGTCCGGGAAACGGACACCATACGCGCCTTCTGGCGTCGCAGGATCGTGAAGATCTACCCGAACTACGCGATCACCTGGGGCCTGGCGATGGTCCTCTTCGCCTCCGCCTATACGCCGGCCAGGACCGCCGTACTGAACCTGCTCATGGTGCACGTATGGGTGCCGGAGTTCGATGTGTTCTCCAGCGTGAACCAGCCCAGTTGGTCGCTGGGCTGCGAATTGCTCTTCTATCTTTCCTTCCCGCTGCTGCACAAGATATTCCGCCGCATCAAGGCCGGGCACCTCAAGTACTGGATATCCGGGGTGACGGCGGCCATCATCGCCACGCCGTTCTTCACCTACCTGCTGCTGCCGGACGACCCCAACTTCCCCGGCGGCCAGGCACTCGGCGCCCGCGCCTCCACGCACCAGTACTGGTTCGCGTACAACTTCCCGCCGATGCGGCTGCTCGACTTCGCGCTCGGCATGCTGGTCGCGCAGGCGGTGCTCCACGGGCGCTGGTGGAACATCGGCATGACCTGGTCGGGCCTGCTGCTGGCCGGGAGCTATGTGTGGGCCTCCCACGTGCCGTTCCTCTACTCGCAGCGGTCCATGACCATCGTCCCGATCATCTTCCTGATCGCGGCCGCCGCCACCGCCGACGCGAGGAACCAATTCACACTCTTCCGCAATCGCGCGATGATCTGGCTCGGCGAAGTCTCCTTCGCCTTCTACCTCGTCCACTTTGTCGTACTCGCATATGTGCGCAAGTGGCTGGGCCACGAGATGTACTCGGTGCCGCAGACCGTCGGCATCGTCCTCGTGGAATTCACGATCGCCCTGCTGGCGTCGTGGGCGCTGTACGCACTGATCGAGCGCCCCCTCACCCGTAACTGGTCAAAACCCCGGCACCCCAAGGCCGCGGCGAGCTGACCCGCTCCGAACCACTTGCATTCAAGTGGAGTTCAAGATTCGACTGTAAGGATTCCCCCCATGAAGACCATCGCCCTCATTACAGGTGCCAACAAAGGAATCGGATTCGAGATCGCGCGCCAGCTCGGCGAGCTGGGCATCACCGCGATCGTGGGCGCGCGCGACGAGGAGCTCGGCAAAGCCGCCGCCGAGAAGCTCGGCCAGCCCTTCGTGCAGATCGATGTGACCGACCCGGAGAGCATCAAGAAGGCCGCCACCTACATCGACCTCGCCTACGGCAAGCTCGACATCCTGGTGAACAACGCCGGTATCACGGTCTCGCACGAGGACGGCAAGCCGAGCGCCACCTCGCTGGAGACCATCCGCTCGGTCTACGAGACCAATGTGTTCGGTGTCGTGGCGGTGACCAACGCGTTCCTGCCGCTGCTGCGCAAGTCGCCGGCGGGCCGGATCGTCAACCAGTCCAGTGAGATGGGCTCGCTCACCAACGTGCTCAACCAGGACCACCCGATCTGGCACGTCAACAACCTGCCGTACAACTCCTCCAAGACCGCGCTCAACATGATCACGGTGTCCTACGCCAAGGAGCTGTGGGACACCCCGATCAAGGTCAACGCGGTCGACCCGGGCTGGTGCCGTACCGACATCACCGGGGGCGAAGGCTACAAGTCGGCCGAGCAGGGCGCGGCGATCGCCGTGAAGCTCGCCACCCTGGACGCGGACGGCCCCACCGCCACGTTCGTGCAGGACCAGGGCGAACTGCCCTGGTAGACAAGGCCGTTACGGCAAGCTGTTACCTCCCACACCCGCACTGCTGAAGGAACAGAACGATGTCCACTCCCCGTATGAACAACCCCGCGCAGGTGCTGCCCGACTCGATGGCGGCCATCGGCGGCCTCATCAAGTCGATCCGCAAGTCCGGTGTCGACGACGCCGTTCTCGAACTGATCCACCTGCGCGTCAGCCAGATCAACGGCTGCGGCCCGTGCCTGGACGCGTCGGCCAAGGCCGCGCAGAAGGCGGGCGTCTCCGACGAGCGCATCTTCTCGGTGGGCGCCTGGCGCGAGACGCCGTTCTACAGCGACGCCGAGCGCGCGGCGCTGGCGCTCGCCGAGCACGTCACCCGGCTCGCGGACCGCGAGGACGCGGTGCCGGACGCCGTGTGGAACGAGGCCGCCGAGCACTACGACGAGCAGCAGCTGGCCGCCGTGGTCCTCCAGATAGGTGTGGTCAACCTGTTCAACCGCCTCAACGCCTCGACCAAGCAGCAGGCGGGCCAGGCCTGGTGACCGCGTCGCACGCCGCCGGGGACCTTGTTCCCCGGCGGCGTGCGGCAGTCGGCCGCCACAGAGGCCGGCCGAACGAGCCCACCGGCGGCGGACGCTGTCACATTTGCCGGGGCCGGTTCGTCAGGAGAATGACGGAACGCGAACCAAAAGGATGTGACCGATGGACGAGCGCGAGTGGCTGGCGCAGCGGTTCGAGGAGAACCGGAGTCATCTGCGGGCGGTGGCCTATCGGATGCTCGGCTCCGTGAGCGAGGCGGACGACGCCGTCCAGGAGGCCTGGATCCGGCTGAGCCGGTCCCACAGCGACGACATCGAGAACCTGGCGGGCTGGCTGACGTCGATCGTCGGCCGGGTCTGCCTCGACATGCTGCGCTCGCGCCGGGCCCGGCGCGAGGACCCGCTGGACGCCCAGGTCACCGAGCCGGCCCTCGCGCCGGACGACGCGGGCGACCCCGAGCACCAGGCGCTCATCGCCGACTCGGTCGGTCTCGCCCTGCTCGTGGTCCTGGAGACGCTGGAGCCCGCCGAGCGGCTCGCGTTCGTCCTGCACGACATGTTCGCCGTCCCGTTCGACGAGATCGCCCCCATCGTCGACCGCACCCCGACCGCGGCCCGCCAGCTCGCCAGCCGGGCGCGCCGCCGCGTCCAGGGGGCCGAGCCGGTGCCGGACCCCGACCTCACCCGGCAGCGCCAGGTCGTCGACGCCTTCCTCGCCGCGGCCCGCGGCGGTGACTTCGAGGCGCTGGTCGCGGTCCTCGACCCCGATGTGGTGGCGCGCACCGACGTCAACGCCGAGGTCGGCAGGCTGTCGGTGATCCGCGGCGCGGCGGCGGTGGCCAAACAGGCCCTCACCTTCGCCCAGTTCACCAAGGCGGCCCAGCCGGCGCTGGTCAACGGGGCGCCGGGCGTGGTGGCGAACAGCGGCGGCCAGCAGTTCCGTGTGATGGCCTTCAAGTTCACGGACGCCGTCATCGTCGAGATCGATGTGATCGCCGACCCCGCGCGGCTGCGCGAGCTCGACCTGGCGGTGCTCCAGGACTGAGCCGCCGCCCCGTACGGGAAAGGGCCCGGAACCGCGACCGCGGTTCCGGGCCCTCCTGTGTGGGGGCGCATCACCGCAGGTCAGACACCGTTCTAAAACTATTTTTCGTCCAGCGGTCACATTCGCCGCGCGGGATCCGTCATATCAGTGACGGACGAGTCCGGGCGGTGAGCCGAGGGGGGCAGCACCGGTGGAGCGTCCGTCGCCCTCGTTCGGGGGCGCCCGTACGAACAAGCCCCCGATGGAGAGCAGCCTTTGACACGTATGGCCCGCGTCCCGAACTGAACTCTCGGGCGGCGTTCCGTATGCGGACGCGGTTGTGTCCGGCAGCCATCCGGCAGCGCCGGGGGCGCTCTCACCCACTCGATTTCCCATTGATTTAGGAGTCTCGCAATGGCTGCCGCCGACTCACTCCCGAGGTCGGGACCCGCGACGGGCGTGAAGCCCGGCCTGATCCTGGCGTTCCTGTGCCTGGGCCAGTTCATGGTCTTCCTCGACGTGTCGATCGTGAACCTCGCCCTCCCGTCCATCCAGGACGGGCTCGACATGTCCGATGTCAGTCTCAACTACATCGTGACCGCCTACTCCACCGTGCTCGGCGGCTTCCTGCTGCTCAGCGGCCGGCTCGCCGACACCTTCGGGCGCCGGCGGCTCCTGATGACCGGCTTCGTGGTGTTCGCCCTGGCCTCGCTCACCTCGGGCCTCGCGCAGAACGCCGCCATGCTGATCACCTCGCGTGGCTTCCAGGGCCTCGGCTCCTCGATGATCGCCCCCGCCGCGCTCTCGATCCTCACCAACACCTTCCCCGAGGGCGCCGAGCGCAACAAGGCGCTGGGTGTCTGGGGTTCGCTGGCCGGTATCGCCTCGATCGTCGGCGTGATGCTCGGTGGCGTCCTGGCCGACGGCCCGGGCTGGGAGTGGATCTTCTGGATCAACGTGCCGATCGGTCTGGGCGTGGTGCTCCTGGCCCCGCGCATCCTGCCCGAGAGCAAGTCGGACGCGCCGCGCCAGCGCTTCGACTTCGCGGGCGCCGCGACCCTCACGGCCGGTCTGCTGCTCCTCATCTTCACCCTCGGTGAGGCCATCAACGTCGGCTGGGGCACCGCCCGTACGATCGGCAGCCTGATCGGTGTCGCCGTCCTGCTCGTCGCCTTCCTCGTCATCGAGACCAAGGTCGAGGCGCCGATGATGCCGCTGCGCATCTTCCGCCTCAAGACGATGCGCGTCGCCAACCTCTCCGCGATCCTGGTCTTCGGTACGTTCGGTGCGCTGTTCTTCTTCGCCAGCCTCTTCATGCAGCAGGCGTTCGGATACTCGCCGATGAAGGCCGGCTTCGCCTATGTGCCGCTCGCCCTCGCGGTGGCGGTCGGCGCCGGCATCGCCTCCGGCATGATCACCAAGATGGCCGCCCGCCCGGTGCTCGCCGTGGGTCTGACGCTGACCACCTCCGGCCTGCTGATCCTGTGGCGCACCGGCGCCGGCAGCTCGTACCCGACGCACCTGCTGCCCGCGTTCGTCCTGCTCGGCCTCGGCTGCGGCATGGTCTTCGTGACGCTCCAGATCGCCGCGTTCGTCGGCATCCCGGACGAGGAGGCGGGCATCGGCGCCGGTCTCATCAACACCAGCCAGGAGGCCGGTGGCGCCCTCGGCCTCGCCGTGATCGCGACCATCGCGTACAACGGCCTGGAGGACAAGCTCGCCAAGACCGGTGGCGACCCCGGCAAGATCCACGACATCCAGGCGACGGCCAACCACCACGCCTTCCTCTCCGCCGCGATCCTCTGCTTCGGCGCCCTCCTCGTCGCGCTGTTCTTCATGCCGAAGGGCGCGCAGTCGATGAGCTCGGCGCACGCGCACGGCAACGGTGACGCGGAGGTCGCGGGTACGCCCGAGACCGCCGGGGTGGAGAAGTAGTACTGACCTCTGTGAACCGCCCGCTCGCCGCATAGGGCTGGGCAGGCCGTGGCGCTCCTCCGACACCTGGCGGAGGAGCGCCATCGGTCGCTGAACGGGGGCCGGGCCGCCGTGGCCACGGCCCCCTGGAACGCCTGGAAGGACGTATCCGCGATGTCACTGCCCCGAGGGCGGACGAGCGCTCCGGAGGTCTCCGCCTCGGTGGCGGCGTTCCTCACCGAGCCGCTCACCGCCACGCTGACCACCCTGCGGCCCGACGGCTCGCCCCATGTGGCGCCCGTCCGGTTCACCTGGGACGCGGCGTCGGGGCTGGCCCGGGTCATGACGGTCGTCACCTCGCGCAAGGCGCGCAACGTGCTGGCGAACCCGGGCGGCCGGGCCGTCCTGTGCCAGGTGGAGGGCTTCTCCTGGGTCACCCTGGAAGGCACCGGCAGGGTGTCGGACGACCCGGCGCGGGTGGCCGAGGGCGTCAGGCGCTACGCCAAGCGCTATTGGTCGGCTCCGCCGAATCCGCCCGGCCGGGTGGTCCTGGAGATCGCGGTCGACCGGGTGATGACCCTCAATACGTAATTCCCCGCACCACACCGCACGGCTTTATCGGCGCGGCACCACCGGATGCACCCCATTCGGCGGCGCCGCGCCCTTTTGTATTGCATACGATCCAACTCCCGTACAGAACTGATGACTTGAGTCGTACTCAGGCGCCCGCTGCCACGATCGGTGATATCGGCTGATCCATGTCATCCAGCTGCACGAGGAGTGCGAATATGACCCAGGGCGCAATTGTTGTCGGGGCCGGTCCGGTCGGGCTGATGCTCGCCGGTGAACTCCGCCTTGCCGGTGTGGAGGTCGCCCTCTACGACAAGCTGCCGGCTCCCAGCGGGGAATCGCGCGGCCTCGGATTCACCGGCCGTACGGCCGAAGTCCTCGACCAGCGCGGCCTGTTGAGCAGGCTCGGCGAGTTCCGCTGGGGCAAGCAGGGCCACTTCGGCGGCGTCCGCATCAACTTCGACGAGCTCGACGAGAGCCACTACGGCATCATGGGCCTGGCCCAGTCCCGTACCGAGGACACCCTCGGCAAGTGGGTCGAGGAGCTCGGCGTCACCGTGCGCCGCGGATACGAGGTCACCGGCTACCGCGAGACCGAGGACGGCGTCGTCGTCGAGTACGAGGGCCCCGACGGCCCCGGCGAGGAGGCGGCCCAGTACCTGGTCGGCACCGACGGCGGCCGCTCCACCATCCGCCGCCTGGCCGGTATCGACTTCCCGGGCGAGCCCGCCACCCGCGGGATGTACCTGGCCGACGTGGTCGGCGCCGGACTGCGGATGCGCCCCATCGGCGAGCGCATCGAGGGCGGCGGCATGGTCCTCTCGGTCACCCTGGAGCCGGGCATCGACCGCATCGTCATCCACGAGCCGGGTGTGCGCCCGCACCACGGCGAGGGCGAGCTGACGTTCGCCGAGGTCGCGGACGCCTGGGAGCGCATGACCGGGGAGGACATCCACGGCGCGAGCGCCCGCTGGATGTGCGCGCTGACCAACTACACCGGCCAGGCCACCGACTACCGCAAGGGCCGTGTCTTCCTCGCCGGCGACTCCGCCCACGACCACGCCCCGCTCGGCGCGCAGGGCGTCAGCGTCGGCATCCAGGACGCCGTCAACCTCGGCTGGAAGCTGGCCGCCGCCATCAAGGGCCAGGCACCCGACGGGCTTCTGGACACCTACCACTCCGAACGGCACCCGGTCGGGCAGCAGTTGCTGCGCAACACGCTCGCCCAGTCGCTGATCTACCTCAGCGGCGAGGAGATGGAGCCGCTGCGCGCCGTGCTGCGCGAGCTGGTGCAGATCCCGGACGCCGCCCGCCACCTCGCGGGCCTGGTCAGCGGTCTGGACGTACGGTACGACGTCGACACCGACGGCAGCGGCCACCCGCTGCTCGGGCTGCGCCTCGCCCCGGGCCGCGAGGTCGAGCAGGCCGACGGCGGCCGCAAGCGGGTCGCCGAGCTGCTGCACGCCGGGCACGGCGTCCTGATCACCACCGGTGACTCGCGCGAGGCGGCCGAGCTGGCCGCGGGCTGGGCGGACCGCGTCGACGTGGTCACCGGCAGCTGGGTGCCCTCGGGCACCGCCGCCGGCCAGGACCCCGAGGCCGTTCTCGTCCGCCCCGACGGACACGTCGTGTGGGCCGCACCCGACGGCGGCAAGCTCCGCGACGCGCTTGAGCGGTGGTTCGGCGCGGCTCAAGTGGCCGCTTAGAAGCTGACTGCGCAACCAGCCGCCACCCTGCCCAGGGCCTGTCCGGCGCCTACCCGCCGGACAGGCCCCGGCCGTACCCACCGCACAGCTCCATCCGAAAGGGATCCACCATGACTGTCCTCGTCACCGGCAGCAGCGGCAAAGTCGGCTCGCACCTCGTGCGGCTCCTGCACGCCAGGGGCGTCGCCGTACGCGCCGGCTCGCGCAGCCCCGAGAAGCTGACGCTGCCCGAGGGCGTCGAGTCCGTGAAGCTGGCGCTCGACGAGCCCGCCGGCTTCCCGGCCGCGCTCGCCGGGGTGACCTCGGTCTTCCTGTACTGCGAGGCCTCCGCCGTCGACGAGTTCGTCCAGCGGGCCGAGCAGGCCGGTGTCGAGCACGTCGTCATCATGTCCGCCGACGCGGTGCTGCGCCCCGACGCGGCCGTCAACCCGATCGCCGCGCCCCACCTCGCGGTGGAGCGGGCGCTCGCCGCCTCCTCGATCACCTCGACCCCGCTGAACTGCGGCGCCCTCGCCAGCAACGCCATGCCGTGGGCCTGGCAGCTCAAGGCGCGCGGCACGGTCGGCCTGCCGTACCCGAACAGCTACGCCGACCCGGTCAACGAGCGCGATGTCGCCGAGGCGGCCCTCGCGGTGCTCACCGACCCCTCCCTGCGCGGCCGTTCGTACCACCTCACGGGCCCCGAGGCGCTCACCTTCACCCAGCACATCGCGGCCATCGAGGCGGCCGCGGGCCGGTCCATCCCGGTCACCGAGGTGCCCCCGGCAGTGTGGCGGGCGAACAAGCCCGACTTCATGCCGGGTGACATCGCGGACGCGCTGCTCGACCTCTGGGCGGCCAGTTCCGCCCCGGTACCGCTCACCGACGACGTCGAGAGGCTGACCGGCCACCCCGCCCGGCCCTTCTCCGAGTGGGCCCAGGAGTACGCGGGCCCGTTCCGCGGCTGACAGCGGCCTCCCCCCTCCGCTCGGCACGTCCCCCCCCCACGTTGACCCGTACGACAAGGCAGGACAGACATGTCGCTCGACCGCAGGAAGATGATGACCCTGGGCGCCGGGTCGGCCGCCCTCGCGATGGCCGGCGGCGCCGTCGCCGCCGAACCCGCCTCGGCCACCGGGCACCACGGCGTCCCGGACGACGCGGCGCTGGCGCGGTCCCTGCCCGGCGGGTTCCGCAGCCATTACGCGCGCGTCAACGGAGTGCGGCTGCACTACGTGGCCGGCGGCTCGGGCGCGCCCCTGTTCCTGCTCCCCGGCTGGCCGCAGACCTGGTGGTCGTACCGCAAGGTCATGCCGCTGCTGGCGCGCCGCTTCCGGGTGATCGCGGTCGATCTGCGGGGCCAGGGCTCCTCGGAGAAGCCGCAGGGCGGCTACGACAAGAAGACGATGGCCCGCGACATCCGCGAGCTGGTGCGCGCGCTGGGCTACGAGCGGGTCAATATCGCGGGCCACGACATCGGGTCCAAGGTGGCGTTCAGCTTCGCCGCCAACCACGGCGACGCCACCCGCAAGGTGGCGATGCTGGACGCCCTGCACCCCGACGAGAGCTTCTACGAACTCCCGCTGATCCCGCGCCCCGGCGCCGGCTTCAACCTGTGGTGGTACGCCTTCAACCAGGTGCAGGGGCTCCCGGAGGAGCTGATCCGCGGCCGCTCCCGGCACCTCATCGACTGGTTCTTCGCCAACTCCCTCTCCGACCAGTCCCTGGTGAGCGACTTCGACCGGAACGTCTACGCGCGGGTGTACGACACCCCCGACGGCATCCGGGCGGCCAACGGCTGGTACCGGGCCTTCGCCCAGGACATCGCCGACATCAAGACGTATCCGAAGATCACCGCGCCCCTGCTCGGCCTCGCCTCCGAGGTCAGCTACGCCCAGTTCCGGCAGACGCTGCCGGCGCTGGCGACCGACGTACGCGTGGTGAAGCTCGACAGGACCGTGCACTACCTCCAGGAGGAGGCCCCGGACCGCGTCGCCGGGGCGTTCACGGAGTTCTTCGCCTGACCAACGATGACATACGAGGAGCACGCACATGGCACACGGAGCGATCATTGTCGGGGCCGGCCCTGTCGGGCTGATGCTCGCCGGTGAACTCAAGCTCGGCGGTGTGGACGTGGCCGTCTACGACCGGCTGCCCGCGCCCAGCGGCGAGTCCCGCGGCGTCGGCTTCACCCGCCGCGCCGCCGAGGTCTTCGACCAGCGCGGACTGCTCGCCCGGTTCGGTGACGTCGAATGGGCCCAGGGCCACTTCGGCGGGGTGCGCATCGACTTCTCCAAGCTGGACGACAACCACTTCAGCGTGCGGGGCGTGCCCCAGTTCCGTACCGAGGAGATCCTGGAGGGCTGGCTCGCCGAGCTCGGCGTGAAGGTCCACCGCAACCACGAGGTGACCGGCTTCCGGGAGACCGAGGACGGCGTCGTCGTCTCCTTCGAGGGCCCCGACGGGCCGGGCGAGGCCGAGGCCCAGTACGTCGTCGGCTGCGACGGCGCCCGCTCGGTCGTCCGCAAGACCGCCGGGATCGACTTCCCCGGCTGGGACGCCACCCGCGGTATGTACATGGCCGACCTGGTCGGCGCCGGGGTGCGCCAGCGGCCCATCGGGGAGCAGGTGCCCGGCGGCATGGTGATGGCGTTCAACCTGGAGAACGGCGTCGACCGGATCGTCATCCACGACGAGAAGCTGCGCCCCCACGAGGACAAGAGCCAGCTCACCTTCGAGGTCGTCGCGGACGCCTGGCAGCGGATGACGGGGGAGTCCCTGCACCACGCCGAGGTCCGCTGGATCAGCGCCTTCACCGACACCACCCGGCAGGCCTCCGAGTACCGCAAGGGCCGCGTCTTCCTCGTCGGGGACGCCACCCACATCCATATGCCGGCCGGTGCGCAGGGCATGAGCGTCGGCGTCCAGGACGCGGTGAACCTGGGCTGGAAGCTGGCCGCCGCCATCAACGGCTGGGCGCCCGAGGGCCTGCTCGACACCTTCCAGTCCGAGCGGCACCCGGTCGGGGAGAAGCTGATGCGCAACACCCGCGCGCAGACCCGCCTCTACCTCACCGGCGACGAGATGGAGCCGCTGCGCGCGGTGATGCGCGAGCTCGTCGAGTCCCCGGACGTGGCCCGCCATCTGGCCGGACAGGTCAGCGGTCTGGACGTGCGGTACGACATGGGCGCGACCGGCCACCCGCTGCTCGGTATGCGCCTGTCGCCGGACCGCGAGCTGAAGCTCGCCGACGGCGCCCGGACCCGGGTCGCGGAGCTGCTGCACGCCGCGCGCGGTGTCCTGATCACCACCGGCGAGGCGCGCGAGGCGGCCGAGCTGGCCGAGGGCTGGGCGGACCGCGTCGACGTGGTCAGCGGCAGCTGGGTCCCGGCGGACAACCCGGCGGACGAGGACCCCGAGGCCGTACTGCTGCGCCCCGACGGCCACGTGGCCTGGGTCTCGCGCGACGGCGGCAAGCTGCGCGACGCGCTGGAGCGCTGGTTCGGCACGGCTCGCTGAGCCGGGCGGGCCGCCGGGCCCCGAGCTCCCGGCGGCCCGCGCGAGGCGCCCGAGGCACACGAGCAGCGCTCTAGCCGGGCGCAGTGTAATCGCCCCCGGCGGCGAGCATCCCCCGCCGTTCACGTCCCTTCCTCTCCCCCCACGAGAGGACAACCCCCACTGTCCCAGGAAGGTTTGTCATGACGCACGGCGCGACCAGGACGCTGCGCGAGGTGCCGACGCGGGACGGCCTGCTCAGTCCCGGGCTCTCGCGGCTTCCCTCGCTGACCGGGCTGCGGTTCCCCGCCGCGCTCCTGGTCTTCTTCAGCCATGTAGGCCTGCCGGTCCCCCTGCTGCGCCTGCTCAAGGACGACCAGGCGACGAACGACCTCGCCAAGGCGACGGAGAACGCCGGCTCCCTGGGTGTCGCCTTCTTCTTCGTGCTCAGCGGCTTCGTGCTGACCTGGTCCGCCCGGGAGAAGGACACCGCCCGCGCCTTCTGGCGCCGCCGGTTCGCCAAGATCTACCCCAACTACGCCATCACCTGGGGTCTGGCGATGCTGGCGTTCGCCTCGTCGTTCACCCCGACGCGGGTGGCGCTGGCCAACCTGTTCATGGTCCAGGTCTGGGTGCCGGACTTCCAGTACCTGTTCAGCGTGAACCCGCCGAGCTGGTCCCTGGGCTGCGAGTTCGTCTTCTACGCCTCCTTCCCGCTGCTGCACCGGCTGTTCCTGCGCATCCCGGCCGAGCGGCTGAAGTACTGGATCGGCGGCCTCGTCGCGGCGATCATCCTCACGCCGCTGTTCACCTACAACGTGCTGCCCGACGCGGGCGCGGTGTCGCTCACCGGGGCCCCCGCGGACGCCTCGGTGAAGCAGTACTGGTTCTCCTACTTCCTGCCGCCGGTGCGGCTCCTCGACTTCGCGCTCGGCATGCTGGTCGCGCACGCGGTGATGCGGGGGCGCTGGCGCAACATCGGCATCGTCTGGTCGAGCCTGCTGCTCGCGGGCGGCTACTGGCTCTCCTCGCAGGTGGACCTGCTCTACTCGCAGCGCTCGACCACCATCATCCCGATCGTCCTGCTCATCGCGGCCGCCGCCACCTCGGACATCGAGGGCAGGTTCACGGTCTTCCGCAACCGTACGATGGTGTGGCTCGGCGAGATCTCCTTCGCCTTCTACCTCCTGCACTTCATCGTGCTCGCCTACGGCCGCAAACTCCTCGGCCACGACCTCTACTCGACGCCCGCGGCCATCGGTCTCATCGCGGCGATGCTCGCCGTCAGCGTGCTCGCCTCCTGGGCGCTGTACGCACTCGTGGAGCGGCCGATCACGCGGCGCTGGTCCCGCTCCCGCAAGGCCCGGGCGGCCGCCGCCGCCACCTGAACACAATCGTCCGATTTGTGGTTGCACAGACCACGCGAATCAGCCACCCCCCAAGGCCGGCACGCTCCCAACGGGCGTGCCGGCCGCTTGTGTTGGGGCCTATGTGGCCGAAAAGCGAGCGCGACCCGAGTTGATCTCAAGGCCCCTGCTTCACAGTAGCTACCGAACCCCCCAACCCCCCGAACAGAACCTGAGGAGCCAGCCATGCACGAGCCGCGTATGGACAACCCGGCCGCCTTCAACCCCGAGGCCGCCCGGCTGATCCAGGAGCTCTACTTCGCCTCCCGCAAGGGCGGCGTCCCCGAGCTCATCCTGGGCCTGGTGCACCTGCGGGCCAGCCAGATCAACGGCGACAGCTTCTGCGTCTCCGGGGACGCCCAGCGCGCCCGGGAGGCGGGCCAGAGCGACGAGAAGCTCTTCGCCGTGGCCGCCTGGCGCGACGCGCCGTTCTTCACCGAGGCCGAGCGCGCCGCGCTGGCGCTCGCCGAGGCGGCCACCCGTATGGCCGACAAGTCCGACCCGGTTCCGGACGAGGTGTGGAACGAGGCGACCAAGCACTTCAACGCCGAGCAGATCTCGTCCCTCGTCCTCACCATCGGTGTGACGAACCTGTTCAGCCGCCTCAACGTCACCACCAAGCAGCTGGCGGGCAGCCGGGAGTGGGACAGGTAGGGCCGGACGGCCCCACGCACGCACGGGCGGGCGGACGGCCCGGTCACCCGGTACCCGGGGGCCGGGCCGTCCGCGGCAGCACAACCCGGCCGGTCGGCGCGCGCCGACCGGCCGGCCGGCAGACCGAACCGACAGTCCAGTTGACAGCTCAGAGACGACTCCCATGTCCCAGGAGGGTGTGCCATGACTCACGGCAACACGATCGGCGGCGGGCCGCCGGCCGCCGCCGCACGCGAAGTGCCGGTCCGCGACGGCCTGCTGCGCCCCGAGACCACGCGGCTGCCCTCGCTGACCGGGCTGCGGTTCCCCGCCGCGCTCCTGGTCTTCCTCAACCACACCGGGCTGCCGTTCCCGGGGCTGCGGCTGCTGAAGGACAACGGCACGACCAAGGACTGGTTCGAGCTCACCAAGAACGCGGGCTCCCTCGGCGTCACGTTCTTCTTCGTCCTCAGCGGGTTCGTGCTGACCTGGTCGGCGCGCGCGAGGGACACCTCACCCGCGTTCTGGCGCCGCCGGTTCGTGAAGATCTACCCGAACTACGTGGTCACCTGGGTGCTGGCGATGGTGCTGTTCGCCTCCGCCTACACCCCGACCCGCACCGCCGTGGCCAACCTCTTCATGGTCCAGGTGTGGGTGCCGAAGTTCGACGTCTTCTCCAGCGTGAACACGCCGAGTTGGTCGCTCGGCTGCGAGTTGGTCTTCTACGCCTGCTTCCCCCTGCTGCACCACCTGTTCCAGCGCATCCCGGTCGAGCGGCTGAAGTACTGGATCGGCGGTCTGACCGCCCTGGTGATCGCCACCCCGGCCATCACCTACGCCGTCTTCCCCGACAAGCCGTACTTCCCCGGCGGAGAGCAGCTGGGCGCGCACGCCACCGTCACGCAGTACTGGTTCGCCTACTTCCTGCCGCCGGTGCGCATGGTGGACTTCGCGCTCGGCATGCTGGTGGCGCTCGCGGTGATGAAGGGCCGCTGGTGGAACATCGGCATGCTCTGGTCGACCGTGCTGCTCGTCGGCGGCTACGTCCTCGCCTCGCACGTGCCGTTCCTCTACTCGCAGCGCTCGACGACGATCATCCCGATCGTCTTCCTGATCGCGGCCGCCGCGACCGCGGACGTGAAGGGCTCCTTCAGCCTCTTCCGCAACCGCACGATGGTGTGGCTCGGCGAGATATCGTTCGCCTTCTATCTGATCCACTTCATCGTGCTCACCTACGGCCGCAAGTGGCTCGGGCACGACTACTACTCGACCGCCCAGACGACCGGCCTGCTGGCCGCGATGTTCGCCATCAGTGTGCTGGCGGCCTGGGCGCTGTACGCACTGGTCGAGCGGCCGATCACCCGCGGCTGGTCCAGGCCCAGGCGCACGAGGGCCTCGGCGGGCAGCGCGGGTCCGCTCGCCGGGGCCAAGTGACCTGCGCCAGGTTCAGTCGATCCCCCGAATGATGTTCAGCTCGACGTCGTCCTCCTCCGCCCCGGCGAGCCGGAGCGGAGGAGCGACGGCGACGAGGTCACCCGGCCGAAGCTCGTGATCTTCCCGGTCTTCCCTGTTCTCGTACATCTGCTCCCCCTTCGCATGGATACGAGCACGGGCCGTTCGAGCATGGCCGTCCGGTGGCGGCACGGCGAGCCGCCGGGTTGCACACGGCTCGGATCAGGCCGCGTACAGATCGAACGTGGAGGTGCGGCGCGGGCCCGCCACGACGTCGAGCTGGGGGTCGACGGCGAGGATCGCCTGGTGCAGCCGCTGGAGCTGCGGCGAGGGCTCCACACCGAGGTCCTCGATGAGCCGGCCGCGCAGCTTGCGGTACACATCGAGCGCGGTGGCCTGCCGTCCGGAGCGGTAGAGCGCCACCATGGCCTGCGAGTGCAGCCCCTCGTGCTGGGGGTGACGGGCGATCAGATCGGTGAGCTCGGCGGTCAGTTCGGCATGCCTGCCCAGGCGTAAGTCGGCGTCGATCCGGCGTTCCTTCACCACGAGACGGCTCTCCTCCAGGCGCATCACCTCGATGTCGAGGATCGGCCCGACCCGCACGTCCACGAGCGCGGGCCCCTCCCACAGGTCGAGCGCCCGCCGGAAGCAGTCCGCCGCCTGCTCGTTGTGGCCCTCGTCGAACGCCAACTGACCCTCCGCCGCCAGCTGTTCGTACGCGTGGACGTCGACCGCCTCGGACGGGATCTGGAGCAGATAGCCGCCGTAGCGCGTGGCCAGAACATCCTTGGCCGAAAGTTGTGCGTCGGGACCCATGGCACCGGCGAGCCGGCGCCGCAGCTGGAGGATGTAGGTCTGGAGGGTGGTCAGCGCGCTCTGCGGCAGATCGGTGCCCCAGATCTCCTCCATCAGCGTCGGTACGGGGATGACGCGCCCCGGGTACAGGGCGAGCAGCGCGAGGATCTGACGGGGCTTGCCCGCCGTGGGGACGACGGAGACTCTGTTCACTTCGGCACTCAAAGGGCCCAGGACCTGAATTTTCACGGCTTCCTCTCGGATAAAAGGCGGGGGTGCGCCGGGACATCGTTGTCTCCCCCCGGGGCCGGGCCGCCGGGGGAGCAGTCGTACGTACGGGTCAGCTCGCGCGGGCGACGAACTGCTCGGTGACGGGGGCGCCGTCGGGCACCGGCGAGCCGGGCCGGGCCGCGAGGATGGCCATCTGGAGCCTGCCGAGCGCGGCCGAGGGCTCCAGACCGGCCTGGGCGACGAGGGTCGCGCGTAGCCGCTGGTAGGCGTCGAGCGCCTCGCTGCGCCGCCCGGAGCGGTGCAGCGCCAGCATGAACTGGCCGTGCAGCGCCTCGTGCATGGGGTGGCGGCTGACCAGCACGGTCAGCTCGGAGAGCAGCTCGCGGTGGCGGCCGAGGCGCAGATCGGCCTCGATGCGCCGGTCGAGCGCGGCGAGGCGGGCCTCCTCCAGCCGCTCGGCCTCGGTGCGCAGCCGGGTGCCCTGGTGGACGCCGGTGAGCGCGGACCCCGTCCACAGGGCGAGCGCCTCGCGCAGCAGCCGGGCGGCGCCGGTGTGGTCGCCGGCGTCCATGGCCCGGTGGCCGGCCGTGGCGAGCCGCTCGAACTCGCGGAAGTCCACGGTCCCTTCGGCGTCCTCGGTGCCGTCGCCGCCGGTCTCCAGGCGGTAGCCGCCGGGCAGCGTGACGAGGACGTCCTTGGCGGTGCGCCGCTCGCCGTCCCGGCGGGCCAGCGCCTCGCCGATGAGCTCGCGGAGCTGCATCACATACGTCTGCACGGTCGTACGGGCACTGCGCGGCGGGGCGTCGTCCCACAGCTCTTCTGCCAGTGTCGCGAGCGGCACCACCTGATCGGAGTGCAGCGCGAGGAGTGCCAGCACTTGCCGAGGCTTCGGGGCGGTCGGCGCGATCGATAACCCGTTCTTCCGCACCGACAGTGCACCCAGCACTTCGATGTCCATTTTTCTCCCCAGAGTCGGGAAATGAGGGGGGTAAGGGTATTCGGGTCGGAAGTGTCCGCTCGGCTGGCAGGCCCTCGGCGGCAACCCGCTTTGATCATGTGCCCGAACCCACCCGCTGCGGCAAGCCCGCCTGTGGCTGATTTGACGTACCTGTCAAAGTCCTGACCGCGTTGTCAAAATCCTGTAGCAGTCGCGAATTCTGCTCGGATTGAAGCCGCTCGACTCTGGGTAAAGAACGGCCGGATGTGGCGGATTTTCGCGGCCGTGCGCCCTGCCCCCGCCCGGATCCCGCTCCCACTTCGACCCCGCTCCCGTGGTGCTCCGGGATCCGGATCTTACGTGGTCCTTAGGTAAGCGCCCAGTGCACAGGCACCCCACACCGCCCGATGTGGCGTGGGTCACACCTGACTCCCGTCACATTCGCGGGCCACGTTTCGTCATAGCTGTGACGGAGGAAGCCGACCGGTGTGGATGTTCTGGCAGGGCCGGTCGGCGTCCGCCGTCACAGTTCCCGCGTTTTTCTGTGTGAAGTGTTCGGCGTTTTACGTGAGATCTTTTGAGGAGAGCAAACCATGACTGCTCGGGCGAAGCACCCTGCTTTTGTCGTTCCCGGTGCCATTGACGCTTTGGTGGCCCTCGGAAAGGCCAGCAAGGAGGTTCCCGGCGTCGATGTGAAGCTGCTGGAGCTGCTGCATCTGCGGGCGAGCCAGATCAACGGCGACGGTGCCAACGCGGACCGTCACCCGCGTCTGGCGAAGGCCGCGGGCGAGACCTCCGACGAGCGCCTGTTCGCCGTGGCCGCCTGGCGCAACACGCCGTACTTCACGGACGCCGAGCGTGCCGCCCTGGCGCTCGCCGAGGCCGTGACCCGTCTTTCGGACCGCGAGGACGCGGTCTCGGACGAGGTGTGGAACGAGGCGGCCAAGCACTTCAACGAGCAGCAGCTCGCGGCGATCGTCCTCTCGGTCGCCACCGCGAACCTGTGGAACCGTCTGCACGTGGCCATCGGCCAGGTTGCCGACCCCAACAGCTGATCACCCCCGTACAGCTGCTGGTGCCGGCCGACACCCCCGACGGCCGGCAAGGTCGGGCGGACGGCTCGACGGCGGGCGGCCCGGTCACCGCAAGGACGTTGCGGTGACCGGGCCGCTTTTGTGTCGGACGGGTTCGTGCGGACGGGGAGGGGCTGGGGGCGGCTCCCTGCGGGAACCGCCCCCAGCCCCTCTTCGCGCTACTTCTTCCGCGCGGCCTCGATGAAGGCCTCGAACAAGGGGAGCGTGTCGCTGCCCAGCTCGCCGTGGGCCTGGAGTCCGGCGAGGAAGGGGGCCGAGGGGTCCTCGGCCTCGGCGCCCTCGATGACGCCGTCGTCCGACCAGGCGGTGGCGACAAGCCCGGCGCCGAGCTTGTCGATGCCCTGGTGGTGGTGGCAGTAGACGGTGGCGGTCGGCCCGAGGGCGTTGCCGAGCAGCGAATCCGGCTTCACCTGGATCTCGCGCGGCTCGTACTTCCCGGGGACGGCGGGGGAGTGCTCGGGAAGGTGCTGGTCGAGGGTGCCGCCGCGGATGATGGATATCAGCTGGAGGCCGCGGCAGACG
This sequence comes from Streptomyces sp. TLI_146, assembly GCF_002846415.1. Classification (NCBI taxonomy): domain Bacteria; kingdom Bacillati; phylum Actinomycetota; class Actinomycetes; order Kitasatosporales; family Streptomycetaceae; genus Streptomyces; species Streptomyces sp. TLI_146. The sequence goes on from NZ_PJMX01000001.1 coordinate 5,984,923, forward strand.
CCGAGCACCGGAATCCCGCGCCGCTCGGCGACCGCGAGGGCGGCGAGCTCGGCGGTGTCCCGGGCCTTGTGCGGGGGAAACGTGAACTTCTCCCGCTCGGCACCGTAAAGGGCGGGGTCGATATCGGCGCCGCCGCTCATCAGCAGTGCGTCGGCGCGCTCCATCACGGCGTCCACCGCTTCGGGAATCGGCGGTACGAGAATCGGCGCGCCACCCGCCTGGTGGACCTTCTCCATGTACTCCCAGGGGAGCAGGGCCACCGAAACGTCTCCCCAAATGTTCCAGTTCACCGTACTCAGATCGGCGGTCACCGCCACGACGGGGCGAGTCATAGAATGTCGTCCTTCCCAATTCCAGCGAAATCGAGTTTCACTAGAGCGTTACTAGTGCGCTTCTCGGGTGCGCTCCACTTGTCCGCAGCGGGTACGGAGGCTTGGATCAAGAATTACATAGAGAACGCCTCTTTGGAAGAAATCCCAAAATAGGTATCGTGGAAACACCGCCGCTTTGTGGAGGAAAGCGGCCCGTCATCGCGCGCGTTCAACTGCGAGCTGATCGCAGTCGAACACCCCTATGGGGCGTGCGATGCCCTTGCGTACCCTCACGACAAGTGATCGGTCCATCGACCAATCGGTCCATCGGTCAAATAAATGGGGGAGACAACCATGACGGCCGCGACAGAGAACCCCGGCGCCCGTATGTATCAGGAGTTTCTCGGTGTCCATGCGATCCTGCGCCGGGGAACGGAACTGGTGGCGAACGCATTCGAGCGTCTCGGCGACGGCGACCAGGTCAGTGTCAAGGAACTCATCGACACCACGCAGTGGCTCATCGACTTCACGCATCACCACCACGAGTCGGAGGACGAGCTTTTCTGGCCCGTCCTGCACGGGCTCTACCCCGAGTCGGTGGCCTCCTTCGACACCCTCAACGAGGAGCACGCGGAGCTGGACCGGGAACTCCAGGGCCTGAGCCGGGCGGTGGAGCTCCTGACGGCGGCCAACGAGGCGGGCGAGCAGATCGGCGACGCCGCGGTGACCGAGGCGGCCCACGCCGGCACGGCGGCGGCCCGCAAGGTCCGCGACATCCTGGCGGGCCACCTCGACACGGAGGAGCCGGTCGTACGCGACCTCTTCCCCGGCGTCCCCGGCCCGGAGATCGACCGCCTGCGCACCGCGATCACCGAGGGCAGCCCCAAGTCCGGCGGCCACCTGGTCTTCGGCCTCCTGGAGGACCCGGACCTGGCCGAGGGCTACGACGAACTCATCGCCAGCTTCCCCCTGCCCTTCCGCTCCCACCGCCCCGAGCTGCTCCAGATGTACGTGGCCAGCAAGAAGGCGCTGGGGCTCGCGTCGGACTGACGGCAGGGCACGGCGGCACATCCCATCCCCATGATCGGGATCGCACAGCGGCCTCCCGGCGTTGTACGGGCAGGAGAGCCCACACGGAGGTGACCGCTCGTGTTCGGTAGTGCGCTCAATGAGCTGTTCCAGCCTGGGAAGCGGCATGCCGAGGAGGAGAAGCGGCGGCTGGAGATCACCCTCGACGAGGTGGGGGACGCGGACCCCGGGCGGGGGCCGATAGACCTGGGGAGCGGCACCGTTCTCATACGGGTCCCGCCGCCCGTCCCCGACGAGGAGTAGCGCTTACGCCGAAGGGCCCGGCACCCCGTTGAGGAACGGGGTGCCGGGCCCTTCGCCGTACAGCCGAGCGCTACGCGTCGAAGACCTCCGACACCAGCTGCTCCTGCTCCTGCTCGTGGCGCTTCTTCGAGCCCACCGCGGGCGACGAGGAGTGCGGGCGCGAGATGCGGCGCAGGCGCTCGCCGTGCGGGATGTCCGCGCCGACCGCCAGGTCCAGGTGGTCGATCAGGTTGAGCGCGATGAACGGCCAGGCACCCTGGTTCGCCGGCTCCTCCTGGGCCCACAGGTACTTCTCGGCGTTCGGGTACTTGGCGATCTCGGCCTGGAGCTCGGCACCCGGCAGCGGGTACAGACGCTCCAGACGGATCAGCGCCGTGTCCGTCGCGCCGCGCTTGTCGCGCTCCGCCTTCAGGTCGTAGTAGACCTTGCCGGCGCAGAAGACGACCTTGCGGACCGCGTTCGGGTCGACGAACTCGTCACCGATCACCGGGCGGAAGCCGCCGGTGGTGAACTCCTCCGCCTTCGACGCCGCCGCCTTCAGACGCAGCATCGACTTCGGGGTGAAGACGATGAGCGGCTTGTGGTGCGGGTTGTGCACCTGCCAGCGCAGGAGGTGGAAGTAGTTCGACGGGAGCGTCGGCATGGCGACCGTCATGTTGTTCTGCGCGCACATCTGCAGGAAGCGCTCGGGGCGCGCGGACGAGTGGTCCGGGCCCTGGCCCTCGTAGCCGTGCGGCAGCAGGAGCGTGACGCCGGACGTCTGCGCCCACTTCTGCTCGGCGGAGGAGATGAACTCGTCCACGACGGTCTGCGCGCCGTTGACGAAGTCGCCGAACTGCGCCTCCCACATCACCAGGGACTCGGGACGGGCCAGCGAGTAGCCGTACTCGAAGCCCATCGCCGCGTACTCGGAGAGCAGCGAGTCGTAGACGTTGTACCGCGCCTGCTCCTCGGTGAGGTACATCAGCGGGGTGTAGTCCTCGCCCGTCTCCTGGTCGACCAGGACCGCGTGGCGCTGGCCGAAGGTGCCGCGGCGGGTGTCCTGGCCGGAGAGGCGCACCGGGGTGCCCTCCATCAGCAGCGAGCCGATGGCCAGGGTCTCGCCCATGCCCCAGTCGATCGTGCCGTCCTCGACGGAGGCGGCGCGGCGCTGGAGCTGCGGCATCAGCCGCGGGTGGACCTTGATCCGCTCGGGGATGTTCACCTGCGACTCGGCGATGCGCTTCACGACCTCCTGGGAGACCGCGGTGCTCACCGCCGCCGGGAACTCGGCCTGCGGCTCGGGGGACTGGATCTCGCCCGGGTGCGAGGTGGCCTCGCGGACCTCGGCGAAGACCTTCTCCAGCTGGCCCTGGAAGTCCTGGAGCGCCTGCTCGGCCTCTTCCAGGGTGATGTCGCCGCGACCGATCAGCGACTCGGTGTACAGCTTGCGCACCGAGCGCTTCTTGTCGATCAGGTTGTACATCTGCGGGTTGGTGAACTGCGGGTTGTCGCCCTCGTTGTGACCGCGGCGGCGGTAGCAGATGAGGTCGATCACGACGTCCTTGTTGAACGTCTGGCGGAACTCGAAGGCCAGGCGGGCCACGCGGACCACGGCCTCCGGGTCGTCGCCGTTCACGTGGATGATCGGGGCCTCGATCATGCGGGCCACGTCGGTCGCGTACATCGAGGACCGGGAGGACTCCGGCGCCGCCGTGAAGCCGACCTGGTTGTTGATGACGATGTGGACCGTGCCGCCGGTGCGGTAGCCGCGCAGCTGCGACATGTTCAGGGTCTCGGCGACGACACCCTGGCCCGCGAAGGCCGCGTCACCGTGCAGGGCGACCGGCAGGACCGTGAAGTCCGTGCCGCCCTTGTTGATGACGTCCTGCTTGGCGCGGACGACGCCCTCCAGGACCGGGTCCACCGCCTCCAGGTGCGAGGGGTTGGCGACGAGCGAGACCTTGATCTGCTCGCCGTCCAGGCCCGTGAAGGTGCCCTCGGCGCCCAGGTGGTACTTGACGTCGCCGGAGCCGTGCATCGACTTCGGGTCGAGGTTGCCCTCGAACTCGCGGAAGATCTGCGCGTACGACTTGCCCACGATGTTGGCGAGGACGTTCAGGCGGCCGCGGTGGGCCATGCCGATGACGACCTCGTCCAGGCGCGACTCGGCCGCGCTGTCGATGACCGCGTCGAGCAGCGGGATGACCGACTCGCCGCCTTCGAGGCTGAAGCGCTTCTGGCCGACGTACTTGGTCTGCAGGAACGTCTCGAACGCCTCCGCCGCGTTCAGACGGCGCAGGATCCGCAGCTGCTCCTCGCGCTCCGGCTTGGAGTGCGGGCGCTCGACGCGGTCCTGGATCCACTTGCGCTGCTTGGGGTCCTGGATGTGCATGAACTCGATGCCGGTGGTGCGGCAGTACGAGTCGCGCAGCACGCCGAGGACGTCGCGCAGCTTCATCAGGGACTTGCCGGCGAAGCCGCCGACCGCGAACTCGCGCTCCAGGTCCCACAGGGTGAGCCCGTGCTCGGTGATGTCCAGGTCGGGGTGCTTGCGCTGGCGGTACTCCAGCGGGTCCGTGTCGGCCATGACGTGGCCGCGGACCCGGTAGGAGTGGATCAGCTCGAAGACGCGCGCGGCCTTGGTGACGTCGTCGTCGTGCGAGGCGTCGATGTCCTTGAGCCAGCGGACCGGCTCGTAGGGGATGCGCAGCGACTCGAAGATGCCGTCGTAGAAGCCGTCGTCGCCGAGCAGCAGGTTGGCGACGATCCGCAGGAACTCGCCGGAGGCGGCGCCCTGGATGACCCGGTGGTCGTACGTGGAGGTGAGGGTCATCACCTTGGAGATGCCCAGCTTGTTCAGGGTGTCCTGGGAGGTGCCCTGGAACTCGGCCGGGTAGTCCATCGAGCCGACGCCCATGATGACCGACTGCCCGGGCATCAGACGCGGCACGGAGTGGACGGTGCCGAGGCCGCCGGGGTTGGTCAGGGAGACCGTGACGCCGGAGAAGTCGTCCATCGTCAGCTTGCCCTGGCGGGCCCGCTTGACGATGTCCTCGTACGCCTGCCAGAACTCGAAGAAGTTGAGCGTCTCGGCCTTCTTGATGCCCGCGACGACCAGCTGGCGGTCGCCGTTGGGCTTCACCAGGTCGATGGCGAGACCGAAGTTGATGTGCTCCGGCTTGACCAGGGTCGGCTTGCCGTCCTTCTCCGTGAAGGAGTAGTTCATCGACGGCATGGCCTTGATGGCCTGCACCATCGCGTACCCGATGAGGTGGGTGAAGGAGATCTTCCCGCCCCGGGCGCGCTTCAGGTGGTTGTTGATCACGATCCGGTTGTCGAACAGCAGCTTCACCGGGACCGCGCGCACCGACGTGGCCGTCGGGACGTCGATCGAGGCGTGCATGTTCTTCGCCACGGCGGCGGCGGGGCCGCGCAGCGTGACGTACTCCGGACCGGCCGGGGCCTCGGTCGCCGGGGCAGCCTTGGCCGCGGGCTTCGCCGGGGCCGGGGCGGCCGCGGCGGGCTGCGCCGGAGCGGCGGGGGCCTGGGCGGCGGGGGCCGGCGCGGGCGCGGCCGGAGCCGGGGCCTGGGCGGCGGGCGCCGGGGTGACCGGGGCCGGAGCGGCGGGCGCGGCAGGGGTGGCTACCGCAGCCCCCGCGGCTGCGGCGGGAGCCCCCGCGACAGGCTTGTCCGCCGTGCCGGAGGCACCCGGCTTGTAGTCGGCGAAGAAGTCCCACCAGGCACGGTCGACCGAATTGGGGTCCTGGAGGTACTGCTGGTAGATCTCGTCGACGAGCCACTCATTGGCACCGAAGCCGGCTGCAGGGTTCTTGCCCTGCCCGTCTTGGTCGGTCGAGACGCTCGAATTACTGGGGGACTGAGACGACACGGCGGCAACCGCCCTCTTCCGCTTCACAAGGTGATGGACAGCGGAAATAAAGGCTACGCCTCCCTGGCCTGGAGGTGCAGACCGGGCGTGCCACAGTCGCGTAAGTCACACCGGAAAGCGAGTTTCAGGGCAGGATTTGGCGGGAAACAGATCAGGTTCGGCTGGCGAGTGGGTACGCCACAGCGCGGTTGCGACCCCGCTGGAGCCGCATCCCCTGACCACTCACACCCCGCTTGCAGCGGCTCCACTGGAGCGGCTGCGCCGCGCGAATGTCTGCTTCCGGTTCGAACCCTACGTCAATTCGTCGTCCGGGGTACGCCCGGAAGGGTGACCTGGATGCGGCATCCGCGTGATGATTCGGCCACGCCGATGTGGCCGCCGTGCAGATCCACCGCCCAGCGGGCGATCGCCAGGCCCAGGCCCGTACCGCCGTCGCTGCCCGGCCCGTGCGGGGCCGAGGCGTCGCCCCGGTTGAACCGCTCGAAGACCCGGTGCCACTCGGACTTCGGGATGCCCGGCCCCTCGTCCAGGACCTCCAGGTCCAGGGACTCGGGCTGCGGGCCGCGCCGGGCCCGTACGGTGACGCGGCCGTGCGGCGGCGAGTGCTTGACCGCGTTGTCGATGAGATTCGCCACCACCTGGTGCAGCCGCTCCCGGTCCGCGTGCGCGGTCAGCTCGGGCGGCGAGACGTCCAGGTGGAGATGGACGTCGGTACGCGTGTGGTTGCCGGACCCGGAGGACAGGCCGCGCCGGGAGGCGGCCAGATTGGCCTCCTTGAGCACCCCGGACAGATACGGCCACACCTCGAAGCGGTGCGCCCGCAGCGGGACGACGCCGTTGTCCAGGCGGGACAGGTCCAGCAGGGTCTCCACCAGGCGCCCCAGCCGTTCCGTCTGCTTCAGGGCCGTGCGCATCGTCTCGGGGTCGGCGGCCGAGACGCCGTCCACCACGTTCTCCAGGACCGCCCGCAGCGCCGCGATCGGGGTGCGCAGCTCGTGGGAGACATTCGCCACGAGTTCCTTGCGGTGGCGGTCCACGGCCTCCAGGTCGTCCGCCATGCGGTTGATGGTGGAGGCGAGGTCGCCGAGCTCGTCGCGGCGGCCGTCGCCGCGCACCCGGCGGGTGTAGTCGCCGTGCGAGATCGCCCGGGCGACGGTGTTCATCTCGTCCAGCGGCGCGGTCAGGCCGTGCGCCACGAACTGGGTGATGAGCAGGGTGGCTATCACCGAGAAGACGGTGATGAACCGCAGCTCGGTGCGGGTCTGCACGGCCACCATCAGCAGCCCGGTGGTGATGAAGACCGAGACCACGACCAGTGAGCCGAGCTTCGTCTTGATGGAGATGGAAACCTCCCTCAGGCCGCCCCTCAGCCTTTCGCGCACCCGGTCGCGGGCCCCGGCGCCCGGCCCGTTCCGCCGGGCCCGCCCGTTCACCGCCCCGGCCGCCGCCCGGCTCATGGCGCCGGGGTCTCCAGTGCGTAGCCCACGCCGTGGACCGTGCGGATGCGCTCGGCCCCGATCTTCCGGCGCAGCGCCTTGATGTGGCTGTCCACGGTACGGGTGCCCGAGGCGTCCGCCCAGTCCCAGACCTCCGCGAGCAGCTGCTCGCGGGAGAGCACCGCGCGCGGGGTGTTGGCCAGGCAGCTCAGCAGGTCGAACTCGGTCGGGGTGAGGTGCACGTCCTCGCCGCGCACCCGGACCCGGCGCTGCGCGTGGTCGATCTCCAGCTCGCCCAGCCGCAGGATCCCGGTGCGCGGGGTGGCCGCCGCGAGCGTGGCCCGCTCGACCCGGCGCAGCAGCACGTGCACCCGGGCCGCCAGCTCCCGCATGGAGAACGGCTTGGTCATGTAGTCGTCCGCGCCGACGCCCAGACCGACCAGCATGTCCGTCTCGTCGTCGCGCGCCGTCAGCATCAGCACCGGGACCGGCCGGCGGGCCTGCACCCGGCGGCAGACCTCCAGGCCGTCGAAGCCCGGCAGCATGATGTCCAGGACCATCAGGTCCGGCTGCCACGCCTCGGCCGTGTCCACGGCGGCCGGGCCGTCCAGGGCCGTCTGGACCTGGAAGCCCTCGGCCCGCAGCCGTGCCGCGATGGCGTCGACGATCGTCGTGTCGTCCTCGACGACCAGCACCCGGCGCTGGGCGCCGGGGGTCGCCGCGACGCCGTTGTGGGTGGTGTGTGCCTGCTCCATCGCCCCGCCCTGATATTGCTTCCGGGGATCCGTGGGGTGATCCCCTGTGTCCGTCAGAGACTAGAGGCACCGGCCGCGTCCCGGCTACGCAGGGCGAACGGCGAGATGGACCACGTCAGGGACGCCCCGGGCAACTGTGATCTCTTCGGTCCTAACCCCGGAGAATCCGGCATTACGGAGAGCCTCCTCGAAGGCGGGGGACGGCTGCGCGGACCACACCGCGAGGACTCCGCCGGGGGTGAGCCGGTCCCGGCAGGCCGCGAGACCGGCGGGGGAGTAGAGGCTGCCGTTGCTTTCGGTGACGGTCCAGTCGGGCCCGTTGTCGATGTCCAGGCAGAGCGCGTCGAAGGTGTCCTGGGCGCTCGTCACGTACGCGACCAGATCGGTGTGCAGGACCTCGGTGCGGGGGTCGGCCAGGGCGGCCTCGGAGAGCGGTGCCAGGGGCCCCGAGCGGTGCCAGTCGACGACCGCCAACTCGCGTTCCACCACGGCGATCCGGCCCCACCGGGGGTCGGCGGCGGCGTGCGCGAGCGAGAAGCCGACGCCGAGCCCGCCGATGAGCACCGAGGGCCGCTCGCGGCCGGCCGGCAGCGCGTCGCGCGCGGCGTCCACGAGCAGCCGCTCCGAGCGCCCGTCGGAGGTGTCCATCAGGAACGTGCCGTTGGCGATGATCTCGAAGTGCGGGCCGCGCCGCCGGAGCACGACCTCTCCGTACGGCCCCTCGCGCCGGTCGAGTACGACCGGGACGGCGATCGGGTCGGCGATGGACATGCAAGGACCTCCTCGAAAGCGGAGCGAACGGCTCGGAGGCCGACGCGCGGCCTGCGTCAAAGGTTGTCCAATGTGGCACAAGTCATAGACGTGAAGGGGAGCGTTCGCAGAGGGTGAGCGTTGTACAAGCGTAAGCATCAAGGCCGGACGATCACCGGCGCGGCTTGTGGTTCCGGGCGTGTGTGCGGCGCCCGGTGGAAGGGGCCTCACCGGTGAACCCTGGAACGGCGCGGGACCACGCGCGGCTGCTCGACGGCATCCCGCGGCAGCGGCCGACGGCCCGGCGGACGGGCGACGAGACGCCGGAGGGCGGGGACATCGCGAAGAGCCCCGCGGCGGCCGGGACGCCCGCCGGTCCGCAGGTGCGCGGACTGCTGCGCCGCGCCGTCCAGTTGCTGCCGACCCCGACGGGCACGCCCTTCACCTTCGCGTACACCCTGCTGCTGCTCCTCACGTCGCTGTACGTGGAGGTCGGCGACCCGGACACGGTCCGCACGCTGCTCGAAGGCTCCAGCACCGATGTGCAGCACCTCAGCCGCACCCCCGTGCTCGTGCTGCTCGCCAGCGCGCTGTGGATCGCGGGCGGCATCTCCTCGCCGTGGGCCGTCGGCTTCGTCTTCATCCTCACCGCCCTGGAGCGCCGCGTCGGCGGGGTGCGCACGGCCGGGGTGTTCCTGCTCGGGCATGTGGTGGCGACGCTGGTGACCGAGGTGCCGGTGGGCGTCTCCGTGATGGCGGGACAGCTGCCGGACTCCTCGCTGCACCGCCTCGACTACGGCATCAGCTTCGGCCTGATGGCGAGCGTCGGCGCGCTCGCGGGGCTGCTGCCCCCGCTGCTGCGGTGGCCGCTGCTCGGCGTGATGGCCGTGCTGCTCATCCAGGACCTGCTGGACATGGTGGATCCGCTGGCCAGCTGGGGCCATCCGACCGCCCTGCTCGTCGGCGTCGTCTGCTGGCCGGTGCTGCGCCGGGCGGACCGGCGCCGGTCCGGGCGTACCGACGAGCCGTCAGCGGTAGCCGACGGGCAGCTGGGCTCGTACGTTCCGTAGCGCCGGGCCCTGGTGGATGTCGTCGGTCAGGACGACGTGTCCCTCGTACGTGTACTGGTACATCAGCGCGTCGGCGATCGGGCGCCCGGTCGGGCGCGGCGGCAGATGCGCGAAGTCGGCGTCCTTGAGGGCGGTGCGGAGCCTGGCCAGGGCGTCGGGCGTCAGCGTCCCGGTGGTGGTCTTCCCGTCCCGGCTCGTCGAGGTGTACGAGCCGTCCTCCTTGACCACCAGCTCGTTGTGGAGCCCCGCGAACCCGCCGCTCACCACCATCTTGAGCAGCTGCGCGTGCTGGGCGGGCGGCGTGGGCGTGGCGCTCTCCGGCGAGCTGGGCGGCGGCGAACTCGGCGGCGGGGTCTGCGCGCTCAGGGTGCCGCTCGGCGCCGGGGCGGTCGACTTGGAGGCGCCGTCCGCCGGGGAGCTCGTGGAGTCGCAGGCCGTCGCCGCGAGCAAGGTGACGAGCAGCAGCGCTCCGGTCGTCGTCCAGGTCCTGCCCGTGTGGCTCATGCAGCCGAGGATGCCGGATCGGTGGGAGCGAAGTACAGGCTCGCCATCGGCGAATGCGTCGTCCAGCCGAGCGATGTGTACAGCGCCTGCCCGTCGGGGGTGCCCACCAGGACGCCGGTGGTGGCGCCCGCCGCGTGCGCGCCGCTCTGGAGCGTGCGCATGACCAGGCTCGCGAGCCCGCGGCGCCGGTGCTCGGGCGACGTCTCGATCTGGTCGGCCACGGCGGTCGCGCCGGTGGGGGCGATCTGGCCGCGCGCGGCGAAGTGGCCCGCCTCGGTGCGCACCAGGACGCGCAGCACGCCGCCGGTGGTCCAGCGGGTCAGCGTGTAACCGGCCGGGACCTCGGCGGGGGCCGGGGCCAGCGGCACCGTCATCAGGAAGCCGGGCTCGTCGCTGTGCCAGCCGGGGCCGAGCCACGGCCGGACCGTGTCGCCTTCCGCGAAGAGCTTCAGCCAGGTGCCGGGCGCGGTGGTCGCCTCGACCAGCTTGCGCACCGAGGCCTCGTCGGGCTCGGGCAGGACGTGCCGGGAGACCTGCTTGACCTGGCCGACGTCGATGGTCCAGCCCCAGGGCTCGGCGACCGGCGCCGCCGCGCCGCGCGACACGACCCACCCCTTGGTCCAGGCCTCGACGAGCTCCGGTACGGATTCCATGGCTGTCCTCCCCGTAATAGCGATAGAGCCGATGTGAGTAATAGTCCCTATCGCTCTACGACTCTTACAAGAGGTGATCGCTCAGAGCGAACAGCCGGTGGGGAACATTCCTTGGCTCACATGCATTGAGTCGGCATAGCTCAACTTGACTGCCGAAGGGGAGATCATGGCTCACTCGTCCGCACCGCTCACCCTGCCTGTGCTGCCGCTCGACGACGAGGTCGTCCTGCCCGGGATGGTCGTGCCGCTGGATCTGTCCGACACCGAGGTGCGGGCCGCCGTAGAGGCCGCCCAGGCGGCCGTCCGGGCCGACGGCCCCTCGGCGGGCAAGCCCCGGGTGCTGCTCGTCCCGCGCGTCGACGGGGCCTACGCCGCGACCGGCGTCCTCGGCACCGTGGAGCAGGTCGGCCGGCTCTCCGACGGCGACCCGGGCGCGCTCATCCGCGGTGTGGCGCGGGTGCGCATCGGCGCCGGCACCACCGGCCCGGGCGGCGCCCTGTGGGTGGAGGGCACCACGGTCGAGGAGACCGTCCCCGACCCCCTGCCCGGCCAGGTCGCCGAACTGGTCAAGGAGTACAAGGCGCTCGCCACCGAGTGGCTGAAGAAGCGCGGCGCCTGGCAGGTCGTCGACCGCGTCCAGCAGATCGAGGGCGTCTCGGCCCTCGCCGACAACTCCGGCTACTCACCCTTCCTCACCACCGCCCAGAAGGTCGAGCTCCTGGAGACCGCCGACCCGGTCGCCCGCCTCAAGCTCGCCACCGAGCACCTGCGCGAGCACCTCGCCGAGCAGGACGTGGCCGAGTCCATCGCCAAGGACGTCCAGGAGGGCGTGGACAAGCAGCAGCGCGAGTTCCTGCTGCGCCGCCAGCTCGACGCCGTACGCAAGGAGCTGCGCGAGCTCAACGGCGAGTCGGAGGGCGACGCGTCCGACGACTACCGGGCCCGGGTGGAGGCCGCCGACCTCCCCGAGAAGGTCCGCGAGGCCGCCCTCAAGGAGGTCGAGAAGCTGGAGCGCTCCAGCGACCAGTCCCCCGAGGGCTCCTGGATCCGCACCTGGCTGGACACCGTCCTGGAACTCCCGTGGCAGGAGCGGACGGAGGACGTGTACGACATCGCGGGCGCCCGCGCGGTCCTGGACGCCGAGCACGCGGGTCTGGAGGACGTGAAGGAGCGCATCACCGAGTACCTGGCGGTCCGCAAGCGGCGCGCCGACCGGGGTCTCGGCGTCGTCGGCGGGCGGCGCGGGGGCGCGGTGCTCGCGCTCGTCGGCCCGCCCGGCGTGGGAAAGACGAGCGTCGCCGAGAGCGTGGCCCACGCCATGGGCCGCAAGTTCGTCCGCGTCGCCCTCGGCGGCGTCCGCGACGAGGCCGAGATCCGCGGCCACCGGCGTACGTACGTGGGCGCGCTGCCCGGCCGGATCGTCCGGGCCGTCAAGGAGGCCGGGTCGATGAACCCGGTGGTGCTGCTCGACGAGATCGACAAGATCGGCTCCGACTTCCGCGGCGACCCGGCCGCGGCCCTGCTCGAAGTCCTCGACCCGGCGCAGAACCACACGTTCCGCGACCACTACCTGGAGGTCGAGCTCGATCTGAGCGACGTCGTCTTCCTGGCCACGGCCAACGTCCTGGAGGCCATCCCGGAGGCGCTGCTCGACCGTATGGAGCTGGTCCGCCTGGACGGCTACACCGAGGACGAGAAGGTCGTCATCGCCCGCGACCACCTGCTCCCGCGCCAGCTGGAGCGGGCCGGGCTCGACGCCGGCGAGGTGGACCTGGAGGAGGCCGCGCTGCGCAGGCTGGCGGGGGAGTACACCCGCGAGGCGGGCGTGCGGAACCTGGAGCGCTCGCTCGCCCGGCTGCTGCGCAAGGTGGCGGCCCAGCACGAGACCGGCGAGCGCGCCCTGCCCTTCACGGTCACCCCCGACGACCTGCGCGCGCTGATCGGGCGCCCGCACCACGTCCCCGAGTCCGCCCAGGACCCGGCGGAGCGGCGCACCTCGGTGCCCGGCGTGGCCACCGGCCTCGCGGTGACCGGGGCGGGCGGCGACGTCCTGTTCGTCGAGGCGTCGCTCGCCGACCCGGAGACGGGCGCGGCGGGGCTGACCCTCACCGGCCAGCTGGGCGACGTGATGAAGGAGTCGGCGCAGATCGCGCTGAGCTTCCTGCGCTCGCACGGCGCGGAGCTGGAGCTGCCGGTGGCCGACCTGAAGGACCGGGGCGTGCACGTCCACTTCCCGGCGGGCGCGGTCCCCAAGGACGGCCCGAGCGCGGGCATCACGCTGGTGACCGCCCTGTCCTCGCTGCTCAGCGGACGCCTGGTCCGCACCGACGTGGCGATGACCGGTGAGGTGTCGCTGACCGGGCGGGTGCTGCCGATCGGCGGGCTGAAGCAGAAGCTGCTCGCGGCGCACCGGGCGGGGATCACCACGGTGGTGATCCCCAAGCGCAACGAGCCGGACCTCGACGACGTCCCCGCGGAGGTCCTGGAGAAGCTGGAGGTCCACCCGGTCAGCGACGTCCGCCAGGTCCTGGAGATCGCGCTGTCCCCGGCGGAGGTGCGGGTGCCGGTGGCCGCGTAGCGGCCGGTTTGGCCCGGTGTTCGTCTGCGGCCCGTGGTGGGTTGCTCGCGCAGTTCCCCGCGCCCCTAGGTATTTAGGGGCGCGGGGAACTGCGCGCTCAGCCACCCACGGTCCGCAGACGAAGCACTCCCCGCACTACGCTCGCACCGCCCGCTCGTACAGCCCCCGCGCATGCGAGTCGAACAGCACCGCCGTCGACGCCACATCCGTGTCGCCGCCGCTCAGCACCCCGATGAGGCGGCCGCGGTGGTCCGGCCCCCGGTAGTCCGCCAGCCACGGGCTGCCGCTGGTGCCCGTCCAGAACCCGGCGCAGTCGATCCGTACGTCGCTCGCCAGATCGGGGTCCGGGCGGGTGTCGGTGGTGCAGGCGATGGGCCGGTTCTCCGGGTTGTGGTCCTCGTCCGGATAGCCGAAGACGGTCACCCGGCGCCGCGGCCCCGAGCTCCAGTCGGGCTGGGCCGCGCCCACCACGCTTTGCACGCTGCGGCCCCGGGCGTCCGGCTCCAGGGTCAGGAAGGCGTAGTCGAAGGAGTCGTCGCCGTCCCCGGACCACCGCTCGTCGGTCTGGACGGCTCTGACCTTCCAGGTCCCGTACGGGTACGAGCCCTTGACCGCGCCGGAGAAGCCGGGCGCGAACGCCATCGAGCCCGCCGTCCCGGCGTCCGCGCAGTGCGCGGCGGTGGCGACGACGTTGCCCTTGGGGCTGGCGACGACGCTGGCCGTGCACCAGTGCCTGTCGCCGTCGACCAGCACGCCCACGGACGGCAGCCCGGACGTCGCGGCGGCGGACGACTGCGGAGCGGGCGCGGGCGGCACCTCGTCGGGCCGGTCCTGCTGGGGCGCCGACGCGGCCGACGACCAGCCGCACCCCGTGACCAGGGCCAGCATCCCCGCGGCGGACACCCGCCCCACCCTTCGCAGCACGCGCATGGAGACCATCCTGTCGTATGACGGGACGCGGCGCGGTGAGGCCCCCGGAGCGCGTCGGCGCGCCGGGGGCCGTGGCGTACTAGCCGTTGGCCAGTGCCTGGAGCCGGTCGTAGGCGCCGTTGAACTTCGAGTGGTCGCCGACGGTCGGGCCCGACGATGTGTACTGCCACATCGTGTAGTAGCCCCAGCCGGCCGGAAGGGTGCCCGGGTCGGTGTTGTAGCGGGCGATCCACAGCGGGTTGGTGGAGCCGAAGGCGGCCGAGTTGCCGGTGCACTGGGTCCACCAGCTGGTGGCGGTGTAGATGACCGCGTCACGGCCGGTGCGGGCCCGGTACTGGTTCACGAAGTCGCGGATCCAGTTGACCATCCCGGCCTGGGAGAGCCCGTAGCAGGCGGCGCCGTACGGGTTCCACTCGATGTCGAGCGCGCCCGGCAGCGTACGGCCGTCGCGCGACCAGCCGCCGCCGTGGTCCACGAAGTAGTTGGCCTGGGTCGCGCCGCTCGTGGTGTCCGGCGTCGCGAAGTGGTACGCGCCGCGGATCATGCCGACGTTGTACGAGCCGTTGTACTGCTGCGCGAAGTACGGGTTGGTGTAGTACGTGCCCTCGGTGGCCTTGACGTAGGCCCACTTCACCCCGCTGTTCCACAGGGTGCTCCAGGCGACGTTGCCGTTGTGGCTGCTGGTGTCGACGCCCTCCGTCTGGACGGCGCGGGTGGAGCGGGGCGGGCCGCCGGTGCCGTCGTGCGCGGCCACGCCCATGCCCATGGTGGCGGAGCCACGGGCGGGGGTCTGGGCCGCGCCGGAGATGCCGGGGGCGGTGAGGAGGAGGGCGAGGGCCGAGAGGAGGATTCCGGCCGCGGCGAGGGGACCGCGGCGGGCCGTTCCGGGTCTGTGCACGGGCATTGCGTGCCTCCGAAAGGCGTGGGTGGGGGGACGTGCCGGGGAATCGACATGTCGTTGTGGACATGTCATACGGGAAAAGCTACGCACGTAGACCGTGACGCGAAAGAGGTTCCGGAACTGTCATTGGCCCAGGCCTCTGGCAGGACGACGGAGGCCGGTGCGAGCTGCGCCGACCACGCGTCGCTGCAAATAACTTTCAGCCGTGGGCAGTTGGCGGTCCGCCGGCCGCTCCCGCCGTGCCGCCCGCCTCCCCGTCCGGTCCGCCGGGTCGCATTCGCGCCAAAGTCCTCATGTCAACTCACATGCCCCATTGAGGAGTTCATGCCCCACAGGCTTGCATGGTCATGACCAGTCGGCGCCCACCGGCGCCACCGGCCTCCCCTGTGCGGCCGACGCCGTTCGCGGGAGGCACCTCGCAACGGCCCGTGGAGGAAAGACCTTGCACAAGCCCAGAGCAGGCAGAGCCGGAGCAAGCACCACCCGGGGGAGCAGGACGGGCGCGGGGGTGGCCGCGTTCCTGGGGGCCGCCGCCCTCCTCGCCACCGCGGTACCGGCGGCCCACGCCGCGCCACGGACGCAGACGCCGGCCGCCGACGTCGTGCCCGGCAGCGGCACCGAGACCCCCGCCCTCGTCGACGGCCTCCACGAGAGCGCCGACGCCAAGGCGGCGCCCGCCGACGCGGCCCGTAGCCACCTCGCCGCCAAGGAGAGCCGCTACCGGATAGCCGACCCCGGCCGCGACCTCACCCCCGTACAGACGCTGAAGCAGGGCGCGGACGAGACCGTACGGCTTCAGCAGAAGCACCATGGCGTCGAGGTGCTCGGCGGCCAGTACGTGGTGCGGATGGAGAAGAAGGACGGCAAGCGCGTCGTCACCGGCACCTCCGGCAAGTACTTCACCGGTCTGACCGCCGGCACCCGGGCGACCGTCGCCGAGGACGTCGCCGTGCGCCGGGCCGTCACCTCGGTCGCCGCCCGCATCGGCGGCGCCACCCTCGGCAAGAAGGACGTCCAGCCCGCCGAGGGCGCGAAGACGAAGGCGGCCGCCGCCCTCAGCGGCAAGGCGGGCGGCCTGGTCGTCGTCCCCAAGGGCGCGGGCATCCTCACCTACCGCGTCACCGTGCGCGGCACCGACACCGCCACCGGCAGGCCGGTCCTCCAGGACGTGTACGTCGACGCGCACGCGGGCTTCCCGGTACTCCAGTACAGCCTGATCAAGACGATCACCGCGCCGAAGCCCGCGGACGGGGCCGCGAAGCCCACCGCCGCGAAGCCCGCCGCCGCGCGGCAGGCGCCCGCCGCCACCACCCACCCCGGCACCAGCGGCACCGGCGTCAAGTACAGCGGCGAGCAGGTCCCGCTGGACATCTACTTCGACGAGGCGGCCAAGCAGTACAGCCTCGTCGACTACGCGCGGATGGCCACCACCAGCAAGAACACCCTGCACACCTGGGACGCGCGCGCGGTCGACGTCGACGACGCCTCGGGCCGCTGGCCGGCCGGGCTCAAGGAGTTCACCAACGCGGCCCCCGACTACAGCGGCGACGCCACCGCCGCGGGCGCGGTCGACGCCCACTGGGCGGCCGGGCAGGTCTACGACTACTACAAGAAGGTGCACGGCCGCGACAGCCTGGACGGGCGCGGCATGACCATCAACTCGCTGGTCGGTGTGACGTACGCGGGCGGCCCGTTCGTCAACGCCTTCTGGGACGGCCAGAAGATGGTGTACGGCGCCGGGGACGAGCAGTACAAGACGCTCTCCGCCGACCTCGACGTCGTCGGCCACGAGATGACCCACGGCGTGGTCGAGAACACCGCGAACCTCGTCTACGCGGGCCAGTCCGGCGCCCTCAACGAGGCGCTCGCGGACTACTTCGGCAACGCCATCGACGTCACCGCCGGCGGTACGAAGATGGACGACCCGGACTCCGGGCTCCTCGGCGAGAACCTGTGCCGCACCGCCAAGCCGCGCGAGTGCGCCTTCCGCGACCTCAACGACGGCCGCACCACGGCCAAGGACTACCTCGGCGTCACCTTCGGCACCGACAACGGCGGCGTCCACCTCAACTCGACCATCATCTCGGGCGCCCTGTGGGACATCCGCCAGGACCTCGACCCGAAGGACCCCTTCCTCGCGGACCGGCTGGTCTACAAGGCGCTCTCCACGTACATGACCCCGCTGGACGGCTACACCGACGCCCGCAACGCGGTCGTCGCGGCCGCCAAGGACCTGGGGCTGTCGGCGAAGCAGCAGAACGTCGTCAAGCGGTCGTTCAACGCCCACGGCATCGTGCCCGGCTGGGAGAACGCCATCGGCGTCGACTCCGACCGCCTCTTCGGCAAGCTCAACATCGCCGGTACGGGAACGGCCGCGGGCGGCGGCTGGTGGGCCACGTCCAAGTCCAACGACGACGGCAGCGAGGCCTACTCGGTCTACGCCGGGCGCGTCGACGGAAAGGGCACGCCCAAGCTGATCAGCCCCAACGACGGCCGCTACCACGTGTATCCGGCCACCGACGGCAAGACGGTGGTGTGGGCCGCGTTCGGCACGTCCAGCCTCGACATCCTCTCCCGCCCGATCGCGGGCGGCCCGATCAAGACGCTGTACACCTCGTACACCAACGTCCAGAACCTGCACGTCGAGAACGGCACGGTGGTCTTCGAGTCCTTCGACCCGTTCGGCGGGCGGCACGTCGGCTTCCTCAAGCCCGGCGACCGCGAGCCCACCTGGGTGGACGGCGGCCGCTACGAGCTCGGCACCGGACTGCCCTCGCTGAAGAACGGCAGGATCGCGTACGCCAAGCTCTACCCGGGCGCGACCGACTACCGGATCGGCACCGAGACGTACGACATCGCCACGGGCAAGACCCAGCTCGCCCAGCAGCTCGGTGAGCCGCAGGGGATCGGCCAGACCGGCATCACCGGCAAGAACGTGTTCTGGCTGGTCGACGAGAACCCGGCCGACCAGGGACAGATGGCGGTGCGCCGGTCCACCCTGGAGGGCACCGGCACGGTGGACATCAGCGCCGAGTCCGGCCCCGGCGCGCTGATCCCGTTCGACCTGACGGCGTCGGACGACGCGGTCACGGTGAACACCCTGCTGCCGGACACCCAGTACCGCAATGAGACCCTGCCCAAGCTGTGGCAGCTCAGCGCCGACGGCACCCGCAGGGAGCGCCTCTCCTGCAACCGCGGCGAGCAGCTGTACCCGTCCGCCGCGGGCGGCCGCCAGGTCGTCTGGCTGGACGGCACCACCGGCTGGACGGACCTGGTCACCCGGGAGCGGCCGGCCGGCACCTGCTGAATGCTGAATGGGCTCCCCGCATGACGCGTAATTGAGCCAAAGGGCCCCCGGTGCTCGGCGCCGGGGGCCCCTGTCCACGGGGACTGGGAAATACTGTCCCGTCGGGACAGCGTGGGATGGGAGCTGATGTGCACGGTCCGGACCAGGAGTTTCTCGCACTCGAACGCGAGCTGGCGGTGTTCCTGAGGCGTGCCCGGGCGTCGTCGGGCGAGATGGCCCGCGCGGTCCATCCGGAGCTGGAGGCCGCGGCCTACGGGCTCTTCGTGCGCCTGGAGGAGGGCGGCCCGCAGCGGGCCACCGAGCTCGCCGCGTACTTCGGCGTGGGCAAGGCGACCATGAGCCGCCAGCTGCGCGCCCTGGAGGACCTGGGCCTGGTGGCGCGCGAGCCGGACCCGGCCGACGGCCGCGCCTCGCTGGTCCGCCTCACCGAGGAGGGCCTGGCCCGCTTCCGCCGCGTCCGCGACGCCCGCCGCGCCCAGTACGTCACCAAGCTGGCCGACTGGGACCGCAAGGAGATCGCGGAACTGGCGCGGCTGCTGCACCAGCTGAACGCGAGGGCGGACATGCAGGAACCGGGGACGCAGCCCCGTTAGGGGCGCGGGGCGGTGACATTTGCGGCTCCGCCGCGCGGGCGCGCCCAGCCCCCACCGGCCCGCAGTCGCGACTCAAAGCTCCACGTACACGGCGGTGGCGTCATCGTGCGTCTTACTGCGCCGCAGATACGTACGGTCCACGTCACCCCGCTCAAGCTCCCGCACCCGGTCGATCAACCCCTGCGGCCCGGCCTTGCGCAGCAGAGAGAGACATCCAGCCCAGTCGCCCTCGCGAAACGTCTCGACCCACCGCGACGCCCCGTCCGACAGGGCGGCCAGCGCCCGTACATCCCGTACGGGGGTGCGGCCCGTGACCGCCCGCGAGGCCACCGACGGGTCCGCGGCCGCCGTGAAGAACCCACCCTCCCGGTTACGGGCGACCGCGTCGGCCACCTCGTCCGACACCAGCGCGGACCGCGGCACCCGGTCGAGCCGGTCGTCCAGCACCGCCCGGACCACCCCGTCGGGCGACGAGAGAAGCAGCACGGAGTCGGACAGCACCAGATGCTCCACGACCTCCTCGTCCCAACGCGCCACGACCACCGTCGCCTGAGGCGTACGGGGGTGAGAAAGGTCACAGGTGCCGCGGTGGGCGTCGGCGGTGCGCCTGATGGACTCCGCGAGGATCGCGGTCAGCGGTATGTCGCGCCGCGAACCGGACAGTTCGGTCAGAGCGCCGCCGAGCCGCGCGGTGAACCAGGGCACGTCGTGCACACAGTCGCCGTTGCCCGGCGGCGGGGTCACCCCGTCGAGCACCACCAGCACCCCGCCCCGTCCGGCGGCGGGCAGCACGGTGGCGGCCCAGTCCTCGTTGGGGCGTGCGGGGTCACCGGGGGTCGTGGCGAGTTCGATGCGCATACGGCCAGTCTGCACGACGCCTCCACGCGGCCTTCATGGCGGCCAATTGGCCTGGACCACCGGGCCGTCACGCGGCTCCGGCCGGGCCCGACGGCCCGTCGGGAAGCTGTGGGCGGGCATCCTGCCAAAGGCCGCGCGGAAGTTCCAACCGGCCTTCCGCGCGAGCGGTGGCGGCCATTCCGCGGGAGTTGATGGCCAACTCCCGAGTGTTGTTCACTCGTTCGGGTGGCGGAGTGGATGTTGCATGCCTCCTTCCGAAAACCACTGGAATGGTCGGAAGCCGTGCAGGGGTGGGAACGCGTCGCACACGACGCACAAGACGCATGACCGGTCGTCACCTCGGCTTCATGGGTGGACGAGTCAAGATTGAGAGCACCGGTGCAGAACAAGCGGCCTCGGGGCAAGGGCGGCGAGACCGACAAGGGCGCCGCGGGCGCTGAGGGCGCCGCGGACACCGCGGGCGCCGGACGCCCCGTGCGCGTACGGACCCGGCTGGTCACCTCGGTCGCCGTGGTCTCGCTCACCGTCCTGGGCGCGGGTGCGCCCACGCTGCTCACCGCCTCCTCGGACCTCAACGAGTCCCAGAACCTGGTCACCCTGGCCGAGCTGAACCAGCAGGCCGTCACCCTGGCCCACGCCCTCGCCGACGAACGCGACGACGTCGGCGCGTACATCGCGGGCGGCCGCGACCCGCGCAAGGACGCCGCCCTCAAGGACCGCGCCACCCGCGTCGACCGGCGCATCGATGAGATCCGCGCCACGGCCCCCGCGGCCCTCGGCCGCGACCTGGCCACCGTGCCCTCCCTGCGCCGCACCGCCCTCACCGGCAAGGGCACCGCCCTGGAGGCGCACCGCACGTACTCCGACGTGATCGTCAAGCTGCTCGGCCTCGCCGACGAGCTGGCCGACAAGACGCCGCCGCGCGCCGCCGAGGCCACCCGCGCCCCGGCCGACCTGGGCCGCGCCGTCGAACAGGCCTCCGCCACCCGGGGCCTGCTGGTCGCCGCGCTCTCGGTGCCGCAGAAGCCCGGCACCACGGTCTACGACCCGATCTCCGGGCGGTACGTACAGAAGGAAGCGGCCGACGGCGAAGAGGGCCGCACCCGGGACGCCCTGAGCGCCGCCGGGCAGCAGGCGCGGGTGCGCGAGCAGTCCGCGCTCGCCGACTTCGACCAGGCGGCCGCCCCCACCGCGCGCGAGAAGCTCTCCACCACGGTCACCGGCCCGGACGTGGACGCCGCCGAGCGCTATCTCGCCCGCCTCACCGACCAGCCCCAACTCAGCGCCTCCGACCGCAAGCTGGGCGCCGACAAGGTCGCCGCCGCACTCACCGCGCGGATCGACCGGATGCGCGGCACCGAGTCGGCGCTCGCCACGGCCGAGGTGAAGCGGTTCGAGGCGCTGCGCGACGACGACGTGAGCGACCTCGAACTCCGGGTCGCGCTCATCGGCGCCCTGCTGCTGCTCGCCGTCGGCGTCTCCTCCGGCACCGCCCGCAGCCTCACCCGGCCGCTCGCCGTGCTGCGGCGCGGCGCGGCCCGGCTGGCCGCGGCCCCCGAGACGGAGGAGCCGGTCCGCTTCACCGGCCGCAACGACGAGTTCGCCCAGGCCGTACGGTCCCTCAACGCCCTGCACGACCGGCTGCGCGAGCACGCGGGCCGCGCCGACGCCCTCGGCGCGGAGCTGGCCGCCGCCCGCGAGGGCCAGACCGCGCTCGCCGTCGAACGGGCCGAACTCGCCGAGTCCGTACGGGAGTTGACCGCGCAGCTGGAGCGGGGGCGCGGCACTGTGCAGCACACCTTCGTCAACCTCGGTCTGCGCAGCCTCGGCCTGGTCGAGCGGCAGCTCGGCATCATCGAGGGCCTGGAGGAGCGCGAGCAGGACCCCGACCAGCTCGCCACGCTCTTCAAGCTCGACCACATGGCCACGGTCATCCGCCGCCACGGCGAGAACCTGCTGGTCCTCGCGGGCGCCGAGCACCACCACAACCACCCGGGACCGGTCCCGCTCGTCGATGTGCTGCGGGCCGCCGTCAGCGAGATCGAGCGGTACGAGCGGGTCGTCATCCAGGCCCTGCCGCCGCACGCCCAGGTCGCCGGGTTCGCCGCCGACGACCTCAGCCACCTGGTCGCCGAGCTCCTGGAGAACGCCACCTCGTTCTCGCCGCCGGACGCCCAGGTCCAGCTGTCCGGCTGGCAGCTGGAGAGCGGCGAGGTGATGCTCTCGGTCCAGGACGAGGGCATCGGGGTGAGCCCGGCGCGCCGCACCGAGCTCAACATGCGGCTCGCGGACCCGTCGACGTACGAGCCGGGAGAGCCCGGCACCGAGGCCGGAGGGCTCGGGCTGCATGTCGCCGCGCTGCTCGCCCGCCGCCACGGGGTGCGGATCGAACTGCGCGAGCAGAAGCAGGGCGGGCTGGCGGCCGTGGTCGTGCTGCCCGAGGCGATCCTGCCGAAGACGCCCCCGGCCGCGCCGCCGCACGTGGCGCCGGTACCGGGCGACGCGCCGCGCTTCACGCTGCCGGGCGCGCTGGCGGAGGCCAACTCCAACGTGCTGCCCGAGCGGACGGAGCGCACGGGGGAGATCCCGCTGCCCGCCCCCGCGCCGCAGGCGGAGGCCGAGGCGGAGGCCGAGGCGGAGGCGGACACGCACGAGCGGGTCGACGAGCCGACGTTCGAGATGCGGCTCCCGACGCCGGAACCGACGCCGGAACCGACGCCGGAACCGACGCCGCGGCTCGCGCCGGAGCAGCCCGCCGTGACGGCGGAGGCCGAGCCCCGGACCACCGTCCCCGCGCAGCGCGTCACCGACAAGGGGCTGCCCAAGCGCACCCCGAAGGTGGTCAAGGCGGGCACCACCGCCCCGGCCCCGCGCAAGGGCGGCGCGGAGGTCGCCGACGCGCTGCGGCGGCGGCTCGGCGGGTTCCAGCAGGGCGCCCTGGAGGGCCGCAGGCACGCCGAGACCGAGATCCAGGAAGCACAGAGCGAAGCACACGTCGAAGAGAAGAAGGCATCCAGGCCACAGACGGGGGAGACAGTCGAGGAGGCACGCAGTTGACTGCGACCGGCACCGGCACGTTCGGACTGAGCAGCGAAGCCCGCAATCTGCACTGGCTGTTGCGGAACCTGGTCGAGGAGGTGCCGGGACTCCTCTCCGTCGCGGTCGTCTCCTCGGACGGTCTGCTGCTGCTCTCGTCCGACCCGGACCAGCGGCCCGCCCGCACGGAGCCCCGC
Source organism: Streptomyces sp. TLI_146 (assembly GCF_002846415.1). Taxonomy (NCBI): domain Bacteria; kingdom Bacillati; phylum Actinomycetota; class Actinomycetes; order Kitasatosporales; family Streptomycetaceae; genus Streptomyces; species Streptomyces sp. TLI_146. The sequence goes on from NZ_PJMX01000001.1 coordinate 6,008,005, forward strand.
CCCGAAGGGCCGCGCGGCTCCAGCGCCGACCTCGCCACCATCGTCTCCGGCATCGGCAGCCTCACCCACGGTGCCGCGCGGCTGATGGACGGCGGCGGCGTCAAGCAGACCGTGGTCGCGATGGAGGAGGGCAGCGTCTTCGTCATGGCGATCAGCGACGGCTCGCTGCTCGGGGTGCACGCCACGCCCGACTGCGACGTCAGCGTCGTCGCTTACCACATGGCCCTCTTCGTCGGCCGCGCCGGACACGTGCTCACCCCCGAACTCCGCAGCGAGCTGCGCCAGTCGATGGAGGCCGTCCAGTGACCTCGTCCGCATCCGCCCCGAAGCTGCCGATACGGGGCAGCGGCCGCAAAGCCGCGCGGGTCCGCCCGTACTCGCTCACCGGCGGGCGCACCCGCTTCGGCCATGTGCTCCTCGTGGAGACGTTCGTCGCGGCCATCGAGGCGCCCGAGGAGCGCAAGGCGCTGGGCGGCTCGCCGCTGCGGATGATGCCGGAGATGCGGGCGATCGTGGAGATCTGCCGGGCGATGCGTACGGTCGCGGAGATCTCGGCGCTGCTGAGGATGCCGCTGGGGGTCGTCCGGGTGCTGCTCAGCGACCTGGCCGACCAGGGAAGGATCCGTGTGTACGGGACCGGGCACGGCCCCGGGCGGCCCGACCGCGCGCTGCTCGAAAGGGTCATGAGTGGACTCCGCCGCCTCTGAACTCCTGGCGCCCGAACCCGCCGTACCCGTCGAGGAGGAGCTGCGGCCCTGGCAGCAGGACCGCACCAGGGCCCCCATCGCCACGAAGGTGGTGGTGGCGGGCGGCTTCGGCGTGGGGAAGACGACGTTCGTGTCGTCCGTCTCGGAGATCACCCCGCTCCAGACGGAGGCGGTGATGACCGAGGCGAGCGAGGGCACGGACGACCTCTCCTCGACCCCGCAGAAGACCACCACCACGGTGGCCATGGACTTCGGCCGCATCACGCTCGACGACGACCTCGTCCTGTATGTGTTCGGCACGCCCGGGCAGCAGCGGTTCTGGTTCATGTGGGACGACATCGTGCGCGGGGCGATCGGCGCGGTGGTGCTCGCCGACACCCGGCGGCTGTCCGACTGCTTCCCGGCGCTCGACTACTTCGAGAGCTGCGACCTGCCGTACATCGTGGCGGTCAACCACTTCGAGGGCACCGAGTCGTTCGACCCCGAGGACGTACGGGAGGCGCTGACGGTGCCGCCGCACATCCCCGTGGTGATCATGGACGCGCGCGACAAGATCACGGTGATCGAGTCGCTGCTGGCGCTGGTGGGGCACGCGCTCGAAGAACTGCCGGAGTAACGGGGCGCGCCCCCAGCTCACTTGCTCCCGTATTTGCTCACGTATCTGCTGACGTATCGGAGAACACTCGCATGCGGCGAATCCTGATAGTCGGGGCCGGTCAGTCCGGGCTCCAGCTGGCCCTCGGACTCCAGTCGAAGGGGTACGAGGTCACCCTGATGTCCAACCGCACGGCCGACGAGATCCGCTCTGGGCGGGTCATGTCGACGCAGTGCATGTTCCACACGGCGCTCCAGCACGAGCGGGACCTGGGCCTGAACTTCTGGGAGTCCCAGGCCCCGCGCATCGAGGGCGTGGGCGTCTCGGTGGCCGGGCCCGACGCCTCCCGCCCCGTCGACTGGGTCGGCCGCCTCGACGGCTTCGCGCAGTCGGTCGACCAGCGCGTCAAGATGGCGGGCTGGATGGAGACGTTCGCGCAGCGCGGCGGCCAGCTGGTGATCCACGGGGCGGCGGTCTCGGACCTGGACTTCTTCGCGCGGACCTACGACCTGGTGCTGGTGTCGGCGGGCAAGGGTGAGCTGGTGTCCATGTTCGGCCGCGACGCCTCGCGCTCGCCGTACGCGGAGCCGCAGCGGGCGCTCGCGGTGTCGTACGTGCACGGCCTCGGCCCGCGTCCCGAGCACCCGGACTTCGACGCGGTCCGCTGCAACCTGGTGCCCGGGGTGGGCGAGCTGTTCGTGATGCCGACGCTGACGACGTCGGGCCGGGCGGACATCCTCTTCTGGGAGGGCATCCCGGGCGGCCCGCTGGACGTGTTCCGGGGCGTGACGGACCCGGGCGAGCACCTCTCCCTGACCCTGGAGCTGATGGAGCGCTTCACGCCGTGGGAGTACGCGCGGGCGACGAAGGTCGAACTGACGGATGCCGGGGGCACGTTGGCGGGACGCTACGCGCCCACCGTCCGCAACCCCGTCGGCCGGCTGCCCGGCGGGGGACTGGTCCTGGGCGTGGCGGACGTGGTCGTCGCCAACGACCCGATCACCGGGCAGGGCTCCAACTCGGCGTCCAAGTGCGCGGCGTCGTACCTGGCGTCGATCGTGGAGCGGGGTGATCAGGCGTTCGACGAGGAGTGGATGAAGTCGACCTTCGAGCGGTACTGGGCTACTGCGCAGCATGTGGTGAAGTGGACCAACGCGATGCTGGGGGTGCCGCCGGAGCATGTCCTCAACCTGATCGGTGCGGCGGGCGAACTCCAGCCGGTCGCGGACCGCTTCGCGAACGGCTTCGACGACCCGTCGGACTTCGAGAACTTCTTCTTCGAGGAGGAGAAGGCGGGGGCGTATCTGGCGGCGGCGTCGTCGCAGGCGGCGTAGGTTCCCCCACCCCGCCCCTTCCCTAAACCCTCCGGGGGTGGGTGGGGGTGGAGGCTCGTTTCCCGGGGGCTGCGCCCCCGGACCCCTCTCGGGGCTTCGCCCCGGGCCCCTGTTCGTCTGCGGGCCGTCCCCAACTGGTCGCGCAGTTCCCCGCGCCCCTTAGATGCGCCCCTCCGGGACGCCCCCTGCTGGGCGCGCCCGCGCGGCGGAGCCGCACATGTCACAGCCCCGCGCCCCTGGGGGGTACGGGCGAGTGCGATGGCGAAGCCGAGCACTTCAGGGGCGCGGGGAACTGCGCGAGCAACCCAGCACGGTCCGCAGACGAACTCAAGGGACCCCGGCCGCCCGCCAGAGGCCACGCGGCGGAGCCGCACATGTCACAGCCGGGAAGGGGCGGGGTGGGGGTCACTCCCCCGGAGGGGCATCCGAGCCGTAGCCCTCGTCCGAGTCCGCGTCCGGGGCCGAGTCCGACCCCGCTCCCACCGGCAACCTCGGCGGCCGATAGGACCGCACCGCCCCCGCCCCCGGATCCGGCCGAACCGCCCCCAACAGGGGGTTCGACGCGATCGGGGAGATCTTCACCCGGGTGCCGGGGCGCGGTGCCTGCACCACCAGGCCGTCCCCCAGGTACAGGGCCACATGCGTCGCCCCGGGGTAGTAGACCACCAGATCCCCGGGCCGCAGCGCCCGCAGCGGAACCCGCCGCAGCGACGCCCACTGCTCCTGACTCGTCCGCGGAATGGCCCGCCCCGCGTGCGCCCACGCCTGTGACGTCAGGCCGGAGCAGTCGTACGAGCCCGGCCCCTCCGCCCCCCACACATACGGCTTGCCGAGCTGGCCGACCGCGTACCGCAGCGCCTGCTCGCCCTCCTCCGACGGCGCCCGCACCCCGCTCAGCGCCCCCGTGGCCAGCAGATCCCGCTGGGCCTTCGCCGTTCCGTCCCGCTCCAGGCGGGCCAGCTCGGCGAGTTGGTCCTCGCTGAGGGACGCGAGCAGGCCCTCCACGTCCTTCAGCCGGGTGCGTACCTCGTCCCGCGCCCGGCGCTGGCGCGCGGCCAGCAGGGCCTGCTCGTCCAGCGCCTTGCGCGCCGCCCGCGCCATACCGTCCGCCCGCTTCTCCGTCGCGGCGAGCCGCGCCAGAGACGCCCGGCGCTCGTTCGAGGCGCGCTGGACCAGATGCCCTTGGTCGAGCGCCCCCTGCGGGTCCCTCGCCAGCAGCAGCTGCATATACGTGGAGAGTTCGCTGCGGCCCTGGTACTGCTCCCGGGCCAGCCGCCCCGCCGCCTCCCGGCTCCGCGCCAGCGCGACCCGCGCCTTCGTCAGCCCGGCCGCGACCTTCCTCTCGTCCGCCTTGCGCCGCTTCAGCTGCTCCTCGGCCGCGTTGTACGCCTCGGACGCCTCCTCGGCCTGCCGGTACAGCGTCTGCAACTGCGTCAGCAGGCCGGACACCGAACTCTGCGGCGGAGTGGGTGCGGCCTGCGCCGCGGGGACGCCCGACACGAGCGCCGCCGCGACGGCCGCCGCCGTGCACACCGTACGCAGGGATCTCATCGACACGTGCTCACCTCCGGTCGGATGGTGGCACGGTGATCCGGGGCGCGGCCCGCCGAGTCGGGTGAACGGTGCGGATCCTTCCCCCGTACGGCCGCACCGCGGTGCGGCCGCTTGCCCCCGCGCCCGTCATGTGCGTACGGGAGCGGGGGAGTACGGCTAGCGCACCGGCAGCGCGTACAGCGTCGCCCCGTGCCACACCACCGCCGCGTCCGCGCCCGCCGCCACCGCCCGGTAGGTGCCCCGGTCCGCCGACTGCTCCTTGGAGCCCGCGTCCTGGAACTTCCACAGCCGCTCGCCGCTCGCCGCGTCCAGCGCCGTCACCTGGAACGGGTCGAGCGCCAGGACCGTACGCCCGGACGCGCTCGCCACCGTGCGGGTCTCCACCGGGGTGGTCGGCGCCAGGTCGGTCGAGCCGACCCACATCTCCCGGCCGTCCGGCGCGGCGACCGCCGCCACCTTGGTGGTGGTGTCGGGGGCGTACACAACGCCCTTGTTCAGAAGGGGAGTTCCGTAGGTTCCCGCGCCCTTCCCGCGCTGCCAGCGCAGCTTCGTCGTCTCCAGGTCGAACGCCTGGAGGCCGCCGCCCGCCGTGGTGAGCAGTGTGCCGTCGGGCGACAGCACCGCCGCGTCGGTGGGCAGCACCGCCCCGTACGACCGCGCCCACAGGTCCTTGCCGGTCTTCGGGTCGAGGGCGAAGAACTCCGCGAGCACCTGCTTGGCGCCCTTCGGCGGGGCGGCGGCGGGGCGCCGCGCGATCAGCCGGCCGCCGACGGCACTCGCCCACTCGAACGTCTCGCCCCGGCCGAGCGGGCGGCGCCACAGCGTGGTGCGGGTGGCGATGTCGTACGCGTACAGCGCGGTGTCCTTGCCGGTCGTGGCCGTGAACCACACCGTCGTGCCGTCGTGCGCGCGTACCTCGGGGGTGCCCATGCCGGGTGCGAGCTGGGCGTACGCCACCTTCTGGCGGATCGCGCCGTCCGCCACCGCGAACCAGGTGAAGTCGGTGGGGCCGACGCCGAACGCCACCGCCGCGTCCGGGCCCGCCGGCTGGAGCTGGGCGAGACCGGCGAGCTCGGGGCGGGTCCAGAGCTGTCTGCCGGTGCGCAGGTCGACGCCGGTGGGCGTGGCGCCGGGCACGACCAGGACAGCGCCCTGGACGAGCGGGGTGCCGAGGAGCTTGCCGCCGGGCACCGCGTATCCCCAGCGGGCGGTCGGGGGCGCGCCGGGCACCGGCTGCGGGCGGGCGGCGGGCTTGCTGTCGGCGGCGGGGGCCTTGCCGTCGCCGTCGTCCCCGTCGAACGCCAGCACCCCGGCCGCGCCGACCGCGAGCCCGGCCACCGCCGCGAGCCCGGCGGTCAGCAGCGACCGGCGGTCGGCGGCGAGCCGGGAGAGGGCGCCCGCGGGCGGGGCGGCCCGTGGCGCCTCCTGCGGCGGTACGGGCAGGGGCTGCGGCGCCGACCAGGCGGGCTGCGGGGGAGCCTGCCCGTTCAGGGCCGGGGCGGGCAGCGGGGCCGCGGGCTGCGGCACCCGGTCGGCCACCACCGGGCCGGGCAACTCCTGGGCCCGCGCGGCCCGTTCCGCGATCGCGGCCGTCAGACGCGGCGGCAGCCACCCCGCGCCGGGCCCCGGGGCGACCCCGCCGGGGACCAGCTCGGCGGCCACCTCGGCCGGGGCCGGGCGCGACCCGGGCGCCTTGGCCAGACACCGGCCGAGCAGGGGGCGCAGGGCGGCCGGGACCGGGGTGAGGTCCGGGACCGAGTGCGCGATGCGGTGGGCGGCCGCGTCGGCCGGGCCGGAGTCGAAGGGACCCGCTCCCCCGGCCGCGTACGCGAGGAGCATGCCCAGCATGAAGACGTCGGCGGCGGGGCCGGGCTGCTCGCCCGCGACCTGCTCGGGCGTCAGATAGCCGACGGTGACGCCGAGGCGGCCGCCCTCACCGGCGCTCGCCGCGCTGGCGCCGCCGAGCACGCCGAAGGCGGTGACCAGCGGCCCTTCGGCGGTGAGCAGCACGACATCGGGGCCCAGGCCCTGGAAGGCCTCGCCGGTCACCGCGTGCGCCCGCTCCAGGGTGGCGGCCAGCGCCGCGCCCAGGGTGCGCACGGCCTCCTCGGGCAGCGGCCCGGCCAGCGCCACCGCCTCGGCGAGGGTGAGCGCGGCGGTGAACGGGGTGGCCAGCCACGGCAGCCACTCCTCGGGGCCGGTGGCGAGCACCGGCGGCACCCAGGGCCCGGCGAGCCGCTCGGCGGCCTGCGCCTCGGCGCGGAAACGGGTGCGGAAGGCGGGCAGCGCGGCCAGGTCGGGGCGGGCGGCGGTGACACAGACCCCGCGCCCGTCCGCCCCGTGGGCGAGATAGACCCGGGCGGTGCCGGTCTCGCGCAGCCTGGCCCGCATCCGGTACGGACCGAGCTCGCGCGGTTCCTCGGCGGTCAGCGCCTCCATGGTTCAACTCCCCCTGCGGCACGGCGTGGACCAGCGAGCCTATCGCGCCACAGGAGCCCCTACGCGCGCGGCTTCGGCTTGGTCCAGGGCCAGCGGCGCGGCTCGCGCCCCTCCGGGACGTAGGTGTACTTCCAGCCGCGCGGCAGTCCGAGGCGCTTGCCGTGTCCGGCGGGTTCGCGCCGGTAGGCGTGGACGGTCGGCGGACCGCCGTCGGCGTCCGGGACCGGGACCTCGTACCACTGGGGCGGCTTGTCCGTGGGGCCGACCAGGACGGGCAGGACGCGCCCGTCGAGGGGCCCGCCCACAAAGAGGGTGTTCTCGCTTCGCACGCCTCAAGTGTCACACCGGTGCGGGCCGCGCCGCACGCGTCACAGCAGGTGGGCGGCTTCGGCCAGGACCGGGAGCACCCGGCGGGCGAGGAGTCCGGCCGGGCCGTCGGCGGGCTCCAGGGCCAGCGCGGCCCGGACCACGGCGGCCGCCTGCGGGTCGGTGGCGGCGGTCGCGGTGAGCAGGGCCACCAGGTGGTCGACCAGCCAGTCGCGCAGCTCGGGCAGCGGCGGCTGCTTCTCCTCGTCGAGCCAGATCAGGGAGGCGGCCTCGACCGCCGCGATCCAGGTGCGCACCATCATCCGCAGCCGCGCACCCGGGCTCTCCACCCCCAGGTGGAGGAGGATCTGCTCGGCGGCGGCCCGGCGCACCTCGTCGACTATCGCGGTCGTCCGGGAGGTCTCGGCGACGCTGCCGCCCTGGAGCAGGGCGGAGAACCCGGCGTCGTGCTCGTCGACGAAGGCGAGGTAGCGGTCCAGGGCGTGGGTCAGGCGCTCGGTGAGCGGGCCGGTCTGGGGCTGGGCGAAGCAGAGTTCGAGCTCGTCGGCGGCCGAGCGCAGCGCCGCCTCGTACAACTGCTGCTTGCCGCCCGGGAAGTAGCGGTAGACCAGCGGGCGCGAGACCCCGGCCGCCTCGGCGACGTCGTCGAGCGAGACGTCCTCCGGCGCCCGGTGCGCGAAGAGCGACAGCGCGGCGTCGAGGAGCTGGGTGCGGCGCTCCTCGACGCTGAGCCTGCGGTACGCGGGGGTGGCGGCCGGTGAGGTCATACGGGCAGCGTAATCCCCGGGCCGGCGCTTCAGGCCGGTGCTCGCGCGCGGTTGGCCGGGAGTGAAGGGCCCGGCGAACGGTTCCGCGAACGGTTCGGGAAAGGGCTCGGTGAAGGGCATGCGGGGCCGGTCAGGCCAGCAGACCCGAGCTCTGCCACAGCCGGCGGCCCACGCCGCGCAGCACGCCGATGTCGTCGAGGAAGTCGGTGAGCCGCCGGGCGCCGTTCTGCATCACCTCGCGCCGGTGGCCGCTGGCCTTCACCTGGGCGACGGCCTCCCGGCGGTCCAGGCCCACGTTCTCGTACACCTGGGGGTTGACGAAGCAGGTGGAGAAGACGCGGGCCGCCTCGCCGCAGCTGACCCGGGTCAGCTCCCGCTCCCAGGCGGGCGCGGTGACCATCTGGCGCCGCAACTCCTCCCGGGCGTACCGGACATGGCGGGCCTCCTCGACCACGTGGATGCGGGTGACGCCGCGCATCAGGGTCTGCACCCGGTCGTCCGGGAAGGTCAGCCGCTGCATCCAGTCGAGGATCTCCTCGCCGAGCAGGGTGGCCGCGAAGGAGCCGGGGGTGGTGGAGACGGTCTTCAGGACGCGCGCGAGGTTGTGGTAGAGCCGGGGGACCGGGTAGGTGGGCGATCCGGCCTTCTGGATCATGCGGGCGAACATCATCGAGTGGCGGCACTCGTCGGCGATCTCGGTGAGCGCGTAGCGGACGTGGTTGCTGGTGACCGGCTTGTCGTAGATGTGCCGTACCAGCAGCTGCATCAGGATGATCTCGAACCAGATGCCGAGCGAGCCGAGCGAGGCGGCCTCGTGGCGGGACAGCTCCTGGCGCTGCTCCTCCGACATCTTCCGCCATATCGGGGTGTCGTAGAGGGAGAGCAGCTCCGGCGGCCAGAACCACTTGCCGTCCTCGAACGGCGCGTCCCAGTCCAGTTCCTTGTCGGGGTCGAAGGAGTGCTTGGCGGACGACGCGAGCAGCCGCTCGGCGACCTCCTCGCGGTCCCGGAGCAGGCCGAGCGCGTCGCGGAGCACTTCGCTGTCGGTCACGGTCGTCATGGCGGGGGCACCTCGGTGGGAGTCGGCCTCGAAGGGGGTTACCGGCGGTCAACTCTTATGAGACTGCTTGTCAGCAAGCGCGTCAATCCCTTCGGCCCGACTTGTTGACCCGGCGTCTACCAACGTGTGAGCCTGCCAAGGAGCCAACGTGTAACGGTCAGTCAGGTAGTTCCGCGAGGCGAAGGAGCCGCACGTGTCGACGCACGACCTCTATGTGAACGGCCCGCAGGACCCCCTCTGGGAGATCCCGGCCTCGGGAGCGGCGCGCTTCAGCTGGGACTATGACGACGGACGCGAGCGACTCCTCGCCCTCTACCAGAAGGGCAAGGACAAGCAGTGGGACGGCGCCAAACGGATCGACTGGGACACCGAGGTCGACCCGTACGACCCGCTGGGGACGCCCGACGAGTCGCTGACGCTGTACGGGACGCGCCACTGGGCCAAGCTGACCGGGAAGGACAAGGGCGAGCTGCGCAGGCACTACGCCTCCTGGCAGTTCAGCCAGTTCCTGCACGGCGAGCAGGGCGCGATGGTGTGCGCGGCGCGGATCGTGGAGTCGGTGCCGGACCTGGACGCGAAGTTCTACTCCGCCACCCAGACCATGGACGAGGCGAGGCACGCGGAGGTCTACTCCCGCTTCCTCCACGACAAGATCGGCATGCTCTACCCGGTCAACGACAACCTCCAGGGGCTGCTCGGCGACACCCTGCGCGACTCGCGCTGGGACATGCCCTACCTCGGGATGCAGGTCCTCATCGAGGGCCTCGCGCTCGCCGCCTTCGGCATGATCCGCGACACCACCGACAAGCCGCTGCCCAAGCAGATCCTCGCGTACGTGATGCAGGACGAGGCCCGGCACGTGGCCTTCGGGCGGATGGCCCTGCGCGACTACTACAAGCAGCTGAGCGACGCGGAGCTGCGCGAGCGCGAGGAATTCGTCATCGAGGGCTGCTACTTGATGCGCGACCGGCTGCGCGGGGTCGAGGTCCTGGAGAACTTCGGCATCTCCAAGGCGGAGGCCGAGCAGTTCTCGGAGGAGAACGAGTTCCTGCACCTGTTCCGCAAGCTGCTGTTCAGCCGCATCGTCCCCTGCGTCAAGGACATCGGCCTGTGGGGCAAGCGCCTCCAGCAGGCGTACGTGGACATGGGCGTCCTGGAACTCGGCGACTCCAACCTCGACCTGCTGATGGCCGAGGACGAGGAGATCGCGGAGCAACTGGACCGCGACCGTTTCGCCCAGGAGGAGACGGAGCGGGTGGCGGAGGTGGAGCAGATGATCGCGGAGGGGGCGGCGGGCTGAGGGCCGGGGCGGGGGCCGGGCCCTCGCGTCCGGCTTCGCCCCACGGGGCGCTCACTCAGCAAGCGCCGCCTCCATCACCGCCTTGGCGATCGGGGCCGCGTCGCCGCCGCCGCTGATGTCCGCGCGGTTGGCCTCCGCGTCCTCGACGACCACCGCCACCGCCACCGCGGGCTGGCCCGCGTCGGCGGCCTGGGCCCAGGAGATGAACCAGGCGTAGGGGTGGCCCCGGTTGCCCACGCCGTTCTGGGCGGTGCCGGTCTTGCCGCCGACCTTCGCGCCGGGGATCGCCGCGTTGGTGCCGGTGCCCTTCTCCACCACGTCCACCATCAGCCGCTGGAGCTGCGCGGCGGTGGTGGGGTTCATCGCCTGGCGGTAGGTGCGGGGGCCGTTCTGGGCGACCGTGGTGCCGCGTGCGGTGGTCGTCCGCTCCACCAGGTAGGGGTACTTGAGCTCCCCGCCGTTGGCCACCGCCGCCGCGACCATCGCCATCTGAAGGGGCGTCGCCGTCGTGTCGAACTGGCCGATGGAGGAGAGCGCCAACTGGTCCGGACCCATTTTCCTGTCGAAGTTGGACCTGGCCACCCCGGACGGGATCCGCAGCCGAGTGTCGTTGAACCCGAACCGGCCCACCGCCTCCAGTATCCCGGGCAGCCCCACCTTCACCCCCAGGTGCGCCATCACCGAGTTGCAGGAGACGACCACGGCGTACGCGAGCGAGGCCTTGCCGCAGCCGTCCGCCTCGTTGGGTAGCGCGGTGGTGGTGCCGGGCAGCACATAGGGGTCGGGCGTGGTGGTCGGCGCGTCCACATCGGTCACCGCGCCCGCGTCGAGCGCGGCCGCCGCCGTCACGATCTTGAAGGCGGAACCCGGCGGATAGGTCTGCCGGATCGCCCGGTCGAGCATCGGCTGGTCGGGGTCCGCGTTCAGCGCGGCCCAGGCGCCCTTGACCGCCCGCCCGGTCCCCGACAGCCGCCCCGGATCGTACGAGGGGCTGCTGACCAGCGCGAGGATCCGGCCCGTGCCCGGCTCCAGGGCGGCGACCGCGCCCCGCCTGCCGGCCAGCCCCCGGTAGGCGGCCCGCTGCACGCCCGCCCTGATGGTGGTGACCGCGTCGCCGCCGCGCTGCCGCTTGCGGGTGAGGCCGCCCCACAGCGGCTTGAGCAGCGGCGAGGTGCCGGAGAGCACCGGGTCCTCGGCGGCCTCGACGAGCGTCGTGCCGTACACCTGCGAGGCGTATCCGGTGATGGGCGCGTACAGCGGTCCGTCGGTGTACGTGCGCTCGTACCGCAGCGGCTGCCCGGTGTCCTTGGAGCCGGTGACCGCGTCGCCTTCCACCAGGATGTCGCCGCGCGGCTGGCCGTAACGGGCCAGCGTGGTACGGCGGTTGGCCGGGTCGGCGTCCAGCGCGTCGGCCTGGAGGACCTGGACGCGGGCCGCGTTGACCAGCAGCGCCACCAGGAGGAGCAGACAGCAGGCGGCGGCCCGCCGGATGTAGCGGATCATCGGCTTCCCGTCCGGACGGGGGTGATCGCGTCGCTCTCCACGGCCGGGCGCGGGGTGCGCGCGCTGTCGCTGACCCGGATGAGGAGCGCCACGATCACCCAGTTGGTGACCACCGAGGAGCCGCCCTGGGCCAGGAACGGCATCGCCATGCCGGTGAGCGGGATCAGCCCCGTCACCCCGCCCGCGATCACGAACACCTGGAGGGCGAGGATCGAGGCGAGCCCGACGGCGAGCAGCCGCCCGAACGGGTCGCTCAGCGCGAGGGCCGCGTGGTAGCCCCGGGCGACGAGCAGCGCGTACAGCAGGAAGACGGCCGTGAGGCCCGCGAGGCCCAGCTCCTCGCCCGCCGTCGCCAGGATGAAGTCGGACTTGGCGGCGAACCCGATCAGGATGGAGTGCCCGGCGCCGAGGCCGGTGCCGAGCATGCCGCCCGCCGCGAAGGCGAAGAGCGACTGGGCGAGCTGGCCGGGGCCCTGGCCCGCCTCGATGGAGGCGAACGGGTGGAGCCAGTCCTGCACCCGGCTGTGCACATGCGGTTCGAGCGAGCCGACGGCCGCCGCGCCGGCCGCCGCGAGCAGCAGCCCGACCGCGATCCAGCCGGTGCGGCCCGTCGCCACGTACAGCATGATCACGAAGAGGCCGAAGAAGAGCAGCGAGGTGCCGAGGTCGCGCTCCAGGACCAGGAGGCCGACGCTGAGCAGCCAGATCGCGACGATCGGGCCGAGCACCCGGCCGGTGGGCAGCTGGAGGCGCCAGACGCGGCGGCCGGTGTACGCGAGCGCGTGGCGGTTGGCGGCCAGGTATCCGGCGAAGAAGACCGCGAACAGGATCTTGGCGAACTCGCCCGGCTGGAAGGAGAGTCCGCCCGCCCGGATCCAGATCTTGGCGCCGTTGACGGCGGGGAACGGGATCGGCACCGCCATCAGGGCCAGGGCGGAGGCGGCCGAGAGGTAGGCGTACCGCTGGAGGACGCGGTGGTCGCGCAGGGCCAGGACGACCGCCGTGAAGAGCCCGACGCCGATCGTGGACCAGACGAGCTGGGTGGCGGCGGCGCCGCTGTGCGGGGTCTCCAGGTCGAGGCGGTGGATCAGGACCAGGCCGAGCCCGTTGAGCAGCACCGCGATGGGCAGCAGCAGCGGGTCGGCGTGCGGGGCGCGCTTGCGGACGGCGAGATGGGCGAGCAGGGCGAGCAGTCCGAGGCCCGCGCCGTGGCGGGTCGCGTCGGGCGGGACGGCGCCGCTCTTGGCCAGGCCCACGCCCGCGTATCCGTAGACCGAGACGAGGACGGCGCAGACGAGCAGCGAGAGTTCGACGCCCCGGCGCTTGGCGAGGCGCGGGACGGGCGGGGGGACGTCCGCCGCCGTCGGTGCGGTCATGTCGGGCAACGTAGCAAGCCGGGGCGCCTATGTCCCTTATGTCATAGTGTGCCGAGGGGGCGGGAACGCCGAGGCGGGCAACCGCGGGCGGAAAACTGACGGACCGTCACTGAGGAGTACGGCCATGGGGCCCGTGGAGTTCATCGTCCTCGCCTTCCCCGAGGAGCAGCTTCGGGTGCGGGCCGTCGACTCGCTGGTGGGGGTGCGCAGGTCCCGGGCCGTACGGATGGTCGACGCGCTGGTGGTGACCAGGACCGCGGCGGGCGAGGTGCTCGCCGCCGAGCTCGACGAGTTCGAGGAGCTCGCCGGGGTGCTGGTCGGCGAGGGCGTCGAGCGGCTGATCGGGCCGGAGGACGTCCAGGAGGCAGCGGACCTGCTCGACCTGGGCAGTTGCGCGCTGGTGGTCCTGATCGAGCATCTGTGGGCGGAGGAGGCGGCGAAGGGGGTACGGGCCGCGGGCGGGCATGTCGCCGGGTCGGTGCGGATCCCGCTGGAGCGCCTGGAGGAGGTCAGGGCGGCCCTGGCCGCGCGCACCGAGACCGTACGAGAGGAAGGCTGAGCCATGTTCATCCGGCCCGCCAAGGCGGCGGTACGACCCGTGGTGCGCCCGTCCGGCGCCCCGCTGCTGCGCGGTCTCCTGGTGGGCGGCCCGCGCCCGGCGAAGCGCGCGCCCGCCCCGCAGGAGCCGCCCGGGGAGGGCGGCCCCGGCGACGCCGCACTGGTGGACCTGCTGGCCCGGCTGGGACGGCTGGCTCAGCAGGGAGTCCTCACCCCCGAGGAGTTCACGGCCGCGAAGGCGAGACTGCTCGGGCTGTGAGGTGACGGCTCAGGGACGGGCTCTCAGCACCAGCGGGGCGCCGGGCCGATGTTGTCGATGTACAGCGCCGAACCCCAGGCCCAGGTGCCGTCGCTCAGCAGGTACCAGCGGTTGTCGCCGTCGACGCTGCCGCCGCGGGTCTTGCAGAAGATGTGGACGATCGAGCCGTACCGCGCCATGCCGATGACTCGGCTGCTACGGGTCGGCTTGTCCCGCAGGAGCAGGCCGGACTTGGCCGTCACCCGGCCCTTGTAGTCGTTGTGGACGGATTCCTCGGCGGTCGCGGGACCGGCCGCCGCGAGGGCGGCGACCGCGCCGGTGGCCATGCACAGGCCGAACAGGGCAAGCGGGGAACGGCGGGACACAGTGCCTCCTGGGGAGTGGAGGGCCGTGCTCCACGGCCCTTGGCTCGCCCCGCTCACGTTAGGTTCGCTCGTTGCCGCCCGCAAAGTGCTGAGACCCGTCCGGGTGCCCGGATCCGTCCGGTGCGCCGTCCGGGTCCACGTACTCCGGCAGGGTCAGCCGGGCCACCGCGCCGCCGTCCGCCGCGTTGGCGAAGCTCAGCCGGGCGCCGAGGACCGACGCCTGGCCGACCGCGATGGTCAGGCCGAGCCCGTGGCCCTTGTTGCCGCCCTCGGTCCGGAAGCGCTGGGGACCGTGGTCGAGCAGATAGGGCGGATAGCCGGAGCCGTGGTCGCGCACGGTCACCACCGGCCCGTCCACGCGCAGCTCCACCGGCAGCGCGCCGTGCTTGTGGGCGTTGCCCAGGAGGTTGGACAGGACCCGCTCCAGCCGGCGCTTGTCGGTCTCCACACAGGTGTCGCGGACGATCACGAGCTCGGTCTGCGTCCCGGAGCCCCGCACCACGCGCTCCACCAGCGGCCCCAGTTGCTCCAGGTCCAGCTCGACCCGCTCGCTGCCCGCCTCCAGGCGGGAGATCTCCAGGAGGTCCTCGGTGAGCGAGCGCATCGCGTTCACCCGGTCCCGTACCAGCTCGGCGGGCCGCCCCTCGGGCAGCAGTTCGGCGGCCGCGTGCAGTCCGGTCAGCGGGGTGCGCAGCTCGTGGGCCACGTCCGCGGTGAAGCGCTGTTCGCTGAGCAGCTTGTTCTGGAGCGTCCCGGCCATGGTGTCGAGCGCCCCGGCGACCGTGGCCACCTCGTCCTGGGGGCGCGAAGGGTCCTTCGTACGGGGGTCGTTGACCCGGGCGTCCAGGTCGCCCGCGCCGATCCGGCGGGCCACGGTGGCCGTCTGGTGCAGCCGGCGGGTGACCCGGGTGACGCCGAAGACGCCGACCAGCAGGGTCGCGCCGATGGCGAGGATGGAGGAGCCGAGGATCGCCTGGTCCAGGCCCGTGATGGTGCGGGCGCTCTGGCTGTAGTCGATCGAGACCGCGATCGCGCGGCCGTCGGCCGGGCCCGCCGCCCACATGGTGGGGCGGCCCTTGTCGTCGGCGACGAGCGTGCCGCGCTTGCCGGAGACGGCGAGCCTGCGCAGCGAGCCGGGCAGGTCCTGCGGGTCCAGGCCCGCGCCCGGCGGCGGCGGCTCGCCCGCCTCGTACGCGCGCGAGACCTCCTCCAGCTTGTCCAGCGCCTTGTCACGGGCCTGGCCCACGGTCTGCCGGGTCACCGAGACGTGCACGAGCACACCGAGCAGCGCCGCGAGCGCGCAGCACATCACCGTGATGAAGACGGCGGCCTTCCAGGTGAGCGTCGCCGTCCAGGCGGGCAGGCGCGGGCCCCTCACCGGGCGCTCGCGGAGGCGCGCGGCGACGGGCCGGAGGTCTTGGGGCGGGGCACCGGGGCCGGGGAGTGCTGCGGCTCCACCCGGATGATCTCGTCGCGGGTGGGCAGCATCGCGCGCTGGTGGTCGTCCCACGACCAGGCCGTGCGGTACTCGTACCCGGGGATGCCCGCGGAGACCGAGTGCAGGATGACGTCCCGCCCGGCCAGCTCCACGCCGATCAGCTGGTCCGAGGTGGACATGATGCGGGTGAGGGCGCCGCGGCCGGGCATGTAGCAGCGCACGGCCAGCTGCTGCTCCGGCATCTTGATGCCGAGGATCAGCTCGTCCCTGCCGTCGCCGGTCAGATCGCGGTAGTACGCCCTGAGCACCGGGCAGCCCTTCGGTTTCGCCCGGCACTGGTTCAGCTGACGAACCGTTTCCTCGTAGAGCCCGTCGGTGCCCGTGTACTGGTCGGGGTGGGCCCGCACCTCGGCCTGGACGACCGCGACCGGGTCGAGCGCGCGGACGTCGTCGCCGGGCACCTTGATGCCGGGCACCCGTTCCGTCTGGCCCTCGCCGAAGTCCAGCGGCGTCGTCGTGGGCTTGGGCAGGTCGGGCCACAGATGGACCGGGCCGACGGCCGTGGGCGTCGCGCCCGCGCCCTCCAGGCCGCCCGCGTTGCCGCAGCCGGCCAGCAGCAGGGCCGCGGCGCCGGCAGTGAGCAGCAGGAGGGCCGCGCGGGCGGGACGGCGGTGGCGGGTCAAGGTGCTCCTGTCGTGCGGGCGGTGGCGCCGGGAGCGGCACCGCTCCCGGTCTATTTCACCTTCACCAGATCGGCGTAGAAGATGATGTTGGCCGAGCGGTGGCCGTTCCTGATCGGGCCGCCGCAGGTGATGAGGCGGAGTTCCGGGCGGTCGGTCTTCCCGTAAACCTTATTCGTAGGGAAGTCTGTTTTGTCCACTTGCTGTGTCTCGCGGATCCGGAAGACGGCGGTGGACCCGTCCGCCCTGCCGACCTCGATGACGTCCCCCACGTGCATCTTCTTCACGTCCCGCATGAGGGCCGGGCCCTTCGCGGTGTCGTAGTGCGCGACGATCACGGACGCGCCCTTCTCGCCGGGCGTGACGCTGCCGGTGTACCAGCCCGCCAGTTCCGCCTTGTCGACCGGCGGCACCTCCAGCGCCTGCTTCTCGTCCAGCCCGAGCCGCAGCACCGGGCTCGCGTCGACGCCCGCCGCCGAAATCACCACCCGGGTCGGCTCGCTCGCCTTCAGCGGGCCCACCTGCTGGCGGGCCTGGGTGGTGGTGGCGTTCTGCACGGAGACGTCGGGAGCCTTGGCGCCGGACGAACCCGAGCCGCAGGCCGCGACCCCGCCGCCCACGGCGAGGGCGAGCGCGGCGGCGGCCGCGAGCCGGGCCGTGCGGCGCGGGCGGGAGGGGGTGGACGCAGTCATGTCCACCACCGTAGGCGGGCGGTGTCGCGGAGCTTTCCCGGCTCTGTAACAGCTCTCCACAGCCGGGCGGCAGCGCGCCTACTGCTGGTAGGGGTTCTGCCCGTGCGGCTGGCCGGGGGCCTGGCCCTGCATCTGCTGCGGCTGGGCCTGGTAGCCCGGCTGCGGCGCGGCGGCCGTCGCGAGCAGCTGCTCGGCGGCCTCCTTGGTGATCTGCTGCTCCATGCCGCAGAAGGTGCACTGCGTGCGGTACTTGGTGGAGACCGGGAAGAGCGGGATGAAGAAGAACGTGAACTTGGTGACGTGCTTCCGCAGGCTGTGGGCGGCCGGATTGCCGCAGTTCCCGCAGACGAGCGTCATCATGGCGAGCTGGTACAGATATCCCTTGGTGCCCCATATGAGCATTGGACTTCCCCTCCCGAGGTAAAGCGGCGCGCATGGCACGCGGTAGCGGCTCCGCACTATACGAGCCGCGATATTGCCCTGCGCGGCCGGTGCTGCTCCCATGGTCGTGGGGTGATGCGGGATGTCGGGACTGCGGGTGACACCGGTGCACCGGCACGGACGGGCACGGCTGTACGTCAGCCTCCCGGACGGGCGGAGCGCCGCCTGGTACGACCGGGACAGCGGGCGGGTCAGCCTGCTCCTGGAGGAGTGCCGCGACGCCGTCCTGGCCGCGCTCGCGCCCTTCGTGGTGGGCGAGGTGACGGTGGGCCCGCCGCCCGTACCGACCTCCGCCGACCTGGCCCGGCTCTCCCTGCACCCCGACGACGACCTGGCGCCGAACCGCCCCGGCGAGGCGCTCCTGGGCGAGCTGGAGTCCGCGGGCCCGCCGCGCCGCTTTCGCGAGGACCCGCGCCGGGTGCTGCTCGCGGCGCAGGAGCGGGTCGGGGCGGGCCTGGACGCGTTGGAAGGGGCGGGGTGGCGGGTGCTGCACTCGGTGCCGCTGCCGGGGGACGGGCTGCTCGACCACCTCGTGATCGGCCCGGCCGGGGTGCTCACGTTCCGTACGGTCGCGGCGCACCGGCGCCGGGTGCGGATCGCCGACCCGCTGGTCGGGGTCGGCCGCGGCGCGCCGTCGCCGGTGCTGCGCTGGGTCCGCCGCGACGCGGAACGGGCGTCGCTGGCGCTGGCGGTGGGGGTGCGGGGGGTGCTGGTGCTGGCCGACCCCGACCGCGTCGACCTGCCCGCCCCGCCGGGCGACGTCCGCGTCCTGCGGGACACGGAGCTGCCGGGGCTGGGGCGGCTCGGCGGGGTGCTGAAGCCGGCGGATGTGGAGGGGCTGTATTGGAGGGCCCGGGACCGCCGGACGTGGCTGCGGGTGTGATGCCCCCACGGTGATCGAGGCGGCTCTCCCAGGGGCTGCGCCCCCGGACCCCGTTCGTCTGCGGACCGTGGATGGCTGGTCGCGCAGTTCCCCGCGCCCCTTAAATGCTCGGCTTCGCCATCGCCTGAGCCCGTACCCCTTAGGGGCGCGGGGAACTGCGCGACCAGCCCCCACCGGTCCGCAGAGGAACGGCACCCGGGGCGGAGCCCCGAAGCGGGGTGCAGGGGCCGCAGGCCCCGCCCGGGGGCCGGGGGCGTAGCCCCCGGGAAAGCCGTCCTCAACCCCCACCCACCCCCGGAGGGTTCAGGGAAGGGGCGGGGTGGGGGCATCACACCCGGTGCAGGCGCAGCACCGTCGTCACCCCCAGCCGCGCAGACCCCCGCTCCACCTCCGCCAGCAACCCACCCCCCTCCACCGGCGTGTAGCCCACCTCCCCCCACCCCGGCGCCACCGCCGTCCGCGTCGGAGACGAAGGCGGCAACCGGGCCCGCCCCGCCTCCGCCCGCAGCGCCGACGACAGCGGCGTCGACACCGTCACCGCGTCGTCCCCCGGCAGCACCAGCACCAGCGCGCTGGGGCGGCCCGCCGGGCCCACGTATCCGACCACCACCCCCTCCCACGTCTCCGTGTGCCGCAGCTTGCGCCACGTGCGCGTGCCGCCCCGGTACGGGGAGTCCTCCCGTTTGGCCACCAGGCCCTCGATCCCGCTCGCGGGGAGCGTCTCGTACCAGGTCAGGGCCGTTTCCACGGAGCGGGTCGCCGGGACCGGCTGGAGCGGGGGGCCGAGGGGGGCCAGGAGGGACACCAGGCGGGACCGGCGCTCGCCGTAGCCGAGGCGCCGCACGTCCTGCCCGCGGTCCGCCAGGACGTCGAACGCCGCGTACGACGCGGGCAGCCGGGCCGCGAGCAGACCGGCCCGCCCCGGCGTCGCCGCCGCCCGCCGCTGCACCGCCGCGAAGTCCGTACGGCCGCCCGTCCACACCACCACCTCGCCGTCGAACACGCACCCCGCCGGGACGGCGAGCGCCGCCGCCACCAGATCCGGGAACGCGGCCGTCACGATCCGCCCGGACCGGGCCTGGAGCACCACCCCGTCCGCCTCCCGGAACACCACCATCCGGTGGCCGTCGAACTTCGGCTCGTACCACCAGCCCGGCCCGCGCGGCAGCTCCCGTACCGACTGGGCCAGCGCCACCCGTACCGGCGGCCGCACGCTCACGGCAGCCGCCCCGCCCGGTTGAGGTTGATCAGGGGGGCGAGCAGATCACCGTCGCGCGCCAGCCGGGGTTCTATGTCGCCCAGCAGGAAGACCAGGTCAGCGGCGCTGCCGCAGGACTCCACCTCCTCCCACGACACCGGCGCCGACACCGTCGGCCGCTCCCTCGCCCGGAGCGTGTAGGGCGCCGCCGTCGTCTTCGCCGCCGCGTTCTGGCTGTGGTCGACGAACACCTTGCCGGGGCGGAGCGTCTTCGCCATGCGGTGCGTGACCAGGCCGGGCAGCGCCGCCTCCGCCTCCTGGGCGAGGCCCTTGGCGTACTGGGAGACCCGCTCGGACGGGGTCGGCTCCAGGGGGACGAGCAGGTGCAGGCCCTTGGAGCCGGAGGTCTTCGCGTACGCGTGCAGGCCGTCCGCCGTCAGGCGCTCGCGCAGCCACCGCGCCACCAGGCAGCACTCCACCACCGTCGCCGGGGCCCCGGGGTCCAGGTCGAAGACCATCCGGTCGGCGCGCGCCGGCGCGTCCGCCTGCCACTGCGGGGTGTGGAACTCCACCACCAGGTTCGCGGCCCACATCAGGGTCGACAGGTCCGGGACCGTCACCTGGCGCGCCTCGCTGTCCTCGGAGCGCGGGACCGGGGCCGTCTTCACCCAGGAGGGTGTGCCGGGCGGGGGATTCTTGGTGAAGAAGAGCTGGCCCTCGGGCCCGTCCGGGTAGCGCAGGAACGACACCGGCCGGTTGTGCAGATGGGCGAGGAGCGCCCCGGCGACGGACGCGTAGTAGTGCAGCACCTCGCCCTTGGTGGTGCCGGTCGCCGGATACAGCACCTTCTCCAGGCGGGAGAGCGCGATCCGTCGCCCCTCCACCCATGTGATCGGCGTCATACGATGAGAATCCCACTATTCCCGACAGAGGGGATGAAGAGTGCGATCCATATGGAACGGTGCGATCTCATTTGGGCTGGTCAGCATTCCGATCAAGCTCTTCAACGCTACCGAGAGCCACTCGATCTCGTTCCGCCAGATCCACACGGAGGACGGCGGCCGGGTCCGCTACCGCAAGGTGTGCGAGCTGGACGGCGAGGAGCTGGACGCGTCCGAGATCGGCAAGGCGTACGAGGACGCGGACGGGTCGCTGGTCCCGATCACCGACGACGACCTGGCCGCGCTGCCGCTGCCCACCGCCAAGACCATCGAGATCGTGGCGTTCGTGCCGGCCGACTCCATCGACCCGCTCCAGATCGACACGGCGTACTACCTCAGCGCCAGCGGCGTCCCGGCGGCCAAGCCGTACACCCTGCTCAGGGAGGCGCTCAAGCGGAGCCGGAAGGTGGCCGTCGCCAAGTTCGCGCTGCGCGGGCGCGAGCGGCTGGGGATGCTGCGGGTCGTGGACGACGTCATCGCCATGCACGGGCTGCTGTGGCCGGACGAGATCCGCGCCCCCGAGGGCGTCGCCCCGGACAGCGGGGTGAAGATCCGCGACGCCGAACTCGATCTGGCCGACGCCCTGATGGACACCCTCGGCGAGGTCGACGTCGACTCGCTGCACGACGACTACCGGGAGGCCGTGGAGGCCCTGATCGCCTCCAAGGCGGGCGGCGCGCTGCCCCCGGCCGAGGCCCCGGAGACCAAGGGCGGCGGCAAGGTCATCGATCTGATGGCCGCGCTGGAGAAGAGCGTGCGCGCGGCGAAGGAGGCACGCGGGGAGGAGGGGGCGGAGCCCGCCGAGGTCACCGAGCTCAAGTCGCGCAAGACGGCCGCCAAGAAGACGGCCAAGACGGCGGCGAAGAGGACGGCCAAGACCGCCACCAAGACCACCTCGGCCAAGACGGCGACCAAGTCGACCTCGAAGACCGCCGCCAAGAAGTCGGCCGCGTCCCCCAAGGCCTCCGCCGCCGGTGCCAAGAAGTCCACCGCCACCACGGCCAAGAAGGCCGCGAAGAAGGCGGCTCCCCGCAAGCGCGCGTCGGCCTGACGGCCTTCGTACGCCCACGGGGAGCCCGTGCGGGCGCTCCTCAATACGTGGTCACGCGCTCCGGGCCACCGGCTCGCCCAGCGCCTCCAGCTCCGCGTCCAGGTCGCGCGCCTGCACCTCGCGGGGCAGCGCGAACATGCCGAGCGCCACGAGCACCAGGATCCCGACCCCGTACCACAGGCTCAGGTCGAAGCTCTTGACGAAGTTGTGGCTGACGGCCTTCTGGCCCTGCTCGGTCAGGATCGGCTGGACCTTGTCGGCGCCCGGCACCGAGGAGGGCTGACAGCTGGCCGGGACCTTGGTCGGGTCCGACTCGGCCGACCGGTCGTGCACACAGGCCCGGAAGCCCTTGACGATGTCGTCGACGCCGCCCGGCTGCACCCCGGCGGTCACCAGCTCCTGGCGCAGGGCCGGGGTGACCTTGTCGACGCCGTGGTCCGAGTCGTCGGCCAGATGGCCGAAGAAGAGCACGCCGACCAGGGCGACACCGAGCGCCATGCCGACCTGCTGGGTGGTGCCGAGCAGACCGGAGGCCGAGCCCGCGTCCTTGACGGGCACCTTGGTGAGGATCGCGTCGATCATCGGGGCGACCACCAGACCGAAGCCGAAGCCGGTCACCACCAGCGGCGCGATCATCTGCCAGGACGGGATGCCCGGACCGTAGTGGTGGGCGACGAAGATGTACGCGACGAAGCCGAGCGCGTTCAGGAGCGCCCCGCCGATCAGCGTCAGGCGCCCGATGCGCGGGGTGAACACCTCGACCGCCAGGCCGGAGCCCGCGGCGGCACCGACCGCGAAGGCCGCGCCGGTCAGACCGGCGCGCATCGGCGACCAGCCGAGACCCAGCTGCATGTACAGCGTCCACACCAGGAAGAAGCCGCCGAGCGCGATCCAGAACAGCGTCCACACCAGCATGCCCGCGGTGAACGCCCGCTCCTTGAACAGGCTGAGCACCACCAGCGGCGAGCCCACGGTCCTGGTGCGGTACCGCTCGAAGGCGACCAGGATGCCGAACACCACGACCGAGCCGCCCATCAACAGGAACGTCCAGGCGGGCCAGTCGAGCGCACGGCCCTCGGCGAGCGGGTAGACCAGCATCAGGATGCCGGTCACGGCGATCACCACGCCGATCGGGTCCAGCTTGGGCGCGGCGGGCGACTTCGACTCGCGTACGAAGAACCAGGCGGCGATCAGCGCGCCGACGCCGACCGGGATGTTGACCAGGAAGATCGGACGCCACTCCAGGTCCGCGATGTTCGCGTCGACCAGCACACCGCCGACGATCAGACCGGCCACCGACGCCGAGCCGAGCACCCCGCCCCAGATGCCGAGCACCTTGCCGCGCTCCTCGGAGGGGAACGTGACATGGATGATCGCCAGGATCTGCGGGACCATCAGCCCGGCCATGGCGCCCTGGAAGAAGCGCGCGCCGATGAGCATGCCGGGGCCGCTCGCCACACCGCACAGGGCCGAGGCGACGGTGAAGCCCGCCACGCCGATGAGGAACATCTTCTTACGGCCGTAGATGTCGCCGAGCCGCCCGCCGGTGATCAGCAGGGCCGCGAAGCCCAGTACGTAACCGGCCACGACCCACTCGATCTGGGTGTAGTCGGCGTGCAGGTCCTTCTGGATGCTCGGGATGACGACGTTGACGATCGTCACGTCGAGCATGTCCATGAACCCCGCCACCAGAACGATGATCAGGGCGAGCCAGCGGCGGGGGTCGAGCGGAGGCGCTTCGCCGGACGCGTCGGCTCCGGCGTGGGTGTCGTGAGTCATGGCGTTTCTACCTCTGGCCGATCGTGGTGACCGGGGCCGTACGCGCCCGGTCGTGACGGAAGGAGCGTGATGAGACGAGTGCCATTTGCGGGTCTCCTTGCCACAGCGGCAGGAAAAAGTGCGTCACCAAGATGACGACACAGGGTCCGGGGGTGTGACTTTTCGCAGGTCACACCCCTTTTCCAGGGCTGACGCCCGGTCTGCGGCCGGTCCGGCGCCGCCCGGGCAGGCGGCCGCCCCGCGGATCGCCGGGGCGATCGGGCGGGGCGGGGGCCCGGACGGGCGGGCGGGACGGGGAGGGCGCATGGAAGCGCCCTCCCGCAGAGGATGTCGCGCCCATGACAGGACGACACCACCGCTCAAGAAGGCACTCACATGCTCCGACGGCCTGAAACGGCACCTAAGCCGCTCAAGTCGCTCAAGCGACCGGCTGCTTGTCGGTGTACTCGGCGAGCAGGCGCTGGGCCTCCGCGTCGGCCTCGCCCGCCGGGACGAGGACACCCTCGGGGGTGAGGCGCCGCGGCTCGGTGCCCGCCATCCGCCAGTCGAACTTCGCCGCCAGCTCGAAGAGGTCGGACTGGATCAGCGGGCCGCCCTTCTCGTGCTCGGCGGCGAGCGCGGTCGGGTGGTACAGCTCGTATCCGCCCGGCAGGTGCAGCGTCAGGAAGCGGCAGCCGTCCTCCACCGTCGTGGACCAGGTGTGCTCGGTGCCCTTGGAGATGTGCGCCATGCCGCCGGGGCCGAGCGTGGTCACCTCGCCGTCGATGTACATGACCAAAGAGCCCTCCAGGACGAAGTACGTCTCGTCGGACTCGGCATGCGTGTGGAGCGGCGGTCCGGGGGTGGCGGCGGCTATCTCGCCTTCCACGAGGGCGGCGGCACCATCCGTGGCACCGCTCGGCAGGACGATTTCAAACCCGCGGCGGCCGTCGGGACGGTCCTCGGGGTAGATGATGGTCGTCATGAATCCCTCTCTGGCTTGATTTCTCTCAAGTGGTTACGGGTTTAGCACGGGGTCGCGGGTGCGGGTCAAGCAGCGCTCAACTTGCCCGTCGGGCGCGGCTCCAGTGGCACTCCGGCCCCCTGGACAACAGCTCTAGCACGCCTGTGTGCGAGCGCGGGATTTCCGCAGTTGGACACTTGTGGAGAGGTCCGGCCGTCCCGTCGACGAAATTGCCAGGAGTTCGGGGATGTGGGAAGGAAAGCCCCGCGACTGTCCATTTTCCGTCCGGCATCCGTCCGGCGACTGTCCGATGTCCATCCGGTGTCCGGCCGGTTTTATGCGTACCGCGATCGGGCGATTTCCCGAAATGCCGACGGGCGGGCACGGGACGCGGTGAGCGCCCGTACCCGCCCGTCGGACGGCCGTCGGCTCAGACCCGCTCGGGGGTCCGTACGTGCTCGGGCAGGGGCCCGTACCCGATCATCCGGGCGATCAGCTTCCGCATCGGCCGCACATGCTCCGCCACCGCCAGGAACCGCGGCGGCTTGGACTCGCGGGTGCCGTGCAGCGTCGGCGCGATGAGCTGGTTCTGGAGCAGGATCTGCATGCGCTGGATGGCGACCACCGGGGGCAGCCGCCGCCGCTGCACGGCCGCCAGGTCCTCGGTGCTCACCGTGCCCCGCCGCAGCGGCTCGGCCAGCAGGTTGGCGGTGGCCACCGCGTCCTGCACGGCGACGTTGATCCCGAACCCGCCGACCGGCGACATCGCGTGCGCGGCGTCCCCGATGAACAGCAGGCCCGGCCGGTACCAGCGCTTGAGCCGCTCGACGCGGACCTCCAGCATCCGGGCGTCCGAGAACTCGATCTTGTCCGGCCGGTCGCCCATCCACGGCAGCAGCGCGCGCACGCTGCCGCGCAGCGACTCGATGCCCTCGGCCTGGAGCTCGGCGTACCGGCCCTTGGGGATGACGTACGCGAACTGCCAGTACGTATCCCGGCAGATGCCGATGAGCAGGCCCTGCTGGCCCATGCGGATGAACGTGTCCGGCGGGTCGCTCTCCTCGCGGGGGATCCGGAACCACAGGTCGTCCATCGGCGCCCCGAAGCCCTGCGGGACGAGCCCGGCCGGGCGGCGCAGCACCGAGTCGCGGCCGTCGGCGGCCACGGTGAGCTCCGCGCGCAGCTCGTGCTCGCCCTCGGCGTCGCGGTAGCGCACGCCCCGGGCGCGGTCGCCCTCGCGGATCAGACCGTGCACCTCGGCCCCCATCCTCAGATGGAAGTTCGGGTACTTGGCGGCCTCGGCGGCGAGCAGGTTGAGGAAGTCCCATTGGGGGACGAAGGCGATGTACGGATACGTGCCGGAGAGCAGCCGCTGGTCGGCGACGAGCACGTCCTGGGTGTCGGTGACCATGTTGATCCCCGGCGTGGTGCGGTGCGGCAGCTCCAGGAAGCGCTCGGCGAGCCCCAGCTCGGCGAGGACGTCCAGGGTGGAGGGGTGGATCGTGTCGCCGCGGAAGTCCCGCAGGAAGTCCCGGTGCTTCTCCAGGACGGTGACCTCGATCCCGGCCCGGGCGAGCAGCAGCCCCAGCATCGCGCCGGCCGGCCCGCCCCCGACGATGCAGCAGGTGGTTGTCTCGGTTGCCATTCGTGCCACCTCGGCGTTGCGCATGGATGTCGTACTGAGTCGATCTCGGCGAGCATGCCCCACGGTCGCGGCGGGTGCCAAGGCCGGACAGATCGAACGGGGCGTCAGATCCCTTGCGGGAAGCGGAAGTTGAGGTTCACCGGAGCTCCGTGGTGCCGGATCACCAGGTCTGGCCGCCCTGCTGGCGGGTGGCCGCGTTGAGGCGGTTGTAGAAGTTGCTGACGGCGATCCACAGCACCAGGGCCGCGAGCGGCTTCTCCTCGTAGTGCCGGGCTGCCTCGTCCCAGACCTCGTCGGGGACCGGCTCGGCACGGTCGTTGAGCCGGGTCACGGACTCGGTGAGGGCGAGCGCGGCCCGCTCGGCGTCCGTGAAGTACGGCGTCTCGCGCCAGGCGGCCACCGCGAACAGGCGCTCCGCGCTCTCGCCGCCCTTCATCGCGTACCGGGTGCCGGAGTCCACGCAGGCGCTGCATCCGTTGATCTGGCTGGCGCGCAGATGGACGAGGTGCATCGTGGTGGCGGGCACTCCGGCGCTGTGGGTCGCCTTCTGAAGTCCCCGAACGGCCTCCATCGCCCCCGGGACGAGCGTCGCCGGGCTCGGCATCCGTGCTTCCATGACTGTTCTCCTGGCTGCCACTCGTCGTGTGGCCTGGGCTCCGACTGTCATGGAATTGACGAAGTGGGGCGGGGAAGTGTGACGGCGCTTTCGGGCCCGGTCCTCGTCCGCGGGCCGGTGGGGGCCGGTCGCGCCCACGTGTCCGGGCCGCTCGTGGCACAGCCTCGCGCCCCCGGGAGGTGCGGTGCCGCCGGAGCTCTCAGCTCAGCCCTGACGTCCTGAACACCTCTCGCGCCGTCTCCCTGTCCACCCTCGCCGAGATCTGCCGCAGCGCCGTCTCTCCGCACCGGAGCGTCCCGCGCGTCACGCTCGTACGGGCGTCCGCGTCCAGCAGGCGCCACAGCGGGGGGTTGGCGACGAGGACCCGGGGGTCGAGCTCGGCCCGCCCGCCCTCCGCGTCGCGCAGGACCAGGCGCTGGGCGACCCCGTCCGACCAGCGCACCGACACCAGCCGGTCGGTGCGCACGGCCCGGGTGCGCAGCGGCCCGCGCGCGACCAGCAGGCCCTGCCCCGCCGACACCCGGGCCGGCCACAGCACCAGGAGCAGCAGCACGGCCAGGCCCGTCCACAGCGCGCCCCGCCAGGGCGTGAGGGTGCCCGCGCCGGTGTCGATGAGCAGCAGCAGACCGAGCAGCACGGCCGCGCACCCCACCGCCGAGCGGGCCTCACCCGCCCAGGTCCGGTCGTACGCGGCGGGCGGAGCAGTACGGAGTGTCCGGCGTCCCATGGCTCTCATGCCCGTGACGCTAAGGACGCCGCCGGGGCCCGTTGGCGTCCGCTGACGAACCGTTGACGCCCGCCCGGAAAGTCTTGACGGCGGGCATATGGCCTCCTGACGCCACCGCCATGGCCCTCCCTGGCCGGAAGCCGCGTATGAAAGGCGTCAAGGACGCGCCAGTAGCCGTCAGGGGGCCGTCAACGAAACGTGCGGCGGCCGCGCGGAGGGGTTTGCTCTAGAGGTCCGCCCATTTCCCGCTCATTTCCGAGCCTCTTCGAGTTCTGGAGTTCGCGATGGCCGATCTGGCCTTCGTCGTCACCACGATCGCGGTTTTCGCGTTGGTGGCGCTCATTGCCAAGGGGGTGGCGAAGCTGTGACTGCCGAGAACATCGTCGGTCTGATCGTGGCCGTCGCCCTGCTGGGATACCTCGTCCTCGCCCTTGTGTACCCGGAGAGGTTCTGAGTCCCGCCATGTCTCCTGTTCTTTCCGGTGTGCTCCAGTTCGCCGCGCTCGCGGCGGCCCTGGGCCTGTCCTACCGGCCGCTGGGCGACTACATGGCCCGCGTCTACTCCTCCGAGAAGCATCTGCGGGTGGAGAAGTGGATCTATAAGGCCGTGGGTGCCAACCCGTCCACGCAGATGCGCTGGCCCGCGTATCTGCGGGGCGTGCTGGCGTTCTCGGCCGTGAGCGTCCTGTTCCTCTATCTGCTCCAGCGCCTTCAGGGGCATCTGCCGGGCTCGCTGGGTTTCGTGTCGATTCCGGCGGATCAGGCGTTCAACACGGCGGCGTCGTTCGTGTCGAACACCAACTGGCAGTCGTACTCGGGCGAGCAGGCCATGGGTCATGTGGTGCAGACCGGCGGCCTGGCGGTGCAGAACTTCGTGTCCGCGTCGGTGGGTATCGCGGTCGCGGTCGCTCTCGTACGAGGTTTCGCCCGTTCGCGGACGGGTGAGCTGGGCAACTTCTGGTCCGATCTGGTGCGCGGCACCGTGCGGATCCTGCTGCCGATATCGGTGGTGGGCGCGCTGGTGCTGGTGGCGTGCGGGGCGATCCAGAACTTCGCCGGTATTCACGAGGTCGGCCAGTTCATGGGTGGTTCGCAGCAGTGGAACGGCGGGGCGGTCGCCTCGCAGGAGGCGATCAAGGAGCTGGGCACGAACGGTGGCGGTTACTTCAACGCCAACTCGGCTCACCCCTTCGAGAACCCCAACGGCTTCTCCAACCTGTTTGAGGTCTTCCTGATTCTGGTGATCCCGTTCGCGCTGACGCGCACCTTCGGAAAGATGGTGGGGAGTGTTCGGCAGGGGTACGCGATTCTGGCGACGATGGTCACCATCTGGGTCGGGTTCACCGCGTTGATGATGTGGACCGAATTCGCCCACCACGGACCGGCGTTCGACGTCGCGGGTGGGGCGATGGAGGGCAAGGAGACCCGGTTCGGTATCGGCGGCACGTCGATCTTCGCGGTCGCCACCACGCTGACCTCCACGGGCGCGGTGGATGGTTTCCATTCCTCGCTGACCGGTTTCGGCGGTGGTATCACGCTGCTGGGGATGCAGTTGGGCGAGATCGCGCCGGGCGGTACCGGTTCGGGTCTGTACGGGATGCTGGTGATGGCGATCATCGCGGTGTTCCTGGCGGGCCTGATGGTGGGGCGCACGCCCGAGTATCTGGGCAAGAAGATCGGCACGCGGGAGATCAAGTTCGCGGCCTGCTACATCCTGATCACTCCGGCGCTGGTCCTGGTGTTCACGGCGATCGCGATGTCCCTGGATTCGACGGGCGCCTCGATGACGAACTCGGGTGCGCACGGCTTCTCCGAGGTGCTGTACGCGTACACCTCGGGTGCCAACAACAACGGCTCCGCGTTCGCCGGTCTGAACGCCAACACCGAGTGGTTCAACACTTCTATCGGTCTTGCGATGTTGCTGGGCCGGTTCCTGCCGATGGTGTTCGTGCTGGCGCTGGCGGGTTCGCTGGCGGAGCAGAAGCCGATCCCGGAGACGGCGGGCACGCTGCGCACCAACAAGCCGCTGTTCACGGGCCTGTTGGTCGGCACGATCCTGATCGTGACCGGTCTGACCTATTTCCCCGCGCTTGCGCTGGGACCGCTGGCGGAGGGGCTGGCGTCATGAGTACTGAACTGAAGCAGCAGGAATCGCCGGCGCCGAGCCGTGCCCCGCACAGCGACGTCCCTACCGGTCACAAGGACCAGGGGAGGGTCGGCGGGGGCCTGTTCGACCCCAAGGCGCTGGTGAAGTCCTTCCCGGACGCGATCAAGAAGCTCGACCCCCGGGTGATGGTCAAGTCGCCAGTGATGTTCGTGGTCGAGATCGGGTCGGTCCTGACCACGGTCCTGGCGGTCAAGGACCCGGGGGACTGGTTCGGCTGGGCGATCGCGGGCTGGCTGTGGCTGACCACGATCTTCGCGAACCTCGCGGAGGCGGTCGCGGAGGGCCGGGGCAAGGCGCAGGCCGACACCCTGCGCAAGGCCAAGACCGACACGGTGGCCCGGCGTCTGGTGGGCTCCACGGAGGAGCGGGTGCCCGGCACCGAGTTGAAGATCGGTGACCTGGTGGTCTGCGAGGCGGGCGACATCATCCCGGGCGACGGTGACGTCGTCGAGGGCGTCGCGTCCGTGGATGAGTCGGCGATCACGGGTGAGTCCGCGCCGGTGATCCGCGAGTCCGGCGGCGACCGCAGCGCGGTCACGGGCGGTACGAAGGTGCTGTCCGACCGGGTGGTCATCAAGATCACGACGAAGCCGGGCGAGACGTTCATCGACCGGATGATCAACCTGGTCGAGGGCGCGGCACGCCAGAAGACCCCCAACGAGATCGCCCTGAACATCCTGCTGGCGTCCCTGACGATCGTGTTCCTGCTGGCGGTGGTCACCCTCCAGCCGTTCGCGAAGTACGCGGGCGCCGAGCAGTCGATGATCGTGCTGGCCGCCCTGCTGGTCTGCCTGATCCCGACGACGATCGGCGCGCTGCTCTCCGCGATCGGCATCGCGGGCATGGACCGCCTCGTCCAGCGCAACGTCCTGGCGATGTCGGGCAGGGCGGTGGAAGCGGCGGGCGACGTCTCCACGCTCCTGCTGGACAAGACCGGCACGATCACGCTGGGCAACCGGCAGGCGTCCGAGTTCGTGCCCGTACGCGGGACGACCGAGGCCGAGGTGGCCGATGCCGCGCAGCTGTCCTCGCTGGCCGACGAGACCCCCGAGGGCCGCTCGATCGTGGTGCTCGCCAAGGAGAAGTACGGGCTGCGCGAGCGTCACCAGGGCGAGTTGACGGACGCCGAGTGGATCGCGTTCACCGCCCAGACCCGTATGTCGGGCGTGGACGTGGACGGGCGCAGGATCCGCAAGGGCGCGACCGGGTCGGTCGTGGCGTGGGTGAAGGAGCGGGGCGGCAGTGTCTCCCAGGACGCGCAGGCGCTCACCGACCGGATTTCCCAGGCTGGTGGCACGCCGCTGCTGGTGGCTCTGGAAGACGCTGAAGGCGCCCGCGTCCTCGGAGTGATCCACCTCAAGGACGTGGTGAAGGAGGGGATGCGGGAGCGGTTCGAGGAACTGCGCCGGATGGGCATCAAGACGGTCATGATCACGGGTGACAACCCGCTGACCGCGAAGGCCATCGCGGAGGAGGCGGGCGTGGACGACTTCCTCGCCGAGGCCACCCCCGAGGACAAGATGGCCCTCATCAAGCGCGAGCAGGCCGGCGGCAAGCTGGTCGCGATGACGGGCGACGGCACCAACGACGCCCCCGCGCTGGCCCAGGCGGACGTGGGCGTGGCCATGAACACGGGCACGTCGGCCGCCAAGGAGGCCGGCAACATGGTCGACCTCGACTCCAACCCCACCAAGCTGATCGAGATCGTCGAGATCGGCAAACAGCTCCTGATCACCCGAGGCGCGCTCACCACGTTCTCCATCGCCAACGACGTGGCGAAGTACTTCGCGATCATCCCGGCGATGTTCGCGGTGGTCTACCCGGGCCTGGACAAGCTCAACATCATGAGCCTGCACAGCCCCGAGTCGGCGATCCTCTCGGCGGTCATCTTCAACGCCCTGATCATCATCGCCCTCGTACCGCTGGCCCTGAAGGGCGTGCAGTACAAGCCGACCAGCGCCGACAAAATGCTCCGCCGCAACCTCGGGATCTACGGCCTGGGCGGCCTGGTCGCCCCGTTCATCGGCATCAAGCTCATCGACCTGCTCATCACCCTCATCCCCGGAATCGGCTGATCCGTCATGAACAACTCGGTATCCCACACGGCCCGGTTGATCGGCGCGGGCCTGCGCGCCCTGCTGGTCCTCACGGTGATCTGCGGCGTCCTGTACCCGCTCGCCGTCACCGGCATCGCGCAGGCCGCCTTCGGCGGCAAGGCGAACGGCTCGGAGGTCAAGTCCGGCGGCAAGGTGGTCGGTTCGGAGCTCATCGGCCAGCGCTACGACCTCCCCAAGAAGAACCCCTCCGACCCCGAGGAGGCGGCCCGCCCGGACCCGCACTGGTTCCAGCCGCGCCCGTCCAACGGCCTGGGCTCCAACAAGGCCAACGGCGTCAACACCCAGTACGACCTGCTGGTCTCGGGTGCGACCAACCTCTCCGGCGACAACGACAAGCTGATCCAGCAGATCAAGGACGCCAAGGCGGCGGTGGTACGGGACAACTCGACCCCGACGTACAAGGTCAACCCCTCCGACGTCCCCGCCGAAGCGGTCACCTCCTCCGGCTCGGGCCTGGACCCGGACATCTCCCCGGACTACGCCAAGCTCCAGATCCACCGGGTGGCGCAGGTGAACGGCCTGCCGGTGGCGACGGTGGAGAAGCTGGTCGCGGACCACACGAGCGGCCGCATCCTCGGCTTCATCGGCGAGCCGCGCGTCAACGTCCTGAAGCTCAACATCGCGCTCAAGGAGACAGCGGGGAAGTGACGGGCTTAGACCGTGTCCTACATGGTGAGTTTGAGTAAACGTTTGTAGCAGCAGATGGCTGCGGCGAGGCCAAGAAAGGCCAGGTAGTTGATGGGTTGGCGTTCGTATCGGTGGTTGAGTCGGCGGTAGCCGGTCAGCCACGACATCGTCCGCTCGATCACCCACCTGCGGCGGCCGAGGCGTTCGCTGGACTCGATGCCCTTGCGGGCGATGCGGACACCGATGTGCTTGCCCCAGAGCCATCGTCGCAGGTGGGGGATGTCGTACGCCTTGTCTGCGTGCAGCCGTGTGGGTTTGGAATCGGCTGCGTGGGTTTCGTGTCCCATGTGGAAATGGGACAGCATCGGCTTCAGGGCGAGGCTGTCGTGGGTGTTGGCCGCGGAGAGTCCGACCCGGAGGGGCAGGCCGTCCGCATCGGACAGGATGTGCATCTTGGAACCGGGCTTACCCCGGTCCACGGGACTCGGACCTGCAAGTTCGCCCCCTTTTTCGCGCGGACGTGAGCCGAGTCGAGGACCGCACGGGACAGATCCACCAGGCCCTGCTCGTCCAGGAGCTGGAGAACCCGCTGGTGCAACCGGCCCCAGACCCCGGCACGCGACCAGATGAGGAAGCGACGATGCACCGTCGACTTCGACGCACCGAAGCAGGGCGGCAGAGCGCGCCATGCGCACCCACTGACCAGTACGTAGACGATCGCGGCGAAGACCGCCTCGTCATCAATGTTCGCGACTCCGCCGCCCTGCGGACGCACACGCGCCGGCGGCAGCAACGGCCTGGCCAACTCCCACAGACCAGCCGGAACGATCCAACCCCACCGCCCACTCCCCATAACCCACTCAACGACCAACTGGCCATGTAGGACACGGTCTTAGGGCGGGGTCGGGGAGCGGGCCGATGACCAGGGTGCTGGTGGTGGAGGACGAGCCGCAGCTCGTACGGGCGCTGGAGATCAACCTCAGAGCGCGCCGGTACGACGTGGACGCGGCCCCCGACGGCGAGACGGCCCTCACCCTGGCCGCCGCGAACCCACCGGACGCGGTGCTCCTGGACCTGGGTCTGCCGGACATGGACGGCATCGACGTGATGCGCACCCTGCGCCGCTGGTCACGGGCGCCGATCCTGGTGGTCTCGGCCCGCAGCACCTCGGACGAGAAGGTGGAGGCGCTGGACGCGGGGGCGGACGACTACATCACGAAGCCGTTCAGCATGGACGAGCTGCTCGCGAGGCTGCGGGCGGCGACGCGGCGGGGGGACGGGGGCCGGGGCGGAGGGAGCCTTGAGGCGGACCCCGCCGACGGGGCCGCCCCGGCCCGGGTGTCGACTCCCTCCTTCACCCTGGACCTCCTGGCGAAGAAGGCGACCCGGGACGGCGAGCCCGTACGCCTGACACCGACGGAGTGGCACCTCCTGGAGGTCCTGATACGCCACCGGGGCCGCCTGGTCACCCAGCGCCGGCTGCTCCAGGAGGTCTGGGGCCCGACGTATCGCACCCAGAGCAACTACCTCCGCGTCTACATGGCCCAACTGCGCCGCAAGCTGGAGGCGGACCCGTCCCACCCCAGGTATCTGGTGACGGCCCCGGGGATGGGCTACCGCTTCGAGGAGTGAGCGGCCGCGATGCGGGGGGAGAAGGCGGCTCATAGACTGGCCGTGGCGATATATCCCTGTTGGTACGGATAAGGGAGATGCGGTCCATGTCCAAGCGAGGTAACAAGCGACGCGCACGGAAGAAGAAGAGCGCGAACCACGGAAAGCGCCCGAACACCTGAGCCCGTAGGTCGATGGGCCCATAGGCCGCCGACGTGTCGGCGCCGTGCGGACCGCTGTTCACCGCCCCTACTGGCACGTTGTGCCACCCCTCGGGGCGCGGAGGCGCCATCCCTCACCCCAGGCGGGGCCGCAGGCCGTTGTGCCCGCGGCCCCGCTCCGGCGTTGGGGTCAGGACGGGTCGCCGTACTGGAGGCCGCGGCCGTTGGTGCCGATGTAGACGCGCCCGTAGGTATCGGGGTCGCCGGTGACGACGCCACCGCTGATGTTGCCCCACTGGTGGGCGTCGTCGTTGACGCGGAGCCAGGTGGCGCCCATGTCGGTGGAGCGGAAGACGCCGAAGACGTCCTTGACGGTACCGATCAGGTACAGGGCCTGGTAGGAGGCGCCGGGTGCGGCCTTTCCGAAGCCGAGGGCGGAGGCGGACTTCACCGTGCTGAGCGTGGTGAAGGTGCGGCCGCCGTCGGTGGAGTGCAGCAGCCCCTTGTCATGGCCGGCGATCCACAGGTCCCCGGCGATGCCGGGGACGGCCGTGAGCCGGCCGTCGGGCAGGTTGCCGGCGCGGGCGGTGAAGGTCGCGCCGCCGTCGGTGCTGGCGTAGAGCGTGCCGCCGGCCAGTGAGTAGAAGGTCCTGGCCGAGGAGCGGTCGGCGACGACCACGGCGTCGTTGCCCAGGCCGCTGACCCTCGACCAGCTCGCCCCCTTGTCGGTCGAGCGGTACGGGGCCTGACCGGCCTCGGTCCAGACGATGCTGGAGCCGTCCGCCGCGAGCGCGATGTGACCGTCCTGGGCACTGGGCACCGGCTCGGCCTTGAAGCCGTTCCAGCTGATGCCGCCGTCGGTGGAGTAGGCGCCGTCCTGCGCGCCACCCCGGCCGACACGCACCATCATCGAGGGGTTGGACTGGGCGAAATCGATGTCGGTGCTGTTGGCCATCATCGGGTTGCTCAGCCGCCCGGAGGGCACCTTGGTCAGGTCGTCGTGGCGGAAGCCGCCCTGGTCACCCATGGCGGTGATGACGGCGGCGCCGCCGGGAGGGGCGATCGCGTCCATCAGCGCGGTCTCCTCCAGCCCTCGGGCGCCCATGCTCCAGTGGCTGGTGCCGCCGCTGTCGGAGGCGCCGGCGTCCTTGCTGCGCAGGATGCCGTTGCCGGTGCCGTACAGCACGTGCCCGGAGTTGAAGGGGTCGATGGCCAGGGCGGTCATCCAGTGCCCGGTGTGGGTGCCGACGTAGGGAGCGCCGGAGGCGTCGCGCACCGACTTGTCGGCCAGTGCCTTCCAGGTGGTGCCGCCGTCGGTGGTCCGGTAGATCTCGTCCTCGGGCCACCAGCGGCCGAGGGTGGTGACCATCACCGTGGACGGCTTCTGCGGGTCGACGGCCAGACCGGAGAACCCGTAAGAGCCCTGGGACGGGGAGATGTTCTTCCACGCCCCGCCCGTCGGCGTGTACTTCCACACCGAACCCCCTGTTACGCCGTTGGGCCCGAGGTTGTTGGTGTACGTCAGGTACAGCGAGCCGTCACCGGAGACCACGCCGTGCTGCGGCATCTGGCCGGTGGGCTGCCCGGAGACGGCCTGCCAGGTGCTGCCGCCGTCGGTGGAGCGGTAGAGGGAGGTGGACTTGTCAGCGACGCCGACGTAGATCGTCCTGCTTCCGGCCGGGCCGTACGTCACGAAGGAGATGCCCGCGCCGCTGCCCGCCCCGTCCTTGACGGGGAACGAAGAGACCTGACTCCATGTCACACCGTGGTCGGTGCTCCGCCACAGGCCGTTCTTGCGGGTACCGAGCAGCAGGGTGCCGTTGTTCGCGGGGTCGATCACCAGCCGTTCGCCCGCCCCGCGGCCGTCCTCGTTGGCGCCCAGCTTGAAGGGCAGATCGGTGCGCTGGAAGGTGCGGCCACGGTCCGTGGAGCGCAGGATCGCGCCGTTGCCCGCCCAGCTGTTGGTGTAGGTGCCCGCCCCGAGGTAGAGCCGGTCGGGGTCGACGGGGTCGGTGGCCAGTGCGTCGATGCCCAGCAGGTTCCAGTCCTTCTCGCCCACCCAGTCGGTCAGCGGGATCCACTGCTCGGCCGCGGTGTCCCAGCGGTAGGCGCCGCCCATGTCGGTGCGCGCGTACAGCAGGCCCTTCGCACGCGGGTTGAACACCAGCCCGGTGACGTAACCGCCGCCCACCACCCGGGCGTTGTTCCACACATACGGCCCGGTTCCGGCCGTCTGGGACTCGGCCGTCCTCACCAGCTTCCACTGCTGGTTGGTGCTGCCCTTGCCGGGATACTGGATGACCACCGCGCCGTCGGCCGTGGAGCCTCCGGAGACGTCCAGGACCTGGCCGCTCCCGCGGGAGGTGAAGGTGACGGCGTCGGAACCGCTCACCTCGTCGATCCGCCACTCCTGAGAGGGGGAGGAGCTGTCGGTCTGCTGCTCGGCGGCGGCCGCCTGGGCGGACGAACCGCCCGCTATGCCCAGCACTTTGCCGCTGTTGCGGTTCACCAGCTCGTAGTAGCCGTCCCCGGCGGGTCGCAGCCTCCACTGCTGGTTGGCGGTGTTCTGGTCGGTCCACTGCTGGATGCGGGTGCCGTCGGCGGTGGAGAAGGCGTTGACGTCCAGCGCCTTGCCGCTGCGTACGGAGACCAGCCGGTAGTAGGCATTGCCGTCGACCGTCGCGGCCTGCGAATCGTCCTGCACGAACAGGAGATACGGCACGACGAGAGCGGGCGCTCCGAGCAGCAGTCCGGTCGCGGTCCAGCGGCGGCGGTGACGCCCGCGGCGCCCACCGTTCGTGGGGTTCTTCATGGGGGGTTGTTTCTCCTCGCGTATCACCGTGGATCGGGCAGTCAGCGCTGCGGGGTGAGGACACCCGGCCGGTACGGCAGCCGGTCGTAGGGGCCGTCCGCGGTGGGGGACTTGCCCTGGTAGAGGAACTGCAGGTGGCAGGGGTCGATCGTCATGGTCTGATCGGGGTTGGTGCGGATCAGATCACCGTGGCTGATGTCGTGGGTCCAGGTGGCGCCGCTGTTGGCCTTGCCCGCGAAGGGGCTGCTCTCGGTGGCGGCCTGCGGGGTCCACGTACCGTTCAGGCTGGTGGCCGTGAACGAGCGGAAGTAGCGCCCCTGCGCACCCTTCGCCTCGACGATCATGAGGTACTGCTGCCGGCCCTGGACCTTGTAGACCTGGGGGGCCTCGAACAGCTTGGCCTCCGTATCGCTCATGACCGTCGTGTACGACGAGCCGAAGCTGCCCGGGAAGTTCCCGATCGGCATGCTCGCGCGGTAGATCTTGCCGTTGTCACCGGCGAAGAACAGGTACATGTTCTGGTCGTCGGCGATCAGGGTCTGGTCGATCGGGCCGGTGGGGGAGTCGGTGCGGGGGATGCTGCCGGTGAACAGCGGCTGCGGCGCGGACCAGCCGTTGGGGTTGGTGGGGTCGCTCGACGTGCGGTAGATGAAGGGCCACTGGCCCCACTGGTACGCGAGGACCCAGACCTTCTTGGGCGCGAAGTAGAACAGCGTGGGCGCGACCGCGGGCTGGTTCATCGCCTTCTGTCCGGCGGACGCCATGTCCGACCAGTCGGTGAAGGGGCTGAACGTCATCGAGCCGTACTTCGACCCGTTGAAGTTCGACCCGTAGACCAGGTGCTTGCCGCCCAGCACCACGTGGGTGAAGTCCTTCAGCGAGGCCCACCCGTTCGCGGGCTGCGCCAGGGCACCCGTCGAATTCCACTTGTACGTCGACGGGAGCGCGCACGTGCCGCCGCCCGATCCGGACGGGGCGGTCCACTTCTGGTTGCCGACGCCGCCACAGGCGTGCAGCTGGATCTTCGTGCCGTTGGCGGTGGCCGCGCCGACGGCGTCGAGGCACAGCCCCGACCGGACGCCGGTGATCGTGCCGTTGGTGTTGATGTCCCACTGCTGGTTGGTGCCGCCGTTGCAGTCCCAGATGACCACCGCGGTGCCGTTGGTGGTGCCCTTGTTCTTGGCGTCCAGGCACTTGTCGCCGTGGATCTTCAGCTCCTTGCCGGCGGTGTGGGTCCAGCGCTGGTTGGCCTGGCCGCTGCAGTCCCACAGCTGCGCCTGGGTGCCGTTGGCGGTGGTGGAGGCGGGGATGTCGATACAGCGGCCGGAGGCCACGCCCTTGATCTCCCCCGTACTGGTACCGGTACCGGTACCGTCGGACGGCTTGCTCGGGGTGGTAGCCGGGCCGGAGTTGAGGGCACTCATGACGGCGGCGTACGCGGGTTTGGGCTTGCCGTTCCTGTCGAACAGGAGCGGGCTTTCGCCGCTGCGCCAGGAGTCGCTGTCACGAACGCCCCACACCGTGATGCCGGTGCAACGGGCCACGGACAGGCATGCTTTGACCGCGTCGGCGTAGTGGGTGGGCGATGCCTGGGCGATGTCCAGCTCGGTGATCTGGACATCGACGCCCAGGGCCGCGAAGTTGGCCAGGGTGGTCTTGAAGCTCGCCGGCGGGCCGCCCGCTCCGAAGTGGCTCTGGAGCCCGACGCAGTCGATGGGAACGCCGCGGGACTTGAAGTCCTTGACCATTCTGTAGACGCCCTGGGTCTTGGCGTCCGACCAGTTCTCGATGTTGTAGTCGTTGTAACAGAGCTTGGCCGAGGAGTCGGCCGCACGGGCGGTGCGGAACGCCTCCTCGATGAAGCCGTTGCCCAGAACCTTCTGGAACACCGAGCTGCGGAGCCGGCCGCCGGGGCCGT
Organism: Streptomyces sp. TLI_146; assembly: GCF_002846415.1. Lineage (NCBI taxonomy): Bacteria > Bacillati > Actinomycetota > Actinomycetes > Kitasatosporales > Streptomycetaceae > Streptomyces > Streptomyces sp. TLI_146. Next base: position 6,046,595 of record NZ_PJMX01000001.1, read on the forward strand.
CGGCGAATGCCTCGTTGACCACGTCCCACGCGTAGATCTTGCCCTTGAAGTGGGTCATCGTGGCGGTGATGTGACGGTTCATCACGCCGCGCAGCGTGTTCGCGTCGCCGATCGAGCCGACCCAGGCCGGGAGCTGCGAGTGCCAGACCGTGGTGTGGCCCCGCACGCGCTGGCCGTTCGCCTTCGCACGATCGACGATCCGGTCGGCGCGGCCGAAGTCGAAGTTGCCGCGGGACGGCTCGACGGCGTCCCACTTCATCTCGTTCTCCGGGGTGATCATGTTGAACTCCCGGTCGACGATCGCGGTGTACGCCGAGTCGCCGAGCCTGCCGGCGGCCACAGCGGTGCCGAAGTACCTGCCCGAGGGGGCCGCCTGCGTACCCAGGCTCGCGGCTCCGGCGGAGCTGGGGAGGAGCGTCACGACACCGGCCACCACCGCCGCGGCCGACAGTCCTATCGTCACTGTCCGGCGACGCCGGCTGAGCCGGTGCAGGCCCTTCATGATTCTCCTCGGGGGTCGCGGGTCACCCTGGGTGCCGTGATCGTGGGGGCGTGTCGCGTCATGGGAGGGGCTTTCTTCCGGGGATACGTCAAAGGGGTATCGGGGAACCCGCCACGCCTGCCCGTCTTGGTGAGCGGCGGGAAGAGCACCCCATGTAAAGGAGGCTTCCGCCCTCGCGGTCTCGTAACGGAAAAGTCGCGCCGTCCGGACGATTGCTCAGTGATGCATCTCGCGGGCAGAAAGCGTTATGCCGAGCCCCGCGGTCTGGTCGTCGCTGTGGAAAGGGCGCGCCGCCCTGATCACCAGTGCGGGTTTTCGGAATGGCGGCAGCGGTCGATGAATACGGGCCGAAGCCGGGTCACATGGAGTGCGGGCCGAAGCCGGGTCACATGGAGTACGGGCCGAAGCCGGGTCACATGGAGTACGGGCCGAAGCCGGATCACATGGAATACGGGACGAAGCCGGATCACCTGCTCAAGGAGCGGTTCTCAGGCCCATTCTCAGGCCCAGGACCTGCGCAGGATGAAGGAAGCCTGGCCGGCGAAGGCCCGAGTGCCGTCGGACCCGTCGAGCCAGACGCCACCGTCGCGGTGGCGGATGACCGATCCCGGATAGTTGTGCGCGTGCAGGGTCACCGACCCGGCGACCGCCCCCGGGCGAGGACAGAAGGTGGCGTCTTCACGGAACAGCTCGCTGCCGTCGTTGCTGCTCAGCCGCAGCCGCAGGTAATGGTGGCGGAGGTACCGGCCGTCCGCGGCGCGGAAGGTGACGCACCGTGTGTCGGCCAGCCCCCCGACGACCGTGAAGGTGGCCCGCTGCCGTGTCTGCGTGCTGCTGGACGTGGAGACGCGGCCGAGCGTCGTGAAGTCGCCGGCATACGTGAGGTACAGGGCGGACTGGTCCACGGACTCCAGCGACTGTGCGCCCAGCGGAACAGTGCCTGCGGAGGCGGACGGACTCACCGGGGATGGTTCGGCCGACGCGGTGGTGCGCGACGGGATCGGCGTGGGAGTGCCGACCGTGGGGTCGCCGGCCGTAGGGGTGGCGACCGTAGGAGTGGCGATGACCCCGGGCTCCCGATGCGCCGGTTCGGGCCAGCTCGCGTAGGTGGCGATCCCGGCGATGAGCACCGCGCCGGTGGCGAGGCTCACCAGCTGGTGAGCGCTCGCCGCGTGGAGTTTGCCGATCAGCGGGCTGTGGAGACCGCCTCCCGCCGTCGCCGTGCCGGCGGCGGCGTGTGCCGTGGCCAGCCCGGCGGCGCTCGCGGCCGTGCCCGAGAGCAGGCCCTTGGCGGCCAGCGCGGCGACGAGCCCGGCAGGGACGGCCAGCGGCGCGAGGCTGAGGAGCAGTAGTTCGGCCGGAACCCGTTCTGTCGTCGTCGCCCCGCAGACCGGGCAGCCGCGGGTGTGCCGCGCGATCCGCTTGCGCCACACCGATGCGGGGAGACCGTCCCAGCCGACGACGGTCTCGTTCAGCTGCGGACAGCGCGGGTCGGCCTCCAGCGCGGCGACGATCGCGCGGCTCAGTTCCAACTGCTCGCGCATGCGTTGCAGGCGTACTCCGACGTGGGCGACGGTGAGTCCCGTCGCGGCGGCGATGTCGTCACGGCTCAGCGAGCCGGCGCGTTCCTGCCACCACAGCGACAGCAGCGCCCGGTGGTCCTCGTCGAGCCACCGGGCGGCTTCGACGGCCTGTCGGCGCTCGTCCGACAGATGCAGACGCAGGATCGTGACGTCCTCGGGTTCGGCCCCGGCGTCCGGTATCCGGCGTGCCTCGTCGATGACCGTGGTGCGGTCGGCGAAGGTGCGTTGCCGGTGCCAGTGGGTGTTGATCTGGCGGAGCGTGATCGACACCAGCCAGGACCGGAAGCTCTCCGGGGCACGCAGGGCAGGCAGGTCGCGCACCACGCGCAGCAGGGTCTCCTGGACGACGTCGTCGGCGTCGGCGTGTCCGCTCAGCGCTCGCCCGACGATGTTGTAGACCAACGGCAGGTACGCGGCGATCAGCTCCTCGCGCGCCCGGTCGTCACCGGCCTGCGCCGCGACGACCAGCCCCGCGTGGTCCGCGTCCATGAGCCCCATTCCCACCTTCCTCAGGGGAGCGGCCTTCCCGCAGGGAAACGATCCGCCGAGTACGGCGCCTCACCTTAGCGTCGGCAAGGTACGCGGCCAAAGCCTGCGCCGTAGGCCCACGGACCGGCCCGTACCGGCTTTGGAGGGGCTGGTACCACGCGGTGTGGACTTGCCGGTGATGCTTCATGGTCCATGCTCCATGGCCGACTCCCACAGATCATCTGGGTGCGTTCGAGTAGTCGGCGGCCAACTCGTGGAAGTGATCACTGTGATGCACCCGCTTCCGGCAGCACCCACCGGCACACGCAAGAAGACCCCGCACCCAGCGAAGTGGCTGGTGGCGGGGTCTTTAGGCACCTACTGAAAGGTGCCCCCGGCAGGATTCGAACCTGCGCACACGGCTCCGGAGGCCGGGTGAGGGCTGGCGGTGGTTGCTGCGCTGACCTGCTGCTGGGCGGTCGCCCGGGGGTCTGGCGAGGAAGATCATCACGTCCCTATTACGTGGGGCCCGATGTGCGCTTGCTCGTACGGCCGTATCGTCGAGTGCATGATCTCGGGCGACGGCAGCACGCAGGGCGGCGCGACGGAGTTCACGGCGGAGGCGGTGGGTTCCGTGCTCCAAGAGGCTTGTCGGCAGGCCGACTTGGAGCCATCGGGTGCTGAGTTGGTGCGGCTGGGGTCGAACGCGGTGTACCGGCTGGCGGCCGTGCCTGTGGTCGTGCGAATAGCCCAGGACCTGGACGCGCTGGGGGAGATGCAGCGGGTCGTGCGGCTGGCCCGTTGGCTGGAGGCGGAACGCTTTCTGGCGACTCGGGTATGGGGCAGCTTCGAGCAGCCGCTCGTGGTCGCCGGCCGTGTGGTGACGTTCTGGGAGAGCGTCCAGGAGCGCGAGGAGTACGGGACGGTCGGGGAACTGGCCGATCTGCTGCGGCGGCTGCACTGGCTGGAGGAGCCGGAGTCGCTGAGACTGCCGTACTTCGATCCGTTCGCGAAGCTGTCGGGCTCGCTGCGGCGGTTAGACGGGGTGAGCGGCGTATCCGGCGAGGACCGGGAGTTCCTGGATGAGCGGGCCGGGCGCTTGCAGAAGGAGTACGACCGGATCGACTTCGTGCTGCCTTTCGGGATGATCCATGGGGACGCGAACGTCGGCAACGTGCTGCGGCACCGGAACGGCTCGGCTGTCCTGATCGACCTGGACGGCTTCGCTCTGGCACCGCGGGAGTGGGATCTCGTCCTCACGGCGATGTACTACGAGCGGTACGGCTGGCACACGCGTGAGGAGTACCGGGAGTTCGTCTACCGCTACGGCCTCGACCTGATGAACTGGCCTGGGTACTCCGTGCTCGCGGACGTGCGCGAGCTGATGATGGTCGCGTGGATGGGGCAGCAGGTGGCGACAAGCGCCAAGTCGGCGGGGGAGTTCGCCCGCCGGGTGCAGTCACTTCGGACGGGGGAGGGACGGCGGGAGTGGAAGCCGTTCTGATGGGTGGCGGCTCGCGTCACCTGGTGGCGAGGCTCGTGGTTGCGATCCACAGTCGGTGCTCGGCGGCCTGGTCCTCGAAGTTCCTCACGACGGCTGAGGAGTTCCCCGTACGGGAGAGATGGGCGCGGAACTCCGCCAGGTAGCTCACGCAGCGAGCGGACTTCAATTGCTCCCCGAGATCTAGCGCGTCCAGAGCCACTCGGCAGGCTTCCTCCGGCTCTCCAGCCCGTAGATGGGCGTCCGCCAGGATCATGGTCGCGAAGAAGTCGCTCCGTACGTGGTTGCCGCTCATCGCGTTCTCGGCGTTGGCGACGGCTTGCCGGGCGCTGTTCACGTCGCGGAAGCAGTGCGCGGCCTCGGCCGCGAGCTCGGTCGTGTCGAAGTACGAGATCCACTCGGGCTCGTCGTCGCTGTTCTTGCTGTCGAGCGCGTTCGTGGCGGCCACCAGGGCGCGCTCGGTGGCCTTGCAGTCGCCCGTACGAGCGAGGGCGCGAGCCTCCATTGCGTGGAACTGGGCCCGGAGCGTCGGCGTCGCCACGGTGGAGATGCCCATGAGGGCGGCGCGTGCGAGCGTGGCGGCCTGCGTGTACCAGCCGAGGAAGGTCGCCTGGTGGCTCATGGCCGAGAGGATGCTTCCGGCGAGACGCCGGTCATTGGCGTCCTGGGCGAGCCGGAGGGCTTGGAGGAAGTACCGCTGCGCGAGTCCGTGGTGGCAGGCGTCATACGACATCCAGCCGGCCAGGAGCGTGGCCTCGGCGACGGCGGAGAAGAGCACGCGGCCGACCGCTTCCGTGTACTGCCCGGTGAGGAGCGGTGCCACGTCCCGGCTCAGATACTGGATCACGGCGTGCCGCGCGTGATCGCCACCGAAGCGATCGTCGAGCTGGGCGAACATGTCGCTGGTCGCCTTGATCGTGGCCACGTCGGCCAGTCCGACGCGGACGCGTCTCCCGTCTTGGTCGCTGGGGAAGGCTGGCTCCGGCGCCACGAGCCACCGAAGGGAAGCCTCGTTCCACGCGGGCTCGGAGGGTTCGGCGGTGAGGAGTGGTTCGTACCCGTTGAGGTCCGCGCGCCACAGCCGATCGACGTTGTCAAAGGCGGCTTCGGGGCTTGCTGGGTACGAGGCATCGAGCAGACCGGAGTCCTGGCTCCCGACATGGTTGAGCCCGAGCTCGGCCGCACTGACCCCGAGTGCAGTGCAGATCAACGGGCCGTAGAACTCGTCGGGGACGCTGTGGCCGTTCTCCCAACTGGCAATGCGTCGCTTCACGCTGGCATCGGCCGGGAGCTGGTGTCCGCAGTGCGCGGCGAGCGTACGCAGCTCGCGGACCAGCCGCGGTTGGCTCCAACCGCGATTCGTCCGGGCCGTGCGTAAGTGGCTGCCGACTGACTGTGTCGGGTCCGTGGTCGTCGCCCCCTCCATAGCGCCGCGACGGTGCCTGAGTTTCCCGCGCGTCTGAATGTACGGACTCGAAAGCGCCGATGTGAGGGGCAGACCGTAGTTCGGTGAACCGGGCGAGCGGGTGACGGGGGATGACGAGCCCGTCAGGTGGGCGTCATCCCCCGTCGCCACTCGTCATCTGCCCAGCTCAGGGGCCTTGGCGAGAGCCTGTCTCCACGCCGGTTGACTGCCGCCGGGTGAGAGCGACTTGGGGTGAGATGACGTGCAGAGGATGACCAAGAGGGGTGTCGAGTGGCTATCGGCTGCGTCGGAGGAGCCGAGCGTATGCCAGGCGGTCTGGCGGGAGAATCCGCGGCTTCCCTACCTGTTGCCCACCGGGCGTCTCTTCGACGTCGTGGTGGTTCCCCAGCGGGTCGGGCTTGAGGTCTTCGATCAACTGGTGCGCCGACAGATGCCGGTTGGGCCGGTCATGACCGACCGGAGGGCTCAGCAAGTGGGCTTCTTCCTCAACTCCGACTGGCGGAAGTCGTTCGAGGACTTCGTGTGCAGGGAGACGGACAGTCCGCCCGAGTACAAGTACCTCGACGACGGCTCCTATGTCGTCGTGCCGGGTCCGATGCCCCTGGCGGGCGACCGGTACGAATGGCTCCGCGCGCCCCTTCGCCGGCCGGAAGCCAACCCGCAGCGCCCGGCCGCGCTGGCGGTCATGCTCGTCGCGGCGGCTGACCTGGTCGCTCGGGTCGAGCACTACGGCGAGCGGTACTCGACACCTGCGGCTGTGGCGAGCCAGGTCCTGGAGGAGGCTGGGCCCGATGCGCAGTGAGGGCGAGCCGGACAACGACACGGCTCACTGGTCGCCGTTGGACAGCGACTCCTGGTACGCCGCGCGGAACGCGACGGCTGCCCTCCGCGACGTCCTCACGGCGGCGGGCATGGAACGGGACTTCCCGTACCTGAGAGCGGAATCGAATGCCTTCGGTCACGGCCTGGTCGAGCTGGGCCGTGTGTCCCCGGTGACGGCGGAGCGCCTGGCGGAACTGCTGCGCCTGGCGGCTGCGTGCGCCCGGACTCCGGACGGCACGTGCAGCCAGAGCCCGAGCCAGTAGGAGCGGAGAGGGGTAGACGAGATGACAGACCCACGAGGAGTGGTGGCGCGTCGGGCAGAGGACTTGGAGCCCGGGGTGCCGTACGTACGAGGCTGGCTGAGGGCCCGGCGTGGAGCGATGGCCTTGGCAGAACAACTGGCAGGGCTCGGCCTGGACACGGACTTCCCCGGCCTGAAGGCGGACGTGAACGTGAGAGGCGAGGGCCTGGTGTGCCTGGGCGCGATACGCCCGGAGACGGCTGAGTTGCTGGCGGAGCTGATCACGGCAGGGTTGTCCGCTGAGATGGCTGCTAAGGCGAAGCGCTCCGAGGCTCCAGCTGCCTGACTGATCCCCGTATCTGTGGTCGGCCCCCGCGACGGGCCGGGACCGGCGCCCCAGCGCCGCAGCCCGGCTTGGCGCGGGGGCCGACCACGCCATTGAGGTCAGAGCCGAGGCGCAGGCAAGGACCACAGAGTGAGCGACACCGCTGCGTATCCAACGGCACGACGACAGACGCGACTTGAGGTCTGAGCACCTTGTCGCAACATCTGCTAATGTCGTCGTCGTGAAGGGGTGTGAGGCTGAAGAAGCCCGTTGCGGTTCGTGACCGCTGGCATCCACAGAAGAGGGAGGTCCGGGTTCGAGTCCCGGCGGGTAGCTTAACTGGAAGAGCGCCCTCTTTTCACTTCTACCACCCTGCTCTCTGCATTGCTGCGGTTCCCTCAGCGTTGGTCAGATTGAGCGCCTGGTAGTAGCTGCGGAGGAAGCCCGCCAACTTTCTTTTACGCTGTGCAATGTGGACCAGCTGCGGGTGTTCGGAGACGAAGTCTTCGAGTGCAACGTCGGCCCACGTGTCGCGTGAAAGACCGTCCCTGAGCGCGAAGTTCATTTCCTGTGATATCCGCTTTGTTACCGCTAGTGCTAGCACTAGCTCTCCGTGTGAGAAAGTAACGGGGACGCCGATCTTAACGCGGGTAGCCGGGGAATCGCCCGTTACTTTCATCCACTGGGCGAGTGCCCTATGAGATAGATTATTGGCTGCCGTGACAAGTCCCTGCTGGGGTTTTCCGCCTGCATGAATCACTGCGTTACGCATGCGGCGAATCAGGTGGTATTGCTCGATAGAATCACTTGGGAGCTGTTTACCGATCTTCTGTTCGAACAGCCCATGCATAGACGATGCACGTGCATTTCTTATTTCCGCTGAAGTGATTTGCCCATCCCTGAGTAAGAGGGCGAAGCAGGTATTGGCGAAGTCCTCATGAATGGCGAGGGCGTAGGGTACAGCCATAGCGCCTAGGTGCTGCTCCGCTTGAGACAGCAGCGAGCGGGCATTCGCCGTCGTGAGGTTCATGCGCCGAATATGGGGCACTGCCGGGAATATCTCGGGCAGAAGGCGAGTGCTGCCATCGGTCAGGCTCAGCGTGTTCTCTGCGAGGCGGGAGCCTGCCAGTAGTGCCATCATGGCATCGCTCGCCCTGACTCTCTCCTGGTCGTATGCTCGGTACTCGGGGAAATGTACGACGGTCACGTTTGCCCTCTCATACCGTTAGCCAGAGATAGTCGTCTTTGCCGATAACGCCTTCGAATTTCGGAACACGTAGACCTTTGCTGAAAACCGCATACTCGACCCCTAAGTGACGCACCTGCGCACTGTGCGATATTTCGAACTGAATGCACCGGTGATTGGGGTACAGGCTTTCTGTAATCCGGCTCTCGGCGTCGTAGGTCAGAATCCATTTAATGGGACTCGTGGACAAGACCGATGCTAGTTCGTTGTGGTCTTCTGAACTAAGGCTGTCCATGTAGAGACGGTCGCCCTGTACTAGGTATGGCGGGTCTACATACGCTACGACATTCTCACCCAGGTACTCAAGGCTCTGGAGGTGATGCCGGCCATCCTGTTGCGACAAGGAGACGCGGTCTCGATGCGATCCAAGCAGTTCTATACGCTTTGCTAGCGCTTCACGGTTGAAGCGTGCATCTATCTTCCACTTACCTTTCTGCTCGAATCCTCCGATGGGGCGAGCTCGAAGGATTCCCGATCGGTTGCTTCGGTTCAGGAAGAAGGTCGCAAACCCGAGCTCTAGATCGTCTTTTCCTAAAGGCGCAGCGTACGTGTCGGCGGCCATACGCCAACTTTCGATCGTCACCTCGGCGTCGCGTACCATAGCCGCGAATTCGCCGGTCCTGGTAAAAACACACCGCCAGAAGGCGGCGATTCCTGGATCTGCATCATTCAGATGTATGTGATCTACGGTGCCGTCAATGAGAAGTTTAAGTGCAGCGCCAGCGCCTCCACAGAACGGTTCCGAATAGTGAGTTGGTCGGGGATTCTGGGAGTCAATCAGGTGTTTGATATATCCGGCTAGGCGAGCCTTTCCGCCTGGGTAACGGAGAGGGCTAATGTATCTCGTCATTTGGGATTTTCCCCCAAATACTCGTCCAGCTTTAGGAGCATGGGTGTGTAAACCACGCTGAGTGTCGTGATATCCACGATCATGGGTTGGACGTCCCATTGATGCATGAAGCTGTGTAGATTTTTAACAGACAAAGCACCGTCGTTCTGAGACATCCTGCGTGCTTCGTCGAGCTTCCTGTCCGTACTTTCTGGGTCGATATGGCGTAGAGCGACCCCGATTCGATCCCGCAGCTTGTCTTGCCGTCGACGCCAATCCTGCCTTTCTGCTGCCTCTGTCACGGCGATGTCGATGACGGCGCGGATCATGATGGCTGCAACGTTTGGCGACTCGGCGATGACAATTTTCTTCGCCTCGTTCAGGATCTTTGCCGTCCTAGGGCTGATATTCCGCATGACGACATTTTGAAAGACGCGTTTGTCTTGTTGAGGTCTATTGGGTCCCGAGGCTCTTGGGCTGGCGTGTGTGGAGAGTTGACTTTGTGTTTGGGTGGCGGCAGGGGGGCTCGACGTTTTCTGCTTTGGCGTGAAGCGGGGATGAACCAGGCGCTGAGAATTCTGTGGTAGATCATCTTTGATTGCGCCGAGATACTCGCTACGCTGGTCCTTGCTCTTCACCCTAGATACCGAGAGGTGGGTTGCCAAGTCAGAGAACAGACGTCGCACCGAGTTATGCATTGCTTCCGGCTCATACTCGGCCAGGATTCCGTCATCCCGGAAGTCAAACCCCAGGGAATTCCTGACTTTAGGGTCGGAAAGCAGGCGAGCGAGAGTGGTGAGCCGCGTCGAGCGAACAATCTCTATGTCGCGCAACAACTTCTCGTCGAGGCTGTACCACTCCGATACTTGCTGCATAAAGCGCAGGGCTTTTTCGGTAGGGGTTTTCTTCTCTGCGAAACGTGTCTTTTGTTCGGTGGTCCAGGGCTGGATTCCGACACCCTCGTTTTCGCCGGTGTGTCTAAGGGTGATCCAGTGACGTGCTTCTTCCCTGCTCTCCGCCACCACGCAGCGTACGGATTTAGGGTAAGAATGGCGGCGCGCGGAAATTGCAAACATTTGCCGAATGCGAGGATCTTCGACTAAGGATGGATCGGCAAGCGCCTTGAGTGCCGCGATTCTACGGTTCCCCTCGATGATGACTGGATGGTCGTCTTCATAGACTACGACAGGGAATTCGGTGGGATTAACTCCCTTTTGGGCGATGTCTTGAGCCAATCGCAATAGCTTCTCGGGGTCCTTCCCAAGCAGAGCTGCGATGGCTTCGCGTGTCGTTGGTGTCGGCACAGCATGTCGGGGGTTGTTACCGTCCAGTCGTAAGTCCGCCACCGCGAAGTCCCTCTGTTCCATGGGGAGATGATCGCATCGTGGAGCCGCTGCGTGGTAGCGGTCGTCAAAGATCGCTGTGGATGCTCGGTGGAACAACCGGTTGGCGGAACGGGTTTGGCCGGGGGCCTGTCCGGTCTGGGGAGCTGGCCGTGAAGCCGACCGGCCCCATCCGCAGCGTCCCCCTTCTCCGACGTCAGGCCGCTGATCGCTGTGCCCGCGGCACGGGCACCGGTCTTAGCTCCGAGCGGTGAGCGAAGCGAGCCGCCTTGATTAAGTAGAGAAAGTCTGAGCCAGGTGCCGCGTCAGAGCGTGTACGAGAGTTCCAAGTCATCCCCCGGGAGGTGGAACTCCTCCAAGGCGAGCGGCCTGCCCCCGGTCCTCAGCGTCACCCGCAGGATGTGGAGCATTGGCACCCCGTTGGGCAGGCGGAGGGCCTTCGCCTGGTCAGGGAGGGGCATCCGTGTGCGCAGGTACTCCGTGAAGTGGAGTTCGTGACCCAGGTCGGCCAGCGCCGCGTAGAGCTCCGGAGCCGGAGGAGGAGCCTCCTCCTCGTATGTCGTCGTCGGGGCCCTCGAAACGGGGGCTCACTGGTTCATCGACCTGCGGCGGGTGCCGCACTGGCTGATCGTGGGAGCGACCCGCTCCGGTAAGTCCACGCTGATCAACGCACTCGTCGCGGGCCTCGCTCCGCAACCCGTCGCGCTGGTCGGGATCGACTGCAAGGGCGGCATGGAGCTCTCGCTCTACGGGCCCCGGCTCTCCGCCCTCGCGACCAACCGCGCCCAGGCGGTCAAGCTCCTGGCCGCGCTCGTGGACGTGACCCTCGACCGGATGGCGGTCTGCCGTGCGGCACACGTCCGGAACGTGTGGGGCCTGCCGGATGAGCAGCGTCCTGTACCCGTGGTCGTGATCGTCGACGAGATCGCGGAGTTGTTCCTGATCGCGAGCCGGAGCGAGAAGGACGAAGCGCAAGCGGCGGCCACTGCCTTGATCCGCCTGGCCCAACTTGGCGCGGCGCTCGGCGTGTTCCTCATCGTCGCCGGACAGCGTATCGGCTCCGACATGGGACCGGGGGTCACGGCCCTCCGCGCTCAGCTCGCCGGGCGAGTCTGCCACCGGGTCTCAGACCCCGGTACGGCGGAGATGGCGCTGGGGGATCTCAACCCCGACGCCCTCAAAGCGGCTCAGGCCACCACACCCGAACAAGCCGGTACGGCGGTGCTCGCCTCCGGGGACGGCTGGGAGCGTGCTCGCTCCCACCTGGTCTCGGAGGAGGACGCTGAGGCCATCGCGGCCGAGTACGCCCACCTCACCCCCTACATGCCGGAACTCATCGACGCGATGAGCGGGACGACCGCACGTATCGAACGCCTCGACCGCGACGGCAGCGAGTGAGGGGAGAACGCCGTGCTCGTATCCATGTCGGCCGTGGTGCTGCTGGGCCTGCTGATCTGGTTCCTCCTGCGCATCCGCTAGCTGCGGTGGGCCGACTTCTTGATGTGCAGAGCGTTCGGCTTCCTGCTGGCCGACACCGTGGCCGCGCCGGCCGTACAGGCGGTCCTGGTCGGAGTCTCCGGCTTCCTCGGCCAGCTCCACTTCTGATCCACCCCCAGCACGCGTAAGGAGAGGTGAACCATGCCGAAATCCGTCGTCGCTATCCCGCCCGAGGAGCGGCAGTGATCGCCCGGATCAAGGGTTCCCAGCGGGGCGCGAAGTCGCCAAACCCGACCCCGCCGGGGACCCACTCCATCCGCCACGTGAGCAGTGAAAGGAGTACTTATACCTTGTCCATCGCGAGTCATTCGTGCAAATCCCCTCGGCCGCAATGTGAGTTACGGGATGAGGAGCGTCCGCTGCCTCGGCCGTGAGCAGGTCGTCATGGTCGGACTGGACGGAGCTGAGCACCGTCTCTTCCCCGCGCACGCCGCCGCGCTCTGGCTGACCGAGCCGACTCTCCGGTTCAGTGCCAAGACGCCGACGGAAGCGATCGCGGCTGTGATGCGCCAGGCGTTCAGGGGGTCCCGATGAACGCCCCGACGGGGAGCATTGCCGCTCTCCTCGACCGAGCCGCGGAGCCCGGCTTCGACGCATGGCGCCGGAACATCATCCGCCTCGGCGGCTGCACGAACCCCGTCCACCTGGTCGGCAGCGCGACCGTCTTCGACGCGGGGAGCGGGGAAGCGCTGTGGGCGTACGCCTCTGATGTGTACGGCGGGCGCCTGCTGACCTCCTGCGGCAACCGCCGGTCGTCGGTCTGCCCGACCTGCGCACGCCTCTATCAGGCGGATACGTACCAACTTATCCGGGCCGGGCTGGTCGGCGGCAAGGACGTCACCGAGGAGGTGGGTGGGCACCCCCGGGTGTTCGCCACCCTCACCGCTCCCGGCTTCGGGCCGGTCCATACGCGGCGTGAGCGCGACGGCCGGGTACGCGTCTGCCGACCGCGTGGGGCGGGGGAGTCCTGCCCACACGGTCGGCCGGCGGGCTGCCTGCTGCGGCACGGCGATGGTGACGCCCGGCTCGGAGAACCGCTCTGTCCTCGCTGCTATGACTACGCGGGCGCGGTGCTCTGGCAGGCGAACGCCGGACACCTGTGGCATCGCTTCGCCGTGGAGCTCCGGCGTGAACTCGCCCGCCGAGGCGGGCTCTCGCGGGGCGAGCTGGGGGAGTGGGCGCGGCTCTCCTACGCGAAGGTGGCCGAGTACCAGCGTCGCGGTCTGGTCCACTTCCACGCGGTCGTGCGGCTGGACGGCCCGGACGGCCCGGGGACCACCCCGCCGGCTGGGCGTCGACAGGGCTCCTCGCGGAAGCGGTGAGCGCGGCTGCGGGCGCGGTACGTCTCGTTGCGCCTGGCCCGGACGTCGTGGGGCGGCGTGTGCTCCGGTTCGGTCGACAGATCGATGTACGCCACATCGCGGCCTTCGGGGCTGGGGAGTCGCTGACCTCTGCGGCTGTCGCGGCCTACATCGCCAAGTACGCGACGAAGGGCGCCGAGTCGGCCGGCGCAGTGGACGGGCGCATCCGCCGGGCGACCGACCTGGTTCTCCTGCCGGTACGGGCGCACACCCTCCGCATGATCGGTACGTGCTGGTGGCTCGGCGGGCTCCCGCCGTTCGAGCCGCTGGGGCTGCGGCGGTGGGCGCACATGCTGGGGTACGGGGGCCACTTCTCGACCAAGTCGCGGCGCTACTCGACGACGCTGACAGCGTTGCGCACGGCGCGCGCGGATCACCGCGCGGAGGAGCAACGGGCGGCGCTCGGTCTGGGGGAACGGTCCACCGTCACGGTGGGCGCGTGGCGGTACGCCGGGCGCGGCTACTCGCCGGAGGCGGCTCTCATCGCGGCCTCGGTCCGCGAGGGCGGTGGTCCTCATGGCGCGTGAGCGGACTGCCGAACTCCTCACCGTCCGCCAGGTCCTCGACGAGCTGGGCGGGATCTCCCGGCGCACCTTCTACCGCTGGCGCGATCTCCGCATCGCACCCCGCTGCATCCGCCTCCCCAACGGCGAGCTGCGGGTCCGGCGTGACGTGCTCGCGGCCTGGCTGGAGGAGCTGGCGGAGGGGGCCGCCTCGTGAAGTCGTACAAGGTGGTCGTCTGGAAGCTCAGCATCAACAGGTCCGCCAAGAAGCCGACGTACCTGGTGCGCTGGTCAGTGGATGGTGAACCGTTCCACGAGTCGCACAAGACGAAGGGCCTGGCCGACCGCTTCCGCGCGAAGTTGCTGGGGGCCACGGACATGGGTGAGCCGTTCGACACGGTGACGGGGCTTCCCGACTCCTTACGAGGGGGAAAGGCGTCCCTGTCCTTCCTGGAGCTCTCGGTCAAGTACATGGATCACCGGTGGGTGGATGCGTCGGCGAAGCAGCGGGACAGCATGACTGATGCCCTTTCCACGGTCATCCCGTCGTTGGTGAAGCCGCTGAGAGGGAAACCGAGCCCGGAGGAACTGCGGCGGGCATTGCGCTCCTACCTGCTGCCGCCTCCGCGACGGGATCGGGAACAGCCGGAGGAGGTGGCGGCTGCCGGACGCTGGATCGGGAAAGCGTCGCTTCCTGCGCCGGAGCTGCAAGACGTGGCCAGAGCACACGATGTGGTGGCCGCTCTGGAACGGCGGCTCGACGGCAAGCCTGCGGCCACGCAGACCTATCGGCGGCGGCGAGCGGCCGTTTTCAACGCTCTTGAGTACGCAGTCGAGTTGGAGATGTTGACTGCCAATCCGCTCGGTCGTGTGCGGCGCAAGCGCGGGCGCAGAGCCCTTCAGGAAGTCGACCGTCGCGTGGTGGTCAATCCGGGGCAGGCCCGGGAGCTGTTGGCCGCGGTGACCTATGTCGGTGGTTACGAGCGAGCCAGCGGTTGGCGCTTACGGGCGTTCTTCGGATGCCTGTACTACGCGGCGCTGCGGCCGGCAGAGGCGTTGGGCCTCCGGCTGTCCGATTGCACCATTCCGGAAGAGGGCTGGGGCCGCATCGAGGTGGCCGAGACGCGGCCGACCGCGGGGAAGGCGTGGACCGATTCCGGGGAGGCGCACGACCGGCGCGGGCTGAAGCAGCGGGCGGAAGGGGAAGTGCGGGTGGTGCCGAGACCGCCCCCGCTCGTACGAATGCTGCGGGAGCACGTGGAGGTGTTCGGCACGGCCAAGGACGGGCGGCTCTTCAAGAGCGAACGGGGCAACGTCGTTGCGGCGTCCTCGTACTCCCGCGTCTGGAAGCAGACACGGGAGCTGGCACTCCAGCCAACGCAGACGGCATCCGTACTGGCCTCCCGGCCGTACGACCTGCGCCACGCGGGCGTCTCCCAGTGGCTCAACTCCGGCGTACCCGCACCAGAGGTGGCGGCCCGTGCCGGGCACTCCGTGGACGTGCTGCTCAAGATCTATGCCAAGTGCATCGACGGTCAGGAGCAGGAAATGAACGACCAGATCATGGTTGGACTCGGAGAAACAGCCTAACGCTGTGGAATTTGCGACTTGGGGACCGGGGATCAAAACCCGGTCCCCAAGTCATTCATGTGGCGCGCCGATTAGAAGTGCAGAACTGCGTAGATGTCATGGACTACGCCGCCATGGTGTGAGCAGGCTCCTTGTTTGCCGATGGAACTTGATGGCCAGCCATCGGCGCACCCTGTCCCGCTTGGCATGTCGACCCATGCCACCGTCTCCGGGGTATCCAGCACCTGTTGGGCCTGGGAGCGGTCTGACCAGTTGAAACAGGCTTGGTGCTGAAGGATGACCTCCGATGCTTCCCCCAGGTACTTCCTGCGCTGGTTGTATGCAATCAGAATCCACTTGTCCGTAGCGTTTGATTTTGGAATGTATTCGTTGCCAGGCCACGGAGATGAAATCGGGTCACCGATGACAGGAATCTTCTCTAGGTCCGCCTCCTTGACCGCCGCTGCGCGCTGGCTCCGGGGGGCTTTGCATGCTGCCTCGATCGCATCGTGCTGCCATGCGCGCCAGATGCTCCAAGCGATTGCGGCGACGACGAGGCTGAGTATCCCCATCATGATGATCTTCACGGTCTGGACAAGCTGCGCGTCCCGCCGTGCAAGCGCGTCCCGCCGCTCGCGATGCAGCTCGGCAACCCGCTCTCTTTCCGCTGGGGTGGCGTGGTAGCGACATGCTCCGGTTTCCGTCGCTCGGAGTCGGCATGGTGTG
This sequence comes from Streptomyces sp. TLI_146, assembly GCF_002846415.1. NCBI lineage: Bacteria > Bacillati > Actinomycetota > Actinomycetes > Kitasatosporales > Streptomycetaceae > Streptomyces > Streptomyces sp. TLI_146. Next base: position 6,062,537 of record NZ_PJMX01000001.1, read on the forward strand.
CCCTTGGTGGTCGGCCGTCCACACGGGGGTGAGGCCCTTGTGCTCGGCCGGGGTCGGTATCGGCCTGCTGGGCGCCGGGGGCTTCGCGGCATAGGAGCGTTATAGCGAGTGCGAGCTCGGCCGTCTCCGGGTCTCGCAACTGTGGTTGGAGATCGTCCAGTACCTGGGCGGCCGCGGTGGTGGGCACGCGTGCTGACCTGGGGGGAAGGGTTCCAAGGTCATTACGTCGTCATTACGTGATCACTGTCATGCGGCCGCTTCCGGCGGCATCCGACTGCACAAGCAAGAAGACCCCGCACCCAGCGAAGTGGCTGGTGGCGGGGTCTTTAGGCACCTAGTAACAGGTGCCCCCGGCAGGATTCGAACCTGCGCACACGGCTCCGGAGGCCGTTGCTCTATCCCCTGAGCTACGGGGGCGTTCACCGCTTGGCGGCGACGGGTTGAACACTACCAGCTCTCGCGGGGTGGCTGTGAACAGGTATTTCCGGTGGCCGGCGGGGGTGGGGTCCCCCGCAGGGGGCGGAAGTGGGGAAAACCCGGACGCGGCGACGGTCGCGGACCTAACCTCGAGATGTGTCAGGCGTGTCCGGCCGGGTGCTTGTTGTCGACGACAACAAGGTCATCCGGCAGCTGATCAGGGTCAACCTCGAGCTGGAGGGCTTCGAGGTCGTGACCGCGGCCGATGGTGCCGAGTGTCTGGAAGTGGTGCACCGGGTCTGTCCGGATGTCATCACTCTGGACGTCGTGATGCCGCGGCTCGACGGGCTGCGTACGGCCGCGCGGCTGCGGGCCGACGCGCGTACGCGGCATCTGCCGCTCGCGATCATCAGTGCCTGTACGCAGTACGAGGTGGAGAACGGGCTCGCGGCCGGTGTGGACGCGTTCCTGGCCAAGCCCTTCGAGCCGGCCGAGCTGGTCAAGGTCGTACGGCAGCTGATGCACCGGGAGGCTCCGCCGTCCGCCGACGGCAACAGGGAGCCCGGACGAGCCGGTCGGGCGGCCGGTACGAGTCGCGGCTGAGCCGCGTCAGCAGGGGGTATGCCTTTTGGGCCCGCCCCGGTGCGGACCCCTATTCCCGTCAGTCCCTATTCCCGTCAGTCCCTCCGGCCCCGCCGACAGCCACGGGCCGCCCGTACGAGTCGCGGCTGCGGGGGCGGCTGAGGGGTAGGGGAGTACGGCCCTCGCCCCCGGTGGAAGCCACCCGCCCCGAGCACGGGCGCGCCCAGTCCCGCCCGCGCCTCCACCCAGGCCCCGCCGCACACCCATCCCCCCCGCCCCCCCGAAGGCCCCCCCGCCCACATCCCGAAACCGATTACCCGCCCCCACCCCCCTCTCCCATACGCTGTTCCCGTGACCCCCGCAGAGCTCTCCCGTACCGTCGTGCGCGCCGTGCGCAGCGCCGTCGACGAGGGTGGGCTTCGTGTGGTCGTGCCCGAGGACGTCAAGGTCGAGCGGCCTCGGCCGGGTGGGGGCGGGGACTACGCCAGTGCCGTCGCGCTGAAGCTCGCCGCCGCCTCCGGGCTCGCTCCCCGCGCCGTCGCCGAGGCCCTGCGCGGGCACCTCACCGGCGCCCCCGGGGTCGCGCGCGTCGACATCACCGGGCCGGGGTTCCTGAACTTCACCCTCGACCCCGGGCCCGCCGCCCACGACGAGCTCGTACGCCGGGTCCTCGCGCTCGGGCCGCGCTACGGCCACGGCGACTCCCTCAGCGGGCAGCACACCTCCTTCGCCCCCGTCGACGAGCCCCGCGCCCGCGCCGTCACCTCCGTGGTCGTCGAGCTGCTGCGGTCACAGGGCGCCACCGCCGAGATCACCCCGTACGGGAACGAACGACTCCACGTACTCCCGGACCCGGACCCGGAGACCGCACGTGTCGCCGGTCCCGACGCCGCCCGCTGGGCCCACCTCCGCGCCGCCGCCCACGACCGGCCCGCGCTCGCCGCCGAGCTCCTGGCCCAGCGCGACAGCAACCCGTACTTCCGTGTGCGGTACGCGTACACCCGCACCCGCGCCCTCACCCGCAACGCCCACGACCTGGGCTTCACCAGCGCCCCGGGCGCCCTGGAAATCCCCGAAAGCGGCCCCGGCAACCCTGACGCCCCCCACCGTGCCCCCGGCAACCCCGGCGTCCGGGGAGCCACCCACCGCACTCCGGACCACGCCCCCGGCGACCTCGGCCTCCCCGAAACCGCCCCCGGCAACCCCGCCGCCCCAGCAGCCACCCCCCGCACCCCGGACCGCACCCCCGGCCCCACCCCCCTCCACCACCTCCTCACCGACCACCCCGACGTCCTCCTCCGCGCCGCCCGTCTCGCCGCCCCCGACCGGGTCGCCCGGCAGCTCGAAGCCGTGGCCGACGCGCTGCTCGACTTCCAGCACTGTGTGCTGCCGCTCGGGACGAGAAACCCTTGGCCGCCCACCGTGCCCGGCTCGCGCTCGCCGAAGCCGCCGGGGCGGTGCTCGCCGGTGGCCTGTCCCTGTTCGGTATCGACGCCCCTGAATTCCTGTGAACTCGTGACAGCCGTACGAGTCGTGAGAGTTGTGAGAGTGACCGCATGAGCCGTTCCGCACACCCCGCCGGGCCCCGTCACGCCGACGTCCTTCCCGAAGGGCACTACTCGGCCCCGCCCGCCGACCTCAACTTCCTCGACCCGAAGGTCTGGTCGCAGACCGTCGGGCGCAACGCCGACGGGCTCGCGACCGTCGCCGGACTCGATGTCGCCTCGCTCGCCGAGGAGTTCGGGACCCCCGCGTACTTCCTCGACGAAGCCGACTTCCGCTCCCGCTGCCGCGCCTGGGCCGACGCCTTCGGCAAGGATGCTGACGTCTTCTACGCCGGGAAGGCTTTTCTCTCCCGCGCCATCGTCCGGTGGCTCCACGAAGAAGGGCTCAACCTCGACGTCTGCTCCGGCACCGAGCTCGCCACCGCCCTCTCGGCCGGAATGCCCGCCGAGCGCATCGCCTTCCACGGCAACAACAAGTCGGAGGGGGAGATCCGGCGGGCTGTCGAGGTCGGGGTCGGGCGGATTGTTCTGGACTCCTTCCAGGAGATCGTCCGCGTCGCCCACATCGCCCAGAGCCTCGGCAAGCGCCAGCGCGTCCAGATCCGGGTGACCGTCGGCGTCGAGGCGCACACCCATGAGTTCATCGCCACCGCCCACGAAGACCAGAAGTTCGGCATCGCGCTGGCCGGGGGGCAGGCCGCCGAGGCCGTTCGGCGGGCGCTGAAGCTCGACGGGCTGGAGCTCATCGGGATCCACTCCCACATCGGGTCCCAGATCTTCGACATGGCGGGGTTCGAGGTCTCCGCCCGGCGGGTCGTGCAGCTGCTCGCCGACGTGCGCGACGAGCACGGCGTCGAGCTGCCCGAGATCGACCTCGGCGGCGGGCTCGGCATCGCGTACACCTCCGACGACGACCCCCGCGAGCCGCACGAGATCGCCAAGGCGCTCAACGAGATCGTCACCCGCGAGTGCGAGGCCGCCGGGCTGCGTACGCCGCGCATCTCCGTCGAGCCGGGGCGCGCGATCGTCGGGCCCAGCGCCTTCACGCTGTACGAGGTCGGGACCATCAAGCCGCTGGACGGGCTGCGGACCTATGTGAGCGTCGATGGCGGCATGTCCGACAACATCCGGACCGCCCTCTACGACGCCGAGTACTCCGTCTCCCTCGTCTCGCGCACCTCCGACGCCGAGCCGATGCTGGTACGGGTCGTGGGCAAGCACTGCGAGAGCGGCGACATCGTCGTACGGGACGCGTTCCTGCCCGCCGACCTGGCGCCCGGCGACCTCATCGCGGTGCCCGCCACCGGGGCGTACTGCCGCTCCATGGCCAGCAACTACAACCACGCCCTGCGGCCGCCCGTCGTGGCCGTCCGCGACGGCGAGGCGCGCGTCATCGTGCGGCGCGAGACCGAGGAAGATCTCCTGCGGCTCGACGTCGGATGATGAATAAATGAATAGATCGATGAATAAATAGTGGAATATGTGTCTCAGGATCCGGACGGAGGGCAGAAACCTCCGTCCGGTGAGTGAGACTGGTTGGCATTCAAGCTGGTAGAAGGAAACGAGGTCGGATGATGCGTACGCGTCCGCTGAAGGTGGCGCTGCTGGGCTGTGGAGTGGTCGGCTCAGAGGTGGCGCGCATCATGACGACGCACGCCGACGACCTCACGGCGCGCATCGGCGCGCCCGTGGAGCTCGCCGGTGTCGCCGTGCGCCGGCCCTCGAAGGTGCGCGAGGGCATCGACCCCGACCTCGTCACCACCGACGCCACCGCCCTCGTCAAACGCGGCGACATCGACGTCATCATCGAGGTCATCGGCGGCATCGAGCCCGCTCGTACGCTCATCACCACGGCTTTCGAGCACGGCGCCTCCGTCGTCTCCGCCAACAAGGCGCTGCTCGCCCAGGACGGCGCCGCGCTGCACGCCGCCGCCACCGAGCACGGGCGGGACCTGTACTACGAGGCCGCCGTCGCCGGTGCCATCCCGCTGATCCGGCCGCTGCGCGAGTCGCTCGCCGGTGACAAGGTCAACCGGGTGCTCGGCATCGTCAACGGCACGACCAACTTCATCCTCGACAAGATGGACTCCACCGGCGCCGGGTACCAGGAGGCGCTCGACGAGGCCACCGCCCTGGGGTACGCGGAGGCCGACCCGACCGCCGACGTCGAGGGCTTCGACGCCGCCGCCAAGGCCGCCATCCTCGCCGGGATCGCCTTCCACACCCGGGTCCGGCTCGACGACGTGTACCGCGAGGGCATGACCGAGGTCACCGCCGCCGACTTCGCCTCGGCGAAGGAGATGGGCTGCACCATCAAGCTGCTCGCCATCTGCGAGCGTGCCGCCGACGGCGGGTCCGTCACCGCGCGGGTGCACCCGGCGATGATCCCGCTCGACCATCCGCTGGCCTCCGTGCGCGGCGCGTACAACGCCGTCTTCGTCGAGGCCGAGGCCGCCGGACAGCTGATGTTCTACGGGCCCGGCGCGGGCGGCGCGCCGACCGCCTCCGCGGTCCTGGGCGACCTGGTCGCGGTCTGCCGCAACAAGCTCGCCGAGTCCACCGGCCCCGGTGAGTCCGCGTACACCCAGCTGCCCGTGAGCCCCATGGGCGACGTGGTGACGCGCTATCACATCAGCCTCGACGTGGCCGACAAGCCGGGTGTGCTCGCCCAGGTGGCCACCGTCTTCGCCGAGCACGGGGTGAGCATCGACACCGTGCGCCAGCAAGGCAAGGACGGTGAGGCCTCCCTCGTCGTCGTCACCCACCGCGCGGCCGACGCGGCCCTCACCGGGACCGTGGACGTGCTGCGGGGGCTCGACACCGTGCGGGGTGTCGCCAGCATCATGCGTGTTGAAGGGGAGTAACGAGCAATGACCCACCAGTGGCGCGGAATCATCGAGGAGTACCGGGACCGGCTCCCCGTCTCCGCTACGACCCCGGTCGTCACCCTCCGCGAGGGCGGCACGCCGCTCGTGCCCGCGCAGGTGCTCTCCGAGCGCACGGGCTGCGAGGTCCACCTCAAGGTCGAGGGTGCCAACCCGACCGGGTCCTTCAAGGACCGCGGGATGACGATGGCGATCACCCGGGCGAAGGAGGAGGGCGCGAAGGCGGTCATCTGCGCCTCCACCGGCAACACCTCCGCCTCCGCGGCCGCCTACGCGGTACGGGCCGGGATGGTCTGCGCCGTGCTGGTGCCGCAGGGCAAGATCGCGCTCGGCAAGATGGGCCAGGCGCTGGTGCACGGCGCGAGGATCCTCCAGGTGGACGGGAACTTCGACGACTGCCTGACGCTGGCGCGCGGGCTCTCCGACAACTACCCGGTGGCGCTGGTCAATTCGGTCAACCCGGTCCGCATCGAGGGCCAGAAGACCGCCGCGTTCGAGATCGTGGACATGCTCGGCGACGCGCCCGACATCCATGTGCTTCCCGTCGGCAACGCCGGCAACATCACGGCGTACTGGCGCGGTTACCGGGAGTACGCGGCCGACAAGCTGGCCACGCACACCCCCCGGATGTGGGGCTTCCAGGCCTCCGGCTCGGCGCCGATCGTGCGCGGCGAGGTGGTCAAGGACCCGTCGACGATCGCCACCGCGATTCGCATCGGCAACCCCGCGTCCTGGCAGTTCGCGGAGGCCGCGCGCGATGAATCGGGCGGTCTCATCGACGAGGTGACGGACCGTGAGATCCTGCGGGCCTACCGGCTGCTCGCCGCCCAGGAGGGCGTCTTCGTGGAGCCCGCCTCCGCCGCCTCGGTCGCCGGTCTGCTCAAGGCCGCCGAACAGGGTCTGGTCGACCCCGGCCAGAAGATCGTGTGCACGGTCACCGGCAACGGCCTGAAGGACCCGGACTGGGCCGTCGCGGGCGCTCCGCAGCCGGTCACGGTCCCGGTGGACGCGGCGGCCGCGGCCGAGCGCCTCGGTCTGGCGTAGCCAAAACCCGTACAACGCCGTGCAACTCGGCACGTAGGGGCGCAGGGGGCTCGCGACACGCATCGTGCGCCTCCTGTGCGCCCTATGTCGCCACTGAACCTTCCTTCGATAGGCTGTACCCAACCCACCCCGCCGCATATGCCGCGGTGCAGTTGCCCCCGTGGCCGTCGGGTCTTGGGTACCTCTTCGAAAATCTCGCAGCAGTCTCACAAGGAGAGTCATCAGAGCGATGGCCGGTCCCGCATTCCGCGCCGCCGCCGTACGGGTGCGCGTCCCCGCCACCAGTGCCAACCTCGGCCCGGGTTTCGACTCCCTGGGCCTGTCACTGGGGCTGTACGACGACGTGGTCGTCCGCGTCGCCGACTCCGGCCTGCACATCGACATCGCGGGCGAGGGCGCCGAGACGCTGCCCCGCGACGAGAGCCACCTCCTCGTACGGTCGCTGCGCACCGCGTTCGACCTGCTCGGCGGGCAGCCGCGCGGCCTGGAGGTCGTCTGCGCCAACCGCATCCCGCACGGCCGCGGCCTGGGCTCCTCGTCGGCCGCCATCTGCGCCGGCATCGTCGCGGCGCGCGCGGTGACCATAGGCGGCGACGCCCGGCTCGACGACGCGGCGCTCCTTGAGCTGGCCACCGAGATCGAGGGCCACCCGGACAACGTCGCGGCCTGTCTGCTCGGCGGGTTCACGCTCTCCTGGATGGAGGGCGGAGCCGCGCGGGCCATCAGGATGGACCCTGCGGATTCCGTCGTTCCGGTGGTCTTCGTGCCCGGCAAGCCGGTGCTGACGGAGACCGCGCGGGGACTGCTGCCGCGCACCGTCCCGCACGGGGACGCGGCGGCCAACGCCGGGCGTGCGGCACTGCTCGTGGAGGCGCTGACCAGGCGCCCCGAGCTGCTGCTCCCGGCCACCGAGGACCGGCTCCACCAGGAATACCGGGCACCGGCGATGCCCGAGAGTGTGGCGCTGGTCAACCGGCTGCGGGCGGACGGCGTCCCCGCAGTCATCTCCGGCGCGGGGCCCACGGTCCTGGCGCTGGTCGAGGACGGTGCGGCCGACAAGGTCGCACGGCTGGCGGGCGACGGGTGGGCCGCGAACCGGCTCCGCCTCGACGCCTCGGGCGCGAGCGTCCTGCCCCTGGGGTCCTAGGCCATCGCGGTCATAGGGGCGTCAGGGCGGGACGCGCGGCTTGCCGGTGATGAGAGGGGGAATGTTTGTTGGATCCGGTAGTGTTAACCTCAAGTCTGCATCGGTCGTCATTGTGGCGCGGTGCTTCGTGTCCCCTTCAGGGACCGCCTTTCTTCCGGGAGCCTCCCAAACCGCCAGCGCAGCCTGCCTGAGCAGTTTCCGAGCACGCTCCGGAACCGGCACGACACCCCCCGCTTTTCCTCAGGGGGCCGAGTAGGGGAACTCGGGCCGGACCCCACGCACGTTTATCTCTCCGCCGTACGCGGCGGACCACCGCCCCGGCACGGTCAGTGACCCCAGGTCACGGGCCATGTTCGGACAGCACAACCGGTCGCCGAGCCAGACAGGCCGACGTCCGCTCCAGGGAAGGACCCTTCGTGAGCGACACCACCGATCTGATGGGCGTGACTGCCGACACTTCTGTCGGCGACGCCGCGCCCGCCGCAGGTGCTGCCTCGGGCACCACCTCACGGCGCCGCCGCTCCGGCACCGGCCTCGACGGCATGGTCCTGGCCGAGCTGCAGCAGGTCGCGTCCGGCCTCGGCATCAGGGGCACCGCGCGGATGCGCAAGAGCCAGCTGATCGAGGTCATCAAGGAGGCGCAGTCCGGTTCCGGCTCCGCCGCCCCGGCCAAGGGCGCCGACGCGGCCGAGACCAAGCCCAAGCGCCGCGCCACCTCCAAGGCCCGTACGGGTGACGAGGCCGCCGAGAAGCCTGCCGCCCAGCAGCAGATCGAGATCCCCGGCCAGCCGGCCTCCGACGACCAGCCCGCGGGCGAGCGCCGTCGCCGGCGTGCCACCGCGGCCGCCGGATCGCCGGAGAGCGCGACCGCCGTCGCCGAGCCGCAGACCGCCAAGGCCGAGGCCAAGGCGGACGTCCGGGCCGAGCAGAAGACCGACGCCCAGCCGGACGCCAAGGCCGCCGAGGCCGTCGACGGCGCCGAGGGCCGGCGCGAGCGCCGGGACCGCGGCGAGCGTGGCGAGCGCGGTGGCGAGCGGGGCGACCGCCAGGGCCGCCAGCGCGGCGACCGTGACCGCGGCGAGCGGGGCGAGCGCCGCGGCAAGGGCGACGACCAGCAGGGCCAGGGCGGCCAGCGCCAGCAGCGCCAGGGCGGCCAGGGCCAGCAGAACAACGGTCCCCAGGACGACAGTTACGACGACGAGGGCCGCCGCGGCCGCCGTGGCCGTTACCGGGACCGCCGCGGCCGCCGCGGTGGCCGTGACGAGTTCGGCGCCGAGCCGCAGGTCAACGACGACGATGTGCTGATCCCCGTCGCGGGCATCCTGGACATCCTCGACAACTACGCGTTCATCCGGACCTCCGGCTACCTGCCGGGCCCGAACGACGTGTACGTGTCGCTGGCCCAGGTCCGCAAGAACGGTCTGCGCAAGGGTGACCACGTCACCGGCGCCGTGCGGCAGCCGAAGGAGGGCGAGCGCCGCGAGAAGTTCAACGCGCTGGTCCGCCTGGACTCGGCGAACGGCATGGCGGCCGACTCCGGCCGGGGCCGTCCCGAGTTCAACAAGCTGACCCCGCTCTACCCGCAGGACCGCCTCCGTCTGGAGACCGACGCGGGCGTGCTGACCACGCGGATCATCGACCTCGTGTCGCCGATCGGCAAGGGCCAGCGAGGCCTGATCGTGGCCCCGCCGAAGACCGGCAAGACCATGATCATGCAGGCGATCGCCAACGCGATCACCACCAACAACCCCGAGTGCCACCTGATGGTCGTCCTGGTCGACGAGCGTCCGGAAGAGGTCACCGACATGCAGCGGTCGGTGAAGGGCGAGGTCATCTCCTCGACCTTCGACCGCCCGGCCGAGGACCACACCACGGTCGCCGAGCTCGCCATCGAGCGTGCCAAGCGTCTGGTGGAGCTGGGTCACGACGTGGTCGTGCTGCTCGACTCGATCACCCGTCTGGGCCGTGCGTACAACCTGGCGGCCCCGGCCTCCGGCCGCATCCTGTCCGGTGGTGTCGACTCGACCGCGCTGTACCCGCCGAAGCGCTTCTTCGGTGCCGCGCGCAACATCGAGGACGGCGGCTCGCTGACCATCCTGGCCACCGCGCTCGTCGAGACCGGCTCGCGCATGGACGAGGTGATCTTCGAGGAGTTCAAGGGCACCGGCAACATGGAGCTCAAGCTCGACCGCAAGCTCGCCGACAAGCGCATCTTCCCGGCGGTGGACGTGGACGCGTCCGGCACCCGCAAGGAAGAGATCCTGCTCGGCAGCGACGAGCTCGCCGTCACCTGGAAGCTGCGCCGGGTGCTGCACGCGCTCGACCAGCAGCAGGCGATCGAGCTGCTCCTGGACAAGATGAAGCAGACGAAGTCGAACGCCGAGTTCCTGCTCCAGATCCAGAAGACGACCCCGGGCAACGGCAACGACTGACGTCACCGCCACAGCCTGCGAGAACGCCCCCGGCACCTCGGTGCCGGGGGCGTTCTCCGTACGTACGAGGCCCTGCTGGCCGTACGAGAGCTTCACCACAGGCCCAGGGCGTTCTTAAGGCGTTCTTAGAACCCTGTGCAACCCTTCTTGGTGCTTCTCCGTCTGACAAGTGTCGACAAACCGTGCCTGACAGACACGGCGGGGGGTACCAGGAGCGGCAGCGAGGACTGAGGAGAACATGGCCGAGCAGAGCGAGAGCGGCAGCGCCCGAATAACCGGCGGTGGCCGGGGACGGCGCCGCAAGCGCCCCACCACGCGCCGCCGCGCCGTGAAGATAGCGGCCTGGTCCGCGGCGGGCGTCGTGCTGGCCGGCGGGGCCGGCCTCGGGTACGTCTACTTCAAGCTGAACGGCAACATCAAGGGCGTCGACATCAACGCCCAGCTCGGCACCGACCGCCCCCAGGACGTCGACAACGGCTCCATGGACATCCTCGTCCTGGGCTCCGACTCCCGGGCCGGCGCCAACAAGGAGTACGGCAAGGACGACGGCGGTGCCCGCTCCGACACCGCGATGGTCGTCCACGTCTACGAGGGCCACAAGAGCGCCAGCGTCGTCTCCATCCCGCGCGACACCCTGGTCACCCGGCCGTCCTGCGCCACCACGGACGGCAAGACCGACCCGGGCGGCAAGCGCCAGATGTTCAACACCGCGTACGAGGTCGGCGGCCCGGCCTGTGCGGTCAAGACGGTCGAGCAGATGTCCGGCATCCGGATGGACCACTACATCGAGGTCGACTTCACCGGCTTCAAGAAGCTCATCGACCAGCTTGGCGGGGTGCCCGTCACCACCGCGAAGCCGATCAAGGACACCAAGAGCCATCTGGACCTGCCGGCCGGGAAGCACACCCTCAACGGCGAGCAGGCGCTCGGCCTGGTGCGCACCCGGCACGGCGTCGGCGACGGCTCGGACCTCGGCCGCATCCAGCTCCAGCAGGCTTTCATCAAGGCGCTGATCGAGCGGGTCAAGGGCGTGGGCGTCTTCACCAGCCCGACCAAGCTGTACGGGCTCGCGGACGCCGCCACCAAGGCGATCACCACCGACTCCGACCTGAACTCGATCAACAAGCTGATCGGCTTCGGCAACGGGCTCAAGGGCCTGGGCGCCGACGACGTCCACATGGTCACCCTGCCGGTGATGTACGACCCGGCCGACCTCAACCGCGTACTGCCCCAGCAGGCCCAGTCCAGGCAGGTCTGGGACGCCCTGCTGAGGGACCAGCCGATCCCGGCCTCCGCCACCAAGGACTCGGCGGGCGACAAGGGTGACGCGGGCGCCGTGGTCACAACCGGCTGACCTGCGGTTTCGCCGAGCGGGACGGGCCGTGGAATAGATCGGGGCAGACCCCGGTTTTGGGAGATACGGCCAGTCCTGGCAGACTGGTACGTCGGCCCCGGTTCACGTGTGCGCATTCCCGCGCGGACGACCCGGAGCCCTCCCTGAACTAGGAGACACCTTGAAGCGCGACATCCACCCCGAGTACGTCGAGACGCAGGTCAGCTGCACCTGTGGCGCGTCGTTCACCACCCGTAGCACCCTGGCCGAGGGCACCATCCGTGCCGAGGTCTGCTCCGAGTGCCACCCGTTCTACACGGGCAAGCAGAAGATCCTCGACACCGGTGGCCGCGTGGCCCGCTTCGAGGCCCGCTTCGGCAAGGCTGCTGCCGCCAAGAAGTAGCGAGCCACTGCGCCGGTCTTCGGCCGTCCCCGTGCGGGGCGGCTGGGACCGGCGCTTTGCCGTCTGCCGCAGCCACTCAACGATTACTCAGGAGCCCCCGATGTTCGAGGCGGTCGAGGAACTGATCGGCGAACACGCCGGTCTGGAGAAGAAGCTCGCCGACCCTTCGGTCCACGCCGACCAGGCGAACGCGCGCAAGCTCAACAAGCGCTACGCCGAGCTGACGCCGATCGTCGGGACGTACCGCTCCTGGAAGCAGACGGGCGAGGACATCGAGACGGCCAAGGAGTTCGCGGCGGACGACCCCGACTTCGCGGCCGAGGTCAAGGAGCTGGAGAAGCAGCGCGAGGAGCTGACGGAGAAGCTGCGGCTGCTCCTGGTCCCGCGCGACCCCAGCGACGACAAGGACGTCCTCCTGGAGATCAAGGCGGGCGCGGGCGGCGACGAGTCGGCCCTGTTCGCCGGCGACCTGCTGCGGATGTATCTGCGGTACGCCGAGCGCGTCGGCTGGAAGACCGAGATCATCGACGCCACCGAGTCCGAGCTGGGCGGCTACAAGGACGTCCAGGTCGCGGTGAAGACCAAGGGCGGCAACGGCGCCACCGAGCCCGGCCAGGGCGTCTGGGCGCGGCTGAAGTACGAGGGCGGGGTGCACCGCGTGCAGCGCGTGCCCGCCACCGAGTCGCAGGGCCGCATCCACACCTCCGCCGCCGGCGTGCTCGTCACGCCCGAGGCCGAGGAGGTCGACGTCGAGATCAACATGAACGACCTGCGCATCGACGTGTACCGCTCGTCGGGCCCCGGCGGCCAGTCCGTCAACACCACCGACTCGGCCGTGCGCATCACGCACGTCCCGACCGGTGTGGTCGCCTCCTGCCAGAACGAGAAGAGCCAGCTCCAGAACAAGGAGCAGGCCATGCGCATCCTGCGCTCCCGGCTGCTCGCCGCCGCCCAGGAGAAGGCCGAGGCGGAGGCCGCCGACGCCCGGCGCAGCCAGGTGCGTACCGTGGACCGCTCCGAGAAGATCCGCACGTACAACTTCCCGGAGAACCGCATCTCGGACCACCGAGTCGGCTTCAAGGCGTACAACTTGGACCAGGTGCTCGACGGCGACCTGGACGCGATGATCCAGGCGTGCGTCGACGCCGACTCCGCCGCCAAGCTCGCCGCGGCGAGCTGACACCCGTAAGACACCCGGCACTTCCCCCGCCGCACGACCGGGCGGGGGAGGCCCATTGCAGCCCGGAGGACCAGCGTGCCGCAACATTCTGGGGGGCGAACCCCAGGCCCCCGCAGTGTGCTGCTCGCGGAGGTGGCCCAGGCCACCCAGCGGCTGGCCGACGCCGGCGTGCCCTCGCCGCGCTTCGACGCGGAGGAGCTCGCCGCGCACATCCACGGCGTCAAGCGGGGAGAGCTGCACCTGGTCAAGGACGCCGACTTCGACGCCCGGTACTGGGAGGCGATCGCCCGTCGTGAGGCGCGCGAGCCGCTCCAGCACATCACCGGGCGGGCGTTCTTCCGCTATCTGGAGCTCCAGGTCGGCCCCGGCGTCTTCGTGCCGCGCCCCGAGACCGAGTCGGTCGTCGGCTGGGCCATAGACGCCGTGCGCGCCATGGACGTGGTCGAGCCGCTCATCGTCGACCTGTGCACCGGCTCCGGCGCGATCGCCCTCGCCATGGCCCAGGAGGTGCCCCGCTCGCGGGTGCACGCCGTGGAGCTGTCCGAGGACGCGCTCAACTGGACCCGCAAGAACGTCGAGGGCTCGCGCGTCGTGCTGCACCAGGGCGACGCCCTGACCGCGCTGCCCGAGCTGGACGGCCAGGTCGACCTGGTCATCTCCAACCCGCCGTACATCCCGCTCACCGAGTGGGAGTACGTCGCCCCCGAGGCCCGGGACCACGACCCCGAGCTCGCCCTCTTCTCCGGCGAGGACGGCCTCGACACGATCCGGGGCATCGAGCGCACCGCCCACCGGCTGCTGCGGCCCGGCGGCCTCGTCGTGATCGAGCACGCCGACACGCAGGGCGGCCAGGTGCCCTGGATCTTCAACGAGGAGGCCGGCTGGGCGGACGCGGCCGACCACCCCGACCTGAACAACCGTCCGCGCTTCGCCACGGCCCGCAAGGCCCTGCCGTGACCGCCGTCACCCCCAACCGCTTCAAGACCGCGTACGTGTACGAGGAGGCCCCGTAAATGGCTCGGCGATACGACTGCAACGACGCGACCGACCGCACGACCGGTCTGCGCGAGGCCGCCTCCGCAGTGCGCCGCGGTGAGCTCGTCGTCCTCCCGACGGACACCGTCTACGGCATCGGCGCCGACGCGTTCAGCTCCGAGGCCGTCGCTTCCCTGCTGGACGCCAAGGGCCGCGGCCGCAATATGCCCACCCCCGTCCTGATCGGGTCCCCGAACACGCTGCACGGCCTGGTCACGGACTTCACCGAGCAGGCGTGGGAGCTCGTCGACGCGTTCTGGCCGGGCGCCCTGACGCTGGTCGCCAAGCACCAGCCGTCCCTCCAGTGGGACCTGGGCGACACCCGGGGCACGGTCGCGATCCGGATGCCGCTGCACCCGGTCGCCATCGAGCTGCTCACCGAGGTCGGCCCGATGGCCGTCTCCTCCGCCAACCTCACCGGGCACCCCTCGCCCGAGGACTGCGACGCCGCGCAGGGGATGCTGGGCGACGCCGTGTCGGTGTACCTGGACGGCGGCCCCACCCCGGGCATCGTCCCGTCGTCGATCGTCGACGTCACGGGCAAGGTGCCGGTGCTGCTGCGCGCGGGCGCGCTCGACGCCGACGAGCTGCGCAAGGTGGTACCCGACCTCGAGGTGGCGAATTGACAGCCCCTGAGACGGGGCGTGGCATAGGCACCGGGCTCACCGGCACCACCTTCCGCATCCTCCACGTCAGCACCGGCAACGTGTGCCGCTCGCCCATCACCGAGCGGCTGACCCGGCATGCCCTGACCGATCGCCTCGGCGACCCCTTCACGGGCGGTCTGATCGTGGAGAGCGCGGGTACCTGGGGCCACGAGGGCGCCCCGATGGAGGCCAACGCGGCAGCGGTCCTGGCGGACTTCGGCGCGGACGCCTCCGGCTTCACGGGGCGCGAGCTCCTGGACGAACACGTCATCACCGCGGACCTGGTCCTCACCGCCACCCGCGACCACCGCGCCCAGGTCATCTCCATGGGCCACTCGGCGGGCCTGCGCACCTTCACCCTGAAGGAGTTCACCCGCCTGGTCCGCGCCATAGACCCCACCACCCTGCCGGACGCCTCGCAGGAGGGCATGGTCGAGCGCGCCCGCGCCCTGGTCCGCGCGGCCGCGGCGCTGCGCGGCTGGCTGCTGGCCCCGAGCGCGGAGGCGGACGAGGTCAACGACCCGTACGGCGCCCCGATCACGTTCTTCCGCTCGATCGGCGACGAGATCAATACGGCCCTGGAACCGGTCGTGACGGCCCTGACGGGTGTGCGCGCGCCGCACTGACGCGAATCCACTGACGGGAATCCGTCGGGCGCCGGTGCGCGCGTCGGCCTACATTGGATCTGACGCCTCACACCACCCCCTGTCAGGCCCGGAGACCCCGATGACGGTCACCACCGCAGCCGTGTCCGCTGCCCGCGCCACCGCCCCCGAGGGGGCGCTCGACGCCCTGCGGCGCCAAGATCCCGAGATCGCCGACGTGCTGCTCGGCGAGACGCGGCGGCAGGCCACCTCGCTCCAGCTCATCGCCGCCGAGAACTTCACCTCGCCCGCCGTGCTCGCGGCGCTCGGCTCCCCGCTCAGCAACAAGTACGCCGAGGGCTACCCCGGCGCCCGCCACCACGGCGGCTGCGAGGTCGTGGACGTGGCCGAGCGGATCGCCGTGGACCGGGCCAGGGCGCTCTTCGGCGCCGAGCACGCCAACGTACAGCCGCACTCCGGCTCCTCGGCCGTGCTCGCGGCCTACGCGGCGCTGCTGCGCCCGGGGGACACGGTGCTGGCCATGGGGCTCCCGTACGGGGGACACCTCACCCACGGCTCGCCCGCCAACTTCTCCGGCCGGTGGTTCGACTTCGTCGGCTACGGCGTCGACCCGGAGAGCGGCCTCATCGACTACGAGGAGGTCGCGGCCCTCGCCGAGCGCCGCCGCCCGAAGGCGATCGTCTGCGGCTCGATCTGCTACCCGCGCCACCCCGACTACGAGGCGTTCCGCGAGATCGCCGACTCGGTGGGCGCCTACCTCATCGCGGACGCGGCGCACCCCATGGGCCTGGTGGCCGGGGGAGCGGCGCCCAGCCCCGTCCCGTACGCCGACGTGGTCTGCGCGACCACCCACAAGGTGCTGCGCGGCCCCCGCGGCGGTCTGCTGCTGTGCGGCGGGGAGCTGGCGGCCCGGATCGACCGGGCGGTCTTCCCGTTCACCCAGGGCGGCGCCCAGATGCACACCATCGCCGCCAAGGCGGTCGCGTTCGGGGAGGCGGCGACCCCGGGGTTCACGGGGTACGCCCATCAGGTGGTCGCCAACGCGCGCGTGCTCGCGGCCGGGCTGGCCGCCGAGGGGTTCGGCGTGGTGACCGGCGGCACCGACACCCACATCATCCTGGCCGACCCCGCTCCGCTGGGGGCCGACGGAAGGGCCGCCAGGGGCCGTCTGGCGGGCGCCGGGCTCGTCCTGGACACCTGCGCCCTGCCGTACGACGAAGCGCGCGGCATCCGGCTCGGTACGGCCGCGCTGACCACCCAGGGGATGGGCGAGGCGGAGATGGCGAGGATCGCGGTGCTGTTCTCGGCTGCGCTGCGCGGGGCCGCCGAGGCGGGCGGTGGGGCGGGCGGTGGGGCGCATGCCGACATCCGTGCCGAAGTGCGGGAGCTCGCGGGAAGATTTCCCCCGTATCCGCACTAGATGGGGTTGATATCCCCACTGGATGGGGTTGACTGCAACCATCTCGTGTACCCGCATGTCCTCAACCATGTGGGCGCGAAGCTAGTGTGTGGGGCTGAGATGGCCAGCGATACCTCTGGGGCAGCCCGTGCGTGAATACCTGCTGACGCTCTGCGTCACGGCCGCGGTGACCTACCTGCTCACCGGGCCGGTGCGGAAGTTCGCCATCGCGACCGGCGCGATGCCGGAGATCCGTGCCCGGGACGTGCACCGCGAACCGACGCCGCGGCTCGGCGGCATCGCCATGTTCGGCGGGCTGTGCGCGGGCCTGCTCGTCGCCGACCACCTCGACAGCCTCAACGGCGTCTTCGAGCGCTCCAACGAACCGCGCGCGCTGCTCTCGGGCGCGGCCCTGATCTGGATCATCGGCGTCCTGGACGACAAGTTCGAGATCGACGCCCTGATCAAGCTGGGCGGTCAGATGATCGCCGCCGGTGTGATGGTCGTGCAGGGTCTGACGATCCTGTGGCTGCCGATCCCGGGCGTCGGCGCGGTCTCGCTCACCTCCTGGCAGGGCACGCTGCTGACGGTCGCCCTGGTGGTGATCACCATCAACGCGGTGAACTTCGTGGACGGCCTGGACGGCCTCGCCGCGGGCATGGTCTGCATCGCCGCCGCGGCGTTCTTCATGTACGCGTACCGGATCTGGTTCGGGTACGGCATCGAGGCCGCGGCCCCGGCCACCCTCTTCGCCGCCATCCTGATGGGCATGTGCCTGGGCTTCCTGCCGCACAACATGCACCCGGCGCGGATCTTCATGGGCGACTCGGGCTCGATGCTGATCGGGCTCGTCCTCGCGGCCGGCGCCATCTCCATCACCGGCCAGGTCGACCCGGACGCGCTGCGGATGAACCTCAGCCTCAGCGGCAGCGAGCGCGAGGCCACCCACGCGATGCTCCCGGTGTTCATCCCGCTGCTGATGCCGCTGACCATCATCGCGATCCCGATGGCCGACCTGGTGCTGGCGATCGTGCGGCGCACCTGGAAGGGCCAGTCGCCGTTCGCCGCCGACCGCGGCCATCTGCACCACCGGCTCCTGGAGATCGGCCACTCGCACAGCCGGGCCGTGCTGATCATGTACTTCTGGGCGGCCCTGATCGCCTTCGGGACGCTGGCGTACTCGGTGCACTCGGCGTCGATGTGGATCGTCTTCGTGATCGTCGCGCTGAGCGCGGTCGGTCTGGTCCTGCTGCTGCTCCCGCGCTTCACCCCGCGCGCCCCGCGCTGGGCCGAGGCGTTCGTCCCGCCGCGCTACCGGCGCCGTACGCGGCTCGCGACGGCGGCCGCGGGCGCGGAGGGCACCGAGGAGTGGGACGAGGCCGAGGAGGAGCGCACACCGGTCGGCGCGGGCGTCTCCGGCGTCAACGGGGCGACCGCCATCGGCCCCCGTTCGCGCTTCCCCGACCGGCGGAAGACCGGCGCGTCACGCTGACGAATTGCCGCACCGAGCCCCAATACCAGACAAGTTGCCGCTCGCTCTGCACATGCGCGCGCGTTCACTCTCATGTGTGACGGGCAGCACACCATCATGGTAAAGACCTCATCAAATAGTTTGTGATACGGTTCACGAGACCCGGCAACAGAGCCGAAGGACCGTAGTGCGACGGCCCATTGGCCCGAGGGATCCCCTCGGCCGGGGCCTACGCTCGTCCATGACGACACCCTGCCCCCACCCAGTAAGCGGAGCTGCCGCCATGCCGTCCAACGACGCCCGCACCCTCCTTCGGACCGCCCTTCCCACCGCTGCCGCCGGCGCGATCGCCGTCGCCGTCAGCGCTGGGGTCGCGGGCGGCAAGGGGGCCATCGGCGCCGTCATCGCGACGGTCGTGGTCATCGGCTTCATGGGTATCGGGCTGCTCATCCTGGAACGCACGGCAAAGAACCTGCCCCACCTGTTCCAGGCCATGGGGCTGATGCTGTACACGGCTCAGTTGCTGCTGCTCTTCATCTTCGTCGCGGTCTTCAAGGACACGACGCTGTTCAACCCCAAGGCATTCGCCGCCACGCTCATCGCGCTGACCCTCGTCTGGATCGGCATGCAGGCACGTGCGCACATGAAGGCCAAGATCCTTTACGTCGAGCCGGATTCGGAGGCTCAGAAGCCCACGAAATCCGGGTCTTCGTCGTGAAAGGTAGGGGCGGAATAAATGCGAGTTCGAGACCCTGCTATCGTCCGGTGCCAACTGCGGCACTGCGGGCGCGGGCATCTGAGCTGACGCCTGCTCGATCGCGAGGCTTGATGCCCGACCGCCGCCCCATCATCCGTAACACCAGTCCAGTGCCGAACCGCGGCTGTGCGCCGCGCCGACACAACGAGGTTGCCGTACCTATGCGCCACGCTGAAGGAGCCCGCGGTGAGTGCTGACCAGACCCAGCTCGCCTTCGACTGGAACTGCCGCATCCTGTCTGACAACGGCTGTGGCTTTCCGGCTCCGGGCCTGAACTCCTTCCTCTTCAAGCCGCTCTTCACCGTCGGCGGCTATGAGTTCAACAAGGTGATGCTGCTCGCGCTCGTCACCACGGTGCTCGTCAGCAGCTTCTTCTGGGCGGCTTTCGGCAGGGCCAAGGTGGTCCCGGGCAAGCTCCAGATGGCCGGCGAGGCCGGCTACGACTTCGTACGCAAGAACATCGTGTACGAGACGCTGGGCAAGAAGGAGGGCGAGAAGTACGTCCCCCTGATGGTCTCGCTGTTCTTCTTCATCTGGATCATGAACATCTGGTCCGTGATCCCGCTGGCCCAGTTCCCGGTGTCCTCGGTCATCGCCTTCCCGATGGTCCTCGCCGGCCTCGTGTGGGTCGTCTGGGTGGGCCTGACGTTCAAGCGTCACGGCTTCGTCGGCGGTCTGAAGAACATCACCGGCTACGACAAGTCGCTCGGCGCGGTCCTGCCGCTCGTGATGGTCATCGAGTTCCTCTCGAACCTGTTCGTCCGGCCGTTCACGCACGCGGTGCGACTGTTCGCCAACATGTTCGCCGGTCACCTGATGCTGGTCATGTTCACGGTTGCCTCCTGGTACCTGATGAACAGCTACATGATCCCGGCCGCCGGTGTCTCGTTCGTCATGACCATCGTCATGATCCTCTTCGAGCTTTTCGTGCAGGCCGTCCAGGCGTACGTCTTCGTGCTGCTGGCCTGCTCGTACATCCAGGGCGCTGTGGCCGAGCACCACTGAGTCCTGGGCCCGCCCCGCAAACCCCCAGTCGTCCGGTGGCCAACCCCCACCGGTCCATGAAAGAGAAGGAAGAACTGGCATGTCCCAGATCCTCGCTGCCTCCGAAGTCACCGGCTCGCTCGGCTCGATCGGCTACGGCCTCGCGGCCATCGGCCCCGGCGTCGGCGTCGGCATCATCTTCGGTAACGGCACCCAGGCCATGGCCCGTCAGCCCGAGGCCGCCGGCCTGATCCGCGCCAACCAGATCCTGGGCTTCGCGTTCTGTGAGGCGCTCGCCCTCATCGGCATCGTTATGCCGTTCGTGTTCGGTAAGTAAGCACCTATTACTGACACACATCGACGAAAGGCACTGATGTGATCGCCAACCTGGTTGCACTCGCGGCCGAGGAAGAGCAGAACCCGCTCGTACCCGCGGGCCCCGAGCTGCTCGTCGGCGCCATCGCCTTCGCCATCGTCTTCTTCGTCTTCGCCACGAAGCTGCTCCCGCGTATCAACAAGACGCTGGAGGAGCGGCGCGAAGCCATCGAGGGCGGTATCGAGAAGGCCGAGGCCGCGCAGACCGAGGCTCAGAGTGTGCTGGAGCAGTACAAGGCCCAGCTCGCCGAGGCCCGCCACGAGGCTGCCCGCCTGCGCCAGGAGGCGACCGAGCAGGGCACCGCGCTCATCCAGGAGATGAGGGCGGAAGGCCAGCGGCAGCGTGAGGAGATCATCGCTGCCGGCCACGCCCAGATCGAGGCCGACCGCAAGGCCGCGGCGCACGCGCTCCGTCAGGACGTGGGCAAGCTCGCCACCGACCTGGCCGGCAAGCTCGTCGGCGAGTCCCTTGAGGACCACGCCCGGCAGAGCCGCACCATCGACCGCTTCCTCGAGGGTCTCGAGGACGCTTCGAAGGCCGAGGCCACGCGATGAACGGAGCGAGCCGCGAGGCACTGGCTGCCGCGCGCGAGCGTCTCGACGCGCTGATGGACAACACGTCCGTCGACGTGGCGAAGCTCGCCGGGGAGCTGGCGGCCGTCACCGCGCTGCTCGACCGCGAGGTGTCGCTGCGCCGGGTCCTCACCGACCCGTCGCAGCCCGGTGAGGCCAAGGCCGAGCTGGCCGGGCGCCTCCTCGGCGGCCAGGTCGGCGGCGAGACCGCCGACCTGGTGAGCGGCATGGTCCGCTCCCGCTGGTCGCAGTCGCGCGACCTGGTGGACGCGCTGGAGGAGCTGGCGAACACCACCGACCTCACGGCCGCGCAGAAGGCCGGCGCGCTGGACGACGTGGAGGACGAGCTGTTCCGGTTCGGCCGGATCGTCGCCTCCAGCACCGACCTGCGCTCCGCGCTGACGAACCGCGCCGCCACCACGGCCGCCAAGGGCGAGCTGCTCGGCAGCCTGCTCGGCGGCAAGGCGAACGCGGTCACCGAGCGGCTCGTCACGCGTCTTGTGACCAAGCCGCGTGGACGTAGCCTGGAAGCGGGACTCGAGTCCCTCTCCAAGCTCGCCGCGGAGCGCCGGGACCGCATGGTCGCCGTGGTCACCTCGGCGGTACCGCTGACCGACGTGCAGAAGCAGCGCCTCGGCGCCGCTCTGGCGAAGGTCTACGGCCGCCAGATGCACCTGAACCTGGACGTGGACCCGACGGTCCTCGGCGGGATCTCGGTGCGGGTGGGCGACGAGGTCATCGACGGCACGATCGCGCAGCGTCTCGACGAGGCGAGCCGGCGACTGGCCGGCTGACCTGCCTCGGCAGCGTCACCTAAGTACACAGCATGACAGCGGCCCGGTTGGGCCGTGCAGAACTTGCAGAAGATTCCTGGGGGTCGCCCCCAGACCCCCTAAGAAGCTTCAGGCCCAACAAGGAGAGCAGGGAACCCAGATGGCGGAGCTCACGATCCGGCCGGAGGAGATCCGGGACGCACTGGACAACTTCGTCCAGTCGTACCAGCCGGACGCGGCCTCGCGCGAGGAGGTCGGAACGGTCAGCGTTGCCGGCGACGGCATCGCGAAGGTGGAGGGCCTGCCCTCCGCCATGGCGAACGAGCTGCTGAAGTTCGAGGACGGCACCCTCGGTCTCGCCCTCAACCTCGAGGAGCGCGAGATCGGTGCGATCGTCCTCGGCGAGTTCAGCGGCATCGAGGAGGGCCAGCCGGTGCAGCGCACCGGTGAGGTGCTCTCCGTCGGCGTCGGCGAGGGCTACCTCGGCCGCGTCGTCGACCCGCTCGGCAACCCGATCGACGGTCTCGGCGAGATCGCGACCGAAGGCCGCCGCGCCCTCGAGCTGCAGGCCCCGGGCGTCATGGTCCGTAAGTCGGTGCACGAGCCGATGCAGACCGGCTACAAGGCCGTCGACGCGATGGTGCCGATCGGCCGTGGCCAGCGTCAGCTGATCATCGGCGACCGTCAGACGGGTAAGACCGCTCTGGCCGTCGACACGATCATCAACCAGCGCGACAACTGGCGCTCGGGCGACGTGAACAAGCAGGTCCGCTGCATCTACGTCGCCATCGGCCAGAAGGGCTCGACCATCGCGTCCGTTCGCGGCGCCCTGGAAGAGGCCGGCGCGCTCGAGTACACGACGATCGTCGCCGCCCCGGCGTCCGACCCGGCCGGCTTCAAGTACCTGGCGCCGTACACCGGTTCCGCCATCGGCCAGCACTGGATGTACGCCGGCAAGCACGTCCTGATCATCTTCGACGACCTGTCGAAGCAGGCCGACGCCTACCGCGCCGTGTCGCTGCTGCTGCGCCGCCCGCCGGGCCGCGAGGCCTACCCGGGCGACGTCTTCTACCTGCACTCGCGTCTGCTGGAGCGCTGCGCCAAGCTCTCCGACGACATGGGCGCCGGTTCGATGACCGGTCTGCCGATCGTCGAGACCAAGGCGAACGACGTGTCGGCGTTCATCCCGACCAACGTCATCTCCATCACCGACGGCCAGTGCTTCCTGGAGTCGGACCTCTTCAACGCCGGTCAGCGCCCCGCGCTGAACGTCGGTATCTCCGTCTCCCGAGTCGGTGGTTCCGCGCAGCACAAGGCGATGAAGCAGGTTTCGGGTCGTCTCCGCGTGGACCTCGCCCAGTACCGCGAGCTGGAGGCGTTCGCCGCCTTCGGTTCCGACCTGGACGCCGCGTCGAAGGCCTCGCTGGAGCGCGGCAAGCGCATGGTCGAGCTGCTGAAGCAGGGCCAGTACCAGCCGATGCCGGTCGAGGAGCAGGTCGTCTCCGTCTGGGCCGGTACCACCGGCAAGATGGACGACGTCCCGGTCAACGACATCCGTCGCTTCGAGTCGGAGCTGCTGGAGCACCTGCGCCGTGAGCGCAAGGAGCTCCTCACCTCCATCGCCGAGGGCGGCAAGATGTCGGACGACACCCTGACGTCGATCGCTGACGCCATCGCCAACTTCAAGCAGCAGTTCGAGACCTCGGACGGCAAGCTCCTGGGCGACGACGCGCCGGTCTCCACCAGCAAGTGACGACGGAAGGGACCTGACTCATGGGAGCGCAGCTCCGGGTCTACAAGCGTCGCATCCGTGCCGTCACGGCGACCAAGAAGATCACCAAGGCGATGGAGATGATCGCCGCCTCGCGCATCGTCAAGGCGCAGCGCAAGGTGGCGGCGTCGATGCCGTACGCGACCGAGCTCACCCGTGCGGTGACCGCGGTCGCGACCGGCTCGAACACCAAGCACGCCCTGACCACCGAGGTCGAGGCGCCGACCCGCGCCGCGGTCCTGCTCATCACGAGCGACCGCGGTCTGGCCGGCGGCTACTCCTCGAACGCCATCAAGCAGGCGGACCGGCTCATCGAGCGGCTGCGCGGCGAGGGCAAGGAGGTCGACTCGTACATCGTCGGCCGCAAGGGTGTGGCCTACTACGGCTTCCGTGAGCGCAAGATCGCGGATTCGTGGACCGGCTTCACCGACAGCCCGGCCTACGCCGACGCCAAGCGCGTCGCGGCGCCGCTGATCGAGGCCATCCAGACGGAGACGGCCGAGGGTGGCGTCGACGAGCTCCACATCGTCTACACGGAGTTCGTGTCGATGATGACGCAGAACCCGGTGGACAACCGGATGCTGCCGCTGTCGCTGGAAGCGGCCCAGGAGGAGAGTGGCGCGAAGGGCGAGATCCTTCCGCTGTTCGACTTCGAGCCGTCGGCGGAGGACGTCCTCGACGCCCTGCTGCCGCGCTACGTCGAGAGCCGTATCTACAACGCACTGCTGCAGGCGGCCGCTTCCGAGCACGCCGCCCGCCGCCGTGCGATGAAGTCGGCCACCGACAACGCCGGGGACCTCATCAAGAGCCTCTCCCGGCTTGCCAACGCGGCCCGCCAGGCCGAAATCACCCAGGAAATCAGCGAGATCGTCGGTGGCGCGAGCGCCATGGCCGACGCGACCGCGGGGAGTGACAAGTAATGACGACCACTGTTGAGACGGCCGCCGCCACGGGCCGCGTCGCCCGGGTCATCGGCCCGGTCGTCGACGTGGAGTTCCCCGTCGACGCGATGCCCGAGATCTACAACGCCCTCAAGGTCCAGGTCGCAGACCCGGCCGAGGACGGCAAGCTCAAGACCCTGACCCTTGAGGTCGCGCAGCACCTGGGTGACGGCCTCGTCCGTACCATCTCGATGCAGCCGACCGACGGCCTGGTCCGCCAGGCCCCGGTGACCGACACGGGCGAGGGCATCACCGTCCCCGTCGGTGACTTCACCAAGGGCAAGGTCTTCAACACCCTGGGTGAGGTGCTCAACTACCCCGAGGCGAACGCCGAGGTCACCGAGCGCTGGCCCATCCACCGCAAGGCCCCGAGCTTCGACGAGCTCGAGTCCAAGACGGAGATGTTCGAGACCGGCGTCAAGGTCATCGACCTTCTCACCCCGTACGTCAAGGGTGGAAAGATCGGTCTGTTCGGTGGTGCCGGTGTCGGCAAGACCGTTCTGATCCAGGAAATGATCTACCGCGTCGCCAACAACCACGACGGTGTGTCGGTGTTCGCGGGCGTCGGTGAGCGTACCCGTGAGGGCAACGACCTCATCGAGGAGATGGGCGACTCGGGCGTCATCGACAAGACCGCCCTGGTCTTCGGTCAGATGGACGAGCCGCCGGGCACGCGTCTGCGCGTCGCGCTGGCCGGTCTGACGATGGCGGAGTACTTCCGTGACGTCCAGAAGCAGGACGTCCTCTTCTTCATCGACAACATCTTCCGGTACACCCAGGCGGGTTCCGAGGTGTCGACCCTGCTCGGCCGTATGCCCTCCGCGGTGGGCTACCAGCCGAACCTGGCCGACGAGATGGGTCTCCTCCAGGAGCGCATCACCTCGACCCGTGGTCACTCGATCACCTCGATGCAGGCGATCTACGTCCCCGCGGACGACCTGACCGACCCGGCCCCGGCCACCACCTTCGCCCACCTCGACGCGACGACGGTTCTCTCCCGTCCGATCTCCGAGAAGGGCATCTACCCGGCCGTGGACCCGCTGGACTCGACGTCCCGCATCCTCGACCCGCGGTACATCGCGGCGGACCACTACGCGGCCGCCATGCGTGTCAAGGGGATCCTGCAGAAGTACAAGGACCTCCAGGACATCATCGCGATCCTCGGTATCGACGAGCTGGGCGAGGAGGACAAGCTCGTTGTCCACCGTGCCCGTCGCGTCGAGCGCTTCCTGTCGCAGAACACCCACGTCGCCAAGCAGT
Source organism: Streptomyces sp. TLI_146 (assembly GCF_002846415.1). Classification (NCBI taxonomy): domain Bacteria; kingdom Bacillati; phylum Actinomycetota; class Actinomycetes; order Kitasatosporales; family Streptomycetaceae; genus Streptomyces; species Streptomyces sp. TLI_146. The sequence continues at coordinate 6,088,056 of NZ_PJMX01000001.1, forward strand.
TCACCGGCGTGGACGGTTCGGACGTGCCGCTCGACGAGTCGATCACCGCGTTCAACGCGATCTGCGACGGTGAGTACGACCACTTCCCCGAGCAGGCGTTCTTCATGTGCGGTGGCATCGAGGACCTGAAGGCCAACGCCAAGGAGCTGGGCGTCTCCTGAATCGTCTGACTCGTAAGAGTCGCGTTTCGGCGGAGAGGGGCGGGCGCGTCCCGCCCCTCTCCGTACGCCCACTAGACTTTGACCCAACACCCGGCAGCAACCGCCGGGTGGTGACCCGAGGAGCCCACCTTGGCTGCTGAGCTGCACGTCGAGCTCGTCGCCGCGGACCGCAGTGTCTGGTCCGGCGAGGCCACCCTGGTCGTCGCGCGCACCACGTCCGGCGACATCGGCGTCATGCCCGGTCACCAGCCGCTCCTCGGAGTGCTGGAGTCCGGCCCGGTGACCATCCGTACGAGCGAGGGCAGCACCGTCGTCGCCGCTGTGCACGGCGGGTTCATCTCGTTCGCTGACAACAAGCTCTCCATGCTCGCGGAGATCGCGGAGCTCGCGGACGAGATCGATGTCCAGCGTGCCGAGCGGGCGCTGGAGAGCGCCAAGTCGGCCGAGGACGGCGCCGCCGAGCGTCGCGCCGAGGTCCGGCTGCGTACGGTGTCGGTGCGCTAGCACCCCGCCGAAGAGTTTTGCCCTCAGCCGCGGTCACGGGTCTGGAATTTTCCGGACCCGGCCGCGGCTGAGGCGATGCAGGCACAAGAGACCGGGGCGATCCCCCGGCCCCGAATGGAGCGAGGAGGTCGGTGTAGATGACCCTCGTTCTGCTTGTGGGCGGCCTGGTCGTCGCGCTGGTACTGGTGGGACTCTTCGTCTTCGGTCTGCGCCGGCGGCTGATCCAGCGTTCCGGCGGGACCTTCGACTGCAGTCTGCGCTGGGACGTGCCGGAGGGCGGCGACCCCAGCGGCAAGGGCTGGGTGTACGGAGTCGCGCGGTACAGCGGTGACCGGATCGAGTGGTTCCGTGTCTTCTCGTACGCGCCTCGGCCGAGGCGGCTCCTGGAGCGGTCCGCGATCGAGGTCGTGGCGCGCCGTAAACCGGCGGGCGAGGAGGAGCTGGCGCTCCTGTCCGACGCGATCGTTCTCGGCTGTACGCATCGGGGCGTGCGCCTCGAACTGGCGATGAGCGAGGACGCGCTGACGGGTTTCCTGGCGTGGCTGGAGGCGGCGCCACCGGGCCAGCGGGTGAACGTGGCGTAGGGGTTTCCCCCACCCCGCCCCTTCCCGAAGTCCCTGGCGGGCGCCGGTGTGCCCTAAGGGGCGCGGGGAACTGCGCGACCAGCCCCGCACGGTCCGCAGTCGAAGGCCGAAGCCCTCGTTTTCTGTTTGTCCGCGGGCCGCTGTGGGCCGGTCGCGCCCGCGCGGCGGAGCCGCACATGTCACAGCCCCGCGCCCCTTGGGCACCCCCCGCTGTGGGCAGTCGTTCCGCTGGGGCGGAACGGGTGGGCACAGCGGACCACCGGCCCGCGGACGAAGGGGCAACACCGGGGGAGGGGGACGGGCCCTCGCCCCGATGCCGGACCCCGGGGGCTACCTCAGCCCCGAGTCGATCGCTGTCATCAGCTCGCCGCCAGCCGTGTCGCCGCTGAACTCCCAGAAGAACGCGCCCTTAAGCCCCTGCGTCTTCACGTACGACATCTTCCCCGCGATCGTCGACGGCGTGTCATAGCTCCACCAGTTGGAGCCGCAGCGGGCGTACGCCGTGCCCGCGATCGTCGACGTCGCCGGGCAGCTGCTCTTGAGGACCTTGTAGTCCTCGATGCCCTGCTCGTACGTTCCGGGCGCCGGCCCCGTCGCCGTACCGCCCGGCGCGTCCTGGGTGACACCGGTCCAGCCGCGGCCGTAGAACCCGATCCCCAGGTTGAGCTTGCTCGCCGGGATTCCCTTGCCCCGGTACTTCTGGATCGCCGCGTCCGTGTTGAAGCCCGCGATCGGGATGCCGTTGTACGAGGTGAGCGGCGAGTGCGGAGCCGTCGGCCCCTTCGCGTCCCAGGCACCGAAGAAGTCGTACGTCATCACGTTGTACCAGTCGACGTACTGTGCGGCTCCGGCGTAGTCGGCCTGGTCCATCTTGCCGTTGGCGGAGCCGTCGGCCGTCACGGCCGCCGTCACCAGGTTGGCGGAGCCGAACTTCGCCCGCAGCGCGGACAGCAGGTTCTTCAGCGCGGCCTGGCCGCTGGTGTCGCAGGAGAGCCCGCAGGCGTTGGGGTACTCCCAGTCGATGTCGATGCCGTCGAAGACGTCGGCCCAGCGCGGGTCCTCCACCAGGCTGTAGCAGGAGTTGGCGAATGCCGTGGGGTTGGCGGCCGCCGCGCCGAAGCCGCCGGACCAGGTCCAGCCGCCGAACGACCACAGCACCTTGATGTTCGGGTACTTCTTCTTCAACTCGCGCAGCTGGTTGATGTTGCCCGCGACCGGCTGGTCCCAGGTGTCGGCGGTGCCGTCGACGCTGGAGGAGGCGTCGTACGTCTTCTGGTAGTCGGCGTAGGCGTCACCGATGGCGCACTGGCCGTTGGTGACATTGCCGAACGCGTAGTTGATGTGGGTCAGCTTGGCCGCCGAGCCCGAGGTGACGATGTTCTTGACGTGGTAGTTGCGCTGGTAGACGCCCCAGTCGGTGAAGTAGCCGAGCTTGACCGCGGAGCCCGGGTTCGGGTTGCCGCCGCCCGTCGTGGTGACGGTGGCCGAGCCGGAAGAGGGGCCCGTCTGGTCGGCGGTGTCGCGCGCGGTCACGCTGTACGTGTACGTCGTCCCGGCGGTGAGGCCCGAGTCGGCGTACGTCGTGCCGGTCACCGTCGCGATCTTCGCCGAGCCGCGGTAGACGTCGTAGTTCTTGACGCCCTTGTCGTCGGTGGCGGCGGTCCACGACAGGTTCACCGAGGTGTCGGTGACGCCGCTCGCCGTCGGAGTGCCCGGCGCGGAGGGCGGGTTGTCGCCCGGTGGCGTCGTACTCCCGTCGCAGGAGCCGCCGTTGAGCTTGCAGCCGGACGGGGCGCCGGGTCCCGCGCCGTTGAAGCCGAAGGTGACACTGGCGCCGGGCGCCAAGGTGCCGTTGTACGACTTGTTCTTGGCCGTCCAGTGGTTGGCGTCATGGGTGACGTCCGCGTCCCAGAACGAGGTCACGGACGTACCGGAGGGGTAGTCCCACTCCACGGTCCAGGAGGTGAGCGTCGTGGTGCCGGTGTTCTTGACGGTCCACTGGGCGCCGAAGCCGGAGCCCCAGTCCTGGGTCTTGGTGTAGGTGGCGGTCGCCGAGGCGGCGGCCGCGGCGGGAGTGGCGCCGGCCAGGCCGACGAGTGCGGCCAGGGGAAGGGCCAGCGCGGTGAGGACGGCCGCGGCTCTGGTTCTGAAGCGGGTGCGGGTGCGGATGCGCGTGGGAGTGCTCAAGGAAGCTCCTCGAGTGAGGTCCGACGGGTGTGGGGGTGGGACCCTGCTCCGCCCGGTGAGCACACGGTGGGCCGTGGGCGCGCTCACACAGCAGTGCCGTGAGCGTAGAAAGGTCTGTACCAACCGTCAAGAGGTCCAGACCAACGGCCGGAAGTCGCCGTCAGACGCCCAACTCCTGTGCCAGTACGGCCGCTTGGACCCGGCTGCGCAGCTCCAGCTTCCCCAGCAACCGGCTGACATGGGTCTTCACCGTGGCCTCGGCCATCGCCAGGCGACCCGCGATCTCGGCGTTCGACAGCCCCTGCCCGATGCACGACAGCACCTCCCGCTCGCGGCGGGTCAGCGCGTCCAGGGCGGCCGGGAGCACGGCGGGCGCCCTGGACGCCGGGGCCGCGAACTCCGCGATCAGCCGGCGGGTGACGGCGGGGGCGATCATGCCCTCGCCGCGCGCGACCGTCCGTACCGCCTCGATCAGGTCCCTCGCCTCCGTGTTCTTCAGCAGGAAGCCCGCCGCACCCGCCCGCAGCGCCCCGAAGACGTACTCGTCGAGGTCGAACGTCGTCAGCACCAGCACATCCGCCAGCCGCTCCGCGACCACCCGGCGGGTCGCCTCGACCCCGTCGAGCCTGGGCATCTGCACATCCATCAGCACCAGGTCCGGGCGCAGTTCGCGGGCGAGCCGGACCGCCTCCTCGCCGTCGGCGGCCTCCCCGGCCACCTCGATGTCCGGGGCGCTGCCCAGGATCAGGACCAGACCGGCCCGTACCGACGACTGGTCCTCCGCGACCAGTACCCGGATCGTCATGTGGTCGACTCGCTTTCCTGGATGGGCAGTTCGGCCCGGACCCGCCAGATCTTGGTGCCGTCGTCCGCCGCCTCGGGGCCCGACTCGAAGCTCCCGCCGAGCAGTACGGCCCGCTCCCGCATCCCGACGAGCCCCGCGCCCGAGCCCGGCGCGCGCGGCCCCGGACGTTCACCGTACGGGCTGGTCACCCGGACCGTCAGCGCCCGCCCGGTGTGCGCGAGCGCGGCGGTGACCGTGCCCGGGGAGGCGTGCTTGAGGGCGTTGGTGAGCGACTCCTGGACGATCCGGTACGCGGCCAGCTCGACCGGGGCGGGCAGCGCGGCCCCCTCGGGGCGGCTGTCGTCGAGGGCGAAGTCGAGCCCGCTGGAGGCGCCGTTCGTACGGGCCTGGGCGATCAGCGCGTCCAGGCCCGCCAGCGTGGGTGCGGCGGCCGGGGTGCGCCCGGCGCCGCTGTCGCGCAGCAGCCCGATCAGCCGGCGCATCTCCGCGAGCCCGTCCACGCTGTTCGTCCGGATCACGGTGAGCGCCCGGCGGGTGGTGGCGGGGTCGTCCAGGGAGAGCGCGGCGGTGGAGTGGATGGCGATCGCCGAGAGGTGGTTGGCGACCATGTCGTGCAGCTCGCGGGCCATCCGGGCGCGCTCGGCCACCACCGCCTGGGTGCGGTCGATCTCGGCGAGCAGCGCGGTCTGCTCGGCGCGCAGGGTGGCCGCGTCGGCGGCGTCGCGGTGGTTGCGCACCAGCGCGCCGGTGGTGGCGGGCGCGAACGAGACGAGGCCGGTGAGCAGCCCGATCAGCAGGGCCTCGGGCTTGTGCAGCCAGGCCAGGAAGCCGATGGCCGTCGCCACGGAGATGAGCCCGGTGGTGACGGGGATGCGGCGGGCGGCGGCCGGGGTGCCGTACAGGACGGCCGCGTAGACCAGATCCGTGAACATCAGGACCGTCACCACACTGCCGAGCGTGAACTGGTCCGCGACGATCGCGAAGGTGCCGGTGACCAGGGCGAACCGCGGGGCGGTCCGGCGTACGAGTTCCAGGGCGGCCGTCACGGCGAGCGGCAGCAGCACCCACGCGCCGCCCAGCGGGCGCCCGCCCTGGGTGTGCAGCCCGAGCGCCCAGCCCGCCAGGCCGGTCAGCAGGCCGACGACGGCGATGATCACGTCGTGGCGGTGCGGGCGGCGGCGGAAGAGGTTCACGTTCCCATGAAACACGGGGCCGGGGGCCCGGGCCTCCACGCGCGGGGCGATCCCGCGCTCCATCGAATACGCCGAAGGATGCAGTGTCGTTTCCTCACTGCCGACGACGAGCGGGCCCGATCACGGGCCGACGCTGGAAGGGAGTCCGAGAGAACGGGGAACACCGTGATCGTCACACTGATCGTCATCTGCGAGGTCGGCTTCTGGGTGCTGCTCGCCACAGGCCTGGCGCTGCGCTACCTCGCGAAGCTGCCCAGGACGTCGGTGGCGGTCCTGCTCTGCGAGCCGCTGCTTGAGGCACTGCTCCTCGTCGTCACCGTGATCGACCTCAAGAACGGCGCCGAGCCGGACTGGAAGCACGGCCTCGCCGCCGTGTACATCGGCTTCTCGGTGGCGATGGGCCACTCCATGGTGAAGCGGGCCGACGCCTGGTTCGCCCACCGCTTCGCGGGCGGCCCGCGCCCCGCCAAGGCCCCGGCGGGCGGCGCGGCCCGCACGCTCCACGAGTGGAGGACGGCGGGCCGCTGGGTCCTCGCCGCCGTGATCGCGATCGGTCTGCTCCAGGGCGGGATCTGGTACGTGGGCGGCGACGGCGACACGGACTCCCTGCGGATGTGGCAGCAGCGGATGCTGTGGCTGATCGGCATCAACCTGATCATCGCGCTGAGCTACACGCTGTTCCCGAAGCGGGTGGATGCGGCCGGGTCCCGGCGCTGACGGGCCCCGACGCGGGGCCGTCGCGTGGGTGCGACCGGCCGCGCCCGGTCCACAGAGATCAGCGCTCGCCGCCCGGCACCCACAGCACGTCCCCGACCTCCTTGTTCGCCGTCCTGGCGAGGATGAAGAGCAGGTCGGAGAGGCGGTTGAGATAGGTCGCGGTCAGGGGATTCATCGACTCGCCGTGCACCTCGAACGCCGCCCACGTGGAGCGCTCGGCGCGGCGCACCACCGTGCACGCCTGGTGCAGCAGCGCCGCGCCCGGCGTACCGCCCGGCAGGATGAAGCTGCGCAGCTTCTCCAGCCGCTCGTTGAAGCGGTCGCAGTCCGCCTCCAGCCGGTCGATGTAGAACTGCTCGACCCGCAGCGGGGGGCATTTCGGATCCTCGACCACCGGCGTCGACAGGTCCGCGCCCACGTCGAACAGGTCGTTCTGCACGCGGGTGAGGACCTGCACGACCTCCTCGTCGAGACCGCCGAGCGCGATCGCCGTGCCGAGCACCGCGTTCGCCTCGTTGGCGTCCGCGTACGCCGAGATCCGCAGATCCGTCTTGGGCGTACGGCTCATGTCACCCAGGGCCGTGGTGCCCTTGTCGCCGGTGCGGGTGTAGATGCGCGTCAGATTGACCATGGGGCCAGCCTAGTTACGCGGGGGCCGTGCGCCACGCTTCTGTGCCGACCGTCACGGCCCCCCGGCGGTACGGACATTCCCCGCCCAAGTACGCGGTACGGGACGAGCGATGGGGTCCGTACGGGCCCCGGTGAGACGCCGCTCACCCGTCTTGGTGTGATGTCCGTCATCCGAGACGTGACGCGCATCTCTTACGGCTCCCAAGATGCCTCACGGCCGATAGCCTCCGCCGGAGAGCCGTATCAGTAAGCCGTCAAAGGGGTGTGAAGTGGCCAGGAAGCTCGCCGTCATCGGGGCCGGACTCATGGGTTCGGGCATCGCGCAGGTCTCGGCCCAGGCGGGCTGGGACGTCGTCCTGCGCGACGTCACCGACGAGGCGCTGGCCCGTGGCACCGACGGCATCAAGGCCTCGTACGACAAGTTCGTGAGCAAGGGCAAGCTGGCCGCCGAGGACGCGGAGGCCGCGCTCGCCCGGATCACCACCACGACCGACCTGGACGCGGCGGCCGACGTGGACATCGTCGTCGAGGCCGTCTTCGAGAAGCTGGAGGTCAAGCACGACATCTTCCGTACGCTCGACAAGATCGTGCGGCCGGACACCGTGCTCGCCTCCAACACCTCCGCCATCCCGATCACCAAGATCGCGGCGGCCACCGAGAACCCCGAGCGGGTCGTCGGCGTCCACTTCTTCTCGCCGGTCCCGATGATGCAGCTCTGCGAACTGGTGCGCGGCTACAAGACGAGCGACGAAACCCTGGCCACCGCCCGGGAGTTCGCCGAGTCCGTCGGCAAGACCTGCATCGTCGTCAACCGCGACGTCGCCGGTTTCGTCACCACCCGGCTGATCTCGGCGCTGGTCGTCGAGGCCGCGAAGCTCTACGAGTCGGGCGTGGCCACCGCCGAGGACATCGACCTGGCCTGCAAGCTGGGCTTCGGCCACGCGATGGGCCCGCTGGCCACCGCCGACCTCACCGGCGTGGACATCCTGCTCCACGCCACCAGCAACATCTACACGGAGTCCCAGGACGAGAAGTTCGCGCCGCCGGAGCTGATGCGCCGGATGGTTGACGCGGGTGACATCGGCCGCAAGAGCGGGCAGGGCTTCTACAAGCACTGATTGACGCACCCTCACCTCCCCTCGCCCCGGAATCACTCCATGGGGTGAATTAGGTATCGGTTCGCTTACAGACGGCAACTTCCCTGCGGTCTGTGCAGTCAGTTGGTGCAGTAAGAGACGACAGGCAGACAGGCATACGGAGCACTCCGGGGAGTACATATGCACATCAGGGGCGACCACGTCGAGCTGGTCGTCGGGGGCCGCCTCGACGTCCGCAGCGCGGCGGACGCCCGTACGGTCCTGCACTCGGCGGTCGACGACGGAGCCGGCGACCTGGTGCTCGACCTGACCGAGCTGGACTCCTGGGATGCCACCGGCCTCGGTGTGATCATGGGCGCCCACCGGCGGGCCGGCCGCTGCGGCCGGCGCCTGGTGCTGCGGGGCGTGCCGCCCCAGATGCAGCGCCTGCTGGTGGCGACCCGGTTGCACCGCATCCTCGCCATCGAGGGCGGCATCGCCGCGGAGGCGCTGCCGCGCGTGTGAGCGCGCGGCGCCACTGCCGTACGAGACGCGTACGGGCCTGTTGAGAACGACCTGTGCGGCAGTTGTGCAGGTGATGTGGAATCCGGTCCTCCGCACGCAATCCTCACCGGACTGTGACGCTCTGGGCGGGGTGGCACCCCGCCCGTTCGGAGATACTGGCCGAAGGTTTAGGGTGCGGTCTCCCGCCGGTCGACATCCCTGCGGCGGGTACCGGACCAGAGCGACAGCGCAGTGCGTAGCGGCCGGGTGGGGCAAGGTTACGCAGGCGTATCTGGGGGGCTTTCACCATGAACCCGATGGACACCCGGGGACCGGACGACTTCGACCACGAGCAGGACGGACCGGGCACCGGCGCGGGCGCACCGCGCAAGGAGCGCGACCGCGACGCGGTCACCCCGGAGATAGGCGCGCGCGCCGCCGGACTCGCCCGCACGGTCCAGCTCGTCTCCGGCGACTTCCTGCTCACCGTCAACCCGGTCGACGGCAGCGAGATCGAGCCCTGCCCGCCCGGCGAGATACCCGGCCGCCCCGAGCGCCAGTCCGCCGCCGAGCGCGCCGAGCGGGAGCGCGCCCTGCGCCCGCCGGTGCCCGCCGGGCCCGCGGCGCCCGCGCCGGTCCTGTTGGAGCGCGGCGAGGAGCGCGAGCGGCTCGTGCGCCTGCTGGGCCGGGGCCGCTCGGTCCGGCTGACCGGGCCCGCCGGATCCGGGCGCACGGTCCTGCTCGACGCGGTCGCCGCCGACTGCGCCCAGCTCGCCCCCGACGGCGTCGTCCGCCTCAGCGGCCACCGCCGCACCCCCCAGGAACTGCTGTACGAGCTGTACGCGACGGTCTACCGCGCGCCGCTGCACCGGCCCGACCGGGCCGGGCTGCTCGACCAGGTGCGCGAGATCGGGGCGGTCGTCCTCGTCGACGACCTGGAGTTCGGCGGCGCGGCCCTCGAAGAGCTGCTCGCCGCGGCCCCCGAATGCGCCTTCCTGCTCGCCGCGACGCCCGAGGTGGCGGCGCCGCCGGCCGAGTCGCACCTCGAAGAGGTCTTCCTGACCGGACTCGGGCGCAGCGCCTCCCTGGAACTCCTGGAGCAGGCCGTGGACCGGCCGCTCAGCGACGAGGAGGCCAACTGGGCGGGCGACCTCTGGTTCGAGTCGGAGGGCCTGCCGCTGCGGTTCGTGCAGGCGGGCTCGCTGCTGCGGCAGCGGGACGGGCTGCGCGGCGAGGGCATACCGCGTGACGAGTTCGGACTGCCGGTGGACGAGCCCTCCGACCTCTCCGTCTTCTCGGCCGAGGGCCGCGAGGTGCCGCTGCCGTCGCTGGGCGAGGGCGCTGCCGCCGCCGCGCCGCTGGCGGCCCGGCTCGGGCAGGCCGCGCGGGAGACCCTGCGGTTCGCCGTCGCGCTCGGCGGCGAGGTGCCGCACCAGGCGCATCTGCCCGCGCTCGTCGGGGACACCCACGCGGACGCCGCGCTCGGCGAACTGCTCGGCTGCAGGCTGCTCTCCCCGGTCGGTACGCGCTACCGGCTCGCGGCGGGCGTGCTCACCCAGCTGGAGGCGGCTGGGTACGGGGAGGAGGCCGCGGAGCGTGCGCACACCGCCGCCCAGCACTACGCCTGGTGGACCGGGCACCCCTCGGTCACGCCCGAGCGGGCGGCGGCGGAGGCGGACGCGGTCCTGGCGGCCCTGGGCGCGCTGGTGCCCGGCGGCGACGCCGGCCACCCCGCGACGGCCGTCAAGCTCGCCCGCAGCGCGGCGCCCGCGTTCGCGGCGGGGCTGCACTGGGGGGCGTGGGAGCGGACCCTGCGGATCGGCTCGGCGGCGGCCCGGCTGACCGGCGAGGTGGCGGAGGAGGCGTACTTCCACCACGAGCTGGGCGTCCTGGCGCTGTGCGCGGGGAACGTGGACCGCGCCCGCGCCGAGCTGGAGGCGTCCATCGGGCTCAAGGGCGCGCTCTCCGACAAGCGGGGCACGGTCGCGGGGCGCCGCGCGCTGGCCCTGGTCGAGGACCGCTCGGGCGGCCCGGTGGTCTCGGGCGGCCGCACGCCGTCCGGCGACGAGGTCCCCGCGGCACGTTACGAGGAGTCCCAGTCGCCCCCGGCCGGCGTCCCGGTCCCCGACGCCACTCCCACGGTGCTGATCCCCAGGGGGATGGCCCCCGCCAAGCGGGCGCTCTTCACCGGTACGCGTCGCAATCTGGTGGCGGCGGGTGCGGGGGCGGTGCTCGCTGCGGTCCTGGGCACGGTGGTGACGCTGGGCGCGACGTCCGGCTCCGAGGCGCCCGACAAGGTCGAGCAGCGCCAGTCGGCGAACGAGGACGCGGCGGATCCGGGTCTCCCGGCGGACGCGCCGACATCGGGTGCGCCGTCGCACGGCTCCGGGTCGGGGGCGGGGTCTACGGCCCCGACGCCGTCGAGGCGGGGGACATCGGGGACGGCCCCGTCGTCCCCGTCCGACCGGCCGTCCTCCACCACGTCCTCCGGCAAGCCGTCCACGCCGTCCAGCAAGCCGTCGAAGCCGAGCGGGAAGCCGACGACGTCTACGGGTGGGACGTCCACGACGGGTGGGACCAGTACCGGGGGAACGTCGACGGGCGGGTCCACGACGGGGACTTCCGGTGGAAGCTCTGGTGGGACGTCGACGGGGGGTACGTCTACCGGGGGCACCACGGGTACGACCGGTGATACCACCACGGGGCCCACTACCGGGGGGTCTACGACGGGTGGGTCCACGGGTGGATCGACTGGTGGGACGACGACGGGCGGGGATCCCACGACGGGTGGGTCTTCCACGGGCGGGACGTCCACGGGGGGTACCTCGTCGGGCGGGACGACGGGGACGACGACAGGCACGACGACGGGCTCCACGCCCTCGGGCGGTACGTCACCGAGCGGCAGCGCGTCGCCCACGGCGTGAGTCTCCCCGCCCCGCCCCTTCCCTGAAGCCCTCGGCCGGGCGGCTTGGCTCGTCGGCTGCGGGCTGGTCGCGCAGTTCCCCGCGCCCCTTAAATGCGCCCCTGCGGGGCGCCCGGGTGCTTCGTCTGCGGGCCGTGGATGGCTGGTCGCGCAGTTCCCCGCGCCCCTAACTACCTAGGGGCGCGGGGAACTGCGCGAGCAACCCAGCACGGTCCGCGGACGAACGAAGCGGGGTGCAGGGGCCGCAGGCCCCGCAGAGGGGGCTGGGCGCAGCCCGGCCGGGGTCCTGGGGGCGCGGCCCCCGGGAAACCGAGGGTCAGAACAGGCGGAGCTTGTCGTCCTCGATGCCTCGCATCGCGTCGTAGTCCAGGACCACGCACCCGATGCCCCGGTCCGTGGCCAGCACGCGGGCCTGCGGCTTGATCTCCTGGGCCGCGAAGACGCCCCGCACCGGCGCGAGGTGCGGGTCCCGGTTCAGGAGCTCCAGGTAGCGGGTCAGCTGCTCGACTCCGTCGATCTCGCCGCGGCGCTTGATCTCGACCGCCACGGTCCCGCCGGACGCGTCCCGGCACAGGATGTCCACGGGGCCGATCGCCGTCGCGTACTCGCGGCGGATCAGGGTGTACCCCTCGCCCAGCGTTTCGATCCGGTCCGCGAGCAGCTCCTGCAGGTGCGCTTCCACGCCGTCCTTGATGAGGCCCGGGTCCACGCCCAGCTCGTGCGAGGAGTCGTGGAGGATCTCCTCCATCTTGATGATGAGCTTCTCGCCCGCCTTGTTCACGACCGTCCAGACGCCCGCATCGTCCCCCGTCCCCTCCTTGAGCGTGCAGGGCGGAGACATCCAGTTGAGGGGCTTGTACGCCCGGTCGTCCGCGTGAATGGAGACACTGTTGTCCGCCTTCACCAGGATCAGCCGGGTGGCGGAGGGCAGATGGGCGGTGAGGCGGCCCGCGTAGTCGACGGAGCAGCGGGCGATGACGAGACGCATGGTCGGCAACGCTACTCGAATCCCCCCGCCGAACGCGATTCGTCCGGCAAAGCGCTGTTCGTTATTGGCCGGTTACGTGCCAAGTACCTGTCGCAGCCACCACGCCGCGCCTACCGTGTAAGCGGGAGGTTGTCGGTCAGGCACGCTGCGTGGCCGACTTCGTTCCTTTCCCTGCCCGTAAGACCCCCTCCCCGGGGTCGCGAGAGGAGAAACCATGTCGCTCGACGTCTCACCGGCCCTACTCGAACAGGCCGAGCGAGGCGAGGTCGACGAAGCTGATTTCGTCGACTGCGTCCGGACCTCCCTGCCGTACGCATGGGAGATGATCAGTTCTCTGGTGGCTCAGCTGAGGGTGGACGGTGGTGAGTTCGCCGACAACCAGACGCCTCCGCCGGACGAGCAGGCGCGCGGCCAGCTTCTGCGTGCGCTCGCGAGTGACGCCATCCGCGGTTCGCTCCAGCGGCACTTCGGTGTCCGTCTGGCGTTCCAGAACTGCCACCGCGTCGCCGTGTTCCCCCTGGACCCCTCGTCCGACGAGCGGCTCGCCCGCTTCACCTCGGTCCGGGGCCAACTGCTCAACCAGTCTCCGGAGTTGAGGGACTGCTGACGGCTTCGCCGCCGCTCCGCATCGCGGGAGGTGCAACTGATGCGGAGCGGGGGCCCTTTGTGCGGCCCCGAGACCCCGCGCCCCACTGGGCGTCGTCCCCCTCGGGCCTCACCCCAGCAGCGGCAGCACTTCCGCGCCCAGCCTTCGTACGTTCTCCTCCGTCGCGGCCAGGTCCCCCGATCCCTCCACCAGGAAGGCGAAGCGCGTGATGCCCGTCTTCTCCGAGGTCGCCGCGATGCGGTCGGCCGCCTGGCGCGGGGTGCCCACCGGGTGGAGGCCGCACAGCAGTTCCGTGTACAGCACCGGGTCGCGCATCGCGCGGTGGCGGCCGTCGACCGTCACATGCGCGTCGAGGCCCTGTTTGAGCCAGCCCGGCATCGCCTTGAGCAGTGTCTCGGCGGCCCGGGCGCGGTGGTCCTCGATCTGCGCCACCCCGGCCGACACATGCGGCGCGGCCGCGACCGCCTCCGGTGCCACGCCGGACGCCAGCGCGTGCGAGCGCCACAGCGCGACCATCTCCGCCTTCTCGTCGTCGCCGCAGTGCATCCCGAGCAGCATCGGCAGCCCCCGCTCGGCGGCCAGCCGCACGCTCTTCGGCGAGGTGCACGCCACGATGACCTCGGGGCTCGCCGGACCTTCCGACAGCAGCTCGTCGGGCCTCGGCACCACCGGGACCTCCCGGAAGGTGAAACGTTCTCCCGCGCTCGACACCCGGGGTTCGGACAGCCAGCGCAGCAGCAGGTCCAGGGACTCCGGGAAGCCCTCCTCGTACGCCCGCAGGCCCGCTCCGAAGACCTCCAGGTCGACCCAGGGGCCGCCGCGGCCCACGCCCAGCGAGAACCGCCCGCCGGACGTCAGGTGCAGCAGCGCCGCCTGCTCGCCCAGCGCCACCGGGTGCGCGCTGGGCAGCACGCTGACCGCCGTCCCCACGCGGATCCTTCTCGTACGCCCCAGGAGCAGGGCGGCCAGCGTCACGGCCGACGGGCACACCCCGTACGGAACGAAGTGGTGTTCGGCGAGCCACACCGAGTCCAGGCCCGCTTCCTCGGCCACCTCGGCGGACCGCACCGCCCGGTGCAGTGCTTCCCCCTGGCCCTGGCCCGGGAATTGGGCTGCCAGTACAAAAGTTCCGACACGCATCGCCTTCTGCCTCTCTCGCGGCCGACGCGGCTCCCCCTCTTACCGGCAACAACGCCTGACAAGTGCCAAGGGCACGGCCCAGCGCGAACTTCTTGCGATAGTCCGGTAAGTGTCCCCCGTACGAGTTACCGTGCCACCCCTGTACGAGCTCGGGTACCCGGGGCAAGTACCTCTACGCTGGAGGCAGTCATCCGCCCGGCCCCGTGAGGTGTTTCCGTGTCCCCGCGCCGCAACCGCCCCAAGCCCAAGGGCGGCGACCAACCGACCGAACCCACCGGCGGGGCGGGGGAGCGCTTCGGCCTCCAGCGCTCCGAGACGTACCAGGGCGAGGAGTGGTCCGTCCGGCACGTCAGCGGTGCGAGCGCGCAGGGCAAGCGCTACCGCTGCCCGGGGTGCGACCAGGAGATCCCCTCCGGCGTTCCGCACGTGGTGGCCTGGCCGGAGTACGGCGGCGTGGACGACCGCAGGCACTGGCACAAGGCCTGCTGGAACGCGAAGGACCGCCGCACCAGCAGGGTGCAGCGGTCCAGGAACGCGCCCAGATACTAGCCGCCGGGTCAGACGTCCCGGCTGTTCAGCGCGGCGAACGCGCCGCCGAGCGCGGCGGCCGTGACGGCGCCCAGGATCAGCAGCGGCGTCCAGCCGGTCGGGCCCGAGTCGCTCACCGACGAGTCGTAGAACACGGCCAGTTGGCTGGGGATCGAGTACTCGAACAGCGCCTGGCGCACCCCCTCGAGCGACGGCGCGAACATGAACAGCGCGAGCACCAGCGGCAGCAGCACCACGCCGATCATGACCGTGATCGCGCCGGCCGAGTGCCGGATCAGCGCGCCGACCGCCAGCGAGAGCAGGCCGAGCGTGGAGACGTAGAGGCTGACGCCGACCGTCGCCTTGAAGAGCTGCGAGCCGGTCGGCTGCTCGGCGGAGCTCACCATCCCCATCTGCAGCATCGCCACCAGGCCGGTGCAGAGCGTCACGATGACGAAGGACAGCAGGAAGAAGACGACCGACTTGGCCGCGAGGATCCGGGCCCGGCTGGGGCACGCGGTCAGCGTCGTGCGGATCATCCCCGTGCCGTACTCGGAGGCGATGGTCAGCACGCCGAGCGTGATCACGCAGATCGAGCCGAGCAGCACGCCGTAGAAGCCGAGGCTGAGCAGCGGGGTGTCGCCCATGTGCGCGTCGGAGGCGTTGACCGCGACCGCCGCGAGCAGCCCGATGCCGAGCACGAGCAGGATGAGCACGCCCAGCGTCCACATCGTGGAGCGCACCGAGCGGATCTTGGTCCACTCGGAGGCGAGCGCGTCGCCGAGGCTGGCGGGCCGCACCGGGATCGGCGAGGTGTACGTCCCGAGGGGCGCACCCGGTGCCTGCTGCTGGTAGGGGGTGGTCATCGGGCGTCCTCGGGCTTGGTCAGGGCGGGGGCGGGCGCGGCCGCGGGCTGGGCGGCCGGGGGAGCGTCGGGGGCGGGCTGCGGGGCCGGGGCAGGGGCAGGGGCCTGCGGCACGGGCGGGGCCGCCGGGGCCTGTCCGGGGGCCTGCGGGGCCGCGTACGGGTTCGCTCCGGGCGGCGGCGGGGCGTACCAGCCCTGCGTCGGCACCTCGGGGATCACCGGCGGCGGCTGGTACCCGGGCGGCATCGGCTGCATCAGGCCGGACTTCTGGTCGGCCGTGGAGCGGTAGTCCACCGCGCCCTGCGTCATCCGCATGTACGCCTCTTCCAGCGAGGCCTGGTGCGGCGACAGCTCCCACAGGCGGACGTCCGCGCCGTGCGCGAGGTCGCTGATGCGCGGCAGCGCGAGGCCGGTCACCCGCAGGGCGCCGTCCGGCTCCGGCATGACCTGGCCGCCGGCCTCGGTCAGCGCGGCCGTCAGCTTCTCCCGGCCGGCCGGCTCGGGGGTGCGCACCCGCGCGAAGTCGGCGGAGTTGTGCGAGATGAAGTCCTTGACGCTCATGTCGGCGAGCAGCTGGCCGCGGCCGATCACGATGAGGTGGTCGGCGGTCAGCGCCATCTCGCTCATCAGGTGCGAGGAGACGAAGACGGTCCGGCCCTCGGCGGCGAGCTGCTTCATGAGGTTGCGCACCCACAGGATGCCCTCGGGGTCGAGGCCGTTGACCGGCTCGTCGAAGAGCAGCACCTGCGGGTCGCCGAGGAGGGCCGCGGCGATGCCGAGCCGCTGGCCCATGCCGAGCGAGAACCCCTTGGAGCGCTTGCCCGCGACCTCCTGGAGGCCGACGACCCCGAGCACCTCGTCGACCCGGCGGGCCGGGATGCCGGAGAGCTGGGCGAGCGAGAGCAGGTGGTTGCGGGCGCTGCGGCCGCCGTGCACGGCCTTGGCGTCGAGCAGCGCGCCGACCTGGCGGGGCGCGTTGGGGAGCGTACGGAAGGGGTGGCCGCCGATGGTGACATGGCCGGAAGTGGGCTGGTCCAGGCCGAGGATCATGCGCATGGTCGTCGACTTGCCGGAGCCGTTGGGCCCCAGGAAGCCGGTGACGGCGCCGGGCCTCACCTGGAAGGAAAGGTTGTACACGGCTGTCTTGGCGCCGTAGCGCTTCGTCAGGCCGACTGCCTCGATCATTCTCCAGCCCCATCGACGGTGTGGGTCGTCGGGGCGGTGGCGGATCGCCAGGGTGCCCCCGTATGAGTGAGGAGCTTATCGAGGACTTTACGGTTCCGGCCAAGCGATGAGATGCACGTTACGTAGGCTTATGCCCGAAAGGTGCAGTGCGGTGTCGCGCCCGTAAGGGGCGCGGGGAGTTGCGCGGCCGGCCACGGACGGCCCGCAGTCGAATCACCGCACGGCCCGGCGGAGCGCTAGGCATCGCGCTTCTTCAGGACCAGGTAGCCGCCCACGAGCGCGGCGATCACCCACAGCGCCATGATCCCCAGCCCGGCCCACGGGCCGTACGGCGGCGGCTCGCTGTTCATCGCGTTCGGGACCACCTGCATGATCTTGGAGCCCGCCTGGTCGGGGAAGTAGCGGGCCACCTTCTTGGCGCCCGGCACCGCCGACAGGATCTGTGAGATCAGGAAGAAGAACGGCATCAGGATGCCGAGCGAGAGCATCGAACTGCGCAGCATCGTGGCCACGCCCATCGAGAAGAGCGCGATCAGCGCCATGTAGAGGCCCGCCCCGAAGACCGCCCGCAGCACGTTGGGCTCGCCGATGGTGGTGCGGTGCGGGCCGAGCAGCGCCTGGCCGAGGAAGAACGAGAGGAAGCTGGTCGCCATGCCCACGACCAGCGCGAGCGCGGTGGCGACCAGGAGCTTGGAGAAGAGGAAGGTGGCCCGCTGCGGCACGGCGGCGAGCGAGGTGCGGATCATGCCCGAGCTGTACTCGGTGCCGACCACCAGGACGCCGAACACCACCATCGCCAGCTGCCCGAGCACCATCCCGGAGAAGCTGACGAAGGTCGGGTCGAAGGTCAGCCGCTCGGCCGGCTTGAGGTCGTCGAACTGCGACTTCATCAGCGCGCACAGGGCCGCGCTCACCGCGACCGTGACGACGAGCGCGCTGATGAGCGTCCAGGAGGTGGAGGAGACCGTACGGATCTTGGTCCACTCGGACTTGAGGACCGCGGGTACCGATGCCATGGGTCAGACCCCCTCGCCGTCGGGTGCCGAGCGCTCGGCCGTGAGGTTCCCGGTGGAGCCCTGGACCTTCGTCCGGTAGCTCTCGCCCCAGTTCGGCGTGGTCGCCGGGGGCGGCCCGTGGGCGGTGTCCGAGTGCGCGTGGTACTCCACCGACCCCGCCGTCATCTGCATGAACGCCTCCTCCAGCGAGGCCTGCTGGCCGGAGAGCTCGTGCAGCACGATCTGGTGCTGGGCGGCCAGTTCGCCCAGCCGCTCGATCCTGCCGTTCTCGACCTCCAGGGCGCCGTCGGCGGTCTGGGTCACGGTGATCCCGTTCCGCGCCAGCACATCGAGCAGGTGTTCCCATTGCGGTGAGCGCAGCCGTACGAAACTCCGCGAATTCTGCCGAATGAAATCCGCCATCGATGTATCGGCGAGCAGTCGGCCCTGGCCGATGACGATCAAATGATCCGCCGTCAGCGCCATTTCGCTCATCAGGTGAGACGAGACGAAGATCGTTCTGCCCTCCGCCGCGAGGGCTTTCATGAGATTGCGGATCCAGTGAATTCCCTCGGGGTCCAGACCATTGACGGGTTCGTCGAACATCAGGATCTCGGGGTCGCCGAGCAGCGCGGAGGCGATTCCGAGCCGCTGGCCCATGCCGAGCGAGAACCCCTTCGACTTCTTCTTCGCCACGGCCGTCAGGCCGACCGTGTCCAGCACCTCGGCGACCCGGCGCTCCGGGATCCGGTTCGACTGGGCGAGGCACAGCAGGTTGTTGTACGCGCTGCGGCCGCCGTGCATCGACTTGGCGTCCAGGAGCGCGCCGATGTACTTCAGCGGCTCGTCGAGGTCCCGGTAGTGCCGGCCGTCGATGCGCACGGTGCCGCTGGTCGGGTTGTCGAGATCGAGCATCATCCGCATGGTGGTGGACTTGCCGGCGCCGTTGGGCCCCAGGAAGCCGGTCACCACACCCGGTCTGACCTGGAACGACAGGTCGTCCACCGCGGTCTTGGAACCGAAGCGCTTGGTGAGACCGGCTAGCTCGATCATGTCGCCACGCTAAAGGCGGACAAAGCCCCCCGCCACCGGAGTGGCGAGGGGCTTTCGACCGTACGCACGCAGCCCACGGGGGAGGAGCTGCGGGACCTTCGGGACTAGCGGGACTGCTGCGCCGGAACGCCGCGCGAGACGGGCTCGTCGTCGACCGGGGAGCCGGCCGCCGCGACCGCCGCACCCGTCAGGGTCGCCAGCATCTCGCGGACGTTGGTCAGCTGCGCGTTGATCGAGTCGCGGCGGTTGGTGAGCGCCGCCAGCTCGCGCTCGGATTCCGAACGGATGCGGTCGGCCTTGGCGTTGGCGTCCGCCACGATGTCCTCGGCCTGGCGCTGGGCCGTCTCGACCGTCTGACGGGCCCGGCGCTCCGCGTCCGTACGCAGCTTCTCGGCCTCCAGGCGCAGCTGCTCGGCGCGGTGCTCGATCTCGGCGAGACGCTTCTCCGCCTTGGCCTGACGCGAGGCCAGGTCGCGCTCCGACTGCTCGCGGCGCTTGGCGAGGTTCGTCTCGAAGTCGGCCGCCGCCTGCGCGGCCTTGGCGCGGGTCTCCTCGAAGAGGGCGTCCGCCTCCTCGCGCTTGGACTGCGCGTCCTTCTGCGCCTCGGAGCGCAGCGTGGAGGCGTCACCCTTCGCCTTCTCGACGATCCGGACGCCCTCGTCCTCCGCCTTGGCCTTGCGCTCGGCAGCGAACGATTCTGCGTCGTTGCGCACCTGCTGGGCCGCCGACTCGGCCAGCTCGCGGTGCTGTTCGGCAGCGCGGCGGGCCTCCTCGCGCAGGTCCTTCGCCTCTTCCTCGGCGAGACGGAGGATCTTCTCGACCCGGGCACCGAGACCCGCGTACGACGGCTCCGCGTCGTTCACCTGGGCCTGGGCGTTCTGCGTTTCGAGGTGCAGTTCCTCGATGCGCTTTTCCAGAGAAGTGATCCGTGCCAGAGCGCTGTCACGGTCGGCGACGAGCTTGGTAATGCGGTCGTCCACCTGACCGCGGTCGTAACCACGCCGCACGAGCTCGAAGCCGAAGGGGGAGGAAGTGTCGCTCATGGGGTTCCTGTCGAATGAGACCGGTGAGGTGATAGGGGGAATCCTAGGGGCCCAGGCGGCGTGTCATCGAGCGTATGCCCGTTTGATCTGGAGAATGTCCAGCCTTTTGAGTGGCTAGGCCTCCGAGGACTTGCCACTCGAACGGGTACCCCCGGCGGCCGCACCCGCCTTGGCCGCCTCCTTGCCGCCGGAGGACGGGGCCTCGAAAGACTCCAACGCCTCAAGTACGTCCTGGACACGGGAGATCTCGGCATTGATGTCCGCCCGGCGCCGGACCAGCATGTCCAGCTCGCGCTTGCCCTCCTCGACCGTGCGCCGGGCCTCCGCCGCCGCCTCGTCGCGCAGCTTCGTCGCCTCGCGGATCAGCTCGGCCTTCTTGGTCTCCGCCTCCTTGAGCAGCGCTTCGGCCTTCTTCACGGCCGCGATGCGCACCTTGCTCGCCTCGGAGTTGGCGTCCGAAAGCAGCTCCTTGGCCTTCGCCTCGGCCTGGGCCGTCTGCTCGGTGGCGGCCGTGACGAGCTTGTCGACGCGCTCGCCCGCCGTCTTCATCTGCTCGGCGCTCTCCCGCCGGGCCCGCTCGTGCAGCTCCTCGATCTCCGACTCGGTCCGCGCGCGCACCTCTTCGGTGCGCTCCCTTATGGCCGTCGCGTCCGCCCGCGCCCCGGCCAGCAGCTCGTCCGCGTCCGTACGGGACTTCTCCACCAGGGAGTTGCCCTCCACGGTCGCCTCGGCGACGATCCGCTCGGCCTCCTTGCGGGCCGCGCCGACCATCGTGTCGGCCTGCTCCTCGGCCAGCGTGGCCGCGAGCAGCGCCTCCTCCTGGGCCTTGGCCATGAGCTGGTCCGCCTGCTCGGCCGCGTCCGCACGGCGCTTGTCGGCGGCCGTACGCGCCTCGTCGAGCAGCCGGTCGGCCTCCTCGCGCGCCTCGGTACGGATCTTCTCCGCGGCCTCCTCGGTCCGGGCGCGGCTCTTCTCGGCCTCCGCGCGGATCCGCTCGGCGGCCTGCTGGGCGGAGCCCACGGTCTCGGCGGCCTCGGCGCGCAGCCGCTCCGCCTCCGCGTTCGCCTCGGTGAGCACCCGCTCGGCCTCGCCGCTCGCCTCCGCGACGAGCTTGTCGGCCTGCTCGGCGGCGTCCGCCCGGCGCTTGTCGGCGGCCTGGCGGGCCTCGTCGAGCAGCCGCTCGGACTCCGCACGCGCCTCGGTGAGGATCCGCTCGCCCTGCTCGCGGGCGTCGGCGACCGTCTGCTCGGCCTCGGCGGCCGCGGCGCTCAGCACCGAACTCGCGTCCGCGCGCGCCTCGGTGGTGACGAGCTCCGCGTACGTGTCGGCCTCGGACGTGGTGCGCTCGGCGTGCGCGGTGGCCTCCGCGAGGAGGCGGTCGTGCTCCGACTGGCCCTCGTCGCGCAGCTGCTGGGCCTCCGCCACCAGCCGCTCGGCCGTGGCCGTCGACTCGGCGGCGAGCCGCTCGGCCTCCGCGGTCGCCTCGGTGACCAGCCGGTCGGCCTGGCTCGCGGCGTCGTTGCGGATGCGGTTGGCGTCCTCGCGGGCGTCCGCCCGGGTGCGCGCGGCGTCCTGCTCGGACGAGGCCAGCGCGTCGGAGGCCTCGGTGCGCATCCGCTGCGCGTACTCCGACGCGTCCGAACGCGCCTTCTCCGCCTCGGCGATGGCGTCCGCGACGGTCCGCTCGGCCAGCTCCTTGGCGGCCTCCGACTCCTCCTGCGCCCGGGCGCGGACGCGCTGGGCGTCCTCGGCGGCGCGCTCGCGCTCGGCGTGCGCGTCGGCGCGGAGGCGGTCCGCCTCCTCCTGCGCCTCCGTCTTCGTACGCTCGGCCACGTGCTCGGCCGTCGAGCGCAGCCCGGCGATCTCCTGCTCGGCCTCCTCGCGCAGCCCCGCCACCGAGTCCCGCACCTGCTGGGCGGTCTGCTCGGCGGCCGCGACGAGCTCGGTGGCGCGCCGGTCGGCCTCCTCGCCGAGCCGCTGCGCCTCGGCCTGCGCCTCCTCCACCCGCTTGCGGGCGGAGGCGAGCAGCTCCTCGCTCTGCTCGCGGGCCTGCGCCCGCTCCGAATCGGCCTCGGCACGCGCCGAGTCCAGCGTCTCCCCGGCCTCGCGGCGCCGACGCGCGGCCTCCTCCTGGGCGGCGGCCAGTGCCTCGGCGGCCTCGGCCCCGACCCGCTCGGCGGCGGCCGCGGCCTCCGCGCGCATCCGGTCGGCGGTCTCCTGCGCCTCGGTCTTGAGCCGCTCGGCCTCCGCGGCCGCCTCGGACCGCAGCCGTACGGCTGCGCCCTCCGCCTCGGCACGGGCGGTCGAGGCGTCGGCGGCGGCCTCGGTGCGCAGCCGCTCGGCCTCCTGCTCGGCCTGCGCCTGGAGCGTACGGACGCGCTCGGCGGCCTCCGTACGAAGCCGGTCGGTCTCCTCGGCGGCCTCGCGCCGGATCCGCTCGCTCTCGCCGCGCGCCTCGGTCAGCGCCTGCTCGGCGGAGGCGTGCCGCTGCTCGGCCTCGGTGTGCAGCCGCGTCAACTCGTCGGCGGCGTCGGCCTGGCGGGCGGCGACGGACCGCTCGGTCTCCTCGCGCAGTGTGGCGGCGGCCTGCTCGGCGGCCGTCCGGACGGCCTCGGCCTGCTCCTCGGCCTCGGCGCGCATCCGCTCGGCCTCGGCCCGGGTGCGCTCCAGGGTCTCCTCGGCCTGCTTGCGCAGCGTCGTGGCGCGCTCCATGGCCTCGCCGCGGACCCGCTCCGACTCGGCCCCGGCCGAGGTGCGCAGCTCCTCCGCGTCGGCCTTCGCCTTGGTCAGCAGCTCCTCGGCGGTCCTGGCCGCCTCCTCGATCTGCTGGACGCCCTCGCGGCGGGCCTCGCCGCGGATGCGCTCGCCCTCGGCGACCGCCTCGGCCCGCAGCTGCTCGGCCTCGCCGCGCAGCCTGCGCGCCTCCTCCTGCAGCTCGACCGTCTTGGCCCGGTACTCCTTGGTGTCGTCCTTGGCTGCGCCCTTGAGCTGGTCGGCCCGCTCCTCGGCCTGCGAGCGCAGCCGGTCCGCCTCGGCCTCGGCCTCGCGGCGGATCCGCTCGGCCTCCTCGGACGCCTTGCGGGTGGTCTCCTGGGCGTCCGCGGACGCCTTGCTGAGCACCTCCTCGGCGGCCCGGGCGGCCTTGGCGAGCTGGGCGGCGGTGTCCTCGGCCGCGCTGGTACGGGCCTTCTCGGCGGCCTCGGAGACCGTCGCCTCGGCCTTGGCGCGCGCGTCGGCGAGCACCTGCTCGGCCTCCGCCTTCAGCGCCTCGGACTCCTTGGTCGCCTCGGCGACGAGCCGGGCGATCTCCGTCTTGGCGGTACGGGTGCGCTGCTCGTTGGCCGACTCGGCGCCCGCGAGCTGCTTGGCCGCCGAGTCCTTCGCCTCCGCCAGCACCTTCTCGGCCTCGGCCCGCGCCTCGCGCAGCGCCGACTCGGCCTCCTGCATCCGCTGCTCGGCGGCCCGGCTCAGCTCGGCCGCCTGCTGGCGCGCCTGGTCGGACTCGGCGGTGGTGGACGAGCGCAGCTGCTCGGCGTGGGAGGTGGCCTCCTGGGCCTGGGTGGAGGCGGCGTTCAGCAGCCGCTCGGCGTCCTTGCGGGCGCGCAGCAGGATCGCTTCGGCTTCCGCACGGGCCGACTCGGCCTCGGAGCCCAGCCGTTGGCGGGTCTCCTCGGCGACCCGGGCGGCCTCCGCGCGGGCGGCGGCCAGCGCCGCCTCGCTCTCGGCGCGCGACTCCTCCAGCAGACGCCGGGCCTGCGACTCGGTCCGCGCCCGCAGCTGCTCGGCCCACGCCACGTTCTCGTTGACGTGCGACTCGACGGTGGCGCGCCGCTCGGCCAGCTCCTGGTCGAGCCGCTGGCGGCGGTTGACCGCCTCCGCGTGCAGCTCGGCCTGGAGCCGGGCCTGGTGCTCGGCGTGCTCCTGGAGGATGCGCTGGGTCTGGGCACGGGCGTCGCGCAGCTCGCGTTCGGCGTCCGTGCGCAACTGCTCGGCCTGCATCTGCGCGTTGCGCAGCAGCTGTTCGGCCTGGTAGCCGATGTCCGCGGCGTCGTAGGCAGGACGCGTCGCGAGGTTGCGGCGCGCCTCGTGCAGCTTGGCGCGCAGCACCTCGACCTGGTAGCCGAGGTCCTCGGCGTGCTGAACGGCCTTCTCCCGCTCGGTCTTCAGCCGGTCCATCTCGGCCTCGAACCGCGAGAGGTGGTCGTCAGGCCGGTGGCTGTCCTGGCGTTCGTAGCCCCGCACTGCGCGGTCCCATCCGTCCCCTGGTCGCGAACACTGCCCGTACGAGCACCGTCCGACGACGGACGGGCCCCCGGTGAATGGTGTCAGATCGACAAGGGGGCGTGGGTCCCAGGCCCCGACCCGACCCCGGCCCGGAAGGGCCCACTGTACCGGCCCCGGAATCCCGGGGTCAGTGCTCCGCCGCCGAGGTGACCAGTTCGGTCAGTACGCCGTGGCAGTCCTTGGGGTGCAGGAAGGTGATCCGGGAGCCCATGGAGCCGATCCGGGGCTCGTCGTAGAGGACCCGGACGCCCTTGCCGCGGATGGCCTCGGCGTCCCCATCGACGTCGGCGGTGCCGAAGGCGATGTGGTGCACGCCCTCGCCGTTCTTGGCCAGCCACTTCCCGACCGCGGAGTCCTCCCGGGTGGGCTCCAGGAGCTGGAGGTAGGAGGCGCCGCCGTCCGACGTACCGTTGATCTTGAGCATGGCCTCGCGTACGCCCTGCTCCTCGTTGACCTCGGAGTGGAACACCTCGAATCCGTACGTAGCACGATAGAACTCGACGGTCTTGTCGAGGTCGAAACAGGCGATCCCGATGTGGTCGATGCGCGTCAGCATGGGACCAGTGGAGCGCCCCGGGAGGTGGTTACGCAACGTGCGCGCGATCACACCGGCTGCCCGGTGACGCCGCCGGTACCGCTCAGTACATTTCCAGTAAACCCTCGTTCACTCCTCACCTCCCAAGGGGCTGTGCCTCATGTCTGGAACGACCGGTACCACTTCAGTGATCGTCGCGGGCGCCCGCACGCCCATGGGCCGACTGCTCGGCTCCCTCAAGTCCTTCTCGGGCGCGGACCTCGGCGGTGTCGCCATCAAGGCGGCGCTCGACCGGGCGGGCATCGGCGGCGACCAGGTCCAGTACGTGATCATGGGCCAGGTGCTCCAGGCCGGCGCGGGCCAGATCCCGGCCCGCCAGGCCGCCGTCAAGGCCGGCATCCCGATGAACGTGCCCGCGCTCACGATCAACAAGGTCTGCCTCTCCGGCCTGGACGCGATCGCGCTCGCCGACCAGCTGATCCGCGCCGGCGAGTTCGACGTGGTGGTGGCCGGCGGCCAGGAGTCGATGACCAACGCGCCGCACCTGCTGCCGAAGTCCCGCGAGGGGTACAAGTACGGCGCGATCGAGATGCTCGACGCGATGGCGTACGACGGTCTGACCGATGCCTTCGAGAACATCGCGATGGGCGAGTCCACCGAGAAGCACAACACCCGCCTGGGCATCGAGCGCGCCCCGCAGGACGCGTTCGCGGCCGCCTCGCACCAGCGCGCCGCCGCCGCCCAGAAGAACGGGCTCTTCGAGGCCGAGATCACCCCGGTCGAGATCCCGCAGCGCAAGGGCGAGCCGGTGATCTTCGCCAAGGACGAGGGCATCCGCGCGGAGACCACCGTGGAGTCGCTGGGCAAGCTGCGCCCGGCGTTCGCCAAGGACGGCACGATCACGGCGGGCACCTCCTCGCAGATCTCGGACGGCGCGGCCGCGGTCGTGGTCATGTCCAAGGCGAAGGCCGAGGAGCTGGGCCTGGAGTGGATCGCGGAGATCGGCGCGCACGGCAACGTGGCGGGCCCGGACAACTCGCTCCAGTCGCAGCCGTCGAACGCGATCCTGCACGCG
Organism: Streptomyces sp. TLI_146; assembly: GCF_002846415.1. Classification (NCBI taxonomy): domain Bacteria; kingdom Bacillati; phylum Actinomycetota; class Actinomycetes; order Kitasatosporales; family Streptomycetaceae; genus Streptomyces; species Streptomyces sp. TLI_146. The sequence goes on from NZ_PJMX01000001.1 coordinate 6,113,638, forward strand.
CTGGGCAAGGAGGGCCTTGAGGTCTCCGACCTCGACCTCATCGAGATCAACGAGGCGTTCGCGGCGGTCGCGGTCCAGTCAATGAAGGACCTCGGCGTCTCCCCGGAAAAGGTGAACGTCAACGGTGGCGCGATCGCCCTGGGCCACCCCATCGGCATGTCGGGCGCGCGCGTGGTGCTCCACCTCGCCCTCGAACTCAAGCGCCGGGGCGGCGGTACGGGTGCGGCGGCGCTGTGCGGCGGCGGTGGCCAGGGCGACGCGCTGATCATCAAGGTCCCGGGCAAGTAGGCGCTGTTCCCGCGGTACGTACGCACTGACACTGGTCACTGAACCGAACGGAGCGGCAATGGTGGACGTCCCCGAACTGGTGGCACAGGCGAGGGAGGGCCGGCCGCGTGCGGTGGCCCGGCTGATCTCGCTGGTCGAGGGGGCGTCCCCGCAACTGCGCGAGGTGATGGCGCAGTTGGCTCCGCTGACGGGCGGGGCGTACGTGGTGGGGCTGACGGGATCGCCCGGTGTCGGCAAGTCGACATCGACGTCGGCGCTGGTGACGGCGTACCGGCGGGCGGGGAAGCGGGTCGGGGTGCTCGCCGTCGACCCCTCCTCGCCGTTCTCCGGGGGCGCGCTGCTCGGCGACCGGGTCCGGATGTCGGACCACGCCTCCGACCCCGGGGTCTACATCCGTTCCATGGCCACCCGGGGCCACCTGGGCGGCCTCGCCTGGTCGGCCCCGCAGGCGATCCGCGTCCTGGACGCGGCGGGCTGCGAGGTGATCCTGGTGGAGACGGTCGGCGTCGGCCAGTCCGAGGTCGAGATCGCCTCCCAGGCGGACACGTCGGTGGTGCTGCTCGCGCCCGGCATGGGCGACGGCATCCAGGCGGCGAAGGCCGGAATCCTGGAGATCGGCGACGTGTACGTCGTCAACAAGGCGGACCGGGACGGGGCCGATGCCACGGCGCGGGAGCTCAACCACATGCTGGGCCTGGGGGAGGCCCGGGGCGCCGGTGACTGGCGCCCGCCCATCGTCAAGACGGTGGCGGCCCGCTCCGAGGGCATCGACGAGCTGGTGGAGGCGCTGGAGAAGCACCGGGCGTGGATGGAGGAGCGCGGGGTGCTGGCGGAGCGGCGGCTTTCGCGGGCGTCGCGTGAGGTGGAGACGATCGCGGTGACGGCGCTGCGGGAGCGGATCGGTGACCTGCGGGGCGACCGCCGCCTGGACGCGCTGGCGTCCCGCATCGTCGGGGGTGAGCTGGATCCGTACGCGGCGGCGGACGAGCTGGTGGCGGGCCTGACGACGGGCTCGTGAGCTTTGCCCCACCCCGCCCCTTCACCTAGACCCTCCGGGGGTGGGTGGGGGATTGAGGTGTGTTCCCGGGGGCTACGCCCCCGGCCCCCGTTGCGGGGCCTGCGGCCCCTGCACCCCGCTACGGGGCTCCGCCCCGGACCCCGCTCCTCAAACGCCGGAGGGGCTGATCTGGCGTCGGGCCCCGCTCCTCAAACGCCGGAGGGGTTGATTTGGCACCGGACCCCGCTCCTCAAACGCCAGAGGGGCTGATCTGGCGTCGGACCCCGCCCGAGCGGCCGATGCTGCCGGCGCCGGAGGTGCCTTCAGGGGCGCGGGGAACTGCGCGACCAGCCCCCGCCGGCCCGCAGATCAACGCGAAAGCGGGGCGCGGGGCGCGGGCCGCAGGCCCCGCCCGGGGGTCTGGGGGCGCAGCCCCCGGCAGCCCGCCTCAACCCCCCCACCCACCCCCGGAGGGTCTAGGGAAGGGGCGGGGTGGGGAAAGAACCCCTCAGAGCTTGCCCCGGTGGCCGCGCAAATGCTCCGCCACCGGCGTCAGCGACGCCCGCAGCTCCGCCAGCGCCTCACTCGACAGCAGATCGATGAAGTGCTTGCGCACCGACGCCACATGGTGCGGCGCCACCTTCTCCATCGTCTCCACCCCCGCCTCGGTCAACACCGCGAACAGCCCCCGCCGATCGGACTCGCAGTTCTCCCGCCGCACCAGACCCGCGTTCTCCATCCGCGTGATCTGGTGCGAGAGGCGGCTCTTGGACTGAAGGGTCGCGGCGGCGAGGTCGCTCATGCGCAGCCGCTGCCCCTCGGCCTCCGAGAGGTTGACCAGGATCTCGTAGTCGTTGTTGGTCAGGCCGAACGGCTGCAGGTCCTTTTCCATCTGGTGCGTCAGCATCCTGTTGACGTCCAGATAGGTACGCCAGGCGCACTGCTCGCTATCGGTCAGCCAGTTGGTGGCCGTCTCGGTCTCCATATGTGGATTCTACCTAAGAAGTTGAATTCTGAACGAAGCCTGGGAGTGTGACGCCCCGCACGCACCGGCACAAGGGTGCGTCAGCCGCCCGGTCCAGGTCGTGGTCAGCGCCTGGCAAGGGTGCACGCGTTCGACGTCACACTCCGCAGACTACCGCTCACAGGCCGAAGCGACGCTGGAGGTCTCCGAGCTGGCCGGGAAGACGCGGTACCGAACCCGCCGCCCCGCCCGCCCCGGCCGGCACTCCACCGCCCGGAACGCCCGGCTCCGCAGGCACTTGCCCGGTTGTCTGCTCGGCCATCAGCACCTCGGTGGACTGGAGCAGCACCGTACCGGCGCCCACGAACTCGAACTGGTGCTCCTCGCCGGACGTCCCGCCGAGCCCCGTCAGTGACCGGATTCCGCCCAGTACGCCCGTCATGTAGCCGTGATCGTAGTGGTGGCAGGGCGACGGACAGTCGGCCCAGCCGACCAGCGCCTGCGGGTCCACCCGGATCGGCGGCTCCATGAACACCACCGGTCCGTTGGACGCCGCCACGAACTTCCCGGTTCCGATCAGGGTGAGGAAACCCGGGACGATCGACTGCTTCAGCGCCAGCGTCGGCTGGTAGGCGAGCAGGTTCCCGGCCCGGATGGTGAGGTTGCCGTCCTCCAGGTCGTACGAGTTGACGTCGAAGGCCCGGTCCGCGAGCAGCATCTTCCCGGAGCCCTCCGCCACCACCCAGTCGCTCGCGTGCAGCGGCGAGTGGAAGCTCGTGCGCAGCAGCCGGTCGAGGCGGCCGTGGCCGATGCCGTTGAACTCGATGCGCCCGTAGTAGGCGATCATCTTGCCCTTCTGCAGGAACCACTGGCTCGACTTGAGCTCCACGCAGAAGGTGTACTTGTTGACGTTGTCGTCCGCGGGCAGGGAGTGCGGGTCGAAGATCACTGGGCCGGTCACAGCTTCTCCTCCGAGGCCTGGACGTACACCGCGCCGCTTCCGGACAGTTCGAGCTGGAAGGCCTCTCCCGAGCCCCGGCCCACCATGTCCCGCCAGCCCAGCGCCGTGGACAGCTTGTTGCGTACGTCGCCGTGGTGGGCCACGTACGCCTGCGGGTCTACGTGGACCGGGCGCTGCGGGGTGATCGGCAGCTCGATCACGCCGCCGTGCGCCATCACGGCGACCGCGCCGTGGCCCTTGAGCGTGGTGGTGAACAGGCCCTGGCCCGTCACCTGGCCCCGGACCATGCCCATGACGCCGCCCTGCGAGCCCATGAACATCGTGCCCTGCTGGAGGGTGCCGTCGAAGGCGAGGAGGCGGTCCGCCTCCACGTACAGGGTGTCCCCGGCGAGGTTGATCACCTGGATGTGGTGGCCGCCGTGGCCGAACATCACCGTCCCGCTGCCCTCGACCGTCATCAGCGGGGTCGCCTCGTTGGCCACCCGCCGGCCGATCATCGACATCAGACCGCCCTGGCCGCCCTGCATGTTGGGCGTGAACGACACCTCGCCCTTGTACGCGAGCATCGCGCCGCGCTGGCTGAACATCTTCTGGCCGGGGGCCACCGTGGCCTCGACCATCTTGGAGTTGATCTCGCGGAAGGGCATCAGACGTCCCCGCCGATCGTGTTGCGCTCGCTGGGCTGCACGTACACCAGTCCCTCGCCCTCGAAGCGGATCTGGAACGCCTCGCCCGAGCCCTCGCCGAGCAGGGTGCGGAAGGTCACCCCGGACTGGAAGTGCTGCTGGAGGTTGCCCTGGTGGGCGATGTACGCGCCGGGGTCGACCGCCAGCGGGTACTGCGCGGACACCCGCAGCACCACCGCCGGGCCGTCGGAGACGATCGCCGCCTGGCCGTGGCCCTCGACCGTGGTCGTGAACAGGCCGTTGCCCTGGGTCGCCCCGCGCAGCCCGGTGAAGGTCGTGCCGGTGCGCAGCCCCGCGTCGGTGGCGAGCAGATTGCTCGCCTCGACCCACAGCTTGTCGCCCTGGAGGGAGACCAGGTTGATCTCGGAGGCCCGGTCGGCGAAGTAGCAGGTGCCGTTCCCCTTCACCTCCATCACGGTCATGGATTCGCCGGTGAGGCGGCGGGTCACCATGCCGCGGATGCCCTCACCGCCGCCGGACATCTTCTTGAAGGCCATCTGGCCGTCGTAGGCGACCATCGAGCCGTTCTTCGCCTTGACGGCGTCCCCGGTCATGTCGACGGCCAGCACTTTGCTGCCTTGGAGTCGGAACGTTGCCACGGGCTGACGTTAGCGGCCCCGCCCCCGCCCGACCAGGCCCCTCGGGAGCCGGGCCCCGGCCCTCGGGGACCCCCGCCAAGATCCCGGCGCCGCCGATGTCACAATGGAGAACGTTTGTGCTCGCGTTCACAAGCAACACCCTCCGACCCTCCCACCGAAGGTGCCCCCGTGGACATCAAGACCGCATCCGCCTTCCACCGCCTCCGGCTGGTCTCGGCCCCGGAAGCCGTCTCTTTCCTGCTGCTGCTCGTGTGCTCGGTGCTGAAGCGGACGACCGACGTCAACGCCGTCCCGGTGATGGGCGCGATCCACGGCATCCTCTTCATCCTGTACGTGATCTTCTGGGCCGACGCCTGGAACAAGGCGAAGTGGCCGGTGAAGACCGCCGCCCTGTACTTCGTCCTGTCCGTGCTGCCGTTCGGCGGCTTCGTGGCCGAGCGCAAGCTCAAGCGCCAGGCCGAGGACGCCCTGATCGCCGCCCGCGCCCGCAAGGAAGGCGTGGTCGGAGCGTGATCGTCGCCTTCTCGGTCACCCCGCTGGGCGTCGGCGAGGACGTGGGGGAGTACGTCGCCGACGCCGTCCGCGTCGTACGCGAGTCGGGGCTGCCGAACCGGACCGACGCCATGTTCACCTCCATCGAGGGCGAGTGGGACGAGGTCATGGACGTCGTCAAGCGGGCCGTCGCCGCCGTCGAGGCCCGCGCCCCGCGCGTCTCGCTCGTCCTGAAGGCGGACGTCCGCCCGGGCGTCACCGACGGGCTGACCTCCAAGGTGGAGACGGTGGAACGGCACCTCTCCGGCTGACAGCCTGATTCCGAGAGCCCGCCTGTCACGAGCCCCCGGCCGCCCCGCGCGGCACCGGGGGCTCTTCCATGCCGTACCGCCCGGCAAACCGCGCGGACGAGAACCGCTCACTCGGAGTACTCCAGTCGACACGCCGAAGAATCTCCACTTTCGTGGTGATATCTACCTGGCTCGATCAGCTGGAGGGCACAGTGCGGTCGGAGAGTCCGTCGGAGCAGTACGACTACGAGGCCCACAGCCGGCTCGCCGGACCGCTCACGGAACCGGACCGGGCGGCCTACCGGGTGCGGTACCGAAGTCTCCTCTCCAGCGAACCCCGCCGAATACGCGCCGTGCTCCTGATGACGCTGGCGCCCGTACTCACCGCGGCCCTGCTCGTCTACCTCGTCTGGCCCACCCACTGGGTGGAGCGCGAGGGCGGTGACGAGTGGCTGGTCGGCCTGGACATCGCGATGCTCGTCGCGATCGGTCTGATCGAGCTCTTCATGGTCGTCAACGTGGTCTCCATCGCCCACGCCACGATGGTCGCCCGGGACCCCATACCCGTGTACCCCGAGCCCGGTACCCGCGTCGCCTTCCTCACCACCTGGGTGCCCGGCAAGGAGCCCATGGCCATGGTCCGGGCCACCCTGGAGGGCGCGGTCCGCCTCCACCACCCCGGCCCCCTCGACATCTGGCTCCTGGACGAGGGCGACGACGAACGGGCCAAGGCGCTCTGCGAGGAGCTGGGGGTGCGCCACTTCACCCGCAAGGGCGTTCCCGAGTGGAACCGCAAGAAGGGCCCGCACAAGGCCCGTACCAAGCACGGCAACTACAACGCCTGGCTCGCCATGCACGGCGACGGCTACGACTTCTTCGCCTCCGTCGACACCGACCATGTCCCGCTCCCCAACTTCCTGGAGCGGATGATGGGCTACTTCCGCGACCCCGACGTCGCGTTCGTGGTCGGCCCCCAGGTCTACGGGAACTACGACTCGCCCGTCACCAAGGCCGCCGAGTCCCAGCAGTTCCTCTTCCACGCGCTGATCCAGCGGGCCGGCAACCGCTACCGCGCCCCGATGTTCGTCGGCACCAACAACATCGTCCGGATCACCGCACTGCGCCAGGTCGGCGGGCTCTACGACTCGATCACCGAGGACATGGCCACCGGCTTCGAGCTGCACCGCCGCAAGAACCCGAGGACCGGGCACTACTGGCGGTCGGTCTACACCCCGGACGTGCTGGCCGTCGGCGAGGGCCCGGAGTCCTGGACGGACTTCTTCACCCAGCAGATGCGCTGGTCGCGCGGGACGTACGAGACGCTGCTCAAGCAGTACTGGAAGGCGCTGTTCCGGGTCCCGCCCGGGCGGCTCCTCTCGTACACCCTGATGCTCGTCTACTACCCGATGACCGCCGTCAACTGGCTGCTCGGCATCGTCAGCTGCGTCCTGTTCCTCTGGTTCGGCGCCTCCGGCACCCAGGTCTCCGCCTCCGTCTGGCTGATGCTCTACAGCGACGCCGCCGCCCTCCAGATCGGGCTCTACCTCTGGAACCGCCGCCACAACGTCTCGCCGCACGAACCCGAGGGCTCCGGCGGCCTCGCCGGGATGGGGATGTCCGCGCTCTCCGCGCCCATCTACCTCAAGTCGCTCGGCTCGGCCGTCCTGCGCACCCGCGGCCGGTTCGTCGTCACCCCCAAGGGCGGCGAGGCCAGCCCCGACCGGCTGTGGACCTTCCGTATCCACCTCTTCTGGGCCGCCGTGCTCGTCGTGTCCCTCGCCGCCTCGGTCCACTACGGCCACACCCATGCGGCGATGCGGACCTGGGCGGTCCTGGCCCTCGCCATCGCGCTCGCCCCCGTCGCCGTCTGGTCCTGGACCGCCCGGCGCGAGCGCGCGGCCGCCCGGCGGCGGGCCCTGGCCCGGCCCGCCGAGGCCGAGGGGGCGGAGGCCGCCCTGGCCACCACCACACCGGCCGCCACGACGACCGGAGGGAACTGACCCATGGCCTACCGGCCCTCCAAGAGCACCAAGAAGACGCTCCTCGGCGGCGGCGCGGTCCTGCTGCTCGCCGGGCTCAACGCCCCGGCCGCGCTCTCCTTCGCGGAAGAGCAGTACCACGCGTACCAGATCCGCCGGCCCGACTACATGCGCAAGTACGGCGCCTGGGACACCGTCGACATCCCCGCCAAGTACCGTACGAACGCGATCCACGCGGCCCTGCTGCACACCGGCAAGGTGCTGATCATCGCCGGGTCCGGCAACAAGCAGGAGAAGTTCGACGCGGGCTCCTTCGACACCGTGCTGTGGAACCCGAAGGACAACACCTTCAAGAAGGTCCCCACCCCCGAGGACTTCTTCTGCTCCGGCCACGCCCAGCTCCCCGACGGCCGCCTCCTGGTGGCGGGCGGCACCGCCCGCTACGAGGTCCTGGGCGCCCAGGTCAAGCGGGCCGGCGGCGGGATGCGGGTCAAGAACGAGAATCCGGACAAGCCCGTCACCATCAAGAAGGGCACCAAGTTCCGCTCCCCGTCGGGCGTCGAGTACGTCTCCAAGTTCGACGTCACCGTGCCCCGGGCCAAACGCGAGTTCGTGGTCAGCTACTACGCGACCGGCCAGATGAAGCCCTGGAAGACCAAGGTCACCGCGGCCGAGGCCCGGGTCTTCGTGGAGGCGACCGCCGAGGGCCCCAAGGCGGTGGCCACCGACCAGGCCCAGTACGAGATCGAGGGCCTCAAGGGCGACGACGCCGAGAACACGTACGGCCTCGCCGAGAAGATCACCATGGACAAGCAGGACTTCCAGGGCATCCGGGCGGCCTACGAGTTCGACCCGAAGGCGGAGAAGTACATCCCCGTCGCCCCGATGCGGGAGGCCCGCTGGTACCCGACGCTCACCACCCTCCAGGACGGCAGGGTCCTCGCCGTCTCCGGGCTCGACGACGTGGGCGTGATCCTTGCGGGCGACAACGAGATCTACGACCCCAAGACCAAGAAGTGGGGCAAGGGGCCCTTCCGGTACTTCCCCACGTACCCCTCGCTCTTCCTCACCAAGAGCGGCAAGCTCTTCTACTCCGGCGCCAACGCGGGCTACGGGCCCGCCGACAAGGGCCGCGAACCCGGGCTCTGGGACATCTCCACCAACACCTTCACCAAGATCGACGGCCTCGGCGACGGCGACCAGCTGGAGACCGCCAGCTCGCTGCTGCTCCCGCCCGCCCAGGACCAGCGGTTCATGCTGCTCGGCGGCGGCGGGGTCGGCGAGTCCAAGAAGTCCACGCCCCGCACCGCCCTGATCGACCTCAAGCAGGACAGCCCGGCCTTCAAGACCGGGCCCGCGCTTCCCCAGGGCACCCGCTACCTCAACAGCGTGATCCTGCCCGACGACTCCGTCTTCACCAGCGGCGGCTCCGAGGACTACCGGGGCCGCGGCGCCAGCAACATCCTCAAGGCCCAGTTCTACGACCCCGCCGCCAACGCCTTCCGCGAGGCCGCCGACCCCACGGTCGGGCGCAACTACCACTCCGAGGCGCTGCTGCTGCCCGACGGCCGGGTCGCCACCTTCGGCTCCGACTCGCTCTTCGGCGACAAGGACAACACCAAGCTCGGCAAGTTCGAGCAGCGCATGGAGATCTACACCCCGCCCTACCTCTACCGCGACAAGGACAAGCGCCCCGCCCTCGGCGACGGCCCGCAGGCGGTCGGCCAGGACCGCCGCGCCACCTTCCCCACCGCCCACCCCGAGCGGATCGCCAAGGCCCGGCTGATGCGGCCCAGCGCGGTCACCCACACCACGGACGTCGAGCAGCGCTCGATCGACGTGCGGCTGACCAAGGACAAGAACACCGTGACGGTGGAGGTGCCGCGCGACAAGGCGCTCGTCCCGCCCGGCTGGTACATGCTCTTCGTCACGGACGCCGAGGGCACGCCGTCCGAGGCGAAGTGGCTGCTGATCGACTGAGCGCCGGGAGGGGCCGCCCGCTCAGGCGGCCGAGCGGCGGGCCAGGCCCAGGGCGTACTCCGGCCACCAGGCGCCCGCCGCCGGCCCGCCCCGGCAGGTCCCGTCCGAGTCGCCGGGCCGCTTGATCCACAGATACGCGTCGAGCAGCGGGTTCCCGGTGCTGGTGGTCGGCGCCGTGCCGAGCGCCCGGCCGGGCGGGTTGCACCAGGCCTCGCCGGGGTCGTCGAGCAGCGGCCCGGCCCCGTTGCGGCTGGTGTCGATCACGAAGTGCTTGCCGCCGAGCCCCTGCGAGACCTTGGTGCCGTACGCCCGTACGGCCTCGTCGGTCTGGAAGTTGGAGACGTTCAGCGCGAACCCGTCGGCGCGGGCCACCCCCGCCCGGGTCAGTGGGGCGACCAGCTTGGCCGGGTCGGGGATCCACGCCGGGTTGCCCGCGTCCAGGTACACCTTGGTGTTCGGCAGCTTCTTGAAGTGGTCGATCGCCTCGTTGAGCAGCTGGTAGCGCTCGTCCCAGTGCTCGCGGGTGGTGCAGCCGTCGACCATGTGGGCCACCGCGTCCGGCTCCAGGATCACGATCGCCTTGGCATCCCCGATCGCCTCGGCGAACATGCCGAACCAGGTGCGGTACGCGGCCGTGTCCGCGGCCCCGCCCGCCGAGAGCCCGCCGCAGTCGCGGTGCGGGATGTTGTACGCCACCAGCAGGATCGTGCGCTGGTCCTTGGCCGCGCCCGCCACCGCCCGGCGGATCCCCGGCCCCGGGTTGTCCCACGCGGGCCAGTCCGCCATCGGCCGGTCCGCGATCCGCCGCAGCACCTCGGCGTCGGCGGTGCGCCCCTGCGCCTCCCAGATCTTGATCTGCTTGGCGGCGCTGCTGTCCGGGTCGACCCAGAAGGGTCCGCCGGGCGCCGGTTCCGCGCCCTCGCCCGTGGAGTGGCGCTGGGCGGCGGAGGTGGCGGCGGGGTCCTGGTCGGGGGAGCCGGAGCAGCCGACGGCCAGGGTGAGCAGCGCGGCGGCGAGGAGGGTGCGGTGCCGGGCGTTTCTGTGCCGGGACATGCGGCTCCCTGGGGTCACAGGCGTACACAGGACGCGAACAATCGTGACATATCGGTCACTCTCCGCGAGGGAGCGCCACGGGCCGAAGTGTGAGACGGGGCTGACCGCCATATGACCAGTCGGTAAGGTCGACGCGTGCCCAAGCCGCTCAGCCTCCCGTTCGACCCCATCGCCCGCGCCGACGAACTCTGGCAGCAGCGCTGGGGGCCGGTCCCCTCCATGGGGGCGATCACCTCGATCATGCGCGCGCACCAGATCCTGCTCGCCGAGGTCGACGCGGTCGTGAAGCCGTACGGGCTGACCTTCGCGCGGTACGAGGCGCTGGTGCTGCTCACCTTCTCCAAGGCGGGTGAGCTGCCGATGTCCAAGATCGGCGAGCGTCTGATGGTCCACCCCACGTCGGTGACGAACACCGTGGACCGCCTGGTGCGCTCGGGGCTCGTCGACAAGCGGCCCAACCCCAACGACGGGCGGGGCACGCTGGCGTCCATCACGGACAAGGGTCGCGAGGTCGTCGAGAACGCGACGCGGGATCTGATGGAGATGGACTTCGGGCTCGGCGTCTACGACGCGGAGGAGTGCGGGGAGATCTTCGCCCTGCTGCGGCCGCTTCGCGTTTCCGCGCGCGATTTCGAGGACGAGTGAGAGCTCGGGGCGCGGTGCGATCGGTCGGCTGCGGGTTGTCGTGGGCTGGCCGCGCAGTTCCCCGCGCCCCTAAAAGCGCCCCTCCGGGGCGCCCCGGGAATTGCCGCGCAGCGGCATTCTCAGGGGCGCGGGGAACTGCGCGAGCAACCACCCACTCACTCGCGGACGAACCCCGGGCCTAAAAGGGGCGCGGGGAACTGCGCGACCAGCCGCAGACGGCCCGCAGCGGGGCAGCGCAAGATCGCGTCCGCGCGGCCGTTAGTCTCGTAGGCATGAAAAAGAGCGTGTTGACCCGCTACCGGATCATGGCCTACGTCACCGGTGTCCTCCTCGTCCTGCTCACCCTCGGCGTGATCGCCAAGTATCTGCTGGACATGGACGGCGCGGCCGACTTCACCAAGATCGTGGGCATCGCGCACGGCTGGCTGTACGTGCTGTACCTCGTCTGCGCCTTCGACCTCGGCTCCAAGGCGAAATGGCCGGTCGGCAAGCAGCTCTGGGTGCTCATCGCGGGCACGATTCCCACCGCCGCGTTCTTCGTCGAGCGCAAGGTCTCCCGTGAGGTAGAGGCCCTGGTCACGGACCCGGCGCCGGTCGCGGCCCAGGCGTAGCCTCACCGCCCACGGAGAACCGTGGGCGGTCTGCCATCGACATTTACTAGGACGTCCTAGTAAATTCGAAGGTATGGACGCTGACGCCATCGAGGAGGGCCGCCGACGCTGGCAGGCCCGTTACGACAAGGCCCGCAAGCGGGACGCGGACTTCACCACGCTCTCCGGGGACCCGGTCGAGCCCGTCTACGGGCCCCGTCCCGGCGACACCTACGAGGGCTTCGAGCGGATCGGATGGCCCGGCGAGTACCCGTACACCCGGGGTCTGCACGCGACCGGCTACCGGGGCCGGACCTGGACGATCCGGCAGTTCGCCGGGTTCGGCAACGCCGAGCAGACCAACGAGCGCTACAAGATGATCCTCAAGGCGGGCGGCGGCGGCCTCTCCGTCGCCTTCGACATGCCGACCCTGATGGGCCGCGACTCCGACGACCCGCGCGCGCTGGGCGAGGTCGGCCACTGCGGCGTCGCCATCGACTCGGCCGCCGACATGGAGGTCCTGTTCAAGGACATCCCGCTCGGCGACGTCACCACGTCGATGACGATCAGCGGTCCCGCCGTGCCGGTGTTCTGCATGTACCTGGTCGCCGCCGAGCGGCAGGGCGTCGACCCGGGCATCCTCAACGGCACGCTCCAGACCGACATCTTCAAGGAGTACATCGCGCAGAAGGAGTGGCTCTTCCAGCCCGAGCCGCACCTGCGTCTCATCGGCGACCTGATGGAGCACTGCGCCGCCGGGATCCCCGCCTACAAGCCGCTGTCCGTCTCCGGCTACCACATCCGCGAGGCCGGGGCCACGGCCGCGCAGGAGCTGGCGTACACCCTGGCCGACGGCTTCGGGTACGTGGAGCTGGGCCTCTCGCGCGGTCTGGACGTGGACGTCTTCGCGCCCGGCCTCTCCTTCTTCTTCGACGCGCACCTCGACTTCTTCGAGGAGATCGCCAAGTTCCGCGCCGCGCGCCGGATCTGGGCCCGCTGGATGAAGGAGGTGTACGGGGCGAAGTCCGACAAGGCGCAGTGGCTGCGCTTCCACACCCAGACGGCCGGTGTCTCGCTGACCGCCCAGCAGCCGTACAACAACGTTGTACGGACGGCGGTGGAGGCGCTCTCCGCGATCCTCGGCGGCACCAACTCGCTGCACACCAACGCGCTGGACGAGACGCTCGCCCTGCCCAGCGAGCAGGCGGCCGAGATCGCCCTGCGCACCCAGCAGGTGATCATGGAGGAGACGGGTGTGGCCAACGTGGCCGACCCGCTCGGCGGCGCCTGGTACGTGGAACAGCTCACCGACCGGATCGAGGCGGACGCCGAGAAGATCTTCGACCAGATCAAGGAGCGCGGGCGCCGGGCGCACCCCGACGGGCAGCACCCGATCGGGCCGATCACCTCGGGCATCCTGCGCGGGATCGAGGACGGCTGGTTCACCGGGGAGATCGCCGAGTCGGCGTTCCAGTACCAGCAGTCCCTGGAGAAGGGGGACAAGCGGGTCGTGGGCGTCAATGTGCACCACGGCTCCGTCACCGGTGACCTGGAGATCCTGCGGGTCAGCCACGAGGTGGAGCGGGAGCAGGTCCGTGTCCTGGCGGACCGCAAGAGCGGGCGTGACTCGGCGCGGGTTCAGTCCGCTCTGGACGCGATGCTGTCCGCCGCGCGCGACGGGTCGAACATGATCGCGCCGATGCTGGACGCGGTGCGGGCGGAGGCGACGCTGGGGGAGATCTGCGGGGTGCTCCGTGAGGAGTGGGGCATCTACGTGGAGCCGGCGGGCTTCTAGCGCCTAGCCGTCTGTGGCTGATCGCGCAGTTCCCCGCGCCCCTAGGTGGTTCGTTGTCCGCGGGTCGTCCCCAACTGGTCGCGCAGTTCCCCGCGCCCCTAAAGGCCTGTGGCTGAGCCGGGTTCTCCGGCTGCGGCCAAACCCTTAAGGGGCGCGGGGAACTGCGCGACCAGCCACGCACGGTCCGCAGGCGAACGAGGGTTTCAGGGGCGCGGGGCGCGGGGTTACGGGGACCACGTCACCGCGAACTCCGCACCCCCGCCCGCCGCATTCCGGACCGACAGTTCCGCCCCGTGCGCACGGGCGATCTGGCGGGCCATCGCCAGGCCCAGACCCGAGCCGGGCAGCGCGCGCGCCCGGTCCGCGCGGTAGAAGCGGTCGAAGACGTACGGCAGGTCCTCCTCCGCGATGCCGGGGCCGTGGTCCCGTACCGTCAACCCGCCGACGGACAAGGTCACTTCGACCGGCGCTCCCGGCGGGCTGAACTTCGCCGCGTTGTCCAGGAGGTTGGACAGCAGCCGGGCCAGCCGGGCCGGGACGCCGGGGAGCGTGGCGGAGGCGTCCGCCAGGTCGAGGCGGAACGGCGTGGACGGCCAGTGCGCGCGGGCCGTGTCCACCGTGTGGGCCACCAGCGGGGCGAGGCGCACCTCCTCCAGGAGCGGGGTCGGCTCCTCGTCCCTGGCCAGGTCGATCAGGTCGTTGACCATGACCGTGACCTCGCGGATCTGACGACCGAGCGCCGAGGACGCCCGGGTGCGCTGAGCCTCCGTCAGGCGGTCGGCCCGCGCCAGGAGTTCGGCGTTGGTGCGCAGCGCGGTGAGCGGCGTGCGCAGCTCGTGGGAGGCGTCCGCGACCAGTCGGCGCTGGGCGGTCACCGACTGCTCCAGCTCGCCCAGCATGGTGTTGAAGGACGCGGCGAGCCGGGTCACCTCGTCCTCCTTGCCCAGCGGGCCCGGCGGCAGTTCGATGCGGTGGCTGGGGTCGCGGGTGGCCGCGATGTGCTCGGCGGTCGCGGTGAGCCGGGCGACCGGGGCGAGGCCGGTGCGCGAGACCCAGTAGCCGAGCCCGGCGGCGAGCAGCACCCCCGCCGCGCCGACCCCGGCGAGCAGCCGGGCCGCCTGGCGTACGCCCTCCTCCACGGTGTCCGCCCGCAGGGCGACCTGGAGCGCCTCGCCGCGCGGCAGCGTGGTGGTGAGCATGCGGGCCGGGTGGCCGGAGACGTGGATGTTGGTGAAGTACGGGCGGCGCTGCCCGGCCGCGACCTCGCGGGCCTGGGGCGGGACCGGCAGGAGATAGGGCTTCGCGGGGTCCTTCGCCCGGTCCCTCGGGACGATCTGGGCGCAGGCCGGGGCGGCGAGGAAGCGGCACTCGCCGTTGATCACGCCGGGTGCGGCCCCCCGGTTCTGCTGGGCGGCCAGGGTCGCGGACTGGGTGAGGTTCAGGTCGAGCTGGTGGAACAGCTCGTAGCGGATCACGAAGAACGCGGCCGCGCAGACACCGAGCGCGACCAGCGCCACCGCCGCCGAGGCGGCCACGGCGAGCCGGGTGCGCAGCGGGCGCCTGCGCCGCCAGCGGGCGCCTAGGGCCTGTCCGGCGGGTCTCGTCGGCGCGCGCCGACGGCGCGCGCTCACGCGGTGTCCAGGCGGTAGCCGACGCCGTGGACGGTGTGGACGAGCCGGGGCTCGCCGCCCGCCTCCAGTTTGCGGCGCAGATAACCCACGTACACGGCGAGGGAGTTGGAGTCCGGGCCGAAGTCGCGGCCCCAGACGAGTTCCAGGATCATCTCGCGCGGCAGGACCTGGCCGGGGTGGCGCATCAGCAGTTCGAGCAGGGCGGACTCGGTGCGGCTGAACTCCAGGGGGCGTCCGGCGCGGTGGCCGGTCCGGGTGGCCGGGTCGAGGACCAGGTCCGCGAAGACCAGCCGTTCGGGGTCCGGCTCCTCGGGGGCGGCCCGGCGCAGCAACGCCCGTACGCGCGCGACCAGTTCGTCCAGGGCGAAGGGCTTGACCAGGTAGTCGTCGGCGCCCGCCTCCAGGCCGTCGACACGTTCGCTCACCGAGTCGAGCGCGGTCAGGACGAGGACGGGGGTGCGGTCTCCGAGCGCCCGCAGCCGGCGGCAGACGGCCAGACCGTCCAGGACCGGCATCATCACGTCGAGGACCACCGCGTCCGGCTGCCAGGCGGCGATCTCGGCGAGCGCCGCGAGCCCGTCGACGGCGCCCCGCACCTCGTATCCCTCCACGGTGAGGCCGTCCTCCACGGCGGCCCGCACCTCCGGCTCGTCGTCGACGACGAGGATGCGGGCCGGGGGCCGGGCGTGTGCGCTGCTGCTCATGGGCAAAGAGTGCCAAACGCCGCTCTTAGAAGCCTCTTAAGCCACCCCGCGAACCTTCGGGGCATGCGCACACCCTCTCTGTCGTGATCGGTGCGGGCGGCACCGGCGGCCACATCTACCCCGGGCTCGCGCTCGCCGAGGCGCTGCGCCGGGCCGTCCCGGACGCGGTGATCTCGTTCGTCGGTACGGAACGGGGCCTGGAGGGCGAACTCATCCCCGCCGCCGGATACCGGCTGCACACCGTCGACATGATCCCCTTCGACCCGGCGCTCGGCGCCCGCCGCTATCTGCTGCCCGCGGCGCTGCTGAAGTCCGGCGCGCAGTGCCGGGCGATCCTGCGGGCTCAGGGCGCGCAGGTCGCGGTGGGGATGGGCGGCTATCCCAGCGCGCCCGTCATCGTCGGCGCCAGACTCGCCGGACTGCCCAGCCTGATCCACGAGTCCAACGCTGTGCCGGGGCGGGCCAACCAGTTCGCGGCCCGGCTCACCCGGAACATCGCGGTCGCCTTCGACCGCAGCCGGGCGCATCTGGCGGGCGGCGCCGACGCCGTCACCACCGGGATGCCGATCGCCTCGGCGCTGGCCGGACTCGACCGGCCGTCGCTGCGGGCCGAGGCCCGGCGGGCGCTGGACGTGCCGCCCGGGGCGCGGCTAGTGCTCGTCAACGGCGGCAGCCTGGGCGCGGCCCGGCTCACCGAGGCGGCGGTCGGGCTGGCCCGGCGGTGGCAGGGGCGCGACGACGTCCATCTGCTGATCAAGACCGGTCCCGCCGCCCTTGAGGAGACCCGGCGGCGGCTGACCGGGCTGTGGGGCGCGCGGGCCGTGCCGTACCTCGACCGGATGGACCTCGCGTACGCGGCGGCCGATCTGGTGGTGTGCCGGGCCGGTTCGGCGACGGTCGCGGAGCTGGCCAGCACGGGGGTTCCGGCGGTCCTCGTCCCGTATCCGCACGCGCCCGGCGACCACCAGACGCACAACGCGCGGGTGCTCTCGGAGGCCGGGGCGGGGCTGCTGCTCCCGGACGCCGAGACCACGGCCGACCGTCTCGCCTCGCTCGTCGAGCCGCTGCTCGCCGACCCGGCGCGGCTCGCCGCGATGGCGGGGGCGGCGGATCCGGGCCCCCACGCGCGGGCGGCGGAGCTGCTGGCGGCGCGGGTGCTGGAGCTGGCGGGGGCGACCACTTTTCGTACGAAGGAGCACGCAGCATGAACATGAACATGAAAACGAACTGGAACGACCGGACCGTCCTCGTCACCGGGGCCGAGGGATTCATCGGTTCGACCCTCGTCGACCTGCTCGTCGAACAGGGCGCGCGGGTGCGGGCGTTCGTGCACTACAAGCCGTACGCCGAGAAGGGCCATCTGGCGCACCTGCTCGACCACCCGGCGGTCGAGATGATCGCGGGCGACGTACGCGACGCCGGGCGGGTGGCGGACGCGGTCGCCGGGTGCGACACCGTCTTCCACCTCGCCGCGCTGATCGGCATCCCGTACAGCTACGACTCGCCGGGCGCGTACGTCCAGACGAACGTCGTCGGCACGGAGAACGTCGCGGAGGCCTGCCGCCGGCACGCGGTGCGGCGCCTGGTGCACACCTCGACGAGTGAGGTGTACGGGACGGCGCGGACGGTACCGATCGCGGAGGACCACCCGCTCCAGCCGCAGTCGCCGTACTCCGCGTCGAAGATCGGCGCGGACGTGCTGGCGCTGTCGCACTGGCACGCGTTCGAGCTGCCGGTCACGGTGGTGCGGCCGTTCAACACGTACGGGCCGCGGCAGTCCGCGCGGGCGGTGATCCCGACGATCCTGGCCCAACTGCACGCGGGGGCACGGGAGATCCGGCTCGGCTCGCTCACTCCTACGCGTGATTTCACGTACGTGACGGACACCGCGCGCGGGTTCCTGGCGGTGGCGGAGTGCGAGCGGGCGGTGGGCTCGGTGGTGAACCTCGGGTCCGGCCGCGAGATCGCGATCGGCGACCTGGCGACCGCGCTGATCGAGGCGTCGGGCCGGGAGGCACGCATCGTGGTCGACCCGGCGCGCCTGCGGCCCTCGGGCAGCGAGGTGGAACGCCTCCTGTCCGACAACTCCCGGGCGCGGGAGTGGGCGGGGTGGGAGCCGGAGATGTCCCTGGGGGAGGGCTTGAAGCGGACGTCCGCGTGGGTTGAGGAGAATCTGGGGGCGTTCGGGGCGGGGTACGCGGTGTGACCGGCTGAGTAGCCCCCACCCCGCCCCTTCGGGCCGCCCCAAGGAAGCCGCGCAGCGGCATGTGAGGGGCGCGGGGAACTGCGCGACCAGCCACCCACGGTCCGCAGCCGAACGCGCCACCGCCCCGCACCGCAAAGGGGTTCGGGGGCGCAGCCACCGAGGGTGGGATCAGGCCGTCGCCTGCAGGCCCGTGCAGATCAGGAGGGTGAAGTCGCGGGCCCACTCCCGGTCCACCGGCTCCGCGCTCACCAGCGCCCGGTGGACCACGGCCCCCGCCACCACATCGAAGATCAGGTCGGCGTGGCGCGCGGAGGCGACCGCGTCGTCCTCGTACGGCAGCTCCCCCCGCACCTGCGCCCGCTCGCGGCCGATCAGTACGAGCCGTTTCTGGCGGTCCACGATCGCCGAGCGGATCCGGCCGCGCAGGGCGTCGTCGCGCGTGGACTCCGCGACCACCGCCATCAGCGCCGTCTTGGTCTCGGGGCGCTCCAGGATGGACGCGAACTGGAGCACCACGCCCTCCACGTCCGCCGCGAGGCTGCCGAGGTCGGGGAGTTCCAGCTCGTCGAAGAGGACCGCCACGGCGTCCACGACCAGCTCGTTCTTGCCCGCCCAGCGCCGGTACAGCGTCGTCTTGGCGACGCCCGCGCGGGTCGCCACGTCCCCCATCGTCAGCTTCGACCAGCCCAGTTCCACCAGCGCCTGCCGGGTCGCCAGCAGGATCGCCGCGTCGGCCTCGGGGCTGCGGGGGCGGCCGGGGCGCGCGGTTCTGCCGGGGCTGGAATCGGAACACATGACGTACGACCATACCGGCCGGTAAGGAATGCGCTGTGGGAGAGATCACGGCGCGTTCGGGGCCTTCTCCGGGCGCTCCCGTACCGACTCCAGTTACGCTACGACTCGTAGCGAAAGACTCCAGCGGTCTTTGAGCGACAACCACAGAACAGCAGTACACGCAGGGCCGCAGGCGCCGGGTGGGGACCCGGGTGCGCCGGGATCCTGCCACCGGTTGAGCACACTCGCGCGCGGAAGGGGGAGGATGTACGCATGCAGCCTAGGAACATGTCCATGAGCGGCGTCGTCGACCTCGCCGCGGTGAAGGCGGCCGGTGAGGCCAAGGCCAAGGCGGAGCAGGCCCGAGTCGAGGCCGCCCGTCAGGGCGGGGGCGCGGCCGTACCGCCGTCGGCCCTCGTGATCGATGTCGACGAGGCCGGGTTCGAGCGCGACATCCTCCAGCGTTCGGCCGAGGTGCCGGTCGTCATCGACTTCTGGGCCGAGTGGTGCGAGCCGTGCAAGCAGCTCGGCCCGCTCCTGGAGCGGCTGGCCGCGGAGTACAACGGCCGCTTCCTGCTGGCCAAGATCGACGTCGACGCCAACCAGATGCTGATGCAGCAGTTCGGGATCCAGGGGATCCCGGCGGTCTTCGCGGTGGTCGCCGGTCAGGCGCTGCCCCTCTTCCAGGGCGCCGCCCCCGAGGCCCAGATCCGCGAGACCCTCGACCAGCTGATCCAGGTCGCCGAGGAGCGCTTCGGCCTCACCGGCATCGCCGTCGACGCCGACGCGGACACCGCGCAGGCCCCCGCCGCGCCCGCGGCCGGTCCGTACGACGCCCTGCTCGAAGCGGCCGTCAGGGCCCTGGACTCCGGCGATCTGGCCGGCGCGGTCCAGGCGTACAAGAACGTGCTCGCCGACGACCCCGGCCACCCCGAGGCCAAGCTCGGCCTCGCCCAGGCCGAACTGCTGCGCCGAGTCCAGGACATGGACCCGCAGCAGGTCCGCAAGGACGCGGCGGAGAAGCCCGCGGACGTCACCGCCCAGATCGCCGCGGCGGATCTGGACCTGGTCGGCGGACACGTCGAGGACGCGTTCGGCCGGCTCGTCGAGACCGCCCGGGTCACCTCGGGCGAGGACCGCAACGCGGCCCGGCTGCGGCTGCTCGAACTCTTCGAAGTCGTCGGCACCGACGACCCGCGGGTGACCAAGGCCCGGGGCGCGCTGGCACGAGTTCTTTACTGAACCGGGGCGCGGTCTCCGGGCCGCTCCAGGGGCGCTGAGCTGTCGTCGCGTGCAACTACGCGGCTGACGATTTGGCGACACGGAGACAAGCGGCGGCCGCGTTTTACCAAAACTTGGTAAACGCGGTCGCTGTTACTGGCAGTAAATTGAACTGCTTCTTACGTCCGTATTGAGACGTCTATTTCCCCTTCTGTCCGGTGACTTGGGGGTACGAAGTGTGGCGACCCGATGCCGGGCTGTCGTGCCACGGTTATCCCTCCGTTACTGGCAAGTAACGAACCCCCTTGCGCCCCTCCTCCGAATGGACCACGATCGGCCACGCTCGGTCCAATAACGCACCAGCCCGACAGCCACTCGGGGCTGCGCGTTTCTGGGTCCCCACCGAGCCGGCCGGCGGCCCCGTCGCCGACCGTGGACAGGGGGGTCTCCGCTCACCGGCGGGGCCTGTCCAGCAGGTTGTGCGTGATACGCGTCAGGCGCGACCAGTGGTTGTCGCTCGGGGGTGATCGCCGGTGCTTTCGGACGCGGTACGCGCCTGAAGACTCGGGCGCTCCTTCCCGAGGACGTAGCACTTCTCCCATCCCTGGACAGCCTGCGAAGGTCCGTCCCGGAGATGTACGTCCGAGAAGGAGGAAAGTCATGGAGTCCCAAGTTCGTGGCGGGACCAGATGGAAGCGGTTCGCGCTGGTCATGGTGCCGAGCGTCGCCGCCACGGCGGCGATAGGCATCGGGCTCGCCCAGGGTGCGCTGGCGGCTTCGTTCAGTGTGTCCGGTGTTGACTTCAAGGTCACGGCGGACCAGCTGGTCGGCCACAACATGCTTCAGTACGGGTCGATCGACAGCGGCGCGGGCAAGAACCACCCGGTGGTCGTGTCCGGCTTCAACCACGCCGAGATCACCAATATGTGCCAGTCCGTCGTGACGCCGCTCCCGTTCGACATCCCGGGCATCGGCAAGGCCGTCACGATGAAGATCGAGGCGGGCACGGAGGCGGGCAAGCCCGTCGTGGCGGACAACATCTACCTTGATGTGTCCGAGCTCGACACCGACGCGACGTTCAAGAACATCGACATCGGCGTCGCGGCGGGCGAGGGTCAGGGCACGGGCGACGAACGTGTCGAGATCCAGCCCGGCAAGAAGGGCACGCCGGGCGAGAGCCCCAGCCAGTACGGCTTCGCGCAGCGCGCCAAGGAAGTCGTTCTGGACGGGGTGCAGCAGCGTGCGTGGGCAACCACGGCGGCCAGCTTCAAGCTCAACGGCCTGAAGCTGCGGCTGTCCGGTGGCTCCAACGAGTGCCAGCTCAAGCCCAAGGCTCACTAGAGGCCTCACCCGGCGGTCGGCGAGAGCACGACCCTTCCGGCCGCCGGGTCCTCTTCCTTTCACACAGCAACAGCGGTACCAGGGAGCTGTTTTCCATGAGCGCCGAGACCACAGGTTCCCGCGGGTTCACCTACTGGCGACTTCGTTTCCGTGCCTGGCGGGGCCGCAGGCCGTTCTGGGCGGGGCTGTTCACCATCGCCGGTGGCGTGCCCATCATGTACTTCCCGTACGCCAACATGCACCTGGGCAACATCACGCTGGCCATGTCGACGACGGCCGGGGCGGGTTCGCTGATCATCGGCGTACTTCTGGTGACGCTGGGCGTGACGATGTGGTTCCACCACATCGTCCGGGTGTTCGCCGGTATCGCGGCCATCCTGCTGGCGCTGATCTCCCTGCCCGTCGCGAACTTCGGCGGCTTCGTCATCGGCTTCCTGTTCGCCCTCTTCGGCGGGGCGCTCGCAGTCGCGTGGGTGCCCGCGAAGCCCAGAAGGCGTGATCTGCGCGCCAAGGCCGCCGACCCCTCGGGCGATGAGCCGGACGCACTCCCGGAAGAGGGCAGTGTCCCCGGCCCGCGCGAGGAGGAGTTCGGAACGGCCGCCACGGAAACGACAGTTGACGCCAATGGCGGGAGGAACAGTGCGGGGTGACGAGACGCAGCTGGGCTCGACCGGAGGCGGCGACTCCCGTGGGAGAGGCGGGCCGCGCCACGCGGCCCCGAGGAAGTCGCTGCTGACGAAGCTGCACATGCCCGCGGGCAAGGCGATGGCCCTTGCGGCCATGCCGACGGCCATGTTCGTCGGGATGAGCCTCACGCCCAAGCTCGCGATGGCGGACGACAAGACGGACATCCCGTTCGCGCCCGGCCCCTGTGTGACGCGCTCCGACCAGCCGAGCGAGTCGCCCAGCCCGTCGTCGAGCAAGTCGTCGAAGCCGACGCCGAGCCCGTCGTCCTCCGCTTCCCCCTCGTCCTCGGACAAGGACAAGGAGCCGACCCCGACGACGACGCCGTCGGCGGACAAGGCGCAGCAGAGCCAGCAGATGCCCGCGGGGAAGACCTCCACGCAGGCGCCGACGACGAAGCCGTCCACGACGCCCGCGCCCGCGCCCACGTCCACCAAGTCGACCAACCCGCTCGACCCGTTGGGCCTGGGGGACGTGCTGGGAGACATCCTGGGCGTACACCCGAGCAAGTCGTCGGCACCGGTGACCCCGAAGCCGTCGTCGACCGCGACGTCCACGCCGACGACGAAGCCGACCACCAAGGCTCCGACGCCGAAGACGACGACGGCCAAGCCGTCGACGAAGCCGGTCACGAAGCCGGTTGACAAGACGGCCGAGGCGATCCGCGAGGCGGCCGCGCAGGCGGGCCAGAAGGTCGAGGACCTGGCGGACAACGCCAAGGGCCTGGACGCCAAGAAGGACCCCGCGGTCCCCGACGGCGCCAAGCAGCCCTTCCCGTGTCCCACGGCGGACCCGAAGGCCCTGGCCGACGCCAAGCTCGCCGCGGGCGTCCCGCTGCTGCCGGACCAGCCGTGGATCCTCAAGACCTCCAAGCTGACGCTGGGCGGCCTGAACTACGAGGGCATCGTCGAGGTCAAGACGGGCAGCGGCAAGATCAAGAAGGTCCTGAAGTTCACGGCGAAGTCGGTGGACATCGACAACCTGCACCAGCTGGTCTACGGCCCGGAGCTGAACGGCAAGCCGACCACCGCCCACGTCAAGGCGCGCGCGGGCTCCACGTCGGAGATCCGCAACGGCACGGTGACGATGTACACGGAGGAGCTGAAGGGCAACCTCTTCGGCCTCATCCCGATCACGTTCAGCCCGCAGAGCCCGCCGCCTCTGAACATCCCGTACGTCTTCTTCACGAACGCGACGGTCCACCAGGCGGGCCAGTTCGGCGGAACGCTGACGGTCCCGGGACTGCAGAACTACATCACGGACGGCAGCCCCGAGTAGCCGTACGCGCACAAAAGCCCATCCGGGAGCCGCAGTTGAGCCGTGGCCCGCACCGATATCCGGTGCGGGCCACGGCTGTTCGGCGGCGAGGGGGACAATCACCTGAAGACCTGCCGTACCCTTTAGGGGCTGGGATGAGGAAACGCGCGACCGGGGGCAGGCCCTCATGCGCCGCTTCCCACGGGAAGTGGCCCGGAGCGGGCGCGCCCCCTACCCCCTCCGCCGCACCCTCACCGGCCTCCGCTTCAACACCACATAAGCCACCCCCGCCGCCACCGCGGCCCCCGCCCCCAGCCCCGTCCAGCCCAGGACGCCCATGCCGGAGGAGTCCGTGGTCGTCGCCGCCGTGCCGGCGGGCTTGGGCGGGGGCGTGGGCTTCAGGGCGTCCAGGGTGCCCACCGGCTTTGCCTTGCCCACTGCCGTGAAGCCCCAGTCCAGCAGGGCGCGCGTCTCCGTGTAGACCTTGTCGTGCTTGTTCTCCTGGGGGTTCATCACCGTCACCAGGATCGTGTGGCCGTCGCGGGTGGCGGCTTCGGCCAGGGTGTTGCCGGCGTGGGTGGTGTAGCCGTTCTTGCCGCCGATCAGGCCGGGGTACTTGGGTACGCCGCCGATGCCGGACAGCATGCGGTTGGTGTTGGAGATGCCGAACGGCTTGCCCTTGGTGTTCGGGCCGCCCGGGAACTTCGCGTCCGCCGTCGCGCAGTACTCCTTGAAGTCCTTGTTGCGCAGGCCCGAGCGCAGGAACAGGGTCAGGTCGTACGCCGAGGAGACCTGGCCCTCCGCGTCGTAGCCGTCGGGGCTGCGGACGTGGGTGTCCTTGGCGCCCAGCGCGTCCGCCTTCGCCTGCATGTCCGTCACCGTCTTCGGGACGCCGCCGTTCATCGACGCCAGGACGTGCACCGCGTCGTTGCCCGAGCGGAGGAACACGCCGCGCCAGAGGTCGGCCCCCAGGTACGTCTGGCCCGGGACGATGCCGACCGCGCTGCTGCCGTCGCCCATGCCCGTGAGCTCCGCCGGCTCCACCTTGTGGCTCGCCGTGCCCGGGACCGCCGGCAGCACCGTGTCCGCGAAGAGCATCTTGAGGGTGGAGGCGGGCGGCAGCGGCCAGTGGGCGTTGTTGGCGGCGAGCACCTGGCCCGTGTCCGCGTCCGAGACCATCCAGGAGAGCGCGGAGAGACCGGCGGGCAGCGCGGGGGCGCCCTCGCCGGTCTGCGGGCCCGGGCGGCCCAACTGCTCGCCGCCGAGCGTGGACATGGACGCCGGGGGCTGCTTGGGGGCCCCGGCGCGCGGTACCCCGGGGCTCGGCTTCCCGGGCGACGGCGTGCCCGGCTTCACCGGGTGCGCCGCCGCCGGGGCGACACCGGAGACCGCCGCCGCCACGGTGAGGGCGACGGCCGCCAGCGGGCGGTTGAACTGCACAGTTATCGGGGCACGCATGAACGCGAACGTACCCCACGGAATATGTAGATCCTGTTGCGGGCACTCCGCGACTGGGCAACGGAGACGGTAAAAGGTTTCCCTGTACGGGGGAGGGCCGTGCCCCGTACAGGGAAAGTGCCGCCGCCCCGGCGCCCGGGGGCGGCCCCGGGACTCCTCCCGTGCCGCCGCCCCGACGCCCGAGGGCGGCCCCCCGGGACTCCTCCCGTGGTGCCGCCCTCGAACCCGTACGTACTACTGAGGGGCCGTCAGCCCTGCTGGCCGCCGCCCAGGTGGTGCACCCGGACCATGTTCGTGGTGCCGGGGACGCCGGGGGGCGAGCCCGCCGTGATGACCATCGTGTCGCCCTCGTTGTAGCGCTTGAGCTTCAGCAGCTCCGCGTCGACGAGGTCGACCATCGCGTCCGTGTTGTCCACGTGCGGGACGACGAAGGACTCGACGCCCCAGCTCAGCGCCAGCTGGTTGCGGGTGCCGGCGTCCGTGGTGAAGGCCAGGATCGGCTGGGCCGCGCGGTAGCGCGAGAGGCGGCGGGCCGTGTCGCCCGACTTGGTGAACGCGACCAGCGCCTTGCCGTCCAGGAAGTCCGCGATCTCGCAGGCCGCGCGGGCCACCGAACCGCCCTGGGTGCGCGGCTTCTTGCCGGGCACCAGCGGCTGGAGGCCCTTGGAGAGGAGCTCCTCCTCGGCGGCCTCGACGATGCGGGACATCGTCTTGACCGTCTCGATCGGGTAGGCGCCGACCGAGGACTCGGCGGAGAGCATGACCGCGTCCGCGCCGTCCAGGATGGCGTTGGCCACGTCGGAGGCCTCGGCGCGGGTCGGGCGCGAGTTGGTGATCATCGACTCCATCATCTGGGTCGCCACGATCACCGGCTTGGCGTTGCGGCGGCACAGCTCGATGAGGCGCTTCTGCACCATCGGGACCCGCTCCAGCGGATACTCGACGGCGAGGTCGCCACGGGCCACCATCACACCGTCGAACGCCATGACGACGCCCTCCATGTGCTCGACGGCCTGCGGCTTCTCGACCTTGGCGATGACCGGCACCCGGCGGCCGACCTCGTCCATGACCTTGTGGACGTCCTTGACGTCGTCGGCGTCGCGGACGAAGGAGAGCGCGACCAGGTCGCAGCCCATCTTCAGGGCGAACCGCAGGTCCTCGACGTCCTTCTCGGACAGGGCCGGGACGTTCACCGCCGCGCCGGGCAGGTTGATGCCCTTGTGGTCGGAGATGACACCGCCCTCGATGACGATGGTCTTGACCCGGGGGCCCTCGACCTCGGTCACCTTGAGCTCGACGTTGCCGTCGTTGATCAGGATCGGGTCGCCCTTGGAGACGTCGCCCGGCAGCCCCTTGTAGGTGGTGCCGCAGATCGACTTGTCGCCCGGGACGTCCTCGGTGGTGATGACGAACTCGTCACCGCGCACCAGCTCGACGGGGCCCTCGGCGAACTTCTCCAGGCGGATCTTGGGCCCCTGGAGGTCGGCGAGCACGCCGACCGCCTTGCCGGTGTCGGCGGCGGCCTTGCGGACACGGTCGTACCGTTCCTGGTGCTCTGCCTGGGACCCGTGGCTGAAGTTGAAGCGGGCCACGTTCATACCGGCCTCGATCAGAGCAGTCAGCTGCTCGTAGGAGTCGACGGCGGGGCCCAGTGTGCAGACGATTTTGGAACGGCGCATGAGGCGATCCTATCGGTTTGTTTCGCTCCGGAATATTCCGTCTGGTGGAATGTACAAATGGGCGGAGGCGCGCTCAGTCGTGGCCTCCGGCCCGGTCCCGCTCAGGCTCCGGACCGGACCAGTGCGTACGTCTGCGTCGCGATCTCCAGCTCCTCGTCCGTGGGTACCACTGCCACGGCCACCCGCGCGTATTCCGGCGAGATCAGCCGCGGCGCGTCGGACCGTACGGCGTTGAGCTCGCCGTCGACCGCCAGCCCCAGCTCCTCCAGACCCAGCACGGCGGCCTCGCGCACCGGCGCCGCGTTCTCGCCCACCCCGGCGGTGAAGGCGACCGCGTCGACCTTGCCCAGGACCGCGTAGTAGGCGCCGATGTACTTCTTCAGCCGGTGGATGTAGATGTCGAAGGCGAGCGCCGCGCGCCGGTCGCCCTCGTCGATACGGCGGCGGATCTCGCGCATGTCGTTGTCGCCGCAGAGCCCGACCAGACCGCTCTTCTTGTTGAGCAGGGTGTCGATCTCGTCCGTCGACATCCCGGCCACCCGCTCCAGGTGGAAGATGACGGCCGGGTCGACGTCGCCCGAGCGGGTGCCCATGACCAGGCCCTCCAGCGGGGTGAGACCCATCGAGGTGTCCACGCAGACCCCGCCTTGGACCGCCGACGCCGAGGCGCCGTTGCCCAGGTGCAGCACGATCACGTTGACCTCGGAGGGGTCCTTGCCGAGCAGCTTCGCGGTCTCGCGCGAGACATACGCGTGCGAGGTGCCGTGGAAGCCGTAGCGGCGGATGCGGTGCGCGTCGGCGGTCTCCACGTCGATCGCGTACCGGGCCGCGTGCTCCGGCATCGTGGTGTGGAAGGCGGTGTCGAAGACGGCCACCTGCGGCAGGTCCGGGCGCAGCGACCGCGCGGTGCGGATGCCGGTGATGTTCGCCGGGTTGTGCAGCGGGGCGACCGGGACGAGCCGCTCGATCTCCGCCATGACCTCCTCGGTGATGACGGTCGGCGCGCTGAACTTCAGCCCGCCGTGCACCACCCGGTGGCCGATCGCGGCGAGCTCGGGCGAGTCCAGGCCGAGCCCGTCCTTGGCGAGCTCCTCGGAGACCGCCTTCAGGGCGGCCGCGTGGTCCGCGATCGGGCCGGTCAGCTCGCGCTTGTCGCCCCCGGTCAGCGGGGTGTGCACCAGGCGGGAGGTCTCCTCGCCGATCCGCTCGACCAGGCCCACCGCGAGCCGCGCGGAGTCCGCCATGTCGAGCAGCTGGTACTTCACCGACGACGAGCCGGAGTTGAGTACGAGGACGCGCGACGGAGTCGGGTCGGTGCTGGTCATGCGGAGGTCTCCTGCCCCTTTGCCTGCGCCTGGGCCTGGATGGCCGTGATGGCGACGGTGTTGACGATGTCCTGGACGAGGGCGCCGCGCGAGAGGTCGTTGACCGGCTTGCGCAGACCCTGGAGCACCGGGCCCACGGCCACGGCGCCGGCCGAGCGCTGCACGGCCTTGTAGGTGTTGTTGCCGGTGTTGAGGTCCGGGAAGATCAGGACGGTGGCCTGCCCGGCCACCTCCGAGCCCGGCAGCTTGGTCGCGGCCACCGACGGCTCCACGGCCGCGTCGTACTGGATCGGGCCCTCGATCCGCAGGTCCGGGCGCGCCTCGCGGACCAGCTTGGTGGCCTCGCGGACCTTGTCGACGTCGGCGCCGGAGCCGGAGGTGCCGGTCGAGTACGAGAGCATCGCGATCCGGGGGTCCACGCCGAACTGGGCGGCGGTGGCGGCCGCCTGGACCGCGATGTCGGCGAGCTGCTCGGCGTTCGGGTCCGGGTTGACCGCGCAGTCGCCGTACACCAGCACCTTGTCGGCGAGGCACATGAAGAAGACGGACGACACGATCGAGGCTCCCCCAGAGCCTGAAAGGGCCTGGGAGGTGCCCCCAGGCTTCGTCTTGATGATCTCGAAGGCCGGGCGGATGGTGGCGGCGGTGGAGTGCACCGAGCCGGAGACCATGCCGTCGGCCAGGCCCTCCTGGACCATCAGGGTGCCGAAGTAGTTGACGTCCGCGACCACGTCGTACGCGAGCTCCACCGTCACGCCCTTGTGCGCGCGCAGCTGGGCATACCGCTCGGCGAAGCGCTGGCGCAGCTCGGAGGTGTGCGGGTCGGCGATCTGGCACCTGGTGACGTCGATGCCGAGGTCGGCGGCCTTCTTGCGGATGGCCTCGACGTCGCCGAGCAGGGTGAGGTCGCAGACGTCGCGGCGCAGCAGCACGTCGGCGGCGCGCAGCACGCGCTCCTCGGCGCCCTCGGGGAGCACCACCCGGCGGCGGTGCGCCCGGGCCTGCTCCAGCAGCTCGTGCTCGAACATCATCGGGGTGACGCGGCCGCTGCGGGCCACCGACATCCGGGCCAGCAGGTCGGCGGTGTCGGTGTGCCGCTCGAAGAGGCCGAGCGCGGTCTCCGCCTTGCGCGGGGTCGCGGCGTTCAACTTGCCTTCGAGGGCGAAGAGTTCCTGCGCGGTGGGGAAGGAGCCGCCGCTGACCGCGACCACCGGGGTGCCGGGCGCGAGCCGGTCGGCGAGCTTGAGGATGGCCTCGCCGGGCCGCTCGTCCAGGGTGAGCAGGACGCCCGCTATCGGGGGCGTCCCGGCGCTGTGCGCGGCCAGCGAGCCCACCACCAGGTCGGCGCGGTCGCCCGGGGTCACCACCAGGCAGCCCGGGGTCAGGGCGTTGAGGAAGTTCGGCAGCATGGCGCCGCCGAAGACGAAGTCGAGCGCGTCCCGGGCGAGCCCGGCGTCATCGCCGAGCAGAACCGTTCCGCCGAGGGCCGAGGTGATCTGGGCGACGGTCGGCGCGGCCAGCGCGGGCTCGTCGGGCAGCACATAGCAGGGCACCGGGAGGCGGGCCTTGAGGCGCTCCGCGATGGCCTCGCGGTCCTGCGGGTTCACCCGGTTGACGACCATCGCGAGCACATCGCAGCCCAGTGCCTCGTAGGCGCGGTGGGCGTTGCGCGCCTCGGCCCGCACCGACTCGGCCGGCTGGCCCTTGCCGCCGACCACCGCGATCACGGACGCGCCGAACTCGTTGGCCAGGCGCGCGTTGAGCGAGAGCTCGTCCGGGAGCTGGGTGGCGGCGAAGTCGGTGCCGAGGACCAGGACCACCTCGTAGTCGCGGGCGACCTTGTGGAAGCGCTCGACGAGCTGGGAGACCAGTTCGTCGGTGCCGCGCTCGGCCTGGAGCGCGGAGGCCTCGTGGTAGTCCATCCCGTACACCGTCGCGGCGTCCTGGGACAGCCGGTAGCGGGCCCGGAGCAGATCGAAGAGGCGGTCGGGGCCGTCGTGCACGAGGGGGCGGAAGACACCCACCCGGTCCACTTGGCGGGTCAGGAGCTCCATGACTCCCAGCTCGATGACCTGGCGGCCGTCTCCCCGGTCGATCCCGGTCACGTACACGCTGCGCGTCACGCGTGCTCTCCCGTTCTGTCTGCGTCGTTACTGGTGGGCGGCTCGGGCGGGGGTCCCGGGCGGTGGTCCTGGAGACGGCTCCCGCGCAGGAAAAAAACGCGACGGGGCAGCCTCGTCCTCTTGACAATACCTCTGCGGGTGGCTAAAGCGCCCGCCGGACGGAGGTGGGGGCGAAGGTCCCGGACCCCGGGGGCGGAAGGTCCCGGACCCAAGGGGCGAAAGGCCTCCGGCCGGAGCAGCGCGGCGGCGCTGGGAGCGCGGGGCCCGTGGGGTGCGTGTGACAATCGGGTCGTCGGCCCGGTTCCTCGCGCCGGCGGGCACGGCACCACAGAGCAGGAGACTGAGTCACGATGCGCATCGGAGTCCTCACCGCGGGCGGCGACTGCCCGGGCCTGAACGCAGTGATCCGGTCGGTCGTGCACCGCGCCCTGACCGGCCACGGCGACGAGGTCATCGGCTTCGAGGACGGGTTCAAGGGCCTGCTCGACGGCCACTTCCGCCCGCTCGACCTGGACTCGGTCAGCGGCATCCTGGCGCGCGGCGGCACCATCCTCGGCTCGGCCCGCCTGGAGCGCGCCCGGCTGCGCGAGGCCGCCGAGAACTGCGCCGAGCTGGCCCGCCGTTACGGCATCGACGCGCTCATCCCGATCGGCGGCGAGGGCACGCTGACGGCGGCCCGGATGCTCTCCGACGCCGGGATGCCGGTGGTCGGCGTGCCGAAGACCATCGACAACGACATCTCCGCCACCGACCGCACCTTCGGCTTCGACACGGCCGTCATGGTCGCGACCGAGGCCATCGACCGGCTGAAGACCACCGCCGAGTCGCACCAGCGCGTCATGGTCGTCGAGGTGATGGGCCGTCACGCGGGCTGGATCGCGCTGGAGTCCGGCATGGCCGGCGGCGCCCACGGCATCTGTCTGCCCGAGCGGCCCTTCGAGGTCGACGACCTGGTCAAGATGGTCGAGGAGCGCTTCGCGCGCGGCAAGAAGTTCGCGGTGATCTGCGTCGCCGAGGGCGCGCACCCCGCCGAGGGCGCCATGCCGTACGAGAAGGGCGCGATCGACCAGTACGGTCACGAGCGGTTCGCCGGCATCGGCAACCGGCTGGCCATCGAGCTGGAGCGGCGCCTGGGCAAGGAGGCCCGCCCGGTCATCCTCGGCCACGTCCAGCGCGGCGGCGTGCCCACCGCGTACGACCGCGTCCTCGCCACCCGGTTCGGCTGGCACGCGGTGGAGGCGGTGCACCGGGGCGACTTCGGCAACATGACGGCGCTGCGGGGCACGGACGTGGTGATGGCGCCGCTGGCGTCGGCGGTCACCGAGCTGAAGACGGT
Organism: Streptomyces sp. TLI_146; assembly: GCF_002846415.1. Classification (NCBI taxonomy): domain Bacteria; kingdom Bacillati; phylum Actinomycetota; class Actinomycetes; order Kitasatosporales; family Streptomycetaceae; genus Streptomyces; species Streptomyces sp. TLI_146. Next base: position 6,144,696 of record NZ_PJMX01000001.1, read on the forward strand.
CCCGGCGGACCGGATGTTCGAGGCGGAGTCGGTGTTCTGAGGGGAGCCCCCTCTTGCTCCGTGTTCACCTGCGGGCCGTCGCCAACTGGTCGCGCCCACGCGGCGGAGCCGCACATGTCACAGCCCCGCGCCCCTGAATGCGCCCCTGCGGGGCGCCCCGCAGGGGCGCGGGGAACTGCGCGAGCAACCCGCCACTCGCCCGCAGACAAAGGCCGGGCACTACACCTGCGCCAGCGCCCAGAAGTGGTCGACTATCCGCTCCAGGAACTCCCGGCCCGCGTCGCCCGCCGTCGGCTCGGCGGTGGAGCCGCTCGACCCCCAGCTCATCGTCGACACCATCCGGCCCTGGTAGTCGGTGTGCAGCTGCTCCAGGACGTCCTGGAGGTGGTGGCGCGGGAGCGGCAGCAGTTTGGAGGCCGGGCGGACGTACGCCTGCCAGCGCGTGGTGACCGCGCTGCGCAGCAGCTCCGCCAGGTCCTCGTGCTGGCCGGTCGCGGTGACGTACTCGCGCAGCGACAGGTTCAGCGCCTGGGCCAGCGCCTCCGACTGGCGCTCGTTGCCGCGCCAGCGGCCCGCCTCCTCCATCCGGAGGTACGCCCCCGCGTCGAGTCCCACCCGCCGGGCCAGGTCCTCCGGGCTGAGCCCGCGCGCCATCCGGTGCTCGCGCAGGGTGGCGGCCGCGGCCATCAGATCGCCCGGCGAGCACCACAGCACCCCCGCGAGCGCGGTCAGCTCACGGGAGTCGGGCGTGCCGAAGCCCTGTTCCCAGGAGGAGACGGTCTCGGGGGAGACCCGCAGCCCGTACTGGGCGTACAGGCCGTAGGCGACATGGCCGGGCGCCATGCCCAGCGCCTCGCGCAGACGGCGCATGGCGGGGGCGTTGAACGGCGGGGTGGGGTGCACGCGCACACCGTAGGTGCACAGGGTGACGGATGACCACGGTGTGTTCACCCAAATCTGTCAGTCCGTAGGAAGGTACGGCTCCATTTATCGGGTGCGTCACAACCCGTCCCTCACCCCTTGACCGCCCCGCCCAGGGCGAATCCGCCGCCGAGCCGCTGGGCGATGACCACGTAGAGCAGCAGCACCGGCGTGGAGTAGAGGATGGAGAACGCCGCCAGCTCGCCGTAGACCACCGAGCCGTAGTTGCCGAAGAAGGTGAAGATCGAGACCGAGGCGGGCAGCCGGTCCGGCGAGAGCAGCAGCATGAAGGGGACGAAGAAGTTCCCCCACAGCATGATGAAGGTGTAGATCGTCACCACTGTCACACCGGGACCCATCAGCGGCAGCACCACCCGCCACAGCGTCTGCGGCATCGACGCCCCGTCCGTCCACGCCGCCTCCTCCAGGACCCGGGGCACGCCGTCCATGAAGTTCTTCATCAGCCAGATGGCGAACGGGAGTTGCGCGGTGGCCAGGAACAGGGCCGTGCCGTACACCGTGTCGATCAGGTCGACCTGCACGAAGAGCCCGTACACCGGGACCATCACCGCGGTGATCGGCAGACACGTGGTGAACAGGACCGTCAGGAGGTACGGGCGGGTCAGCCGGGAGCGGTAGCGGGAGAGCGGATAGGCGGCCAGCACCGCGCACACCACCGTCAGGGCGGTCGCGCCGCCGCACAGCACCAGGCTGTTGAGCATCGGCGTGAAGGTGATCTCGTCGGTCCACACGGCGGAGAAGTTGTCCAGGGTGGGGTTGCCCGGCACGCGGACCCGCAGGTCCGCGTCCGTGTCGAGCGAGGAGAGCAGCAGCCACAGCAGCGGCAGCGCGAACGCGGCGGCGACCGCGAGCAGCGCGGCGTCGGCGGCCAGCCGCTCCCGGGTCCGGCGGCGCACGCGTCCCAGCACCCTCACACCTCCACCTTCATCAACCGCAGATAGACGACCGAGAACAGCGCCCCCACCAGGAGCAGCAGCAGCGCCACCGCCGTCCCGTACCCGATCAGGCTCTTCAGGAACGCCTGGTCGTACATGAACACCGGGAGCGTCTGGCTGCGCCGCCCCGGGCCGCCCCGGGTCATCGCCCAGATCAGCCCGAACACGGAGAGCGTCTGGAGGGTGTTGAGCATCAGGTTGGTGCCGATGGAGCGGCGGATCATCGGCAGCGTGATGTGCCACAGGCGGCGCGGCCCGCTCGCACCGTCCACCTCGGCCGCCTCGGTGATCTCCTGCGGGATCTCGGCGAGCGCGGCCGAGTAGATCAGCATGGAGAAGGCGGTGCCGCGCCAGACGTTGGCGAACGAGACCGCCAGGATCGGGAGGCCGAACAGCCAGTTCTGGGTGGGCAGATGGAGCCAGTCGAGAACGGCGTTGAGGGTGCCCTCGCGGCGGAAGAAGGCGTACAGCAGGAACGCGGCGACGATCTCCGGCAGCACCCAGGCCGCGATCACCAGCGTCCCGGTGAGCGTGCGCACCGGCCGCGAGGCGCGCCGCATCAGGGCGGCGAGCGCGAGGCCCAGGGTGTTCTGCCCGAGGATCGAGGAGACCACCGTGAACACCACCGTCAGCCATACGGCGTTGCGGAAGCCGGGGTCGGCGAACGCCCGCCGGAAGTTGTCGAACCCGACGAAGCCGGTCCCGGACGAGCCGGTGAGCTGCATGTCGGTGAAGGCGATGTAGACGCAGTAGCCGATGGGCCCGGCGAGGAAGACCAGCAGGAGGAGGGTGGCGGGGGCGAGGGGCAGCCAGCGCAGCACAGCCCCTCCGGCCTTCGAGACGCGGGGCGCCGCGGGCAGAGCCCCCGGCGCACGGTCCGCGCGATCGCCACGACGCCCGCCGCTCACCGCGACGTCACCGCACCCCCGGCGATCGTCCGCACCTGGCCGTCATAGGCCTTCGCCGCCTCGGCCGCTGTCGCATCCCCCGTGGTCACCGCCTCCATCGCCTCCCCGATCGCCGAGGAGACCTGCGGATACACCGGCAGTGCCGGGCGGTAGTGGGTGTACTTCACCAGGCCGGTGAAGAAGTCGATGCCCGGCATGGACTTCAGATACGCCGGGTCCTTCGCCACGTCGTCCCGCACCGCGATCTGCGCGTCCACCACCGCCCACCTGGCCGCGTTGGCCGGGGTCTGCATCGCCTGGAGGAACTCCCAGGCCGGCTCCGGGTTCCCGGCCTTCTGCGGGATCGCCCACGTCCAGCCGCCGGACAGCGAGACCCGGCCGGGCGCCTGCCCGTCCTTCGTCGGCATCGCGGCCTGCCCGAGCACGCTCGGCCACCGCGGCCACTCCTTGGCGCCCTTGGGCCCCCAGAACTGGCCCAGCCACGAGCCGTCCAGCGCGATCGCGAGCTTGCCCTCGGGCAGCCACTCGGTGGCGACGCGGGTGTTCACATTGGGGTCGAGCGCGTCGGAGACGTCCGGGCCCAGCTTCTCGCCGTACACCGTCCGGACGAAGTCCAGCGCGTCCTTGAAGCCCTGCGAGCCGGTGACCCACTTCTTGGCGGCCGGGTCGTACAGCGGGTTCTCGCCGGTCCCGTACAGCAGCATCTCGAAGCCCTGCATCACCGCCGCCTCGCCGACCGCCTTGCCGGTGAGGACGTTGAGCGGGATGACGCCGGGGACCTTCTTCTTGACGGTACGGGCCGCGTCGAGGATGTCCGCCCAGGTGCGCGGCTGCCAGTCGACGGGCAGCCCCGCCTTGGCGAAGAGCTGCTTGTTGAACCACAGGCCCCGGGTGTCGGTGCCGTCCGGCACGCCGTACGTCTTGCCGTCCTCGGCCTTGGCGGCCGCCTTCGCCGTGGGGACGAAGCGGTTCCAGGCGTCCCACTTGGCCAGCCGGTCGTCCAGCGGTCTCAAGTACCCGGCCTTGATGTCGGAGTTGATACGGAAGGTGTCCTCGTAGACCAGGTCCGGCGCGGTCTTCGCCGAGCGCATCATCTGCTGGGCCTTGGTGGCGTAGTCGTTGTCCGGGGCCTGGATGGGGACGAGCTTGACCTTCTTGCCGGGGTGGTCCTTCTCGAACTGCTCCTTCACCGACCGGAGGAAGTCGTCCTTGAAGCGCACCTTGTTGTCGGTGGAGCGGTTGTAGGCGATCTTCACGGTGGCGGAGTCGCCGCCGGAGTCGCCGCAGGCGGCGAGCGAACCGGCGGCGAGCGCGGTGGCGAGGACCAGCGGGGCTACGGCGGTGGGGCGCACGGCACGACCTCCTCGGGCCACGAATGGCTGCCCGGTGAACGTAAAGCTGCCCCGGGGCATGGTCAATGGGGCCCGTCGGCCGCCGCGACCGACCGGCAGCTTGTCTGATGGATCGTCAAGTCGCTTGTCAGCGGCGGGAGTCGACCCAGCGGTACTGGAGCTCCGGGCGGCCGATCTGCCCGTACTGCGGGGTCCGCTCGGCGCGGCCCGTGGTGACCAGGTGCTCCAGATAGCGGCGTGCGGTGATGCGCGAGATGCCGACCGCCTCGGCCGCCGCCGACGCGGTGACGCCCGTCGGCGAGGACCGCAGGGTGCGGGTCACCGCCTGGAGCGTGGGCGCGCTCAGCCCCTTCGGCAGGGCCGTGGGCTGCGGGGCGCGCAGGGTGGACAGCGCCCGGTCGACCTCCTCCTGCCCGCTGGCCTCCCCGGCGGTCGCGCGGAACTCGGCGTACCGCACCAGCCGGTCGCGCAGGGTGGCGAAGGTGAAGGGCTTCAGGACGTACTGGACGACGCCCAGCGAGACGCCCTCGCGCACCATCGTCAGATCGCGGGCCGAGGTCACCGCGATGACGTCGGCGCCGTGCCCGGCGGCCCGCAGCGAGCGCACCAGCTGGAGGCCGTGCCCGTCCGGCAGATACAGATCGAGCAGCAGCAGGTCGACCTCGACGCGCTCAAGCGCCCGCAGCGCCTCGGCCCGCGAGTGCGCGGTCCCGGCCACCGTGAAGCCGGGCACCCGGCCGACGTACAGCCGATGCGCGTCGGCGGCGACCGGGTCGTCCTCGACGACCAGCACTCTGATGGGCGCCGCGTCGGCCGTCATACCGGCACCACCCCACCGCGCAGCGGCAGCCGTACGGTGAACTCGGCGCCCCCGTACGGCCCTTGCGCCAGCTCCACGCTTCCGCCGTGCCGCGCGACCGTCATCCGCACCAGCGCGAGCCCGATGCCGCGCCCCGGGCTCTTGGTGGACCAGCCGCGCTCGAAGACCGCCTCCACGGCGGCCGGGTCGACCCCATTCCCGCTGTCCGCGACCCGCACCACCAGCTCCTCGTCCTCGGTGGTGAGGGTGACCGCGACCCGGGCGCCCGCACTGCCCTGGGCCGCGTCGACCGCGTTGTCCACCAGGTTGCCCAGAACCGTGACCAGGTCGCGGGGCGCCACGGTGGGCGGCAGCAGCCCGTCCTCGATGGCGCTGCCCTCGGTCAGCGTCAGCTCGACGCCGTGCTCGTTGGCCTGGGCGGCCTTGCCGAGCAGCAGCGCGGCGAGCACCGGCTCGCCGACGGCCGTGACGACCTGGTCGGTGAGAGCCTGGGCGAGCTCCAGCTCGGCGGTCGCGAACTCCACGGCCTCCTCGGTCCGGCCCAGCTCGATCAGCGAGACCACCGCGTGCAGCCGGTTCGCCGCCTCGTGCGCCTGCGCCCGCAGCGCCTGGGTGAACCCGCGCTCGGAGTCCAGCTCACCCGAGAGCGCCTGGAGTTCGGTGTGGTCGCGCAGGGTCACCACGGTGCCCCGACGGCCGCCGCTGGAGACCGGGCGGGTGTTGACCACCACGATCCGGTCGGCCGTCATATGGACCTCGTCCGCCCTCGGCTCGCTCGCCAGCAGCGCCCCCGCGAGCGGCGCGGGCAGCCCGAGCTCCGCCACCGACCGGCCCACCGCGTCCTCGCCGAGCCCGAGCAGCTCCCGGCCGCCGTCGTTGATCAGCGCGATCCGGCGCTGCCCGTCCAGCATCAGCAGCCCCTCGCGCACCGCGTGCAGCGCGGCCTCGTGATAGTCGTGCATTTGACTCAGCTCGGCCGCGTTCATCCCGTGGGTGTGCCGCCGCAGCCGCGCGTTGATCACGTACGTGCCCAGGCCGCCGAACGCCAGCACCCCCGAGGCGACCGCGAGCAGCGCCGCCACCTGCTTGCGCACCTGCTCGCTGATCTTGTCGATGGTGATGCCCGCGCTGACCAGGGCGGTGATCCGGCCGTGGTCGCGCACCGGCGAGACGACCCGCACGGACGGCCCGAGCACCCCCATGTGCGTCTCGCTGAACGTCTCGCCGCGCAGCGCGGGCCGGATGTCGCCGAGGTACTTGCGGCCGATCTCGCCGGGCACCGGATGCGTCCAGCGGGTCCCGTCCGGCGCCAGGATCACCACGAAGTCGACGCCCGAGGTGTGCCGCAGGGTCTCCGCGTACGGCTGGAGGACCGCCGTCGGATCCGGGGAGCGGACCGCCTCCACGACCGCGGGCGAGGTGGCGACGGCGGTCGCGATGGCGGTGGTCTGCCGTCGGGCGGTCTCCTCGGCCTGGGCGCGGTCCTGGACGTACGAGTAGAGCGCGCAGCCCGCCACGATCGCCGCGACCAGCACCACCTGCATGGCGAAGAGCTGGCCCGCGAGGCTGCGGGGACGGGGTATGCGCATGCCGGACAGTGTGCACCCGCGCACGTCACCGTCAGGACAAGCCGCGTGAACGAAATGCACGCAAGGGTGACCGGGGTCACAGGCTGGGCGATAGTCGCGGGGATCCATCGAGCCCTCGGGACACAGACGCACGTACGCGGGACGCGTACGGAATCAGTAGGAGGCACCCCGTGACCGCAGCAGCCGCCAGGCGGGACCGTACGCACTATCTGTATCTGGCCGTCATCGGTGCCGTGCTCATCGGCATCGCCGTCGGCTTCGCCGCCCCCGGGGTGGCCGTCGAGCTCAAGCCCATCGGCACCGGCTTCGTGAACCTGATCAAGATGATGATCTCGCCGATCATCTTCTGCACGATCGTGCTCGGCGTCGGCTCGGTCCGCAAGGCCGCCAAGGTCGGCGCGGTCGGCGGACTCGCGCTCGGCTACTTCATGGTGATGTCGACCGTGGCGCTCGCCATCGGCCTGGTCGTCGGCAACATCCTGGAGCCCGGCTCCGGTCTGCACCTCACCGAGGCGACGCGGCACGCGGGCGCCAAGCAGGCCGCGGGGGCCAGCGAGTCCACCGCGGACTTCCTGCTCGGGATCATCCCCAAGACGATGGTCTCCGCCTTCACCGAGGGCCAGGTCCTCCAGACCCTGCTGATCGCGCTGCTCGTCGGCTTCGCGCTCCAGGCGATGGGCTCGGCGGGCGAGCCGGTGCTGCGCGGCATCGGGCACATCCAGAAGCTGGTCTTCCGGATCCTGTCGATGGTGATGTGGGCGGCGCCGGTGGGCGCGTTCGGCGCCATCGCGGCGGTGGTCGGCGAGACCGGCACGGACGCGCTCAAGTCGCTGGCCGTCATCATGGTCGGCTTCTACATCACCTGCGCGCTCTTCGTCTTCGTGGTCCTCGGTACGCTGCTGCGCCTGCTCGCCGGGGTGAACATCTTCCGGCTGCTGAAGTACCTGGGCCGCGAGTTCCTGCTGATCCTGTCCACCTCCTCCTCCGAGACGGCGCTGCCGCGGCTGATCGCCAAGATGGAGCACCTGGGGGTGAGCCGGTCGGTCGCGGGCATCACCGTCCCCACGGGCTATTCGTTCAACCTGGACGGCACCGCGATCTACCTCACGATGTCCTCGCTCTTCATCGCCAACGCGATGGGCGACCCGCTCAGTGCGGGCCAGCAGATCTCGCTGCTCCTGTTCATGATCGTCGCCTCCAAGGGCGCGGCCGGAGTGACCGGCGCGGGCCTGGCGACCCTGGCCGGCGGCCTCCAGTCGCACCGCCCCGAACTCGTCGACGGCGTCGGCCTGATCGTCGGCATCGACCGCTTCATGAGCGAGGCGCGGGCGCTGACCAACTTCGCGGGCAACGCGGTCGCCACGGTCCTGGTGGGCACCTGGACCAAGGAGATCGACACGGCGCGGGTCGAGGAGGTCCTGGCGGGCCGGATCCCGTTCGACGAGGTGACCTTCGCGGCGAGCGACCCGCACGGGCCGGCGCCGGCGCCGGAGAAGCAGCAGGTCACGCTCGCCAAGGACCCCGTCGCCGCGGATGTCCCCGAGGCGAGGGAACCCGCCACCCCCTGAACGCGTCCGGACGGGTGTCCACTACCGTGCGGGGCGTCCGTCCGGAAGAGGGTGACGGGGAGAGCGAGCACAATGAAGATCGACTGGGACCGGCGCACCTGCGCACGCCGGGGGCACGTCACGTACGAGCCGAGCGAGGCGGAGCTGCGCGAGCGGCTGCGCGCCCACACCGGACTCGGCGAGGCCTGGCGCTGTCTGCGCTGCGGCGACTTCGCCCTGGGCACCCCGCACGGCTCGGGGCCCGCCGAGGACGCACCCCTGGTGCCGCGCGGCAAGGTGCTGCGGGACCTGTTCATCCTGCGGTTCCTGGCCGTGGAGCGGCTGGTGCGCGGGGTGTTCATCGTCCTGGTGGCGGCCGCGGTGTGGAAGTTCAGCAACAGCCAGGACTCGGTGCGCCGGCTCTTCGACGAGAACCTGGACGTCTTCCGCCCGGTGTTCCAGCACTTCCACTACGACCTCGACCACTCGCCCGTCGTGGGCACCATCCAGAAGTCCTTCGGCTACAAGCACTCCACGCTGGTGGCGGTGGCGGCGGCGCTGCTCGTCTACGCGCTGATCGAGATCGTGGAGGCCGTCGGGCTGTGGCGGGCCGACCGCTGGGCGGAGTATCTGACCGTGGTCGCCACGGCGATGTTCCTGCCGCTGGAGGTCTACGAGCTCACCGAGAAGATCAGCTACCTCAAGATCGTCACGCTGGGGCTCAACATCCTCGCCGTGCTCTACATCCTGCTCTCCAAGCGCCTGTTCGGCCTGCGCGGCGGGCGGGCAGCCTTTGAGGCGGAGAGGCACAGCGCGTCGCTGATGGAGGTCGAGGCGACGGCCGGCCTCGCGGTGGGGACGACGTGAAGGGAACCGGCACGATGAGCGACACGAGCAAGAAGTTCGCAGTGGTACTCGCCCTGCTCCTGGGCACGGCCCTGGTGGCCCCGGCGGCGGCCGAGGCGGCGCCGGGCGCGGTGGTGCGGACGGTGTCGGTGACGGCACCGGTGGCGGCGCCCGACGCGCTCGCGGGCACGGCCGCCGCGCACCGGACCCACGGCAAGTCGTCCCATGTGACGCTCGCCAAGCCCAAGAAGAAGAAAAAGAAGAAGAGCTTCCTCAAGAAGCTGGGCATCTTCCTGCTGGTGATCTTCCTGCTCTTCGTGGCGGCCGTGATCCTGGTGATCTGGCTGATCGTGCGGCGCATCCGCAGGCGCCGCACGAGCCACTGACGTACACCCGTACACTCGTACACCGGTCAGGGCAGCAGCGCCCGCTCCCCGTCGGTGAGGACCAGATCGGCGGCCGCCGCCGAGTCCCGTACGGACTCGGGGCGGCTGCCGCCCGGAATGGGGATCACGTTCGGCGAGCGGTCGAGCAACCAGGCCAGGGCGATCTGCTGCGGGCTGACGCCCCGGGCGCGGGCCACGGAGTGGAACCCGTCGTACGAGGAGTCGGCGGCGATCGCCGAAGCCCCGTCCAGCGAGCTCCGCGAGATCCCGCCGAGCGGACTCCACGGCAGGAACGCGATCCCCAGCTCGGCGGTGAGCCGCAGCTCGGGCTCGGCGTCGCGGACGGCGGGGGAGTACCGGTTCTGCACGGACACCAGCCGGTCCCCGAGGACGTCGTGGGCCTGCCGGATCTGGTCGGCGTCGACGTTGGAGATCCCGGCGAGCCGGACCGTACCGTCGTCGATCAGCTCGCGCAGGGCGCCGAGCGAGTCGGCGTACGGGACGGCCGGGTCGGGCTTGTGCAGCTGGTAGAGGCCGAGGGCTTCGGTGCCGAGCCGCCGCAGCGACCGCTTCGCGGCCCGCTTGAGGTGCTCCGGCCGCCCGTCGACGCTCCAGTCCCCGTCGTCGGTCCGCCCCCGCCCGCCCTTCGTGGCGACGAGGACGCCGTCCGTGTCGCCGCCGTACGAGGCGAGGGCGCGGGCGAGGAGCAGCTCGTTGTGGCCGGGCTCGCCGCCGGGGGCGTAGTACGAGTCGGCGGTGTCGAGCAGGGTCATGCCCGCGTCGAGCGCGGCGTGGACGGTGGCGAGGGCGCGGGCCTCGTCGGGCCGCCCTTCGATGGACAGGGGCATGGCGCCGTACCCGATGGCGCCGACCTTCAGATCCCCGAGTGTGCGGTAGCGCATGTCAGTTGTCTCCCTTGGCGGCCGAGAGCGTCTGCGCCACGGCGTCGTCGAGCCAGTCCTTGGTGTGCGAGAAGGCGAAGCCGAGCCGCTCGGCGCGGGTGTTGGCCATGCCGTACGAGCGCCGGAAGGAGAACGGCGAGACCTCGCCGACCTCCACCGCCCGGTACCGAGCGGGCCCGCTCCCGATCGCGGCCACGATGTCCTCGGTGGTGAGCGGCCCGTGCGAGGCGGCGTTGACCGGCCCGGTGAAGCCCTGCCCGGCCGCCCAGAAGAGAAAGCCGGCGATCTCGTCGACGTTGATGTAGGTGGCGGGGTGGCTGACCGGCGCGACGGCGATGGGCTCGCCGTCGCGCAGCCGCTCCGCGTAGTGGGTGACGCGCCCGGTGAAGTCGTCGGCGCCGCCGAGGACGTGGGCGACGCGGACCGAGACGTATGGGAAGTCGGGCGCGGCGGCGAAGACGGCCTCGGCCTGGCGCTTGCCCTCGCCGTAGTGCGCTTCGAGGAACTCCGGGTCGCCCCAGGGGAGTTCGAGGTCGACCGCGACCGTGCGCGGATCGACGGCGCTCTCCGGGACCGGCTCGGCCGAGTCCTCGTACTCGTACACCTCGACGGTCGACGTCATCACGTACCGGCGGGTGCGGTGGGCGAAGACGCGGCGGGCGGCGGCGGCCTGGCGCGGGGTGTAGCAGACCTGGTCGAGGACGACGTCGAACGTCCGGTCACCGAGGACGGCTTCGAGGGCGGCCTCGTCGTCGCGGTCGGCGACGAGGTGCTCGACGCCGGGAGGGGGTGGGGAGGACCCCCGGTTCAGTACGGTGACACGGTCACCGGCGGTGACGAGGCGGGCGATGAGCCGCTTGCCGAAGTACCGGTTTCCGCCGATGACCAGCACGTTTCGGGTGGGGACGGGCATGTCGAATGTCATGCACACAGTGTTACGTTGACGGGCGGCATCCTGAAGGGGGAAACATGGGAGAACTGTCGGCTGTACCGAAGGAACCACGGAATTCAAGGGCGTTGACCCACGATTCCTCAACGGCCTTCGATCAGGTGGATCGGCAGCTCCTCGAACTGGTCCAGTCGGAGGGCCGGATCAAGCTGAGCGAGCTGGGGCGGCGGGTGCGGCTGAGCCCTGCCGCCGTGACGGAACGGCTGCGGCGGCTGGAGGCGGGCGGGGCGATCACGGGGTACGGGGCGCGGGTCGACGCGGCCCGGCTGGGCTACGGCATCCAGGCGTTCATCCGGGTCAACCCGCACGGCGGCTACACCCTGAAGCACCCCAGGACGCTGGAGCTGATGGAGCGCGAGGAGATCCGGGAGGTGCACCACGTGGTGGGCGAGGACTGCTGGATCATCAAGGTCGCGGTGACGGACACGGGGCACTTGGAGGAGGTGCTGGCGGAGGTGTCGGCGCTGGGGCGGACGACGACGTCGATCGTGCTGTCGTCGCCGGTGAGCGGGAAGCCGCTGCTGCCGCCGGGCTGAGCTGGATGCTTACCTGGGGGTGGGTAGCTGACAATTAAGTCGGTACTTGTGGGGGGTTGGGGCGGAACGAAGGATCGCCCCATGACGATTTCCGAGACACCTTCCAAGGCATCTTCCCAGGAAGCCCCTTCAGCCGTTCCCGTAACTGTTCTCGGCCTGGGCAACATGGGCCGCGCGCTCGCCGGGGCGTTCCTGTCGGCCGGGTATGCGACCACCCTCTGGAACCGCACCCCCGGGCGCGGCGACGACCTCGTGGCCCGGGGCGCGGTGCACGCGCCGAGCGCGGCCGACGCGGTACGGGCGAGCGCGCTGACCGTGGTGTCGCTGGTCGACTACGACGCGGCCGAGGCGGTGCTGGCGCCGCTCGCGGAGGCCGGGGCGTTCGAGGGCGGCCGGGTGCTGGTGAACCTCACCTCGGACACGCCCGAGCGGTCCCGTTCGGCGGCCGAGTGGGCGGCCGAACACGGCATCGCGTACCTCGACGGCTCGGTGATGGTCCCGACGACCGTCGTCGGCGGCCCCGAGGCGCTGATCTTCTACAGCGGGGACCGCGAGGCGTTCGAGCGGTACGAGGGCACGCTGCGGGCGCTGGGCGCCAGGGCGACGTTCCTGGACGAGGACCCGGGTCTGGCGGCCGTGTACGACCTGGCGATGCTCGACTTCTTCTACACGGCGATGTCGGGCCTGATCCACGCGTTCGCCCTGGCGGGCGCGGACGGGGTGAAGGCGGCGGCACTCGCCCCCCACCTGGACACGATCTCCGCGATCCTGCCGCCGCTGGCGGGGGCGATGGCGGCTCATGTCGACGCGGGCGAGTACCCCGGCGACCTGGGCAACCTGGCGATGGAGACGGCGGGCATCGACCACATCCTGCACATGTCCCGGTCCCGGGGCCTGGACGTGACGGTCCTGGAGGCGGTGCGGGCGATCGCGGGCCGCGCGCTGGAGAAGGGACACGGGGGCGACGACTGGTCCCGCACGGTGGAGGAGATCCGACCTTGAGGCCCCCCACCCCGCCCCTTCCCTGAACCCCTCCGGCGGGGGGCCGGGGGCGTTGCGTTCGTCTGCGGGTCGTGGTGGGGTGCTCGCGCAGTTCCCCGCGCCCCTCAGGGGGTACCGGCGAGGGCGATGGCGAAGCCGAGCCCTTCAGGGGCGCGGGGAACTGCGCGACTAGCCCCCACCGGCCCGCAGGTCAACACGAAAGCGGGGTGCAGGGGCGCAGCCCCGCCTGGGGCCCGGGGGCGTAGCCCCCGGGAAGTCCACCTCAACCCCCCACTCACCCCCGGAGGGTCTAGGTGAAGGGGCGGGGTGGGGCTTCCTCCCTTGCCTTGACGTCTGCGTCAAGGATTACCGTCGACCTCATGCGAATCGGCGAGCTGGCCGCAAGGGCAGGAACCACCACCCGCGCGCTGCGCTACTACGAGTCGCGCGGGCTGTTGACCGCGCGGCGGGCGGAGAACGGGTACCGCGCGTACGACGAGGACGACCTGCGGCTGCTGCGGCAGATCCGGACCCTGCGGGACTTCGGGTTCGAGCTGGAGGAGACCCGGCCGTTCGTGGAGTGCCTGCGGGCCGGTCACGAGGCCGGGGACACCTGTCCCGCCTCGCTCGCCGTGTACCGGCGCAAGCTGGCCGAGCTCGACGGGCTCATCGGGCAGCTCCAGTCCGTACGCGACCAGGTCGGTGAGCAGTTGGCCCGGGCGGAGTCGGCGCGGGCCGAGCTGGAGGCCGGTTCGCTGGTGCCCGGGGTCCCCGGGTGCGAAATGACGGGTATGGAGGAGGGGTTGGGATGAGCGTGCAGGCCGTGGGTGTGGACGTCGTGACGGACGCGACCTTCGAGGCGGAGGTGCTGGCGGCGGATCTGCCGGTGCTCGTGGAGTTCACCGCCGAGTGGTGCGGACCGTGCCGGCAGCTCGCGCCGGTGCTGAGCCAGATCGCCTTCGAGGAGGGCGACCGGCTCAAGGTGGTCCAGCTGGACGTGGACAAGGACCCGGAGACGACGCTGAGGTACGGCGTGCTGTCGATGCCGACGCTGATGGTGTTCCGCGCGGGCGAGCCCGTGAAGTCCATGGTGGGCGCGCGCCCCAAGCGCCGCCTGATGCAGGAGCTGGAGGACGTCCTGTAGTACTTGCCTGCTGGTAGGCGATAAGTTCAGAGAAACCAAAAAGCCCCGGTCCGATTATTGCGGCCGGGGTTTTTCTCTGCGTATAGTGAGTTCTTCGTGTGCGTTCTGTCGGAATGCGCGCGAAAAGCCCTTACAGAAAGCACTGTATCGCGTCAGGAGCGGAATTGTCAACCGAGGAAATTCGGAAAGAACAGCAATTCATCGATGGGCTCTACGCGCGCCTCGAAGACCTGCGCGAGCAGGCCGAGGTGTCGGTGCGGCGCGCCCTGGCGCAGGTCGGGACCGGTCTCCAGGCGCGGCTCGAACGCGATGTGCTGGTGGCCGAGCAGTCCGGGCTGCTCAGCGCGCTCGACGGCGGCGAGAACGGACTCTGCTTCGGCCGCCTCGACTTTTCCGACGGGCGCGCCCACCACATCGGCCGCATCGGAATCCGCCGTGACGACAAGGAACGCACGCCGCTGGTGATCGACTGGCGGGCCGATGTGGCGCGCCCGTTCTATCTCGCCACCGGGTACACCCCGATGGGGCTGCGCCGCAGGCGGCACCTCACCACCCAGGGGCGCACGGTCACCGCGCTGCACGACGAGATCCTCGACCTCACCGACGCGGCCCGCACCGGGCACGAGGGCGCGGACGCCGACGCCGTACTGCTCGCGGCGCTCGACGCGGCCCGTACCGGCCGGATGCACGACATCGTGCAGACCATCCAGGCCGAGCAGGACAAGGTCATCCGGGCCCCGCAGCGCGGCGTCCTCGTCGTCGAGGGCGGGCCCGGCACCGGCAAGACGGCGGTCGCGCTGCACCGGGCGGCGTATCTGCTCTACGCGTACCGCGAGCAGCTGGCCCGGCGCGCCGTGCTGATCGTCGGCCCCAACCCGGCGTTCCTCGGCTACATCGGCGAGGTGCTGCCCGCGCTCGGCGAGACCGGTGTGCTGCTCGCCACCATGGGCGAGCTCTTCCCCGGTGTGCACGCCACCGGCACCGACACCCCGGCCGCCGCCGAGGTCAAGGGGCGCGAGGAGATGGCCGGCGTACTCGCGAAGGCCGTCCGCGACCGGCAGACCGTGCCGCACACCGCCGCCGAGATCGACCACGAGGGGTACGGGACGCTCAGCCTCGACCGGGCCATGGCCGAGGACGCCCGCTGGCGCGCCCGCGAGACCGGGCTGCCGCACAACTTGGCCCGCCCGCACTTCGCCTTCCACATCATCGACGCGCTCACCGCGCAGCTCGCCGAGCGGATCGGCGCCGACCCCTTCGGCGGCGAGAACCTGCTCGGCCCCGACGACCTCGCCCAGCTCGGCAAGGAGATCGCCACCAGCCGCGAGGTGCACGCGGCGATCGAGGAGTTCTGGCCCGCGCTCACGCCGGAGCGGTTCGTCGCCGACTTCCTGGCCGACCCGTCCCATCTGGCGGACATCGACGCGGAGTTGATCCGCCGCGAGGGCGGCGAGTGGACTCCCGCCGACGTGCCGCTGCTGGACGAGGCCGCCGAGATCCTCGGCGAGGACGACTCGGCGGCCCGCGCCGCCGCCGAGGCCGAGCGCCAGGACCGGATCGCGTACGCGCAGGGCGTCCTCGACCTCTCCGCGGGCTCGGAGAGCTTCGAGTTCGAGGACGAGGAGTCCGAGCTGCTCGCCGCGCACGACATCATCGACGCCGAGCGGTTCGCGGACCGCCACGAGGAGGCCGACCACCGCAGCGCCGCCGAGCGCGCCGCCGCCGACCGCACCTGGGCGTTCGGCCACATCATCGTGGACGAGGCGCAGGAGCTCTCCGCGATGGCCTGGCGGCTGCTGATGCGCCGCTGTCCGACCCGCTCGCTCACCCTGGTCGGCGACCCCGCCCAGACCGCCGACGCGGCGGGCGTCGGCTCCTGGCGGCGGATCCTTGAGCCGTATGTGGAGGACCGCTGGGAGCATGTGCGCCTGGGGGTCAACTACCGTACGCCCGCCGAGATCATGGAGGTGGCGGCGCAGGTCTGCCGCGCGGTGGACCCGTCGTTCGAGCCGCCGAGCTCGGTACGGGCCACGGGCGTGCGGCCCTGGGCGCGCGAGGCGGCGCCGCACGCGCTCGCCGAAGCCGTCGCCGAGGCGGTGAAGGCGGAGACCCCCGAGGCCGGGCGCCTCGCGGTCGTCGCGCCCCGCACCCTCCACCCCGCGCTGCACGCGGCGCTGCCGGACGTCCCGCCGGGCGAGCCCGATCTGACCCGCCCGGTGGTCCTGCTGGATCCGCGTCAGGCCAAGGGCCTGGAGTTCGACACGGTCCTGGTGGTGGAGCCCGCCGAGTACGGGGTGAGCGATCTGTACGTGGCGCTGACCCGGGCCACCCAGCGCCTCGGCGTGCTGCACTCGGCGCCCCTGCCGAAGGCGCTGGCCCAGGCGCTGGAGGGCTGACTCACACCGGCCGCCGACTCACACCGGCCGCAGCCACACCGTGGCCAGCGGCGGCAGGGTCAGCTGGATGCTGACCGGCTGCCCGTGGCTCGGTGTGGAGTCCGGCTTGAGGGGGTCCTCGTTGCGGATGTCGCCGCCGCCGTAGCGCGCGGCGTCCGTGTTGAGGACCTCCGTCCAGGCGGGGACGGTGTCGGGGACGCCGAGCCGGTAGTCGTGGCGGACCACCGGGGAGAAGTGGGAGACGGCGAGCAGCGGGGCGCCGGAGGCGTCGTGGCGCAGGAAGGCGAAGACGTTGTCCTCCGCCGCGTCGCCCGCCACCCAGGCGAAGCCGCCCGGATCGGTGTCGCGCTGCCACAGCGGCGGGGCGTCGCGGTAGACCGTGTTCAGGTCGCGCACCAGGTCGCGTACGCCCCGGTGGTCGGGTTCGGCCGAGTACGACGGGTCGAGCAGCCACCAGTCCGGCCCGGTGGTCTCGGACCACTCCGCTCCCTGGGCGAACTCCTGCCCCATGAAGAGGAGTTGCTTGCCGGGGTGCGCCCACATGAAGCCCAGATAGGCGCGGTGGGTGGCCCGCTGCTGCCACCAGTCGCCGGGCATCTTGGAGACCAGCGAGCGCTTGCCGTGGACGACCTCGTCGTGGGAGATCGGCAGGACGTAGTTCTCGCTGTACGCGTACACCATCGAGAACGTCATCTCATGGTGGTGGTACTTGCGGTGGACCGGCTCGTGGGCCGCGTAGCCCAGCGAGTCGTGCATCCAGCCCATGTTCCACTTCAGGCCGAAGCCGAGCCCGCCGAAGCCGCCGGGGCCCACGTGGTGGGTCGCGCGCGTCACGCCGTCCCACGCCGTGGACTCCTCGGCGATGGTGATCACGCCCGGGCAGCGGCGGTAGACCGTGGCGTTCATCTCCTGGAGGAAGGCCACCGCGTCCAGGTTCTCCCGGCCGCCGTGCTCGTTGGGCGACCACTCGCCCTCCTCGCGCGAGTAGTCCAGGTAGAGCATCGAGGCGACCGCGTCCACCCGCAGCCCGTCGACGTGGAACTCCTCGCACCAGTACGTGGCGTTGGCCACCAGGAAGTTGCGGACCTCCTTGCGGCCGTAGTCGAATTCGAGGGTGCCCCAGTCGGGGTGCTCAGAGCGCGCCGGGTCCTCGTGCTCGTACAGCGGCCGCCCGTCGAAGTGCGCCAGCGCCCAGTCGTCCTTCGGGAAGTGCGCGGGCACCCAGTCGACGAGCACCCCGATCCCGGCCCGGTGCAGCGCGTCCACCAGGAAGCGGAAGTCGTCCGGGGTGCCCATCCGGGCGGTGGGGGCGTAGAAGCCGGTCACCTGGTAGCCCCAGGAGCCCCCGAAGGGGTGCTCGGCCACCGGCAGGAACTCGACGTGGGTGAAGCCCAGGTCGCGTACGTACGCCGGGAGCTGCTCGGCCAGTTGACGGTACGTCAGGCGAGGCCGCCAGGACGGCAGGTGCACCTCGTACACCGAGAACGGGGACTCGTGGACCGGCCGGTCGCCGCGCGCCGCCATCCACAGGTCGTCCTGCCACACGTGGTGCGACGCGGTCACGATCGACGCGGTCGCGGGCGGCACCTCGGTGCGCCGGGCCATCGGGTCGGCCCGCAGGGTGTGCGAGCCGTCGGGGCGGGCGATGTCGAACTTGTAGAGCGCGCCCTCGCCGACGCCCGGCAGGAACAGCTCCCACACGCCGGTGGAGCCGAGCGAGCGCATCGGGTACGCAGTGCCGTCCCAGTAGCAGAAGTCGCCGGTGACGCGGACGCCCAGCGCGTTGGGGGCCCAGACGGTGAACCGGGTGCCGGGCACGCCCTGGTGGGTCATCGGGTGCGCGCCCAGCGCCGTCCACAGCTCCTCGTGGCGGCCCTCGCCGATCAGATGCAGATCGAGCTCGCCGAGCGCGGGCAGGAAGCGGTACGGGTCCTCGGCCTCGATCTCGTTGTCGTCGTAGGTGACGAGCAGGGAGTACTGCGGGACCGCGCGCAGCGGCAGCACCCCGCTGAACAGGCCGTCGCCCTCGTCGTGCAGCTCGGCGCGGAGGCCCTTGGCCAGGACGGTCACGGCCTGCGCGTACGGGCGCAGCACCCGGAAGGCGACACCGCCGCTCACCGAGTGCGCGCCCAGGAGCGCGTGCGGGTCGTGGTGCGCCCCGGCCAGCAGCCGGGCGCGGTCCTCGGCGGCGAGCGGCCGTGCGGCCCGGACGCCGTGGCTCCCCGCGCGCTTCGGCTTCGGCGGCGCGTCCGTCTTAGACGACTTGGGGCGGCCGGGCCGGGCGGGGTCGGGGTTCTGCGGGCGGGCGGTCACGGGTACGGCCTCCTCGGGGGTGGTGCGGGGGTCGGGGTCAGTCCTGGGCCAGTCGGCGGACCGCCGCCATCGGGACGGCGAGCCAGTCGGGGCGGTGCCGGGCCTCGTACAGCACCTCGTACACCGCCTTGTCGGTCTCGTACGCCCGCAGCAGCTCGGGCTCGTCGCGGGGGTCGGTGCCGGCGCCCGCCGCGTAGCCCGCGCAGTACGCGTCCCGGCAGGACTCGGCCCACTCCGGGCGCCAGGGGAGCTGGGTGCGGGCCGCGTAGTCGAAGGAGCGCAGCATCCCGGCGACGTCGCGGACCGGCGGCTGCGGGCGGCGGCGCTCGCTCAGCGGGCGGGCGGGCTCGCCCTCGAAGTCGATGACCGCCCAGTCGCCGGTGCCGGTCCGCAGGGTCTGGCCCAGGTGCAGATCGCCGTGGACGCGCTGGGCGGGCCGGGGCCCGGTCACCTTCGTCACCGCGTCGAACGCGGCGCGCAGGCCGGGCACGTAGGGCAGCAGCGTCGGCACCGCCTGCGCGGCCGCCTCCAGGCGCTCGTGCATCGCGGCCGCCAGCAGCTCGGTCTGGGCCCGGCCGAGGCTGACCACCGGCAGCGCGGCGGCGAGCGCGGTGTGCACCTCGGCGGTGGCCCGGCCGAGCGCGTGCGCCTCCCGGGTGAAGTCGCGCCGGTCCGCGAGCGCGCGCAGCGCCAGCTGCCAGCCGTCCTGGGAGCCGCGCAGATACGGCTGGAGCACGGCGAGCGTGGCGTCCTCGGGCCGCTCGGTCTGGATCCAGGCCGCGGGCGCGGGCACCCGGGGGCACCCGTGCCGGGCCAGGACCAGCGGAAGCTCCAGGTCGGGGTTGACCCCGAAGTGGATCCGGCGGAATACCTTGAGGATGAACGTATCTCCGTACACCAGTGAGGAGTTGGACTGCTCGGCGGCGAGCAGGCGCGGCGCGAGTCCGGCGGGGACGGGGACGCCCCCGTCGCAGCCGAAGCGCAGCGGTCCCAGCCGCCCCGGGGTGCGCAGCCGTTCCAGGAGGAGGGCGGCGATCTGGGGGTCCTGGAGCGCGTCGTAGACGGTGAGCCCGGTCAGCGGTCCGGCGGTGGCGTGGCCGACGAGCGCGGGGGCGAGCGGCGGCGGCAGCACCTTCCGTACGCCTAGGAGCAGCTGGTAGACGTCGCCGGCCTCGGGGGCGGCGCCGGGCTGCTCGGCCCGGACGAGCAGGTGCAGACAGCCCGGCAGCAGCTCGGTGACCGAAGCCAGCGAGAAGCCGGTGACCGGGCGGCCCTTGCCCGCGAACCAGCGCTGTCTGGGGAGCCATTCGTGCAGCAGGGGCGCCAGCGACGGCAGCAGCGCGACGGGAGTCAGGGTGGGTGCGGCCTTGGGCATGGCAGCGCGTCCTTTCCCCGGGCTCACAAGGATGTGCGGAGAGTGTCCCGGATTGCGGCATTGGCTGTCCGGCGGCGCGCGGAGCGTCCGGTGTGCCTCTGGGAGCGGTCCGGAGCGTCGCTGAGGAGAGTGCCCCGGGCGGGCCGGAGGAAACCGGCCCGCCCGGGGCCGCCCTGAGGCGCCCTCAGGGCGGGAGAACTAGCCGATCACGATGCAGTCCTTGCGCAGCCGGAACCAGTAGAAGCCGTGACCCGCCAGGGTCAGCAAGTACGGCCACTGGCCGATGGCCGGGAAGCGCACCCCGCCGATCAGCTCCACCGGATGGGCGCCGGCGAAGGCCCGCAGATCCAGCTCGGTGGGCTGGGCGAACCGCGAGAAGTTGTTCACGCAGAGCACGAGGTCGTCGTTGTGCTCCCGCAGGAACGCCAGGACCGCCGGGTTGGAGGACGGAAGCTCGGTGTACGAGCCGAGACCGAAAGCGGGGTTCTGCTTGCGGATCTCGATCATCCGGCGGGTCCAGTGCAGCAGCGACGACGGCGAGGCCATGGCGGCCTCCACGTTGGTCACCTGGTAGCCGTAGACCGGGTCCATGATCGTGGGCAGGAACAGCCGTCCCGGATCGCAGGACGAGAAGCCCGCGTTGCGGTCGGGCGTCCACTGCATGGGAGTGCGCACCGCGTCCCGGTCGCCCAGCCAGATGTTGTCGCCCATCCCGATCTCGTCCCCGTAGTAGAGGATCGGCGAGCCGGGCAGGGACAGCAGCAGGGCGGTGAACAGCTCGATCTGGTTGCGGTCGTTGTCCAGCAGGGAGGCCAGCCGGCGCCGGATGCCGATGTTGGCGCGCATCCGGGGGTCCTTGGCGTACTCCGCGTACATGTAGTCGCGCTCTTCGTCCGTGACCATTTCGAGGGTCAGCTCGTCGTGGTTGCGCAGGAAGATGCCCCACTGGCAGGTCTTGGGGATGGCCGGGGTCTTGGCGAGCACCTCGGAGACCGGGTAGCGGCTCTCGCGGCGCACGGCCATGAAGATGCGCGGCATCACGGGGAAGTGGAACGCCATATGGCACTCGTCGCCCCCGGCCGCGTAGTCGCCGAAGTAGTCGACGACGTCCTCCGGCCACTGGTTGGCCTCGGCGAGCAGCACCGTGTCCGGGTAGCTCGCGTCGATCTCGGCCCTCACCCGCTTGAGGAACTCATGGGTCGCGGGCAGGTTCTCGCAGTTGGTGCCCTCCTCCTGGTAGAGGTACGGGACGGCGTCGAGGCGGAAGCCGTCGATGCCCAGGTCCAGCCAGAACCGCAGCGCGGCCAGGATCTCGTCCTGGACGGCCGGGTTCTCGTAGTTGAGGTCGGGCTGGTGGGAGAAGAAGCGGTGCCAGTAGTACTGCTTGCGGACGGGGTCGAAGGTCCAGTTGGAGGTCTCGGTGTCGACGAAGATGATCCGGGCGTCCTGGAACTGCTTGTCGTTGTCGGCCCAGACGTAGTAGTCGCCGTACGGGCCCGCGGGGTCCTTCCTCGACTCCTGGAACCACGGGTGCTGGTCGCTGGTGTGGTTCATCACGAAGTCGATGATCACGCGCATGCCGCGCTGGTGGGCGGCGTCCACGAACTCCACGAAGTCGGCGAGGTCGCCGAACTCCGGGAGCACCGCGGTGTAGTCCGAGACGTCGTAACCGCCGTCCCGCAGTGGGGACTTGAAGAAGGGCGGCAGCCAGAGGCAGTCGACCCCCAGCCACTGCAGGTAGTCGAGTTTGGCGGTGATGCCCTTCAGATCCCCTACGCCGTCGCCGTTGCTGTCCTGGAAGGACCGCACGAGCACCTCGTAGAAGACGGCCCGCTTGAACCATTCGGGATCGCGGTCCTTGGCGGGAGTGTCCTCGAAGGTGTCGTGGACGGGCTCGTTGACGATCATGGTGTGGGTGACCCTCCGATCGGCGGGGACGGTCGCAGGACCAGGACGTGCGCGGGCGCGCGGCCCGGCTCTAGGCGCACGTAGTTGGTCCTGCCCCAGTGGTAGGTCTCACCGGTGAGCTCGTCGCGCACCGGGACGGACTCGTGCCACGAAAGGCCGAGTTCCGGCATGTCCAACGAGACCGTGGCCTCCTGGGTGTGGTGGGGGTCGAGGTTGGCGACCACCAGAACGGTGTTCGACCCCGAGCGCTTGCTGTACGCGAGCACCGCGTCGTTGTCGGTGTGGTGGAAGCGCAGCGAGCGCAGCTGCCGCAGCGCGGGATGGCGCCGCCGGATCCGGTTGAGCGAGGTCAGCAGCGGGGCCAGCGAGCGGCCCTCGCGCTCGGCCGCCTCCCAGTCCCGGGGCCGCAGCTCGTACTTCTCCGAGTTCAGGTACTCCTCGCTGCCGTCGTGCAGCGCCGTGTTCTCGCACAGCTCGTACCCCGCGTACACACCCCAGCTCGGCGAGAGCGTCGCCGCGAGCACCGCGCGCACCTCGAAGGCGGGGCGGCCGCCGTGCTGGAGGTAGGCGTGCAGGATGTCGGGGGTGTTCACGAAGAAGTTGGGCCGCATGTACGCGGCCGCCTCGCCGGTCAGCTCGGTGAGGTACTCGGTCAGCTCCTGCTTGGTGTTGCGCCAGGTGAAGTACGTGTACGACTGCTGGAAGCCGATCCGGGCCAGCGTGTGCATCATCGCGGGCCGGGTGAACGCCTCGGCCAGGAACACCACGTCCGGGTCGGTCCCGTTGACCTCGGCGAGCACCTGCTCCCAGAACACCACCGGCTTGGTGTGCGGGTTGTCGACGCGGAAGATCCGCACCCCGTGGTCCATCCAGAACCGCAGGATCCGCACGGTCTCGGCGACCAGCCCCGGCATGTCGCGGTCGAAGGCGAGCGGATAGATGTCCTGGTACTTCTTCGGCGGGTTCTCGGCGTACGCGATGGTGCCGTCCGCCCGGTGGTGGAACCAGTCGGGGTGCTTGTCCACCCAGGGGTGGTCCGGCGAGCACTGGAGCGCGAAGTCGAGGGCCACCTCCATGCGCAGATCGCCGGCCGTGCGCACGAAGTGGTCGAAGTCGTCGAGGGTGCCGAGGTCCGGGTGGACGGCGTCGTGCCCGCCGTCGGGCGAGCCGATGGCCCAGGGCACGCCGACGTCGCCGGGCGCGGCCGACAGGCTGTTGTTGGGGCCCTTGCGGAAGGTGGTGCCGATGGGGTGGACGGGCGGCAGATAGACCACGTCGAAGCCCATCGCGGCGACCGCGGGCAGCCGCTCGGCGGCGGTCCGGAAGGTGCCGCTCACCGGCGGCCTGCCGGGCTGGACCACCGCGCCCTCGGAGCGCGGGAACAGCTCGTACCAGGACCCGAAGAGCGCCCGCTCGCGCTCGACCAGCAGGGGCAACGGCTCGCTGGCGCTGACCAGTTCGCGCAGCGGGTAGCGGGTCAGGGCCGCGTCGGCCTCGGGGGTCAGGGCCGCGGCGAGCCGGGCGGCGGCCGGGCGGGCGCCGTCGCGCAGGGCGTCCACCGCGGCGAGCACCGCCTCGCGCCCCTTGGTCTTCGGCACCCCGCGCGCGGCCCGCTCGTACAGCGCGGCGCCCTCCGTGAGGACCAGCTCGGTGTCCAGACCCGCCGGGATCTTGATCCCCGCGTGCCGGCGCCAGGTGGCCACCGGGTCGCTCCACGCCTCGACCGTATACGACCAGTGCCCTTCGGCCGCCGGGGTGACCTCGGCGCCCCAGCGGTCGGTGCCGGGCGCCAGCTCGCGCATCGGCGTCCACGGGCCGGGCCGCCCACGCGGGTCGCGCAGGACCACGTTGGCGGCGACCGCGTCATGGCCTTCTCGGAAGACGGTGGCGGTGACCAGGAAGGCCTCGCCCACCACCGCCTTCGCCGGCCTTCTGCCGCAGTCGACGGCGGGGCGGACGTCCAGGACGGGGATACGGCCGATGGGCATATTCACGGGCTCACCTGGTGGCTGGTGGGTACGGGGCGTGGCGGGGTCTGATCTTTGTAACTGCTCCGTTGACGTTTGACGGGCTGCGGGCATGGCCGCTCCTGTCCGCGTTCACTCGGGTGGCGGTCAGCGGTTGCACAGACGGCGTCCTACCGGAGGAGCCTTCCACAGGCTACGAGTGGGCATTCCGGTGGTTTGTTAACTACCTGGGCGTAACGGATCGGACAAGGAAACGGCCCCGTCTTTCGGCGGGGCCGCACCAGAATTTGCCTACCCACAAGTTCAGTTGGCATCCGGGCCACCGTCCACGCGCAGCAGGCGGTCGGGCGAGCCGGGACCGGCGCGGGTGATCCGGCCGGTGGCCGCCCGCGCGGTCAGGGCCGCTCCCACCTCGGCGGGATCCGCCGCCGGGTACCCGCCGAGGTACAGCGCGGCCGCGCCCGCGACGTGCGGCGCCGCCATCGACGTGCCCGACAGCGTCCGGTACGCCGTGTCGCCCGTGTTCCACGCCGAGACGACACCCGTACCCGGGGCGAACAGATCAAGTGCGGAGCCCCAGTTGGAGAAGGAGGCCCGGGCGTCGTCGCGGTCGCTCGCGCCGACCGTGATCGCCTCCGCGACCCGGGCCGGGGAGTGGCGTGCGGCCGGTTCCCCCTCGTTCCCGGCCGCGACCGTGAAGGTCACCCCGGCGGCGACCGCGCCCCGCACCGCCCGGTCGAGCTCCGGGCTGGGGGCGCCGCCCAGGCTCAGATTGGCGACGGCGGGGCGGTGGGCGTGGCGGGTCACCCAGTCGATCCCGGCTATCACCCGGGCGGTGGTGCCGGTGCCCCGGTCGTCCAGGACGCGCACGGCCACCACCGCCGCGCTCCCCGCCACGCCGGTCGTCGCGCCCGCCAGGGTCGCCGCCACATGGGTGCCGTGGCCGTTGCCGTCCTGGGCGTCGGCGTCGTCGTCCACGAAGTCCCAGCCGCTGCTCGCCCGGCCGCCGAACTCCCGGTGGGTGGTGCGCACCCCGGTGTCGATCACATACGCAGTGACGCCCGCACCGCCGCCCCGCGGCCAGGTCACCTGCGGCGCCGGGGCGGGCGGGGCCCCGCCCGGCCGGTCGTCCTGGCGGTGCTCCAGGGCGACGGCGCTGTCCTGCGCCACCGACACCACGCCCGGGTCGGCGGCCAGGCGCCGGGCCCGGCCGGCGTCGGCGCGGACCGCGTAGCCGTTGAGGGCGGTGCCGTACGTACGGCTGATCCGGGCCCCATACCGGGCGGCGAGCTCGCGGCCCGCCGCGGAAGAGGCGCTGGTGGAGTCCTTGAGCGTGACGATGTAGCTGCCGCCGACCGCGCCCGGCGCGTCCGCGCCGAGCACGCGCCCCTCGGGCGGCGCGGCCCGGGCGGGCAGCGCGAGGACCAGCGCCGCCACCGTGCCCAGCGCCGTCAGCGCCCCGGCCGTGCGCAGCCGTGTACCGCGTGTCGCTCCCATGCCGTGGTCCCCCTCGGGCTCGGCCGACCTTCGCAGCCTCCCGCCCCCGGGGGACGCCCACAAGGGCGCACGCCGGGGGCGGTCGCTTCCGTGCGCCGTGGTAGTGCGAGGCGCCCGCCCACTACCTTCGAGGGTGAAGGGCAGTCGAACAGAGCTGTACGTCCCCCTTGTTGCGTACATCCCCTGCGAAGGTGGAACACGTGAAGGCAATCCGTCGATTCACCGTCCGCCCCGTCCTCCCCGAGCCCCTGCGGCCGCTGAGTGAGCTGGCCCGCAATCTGCGCTGGTCCTGGCATCCGGAGACCCGCGAACTGTTCCGGTCCGTCGACCCCGAGGGATGGCGGGCGGCCGGAGAGGACCCCGTGCGCCTGCTGGGGTCGGTCTCCGCCGCCCGGCTCGCCGCCCTCGCCGAGGACCGCCGCTTCGTGCGGTCCCTGACCGCCTGCGCCGACGACCTCGCCGACTATCTGGGCGGGCGGCGGTGGTACCAGGAGCAGCCCGAGGGGCTGCCCCGGGCCATCGCCTACTTCTCGCCGGAGTTCGGGATCACCGCCGCCCTGCCGCAGTACTCGGGCGGGCTCGGCATCCTCGCCGGCGACCACCTCAAATCCGCGAGCGACCTCGGCGTGCCGCTGATCGGGGTCGGACTCCTCTACCGGCACGGCTACTTCCGCCAGTCCCTCTCGCGCGACGGCTGGCAGCAGGAGCACTATCCCGTCCTCGACCCCAACGAACTGCCGCTGTCACTGCTGCGCGAGGCCGACGGCGAGCCCGCCCGGATCCGTCTGCACCTGCCCGGCGGCCGCGCCCTGCACGCGGTGGTCTGGATCGCCCGGGTCGGCCGGGTCCCGCTCCTGATGCTCGACTCGGACGTGGAGGAGAACGGCCCGGGCGAACGCGAGGTCACCGACCGGCTGTACGGGGGCGGCAGCGAGCACCGGCTGCTCCAGGAGATGCTGCTGGGCATCGGCGGGGTGCGGGCGGTGCGCGCGTACTGCCGGATCACCGGGCACCCCGCGCCCGAGGTCTTCCACACCAACGAGGGCCACGCGGGCTTCCTCGGCCTGGAGCGGATCCGGGAACTCGCCGGTGAGGGGCTGGAGTTCGAGGCGGCCCTGGAGTCGGTGCGGGCCGGGACCGTCTTCACCACCCACACCCCGGTCCCGGCCGGCATCGACCGCTTCGACCGCGAACTGGTCGCCCACCACCTCGGCGACGACGGCGAACTGCCGGGCGTCGACGTCTCGAAGATCCTCCAGCTCGGCATGGAGACCTACCCGGGCGGCGAGCCCAACCTCTTCAACATGGCCGTGATGGGGCTGCGCCTGGCCCAGCGCGCCAACGGCGTCTCCACCCTGCACGGCGAGGTCAGCCGGGAGATGTTCGCGGGCCTGTGGCCCGGGTTCGACCCCTCGGAGGTGCCGATCACCTCCATCACCAACGGGGTGCACGCGCCGACCTGGGTCGCGCCCGAGGTGTTCCGGCTCGGCGCCCGGCAGATCGGCGCCGGGCGCGCCGAGGACGCGCTGACCGTGGGCGGCTCGCCGCGCTGGGACGCGGTCGCCGACATCCCCGACAGCGAGATCTGGGAGCTGAGGCGCGAGCTGCGCGAGCAGCTGGTCCTCGAAGTGCGCGAGCGGCTGTACGCGTCGTGGCGCACCCGCGGGGCCGGTACGGCGGAGCTGGGCTGGGTGGACGGGGTGCTCGACCCCGACATCCTGACCATCGGCTTCGCCCGCCGCGTCCCCTCGTACAAGCGGCTGACCCTGATGCTCCGCGACCGGGACCGGCTGATGGAGCTGCTGCTCCATCCGACCCGGCCGGTGCAGATCGTGGTGGCGGGCAAGGCGCACCCCGCCGACGACAGCGGCAAGCGGCTCGTCCAGGAGCTGGTGCGGTTCGCCGACGACCCCCGGGTGCGTCACCGCATCGTCTTCCTGCCCGACTACGGGATGGCGATGGCCAAGAAGCTCTACCCGGGCTGTGACGTGTGGCTCAACAATCCGCTGCGGCCCCTTGAGGCGTGCGGGACCAGTGGGATGAAGGCCGCGCTCAACGGGTGCCTCAACCTGTCGGTCCTGGACGGCTGGTGGGACGAATGGTACGAGCCGGACTTCGGCTGGGCGATCCCGACCGCCGACGGCTCCGCCACCGACGAGGACCGCAGGGACCAGCTGGAGTCGACGGCCCTCTACGACCTGATCGAGGACCGGGTGGCGCCGCGCTTCTACGACCGGGGCGAGAGCGGGCTGCCCGGCCGCTGGATCGAGATGGTCCGCGAGACCCTGGCCTCTCTCGGCCCCAAGGTGCTGGCGGGGCGGATGGTGCGGGAGTACGTGGAGCGGCTGTACGCGCCCGCCGCCCGGGCCCACCGCGACCTGGGCCCGGACACGGCCCGGGAGCTGGCGGCCTGGAAGGCCCGGGTGCGGGCGGCCTGGCCGCAGGTGGCGGTCGACCATGTGGAGGCGGTGGCCGCGACCGCGCCGAACGGGCACGCGGAGCTCGGCTCCACGCTCGCCCTGCGGGTGCGGGCCGGCCTCGGCGGGCTCCAGCCGGACGACGTGGAGGTGCAGGCGGTCGCCGGGCGGGTGGACGCCGCCGACACCCTCGCCGAGGCCCGTACCGTCGCCCTGAAGCCCGCGGGCGGCCCGGACCTGGAGGGGCGCTGGGTGTACGAGGGCCCGCTCGCCCTGGACCGGACCGGCCCCTACGGCTACACGGTCCGCGTCCTGCCCGCCCACCGGCTCCTCGCCGACGGCGCCGATCTCGGCCTGGTCGCCCTGCCGACCGAGGCGACGGGGGAGGGGGCGGGGGTGCTGATGCGCTGAGCGGAAATGGGTTGTACCGTACGTCGGCCGCTGCCATGCGCCCCGTACGGAACTGCGAGGTCCGATTGTGAACCCTGTCGAGAATGTCACCGCTCGTCCCATACATCCGTATGGGGCCTGGGTGGCACGCACGGGCCTCGCGCTGCTGCCCTTCGCCTCTCTGGGCCTGCTGTGCCCGGTGCCGTCGCTGGTGATCGCCCTGCGGCGGCACCGGAGCGCGGACTGGGTCGCCTTCGCGGTCTTCTGCGCGGTGTGGGTGTCCTGGGTGCTCCAGCTGGCGACCACCCCGGACACCACGCACGGCATGCGGTTCGCGGCCGATGTGCTGCTCATCGGGCTGTCCACGGCCGGGGCGTCCGCGCACGCCTGGAAGGCGTGGCCGGCGGCCCGGCAGTCCCCGAACGAGAACGGCAAGAGCACGTACGGCAATCTCCCGGGGGGCGACCCCCGGACCCTCAGCAGTACGGACGGGGCAGAGGGGTACAACGGACCGCAAGCGCAAGGTGAACAGCAGTGAAGCAGGTCAAGCAGGTGCGTCAGGCGCAGGCGGCGAAGGCCGCCCGCGAGGAGCAGGACAAGCAGGGCCGATACGCGCGCTACCGGCTGCGGTTCGCCCGGCTCACCGCGCTGGCGCGGGTGCACCGGCGCCGGGTGTGGATCGCCGCGGGCGCGGCGGCGGCCGTGGTCGTCGCCGCGGTGCTGGTCTCGGTGCTGGACAAGGACGACAAGCCGGGGCCGCCGGATCCGCGGGCCCGCCAGTACAAGAACGTCGACGCCTGTCTGCTGACCGGGGACAAGGGTGTGACCGAGGGCACCGAGGGCGCGCCGGTATGGGCGGGGATGCAGGACGCCTCGAAGGCCACCCACGCGCGCGTCAACTTCGTCCCGGTGACGGACGAGCAGACCGCCGCCAACGCCACCCCGTTCGTCAACAGCCTCATCCAGCGCTCCTGCGACGTGGTCGTGGCGGTCGGCAAGGCTCCGGTGGCGGCGGCCGAGGCGGCCGCGAAGGCCCACCCCAAGGTCCGCTTCGTGGTGGTCGGCGGCGAGGCCGCGGCGGCCAATGTGACGGCCGTGAAGCCGGGTGACGGAGTGAAGGCGGATGTCGCCCGGGCCGTCGAGCAGGGGGTCAATACACCCGGATAGCCCGGAATTTGTTGTTCCGCACCGCATGAACATGGCAAAGAAATGTCAAAGGATCATGGGGTGGAAGCAACCTCCGTAAAACCGTGAGGCACGATCGCCTGGCTTTGTCTTCTGTAAGCCTCGCGTAAGTAAAGGCTGCCTCAATGCGCGCTCGATGGGCTCGAACGTCCCGTCTCTTGTTTCCACCCGGGAGAACCGGACACCGCAGGGCCAGGAGGATCGCCCTCCTGGTCCTGCTGGCTTTCTCCTTCATGCTGACGACCGAGACGGCGGAGGCCACCGGGGCGACGCTGCCCCGGCTGTCGATGCCCAAGTGGTCCCTGTCGGGCCTGTGGGAGTGGGCCAACAAGTCCCCGCTCGACACCCCGGACCAGCAGGGCGGCACCGCGCGCGGCAAGAGCCACAGCGCCTCCGCCAAGCAGACCCGGGCCAAGGGCGGCAACGGCCACCGGCCCGGCAAGGGCAAGGGCGAGCTCGGTGCGTACGAGCGGCCGCAGGACAAGGCCGAGTTGACGAAGACCGGCAAGGCGGCCGGGAACGCCAAGAGCTTCGACGCGCGCACCAGCAGGCGCGACGCCAAGAAGTCCACGGCGACCTCGGACTTCTACACCAACACCGACGGCTCCACGACGGTGCGCCACTACACCGGCCGCTCCAACTTCAAGGCCGCCGACGGCAGCTGGAAGCAGATCGACACCAAGCTGCGCGAGGAGAAGGGCGGCCGGCTGGTCGAGAACGCCAACTCGCTCGGCGTCGCCTTCGCGCCCGACGCGGTCGCCCCCGACCTCGCCTCGGTCGACTTCGGCTCCGGGCGCTCGCTCTCGTACGGGCTGCACGGCGCCGCCAAGAGCGAGCCGGTGGTCGACGGTGACTCCACCGCCACGTACGACAACGTTTTCAAGGACACCGACCTCAAGCTGTCGCCGCTCGCCGAGGGCTTCAAGGAGCGGATCGTCCTGCGCTCCAAGGCGGCGCCCAACACCTGGGTCTTCCCGCTGAAGACCAAGGGGCTCACCCCGAAGATCGCGGACAACGGCGACGTGGTGTTCACCGACGCCGACGGCAAGGTGACCGCGACCGTCCCGCACGCCTTCATGGAGGACTCGAAGATCGACCCGCGCTCGGGCGACGCCGCCCAGTCCCGCGCGGTCCGCTACGAGCTCACCACCCTGGACGGCGCCCCCGCGCTGCGGATGACCGCCGACCGGGCCTGGCTGGACGACCCGAAGCGGGTCTTCCCGGTCACCGTCGACCCGACGGTGACGGCCAGCAACTCGACGTACACCCAGAACACCATCGGCGGGGACCACTCCACCGAGAACATGATCAAGGTGGGGTCGTACGACTCCGGCACCAACAAGGCGAACTCGTTCCTCCAGTTCTCCTCGCTGGGCACCACGCTGGCGGGCCAGAAGGTCACCGCCGCGACCCTGAACGTGTACGCGGTCTGGTCCTCGACCTGCACCGCCGAGCCGTTCAACGTCCACCCGGTCACCAAGGCCTGGACGCCCTCCACGGTCACCAGCTACCCCGGCCCGACCTACGGCTCGGCGATCGGCTCGGCGACGGTGGCGCCCGGCGCGTCCTGCACCAACTCCTCCAGCTCCACGAGCGTCGGCGTGAAGATGCCCGTCCCGCTCAACACGAGCTGGTTCAACACGGTCGCGGGCGGCGGTGCCAACTACGGCCTCGCGATGACCGCGATCACCAGTGACATGCTGCACTGGAAGAAGTTCCACTCGGACAACTCCACCACCGCGGGCTTCCGCCCGGCCCTGGACCTGACCTACACGGCCAACGCCGCCCCGCAGATCAACGCCCAGTACCCGCCGGAGAACTACCAGGCCAACACGCTCCGCCCGGAGCTCACGGTCTACGCGACCGACGCCGACCACGGCCCGAGCGCCCTGTCGTACTCCTTCGACGTCTTCGACGCGGACAGCGGCAGCCAGACCCCGGTCGTCAGCTCCGGCACCCTCACCCAGGGCGCCTGGGCGATCCCGGCCGGCAAGCTGAAGTGGTCCAAGAACTACCTCTGGTTCGCCACCGTCAGCGACGGCACCAACGCGGTGTCGTACGACAGCCGGTTCACCACCGCCGTGCCGCAGCCCCCGGTGACCTCGGGCCTCAGCCAGAACACCGACGGCCACGAGTTCGACCCCAGCGACGGCAACTACACCACCGACGACACCGACGCGGACGTCGAGGTCACCGGGCCCTCGCTCTCCATCGAGCGCTCCTACAACAGCCTCGACCCGCGCCAGGACAGCGCGTTCGGCGCGGGCTGGGCGACCATCGCGGACATGAAGGCCGCCGAGGTCAAGGACAGCTCCGGCGCGGTCACCAGCGTGGTCATCACCTACCCCGGCGGTGAGCAGGTCGCCTTCGGCCGCAACACCGACGGCACCTTCGTCCCGCCGCTCGGCCGGTACGCCCGCTTCCAGGCGGTCACCGGCGGCTACACGCTGGTCGACAAGGACTTCACCACCTACAGCTTCACCCAGACGACGGCCAAGGCCGGGGTCTACGCGATCAAGACCATCACGGACTTCGCGAACCGCGGTGAGACGTTCAGCTACACCAACAACCAGCTGACCAAGATCACGAACACCACGTCCAACCGTTCGCTGACCCTCGCCTGGCAGACCCCCGCGGGCGCCACCGCCGCGCACGTCAACACGGTCGCCACCGACCCGTCGACCGCGGGCGACGCGTCCACCGCGCAGACCTGGCAGTACAGCTACACCGGTGACCAGCTCACCAAGGTCTGCCCGCCCGCCGACTGGTCCAAGTGCATCACCTACGGGTACGCCACCGGCAACCACTACCGCACCACGGTCCTGGACGAGGACCCGTTCGCGTACTGGCGGCTCGGCGAGGCGGCCGGTGACGGTGTCGCCAAGGACGCGGTCGACCTCAACCAGGGCAAGTACAACGGCATCTACCACAACGTGACCACTGGGGGCACGGGCGTGCTCGCCGGGTCCACCCAGCCGGCCGCCACGTTCAACGGCACCAGCAGCTACGTGGAGATACCCAGCGCCCCGGGCGCGACCCCCTCGTACGCGAGCGTCTCGCTCTGGTTCAAGACCTCCCAGGCGGGCGGTGTCCTCTTCTACTACGGCGACAAGCCGCTGAGCGACCCCGACCCGGTGGGCACCACGACCCACAACACCCCGGCGGTCTACGTCGGCACCGACGGCAAGCTGCACGGCTGCTTCGCCTCGTCGCCCGGCTGCAACACCACGATCGTCTCCGCCGCCGCCGTCAACGACAACAAGTGGCACCAGGCCGTCCTCACCGGCGCCGCCACCACCATGTCGCTCTACCTCGACGGCGTCTCGCAGGGCTCCAAGTCCGGCACCATCAACGACTGGGCGCAGCCCTACCTGACCCTCGGCGCCGGTGTGAACACCGACGGCTGGCCGAACATGAACGCGGCCGACCCGCTCGGCCACTTCAGCGGCCAGCTCGCCGAGGCGGCGATCTACTCCGAGCCGCTGAGCCAGGACGTCATCACCGCGCAGTACCAGGCGGCGACCCGGCCGGCCGGGCTGCTCAACAAGATCACCACGCCGAACGGCAAGATCCAGAGCTCCGTCACCTACTCCACCGCCGACGACCTGGTCACCCAGGCGGTCGACGGCGACGGCGGCACCTGGAAGCTCAACCCGGCCACCGTGACCGGCTCCTCGCAGGTCTACCGCTCGGCCGTGATGGGCGCCGCCCCCTCCGGGTACTGGCGCCTCGGTGACGTCCAGGGCGCGCCGCAGGCCGCCAACGAGGTGCACACCGGCTTCGGCACCTACAACACGGTGACCCAGGGCGCGGAGGGTCCGTTCGGCCCCGACGACGCGACGGCGGTCGACTTCGACGGCGCCGCCTCCTACGCCGAGCTGCCGTACGCCCCGCTGCACCGCTCCGGCAACCGCGCGATCGAGCTGTGGTTCCGCACCGCCAAGCCCGGTGTGATCGCGGCCGACCAGGCCCGGGTCCCGGGCGACCCGGCGGGCGCGGGCGCCGCCTACTCGCCGCTGATGTACGTGGGCGCGGACGGCAAGCTGCGCGGCCACTGGTGGAGCGCCACCGGCAGCGGCACGACCGACTTCGGCTCCAAGGCGGCGGTCACCGACAACGCCTGGCACCACGCGGTCCTCTCCGCCTCCGGCACCACCCAGACGCTCTACCTGGACGGCGAGAAGCAGGCCGACTACACCGGCGCCGCCGGTGACCAGACGACCACCCGCACCTTCATCGGCGCGGGCTTCACCAAGGGCTGGATCAGCTCGCCCTCCGACGTCAGCTACTTCGACGGCTCGATCGCCGAGGTCGCGTTCTACGACGCGCCGCTGACCGCGGACGAGGTCGGCCGCCACTACTCGGCCGCCAAGGCGTCCGCCGGCACCGCGCCGGTGCGCACGGTCAAGCTGACCGACCCGACCGACAAGACGCTGACCTACGTGTACGACGCGGAGCTGGGCAACCGGCTGCTCGCCGCGACCGACACCGGGGGCAACCGGACGACGTACGGGTACGACACGTCCGGCTTCCTGCACACCGTCACGGACGCCAACGGCAACCGCTCGGTGACCGGCCACGACGTGCGCGGCAACACGGTCTCCACGACCACCTGCCAGAACACCGCGGCCAACAGCTGCGCCACCGAGTACTACACGTACTACCCGGACGCGACCACCCTGTTCCCGACGATGGACCCGCGCAACGACCTGGTGCTCACCGAGCGCGACGGCCGTTCCTCGGGCCCCACGGACAACACGTACCTCACCAGCTACACCTATGACACGAGCGGAAACGTCACTTCGGTGACCACCCCGCCGGTGCCGGGCTCGCCCGCGGGCCGTACGGCCTCCACGGTCTACACCACCGCGACCACGGTCGCGGCCGAGGGCGGCACCAACTACGCCCCGGCCGGACTCGTCGCCGAGGTGCGCACACCGGGTGGCCGCAGCACCAAGTACACCTACTTCAAGAACGGCGACCTGGCGCAGATCACCGACGCCAACGGCGCCTCGGTGAAGTACACGTACGACAACCTGGGCCGCCAGATCACCAAGACCGAGGTCTCCGACTCCTACCCGGCGGGTCTGACGACCACGCTGGCGTACGACAAGGACGACCAGGTCATCTCGGAGATCAGCCCCAAGGTCACCAACCGGGTCACCGGCGCGGTGCACCAGGCGAAGTCGACGACCGTCTACGACCCGGACGGCAACGTCCAGTCCCAGACGGTCGCGGACGCCACCGGCGGCGACACCGCGCGGGTCACCTCGATGACGTACGACGCGTACAACCGGGTCGCGACCCGGACGGACCCGGGCGGCGACACCACCGCGTTCGAGTACGACGTCTACGGCAACAAGGTCAAGGAGACGGACCCGGCCGGGAACGTCAACGAGTACACCTTCGACGCCGACGGCAGGCCGCTCACCACCAGCCTGCTCAACTACACGGGCGACCCCAACAGCCCGTCCGCTCCCACCAAGCTGGTGCAGGAGTCGCGGGCGTACGACCCGGCGGGCCGGCTCGCGTCGATCACCGACGCGATGGGCTGGGTGACCGAGTACACCTACACCGACGACGGCCTCTCGGCCACGGTGGTGCGCAGGGACCCGCAGAACAACAAGGCGTTCACCGAGCAGGCGAACACCTATGACGCGGCCGGGAACCTGACCAAGCAGGTCACCAACGACGGCACCACGACCACCTCGTTCACGGTGGACGCGGCCGACCGTACGACCTCGACCACGATGGACCCGGGCGGGCTCGCCCGGACCAACAAGGTCTCCTACGACCCGGACGACAACGTCGTGTCCGAGACGGACTACGACCCGACCGGCGACACCAGCACCACCGACACGCGCTACGACGCGCTCGGCAACGTCACCGGCACCACCGTCCACGACGGCACCACCGCGCCGGTCGGCCGCTGGAAGTTCAACGAGACCAGCGGCACCAACGCGGCGGACTCCTCCGGCGGCAACAACAAGGTCACCTTCGGCTCCGGCGTCACCCGCTCCACCGAGCAGGGCGGCAGCGCGGTCTTCGACGGCACGGCCAACGCGTACGGCCAGGGCACCGGCCCGGCCGTCAACACCAACGGCAGCTTCACCGTCTCGACCTGGGTGAAGCTGGCCGACACCACCGCCAACCACACGTTCGTCTCGCAGGACGGCACGGCCGACCACGGCTTCCAGCTGTACTACTCGACGGCGTACGGCTGGTCGTTCAACCGGACCTCCGGCGACGTGGCGTCCCCGACGCTGGCCCGTGCCACCTCCGGCACGGCGGCGGTGACGGCCAACACCTGGACGCACCTGACGGGTGTCTACGACGCGGCGGCCGGTGAGATCCGGCTGTTCGTCAACGGCGCGCTGAAGGCGACCACCCCGTACAGCGGCTCCTGGGAGGCCACCGGGCCGCTCCAGATCGGCCGCCGTATGTCGGGCGGCACGCAGGGCGAGTACCACAAGGGCTCCCTCGCGGACGTCCAGGTCTACGGCGAGGCGCTCACCGCGACGCAGGTCTCCGGCGTCTACGGCAAGACCCTGCCCGCGGCGGGCAGCTCGGTGCGCACCACCAGCTGGAAGCTGGACCAGCGCGGCATGCCCCTGTCGATGACCGACGCCAACGGCGCGACCACCGACTACGGCTACGACGAGTCGGGCCAGCAGACCAGCGTCACCGAGCCGGCGGTCAACGCCGAGCAGAACGGCGGCACCCCGGTCTCCGTCCGCCCGGTCTCGATGACCGGTTACAACACGTTCGGCGAGGAGACCGAGTCCTCGGACCCGCTCGGCAACGTGACCGTGACGGCCTACGACGGCGAGGGCCAGGAGGCGTCCACGACGCTTCCCGACTACACCCCGCCGGGCGCCACCACGCCGATCAAGGCGGTGAGCTGGAACGAGTACAACCACCTCGGCCAGGTCTCCGCGGAGGTCGACCCGCTGGGCAACCGCACCGAGTACACCTACACCCAGCTGGGCGACCTGGCCTCGGTGAAGGAGCCGGGCGGCGACACCACGCGCTACACCTACGACACCAACGGCGACCAGCTCTCGGCGACCCGCCCCAACGGCGCCCGCCAGGAGTCGACCTACGACTACCTGGGCCGCGAGCTCACCAGCACGGACATCGTCCGCCAGCCCACCCAGCGGGCGTACACGGCGATCAACTACTACGACGCGCCGGGGCAGCAGCTGTCCAAGGTGGTGAGCCCGGCGGGAGTGAGCGAGTCCTACGGGTACAACGCGCTGGGTGAGGTCACGTCCACCACGGACGGGGCCAACAACACGACGCGGTTCACGTACGACCAGGACGGGCAGATACTGACGTCCACGGATCCGGACGGGACGAGCACCAAGAACACGTATGACGGGTTCGGTCAGCTGGTCTCGATGAGCGACCTGGACGCGACCGGCAAGGTGCTGCGGACCACCAGCTCGACGTACGACCGGATGGGCCGGCAGGCCTCGGTGACCGACTTCCGCGGGCACACCACCAACTTCACGGTGGACGCGACCGGAATGATCACCAAGGCCGTGCAGCCGGTCTCCGCGACCGAGTCGATCACGGCGACCTTCGGGTACGACGTGGCGGGCAACAGGACGCGGTTCACCGACGGCCGCAACAACGCCTTCCTCACGACGTACAACTCGTGGGGCAGCCCGGAGTCGACGATCGAGCCGGCCACGCCCGCCTATCCCAACGCGGCCGACCGCACCTTCACCACGACCTATGACGCCAACGGGCGGGTGAAGGAGGAGCGTTCGCCCGGTGGGGTGAAGGTCGTCGACGACTACGACGCGAAGGGACGACTGACCAAGCAGACCGGCACCGGTGCCGAGGCGGCCACGGCCGACCACACCTACGGCTATGACGCCGACGACCGGATCACCTCGGTGACCGGCACCGACGCCGACACCGGCAAGGACACGTTCAGCTACGACGACCGGGGCCAGCTCCTGTCGACGAGCGGCGCCTCCGGCTCCTCCTCCTTCGCCTACAACGGCGACGGCAGGATGACCACGCGCACCGACGCGTCCGGTACCTCCACCTACGGCTATGACACCGCGGGACGGCTGTCCACGGTCAACGACGGCGCCACCGGCTCGACGCTGACCTACGGCTACGACGTCAACAGCAACGTCAAGTCGATCGACTACGGCACCGGCAAGGCCAAGCGCGCCTTCGGCTACGACGCCCTGGAGCAGCTCACGTCGGACACCCTGACCTCCCCGACCGGCAAGACGCTGGCCTCGGTCAACTACGGGTACGACGAGAACGGCAACGAGACGTCGAAGACGACGACCGGGGTCGCGGGCGCCTCCGCCAACACGTACACCTACGACTGGGCGAACCGCCTGTCGTCCTGGAACAACGGGACGACGACGGAGAGCTACGGCTACGACGCCTCCGGCAACCGGACACGCGTGGGCGGCGACACCTACACCTACGACGCCCGCAACCAGCTCACCTCCGACGGGCACAACGCGTACGCGTACACCGCCCGCGGCACCATGAGCTCGATGACGGACGACGGCAACAAGGTCAGCGTCATCAAGGCGGACGCGTTCAACCGGGTGATCAACGAGGGCGACCGTACGTACGCGTACGACGGTCTGGACCGGGTGCTCACCGCCAGTGACCCCGGCACCGGCCCGCTGTTCACCTTCCAGTACAGCGGCCTGGGCAACGACGTGGCCTCCGACGGCTCGTCGACCTACAGCCGCAACGGCGACGGCGGGCTGCTCGGCATCAAGTCGGGCACCAGTTCCGTGCTGGCGATGACCGATGTCCACAGCGATGTCATCGCGCAGTTCACGGCGGGCGGCGAGGCGCTGTCGGGGTCGACCACCTACTCGCCGTTCGGCAAGGTCAACCAGACCGCCACCATGCTGGGACAGCTCGGCTACCAGTCGGGTTGGACCGACCCCGAGACGGCCAAGGTCAATATGGCCGCTCGCTGGTACTCGCCGCAGACCGGCCAGTTCAACAGCCGGGACACGGCGGACGTGGACGGCCTGCCGGCCTCGATCGGCGCCAACAAGTTCGCCTACGCCAACGCCAACCCGATGACCATGACCGACCCCACCGGTCACTGGAGCTTCGGCGGGGCCTGGAAGAAGTTCAAGAAGAAGGTCAAGCACGTCGCCAAGTCCGCTTGGCACAAGACGAAGAAGGCCGTCAAGCACGTCGCCAAGGCCGTCAAGAAGGCCGCGAAGAAGATCAAGCACGCGGTCAAGAAGGCGGTCAAGCGGGTCAAGCACGCGGTCCGCAAGGCCGTGCACTACGTGCACGATGCCGTCAAGAAGGTCAAGAGATACGTCAAGCGGACGTACAAGCGGGTCAAGAAGTACGTCCACAAGGTCGTCAGGACCGTCAAGCGCGCGGTGAAGCACGCGGCCAAGGTGATCAAGAGCGTCGCCCACAAGGTGGTCAAGGCGGCCAAGAAGGTCGGCAGAGCGGTCAAGAAGGCCGTGAAAGCCACCGCCAACTATGTGAAGCAGCACGCGGCAACCATCGTCCCCATCGTCGCGGGCATCGCGGCCGCCGTCGTCTGTACGGCGGCGACGGCAGGTGTCGGTGCGGTGGCCTGCGCGGTCGGCGCGGGTGCTCTGATCAACTCACTCGGCTACGCGATGAGCGACGGGCCGCACACCCTGAGCGGTTTCCTCGGTGCCGCCGCGGTCGGCGCGGCCACCGGACTGATCGGTATGGGTGCGGGTGCGGTCGCCGGACGGGCCCTGAGCACGGCGGTCAGCGCCGTGACCCGGGGCGCGGTGACAGGCGCGGCCAGTGGTGCCGCGGAGAGCGCCGCCACCTACGGCGTCTCCTGCTCCAGCAGCCAGGAGGGCTGCAGCGTCAGTGGCGCTGCCAAGGCGACGGTGACGGGTGCCGCGCTCGGCGGTATCTTCGGCGCCGCGCTCAGCAAGTACGGCCGCAAGGGGTGCACCCCGCACAGCTTCACCCGCAACACCCCGGTGCTGGTGTCGACCACCGCCACCAAGGCCATCTCGCAGATCCGGGTCGGTGACTACGTACTGACCGCCGAGCCGGGCAAGGACAAGAAGGAGAGACACCGGGTCAAGGCGGTCATCGTCACCAAGACCGACCGCGACTACGTCGACGTCGTCGTGGGTTCGAAGTCCGGTCCCAAGACGATCCAGACCACCGCTCACCACCAGTTCTACGACGCCACGACGAACGCCTGGACCCAGGCGGCCGACCTGAAGAAGCAGCACGCCCTTCAGGGGGCGGACGGCGGACGGACGCCGATCCTCGACATCCGCTCCTACCGGTCCGCGCGGATCACCTACGACCTGAGCGTCGACGGCCTGCACACGTACTTCGTGGCGGCGGGCGACTCCCAGGTCCTGGTCCACAACGCCGACGACGTCTGCCCGACCGGCGGACCGGCACCCGACGGGAACGGCCAGTGGCGGCACGGCGGACGGTTCGCGGCCAACCCGGACCGCATCCAGCCCGGTCAGGTGCACCCCGACGGCATGCTGCGGGGGACCAACGAGGCCGGGCACGTCACCAGCCGGCCCTCGTTCCGTACCCCCACGG
This sequence comes from Streptomyces sp. TLI_146, assembly GCF_002846415.1. Lineage (NCBI taxonomy): Bacteria > Bacillati > Actinomycetota > Actinomycetes > Kitasatosporales > Streptomycetaceae > Streptomyces > Streptomyces sp. TLI_146. The sequence continues at coordinate 6,184,556 of NZ_PJMX01000001.1, forward strand.
TGCGGCAGATGTGGGACGACGCCGAGGTCGCACCGGGGCCGCACGGGTCGCAGGGTAGAGTCTGCTCCCGCGGTGGCCCGAGCTGCGAGGGTGTGGTCTACGACGATCCGTACGACCCGAACGGCGGACCCCGCATGTGGGACGGCGGGCACTTCCCGGAGTCGTGGAGCAACCGCAAGTTCCCTCCGAACGTCACGCGTGAAGAAGTCCTGGACAACTACAACACCGATGTCCAGCTCGAATGCAGGCCGTGCAATCGCGCGGCCGGAAACAGACAGGACGGATAGCTGATCGCCATGGCTGCTCTCGTCAACCACTTGGAAGCACGGCTCGGCCGGATGGTCGGGTCGTGGTCGGCGGCCGAGCAGTCCCCTCCGGGCACCCCCCAGGTCGGATACTTCACCGGGGGTGCCCTGGAGGGCGTCCAGTCCTTCGCCACCGTCGGGCTCTTCAGCACACCACTGGTCTCCCGCACCTCCGGCCGTCATCAGCACCTGGAACTGCTGGGGTGCAACCGGCCGCTCGCGGGTGACGAGTACGGCCCGTTCGCGGGAGTCCTGGAGTACGTGTCGGAGCGCCTGGTCACCAGCGGCGACGCGGTTCTGCGCGGGGACGTGATCTCCCTGCCGATGCCGCTGGCGCCGGGCAGTGTCCTGAGCTCCCTCTACGCGTCCTCTCCGGTGTACTTCGACGACGACTTCGCCGAGGTCGTCGTGGAGAACGGCACCACGGTCTCCGTGGTGTGGCTGGTGCCGATCGGCCCCTCGGAGGCGGCCTTCGTCAAGGAGAAGGGCTGGCCGGAGTTCGAGCAGGAGCTGGTCCGCCAGGACCCCGACCTGCTCGATCTGCGCCGTCGGGAGATCACCCTGTGACGGCGGACTGAACGGCACGCGAGAAACGAGCGGTGCCCGGACCCCTTGTGGGGGTCCGGGCACCTTTCACGTTCCGGTCAGCCGCCTGACCGTCAGAACGTGAGCTTGAAGTTGTCGATGTAGCCCGTGTCGTACCGCGCCTTGTCCTGGACCTTCAGCTTCCAGGTGCCGTTGGCGACCTCCGAGGAGGCGTTCACGGTGTACGTGGTGTCGAGGTTGGCCGTCGAGCCGCCGGTCCCCGTGGCCTTCAGGGGGTACACCGAGCCGTCGGGGGCCACCAGGTCGATCTGGAGGTCGCCGATGTAGGTGTGGACGATCTTCACGCCGACCTTGAGGGTGCTGGGCGCGTTGCCCGTGACACCGGAGACGGTGACCGACGAGGTGACCGCCGCTCCCGGGGAGTCCGGGATGCTGACGTTGGTGCCGTTCTCGAAGACCTTGCCGCCCGGGTCGGTGCCGCCGTGGCGGGCGCCGACCGCGATGGCCGCCCACGCGTCGGTGATGTTGTTGACCTCGGCGCTGCCGGCCCCGTACAGCTCGGTGGCCGCGGCGATCGTGCCGTCGCGGGCGCCCTTGTAGTCGGTGGACGAGTTGAACTTGGTGGTGAGCGCCTTGTACCAGATCAGCTGGGCCTTGTCGCGGCCGATGCCGGTGACCGGCAGGCCGTCGGCGGTCGGCGAGTTGTAGGTCACGCCGTTGATGACCTTGGTGCCGCTGCCCTCGGAGGCCAGGTAGAACCAGTGGTTCGCGGGGCCCGAGGAGTAGTGGACGTCCAGGTTGCCGATGCCGGAGTACCAGCTGTCCTTGGAGCCGCCGTCCTTGCTCGGCTTGTCCATGTAGCGCAGCGGGGTGCCGTCGCCGTTGATGTTGATCTTCTCGCCGATGAGGTAGTCACCGGGGTCGGACGCGTTGTTGGAGTAGAACTCCACCGCGGTGCCGAAGATGTCCGAGGTCGCCTCGTTGAGGCCGCCGGACTCGCCGCTGTACTCCAGGCCCGCCGTGTTGGAGGTGACGCCGTGCGTCATCTCGTGGCCGGCCACGTCCAGCGAGGTCAGCGGGTCGTTGTTGCCCGAGCCGTCGCCGTACGTCATGCAGAAGCAGCTGTCGTCCCAGAACGCGTTGACGTACGCGTTGCCGTAGTGGACGCGGGAGTACGCGCCGACGCCGTCGCCCTTGATGCCGCTGCGGCCGAAGACGTTCTTGTAGAAGTCCCAGGTCTGCCCGGCGCCGTAGGCGGCGTCGGCGCCCGCGGTGGCGGCGTTGGAGTTGGTGCCGTCGCCCCAGGTGTCGTTGGTCTGGGAGAACAGCGTGCCGGTGCCGGACGAGCCGTGGTTCAGGTTGTACGTCTTGTGGCCGCCGCGCCCGCCGTCGGTCAGCGTGTAGTTCGAGCCCGACTGCGTGGTGCCGAGGGTGACCTGGCCGCTGTAGTGGGTGTTGCCGACACCGGTCTCGATGCCCTGCCACTGGTACAGCTTCGCGCCGGTCGCCGCGTCGGTGATGACGTGCAGCTGGTTCGGGGTGCCGTCGTCCTGCAGACCGCCGACGACCGTCTCGTACGCGAGGGTCGGCGTGCCCTTGGCCATCCAGACGACCTTGCGCGGGGCGCGGTCGGCGGTGGCCTTCTTGGCGCCCTTGTCGGCGGCGGCCGCGAGCGCCTGCTTCTGCGCGCCGGCCGGGCCCTGCTTGGCGGTGGTGGCGATGTTCTTCAGCTCGGCGCGGTTCGCCTTGAGCACGTTCTGGGTCTGGCCGCTCGGGGCGGTGTCGACGACGAGGTCGCCGCCGAGGACCGGGAGCCCGGCGTAGGTGCGCTCGTACCGCGTGTGCGTGGTGCCGTTCTGGTCCTTGACCACATCGCGGACGGCGAGCTTCTCCTGCGCGCCGAGGCCGAGGCTCTTGGCGGTCTCCGCCGTCCTGGTGCCGGCCTGGCGTATGAGCTCGGCCCGCTGCGAGGGCGAGAGCTTGGCGGGCAGAGCGCCCGGGTTGCGTACGGCCTGCGCCTTGAGGGCGGCGGCCGACGCGGAGTCGTCGGGACGTGCGCTGGCGCTACCTGCCTGGACTCCGACGGTGAGCATGGCGGCTGCGGAGAGCAGAGCGGCGGTTGCGGTGGCACGACGACGGTGCGTGGATCTCACGCGAACTCCTTCTGCGAGGGGGGTACCGGCGGCTGGGTGGGCCGACCGGGCGGAGCATGCGGAGCGGTGGTTCTTGGATCGGGGAGAGAGTGCCAGGAGTGGCCATCCGCTGTCAGGAGCGCGTCAAGAAGTTGGCCGGAAATCGTTCGTTGTACGAAGGACGCCGTTCGTTAAGCGGACGTTTCCTTTGTCAACACCATGTGTACAGGGGGCGGTTGGGTGCGTCGCGATCGACGGGAGTGTCCGGATACGCACCCTGCCCCACCAGCGCGAAAGGCGTCCGGAGGGGGTGCGGAAGCCGGTCGCGACAATGGCCGCAATGCGCCTCCGCACTTGTCGCCCCGAGGGCCCGCCGGGCGTCCGGCAGGCGGACAGTTGGACGGGTGCGGCGGCGATCCGGTTCCCTCCGCCGCACCCTTTTCCGCTGGGCCTCCGCTAGGCCAGGCTCTCGCGCCACGCCCGGTGCAGATCGGCGAACCGCCCCGTGCCCGCGATGAGTTCGGCGGGCGGCCCGTCCTCGACGACGCGGCCGTGCTCCATCACCAGCACCCGGTCCGCGATCTCCACGGTCGACAGCCGGTGGGCGATGACGACGGCGGTACGGCCGTGCAGCACGGTGTGCATCGCGCGCTGGACCGCCCGCTCGCCCGGGATGTCCAGGGACGAGGTCGCCTCGTCGAGGATCAGCACCGCCGGGTCCGCGAGCAGCGCGCGGGCGAAGGCGACCAGCTGGCGCTGGCCCGCCGAGATGCGCCCGCCCCGCTTGCGCACGTCCGTGTCGTAGCCGTCCGGCAGCCGGCTGATGAAGTCGTGCGCGCCGATCGCCTTCGCGGCCCGCTCGATCTCCTCGCGGCTCGCCTCGGGGCGGCCGATGGCGATGTTGTCGGCGACCGTGCCGGAGAAGAGGAACGCCTCCTGGGTGACCATGACGACCCCGCGCCGCAGCTCGGGCACGGCCAGCTCGCGCAGATCGACGCCGTCGAGCAGGACCCGGCCGGTGGAGGGGTCGTAGAAGCGGGCGAGCAGTTTGGCGAGGGTGGACTTGCCCGCGCCGGTCGAGCCGACCACGGCCACGGTCTGCCCGGCCGGGATGGTCAGGTCGAAGCGGGGGAGGACCTCGCCGCCCGTACGGTACGAGAAGCCGACGCCGTCGAACTCCACGCGCCGCCCCGGCAGTTCACCGGACCGCTCCGGCAGCGGCACCGGCCGCTCCGGCTCGGGCACGGTCGGGACCTGGGCCAGCAGCCCGGCGATCTTCCCGAGGGAGGAGACGGCCGCCTCGTACGAGTTGAGGAACATCCCGAGCCGGTCGATCGGGTCGTACAGCCGCCGCAGATACAGCACGGCGGCGGCCAGCACGCCCAGCGCGAGGGTGCCGTCGGCGACCCGGTAGGCACCCCACAGCACCATCGCGGCCACCGCGGTGTTGGCCACCAGTCGCGACCCCACCACATACTGGGCCATCTCCAGGATGGCGTCGCCGTTGGTGCGTTCGTGCCGGTGGTTGAGCTCGTGGAACTCCTCGTCGTTGGCGCGCTCGCGGCGGAACGCCTGGACCGGCCGGATGCCGTTGAGGGTCTCCGCGAACTTGACGATCACGGCCGCGATCGCCGTCGAGCGGGCGTCGAACGCGCGCGAGGCGCGGCGCCGGTAGCGGCGGATCAGCAGGTGCAGCGGTGCGTACGAGGCGACGGCGAGCGCGCCGATGCCCCAGTCGAGCCAGAGCAGCACGACGCAGATGTACACGCCGGAGAGCACGACGCCGATGAGCTCCTGGAGCCCCTCGTTGAAGAGTTCGCGCAGCGACTCCACGTCGGAGGTGGAGCGGGAGATGAGCCGGCCCGAGGTGTACCGCTCGTGGAAGTCCACGCTCAGCGCCTGCGCGTGCCGGAAGATCCGCCCGCGCAGATCGAGCAGCACGTCCTGGCCGACGCGGGTGGAGGCGCTGATGAACGCGTACTGGAGCAGCCCGGCCCCCAGGGCGCAGACGAGGTACCCGGCGCCGACGGCCACCAGCGGCCCGTAGTCGTCCTCGCGGAACGCGGGCACGCCCCGGTCGATGGCGTACGCGACGAGCAGCGGCCCCGCCTGCACGGCCGCCTGCTGCAACAGGATGAGCAGCGCGGTGACCACGACGCGGCGCCGCATGGGGCGGAGCAGGTCCAGGAGGAGGGCGCGGGTGGCGCCGGCGGGGGAGGGGAGGGCGTCGCGGTCGAAGGGATCGCCGGGCGGCGGGGTTCTCGGCCCCTCCGGCTCCTCCGGATCGGCCTGCCGTTCCGTACCGATGGTGGTCGTCATCGTTGTTCCCCCTCGTCCCCCGTGCCGGACATCAGCCAGGCGTACTCGGCGTTGCTGCGCAGCAGTTCCTGATGGGTGCCGACGGCGGCGACGCGGCCGCCGGAGAGCAGCGCGACCCGGTCGGCGAGCATCACCGTCGACGGGCGGTGGGCGACGACCAGCGCGGTGGTCTCGCGCAGGACGTCGCGCAGGGCCGCCTCGACGCGGGCCTCGGTGTGGACGTCGAGCGCGGAGAGCGGGTCGTCGAGCACCAGGAACCTGGGCCGCCCGACGACGGCCCGCGCGAGGGCGAGCCGCTGCCGCTGCCCGCCGGAGAGGCTGAGCCCCTGCTCACCGACCTGGGTGTCGACGCCGTGCGGCAACTCCCGTACGAACCCGGCCTGCGCGACGTCGAGCGCCCGGTCGAGGTCCTCGGGCCCGCCGCCGCCCATCAGGACGTTCTCGCCCACGGAGGCGGAGAAGAGGGTGGGCTCCTCGAACGCCACGGCGACGAGCGCGCGCAGCTCCTCACGCGACATGGAGGCGATGTCGACCCCGTCGAGGGTGATGCGCCCTCCGGTGGCTTCGTACAGCCGCGGCACGAGGGCGGTGAGGGTGGTCTTCCCGGACCCGGTCCCCCCGACGATGGCCATGGTCTCGCCGCTGCGGATGTGGAGATCGATGTCGAGGAGGAGGGGCGGGCTGTCGCCGGGGGCGTCGGGGTAGCGGAAGGCGACTTGGTGGAACCGGATGCCGAGGTCCCCGTGGTGTGCCCGGTCCTTGTCCGCGGGTGTGTGGTGGGCTGGTCGCGCAGTTCCCCGCGCCCCTGGGGGGTGCGGGTCCTCCGGGACGCAACGAGCGGGAACAGGGGCCGCAGGCCCCGTTCCTCCAGGGGCGCGGGGAACTGCGCGACCAGCCACCCGCCGGTCCGCAGACGAACGCGCAGCGGGGCCCGGGGGCGCAGCCCCCGGGAGGGCGGCCTTGCTCACCGGAGGGACTGGCTCGTCCAGGACCTCGAAGTACCGCTCCGTCGCCGTCCCCGCCTCCTGGCTCATCGCCAGCAGGAACCCGATCGAGTCCACCGGCCACCGAAGGGCCAGCGCCGTGGACAGGAACGCCACCAGCGTCCCGGCCGACAGATCCCCGTCGGCCACCCGCACGGTCCCCAGCACCAGCGCCGCCCCGATCGCCAGCTCCGGGATCGCCGTGATCACACCCCACAGCGCCGCCAGCAGCCGCGCCTTGTGCAGCTCCGTGCCCCGCAGCTCCCGCGCCAGCGCACCGAACGCCCGCGCCTGGCTGCGATGCCGCCCGAACCCCTTGATGATCCGGACGCCGAGCACGCTCTCCTCGACCAGCGTCGTCAGATCGCCCACCTGGTCCTGCGCCCGCCGCGCCGCCAGCGAGTACCGCGTCTCGAAGAGCGAGCACAGCGCCACCAGCGGCACCACGGGCACGATCAGCACCAGCCCCAGCGTCCACTCCTGCGACAGCAGGATGACGAAACCCACCAGGATCGTCACCGCGTTGACCAGCAGGAACGTCAGCGGGAACGCCAGGAACATCCGGACCAGGCTCAGATCCGTCGTCCCCCGCGACAGCAACTGGCCCGACGGCCACCGGTCGTGGAAGGACACCGGCAGCCGCTGCACATGCCGGTACAGATCCGCCCGCATCGCCGCCTCCACCCCCGCCAGCGGCCGCGCCACCAGCCACCGCCGCAGGCCGAAGAGGAGCGCCTCGGCCACCCCGAGAAGCAGCAGGACGAGCGCCCCCAGCCAGACCCCGCCGGGGTCGCTGTCGCTCACCGGGCCATCGACGATCCACTTCAGTACGAGCGGGATCAGCAGCCCGAGGCAGGACGCGAGGACGGCGACAAAGGCCGCGCTGAACAGCCGAGTTCGGACGGGGCGTACGTACGGCCAGAGCCGGAGCAGCGTACGGACCGTCGACTGGTTCTTGGGGGGTGCATGTGTGTCTGGCATCAATCATCGAGCCTAAACTTCACCACCGACAACGCCCACCGGCTTTTCGACCGGGGACCAAGGTCGTAGGCGCCGTGCTCCCTCCGCGCTAGCCCGTCACGCGCAGCACCTGCACCGACCGCGCCCCCACCGCCACCTCCCCGCCACCCCGGTGCACCCGCCCGGCCACCCCCGCCTGGTCCTCCGACGCCGTGTCGACGACCACCTCGTACGCCTCGCCCCACGGCGCCCCCGGCACCACGAAACCCGTCGGCCGGCTGCCCGCGTGCAGCACGATCAGGAAGCTGTCGTCCACCACGGGCGCGCCGCGGGCATCGCGCCCGGGGATGTCGCGGCCCGACAGGTACAGGCCGAGCGTGGACGTCGGCGCGTACCAGTCCCGCTCCGTCATCTCCGACCCGCGCGCCGTGAACCACGCCAGATCCCGCAGCCCGTCCGCCCCCTGCGCCCGGCCGGAGAAGAAGGCGCGCCGCCGCAGCACCGGATGGCGGTGGCGCAACGCGACCAGGCGGCGCGCCAGTTCGAGCAGCCCGCGCGGGCCCGGCTCGTCCAGGAGGGACCAGTCGACCCACCCCACCTCGCCGTCCTGGCAGTACGCGTTGTTGTTGCCCCCCTGCGTACGCCCCATCTCGTCCCCGGCCACCAGCATCGGCACCCCCGTGGACACGAGCAGCGTCGTCAGCAGGTTGCGCAGCTGGCGGCGGCGCAGCGCGTTGATCCGGGGGTCGTCCGTCTCGCCCTCCACCCCGCAGTTCCAGGACCGGTTGTCGTCCGTCCCGTCCCGGTTGCCCTCCCCGTTCGCCTCGTTGTGCTTGCGCTCGTACGAGACCAGGTCCCGCAGGGTGAAGCCGTCGTGGGCGGTGACGAAGTTGATCGAGGCGTACGGGCGGCGGCCGCCCCACGCGTACAGGTCGCTCGACCCCGACAGGCGGTAGCCCAGATCGCGCACATCCGGCAGCGCCCCCCGCCAGAAGTCCCGCACCGCGTCCCGGTAGCGGTCGTTCCACTCCGTCCACAGCGGCGGGAAGGCCCCGACCTGGTACCCGCCGCGCCCTACGTCCCACGGTTCGGCGATCAGCTTGACCCGGCGCAGCACCGGGTCCTGCGCGATGACGGCCAGGAACGGGGAGAGCATGTCGACGTCGTGCATCGAGCGGGCGAGGGCGGCCGCCAGATCGAAGCGGAAGCCGTCCACCCCCATCTCCGTCACCCAGTACCGCAGCGAGTCCGTGATCAGCCGCAGCACCTGGGGCTGCACCACGTGCAGCGTGTTGCCGCAGCCCGTGTAGTCGGCGTACCGGCGCGCGTCCGACTGGAGGCGGTAGTACCCCTTGTTGTCGATGCCCCGCAGCGACAGCGTCGGGCCGCGCTCGCCCGCCTCCGCCGTGTGGTTGTAGACCACGTCGAGGATGACCTCGATGCCCGCCGCGTGCAGCGCCCGCACCATCCGCTTGAACTCGCCGACCTGCTGGCCCGCCGTCCCGGACGCCGAGTACGCCGCGTGCGGCGCGAAGTAGCCGATCGAGTTGTAGCCCCAGTAGTTGCGCAGGCCCCGGCGCAGCAGATGGTCCTCGTGGGCGAACTGGTGCACCGGAAGCAGCTCGACCGCCGTCACCCCCAGACGTACGAGATGGTCGAGCGCCGCCGGATGCGCCAGCCCCGCGTACGTCCCGCGCAGCTCCTGCGGGATCCCCGGGTGCCGCTTGGTGAAGCCGCGCACATGCAGCTCGTAGATGACCGAGTCGGCCCACGGCGTCTTGGGGCGGCGGTCGTCCGACCAGTCGTCGTCATCGTGGACGACGACCCCCTTGGGGACGTACGGCGCCGAGTCCCGGTCGTCCCGTACGGTGTCGGCCACCTGCTGCTGCGGCCAGTCCCGTACGTGCCCGTACACCTGCGGCGGCAGCGCGAAGTCGCCGTCGACCGCGCGCGCGTACGGGTCGAGCAGCAGCTTCGACGGGTTCCAGCGGGCCCCCGTCCAGGGGTCCCAGCGGCCGTGCACCCGGTAGCCGTACGGCTGCCCCGGCCGCACGCCCGGCACGAAGCCGTGCCAGATCTCATGGGTGAGCTCGACCAGGGCGAGCCGGGTCTCGGTGCCCGCCGCGTCGAACAGACAGAGCTCCACCGACTCCGCCCCGCCCGCCCACAGCGCGAAGTTGGTGCCCGCCGCCCCGTCCGGCCCCACCCGGAACCGGGCCCCCAGCGGCGTCGGCGCGCCCGGCCAGACCGTCGGCCGCACCGCGCCGGGACCGGCCCGCCGACCGCGGTGGCCGTTGAGCTCCCGGTGTCCTTCCCCCTGCGGAACCGGGCGCCCCACCGCCCGCTCCGCCTCCTGCTCGGCTGCGCTCGACACCCCTCGGCCTCCCGCGGCTCGGCGCCTGGACGGAGCGCGGCGTCCCGGCCGCGGCTCTCCACGCGTGTCCTCGCAGGTTTTCTTCCCGTTACCCGGCTCGTACTCACGTTTCCCCCGGCGGGGCGCGGTCGTTGACCGGTCGTGAGATTCGTACTGAAGCGGGCAGGGGCGACCACCGCGGCCGCCCTGACATGGGTGGGACTGACGGCGGCGCTGGTGGCCGGGGTGGCCGGGTGCAGCGGGGACCTGGACATCGGCGGGGTCGACGGGGTCAAGGACGTCGTCGCGGGCAAGGCGCGATCGCCCAGGGAAGTGATCCTGGTGACCCCCGAGGACGGGGCCAAGGGCGTCAAGGCGGACGGGAGAATCGAGGTGCGGGTGCCCGGCGGGCGCCTGGAGCGGGTCAGGGTGATGAAGTCCGAGGACGCGCAGCCGGAGGAGGTGCCGGGCCGGATCACCGACGACGGCCTCTCCTGGGAGCCGACCCGGGGCGCGGCCGGGCGGCTCGAACTGGCCGCCAAGTACACGGTGGACGCGGTGGCGCTCGACGGCCACGGCCACCGCCAGGCCCGGCACACCAGCTTCACCACCCTGGTCCCCGAGCACCGGTTCATCGGCTACTTCAAGCCGGAGAACCGCTCGACGGTCGGCGTCGGCATGATCGTCTCGTTCAACTTCAACCAGCCGATCGAGAACCGGGCGGCCGTGGAGCGCGCCATCAGGGTCACCTCGAAGCCGCCGGTCGAGGTCGTGGGCCACTGGTTCGGCAAGGAGCGCCTCGACTTCCGGCCCAGGCAGTACTGGAAGCCCGGCACCAAGGTCACCGTGGACATGCGGATGCGCGACGTCCCTGGCGCCCCCGGGGTCTACGGCATCCAGGAGAAGCGGATCGGCTTCACCATCGGGCGCGACCAGGAGTCCCTGGTGGACGCCGACGCGCACACGATGGAGGTGCGCCGGGGCGGCGAGCTGGTCAGTACGGTCCCGATCTCGGCGGGGTCGCCGAAGAACACCACGTACAACGGCAAGATGGTCGTCACCGAGATGTTCGACGTGACCCGGATGAACAGCCGCACGGTCGGCTTCGGCGGGGAGTACGACATCCCGGACGTGCCGCACGCCATCCGGCTGACCGCCTCCGGGACCTTCCTGCACGGCAACTACTGGGCGTCCTCGGGCACCTTCGGCTCCAGCAACACCAGCCACGGCTGTGTGGGCCTGCGGGATGTGAAGGGCGGCAGCCCGGACACCCCGGCGGGCTGGTTCTTCGACCGCACGCTCGTCGGTGACGTGGTGGAAGTCATCAACTCCCGTGACAAAACGGTCGCGCCCGACAACGGGCTCGGCGGCTGGAACCTCGACTGGGCGAAGTGGAGGGCGGGCTCGGCCCTCTGACCTTCCCCCGGCCGGCCGGTCCGGCCCGTACACACCCCCGGTGACGTCGTGATGTAGCCACAGCGAACGCATAGGACCATTGGGACTGAACAGTGACATTCGCGTGGCGGTGAGTGTGCGTCCGGTGTGATTACCTAGGCAATCGTGTGCGCGCGAGGACGCGCGCGGGGGTGTTTTTCAGTGCGGGCCGTGGCGTGATCCAGGCCGTGCGAGGGGAGAGAACTGTCGTGAACGGGCAGCACATATCGGGGGCTCCGACGAGAGCGGCGGGGCGGCGCGGTACGCCGGGTCTGCTGGCTCTTCTGCTGGGGGCGCTGCTCCTGCTGGTCACCGCGTGCGGTGGCGACGACTCCGCCGGCGGCGGTGACGGCAAGGGAAAGGGCGGCGCCGGCAAGGCGGGCGAGGACACCAAGGCCTCGGCCGCGGTCGTCACCATCGCGCCCAAGGACGGCGCCAGTGACGTGCAGACGAGCGGCGCGCTGAAGGTCTCCGCCTCGCAGGGCAAGCTGACCGCCGTAGCGGTCGCGGACACCAAGGGCAACGCGGTGGCCGGAAAGATCTCCCCCGACGGCACCGGTTGGACCCCGGACCAGCACCTCGCCTCCGCCACCAAGTACAAGGTGCACGCGGTCGCCAAGGACGACGACGGCCGCGAGTCCGCCAAGGACACCACGTTCACCACGCTCGTCCCCAAGAACACCTTCATCGGCACCTACGCCCCCGAGGACGGCGACACCGTCGGCGTCGGCATGCCGGTCTCGATCAACTTCAGCCGCGGCATCACCAACCCGCAGGCCGTCGAGAAGGCCATCAAGGTGACGGCCGAGCCGTCGGTGCCCGTCGAGGGCCACTGGTTCGGCAACGACCGCCTGGACTTCCGCCCGGAGAAGTACTGGGCCGCGGGCACCAAGGTGACCGTCAAGTTCAACCTGGACGGCGTCGAGGGCCGCCCCGGCGTCTACGGCAAGCAGACCCGTACGGTGAAGTTCACCGTCGGCCGCTCGCAGGTCTCCACGGTCGACGCCGCCGCCCACACCATGACCGTCGTGCGCGACGGCAAGACGCTCAGGACCATCCCGATCAGCGCCGGCTCCCCGCAGAACACCACGTACAACGGCCAGATGGTGATCAGCGAGAAGTACCAGGTGACCCGGATGAACGGCGCCACCGTGGGCTTCGGCGGCGAGTACGACATCAAGGACGTGCCGCACGCGATGCGCCTGTCCAGCTCGGGCACCTTCATCCACGGCAACTACTGGGGCGACCCGTCGGTCTTCGGCAACACCAACACCAGCCACGGCTGCGTCGGTCTGCGGGACGCGCGCGGCGCGGGCGACTCCTCGACCCCGGCGGCCTGGTTCTACGACCGCTCGCTCATCGGTGACGTGGTCGTCGTGAAGAACTCCAAGGACAAGCAGATCCAGCCGGACAACGGCCTCAACGGCTGGAACCTGTCCTGGGCGGAGTGGACCAAGTAGGACGCCTCCGACAGGAACGGACCCGGTCGCTGTGACGCACAGCACCGGGTCCGTCGTCGTCGGCGGCAACTAACCTGCTGCCATGACTGTGACCCTCGAAGTCTCCGAAGGCGTCGGCACCCTCCGCCTGGACCGCCCCCCGATGAACGCCCTGGACATCGCGATCCAGGACCGGCTGCGCGAGCTGGCCGAGGAGGCGACGCGCCGCGACGACGTACGCGCCGTGGTGATCTACGGCGGCGAGAAGGTGTTCGCGGCGGGCGCGGACATCAAGGAGATGCAGGCGATGGACCACACCGCGATGGTGGTGCGGTCCCGGGCGCTCCAGGAGTCGTTCACCGCCGTCGCGCGCATCCCCAAGCCGGTCGTCGCCGCCGTCACCGGGTACGCGCTCGGCGGCGGCTGCGAGCTCGCGCTCTGCGCCGACATCCGGATCGCCGCCGACAACGCCAAGCTGGGCCAGCCCGAGATCCTGCTCGGCCTGATCCCGGGCGCGGGCGGCACCCAGCGCCTGTCCCGGCTGATCGGCCCGTCCCGGGCCAAGGACCTCATCTTCACCGGCCGGATGGTCCGGGCCGACGAGGCCCTGTCGATCGGCCTGGTGGACCGGGTGGTCGCGGCGGAGAAGGTGTACGAGGAGGCGCACGCCTGGGCGGCGAAGCTCGCCCAGGGACCGGCGCTCGCGCTGCGCGCCGCCAAGGAGTCCATCGACGCGGGTCTGGAGACGGACATCGAGACCGGGCTCGCCATCGAACGGAACTGGTTCGCGGGCCTGTTCGCGACCGAGGACCGCGAGCGCGGGATGCGCAGCTTCGTCGAGGAGGGCCCCGGCAAGGCCAAGTTCCTCTGAGCCGAGCGCGGTTGGATACCGGTCGTACACCCTGCGGGTGGATTAGCCTGGCCTTAACGCAGCCTTAAGTACGACCGGCTCCGAACGCATGGTGATCAGCCGATCGCTGCTCGTCATCGCAGCTCGTGGGCGGTATGGGCGTGATCCACTGCCGTCGGCATATGCTGAACGAGCTCCCCGGAACCTCTGGTTCCGGGGGCCGTTTTCCCCGGGAACGGCCCCGGAGGCGGCTCCGGGCGGCCATGATGGGTCCATGGCGGGGCTGGAGGGTGTGGAACAACCGCGGCAGCGCGCTGGCGCGACCGCGGCTCGGTGGTCGCCGGCCGTCGAGGACGAACGGGCGCTCAAGGCGCTGGAGTTGTTCGGCAACCCGACGGACGAAGAGGTACGGCTGCCGTCCCGGCCCGAGTCCGCGGCGACCGCGCGCCGGCTCACCCAGTGCGTGATACTGCGCCAGTGGGCGCTATCCCCGGCCCTCGCCGAGCAGGCGATCCTGCTCGTCTCCGAACTGGTCGGCAACGCGGTCCGGCATACCGGTGCCCGCGCCTTCGGGCTGCGGATGATGAGACGGCGGGGCTGGATCCGGATCGAGGTGCGCGACCCTTCGCGCGGGCTGCCCTGTCTGATGCCGGTCCACGAGATGGACACCAGCGGGCGCGGGCTCTTCCTCGTCGACAAGCTCTCCGACCGCTGGGGCGTGGACCTGCTGCCGCGCGGCAAGACGACCTGGTTCGAGATGCGGGTCGCCGACCGCTGAGCCGGGCCCCTGGTCCATGGACGCTCTCGGACGCACCGAAGCCCCCGTGCCTGCCGGGTGCGGCCTGCCTGCGGGGGCTTCTGAGGAGCGCCGCCGCGGACCGGAGGGGGTGTGATCCACGGCGACTGAAGACGACCGAGCTCGGGTCAATGAGCGGTCGTGTCTCCGACTATGGCAGACGGGGGGCCTTCACGCCAAAAGTCCTTACTCGGACAAACTTCCCCATACCGTGACAGTTTAGCTGTGAATCGTAGGTGAACTAGAGCACGTACCTTGTTAATGCTGAATAAGTATGGGTGTCGCTGAGTGAATCATCGAAGCTGCCTGTCCGGTGAATGGCGTGTCCCGGCGACCCGCAAAGGTCCTGAAATGGGTCAATCATTACCTTCCGCCTGTGGGCGCACTTAAATGTCCATGTGCTGAATCCATCTCCCCGTGGGGTCGACCGCCGCAGCGCACTGCGTGCCGGGGCGGGGGCGGCCGTCGTGGGGGCCTTCGCGGCCGGCTGCACGGACGACGAGGGCGGCGCCGGGCCGCCGCCCGCCACCGCGACGCCCACCGCGCCCGCCGCCTCCGCCCGTCCCGGCACCACCCGCGCCGCACCGGCCCCCCGCGCCTTCCCGGCGCAGCCCGACCAGATCGCGCACGGGCCCCGCGACCGGCCGAAGGTCGCGCTCACCTTCCACGGCCAGGGCGACCCCAAGGACGCCACCGCCGTCCTCGCCGAGGCCGAGCGGGCCGGCGCCAGGGTCACCGTGCTGGCCGTCGGGAGCTGGCTCGACGAGCACCCGCGGATGGCCGGCCGCATCCTCGACGGCGGCCACGACCTCGGCAACCACACCCAGCGCCACATCGACATCTCGGCGCTCGCGGAGCCGGACGCGTACGCCGAGATCACCGGCTGCGCGGACCGGCTGCGCCGGATCACCGGCTCCATCGGGACCTGGTTCCGGCCCTCCCGTACCCAGTACGCGACGCCGCTCGTTCAGAGACTGGCCCGGCGGGCCGGGTACCCGCATGTGCTCTCGTACGACGTCGACTCGCTCGACTTCACCTCGCCCGGCGCCCCGGCCGTGACGCGCAACGTCACCGGGCGGATCCGCAACGGATCCGTGGTGAGTCTGCACTTCGGCTACGCGGACACGATCGCCGCGCTGCCGGCCCTCCTCGCCGACCTCGACCGCCGCGGACTGCGCGCGGTGACCACCACGGAGTTGCTGACCTGATGCCGACCCCCACCAAGAGGACCGCCGCGCTGCTGTGCGGCCTCCTGCTCGCCGCGCTCGCCGGCTGTAGCTCGTCCGCGGACAAGGGAGGGAACGAGGCCCTGGGCACCAAGGGCGCCGCGCAGCCCGTGCCGAAGCAGGCCGTGCCCCAGGGCCTGCCCGGGATGCCGCCGGTCCTGGACCCCAAGGACGCCTACGCCGCGGACCGCCCGGGCGCCCTCCAGCCGGCCGTGAAGAACTTCCTCGAACGCGTCTACGTGCCCAACACCAACTCCAACACGGTGTCGGTGATCGACCCCAAGACGTACAAGGTGATCGAGACCATCCCGGTCGGGCACCAGCCCCAGCACGTCGTGCCCTCCTGGGACATGAAGACCCTGTGGGTCAACAACGACCTGGGGGACAGCCTCACCGCCATCGACCCGGCGACCGGCAAGACGGGCCGCACGGTCCAGGTCTCCGATCCGTACAACCTCTACTTCACGCCGGACGGCAAGTACGCGGTCGTGATGGCGTCCATGGACCGCGAGCTGGTGTTCCGCGAGCCCGTCAACATGAACCGGGTCAAGACCGTCCCGGTCCACTGCGCGGGCGTCAACCACGCCGACTTCTCCATGGACGGCCGGTACTTCATCGTCTCCTGCGAGTTCTCCGGTGAGCTGCTCAAGGTCGACACGGCGAAGATGCAGGTCATCGCCCACCAGAAGCTGCCGTTCGAGGGGGCGATGCCGCAGGACGTGAAGATGTCCCCGGACGGCAAGACCTTCTACATCGCCGACATGATGGCCCACGGCATGTGGGTCATGGACGGCGACCGGTTCAGCACCCCGACGCTGCTGCCCACCGGCAAGGGCTGCCACGGCCTGTACGTCAGCCGCGACTCCAAGGAGATGTACATCTCCAACCGCGGCGAGGGAACCATCTCCATCTTCGACTTCGCCCAGAACAAGCTGACCAAGAAGTGGCACCTGCCGGACGGCGGCAGCCCCGACATGGGCGGGGTCTCGGCCGACGGCAAGGTCCTGTGGCTGTCCGGCCGTTACGACGCCGAGGTGTACGCGATCGACACCGCCACCGGCAAGGAGCTCGCCCGTATCCCGGTCGGCTCGGGCCCGCACGGCCTCGCGGTCTATCCGCAGCCGGGCCGCTACTCGCTGGGCCACACCGGCATCTTCCGCTGAGTCCATATGGATGCACGCACGGCCGTCCCCGGGATGTCTCCCGGGGGCGGCCGCGTCTCACAGGCCGTGTCTCACCGTCCGGGTCTCACCACAGCACCGGCAGCCGTTCCGGCAGGCGCTTGATGAAGCCGGTGCGCCACACCAGCTGCTGCGGCGGGACCGCGAGGCGCAGCCCCGGCAGCCGCTCCACCAGTACGCCGAGCGCGACCTCCGCGTGCGCCCGGCCAAGGCCCGTGGCCGGGCAGAAGTGGCGGCCCGCGCCGAAGGAGAGGTGCGGGTTGACCTCGCGGTCCAGGTCGAGCCGTTCGGGGTCGGTGAAGACCTCCGGGTCGAAGTTGGCGCCCTCGACCAGCACGAGCACCAACTCGCCCTTCTTCACCAGCACTTCGCCGACCCGGACGTCCTCGGTGGCCAGCCTCGGCAGGCCGTCCCCGATGGAGAGGTTCCACCGCAGCAGCTCGTCCACGGCCCGGCCCATCCGGTCCGGGTGAGCCCGCAGGTACCCGATCAGCTCCGGGTGCTGGAGCAGCGCGAGCACCGCGAGCACCAGGAACGCGGACGTCGAGACGGCGCCCGCGCCGAACAGCGAGACCGCGACCGTCGCCAGCATCTCGTCGGTGAGGTGCGCGGACTCCTCCTCCGTACGCAGTTCAGCGAGGCGGCCGAGCAGGCCCGCGCGCTGGTCCTCCGGCGCGTTGAGCCGGTCGACCATGTACCCGAGGTCCTTGTACCAGTTGAGGCGGGAGCCCTCGAAGGCGTGCGGGCTGGTCATGAACGCGATGTCAAGACCGCTCATCAGCCGCCGCCAGTCCGCGAACGGCACCCCGACCACCTTGCAGTGCAGGGCCGCCGAGAAGGGGTCGGCGAACCCCGCCCGGAAGTCCGCCGGCGGTCCCTCGGTGAGCAGTCCGTCGACGAACTCGTCGGCCCGCTCCCGCAGCCACTCCCGCAGGCCGTCGGTGCGCGGGTTGAGCGCCTTCATCACGGCGCCGCGCAGCCCCGCGCTGTTGATGTTCCCCATGTTGTTGACGACCTCCGGCGGGATCGTCAGCGCGTACTGGCGCGGGGCACCCGGGGCCGCGGTGTCCTTGAGGCTGAACCGGTCGTCCTCCAGGACGCGTTTGGCCAGCGCGTAACTGCTCACCAGCCAGGCGGTGTCGCCGGTCAGGGTGCGCACCCGGGCCACCGGCGCCTTGGTGCGCAGGGCGGCGCACTCCTCGGGGAGGACATCGCCGCGCCGGCCGAGCGGGAAGTCGAGCAGGGGGCCGGTGTCGGTGCTGGTGGTGCTCGTGGTGCTGGTGCGGCTCATGCGGCGACTCCTTCCGGGTGGACGGCCTGCGGGCGCACGATCGCGTACGCCTGGTTGCGGGAGGCGCGCAGGCCGCCGCCCTTGGCGTAGAGGAGTTCGGTGAGCGGGATCAGCGCGTGGTAGCTGGACACCGAGGACGGGACCTGGAGGATTCCCGGGGTGTCGAGGAAGAACGGCAGCTCGGCGGCGATGTAGTCGAGGCAGGCGCCGAGTTGCGCCGGGCTCACCGGGGCGCCGTCGGCCTTCCCGGCCAGGAACGCGGCGGCCATCTCCTCGCAGCCCGTACGGAATTCGCGGTCGGTCGCGAGGAAGTGCCGCACCCGGCGGTGCAGCAGGTCGTACACAGGGTTGCCCTCGAACTCGGAGAGCGCGTGCACCCCGACCGGGAGCCCGGGGCGGGCGGCCTCCTCGACGCCCCGCACGATCCTTCTGCGGACCGCCTTCAGCTCCTTGGCGGCCCGCCTGCGCGCGTGCTCGTCGTCGTAGCCGAGGGTCGCGAACATCCGGTCCACATGGCGGTCGGCGTAGACGAGGTCGACCCGGTCGAAGCGGGCGGAGGCCCAGCGGACGAGACCGGCGATGCGGGCGGCGCTGAAATAGCTGTTTCCCGGACTCACCCCGATGAGGACGTGGTCGCCCTCGTCCCAGATGAAGCGACAGCTCCGGGTGAACGGCTGGAAGGTAAAGGTGGTGGTTGCTTCAGTGGTGGCAGTCACTCCTGAATCGCCCCAGCGCCGCGAGTCCCTGGGAGCCCTGTGCTCCCGGTGTGGCGGCGACAGCACGAAGTTATCGCCCGGTGGCGGAGCGTAGGGAAGAGGGTCCCGGACTTTTGGCGGGAATTCGCCCCCACGAAATGCCGGGGGCGATGTTTGCGGGACGCGGTGGGGCCGACGGGGGTGCGAAAAGAGGCTCTCGGTCGGTCTCGGCGCGGCTCAGTGCGCGACGAGCAGCGCTTCCGAGCCGACGGGGCGGTACCCCGCCGCCTGGAACGTCCGTACGCTGCGGGCGTTGCCGGGCGACTGCTGGGCCCAGATCACCGGCTCGGGCGCCAGATGCCGCGCCGCCAGCGCGAGCTGTACGCCGAGCCCGCGCCCCCGCACGCCGTCGTCCACCTCGATGGCCGCCTCCCAGCGGCCCGCCACGCCCCGCCCGAGGACCAGCACCCCGCCGGGCGTCGCCCACACCCGCACCTCGTCCCGGAACTTCAGCGCCCGGGCCACCCGGGGATGGCCGGGGTCCTCGAGCTCGGTCAGCGCGAGCGGCGGCTCGCCGGGCAGGGCGGGTGCGCAGGTGAGGAGGTCGACGCAGTTCATCCGACGGCCGGTACGGGCCATCAGCGCGGTCAGGAACGAGGGGTTCATCGAGGCGGCGAACGGATCGGCGTCGGTGGCCGCGAGGGTCTGCCGGATCCACTCCGGGTCCTCGTCCAGGAACACCACGGAGTGCGCGGTGAACGCGAGCACTCCCGCGTCGCGCGGGTTCGGCTGGGGAACGACGGTGGTCGCCCCGTCCGTCGGCGGGAAGTGCCCGCGCGCGGCGGCGGCCAGTATGTCGCCCAGTTCCTGCCCCATGCCCTGCAACCTCTCGTGGCCGTCCGTTCTCCTCCCCCATGATCACCCATGGACGGGGGGCCGGGCGCCGTACGGAAAGGGCCCGGGGCCGGTTAGTCTGACCCCCGTCAAAAACGCACCAAGATAGGGGTGGACCCAGTGGCGGACATCGAAGAGGCCCGCAAGGCGTTCGCGCGGCTCGACGTCGACGGCAACGGCGAGGTGACGGCGACCGAGTACAAGCAGGTCATGGCCCAGCTGGGCGACTTCCACGTCACGGAGACCGTGGCCCAGGCCATCATCAGGGCCAAGGACGCCAACGGCGACGGCAAGCTCTCCTTCGAGGAGTTCTGGGCGTCCCTCGACAAGTGACCCCCGCTCTCACGTCCGCCGGCCCGTGGTGACACGGGTCGGCGGACGTCGTTTTTCCCCGGTCGCGGCTCCGCCCGCCCGCCGCGCATCATGATCGATCGTGGACCGTCCAATAACAGAACCGCACGCGTCATCTTAGGAAAAACTCGAAGGTGATCGAGGCAAGAACGGCCTCAACAAGGGTCGCGCCGCTCGATATCGCCACCTCGCGAGCGCTTCATCAACTAGATTTTCGCCGGGGACTTCGCTACCGTTCTGGCACGTTACTCACCGGTCCGATTTTCGAACCCGGCTCGGTGGGATGAAGTGAATAGGATGAAAGGAGTTGACCATGCCTTTCTCATTATCACTCGGGCGGGAAGGAACGTGGGGCCGGATCATGCGTCGTATTTTTTCCTGGGTGAGGCCGGGCGGCACCGGCCGCCGGTCGGCGGACGACGGGAATCCGGATGCGGACACCTGCCTCTTCTGTCGGCGGGAGCGGCCGGACCTGAACCGGATCATGCATGAGAACAAGACTTTTTATATCCGCTACGACAACTTCCCCGCAGCGGAAGGCCATGTCGAAATCGTTCCGAAGCGCCATGTCGAGTCGTTTTTCCAGCTGACGACCAGGGAGCTGAAGGACGCCTATTCCCTGATCCGCTTTGCGCGGGAGAACATCGACGACCGGCATCATCCCGACGGATACACGATCGGGGTGAACGAGGGGCGGGCCGCCGGGAGGACCATCGACCACCTCCATATCCATCTGATTCCCCGGCATCACAACGATGTGGCCGACCCGCGCGGCGGCATCCGCCGGGCGGTTCCCAACTGTGAACCGGACACCTGGACGGCCCGGCCGGAACCCGGGGAGAAGGCGGCCGAGGATCTCGCCGGGGCGCACCGGGGCCGGAACTGACGGCGGTCCTCCGGTACGTGAGCACGGTCCCGCGGGGCCTAGATGTCGTCGAGACCGCCGTGCCCGAGCCGTGAGCACAGGGAATTGATCTCGTCCCACAGAGCCCGGTGATCGAGGGAGTCGTGTCCGCGGCTCGCGTCCACGCTGACGCATCCGCGAAAGGTGCCGGCGCCCCCTCGGATGGGGCTGGCGAAGACCGCTCCGCGGTGCCGGACGCGCTGGAACTCCGCCCAGTCGAATCCCATGACGGCTTCGGCCCCATGGGCGGCCCGGTAGGCCTCGAACTTCCCCTGGTCGCTCAGCTCGGCGGCCAGTTTCGCCACGTCCTTCGAGACCTCGGAATTGCTTCTCCAGCAGAGCCCGACCACGCCCACGCCTTTGGGCGGGGCGAACGTCCTGGTCGTCGGAGTGCTGCCGAGGCGATAGGTCGCGACGCGCTGGAGATATCCGTGGACGGGATGGCGGAGCGACCTGCGGATGCGCCAGATGTGCAGACCCAGGTCCTGGAGTTCGACGGGTGGCTGCGCGCGTACCGCGAGGCACAGCATCTTTCCGTAATGGGTGAGTATCTCCTGGCGGATGGCCGAGCTCCGCTCGACCCTTTTCCGCTCGGACAGTGCCTGGAAAGGGGTGAAGGCCCCGAATATCCCGATGACGCAGATCAGCGTCACGATGACAAAGGGCCGCCCGCCCGATAAGTCGGTCCAGAACTTCCGGTCGGGGAAGTCGTACTGACGAGCCACCATGCAGATACTGGCCGCGAGCAGGATCAGACGATCCAGGATCTTGGCCGTCAAGGACCTCATTCGCACATTCTAGTGCGGACTCCCGCAGATGCCCCCGAGCAGTTCCTGAATTCTCCGCCGCTCCTGCGCTATTCCTCCACGCGGCCGGTGGCCAGCAGACTGATGTCGGATTTCTGGTGCTTCCAGGCAACTCCGGGAAGCGGGCGCACCGCGCCGAGGTGGTTTACGGACTCCGCCCGGCCGGTGCCCGTGGCCTCGCCGATGACATGGAACTCCAGCCCCGCGAGATCGAACTCGGCCCGGCACTTTTCGAGCTTTCCCGGATCCAGGGTGAAGGCGAGCTGGAAGTCGGAGGAGGCGCTCATCGACAGCGCCAGGGGTTCGACGCCCATGAGGTCGGCGACCATGCCCACGGCCGGCTCGACGGGCACGTCCTCCTCGACCACGCGGAACCCCACGCCGCTCGCCTGCGTGATCTGCTCGATGGTGGCCTTGAGGCCGTCCGAGGTGTCCTGGCAGGCCGTCGCGTACGCCTTCGCACCGAGGATCCTGCCTTCGGCGACCCGGGCCCGGGGACGCCTCCAGCCGTCCAGCAGCCTGCGCTCCACCTCTTCGGGCAGCCCCTTCTCGAACGTGTCCCGCTTGGGGAAGTAGGCGACGGCCGCTCCCAGCAGCCCGCACGGGCCGGTGACACAGAGCAGGTCGCCCGGGCGCGCACCGCTGCGCATCAGCGCGCTCCCCGGCTTGCACACCCCGAACGCCGTGGCGGAGAGGATGATCCGCTCGGCGTTCCCGATGTCGCCGCCGACGTTCAGCGTTCCGCAGTCCGTGCAGCCCTGGTGGATGCCCGCGATCACCTCCTGGAACTCCGCGTCGTCCACCTCGTGGGGATAGCGGACCACGCTGAGCACGCCGATCGGGGTGGCTCCCATGGCGGCGATGTCGCTGACGTTGGCGACGGCCAGGTAGTAGCCGATGTCGAACCCCGAGAGCAGCCCCATCTCGTAGAGGACGAACTTGGGGCCGCGGACGTAGTCCGAGCCGACGACCAGGCTCATGGGCGAGCTCAGGTCGTAGACGGCGCAGTCGTCCTTCGCGTCCGCCCCCGCGGTCAGCCGGACGTCGAGTCCGTCCGCGCCGACGCTCGTTCCCGACTGTCCGGTGAGGAACTCACCGATGAGCTGCTGCACCCTGGTCGGCTCGTCCGAGTAGGCCGGCTGGCGAGGAGTCACGATGTCCTGTTCTTCCCGGGGGCTCATGAGGTGTGCCGCCGCAGCCCGTGCAGGGCGGAGGCGAAGACGGCCGACGCCGGGCTGTAGGTCGAGTCGACCTCCATCGCGTTCGGCATGGCCCGGATGGCGTCGCGGTTCCGAAGGTCGCGTTCGGTGGCCGGCCCCACGCTCGTGGAGCGGTCCTTGAGGTGGCGGTACTGCGCCCGGCGGCGTTCTCGGCGAATCGTCTCGCTGGCCGTCAGATAGACGTGCAGGGAGGCGTGGGGGAGGAGAGTGACGGCCACATCCCGACCGACCGCGACGATGTCGTCGTACTTCTCCACGATGCTCTGGTGCAGGCGGAGGATTTCCCGGCGGCAGGCCTCGTCCTGTGCGATCGCTTTGAGATTGCCGTCCAGCGAGGCGTGCCAGATTTGCTCGGTGATGTCTTCGCCTCTGAAGAGAATCGCGTGATGCTGGCAGATTCCCCTTTTCCCCTGCCGGTGGTGGACCTCGGGCCGGTGGACGAGAAGCGATCCGAGATCCGTCCTCAGCCTTTCGACGGGTACGTGATCGAGGGCGTAGGCCAGGCTGCGATAGGTGACACCGGTGTCCAGGAAAGCCAGGCCGAGTTCTTCCGCCAGGCTGGTGGCCAGGGTGGTCTTTCCGCTGGCGGTCGGACCGTCGATGGAAATGGATACGGCGGGCATGTACGTCCTCCGGGCCGGCTTCATAGCGGGT
Source organism: Streptomyces sp. TLI_146 (assembly GCF_002846415.1). NCBI lineage: Bacteria > Bacillati > Actinomycetota > Actinomycetes > Kitasatosporales > Streptomycetaceae > Streptomyces > Streptomyces sp. TLI_146. The sequence goes on from NZ_PJMX01000001.1 coordinate 6,207,895, forward strand.
TTCGGTCCGGGCCGACGCGCCAGGCCGACGTCAGCGCGACCGTTTCGCGAAAGATTTCCTTGCGGACCACGAGCGCGTAGTCCCACAGCGGGTCCGCGATTCCGACGATCTCCGCGACCTTCGAACGCAGATATTGGCGGGGCATGGCAGGCCGGGGCCGGTAGACGTTCATCCCGTCCTCGTGCAGGCACATGAAGTAGGGGACGTCGTCGAACGCGGCCAGGTGCTCCAGGCCCGCGAGAGCCGTCGGGGCCAGCCCGTCGGCCAGGATGAGCTCGTCCACCCGGCGGCCGTCGACGGGGAGGATGTGCCAGTGCGCATGGGATATACAGGCGCTGGACTGCATTCCGGGGCTGGAACCGTGTTCCAGCACGGTGAACATGCCGAACGTCTCCCGATAGGCGGGCTCGACCTTTCCCAGCAGCTCCGGGAGTTCTTCGTCGAAAACATTGGCCAACTGCGCAAAGCTGAAATAGTGATCAACGGGCAGAAGGAGAAGATGGCCGAGGGTCATGGGTGACAGGTCGGCCAGTAAGCGGAAGTTTTCCGTCGAGTGGATGAGGCGGCTGGGCGGCTCTCCCCTGTACACCATCGAAAACGTGGTGTCCCGTGAACCGGCGAGTTCCTGGCAGAGGTCGGATCCGACGCACTCAATCCCGCGCGGCATGTTCCACTCCTCGACTTGTGGAGCAGGTGCGTCCTCGGATGAAGGCCGGAAAGACGGCGATAACGTACTGTAGTCGCCCGTAGCATGCAAGCGGAGTACGGTAATAGGCCAAAGTGGGTCGACAGGTTCCGATCAATAGGGTGATCGAGGATTCCGCGCCCGCTGCCGAGGCTCGCCTTTTCGTTCGGAGCGCCGGGGCGCCGCCCCCTTCACGGCAAAAGGCGGCGGCGAGGACCACCAGGTCCTCGCCGCCGCCTTGCCGGAGTGTCAGACCGCCGTCAGCACTCGATGATGTTGACGGCCAGACCGCCGCGCGCGGTCTCCTTGTACTTCACGGACATGTCGGCGCCGGTCTCCTTCATGGTCTTGATGACCTTGTCCAGGGACACCTTGTGGCTGCCGTCGCCGCGCATCGCCATCTTCGCCGCGGTCACGGCCTTCACGGCCGCCATGCCGTTGCGCTCGATGCACGGGATCTGCACCAGACCGCCGACCGGGTCGCAGGTCAGGCCCAGGTTGTGCTCCATGCCGATCTCCGCGGCGTTCTCGACCTGCTCGGGGGTGCCGCCCAGGACCTCGGCCAGCGCGCCCGCGGCCATCGAGCAGGCGGAGCCGACCTCGCCCTGGCAGCCGACCTCGGCGCCGGAGATCGAGGCGTTCTCCTTGAAGAGCATGCCGATCGCGCCGGCGGCCAGCAGGAAGCGGACCACGCCCTCGTCGTCGGCGCCGGGCACGAAGTTCATGTAGTAGTGCAGCACCGCCGGGATGATGCCCGCGGCGCCGTTGGTGGGCGCGGTGACGACGCGGCCGCCCGCCGCGTTCTCCTCGTTCACCGCCATCGCGTACAGCGTCGCCCACTCCATCGCGTGCGCGTCCGGGTTGCCCTCGGCGCGCAGCTGGCGGGCGGTGGTTGCGGCCCGGCGGCGGACCTTCAGACCGCCCGGCAGGATGCCCTCGCGGGACATGCCGCGCGAGACGCACGCCTGCATCACACGCCAGATCTCCAGGAGCCCGGCGCGGATCTCGTCCTCGGTGCGCCAGGCCTTCTCGTTCTCCAGCATCATCGCGGAGATCGACAGGCCGGACTCCTTGGCGAGACGCAGCAGCTCGTCGCCGGTGCGGAAGGGGTACTTCAGGACCGTGTCGTCCGGCACGATCGGGTTCTCGCCCGCGACCGCGTCCTCGTCGACGACGAAGCCGCCGCCCACCGAGTAGTACGTCTTCTCCAGGACCGGCGCGCCCTCGCTGTCGTACGCGAAGATCGTCATGCCGTTGGCGTGGTACGGCAGCGCCTTGCGGCGGTGCAGGATCAGGTCCTCGTCGAAGTCGAAGGGGATCTCGTGGGCGCCGAGCAGGCTGATCCGGCCGTCCGACTTGATCCGCTCCACCTGCTCGTCGGCGCTCTCCACGTCGACCGTGCGCGGCGAGTTCCCCTCCAGGCCGAGGAGGACGGCCTTGGGGGTGCCGTGGCCGTGGCCGGTGGCGCCGAGCGAGCCGTACAGCTCGGCCCGTATCGAGGCGGTGTGGGCCAGCAGGCCCTCGTTCTTCAGGCGCCGCGCGAACATCCGGGCAGCGCGCATCGGGCCGACCGTGTGGGAGCTGGACGGGCCGATGCCGATCGAGAACAGGTCGAAGACCGAGATGGCCACGGGAGACTCCTAGAGGGGTAGACGCCGTTGTCTGCCGGGGTGGTGCAGAGCGAGCAGGTGGAACGGGCGGTGCAAGGGTTCGGGGCACCGCACTCACTGTCCAGTGTGCGCGGTGCCCCGAAGGTTCGTACGAATAAAAGGGTACGAAACTACTTCAGGCCGGGGTACAGCGGGTGCTTCGCGGCCAGGGCGGAGACCCGGGCCGAGAGCGCGGCCTTGTCGAAGTCCGGCTTCAGGGTCTCGGCGATGATGTCGGCGACCTCACGGAAGTCGTCGGCGTCGAAACCGCGGGTGGCCAGCGCCGGCGTGCCGATCCGCAGGCCCGAGGTGACCATCGGGGGCCGCGGGTCGTTCGGGATGGCGTTCCGGTTGACCGTGATGCCGACCTCGTGGAGGCGGTCCTCGGCCTGCTGGCCGTCCAGCTCGGAGTTCCGCAGGTCGACGAGGACCAGGTGGACGTCCGTGCCGCCGGACAGGACCGAGACGCCGTGCGCGGTGACGTCGTCCTGGACCAGGCGCTCGGCCAGGATGCGGGCGCCGTCCAGGGTGCGCTGCTGGCGCTCCTTGAACTCCTCCGAAGCGGCGACCTTGAAGGACACCGCCTTGGCCGCGATCACGTGCTCCAGCGGGCCGCCCTGGAAGCCGGGGAAGACCGCGGAGTTCAGCTTCTTCGCGAAGTCCTTGTTCCGGGCCAGGATGATGCCGCCGCGCGGGCCGCCGAGCGTCTTGTGCGTGGTGGAGGTGACCACGTCCGCGAAGGGCACCGGGTTCGGGTGCAGCCCGGCCGCGACCAGGCCCGCGAAGTGCGCCATGTCGACCCACAGGAGGGCCTCGACCTCGTCCGCGATGCGGCGGAACTCGGCGAAGTCCAGCTGACGCGGGTAGGCGGACCAGCCCGCGATGATCACCTTGGGGCGGTGCTCCTTGGCCAGCCGCTCGACCTCGGCCATGTCGACCAGACCGGCGTCGTCGACGTGGTACGGGACCACGTTGAACTGCTTGCCGGAGAAGTTCAGCCGCATGCCGTGGGTGAGGTGGCCGCCGTGCGCCAGGTCCAGGCCGAGGATCGTGTCGCCGGGCTGGGCGATCGCGAACAGGGCGGCCTGGTTGGCGGAGGCGCCGGAGTGCGGCTGGACGTTGGCGTACTCCGCGCCGAACAGGTCCTTGACCCGGTCGATCGCGATCTGCTCGGTCACGTCCACGTGCTCGCAGCCGCCGTAGTAGCGGCGGCCCGGGTAGCCCTCGGCGTACTTGTTGGTGAGGACCGTGCCCTGGGCCTCCATGACCGCGACCGGAGCGAAGTTCTCCGAGGCGATCATTTCGAGGGTGGACTGCTGGCGGACGAGCTCGGCGTCGACGGCGGCGGCGACGTCCGGGTCCAGCTCATGGAGGGACTGGTTCAGAAGCGACATCGGAAGTTCCCTGGAGTGGTAGGTCAGCCGGCGGCGAAGGCGGTGTACTCGTCGGCGGAGAGCAGGTCGCCCGGCTCCTCGGCGACGCGCACCTTGAACAGCCAGCCGCCCTCGAAGGGGGCGGAGTTCACCAGCGACGGGTCGTCGACGACGTCCTGGTTGGCCGCGACGACCTCGCCGGAGACCGGCGAGTACAGGTCGCTGACCGACTTGGTCGACTCCAGCTCGCCGCAGGTCTCGCCCGCGGTGACGGTGTCGCCGACCGCCGGGAGCTGGGCGAAGACGACGTCACCGAGCGCGTTGGCCGCGAACTCGGTGATGCCGACCGTCGCCACACCGTCCTCCGTGGCCGACAGCCACTCGTGCTCCTTGCTGTAACGCAGCTGCTGAGGGTTGCTCATGACCTGAATTCTCCTGTACGAGGGGGAGTGGTGGTGAACGGGAAAGTCATGCGGTGCGTGTGCGAGGGGTCACTTCTGCCGCTTGTAGAACGGCAGCGCCACGACCTCGTACGGCTCATGCGTACCGCGGATGTCGACGCCGACACCGGAGGTGCCCGGTTCGGCGTGCGCGGCGTCCACGTACGCCATGGCGATCGGCTTGCCCAGCGTCGGCGACGGGGCGCCCGAGGTCACCTCGCCGACGACCTCGCCGCCCGCCACCACGGAGAACCCGGCGCGCGGCACCCGGCGGCCCTCGGCGACCAGACCGACCAGCTTGCGGGGAGCCTTCGCGGCGGCGCGCTCGGCGGCGGCCTCCAGGGCGGCGCGGCCCACGAAGTCGCCGTCCTTCTCGAACTTCACGACCCGGCCGAGCCCCGCGTCGAACGGGGTGAGGGAGGTGGTCAGCTCGTGCCCGTACAGCGGCATGCCCGCCTCCAGGCGCAGCGTGTCGCGGCAGGACAGACCGCACGGCACCAGGCCCGCGTCCTTGCCCGCCTCGGTGAGCGCCTGCCACAGCTTCTCGGCGTCGGCCGGGGCCACGAAGAGCTCGAAGCCGTCCTCGCCGGTGTAGCCCGTACGGGCGATCAGCGCCGGGACGCCGGCCACGGTGCCGGGCAGGCCCGCGTAGTACTTCAGGCCGTCCAGGTCGGCGTCGGTGAGCGACTTCAGGATGCCGGGGGACTCGGGGCCCTGGACGGCGAGCAGCGCGTAGTTGTCGCGGTCGTCGCGGACCTCGGCGTCGAAGGCGGCCGCGCGCTCGGTGATCGCGTCCAGGACGACCTGGGCGTTGCCGGCGTTGGCGACGACCATGTACTCGTCCTCGCCGAGGCGGTAGACGATCAGGTCGTCGACGATGCCGCCGTCCTCCTGGCAGATCATCGTGTAGCGGGCGCGGCCCACGCCGATGGTGCTCATGTTGCCGACCAGCGCGTAGTCCAGCGCCTGCACGGCCTGCGGGCCGGTGACGGTGATCTCGCCCATGTGGGAGAGGTCGAAGAGACCGGCCCTGGTGCGCACGGCGGTGTGCTCGTCGCGCTCGCTGCCGTACCGCAGCGGCATGTCCCAGCCGGCGAAGTCGGTCATGGTCGCGCCCAGCGAACGGTGAGTTGCGTCAAGGGCGGTGAGACGGGGATTGCTCATGAGGGTGTGACTCCCAGGGCATGACGGCGAGGACGATCCTCCCCATCTGTCATCGGAACCTGAGAGGTTCGCCGGGAGACCCGGCTTGCACCTTGGGTGGAGCCGCGCCGTCCGGGAACGCGCGACTCGCTTTTCAGATCTGCCTCATCCACGCGGTACGGGGCCTGAGAGATTCAAGGGAGGGACTTGCTCCTTCGGCGCCCCGCGGTCCTCCCGGCCTTCTGGGGCCTTGGGGGAACTGCCGGGGACTCTCCCGCGTGGATTCAAGCGGCCGGTATGCAGTTTGGCGCGCACATCATTGCACGCCTCCCACGGGCAGAACATCACCCGAGTCTCATTACCATCCTTTTACGCGCATGGGGAAAGGGTCGCACGACCCGGCAGGGGGAGCACCGATGACGGTTCACACGACGGCGGCGACGCACGCGGACGCCCCGGTTCCGGTGGTACGGGACCTGCGCGGCCGGGGCGGTCGCTCACCGCACACGCTCCGGTTCGCCGAGGGGGACGTGGTGGTGGTCTCCGGCCTGCCCGGCAGCGGCAAGACGACCCTGCTGCGCCGGGCCGTCACCGGCGTCGGCATCGACTCGCAGGACACCCGCCGCGCCTGGGAGGCCCGGATGGGCGGGGTGCCGTACGCGCTGTACCGGCCGGTAGTAAGGGTCGCCCACTTCCTGCGGATGCACCGGGCGCTGCGGTCGGGCGGCGGCCTGGCGGTCCACGACTGCGGCACCCACGCCTGGGTGCGCTGGTCGCTGGCGCGGGCCGCGGCGCGGGGCGGCCGCGCGCTGCACCTGGTGCTGCTCGACGTCTCCCCGGAGACGGCCCTGGCGGGCCAGGTCGCCCGTGGCCGCAAGGTCTCCTCGTACGCCTTCGCCCGCCACTCCAGGGCGGTGCCCCGCCTGATAGCCGCGGTGGCGCGGGGCCGCCTGCCGAGAGGGGTGGCGTCGGCGGTGCTGCTGGACAGGGAGGCGGCACAGACGGTGAACCGGATCGCCTTCGAGGAGGGCCCCGGCCGGGGCTAGAGTTTGAGCACGGGGACGACGCAACCTCCTGCTTTTCAGGGGCGCGGGGCTGTGACATGTGCGGCTCCGCCGCGTGGGCGCGACCACCAGCCAGAATCGGCTCGCAGATGAAGGACGGCAGATGGACCTGCTCCACCCACACGGCGGCGGAGGCTGGCCGGGCAACGAGCTGGAGGAGGCGCTGGCGGCCTCGCTCGGCGTCCCGGGCGCGGGCCCCCGGCTGATAGAGGTCCTGGGACGCAACCCGGTCTGGATCCCCCTCCCCAACGGCGGCAGCCGGGACAGCGCCGACCTGGACCTCCCCACCATGGAGATCGCGGGCCTGCCCTACGTCCCCGTCTACAGCTCCGAGCAGCAGTTCCTCCAGTGCGTCGGCCCGCACATGTCGTTCGCCGTGGCCCCCGCCGTGGAGTTCGCCCGCGGTCTGCCCCCGCAGCTCGGCATCGCGCTGAACCCGGAGGGCGCCGTCGGCGTACCGCTGCCGCCGCCCGCCGTCGCCGAGCTGTGCCGCACCGGGCGCACCGCGCTCGACGGGCCCGCCTCCGGCGCCCGGGTGCGGCTCTTCGAGCCCGACTGGCAGGAGGACCCGGTCGACTTCCTGTCCGCCGCGGCCGAGGAGTTCGACGCCACCGGCGTGGTGCGCACCGCCCGCCGCGCGCTGGCCTCCATCGAGGGCGACTCCCCGACGCTCTTCATCGGCGTGGAGTTCTCCACCTGGGACGGGGCCGGGCGCAACGCCCCCATGGAGGCGCTGGGCCGGGCGCTGGGCCGGGTCCCGGTCGGCTGGCCGGTGAACCTGGTGCTGCTCGACGTGGCCCAGGACCCGGTGGGCGACTGGATGCGCGAGCGAGTGCGCCCCTTCTACACGCGGGCCACCCCCTAGCCGCTCCCGCATAAGCTGGTTTCATAATCCGTAGACCCCCACGGCCGCACGCCTGTGCACCGGCGGCGCGGGGGAACGAAGAGGGGCGGGACCCAGGGTGAGTGCGTCAGGCACCGCGGCGGCCGGGCAGGTCGAGCACATGCTGCGCCAGGTGGCCCCCGGACGCTACGACGCGTACGAGGCGCTGCTGCACGCCCTCGCCGACCCCTCCTCCGGCCGGCTGTGGATGCTGCTCTGGCACGGCCGGCCCGGCGCCCCCGACGCGCAGTACGGGAACATGGAGGTCGACGGGGTGGCGTACGCGCCCTGTGTGACCTCCGCCCAGGAGCTCTCCGCCAGCGGCTGGAACCGGGCCCACGAGGTGGTCACCGGCCGTGACATCGCCCGCACCCTCTACCCCGACCGGTACGGGATCTGGCTCAACCCGCACGCCCCCGGCGGCGGGGTCGGCATCCCCTGGCCGGATCTGCGCCGGATCGCCACCGGCCTGGACCGGATGCCCGCGGGCCCGCTGCGGATCACCGAACCGGCCGTGGAGATCCCGCAGTTCTACGCCCTGCTGGCGCAGCACGCGCACCGCACCCCGGCCGTCCGGGCGCTGCGCCGCGCCTGGGTGCAGCCCGCGCTCGGCACGCCATATCTGGCCATCGGGCTCGACCTCTACGACACCGGGCCGCAGTCCGTGGACGCGGTGCGCGCGATGATGCAGCAGGCCGTCGCCGCCGTGCCCGACGGTCTGCCGGTGTCCACGGTGGCGCTGTCCGACGAGTACGACCCGGTCGGGATGTGGCTGCGCGCCAAGGGGCGCCCCTTCTACGACCGCGAGGCGCATTCCGCCCCCGCGGCCCCGGCGGGCGGGTACGGCTACCCCCCGGCTGCCCCGCGCGCCTACTGACGTCACACGTAACACCTGCACAACACACCTCAAACCCTTCCCCATCAGTCACCGGTGTCCCGGTTGCCCTGACTGCTCCACCCAATTCGGCCATTCATCAAGGCAGTTGGGTGACATGACCGATCTGGTCGGTTAGTGCACGACTGGTCCGCTCAGACGATCACGACGTCCGGATAACGGAAGCCGTCTGACCGCATCACGTTTAGGCAACCATTCACCGTCAGGTCTGGCGGGTGATCGCGAACGCGTTGAAGACTCCCGGCTAACAAGGGCCGGTTGGCCCGTCGCAGATCACCGCACCACCTGATGGAACAAGCCGCCACAGCGGCTGGTACGGGCCGGCCATCCGCCGGCCGGGAGGGGTCAGAGGCACTGTGACCGCACCGCTCGAGACCACCGGATCGGCTGCCGAGGTGCCGCCGGAGGCAGTACTCACGGGGGCCAAGCAGAGCCAGATCGAGGGCCGTTCACTCGGACAGATCGCCTGGACGCGCTTCAAGCGCGACAAACTCGCGGTCGCCGGTGGCGTCGTCGTCGTCCTGCTCGTCCTGCTCGCCGTTCTCTCCAAGCCGATCCAGTGGGCGTTCGGGATGGATCCGAACGAGTTCCACCAGGACCTGATCGACCCGGCCCTGCTGGCGCCCAAGGGAGCCTGGGGCGGGATGAGTTGGGAACACCCGCTGGGTGTCGACCCGCAGTACGGGCGCGACATCCTGTCCCGGATCATCGAGGGCTCCTGGGTGTCGCTGCTCGTCGCGGGCGGCGCCACGCTGCTCTCGGTCGTCATCGGCGTGATCATGGGCGTCACGGCAGGGTTCTACGGCGGCTGGGCGGACACCCTGATCAGCCGCGCGATGGACGTCTTCCTGGCGTTCCCGCTCCTGCTCTTCGCCATCTCGATCTCCGCGTCCCTCCAGGACGGGGCGTTCGGAATGACCGGGCTGCCACTGAGGATCAGCGTGCTGATCTTCGTGATCGGCTTCTTCAGCTGGCCGTACATGGGCCGTATCGTCCGGGCCCAGACGCTCAGCCTGCGCGAACGCGAGTTCGTCGAGGCGGCCAAGAGCCTCGGCGCCCGCGGTCCGTTCATCCTGATCCGGGAGCTGCTGCCGAACCTGGTCGCACCGATCCTGGTCTACTCCACGCTCCTGATCCCCACGAACATCCTGTTCGAGGCCGGACTCAGCTTCCTCGGCGTCGGCATCTCGCCGCCGCAGGCATCGTGGGGCGGAATGCTCTCCACCGCGACCGACCTCTACGAGGCGGACCCGCAGTACATGATCGTGCCGGGCCTGGCGATCTTCATCACGGTCCTGGCGTTCAACCTGCTGGGCGACGGGCTGCGAGACGCCCTCGACCCGCGAGGCAAGTAAGCACGCGGCACCTGCCACACACGACACATCTGCCGCAACCATCCATAGAGGGGGCATTCCTCAGGTGAAGACGAGAAAAGCGACCGTCCTGATCGCTACCGCCGTGGCGCTGACGCTGGGGGCCACCGCGTGCAACGACTCCAAGGACGACAAGTCCGGCGGTAGCGGCACCAAGTCCGCCGCCGACGCCGGTCTGACCCAGATCGTCAACAAGTCCGACAAGAAGGGTGGCACCGCCACCTACGCGATGTCGGACGTCCCGGACTCCCTGGACCCGGGCAACACGTACTACGGCTGGGTGCAGAACTTCTCCCGCCTGTACGGCCGCACGCTCACCACGTTCAAGCCGGCCGCCGGCAAGGACGGCCTGACCGTGGTCCCGGACCTCGCGGAGTCGCTCGGCAAGCCCAGCGCCGACGCGAAGACCTGGACGTACACCCTGCGCAAGGGCCTGAAGTTCGAGGACGGCACGCCGATCACCTCGAAGGACGTCAAGTACGCCGTCGAGCGGTCGAACTTCGCCCCCGAGGCGCTGTCCAACGGCCCGACGTACTTCAAGTCCCACCTGATCGACGGTGACAAGTACGAGGGTCCGTACAAGAACAAGGACCCCAAGGGCATCGCGTCCATCGAGACGCCGGACGACAACACCATCGTCTTCAAGCTGAAGGACGCCTTCGCGGACTTCGACTACCTGGCGACGTTCTCCCAGACGGCTCCCGTGCCGAGGGACAAGGACAAGGGCGCGACCTACGTCCAGCACATCGTCTCCTCCGGCCCGTACAAGTTCGAGTCGTACGAGGAGGGCAAGGGCGCGACCCTCGTCCGCAACCCGCAGTGGGACCAGAAGACCGACCCGATCCGCCCGGCCCTGCCGGACAAGATCAGCATCCGGTTCAAGGTCAACGCGGTCACGGTCGACAACGACCTGCTCGCCGACAACCTGACCGTCGACGCGGCCGGCACCGGTGTCTCCCCGCAGACCCAGCCGAAGGTCATCACCAACCCGAAGTACAAGGCGCAGACGGACGGTTCGTACGCCGGTGCCACCTCGTACATCGGTCTGAACGTGCACGTGGCCCCGTTCGACAACGTGCACTGCCGCAAGGCCGTCCAGTGGGGCATCGACAAGGCGTCGATCCAGGCCGCCGCGGGTGGCGCGCCCAAGGGTGACGTCGCCTCGACGCTGCTGCCGCCGTCGGTCAACGGCTACGCCAAGTTCAACCTGTACGAGACCCCGGGCGACAAGGGCGACGAGGCCAAGGCCAAGGACGAGCTCAAGCAGTGCGGTCAGCCGAACGGCTTCTCGACCAACCTGACGGCCCGCTCCGACCGCCCGTCCGAGATGGCCATGGCCACCGCGGTCCAGGCGTCGCTGAAGAAGCTCAACATCAACGCCGAGATCAAGTCCTTCCCCGCGGGCAAGTACTTCCAGAACTTCGCCGGCAACCCGCAGTACGTGCACGACCACAAGCTCGGCATGATCATGACCGCGTGGGGTGCCGACTGGCCGACCGGCTTCGGCTTCCTGGACCAGATCATCAACGGCTCGGCCATCAAGCCGTCCGGTGGCAACAACGTCCAGGAGCTGAACGACCCGGCGATCAACAAGGCGCTGAACGACGCCATCGCCAACACGGACAAGGCCGCCCGTGAGAAGGCCTGGGGCGACATCGACAAGATGGTCGCCGAGAACGCCTCCGCCGTGCCGCTGATCTACCGCAAGAACCTGCTGTTCCGCCCGAACTCCGCGACGAACGTCACGGTCACCCAGGCGTACCTCGGTATGTACGACTACCTGCTGATGGGTTCCTCCAAGTAAGCGGCTGAGCCCCCGAGTTCTTTGAAAGGCAGGTGAAGGCTCCGGTGCCCGCCGGGTCGGGAAGACCCCCGGCCTGGCGGGCACCGGTTGCCGGACAGCTGTGGCTGCGTACATCATCCGACGCGCTTTCGGCGCGGTGGTCCTGCTGCTGATCGTCAGCGCGGTCACCTTCGCGATTTACTTCCTGGTGCCCCGGCTGGCCGGCCAGACGATGGACCAGTTGGCCGCCCAGTACGTGGGCAAGGACGCCAATGCCGGTGCGATTGCCGCGGTGAAGAAGAACCTCGGGTTCGATCAACCGCTCTACACCCAGTACTGGCACTTCATCAAGCAGATCTTCGTCGGCGCGACCTACAAGTTCGGCCCCGACGCCTCGGTCTGCAACGCCCCCTGCTTCGGCTACTCGTTCAAGAACCACGTCGAGGTCTGGCCGCAGCTGACCCAGCGCATCCCGGTCACCTTCTCGCTCGCCATCGGTGCGGCCGTCATCTGGCTGATCTCCGGTGTGGCGATCGGCGTCGTCTCCGCCCTCAAGCGGGGTTCGTTCATGGACCGCATCTTCATGGCGATCGCCCTCGCCGGCGTCTCGCTCCCGATCTTCTTCACCGGAATGCTGGGCCAGGGACTGTTCACCGTCCAATGGCCCATCTGGAACGGTGTGCACTATGTGAACTTCACGGACAACCCAGCCGACTGGGCCTGGAACCTGCTGATCCCCTGGTGCAGCCTCGCCTTCCTCTACTCCGCGCTCTACGCCCGGCTCACCCGGGCCGGAATGCTGGAGACGATGGGCGAGGACTACATCCGCACCGCCCGCGCCAAGGGCCTGCGGGAGCGGACCGTCATCGGCAGGCACGGCCTGCGCGCCGCGCTCACCCCGATCGTCACCATCTTCGGCATGGACTTCGGTCTGCTGGTCGGCGGCGCGGTCATCACCGAGCAGGTCTTCTCCTTCCCGGGCCTCGGCTTCTACGCGGTCGACGGCGTCCGCAACAACGACCTCCCGGTCGTCATGGGCGTGACCCTGGTCGCCGCCTTCTTCATCGTTCTCTGCAATCTGCTGGTGGACCTGGTGTACGCCGCGATCGACCCCAGGGTGAGGCTCTCGTGAGCGACCTGAACAAGACCGGCGCGGCCGTCGGCGAGCCGGTGGCCGAGCGCCCCGCCGACACCGGGGAGGCGTTCCTCTCCGTACGGGACCTGCGCATCCACTTCGACACCGACGACGGCCTGGTCAGGTCCGTCGACGGGGTCAGCTTCGACATCAAGCCCGGCAGGACCCTCGGCATCGTGGGCGAGTCCGGCTCGGGCAAGTCGGTGACCTCGCTCGGTGTGATGGGGCTGCACCGCAGCGCCAACGCCAAGATCTCCGGCGAGGTGTGGCTGGACGGCGAGGAGCTGATCGGCGCCGACCCCGACCACGTACGGCGGCTGCGCGGCCGGAAGATGGCCATGATCTTCCAGGACCCGCTCTCCGCGATGCACCCGTACTACTCGGTCGGCGCGCAGATCGTGGAGGCCTACCGCGTCCACAACGAGGTCTCCAAGAAGGTCGCCCGCACCCGCGCGATCGAGATGCTCGACCGGGTCGGCATCCCGGAGCCCGGCAAGCGTGTGGACTCGTATCCGCACGAGTTCTCCGGCGGTATGCGCCAGCGCGCGATGATCGCGATGGCGCTGGTCAACAACCCCGAGCTGCTGATCGCGGACGAGCCGACCACCGCCCTGGACGTCACCGTCCAGGCGCAGATCCTGGACCTGATCCGCGATCTGCAGAAGGAGTTCGGCTCCGCCGTCATCATGATCACGCACGATCTGGGCGTGGTCGCCGAGATGGCGGACGACCTCCTGGTGATGTACGGCGGCCGGTGCATCGAGCGGGGCCCCGCGGAGAAGGTCTTCTACGAGCCCCAGCACCCCTACACCTGGGGCCTGTTGGGATCGATGCCGCGCATCGACCGCGAGGAGACCGAGCGGCTGATCCCCGTCAAGGGCTCGCCGCCGTCGCTGATCAACGTGCCGTCCGGCTGCGCCTTCAACCCGCGCTGCCCGTACGCGGACCTGCCCAAGGACAACGTCACGCGCACCGTGCGTCCCGAGCTCAAGCAGTGGGACGACGCCGAAGGGCACTTCTCCGCCTGCCATATGTCGCAGGAGGAGCGGACCCGTATCTGGACCGAAGAGATTGCGCCGAAGCTGTGAGCGACAAGAAGCCCACGGGCACCGAGAAGGCGATCCCGGAGCAGTCGGCCGCCTCGCCCGAGCCGATCCTCAAGGTGGAGGGGCTCACCAAGCACTTCCCCATCAAGAAGGGCCTGCTCGGGCGGCAGACCGGTGCGGTCAAGGCGGTCGACGGCGTCTCCTTCGACGTCCGGGCGGGTGAGACCCTCGGCGTGGTGGGCGAGTCGGGCTGCGGCAAGTCGACGATGGGCCGCCTGGTCACCCGGCTGCTCGAACCGACGGGCGGCAAGGTCGAGTTCGAGGGCCACGACATCACGCACCTGTCGGCCGGGCGGATGCGTCCGCTCCGCCGCGACATGCAGATGATCTTCCAGGACCCGTACGGCTCGCTGAACCCGCGCCACACCATCGGCGGGATCGTCTCCACCCCCTTCCGGCTCCAGGGCGTCACGCCCGAGGGCGGGGTGAAGAAGGAGGTCCAGCGGCTGATGGAGCTGGTGGGCCTCAACCCCGAGCACTACAACCGCTATCCGCACGAGTTCTCCGGCGGACAGCGCCAGCGCATCGGCATCGCCCGCGCGCTCGCGCTCAACCCGAAGCTGGTCGTGGCGGACGAGCCGGTGTCGGCGCTCGACGTGTCGATCCAGGCGCAGGTGGTCAACCTTCTGGACGACCTCCAGAGCGAGCTGGGCCTCACCTATGTGATCATCGCCCACGACCTGTCGGTCATCCGGCACGTCTCGGACCGGATCGCGGTGATGTACCTCGGCAAGATCGTGGAGCTCGCCGACCGCAAGTCGCTGTACTCGGCCCCCATGCACCCGTACACCAAGGCACTGCTTTCGGCCGTGCCGGTGCCGGACCCCAAGCGCAAGGGCGTCAAGAGCGAGCGGATCCTGCTCAAGGGCGATGTGCCGTCGCCCATCTCGCCGCCGAGCGGCTGCCGCTTCCACACCCGGTGCTGGAAGGCGACGGAGATCTGCAAGACGCAGGAGCCGCCGCTGATCGCCCTGAAGACGGGCCATCAGGTGGCCTGCCACCACCCGGAGAACGCGCCGGACCAGGCCCCGGGCGAGACGGTGCTGCCCGAGGCGCGGGAGTCGGTGGAGGTGGTGTCGATGACGAAGGCCGAGGCTGTGGCGGAGGCGTCGACAAAGACCGAGCCGGTCGCCGGGACCGAGGCGGCGGATGAGGCCACTGAGACGGCCGCCGACGCGGAGGCGCCGGAGGCTTCCGAGCCTGCGGCGGAGTCCAAGGCGGAGCCCGCATCGGAGCCCGGGGCGAAGTCCACATCCGGACCGGACTCCACCGTTCAGGAGTCAACCGACAAGTAACGCATGACGGTTCGGCAAAGTCATGTTCACGCCGAAACGGGAGAGTGCAGAGTCTGCCTGTCCGTACGCACGGAAACGCGTTCGAAGGGCAGACCCATGGCACTCTCCCGTTCGGCACGCCGTACCTCACGGCTGCTCGCCCTCGCCACCGCGGCGGCATCGGCCTTCACCATCGCCGCCGCACCCGGCGGCGGCTCGCCCGGCGCCGCGGGCATCGGCGACCCCTACTTCCCCGACCTCGGCAACGGCGGCTTCGACGCCCTCCACTACGACCTCGGGGTCAGCTACCACCCGGACTCCGGGCGGCTCGACGGGCGTACGACGATCACCGCCCGCGCCACCCAGACCCTCACCAGCTTCGACCTCGACCTCCAGAAACTCACCGTCGACGCGATACGGGTGAACGGCAGACCCGCCGACTTCACCCGCAACGGCGACGAGATCCTGGTGACGCCCCGTCACAAGCTGCACAGGGGCCAGGAGTTCGAGGTCACCGTCGTCTACGGCGGCGTTCCCGTCGCGCTCAACGGCCCCATCGTCTTCGGCTCCGACTACGGCTGGATGAAGACCAAGGACGGCGTCTTCGTGGCCTGTGAGCCGAACGCCGCCTCCACCTGGTTCCCCTCCAGCGACCACCCCGCCGACAAGGCCACCTACGACATCCGCATCGACGCCCCCAAGGGCCTGACCGGTGTCTCCAACGGCCGGCTGGTCTCCTCGTACGACCGCGGCGACCGCTCGTACTCCCACTGGCGCGAGAACAGGCCCATGGCGACGTACCTGGCAACGGCGACCATCGGCAAGTTCGACGTGCGGACCGGGAGGACCCCGGCCGGGACGCCGATCTATGTGGCGATCGACCCGGTGCTCAAGGGGCAGAACCAGGTCGACGTGTACGGAGTGACGGCCGAGGCCACCGACTACTGGTCCGAGGTCTTCGGCCCGTACCCCTTCGAGGAGACGGGTGCGATCGTCGACGACATGCCGCAGGCGGGCTTCTCGCTCGAAGTGCAGTCCAAGCCCGCGTACTCGGCGGTGCGCAACGAGACCACCATCGTCCACGAGCTCGCCCACCAGTGGTTCGGTGACTCGGTCTCGGTGGCGCAGTGGAAGGACATCTGGCTCAACGAGGGCTTCGCGAGCTACGCGCAGTGGCTGTGGGAGGAGCACAAGGGCCGGGGGACCGCCCACGACCTGGCCCGCGCCTACTACAACCGGATCCCGGCCGGTGACGCGTTCTGGCAGATAAAGGTCGCCGACCCGCAGCGCGACACGATGTTCGCCGGGGCCGTCTACCGGCGCGGCGCGCTGACGCTCCAGGTGCTCCGCGAGCGCATCGGCGACCAGGCGTTCTTCAAGCTGCTGCCCGCGTGGACGAAGCTCCACCGGTACGGCAACGCGAACACGTCCCAGTTCGTCGCGCTGGCCGAGAAGATCTCGGGACAGCAGCTGGACGACCTCTTCCAGACCTGGATCTACTCGACGGGCAAGCCGGCCTGGTGAGCCGGTCCCGGTAGGGCGGCCAGGCCGGGAGCGCGAGCACCGGACATGTCCGGCTGAAAACTTCGAGTAAAAATGTCAGGTGCTCCACGAACTGTTCACCCCCTCCGTCCAGCATGCGCTCGACCTCGTCGGAATCTTCGTCTTCGCGATCTCCGGCGCGCTGCTCGCCGTACGCAAGAACTTCGACGTGTTCGGCATCGCGGTCCTGGCCGAGGTCACCGCGCTGGGCGGAGGGCTGTTCCGTGACCTGATCATCGGCGCGGTACCGCCCGCCGCGTTCAGTGATCTCGGGTACTTCATCACGCCGCTCCTCGCCGCCGTCCTGGTGTTCTTCCTCCACCCCGAGGTCGAGCGGACCCAGAACGCGGTCAACGTGTTCGACGCGGCGGGCCTCGGCCTGTTCTGCGTCACGGGCACGACCAAGGCGTACGACTACGGGCTCGGCCTCACCTCGTCCGCGGCCCTGGGCCTGGCCACGGCGGTCGGCGGCGGCGTCCTGCGCGACATCCTGGCCAACGAGGTCCCGTCCCTGCTCCGCTGGGACCGCGACCTGTACGCGGTCCCGGCGATCGTGGGCGCCACGATCGTGGCCCTCTGCATCCGCTTCGACACCCTGAACGCGGCGACGAGCGGCGCCGCCATCATCACGGCGTTCCTGCTCCGCCTGGCGGCGATGCGGTACCACTGGCGCGCGCCGAGGGCATGGAACCGGAGGAGCGCGGCGGCGGAGGAGTAGGCCCTGGCGGGGCCCGGTGTTCGTCTGCGGGTGGGTGGGTGGCTGGTCGCGCAGTTCCCCGCGCCCCTAAAAGCGCCCCTGCGGGCCGCCCAGGGGATTGCCGCGGAGCGGCATCTTTAGGGGCGCGGGGAACTGCGCGAGCAACCGGCCACCGGCCCGCAGACGAACGAGGAAGCGGGGTGCAGGGGCCGCAGGCCCCGCAAGCGGGGGCCGGGGGCGTAGCCCCCGGGAGACCACCTCAGCCCACCACCCACCCCCGGAGGGTTTAGGGAAGGGGCGGGGCGGGGCAAAAAAAGCTACCGCTCAGTAACGTACCCGTGTACCGTGGCCGCATGGCACAGGCAACGATCGGGGACAGCGAGTTCGACCGGGACACCGCCGTCACCCCGCGCGAAGACGAAGACGGCGTCTACGACGCCCACCTCTCGGCGGGGTGGACGATCATCCACGCCGTGAACGGCGGATACCTCCTCGCCCTCCTCGGCCGCACCCTCGGCCAAGCCCTCCCGCACGCCGACCCCTTCAGCGTGACGGCCCACTACCTCACCCCCTCGGCTCCCGGCCCCGCCGTCGTCCGCACCCAGCGCGTCCGCACCGGCCGCACGCTCTCCACCGGCCAGGCCTCGCTCTTCCAGTACGACGAGAACGGCGCCGAGGTCGAGCGCATCCGCGTCCTCGCCTCGTACGGCGACCTGGACGCCCTCCCGGACGACGTGCGCACCACGGCCAAGCCGCCGGCGATCCCGCCGATCGAGCACTGCCTCGGCCCGGCCGACGCCCCCGCCCCGATCCCGGGCAGCTCGGCCATCACCGAGCGGCTGATGCTGAAGCTCGACCCGACCACCCTCGGCTGGGCGGTCGGCGCCCCCTCGGGCAAGGGGGAGATGCGCGGCTGGTTCGGCCTGGCCGACGGCCGCGACCCCGACCCGTACTCGCTGCTGCTCGCCGTCGACGCCCTCCCGCCGACCGCGTTCGAGATGGGCCTGACCGGCTGGACGCCCACGGTCGAGCTGACCGCGCACATCCGCTGCCGCCCGGCACCCGGCCCGCTGCGGGTCTCCATCACCACCCGCAACCTGGCCGGCGGCTTCCTGGAGGAGGACGCCGAGGTCTGGGACAGCGCCGACCGCCTGGTCGCCCAGTCCCGCCAGCTGGCCCGCGCCCTGCGCACGCCGTAACCCGTACGCCCCTCCGCCGGGCCGCCGCCCTCCGCTCA
Source organism: Streptomyces sp. TLI_146 (assembly GCF_002846415.1). Lineage (NCBI taxonomy): Bacteria > Bacillati > Actinomycetota > Actinomycetes > Kitasatosporales > Streptomycetaceae > Streptomyces > Streptomyces sp. TLI_146. The sequence continues at coordinate 6,226,174 of NZ_PJMX01000001.1, forward strand.
GCTCTCAGTCGAGCTCTCAGCCGAGTTCTCAGCCGAGCTCTCAGTCCAGCCAGTGGCGGCGGCCCAGCGTGACCAGCCTCAACTGCCGCCGCGCGGTGGCCAGTACGGCCTCCTCGGCCCGCCGCGCCGCCTCGTCGCCGCCGTCCGGGTCCGCACCCGCGCCCGCCTCCAGGATCGCCGACGCCGTCATCACCATGTGGTCGACATAGACCCCGGCCAGCATCCGCAGATCGGCCGCGCTCCACCCCTGCGACTCGGGGTCCGCGCCCAGCGCCTCGGCCACCTCGTCGGCGAACCGCCGCAACTGCACGCCGATGGCGGCCCGCACCGGCGCCACCCCGCCGTGCCGCTCCCGCGCGATGAAGCGGACGTGCGCCGGGTGCGCCCGTACGTGCGTGGCGATCAAGGCCACCGCCCGGTCGATGCGCTCCTCGCTCCCGCCGGTCGTCACGATCGCCGCCCGGATCGTCTCGTGCAGACTCCCCAGCGCCTCCTCGACCAACGCCACCCCGAGGTCGGCGGTGTCCTTGAAGTGCCGGTAGAACGCGGCGGGGGCGACCCCCACGGCCCGGGTGACCTCGCGAAGGCCCAGGCTGCTGAGGCTCTGGTGCTCCAACAGCCCGAGTGCCGCGTCCAGGAGGGCCTGACGCGTCTTCTGCTTCTGGGCCTGTCGGATCCCGAGAGTGTGGCTCATTCCACTCAGTAAACAGCTGTTCGCTGATTTTGGAAAGGCTAGACTGGGTAGTCAGTGAACAGTCGTACTCTGAACGGCGGACTCCGCAACGGACTCCAAGAGCGACTGGTCCAAAACGACTGATCCAAAACGATTGATCCGAAACGAGACCAAGAGAGGCACCCCATGCTTTTCCTCGTCGCAGCCCTCCTCCTGCTGGGGGTCGTGCTGGGCTCAGCGGCGCACCTCCCGCTCCCGGTCACCCTCGTCGCCGCCGGCGCCATCGGGCTCTGGCTGATCGTCTTCGCCGTACGTGAACGCTTCTCGTCGCACCGGAGGGCCTGACCATGGAACTCGTCCTGAACCGCCGCCGTGTCCGTGACAAGGACGCCGACGGCATGGCCGTCGCCGCCTTCGTCCTCGGTCTGCTCGGCCTGCTGGTCATGAACGTCGTGCTCGGCCCGATGGCCATCGTGCTCGCCGGCCTCGCCCTGCGGTACCGCACCACCCGACGCGGCCGCGCCTGGCTCGGACTCGCCCTCGGCTTCGCCGACCTCGCGGTCCTCGCGGCCCTGGCGATGGCCGACGGAACCGTCTCCTGGGGGCTCGGCGCCTGAGGCCGGTCCGGGTGGCTCGTAGAATCGGGCCCACCATGGCTTACCTCGACCACGCCGCGACCACCCCGATGCTCCCGGAGGCGGTCCAGGCGATGACCGCCCAGCTCACCGCCACCGGCAACGCGTCCTCGCTGCACGCTGCCGGACGCCGGGCCCGACGAACCGCCGAGGAGGCCCGCGAGGAGCTCGCCGAGGCACTCGGCGCGCGGCCCAGCGAGGTCGTCTTCACGGCCGGCGGCACCGAGGCCGACAACCTCGCCGTCAAGGGCCTGTACTGGGCCCGCCGCGACGCCGACCCGCGCCGGGTCCGGGTCCTGGCCAGCCCCGTCGAGCACCACGCCGTGCTCGACGCGGTCCACTGGCTCGCCGAGCACGAGGGCGCGACGGTCGAGTACCTCCCCGTCGACCGGTACGGGCGGGTGCACCCCGAAGCCCTGCGCGAGGCGATCGCGCGCGACCCCTCCGACGTGGCCCTGGCCACCGTCATGTGGGCCAACAACGAGATCGGCACGGTCCTGCCGGTGGCCGAACTCGCCGCCGTGGCGCGCGAGTTCGACGTGCCGCTGCACGCCGACGCGGTGCAGGCCGTGGGCCAGCTCGACGTCGACTTCGCCGCGTCGGGTCTGGCCGCGATGACGGTCTCGGGCCACAAGATCGGCGGCCCGTACGGCATCGGCGCGCTGCTGCTCGGCCGTGAGTACACCCCCGTGCCCGTGCTGCACGGCGGCGGCCAGGAGCGCCATGTGCGCTCCGGCACGCTGGACGTCCCGGCGATCGCCGCCTTCGCGGTGGCGGGCCGGCTGGCCGCCGAGCGCCGCGCCGACTTCGCCCGGGAGGTCGGGGGCCTGCGCGACCAGCTGGTCGACGCGGTCCGCGAGGCGGTCCCGGACGCGATCCTGGGCGGTGACCCGGCCCCCGGCGGCCGCCTCCCGGCGAACGCGCACTTCTCCTTCCCGGGCTGCGAGGGCGACTCGCTGCTGCTGCTCCTGGACGCCCAGGGCATCGAGTGCTCCACCGGCTCCGCCTGCACGGCGGGCGTGGCCCAGCCCAGCCACGTCCTGCTCGCCACCGGCACCCCGCCCGACCTGGCCCGGGGCACCCTGCGCTTCTCCCTCGGCCACACCTCCACGGAGGCCGACGTCCGGGCGGTGGCGACGGCGATCGGCCCGGCGGTGGAGCGGGCGAGGACGGCGGGGCTGAGCTGACGCCCCCGGCGGGGTGCGGCCCGGCCCGCACCCCGCGCCCGGGATACTCGCGAGCCACCCGCCCCGCACGCCACGTACTCTGGTGGGTGCTATGACGAAGACATCCCCGCGCCCCCTCCGTGTGCTCGCCGCCATGTCCGGAGGCGTCGACTCGGCCGTCGCCGCCGCCCGCGCCGCCGAGGCGGGCCACGACGTCACCGGCGTCCACCTCGCCCTGTCCGCGAACCCGCAGTCCTTCCGCACCGGCGCCCGGGGCTGCTGCACCATCGAGGACTCCCGCGACGCCCGCCGCGCAGCCGATGTCATCGGCATTCCCTTCTACGTCTGGGACCTCGCGGAACGCTTCCGCGAGGACGTCGTCGAGGACTTCGTCGCCGAGTACGAGGCGGGCCGCACCCCCAACCCCTGCCTGCGCTGCAACGAGAAGATCAAGTTCGCCGCGCTGCTCGACAAGGCCCTCGCCCTCGGCTTCGACGCCGTCTGCACCGGCCACTACGCCACGGTCGTCCTCAACGAGGACGGCAGCCGCGAGCTGCACCGCGCCAGCGACATGGCCAAGGACCAGTCCTACGTCCTCGGTGTCCTGGACGAGAAGCAGCTCGCCCACGCGATGTTCCCGCTCGGCGACACCCTCACCACCAAGGACGAGATCCGCGCCGAGGCCGAGCGCCGGGGCCTGGCCGTCGCCAAGAAGCCGGACAGCCACGACATCTGCTTCATCGCGGACGGCGACACCCAGGGCTTCCTGGCCAAGCGGCTCGGCAAGGCCGAGGGCGACATCGTCGACGAGTCCGGCACCAAGGTCGGCTCCCACGAGGGTGCCTACGGCTTCACCATCGGCCAGCGCAAGGGTCTGCGCATCGGCCACCCGGCGGCCGACGGCAAGCCCCGCTACGTCCTGGACATCTCCCCGGTGAACAACACGGTCACCGTCGGCCCCGTCGAGGCCCTGGACGTCACCGGCCTGACCGCGATCAAGCCCCGCTGGTGCGGCGACGCCCCGGCCGGCCCCGGCACGTACACCGCCCAGCTGCGGGCCCACGGCGGCGAGACGGCGGTGACGGCGGAGCCGGTGGACGGCGAGCTCGTGGTGAGCTTCGCCGAGCCGGTGCGCGGCGTCGCACCCGGCCAGGCGATCGTGCTCTACGACGGCACGCGTGTCGTGGGGTCGGCGACGATCGCGACCACCACGCGGCGTACCGAAGCGCTGGCCTAGTCCGCCGCGAGGGCCTCGCCGGGCTCGGTGTCGGACTCCGTGCCTATGAAGCACAGGTGGTCCTTTATCAACGTCACGGCCGCCAGCGGCTCGTGATAGGCCCAGGCCATGTCCGGCGCGTCCGGCAGCGACCAGTACGCGGCAACTCCCTTGTACGGGCATGTGGTCCGGGTGTCCGACGCGCTCAGCAGATCCAGGCGGACGTCCTCGGGCGGCAGGTAGTAGCGGACGGGCAGGCCGTCCTCGCGCACCAGCAGCGGGCGGGTGCTGTCGGCGAGCACCTGCCCGTCCCGCACCACCCGGACGCGGAGCGCGCCCTCCCTGGCGGCCTCGGCCGAGACGAGGTGGTCCGGGTCGTACGGCGGCGGCGGGCCCGGCGGGGGTGTCGCGGCGCCGGTGGGCTCGGCGAGGATCGTGTGAATCGTCGTAGTCATGCCCGCTCAACGGCCCATCGCCCGCTGCTTGTTCCCCCGATTCGCCGTTCGGGACACTGTTCACCCGTTCGAGTGGCGAAGGGCTCCCGGCGTACGGTTGAGCCATGAACATCTGCGTCTTCCTCTCCGCCGCCGACCTCGACGACCGCTACACCCGCCCCGCCCGTGAGTTCGCCGAGCTGCTCGGCAAGGGCGGCCACACCCTCGTGTGGGGCGGCTCCGAGAGCGGTCTGATGAAGGTCGTCGCGGACGGCGTGCAGGAGGCGGGCGGACGGCTCGTCGGTGTCTCCGTCGACTTCCTGGCGGCCAAGGCCCGCGCCAACGCCGACGAGATGGTCATCGCCAAGGACCTCGCGGAGCGCAAGGCGCTGCTCCTCGACCGGGCCGACGCCGTCGTCATCATGGTCGGCGGCACCGGCACCCTCGACGAGGCCACCGAGATCCTGGAGCTGAAGAAGCACGGCAAGCACACCAAGCCGGTGGTGCTGCTGAACACCGCGGGGTTCTACGACGGCCTCAAGGTGCAGTTCCGCCGCATGGACGACGAGGGCTTCCTGCCGCTGCCCCTGACTGACCTGGTCTTCTTCGCGGAGGACGCGGTCTCCGCCCTCGCCTACCTGGAGGAGTCGGCGGGCATCCAGTAGTGCGAGCATGTCGGGTATGGCTACACACCTGATCACTGGGGCAGGCTCCGGCATCGGCGCGGCGGTCGCGCGGCGACTGCACGAGCGCGGCGACGAACTCGTGCTGCTCGCGCGCGACGCCGGGCGCGCCAAGGAGCTCGCCGGGCAGCTCCCCGGCGCCCGCACCCTCGTCGCCGACCTCGCCGACCCGGACCGCATCTCCAAGTCGCTCGGCATGCAGCCGATGCCGGACCACCTCGACTCCCTCCTGCACATCGCGGGCGTCGTCGACCTCGGCCCCATCGGTGACCTGCGCCCCAAGACCTGGCACCAGCAGCTCAACGCCAACCTGATCTCGCCCGCCGAGCTCACCCGGCTGTTCCTGCCCCAGCTGCGCGCCGCGCGCGGCCATGTCGTGTTCGTGAACTCCGGCGCCGGGCTCAACGCGCACGCCGAGTGGGGTGCGTACGCCGCCTCCAAGCACGGCCTGAAGGCGCTCGCGGACTCGCTGCGCCAGGAGGAGCACGCGGGCGGGGTGCGCGTCACCTCCGTCTACCCGGGCCGCACCGCCAGCCCCATGCAGGCCAAGGTGCACTCGCAGGAGGGCAAGGAGTACGACCCGGCGAAGTTCATCGACCCCGAGTCGGTGGCGACCACGATCCTCATGGCGATCGACCTGCCGCGCGACGCCGAGGTCAACGACCTGACGGTGCGGCCGGGCCGATGAGCGACGCCGTCAGCGACTTCCCCTGGGGCGCGGCCACCGGCGTGGGCTCCATGCCCGGCGGCGACGCGCGCGAGGCCGCCAAGACCGTCACCGGCTCCCTCATCGGGGCAGACGGCTCGGCCGGCGACTTCCCGTTCCTGCCCGAACTGCCCGCGCGCGGCCCCGGCGCCGACATGATCGGCCGCACCGCCGGGCTGCTCGTCGAGATGTACGCGCGCGTGGAGCCCAGCGGCTGGCGGCTCGGGGACCGGCCGGGCCGCGACACCCGGCGGGCCCACTCCTGGCTGGGCGAGGACCTGGACGCCCTGGAGGAGTTCACCCAGGGGTACGAGGGTCCGCTCAAGGTCCAGGCGGTCGGGCCGTGGACGCTCGCCGCCGCCCTGGAGCTGCGGGGCGGCGAGGCCTCGCTCGGCGACCCGGGCGCCTGCCGGGACCTGGCCGGCTCGCTCGCCGAGGGCCTGCGCGCCCACCTGGCGGACGTGCGCCGCCGGGTGCCGGGCGCGCGGATCCTGCTCCAGCTCGACGAGCCGTCGCTCACCGCCGTGCTGCGCGGGCAGGTCAGGACCGCCAGCGGCTACCGCACCTACCGCGCGGTCGACCGGCAGGTCGTCGAGTCGGCCCTGCGGGACGTCGTCGCGGTCCACGACGGCCCCGTCGTCGTCCATTCCTGCGCGCCCGACGTGCCGTTCGCCCTGCTGCGGCGCGCCGGCGCCGCCGCCGTCTCGTTCGACTTCTCGCTGCTCACCGAGCGTGACGACGACGTGATCGGCGAGGCGGTGGAGAGCGGCACCCGGCTGTTCGCCGGAGTGGTCGGCGGCACCGACGGCCCATTGTCAGACCCTGCCGGTAGCGTCATGGGTGTCAGGACGTTGTGGCGCAGGTTGGGGCTGCATCCGGGGACTCTCGCCGAGTCCGTGGTGGTCACCCCGTCGTGCGGTCTCGCGGGCGCCTCGCCGGCGTATGCCCGCGCGGCCCTCGCGCACTGCGTCCGGGCGGCGAGATCGCTCGCGGACAACCCTGAGTGACGGGGAAGACGGGAAACGGGAGGACATGACAGTGGCTGGCGAACAGAACGACGTGGTGCCCGCGGACGCACGGGAGAAGCACGCGCTCCTCGCCGAGCAGGTCGAGGAGCACCGCTTCCGGTACTACGTGAAGGACCAGCCGGTCATCAGCGACGGCGAGTTCGACAAGCTGCTGCGCGGCCTGGAGGCCCTGGAGGAGGAGTATCCGGAGCTGCGCACGCCGGACTCGCCGACCCAGAAGGTCGCGGGGGCGTACGAGACGGACTTCGCCTCGGTGGAGCACCGCGAGCGGATGCTGTCGCTCGACAACGCCTTCGACGACGAGGAGCTGGCCGCCTGGGCCGAGCGCGTCGCCAAGGACGTCGGCACCTCCGCGTACCACTACCTGTGCGAGCTGAAGGTCGACGGCCTCGCGGTCAACCTGACGTACGAGCACGGGCGGCTGACCCGCGCCGCCACCCGTGGCGACGGCCGCACCGGCGAGGACATCACGCCCAACGTCCGTACGATCGCGGACATCCCCGACCGCCTCAAGGGCGACCGCGTCCCCGACCTGGTCGAGATCCGGGGCGAGGTCTACTTCCCGATGGAGGCCTTCGAGGGGCTGAACGCGCGTCTGGTGGAGGCGGGCGACAAGCCGTTCGCCAACCCGCGCAACGCGGCGGCCGGTTCGCTGCGCCAGAAGGACCCCAAGGTCACCGCCACCCGCCCGCTCCACATGGTGGTGCACGGCATCGGCGCGCGCGACGGCTTCACCATCGACTGCCTCTCGCACGCGTACGAGCTGCTGCGCGAGTGGGGCCTGCCCACCGCCCAGCACAACAAGGTGGTCGGCTCGCTGGACGAAGTGCGGGAGTTCATCGCGTACTTCGGGGAGAACCGCCACTCGGTGGAGCACGAGATCGACGGCGTCGTCGTCAAGCTCGACGAGATCCCCCTCCAGGGCCGCCTCGGCTCCACCGCGCGCGCCCCGCGCTGGGCGATCGCCTGGAAGTACGCGCCGGAGGAGGTCAACACCAAGCTGGTCAACATCCGCGTCGGCGTCGGCCGCACCGGCCGCGTCACGCCGTACGCGCAGGTGGAGCCGGTGACCGTGGCGGGCTCCGAGGTCGAGTTCGCCACCCTGCACAACCAGGACGTGGTCAAGGCCAAGGGCGTCCTCATCGGCGACACGGTGGTGCTGCGCAAGGCCGGTGACGTCATCCCGGAGATCCTGGGTCCCGTCACGGACCTGCGGGACGGCACCGAGCGGGAGTTCGTGATGCCCGCCGAGTGCCCGGAGTGCGGCACCGCGCTGCGGCCCATGAAGGAGGGCGACATCGACCTGCGCTGCCCCAACGCGCAGTCGTGCCCCGCCCAGTTGCGCGAGCGGCTGTTCTACCTCGCGGGCCGCAAGTGCCTGGACATCGAGAACTTCGGCTATGTCGCCGCCGCGGCCCTCACCAAGCCGCTGGAGCCGTCCGAGCCGCCGCTGCTCGACGAGGGCGACCTGTTCGACCTGACCATGGACCGGCTGCTGCCCATCAAGGCGTACGTCCTGGACCAGGACAGCGGGCTGCCCAAGCGCGACCCCAAGACCGGCGAGGAGAAGGTCGCCCTGGTCTTCGCCAATATGAACGGCGAGCCGCGCAAGAACGCGGTCTCGATGCTGGAGAACATCGCGGCCGCCAAGGAGCGCCCGCTGGCCCGGATCCTCACCGGTCTGTCGATCCGTCATGTCGGCCCGGTCGCCGCCGAGGCGCTGGCTCGCGAGTTCCGTTCCGTCGAGCGCATCGAACAGGCCACCGAGGAGGAGCTCGCGGCCGTCGAGGGCGTCGGCCCGACCATCGCGGCCTCCCTGAAGCAGTGGTTCGAGGAGGAGTGGCACCGCGAGATCCTGCGCAAGTGGAAGGCCGCGGGCGTCCGCATGGAGGAGGAGGGCTCCGGCGAGGACGAGGGCCCGCGTCCGCTGGAGGGGCTGACGGTCGTGGTGACCGGAACGCTGGCCCACCACACCAGAGATGGCGCGAAAGAAGCGCTCCAGAGCCGTGGAGCGAAGGTAACCGGTTCCGTTTCCAAGAAGACGTCGTTCGTCGTCGTCGGGGACAGCCCTGGTTCGAAGTACGACAAGGCGATGCAGCTGAAGGTTCCGGTTCTCGACGAGGACGGGTTCGCTGTCCTGCTGGAACAGGGTCCCGAGGCTGCTCGCGAAGCGGCTGTGCCGAGCGCTGAAGAGGGGGAATAAGAGGAGTGGAAGGCTCCTCTCGGACGGCACCGGGTCACCCGTTCAGCGCATAGCAGACGGATCGAGGTGCCCAGGTCGCATTCGGGCAAGAGCTGTAGACCGCTGCCCGTCGGAGCCTTCCGCGGCCTACTGTTGTGATGAGCGCCAGTCGTGCACGGCTGAAACGGGGAGCTTGGGGGAGTTCCCGGTCGTGGTGGCATGACAGAGGGGCCATCGCGTGGCATCGGCACCGCCGGCTGTGAGAGGGACGGGAATGAAACCGACCGAGAGCACCGCCCCGGCCGCACGGCTGCGCGGGTTCGCGGGATTCTCCTCCAGGCTGACCGCCGGCGTCCTCGGGACCGCCGCTTTCGCCCTGGCCGTGGGGTTCTACCGGGCCCTCGACACGGGCGACGCCCTCTTCCCCGGCTCCACCACGGGCTGGGCGCTGGCCGTCCTCACCGGGATCATCGTGGGTCATCTGGTCGCGCTCGGGCGCGACCGCTGGTGGGGCGGCACCGGCTCCGGCGCCGCCCTCACCCTCGCCGTGCTGCTCCTGTACGGCTGGGTGCCGGCCGGGCTCGTCTCCATGGCGGTGGTGGTGCTGGTCGGCGCGGCCCGCCGGCACCGCTGGCGCCAGGGCGTGCTGCACGGCGCGGTCGACATCCTCGGCATCGGCGCGGCCGCGCTGGTGCTCGCGGTCTTCGGCCACCATCCCAGCGTCCGCTCACCCTGGTGGCCCACCGAGTGGACCGTCTCCTCGGCCCCGGTGGTGGTCCTGGCCGCCGGAACGTATCTGGTGGTCACCCGGATACTGCTCTGGTACGCGCTGGCGCCGCGCGGCGGCGGACTGCCCACGGTCGCCCGGACGGCCCTGCTGCGGCAGGGCCTCGTCGCGGTCGCCCTGCTCGGCATCGCCCCGCTCATCTGCGTGGTCGCGATGGCCCTGCCGGTCCTGCTGCCGCTCTTCGCGGTCCCGCTGATCGCCCTCGACTCCACGCTGTGGATCGCCCGCGCCCGCGCCGAGGAGCAGCTGCGCGACCCGCTCACCGGGCTGCCCAACCGCCAGTGGCTCCTGGAGCGCACCTGGGCGGCCCTGGAGGAGGCCGAGGGCCCCGGCAACCGGGCCGCCCTCGTCCTGATCGACATGGATCGGTTCCGCTCGGTCAACGACACCCTCGGCCACCTCGCCGGGGACCGGCTGCTCCTCCAGATAGCCGAACGGCTGCGGCTCGCCCTGCCGCGCGGCGCCGAGGCGGCCCGGCTCGGCGGCGACGAGTTCGCCGTCCTGCTGCCCGTGGCGGACTCCGCGACCAGCACCATGCGGATAGCCCGCGGCCTGGTCGCCGAGCTCTCCTCGCCGCTCGACCTGGACGGGCTCACGCTGGTCCTGGAGGCCAGCGCGGGCGTCGCCGTCTACCCCGACCACGCGCTGGACGCGGAAGGCCTGCTGCGCCGGGCGGACGTGGCGATGTACCAGGCCAAGCGGGACCGCACGGGCGTGGAGGTGTACGAGTCGAAGCGGGACTCCAACACCCCCGACCGGCTGGGCCTGTTGGGCGATCTGCGGCGCGCGCTCGACGCGGGCGACGTGGAGCTCCACTACCAGCCCAAGGTCCGCTTCGACGGCCAGGTGGCCGGGCTCGAGGCCCTGGTGCGCTGGGTGCACCCGGAGCGCGGCCGGGTCCCTCCCGACGAGTTCATCGCCATCGCGGAGTCCTCGGGCCTGATGCCGCACCTGACCGAGTACGTCCTGGAGACCGCGCTCGCCCAGGTCGCCCGGTGGCGGGCGCAGGGGCTCACCGTCCCGGTCGCGGTCAACGTGTCGCCGCGCGACGTCCACACCCCGGGCTTCGCGGGTGCGGTGGCGGCCCGCCTCGCCCGGCACGGGGTCCCGGCGGGCGCCCTCCAGCTGGAGATAACCGAGCACGTCCTCCTGGAGGACCCGCAGCGGGCCGCCGACACCCTGGCGGGCCTGACCGGCCACGGCGTGAAGATGTCCCTGGACGACTTCGGCACCGGGTACTCGTCGCTGGTGCACCTGCGCCGGCTGCCGGTCAGCGAGCTCAAGATCGACCGCTCCTTCGTGGCCCGCCTCGCCGTCGACAACGAGGACGCCGAGATCGTCCGCTGCACCCTCGACCTCGCCCACTCGCTCGGTCTGCTCGTCGTCGCCGAGGGCGTCGAGGACGACGAGACCTGGGAGCGGCTGCGCGACCTGGGGTGCGACGCCGTCCAGGGCTGGCTGGTCGCCGCCGCGATGCCGCCCGCCGAGGCCACCGCCTGGCTGCTCGCCCGCGGTTCACGCGGCTGGCAGCGCCCCGCCGACCTGGAGGCGGCGGCCAGGTCCGCCGCCGCGGCCGAGGAGCCGTCGGGCACGCCGGTCCAGTGACCCGGCGCGCCCGACCGCGCGGTGCTCAGCCCGCGTGGACCGTGCCCGCGTACCGCTGGACGAACCGGGTGCCCGCGTCCGACGTCACCGTAACGTCGTAGCGGCCCTTCAGGACACGGCAGTTGAGCGAGCCGTGGCCGTGCGGGCCCACCCAGACCGTGCGCGCGCCCCGCGCGTCGTCGTCGGCGGTGACGGTGAACGCGGTCGCCGTGTCACCGGAGTTGGCGAACCGCAGCTCCACCGAGGCGTGCTCCGGCCGGGTGCCGCGCAGCGCCGCCGTGGCCGACGGCACTGCCGCTCCCGCCTCGCGGCCCGCCCGCAGGACGGTGCCGGAGAAGCGCCGCAGGAAGCCGTCCGCGCCGTGCACCGCGAAGTCGTAGCGGCCGTCCGTCCCGGCGGTGTCCCAGACGTACGTGGCGCGCGCCCCGGGAGCCACCGTGAACGGCGTGCCGGTGAAGGGCTTCAGGGCGTTCGGCAGCACCAGGAAGTGGAAGGTCTCGCTCCCGTGGTTGGCGAGCGTACAGGTGACCTTGCCGGAGACCCGGTCCACCGAGACGTCCGCCCACGGGCGGTACGGCAGCGGGCGGTGCGGGCGCGTGCCCGGCTCCTGGGTGGCCATGGACTGGGCGCCGTTGCCCGGCAGCCGCACCGCGGGCAGCGCGTTGCCCGCGTCCGCCTTCGCCATCAGGGCCGTGGTGTCGGGCAGCTCCGGAATCGAGTAGTCCGGGTGGGTGAAGTCGAAGCAGCTGGTCAGATCGCCGCAGACGGCCCGGCGCCAGTCCGAGATGTTGGGCTCGCGCACCCCGGTGACCACCTCCAGGAAGCGCAGGACCGAAGTGTGGTCGAACACCTGAGAGTTGACCCAGCCACCGCGCGACCAGGGCGATATCGCCCACAGCGGCACCCGGTTGCCGAGCCCGATGGGCCGCCCCCCGGCGAACTCGTCGGGAGTGCCCGGCTCGGGGAACGGCGGCGGCACATGGTCGAAGTAGCCGTCGTTCTCGTCGTACATGAGCAGGAAGACCGTGTGCTTCCACACCTCGGGGTTGGCGAACAGCGACTGGAGGGCGGTGTTCACCCAGTGCGCCCCGTAGTCGGGGCTGGCGGCCGGGTGTTCGCAGAAGAGGTACGGCGCCACCAGCCACGACACGGTCGGCAGCGTGCCGTCCTTGCAGTGCCGGTCGAACGCGGTGAGGTCGAACTTCGTCATCGCGTTGACGTACCGGGGGTCGTCCTCGGGGAAGGCGTGGAACTGCTTGAAGTACGAGAGCCCGTTGTCGTCGTAGTCGCCGGTCCGGTCGTCCTTGCCGGGGTTGTGGTAGACGCGCCAGCTCACCCCGGCCGTCTGGAGGCGCTCGGCGTACGTCGTCCAGTCCGCGACCGGGTTGTCGGTGACCGGGGTGTTGTCCGTCCAGGGGCCGGTCGTGCCGTCCTTGCCGGGGCCGCAGGTGCCCGACCACAGGTACAGCCGGTTGGGGTCGGTGGGCCCGGCCTGCGAGCAGAAGTAGCCGTCGCAGAGCGTGAACGCGTCGGCGAGTGCGTACTGGTAGGGGATGTCCTCGCGGGTGAAGTAACCCATGGTGCGCTCGCCCTTGGCGGCGACCCACTTGTTCATCGCGCCGCCGTTGATCGCGGTGTGGCCGGTGCCCCAGTCGTGCGGCAGGCCGCCCGCGTTCTGCGCGTTGTACTTGGTGGTGTCCATCCGGAACGGCAGGACGAAGCCGTCGGCGCGGCCCGGGCTCGGCTGGCGGAAGACGGAGTCGCCGCCGGGGAGGGTCAGCGCCTGGCGGTCGTCGAAGCCGCGGACGCCGGAGAGGGTGCCGAAGTAGTGGTCGAAGCTGCGGTTCTCCTGCATGAGGATCACTACGTGCTTCACGTCCTCGACGCTGCCCTGGGGATGCGCCGCGGTGGCGGCGGCTTCGGGCAGGCCGACGGCAGCGGCGGCGGCGGTCGCGGCGGACGCGCCCACGAAGGCGCGGCGGCTCAGCGGAGTCATGTCAGCGGTGTCCTTCGAAAGCTCGGGTGGCGAAAGCTCAGATGGCGAAAGCTCGGGTGGCGCGAGCTCAGTGGAGGGTGAAGGTGACGGCCGGGGCGGCGTGGTCGGACGGCCAGCCGTTGGCGGCGGTGTCCGGCACCGGCCGGGGCCAGCCCGTGCAGAGCGTGTGCGCGGCCTCGACCCGGAGCGGCCCGGCGTACTGGACCTGGTCGATACGGTCCTGCGGCTCGTCGGGCCGCACCGGCGACCAGGTGGCCCCCGGTTCGCGCGCCGGACGTGGGTGCGCCTCGCGGTGGGCGTCGCGCAGCCCGGCGGCGGCCAGCGCCACGGTGACCGGCCAGCGCAGCCGGGCGCCCCGGTCCAGGTGCGAGGGCGAGGCGAGCCCGGCGGCGAGGAGGACGGGGGTGCGCCGGGACGCCAGGTCCTTCTCCATCGCGGCCAGCAGCGCCGTGGCCTGCCGGTGGCGCGTGCTCTTCAGCTCGGCCGCCTCGACCTCGGCGGGGGAGCGCCCGTCGCGCAGCGCGTACGGGCCGTACCCGGCCTCGTCGAGCTGCGCGGCCCACACCCGTACCGCCCGGCCGCCGGGCAGCCGCAGGGTGGCGGCGATCGCGGGCACGTCCGCGACCGGCGCCGAGGCGTCGTCGAGCGGGAAGCGGCTGAGCAGCCCGACCCCGGCCGCCGTGTCATAGGCATGCCAGCCCAGGGCGCGGGCGAGGGTCCCGGCCGAGGTCGCGGCGGACTCCTGGAGCGCCACCACGTCGAGCCGCTGCCCCAGGGCCAGCCGCAGCAGCTTCTCGTGCGCGTCGGCGGTGTGCGCGCCCGCGTCCCACAGGTTCAGCGACGCCACGGTCAGGCTGGGCCTCGCCCCGGCGCGCCGCACCGGCACCTGGACCGTGACCGTGTCGGAGCCGCCCGCACTGTCCCTGACCGCGACCGTGACCCGGCCGGGGTGCGCGCCGGGCCGGGCGGGCGCGGTGCCGGTGACCGTCCCGTCGGCGGCCACGTTCAGCCAGGAGTCGCCGGAGAGGCGGCGGAAGGACGGGGTGCCGGACGGGTTGCCCGCCGGGCGGATCCACAGGGGGGCCAGCGCCACCGAGACGCGCTCGCCCGGCCCGTACGCGCCGGTCGTGAAGGCGTCGGTGACCGCGTGCGGCCGGACGACGGGCGGCCGGGCGGCGACGGTGAAGGGCGCTGTCCGGGCGAGGATCCCGTATCCGTCCTTGGCCAGCAGGTACGCGGTGTAGACGCCCTCGCCGAGGCCGGCGGTGTCGAGCGTGATGTCACCGGCGGCGGCCGCCACGTACGACCAGACCAGGGCGGAGCCGGTGCCGGGGCGGCGGTCGCCGTCGTAGATCCCGATCCAGTTCTTCGGGTCGGGCGCGTCGGTGGCCCAGTGGAAGGCGAGCCGGTCGCCCTCGCGGGGAGGGGCGGGCGAGGTGAGGGTCAGGGTGGCGGCGGGGGCCGCGGCCGTTCTGAGGGGGGACACGGGGGGTCTGGTCCTCTCGGCTGAGTTGGCTGGACAACTTCGCCCAGTCAGCCAGGACTTCCCTCCCGTGACGTGAACGGGACATGACCGGCGGCCGCAGATCGGGGGACGCGTCGGCGGGCACGCGCGCGTGGCGGCGGCGAGGGCGGAGGGGGCCGCGCGGACGGTGATCGGCGTCCGCCCCGCAAACCGTTTAGTCGAGTGGCGACCGGGCCCCATAGGATTGGGGCCTGTCGTCACATTCCCGCCTGCCCCGCGACGTCTGGCACGCACGCTCGCCGCGTTGCCGAACCGCCCACGTGGCTCCGCCACGAGGGCGCTCCGGCGCCTTGCGATCGCACGCACCAGACGTCGCGGGGCCCGCCCTCCGGGCGGACGACGGGAATGTGACGACAGGCCCCAACCCCAAACCACACACACCCGAACCCCTGAGGATCGCTGCATGCCTGGCATTACGCGCGAGGAGGTCGCCCACCTCGCCCGGCTGGCGCGTCTGGAGCTGAAGAGCGAAGAGCTGGACCACTTCGCCGGACAGCTCGACGACATCATCGGCGCGGTCGCCCGCGTCTCCGAGGTCGCCGACCAAGACGTACCCCCGACCTCCCACCCGCTGCCGCTGACCAACGTCATGCGCGCGGACGAGGTCCGTCCGTCGCTCACCCCCGAGCAGGCGCTCTCCGGCGCCCCGGCCCAGGAGCAGCAGCGTTTCAAGGTGCCGCAGATCCTGGGGGAGGACTAATCACATGACGGACATCATCAAGCTCACCGCCGCCGAGATCGCCGCGAGGATCGCGTCCGGCGAGCTCACGGCCGTCGAGGTCACCGAGGCCCACCTGGCCCGCATCGAGGCCGTCGACGAGAAGGTGCACGCCTTCCTGCACGTCGACCGCGAGGGCGCGCTGGCGCAGGCCCGCGCCGTCGACGCCAAGCGCGCGGCGGGCGAGAAGCTCGGCCCGCTGGCCGGCGTCCCGCTGGCGCTGAAGGACATCTTCACCACCGAGGGCATTCCCACCACGGTCGGCTCGAAGATCCTCGAAGGCTGGATCCCGCCGTACGACGCCACGCTCACCAAGCGGCTGAAGGCCGCCGACGTGGTCATCCTCGGCAAGACCAACATGGACGAGTTCGCCATGGGGTCCTCCACCGAGAACAGCGCGTACGGCCCGACCGGCAACCCGTGGGACCTCACCCGGATCCCCGGCGGCTCCGGCGGCGGCTCCTCCGCGGCGCTCGCCTCCTACGAGGCCCCGCTCGCCATCGGCACGGACACCGGCGGCTCCATCCGCCAGCCCGCCGCCGTCACCGGCACCGTCGGCGTCAAGCCGACCTACGGCGCGGTCTCCCGCTACGGCATGGTCGCCTTCTCGTCCTCCCTCGACCAGGGCGGGCCCTGCGCCCGTACGGTCCTGGACGCGGCGCTGCTGCACGAGGTCATCGCCGGGCACGACCCGCTCGACTCGACCTCCATCGACGCGCCGGTCCCGCCGGTCGTCGAGGCCGCCCGCAACGGCTCGGTGGCCGGGATGCGCGTCGGCGTCGTCAAGCAGTTCTCCGGCGAGGGCTACCAGGCCGGCGTCGTCCAGCGCTTCAACGAGTCGGTCGAGCTGCTCAAGTCGCTCGGCGCCGAGATCGTCGAGCTGGACTGCCCGTCCTTCGACCTGGCGCTCTCCGCGTACTACCTGATCGCGCCCTCGGAGTGCTCCTCCAACCTGGCCCGCTTCGACGCCATGCGCTACGGCCTGCGGGTCGGCGACGACGGCACGAAGTCGGCCGAGGACGTCACCGCGCTCACCCGCGAGGCGGGCTTCGGCGACGAGGTCAAGCGCCGCATCATCCTCGGTACGTACGCGCTGAGCTCCGGCTACTACGACGCGTACTACGGCAGCGCCCAGAAGGTCCGCACGCTCATCACGCGGGACTTCGAGAAGGCCTTCGAGCAGGTCGACGTGATCGTCTCCCCGACGACCCCGACCACCGCCTTCCCGATCGGCGAGCGCGCCGACGACCCGATGGCGATGTACCTCGCGGACCTGTGCACCATCCCGACCAACATGGCGGGCAACGCCGCCATGTCGCTGCCCTGCGGCCTCGCGCCGGAGGACGGTCTGCCGGTCGGCCTGCAGATCATCGCCCCCGCCCTGAAGGACGACCGCCTGTACAAGGTGGGAGCCGCCGTCGAGGCCGCCTTCGTGGAAAAGTGGGGGCACCCGCTGCTTGAGGAGGCTCCGTCGCTGTGAGCAAGGCACTGTCCAAGGCCAAGGGCTTCAAGAAGTCCAAGTCCGGTACGTACCTGTCCATCGGAACCACCGCCTTCGGCGCCTTCAGCGTGATCAAGCAGGCCAAGAAGGCCCGTCTGGAGCACGACACGCTGAAGCTGGTCGACGCTGCCGTGTCCGCCGCCGCCATCGTGACCGGCCTCGCGATCCTGTACCGCGAGCTGAAGCGCCTCGGCGACGACGACGTCCTGCTGGGCTGAGAGGGAAAGTTTCACCGTGACCGTCACTGAACTCCTGTCGTACGACGCGGCGCTCGCCGCCTACGACCCCGTCATGGGCCTTGAGGTCCATGTCGAGCTCGGCACGAAGACCAAGATGTTCTGCGGGTGCTCCACCGAGCTGGGCGCCGAGCCCAACTCGCAGACGTGCCCCACCTGCCTGGGCCTGCCCGGCTCGCTGCCGGTCGTCAACGCCATCGGCGTCGAGTCGGCCATCAAGATCGGCCTCGCGCTGAACTGCGAGATCGCCGAGTGGTGCCGCTTCGCCCGGAAGAACTACTTCTATCCGGACATGCCGAAGAACTTCCAGACCTCGCAGTACGACGAGCCGATCGCCTTCAACGGCTATCTGGACGTCCAGCTGGAGGACGGCGAGATCTTCCGCGTGGAGATCGAGCGCGCCCACATGGAGGAGGACACCGGTAAGTCGACGCACGTCGGCGGTGCCACCGGCCGCATCCACGGCGCCTCGCACTCGCTCCTGGACTACAACCGCGCGGGCATCCCGCTCATCGAGATCGTCACCAAGCCGATCGAGGGCGCGGGCGAGCGGGCCCCCGAGGTCGCCAAGGCGTACGTCGCCGAGCTGCGCGAGCTCATCAAGGCGCTCGGCGTCTCCGAGGCCCGGATGGACAAGGGCCAGATGCGCTGCGACGTGAACCTGTCGCTGCGCCCCAACGGGACCGAGAAGTTCGGCACCCGCAGCGAGACGAAGAACGTCAACTCGCTGCGCTCGGTCGAGCGCGCGGCCCGCTTCGAGATCCAGCGCCACGCGGCGGTGCTCTCGTCCGGCGGCACGATCGTGCAGGAGACCCGTCACTTCCACGAGGACGACGGCTCCACCACCTCGGGCCGCATCAAGGACAACGCCGAGGACTACCGGTACTTCCCGGAGCCCGACCTCGTCCCGGTCGCCCCGGCCCGCGAATGGGTCGAGGAGCTCCGCAAGGGGCTGCCCGAGCTGCCCCGGGTGCGCCGCAACCGGCTCCGCGAGGAGTGGGGCGTCTCCGAGCACGACATGCAGTCGATCCTCAACGCGGGCGCGGTCGACCCGATCGTCGCCACCATCGAGGCGGGCGCGGACGCCGCGGCCGCCCGCAAGTGGTGGATGGGCGAGCTGGCCCGTAACGCCAACGAGCAGGGCGTGGCCCTGGACGAGCTGCCCGTGACCCCGGCGCAGGTCGCCCGGGTGGCGGCGCTCGTGGCCGCGGGCGACCTCAACGACAAGCTGGCACGCCAGGTCATCGAGGGCGTCCTCGCGGGCGAGGGCGACCCGGACACGGTCGTCGAGAAGCGCGGCCTGAAGGTCGTCTCGGACGAGGGCGCGCTCGGCGCGGCCGTCGACGAGGCCATCGCGGGCAACGCGGCCATCGCGGACAAGATCCGCGGCGGCAAGGTGCAGGCCGTCGGCGCCCTGGTCGGCGCGGTCATGAAGACCACCCGCGGCCAGGCGGACGCGGCCCGCGTCAAGGAGCTCATCCTGGAGAAGCTGGGCGTCAGCGAGGGCTGATCCCCGGCGGCTTCTTACGTACGTAGTACGTGTACGACTCGGCCCCCGTATCCCCTGGGATGCGGGGGCCGAGTCATGTGCCACGGTGGCGCGGAATCAAACCCTCCTGCCGGGTGACCTCGTTCCGGAACGTCTATAGGGTGCCGAGCGTGGACGGGCGAGAAGCGGTGAGAGTGCTCGGGCGCCGGACGGCGCTGCGGTATCTGGCGCTGGGGACGGCGGCCAGTGCGGTGTCCGCGTGCACCGGCGCGGGCGCGGCGGAGGGGCCCCGCAAGCAGGCGCTGAAGGCGTTCGTGAAGGGCGAGTGGGCCTACCGCTCCAACCAGAACCACCAGGGCGTCCTGACGGTCAATCCCGATGGCCACTGGTCTGTCACCCAATGGGGTGGATTGTCCGGTCAGTGGATGCTTGACGGCGCCGTGCTCTCGGTGAGCACCGACGCCCCGACGGGCGACGCGGAGTCCGAGGAGCAGGAAGCCTTCACGCTGACCAGCATGCCGGAGAAGGTCTCCCGGTCGTTCTCCGAGCTCCTCACGCTCTCCGGCGGCTGGTCGAGCATCGGCACCGCCGTCGAGGCCGCCTACAGCAAGGGCGTGCTGAGCCTCGCCTTCCGGGGCGACGGCGCCGAGGACCTGCTCGTCACCTGCACCCGCCGCAAGTGACGGAAGGGGCCCCTGGGCCTCCTGTACGCACGGCCCCGCGCCCGCTCCCGAAGCCGCCCCCCGGTCCGCCCCTGTGCCCGCCTTGTGAGTAACCCCACGAAACGGGCAAACGATCACTATTCGCTGTCAGAGTTGCAGCGCGTAGAGGTCATGCGTTCTTTGCGGGCTGTTCAAGCTTCGCGGGCTGTTCACGTCGTCCGTCGTACCGGCTGTTCCCGGGCAAAGATCCACGAACCATCCAGGGAGCACATTCGTTGGCAGCCATCGCACGGTGGTGCATCAGGCACCGCCTCGTCGCCGTCCTGCTCTGGCTCCTCGCGTTCGGCGGCGCCACGGCCGCCACCGCCGTCGCCGGCTCCGCGTACTCCAACGACTACGAGGTCCCGGGCACCGAGTCCGGCCGCGCCACCGCCCTGCTCGACGCCGGATTCCACGGCGGCCTCGGCGGCGACACCGACACGGTCGTCTGGCGCACCGACACCGGATCCGTGCGCGCCCCCGACGTACAGCAGCGCCTGTCCAAGGCCCTCGGCGCGGTCGCGAAGCTCCCCGGCGTGGCCTCCGTGACCAGCCCGTACGGCCGTGACGGCGGCGCGCAGATCAGCGCCGACGGGCACACCGCCTACGCCTGGGTCGCCTTCGACCGGCCCGCCGACGAGATCCCCGAGGCCCAGGCGCGGGCCGTCGTCGA
Source organism: Streptomyces sp. TLI_146 (assembly GCF_002846415.1). Lineage (NCBI taxonomy): Bacteria > Bacillati > Actinomycetota > Actinomycetes > Kitasatosporales > Streptomycetaceae > Streptomyces > Streptomyces sp. TLI_146. Next base: position 6,246,128 of record NZ_PJMX01000001.1, read on the forward strand.
CACCGCGAGAGCCGCCTCCGCGGACGGACTCCAGGTCGCGGTCGGCGGCAGCGCCGCCGCGCTCACCGAGACCGGCTCCGCGCACCTCAGCGAGATCGTCGGGGTGGTCGTCGCGGCCGTCGTCCTCTTCCTCGCCTTCGGCTCGCTCGCCGCCAGCATCCTGCCCATCGTCACCGCGGTGGTCTCCGTCGGCACCGCGTACGCCGGCATAGGCCTGCTGAGCCATGCCATGACCGTCGCCGACTTCGCGCCCATGCTCGGCCTGCTCATCGGGCTCGGCGTCGGCATCGACTACGCGCTGTTCATCGTCACCCGGCACCGCCGCGGCCTGCGCCAAGGGCTCTCCGTCGACGAGGCCGCGACCCGGGCCGTGGCGACGACCGGGCGGGCCGTGGTCTTCGCGGGCGCGACCGTCTGCATCGCGCTGCTCGGCATGCTCATCCTGCGGCTCGGCTTCCTCAACGGGGTCGCCGTCGCGGCCTCGCTGACCGTCGTGCTCACTGTCGCCGCGTCCGTGACGCTGCTGCCCGCGCTGCTCTCCCTCATCGGGACGCGGGCGCTCAGCCGCCGCGAGCGGCGCCGGCTCGCGGAGCACGGGCCGCAGCCCGAGCCGCCCACCGGCTTCGCGGCCCGCTGGTCCGCCTTCGTCGAGCGCCGCCCCAAGCTGCTCGGCTCGGTCGCCGCCGCGGTGATGCTGGTGCTAGCCCTGCCCACGCTCTCGCTCCACCTGGGCACCTCCGACCAGGGCAACAACCCGGCGAAGTCCACCACCCGCACCGCCTACGACCTGCTCGCCGACGGCTTCGGACCCGGCGTCAACGGGCCGCTCACCCTCGCCGCGAAGCTCGACGGCGCCGACGACCGGCTCGCCATGGAGCGGCTGCCCGACGTACTGCGGTCGAGCCGGGGCGTCGCCTCGGTGAGCCCGGTGACGTACAACGCCAGCGGGGACACGGCCGTCCTCACCGTGGTGCCGGACTCGGCGCCGCAGTCCCAGCACACCAGCGCCCTAGTCGACCGGCTGCGCCACGAGGTGCTGCCGGGCGCCGAGAAGGGCACCTCGCTCGACGTCCACGTGGGCGGCGTGACCGCGAGCTACGACGATTTCGCGGGAGTGATCGTCGGGAAGCTGCCGCTCTTCATCGGCGTGGTGATCGCCCTCGGCTGCGTCCTGCTGCTGCTCGCCTTCCGCTCGCTCGGCATCCCGCTCAAGGCCGCCGCGATGAACGTGGCGGCGGTGGCCTCCGCGTTCGGGATCGTCGTCGCGGTCTTCCAGTGGGGGTGGGGGAGCGAGCTGCTGGGCCTGGGGGCGTCCGGCCCGATCGAGCCCTTCCTGCCGGTGATCATGGTGTCGGTGCTCTTCGGGCTCTCCATGGACTACCAGGTGTTCCTGGTCAGCCGGATGTACGAGGAGTGGCTGGAGACCGGCGACAACCGGCGCGCGGTCCGGGTCGGCCTCGCCGAGACCAGCCGGGTGATCAACTCGGCCGCGGTGATCATGATTTCGGTCTTCCTGGCGTTCGTGCTCAGCGGCGAGCGGGTGATCGCGATGTTCGGCATCGGCCTCGCGGCGGCCGTCGCCCTCGACGCGTTCGTCCTGCGCACCCTGCTCGTACCGGCCCTGATGCACCTGCTCGGGGGCGCCAACTGGTGGCTGCCCGGCTGGCTGGACCGGCGGCTTCCGCGGATCAGCATCGAACCGCCCGAGTGCCGCCGTGCGACGATTCCCGTGCAGCGCGCGAGCGAGCCGGTCGACGAGCTCGTGGGCTAGCCGTACACATGGCCGTTGCGCAGGGACGTGGAGGAGCGGGATGTTCGCGATATCGCTGGGGGACGACGGCGCGGAGCTGCGGCCGCTGGAGCCGCACCACGCCGAGGAGTACCTTGCGCACATCGACCGGGGGCGTGACTTCATCGGGCAGTTCATCATGCTCGCCGAGGTGAGCAAGGACCTGGAGTCGGCGAGGGCGTTCCTCCAGGGGTACGCGGACAAGGCGGCCGCCGACACCGGGCGCCTCTACGGCATCTGGTCCGGCGGCACGCTCGTCGGCGGCGTCCTCTTCCGGACGTTCGACGCCCGGCTCGGCACCGCGGAGGCGGGCTGCTGGCTGGAGGAGTCGGCGGTCGGGCGCGGGCTCGTCACCCGCGCGGTCCGGGTGCTGATCGACTGGGCCGTCGAGGAGCGCGGGATCGAGCGCGTGGAGTGGCTGGCCGCCTCCGGGAACACCGCCAGCATCAACGTGGCCAAGCGGCTGGGGATGTCGCGGGACGGGGTGCTGCGGTCGAACTACCCGTACCGGGGTGTACGGCAGGACACCGAGGTGTGGTCGGTGCTGGCGGCGGAGTGGCGGGACGCGCGTCGTGCGCGTGAGGAGCGGTGAGCTTCTGCCGGTGAGCGGCCCCGGGGACGTCCGTTAAGGGCCCTCTCAGAAACGCCGCCTACCGTCCCCGGCATGACTGCCACCCCCGCCACCACCAAGACCGACAACGAAGCCGACGCCGAGGCGACGGCCACCGAGGAGTCGGCGGCCACTGACACTGCCGCTGACACGACCCCTGACACCGCCGCACAGGAGCAGGACGACGACGAGCTCGGCGACGACCTCCCGCCCGCCTCGCCCGTGCGCACCGCGATCGGTGCCGGTGCCGCAGCCGTCGTCTCCGGGGCGCTCGGCCTCGCCTCGCTCACCGGCACCTGGACGGGCAAGGTCCTTTCCGAGCGCGAGACCCTGCTCGGCCAGATCAAGACCGCCCAGGGCGGCTCGGCCTCCGCGCAGATCCACGAGATCTACGCCGACTCCTGGCACACCACCGCCGCCGTCAACGGCGGCTTCGCGCTGCTCGCCCTGCTCGTCGGCGCGTTCGTGCTCGCCCGCCCCGCGTTCGGCGCCCCCGACGCCCAGCCGCAGCCCGGCTGGGTACGGGCGGTCGCGCTCGGCGGGCTCGTCCTCGGCGCGATCGGCCTGCTGCTCTCCGTCGGGATGTTCTTCGACCTGTTCGCGACCCTGCCCTCGACCGGCTCCTGACGGCCCTGGCGGCCTTGACGGCTCAGAGCGACGGGGGCGCCATCGTGAAGCGGGCGAGGACGGTGGCGCGCACGGTCTGGCGCTGAGGCTCCAGATCGAGCGCCGGGACGCTCTCCGGCGCGCCGCCGCCGTACCCCGCCGCGCGCATCATCCCGGGCGCCGGCACCGGGTACGGCCGTGCGTCCTCGGCGCCCTCGTCGGCCAGTTCGAGCAGCGCCACCAGGTCGCTGCCGAGCGCCGTCGCGTACTCGCGGGCGCGCTCCACCGCCTGCTCCACGGCCCGGCGCCGGGCCTTCCCGTACGCGGGCGAGGCCGGGCGCAGGCCCCACCAGGGGCCGTCCACCCGGGTCAGTTCGAGGGAGGCCAGGCGCGAGGCGAGTTCGCCGAGCGCCGTGAAGTCACCGAGCTCCACCGTCACCCGCACGTGCCCGTGGTAGGCGCGCACCCGCTCGCCCCGGCCGGACTTGCCCAGTTCGGGGCTGACCGAGAACGAGCCCGTCTCCAGCTGCTCGACCGCCTCCCCGTACGACTTGACCAGGTCGAGGACGGCCGCGTTGCGGCGGGTGAGGTCGTCGAGGGCGGTACGGCGGTCGGTGCCGCGCGCGGTCACCGTCACGCCGAGCCGGGCGATCTCCGGGTCGACGTCGAGCACGGCCTCGCCCCGGACCGCGATCCGGGGGGCGTCGGGGGTGCCGTAGGGCAGGTGCGGGGACGGATCGGTCATCTCGGCTCCATGGGTCGGCTGCGTGCGGCCCACTCTTCCACCGGCCCGCCCCGTAAGGCATCCACCGAGGCATCCACCGGGGCATCCGCCCGGCATCTGAGGCCCCTTGCTCATGCCTAAGCACCCCGCCCCGCCGCCCTGAGCGGATCTAAGGCCCCGCCGCCGTACGGATGCGGCACTCTCCCGATGTGCCGGGACCCCCTGGGAGACGAGAGTTGAGGCATCGCAGGAAGCGATGAACCACCACTCAAGCCCCGCCCGGGGCACCAGGGAGCCCGAGATGTTCGCGTACGAGATGCACAAGGTGAACCAGGCCGAGCTGCTCCGCGAGGCCACCGCCCAGCGGCTGGCCCGCCAGGCCCGCGTCGCACGCCGGGCCCGGCGCAACGCCGACCACGAAGCCGAAGGGCGGGTGAGCCACCTCCGGGACCTGCGCGACCGTTTCGCGCACGCCGCCTGAGCGCCGCGATGATCTCCCCAGCCTCCACGGGTGCCGCTGGACCGGACGGCTGTGCGATGCTCGGCGACGTGGAGACCAGGTCTTTCAGCCCCGTGTTCGTCGGCCGCGCCGGAGAACTGACCGCCTTGACCGAAGCGCTCGCCCGCGCCACCGCGGGCGAGCCGCAGGCGTTGCTGGTAGGCGGTGAGGCCGGGGTCGGCAAGACCCGGCTCATCGAGGAGTTCACCAACGCCGCCTGCGACGCCGGAGCCGTGGTCGCGGTCGGCGGCTGCGTGGAAATCGGCGCCGACGGCCTGCCGTTCGCCCCCTTCTCCACCGCCCTGCGCACCCTGCGCCGCCGACTGCCCGACGAACTCGCCGCGGCCGCCGACGGTCAGGAGGAGGAGCTGGCCCGGCTGCTGCCGGAGCTCGGCGAGGCCAGCCGGGAGACCGGCGAGGACGGCACCGCCCGCCTCTTCGAACTCACCGTACGACTCCTGGAGCGGACCGCCGCCGACCGCACGGTCGTGCTGGTCCTGGAGGACCTGCACTGGGCGGACGCCTCCACCCGCCATCTGCTCGCCTACCTCCTGCGCACCCTGCGGCGCGGCCGCCTCGTCGTCGTCGCCACCTACCGAGCCGACGACATCCACCGCCGCCACCCGCTGCGCCCCCTGCTCGCCGAACTCGACCGGCTGCGCACGGTCCGGCGCATCGAGCTGTCCCGCTTCAACCGGGGCGAGGTCCACCGCCAGCTCACCGGGATCCTGGCCGCCGAGCCCGAACCGGCGCTGGTGGACGAGATCTTCGCGCGCTCCGACGGCAACGCCTTCTTCGTGGAGGAGCTGAGCGTCTGCCATGAGTCGGGCTGCGTCCCCGGCGGCGGCCTCAGCGAGTCCCTGCGCGACCTGCTGCTCGTACGGGTCGAGGCGCTGCCCGAGAACGCCCAGCTCGTCGTGCGCATTCTCGCCGAAGGCGGCTCCACCGTGGAGCACCCGCTGCTCGCCGCGGTCTGCGGGCTCGCCGAGGACGACCTCATCATCGCGCTGCGGGCGGCCGTTGGCGCCAACATCCTGCTGCCGACGGAGGACGGCGACGGCTACCGCTTCCGGCACTCGCTGGTCCGCGAGGCCGTCAGCGACGACCTGCTGCCCGGTGAGCGCTCCCGCCTCAACCGCCGTTACGCCCAGGCCCTGGAGGCCGACCCCGCGCTGGTCCGCGCCGATGTGCACGCCACCCGCCTGGCCAGCTACTGGTACTGCGCGAACGACGCCGCCAAGGCGCTGCCCGTGGTGCTGCGCGCCGCCGTCGAGGCCCGCAAGCGGCACGCCTACGCGGAGCAACTGCGCCTGCTCGAACGCGGCATGGAGCTGTGGGACTCTGTCCCCGCCGACGTCCGCACCGACCTGCGCCCGCTGGACTACGCGGGCGCCTACCCGTCGTGCGGCACCTGCGACCCCGCCACCACCCCGCTCGGCTATCTCGACCTGCTCGCCGAGGCGGCCGTCGCGGCCCGCTTCAGCGGCGAGCGCGAGCGCGCCGTGAAGACGGCCAGGCGCGCGCTGCGGCTCATCGAGTCCGAGGAGGGCGACGCCCCGCCGGGCACCCCCCACGGCGACCCGCTGCGGGCCGCCTGGTTCTGGACCGAACTCTCCAAGCTGGTGCAGAGCCTCGGGCGCGGCGACGGCTGGGACGAGATAGCCACCGCCCAGGAGCTGGTGCGCGGACTGCCGCCGTCCGCCGTGCACGCGGCGGTCCTGGCCACCGCCGCGGGCTGGGGCATGCTGCACCGCCCCGGCCCCGAGTCGCTCGCCGCCGCCGAACGGGCCGTCGAGTACGCCCGACTCGTCGACGCCGAGGAGATCGAGCTCAACGCCCGGCTCACTCTCGGCAGCCTGATGGTCGACGCGGGCGACATCGAGGGCGGCCTCGCCCTGATGCGCGGCGTCATCGACCGCTCCCTCGAACTCGGCCTCGTCGGCGAGGCGGCCCGCGGCCATGTGAACCTCTCCTCCAGTCTCGAATCGGTCGGCCGCTCCCAGGAGGCCGCGCGGACCGCCGCCCAGGGCGTACAGGTGTCGCGCAGGTTCGGCCTCCTCGACAGCGAGGCCTGGGCCGCCACCAACGAGTCCGACGCCCTGCTCAGCCTCGGCCGCTGGGACGAGGCCACCGAGCGCGTCGAGTGGGTCCGGCGCTCCGGGGTGACAGGCAAGCCCCGGGGCTACTCCGCACTCCGCCTCGCTCAACTCTCCCTGCTGCGAGGCGAGTTGGATCTCGCCGCCACCCGCCTCGCCGACGCCGTGGGCCACTTCGGCGCCCGCGACCTGCTCCCGCAGAACGCGTTGCCGGTGGCCCGGGCCGAGCTCACCGTCGCCGCCGGGCAGGGCCGGTTCGCCGACGCGCGCGCCGTGCTTGCCCGCGCGGCCGAGGCCGGTTTCCCGCCCGGCACCCAGCGGTACGGCTGGCCGCTGCTGATCACCGCCGCCGCCGTGGAGGCCGATCTGCGCGGGCTGCCCGCCGCCGCCGACGGCCGGACCGAAGCCCTGGCCCTGATCCGCTCGGCGGCCCGGACGATGCCCACCCCCAGCCCGCTCGCCAAGGCCTACGCCCTGTGCGTCGAGGCGGAGCTGGCCCGCGCCGACGGCCGGGACGAGGCGGCCCGCTGGGAGGCCGCCGCCACCGCGCTCCAGCCCCTTGAGCGCCCGTACGAACTCGCCCGGGTCTGCCACCGGTGGGCCGCCGCGCTGCTCGCCGAGGGCAACCAGCGCGACCGGGTCGGCACACTGCTGCGGCAGTCCCACTCCGCCGCCGTACGCCTGGGGGCCCGGCCGCTGGCGGAGGAGCTGGAGCTGCTGGCCCGCCGGGCCCGGCTGCCGCTCACCGCGCCGGAGACCGCCGTCCCGGACGAGCCCGCCGACCCGGCCGGGGCGCTCGGGCTGACCAGCCGGGAGCAGGACGTCCTGCGCCTGGTCGCCGCGGGGCACAGCAACCGGCAGATCGCCGAGGAGCTGTACATCTCCCCGAAGACGGCCAGCGTGCACGTCTCCAACATCCTGGCCAAGCTGGGCGTCTCGGGCCGCGGCGAGGCCGCCGCGCTGGCCCACCGGCTCAACCTCTTCACGGAGAGGGCGGCCTGAGCGGGAGCGGGAGCGGGGGCGGGGTGTGCTGCTCGGCGCGCCCCGTCCCCGTCGCCCGAGTCGCCCCTCGGTCGCCCCTGCGCCTACGTCACCTCCAGTTCCAGGATCCTGTCGTCGCCCGGCTTCGGGGTGCCCCGGCCGTCGGTCTGGCTGGTGACCAGCAGCAGGGTGTGCGGCCCCGTCGCTATCACCGTGCGCAGCCGTCCGTACGTGGACGTCAGGAACGCCTCGGGCCGCGCGAGCGGTTTGGTGCCGTCGAGCGGGATGCGCCACAGGCGCTCGCCGCGCAGGGAGGCCATCCAGATGCTGCCCGCCGCGTACGCCACACCGCTCGGTGAGGCGTCCGAGGTCTTCCACTGCTCCACCGGGTCCACGAACCCCGGCTTGCTCCCCTTGCCCTCGACCAGCGGCCAGCCGTCGTTGTCGCCCGGCCCGATCACATTGAGCTCGTCCCAGGTGTCCTGGCCGAACTCCGAGGCCCACAGCCGGTTCGCGCCGTCCCAGGCGAGGCCCTGCACATTGCGGTGGCCGGTCGAGTACACCACCGAGTCCGCCTCGGGGTTGCCGTGCACCGGCTGCCCGTCCGGCGTCATCCGCAGGATCTTGCCGCCCAGCGACTTCTTGTCCTGGGCCAGGCCCCGGTCGCCCGTCTCGCCGGTGCCCGCGTACAGCATCTTGTCGGGGCCGAAGGCGATCCGGCCGCCGTTGTGGATGGTGCCCTTGGGGATGCCCCGCAGGATGGTGTCGGGCGCGCCCAGCTGCTCGCCCGCCGGGCGCTTCTCGTCGTAGATCATGCGGGCGACGCGGTTGTCGGACTCGGTGGTGAAGTACGCGTACACCTGGTGGTCCGAGGCGAACGCGGGGGAGAGCGCGAGGCCGAGCAGGCCGCCCTCGCCGCCCGGTTTCACCCCCGGCACGCTGCCGATCACGGTCTGCTTGCCGGCCGCGTCGATCCGGCTCACCGTGCCCTCGTCGCGCGAGGCGACCAGCAGGCCCCCGTCGGGCAGCGGGGCCACGCCCCAGGGCGACTTGAGGCCCTGGGCCACGGTTCTGGTGACCTTCACCGAGCCCTTCGGGGGTGGCAGATCGGCGGCGGGCGCGGAGGTGGACGCTCCCGGGGAGCCGGTCGCGGGCGTCGAGCGGGCGCCGCCGTCGGGCCGCGGCGCGGTCCCGGACGAGCACCCGGCCGCGAGCACCAGCGCGGCAGCGGCCAACAGGGCCGTCACAGCAGGACGTTGCACGGTTCGCATTCCTTTCGAGCGGCTGCGGTCTCTACGGTACTTACACCGCCCGAGCCGCTCAGGTTCCCGATCTCCCCGATCGCCTTTCCGGCCCTGCGGGACCCCTCAGTCCCAGTACTCTCTCTCAGCCCCAGAGGCCTCTCGGTCCCAGGACCCTCCTCGGTCCGGGCCCGCTCCCCTCAGTCCCACGACCCCCGAGCCCCCGGCAGCCGCTCGATCTCCGCCTCGTCCCGGTCCGTCAGCGCGAGCCCGGCCGCCGCCGCGTTCTCGCGGGCCCACTCCTCGCGTTTGGTGCCCGGGACCGGGACCACGTGCGGGCCCCGGCCGAGCAGCCACGCCAGCGCGACCTGGGCCGGGGTCACCCCGTCCCCGTGGCGCGCCGCGACCCGGCGCAGCCCCGCCACCACGGGCTGGTTGGCCGCCATCATCTCGGCGGTGAAGCGGGGGTGCCGGGCGCGTACGTCGTCCGGCTCGAAGCCCTGGCCCGGCGTGAGCGTGCCGGTGAGGAAGCCGTTGCCGAGCGGCATCGCGGCCAGGAAGCCGACGCCCCGCGCCGCGCACCACGGCAGCAGCGCGTCCAGCGCCTCGCGCGCCCACACCGACAGCTCCGCCTGGACGGCGCTGACCGGGAAGACCTGCTGCACGCGCTCCAGTTGACGTATCGTCACTTCATAAGGAGCGCCGGACCGGCGGGCCGTCAGCGGGCCGCCCGTCGCGCACACCCCGAGCGCCCGCACCTTGCCCGCCGTCACCAGCTCCGCCATCGCGCCCCAGGTCTCCTCGACCGGCACCTCGGGGTCCGCCCGGTGCAACTGGTAGAGGTCGATCACATCCGTCTGGAGCCGCCGCAGCGAGGCGTCGCAGGCGCGCTTCACATAGCCGGGCCGCCCGTTGGCCACGACATGCGCGTCGCCGCCCACCAGCAGGCCGCACTTGGTGGCGACGAAGGCGTCCGCGCGGCGCTCCTTCAGGGCCCGGCCCACCAGCAGCTCGTTCTTGAACGGGCCGTACATGTCCGCCGTGTCGAGCAGGGTGGACCCGGCGTCGAGCGCGGCGTGCACGGCGCGCAGCGAGCGGTCCCCGCGCTGCTGCGACGTGGTGTAACCCCAGCTCATCGGCATGCAGCCGAGGCCGATCGCGCCCACCTCCAGGGCCGCCGCACCGATAGTCCTGCGCTCCAACTCCCCGTACCCCTCCGAACAGCCCTGGGTGTGCCCCCCAAACTAACCTCTGGCCGTCGCCGGTCCTGACATAGCCTCCCGGCATGACTGCAGACGTGTGGCTCCCCCTCCCGGCCGACGAGGTCCCGGGCCTGCCCGACGGCCTCTCCTACCGCTACTGGGACGGCGGCCCGGACTATCCCGCCGACCCCGCCGACTGCGCCTTCTACGTGGTCCCGTACATGAAGGGCTCCGAGATCGCGGTGCGGCCGCTCGCCGCGATGACCGGCGTACGGGTCGTACAGACCCTGTCGGCGGGCATCGACCACGTACAGCCGGGCCTGGACGCGCTGCCTAGGGGCGTGCGGCTCTGCAACGCGCGCGGTGTGCACGAGGCGTCCACCGCCGAACTCACCCTCGCGCTGATCCTGGCCTCGCTGCGGGGGATTCCCTCGTTCGTCGCGGGGCAGGAGAAGGAGGAGTGGCGGTCCGGGTTCTATCCGGCGCTCGCCGACAAGTCGGTGCTGATCGTCGGGTACGGATCGATCGGCGCGGCCATCGAGGACCGGCTCGCGCCTTTTGAGTGCGCCCGGGTGGCGCGCGTGGCGCGCTCCTGGCGCACGACTGCGCGCGGCCCAGTGCATCCCCTCACCGAACTTCCCGCACTCCTCCCGGAAGCCGACGTGGTGGTCCTCTCCACACCGCTCACGGAGCAGACGAAGGGCCTGGCGGGCGCAGAGTTCCTGGGCCGCATGAAGGACGGGGCGCTCCTGGTGAACATGGCCCGGGGCCCGGTCGTGGACACCAAGGCGCTCCTCGCCGAGCTGGAGAGCGGCCGCATCCGCGCCGCCCTGGACGTCACCGATCCCGAGCCGCTGCCCGCCGGACACCCGCTGTGGCATGCGCCGAACGTTCTGATCAGCCCTCATGTCGGGGGCTCCACTTCGGCGTTCCTGCCGCGCGCGAAGGCGTTGATCACCCGCCAGCTCACCAAGTACGCGGCGGGGCAGCCACTGGACAACATCGTCCTGACCACCGGGTAGGGCCGCGCCGCCTTCGATTCGCGACTCTGCGCACCGGTCCGAGTGCGATCCGTATCCACAACTCCCTTGGTGGTCACGGAGCGTAGAGGAACTATGTCCCTGAGTGACGAGACTGGTGTATCGTCCCGACCGGGGGCTGCGCCGCGTGTCTGGCGGCGCGGGGGAGCGAATGTCACAGCGAGGGGGGCGACGGGCGATGCACGGCCAATGGACGAACGATCCGACGCGGCGGAGCCGCCGACGGCTACCCCGAGGCGCACGGCCGGGGCTCCCGAGGGGCCGCACCCGGCCCAGGGTCCGGGTCCGGGCCCGCACCCGGATGCCGGCCCGGACCCGGCCGCCGGCCAGGGCGGCCCGCCCGCCCTCCCCGACCGCCCGCCCGGCGGCCGAGAGGGCCCACCCGCCGGGCCGGGCGAGCGGTTCCGGAGCGCTCCGCACCCGTATCGCGTGCGGACCCGGAGGGGCCCGGTGAGCGCCGGTGCGGTGCTGCCCCACCGGCCCGTCCACGGTGGCGGGACGGGCCTGGTCTCCCAGCTCGTCCTCGCGGTGATCTGCGCGGGGTACGCGACGGGGGCGGCGCTCGGCTGGGGATCCCCGGAAGTCGCCGATGTGATGGGGGACTTCGGGCTCAGCGCCGCGGCGACGGCGGCCTCGGTCTCCTGCTTCCTCTACGCGCGCGGAGGCGCCGGGGAGGGGGAGAGCCGCTTTCGGCCCGCATGGCTCCTCTTCTCGTTCTCCTCCGCCATGGCGGCGAGCGGCAACGGAGTCTGGGGGTGGTACCAAGTGGTGCTCGGGCACCCGGTCCCCTCGCCCTCCATGGCCGACCTGTTCTTCCTGCTCTTCGCGCCGCCCGCGATCGTCGGGCTGCTGGTCCTGGCCAAGCGTCCGGTCACCCGGGCGGGCTGGGTCTGCCTGGCCCTCGACTCCTGGCTGATCGGCGGCTCGCTGCTGACCCTGTCCTGGAGCCTGGCGCTGGCGCACACCGCGCACTTCCAGGGCGAGAGCGTCGCCCGCGCCGCGCTGGCGCTGGCGTACCCGCTGCTCGACATCGTGCTCGTGAGCATGGTGCTCGCGCTGCACTTCCGGCGCTCCTCCGCCAACCGGTCGGCGATCAACACGGCGATCGCCGCGCTCGCCCTGACCGTGCTGTGCGACGCGCTGTACACCTCGCCGCTGCTGCGCGCGCACTACCGCTCCGGCCAGCTCCTGGACGCGGGCTGGTTCGCCGCCTCGCTGCTGCTGGCCTACGCGCCGTGGGGCGTCCGCAGGCTCACGCCGGGCCCGGCGCCCGCCCCGCCACCGCCGCCCCGGCAGCCCGGCGCGCTCCCGGCCAGCAGGCCGATCGCGGGCTCACTGGGGGCGCTCACGCCGTACCTCGCGGCCGCCGTGTGCACCTTGGGGATCCTCTACAACGTGATCGAGGGCCGCCGGGTCGACCGGGTGGTGGTCTTCACCGGGTGCACGGTGGTGCTCGCGCTCGTCGTACGCCAGGCGATCATGCTCGTCGACAACATCGCGCTGACCCATGAACTGGCCCAGAAAGAGAACCACTTCCGCTCCCTGGTGCAGGGCTCCAGCGACGTCATCATGATCGCCGCGCCCACCGGCATACTGCGCTACGTCAGCCCCGCCGCCGCGGGTGTCTACGGGCGGGACGCGGAGGACCTGGTCGGCTCCGAGCTGGCCTCCCTCATCCACCCCGAGGACCTGGGCCGGGTCGTGCACGAGGTGCGGCGCTTCCTGGCCGCGCCCCCGCAGGAGGAGCCGGCCGGCCGGATCGAGTGCCGCTTCCGGTCGGGCACCGGCGAGTGGCTGAACGTGGAGTCGACCATCAACCGGCACCAGGGCGGCCTCATCCTCAACAGCCGGGACGTCACCGAACGGGTGCGCCTGCAGGCCCAGTTGCAGCACAACGCCGAGCACGACCCGCTCACCGACCTGCCCAACCGGGCCCTGTTCACCGAGCGCGTCCGCCAGGCGCTGAGCGGCCGCCGCGCCTCCGACCCCGGCACGGCGGTGCTCTTCATCGACCTCGACGGCTTCAAGCAGGTCAACGACACCATCGGCCACCAGGCCGGCGACGAGCTGCTGATCCAGGCGGCCCGCCGCCTCCAGGACTCGGTGCGGGCCGGCGACACGGCGGCCCGCCTCGGCGGCGACGAGTTCGCCGCCCTGATCCTCGGCGACGGCGGCCGCGACCGGGCGGCCCGCCAGCGCCAGGTGTGCGAGATCGCCGACCGGCTGCGCCTGACGCTCTCGCAGCCGTACCAGATCGACGGCAACGAGGTGCGGGTCGCCGCCTCCATCGGCGTCGCCTTCGCCGAGCGCGACGTCAGCGCCCGCGAGCTGATGCGCAACGCCGACCTCGCGATGTACCGGGCCAAGTCCGGCGGCAAGAACCGCGTCGAGATGTACGCGCCGCAGATGCAGGCCGAGGTCGTCCGCAAGACCGAGCTGGCCGCCCGGCTGCGCACCGCGCTGCACGAGGGCGAGTTCGCGCTGCTGCACCAGCCGGTGGTCAACCTCACCACCGGGCGGGTGGCGGCGGTGGCCGCGCAGGCGCGCTGGAGATCCGCCCAGGGCATCCTGTTCACCCCGGCCGAATTCCTACGGGTCGCCGACGACAGCGAGCGCACCGCGGAGCTGGGCCGCTGGCTCCTCGAAGAGGCCGTCGAGCAGGCCGCCGAGCGCGGCAGAGCCGGGCACGACACCCCGGTCGCGGTCCGCCTCCCGGCCCGCCGCCTGCTCGACAAGTCGATGCCGCTCGGCTCCGTGGAAGCCCTGCTGACCAGGCACGGCCTGCCGTCGGGCGCCCTGGTGATCGAGCTGTCCGACAGCGACCCCAGGATCTCCTTCGACGAGCTGGAGCGGCGCCTGGTGAGCCTGCGCCGGCTCGGCGTGCGGATCGCCCTGGACGGCTTCGGCAGCGGGTACGCGGCGATCAACGCCCTGCGCCGGCTCCCCATCGACGTACTGAAACTGGACAGGGGACTGGTCGAGGGCGTGGTCGAGTCCGCCCGGCTGCACAAGATCACCAGCGGGCTGCTGCGGATCGCCTGCGACCTGGGGATGCAGTCCGTGGCCGACGGCGTGGACGTGCCGGAGCAGGTGCTGGCGCTGCGGGCCATGGGGTGCACCCACGGCCAGGGCATGGCATTCTCCGGGCCGCTGGACGAGTACCGGCTGCGCAGGGCGCTGATGCGGGGCACCTTCCCGGTGCCTGGCGGGGCCGCGTTGCCCGTGCTCAGCGGCCGGGCGATGCCCTCCGTCCGGGTCAATCATTCAAATAGTGAGACACCCGTCCCACCCACTTGACACTACCGGGGCGCCGGGGGGAGGGTCAGTGCCATGCGCACCCGAATTCTCGTACTTGGAAAGCGCGTCGGCTGAAGCCGGGCCCCCACGCGGGCCCAGTGGACCACACCCGACGCGCTCCCCTCGCTTGCCTCACGGCACGAGGGGTTTTTTGTTGCACTGGCACCCCTGAAGCACGACAGCGATCTCGACCAAACCCCCGCAAAAACCCTCAGCTTCGAGAAGAGAATGCCGATGACCGAGCAGGCCACCGGGGCCCACCATCCGCAGCCGCGGGCCCGTAACGGCGGACACCACGCCGCCCCCGTCGAGCACGTCACGGGCGCGCAGTCCCTCATCCGCTCTCTCGAGGAAGTCGGGGCCGAGACCGTCTTCGGCATTCCGGGCGGTGCCATCCTCCCGGCGTACGACCCGATGATGGACTCCACCCGGGTCCGCCACGTCCTGGTCCGCCACGAGCAGGGCGCGGGCCACGCCGCCACCGGTTACGCGCAGGCCACCGGCAAGGTCGGCGTCTGCATGGCCACCTCCGGCCCCGGCGCCACCAACCTGGTCACGCCGATCGCCGACGCCCACATGGACTCCGTGCCGCTGGTCGCGATCACCGGGCAGGTCTCCTCCAAGGCGATCGGCACCGACGCCTTCCAGGAGGCGGACATCGTCGGCATCACCATGCCGATCACCAAGCACAACTTCCTGGTCACCAAGGCCGAGGACATCCCGCGGACGATCGCGGAGGCCTTCCACATCGCCTCCACCGGCCGCCCGGGCCCGGTCCTGGTCGACATCGCCAAGGACGCCCTCCAGGCCCGCACCACCTTCTCCTGGCCGCCGCACATGGACCTGCCGGGCTACCGCCCGGTCACCAAGCCGCACGCCAAGCAGATCCGCGAGGCCGCCAAGCTGATCGTCCAGGCCAAGCGCCCGGTCCTGTACGTCGGCGGCGGCGTCCTGAAGGCCGGCGCCACCGCCGAGCTGAAGGTCCTCGCGGAGCTCACCGGAGCGCCCGTCACCACCACCCTGATGGCGCTCGGCGCCTTCCCCGACAGCCACCCGCTGCACGTGGGGATGCCCGGTATGCACGGTGCGGTCACCGCCGTCACCGCGCTGCAGAAGTCCGACCTGCTGATCGCGCTCGGCACCCGCTTCGACGACCGGGTCACCGGCAAGCTGGACAGCTTCGCCCCGTACGCGAAGATCATCCACGCGGACATCGACCCGGCCGAGATCGGCAAGAACCGCGAGGTCGACGTGCCGATCGTGGGCGACGCCCGCGAGGTCATCGCCGATCTGGTGCAGGCCGTCCAGGCCGAGCACACCGAGGGCCACACCGGCGACTACACCGCCTGGTGGAACGATCTGAACCGGTGGCGCGAGACCTACCCGCTCGGCTACGACCAGCCGGACGACGGCAGCCTCTCGCCGCAGCAGGTCATCCAGCGCATCGGCGAGCTCGCCCCCGCCGACACCATCTACGCGGCCGGCGTCGGCCAGCACCAGATGTGGGCCGCCCACTTCATCAACTACGAGCGCCCCGCCACCTGGCTGAACTCCGGCGGCGCCGGAACGATGGGGTACGCGATCCCGGCGGCCATGGGAGCCAAGGCCGGTATGCCGGACCGCCCGGTCTGGGCGATCGACGGCGACGGCTGCTTCCAGATGACCAACCAGGAGCTCACCACCTGTGCGCTCAACAACATCCCGATCAAGGTCGCCATCATCAACAACGGCGCCCTCGGGATGGTCCGCCAGTGGCAGACCCTCTTCTACAACCAGCGCTACTCCAGCACGGTCCTGCACGCCGACGACACCGGCCACCACACGACCGGCTCCCAGGTCGGCGCGTCCAACGCACCCCGCCAGGGCACCCGCGTCCCGGACTTCGTGAAGCTGTCCGAGGCCATGGGCTGCTACGCGATCCGCTGCGAGCGCCCGGAGGACCTGGACAAGGCCATCGAAGAGGCCAACTCCATCAACGACCGCCCGGTCGTCATCGACTTCATCGTCCACGAGGACGCCCAGGTGTGGCCGATGGTCGCCGCCGGCACCTCCAACGACGAGGTCATGGCCGCCCGGGGCGTCCGTCCCGACTTCGGCGACAACGAAGACGACTGAGAGAGCAGAGAGAGACCGTCACCATGTCGACCAAGCACACGCTCTCCGTCCTGGTGGAGAACACCCCCGGCATCCTCGCCCGGATCGCCGCGCTCTTCTCCCGCCGCGGCTTCAACATCGACTCGCTCGCCGTCGGTGTCACCGAACACCCCGACATCTCGCGCATCACCATCGTGGTCAATGTCGAGGACCTGCCCCTGGAGCAGGTGACGAAACAGCTCAACAAGCTGGTCAACGTCCTGAAGATCGTCGAACTCGAGCCCAGCGCTGCGATCCAGCGCGAGCTCGTCCTGGTGAAGGTGCGTGCCGACAACGAAACGCGCTCCCAGATCGTCGAGATCGTCCAGCTGTTCCGCGCCAAGACCGTCGACGTCTCGCCCGAGGCCGTGACCATCGAGGCCACCGGCGGCGCCGACAAGCTGGAGGCGATGCTCAAGATGCTGGAGCAGTTCGGCATCAAGGAGCTCGTCCAGTCCGGGACGATCGCCATAGGGCGCGGCTCGCGGTCCATCACCGACCGCAGCCTGCGTGCCCTGGACCGCACGGCCTGAACCCGCCCCCTCGCGGTTTCGTATCGCGAGACTTGAAACTTCCCGACGCATCCCCGCCGTACGGTGGGACGCAACACCAGCACACCAAGGAGATATCCCAGTGGCCGAGCTGTTCTACGACGCCGACGCCGACCTGTCCATCATCCAGGGCCGCAAGGTCGCTGTGATCGGTTACGGCAGCCAGGGCCACGCCCACGCGCTGTCGCTCCGTGACTCGGGTGTCGACGTCCGCGTCGGTCTGCACGAGGGCTCCAAGTCCAAGGCCAAGGCCGAGGAGCAGGGCCTGCGCGTGGTCACGCCCGCCGAGGCCGCCGCCGAGGCCGACGTCATCATGATCCTGGTCCCGGACCCGATCCAGGCCCAGGTCTACGAGGAGTCCATCAAGGACAACCTGAAGGACGGCGACGCGCTGTTCTTCGGCCACGGCCTCAACATCCGCTTCGGCTTCATCAAGGCCCCCGAGGGCGTCGACGTCTGCATGGTCGCCCCCAAGGGCCCGGGCCACCTGGTCCGCCGCCAGTACGAGGAGGGCCGCGGCGTCCCGTGTATCGCGGCCGTCGAGCAGGACGCGACCGGCAACGGCTTCGCGCTCGCGCTCTCGTACGCCAAGGGCATCGGCGGCACCCGGGCGGGCGTCATCAAGACGACCTTCACCGAGGAGACCGAGACCGACCTGTTCGGCGAGCAGGCCGTGCTCTGCGGCGGTACGTCCGCGCTGGTCAAGGCGGGCTTCGAGACCCTCGTCGAGGCTGGCTACCAGCCGGAGATCGCCTACTTCGAGTGCCTCCACGAGCTGAAGCTCATCGTCGACCTGATGTACGAGGGCGGCCTGGAGAAGATGCGCTGGTCGGTCTCCGAGACCGCCGAGTGGGGCGACTACGTCACCGGCCCCCGCATCATCACCGCCGACACCAAGGCCGAGATGAAGAAGGTCCTCACCGAGATCCAGGACGGCACCTTCGCCAAGAACTGGATGGACGAGTACCACGGCGGTCTGAAGAAGTACAACGAGTACAAGACCCAGGACGAGAACCACCTCCTGGAGACCACCGGCAAGGAGCTGCGCAAGCTCATGAGCTGGGTGAACGACGAGGAGGCGTAAGCCTTCGCGAGGGGCCGCGGCGATACGCCGCGGCCCCTTGTCCATCCCGTCCACACCCAGACGGGTGACATTCCGCCACGGCGGAAAAGACCACCTAGAGCACCACTACACTGCTGCTCAATACCTACGCGTCAGGCCCACAGCGTCGTGCGTCTTCTACGCGGCTAGCAAACCTCCACCGCCTGCGGCCGTCGGGACGGCAGTCCGCAGCATTGGACTTGTGAGGACTCACGTGAGCTCGAAACCTGTCGTACTCATCGCTGAAGAGCTGTCGCCCGCCACCGTCGACGCCCTCGGTCCGGACTTCGAGATCCGGCACTGCAACGGAGCCGACCGCGCCGAACTGCTGCCCGCCATCGCCGACGTGGACGCGATCCTGATCCGCTCCGCGACCAAGGTCGACGCCGAGGCCGTCGCCGCCGCGAAGAAGCTGAGGGTCGTCGCCCGTGCGGGCGTGGGCCTGGACAACGTGGACGTCTCCGCCGCCACCAAGGCCGGCGTGATGGTCGTCAACGCCCCGACCTCCAACATCGTCACCGCCGCCGAGCTCGCCTGCGGTCTGCTGGTCGCCACCGCGCGCAACATCCCGCAGGCCAACACCGCGCTGAAGAACGGCGAGTGGAAGCGGAACAAGTACACCGGCGTCGAGCTGAGCGAGAAGACCCTCGGCGTCGTGGGCCTCGGCCGCATCGGCGTCCTGGTCGCCCAGCGCATGTCGGCCTTCGGCATGAAGATCGTCGCGTACGACCCCTATGTGCAGCCCGCGCGCGCCGCGCAGATGGGCGTCAAGCTCCTCACCCTCGACGAGCTGCTCCAGGTCGCGGACTTCATCACCGTGCACCTGCCCAAGACCCCCGAGACGCTCGGCCTCATCGGCGACGAGGCGCTCCACAAGGTCCAGCCGCACGTCCGGATCGTGAACGCGGCGCGCGGCGGCATCGTCGACGAGGCCGCGCTGTACTCGGCGCTCAAGGAGGGCCGCGTCGCGGGCGCGGGCCTCGACGTGTACGCGAAGGAGCCCTGCACGGACTCCCCGCTCTTCGAGCTCGACCAGGTCGTCTGCACCCCGCACCTGGGCGCCTCCACCGACGAGGCCCAGGAGAAGGCGGGCATCGCGGTCGCCCGCTCGGTCCGTCTGGCGCTCGCCGGCGAGCTGGTGCCGGACGCGGTCAACGTCCAGGGCGGCGTCATCGCCGAGGACGTCAAGCCGGGTCTGCCGCTCGCCGAGCGCCTGGGCCGGATCTTCACCGCGCTCGCGGGCGAGGTGGCGGTCCGCCTCGACGTCGAGGTGTACGGCGAGATCACCCAGCACGATGTGAAGGTGCTCGAACTCAGCGCGCTCAAGGGCGTGTTCGAGGACGTGGTCGACGAGACCGTCTCGTACGTGAACGCCCCTCTCTTCGCGCAGGAGCGCGGCGTCGAGGTCCGTCTCACCACGAGCTCGGAGTCGCCGGACCACCGCAACGTGGTCACCGTGCGCGGCACGCTCTCGGGCGGCGAGGAGGTGGCGGTCTCCGGCACGCTTGCGGGCCCCAAGCACCTCCAGAAGATCGTGGCGATCGGCGACTTCGACGTGGACCTGGCGCTCGCCGACCACATGGTCGTGCTGCGTTACGAGGACCGCCCCGGTGTCGTCGGCACGGTCGGCCAGATCCTCGGCGAGGCGGGTCTGAACATCGCGGGCATGCAGGTCGCTCGTGCGGAGGAGGGCGGCGAGGCGTTGGCCGTCCTGACCGTGGACGACAGCGTGCCGCAGCCGGTGCTGAACGAGGTCGCGGAGACGATCGGTGCGGCGTCTGCCCGTTCGGTGAACCTGGTCTGATCTGTCGGCTGGGATGGTGCTGGCTTGCTCGCGCAGTTCCCCGCGCCCCTGGGTATTTAGGGGCGCGGGGAACTGCGCGATCGGCCCACCACGGTTCGCAGCCGAAAGACCACCCCTCGACACGATGCGCCGATCCCGCCATACGCGCGTATTACACGTACGTATAAAACCCGGTAGGCTCCCCTCATGGGACACCGTGAGGATCTGCTAGAGGGCGCCAAGCGCTGCCTGCTGGAGAAGGGCTTCGCGCGCACGACAGCGCGGGACATCGTCAAGGAGTCGGGGACGAATCTCGCGTCCATCGGCTACCACTACGGCTCCAAGGACGCGCTGCTCGCGCAGGCCTACATCGCCCTGGTGGAAGGGATCTCGGAGGCCTTCGACGCCCCCCAGCAGGTGGCGGCCACCGAGCCCGGCTCCCTGGAGCGCTTCCAGGAGGTCTGGTCGAACATCATCGCCACCATGGAGCAGCCCGGCTCGATGTGGCACCTCAGCATGGAGATCGTCGTCATGGGCGACCAGCTGCCGGGGGTCCGCGACCATCTGGCGCAGGCCCAGCGCGAGGGTGCGCGCGGCATCATCCCCATGTTCATGGGGGGCGAGGAGGCCGAGGTCGGCGACGACGAGGTCGACACGCTCGGCAAGCTCTATATGACGATGCTGATGGGGCTCATCGCCCAGTGGACGTTCGACCCCGGTACGGCGTCGAGCGCGGCCGAGCTGACGGAGGGGCTGCGGCGGCTCATCGCGGCGGCCGGACCCGACAAGCCCTCACAGGCGTGACGCCTTCAGAGCCATGTGCAGCAGCAGCCGGTCCTCGCCCTCGTCGAGGTCGAGACCGGTGAGCTGCTCGACCCGGGAGAGCCGGTAGTAGAGGGTCTGGCGGTGGATGCCGAGTGCCGCCGCCGTGCGGCCCGCCTGGCCCGCGCAGTCGAGGAACACCTCGGCGGTGCGGGCCAGTTCGGTGTGTGCCGGGGTGAGCAGGGCGCGGACCGCCACGTCGTGGGACGCGGTGTCGGGGAGCGCGGTCAGCAGCCGGTACGGGCCGATCGCCGCCCACTCGGCGACCGGGCCGAGCCCGGGTGCGGCCAGCGCGGCCCGGGCCGCCGAGGCGGCCTCGTGCCAGGAGGCGGGCAGCTCGCCCAGGCCCCGGCGGGGGAGCGCGACCCCGGCGGCGGCGCCCGGCCCCGCCGTGGCACGCAGCCGCTCGGCGGCGGTCAGCGCGGGCGCGAGCGCGTCGGCCGAGCGGAGCCGGACGAGCGCGCCGAGCACCTGGGCGCGCGGCGCCTCCAAGGGTTCGGCCTCCTCCCCGTGCGCCCCCCACGGCACCGCGCACAGCGCCGCCGTCCCGGGAACGGTCCGTACCGACGGGGTCTCCTGGGGCCAGGGGCTGACGCAGACCACCGCGTGCAGACCGTCCGCGTCCGGGCCGAGCGCCGCGCGCAGGGCCGCCGTCGCCATGTCGCGCTGCCAGCCCCGCCCGGCGGTCAGCGCCGCCCGGAACTCGCGCGAGAGGTCGGCGCCCGCCTGCGTCTCGTCGGCGAGCAGGCCGCCGATGCGGGCGGCCACCTCCATCGCGGCGGCCAGGCGGTCCTCGGCCGGGCCCGGGTCGGCGTCCAGCAGCCATACGTAACCGAGCACCACGCCGCGGTGGCGGACCGGCAGGCAGACGCGGTCGCGGAAGACGCCCGCCTCGGGGGCCGCCGGGATACGGACCGGGCCGGTCGCCCGGGTGATGCCGAAGCCCTCGAACCAGGCGCGGACCGCCGGGGTGGAGCGGCGGGTCAGGATCGAGCGCGTGCGCACCGGGTCCATGGCCGAGTCGTCCTCGGAGTCGTGCGCACCGAACGCGATCAGCCCGAAGTCCCGGTCCTCCAGGGTCGCGGGGGCACCGAGCAGCGCCGAGATCTCATCGACCAGGTCCTGGTAGTCGCCCTTCACAGCAGCCATTCTCGCGCACATCGGCGCCGCCTTCAGACATCTGTCTGAGATGCGGGGCACGGATGCGTGACAGGTGTCGATGGCAGAGGATCGGAAGGATCCTTAGGTTTCACGGTGGTTCTCCGTGCCGTTCCCGGAACGTCGGGTTTCGGCCCCCTGCTACCCCTTTCCATGGAGGTGCCCCGTGCTGGGTCCCGTGATCCTCGCCGCGTCGCGGAGCGACAAGATGCGCCGTTTCATCTCGGCCGCGCCCGGCACCAAGCAGGTCGTCGACCGGTTCATCGCCGGTGAGACGGTCGAGCAGGTCGTGCCGATCGTCAAGGACGCCGCGGGCAAGGGCCTGGAGGTCACCCTGGACGTGGTGGGCGAGGACATCACCACCGTGGAGCAGTCGTACGCCGCGCGCGACGCCTACCTCCAGCTGATCGAGCGCCTCAAGGACCTGGACCTGGGCACCCGCGCCGAGATGTCGGTGAAGCTCTCCATGTTCGGCCAGGCGCTGGAGGGCGGCCACGAGCTCGCCCTGGCCAACGTCCGCCCGGTCGTCGAGGCCGCCGCCGCCATCGGCACCACGGTCACCCTGGACGCCGAGGACCACACCACCCTCGACTCGATGTTCGCCATCCACGAGGAGCTGCGGAAGGACTTCCCGCAGACCGGCTGCGTCATCCAGGCGTACCTCTTCCGTACCGAGGACGACGCCCGCCGCCTGTCCGCCGCCGGCAGCCGCGTCCGGATCGTGAAGGGCGCCTACAAGGAGCCCGCCTCCGTCGCGTACCAGGACAAGGGCGAGATCGACAAGGCGTACGTCCGCATCCTGAAGATCCTCATGGACGGCGAGGCGTACCCGATGATCGGGTCGCACGACCCGCGCCTGATAGCCATCACCCAGGAGCTCGCGCGCCGTGCCGGGCGCAAGCTGGACGAGTACGAGTTCCAGATGCTGTACGGCATCCGCAGCGACGAGCACGTCCGGCTCGCGGCCGAGGGCCACCGGATGCGCGTCTACACGGCGTACGGCACCGACTGGTACGGCTACTTCATGCGCCGCCTCGCGGAGAAGCCGGCCAACCTGCTCTTCTTCGCCCGCTCCATTCTCACCAAGGGCTGAGCCCACCACCCCTCATCAAGGAGTTCAGAGACTCATGGACGCTGTAACCCAGGTCCCCGCTCCCGTCAACGAGCCGGTGCACGGCTACGCCCCGGGTTCGCCCGAGCGTGCGCGCCTCGAAGCCAAGCTCAAGGAGCTGGCCCAGAACCCGATCGAGCTGCCGATGACCATCGGCGGCGAGAAGCGGATGGGCGGCGGCGAGCGCTTCGACGTCGTGCAGCCGCACAACCACCAGGCCGTCATCGGCACCTACGCCAACGCCACCACCCAGGACGCCCAGGACGCGATCGACGCCGCCCTGGCCGCCGCCCCGGCGTGGCGCGCGATGTCCTTCGACGACCGCGCCGCGATCATCCTGCGCGCCGCCGAGCTGCTCGCCGGTCCCTGGCGCGAGACGCTGGCCGCGTCCACCATGCTCGGCCAGTCGAAGACCGCCCAGCAGGCCGAGATCGACACCCCGTGCGAGCTCGTCGACTTCTGGCGCTTCAACGTCCACTACGCCCGCCAGCTGCTCGCCGAGCAGCCCCCGGCGAACTCCCCGGGCGTGTGGAACCGCATGGACCACCGTCCGCTGGAAGGTTTCGTCTACGCGATCACGCCGTTCAACTTCACGGCCATCGCGGGCAACCTGCCGACCGCCCCGGCCCTGATGGGCAACGTGGTCGTGTGGAAGCCGTCCCCGACCCAGACCCACGCCGCCGTGCTGCTGATGCAGCTCCTGGAGGAGGCCGGGCTGCCCAAGGGCGTCATCAACCTGGTCACCGGCGACGGCCTGGCCGTCTCCGAGATCGCGCTGAACCACCGCGACCTGGCGGGCATCCACTTCACCGGTTCCACCAAGACCTTCCAGCACCTGTGGAAGACGGTCGGCACCAACATCGAGAAGTACCGCACCTACCCGCGTCTGGTCGGCGAGACCGGCGGCAAGGACTTCGTCGTCGCGCACCCCAGCGCCGACCGCGCGGTCCTGAAGACCGCCCTGACCCGTGGCTCCTTCGAGTTCCAGGGCCAGAAGTGCTCGGCCTCCTCGCGCGCGTACATCCCGGCGTCGATCTGGAACGACGGCTTCAAGGAGGAGTTCGCGGCCGAGGTCGACGGCATCACCATGGGTGACGTCACCGACCTGTCGAACTTCATCGGCGCCGTCATCGACGAGCGCTCGTTCGCCAAGAACAAGGCCGCGATCGACCGCGCCAAGGCCGACGCCTCCTGCACGATCGTGGCCGGCGGCACCTACGACGACTCGGTCGGCTACTTCGTCCGCCCGACCGTCATTGAGTGCTCGGACCCGGAGAACGAGGTCTTCACGACCGAGTACTTCGGCCCGATCCTGGCGATCCACGTCTACGAGGACGACAAGTACGACGAGATGCTGACCCAGATGGAGTCGGTCTCGGACTACGCCCTCACCGGCTCGGTCATCTCCGGCGACCGCGCGGCGGCCGCGTACACGATGGACAAGCTCCGCTACGCGGCGGGCAACTTCTACATCAACGACAAGTCGACCGGCGCCGTCGTCGGCCAGCAGCCCTTCGGCGGCGGCCGTGCCTCGGGCACCAACGACAAGGCGGGCGCCCCCCAGAACCTGATGCGCTGGACGCTGACCCGCGCCATCAAGGAGACCCTGGTCCCGCCGACCGACTACACGTACCCGCACATGGGCTGACGTCCGGTCACTTCTGAACCCCGCCCCCGTCCTTGGTCCCCCAACCGAGGACGGGGGCGGTTTCCATTTCCCGATCCGTGGGGCCCTTCACAGCTTCCGCGCCAGGAAGTCGTCGATCAGCGAGGCGATCTGGGCCGCGTGGGTCTCCAGGGCGAAGTGACCGGTGGGCAGGAGGTGGACCTCCGCCTCGGGCAGGTCGCGCAGGAAGGCGAGCGCCCCGGCCGGGACGAAGATCTCGTCGTGGGCGCCCCAGGCCGCGAGCAGCGGGACCTGGGAGGTGCGGAAGTACTCCTGGAAGGCGGGATAGAGCTCGAAGTTGGAGCCGTAGTCGGCCATCAGGTCGAGCTGGATGGCGTCCTGGCCCTCGCGGGCCATCAGAGCGGCGTCGTAGTGGTACGCGTCCGGGCTGACCAGGGACGGGTCCGGAAGGCCGTGCAGGTACTGCCATTTGATGCCCTCCAGGGAGCGGATCTCCCGCACCGGCGCCTCCGTCTCCGGCGTGCGGTCGGCGATCAGGGCGAGCGGCGCCTCCCACGCCTCGCCCAGGCCCTCGGTGTACGCGTTGCCGTTCTGCGTGACGATCGCCGTGACGCGCTCGGGGTGCGCGAGGGCGAGCCGCAGCCCGATGGGGGCGCCGTAGTCCTGGATGTAGAGCGCGAACCGGGTGAGGCCGAGCTGCTCGGTGAACTCCCGCGTCAGGGCGGCCAGGTTGGCGAAGGTGTACGCGTACTCCTCGGCGGGCGGCGCCGAGGAGTAGCCGAAGCCGAGGTGGTCCGGGGCGATCACGTGGTAGCGCGCGGCCAGCTTCGGGATCAGGTCGCGGAACATGTGGGAGCTGGTGGGGAAGCCGTGCAGGAGCAGCAGGGTGGGGGCGTCGGGGGAGCCCGCCTCTCGGTAGAAGATCTCCTGGCCCCCGACGACCGCCGTCCGGTAGTGGATCCGCTCCGCGCTCATATCTAACCCCTAAAAGCTCGTTTACCGGTTGCCGTGGTGTGTGAGCAGCCAACCACGGATCGGTGTAACCGGTCAATAGGCTTAGAGGGGTTAGGGGGTCGGGGTTGGGGGCTAGAGCTCCACCAGTACCTGGTCCAGCGACTTCCGTACGAGGTCGGGGACTTCGCAGCCCTCGGCCGGATAGCCGACCGGGATCACCGCGAACGCCTTCTCGTTCACCGGGCGGCCCAGCACCTCGCGCAGGAACCGCATCGGGCTCGGCGTGTGCACCAGTGCGGCCAGACCGCTCTGGTGGAGGGCGCTCAGGAGCATCCCGACCGCGATCCCGACCGACTCGTCCACGTAGTAGTGCTTGTGCTTGGTGCCGTCCTCGGCCAGCCAGTACCGCTGCTGGAAGACCACGATCAGGGCCGGGGCGTCGGTGAGATGGCTCTTGACGGCGTCCGTGCCCAGCGGGCGCAGCGCCGCCAGCCACTCCTCGCCGAGCCGGCCGTCGTAGGAGACGCGCTCCTCGTGCTCGGCCGCCTCCCGGATCCGCCGCCGTATCTCCGGATCGCGGACCAGGACGAAGGTCCAGGGCTGCTGGTGCGCGCCCGAGGGAGCGGTCGCCGCGCAGGCGACCGCGTCCCGGACGGCCTGCTCGGGGACCGGGTCGGGGGAGAACTGGCGTACCGTACGGCGCCGCCCCATCGTCTCGCGCAGCGCCGCCGCGCGCGCCAGGGACTCGGCGGCGGGCATCCGGGCGGGGCGGTAGGGGACCGGGTGGTAGGGCTCGCCGTGGGTCGGGGTCCACTGCTGTTCTGTCGTCGGTGACATGAAAGCGAGTCTGGAGGAGCCGCGCCCGGCGCGGAAGGACGCGAAGCGGCCTGCCACAGTGGGCGCATGACTGAGTCTCAGCACACCGCGCACACCTCACAGCTCGGCCCGGACGGCCTGCCGAGAATCCGCGAACTGCTCGACACCGCCTTCGGCGGGGACTTCAGCGACGAGGACTGGGACCACGGGCTCGGCGGGGTCCACTCGTTCCTGGACGACGAGAAGGGGATCGCCGCGCACGGCAGCGTGATCATGCGCCGGGTGCTGCACGGCGGCCGGTCCCACCGCGTCGGCTACGTCGAGGCCGTCGCCGTGCGCGAGGACCGGCGCCGCCAGGGGCTCGGCGGGCGGGTGATGGCCGCCTTGGAGCACGTGATCGACGAGGCGTACGAGTTCGGCGCGCTCTCCGCGTCCGACGAGGGCGCCGAGCTCTACCGGGCGCGCGGCTGGCAGGTCTGGCCCGGCCGGATCGAGGTGCTGAGCCCGGACGGGGTGGTGCGCCTCGCCGAGGAGGAGGGCACCACCTACCTCCGCCCGGCCGCGGGCGGGCGGCTGCCCGACCCGGCGCAGCCGCTGATCTTCGACTGGCGCGACGGCGATGTGCTGTGAGACGTCGTCTGTAACGTCGTTACAGATCTACAGGACGCCCGCGTCGCGCGCCGTCCACACCGACGGGTACAGCGGTCGGAAGCCCAGCTCGTCCCGGATCCGCAGGGTCGACACGATCGTGTAGAAGGGGTCCGGGTCGGTGCGCTGCGCCAGCTCCGGCGGCACCTCCACGCCGTTGAGCTGGTGCAGCTCGACCGCCGTCACCGGGCAGTCGTCCGCGATGTTGTACTTGCGGCCCGCCACCCCCGGCGCGTACAGCAGCCGCATCAGGGCCTGCGCCACGTCCGCGTGGTGCACCATCGGCAGCCGCTGGGCGGCGGCCCACTGCCCGGCCCAGTGCACCGAGTAGGCCAGGTGCGGGTCGCCCTCGCCGTAGACGAAGGCGAGCGCACCCACACGCACGTCGAGGCCGTGCTCGCGGTGGAGGGCGAACAGGCCTTCCTCGGCGGCCACCTTGGACTCCGCGTAAGTCCCCCACAGCGGGCCGCCGGGCAGTGGCGCGTCGTCCTCGGTCAGCGGGCGCCCGCGCCCCAGGCCGTACGCCAGGTTCGACGACACCTGGACGAACCGGCTCACCCCGGCCTCCAGCGACGCCCGGCCGAGGGAAATCGCCGCGTCGCGGTTGACGGCGCGGTTCTCCTCGTCCGGCACGTTGCGGTACGCCACCGCGAGGTTCACCACCGCGTCCACCCCGGCCAGCGCCTTGGCCACGGACTCCTCGTGCCGTACGTCGCCGACCGCCACCTCATGGGCGCCGAGGGCGGCACCGCGCGCCTCGTCGCGCACCAGGACCCGCACCACGTCGGCCCGCTGGACCAGCCTCGGCACGAACCGCCGGCCGACCTCGCCCGTCGCCCCCGTCACCAGAATCCGCATCGCACGCTCCTCTCGGTTGCCTGGCCCCAGCGTGGCGCGAGGTGGCCGACGGCGGGAGGGGCGTCCGTATCCAGGGAGCGGGACTCCCTGGATACGGACCGTGGCCACCGGCATGCTGAGGGTGTGGACAGAGAAGAACTCGCGGACTTCCTGCGGCACTGCCGGGCCCGTCTCGAACCGTCGGACGTCGGCCTCGCGGCCGGGCCCCGGCGGCGGACGGCCGGGCTGCGCAGGGAAGAGGTCGCCCAGCTCACCGGGATGTCGGCGGACTACTACACCCGTCTTGAGCAGGCCCGCGGCTCGCGCCCGTCCCGGCAGATGCTGACCGCGCTGGCGCGGGCTCTCAGGCTCAGCCGGGACGGGCGCGATCACCTCTTCCACCTCGCCGGGGAGGAGCCCCCGCGCGAGCGGCACGGCTCGGTCCATGTGCGCCCCGGCCTGATGCTCATCCTCGACCGGCTGCACGACGCGCCCGCGCAGGTGATGAGCGACTGGGGCGAGGTGCTCGCCCAGAACGCGATGGCGGCCGCCCTGGTCGGCGAGTCCGAGCCCGGCCGGAACATCATCCGCGGCTACTTCACCGATCCCGCGTTGCGTGCCCTGTTCCCGCCCGAGGACCAGGCCGAGCACGCCCGCAGCCACGTCGCCCAGCTGCGGGCGGTGCTCGCGGCCCGCCCGGACGACCCGGAGCCGGCGGCGCTGGTGGCCGAACTGCGCGCGGTCAGCGAGGAGTTCTCGGCGCTCTGGGACCAGCACGAGGTGGAGACGCGGCACGCCAAGGCGAAGCGGTTCCTCCACCCCGTGGTCGGCCTCCTGGAGCTGGACTGCGAGATCCTGCTGAGCTCAGGCGAGGGCCAGTTCCTGGTGGTCCACTCGGCCCGCCCGGGCACGGAGGCCCACCAGCGGCTCGAACTGCTGCGGGTGGTGGGGCTCCAGGACCTGACGGTCAGCCGCTGACGGATAGGGGCTGTCAGGTGTCAGATGTCAGTTGCTGACGGTCGGCTGTCAGGTATCAGATGTCAGCCGCTGACGGTCGGCTGTCAGGTATCAGATGTCAGCCGCTGACGGTCGGCTATCAGGTATCAGATATCAGCCGCTGACCGACGCCGCGCCCGTCTCGATGTGGGGCTCAGGCGTCCTCGACGCCCCGCGCGACTTCCCGCTTGACGCGCTGCCAGGCCAGGGCCATGGCCACCGGGGCGGCGACCGCCGCGCCGATCAGCGCCGGGTAGGCCACCGGGTCGCCGCCGTAGTGAATCGCGGCGGCGGTCGCCGTGCCCGAGACGACGGCCGCGGCCAGCATCTGCTTGAGCTTTCCCCGGTACATGTCGCTGAGGAAGAGCTGCTTGGCGGGCGGCGCCACCAGCTCGTCGAGCCCGGCCGCGGGCCCGGCGCTCGCCGCCTTGGGACGCTTGAAGTACATGAAGAACATCCAGTGCCCGCACGGCTCCCAGCCGTCCGGGGCGAGCCCGGCCGTCACCGACTCGCGCTCGGCCGCGTTGTTGGCGCTCTCGCGCCGGTACTCCCACCGCATCGCCGCCGCCGGGTCGCGGCGGCAGACGAACCGGCCGAGCCGGTCCAGGCCCTCGACCTCCCAGCCCTGGTCCCCGTAGTGGTTGAGGTGCTTGCGGTCGGTGTAGATGTCGGCGGTCCACTTCCAGGTCTCCGCCTCGGCGCCCGGCTCCTGGGCCGCCCGGCCCCCGGTGAGCCGGGCCGCGAAGTCCTCCGGCGCGCCGAACTCCTCGTACGGATCGGTGGATCCGGACTCCGCCAGATAGCCGGTGAGCTCGGCGACGTTCGCCGCCACCTCGCCCGGCGGCATCCCCGAGGCGCGCAGCTTCTCGGCGAGGGCCCGGAAGTAGTCCTTCTGCTCGCTCATGACGGTCGTCCCCCTGGTGTCGCGCTGGTCAGCATGGTCTGTACGGCGGTGTGGAACTCCAGCCAGGACGCGCCCTGTTCGGCGAGCGCCCGGTGGCCCTCCTCGGTCAGCCGGTAGTACCGGCGGCCCGGCCCGCGCTCGGCGGCGCGGAACTCCCCGACGGCGAGCCCGGCCTCTTCGAGCCGGTTCAGGACGGGGTAGAGCGTCCCGCCTTTGATCTCCCCGAGCCCGGCCGCGGCCAGGGTCTTGGAGATCTCGTAGCCGTAGCTCTCGCCCCCGGTGAGACAGGTGAGGACGAGGAGGTCGAGGACGCCCTTGAGCCAACTGGATCTGCGGTCTGCGGCCATGCGTGTATTCCAGCACTAGCTAGGTAGGAATGCAAACTAGATGCCGCACCTCACTAGATGCCGTACCTCACTAGGTTGTGGTGTCGATCTGGGGGATGGGTGCGGCTACTCGCCCACCCGGATCAGCATCTTCCCCGTGTTGCCTCCGCGCAGCATGCCGATGAATCCCTCCACGGTCCGCTCGATCCCGTCGCTCACCGTCTCGTCCGACACCACCCGCCCCGACCGCAGATGCGGCACCAGGAACTCCTCCAACTCCCCCTGTACGTCACGGTGGTCGCGCACCAGGACGCCCTCCAGGCGCAGGCTCTTCGCCACCACCGAGTAGAGGTTGCGCGGGGCGGCGGGCGGTGCGGCGAGGTTGTTGTACTGGGCCACCGCGCCCACCCAGGCGATCCGCCCGTGGTCGCGCAGCGCCGAGATCGCGCCCTCCAGATGGTCGCCGCCCACGTTGTCGACGTACGCGTCGATGCCGTCCGGGGCCGCCTTCGCCAGCTGCTCGCCCACCGGGCCGTCGTGGTAGTCGAAGGCGGCGTCGTAGCCGACCGCCTCCGTCAGGAAGGCCGCCTTGGCGGCCGAGCCCGCGCTGCCCACGATCCGGCCCGCGCCCAGCAGCCGCGCGATCCGGCCCGCCGCCGTGCCGACGCCGCCCGCGGCCGCCGAGACGAACAGGTCCTGGCCGGGCCGCAGTTCGAGAGTGCGGGTGAGCGCCACGTACGCGGTGAGGCCGGTGCCGCCGAGGATGCCCAGATGCGCCGAGAGCGGCACTCCCTCGTACGACGTGATCGTGCGCGTCCCGTCCACGCCCAGGGTGACCAGAGCGTGGGTGCGCCAGCCCTGCCGGTGGAAGACGAGGTCGCCCTCGCGCAGGCCCGGGTCGAGCGAGGCGACGACCCGGCCGAGCGCACGGCCCTCCAGCGGCTCGTTCAGCGGGGCGGAGTCCATCACCTCGCGGTGGTACGGGTCCACCGAGAGGTAGAGGTTCCGGACGAGGGCGGTGCCGGGCGCGGGCTCGGGGACCGGGCCGCGCACGAGAGCGAAGTCGTCGGGGGAGGGCAGGCCCTTGGGGCGGGCGGTCTGGTGCACGGTGAGCGAGGTCGTCGTCATGGGGCAGACGCTAGGAAGGAATGCGCGGGCCGGGCAGGGGGTTGCGTCGATGGAACCGCCCGATCCATCGATTCTCCTCATACGTCCAGGTGGGAGCCCTGATGCCGAACGACCTCGCCCCGCGTGAACTGCGCGTGCTCGCCGCCGTCGAGCAGGAGCGCAGCTTCTCCGGGGCCGCCGTGGCGCTCGGTATGACCCAGTCGGCGGTGTCGCACTCGGTGCGGTCCAGTGAGGCCAAGATAGGCGCGGTGCTCTTCGAGCGGGGCCGCGGCGGGGCGACCCCGACGCCCGCGGGGGCCAGGGCCGCCGCGTACGCCCGCCGGGTGCTGCGGATGCTCGACATGCTGGCGGCCGAGGCGCGCGGCGCAGCGCCCGACCCGGCGGGGGACACCGTGGCGGGGCCGCTGCGGATCGCCGCCTTCCGCAGCGCGGCGCTGCATCTGCTGCCGCCCGCCCTGGAACGGCTCACCGCCCGGCACCCCGGGATCACCCCGCAGGTCCGGGTGGTGCGGGAGCTGGGGGCCGGGACGGCGGGGGAGGTGGCGGCGGGCCGTGCGGACCTCGGCATCGCGACGATCGGGACCGGCTCGCCGGTGCCGCCCGGGCTGGTCGGTGACGTCCTCCTGGAGGAGGGGTACGCGCTGGTCCACCCCTCGGGGCATCCGGCGCCGCGCTCGCTGCCGCTGGTCGACTGGATGGAGAACTGCTCCTCGTACACCCGCGAGTGGTGGGCCGAGCAGGACTGGATTCCGGCGGCGACGGTTCAGGCGGAGGACGATGGAGCGGTGCTCTCGATGGTGAGCAGTGGTTTCGGTATGGCGATCATGCCGGAGCTGTCGCTGACCGGAGCACCGCACACAGTCGAGATCGCCGATCTCGGAGTGGAGCGGCCGACGCGGTCCGTGGGCTATGTGACCACGCCGGAGCTCGCCGGGACGGTCGCGGTCCGCGCGCTCATCCGGGAGCTGCGGGCGCTGCGGCGGTGAGGCGGCGACGAGGCGCCGGTGACGCCGGGACGAGGCCGCCGTCTCAGATAGTAGGAAGTCCGAGTAATTGTGGAGACAGAAGCGGAGTCCTCCCTTAGCTTTGTAGGAGCCGAACGTCTCGCTAGATCCAGCGAATGGCGGTCGCGAGCGCGGTGCCCCTTGGCAGGCAACCCCTGCGGCAGCGCTCCCCGCCCCTTCCGGCGCCTCGATATCCCCCGTGATCTCAAGGAGTCGATCCCTCATGTCCGAGACGACGACCGTCCGCCGTGTCCGTCACGCCTCCCGTACGACCGATGCCGACCGTAAGAACGCCGCGGCCGCGCTGCAGCGCGCGCTTGACCGCAGGGACAACGGAGGCGCCTCCGGGCACGTGGCCGGGTAGTCGGCGCGCTTTCGTCTGCGGGCCGTCCTGGGCTGGTCGCGCAGTTCCCCGCGCCCCTGGGGATGAGGTGGCGCGGGGAAACGCGGCCGCGGCCTATCTGCCGCGCCTGATCTCGAAGTGGTCGATCCTCGCTCCGGACTCCGCCAGTGCCGAGACCCTCATCGACGGGTGGTGACCCGCTTCGACCTCCACCGCCAGGAACGAGTAGCCGGTGAAGCGGACCCGGGACCACTCCACGGTCTCGGTCTCCTTCTGGCGGCCCTTCACCCAGTGGTAGCTCGCGACGCTCTCCTGGTCCTTGACGTGGCCCTCGTAGCTGTCGGGGGCCGGGAAGTCGTAGAGCGCGCGGCCCGCGCCGCCGGCCGTGACGTACACGATGCCGTCCCGCGTCGGGTCGGTGCGCTCGCCGATCGGGACCTTGCGTCCCACCGCGTTCCTCAGGATCGCGTCGGTGCGCTCGTACACATGGTTGTGGCCGTTGATGACCAGGTCCACCTGGTGCTTCTCGAAGAGCGGCACCCAGGCCTCGCGCACCCCGCCCTCGGAGGCGTGCGCGTTGGTGGTCGAGAAGGCGCAGTGGTGGAAGAAGACCACGATGAAGTCGACGTGCCGGTCGGCGCGCAGCTCGGCCAGGCGTCTGTCGAGCCACCGGGTCTGCTTGCCGCCGCTGATGCCGTAGTTGGCGGGGATCTCGTACGAGACGTCGTTGGCGTCCAGCGCGACCACGCCGACGTTGCCGTGCACGAACGAGTACACGCCGGGCTGGTCGACCGGGTCCGGGCCGTTGTCCGGCAGCGACCAGCGGGCGTTCTGGCCACCGTAGCCGTCGGGCGAGTACCAGGCCTCCATGTCGTGGTTGCCGGTGGTCACCATCCACGGCACGGTCTTGGCCACCGACTCCGTCTGCGCCAGGAACTGGTCCCAGGTGCGCGCGTCGTAGCTGTCGCCGGAGGTGCCCGAGCCGGACGGGTCGGCGTAGCAGATGTCGCCCGCGTGCAGATGGAACGCCGGGTTCTGACCCAGGATCAGCTGGTCGTTGCCGAGCGCGTGGTAGCTGACGCCCTGGTCGCCGAAGGCCGTGAAGGTGAACGACTCGGCCCGCTCGGGCGCGGTGGTGAAGGTGCCGAGCGTGCCCAGGTTGCGCGGGTCGGCCGGGTCGAAGCCGTCGTGGCCGACGCCGTAGTAGTACGTGGTGCCCGGCCGCAGCCGCTCCAGGCCCGCGTGCACGTAGTACTGCTCGGCCGCCGCGATCTTCCCGCCGTTCAGCACCGGCGTGGTGAGGTGGCGCACCTCGGCGCCGATCCGGTGGCTGAGCGCCCACGGCTTGAGCCCGATCCGGAGGTACGGCCGCCGCACCGCGAAGGGGACCTGCCAGGAGACCGTCATCTGCGTCTTGGGGTCCGCGCCGTACGCGAGGTGCCGCCCGAACGGAGCCACCAGCGAGCCGTCCACCTCGGTGCCGGGGCCGCGCGAGGTGAGCACGGCGGGTGCGGCCTGGGCGGGCGACGCCGTGGCGAGTCCGCCGCCCACCCCGGCACCGGCGATCGCGGCGGTCGCCACGGACGTGCGCAGCACCCCGCGCCGCGTCAGCCGCGTACGCAGGTACTCGTGCTGCTCGGCCATGCTCATACGGTCGGCGAGCTTCTCGGGTATTCCGAAACGGGGGATGTCCATGGCCGGAAACGTCCTCTCCTCAGACGACGCGCATCTCACCGCCGGGTGAACGGGGTGCGTACAGCTCCCCATGCAACTCCCCGGAATCCCCCCGCACATCACCCCTGACAGCCATTCGGCGGCCGCCCGGAGGGGCTATGGCCAAGGCCCGCCCGGGACTCGCTTTCGGCCGCGCTGTCCGCATGGTGGACTCGACATGTCAATGCATGGGACGCGGAGTACGGTGCTTTCATGTCTCGCAGCATCGATCTCGCAGTGATCCCCGGTGACGGCATCGGCCAGGAAGTGGTGGCCCAGGGCCTCAAGGTCCTGCGCGCCGTCCTTCCAGCGGACGTGAAGCTGGAGACCAAGGAGTACGACCTCGGCGCCCGGCGCTGGCACCGCACCGGCGAGACCCTGCCGGACGCGGAGCTCGACGCGCTGAAGACCCACGACGCGATCCTGCTCGGCGCCATCGGCGACCCGAGCGTCCCGTCCGGGGTCCTGGAGCGCGGTCTGCTGCTGAAGCTGCGCTTCGCCTTCGACCACTTCATCAACCTGCGCCCGTCGAAGCTGTTCCCGAACACCGCGACCCCGCTGGCCGGCCGCCCCGACATCGACTTCGTCGTCGTCCGCGAGGGCACCGAGGGCCCCTACACGGGCAACGGCGGTTCGCTGCGCACCGGTACCCCGGCCGAGGTCGCCACCGAGGTCAGTGTGAACACGGCGTACGGCGTGGAGCGCGTGGTGCGCGACGCCTTCGCCCGCGCCCAGGCGCGGCCGCGCAAGAAGCTGACGCTGGTCCACAAGAACAACGTCCTCGTCTTCGCCGGGCACCTGTGGAAGAACATCTTCGACACGGTGGCCAAGGAGTACCCGGACGTCACCACCGACTATCTGCACGTCGACGCCGCGACGATCTTCTTCGTCACCCAGCCCGAGCGGTTCGACGTGATCGTCACCGACAACCTCTTCGGCGACATCCTCACCGACCTCGCCGCGGCCGTGACCGGCGGCATCGGCCTGGCCGCGTCCGGCAACATCAACCCGACCGGCGCGTTCCCCTCGATGTTCGAGCCGGTCCACGGCTCCGCGCCGGACATCGCGGGCCAGGGCAAGGCCGACCCGACCGCCACGGTCCTCTCCGTCGCCCTGCTCCTGCGCCACCTCGGCCACGAGGCCGAGGCGGCCCGGATCGAGGACGCCGTCCAGGCCGACCTGGCCGCGCGGGACGGCTCCGCCCGTACCACCGACGAGATCGGGGACGCGCTCGCCGTACGCGTATCGGGCTGACCCGAGCGCTCTTCCCCAAGAAAGCCGCCGGGTCGCACCAGCACCCGGCGGCTTTTCCTGTACGGCCCCGGGGTGCCACCATCAGTCCCTGGGCCGCGAGCACACCGTTTTCTGTCATGGTCCCGCACGAGCGATAATCGAACGTGGGACCGCGGCATGCGGAGAAGCTCGGACGTCCCGGCAGCCGCCGGGGCGGCGTGAGCGCGGTCCGACCCACACAACCGGTGAAGGACACGCAACCATGACGACGCCCACGATCGAGCTCAAGCCGTCCGCGAACCCGCTGTCGGACGCGGAGCGTGACGCGATCCTGGCCAGCCCCGGATTCGGCCGCCACTTCACCGACCACATGGTGACGGTCAAGTGGACCGAGGGCCGCGGGTGGCACGACGCGGAGCTCACGGAGTACGCGCCGCTGTCGATGGACCCGGCGAACATGACGCTGCACTACGCGCAGACGATCTTCGAGGGTCTGAAGGCCTACCGTCAGCCCGACGGCACGGTGGCGACCTTCCGCCCCGAGGCCAACGCGGAGCGCTTCCGCTCCTCGGCCCGCCGGATGGCGATGCCCGAGGTGCCGACCGAGCTGTTCATCGCCGCCTGCGACGCGCTGATCCAGCAGGACAGGGCGTGGGTGCCGGCGTCCGGCGAGGCCTCGCTCTACCTGCGCCCGTTCATGATCGCTAGCGAGGTCGGGCTGGGTGTCCGCCCCGCCAACGAGTACCTCTTCATCGTGATCGCGTCGCCCGCCGGGGCCTACTTCCCCGGTGGCGTGAAGCCGGTCTCCGTCTGGCTCTCCGAGGAGTACGTGCGCGCCGTCAAGGGCGGTACGGGCGCGGCCAAGACCGGCGGCAACTACGCCGCGTCCCTGGTCGCCCAGGCCGAGGCGGCCGAGCACGGCTGCGACCAGGTGGTCTGGCTGGACGCGGTGGAGCACCGGTGGATCGAGGAGATGGGCGGGATGAACCTGTACTTCGTGTACGGGGACCGCATCGTCACGCCGTCGCTGACCGGGTCCCTGCTGCCGGGCATCACCCGTGACTCGCTGCTGAAGATCGCGCGGGATCTGGGGTACACGGCGGAGGAGGGGCGGATCTCCACGGAGGACTGGAAGCGGGACAACGAGGCGGGGACGCTGACCGAGGTGTTCGCGTGCGGCACGGCCGCGGTGATCACGCCGGTGGGGTCGGTGAAGTCCGCGCGGGCGAGCTGGACGCAGGGGGATGGGGAGCCGGGTTCTGTGACGATGCGGCTGCGCAAGGCGCTGCTTGACCTTCAGACGGGTGTTACGCCGGACACGCATGGGTGGATGCACCCCCTGGGCTGACCGGGGTTTTTGCCCCCACCCCGCCCCTTCCCTAAACCCTCCGGGGGTGGGAGGGGGCGGAGGTGTTTTCCCGGGGGCTACGCCCCCGGACCCCCGCTGCGGGGCCTGCGGCCCCTGCACCCCGCTTCCGGGGCTCTGCCCCGGGTCCCGGCGTGGGGTGGGTGGGTTAGCGGGGCTGCGTCCCGGGTCCCGGCGTGGGGTGGGTGGGTTAGCGGGGCTGCGTCCCGGGTCCCGGCGTGGGGTGGGTGGGTTAGCGGGGCTGCGTCCCGGGCCCCGGTGTGGGGGTGGGTGGGTTAGCGGGGCTGCGTCCCTGCCCCGTTCGTCTGCGGGCCGTGGCCGGTTGCTCGCGCAGTTCCCCGCGCCCCTACAGGGGCGCCCCGGAGGGGCGCATTCAGGGGCGCGGGGAACTGCGCGACCAGCCCCCACCGGGCCGCAGACGAAAACGGGGTCCGGGTCGCAGGCCCAATACGCGGGCTCAGCCCACCTCCACCCCCGGAGGGTTCAGGGAAGGGGCGGGGTGGGGGAGACTCCGCCTCGTCAGCGCCGCGTACGCCACACCCCCCACCAAACCCGACAGCAGGAAGCTGCAATCCACCCCGCCAGTGAAGCGCAGCAGCGGCCCCGACCACTGCGGCAACGACACCGCCAGCAGGCCCGCCCCCGCCCCCAGCGCCCAGGAAAGCGCGGCCCGCCAGTTCCACCCGGCCCGGTACCAGTACGCCCCGCCCCGTGAGCGGCGGTTGAAGACCTGGAGCGCGTCCGCGTCGTACACCCCGCGGCACCGCACGAAGCCGATCAGGGTGATGACCGCCCACGGCGTGCCGATCGCCGTCAGGAGCAGGACGAAGGACGTCATCGCGGCCTGCGCCTCCCAAGCGTAGTGGCCCGCGAAGACGCACACCGTCGCGACGGCCGCCACCGCGAACGTCGCCTGCGTACGCGACGCGCGCGGCAGGATCGCGTCCAGGTCGAGGCCCATCGAGTACAGCATCAGGCCCGCGTTGCCCACCGAGCCCGCCGACGCGGCGAGGAGGAGGGGGACCAGGTACCAGCCGGGGGCAGCCGAGACCAGCGGGGCCGCGTAGTCCGTCGCCGCCCGCGCCGCGTACGCCGTGAACGTGCCGAACAGCTGCGGCACAAGGAGTCCGGCCGTCAGGCCCAGCCACGTCGCGTGGAGCACCCGGCGCGGGGTGTGGCGGGACGGCGAGATGTAGCGCGTGTAGTCGCCCAGGAGCGTGATGAAGGCGATCGGGCCGCTCAGCCCGGCCGCGACCAGGGCGAGCAGCCACGTCGGCCAGAACGAGCCGAGCAGGTAACCGCCCGCGTCGGGCAGCGCGGCCGTCGTGAAGTGCGGGGCATACGCCGCCACGCCCAGGACCAGCAGCGCCGTCATGCCGACCGCGAGGACCCGGGACAGCCGCAGCAGCACCCGGTACCCGTACACCGCGCCGATGACCGTCGCCGCCGCGAGCACCGCGTACACGACGGCGTACGAGACACCGCCCGTGGGCAGGCCGAACAGCCGGTGCAGGACGCCCGTCATCGCGTCCCCGCCGATCCACACCGTCAGCGCGGTGTAGCCGAGCGAGAGCAGCAGCCCGACCACCGAGCCGACGAGACGGCCCCGTACCCCGAACTGCGCGCCCGACGACGTCGACAGGTTCGTGGCCGTGCGCAGCGACACCAGTGCCAGCGGGGCCGTCAGCAGGGTGCCGGCCAGGGTGCCCGCGACGACCGCGCTCACCGACGCCCACCAGCCGAGGCCGAAGGAGACCGGCAGCCAGCCGAAGACGATGACGCCCAGGCAGAGGTTGGAGCCGAGCAGGATCGACACCAGATCGCGCGGACCGCTGGTGCGCTCCGCCTCCGGGATGGTGTCGACTCCGCGCTGTTCGATCCGCATGGGCTGCCCCTGAGTCTTGGTGATGGCTTGGTTCGGTTTGGTTCGGGTGGCTCGAATTCGCCGTTTCTCTGTTTGAGTGACGTTCAATGTGTGGCATCTCGCTGCGCCCGTCAACCCCCTTGACTCATGACAGAGCGCAATAAGTGTGGTTAGAGTGTTGTTCAAATAGGAGGTGTGGTGGCGTGCGACTTACCCCCACGGAACGTGACCGGCTGCTGCTCTTCGGCGCCGCCGAGCTCGCGCGGGCCCGCCGGGCCCGAGGGCTGCGACTGAACGTGCCCGAGGCGACCGCGCTGATCGCGGACACCGTCTGCGAGGCGGCCCGCGACGGGCGGCGGCTCGCCGAGGCCATCGAGGCGGCCCGCTCGGTGCTCGGGCCCGACGACGTCCTGCCGGGCGTCGCGGACGTGGTCACCGAGGTGCACGTCGAGGCCGTCTTCGACGACGGCTCGCGGCTCGCCGTGGTCCCGGCGCCCCTCGACGGCGCCGCCGGGCTCGGCGAGGACGCGCCCGGCGCCGTGCTGCCCGGGCCCGAGGGCCCCGAGCCGGAGCCCGCCGTCCGGCTCGCCGTGCGCAACACCGCGGCCGTCCCGGTCAGCGTGACCTCGCACTTCCACTTCTTCGAGGCCAACCCGCGCCTCGACTTCGACCGCGCCGCCGCGTACGGGATGAGGCTGTGCGTCCCGGCCGGGTCCTCGGTCCGGTTCGACCCGGGCGGCGAGGGCGAGGTCGGGCTCGTCCCCATCGGCGGCGCGCGGATCGCCATCGGCTTCGCCGGGCTCGTCGACGGGCCCCTGGACGCGCCCGGCGCCAAGGAGGAGGCCCTGCGCAGGGCCGCCGCCTGCGGCTATCTGGGCGCCGGCACCTCGGAAGGGACCCCCGTATGAGCAAGCAGACCCGGCACAGCGACCACTGCGCCCCCGGCAGCCGGCACATCGACCCGCAGGAGTACGCGGCCGTCTTCGGGCCCCGCGCCGGCGACCGGATCCGGCTCGGCGACTCGGGCCTGACCGTGCGGGTCGAGTCCGACTCGCAGAATCCGGGGGACGAGTTCCTCGCCGGGTTCGGCAAGACCGCCCGCGACGGGCTGCACCTGAAGGCCGCCGCCGTCCGCGAGACCTGTGACGTCGTGATCAGCAACGTGGTCGTCATCGACGCCATGCTCGGCATCCGCAAGGTGTCCATCGGCATCCGCGAGGGCCGTATCCACGCCATCGGGCGGGCCGGGAACCCGGACACCCTCGACGGCGTGGACGTCGTCGTCGGCACCGGGACCAGCATCGTCTCCGGCGAGGGGCTCATCGCCACCGCCGGAGCCGTGGACACCCACGTCCATCTGCTCTCGCCGCGCATCATGGAGGCCTCGCTCTCCTCCGGCGTCACCACGCTCATCGGCCAGGAGTTCGGGCCGGTGTGGGGCGTCGGCGTCAACTCGCCCTGGGCGCTGCGCAACGCGTTCGCCGCCTTCGACGCCTGGCCCGTCAACATCGGCTTCCTGGGCCGGGGTTCGTCCTCCGACGGCGCCCCGCTGGTGGAGGCGCTCGCCGAGGGCGGCGCCTGCGGCTTCAAGGTGCACGAGGACATGGGCGCGCACACCCGCGCCCTGGACACGGCGCTGCGGGTCGCCGAGGAGCACGACGTGCAGGTCGCGCTGCACAGTGACGGGCTGAACGAGTGCCTGTCGGTGGAGGACACCCTGCGCGTCCTCGACGGCCGTACGATCCACGCCTTCCACATCGAGGGCTGCGGCGGCGGCCACGTCCCCAACGTCCTGAAGATGGCGGGCGTGCCCAACGTCATCGGCTCGTCCACCAACCCGACGCTGCCGTTCGGCCGGGACGCGGTAGCCGAGCACTACGGGATGATCGTCTCCGTCCACGGCCTCAAGCCGGACCTGCCCGGCGACGCCGCCATGGCGCGCGACCGCATCCGGGCCGGGACGATGGGCGCCGAGGACGTGCTGCACGACCTGGGCGCGATCGGCATCACCTCCTCCGACGCCCAAGGGATGGGCCGCGCGGGCGAGACCGTGCGCCGCACCTTCGCCATGGCCGGGAAGATGAAGGCCGAGCTCGGGCCGCTGGAGGGCGACGGCGAGGGCGATGACAACGCGCGCGTGCTGCGCTACATCGCCAAGCTCACCATCAACCCGGCCATCGCCCACGGCCTGGCCCACGAGGTCGGCTCCATCGAGGTCGGCAAGCTGGCCGACATCGTGCTGTGGCGGCCCGCCTACTTCGGCGCCAAGCCGCAGATGGTCCTCAAGGCCGGATTCCCCGCCTGGGGTGTGACGGGCGATCCGAACGCGGCCACCGAGACCTGCGAACCCCTCGTCCTCGGCCCGCTCTTCGGCGCCCACGGGGCGACCCCCGCCGAGCTCTCCGTCGCCTTCGTGGCCCGCGCGGCCCTCGACGGGGGGAGCGATCTGATGCCCACCCGCCGGCGCCGGGTCGCCGTGCGCGGCACCCGGGGCATCGGCCCCGCCGACCTGGTGTTCAACTCCCGCACCGGAG
Source organism: Streptomyces sp. TLI_146 (assembly GCF_002846415.1). Lineage (NCBI taxonomy): Bacteria > Bacillati > Actinomycetota > Actinomycetes > Kitasatosporales > Streptomycetaceae > Streptomyces > Streptomyces sp. TLI_146. The sequence continues at coordinate 6,287,166 of NZ_PJMX01000001.1, forward strand.
CCGTCGACGTGGACGGCCGCACCGGTCTCGTCACCCTCGACGGCGATCCGCTGCGCTCCGAGCCCGCCGACTCCGTCTCCCTCAACCGCCTCTACTTCCTGTAAGGACCCGTCTGATGTCTGCTGCCGCCGACGGCTTCCGCATGCCCGCCGAGTGGGCCCCGCACGAGCGCACCTGGATGGCGTGGCCGGGCCCGAACGTCACCTTCCCGAACGAGGCGGAGCTCGCCGAGTCCCGCGCCGCCTGGGCCTCCGTCGCCCGCGCCGTGCGCCGCTTCGAGCCGGTCACCGTCGTCTGCGGCCCCGGCCAGAGCACGGCGGCGGCCGCCCTGCTCGGCCCGGACATCGACCTAGTGGAACGCGAACTCGACGACGCCTGGATGCGCGACATCGGCCCCACCTTCCTGACCGACGGCACCGAACTCGCCGCCGTGGACTGGACGTTCAACGGCTGGGGCGCCCAGGACTGGGCCCGCTGGGAGCACGACGCCAAGATCGGCGCGTACGTCTCGGACCTCGCCGGGGCCCGTACGTACACCTCCCGCCTGGTCAACGAGGGCGGGGCGATCCACGTCGACGGCGAGGGCACGGTGCTGCTCACCGAGTCCGTGCAGCTCGGGCCCGAGCGCAACCCCGGCTGGACCCGCGAGCAGGTCGAAGCGGAGATCCACGGGATGCTCGGCACCCGCAAGGCGATCTGGCTGCCGCGCGGCCTGACCGCCGACTACCCCCCGCACGGCTACGGCACGCTGGGCCACGTCGACATCGTCGCCGCGTTCGCCCGCCCCGGCGTGGTCGTCGCCCACACCCAGCCGGACCCGGCCCACCCCGACCACGAGGTGTGCAAGGAGAACGTGGCGCTGCTGCGCGGCCAGACCGACGCCCGGGGCCGGAGCATCGAGGTCGTGGAGGTCCCCGCGCCGACCGTCCTCACCGACGACCACGGCTGGGTCGACTACTCGTATATCAACCACTACCTCTGCAACGGCGGCGTCGTCCTGTGCGGCTTCGACGACCCGAGGGACGAGAACGCGGCGGGCATCTTCCGCCGTCTCTTCCCCGAGCGGACCGTCACCCTCGTCGACGCACGTACGATCTTCGCTGGGGGCGGTGGCATCCACTGCATCACCCAGCAGCAGCCCAGGGTGTGATCAGCCGGGGTGTGATCCAGGAGGAAGAGGACATGGCCGGTCCGGCCCGCGCGCGGAAGAACGCGCCGCCGCGCGAGGAGGTGCTGGCCGCCGCCATGGCCACCATCGCGGAGCGCGGTCTGGACGGTCTGACCATGGCCGGGCTCGGCCGCGAGGTCGGCATGTCCAGCGGCCACCTCCTCTACTACTTCCGCAGCAAGGACGAACTGCTCCTCGAGACCCTGGAGTGGAGCGAGGGCCGCCTCGGCGCCGAGCGCCGGGCCCTGCTCTCCCGGCCGGGCGCGGTCCGCGAGCGCCTGGACGCGTACATCGACCTGTACGTGCCGGACGGCGCCCGCGATCCGCACTGGATCCTGTGGCTGGAGGTCTGGAACCGTTCGCAGAGCGCTGCCACCGACGCCCTCGCCCGCGCCCGCCAGGCCGCCATCGAGGGCGCCTGGCACCGCGACCTGGTCGCGATCATCGCGGAGGGCGTCTCGCGCGGCGAGTTCCGCCCGGTCGACGCGGACCGCTTCGCGGCCCGGCTGCGCGCGCTGCTCGACGGCTTCAGCGTCCATGTGGCGGTCGGCATACCGGGCACGGGACGGCCCCAAGTCCTCGACCACGTAAGGGAGTTCGTGGACGAGTCGCTGACGGGGCATCGGCCGGACCGCTGACCGGGCGCTGAACGCAACGTACGCAAGTACGCCTTATCGTTGCGTCCGCGAGCCTTGTCGGCCGCATCGGGCTGGGCCACCGTGATCTTCCATGGGACGAGAGCAGTGGAAGAAGATCTGGGTCGGCTCGGCCGGGAACATGGTCGAGTGGTTCGACTGGTTCGTGTACGCCACCTTCGCGGTGTACTTCGCGGACGCGTTCTTCCCGAAGGGGAACGACACCGCGAACCTCATGAACACGATGGGGATCTTCGCCGTCGGCTTCTTCATGCGGCCGGTGGGCGGCTGGCTGCTCGGCCGCATCGGCGACCGCCGCGGCCGCAAGGCGGCGCTGACCCTGACCGTCACCCTGATGTCCGCCTCGGCGATCCTGATCGCGGTGGCGCCGACGTACGGGGTGGCCGGGTACGGCGGAGTGGCGGTCCTGCTGGTCGCCCGGCTCCTCCAGGGCCTGTCGGTGGGCGGTGAGTACGCGGCCAGCGCCACCTATCTGACCGAGGCGTCCGACCCCGGCCGCCGCGGCTTCGCCTCCAGCTTCCAGTACGTGTCGATGACCGCGGGCCAGCTCGTCGGCCTCGGCCTGCTGATCGTCATGCAGCACACGATGTCCGAGGACGCGCTGCACAGCTGGGGCTGGCGGATCCCGTTCATCGTGGGCGCGCTCGGCGCGGCGATCGTCTTCTACCTCCGGCGCACCATGCTGGAGACCGAGGTGTACGCGGAGTCCGGCGCGGCGCTCGACGAGGACCGGGGCACGCTGAAGGCGCTGTGGGGCCACCGCAGGGAGGCGTTCCTGGTCATCGCGCTGACGATGGGCGGCACGGTCGCGTACTACACGTACACCACGTATCTGACGAAGTTCCTCTCCAAGAGCGCGGGCATGCCGAAGCCGACGGCGTCGCTGGTGTCGTTCTGCGCGCTGTTCGTCTTCATGTGCCTCCAGCCGCTCGCGGGCATGCTCTCCGACCGGATCGGCCGCCGTCCGCTGCTGATCACGTTCGCGGTCGGCTCGACGTTCCTGACGGTGCCGATCATGACGATGCTCAAGCACGCGGGCACGTTCTGGCCGGCCTTCGGCCTCGCGCTGCTCGCCCTGGTGGTGGTGACGGGCTACACGTCCATCAACGCGTGCGTGAAGGCGGAGCTGTTCCCGACCGGCATCCGCGCGCTGGGAGTGGCCCTCCCGTACGCCATCGCCAACGCGCTGTTCGGCGGTACGGCGGAGTACGTGGCGCTCTGGTTCAAGAGGGGCGGCATCGAGTCGGGGTTCTACTGGTACGTGGCGGGGTGCGCGGCGGTGAGCCTGGTGGTGTACCTGACGATGAGGGAGACGCGGGACATCGACCTCAAGAAGACAGCCCCTCCGGCGTTTGAGGAGCGGGGTTCGGGGCGAAGCCCCGACGGCGCCCGCACGGGACAGGTGCCCGCATCCTGAGACCCGCCCCCGCCCGCCGCACGGCGTATGGCAGACTGCGGACCGTGCTCGCTTTCATGATGATTATGGACAGCAGCGCGCCGGTCCGCAGTGACCGCTGAACCCGCGGCAAACCCCCCGCGGCAGCGGACATCGTGCCCCAGACCCGCGCGCAGACCCTTCGCACCCGCGAGGGGTTTTTTCGTTTCCCGGCCCACCACGGCCGGACGCGAGCCGCACGCGATGATGGGGGCAAGTGGAGCCAGAGAATCCGGAGCCACTCACCCGACAGGAGTCACACCAGCATGACGGCCAACGAGGCACCTGAAGAGAGCCATCGCGTCGACGACACGTTCCACGTCTTCGACACCACGCTGCGCGACGGCGCCCAGCGCGAGGGCATCAACCTCACCGTCGCGGACAAGCTGACGATCGCCCGGCACCTGGACGACTTCGGGGTGGGCTTCATCGAGGGCGGCTGGCCCGGCGCCAACCCCCGCGACACGGAGTTCTTCGCCCGCGCCAAGCAGGAGATCGACTTCAAGAACGCCCAGTTGGTGGCGTTCGGGGCGACCCGCCGCCCGGGTGGCAGCGCGGCCACGGACCCGCAGGTCAAGGCGCTGCTCGCGTCCGGTGCCCCGGTGATCACGCTGGTAGCCAAGTCCCACGACCGCCATGTCGAGCTCGCCCTGCGCACCACGCTGGACGAGAACCTGGAGATGGTCCGGGACACGGTCTCCTACCTGCGGGAACAGGGCCGCCGGGTGTTCGTCGACTGCGAGCACTTCTTCGACGGGTACCGGGCCAATCCCGAGTACGCCAAGTCGGTCGTCCGGGCCGCGAGCGACTCCGGCGCCGACGTCGTCATCCTCTGCGACACCAATGGCGGCATGCTGCCCGCCCAGATCCAGGCCGTGGTCTCCACGGTCCTCGCCGACACCGGCGCCCGGCTCGGCATCCACGCCCAGGACGACACGGGCTGCGCCGTCGCCAACACGCTTGCCGCGGTGGACGCGGGCGCGACGCACGTGCAGTGCACGGCCAACGGCTACGGCGAGCGCGTCGGCAACGCGAACCTGTTCCCGGTGGTCGCGGCGCTTGAGCTCAAGTACGGCATGAAGGTCCTGCCCAAGGGCGCGCTGGCCGAGATGACGCGCATCTCGCACGCGATCGCCGAGGTGGTGAACCTGACCCCGTCGACGCACCAGCCGTACGTGGGTGTCTCCGCCTTCGCCCACAAGGCCGGCCTGCACGCCTCGGCGATCAAGGTCGACCCCGACCTCTACCAGCACATCGACCCGGGCCTGGTCGGCAACCGCATCCGGATGCTGGTCTCCGACATGGCGGGCCGCGCCTCCATCGAGCTCAAGGGCAAGGAGCTCGGCGTCGAGCTCGGCGACGACCGCGAGCTGGTCGGCCGGGTCGTCGCCCGCGTCAAGGAGCGCGAGCTCAAGGGCTACACGTACGAGGCGGCGGACGCGTCCTTCGAACTCCTGCTGCGCGCCGAGGCGGAGGGCCGGGCCCGCAAGTACTTCCGCATCGAGTCCTGGCGCGCCATCGTCGAGGACCGCCCCGACGGCACGCACGCCAACGAGGCGACGGTGAAGCTGTGGGCCAAGGGCGAGCGGATCGTGGCGACGGCGGAGGGCAACGGCCCCGTCAACGCGCTCGACCGGGCGCTGCGGGTCGGTCTGGAGCGCATCTACCCCCAGCTGGCCAAGCTGGAGCTCGTCGACTACAAGGTCCGCATCCTGGAGGGCCGCCACGGCACGGACTCCACGACCCGGGTCCTGATCACGACGACGGACGGGGCGGGGGAGTGGGCGACGGTGGGCGTCGCGACGAACATCATCGGGGCGTCGTGGGGGGCGCTGGAGGACGCGTACACGTACGGACTGCTCCGGGCCGGGGTGGAGCCGACGGAGTAGCCGCGCCCCCGTCACGGGCCTGTGTTCGTCTGCGGCTGGTCGCTGGTTGCTCGCGCAGTTCCCCGCGCCCCTTAGATGCCGCTGCGCGGCAATCCCCTGGGCGCCCCGCAGGGGCGCATTTAAGGGGCGCGGGGAACTGCGCGACCAGCCACCCACGGTCCGCAGACGCACGAGGGGGAAAGGGGTGTTTGTCCGGTTCGCCGGAGAGTCCGGTAGCGTCGGACACATGAGGTCCCGGGTCATGTTCGCGCTCGCCGCCGCCGCACTCACCGCCCTGGCCACCGTCGCCCCTAGGGCGACCGCCGCGTCCGGTGTGGCCGACGTCGCCGCCGCGCTCAAGAAGGCGCCGGTTTACGTCGACCCCGGCGCCGCCGCCCAGCTCTCCGCCGCCCAGGCCGACGCGCTGGCCAAGAAGATCAAGGACGCCGACAAGCCGCTCTTCGTCGCCGTGCTGCCCGCGACCGCCGCGTTCCCCAAGGAAACCCTCCTGCGGAACCTGCGTACGGACACCGGCGTCACCGGCCTGTACGCCGTCCGCCTCGGCGACGCCTTCAACGCCGGAGCCGACCGCAAGGTCATGTCGGCGCAGGCCGTCGACAACCTGAAGACGGCCGTACGGGCCCCGGGCACCGCCACGGACGCGTCGACCCAGCTCAACGCGTTCGTCGACCAGGCCCTGCCCTCGATGCGCGGCCACGCCCCGGCCTCCTGGGGCGGCGGCTCCGGCGACGAGGGAGGGGTCTCCACCACCGGCCTCATCGCCACCGGCGCGGTCGTCGTCGCGGGCGGCGCCGGTGCGTACGCCCTGGTCAGGCGCAGCCGCAAGAAGAAGGCCGAGGAGGAGCGGGCCGCGCTCCAGCGGCTCCAGGTGGTCGTCGACGAGGACATCACCGCGTTCGGCGAGGAGCTCGACCGGCTGGACTTCCACCCGGCGGAGGCGGGCGCCGACGACGCCATGCGCGCCGACTACGAGCGCGCGCTCGACTCGTACGAGACCGCGAAGACGTTGATGGCGGCGGCCCGGCACCCCGGTGACGTACGCGGGGTGACCCAGGCCCTGGAGGACGGGCGGTTCTCGCTCGCCGTGCTCGCCGCCCGCCGCGAGCACCGGCCGCTGCCCGAGCGCCGCGCCCCCTGCTTCTTCGACCCGCGCCACGGCCCCTCGGTCGAGGACGCCACCTGGTCCCCGGCGGGCGGCGCCCCGCGCGAGGTCCCGGTCTGCCTCGCGGACGCGACGCGCCTGCGGGACGGCCAGGACCCGCTGGTGCGGGAGGTCGACACCGACGGCGGCCGCCGTCCGTACTACGACGCGGGTCCGGCGTACGGCCCCTGGGCCGGCGGCTACTTCGGCGGCGGCATGCTGCCCGGGCTGCTCATGGGCACGATGCTCGGCTCGATGCTCTCCACCCCCGCCTACGCGGCCGACTACGGCGGCGCCGACTTCGCGGGCCAGAGCTACGAGGGCGGTGACGTCTCGGGCTCCGACTTCGACGCGTCCGACTTCGGCGGCGGCTGGGGCGGCGGCGGTGGCGGTGACGGCGGCGGGTTCGACGGGGGCGGGGGCTGGTAGGGACTACCGGGTCACGCGGACTTGATCGCGGAGATGTCGAAGGTCAGCTTGACCTTGTCGCTGACCACGACACCACCGGTCTCCAGCGCCGCGTTCCAGGTCAGGCCCCAGTCGGAGCGCAGGATGTCGGCGCTGCCCTCGAAGCCGACGCGCTGGTTGCCGTAGGGGTCGGTGGCCGAGCCGTTGAACTCCAGGTCGATGGCGAGCGGCTTGGTGACGTCCTTGATGGTGAGGTCGCCGACGATCCGGTACTTGTCGCCGCCGAGCTGCTGGGCCTCGGTGGAGCGGAAGGTCATCAGCGGGAACTGCTCGGCGTCGAAGAAGTCGCCGCCGCGCAGGTGGTTGTCGCGGTCGGCGATGCCGGTGTCCACGGAGGCGATCTTCACGTCGATGACGGCGGCGGAGGCGGCGGGGTCGGTCCCGTCGAGGGTGAGGGTGCCCTCGTGCTCGGTGAACGAGCCGCGGACGTTCGTGACCATGGCGTGACGCACGGTGAAGCCGATGCTGCTGTGCGCCGGGTCGATGGTGTACGTGCCGGTCAGGGCGGCGAGGGCCGGGTCGACGGGGGCGATGGTCGTGGTCGTGCCGTTGCTCTTGCGGGCGAAGATTCCCATGGCTGCTGCTCCTTCGGGGCGGTCGGTTGAATGTTCAACAAGAACGACTGTAGACCCATTCCGTTCAACTTTCAACAACTAGTTCCGAGGCGTGCCGGGGAGCTGTCAGAGGAGCCGGGGGCGGAGTCGGGGATGCCGCGTGCGCAGGCCTCTGTGCGGGCGCCCTAATGCCGAGGCGGCACCGGTGCGGGCCCCAGTGTCGTCGTCCCCGGCGCCGCCCGGTGCCCCAGGCCCGTCCGGTACGCGTCCAGCGCCGCCTCCGTGCGGCCCGCGCGGCGCAGCAGGTCGCCGAGGAGGCGGCACAGGTCCGCCAGGTCGCCCGTCGCGCCGCTGCGCTCCAGCAGACCCAGGGCCGTCACATAGTGCTCCTCCGCCGCCTCCAGGTCGCCGCTCTCCTCGCGGATCAGACCGAGGAGGCGGTGCGCGCCGCCCGCGTGGACGGCGCCGTGCCGGTCGCCCAGCTCCGGCGCGGGGTCGACGAGCGGGGTGAGCAGTGCGGCGGCCTCCGTGTGGCGGCCCAGCCGGCGCAGCACGTCGGCCAGCTCGACCTCGACCTGGCAGGTGAAGAGCGCGGCCCGCTTGGCGGCCAGCATGTCGCGGGCGGTGCGCAACTCCCGCTCGGCGGCGCTCAGTTCGCCGTCCTGGGCGTATACGTACCCCCGCATCCAGTGGCAGTGCGCCAGATCGGTCCGCAGCCGCAGCTGGCGGTAGACCGACTGGGCCTTGGCCAGTGACGCGTCGGCGTCGGCCGTGCGGCCCTCGGCCAGGAAGGTGCGCGCCACCTGCCGGTGCATTCCCGCGACCAGCGCCGGGTCGGAGACCTGCGGCGCGAGCGCGAGAGCCAGCTCGGCGGCGTGCGCGGCGCGCGCCTGGGCGCCCATGTCCAGATACGGGCCGATGATCGCCGAGTAGAGCAGGACCAGCGACTCCGGGTCGTTGAGGCCGCTCGTGCCGAGCTCGTCGATGGTCGATTCGAGCAGGTAGCAGGCGTAGCGGAGCTCGCCCGCCAGGACGTGGGCGATCGCCCGGCCCCGGATCGCACGCGCCCGGCGCGGCAGCGGCTCGCCCATCAGCTGGCGCTCGGACGCCTCGAAGTGCCGTATGGCATCGGCCAGTTCGCCGGTCTCCAGGGCGCAGTCGCCGAGGCCGAGCAGGGCCTCCGCCTGCTCGGGGAGCAGATCGTGCAGCTCGGCCTCGGTCAGCAGCCGGCGGTAGTGCACGGCCGCCTCCTCCGCGTCGCCGGTCGCCAGCAGCCGCTGGGCGTCGGTGAGTCCCAGGCGCAGCTCGGTCGCCAGGTGCGCGGGGCGGCCGGTGGCCAGCTCCTCGTACGTGGTGCCCAGGCGCTCGGCGAGGTGGCGCAGCGCCGCCTCGGAGGGCCTGACCTTGCCGGACTCCAGGGTCGACACATAGGCCGGGGTGTAGGCGGGCTCGGCCAACTGCCGCTGGGTGAGTCCCCGTTCGGCACGCAGTCGCTGCACCCGGCGGCCGATCGCGGCAGGTTCGTCCATCGTGTCTCCCTCGTACCAGGGCATTGCGCATGCCCCGTGCGCCCCCTAACTTAAGCGAGCCGTTCAACAGATTTATCCGACTGCTTAACTTCCGTCTTTGGGGGAGGAATTCATGCGCTCAGCCTTGCGTCTGCGCAGAACCATAGCGGCGACCGGACTCGCCGCGTCCGTCGTTGCCGCACTCCTGTCCGGGCCCGCCGCGGCCGCGGGCGGCCCGGCTCCCCGGCCGCGCGTCGAGGTCGAGATACCCGGGCCTGAAGGGGGAGCCGCGGCCGGGTCCGGCCATGTGCGCGTCCCGGCCGCCGGGGTGAGCCGCCCCGCCGCCCGGCTCTTCGGGCGGGCCGCCGACGCCGACGGCGACGTCGGCGAGATGGTGGACAACGGGCCCAGCGCCGACCGCCTCGACGTCGTCATCGTGGGCGACGGCTACACCGTCGACCAGTTGGCGAAGTTCCACGCCGACGCCAAGGCGAAGTGGGGCGAGGTGACCGGCGTCGAGCCGTACACCACGTACCAGAACCTCTTCAACGTATGGACCGTCGACGCCGTCTCCGCGCAGTCGGGCGTCTCCGGCGACCCCGCCAAGGGCGACGTGAAGGACACCGCGCTCGGCTCCTACTTCTGGTGCGACGGCATCGAGCGGCTGCTCTGCGTCGACCAGGACAAGGTCGACGCGTACGTGGCCAAGGCCCCGCAGGCCGACCTGGTGATCGTGCTGGCCAACAGTGCCAAGTACGGCGGCGCCGGGTACAACGAGCCCAGTCAGAAGCTCGGTTACGAGGGGATCTCCACCGCGTCGGCCGACAACGCCAAGTCCGGCCAGGTCGCCATCCATGAGACCGGCCACTCCCTGGGCAAGCTCGCGGACGAGTACTTCTACCCGGGCACGCCCGGCTACGAGCACTACTCCGGGCCCGAGGTCGCCGAGTCCAACATCTCCGTGCTGAGCGCCGCCGAGATGGCCGCGCGGCGGACCAAGTGGTACCGCTGGCTGGGCGAGACCTCGCCCGACGGCGGCACGGTGGGTGCGTACGAGGGCGGCGGCTACTACGTCACCGGGCTCAACCGCCCCACCGACAACTCCATCATGCGCATCCTCGGCAAGCCCTTCAGCCTGCCCGGACGCGAATCGATGATCGCCGGGTTCTACCGGCACGCCTCGATCGCCACGGCCGCCGTGCCCACCGCGCGGACCCTGCGCGGCCACGACCGGGCGCGGGTGACCGTGCCCCGCCTTGTGGGCGCGGACGCCGAGCAGCCGACGATCCGCTGGTACCTGGACGGGCGCGAGCTCACCCGGTTCCAGGGGCGGACCTGGGTCGGTGTCGCGCAGGCGGTCATCTCCCCGTGGGACCGGCGCACGCACCAGCTCAAGGTGACCGTGACCGACCCGACCAAGTCGGTCCGGGACCCGCAGATCGCGGCCGGGCTCACCGATTCGGTCACGTGGAGCGTGCGGCGCTAGCGACGGCCTTGCTCAGCAAGCGCTTTCTCTTCGGCGTGTCCGGGGCATTGAACGTCCCGGTCACGCCGTGCTACACCAACGGCAGCGGTCGGTCTACACCACTTCCCTCCGGGAGTTCCCCGTGTCCTTGCTGCCCCCGTGGTCCCGTCGTACGTTCCTCACCGTCGTGGGGGCAAGCGCTCTCACCCTGACCGCGGCTCCCAAGGCGGCCGCCGCCGACGAGTTCGCCGTGCTGCGCGGGCGCTGGCGCGACCTCTCGCTCGGCACCGGCTACGACCCGGGCGCCGAGCCGTACGCCTCCCGGCTCAAGGAGACCGGCGACCGCGCCCGGGCGTTCCGGGCCTCGATGGCCCCGGCCGAGCACGCGCTGTGGCCGGACTGCCCGTTCGACCCGCCCGCCGGGATCACCCAGAGCTACGGCCGGCTGTGGACCATGGCCCAGGCCTACGTCCAGCCCGCCACCGGACTCACCGGCGACCCGGGTCTGCTCGGCGACATCGTCGCCGGTCTCGACCACCTGTCGGCGAAGGTCTACAACCCGTCCACCACGCGCTACGGCAACTGGTGGGAGTGGCAGATCGGCAGCCCCCGGCTGCTGACCGACCTGGTCAACGCGCTCTACGAGCAACTGGACGAGGGCCGGATCCAGGCCGCCTGCGCCGCCGTCGACCACTTCGTCCCCGACTCCGCGCTCGGCGACTACTCGGGCACCTCCACCGGAGCCAACCGCGTCGACCTGTGCCGTTCGGTCGCCGTGCGCGGGGCCGTCGGCCGCACCCCCGCCAAACTCGCGTTCGCCCGCGACGCCCTGTCGCCGGTCTTCCCGTACGTCACCAAGGGCGACGGCCTCTACGCCGACGGATCGTTCATCCAGCACACCTCGATCGCCTACTCCGGTACGTACGGACAGGTCATGCTCGACGGGCTCGGGCGGCTCTTCACGCTGCTCGCCGGGACGAGCTGGGCCGTCACCGACCCCAACCGGCAGATCATCCTGGACAGCGTGGAGCGCGCGTACGCGCCGCTGATCCACAACGGGCTGGTCATGGACAGCGTCAACGGGCGGGCGGTGAGCCGGGGTTATCTGCTCGCGGACGACCTGCACGTGATGCGCGGCGACCACTTCCACGGGCAGGGCATCATCGCCGCGATCGCGGTCCTCGCGGGCGGCGCCTCCGAGGCCGAGCGGACCCGCTGGCAGGGCATGATCAAGGGCTGGATCGAGCGGGATCCGACCCATCCCGTCCTCGCCGCCCGCCAGTTCGGGGTCGCGGACCTGGCCCGGCTCCAGGCGGTCGTGGAGTCACCGGTGGCCGCCGCGTCCGAGCCGGTCGGGCACACCCTGTTCGCCGCCATGGACCGCGCCGTCCACCGCCGCCCCGCCTGGACCGCCGCCATCGCCATGGCCTCCGAGCGGATCTCGTACTACGAGTGCGGCAACGGCGAGAACCCGCGCGGCTGGCACACCGGCGCCGGAATGCTCTACTGGTGGCCGGGGGAGCGGGGCAACGACCAGTACACGGACTGGTTCTGGCCGACCGTGGACCCGTACAGACTGCCCGGGACCACCGTGTCCACCAAGCGGCTGGCCGACCGGGCGGGCGGCGAGTGGGGCGCGGCCAAACCCGCCGTGAAGTGGGTGGGCGGGGCCGGCGACGGCGAGTTCGGGGCCGTCGGCCAGCATGTGAAGGGGCTCGGCTCGACCCTTGAGGCGCGCAAGTCCTGGTTCTGCACGGCCGGGACCGTCATCTGCCTCGGCGCCGGGATCACCGCGAGCGATGGCGTCCGGGTCGAGACGGTCGTCGACAACCGCAACCTGGGCGAGGCCGGGACCGGCACCTTCTCCGTGGACATGGCCGCCCGCCCCCGCTGGGCGCACCTGGAGGGCCACGGCGGCTGGGTCTTCCCCGGCGGCACCCCCGCCCTGCACACCCTGCGCGAGCCCAGGACCGGGGCCTGGAGCGACATCAACACCACCAGCTCGACCGAGCGCCGCACCCGCACCTATCAGACGCTGTGGCTGGACCACGGGGTCGACCCGGCGGGCGCCTCGTACAGCTACCAGCTGATGCCGGGCGCCTCGCGGCAGACGGTCGCGGCCCGCGCCGCCGACACCGGCTGGCTGTCGGTGCTCGCCAACACGGCCGCCTGCCAGGCCGTGTCCGTGCCCGCGCTCGACCTGCTGGGCGCCAACTTCTGGCAGGCTGGGAGCGCGGGCCCGCTGGCGGTCTCCGCCCCCGCGAGCGTCCTCGTACGGAGCAAAGGGGCGACGGCCACGCTCCGGATCAGCGAGCCGCCGCGCACCGGGCAGCCCTTCGAGGTGACCTGGAACCGTCCCGTACGACGGGTGACCAGTGCCGATTCCACGGTCGAGGTGCTCGCCACCGGCCGGGCGCTGCGGCTGCGGATCACCCCGGGCACGGCGGGCGCGACCCACCGCTGTGACGTGGCTCTCACCTGATCGGGTTGTTGGACCTCCACAAAGCCGGACGGGCCTGAGCTGGCACTTCGCCTGCATCGCGGGATTGTTCTGTTCAGGGGTACCAGGAAAACGGTCCGGAGACTGTACGGAGTCGACGGCGGGAAATTCTTGGTCGGCTTCGTAGGGTCGATGCATGACCGTTGTGGACGAAACCCCGGGTGAGCCGAGTGACGCGCGTGGCCGCGTGGCCGAGCTGCTGGCCCTGCGCGAGCAGGCCCGGCGCGGGCCGAGCGAGCGCGCGACCGAGGCGCAGCACGCCAAGGGCAAGCTGACCGCGCGCGAGCGGATCGACCTGCTGCTCGACCCCGGTTCGTTCAAGGAGGTCGAGCAGCTGCGGCGGCACCGGGCGACCGGCTTCGGCCTGGAGGCGAAGAAGCCGTACACGGACGGTGTCATCACCGGCTGGGGCACGGTCGAGGGCCGTACGGTCTTCGTCTACGCGCACGACTTCCGCATCTTCGGCGGCGCCCTGGGCGAGGCCCACGCCACGAAGATCCACAAGATCATGGACATGGCCATCTCGGCCGGTGCGCCCCTGGTCTCGCTGAACGACGGCGCCGGCGCCCGCATCCAGGAGGGCGTCAGCGCCCTCGCGGGCTACGGCGGCATCTTCCAGCGCAACACGCGCGCCTCGGGCGTCATCCCGCAGATCAGCGTGATGCTCGGCCCGTGCGCGGGCGGCGCGGCCTACAGCCCGGCGCTCACCGACTTCGTCTTCATGGTCCGCGAGACCTCGCAGATGTTCATCACCGGCCCGGACGTCGTCCGCGCGGTGACCGGCGAGGAGATCACCCAGAACGGGCTCGGCGGCGCGGACGTGCACGCCGAGACGTCGGGCGTGGCCCACTTCGCGTACGACGACGAGGAGACCTGCCTCGCCGAGGTCCGCTACCTCCTGTCGATGCTCCCGTCCAACAACCGGGAGAACCCGCCGTCGCACCCCAGCGAGGACCCGGCCAACCGGCGCGGCGACGTGCTGCTCGACCTGGTGCCCGCCGACGGCAACCGGCCGTACGACATGCACAAGGTGATCGAGGAGCTCGTCGACGACGGCGACTACCTGGAGATCCACGAGCGCTGGGCCCGCAACATCATCTGCGCCCTGGCCCGGCTCGACGGCCAGGTCGTGGGCATCGTGGCCAACCAGCCGCAGTCGCTCGCGGGTGTACTGGACATCGAGGCGTCGGAGAAGGCCGCCCGTTTCGTCCAGATGTGCGATGCTTTCAATATTCCGATCGTCACCCTTCTGGACGTGCCCGGCTTCCTGCCCGGTGTCGACCAGGAGCACGGTGGGATCATCCGGCACGGCGCGAAGCTGCTGTACGCGTACTGCAACGCGACCGTGCCCCGGATCTCGCTGATCCTGCGCAAGGCCTACGGCGGGGCGTACATCGTCATGGACTCCCAGTCCATCGGCGCCGACCTCACCTACGCCTGGCCGACCAACGAGATTGCGGTGATGGGCGCCGAAGGTGCCGCCAACGTCATCTTCCGCAAGCAGATCGCGGAGGCCGAGGACCCCGAGGCGATGCGCGTGCGCATGGTCAAGGAGTACAAGGCCGAGCTGATGCACCCGTACTACGCGGCCGAGCGGGGCCTGGTCGACGACGTCATCGACCCCGCCGAGACCCGCGAGGTGCTCATCGCCTCCCTCGCGATGCTGCGCACCAAGCACGCCGACCTGCCGTCCCGCAAGCACGGCAACCCGCCTCAGTAACGAGGAGTTCCGTTGACCACCCCGACTTCTTCCTCTCCTTCCGTCCTCCGCGTCGAGAAGGGCGAAGCCGCTCCCGAGGAGCTGGCGGCCATCACGGCCGTCCTGCTCGCCCGTGCGGCCGCCCAGCCCGCCCAGGCCCCGTCGCGCGGCCGCGACACGGCCGGCTGGCGCCGTCTGGAGCGCACGCCGGGCTTCCGCGCCCCGCACTCCTGGCAGGGCTAGCCCGTAGCGCCTGAGAGAAGGCCCCGCCGCTCCTTGTGGAGCGGCGGGGCCTTCTCTCGCTTTAGGTACGGGGTGCCCCGTACCCACCAGGGGCGCGGGGAACTGCGCGACCAGCCACCGACGGTCCGCAGACGAACGACTACGCTTCCAGCGCGAAAGGCCCCGCCGCTCCTCTCGGAGTGGGGGGCCTTTCGCGTCGTACAGGGGCAGGGCCTACCGGAGCCGCGCCATCAGCGCGTGCTCGACCAGCGTGATCAGCGCGCTCTTCGCGTCCGCGCGGTGGCGGGCGTCGGTGGTGATGATCGGGGTGTCCGGGCCGATCTGGAGCGCCTCGCGGACCTCGTCCGGCGTGTACGGCTGGTGGCCGTCGAAGCCGTTGAGGGCGATGACGAACGGCAGGCCGCTGTTCTCGAAGTAGTCGACGGCCGGGAAGCAGTCGGCGAGGCGGCGGGTGTCGACGAGGACGACGGCGCCGATCGCGCCGCGGACCAGGTCGTCCCACATGAACCAGAAGCGGTCCTGGCCGGGGGTGCCGAACAGGTACAGGATCAGGTCCTGGTCGAGCGTGATGCGGCCGAAGTCCATCGCGACCGTGGTGGTCGTCTTGTCGCCCGTGTGCGTGAGGTCGTCGATGCCCGCGGAAGCGGACGTCATGACGGCCTCGGTACGCAGGGGGTTGATCTCCGAGACCGCGCCGACGAACGTGGTCTTGCCCACGCCGAAGCCGCCCGCCACCACGATCTTCGCGGAAGTAGTGGAGCGGGCAGCACCGCCGCTAGAGCTTGCGAAGTCCACTGAGCACCCTTTCGAGCAGTGTCACATCTGGCTGGCCGCCGGCGGACTCGTCGCCGCCGGGCTGGTGGATGGCGACAAGTCCGGCCTCCGCCAGGTCGGCGACGAGGATTCGGGCAACGCCGAGGGGGATGGAGAGGAGTGCCGAGATCTCGGCGACCGACTTGATCTCACGGCACAGATGGCAGATCCGCTGGTGCTCGGGCAACTGCCCTTGCAGCCTGGCGGGTTCCGCCGTGGTGTGCACCAGCGCCTCGATGGCGAGCTGGTAGCGCGGCCGGGTGCGGCCGCCGGTCATGGCGTACGGACGCACAAGGGGGTTGTGCGTCCCGCCTGCCGGGGAAGGCTGGGGGGTCTGCCGCGGCTGCACCGGCTCGATGCGGGGTTGCGGCGGCTGGTCATACGGACCCGGCTGACGGTGGGGCTGCTGGTACGGGTGCTGGCCCTGGCCGCTTCTGCTGGGGGCGGAGGGAAAGTTGAACCGGTTCTGCCCGTGCTCACCCGGAGACTGCTGTCCACCGCTGTATGGGTGTCCGCCTGGGGGTGTTGTCACGTTTCCTCCTCCGACTGCCGGTCGCCCGTTCCTGTGGGACCGCGCCACCGCACTTTATGGCGCGGTGGCGAGAAACGCACTGCCTGTCTGGTAGTTGAGAACGGAAGGTTCACAACTAATTAAGGAGACTGCCCTGGAGTTCCGCGCGCAGGTCCGGGGTGAGGACGGTGCCCGCGCGGTCGACAAGGAGAGCCATCTCATAGCCCACGAGACCGATGTCGGCCTCGGGGTGGGCGAGTACGGCCAGCGAGGAGCCGTCCGAAATGGACATGATGAAGAGGAAGCCGCGCTCCATCTCCACGACCGTCTGGTTGACGGCGCCGCCCTCGAAGATCCGGGAGGCTCCCGCGGTCAGGGACGTCAGTCCGGAGGCAACAGCCGCCAGCTGATCGGCCCGGTCCCGGGGGAAGCCTTCGGACATCGCCAGCAGGAGTCCGTCGGCGGAGACCACCACCGTGTGGGACACCCCGGGGGTGTTGTCCACGAAGTTGGTGATCAACCAGTTCAGATTCTGCGCCGCCTGGCTCATCGGGCTCACACTAACGCTCCTGGTTGTAGGTGTTACTTGTGTCCGACCCCGCGCTGCGGCCCTGCTGCACGCCGCGGCGCAGGTTGCTCAACCTGCCGCGGACGTCCTCGGGAGCGCGGGAGACCTGTGGGCCGCCCTGCGGGGTCTGCTCGGCCGCGCCCTCGACCAGATTGGCCTTGGGCACCCGCCGGGGAAGTCCGGAGGGGGTGACCCCGCCGGCCTTCGGCTCACGCAGCTTCTCGGCCCGCGTCCAGCGCTCGTCGTTGGTCGAACGCCAGTCGTCGGTGGGCCCGTCGGTGGTGCCGGCGTCGGCGCCGTTCGCGGCTCCGGTGCCGTTCACGGTTCCGTTTGCGGTTCCGTTCACGGTCGCGGAGGCGGAGCCGGTGCCGTTGACGGGCCGGCGCTGCTGCTCGGGCTCGGGCCGCTGCGGTTCGGACTTCTGCTGCGGCTCCTGGGCGGCGGGCTGCCAGTTCTGCTGGCTGCTGCCGCGCCTGGGCAGACCGGCGCCGGTCATCTGGTGGGAGGAGGCCGGGGTGGGGCCCGGACGGTCGAAGCCTACGTGCTCGCGGCCGCCCGCGGGAACGTCCGGAGCGGATTCCGCTTCCTCGTTCGCCTGCGGGTAGTCGGAGGTGTAGGAGTCCTGGTACGCGGTGTTCTGCGGCCACTCGCCCTGGTGGGGCGCGTCGCCGTAACCGCCGTCGTACTGCGGGCCGTCAGCCGCGGGCGCCTGGTAGGCGGCCTCCGCGTAGCCCTGGTCCGGGTAGCCGTTCTGCTGCTGGCCCTGCTGCTGTCCGTAGGACTCCTGCGGGTACGCGTCGGGGTAGTCCTGCGCGTACTGCTGCTGCCCGTCGAACTGGTTGTCGTACGCGCCCTGCGGGGTGGTGTACGACTCGTCGAAGCCGCCCTCGTAGGACTGCTGCCGGCCGTACTGCTCGTCGTACGCGCCGCCCTGCTGCACACCGTCGACCTCGTCGCGGTAGAGCGGGCGGTCGCCGCCCTGCGCCTGGGCCTCCAGGGCCGCACGGCGCTCCTCGCGCATCAGCGAGCGGTTGACCGGGTCGAGCTGGAGGGCTTCGCCCTGCTCGCCCGTCTCGTAGCGGGAGTCGTCGAAGCCGAGCTCGGCGGCGGTGCGCATGGCCGGGGCGGCCGGGGCCTCGAAGCCCTGCTGCTCCGGGATGATCTGCGAGACCGTGAAGTCGTCGCCGGGCAGCGGCTCGCCACCGCCACCGTGGGTGATCGCGTCCGGGAGCATGACCAGCGAGGTGGTGCCCGCCTGCTCGCCGGAGGGGCGCAGCTGGACGCGGATGCCGTGCCGGTCGGACAGCCGCCCGACCACGAACAGGCCCATGCGCTGCGAGACGGCGGCGTCCACGGTCGGCGGGTTGGCCAGCTTGTGGTTGATGTCCGCGAAGTCCTCGGCGGTGAGGCCGATGCCCTTGTCGTGGATCTCGATCATGACGCGACCGTCCGGGAGGCGGGTGGCCGTCACACGAACCTTGGTCTGCGGGGAGGAGAACGTCGTGGCGTTCTCCAGGAGCTCGGCGAGCAGGTGCACGAGGTCGGTCACGGCCTGGCCGTGGATCTCGCTCTCCGGCACACCGGTCAGCTCGATGCGCTCGTACGACTCCACCTCGGAGGAGGCGGCGCGCAGCACGTCGACCAGCGGGACCGGCTGGTTCCAGCGGCGGCCCGGCTCCTCGCCGGCGAGGACGAGGAGGTTCTCGCCGTTGCGGCGCATACGGGTCGCGAGGTGGTCCAGCTTGAAGAGGCTCTCCAGCTGGTCCGGGTCGGCCTCGTTGTTCTCCAGGTCGGTGATGAGGGTCAGCTGGCCCTCGATCAGGGACTGGTTGCGGCGCGACAGGTTGGTGAAGATCGCGTTGACGTTCCCTCGCAGGAGCGCCTGCTCGGCGGCGAGCCGGACGGCCTCGCGGTGGACCTGGTCGAAGGCGCGGGCGACTTCGCCGATCTCGTCCGTGGAGGTGATCGGGATGGGCTCGACCCGGGTGTCGACCCGGCCGGGCTCGGTGCGCGAGAGCTGGTCGACGAGCATCGGCAGTCGCGTTTCGGCCACCTCGAAGGCGGCGGAGCGCAGCCGGCGCATCGAGCGGCTCATCTGGCGGGCCACCATGCCGGCCAGGATGAAGGCGGCGAGCAGCGAGACCACGACGATCGCGCCGTTGAGGTACGCGGAGTCCTTGGCGTCGTCGGCGATCTGACCGGCCTCGTTCACCGCCTTGGTGACGAGCTCCTGCTCGATCTCGGTGTAGCCGTCGAACTTGGCGGTGGAGGCGGCCATCCAGGCGTCGGGCGTGATGCCCTGGGCCTTGAGCTGCTTGGCGCTCTGGCCCTCGCCGATCGCGGCGGCCATGCTGTTGAAGGGCGAGCCGTCGCGGGCCGGGGCGGCACCGATGCGCGGGCCGTCGTCGGCCTGCTGGCGCACCGCGGGAAGGTCCTTGGCGGCCTGGGCGGCCTTGGCCTCCATGACCTGCTTCAGATGGGCGCTGTCCTCGTCCGTACCACCGGCGTCGAACTCGCCGAGGGCGATGAACTCCAGGTAGTTGTACGAGTTGAACGCCTTGACCTGCATCTGGAAGGTCTTGGGGTCCTCGCTCGGCCGCATGATGAGGTGCAGACCGATGGAACGCTGCAGCGACTCGGCGGCCTTGGCGAGGTCGACCGCGTACACCATGCGGCCGTAGCTGGTGATGTTGCCGGTGCCGAGGCCGAGCTCGTTGGAGAACGTGCTCAGGTAGTGGGGGACCGCGGTGTAGCCCTCTTCGGTGAGCACCGGGTTCTTCGCCTCGACGCCCTTGGCGTAGGCGGTCTTGCGCAGCTGGTCGAGGTTCTTCTCGGCCTCGCGGACCTTGGTCAGACGGCGCTGGAGGCTCGCCGTGTCCGGCATGCCCTTGACCTCGTCGTCGAACTTGGCGCGGGCCGCGTCCGAGGCGGCGTACGCCTTGTTGATGACCTCGTCGTCGCGCTTGTTCTGGAGCAGGGGGCGAGCGGTGAGGTCACGCTCGTTGAGCAGGGCCTGGCCGTACTCCGAGGCGGCGCGCACGATGTTCGCCGTCTTCTCGGCGTCACGGGCGTCGCGCCAGGTGGATATGGAGTTCTTGACCTCGAAGCCGCCCATGACGAGGCCGACGAGGACGGGGATGAGGAGGATGGCGTTCAGACGGGTGGCCACCCGCCAGTTGCGCGGCGAGAACTTGCTCTGGCTGCCGGAGTCGGGGCCCGCGGCAGGACCGGCGCCCTTGCCCGCGCCCTTGCCCCCGGAGGGGGTCGGCAGCTCGTCCGGCGTCGCCGCACTGCGCTGCGGCGGGGTGAAGTTGCCCCGCGCCTGCTGCGTCGCGGAGCTCGTCGTGCTTCGCCTCACTCGACCAACAACCTCTCGGCGCCGGCACCTCTCGCGGTGTGCCTTTAAATGTTCTGAGCCGTACTACTCGGGAGTTCGTCGAATTCCAGCACGCCAGGGGGGTCCGTTCCAAACAGCTGGAATGAGGGGTTCCGAGTGGCACACGCCTCAGATAAAACGGGCATAAAGAGCGAGCCCCGCCAAAAGACGGGGCCGATGTGAGCGCAGCGACACCGTGTGAACGCGGCGGGTGTCCGTGACGTGGGAATTCTCTGTCGAAACGTTATGAACACAGGGGCGGATCGTGTCAAAGGACACAGTCCGCCCCCGTTCGTCTACGACAACTGCCGTATGGCCCCGACTACTTGAGTCGTGCCATCAGCGCATGCTCGACCAGGGTGATCAGCGCGCTCTTCGCATCGCCGCGATGGCGGGCGTCGGTCGTGATGATCGGGGTGTCCGGACCGATCTGCAGCGCCTCGCGGACCTCGTCCGGCGTGTACGGCTGGTGGCCGTCGAAGCCGTTCAGCGCGATCACGAACGGCAGGCCGCTGTTCTCGAAGTAGTCGACCGCGGGGAAGCAGTCGGCCAGGCGCCGGGTGTCCACCAGGACCACGGCGCCGATCGCGCCGCGGACCAGGTCGTCCCACATGAACCAGAAGCGGTCCTGGCCGGGGGTGCCGAACAGGTACAGGATCAGGTCCTGGTCCAGGGTGATGCGGCCGAAGTCCATGGCCACCGTGGTGGTGGTCTTGTCCCCGGTGTGGGTGAGGTCGTCGATGCCCGCGGACGCGGACGTCATGACGGCCTCGGTGCGCAGCGGGTTGATCTCCGAGACGGCGCCCACGAACGTGGTCTTGCCCACGCCGAAGCCGCCCGCCACCACGATCTTCGCGGAGGTGGTCGACCGTCCCGCTCCGCTGCTAGAGCTTGCGAAGTCCACTGAGCACCCTTTCGAGCAGCGTCACATCCGGCGTGCCGCCGGCCTCTCCATTGCCCGGCTGGTGGATCGCCACCATGCCGGCCTCCGCCAGGTCGGCGACAAGAATCCGGGCCACGCCGAGCGGCATCTGCAGCAGCGCCGAGACCTCCGCCACCGACTTCACCTCGCGGCACAGGTGGCAGATCCGCTGGTGCTCCGGGAGCAGCGTGGCCAGGTGCGCCGGGTCCGCGGTCGTGCTGACCAGGGCCTCGATGGCGAGCTGGTAGCGCGGCCGGGTCCGGCCGCCCGTCATGGCGTACGGGCGGACCAGCGGCTGGTCGCCTTCACTGTCGTAGTGCGCGTCGTGCAGAGCGCCGTACGAATCGTGTGAGGCGGGTGGCGGGGTCATGGATCCTCCGGGCGGGACAGCAGGGACAGCGAGTGTCTTCGAGCCGTCGGCTGTGGCCGGTGGGGGGCGGGGTGCGGCCGGACGGTGGGTTCTGACTGAGGAGTGGGGTGCCTCAGTGGAGCAGGCTCCCCTGGAGCTCGGCTCGCAGATCCGGGGTGAGGACGGAGCCCGCGCGGTCGACCAGGAGGGCCATCTCGTAACCGACCAGGCCGATGTCGCACTCGGGGTGGGCGAGCACGGCCAGCGAGGAGCCGTCGGAGACGGACATGAGGAAGAGGAAGCCGCGCTCCATCTCCACCACGGTCTGGGCGACGGTCCCGCCCTCGAAGATCCGGGACGCACCCGCGGTCAGCGAGGTGAGACCGGACGCCACGGCCGCGAGCTGGTCGGCCCGGTCCCGCGGAAAACCTTCTGACATGGCAAGCAGGAGTCCGTCGGCAGAAACCACCACTGTGTGGGACACCCCGGGGGTGTTGTCCACGAAGTTGGTGATCAACCAGTTCAGATTCTGCGCCGCCTGGCTCATCTGACTCAACTATCGCTCCTGCTGGTGAGTGGGGTCCATCGAGAAACTGCCGGTCGACGGGCCGTTTCCGGCCTGCCGCCCCTGCTGGATACCCCGGCGGAGATTGGTCAGGCGGCCGCGCACGTCGTCGGGCGCACGCGAGACCTGGGGGCCTGCCTGGTTCTGCTGCTGCTGTGCGGTGCCCGCGACCAGATTGGCACGCGGGACCCGCTTGGGCAGACCGGAAGTGGTGACACCGCCGGCGGCGGGCTTGCGGGCCCGCTCGGCCTGGCGGACGAGTTCGTCGTTGGGCGAGGGCCGCCAGGAGCTGTTGCCCGGTGCGCCGTTGCCGGCGGCGCCGTTGGCGTCCCGCTGGACGGGCGCCGGGCGGCGCTCGGCGGGCGGCTGCTGCGCCGCGGCCGGGGGCTGCGCCGGACGCATGCCCTGCTGGGGTCCGCCCTGGTTGCCCTGGTTGCCCTGGCCCTGGACGCCCGGTGCGGGCTGTCCCGGCTGCTGGCCGTTCTGACCGCCCTGCTGCCCGTGGAACCAGTTGGTCTCCAGGGTGTCGTACAGCGGCGTACGGCCGTCACCGGCGTTCGGCGCCGGCGGCAGGGCCTCGGGCTGCTGCTGCGGCAGGTTCCCGGCGGCCGGACGCGGCTGCTGGTTCTGCCGGGGCTGCTGCGGCGCCTGGTACTGCTGGGGCTGCGGCTGCTGCGGCTGCTGCGGCTGCGGCTGCGGGGCGCGCGGCGCGTCGAAGTCCGGCCGGGCGTACTGACCGGTGCTCTGGCCGCTGTTCTGACCGTTGCCGGGACCGGCGTTCTGACCGGGCCGGTCGTACGTGCCGGGCCGCTCGAACTGTCCGGTCTGCGACGGGTTCTGGGCACCCTGCGGCGCGCCGAAGACATCCGGGCGCACGAACTGGCCGGTGGACGAGGGGTCCTGGCCGGCGGGAGGCGGTCCGTCGAAGTCCGGGCGGGCGAACTCGGCCGTGGAGCCGGGGCCCTGCCGGTCGTCGAGCTGCGGCCGGGGGTACTGCCCGGTGTGCTGCTCGGCTTCCTCGTGGCCGCGCGGGCCGTCCTGCGCGGCCTGCTCGTTGCCCCAGCTCGCGGCCTGCGGGCGCTGCGGGGCGCCGCCGGGCAGCTCGGCGCGCGGGGCGCCGGGCGGCGGGGTCAGCGGGCGGTCGCCGCGGCGCGGGGCCGGGGGCTGCTGGGCCGGGGTGCTGGTGCCGAAGGCGCCGCCCTGGCCGAAGCCGCCCTGGTTCTGGCCCTGGCGGGGCTGCTGGGCGCCGCCGTCGCGCGGGGGCAGCGCGGCACGCGGACCGGCTCCGCCGGCCACCGCGCCGCGCGGGGCGCCCGCGCCGAGCCGTCCGTTGCCACCGCTGCCGGCCGGGCCGCTGCCGAGCGCACCGGCGAGACCGGCGCGGGCACCGGGGCCCGGGGTCACGCCGGGACGGCCGGCACCGGGGCCCGCCGGGCCCTGGCCCTGGGGGCCGCCGGGCTTGCCCGGGGCCTTCTTGCCGCCCTGGGCGACGTCGACGGGCAGCATGACGAGCGCCGTCGTACCGCCGGAGTCGGAGGGGCGCAGCTGGATGCGGATGCCGTGTCGCAGGGACAGGCGGCCGACCACGAACAGACCCATGCGGCGCGAGACCGAGACGTCCACGGTGGGCGGCGACGCGAGCCGCTCGTTGATCGCGGCGAGGTCCTCGGGGGAGAGGCCGATGCCGGTGTCGTGGATCTCGACCAGGACGCGGCCGTCGGGCAGCGCGTGACCGGTGACGCGGACCTTGGTCTGCGGCGAGGAGAAGGAGGTCGCGTTCTCCAGGAGCTCGGCGAGCAGGTGCACGAGGTCGTTGACCACGCGGCCGGCGACGTCGGTGGCGGGCACGGCCGCCAGCTCGATGCGCTCGTACTGCTCCACCTCGGAGGCGGCGGCGCGGAGCACGTCGACCAGCGGGACCGGGCGGGTCCAGCGGCGGCCGGGCTCCTCACCGGCGAGGACGAGGAGGTTCTCGCCGTTCCGGCGCATACGGGTCGCGAGGTGGTCGAGCTTGAAGAGCGAGGAGAGCTGGTCCGGGTCGGCCTCGCGGGACTCCAGTTCGGAGATGAGCGAGAGCTGGCGCTGGATGAGGCCCTGCGAGCGGCGCGAGAGGTTGGTGAACATCGCGTTGACGTTGCCTCGCAGAAGGGCCTGCTCGGCGGCGAGTCGTACGGCCTCGCGGTGCACGTCGTCGAAGGCCGCGGCCACCTGGCCGATCTCGTCCCGGGAGTGCACGCCGACCGACTCCACGGACGTGTCGACGTCCTGCGGGTCGGACTCGGAGAGCTGCTTGACGAGCTCGGGCAGCCGGTCCTGGGCGACCCGGGTGGCGGTGTCCTGGAGGCGCCGCAGCGAGCGGATCATGGACCGGGCCACGACGAACGCGCCGACCAGCGAGACGCCGAGGACGATGAGGATCAGGGCACCGTTGAGGATCGCCTCGCGCTGCGACTGGTCGCGCAGCTCGCGGGCCTTCTGCTCCATCTCGCCGAGCAGGGTCTGCTCGATCGTCTTCATCTGGTTGATCTTGTTGGAGTCCTGGTCGTACCAGTCGAGGTACGAGCGCTTGGTCTCCGTGGCGAGGCCGCCCTTGAGGACGCGCTGGGAGTACGCGTTGGCCGCGGTGATCTCCGAGTTGCCCTTGTCGAGCGGGGCCATCAGCTCTTCGGGGTTGCCGTGGTTGCTCTCGTAGACGATCGAGAACGACGACAGCTCCTGGCGCTCGCCGTCCGCCGCGGACTTGGCGTAGAGGCGGTCGGACTCGGCGAGCGTGCCGCTCTTGTCCTTGGTCGCGGGGAGCGCGGCGGCGATGATCGCGCGCTGGATGGAGGCGTACTCCTTGGCGGAGGAGAACGCGGCCAGCGCACGGGTGCGCTTGATCATCTCCGGGTTGGAGGTGGCCTGCGCCATGTCCTGGGAGAGGCTGAGGAGGCCGCGGATGAGGCGGCTGTAGCCCTCGACGGTCTGGGAGTCCGAGACGTCGCCGTGGTAGGCGCTCTTGCGGATGTTGTCGAGGTCCTGGAGCTGGATCGCGATGGCCGTGACGTTGCGGCGGATCGACTCCAGGGCGTCGTCGTTGTCCGGGTTGTCGACGTCCTGGGTGGCCGTCATGAACGACTGCTTGACCCGGTCGGTCGTGCCCCGCGCCGTCTGGACCATGTCCGCGCCGGTGTCGGTGGCCAGCGGGCCCGCCGACTTGTCGCGCTCCTCCTGGAGCGCGGCGGCCAGCTCGGTGGCCTGCTTGGTCATGTCGGTGAGCAGCTGCATGTGGTCGAGCTGCTTCATGTCGTTCATCGACTGGTTGATGCGCAGCCCGCCGAGGGTGGTCGCGGCGACCACGGGCAGGGTGAGGAGCGCGACCAGGCGGGTGGAGATGCGCCAGTTGCGCAGGGCTATTCGCGACCCGGTGTCCACGGCAGGCTTCGGCTTCGGCGCGGCCGACGGCTTCTCACCGCCCGCGGCGGAGCGGCCGGTCGGGCCGGAGGGGCCGCCGGTGTCGTCGCCGCCCGGTGAAGGAGCGGACGGATTCTGGGTGGCCCGGGGGTTCTGGGCGTGCTGGGGCGAGGAACTGACTGATGTGGGGCCAGTCCCGCCGTGCGGCTCCTGCTCCGCCGCAGCGCTGCCATCCCTCTTGAAACGTCCCTGCACTAGCGTCGCAACCTCTGGACCAGGCGTCCCCCGCTCTGAACGGAAGGGACGGTGTCGGCGTCGTGGGGCAAGTGTGCGCCCCATGTGTTGGTCGTGAGTGACCGGCGCTTGTTGGTCTCCCCCTCCCCGCCGCCACTCGGCGCTGCGTTGCGCCCTTGCGCGCCGGTCAGTGACCCGCGGCGGTGCGTGGAATTCCAGCACAGTGCCGGATCTCCAACAAGGCCCGCGTACCGGGCTGTGACCTGAGTGACACATTGTGATGGGCAGGTCACGAGCCGTAGAAACCATGCACGGATGAATCGGACTTTTACCCACGAGTCGCTTACGTGGGAGTCGTGACCCAGTCGCCATGATCAAGAGCGGAATGGAGGGTTCAGTGGTGCAATGTCCGTTTCGATGGCCGGAATTGACGGGGCGTAATGCCCGAATTGTTTACCAACTCGTGAGCAAACTCACACGATGATCGTCGCCTCTACGGCCGTTTGCCGGGAATTCGAATGTTTAGCCTGACGCTTTACAGGGATGGCCAATCCGACAACCGGCGCCGCCGCGCGCCCCGCAACCGACAGGGTTCGAACGGCAGATGAAGACGACGATGATGATCCGCACCATAGCCAACCCCCGCCGCACCACCCTGGCGCACCTCGCGGACGCCGAGGAGATGCAGACGGAGCTCCTGCCCGAGCACTCGGTGGACCTGCCCACCCAGACGGCCAACCCGCGCCGCACCGTCCTGATGGACGCACCGGTCGCCGCCGCCCAGTAGATAGCGCGGGTCGCCCCCTCACCCGCGTTAGCCTGGAGCGTCAGTCTCCAGCCAGCGACCAAGTGAGGGGCGACAGCATCCCGTGCGCATCGCCAGATTCTCCATCGACGGCAATGTCGCCTTCGGCGCGGTCGAGGACACCCCGCAGGGGCCCGTGCTCGACATCATCAAAGGCATTCCTTACGCCGACTTCGAGCTCTCCGGGACCAAGGTCCCGCTGAGCAAGGTCCGGCTGCTGCCGCCGGTGCTGCCCAACAAGGTCGTGGCCATCGGCCGCAACTACGCGGAGCACGCCAGGGAGCTCGGCAACGAGGTCCCGGACGTTCCGGTCGCCTTCTTCAAGCCCACCACCTCGGTGATCGGCTCCGGCGACGCGATCGAGTACCCCTCCTTCTCCAACGAGCTGCACCACGAGGCCGAGCTCGCCGTGGTGATCGGCCGGATGTGCCGCGAGGTCCCGCGCGAGCGCGTCAAGGACGTCATCTTCGGCTACACCTGCGCCAACGACGTCACCGCGCGCGACGCCCAGCAGCGCGAGAAGCAGTGGGCCCGGGCCAAGGGCTTCGACACCTCGTGCCCGCTCGGCCCCTGGGTGGAGACCGACCTCGACCCGACGGATCTCACGATCCAGGCGACGGTCAACGGCGAACAGCGCCAGCTGGGCCGCACCAGCGAGATGATCCGCTCCATCGAGGACCTGGTCGTCCACATCACCGAGGCCATGACGCTGCTCCCGGGCGACGTCATCCTCACGGGGACCCCGGCCGGAGTCGGCCCCCTCAACGTCGGCGACGAGGTCGCCGTCACCATCGAAGGCATCGGCACTCTCACCAACAAGGTTGTCAAGCGTGGCTAGCGCATCCGGCTCTCCCGTACGCGTCCGTTTCTGTCCCTCCCCGACCGGCAACCCGCACGTCGGCCTGGTCCGCACCGCCCTGTTCAACTGGGCCTTCGCCCGGCACAACCAGGGCACCATGGTCTTCCGCATCGAGGACACCGACGCGGCCCGCGACTCCGAGGAGTCGTACAACCAGCTGCTCGACTCGCTGCGCTGGCTGGGCCTCGACTGGGACGAGGGCCCGGAGGTCGGCGGCCCGCACGCGCCCTACCGCCAGTCCCAGCGGATGGACATCTACCAGGACGTGGCCGAGAAGCTGCTCGCGGGCGGCTACGCGTACCACTGCTACTGCACCACCGAGGAGCTCGACGAGCGCCGCGACGCGGCCCGCGCCGCCGGCCGGCCGTCCGGCTACGACGGCCACTGCCGCGACCTGAGCGCCGAGCAGAAGGCGGCGTACGAGGCGGAGGGCCGCACGGCCATCGTCCGCTTCCGGATGCCCGACGAGCCGATCACCTTCACGGACCTGGTCCGCGGCGAGCTGACCTTCACCCCGGACAACGTGCCGGACTACGGCATCGTGCGCGCCAACGGCGCCCCGCTGTACACGCTGGTGAACCCCGTCGACGACGCCCTGATGGAGATCACCCACGTCCTGCGCGGCGAGGACCTGCTCTCCTCCACCCCGCGCCAGATCGCGCTCTACAAGGCGCTGATCGAGCTGGGCGTGGCCAAGGGGACCCCGGCCTTCGGCCACCTCCCGTACGTCATGGGCGAGGGCAACAAGAAGCTCTCCAAGCGCGACCCGCAGGCCTCCCTGAACATCTACCGGGAGCGCGGCTTCCTCCCGGAGGGCCTGCTCAACTACCTCTCGCTCCTCGGCTGGTCCTTCTCGGCCGACCAGGACGTCTTCTCGATCTCCGACATGATCGCGAAGTTCGACGTCGCCGACGTCAACGCCAACCCGGCCCGCTTCGATCTGAAGAAGGCCGAGTCGATCAACGGGGACCACATCCGCCTGCTCGACGTGAAGGCGTTCACGGCCGCCTGCGAGCCGTGGCTGACCGCCCCGCACGCCAACTGGGCGCCCGAGGACTTCGACCGCGCCGCCTGGGAGGCCATCGCGCCGCACGCCCAGACCCGGGTCACGGTCCTCTCGGACATCACGGCCAACGTCGACTTCCTCTTCCTGAAGGAGCCGGTCGAGGACGAGGCGTCCTGGGCGAAGGCGATGAAGGAGGGCTCGGACGCGCTGCTGCGCACGGCCCGCGAGAAGCTGGAGTCGGCCGACTGGTCGTCCCCGGAGTCCCTCAAGGAGGCCGTCCTGGCCGCCGGCGAGGCGCACGGCCTCAAGCTCGGCAAGGCCCAGGCCCCGGTCCGCGTCGCCGTCACCGGCCGCACGGTGGGCCTGCCGCTCTTCGAGTCCCTGGAGATCCTGGGCAAGGAGAAGACGCTGGCCCGCATCGACGCGGCGCTCGCGAAGCTCGCGGCATAGCCGAGCGATGTAAGAGTGACGTACGACCCGAAGGGGCGGCAGCCGGTCCGGCTGCCGCCCCTTCGGCGTACCGTCGCCGTATGACCGTCCGCGCCGTCCTCTGGGACCTAGACGACACCCTCTTCGACTACGCCTCGGCCGCCCGCAGGGGCATGCACGTGCATCTGGAGGCCGAGGGGCTGCCCGACGCGTACGCGTCGATGGAGCAGGCGCTCACGACCTGGGACGAGCTCACCGCGTACCACTGGGCGCGGTTCGCCGCGGGGGAGACCGACTGGCAGGGGCAGCGGCGCGACCGGGTGCGCGCGTTCCTGGGGGCCGAGCTGAGCGACCCCGACGCCGAGGCGTGGTTCGAGCGGCACCTGGCCCACTACGAGGCCGCCTGGTCGCTCTTCCCGGACACCGTGCCCGTCCTCGACCGGCTCGCCGACGGCTACCGGCACGCCGTCCTCTCCAACTCCTCCCTCCACCACCAGGAGCGCAAACTGCAGGTCCTGGGCGTACGGGACCGGTTCGAGGCCGTGGTGTGCGCGGCCGAGCTGGGGATCTCCAAGCCCGACGCCGGGGCCTTCCACGCGGCCTGCGAGGCGCTGGGCCTGGCGCCGGGGGAGGTCGCGTACGTGGGCGACCAGCCCGACATCGACGCGCGCGGGGCGGGCGAGGCGGGGCTCCTGGGGATCTGGCTGGACCGCCACCAGGTGGGCGGGCGGCCCGAACTGATCCGGATCACGGGCCTGGAGGAGCTCCCGCCCCTGCTGCGCCGCGATACCCGTTTTGGAGCGCCGGACACCTTCGGGTAATGTTCTTCCTGCGCCGAGGGGAGCGGGAAGAAAAGCCCGGAACCGAAAGCGCAAGCCGAGCAAGACTCCCAGCGGGGGTTGCGCTTTGGTGGCCTATGGTGTAATTGGCAGCACGACGGTTTCTGGTTCCGTTAGTCTAGGTTCGAGTCCTGGTAGGCCAGCTCGCAGAGCTTATCTGCACCGCGGATTCCAGATCCGCAAAGCCCCCGTTGTGTAGCGGCCTAGCACGCTGCCCTCTCAAGGCAGTAGCGCCGGTTCGAATCCGGTCGGGGGTACAGATCCTTCCCAGGGAGGCAGTCCGGGTCGCACCCGCTGACTCTCATGCAGGATCGCTAGGGCCCCCGTTGTGTAGCGGCCTAGCACGCCGCCCTCTCAAGGCGGTAGCGCCGGTTCGAATCCGGTCGGGGGTACTGGTCTAAACCACCATGGGCTATGGTGTAATTGGCAACACTACGGTTTCTGGTACCGTCATTCTAGGTTCGAGTCCTGGTAGCCCAGCGGATCGTCAAGATCTGAGGATCTTACGGGATCCAAGCACGCCCCCGTTGTGTAGCGGCCTAGCACGCCGCCCTCTCAAGGCGGTAGCGCCGGTTCGAATCCGGTCGGGGGTACGTGAAGAAGGGGCCCGGCACACACTGTGTGCCGGGCCCCTTCCGCATGTCCGGAAGGCACTCGGGGGCCGGTCGCCCCCGGGCGCTGTTCACGGCCTGACGAACCGCCGCGCCGACTCCTGCGCCTGGGCCAGCCGCCGCAGACTCAGCAGCACCGGCTCGTACAGGACGGTCAACGCCACCGCCGCCTCGACCTGTTCGGCCGGGGCGTCGTAGCGCTCCACCAAGTCCAGGTCGGTGACCGCCACTTGGGCGGCGGCCGCCGCGTACGGGGCCAACTCCTCGGTGGAGCAGGGATATCCGAGCCGGGCGAGCGCGGTCACCGCCGCGAGCAGCGTCAGATACGCGCCCGAGCTGCCCTGCGGGTCCGAGCCGCCGTACTGCCAGCCGAGCCCGTCGACCAGCGCGTCCACCGTCGCGCGCGCCGCCCGCGCGTACGGGTCGGCGGGGTCGGGCTCCGGCGCGTTCGGCAGGGCCTCGACGGCGACGCCGAGCCGCGAGTGGTGGTCCAGGGAGTCGTCCTCCAGGGCCGCGAGCACCCCCTTGGCGGCGGCCACCGGCACCCGGCCCACCTGGATCAGCGCGCGCACCAGCTTGAGCCGCTGGAGGTGGGCGGTGTCGTAGTCCGCCTGGGTGGCGGTGACCCGGTGGCCCGGCGGCAGCAGCCCCTCGCGCAGGTAGTACTTGATCGTCGCCGGGGCTACCCCGCTCCGCTCGCTCAGCTCCGCCAGTCTCATTCCTCTTGCGCCTTCCCTTGGAGAGTGCCACTATCTAACCACCGGATAGCGCAACTATCCAATGCAGGGCCCGAGCGCCGTCGTCTGTCACTGGGGGAACGTCATGAGCGAGAAGCCGATCGAAGGACGTATGACCGCCGCCGCCGAGGGGGACATGGTGGTCTTCCTCATCGGGATGCGCATCAACCGCTTCCGCGCGCTGCGCAGTTGGCTGCCGGTCACGGCCGCGATGCCCCGGATGCTGAAGGAGCTCGTCAAGGACGAGGACAGCGGGCTGCTCGGCTTCCAGCCCGTGCTGGCCGGGCCGCGCACCCTGGCGGTGGTGCAGTACTGGGAGTCCAAGGAGAAGCTCCTGGCGTACGCGTCGGCGCAGGGCAAGGAGCACCGCCCGGCCTGGGCGGCCTTCAACCGCCGGGCGCGGGGCGCGAAGGGGGCGGTGGGCATCTGGCACGAGACGTACGTGGTCCCCGCGGGCTCGCACGAGTCGGTCTACGTCGGCATGCCGGCGTTCGGCCTCGGCAAGGCGACGGGTGTGGTGCCGGTGGGGCGCCGGGGGGACCGGGCGGCGGACCGCTTGAAGGCGGCGTAGCCGCGCCCCGGGGGCGGGTGCGTCGTCTGCGGGCCGTCTGTGGCTGGTCGCGCAGTTCCCCGCGCCCCTGAAAACTCTCGGTCATGTGCGGACCGTGCCCGCTTCTCGCGCAGCTCCCCGCGCCCCTGGGAAGCTGTGGCTGAGCTGGCTTCTCTGGCTGCGGCGGACGACCTAAGGGGCGCGGGGAACTGCGCGAGCAACCACAGACGGCCCGCAGACAACCCCCGGGCAAAAGAAACGGCCCCCGCTGCGGCGTTGAAGCGGGGGCCGGAGGTGGACGTGGGGTGGGCTAGCCGTTGCGGCGCAGGGCCTCCGAGAGGCGGGCGGCGGCGTCGATGACCGCCTGGGCGTGCATCCGGCCGGGATGGCGGGTGAGGCGCTCGATCGGTCCGGAGACCGAGACGGCCGCCACCACGCGGTTGGACGGCCCGCGCACCGGCGCCGAGACCGAGGCCACGCCCGGCTCGCGCTCGCCGATCGACTGGGCCCAGCCCCGGCGCCGTACGCCCGACAGGGCCGTCGCCGTGAAGCGGGCGCCCTGCAGGCCCCGGTGCAGGCGCTCCGGCTCCTCCCAGGCCATCAGGATCTGGGCGGAGGAGCCCGCCTTCATCGTCAGGGTCGAGCCGACCGGCACGGTGTCCCGCAGTCCGGACAGCCGCTCGGCCGCCGCCACACAGATCCGCATGTCGCCCTGGCGACGGTAGAGCTGGGCGCTCTCGCCCGTCACGTCGCGCAGATGCGTGAGCACGGGACCCGCCGTGGCCAGCAGACGGTCCTCGCCGGCCGCGGCCGCGAGCTCCGCGAGCCGCGGGCCGAGGATGAACCGGCCCTGCATGTCCCTCGCCACCATCCGGTGGTGTTCCAGTGCCACGGCAAGACGGTGTGCCGTGGGTCGTGCGAGCCCGGTGGCCGCGACCAACCCCGCGAGGGTGGCCGGACCGGACTCCAGGGCGCTCAGGACGAGAGCCGCCTTGTCGAGAACGCCGACGCCGCTAGAGTTGTCCATGAAACGATACTCGCGTCTCACTCTGTGAAACGCAAGTTCAATTTTCTCCGGAACTTGCGAACCTGTACTGGCGGTCCGCACAACGGTCCGCAGCCACCGTCCGGTCCCGGGGGCCCGGCGGTACACCCGGTCTCTAGTTGGGCCGGCGACGACGCCGGCCGGAGGGAAAGCGATGGGTAGGACACTCGCGGAGAAGGTCTGGGACGACCATGTCGTCAGGCGCGCCGAGGGCGAGCCCGACCTCCTCTTCATCGATCTGCACCTGCTGCACGAGGTGACCAGCCCGCAGGCGTTCGACGGTCTGCGCGCCAACGGCCGCCCGGTGCGGCGCCTCGACCTCACCATCGCCACCGAGGACCACAACACCCCGACCCTCGACATCGACAAGCCCATCGCCGACCCGGTCTCCCGGGCCCAGCTGGAGACGCTGCGCAAGAACTGCGCCGAGTTCGGCGTACGGCTGCACCCGCTCGGCGACGTCGAGCAGGGCGTCGTCCACGTGGTGGGACCGCAGCTGGGCCTGACCCAGCCCGGCACCACCGTGGTCTGCGGCGACTCGCACACCTCCACGCACGGCGCCTTCGGTGCCCTGGCGTTCGGGATCGGCACCTCACAGGTAGAGCATGTGCTCGCCACCCAGACCCTGCCACTGGCGCCCTTCAAGACCATGGCCATCACCGTCGACGGCGAGCTGCCCGACGGCGTGACCGCCAAGGACCTGATCCTGGCCATCATCGCCAGGATCGGCACCGGCGGCGGCCAGGGCTATGTCCTGGAGTACCGCGGCTCGGCCATCGAGAAGCTCTCGATGGAGGCCCGGATGACCATCTGCAACATGTCGATCGAGGCCGGCGCCCGGGCGGGCATGATCGCCCCCGACCGGACCACGTTCGACTACCTCGAAGGCCGCGCGCACGCCCCCAAGGGCGCCGACTGGGACGCGGCGGTCGCGTACTGGCAGACCCTCAAGACGGACGAGGACGCGGTCTTCGACGCCGAGGTGGTCATCGACGCCACCGAGCTCTCGCCGTTCGTCACCTGGGGCACCAACCCGGGCCAGGGCGCACCGCTTTCGGCGTCCGTCCCCGACCCGGCTTCGTACGAAGACGCTTCGGAGCGCCTGGCCGCCGAAAAGGCCCTGGAGTACATGGGGTTGACCGCGGGCCAGCCGCTGAAGGCCATCGACGTCGACACCGTCTTCGTAGGTTCCTGCACCAACGGCCGCATCGAGGACCTGCGCTCGGCCGCCTCCGTCATGGAGGGCCGCAAAGTCGCCGACGGCGTACGGATGCTGGTCGTCCCGGGCTCGGTGCGGGTCGCCCTGCAGGCCGTCGAGGAGGGCCTGGACAAGGTCTTCACCACCGCCGGCGCCGAATGGCGGCACGCGGGCTGCTCGATGTGCCTGGGCATGAACCCGGACCAGCTGGCCCCCGGCGAGCGCTCCGCCTCCACCTCCAACCGCAACTTCGAGGGCAGGCAGGGCAAGGGCGGCCGCACCCATCTGGTCTCGCCGCAGGTCGCGGCCGCGACAGCGGTTCTCGGCCATCTGGCCTCGCCCGCCGACCTCACCGACGCCCGTACGCCCGCTGGAGTCTGATCAGCCATGGAAGCTTTCACCACGCACACCGGCCGGGCCGTCCCGCTGCGCCGCTCCAACGTCGACACCGACCAGATCATCCCGGCCCACTGGCTGAAGAAGGTCACCCGGGACGGCTTCGAGGACGGACTGTTCGAGGCCTGGCGCAAGGACCCGTCCTTCGTCCTGAACAAGCCCGAGCGCCAGGGGGCGTCGGTGCTGGTCGCGGGCCCCGACTTCGGTACGGGATCCTCGCGCGAGCACGCGGTCTGGGCGCTGCAGAACTATGGCTTCAAAACCGTGATCTCGTCTCGGTTCGCCGATATCTTCCGGGGCAACTCGCTGAAGAACGGGCTGCTCACCGTGGTTCTCGACCAGAAAGTCGTGGACCAGCTCTGGGAGCTGACGGAAAACGACCCGAACGCCGAGATCACCGTTGACCTCAACGACCGCCAGGTCCGCGCGGAAGGCGTCACGGCCGACTTCGAACTCGACGAGAACGCCCGCTGGCGGCTCCTGAACGGCCTCGACGACATCAGCATCACCCTCCAGAACGAGCCGGACATCGCCGCGTACGAGGCGAAGCGCCCCTCCCACAAGCCCAGCACTTCGCTGGTCTGAGGCTTTCGCGGGCCGGTCGCCGCCTCCTGGGCGGGCCTTCGGCAGTCTTTCGGCCCAACACGCCCCCTGTCTTTCGGGACAGGGGGCGTGTTGCGTTGCGGGGTGTCAGGGTGGCGTCAACTAGCCTAGGCTGCACAGCAGATGGCCGGATTGGGACTTGCGCGACCGGTGGTCGTTGGGGGGCCGGAAACCACCCGGAATCCCTCAGTTGCCCCCGCCGGAGGCGACAACTCGCCCCAGATGGCACAATCGGCGCATGGAACGCGACAGCCAACTCAAGCTCTACCGGGTCGTCGCGGACCGACTGAAAGAAGCGCACACAGTGGTGCGTGAACTGCAAGTCCCGGAGGGCGTACGGATGGCGCTGTCCCGGAAGCTGCTGGTCATCACAGCGGCTGCCAAACACGATCTCGCCGATGCGGCAAGGCGTCTGGACCGGTTGATGAAGGACCTCGACGAGGGCCGATTCCCCGAAGACGACTGAGTTGCAAGGAGTTGGCGAAGGCCGACTTCGTTGCGGCACTAGGGTGATTAGCCCGTTTCGTGTTTGATTTGCGGTATATATCTGCCTAACGTGCGAAAAAGCCAGAACAGATTCGTTCCGGCCAATGTCTCCGAAGGGGAAGACGTGAACAAGGCGCAGCTCGTAGAAGCGATTGCCGACAAGCTCGGCGGCCGTCAGCAGGCCGCGGACGCCGTGGACGCGGTGCTGGACGCGGTCGTCCGCGCCGTCGTCGCTGGCGACCGGGTCTCGGTCACCGGTTTCGGTTCGTTCGAGAAGGTCGACCGTCCGGCCCGTTACGCCCGCAACCCGCAGACGGGTGAGCGCGTGCGGGTCAAGAAGACCTCGGTTCCGCGCTTCCGTGCGGGTCAGGGCTTCAAGGACCTGGTCAGCGGCTCGAAGAAGCTCCCCAAGGGTGACGAGGTCGCCGTGAAGAAGGCGCCCAAGGGCAGCCTCTCCGGTGGTACGTCCAGCCGGAGCACGGTCAAGAAGGCGGCGGCGAAGAAGGCCACCACCGCCAAGAAGGCCGCCGCCAAGAAGACCACGGCGAAGAAGACCGTCGCGAAGAAGACCGCCACGAAGGCCGTGGCGAAGACGACGGCGGCGAAGAAGACCACCGCAAAGAAGGCCACCACCGCCAAGAAGGCGACCCCGGCCAAGAAGGCGACCACCACCAAGAAGGCCGTGGCGAAGAAGACCGCGCCCGCGAAGAAGGCCGTCGCGAAGAAGGCGCCCGCCAAGAAGGTCACCGCGCGCAAGACCACCGCCAAGAAGACGACTGCCCGCAAGAAGTAGGCACCGCCGGACGGCTCACGCGCCGGGCCGGGCTCCCCTCGGGGAGCCCGGCCCGCGGCGTGTCCGGCCGTTTTCAGGGCATCCGCCGCCTCAGAAGGTCTGCAGCGTCACCAGCGTGATGCGCAGGGACGCGCCCTCGCCCTCGGTCTCGATGCGCACGCGCTGGCCCACCCGCAGCAGCCGCAGCCCGCCCGCGTCGAAGGCCTCGGCCCCGAAGTCCACCGGGGTGCCGTCGTCGAGCAGCACACTGCCGCTGCGGGTCTCGAAGTCGTATGTGTACGCGGTCGCCTGCATACCGGAAAGCCTAGTGCCCCGGTACGACATCGACCGCGCCCCGCAGCGCCGCCGTGGCCGGGCCCGGGCCCAGGGCGAGCGCGGTGCGCAGGTCCGCGCCGGTGTCCACGTCCTGGCGCACCGAGTCCACCCCGCTCAGCAGGATTTCCGCCGCCCCCGACGCCGAATGCGCGGCGCGCGAGGGCCCGCCGAAAGCCGGGGCCAAATCCACTCCGGGCCCCGCCGAAAGGAATGTCGTCCCGATTCCGGCCGCATCGGCCAGAAATGCGCGCGGAAATACGGAGGCGGCATCCAGAACGCGGCCCAATTCCGCCGGCCGCAGTGCGGGCAGATCCGCGTTGAGGGCCGCGACCGGCGCCCCGGGGCGCAGTGCCCGTACCGCGTACGCCCCGTGCGCGAGAGCGGCGTTGAGGCCCGCACCCGGGCGGTCCCCGACGATCCGGGCGCCCAGCGCGGCCAGCTCCGCGCCCGCCAGCGGATCGTCCGTGACGACCGCCACATCCCGTACCGCGGGGCAGGTGAGCGCCGCCCCCACGGTGTCCAGGGCGAACGCCAGAGCGAGCCGCGGCCGCAGCCGCGCGCCGACGGCGGGGGCGAGCCTGCTCTTCGCCAGTGCCAACGGCTTCAGCGGTACGACCAGGGACCAGCGGGCCGGTGGTGCGGTGTTCGTGGCGTCCTCCTGGCTCTCGGCTCTCCCCGCCCCGTCGAACGCATAGTCGCTGGACAGGACCGGGGTCATTGTCACCCGGCCAGGAGGGGGCGCCCCACGGTCGGGGCGTACGGTGTTCTCGACAGACCGGAGGGCCGGGGCGACACTTGCTCCCTGCGTGGTTCACGCAGTCATCGACAGTGGTCTGTCCTAGAGGAAGGTGCTCCGAGTGTCCCGCCGCAGAATCGGCTTCTGGTACCGCCTGGCGGCGGTCATCGCCAAACCTCCACTGGTGGTGCTTTTCAAGCGGGACTGGCACGGAATGGAGAACATTCCGGCGGAGGGCGGCTTTATCACCGCCGTCAATCACAACTCGTATCTCGACATGTTCTCGTACGGGCACTTCCAGTACAACACCGGACGGGTGCCCCGATTCCTCGCCAAGGCCGCGCTCTTCAAGGCGCCCGGCGTGGGACTGCTGCTGCGCGGCACGGGCCAGATTCCCGTCTACCGCGAGTCCTCCAACGCCTTCGGCGCCTTCCGGGCCGCCGTCGACGCGATCGAGGGCGGCGAATGCGTCGCGTTCTACCCCGAGGGCACCCTCACCCGCGACCCCGGCATGTGGCCGATGACCGCCAAGACCGGTGTCGCGCGCGCCGCGCTGCAGACGAAGGCCCCGGTCATCCCGGTCGCCCAGTGGGGCGCCAACTTGGCGATGCCGCCCTACGCCAAGGAGAAGAAGGTCCGCCTCTTCCCCCGCAAGACCCTCCAGGTGAAGGCCGGTCCGCCGGTCGACCTCGAGCGCTTCTACGACAAGGAGCCCACGCCCGAGGTGCTGCGCGAGGCGACCGAGGTCATCATGGCCGCGATCACCCGCCAGCTGGAGGAGATCCGGGGCGAGAGCGCCCCCGCGAAGCCGTACGATCCGCGCGAAGTCCGCGCGCAGCAGCGCCGCAAGGCCGCCGGGGAGGGCACCAAGTGACACACGCCGCCACCAAGGCAGCAGTATTCGGAACCGGCTCCTGGGGTACGGCGTTCGCCATGGTCCTCGCCGACGCGGGCTGCGAGGTGACCCTCTGGGGCCGCCGCCCCGAACTCGCCGAGGCGATCAACACCACCCGCACCAACCCCGACTACCTGCCGGGCATCGAACTGCCCGCGGGGGTACGGGCGACCACCGACCCCGCCGAGGCCGCCGAGGGCGCCGACTTCACCGTCCTGGCCGTGCCCTCGCAGACCCTGCGCGGCAACCTCGCCGCCTGGACGCCGCTGCTCGCCCCCGACACCGTGCTGGTCTCCCTGATGAAGGGCGTCGAACTCGGCACCGCCAAGCGGATGAGCGAGGTGATCGAGGAGGTCGCCAAGGTCTCCGCCGACCGCGTCGCCGTGGTCACCGGACCCAACCTCGCCAAGGAGATCGCCCAGCGCCGGCCCGCCGCCGCCGTGGTCGCCTGCCGCGACGAGGCCGTGGCCCAGCGCCTCCAGGCCGCCTGCCACACCCCGTACTTCCGGCCGTACACCAACACCGACGTCGTCGGCTGCGAGCTCGGCGGCGCCGTCAAGAACGTCATCGGGCTCGCCGTCGGCATCGCGGACGGCATGGGCCTGGGCGACAACGCCAAGGGCTCGCTCATCACCCGCGGCCTCGCCGAGACCACCCGGCTCGGGCTCGCGATGGGCGCCGACCCGCTGACCTTCTCCGGCCTCGCGGGCCTCGGCGACCTCGTCGCCACCTGCTCCTCGCCGCTCTCGCGCAACCACACCTTCGGCACCAACCTCGGCCGGGGCATGACCCTCCAGGAGACCATCGCGGTCACCAGGCAGACCGCCGAGGGCGTCAAGTCCTGCGAGTCCGTGCTGGATCTGGCCCGCCGCCACGGCGTCGACATGCCGATCACCGAGACCGTCGTCGGCATCGTCCACGAGGGCAAGCCGCCGGTGGTCGCGCTCAAGGAGCTGATGTCGCGCAGCGCCAAGTCCGAGCGGCGCTGAAGGCGGCGGACCGAACGGGTACGCTCAACGCGATATGAGCAGCGAGAACCTCCCCCAGAGCCCTGAGAGCACCCAGCAGCCGCGCAAGCCGCGGGTGGCCGTCGTGTTCGGCGGCCGCAGCTCCGAGCACGGCATCTCGGTCGTCACCGCCGGTGCCGTGCTGCGCGCCATCGACCGTACGAAGTACGACGTGCTGCCCATCGGCATCACGACGGACGGCCGCTGGGCGCTCACCGCCGACGAGCCGGAGCGGATGGCCATCGCCGACCGCAAGGTGCCCAGCGTGGCCGAGCTCGCCGAGTCCGCCGAGGGCGGCGTCGTGCTCCCCGTGGACCCCAACAGCCGCGAGGTCGTCTACACCGAACCCGGCCAGGTCCCCAAGGCGCTGGGCGAGGTCGACGTCGTCTTCCCGGTGCTGCACGGCCCGTACGGCGAGGACGGCACCCTCCAGGGCCTCCTGGAGCTCTCCGGCGTCCCCTATGTCGGCTCGGGCGTGCTCGCCTCGGCCGTCGGCCAGGACAAGGACTACATGAAGCGGGT
Source organism: Streptomyces sp. TLI_146 (assembly GCF_002846415.1). Classification (NCBI taxonomy): domain Bacteria; kingdom Bacillati; phylum Actinomycetota; class Actinomycetes; order Kitasatosporales; family Streptomycetaceae; genus Streptomyces; species Streptomyces sp. TLI_146. The sequence continues at coordinate 6,326,455 of NZ_PJMX01000001.1, forward strand.
GTTCACCTCGTTCGGGCTGCCGGTCGGCCCCTACCTGGTGGTCCGGCCGCGCGAGTGGGAGCAGGACCAGCAGGGCGCCCGCAAGCGGATCGCCGCGTTCGCGGGCGAGCACGGCTGGCCGCTGTTCATCAAGCCGGCCCGGGCCGGCTCCTCCTTCGGCATCACCAAGGTCGACTCCTTCGAGGGCCTGGACGAGGCCATCGAGGAGGCGCGGCGCCACGACCCCAAGTTCCTGGTCGAGTCGCTGCTGCGCGGCCGTGAGATCGAGTGCGGCGTCCTGGAGTTCGAGGACGGGCCGCGCGCGAGCGTGCCGGCCGAGATCCCGCCGGTCACCGACCACGCCTTCTACGACTTCGAGGCCAAGTACATCGACTCGGCCGACGGGATCGTGCCCGCGCCGATCGGCGCCGAGGCCACCGCCGAGGTGCGCCGGCTCGCCGTGGAGGCGTTCGAGGCCGCGTCCTGCGAGGGATTGGTCCGGGCGGACTTCTTCCTCCAGGAGAACGGCGAGTTCGTGATCAACGAGATCAACACGATGCCGGGCTTCACGCCGATCTCGATGTACCCGCGGATGTGGGAGGCCACCGGCGTCGACTACGCGGAGCTGGTGGACCGGCTGATCGACGCGGCGCTGCGCCGCTCCACGGGCCTGCGTTAGACCGTCTTCGCGATGGCCTTTTGGATGGGGGCGCCGAACGGCTGGAGCACGGACGCGTCGTTCGCGTAGCGCTTGCCCGTTCGCAGCTCGACGTAGGGGTCCCGGTACTGGGTGATGAAGCGGGGCCCCTCGGCGCGCTGCTGCACGGTCCAGTCGACGCCCTCGACGCCGACGCCCGGGAGCGTCGGATCCGACATCTCCTCGGGTCGCGGGATGCCGCAGCGCAGTACGATCTCCGCGTCCCCGTTCCCCCACCGGGCCGTCAGCGGTGAGTCAGGGGTGGGGTCGTGCCGCTTCTGCCCGGCCACGGTGTCCGGCAGCGCCTTGTCCAGCGCCGCGCAGGCGGCCGCCTCCTTCGCCGCCGGCGAGGGAACCGCGGTCCCCGTGTCGGCGTCGGACGAGGAAGAACAGCCCGCGGCCGCCATGAGCATGGCGACCGCGGGCAGGGTGAGCAGCGGACGGCGGCGCGGAGAAGTCACCGGTCAAGGGTAAGCGGGGGCTACAGATGAACCACCGGGCAGGTCAGGGTGCGGGTGATCCCGTCCACCTGCTGGACCTTGGCGACCACCATGCGGCCCAGCTCGTCGACCGTGTCCGCCTGGGCGCGCACGATCACGTCGTACGGCCCGGTGACGTCCTCGGCCTGGATCACCCCCGGAATCTTTGCGATGGTCTCGGCGACGGTCGACGCCTTGCCCACCTCGGTCTGGATGAGGATGTACGCCTGTACCACGGAACCTCCAGGGCGGCCACGAGGATCATGTCCCCTCCCTACGGCGGGGAGGCCCAAGGGGGGAAGAAAGAGACGCCACGGTATCGCGTCGCCGTGTGCGCCGGGGAGTACCGCGCAGGCGCGGGCGCTCGCACATCCGCGTGCGCGGAGCAGAAGTTGACGTATGTGTTGACGGTACCCACCGAGATGACGGCTCGCGACCGCGAGCGCACCGGGTGCCAAGGGGTACGAGGATGAGAGGTGGCACGGTGAAAGGCACTGTGGGCGAGTTGGGGGAGTTCGGGCTCATCAGGGAGCTGACCTCCCGGCTCACCTCGACCCCCGCGGTCCGGATCGGCCCCGGCGACGACGCCGCGGTCGTGACCGCACCCGACCGCAGGGTGGTGGCGAGCACGGACATCCTCCTGGAGGGCCGCCACTTCCGGCGCGACTGGTCGACCGCGTACGACGTGGGCCGCAAGGCCGCCGCGCAGAATCTGGCCGATATCGCCGCCATGGGCGCGGTCCCGACGGCACTGCTGCTCGGGCTGGTCGTCCCGGCCGAGCTCCCGGCCACCTGGCCGGTCGAGCTGATGGACGGGATCCGTGACGAGTGCCAGGTCGCGGGGGCGGCCGTGGTCGGCGGCGACGTCGTGCGCGGCGACACCATCACCGTCGCCATCACCGCCCTCGGCGACCTGCGCAACCACGAGCCGGTGACCCGCGGCGGCGCCCAGCCGGGCGACGTGGTCGCGGTGACCGGCTGGCTCGGCTGGTCGGCGGCGGGCTACGCGGTGCTCTCGCGCGGCTTCCGCTCGCCGCGCGCCTTCGTGGAGGCCCACCGCCGCCCGGAGCCGCCGTACCACGCGGGCCCCGCGGCCGCCGGGCTCGGCGCCACCGCCATGACGGACGTCAGCGACGGCCTGGTGGCGGACCTCGGGCACATCGCGGAGGCGAGCAAGGTCCGTATCGACCTGCGCTCGGGCCTGATCGACATCCCGACGCAGATGAACGACATCGGCCAGGCGGTCGGCATCGACCCGATCCAGTGGGTGCTGACCGGGGGAGAGGACCACGCGATCGTGGCGACGTTCCCGCCGGACGTGAAGCTGCCCGCGCGCTGGAAGGTGATCGGGGAGGTGCTCAACCCGTCGGCGCTGCCGCAGGTGACCGTCGACGGCGCCCCCTGGACCGCGAAGGGCGGCTGGGACCACTTCGGGGACGCGGAGTGAGCGCCGCGCCGCCCCGGGTGCTGACCGTCGCCGGTTCCGACTCCGGCGGCGGCGCGGGCATCCAGGCCGACCTCAAGACGATGCTGGCCCTCGGCGTCCACGGGATGAGCGTGATCACCGCCGTGACCGCGCAGAACTCGCTGGGCGTCCAGGGCGCCTGGGAGCTGCCCGCCGAGGCGGTCCGGGCGCAGTACCGCTCGGTGGTCGACGACATCGGCGTCCAGGCGGTCAAGACGGGAATGCTCTCGTCCGCCGCCCTGGTGGAGACGGTCGCGGAACTCCTGTCCGCGACGGACGCGCCGGTGGTCGTGGACCCCGTAGGGGTCTCCAAGCACGGCGACGCGCTGCTGGCGGCGGAGGCACTGGAGTCCGTACGGACCCGGCTGCTCCCGGTCGCGACCGTGGCCACGCCCAACCTGGACGAAGTGGCGCAGCTCACGGGCGTACGGGTCGAGGACGAGGACGGAATGCGGCGGGCGGCGGAGGCGATCCTCGCCCACGGCCCCCGCTGGGCCCTGATCAAGGGGGGTCACCTGGCGGGCTCGGCGTCCCCGGAGGCGGCCGACCTGCTCACCGACGGCACGCGGGAGCACTGGCTCCGCACCCCGCGCCTGGACAACCGCCACACGCACGGCACCGGCTGCACCCTGGCCTCCGCCCTGGCCTCGGGCCTCGCGAAGGGCCTCACGGTCCCGGAGGCGGCGGTGTCAGCGAAGGAGTACGTGACGGGGGCGATCGGGGCGGGGTTCGCACTGGGGGCGGGGATCGGCCCGGTGGATCATGGCTGGCGGTGGCGCACCGGCTGAGGGGTGCGGGGGCTACCTGATGGGCTTCTCGCCCCGATCGCCCCCATCCCCCCAGGGGCGCGGGGAACTGCGCGCCCAGCCACGCACGGTCCGCAGACCGGCACCGGCCCTTTGGGCCCACCGGCCGCAGGTCGAAAACGCACGACAAAAAGCCGGCCCACCAAGGTGGACCGGCTTTTTGGGCAACCGGAAAGGCTGCGCTACGACGAAACGTCGGCGTTAGCGCGAGACCTTGCCGGCCTTGATGCACGAGGTGCAGACGTTGAGCCGCTTCGGCGTCCGACCGACCACGGCACGCACACGCTGGATGTTCGGGTTCCAGCGACGAGACGTACGGCGGTGCGAGTGCGAAATGTTGTTGCCGAAGCCCGGCCCCTTGCCGCAGACGTCGCAGTTGGCAGCCACGGGTCACTCCAAAGACTTCAGATGCACTTACAGTGAAAACCGGCGCACCGGAATCAGAGATCTGAAGTGGCTTGCCGGGGAATGGCCCGACTCTCGCCGGGCAACCGAAGCAGCATACAACGGCTGCTCCCGAGATACGAAACTACCATGACCGCCGCCGCACCCCACCCCGGGCCGACGCCCCGCCCCGGGTCTACCCTGCTGCTGGCCCGCAGCTCACCGGCCGCCCAAGGAGGACACCAGGTGCACGAGAAGGAGGGGCGGCCCGCAGGGCCTCCGTTGAGGGCGGTGGTGGGAGACGGGCGGGCCCTGGACGCCGTCGCGGTACGCACCTGGTGCTCGCTGGCCCTGGACGGGCTCGGCCGGGACCGCGAGGAGATCGACGCGGTCAACGTCTACCCCGTCGCGGACGGGGACACCGGCACCAACCTCTATCTGACCGTGGAGTCCGCCCACCAGGCGGTCGAGGCGGTCTTCGCCGCGTACACCGAGGTGCCGCAGACCGGGGAGCCCAAGACGGCCGACGTCATACGGGCCATGGCGCACGGCGCCCTGGTGGGCGCACGCGGCAACTCCGGCACGATCCTCTCCCAGCTGCTGCGCGGCATGGCCGAGGTCCTGGCCGAGCGCGGCACGGACCTGTCCGGGGCCCTGCGCCGGGCCGCCGAGTCGGCGTACGAGGCGGTCGCGCACCCGGTCGAGGGCACGGTCCTGACAGTGGCGACGGCAGCGGCCGACGCGGCCCGGGGGACGGACGGCGACGCGGCGGCCGTGGCCACCGCCGCCTACGGCGGAGCCCGGCGGGCCCTGGAGGAGACGCCCGGGCAGCTCGCGGTCCTCGGCCGCGCCGGGGTCGTGGACGCGGGCGGCTGGGGTCTGGTGACGGTCCTGGGGGCGCTGGCGCAGGCGCTCTCGGGCGAGGCACCGGTGGTACGGCACGAGGCGCATCCGCCGCTCGACCCGCACACCTGCCCCTCCGAGCCTGTGGAGAGCGCCGGGCCCGCCTTCGAGGTGATCTACCTCCTGGAAGCCGATGACGACGCCGTGGCCCGGCTGCGGGGCCGCCTCGACGTGCTCGGGGACTCCCTGGTGGTCGTCGGCGGCGACGGGCTGTGGAACGTCCACGTACACGTGGACGACGCGGGCGCGGCCGTCGAGGCAGGCGTGGAGGCGGGCCGCCCGTACCGGATCCGCATCACCCACTTCGGGGCCCGCCCCGAGCCGCGCGAGCAGGTCCAGCGGGCCGTCGTGGCGGTCGTGCCCGGCGAGGGCCTGGCCGGGCTGTGCGCCGAGGCCGGGGCGACCGCCGTCCTCGCCCGGCCCGGCGAGCCCCCGGCCAGCGGCGAGCTCGTCGACGCGATCCGCCGCGCCCACGCGCGCGAGGTCGTGCTGCTGCCCAACGACGCCGAGCTGCGCCACACCGCCGCCGCGGCCGCGGAGCAGGCGCGCACCGAGGGCGTACGGGTCGCGCTCATCCCCACCCGGTCCGCCGTCCAGGGCCTCGCCGCGCTCGCGGTGCACGCCCCCGACCGCCGCTTCGACGAGGACGTGGTCGCGATGACGGCGGCGGCCGGGGCCACCCGGTACGCGGAACTGGCCGTCGCGGAGCGGCAGTCGTGGACCACGGCAGGCATCTGCCAGGCCGGGGACGTGCTGGGCCTCATCGACGGCGACGTGGCCGTGATCGGGCAGGACCTGGCCCGTACCGCGAAGGCGGTCCTGGACCGGATGCTGGCGGCGGGCGGCGAACTGGTCACCCTGGTGCTGGCCGCCGACGCCCCCGCCGAGCTGGCGCCCGGCATCGAGGCCCATGTGCGCGAGGCCCATCTCGCGGTCGACACGCTCGTCTACGACGGCGGCAACCAGAGCGCCCCGCTGCTGATCGGCGTCGAGTAGCGGGGCGCGTGGCCCGTCGAGTGGGCGCCGTACGCGGTGAGTTGTCCACAGGGGGCCGGGGGATCCTGCGGGATGTCAGTGGTGTGGTGTGCAATGGATCGCGTGCCTGCGCTCGATGAACCCCTCAAGAAGCTGCTCGGCGGCCCCACCGCGAAGGTCATGGCCGAGCAGCTCGACCTGCACACGGTCGGCGACCTCCTCCACCACTACCCGCGGCGGTACGAGGAGCGCGGCCAGCTGACCAAGCTGGCCGAGCTGCCCCTCGACGAGGACGTGACGGTCGTCGCCCAGGTGGCCGACGCGCGCGTGCACACGTTCAACGGCGGCCGCGGCCAGCGCCTGGAGATCACCATCACCGACGGCAGCGGCCGCCTCCAGCTGGTCTTCTTCGGCCGCGGCATCCACAAGCCGCACAAGGAGCTGCTGCCCGGCAGCCGCGCGATGTTCGCGGGCAAGGTGTCGATGTTCAACCGCCGCCTCCAGCTCGCCCACCCCACGTACGCGAAGCTGAGCGCCGACGGCGACGACTCCGCCGAGGTGGTGGACTCCTGGGCGGGCGCGCTCATCCCGATCTACCCCGCCTGCAAGGGCCTGGAGTCCTGGAAGATCGCCAAGGCGGTCGACGCGGTGCTGCCCAGCGCCCAGGAGGCAGTGGACCCGCTGCCCCCCTCCCTGCGGGAGGGCCGTGGCTTCGTCCCGCTGCCCGAGGCGCTGCTCAAGGTCCACCGGCCGCACACCAAGGACGACGTGGAGCAGGCCCGCCAGCGGCTGAAGTGGGACGAGGCGTTCGTCCTCCAGGTGGCCCTGGCCCGGCGCCGTCACGCGGACGCCCAACTGCCCGCGGTGGCCCGCAGACCCACCCCCGACGGCCTGCTCGACGCCTTCGACGCCAAGCTCCCCTTCACCCTCACCGACGGCCAGCGCACGGTCTCCAAGGAGATCTTCGACGACCTGGCGACCGAGCACCCGATGCACCGGCTGCTCCAGGGCGAGGTCGGCTCCGGCAAGACGATGGTCGCCCTGCGCGCCATGCTCGCCGTGGTCGACAGCGGCGGCCAGGCAGCGATGCTCGCGCCCACCGAGGTCCTGGCCCAGCAGCACCACCGGTCCATCACCGAGATGATGGGCGAGCTCGCCGAGGGCGGGATGCTGGGCGGCTCCGACCTCGGTACCAAGGTCGTGCTGCTCACCGGGTCGATGGGCGCGCCCGCCCGCCGCCAGGCGCTGCTGGACCTGGTCACCGGCGAGGCGGGGATCGTCATCGGCACGCACGCGCTGATCGAGGACAAGGTGCAGTTCCACGACCTGGGCCTGGTCGTCGTCGACGAGCAGCACCGGTTCGGCGTCGAGCAGCGCGACGCCCTGCGCGGCAAGGGCAAGCAGCCCCCGCACCTCCTGGTGATGACGGCCACCCCGATCCCGCGCACGGTCGCCATGACCGTCTTCGGCGACCTGGAGACCTCCGTCCTGGACCAGCTCCCGGCGGGTCGTTCGCCCATCGCCAGCCATGTCGTCCCCGCCCAGGACAAGCCGCACTTCCTGGCCCGCGCCTGGGAGCGGGTCCGCGAGGAGGTCGCCAAGGGCCACCAGGCGTACGTGGTGTGTCCGCGCATCGGTGACTCCGCGGACGAGGCGGACGGGAAGAAGGCGGGCAAGAAGAAGTCCGCGGAGGACGAGGCGGAGAAGCGGCCGCCGCTCGCCGTCCTGGACATGGCCGAGCAGCTCCGCAAGGGCCCGCTCCAGGGGCTGCGCGTCGAGGTGCTGCACGGCCGGATGCAGCCGGACGACAAGGACGACGTGATGCGCCGGTTCGCGGCCGGCGAGGTGGACGCGCTGATCGCGACCACGGTCATCGAGGTCGGGGTGAACGTGCCGAACGCCACCGCGATGGTGATCATGGACGCGGACCGGTTCGGTGTCTCGCAGCTGCACCAGCTGCGCGGCCGCGTCGGCCGCGGCTCGGCCCCGGGCCTGTGCCTGCTGGTCACCGAGATGCCGGAGGCGAGCGCGGCCCGGGCCCGGCTGAACGCGGTGGCCGCCACCCTCGACGGCTTCGAGCTCTCCCGGATCGACCTGGAGCAGCGCCGCGAGGGCGATGTGCTGGGCCAGGCCCAGTCGGGTGTGCGCTCGTCGCTGCGGATGCTCGCGGTCATCGAGGACGAGGAGGTGATCGCGGCGGCCCGCGAGGAGGCGGTGGCCGTGGTGGCCGAGGACCCGGATCTGGAACGGCTGCCCGCACTGCGGACGGCCCTGGACGCCCTGCTGGACAAGGACCGCGAGCAGTACCTCGACAAGGGCTGACATGGGGCTGACAAGGGGCCGACCGGGGCGCGCGGGCGGCGTTCGCGCCGGGTTCTGAGAAACTGGGGGACACCAGTGACGTACGTACACCGACAAGGACTCAGATGACCCGCGTGATCGCCGGCCGGGCCGGCGGACGCCGCCTGGCCGTACCGCCGGGCAACGGCACCCGCCCCACCTCCGACCGCGCGCGCGAGGGCCTCTTCTCCACCTGGGAGGCCCTGCTCGGCACGCTGGAGGGGATCCGGGTCGCGGATCTGTACGCCGGGTCGGGCGCGGTCGGCCTGGAGGCCCTCTCCCGGGGCGCCTCGCACGCGCTGCTCGTCGAGGCCGACGCCCGGGCCGTGAAGACCGTCCGCGACAACGTGCGCGTACTGGGCCTTCCGGGCGCGGAGGTACGTAACGGAAAAGCGGAGCAGATCGTTGCGGGCCCGGCTCCCGAAACCCCCTTTGACGTGGTGTTTCTCGACCCGCCGTATGCGGTGACCGACGACGATCTTCGCGAGATCCTCCTCACACTCCGCACGGAGGGCTGGCTCGCCGACGAGTGCCTGGTCACCGTGGAGCGCAGCACCAGAGGCGGAGAATTCGGCTGGCCGCAGGGGTTCGAGGCACTGCGGGCCCGTCGCTACGGCGAGGGCACGCTTTGGTACGGTCGCGCCGCCTCTACGTGCGAAGACGCACCATGACCGGGAGCGAGGGACATCAGTTGCGCCGAGCAGTCTGTCCGGGGTCGTTCGACCCCATCACCAATGGACACCTCGACATCATCGCCCGCGCCTCCAAGCTGTACGACGTGGTGCACGTCGCGGTGATGATCAACCAGTCGAAGAAGGGCCTGTTCACCATCGAGGAGCGGATCGGGATGATCCGCGAGGTGACCGCCGACTTCGGCAACGTGGAAGTCGAGTCCTTCCACGGCCTGCTGGTCGACTTCTGCAAGCAGCGTGACATCCCCGCCATCGTGAAGGGCCTGCGCGCGGTCAGCGACTTCGACTACGAGCTCCAGATGGCCCAGATGAACAACGGGCTCTCGGGCGTCGAGACGCTGTTCGTGCCGACCAACCCGACGTACAGCTTCCTGTCGTCGTCGCTGGTCAAGGAGGTCGCGGCATGGGGCGGAGACGTCTCCCACCTGCTGCCCGCCACCGTCCACGAGGCACTGGTCGCCCGGATCGCCGAGCAGCGCTGAGCTGACGATGCGTCAGCTGGTGTCGGGCGGGCCCCGACTGGCCTTACAGTCGTCCCGTCCGTCTCCCAACCAGTCGTAGAGAGTGGCGAGCCCACGGTGGACGTGCAGAAGAAGCTGGACGAGATCGTCGACGTCGTCGCCGGTGCCCGCTCCATGCCCATGTCGGCCTCGTGCGTGGTCAACCGCGCCGAGCTGCTCGCGCTCCTGGAGGAGGTGCGCCAGGCCCTGCCCGGCTCACTCGCCCAGGCCCAGGAGCTGATCGGCGGCCGCGAGCAGCTGGTCGAGCAGGCCCGCCAGGAGGCCGAGCGGATCATCGAGTCCGCGCACGCCCAGCGGGGCACGCTGATCTCCGACACGGCCGTCGCCCGGCAGTCGCAGGACGAGGCCGACCGGATCCTCGCCGACGCCAAGCGCGAGGCCGACGAGATCCGCGCCGAGGCCGACGACTACGTCGACTCCAAGCTGGCCAACTTCGAGGTCGTCCTCACCAAGACCATCGGCTCGGTCGACCGCGGCCGCGAGAAGCTGCTCGGGCGCGGCCCCGGCCTGGACGAGCAGGGCCAGGCCGACGCGGACGCCCCCGAGTACAGCCCCGACCCGCAGACCCTGATCCGGCGGGCCGACGAGTACATCGACACCAAGCTCGGCGCCTTCGAGGCCGTCCTCGCCAAGACCCTCGAAGCGGTCGGCCGCGGCCGCGAGACCCTGCACGGCCGGATCGCCAGCGACGAGCTGGGCGCGCACATGGCCGCCCAGGACGCCGCGGGAGCCCTCGGCGGGGGCCACACCAGCGACGCGGACTACCTCGCGGGCCTGGCCGAGCTGGCCGACCCCCAGCCGCAGGCGGCCGCGCCCCAGCAGGCCCAGGTCCCGGCGCAGGTCTACGACCCGTACGGCTACGGCCAGGCCCAGGCGCAGCCCCAGCAGGACCCGTACGCCTACCAGCAGCCCCAGCAGCAGTACGCGCAGTACGGCTACGACCAGCAGCAGCCGCAGCAGGACCCGTACGGCTACGACCAGCAGGCCTACGGCCACCACGGCCAGCAGGCCGTCCCGCAGCAGCCCGCGCACCCGCCGCAGCCCGCCCTGGACGAGACCAGCCTGTTCGACACGAGCATGATCGACCTGGAACAGCTGCGGCAGTACGAGCAGGGGCGGTAGCCGGGCGCCGCGGCCCGGATTGGGTCAATCGCGGCGCGTCCAGTATCCTGGCTGTTCGGTCGCGCGTACGTCCGCGATCAACGCTGCCCGCGCATCGCCGCACCCACGGCGTCGCAAGGCGGCCACCCTCCACGATCCGAAAGCGGGAAGAACCCTGAGCACGCACCTCGACCACCGCAACCCCCTCGTGTTCGACACACACGAGCTGGGCCGGCGTCCCGGTGCGCTCCAGCGGATCTCCCGCACGGTCGAGGCGCCCGCCGATCTCGGGATCGACGGCGTCGTCGGAGTGCCCCAGGGCGCGCCGGTGGAGATCGAGCTCCGCCTGGAGTCGGTCATGGAAGGGGTGCTTGTCACAGGCACCGCCCGTGCATCGGCCGAGGGTGAGTGCGTAAGGTGTCTGGAGCCGCTGGAGCTCGCGCTCGATGCGGACTTCCAGGAGTTGTTCTCGTACCCTGACGCCGACGACCGGGGCCGCAGCAAGAAGGCGGAGCCGGCCGACGACGCCGAGGACGAGGACGACACCATCCCGCTTGAGGACGGACTTTTCGACCTTGAGCCCGTGCTGCGTGATGCGGTGGTGCTCGCACTGCCGATGCAGCCGGTGTGCCGGGAGACCTGCCTCGGCCTGTGTTCCACATGTGGATTCAGGCTTGAGGACGACCCCGACCACCACCACGACGCCGTCGACATCCGTTGGGCGGCACTGCAAGGACTCGCCGGGACCATCCAGGACGGCGAGAAGGACAACATGAGCGGCACTGCCTCTGACGTGCAGCGCGCCGCCGAGAAGCAGGAGAAGTAGCCGTGGCTGTTCCGAAGCGGAAGATGTCGCGCAGCAACACGCGCCACCGCCGGTCGCAGTGGAAGGCTGCGGTCCCCACCCTGGTTACGTGTGAGCGTTGCCAGGAGCCGAAGCAGCAGCACATCGCGTGCCCGAGCTGCGGCACCTACAACAAGCGCCAGGTCCTCGAGGTCTGAGCGGCTGGTGAGAGGCCCGATGTCTGATCTGTCGAATGCCGGCGCCAAGAAGGCGGGCAGTAGCGACAACAACTCGGCCTCGTCCCACACGCTTCTGGAAGGGCGGCTCGGGTATCACCTTGAGTCCGCCCTTCTGGTGCGTGCGCTGACCCATCGTTCGTACGCGTACGAGAACGGCGGTCTGCCGACCAACGAGCGGCTGGAGTTCCTCGGGGACTCCGTGCTGGGCCTGGTCGTCACGGACACGCTGTACCGCACCCACCCCGATCTCCCGGAAGGCCAGCTGGCCAAGCTCCGGGCCGCGGTGGTCAACTCTCGTGCGCTGGCGCAGGTGGGCCGTGGGCTCGACCTCGGCTCCTTCATCCGGCTCGGCCGGGGCGAAGAGGGCACGGGCGGCCGGGACAAGGCTTCCATCCTCGCCGACACGCTTGAAGCGGTGATCGGCGCGGTCTATCTGGACCAGGGTCTTGAGGCGGCTTCCGAGCTCGTCCACCGGCTCTTCGACCCCCTGATCGAGAAGTCCTCGAACCTCGGGGCCGGCCTGGACTGGAAGACCAGTCTCCAGGAGCTCACCGCGGCCGAAGGCCTCGGCGTTCCGGAGTACCTGGTCTCCGAGACGGGTCCCGACCACGAGAAGACCTTCACTGCTGCCGCCCGCGTCGGTGGTGTCTCGTACGGCACCGGCACCGGCCGCAGCAAGAAGGAAGCGGAGCAGCAGGCCGCGGAGTCGGCATGGCGCGCGATCAGCGCGTCCGCCGACGAGCGGCTGGCGAAGGCCAAGGCGGAGGCCGAGGCCGCCGTCACCGAGCCGGAGGGCGGGACGCCGACCCCCGCCGCCGACCCGGCCGCCTGAACCGTCTTCCTTGATCCCCGTCGCACTCCGGTGCGGCGGGGATCGTTGCTTTTCACGCGCGGGGCCGGTGAGCCCGGCCGGCCCACCGGCCGCGCCCGGGGCCGCGATACGCTGCGCACACCCCAGAGACCCGCCCCCCTTCCGAGGAGTCCCCGTGCCCGAACTGCCCGAGGTGGAAGTCGTGCGGCGGGGGCTGGAGCGCTGGGTCGCCGGGCGGGTCGTGGATCACGTGGACGTGCTGCACCCCCGGGCCGTGCGGCGCCATCCGGCCGGGGCGGCGGACTTCGCGGCCCGGCTCAAGGGACACCGCATCGGGGTGGCCCGGCGGCGGGGGAAGTATCTGTGGCTGCCGCTGGCGGACACCGGCCAGTCGGTGCTCGGGCACCTCGGGATGAGCGGGCAGCTCCTGGTGCAGCCCGAGAGCGCGCCCGACGAGAAGCACCTGCGGATCCGGCTGCGCTTCCAGGACGCCGCCGGCACCGAGCTGCGCTTCGTCGACCAGCGGACCTTCGGCGGGCTCTCGCTCCACGACAACACGCCCGACGGGCTGCCCGACGTGATCGCGCACATCGCGCGCGACCCGCTCGACGAACTCTTCGACGACGCCGCCTTCTTCACCGCGCTGCGGCTGCGGCGCACGACGGTCAAGCGCGCGCTGCTCGACCAGTCGCTCATCAGCGGCGTCGGCAACATCTACGCCGACGAGGCGCTGTGGCGCGCCAAGTTGCACTACGAGCGCCCCACTTCGACGCTCACACGCCCCAAGTCCGCCGAACTCCTCGGCCACGTACGGGACGTGATGAACGCGGCGCTCGCCGCCGGCGGCACCAGCTTCGACAGCCTCTACGTCAATGTGAACGGGGAGTCGGGGTACTTCGACCGCTCCCTCGACGCGTACGGGCGCGAGGGCGAGCCCTGCCGCCGGTGCGGCACGCCGATGCGCCGGCGGCCGTGGATGAACCGGTCCAGCTACTTCTGCCCGCGCTGTCAGCGCCCGCCGCGCACCGCGTCGTAACGCTCGCGGGCTTCGAGGACCGTCGGCATCCGGTCCTCCATCAGGTGGATCAGCCCGAGCAGGCGCTCGGCGACCTCGTACCCCAGCGGGGTCAGGGTGTAGTCGACGCGCGGCGGGTTGGTCGGCTGGGCCTCGCGGTGGACGAGCCCGTCGCGCTCCAGCGCGTGCAGCGTCTGGGAGAGCATCTTCTCGCTCACCCCGTCGACCCGCCGCCGCAGCTCGTTGAAGCGGAAGCTCCCCTCGTGGAGCGCGCCCAGCGTGAGGCTGCCCCAGCGGCCGGTGACGTGCTCAAGGGTGCCGCGCGAGGGGCACGCCTTGGAGAAGACGTCGAACGGCAGGTCCGCGGGGTCGGCGGTGGCGGTCTCTTCCATGTCTCCCACCATACGACGAGACAGCGCTAACCAGAAGTTAGCGCTGTCTCATAGAGGGTTCTGGGGAGCGGCTCAGAAGCCGAAGTCCTGCGTCCACCACGGGCCGCCGTCACCGAAGTGCACGCCGACGCCGAGCGTCTTGTAGTCGCAGTTCAGGATGTTCGCGCGGTGGCCGGGGCTGTTCATCCAGGCCTCCATGACCGCCTTGGCGTCCGCCTGGCCGCGGGCGATGTTCTCGCCGCCCAGATTGCCGATGCCCGCCTTCGCGGCCCGGTCCCAGGGGCTCTTGCCGTCCGGGTCGGTGTGGTCGAAGAAGCCGCGCGCCGCCATGTCGTCGCTGAACGCGGTGGCCAGCGCCGCCAGCGAGGCATCGGCCCGCACCGGGCTGCACCCGGCCTGCGCGCGCTGCTGGTTGACCAGGGAGACGATGGTGGCGGCGGCCGCCTGCTCGGCGCTGGGCGCCTTGACCTGCCGCTGCTCCGGGACGACGACCTTCGCCTTGGTGGGCCGCGCGGACGGCGTGGCCGCCTTGGGCTCGGCCGCCGGGGCGGTCGTCTTCTCCCGCGTCGGGGTCGGCGCGGCCGACGACGGCTTCTGGGAGGGCGTCGCGGAGGGAGAGGTGAGGGGCGCGTGGCTGCTCGGCGAGGTGATCGGCGCCGAGGGGGCCGCGCTGGTCGGCTTCACGGACTCGCCGCCCTGCTGACGCAGATCGGAGGTGCCGCCCGCCTGGACGTGCTCGCCCGTGGGCCCGCCGTTGAGCTCGAAGGAGGAGCCGCCCGGCAGCAGGCCGGAGGCTATGGCCACGGCGCCCACCGCCACGGCGGCGGACGCGCCGAGCAGCCCGGTGCGCACGGGCACCACGGGCTTCTTCTTGGTGGGCGCGGCGGAGCGACGATGGCGTCCCATCTGCGGGCCTCCCTCATTGCTTCAGTGCTGTGGTCCCTGAGCCGGGGGTCCCGTCCGGGGGCGATGGATGCTGCTCCGAACGGGTGAGGCTCATTGCGTCGGGACTGTACGCCATGACGTAAGAGGGCGAAGTGCTCCGTGAGCTATTGGCCGGTTAGCGTGCACCCATGAACGAAGATGCACGGCTCACCGCCTGGGTACGCGGCCGAGTACAGGGAGTGGGCTTCCGCTGGTTCACCAGGGCAAACGCTTTGGAGATCGGCGGCCTCACCGGGTTCGCCCTCAACCTCGACGACGGCAGGGTGCAGGTGGTGGCCGAGGGGCCGCGTGATAAATGCCACCGTCTGCTGGAGTGGCTGAGGGACGGCGACACACCCGGCAGGGTCGACGGCGTCACCGAGATCTGGGCCGCGCCGCGCGGCGGCTACGACGGCTTCGCGATCCGCTAGGACGGCCCGGCCGCCCGCAGCGCGGCCCGAGGCTCGCGTACCAGTCGGTCGGTCCGGGTCCGGGGCCCCTGACCTCGTACGACTTCGTTGTTGCCAATCGGGGCCCGGCGTGCAAGGCTGCCGCTAGAAGGATGATCTCCACGCCCCCAGGGCTCCGAGGAGAGGCCTCGCCGGGTGCGTCCCGGCCGAACGGCCCCCGGATTGCCCGCCGATACGGGGCGTGATCGTGTTGACCGTCAAACTTTTTGGTGAGACGCTGGAAGCCCCGCGCACCTTAGCTGTTTGGCATGAAGAACCGCAGTCGAAGTCCAAGCACTGCGGGTGCGATTCCCTCACGACCCACACCGCTTCGGTCGGTCACTCATTGTGGAGGACCATCCATCATGGCAAAGGCGCTTCTCGGTTACGTCGGCGGTTCCGACCCGCGACTCCTCGCCGAGATGCGACGGCTCCAGCAGCGTGTCCAGGACCTCGAGTCCGAGCTCGTACGGATCCAGTCCGAGAAGGACGCGCTGTCCGCTGCCGTTGCTTCGCACCGCGGAGACTCGCTGCTCGAAGGCATCGACATCGACGTACCCCAGGCGGAGCCTGCGCTCACCTGATCCACGGGCCGCACCGCGAAGGCCCGTAGGTGAGATCCACTTCTCCTAGAGTAGAGACAGATATGCAAGGGACGCCTTGGCGTCCCTTCTTTCTTGCCCGGCCCCTCTGCTCTTTCTCATCCGGTGTGCCCTGCGTGGCCAGAGGTGAAACCGCCGGGGCTGTGCCTTCCCGGGGCTCGGGAGGGCGCGGAGAGTAGAGTCCGACGGCGTGCACCTCAAGGCCCTCACCCTGCGCGGGTTCAAATCCTTCGCTTCCGCGACGACATTGAAGTTCGAGCCCGGCATCACCTGTGTGGTGGGCCCCAACGGCTCCGGCAAGTCCAATGTGGTGGACGCGCTGTCCTGGGTCATGGGCGAGCAGGGCGCCAAGTCGCTGCGCGGCGGCAAGATGGAGGACGTCATCTTCGCCGGGACGACCGGCCGCCCGCCGCTGGGCCGCGCCGAGGTCTCCCTCACCATCGACAACTCCGACGGCGCCCTGCCCATCGAGTACGCCGAGGTCACCATCACCCGGATCATGTTCCGGGGCGGCAGCAGCGAGTACCAGATCAACGGCGACACCTGCCGGCTGCTCGACATCCAGGAGCTGCTCTCCGACTCGGGCATCGGCCGCGAGATGCATGTGATCGTCGGGCAGGGCCAGCTCGACTCGGTGCTGCACGCCGACCCGATGGGCCGCCGGGCCTTCATCGAGGAGGCGGCCGGCGTCCTCAAGCACCGCAGGCGCAAGGAGAAGGCGCTGCGCAAGCTGGACGCGATGCAGGCCAACCTCGCGCGCGTGCAGGACCTCACCGACGAGCTGCGCCGCCAGCTCAAGCCGCTGGGCCGGCAGGCCGCCGTCGCCCGCCGGGCCGCCGTCATCCAGGCCGACCTGCGCGACGCCCGGCTGCGGCTGCTCGCCGACGACCTGGTGCGGATGCGCGAGGCGCTGCGGGCCGAGATCGAGGACGAGGCCGCGCTCAAGCAGCGCAAGGACAGCGCCGAGGCCGAGCTGAAGGCCGCCCTCGCGCGCGAGGCGGAGCTGGAGGACGAGGTCCGCAGGCTCACGCCCCGCCTCCAGAGCGCCCAGCAGACCTGGTACGAGCTGTCGCAGCTGGCCGAGCGGGTGCGCGGCACCGTCTCGCTCGCGGACGCGCGCGTGAAGAGCGCCACCGCCCAGCCCCCCGAGGAGCGCCGGGGCCGCGACCCGGAGGACATGGAGCGCGAGGCCGCCCGGATCCGCGAGCAGGAGGCGGAGCTGGAGGCGGCCCGCGAGGCGGCCGAGCGCGCCCTGGAGGACACCGCCTCCCACCGCGCCGAGCTGGAGCGGGAACTCGCGCTGGAGGAGCGCCGTTTGAAGGATGTGGCCCGGGCCATCGCGGACCGGCGCGAGGGCCTGGCGCGGCTGCACGGACAGGTCAACGCGGCGCGGAGCAGGGCGGGTTCGGCGCAGGCGGAGATCGACCGGCTGGCGGCCGCGCGCGACGAGGCGGGCGAGCGGGCGGCGCTGGCCCAGGAGGAGTACGAACAGCTGAAGGCCGAGGTCGACGGCCTGGACGCGGACGACCACGAGCTCGGCGAGGCGCACGAGCGCGCCAAGCGCGAGCTCGCCGAGGCCGAGGCGGCCCTGAGCGCCGCCCGGGAGAACCTCACGGCCGCCGAGAGGAAACGTGCCGCCGTGGCCGCCCGCCACGACGCGCTCGCCCTCGGCCTGCGCCGCAAGGACGGCACGGGCGCGCTGCTCGCCGCCCAGGACTCGCTGCAAGGGCTGCTCGGCCCCGCCGCCGCCCTGCTCACCGTCGTGCCCGGCCACGAGGTGGCGGTGGCCGCGGCCCTGGGCGCCGCCGCCGACGCGCTCGCGGTGTCGGGCCCGGCCACCGCCGCCGAGGCGATCCGGCTGCTGCGCAAGCAGGACGCCGGACGGGCCGCGCTCCTGGTGGGCGGGCTGCCGGGGCCGCAGGAGCCCGAGCCCGTACGGCCGGGCGGGCCGCCCTACGCGGCGGACCTGGTGCGGGGACCCGAGGAACTGCTGCCCGCCGTACGGAAGTTGCTGCGCGGGATCGTGGTCGTGGGCACCCTGGAGGACGCCGAGGACCTGGTCTACGCGCAGCCGGGCCTGACCGCCGTCACCGCCGAGGGCGATCTGCTCGGGGCGTACTTCGCGCACGGCGGGTCCGCCGGGGCGCCCAGTCTGCTGGAGGTGCAGGCGTCGGTCGACGAGGCCGCCGCCGAGCTCGCCGAGCTCGCGGTGCGGTGCGAGGAGCTCACCGAGGTCCAGCGGACGGCGGGGGAGCGGCGCACAGAGTGCGCCGAGCGCGTCGAGGAGCTGGGGGAGCGGCGCCGGGCCGCCGACCGGGAGAAGTCGTCCGTCGCCCAGCAGCTCGGGCGGCTCGCCGGGCAGGCGCGCGGCGCCGCGGGCGAGGCCGAGCGCACGGCGGCGGCCGCCGCCCGCGCCCAGGAGGCGCTGGAGAAGGCCCTTGAAGAGGCCGAGGAGCTGACCGAGCGGCTGCTTGTCGCCGAGGAGATGCCGGTGGAGGAGGAGCCGGACACCTCCGTACGGGACCGGCTCGCCGCCGACGGCGCCAACGCCCGCCAGACCGAGATGGAGGCCCGCCTCCAGCTGCGTACGCACGAGGAGCGGGTGAAGGGCCTGGCCGGGCGGGCCGACGCGCTCGACCGGGGCGCCCGCGCCGAGCGCGAGGCGCGCGCCCGGGCCGAGGAGCGGCGCGCCCGGCTGCGCCACGAGGCTCAGGTGGCCGCGGCCGTGGCGGCGGGCGCGCGGACCCTGCTCGCCCACGTCGAGGTCTCGGTGGTGCGGGCCGAGCGGGAGCGGGCCGCCGCCGAGGCCGCGAAGGCCGCGCGCGAGCAGGATCTGGCGGGCGCCCGGGCCACCGGCCGCGACCTCAAGGGCGAGCTCGACAAGTTGACGGATTCGGTGCACCGCGGCGAGGTACTCGGTGCCGAGAAGCGGATGCGGATCGAGCAACTGGAGACGAAGGCGCTGGAGGAGCTGGGGGTGGAGCCGGCCGGGCTGGTCGCCGAGTACGGCCCCGACCAGCCGGTGCCCCCCTCCCCGGCCGCCGAGGGAGAGGAGCTGCCCGAGGACCCGGACCACCCGCGCAACCGGCCCCGGAGTTTCGACCGCGCGGATCAGGAAAAGCGACTGAGGTCAGCCGAACGGGCGTACCAGCAGCTGGGAAAGGTCAACCCGCTCGCGCTGGAGGAGTTCGCGGCCCTGGAAGAGCGGCACCAGTTCCTCTCCGAGCAGTTGGAGGACCTGAAGAAGACCCGGGCCGACCTTCTTCAGGTGGTGAAGGAGGTGGACGAGCGCGTCGAGCAGGTCTTCACGGAGGCGTACCGGGACACGGCCAGGGAGTTCGAGGGCGTCTTCTCGCGGCTCTTCCCGGGCGGCGAGGGGCGGCTGATCCTGACCGACCCGTCCAACATGCTCACCACCGGCGTGGACGTGGAGGCGCGGCCGCCGGGCAAGAAGGTGAAGCGGCTCTCGCTGCTCTCGGGCGGTGAGCGGTCGCTGACGGCCGTGGCGCTGCTGGTGTCGATCTTCAAGGCGCGGCCGAGCCCGTTCTACGTGATGGACGAGGTCGAGGCGGCCCTCGACGACACCAACCTCCAGCGGCTCATCCGGATCATGCAGGAGCTCCAGGAGTCCTCGCAGCTGATCGTGATCACGCACCAGAAGCGGACGATGGAGGTCGCGGACGCGCTGTACGGCGTATCCATGCAGGGTGACGGCGTCTCCAAGGTCATCAGCCAGCGACTTCGTTAGATCACCGCTAGCTGATCTTCAAGACTTGAACAAGTGCGACACGCAAGGGTCGCTCAACTCACAGGTCTGCCCCTATTGACTTCGAAACTTGAAGGCATAGTCTCTGCAACGTTGCTTTTACCTTCAAGTGGTGGGTGACCTGAAGTTGTGCGCCACTTGAAGTGCCCCCAACGCCCGGCGACGCTGCCGGGCGGCCCCAGGAGTTCACGTGACCAGCACTACGCAGCCACCGGCCTCGGGAGCCCGTACGGCGCACCCCGAGCACCTCGCCCACGTCGTCTTCATCGCGGCGGCGGCAGCGATGGGCGGCTTCCTCTTCGGTTACGACAGCGCCGTGATCAACGGCGCCGTCGAGGCCATCAGAGGCCGTTACGACATCGGCTCCGCGGCGCTCGCCCAGGTCATCGCGATCGCCCTGATCGGCTGTGCGATCGGTGCCGCCACCGCGGGCCGGATCGCCGACCGCATCGGCCGCATCCGCTGCATGCAGATCGCCTCCGTGCTCTTCACCATCAGCGCCGTCGGCTCCGCGCTCCCCTTCGCGCTGTGGGACCTGGCCTTCTGGCGCATCATCGGCGGCTTCGCCATCGGTATGGCCTCGGTCATCGGCCCGGCCTACATCGCCGAGGTCGCCCCCGCCGCGTACCGCGGGCGGCTCGGCTCCTTCCAGCAGGCCGCCATCGTCATCGGCATCGCGATCTCGCAGCTGGTCAACTGGGGCATCCTCAACGCCGCCGGCGGCGACCAGCGCGGCGAGCTGATGGGCCTGGAGGCCTGGCAGGTCATGCTCGGCGTGATGGTCATCCCGGCCGTCCTGTACGGCCTGCTCTCCTTCGCCATCCCCGAGTCGCCGCGCTTCCTGATCTCCGTCGGCCGCGACGCGCGCGCCCGTGAGGTGCTCAAGGAGGTCGAGGGCGAGCACATCGACCTCGACGCCCGCGTCGCCGAGATCGAGCACGCCATGAAGAGCGAGCACAAGTCGTCCTTCAAGGACCTGCTCGGCGGCTCGTTCTTCTTCAAGCCGATCGTCTGGGTCGGCATCGGTCTGTCGGTCTTCCAGCAGTTCGTCGGCATCAACGTCGCGTTCTACTACTCCTCGACGCTGTGGCAGTCGGTCGGCGTCGACCCGACGCAGTCGTTCTTCTACTCGTTCACCACGTCGATCATCAACATCATCGGCACCGTGATCGCGATGATCTTCGTCGACCGGATCGGCCGCAGGCCGCTGGCGCTCATCGGCTCGGTCGGCATGGCCCTCGGCCTCGCCCTGGAGGCCTGGGCGTTCAGTTACGACCTCGTCGACGGCAAGCTGCCCGCCACCCAGGGCTGGGTCGCCCTGGTCGCCGCCCATGTCTTCGTGCTCTTCTTCGCCCTGTCCTGGGGCGTGGTGGTCTGGGTCTTCCTCGGCGAGATGTTCCCGAACCGGATCCGCGCCGCGGCCCTCGGCGTCGCCGCCTCCGCGCAGTGGATCGCCAACTGGGCCATCACCGCGAGCTTCCCGTCGCTGGCCGACTGGAACCTCTCCGCGACCTACGTGATCTACACGATCTTCGCCGCCCTCTCGATCCCCTTCGTACTGAAGTACGTGAAGGAGACCAAGGGCAAGGCGTTGGAGGAGATGGGCTAAAACCCCGCTGCCCTCTCTCCTCGACACACGTACTGCCCCGGCTCACCCATGGAGCCGGGGCAGTACGTCGTCCGTGAACAGGCGCAGGCTGCGCCACCCCTCCTCCAGCGGCATCCCGCCGCACAGCGGGTGCAGCACGAGGCTCTCGGCGCCGAGCGCGGCGCACTCGTCCGGCGTCACGATCCGGTAGACGCCTTCGGCGCGCAGCTGCGCCACGGTCGCGGCCGTGGACCGCACCGCCGAGCGGATGTCCTTGGACTGCCAGGACGCGTACATCCGCGCCTCGTGCAGGAAGTGCTCCCCGTACAGTGCCCAGGCCCGGTCCGGGTCCTCGCTCAGATGCAGCAGCGGGGTCTTCTCGGCGGGCATCATCGTCCAGCCCTCGGTGCCGTGCAGGGCCAGCTGCTCGCGGTAGTACGCCTCCAGGTCCGGCAGATGGGCGCTCGGGAAGAACGGCAGCCCCAGCCGGGCCGCCCGCCGGGCCGCCGCCTTCGAGGAGCCGCCGACGAGCAGCATCGGGTGCGGCTGGGTGAACGGGCGCGGAGTGACCCGTACGGTACGGCCCTCGTAGGTGAACGGCTCGCCCGTCCAGGCCTTGAGCAGCGTCTCCAGGAGCAGGTCCTGGAGCTTGCCGCGCCTGCCCCACTCGACGCCCGCCTGCTCGTACTCCTCGGGCCGGTAGCCGATCCCCGCGACCGTCACCAGGCGCCCGCCGCTGAGCAGGTCCAGGACCGCGATGTCCTCGGCCAGCCGCAGCGGGTCGTAGAGCGGGCCGATGATCGCGGAGACGGTGACCGCGATCCGGCTGGTGGCCCCGAAGACCGCGCCCGCGAAGGCGAACGGGGAGGGCAGCCAGCCGTTGCCGGTGCCGTGGTGCTCCTCGGTCTGCACGGTGTCCACGCCGTGCGCGTCGGCGTACGCGGCCATCTCCACCGCGGCGCGGTAGCGGGCCGACAGGGTCTCGGGCGGCTCGTGCGGGGCCACCAGGTTCATCCGTACGACCGTGAACGGCATGGGAAGTCCCCCTCCGCCGGGCTGGATCCGGTGGAGGGGGACGGTAGCTGACGAGGCGTCAGACAGCCAGGGGTGCGCGCTCCTCGTCCGCTTCGTCCGACCCGGCCGGGGCCGGCACGGCGGGCTTCGGCAGGACCACGTACAGCACGCCCGAGACCACGATGGTGGCCACCCAGCCCAGGCCGTACTCGCCGACCGGGTTGTTGGCGGCGAGCGGGCCGGTGAACCAGTCCGAGGTGGTGAAGAGCAGGCCCGAGCCGAGGCCGATCGCCCAGGCGGCGACGGCGGCGGGGGAGAAGCCGCCCGTGTACCAGTAGGCGCTGGTGGGGGTGGTGTCGAGCAGCGCCTTCGCGTCGTACTCGGTGCGCCGCAGCATGTCCGCGCCGAAGACGCCGACCCAGGCGGAGAAGGCGACGGCGAGCAGCGAGAGGAAGGCGATGAAGGAGCCCATGAAGCTCTTGGCGACCAGCATCAGGACGCCGCCGAAGGCCAGCGAGATCACGGCGTTGACCGAGACCGCCCAGTGGCGCGGGATCCTGAAGCCGAGGGTCTGCGCGGTGAAGCCCGCCGAGTACATCGACATCGAGTTGATCAGCACCATGCCGACCAGGGCGATCAGCAGGTACGGCACCGCGATCCACAGCGGCAGGATCTCGCCCAGGAAGGAGACCGGGTCCGCGGCCGAGGCGAGGTCCGGCGTGGAGACCGCCATGACCGCGCCCATCAGGACCATCGGCAGCACGACGATCCCGGCGCCTCCGACGGAGCTCGCGACCATGGCCTTGGAGGAGGCCGTGCGCGGCAGGTAGCGGGTGAAGTCCGGGGCCGAGGGGATCCAGCTCACGCCGCCCGCGGCGATCAGACCGGTGCCCGCCACCATCAGCGACATCTTGCCCGCCGGGCGGTCGAAGACCGCGCTCCAGTCGGTGTTCATGGCCAGGTAGACCAGCACGAGCACGGAGAACGCGCCGAACAGATAGGTCGCGTACTTGTTGCACTTCTGCACGACGTTGATGCCGAGGCCCGAGATCGCGAAGGTCGTCACCACGAAGAGCAGCAGCGTCACGATGATCAGGAAGGTGTTGCTCTTCACGCCGAACAGGATGTCCAGGACGGTCAGCATCGCGTAGGCGCCGGTGACCGCGTTGATGGTCTCCCAGCCCCAGCGGGCGACCCAGATCAGCGCGCCGGGCAGCAGGTTGCCGCGCTGGCCGAAGACCGCGCGCGAGAGCGCCATGCCGGGGGCGCCACCGCGCTTGCCCGCGATCGAGATGAGCCCCACGAGGCCGTAGCTGACGAGCGGCGCGCAGACCGCGACGACGATCGCCTGCCAGAAGTTCAGCCCGTACGACACGACGAGGCTGGCGCCCATCGTGAGCAGCAGCACGCTGATGTTGGCGGCGACCCAGGTCGGGAAGAGGTCTCTGGTTCTGGCGGTGCGCTCGTTGTCGGGGACGGGCTCCAGGCCACGGGTTTCCAGTGCGCCTTCGGACTGGGATGTGGTGCTCATGAGGTGCTTGTTGCCTCTCGCTCGGCCCTGGCGGGGGCCGTGTGGGGGTCATCTCGGGGGACTCTACGCGCGTTGACGCCTCCCCCTCCATCGTAACTTAATACGACGATTGCCCCATAATTCCCTTTGATCTTCATGCGAAGACACGACCGGGGCCCCTCGGCGGCCCATGACTGATACTGGGGACGTTATGGAATTCGTCATCCTTGCTGTAGTCATCGCCCTGGTCGCGGTCGGCGTGATCAGCGGGCTCGTGGTCAGCGGTCGCAAGAAGAAGCAGCTGCCGCCCACGGCGCCCACGTCCACGCCGACCATCACTGCCCCGCCCGCCGAGCCCCACGTCGGCGAAGACGCCGCGGAGACGGCGGAGGAGCAACGCCGCACGATCGAGGAGGTCGCCCTCCCCGAGGCCCCGGCGAGCCCCGTCGTGGTCGAGGAGGCGCTTCCCGAGGCGCCCGCCGCGCCCGAGATCGAGGTGCCCGAGCCGACGGCCGGCCGCCTCGTACGGCTGCGCGCCCGGCTCGCCCGCTCCCAGAACTCGCTGGGCAAGGGGCTGCTCACGCTGCTCTCCCGGGACAACCTCGACGAGGACACCTGGGAGGAGATCGAGGACACCCTGCTCACCGCGGACGTGGGCGTCGCCCCGACCCAGGAGCTCGTCGAGCGGCTGCGCGAGCGCGTCCGCGTCCTCGGCACCCGCACCCCCGCCGAGCTGCGCACCCTGCTGCGCGAGGAGCTCGTCGCGATCCTCGGCCCGGACTTCGACCGCACGGTGAAGACCGAGGGCGGCGCGGAGACCCCCGGCGTCGTGATGGTCGTCGGCGTCAACGGCACCGGCAAGACCACCACCACCGGCAAGCTCGCGCGCGTCCTCGTCGCCGACGGCAAGTCGGTCGTTCTGGGCGCGGCGGACACCTTCCGCGCGGCCGCCGCCGACCAGCTGCAGACCTGGGGCGAGCGCGTCGGCGCCCGTACCGTGCGCGGCCCCGAGGGCGGCGACCCGGCGTCGATCGCCTTCGACGCGGTCAAGGAGGGCATCGCGGAGGGCGCGGACGTCGTCCTCATCGACACCGCGGGCCGGCTGCACACCAAGACCGGGCTCATGGACGAGCTCGGCAAGGTCAAGCGCGTCGTGGAGAAGCACGGGCCGCTGGACGAGGTGCTGCTGGTCCTGGACGCCACCACCGGGCAGAACGGGCTGGTCCAGGCCCGCGTGTTCGCCGAGGTCGTCGACATCACGGGCATCGTCCTGACCAAGCTCGACGGCACCGCCAAGGGCGGCATCGTCATCGCCGTCCAGCGCGAGCTGGGCGTGCCGGTCAAGCTGGTCGGGCTCGGCGAGGGCGCGGACGACCTGGCGCCGTTCGAGCCGGGGGCGTTCGTGGACGCGCTCATCGGGGACTAGGGCGCCCACTGTCCGGGGGCCGTGTGGTGCATGGCGGCCGCGGGCCTTCTGTGGCTGGTCGCCCAGTTCCCCGCGCCCCTGGGCATAACGGGCTTGCCGCCCGATGAAGGGCCCCGCCTCTGTGGCGGGGCCCTTTCGTCTTCCTCCCTACGACGGCGCCCGGTGGCAGATGTACGCCAGCGTGCCCAGCAGCAAACGGGCCTCCGGGGGGCGCGTCGCCGTGTCCAGGGACGGCGGGCGCAGCCAGCGGACGTCCGCCGACGGGGGAGCCGGTACGTACTCCCCGGGGCCCGGGCAGACCAGGTCCAGGTCGGCGTCGTCCCAGCCCATCCGGTAGAGCAGGCGCGGCAGTTCGGCCGCGGCCCCCGGCGCCACGAAGAAGTGCGTGCGGCCCGCCGGGGTGGTCGAGACCGGGCCGAGCGGCAGCCCCATCCGCTCCAGGCGCACCAGCGCCCGCCGCCCCGCGGGCGCCGCCACGTCCAGGATGTCGAAGCTGCGGCCCACCGGCAGCAGCACCGCCGCCCCCGGGCACTCCGCCCACGCCTTGCCGACCTCGTCCAGGGTGGCGCCCGCCGGGATCTCCGGCGCGAAGCCCAGCGGGTGCGCCCCCGGCGCCGGGCAGCCCGGCTCGCCGCACGAGCACTGGCCGGAGAGCGCGCGGGCCCCCGGGGCGACGTCCCAGCCCCACAGTCCCGTGTACTCCGCCACCGCGGTGACCTCGGTCGCGCGGCCGCGACGCCGCGAGCCGGGCCGGATTTCGCGGATCCCCCGGCTGCCGCCGATCGTGAACCCCATGCCCCCTCCAACGGATCTGACTCGACGGTGGTTACGATCCGGAGTTCCCTGATTGCGCTCTGCTCACCCGACGGCTCGCGGCGGAAGGGGAGGTGGTGCGAACCGGTCCGCGCGCCCCGGCGTGCACCGTTCCATCGACTCCTGATCGACCTGTGTCAAGTGAATCGCGCGCAGCGCCAAGGGAGTTCATTCGAAGGGGTGGCGAATGGTGGCGTTTCTGCAATCGCCCTCGCGGGACCCGTGATCGTAGGATTACTTTCGGTGCATGGACCCTGGAGGCTCACGCGCTCGTGGGTATGCCAACGGCAAGGAGCTGTACCGGCTGTACCGTCCGGGGGCCGCGTCCCGCGGACAACGGGCTGCGGTTAGCGGCATTCTGATAGGGGTTCGCGTGGCAGGGAAGACGCACAAGGCTTTAGCTGAATGGGGGCGTTCCAGTGGGCGGCAGTGGGGCTAGCGGTACGAGCGCCGGCAAGCGCCCCAACGAACAGCTGAGTTCGTGGTTCGTACGGAGCGGCTGGTCGAAGGGCGAGCTCGCGCGGCAGGTCAACCGGCGGGCGCGCCAGCTCGGCGCGCACCACATCAGCACGGACACCTCCCGGGTGCGCCGCTGGCTCGACGGCGAGATGCCGCGCGAGCCCATCCCGCGCATCCTCTCCGAGCTGTTCTCCGAGCGGTTCGGCAGCGTCGTGGCCGTCGAGGACCTCGGGTTGCGCACCGCACACCAGTCCCCGTCGGTCTCCGGGGTCGACCTGCCCTGGGCGGGCCCCCAGACCGTCTCCCTGCTCAGCGAGTACTCGCGCAGCGACCTGATGCTGGCCCGGCGCGGCTTCCTCGGCACGTCCCTGATGCTCTCGGCCGGGCCCGCCCTGATCGAGCCCATGCAGCGCTGGCTGGTGCCCGCGCCCCCCGGCGAGTCGATCAACGTGGAGACCCCCGCCAACGCCCGGCGCCCCTCACGGCTCTCCGAACCGGAGCTCGACCTCCTGGAGACCACCACCGAGATGTTCCGCCAGTGGGACGCCCAGTGCGGCGGCGGACTGCGCCGCAAGGCCGTCGTCGGCCAGCTCCACGAGGTCACCGACCTCCTCCAGGAGCCGCAGCCCCAGGCCACCGCCCGCCGTCTGTTCCGGGTCGCGGCCGAACTCGCGGAACTGGCCGGGTGGATGAGCTACGACGTGGGCCTCCAGCCCACCGCCCAGAAGTACTTCGTACTCGCCCTGCACGCCGCCAAGGAGTGCGGCGACAAGCCCCTCGGGTCGTACATCCTGTCCTCGATGAGCCGCCAGATGATCCACCTCGGCCGCCCCGACGACGCCCTGGAACTCATCCACCTCGCCCAGTACGGCAGCCGCGACTGCGCCACCCCGCGCACTCAGGCCATGCTGTATGCGATGGAGGCGCGCGCGTACGCGAACATGGGCCAGCCCAGCAAGTGCAAGCGGGCCGTCAGGATGTCCGAGGACGCCTTCGGCGACGCCGGGCTCGACGGCGAGCCGGAGCCCGACTGGATCCGGTTCTTCTCCGAGGCCGAGCTCAACGGGGAGAACGCGCACTCGTTCCGCGACCTGGCCTATGTGGCCGGGCGCAGCCCCACGTACGCGACGCTCGCCGAGCCGGTGATGGAGAAGGCGGTCGCGCTCTTCGGCAAGGACGAGGTCCACCAGCGTTCGTACGCGCTGAACCTGATCGGCATGGCCACCGTCCACCTCCTCAAGCGCGAGCCCGAGCAGTCCACCGTGCTGGCCGGACAGGCCCTCCAGATCGCCAAGACGGTCCGCTCCGAGCGGGTCAACACCCGGCTGCGCAAGACCGTCGACACCGCCGTGCGGGACTTCGGGGACGTGGCCGAGGTCGTCCAGTTCACCGATCTGCTCGGCCGGGAGCTGCCCGAGACCGCCGAGGCCGTCTGACCGCCAGAGGAGC
Organism: Streptomyces sp. TLI_146; assembly: GCF_002846415.1. Taxonomy (NCBI): domain Bacteria; kingdom Bacillati; phylum Actinomycetota; class Actinomycetes; order Kitasatosporales; family Streptomycetaceae; genus Streptomyces; species Streptomyces sp. TLI_146. The sequence continues at coordinate 6,354,038 of NZ_PJMX01000001.1, forward strand.
CGCCACGGCGGCATACAGGACGCCGGCCGCGACGCCCACCCCGTACACCCCGACTCGGCTCCCCCACGCCAGGTCAACCGGGGGACGTCGCGGCCGGTCACCCGTCCGCGTGTACGCGGATGGTAGCCGCCCCCAGGACGGTGATCCGGCAGTTTATGCCGGTGTAACACGCCCGACCTCTTCGTCACGGTGGCGAAACATCGTGCGGCATCGACGGAAACCGCGCTGCGCCAACCTCATGGCGCATAACGGCCCACCCCTTCGCAGCCACTCGTTCGCCCCCGCACGGGCCGCCGTACCGACGACGAGGAGACGCCGATGCCCCCAGGCATCACGCTCGCAGCTGACGCTCCGCAGCTGTCCAGCGCCAACACCGGTTTCATGCTGATCTGCTCGGCGCTGGTGATGATCATGACCCCCGGCCTGGCCTTCTTCTACGGAGGCATGGTCCGCGTCAAGAGCACCCTCAACATGCTGATGATGAGCTTCATCAGCCTCGGGATCGTCACGATCCTGTGGGTGCTCTATGGCTTCAGCCTCAGCTTCGGCGAGTCCAACGGCTTCATCGGCTGGTCCAAGGACTACTTCGGGCTCAGCGGCATCGGCATCGTCCAGCTCTGGCCCGGCTACACCGTCCCGATCTACGTCTTCGCCGTGTTCCAGCTGATGTTCGCGGTGATCACCCCGGCGCTGATAAGCGGCGCGCTCGCGGACCGCGTCAAGTTCAGCGCCTGGGCGCTGTTCATCACCCTGTGGGTCAGCGCCGTCTACTTCCCCGTCGCGCACTGGGTATGGGCCTCCGACGGCTGGCTCTTCAAGAAGGGCGTGATCGACTTCGCGGGCGGCACCGCCGTCCACATCAACGCGGGTGCGGCGGCCCTCGGCGTCATCCTCGTCATCGGCAAGCGCGTCGGCTTCAAGAAGGACCCGATGCGGCCGCACAGCCTGCCGCTGGTCATGCTGGGCGCCGGGCTGCTGTGGTTCGGCTGGTTCGGCTTCAACGCCGGCTCCTGGCTCGGCAACGACGACGGCGTCGGCGCGGTGATGTTCGTCAACACCCAGGTCGCCACCGCCGCCGCCATGCTCGCCTGGCTGCTCTACGAGAAGCTGCGCCACGGCTCCTTCACCACCCTGGGCGCCGCCTCCGGCGCGGTCGCGGGCCTCGTCGCCATCACCCCGTCCGGCGGCTGCGTCAGCCCCCTCGGCGCGATCGCGGTCGGCGCCATCGCCGGTCTGCTGTGCGCCATGGCCGTCGGCCTCAAGTACCGCTTCGGCTACGACGACTCCCTGGACGTCGTCGGCGTCCACATGGTCGGCGGCATCGCCGGCTCCCTCCTCGTCGGCCTCTTCGCCACCGGCGGCGTACAGTCCGACGCCAAGGGCCTCTTCTACGGCGGCGGCCTCGACCAGCTCGGCAAGCAGGCCATCGGCGTCGGCGCGGTCCTCGGCTACTCGCTGGTGGTCTCCGCGGCCCTCGCCTTCCTGCTCGACAAGACGATCGGGATGCGGGTCCCCGAGGACGACGAGGTCTCCGGCATCGACCAGGTCGAGCACGCCGAGACGGCGTACGACTTCAGCGGCGCGGGCGGCGGCACCGCCACCCGTACGCCCGCCCCGGCCCCGGGCGAGAAGGCAGCGCAGAACAAGAAGGTGGACGCATGAAGCTGATCACCGCGGTCGTCAAGCCGCACCGCCTGGACGAGATCAAGGAGGCGCTGCAGGCCTTCGGAGTCCAGGGCCTCACGGTCACCGAGGCCAGCGGATACGGGCGCCAGCGCGGCCACACCGAGGTCTACCGCGGCGCCGAGTACACCGTCGACCTCGTCCCCAAGATCCGCATCGAGGTCCTGGTCGAGGACGACGACGCCGAGCAGCTGATCGACGTCGTGGTCAAGGCCGCCAGGACCGGGAAGATCGGGGACGGCAAGGTGTGGAGCGTGCCCGTCGAGACGGCGGTCCGGGTCCGCACCGGCGAACGCGGCCCCGACGCCCTCTGAAATAGGTCCCCCGATTCGGTACGGACAGGAGCTGCCGGGTGACGAGTGTGGAAGTCAGCACAGAGACAGAAGACTCCGGATCCGGCGGCTACGCGGCGGCCCGGCTGCGCCTTCTCCACCAGGAGGCGCGGTCCGGGCCGCCGCGCCGTGCCGCCCTGGCCAAGCTCACCGACGACTGGCTGGCCCAGCTCTTCACCGGGGCAGCCAGGGCGGCCGGGGTGCGCGGGGCCGCCCTGATGGCCGTCGGCGGCTACGGGCGCGGCGAACTGTCGCCCCGCAGCGACCTCGACCTGGTGCTCGTCCACGACGGCAGCGCGAGCGCGAGCGCCGTCTCCGCGCTCGCCGACAGCCTCTGGTACCCCGTGTGGGACCTGGGCCTGGCCCTGGACCACTCGGTCCGCACCCCCGCCGAGGCCCGCAGGACCGCGGGCGCCGACCTCAAGGTGCACCTCGGCCTCCTGGACGCCCGCCATCTGGCGGGCGAGCAGTCCCTGACGGCCGCGCTGCGCACCGCCGTCCTCGCCGACTGGCGCAACCTCGCACCCAAGCGGCTGCCCGAACTGGACGCGCTGTGCCGCGAACGGGCCGAGCGCCAGGGCGAGTTGCAGTTCCTGCTCGAACCCGACCTCAAGGAGGCGCGCGGCGGCCTGCGGGACGCCACCGCCCTGCGCGCGGTCGCCGCGTCCTGGCTCGCGGACGCGCCCCGCGAGGGCCTGGGGGAGGCCCGGCGGCGGCTCCTGGACGTCCGGGACGCGCTGCACCTGGCCACCGGCCGGGCCACCGACCGCCTCGCCCTCCAGGAACAGGACGCCGTCGCCGCCGCGCTCGGCGTGCTCGACGCGGACGTGCTGCTGCGCCAGGTGTACGAGGCCGCGCGGACCATCTCGTACGCCAGTGACGTCACCTGGCGCGAGGTCGGCCGGGTGCTGCGGGCCCGCTCCGCGCGGCCCCGGCTGAGGGGGCTGCTCGGGGGCCGGACGGCGGCCCCCGAGCGGACCCCGCTCGCCGAAGGCGTGGTCGAGCAGGACGGCGAGGTGGTGCTCGCGCTCGCCGCGAAACCCGAGCGCGACCCAGTGCTGCCGCTGCGGGCCGCCGCGGCCGCCGCCCGCTCCGGGCTGCCGATCTCGCTGCACGCGGTGCGCCGCCTGGCCGCCGCGGTCCGGCCGCTGCCGGTGCCCTGGCCCGCCGAGGCCCGCGAGGAGCTGGTGACATTGCTGGGCGCGGGGGAGTCCACCGTGCCCGTCTGGGAGGCCCTCGAAGCCGAGGGGCTGATCACCCGGCTGCTGCCCGACTGGGAGCGGGTGCGCTGCCGCCCGCAGCGCAACGCCGTGCACACCTGGACCGTCGACCGCCACCTGGTGGAGACGGCCGTCCGGGCCTCCTCGCTCACCCGCCGGGTCCACCGCCCCGACCTGCTGCTGATCGCCGCCCTGCTGCACGACATCGGCAAGGGCTGGCCCGGCGACCACAGCGTGGCGGGCGAGGTCATCGCGCGCGACGTGGCCACCCGGATCGGCTTCGACAAGGACGACGTGGCCGTCGTCGCCGTCCTCGTACGCCACCATCTGCTGCTCGTGGAGACGGCGACCCGGCGCGACCTGGACGACCCCGCGACGGTACGGGCGGTGGCCGAGGCGGTCGGGACGGCGTCCACGCTCGAACTGCTCCACGCGCTCACCGAGGCGGACGCGCTGGCGACCGGACCGGCGGCCTGGTCGTCGTGGCGGGGCTCGCTGGTGGCGGACCTGGTGAAGCGGGTGGGGGCGGTGCTCGCGGGGGAGCCGGTGGACCCGGAGCCGCCGGTCGCCACGGCCGAGCAGGAGCGCCTCGCGATGGAGGCCCACCGCACGCGCGGCCCGGTCCTCGCGCTGCGCGCCCAGACGGACGCGCCGGTGGACGAGGGGGCCCGCGAACCGCTCGGGGTGGAGCTCCTGATCGCGGTCCCGGACCAGCCGGGGGTGCTGCCGGCGGTGGCGGGCGTGCTCGCGATGCACCGGCTCACCGTCCGCACGGCGGAGCTGCGGGCGATCGAGCTGCCCGATCCCGTGGGCGGGGAGATCCTGCTGCTGGACTGGCGGGTGGCGGCGGAGTACGGCTCGCTGCCGCAGGCGGCCCGGCTCCGCGCCGACCTGGTCCGGGCGCTCGACGGCTCCCTGGACCTGGCCTCCCGGCTGGCCGAGCGCGAGGCGGCCCGCCGCCGCGGCCCGGCCGCGCCCCCGCCGCGCGTCACGGTGGCCCCGGCGGCGTCCCGCCTGGCCACGGTGATCGAGGTCCGCGCCCAGGACGCACCGGGCCTGCTGCACCGCATCGGGCATGAGCTGGAACGGGCGGGGGTGCGGGTGCGCAGCGCGCACGTGTCGACGCTGGGGGCGAACGCGGTGGACGCGTTCTATGTGACGGACGGGGAGGGCGAGCCGCTGGGGGTGGAGGCGGCGGTGGGGGTCGCGCGGGGGGTGGAGCGGGCGCTGGGTTCTGAGGGCGGCTGATTCCCCCGCCCCGCCCCTTCCCTCAAGCCCTCTGGTGGGCGGCCTGGGGCTTTGCCCCGGACCCCCTTGGCTTGTCTGCGGGCCGTCCCCAACTGGTCGCGCAGTTCCCCGCGCCCCTAAATGCGCCCCTTCGAGGCGCCCAGGGGATTGCCGCGCAGCGGCATTCCTAGGGGCGCGGGGAACTGCGCGAGCAACCATCGACGGTCCGCAGACGAACGACGGCCGGGGGTCCGGGGGCGCAGCCCCCGGGAAAACGCCTCCGCCCCCACCCACCCCCGGAGGGTTAAGGGAACGGGGCGGGGTGGGGAAAACCTCTCCCGGGATACCCTGGGGGGCGTTCACCCGACCGCCCTACGAGCCGAGGATCCGCGACCACCGTGTTCGACACCCTCTCCGACCGCCTCAGCGCGACATTCAAGAACCTCCGGGGCAAGGGCCGCCTGTCCGAGGCGGACATCGACGCCACGGCCCGCGAGATCCGCATCGCGCTCCTCGAAGCCGACGTCGCCCTGCCCGTCGTGCGCGCCTTCATCAAGCAGGTCAAGGAGCGCGCGTCCGGCGCGGAGGTCTCCCAGGCGCTCAACCCCGCCCAGCAGGTCGTCAAGATCGTCAACGAGGAGCTCATCACCATCCTCGGTGGTGAGACCCGCCGGCTGCGGTTCGCCAAGACCGCCCCGACGGTCATCATGCTCGCCGGTCTCCAGGGTGCCGGTAAGACCACCCTCGCCGGAAAGCTCGGCCAGTGGCTCAAGGGCCAGGGCCACGCGCCGCTGCTCGTCGCCTGCGACCTCCAGCGGCCGAACGCCGTCAACCAGCTCTCCGTGGTCGCCGAGCGCGCGGGCGTCGCCGTCTACGCGCCGGAGCCCGGCAACGGCGTCGGCGACCCGGTCAAGGTCGCCCAGGACTCCATCGAGTACGCCCGGTCGAAGCAGTACGACGTGGTCGTCGTCGACACCGCCGGCCGCCTGGGCATCGACCAGGAGATGATGCAGCAGGCCGCGGACATCCGCGACGCCGTGAAGCCCGACGAGATCCTGTTCGTCGTCGACGCCATGATCGGCCAGGACGCGGTCAACACCGCCGAGGCCTTCCGCGACGGCGTCGGCTTCGACGGCGTGGTGCTCTCCAAGCTCGACGGCGACGCCCGGGGCGGTGCCGCGCTCTCCATCGCGCACGTCACCGGCAAGCAGATCATGTTCGCCTCCAACGGCGAGAAGCTCGACGAGTTCGACGCGTTCCACCCGGACCGCATGGCGTCGCGCATCCTCGACATGGGTGACCTGCTCACCCTGATCGAGCAGGCGGAGAAGACGTTCAGCCAAGAAGAGGCCGAGAAGATGGCCTCCAAGCTGGCGTCGAAGAAGGGCCAGGACTTCACGCTCGACGACTTCCTGGCGCAGATGGAGCAGGTCCGCAAGATGGGCTCCATCTCCAAGCTGCTCGGCATGCTCCCGGGCATGGGGCAGATCAAGGACCAGATCAACAACATCGACGAGCGCGACGTGGACCGTACCGCCGCGATCATCAAGTCGATGACCCCGGCCGAGCGCCACGAGCCGACGATCATCAACGGCTCGCGCCGCGCCCGTATCGCCAAGGGCTCCGGTGTCGAGGTCAGCGCGGTCAAGAACCTCGTCGAGCGGTTCTTCGAGGCCCGCAAGATGATGTCGCGGATGGCCCAGGGCGGCGGGATGCCCGGGATGCCCGGCATGCCGGGCATGGGTGGCGGCCCCGGCCGCCAGAAGAAGCAGCAGAAGGCCGCCAAGGGCAAGCGCAAGAGCGGCAACCCGATGAAGCGCAAGGCCGAGGAGCAGGCGGCCGCCGAGCGCCGCGAGCAGGGCGCCGCGGGCCTGCCCGCCCCCGCCCAGGCCCCGCAGGACTTCGAACTGCCGGACGCGTTCAAGAAGTTCATGGGCTGACGTCCGACCCGAGCGTCTCCTGCGTACTTCGTACGTACGGGACGTCCGGCGAAGGTGTCGCAAGGGCCCGCGAGCCGTACAGGCCGCGGGCCCCTGCGCGTACCCGGGCCCCGGCAGCCCTGTCGGCCCACCCGGAATGCCCCGCTCGGCCCGCTCTCCGATAATCGCCGTACAGGCCAGAGGAGAGCAGCGTGCCCAATCCCGTACCCCCACGAGATCGCACCGACCAGCCATGGCGCTCCGAGGGCGCGCCCCCGTCGCCCCCGCCGAAGCGGAAGATGCCCGGGGGCTGGGGCAGCCTGATCCTCGCCGCGCTCGTCGTCTACCTGATCACCAATCTGATCCTGTCGTTCCTCGACGAGGGCAACGAGCCGACGCTGTCGTACACCGAGTTCAGCAAACAGGTCTCGGCCGGCAACGTGGAGAAGATCTACTCCAAGGGCGACGCCATCCAGGGGCAGCTCAAGAGCTCCCAGACCGTCCCCGGCGGCAGCGACAAGTACACCAAGTTCACCACCCAGCGGCCGACCTTCGCCGACGACGACCTGTGGTCCCAGCTGACCAAGCAGAACGTCACCGTCACCGCCCAGCCGGTCGTCGAGCACCGCAGCTTCCTGGCCAACCTGCTGATCTCGCTCGCCCCGATGCTCCTGCTGGTCGTCCTGTGGCTGTTCATCGCCCGCCGGATGAGCGCCGGGCTCGGCGGCGGGATGCTGGGGCGCAAGGCGCCGCCCAAACCCGTCGAGCTGACCGAGGACAAGAGGACCACCTTCGAGGACGTGGCCGGCATCGACGAGGTCGAGGGCGAGCTCAACGACGTCGTGGACTTCCTCAAGAACCCGTCCGCGTACCGGAAGATGGGCGCCCGGATGCCCGGCGGCGTCCTGCTCGCGGGCCCGCCCGGCACCGGCAAGACCCTGCTCGCGCGGGCCGTCGCGGGCGAGGCCGGGGTGCCGTTCTTCTCCGCATCGGCCTCCGAGTTCATCGAGATGATCGTGGGCGTGGGCGCCTCGCGGGTACGCGAACTCTTCGCCGAGGCACGGAAGGTGGCCCCCGCCATCATCTTCATCGACGAGATCGACACCATCGGACGGGCGCGCGGCGGCGGCGCCGGGATGGGCGGGCACGACGAGCGCGAGCAGACGCTGAACCAGATCCTCACCGAGATGGACGGCTTCTCCGGATCCGAGGGCGTCGTCGTCATCGCCGCCACCAACCGGGCCGACGTCCTGGACCCGGCGCTCACCCGGCCCGGCAGATTCGACCGGATCGTGCAGGTCAGCCCGCCCGACCGGGGAGGCCGCGAGTCCATCCTGAAGATCCACACCCGTGAGATCCCGATGGCCCACGACGTCGACCTCGCCCAGCTGGCCCGCACCACCCCCGGCATGACCGGCGCCGAACTCGCCAACCTGGCCAACGAGGCGGCCCTGCTCGCCGTCAAACGCCGCCAGAGCGAGGTCACCCAGTCCGACCTCTCCGACGCCCTGGAGAAGGTCCAGCTGGGCGCCGAGCGGCCGCTGGTGATGCCGGAGGAGGAGCGCCGCCGCACCGCCTACCACGAGAGCGGCCACGCCCTGCTCGGCATGCTCCAGCCCGGCGCCGACCCCGTCCGCAAGATCACCATCGTGCCCCGGGGCCGGGCGCTCGGCGTGACGCTGTCCACCCCGGACGCCGACAAGTACGCGTACACCGAGGACTATCTGCGCGGCCGCATCATCGGCGCGCTCGGCGGCATGGCGGCCGAGCACGTCGTCTTCGACGTGATCACCACCGGCGCCGAGAACGACCTCGAACAGGTCACCAACCTGGCCCGGGGCATGGTGGCCCGATGGGGCATGAGCAAGAAGATCGGCCCCCTCACCGCCCTGCCGGGCGACGCCCAGCAGGCGTACGGGCTCGCCGCGGCCCCCGAGACCCTGGACGCCATCGCCACCGAGATGCGCCGCATCGTCGACGAGTGCTACGCCGAGGCGTGCCGCCTGCTGCGCGAGCACCGCCCCAAGCTCGACGCCCTCGCCGAGGCGCTGCTCAAGAACGAGACGCTGGAGGAGGAGGCCGCGTACCGCGCGGCGGGCATCCCGCGCCTGGCGAAGACGGACTCCTGAACGGGCCCGGCACTCGCTCTACGCGCGCGTGGTCGAAGGGCGCGCCTGCGACGGTCGGCAAAGGGCTCGCCCTACGCGCGCGTGGCTGCCCAGGCTCGCTCTACGCGCGCGTGGCCCAAGACCGTGCGCCTGCTACGGCGTGCGCGCGATCAGATAGCGGAATACGTTCGGCATCCACACCGTGCCGTCCCGGCGCAGATGTGGGTGCAGCGCCTCCGTCAGCTCCTTCTCGACCTGGACCTGGTCGGTGGCCCTGGCCGCCGCGTCGAACAGGCCCGTCGACAGCAGCCCGCGCACCGCGCTGTCGGTGTCCGCGTAGCCGAACGGGCACGCCACCCGCCCCGAACCGTCGGGCCGCAGCCCCGCCCGCGACGCCAGGTCCTCCAGATCGTCGCGCAGGCTCGGCCGCCAGCGCGGCGCGTCGGCGAGCCGGGTCGCCACCCGCAGCACGCCCGAGGTGGCACACCGCTCCGGCGGGCCCCAGCCGGCCAGCACCACCGCGGCGCCGCGCTCGGCGAGCCCCACCGCGGCCTCCAGGGCCGCCCCGGGGCCGTCCGCGTCGCCCGCCGCGCAGCCCACCGGCTCGAAGGCGGTCACCAGGTCGTAGCGGGCCGCGGCGGGACCGGCGGCCTCCGGGCCGCCCTCCAGGACGCGGGCGCCGTCGCGGTCCCCGGCGCGCCCCCACACCCCCTCCGGCAGCAGCCGCTCACGGGCCAGCGCGAGCCGCTCCGGCCGGGTGTCCACACCCGTCACGCGCGCGCCGCGCGAGGCCGCCATCAACAGGGCGAGCCCGGAGCCGCAGCCCAGGCCGAGCAGCCGGGTGGCGGGTCCCACCTCCAGCCGCTCGTACACCGCTTCGTAGAGCGGTACCAGCATCCGCTCCTGGATCTCCGCCCAGTCACGCGCGCGTGCACATGCCTGCGCGGGCGGGGCGGAGGCCGCGGGGGACTGATGCCGGACGAGCGTAGGTGTCATGGAAAGCGCCCCAATCCGCAGAAGAGGTCAGCCGTGCGCTGATGGAAAGCCCCCGTACACGTGCGGTCGCACTCCCCCCGTATGCCAGGGAACTCCGCATCCGCCATCGCGTCCAGAGGGAGGGCGATTCACGTTCGGGGCCGCCGGGCCCGTACCATTCGCGCCATGGCAAAGGCACCCGTTCTCACGCCCCAGGCGGAAGACTTCCCCCGCTGGTACCAGGATCTGATCAACAAGGCCGAGCTCGCGGACAACGGTCCGGTGCGCGGCACCATGGTGATCCGACCGTACGGCTACGGCCTGTGGGAGCGGATGCAGCAGGAGATGGACGCGCGCATCAAGGACGCGGGCGCCCAGAACGCGTACTTCCCGCTGTTCATCCCGCAGTCCTACCTGACCCGCGAGGCCGAGCACGTCGAGGGCTTCGCGCCCGAGCTCGCGGTGGTCACGCACGGCGGCGGCAAGGAGCTCGAAGAGCCCGTCGTGGTGCGCCCCACCTCCGAGACGATCATCAACGACTACTTCTCGAAGTGGGTGCAGAGCTACCGCGACCTGCCCCTGCTCATCAACCAGTGGGCCAACGTGGTCCGTTGGGAGATGCGGCCGCGCGTCTTCCTCCGTACGAGTGAGTTCCTCTGGCAGGAGGGCCACACCGCGCACGCTTCCTATGAGGACGCCCGCGACTACGCGGCGCGCATCCACAAGGACGTCTACGCGGACTTCATGACCAACGTCCTGGGCATCGACGTGGTCCTGGGCCGCAAGACGCCCAAGGAGCGGTTCGCCGGCGCCATCAACACCCTCACGCTCGAAGGCATGATGGGCGACGGCAAGGCCCTCCAGCTGGGCACCAGCCACGAGCTGGGCACCAACTTCGCCAAGGCCTTCAACACCCAGTACCTGTCCAAGGACGGCAAGCAGGAACTGGTCTGGCAGACCTCGTGGGGCGTCTCCACCCGCATGGTCGGCGGTCTGATCATGTCGCACGGCGACGACAACGGCCTGCGGGTGCCGCCGCGCCTGGCGCACGTCCAGGTCGTCGTCATGGCGATCAAGGGCGACGAGGCCGTCGCCAAGGTCCGCGAGCTCGGCGACCGCCTGAAGGCGCTGGGCATCCGCGTCCAGGTCGACGACCGGGTGGACACCCCCTTCGGCCGCCGCGCGGTGGACTGGGAGCTCAAGGGCGTGCCCGTACGCGTCGAGATCGGCCCGCGCGACCTGGAGGCCGGCACCGCGATGCTCGCCCGCCGCATCCCCGGCGGCAAGGAGCCCGTCGCCATCGACGCGCTCGGCGAACTGCTGCCCAAGGTCCTCGAAGAGGACCAGGCACAGCTGCTGCGCGAGTCCCGCGAGCGCCGCGAGTCCCGCACCAGCGAGGTCACCACCCTGGAGGAGGCCGCCGAGGCCGCCACCGCCGGCGGCTGGGCGCGCATCCCGTGGGCGACCCTGGGCGCCGAGGGCGAGGCCAAGCTCGCCGAGCAGGCCGTGTCCGTACGGTGTCTGGTCGCCGAGGACGGGTCGGTCCCCGACGCCGACGACGCCCCCGGTACCGTCGCCATCGTCGCCCGCTCCTACTGAGCGGCCCGCGGCCCGTTCGGGTCGGCCGAAAACGCCTCTTGCGCACCGGCTGATTCCTGGCACCCCGGCGTGTGGACATCATCTACGCGCCGGGGCGTACGCGCCGCTACGTACTACCTTGGTGTGAGCTGTGAGGCTTCTCCGCAGATCAGCGCACCCGCCCTCGTCCGGACGCATCAACGGCAACTGACGGGTACGTGCAAATTATTTGGGATGCCCCGGAATAGGAACACCGGGGCACTCCGGCTCGTTGTCACGACGTGAGCACGACACCACCTGTTCTCGCCGCAGAGCTGGCGCAGGCGTGGGCCGACATTCAGCGGTACCACCCCGAGCTGCCTGACCTTGCCGCGCCCGAGTCCCTGATCGGAGAGTCGTCGTCCGCCTGCGGCGCCGAGCTCTCCTTCGAGCGACTGCTCCATGAGGCAGTCCACGGCATTGCCGCCGCCCGGGGTGTCCGCGACACATCCCGGGCCGGGCGGTACCACAACCGCAGATTCCTGGCCATCGCCGAGGAGCTCGGCCTCGACCATCCCGAGGAACCGCACCCCAGCAGCGGCTTCTCCCTGGTCGCGCTGAACCCCGAGGCGAGGCGCCGCTACCGGCCGACGATCGAGCGGCTGCAGCGGGCCCTCAAGGCACACACCGTGGCCACCGCCGCCGACACCAAGCGCTCCTTCAGAGGCCCGGCGGCACGGCACGGCTCCTCCGGCGGCGGCGTCCGCGTCAAGGCCGTCTGCGACTGCGGCCGCAACGTGCGCGTCGTCCCCTCCGTGCTCGCCCAGGCGCCGATCGTCTGCGGCGGCTGCGGCAAGCCGTTCCGCATCCCCGAGGTCGTGGCCGCCGCGAGCTGATCCCGGACCGGTCGCCGGACGGGGGCGGCGCGGCCGGGAGGCGGACCCCACACGCAGGTGCGCCGCCCGGGGGTGCCCCACGGACCCCCGGCGTGCCCGGCGCCGGCATGTGGCACAATGGCTAGCTGTACTCGACAGCCGCACAGGAACCCTCTCGCCTCCGGCTGACGCGTCCATCGGGCACTCCGAGTACCGCAACCCCACGTGGCATCCCGTTGTGCCCAACCACGTCAAGACCAGGAGACACCACTCCAGTGGCAGTCAAGATCAAGCTCAAGCGCCTCGGCAAGATTCGCCAGCCGCACTACCGCATCGTCGTCGCCGACGCCCGCACCCGTCGTGACGGTCGCGCGATCGAAGAGATCGGTATCTACCACCCGACGTACAACCCGTCGCGCATCGAGGTCGACGCCGAGCGTGCGCAGTACTGGCTGTCGGTCGGCGCCCAGCCCACCGAGGCTGTGCTCGCCATCCTGAAGCTGACCGGTGACTGGCAGGCGCACAAGGGCCTCCCGGCCCCCGCGCCGCTGCTGCAGCCGGAGACGAAGGAGAGCAAGCGCCGCTCCTTCGACGAGTTCGCCAAGGCTCTCGAGGGCGACGACGCCAAGGGTGAGGCCATCACCCCCAAGGCCAAGAAGGCTGACAAGAAGGCGGACGAGGCTGCGGCCGACGCCGCCGAGTCGACCGAGGCCTGAGCATGCTCGAGGAGGCTCTTGAGCACCTCGTGAAGGGCATCGTCGACAACCCCGACGACGTGCAGGTCGCCTCGCGCACCCTGCGCCGGGGGCGCGTGCTGGAGGTCCGGGTCCACCCCGACGACCTCGGCAAGGTGATCGGCCGCAACGGCCGCACCGCCCGCGCTCTTCGTACCGTCGTGGGCGCCATCGGTGGCCGTGGTATCCGCGTCGACCTCGTCGACGTGGACCAGGTCCACTGACAAAGTTGGTTGTTTTACCAGATGCGCCGGCTCGGGCCGGGGAGGGCCATAGCGCCTTCCCCGGCCCGCAGTCGTCTCTGGACCCCACACACCGAGAAGCCGTAGGCATCCGACAGGAAAGTTGAACGACGTGCAGCTGGTAGTCGCGCGGATCGGCCGCGCCCACGGCATCAAGGGCGAGGTCACCGTCGAGGTGCGCACCGACGAGCCGGAGCTGCGGCTCGCCCCCGGCGCCGTACTGGCCACCGACCCGGCCTCCACCGGGCCGCTCACCATCGAGACCGGCCGCGTCCACAGCGGCCGTCTGCTGCTGCGCTTCGAGGGCGTACGCGACCGGACCGGCGCCGAGGCCCTGCGCAACACCCTGCTCATCGCCGACGTGGACCCGGAGGAGCGTCCCGAAGAGGACGACGAGTACTACGACCACCAGCTCATCGACCTCGACGTGGTCCTCACCGACGGCACCGAGGTCGGCCGGATCACCGAGATCTCGCACCTGCCGTCCCAGGACCTCTTCATCGTCGAGCGGCCCGACGGCACCGAGGTCATGATCCCGTTCGTCGGCGAGATCGTCACCGAGATCGACCTGGACGAGCAGCGGGCCGTCATCGACCCGCCGCCCGGTCTGATCGACGACCGCGCCGAGATCGCCTCCGCGCGCGACGAGGAGGCCGGCGACGCAAGCGCTTCCGGCGACTCCGGCGACGTCAGTGGGGACGAGAACTGATGCGCCTCGACGTCGTCACGATCTTCCCCGAGTACCTGGAGCCCCTGAACGTCTCCCTCGTCGGCAAGGCACGCGCGCGTGGACAGCTCGACGTCCACGTGCACGACCTGCGGGAGTGGACCCACGACCGGCACAACACGGTCGACGACACCCCCTACGGCGGCGGCCCCGGCATGGTCATGAAGACCGAGCCCTGGGGCGCCTGCCTCGACGACGCGCTGGCCGACGGGTACGAGGCGGGGGCGCACGGTCCCGTCATGGTGGTGCCCACGCCCAGCGGACGGCCCTTCACCCAGGAACTCGCCGTCGAGCTCTCCGCCAAGCCGTGGCTGATCTTCATGCCCGCGCGCTACGAGGGCATCGACCGCCGCGTCATGGACGAGTACGCCACGCGGATACCGGTGTACGAGGTCTCCATCGGCGACTACGTCCTCGCGGGCGGGGAGGCCGCCGTCCTGGTCATCACCGAGGCGGTGGCCCGGCTGCTGCCCGGCGTCCTCGGCAACGCCGAGTCCCACCGCGACGACTCCTTCGCCCCCGGCGCCATGGCCAACCTCCTCGAAGGGCCCGTCTACACCAAGCCCCCCGAGTGGCGCGGCCGCGGCATCCCGGACGTCCTGCTCAGCGGGCACCACGGCAAGATCGCCCGCTGGCGGCGGGACGAGGCGTTCCGCCGCACCGCCCTGAACCGGCCCGACCTGATCGAGCGCTGCGACCCCGCCGCCTTCGACAAGAAGGACCGCGAAGTGCTCTCCATCCTGGGCTGGGCCCCCGAGCCCGGCGGCCGATTTTGGCGCAGGCCCCAGGACGTGGAAGAATAAGCCGCTGCTGTACGCCCGGCCCACGCCCCTGCCACAGGGGGAAGGGCAAAGCGTTCCCCGCGCACGCGGGAGTCGCCCCACGGCGGTCCGGTGCGAACGGCAACCTGAACCCCATCACGACATTCCGCTGATGACCTGTGGCATCGGCGAGGAAGCAGAAGAACATGGCCAGCCTGCTCGACTCCGTCAACGCCGCGGCGCTCCGCACCGACGTCCCGGCCTTCCGCCCGGGTGACACCGTCAACGTCCACGTCCGCGTGATCGAGGGCAACCGCTCCCGTATCCAGCAGTTCAAGGGCGTTGTCATCCGCCGTCAGGGCGCCGGCGTCTCCGAGACCTTCACGGTCCGCAAGGTCTCCTTCTCCGTCGGCGTCGAGCGCACCTTCCCGGTGAACTCCCCGATCTTCGAGAAGATCGAGCTCGTCACCCGCGGTGACGTCCGCCGCGCGAAGCTGTACTACCTGCGCGAGCTCCGCGGCAAGGCCGCGAAGATCAAGGAGAAGCGCGACAACTGAGCTCCGGCTCGGCGGTGAGCCACGGCCCACCACACTCGCGTACGGGTCCACAGGCCGGGCGGATAGGCTCTGCCCCCGATGGACACCGAAGCACAGCACACGGAGCGCGACCTCCCCTCCACCTCTCAGCCGGGGCCGGAGCGGGGGTCGCGCTCCGCGCGTTTTCCCGCCCTCGCCGCCCTCCTGGAAGGGCCCTGGCGCAAGGCCGCGGCCCTGTTCGCGGTGTGCCTGGTCTTCCTGCTGCTGCTCAGCCACTTCGTCCTGCAGCCCTTCCTGATCCCCAGCGGCTCCATGGAGCCCACCCTGAAGGTGGGCGACCGGGTCCTGGTCAACAAGCTGGCGTACCGTTTCGGCAGCCATCCGGCCCGCGGTGACGTCGTGGTCTTCGACGGCCGGGGTTCCTTCACGGACGAGCCGCCGGACGGGAACCCGGTGGGCAGGGCCCTTCGTTCAGCGGTTGCGTCCCTGGGGCTGCGGGAGCCCGAGGGGAATGTGTACGTGAAGCGGGTCGTCGGCGTCGGCGGCGACCGGATCGTGTGCTGCGACAAGGGCGGGAGGGTGCGGGTGAACGGGACACCGGTGACCGAGGAGTACGTGCACCCGGGCGACGCCCCCTCCCAGGTGCCCTTCGACATCGTGGTGCCCGACGGCACCCTGTTCGTCCTGGGCGACCACCGCTCGCGCTCCAGCGACTCCCGCGACCACCTCGGCTCCCCGGGCGGCGGCATGGTGCCCGTGGACCATGTGGTGGGGCGCGTCGACTGGATCGGCTGGCCGTTCGGCCGCTGGTCGGGCATCGGCGGCTCCGGCGCCTTCGCGCGCGTGCCCGCACCGGGCGGCGCCCATGGGTAACCGCGGGCGCCCGCGCTCGGCGCCCCGCCCCGCCGACGAACCACTGCCCACCGGCACCCGGCCGACGTCGCGTGCGGGGGCGCGGGGGGCGGGGGCGAGAACGAGAGGGGCCGCGGGACGCGCCTCGCAGGCGGATGCCTTCGCGACCGGCCCCGATGCCTTGGCGACTGCCCCTGATGCCTTCGCGACCGCCGCGGATGCCTTCGTGACTGCCGAGGCGCCCGCGGTCGCTCCTACGGAGCCCGATCTCTCCGTACCCGATCTTTCGGGACCCGATCCGTACGCACCCGATCCGTACGCACCCGATCCGTACGCATCCGATCCGTACGCATCCGATCCTTACGCACCCCCCGGACCCGCCACGGAGGCGACGGAACCCGCCACGGAGGCGGCGGCAGCCTCCGAGCGCCCGCCCGGCCGCCGGGCCCAGCAGGGCCGGGCCGACCGGCGCAGGCTCGCCCGCAAGGTGAAGCGGCGCCGCCGCAGGTCCGCGGTGAAGGAGATACCCCTGCTCGTCGGGGTGGCGGTGCTCATCGCCCTCGTACTGAAGACGTTCCTCGTCCAGGCCTTCGTCATCCCGTCCGGCTCGATGCAGGAGACGATCACCATCGGGGACCGGGTGCTCGTCGACAAGCTCACGCCCTGGTTCGGCTCCCGGCCGCAGCGCGGCGACGTGGTGGTCTTCAAGGACCCCGGCGGCTGGCTCAAGGAAGAGAAGAAGACCACCGGCGGCAGCGACCCGGTGGTCGTCAAGCAGGTCAAACAGGGACTCACCTTCATCGGACTGCTGCCCTCCGACAACGAGCAGGATCTCATCAAGCGGGTCATCGCGGTCGGCGGCGACACCGTGAAGTGCTGCGACGCGGGCGGCAAGGTCACCGTCAACGGCGTGCCCCTGGACGAGCCCTACGTACACCCCGGCAACCCGCCCTCGGAGATCAGGTTCGAGGTCAAGGTGCCCGAGGGACGGCTCTTCATGATGGGCGACCACCGCTCGAATTCGGCCGATTCCCGCTTCCACCTCGACGAGGCGTACCACGGGACCGTCTCCGAGGACGGCGTCATCGGGCGGGCCGTCGTCATCGGCTGGCCCTTCGACCGCTGGAAGTGGCTGGAGGAGCCCGGGACATTCGGCTCGGTGCCGGACGCGCCCGGCAGGTCGGACACCGCGCTCGGTGCGTCGCATAGGGTGTCCTCCCGGGATCCGGCAGCGGATCCCGACAGATCACGCGAAGTAGCAGTAAATAAATCGATATCGGATGACCCGAAATCGAACGAGACGATCCGGCTCCCGAGCCCTGCGGAACTCCCGCTCGTTATGGGAGTGGTGGGCCTGCGCCTGGCACGGCGCGGGCGGTGGCACGGACTGAGGAGTGGATGTGGGGGATTTGGCGGTCGGCGCACGATCCGGACACGACGAGCCCGAGGAGCGGCCGGACGGGCCCGCCGACCCGCCCGCACAGGCTCAGGCCGACAGCGGCGGTGGCGGCACCGCCGACGGCTCGGGGGGTGACGGTGAGCCGGGCGGCTCGGGCAGCGGCCCCAGGAAGCAGCGCTCCTTCTGGAAGGAGCTGCCGCTGCTCATCGGTATCGCGCTGATCCTGGCGCTGCTGATCAAGACGTTCCTGGTGCAGGCGTTCTCGATCCCCTCGGACTCGATGCAGGACACCCTCCAGCGCGGTGACCGCGTCCTGGTGGACAAGCTGACGCCGTGGTTCGGCTCCACGCCCGAGCGCGGCGAGGTCGTCGTCTTCCACGACCCGGGCGGCTGGCTGGAGGACCAGAAGCCGGCCGAGCCCAACGCGGTGCAGAAGTTCCTCAGCTTCATCGGCCTGATGCCGTCCGCCGAGGAGAAGGACCTGATCAAGCGGGTCATCGCGACCGGCGGCGACACAGTGGAGTGCAAGAAGGGCGGCCCGGTCAAGGTCAACGGCCACGCCCTGAACGAGCCGTACATCTACCCCGGCGACAGCGCCTGCGACGACATGCCGTTCGGCCCGATCAAGGTCCCCAAGGGCCGGATCTGGGTGATGGGCGACCACCGCCAGAACTCGCTGGACTCCCGCTACCACCAGGAGCTGCCGGGCGGCGGCACCGTCTCCAACGACGAGGTCGTGGGCCGCGCGTTCACCATCGCCTGGCCGCTCAACCGCATCGACTGGCTCGGCATCCCGGGCACCTTCGACCAGAAGGGCATCAACGGCATGGCCGCGGCCGGCACGGCGGCCCCGGTGGCCGCGGGGCTCGCGGGCGCGGTGCCGGTCGTGCTGTGGCGGCGGCGCAGGCTCACCCGGCAGAGTGACGCGATCGAGGGCGCCGACCTCACCCGGGAGGGCTGACCGCGCGGGATACCGCCGGGTAGGGTGCCGTCCCAGATCGTCGATCTCCGGGACCCGCGCAGAACGCGGGTGACCGGGGGAGGAGCACTGGGATGAGCGGAACAGGACGTACGGACGACGGCCGCGGCCGCGGTCTCGGCAATCTGCTGTCGGGGCTGGCCGTGGCCGTCGGCTGTGTGCTCTTCCTCGGCGGGTTCGCCTGGGGCGCCGTCGAGTACAAGCCGTACACGGTCCCGACCCAGTCCATGGAGCCGACGGTCAAGGCGGGCGACCGGGTCCTCGCCCAGCGCATCGACGGCGCCGACGTCAAGCGCGGCGACGTGGTGATCTTCGAGGACAAGGTCTGGGGCAACGTCCCCATGGTCAAGCGCGTGGTCGGCATAGGCGGCGACACCGTCAAGTGCTGCGACCAGGGCGGCAAGCTGACCGTCAACGGCCAGGCGATCGACGAACCGTATCTGCACAACACGGCCCCCTCCACGACCAAGTTCAGCGCCACCGTCCCGAAGGACCAGCTCTTCCTCCTCGGCGACGAGCGCGACGTCTCGCTGGACTCCCGGGTACACCTGGAGGACGCGGCGAACGGCTCGGTGCCGCGCTCGGCCGTCAGCGCGCGCGTGGACGCGGTGGCGTGGCCGCTGGACGGCATGCTGAAGCGCCCGACGGGCTTCAAGGCACTTCCGGGCGGTATCTCGCAGCCGGGGCCGCTGACGCTGATGGTGGGCGCGGTGGTCGCCGGAGCCGTGCTGATCGTGCTGGGCGCGGCGTACGGACCGCTGGCGCGGCGCCTGGGGCGGCGGCGCGGGGCGGGACGGGAGGTGCCGGTTGGGGGGCAGTGAGGCGGGTGGGGCCGGGGGCGGGGCCGAGCCCGGGGCCGGCGAGGCTGGCGGGATCGGTGAGACCGACGGGTCGAGCGGGGCCGGTGGGCCGCTGGGCAGCGAGGCGTCCGGATTTCGCAAGGTCGCCCGGGTCGTACTGCTCGATCCGCAGGACCGCATTCTGCTGATGCACGGCTACGAACCGGACAATCCCGACGACACCTGGTGGTTCACCCCCGGCGGAGGCGTGGAGGGCGACGAGACCCGGGCCGAGGCGGCCCTGCGCGAGCTGGCCGAGGAGACCGGGATCACGGACGTGCAGCTGGGGCCCGTGCTGTGGCGCCGGATGTGCTCGTTCCCCTTCGACGGCCGCCGCTGGGATCAGGACGAGTGGTACTTCCTGGCCCGAACCACCCAGACCGAGGCCGCGCCGACCGGCCTCACCGAGCTGGAACGACGCAGTACCACGGGGCTGAGGTGGTGGACCTCCGCCGAACTGTCGGCGGCCCGTGAGACGGTGTACCCGACCAGACTCGCCGAGCTGCTGCGCACGCTGCTCGACGAGGGTCCTCCGCGTGCGCCGGTGGTCCTGGCTCCGGAAATCGTCTAGAGGCCCGGGGGGCTGACGCACAATAGGGGGACGCACGGCTGAAGGGGAACATGCCATGAGCGCCGAGGACCTCGAAAAGTACGAGACCGAGATGGAGCTGAAGCTCTACCGGGAGTACCGCGACGTCGTCGGTCTGTTCAAATACGTGATCGAGACCGAGCGGCGTTTCTACCTCACCAACGACTACGAGATGCAGGTGCACTCGGTCCAGGGTGAGGTGTTCTTCGAGGTGTCGATGGCGGACGCCTGGGTCTGGGACATGTACAGGCCGGCCCGCTTCGTGAAGCAGGTCCGCGTTCTCACGTTCAAGGACGTGAATATCGAGGAGCTCAACAAGAGCGATCTGGAGCTCCCGGGGGGCTGATCCGCCGCGTTCGCGGTGTCGGCAGGGGGCAATCGCGGCCACCGATTTCGCCGCGCCCACGACGTACGTCCTCTGTGCGTACGTCAGTCGTGCGTACCCCCACCGTGCTCACATCCACCGTGTGGGTGACCGAGTTATCCACAACAGCCCGGCTGTCCACCAAGATCCACTCGCTGGCGGCGATTGCGTGACAGTCGGTGCCGGAGGTGGTGCCGAAATGAACGCACGAGGAGCACTCGGGCAGTACGGCGAAGACGTGGCGGCCAGACTGCTGGCCGACGCCGGAATGACAGTGGTCGCCCGCAACTGGCGCGGCGGCAGGACCGGAGAGATCGACATCGTCGCCCACGACGGCGACGTACTGGTGATCTGCGAGGTCAAGACCCGCAGAGCGGGCCCGTTCGAACACCCCATGGCGGCCGTCACCCCCGCCAAGGCCGAGCGGCTCAGACACCTCGCCGAGCGCTGGCTCGCCGACCACGGAGGACCGCCGGGCGGCGGCGTCCGCATCGACGTCGTCGG
The DNA here is from genome assembly GCF_002846415.1 of Streptomyces sp. TLI_146. Classification (NCBI taxonomy): domain Bacteria; kingdom Bacillati; phylum Actinomycetota; class Actinomycetes; order Kitasatosporales; family Streptomycetaceae; genus Streptomyces; species Streptomyces sp. TLI_146. The sequence continues at coordinate 6,374,460 of NZ_PJMX01000001.1, forward strand.
CGTCGTCCTGCCCCAGCGCGGCGCACCCCGCGCCGAGCACGTGCGGGGGGTGGCGTAAATGGGATTCGCCCGCACCTGCTCCGTGGCACTCGTCGGCGTCGAAGGCGTCGTCGTGGAAGTCCAGGCCGACCTCGAACCGGGCGTCGCCGCCTTCACCCTCGTCGGCCTGCCCGACAAGAGCGGCAGCGGCTTCGACCTCGCCGTTGCCTGCGCGGTCCTCGGCGCAGCCGAACGCATCGACCCCAGAGAACTCGCCGACCTCGTGATGATCGGCGAACTCGGACTCGACGGCCGGGTGCGCCCCGTGCGCGGCATCCTGCCCGCCGTCCTCGCCGCCGCCGAAGCCGGATACGAACAGGTCGTCGTCCCCGAACAGACCGCCGCCGAAGCGTCCCTGGTCCCCGGCATCTCCGTCCTCGGCGTACGGAGCCTGCGCCAGCTCATCGCCGTCCTCACCGACGAACCCGTACCCGAAGAAGAACCCGACCAAGAAGGCAGGCCCGACGCCATGCTCGCCGGACTGGTCGTCCCCGGCGCCGGCGTCGGCACCGGCCTCTCCATCGACGCCGACACCAGCCCGCACGACCTCGCCGACGTCGCCGGACAGCACACCGCCCGCACCGCCCTGGAAGTCGCCGCGGCCGGCGGCCACCACCTCATGCTGTACGGACCGCCCGGCGCCGGCAAAACCATGCTGGCCGAACGGCTCCCCGGCATCCTGCCGCCCCTCACCCGCCAGGAATCCCTCGAAGTCACCGCGATCCACTCGGTCGCAGGAATCCTGCCCCCGGGCAAACCCCTCGTCCACAAAGCCCCCTACTGCGCACCCCACCACTCGGCGACCATGCAGTCCCTCGTCGGCGGAGGCAACGGCCTGCCACGGCCGGGAGCCGTCTCACTCGCCCACAGAGGCGTCCTCTTCCTGGACGATGCGACTGACGGGCTATGCACCCTTCAGGCCAGACGCATCACCAGGGGGCGTCAGGTGGGTGTGTAAGCCAGCGTACGTCCGCTCCCGACGTGGGAGTCAGACCTGCCAGCGCCAAAGCCCGCTAAGAGGCACGTAGGCCTTCGCCCAGGAACGTGAAGGAGGCCCGGCCAGGTCGGAACTCTCGGCTACCCGGTCAGTCACCAGGCCCTCGGACGGCATGAAGACGAACCCCCGCACGAACTGGGTCGTGACCGCTCGACGGTGAAGCTGAAGATTTCGGTTCTATTCGATACAAGCCGGGCTTTTGCACCTAATGGTTGACTTAGCGTGGCAGTGCTGTGTCATTCGTCAAAGCCCTCAGCTGGAGCAGGCGGCTGGACGAGCACTGTGCGGTCTGCGAGGTACCAGGTGTGGAGACCACCAACCGATGATCTATACGCCGTGCTGCGGGTGCCGAAAGATGCGGACAAGGCTGCTCTCCGCAAGGCCTTCCGTATCCGCATGCGGCAGATCCACCCAGACCATCGTCCGCCCGAGGACGCCCGGACGGCCAACCAGGAGATGATCCTGCTCAACCTGGCGTACGAGACGTTGGCGGACCCCAGCAAGCGGGCTGCCCACGACCTCGACCGCCGAGCAGCCGGCACTGCCAAGCGCGAGGAGCGGCGCGAGCCACCTCCACCCCGGCCACCACGGGTCGTCGTGGTCAAGCCTCAGGTGGTGGACTTCGGGTCGGTTGCCGCTGGTGAGGTACCGCCCGACCGGGTCGTCACCGTCAGCCTCAGCGACGGCTCGACCATTCGCTACGCGTGGGTGCTGGAGCCCAGTGGGGACTTCTGGGAGATAGTCGAGCAGCAGCCGTTCCGCGACGTCCCCGCGGTGAGGCTGCGACTCCGAGCCCGGCCGCTGTCAGCGCACGACGTGCTGGGCCCCCGCGAAGACCGACTCCGGCTGGTGGTCGACGACCTCATCGTGCTGGTGCCGGTCTGCATCACCGTGGTGGAACCGGCTCCACCACCGCCACCTCCACCGAGACCTCGGCCGCCGCGACGCCCGGCCCCTCCGCCGCCACGACGGACGCCACCGCCGAAGCCGCTCGCGCCTCGACTGACGCTTGAGAACTGGCGCAACTTCCGGCTGACGTGCCTGGGCTTGTTCCTGCTCCTCAGCCTTCTGTTGCTGTTGGGCGCCATCTTGTTCAGCGGCCTCTACGCCCTGCTGCACGCGGCCCCCTGAGGCGTTGCCACTAAACCCCGACGACGGCCCAATTCCACCGCCAGGCGGTTACCTGTTCTGCGTACTGGAAGGCCGCCTCGGCCCTCGGCGAACGCCTCCGCCGCACGGCGTTCATGCCAACGAGAGTGGCGACTGTTACTTCTTTCCCAGCCCTTTTCTGGCGCTGGCAGATTAGAGCCCGGATTTTCTGCTCAGCGCAGCAGCCTATTTCGTCAGAGCCGATCCATGCTATTGCATTTTGCAACCATTTATGTTATATTCGCTAAAGTCCTTTGAAGCTTTAGCGCTCATTTCTGCTGCGTGTTGAGATCGGCCTCCTGCACCCAAGCCACTTGGTGCTAGGAGGCCGATCTCAACAGCTATTGAGGCCATAGCGATGCAACAGGCATCAGCATGGATAAGCAGCGGCAGAGAAGAGCTCACCATGAGTCGCAAGAGGCCCGTGTTCACCGTTCCCGAGGTCCGGTTCACTGCTCCCGAGGTCCAGCTACGCCAGTTCCACCTCTGGAACCACCGGGAGGGACTGGGCTTCTCCAAAGCCCAGATTGCCACCGTCGAACCGGCCATCCCGCCGGCTCCGGCCAGCCCGTTGGTCGTGCGGGTACTGTGCTGGACCCTGGATAACCTCTCATCCAGCCTTGACGCCAAGCTGAAGCTAATCTGCGAGGTGTACGGGGACGATAGGACCGACATCTCGGACAGCTTCAAAACCGGCCCCGACCACCTGTGGCAGGTCGATGGCGCTCCAGCGTTCCAGCCCCATCGCCTGTGGTGGGAGATCATCGACCTTGGTTCGGTCCGAGACACCGCCCCGGACCAGGTGGACCCCGAAATCGCAGCCGGCCTCCAGGTCTTCGACCTCGCCAGCCAGTGCCCGGACTACCTGAAGCGCCACAACGGCCGGGACATCCCTTATCTGGATGTTCCCGGTCTGTATCTCAAGGGCCTGGACAAGTCGAGACTGTACGTTCCGTACTTCGAGGGCTCTTCGGACCGCAGCGTCTACGTGAACACCGGCTGGGCCGACGACGCCTACTCAGACACTGCCCAGGCGGTGGTGGTGAGGGAGGGCTAGCGCTTGATCCTTGGAGCCTTGGTTTCATGACCCCGGAAGACACTTGTCTTTCGGGGTCTTTTTCTAGCCGGAGCTGCCCGGCCATCCTCCATGAAAGGTCGCGACACAGTCGCGGCCCTTTTCAATCCCTGGTCTCGCTTGTGGAAGTGCGCTTACGTCTGCGGCTAGGTCTGCGCCTCGGAGGTCGCTCAGCCTCAGTGCTCGTGGTGCTCTCAATGACCGGTTTCGAGTTGTCCCTCTCTTCCTTGTCTTGTTCTGGGGCATGCGGCTTCGGCTTACTCTGATAGGCAATGGACGGCATCTGCAATCCGCCCGGGTAGTCGTCAAATAGCAACATGAATCCGAGGTATGTGTTCGGGACCGGTTTTCGGAAGGTTGCACGGTAGCTGCCATCCTGCAATGGTTTAATTCTCGTCATCTCGGAGTCGGCGCGGTGATAACGGGGCCGATCCCTCTTGTTCATGAAAGCCCACACCGATGCCGGTTGGGGCTCATTTGGAAGAATAACCTGGAGGGTCAAGCGATCGTATGGTTCCGATGGTTGGATTAGTACCGCATTCTCAAGTAGCTGCTGGGGCCGGAAGACTCTCCTGTATCCCAAGGTTCTTGATTGGCCATACTTGGACTTAGGGAATATTATTTTTACCACGCCGTCGTCAGGGGACGCCGTAATTCGTACTCGGCAGTTTCCGTGCGTCGGCACGTACATGCTTCCAGAGTCGGGTGACCAAGCGCCTATCAATTCGCCTTTCTCCAGTATCCAAGTGCGTTTACTGGAGTTAGGCCTCAAGGTTCTGGTTATATCCATGTGTCGAACTGCTAGTCGGAAATCCTGCCAGAAGGTCCCGTATACAAGGTCATTTCCATCATTCTCTTCCATGAACAGCGTAAGCTCAATTTGTTCCGTGGACCCTCTGGCGCCGACCGCCTCTAGTTCGATAAGTTGTTTAGCGAGAATCCTCATGAGGTCAAGTTCTGGGCAGGGTATGCCCTCCGTTTCGCAGTATGTTTTTTCGCTGCAGTTCAGCCTTAGGATCGACTTAGCCTTGGCGCGTCGCTTCTTCGCGGTGTCAAGATCTTTATCGTGTCGGAGATTGAAGCTACTAATGATTGCCTCAGTCAGTCGGTCGATAGTCACCCTGACTCGCTTCTTGCGACCGGTTAGTAGATTCTGTGCATAAGTTAGGCTATAGACGCCGTCGAAAATTGCCTCTTCAACGGCGTCCCGCCATATCTCGACTTCGTCGTAATTGCGAGTGACACGATCTCGTACGAGCGATAGCTCCCTGATGCAGCCGAAATCTTCTGGATCCGTTACCTCTTCGAGGCCCTTTCCCAGGAGCCTTCTGAGTTCCTGCTGGAGGTCTGCGATGTCAGGCAATCCGTCAGAGGTGTTCGTGTCCATGACAGGCCTCCCTTCGAGCTGCCGGCCACAGCCAGCGCACCGCCCAGGCGACGTCCGCTGATCTTACAGCGGCGTTACATCGACCATTCCTGCATCTAGGGAGACCGGCCGCACTCTGGAGGTCATCCGGGTCCGACGGGCCCACCGAGCAAGGAAGGGTGTGGTCCAGATGGATGCACCGAACGAACAGCTATGGCGAAGGGGAGTCATGGGAGCGTTCCTCTACGCCGTGGCGGATATCAAGATCCGCCACTTCTTCCTGCGGACGATCGCCGTGGGTTACCCCGACGCTGTGTTCCGTGAGCTGGATGAGATCGAGGCGAAGTGCTTCAAATTGCTCCGCATGATCAACCAGATCAACAAGGAACTGGCATGAGTAGCGCATCCCCTGAGAACAACGGTATGCCCGGGCCCTCTGGTCCGCGACTCTGGTCGGCCGGCGCCCGACGAGCAGCGACGCATGCCGCGCAGCACATTCCGTCTACGATCCGTCTCGTCGAGACCATGATCAAGAACGGTGGCCGCCGCTTCCAGCGGCGAATCCAGCTCTACATCGCGCAGATAGAAGTTGATCTGCGCTTCCTCCGCATAGTCGCCCAGGGCGACCAGGAAGTTGAAAGTGTCGTTGATGCCCTGGAGGAAGAGGCCTGCTGGCTGAGGCACTGGGCCGACCAGTGCGGCGACTGGGGGGAAGCCGCGTGAGCGCCCTCGCCCCCCAGGGGAACAACCGGCCGGAGCGTCGCCCGCGGACCCGCGCGGAGAAGCATGAGCTTCGCATGGCTGAGCTCCGCGCCGACGTCGCCCACATCAACGCCCGGACGGCAGCGGAAGTGGCACTCATCCGAGCTGCGGGTCGGGCTCAGCTCCACCTGGAGCGGGCTCGGTTCACGCGCATGCTCACCCGTGAGGTGGCCGAGCAGTACGAGGCCATGCATCACGAGATCGCCCGCATCCAGGAGCGCAACCCCGACGACCTGGGCCTGGCTCTCGGCCTCGCCGAGATTCTGGACGACGGCCAACAGGCAATGCGCAGCGTTATTCACGACCACATCCGCGACGGTGGGAGGCTCTCGTGAATGTCTTCGGCGACATCATCTCGTGGATCTTCGCCAGTCCTCTAAACTTCCTCATCACTCTGGCCGGCCTGATCGTTCTGGCCCACCTGCTTTCGGACTGGCCGGACTTCTCGTCTAGCAGCCGGCGGTCCGAGCGCCGGGCCGAGCGACTCGCCGCGATGGCGGCTGTCCGAGACGCGACGTACAACGCAACCCGCCGTGCAGCTGAAGTCCGGCAGCACGTGACCCGCGAACTAGCCGAGGCTGGTCGGCTCGCCCGACGTCGTCGGGCCGAGGCCCGTCAGCAAGCCGCGAAGACCATCGAGAAGGCGCGCAAGCTCGCGTGGCTCTTCGAGGAGGTCAAGGAACCTCCTCGTGGCAGGGGCCGTAAGTGAGTGGCCAGCCGAGCCGGTGGACCACTGTCCTGGTCCTCCTGATCGTCGCCATGGTGGTGGCACGGTCGCTGGTGGCGGCCCTCGCGCCAGTACTGCCCTGGCTCGTCATCGCGCTCGTCGGTGGCGGAGTACTGAGCGTGGTTGTGCTGCTGCTTGTCCGCCGCACGAGTCGTTGGTAGGCGCCTTGGACGACATCGCCGACTGGGTCCGCCGGTCTCGGGCCGCCCAAGGGCTCCCCGAGAAAGTGCTCGACCCGGCAACCGTCGCCAGGCTGGCAGAGCTTGTGCACCTGGCACTGGAGACAGAGCAGACTCGCCGCTCTGAGCGATCCGGACGAAAACCCGGGCATCTCCCGCCCACGAGGGCATGCGGATGCGCCGCATCCCACCAGGACGGCGGCGACCGTCACTGACGCCACGCCCCCGCGTCGGAGCAGGTCCTTTGCTTCGGCGCTTTTTCATCCGTCATACAGGAGAGGCGTTGAACACTCCCGCTGGGATTGATCGCAGTCGCCGTACGTACCTCGTGCTCTTCCCTCATGATCTCCACCGCGATGCGGTACTCGCCGTCCTCCGAGCCCTGTACGGCCCTCTGCGTCTGTCGCTCCTGGGCGGGGACAGCACGGTCGCCCTGGAGGTCTACGCCGACGTACGCGGTATCCGCTACTACTTCACCGTGGCGGGCGCGACAGACGGTGTGGAGAACATGCTCCAGACCCACCTGGCCGGCGCTACCGTGACGCCGGTTGACGGCACCGACGACATCATGGCCACGACGCTTTGGTCACGAGTCGTAGAGGTCGGAACATCCAACGCCCACGTGCCGCTGCGGATCGCCTCGCCAGCAGCAGTCACGGCTGGCCTGCTCAGCTGCTTTACGAGCCTGAGCGGCAACGAAGCCCTCGGGCAGCAATGGATCATCACGGCGGCTCGGTCGCAGGGTGCGACCCCCAACCGAAGGTGGACCCAACGACCCATCGACGAGGCGGCGCACAAGCAGAAGAACGCCGAACCGGTCTTCCTCGCGGTCGGCCGCATGGCAGCTCGTGGGCTTGGTGCGAAGGCTCTCCTTGGTCGGCTCCAGGCGCACTACAGCAGTCTGCGCACACACGGCGTGAGGGTGAAGAAGCGGCGGTTCGTGCGGTCAGCGACCGCTCGCCAGCGCCTTCAGGCCAGGTCGAACCCGCTGGTCTACCCCGCCACTCTCAACGCGGCTGAGCTGGCCGCGGTCATCGGCTGGCCGTTCGGCTCGCCCCAGGTCGCCGGTCTGGCACTCGGCCACTCGCGCCGGCTGGCCCCGAGCTACTCCCTGCCCCGGCAAGGGCTGGTCATCGGGACGTCGAACTTCCCCGGTGACATCCGGCCCCTGGCCATCGCCGCCGAGGACCGGGCTGCCCACACCCTGATCGTCGGCCCGACCGGTACCGGCAAGAGCACCTTGATCGAGAACCTGATCACCGCCGACATCCAGGCCGGCGCGGGCCTGGCCTACATCGACCCCAAGGGCGACTCCGTCCGGCGCATCCTCGACGCCATACCGCGTGAGCGCCTGGCCGACGTCTTGCTGTTCGACGTCACCGACCTTGAGCGGCCCATCGGCTTCAACGTGCTGGCTGGAGACCGCGCCGACCGGGTGGCCGGTCAGCTCATGCTGGTCTTCGACAAGCTCTTCGGCCTGTCGATCAACACCCCTCGCGCCTATGACGTGTTGCGCAACACCCTCATGACGCTGGCCGAGTGCGGCTACACCGTGATCGAGGTGCCGCTCGCCCTTCTGCCTGGTCCCCGAGGCCAGGCCTTCCGCGACACCCTGACCGGCCAGCTGCGGAACCCCGAACTGTTGGACTTCTGGCAGTGGTTCGACAACCTCAGCACCCGTGAGCAGGCCGAGACCGGAGCGCCCATCACCCGCCGACTGCGTCCTTTGCTCCTCTACCCCGAACTGCGGGCGACGTTCGGCCAGGTCCAGTCTGGCCTCGACTTGGCGGCGGCCGTAGCGGCGCGCAAGATCGTGCTCATTCCGCTCAACAGCGCGCAGCTCCACGAGGAAGCCGCCCTCGTCGGCACGCTGTGTCTGAACGCGCTGTGGAACGTCATCCAGGTCACCGAGCGAGCCGAGAACTTCGCCTTGTACGTCGATGAGTTCCGCGACCTGATCAACCTGCCGATCTCCTTCGGCGACATGCTCGCCAAGGCCCGCGGCCACCGCCTCCCGATCACTGTGGCCACCCAGGACGTCAGCCGTCTGACCGACGGCATGCGCAAGGACGTCATGAACAATGCCCGGACGAAGATCTTCTTCCAACCGGCGGCTTCCGATCTGGCCTTGTTGGCCCAGGAACTGGGCGGCACGGCGACCGCGGCCGACCTGGCCCACCTGGGCCCGCGCGAGATCATCGCTCGCATCTATGTCGATGGCGTGGCGACACCGCCGGTCACCGGCCGGACCCACCCGCCGCCCGCACCTGTCGGGCTAGGACAGGCCGCCCAGAGCGCTTCTCGCTCGCGCTACGGACGGCCCCGAGCCGAGGTCGAGGCAGAGATCGACGAGCGGCTGAGGCTGGCGACACGGCGGGTAGGTCGTACGACCGGGACCGCTCCGGAGCCGACGCCACCAGAGCAGATCGGCTGGGAGGAGTGGGAGCTGTGAGCATCACGCGGAAGTACCTCAACCAGCTGGCGCCGCAGCTGAGCCCGCGAGACCTCGCCATCATCTCCGAGGTCGGTCGATTCAAGATCATGACCGGCGGCCAGGTGGAGCGGCTGTTCTTCGCTGACTGCTCGGACACCAGCCGGGCCCGGAACCGTCAGGCGGTGTTGCGCCGGCTGACCGAGCACCGTGTTCTCGCCCGGGTTGGAGAGCGGCGGGTCGGCGGTGCCCAGCGTGGCTCGGCCTCGTTTCTGTACACCCTCGATGTCGCTGGTCAGCACCTGAGCCAGGGCACCAGCACGCGACCGCGGCGGCCGTACTCCTGGTACGAGCCGACGATCGGGCACTTCCTCGGTGTCGCCGAGCTGTACGTCGTGCTCCGAGAGGCCGACCAGTCCGGGCTGTTCTCGCTGCTCAACTTCCAGACCGAACCGTACTGCTGGCGCACCTTTGGCCAGCGCACCCTCAAGCCCGACGCCTTCACGCAGGTCGGCATCGTCACGGCCGATGGCCGGCGGCGTAAAGGCAGCTTCTTCATCGAGGTGGACCGGGCCAACCAGTACGGCGCGAAGATCGAGACGAAGGTGCCACAGTACGTGGCGTACTACCAGCATGACCGTCTTGCCCAGCCCGAGAGAGCCTTCCCGCGCATCGTCTTCCTGGTCCCGGACCAGCAGCGCGCCGAGTACCTCAGCCGACTCGTCCAGAGCCGGCCGGAGGTTCGTCAGCTCTTCTCCGTTGGGCTGCTGGAGGACCCGATAGCGGCTCTCTTGCGGTTTTAGGATCGCCATGTTGAGCACACGCCTGAGCTGCCAGCGAGACCGTAGACCGTAGACAGGCTGCTTCACCAGGGCCGCCATTCAGTCTCTTTCGGCAAGCAAGCCCGCCGGCGAAACGTCCGCCAAGCGTATGAGCACTGCAAGACTGAGATCGGCGGAGCCTCCGACCGGCCATGCCAGGCCGAGGGCCTGACCTCACTCGGCTTCGTGACCACCACCAAGCTCTGACCTCGACCAGCGCCCACCCGACCGGATTGTCAGACTCTGCGGCCACTGGACACCATTAGGGACCAGGAAACTGTCCGAGCACCCCCACTACGTCCCCGCCTGGGCGCCCACCGTCGGGCCGGGCTGGGCCACCCTGCTCGACCGACTCGTCCTTGTCTCTGTTCAGATCAGTCTCATGAGATCTGTGGTTCAGACTCGATCCATTGTTGCGGTACGAGACAGGTGAAACACAAGGGCAGTTACTTCCTCGCCTTTCTCAGCCGAAGGCCACCGCATGAGACAGTCTCTTAGTGATCAAGCCAGTCGAGGTGATCGCCAATGGCAAGCGCCAGATGAGGATATTGAGCCAAGGCGTAGTGGCACATGCATTCGATGAGCGAAGAGCTCCAGCCTGGCACCCCTCGCGCTTCCTGCGACAAGCTGAACGCCGACATGACGAAGCCATGCAAACTGGTGGTCTCTCCGCCAGTTTGCGTATTTTTAGAACCACGGCTTGACGTTCCCGACGCCACAAGGGACGGTTCCTAGATGACGACAAGGGGCGGGAAGGTCTCCAGTTAGCGGAAGCGCGTCGAGCGATAAACTGCAGCAGGCAAAGGGACCCATCATGTGGCCTCAGCGGAACCGCGGAAGCCTCCGCATATCGGCCACCATCGTGGCCCTATTCGTCACCTTCAGTCTCGCGCTGGGCGCTTGCAGCAGTGGAAGTCACCAGCCGAAAGGCCTTACCGCCACGGTAGGGAGTAAAGGTGGCACGATTAGCGGCCAGGCCGGTGCCCAGAGCGTCACGATTACGGTTCCGCCCGGCGGGGCAGACGACAATACAGAAATCACGTTCCAAGATCGCCACCAGGTCAATACCGATGCCACCGACGGACAGCTCGGCATTGCCAGACTGGGTACTCCGGTAGAAGTGACCACAACCCGAGGTCGCCTTGCGCAGGGTCGCGTCACCCTGTCGTACAACCCCAAGCAGCTCCCGCCAGGTAGTACAGCCTCCCAGATCGGCATCCTGGTCTTCGATCCCAAGCTGGGTGCTTGGTTTCCGCTACTCGACTCGCGCGTTGATAGTGCCGCCCACCGCGTCACCGGCACCGCACCGCATTTCTCCCTCTTCAAGACCTACGTCATCGCTCCGGGGAAGCGACTCCTTCACATCGCCGGCCGTGGCATCCAGATGGCAGTCGACGCCACCACCAGTGTTCTGAGTTACTTCCAAAAGCTCATTACCGTCACGGCATCCACCATCGTTGAAGACCTCTTTGCCGTACCGCCAAAGCTCAAGTGCGATAAGCCAAGCGCAGTTGTCACCGCTAGCACCCACACCGCCGTCGGTGATGGCCGGTTCCACGCCTGCACCGATGGCGATGGAAAAGACATCACTCTTAACATGGTCAACGGGGTGGGTTATCCACTCCGTCTCGACCGACTTCCGCAAGGCGTCACAGTCAGCATTAAAGATGCACTTGGCAGCGGCGATACCGTCAGTGTAATCCGCAACCTGTATTACATGACCCAGGGGCAGAAGGTGATCGCCGGCGCCAAGCAGGGAAGTGTCACTGTCAATGACAAAATGACCAGAACTGCCAATCTGCACGGGCACATGGATGGCACTGCTGTCGCCTTCGACATGATGTTGGGCACTCTTCTGGTCTTCATGCCAGCCCTCAGCGCCGACAAGTCATGGCTTGAAGGCATTGTGCAGAACATCGCTGTATCTCAAACTTCCAAGACCGGTGGTTCCGGTCTCGCCAAGGCCGCCCAAACCGCCACTCACACCGCCACTAGCACTCCAGCGAAATCCGAAGGGCAGCCTGACCGGGCTGCGGAACTCGGCAACGTGCTCGCAGCAGGCGACTGCATCCTTGACTCGAAGGATGCACTCGCCTCCGACGGCTCTCCCGGCGACCGCTTCAAGTCGGCCGTCAAGGCTGCTCAAACCTGCGGAAAGCTCGTTCTCGCCCAGTTCAATACCACCGCCCTGATCCCCGCTCTCCTGGACAGCCTCAAGCTCGTCCCGGAGATCGTCCAGGCTCAACTCGCCGGTATCAGTAATGTCTTCACTGGCGGCAAGTACAAACTGACCAGCGTCTACGTTGATCTGACCCGATTCGACGCCGCCGCTGCACTAAAGGCAAATTTTCAGGGCGAATGGTACGCTCACCGGCGCCTGATCACGATCGATGAAAACGGAGCCGGCACCCTCAACTGGGGCCCCTATTGGAACTATCGCGACCCCAGCAGCGCCCCGGCTTGCACCAAGGCTAAACATGGATGTGAGATGAGTTTCCAACTCACTGTCACCCCAGCTGGCGCCACAGCCCGCATTACCGCCTCCAATTCGCCACAGGACTGGCGAGTAGGCCAAGTAGTCGGTGTCCTTAGCCAGCCCAGCACCGACACCATAATCTTCGATACTGCCAACAATATTGACGATGCAGGAATTGGTGGCACCAACCAATTCTGTGGACCCCGCTCCAACCACCAGTGTGGCGCCTAAGTACTGAGCGAGTCCCACCAGGAAACGACCAACTTCCGGATATGTCGATGGGCTAGCCGGGAAAGAACACCACGGCCTACCTCCCGAGCCCCGACGGCACGCCCGGAGGCTCGAAGACGCCTGTCCCCGATAGGGCCGTCGGTTGCCCACCTAGTGACTGGCTCCAGAAACCCTGCGCTTGCCGCCCGGCGGGATACTCCCTACGCGCCGGCCTACGCATCGGCCTACGTGTCGAACGGGACCATCAGGGCGCTGAGCTGCACCAACGGCTGATTCTTCCTCGGATAACCTCCGGTCCTCCTGCTAACTACTCGCCGATCGTCAGCCAGTCGTCGCCTATGCCGTCAAGGTCGTTCGTCCGTCCCTTCCACTGCTAGCTCTCGGGTACGGGCGCTCCACCGTGACGGCGTCTCCTACTGGCCCGTATCGGTCTCGTAGTTAGCAGGAGGACCGACCCATCGTGAAACGTTACGTCGATATGGAAACCGGCGAGGTTATCGATGTGGTGAGCTTCCAAGCAATGCAGGCACGGCGAGTGATGCAATCCCGGCCACTGCGTGAACTGCGTGAGTCTCAGGCCAAGCCGCAAGCCTGGAGCACGTGGGCGATGAAGCTGGTCCGACACTTCGCAGCGCTGCTGGTGCTTGCCGCGGTGCTCGGATTCATTCTCCTGAGTCGCTAACTACGGCACATAAATCTAAGGAGGATTCCACCATGGAAACTACCTACCCCTGCAACATCAATGAAGTCGAGGCATCGGTGCTGGTGCCCGTCTGGTATCACTGCGACGGCAATGGTAAGCCAACAAGCATGACGAGTGACCGGGAAGACCTGGTTGAATGGGCATCGGAGCACGGCGACGTCGAAGATTACTTCTGCCCTTGCGGCCAGATGTTTGAGTCCTGGTCAGAGGTCATGGACCATGTGAGTTCGCCACAGGCTATGGCGGTGGCACGGTGATGTACCGAGAGCCACGACTTGCCAAGGCTGAGCGACTACAGGGCCGGGCGGACAACCGGGGGAGAAGGGCGGCTGCATCTCATGATGCGGCCGCCGCTACATTTGCGCGTCGGAGCTGCAGTCCTGCGGAGGGGATGTAGTCGAACACCACCCAGTCCGCGACGTCTCAGTGGTGAGGCTGCGACTCCGAGTCCGGCCGCTGTCACCGCACGATGGGCGGGGTCGCCGTCACGACCAACGACGCTGCCCCGGACTGGCGCTCGCCAACTGGCGCGACTTCCGAGAGGTCAGGCTGCTCTTCACGTATTCCGGCCCCGGGGTATCTGTTCGGCCAGTATGGTCTTCTCTGTGACGCTCCTGAATTGGCTACAGTTCGCTTCTGCTTGCACTGCAGTAGCACTGGTTTCCTTCGTGCTTACCAAGTTTGTTAATTTGTTCCTCTTTGCAACCCATCAGCCGCCACCGAGCCGTCGGCGCCCCGACATCCGAGTCTTTTCCCGGGGTAGTCGGGCGGTATTTAGCCGGAAGGGCCTCGTTTCCAACCTCCGCCTTAGCTGTCGAACCTTTGGCATCCACTTTTCTATATCGGGCGCGAAGTTGAATGCTATGGCCCTTGACGGGTACTGGATGTCTGAGTTGGTTCCTCTCGCAGGTATTGTGTCCGCGTTCCTCCTCCCAATCTCGGCCTTTGTGTGGTCAACTCATTCCGCTGTGCCCTTCGTTCGAGAGGCGTACGAGGCGCATTTTCATAGGCTCGCAGACAGAGAATCCTTCTATACGGCAATCGCCCTCTATGTATTTGCAATCCTATGGTGGCCTCTTGAGCTCAAGCGTGTGCGGTCGTTCCTGGCGGCGGTGGGGCATCGAAGGGCCTTCTACGAATGTTGCAAATGTGTAGTGCTGTGCCTCGATGTCCAAGAGCAGCGGTCCTCTATTTTGTTGGTCGATCGGGGTGTATATCGAATCGGCAGGACGCTTATCCAGTTCAGTAAAAGTGAAACGCGCAGAGGCGGTACTGCTCGGCAGAGGGAGCTTTTTGAGCATGCGGTTCGGGTGGAATTAGCTCTCGATGAGTGCGTGGGGCGAGTGCTGAAAGAGGGTGTCAGTGAACTGCCTAATTTGGTCGCCATGCTTATGAGGATCCTAGAGCGTCTTGCGGCAGGTCGACTGCTCGCTCTGCTGGACGATAACCAGCTACCTGTTTATACTCCACCGTCTGCAGAAGAGCTTGAAGAAGAGACGACAAAGGGTGATCGTCGAATCGTGCTGTGGGGGGCTACTGCTGCGGCTGCTGCTGCCGGGGTAACGATCTCACTTGGTGTCCCTGTTGGGGCTGTGGTGCCTGCGGCATTGATCTTCCTTATGGGCCCCGCCGTCCTATGGGGCAGCAAAAAGATCGGAAACCCCAAAGACCTTATGGATGCAATGCGACAGGGGGTAACCCAGCCCCAGGAGTCGCAGGGGAGTGCAGCAGCCCCCGACGTTACGCCGGCAAGTGGTGGGAATGTTCCCCCAACGAGAACATCAAACCCCTGAACACACCTTCCTCGGCCGCCGCTAGGCGTTCGCAAAGGCTGTCGCTAATTCGCCCGAAGGTCCCAGGGTCAGCGCGTCGAAACCACCCTCCCAAAGCCCACGCGTACCAGATGTGGGGCCACAAGATCATTGACTTTTTGGCCCTGCCGTGCTATAATTGATGGGTGAAGTTGCAATGTGCATACTTGCGCTTCGCGTAACCGCCACTAAATTCGCCTGGGCGGATTTTTGTGGCCAAGGGGGGTGGATGCTTCGTGAAGCACCACGCAATCTCTGGCCCGTCTCGGCCGTAAGTGTCTCTTATTCGCTGCCTCCGTACACTGGAGGCCGTCCATGAGCGACACGACAACGCTCGTCGCAAGCGCCGCGCTCTTCAGCGCCACCATCGCAATTATTCTCATCTTGCGCTTTCGCGACCAGCTCACCCGAGACGCTGCCCGAGTCACGTACCGGCTCGGCTTTCCACGTGACCTGACCATTGGGCAGGTGACGGCCTTCCTCCACGCCCTGACCCGGCTGCGGCCGGCTCGCGGTTGGCTCTTTGGCCGCGACAGCGTCGTGTTCGAGTCGGTCGGCTGGCCCGGCCGCATTGAGCACCGGCTCCGGCTGCCCAAGCACCAGGCCGACGTGTTGCTGCGCCAGTTGCGCGGCATCGTGCCCAACCTGCGCACGACCCCCATTGAAAATCCGGCCCTGCCCACAGCGGGCTGGTTGCGGCGTATTCGCCTCACCACCACAGCGCGTCCCCTGCGCACCGACCAGCCGGAAGGCTTTGCCGTCGCGTTGCTCAGCACGCTCCAGCCACTGGCCCGGGACGAGCTACTGCTCTACCAACTGGTGGTCTATCCCGTTCGGACACCGCAGCTGCCGGTCGCCCGGCGGCCCAGTTCCGGTCTTGCTGTCCTGCCACCGTGGTTGCACCGAGTCGGCCAGCTGCTGACCGCCGCGCCACCAGCACCGTTGGACAAGCAGGCTGCGGCTGACTTCAAGGCCAAGATTGCCGAACCCTGGTTCGGCGTCATCGGCACGGTCGGAGCTACGGCAGCTGACCGTCCGCGAGCCCACTTCCTGGTGGGCCGGCTCATGGCCACGCTGCATCAGCTGGACTACAACGGCGCCGCGCTCGTACCGCGCTGGCTGCCTCGCCGGGCTGCCGACTGGCTGGCCCAGGCCGCGACCGGCACCGGTGTAGCGCCTGTTCACGTCAACGCCCAGGAAGCCGCCACGCTGCTTGGTTGGCCACTGGCCGGTCCAACCGTGCCGGGGTTGCGACTGAGTGGTGGCCGGTCGTTCCCACCGGTTCCCGAGCTGCCCACCCGCGGCCGTGTCCTCGGTACCGCCACCTACGAGGGTCTGCAACGACCGGTCGCAATCTCGCCGATCGACGGCCTGATGCACCAGCTGGTGACCGGCCCTACGGGCTCCGGCAAGTCGACGCTGCTGCTCAACCAGCTGACCCAGGACATTCAAGCTGGCCGTGGTGTCATCTTGCTCGACCCCGGTGGCGACCTGGCCCGCGACGTGGCCGATCGCATTCCCGAGGCACGCATCGGTGACCTGATCTACCTCGACGCCGCTGACAACCGGCCCGTGGGCATCAACCCGCTGGCCTGCGCCCCAGAGGACGCCGAACTGGTGGCCGACCAGGTCATGGACCTCATCAAGGCCAACGCCGACAGCTGGGGGCCACGCCTGGAGGAAGTCCTCAAGGCTGCGCTGGTGCTGTTGGCAGCGACCCCCGGTATGACGCTGGTCGAGCTACCGGCCGTCCTGACCGACGAGGTCTTCCGCGCCTCACTGCTGGCCCGCCTCGATCCCGCCTTCGCTCCGACTGTGGGAGCCTTCTTCGCCCGCTTCAACAGCTGGAGCGAAGGTGAACGCGGACAAGCTGTCTCGGCCGTCATCAACAAGATCTCACCGCTGACCGACCGGCGGCAGCTACGCGCCATGCTCGGCCAGGCCCAGCCTGCCTGGACCATGCGAGAGGTCATGGAGCAGCACAAGATCCTGCTCGTGGCCCTGCCCTCCGGCCTGGCGGGCTCCTACGCCGTCGACCTGCTCGGTGGCCTGTTGGTCAGCATGGTCTGGAACGCCGCTATGCGACGAGCGGCGGTCACGCGTGACCAGCGTCAGGCAACGTTCCTCTACATCGATGAAGCTGGCCGCTTCCTGCGCAGCGGTGCCGACCTGACCGACATGTTGGCCCGGGCCCGCGGTCACTTCCTTGGCATCATTGCGGCCCTCCAGCACATCACTCAGGTACCGCCCAACCTGCGGGCCGCCCTGCTCAGCGAGGCCCGGACCAAGGTCGTGCTCCAGCCCGGTGCTGACGATGCCGCGACGCTGGCCCGTGCCCTCGGCCCGCTGGTGAAACCGGAAGACCTGCTGACCCTGGAGCCCCGCTCCGCCGTGGCGGCCGTCGTCACCGGTGGCCAAGTCAGTCCACCCGTCACCATCGCGACCAACCCACCGCCCGAACCATCTGGCTGGGGCCCAACGGCCCGCGCGGCTTCCCGACTGGCTTACGGCCGCGACCGAGCTGCCGTCGAGCAAGAGATCGCCGATCGCCGCCAGGCCAGCCGACCTCGAAGCGGTGCTCGCGGAGCCCGACCCGCCGCGTGAGCCCGTCATTAGACCTGTCGCCATATGGCAGGAGTTCCACGGGTGTTTTCCCTGCTCAGACCGCCTTTTTGACCCATCCGCGTGTATGAATCTCTACCCCTTCCCGTACACATCTTTTTGAAAGGAGCCCTACCGCCATGCCTCCGCCCACCCGTCCCTTCACCGGTGGCCGCCTCGCCCAGTTGGCCGTCGACCTGACCGCCCGGGAACGCCAGTTCCTCGCCGAACTCGCCACCCTGCACGTCGCCACGACAGCCCAGCTTGGCCGTCTCGTCTTCGGTGACTGCAAGCCGGCCACGACCGCTCGGCTGGGCCAGCGGCACGCTGAACGCCTGGTCCGGTTCCACCTGATCCAGCGCCACGCCAACCGCTCCCGCGACCGCAAGGTTGGGGCACCGGGGTACGTGTTCACGCTGACTGACGCCGGTTGGGCTCTCAGCGGGGCTGACACCGCCGCCCGCCAACGCCAGCGCCGCAGCTGGCTACCGTCCGACGCCTTCCTCGCCCACCGGCTGGCGATCTCGGAGCTGTACGTCCGCCTGAGAGAGCAGGGCCGCGATGGCGGCCCGACGCTGCGGGAGTTCAAGGCCGAGCCTGACAGCTGGCGGCGCTACCTCGGCCTGGGCGACGAGCCCCTGGTGGCCAAACCAGACGCCGTGGTGCGCCTGGTGACTGGTGGCCTGGAGCTGTCCTGGTTCGTGGAGATCGACCGCGGCACCGAAGGCCAACGCCACATCGCCGACAAGTGCGACGCCTACCGCCGCTTCGAACTCTCCGGCGTCGAGCAGCAGCGCTTCGGCATCTTCCCCGGCGTCATCTTCATCGTCCCGACCGGCGCCCGTCGCCAGGCGGTCCAGCGCGTCATCGACCGGCAGACGGCAGCGGCTCGCGGCTTGTTCGTCGTCACCACGGAAGCCGACATGCTGACCGCCCTTGCGTCACCCATCACCTAAATCCGCACAACCGAATACGTCCAGCTCGAATCAACGAACGTGAAAGGAAACCGGTAGATGACCACATCAGCAAAGCGAGAAGCGCTCCTGGGCGCGACCGACATCATCGCGTACTACTACGGCGAGAAGACCGTGTGCCCGGACTGCACCAAAGACCTGGCTGCTCCCTACTACCTCATCGACAGTCCGGAAAGCTTCAGCACGGAGCAGGTGCTCGATGAGGCCGCCAAGACGGTCGGGATCAACCGCCACGACGAAGACAGCTACACGTCGTACGAGTTCCCCAAGGTCCTCTACCCCGATGACCTGGCTGACGGCGAGCACTGCTTCGTCTGCGCCCGCCCGCTGTGACCGTAGTGGCAGACGTCCACCTGACCAGCCGCCGAGGGCTTCCCGGCTGGTCGGGCGGGCGCCTGCCCGAAGGGCCCTGAGCGCTGAGCCTCACCGCTGAAATCAGTGCTCGTTCTTTTCCATTCGGAAGGAGTCAGCCATGACTGAGCTGACCACCGAAGTTCTGCGGACGCTTGCGCCGCAGGACCTGGCCGCGCTGCTGCCGGCCGCTGTCCAGATCGGGGAAGCGAACGCCGTCGTCCTCCGCGTCGCTGAGCCCGACCTGATCGAGGTCTACTTCGCCGGGCGCATCACGGCCTACGGCACCAAGGTGCTGGAGATCCAGCCCATCGCCGACCCGGCGGTGCGCGAAGCCGCTCTGCGCAACGCCGTAGAGGCCCTGTCCATCTGCCGTCACGTCGCCATCCAGGCCCATGCCGATCAGCGCCGGTCGCACAACGAGCTGCTGGAGATGATCCGGCAGTACGCCATCGTGCGCCACGAGGAGGGGGACATCTGCCGCGAGGGGCTGGACGACTTCCTGGAGTCCTTCAACCTCATGCCGTACGAGCCCCGCGTCCGGGTCGAGTACACCATCACCGGCAGCTACGTGGTCGATTCCGGCGGCGAGGCCGCTGCCAAGGAAGACGCTGTGAAGTACCTCCAGCCCGACCTGTCGGGCCTGGACAACGTCGAGAGCGAGAGCTCCACCTACGACGTCTCGGACATCAATGTCTCGGAGGTATAGGGCACGGCCGTTCATTCCAGCGGCCCACCTACCAGCGGCGGGCAGCCCGCCTGTCGCTGGTGACTCTCCCCAGTTCCTGGCACCCACAGAGGAGCCATGCCGTGGACCTCACCCTGAAGATCACCTTCGAGCCCGAGGACGGGTCCGACGCCCTGCTGGCCCGGTGCTGGCTGGCTGAGCAGATCCGGTTCTTCACCGGCCTGCCCATCACCGGCTACGCCGACGCTCTTCACCCAGCAGCCAGTTTCCACGTCACGGAGCTGACGTTCGTGGACACCGAGTAGATCGCTCCTTCTCACCCCAACCAACAGGCAGCCCCTGCGTCGCGAGGGCTGCCTTCCTCATGTCCGAAGCGCCGTTCATCACCGGATGGCACGACGGATTGAAAGGACTGGCCGCCGTGATGAAGAAGGAGGCGGCGCAGGCCGCGGTCGAGGCATACGTGTCCGAGTTCCCCGACAGTGACGCCGAGTACGCCGACCCGATCGAGGCGCAGATCAGCGACCTGCTCGCCGACCTGTTGCACCTGGCAGCGGCAGCGAGCCTGGAGCCGGATGTTCTGGTCGAGCGGGCGCTGATGCACTTCTACGCCGAGCAGGCGGAAGAGCCGTCATGGCCACCTACACGGTGACTGTCGCGGGGCGAGAGCGCTACGACGGCGAGAAGCCGTACACCTACGTCACCTGTGACACCCAGGCGATCAACGCCGTCCTCCGGGTGATGGCACATCACCGCTGGGAGAACCAGGACACCGACGTGATCCCAATTGAGGTGTTCGTCGGCGAGCCCGCACCGAACTGCGGCTACTTCTGGAACGAGCTGAGGGAGACCTGACCTGGCCAGCCCGTCGCACCTTTCACCTCCAACCCCACAGGCAGTCCACGCCCATGCGTGGGCTGCCTTCCCCATGTCCGAACTGATCAAGGGAGGCAGCTATGTCTGCCAACGTTGAGTCGATGTTCTCCGTCAGGGAGATGCCCTGGCACCGTGAGGGCCTGGTCCTGGACCAGCACCCCACCACCTGGGCCGAAGCCCGGCAGCTCGCCGGCCTGACCTGGGACCCGATCACCGAGTCCGTCTACGAGCTGGTCAGCATCGACGGCCACGGCCAGCCGCTGTATCGGCCCATCGAGGGCTGGCAGCGCATCGCCCGGTCGG
Organism: Streptomyces sp. TLI_146; assembly: GCF_002846415.1. Taxonomy (NCBI): domain Bacteria; kingdom Bacillati; phylum Actinomycetota; class Actinomycetes; order Kitasatosporales; family Streptomycetaceae; genus Streptomyces; species Streptomyces sp. TLI_146. The sequence continues at coordinate 6,395,020 of NZ_PJMX01000001.1, forward strand.
ACACCAGCGCCACGTTGTGGATCAACCGGGACTCCTACGCGGTCATCGACCACAGAGAGATGGGCGAGATCGTCGAAGCCGTTCTGAAGCAGCCCAACGTCTCCTGGGAAACCGCCGGCTCCCTCGATGAAGGCCGCTCCGTCTGGTGCCTGGCCCTGCTGGACGAGCCCATCGTCCTGCCCGGCGACGCGTCCCCGACGCTGCCGTACCTGGCCATCACCAACCGACACGGTCAGCCCGGCGGCTGCACCCTGCGAGCCACCGCGGTTCGCATCGTCTGCGCCAACACCTTCCGGGCCGCCGAGTTGGAAGGCGACCGCACCGGCACCACCTTCTCGTTCGTGCACAAGCACGGCTGGCGCAACCGCGTCGTCCAAGCCCGCGAGGCTGTGACTGGCGCTCGTCAGGAGATGCGCGCCTATGAGGCGCTGGCTACCGAGCTGCTCGGCATATCCATCACAGCCCAGCAACGTGAGCTGTTCGTGCGGGAGTTCATTCCGATGCCGCCCGCCGGCCTGGTCACCGACCGGGTCGCCAGGAACGTTGAGGAAGCCCGAGCGGCCATCCGAGATGTTCTGGCGTCTCCGACTACTGCTCCGGTCGCTCACACCGCCTACGGGCTCGTGCAGGCCGCAGGCGAGTACCTGGACCACGTCCGACGGTCACGCACCTGGGAAACCAAGCTCAACCGGACGCTCATCAAGCCGGAGCCGCTGAAGGCTCAGGCGCTGAAGTTGGCGCGGGAAGTGGTAGCTGCCTGACCGCACTCACCGACAGGGGTGCACAGCTTGCGCTGTGTACCCCTTTTCACTTTTAACCCTGGAGAAAAGCCATGACGTTTGAAAAACAAGACATCAAGAAGTATCAGGAGCTCTGCAAGGACTATTTCAACGAGGAAGTGACCGAGAGTGCAGCCATCGAAGAACTCAACAGTCTCATGTTCCTGGTGAACCTTGTCTATCACCCTCAAATCAAGCAAAAGCTCGCTGAGGTAGTCGCGGCAGAAGAAAAAGCCAAGACTGGACAACATGAGCAATTAGGGCAATTATCAAAAGACGATGGAGTGAAGTGATGCCGGTCACCCACCCATCCGTTCGCCTCGCAGGTTAATGGAGGACCTTATGGATGCCGCACGATTACATCAAAGCCCGAGCTGCCGCACTAGCCAAAGCCGCCCAACCGCCACGCATTGAGCTCTGGGTTGATTACGCCAGAAAGTCTACTGTCGGCTTGGAACGTCAGGCCTTATCGATCCCCTCGCAGATCGAGCAGATGAACGCTGCCTTTCCAGACCTTCCCAGATTCGGCAAGCCGGTCACCGAGAGTAAGAGCGCATTCAAGCCAGGCAGAAAGAAGTTCAACTGGATCATCGAACGCGTTGAGGCAGGCGAGATATCCGGCATCATCTCCTGGCATCCCAACCGACTTTCTCGGAACATGGAAGATGCATCGACGATCGTACGCTTGGTTGGGGCTGGCAAGTTAGATCTCAAATTTGTGACGTTCACGTTCGAGAAGACACCCGAAGGTCTCATGCTTCTTCGAACTATGTTGTCACAGGGGCAATATGAGTCTGAAAGGTTAGCCCGAGACGTTAGGCGTGGCACCGACAAGAAGGCTGAGCAGGGGTGGTATCCCGGTCCGGTGCCACTCGGCTACAACACGGATGGAGACAGAAAGAAGAAAGGATCTCGAACGATCGTAGAGGATCAGGCCAGACTGCCGATCATCGAGCGTGGCATGGCTTACGCGCTTACCGGAAACTACACCACAGCTGAGCTTCGGCGTCTCATGGCCGAGGAGTGGGGCTTAACGATCCGCGAAACTGAAAAACGCCCAAGTAGGCCAATTGGCTACGGAGGTGTATGGGCGATGCTGCGAAACGTTTTTTACACCGGACACTTCATCTGGAATGGCGAACTCCGCCAAGGTAGCCATAAGGCCGTCATCAGCCTAGATCAGTATGAGCGGCTTCAAGAAATTTTTCGAGGTCACACCTCAGGAGACACGCGCCGGCTGGTCACGCGGGCGTACGTGAAATTCTCCGGAATCCTAAACTGCGGCAGATGCGGCCGGGTGGTGACCTGCACCGAGAAGCGTAAGTACTATGCGACGACCAACCGAGAAGCCATCTATGTCTACTACCACTGCTCCCGAAACTCACGCCGACGCTGCGCCGAGCGCCCCATCAGTGAGCCCAAGCTTGTTAGCGCCATCCTGGAGGCCCTATCGAGCTACCGTTTGATCTCCGAGTTCCGCGACATGGCATACGACGTTCTGATTAAGGACTTCCGATCCAAGCGTCAAGGCCAGGCCGCCGAGCTTGAAGGGCAAAAGGCGGAGCTCCTTTCTCTCGAAAAGAAAGACCGGGGCCTGGTGGAGATGCGGGCCTCGGGTGAGATCGACCGTGATGACTACAAGCTCTACCATGGCGGGTATAAAAAGCGCATGGCTCAGCTGAAACGGTTAGTCGGGCGGCCCGCGGAGCTCGATTGGAGCAAGTTAGTCGGGTCGATCAAGGCAATCCACTTCGCGGCAAGTCTTCGGGAGCCGTTCCTCCAGGCCGACGGGGTTGCCCAGCGCCGCCTACTGATCGAACTTGCCGATAAGGTGGTGATCGAACGTGGAAAAGTGCTTATTGAAGCCAAAAAGTGGCTTCGCCCTCTCGGTGATTCCTTCCTCCTTCGCGAAGCTAACTACGAGCTTGATCGAACCTCTGATTTTGGCTCTACTAAGCAAAAAGCGGAGACTTTTGCCTCCGCCTTTTCGCTCTGGTACGCGAGAGTAAACACTATGGCAGACCTTATTGAAGAAGAAGTCAAGAGTGGGAGAACGGTTCATGCGGAGGTAAGGTTGCCCGCAGAATTGCAAGCTCGACTTGATGCACTGCGGCAGCCTGAAAGATAGCTAGGAGCGTCTGCCTCTAGTTAGAGGACCCCGGTTCCCGGTCCGAGAGGATTTTGTCCAGCATCTTCAGGGCGATGTCTTGTAGCGCTTGCTTAACCATGCCTGGCTCGGGGCGGTAAATATTGGAACTCCCGCACGCGTGGCAAGTGCTAGTGCGTAATAGAGAAGATCGGGATCGTCGAAACCATCGACATCTATCTGTATGCCAGTTCCAGCCTCTTGGGCGGCTAGTACATCACCTATCCATTCGGGTAGCCGCTCGTCCAACTCCAGCAGAGCGGCGTGATCGAACTCTTTCATGGGAATCTCCACTTATTTTATTAACTATTGCGCGACTTTAGATTGAGTGCAAGCGCAAGCTGAAAACATGTCTGTGTGGACTAGCTGCCGCTCAATAACAACTGACCCCCGAGCAGGCCTGCTCGGGGGTCAGTTCGACCAGCGTCGTGGGTCGCACCAGAAAGTGGCCTCCCGCCTGGGCCAGGCGGGAGGCCCTGAACCTACTTGCTAGCGTTCTCGTAGGCTTCGCGAATATCAGCCGGCACTCGGCCGCGGTCGTTGATCTCGTAGCCCTTCTCCTTGGCCCAGGCCCGAATCTTTGCGGTGTCCTGGTTGCCGCCGGTCGGGCGGGAAGCGGTGGACTTTCCTCGGCTGCCGCGGACTCGTCGCCCGGCCTTGGTGAAGGGTGCCACCGCCTCCAGAAGCTTGTCGTAGCTCTCCGGGCCGAGGTCGATCTCATAGGCAACGCCGTCGATAACGAGCGAGTGCGTTGTGGCCTCAGCGGTTTCTTCGCCCGTGAGGTCGTCTGTGTAGATAGTTACGATCTTCTGTGCCATGCGAAGGATTCTAGAGACACCGCACCGGCTCTGACGTCTCCAGCAGTGTGCTTCGCCCTCACCATCAAGGCACTCGGGTCCGATCAGGCGGCGCCGATGCGCTGAGAGAACCTACGTAGTCCTGGGATCTCCCCGTTGAGCGCTGCGAGCTCGGAGGCGATGGCTCGGACCTTCGGCCGGCGAGCCTCTTCCGGTGCAAACCGCTCCAGGGCGCGCAACGCAGAGAAGGCTCGGTCCGGCTCGCCCAGGTCTCGCCAGACCCTCGCGATGTCCATGCAGGTGCGGCCGCGCCGCTCTGCGTTCGGGAGCCTCCGCAAGTCGATCTTGCTGGCGTAGCCAAGGGCCTGGTCGTCCTCGCCCAGTGCGTGGTGCACCGAGACTCGGAAGACCTTGGTCTGGTCGAGGCCGAAGACGCCGGGGATGTAGAGCTTTTGGGCTGCGGTTTCCTTGCGAGTGGCTGTCTCCTCCGCCTCGCCGATGAAGGCCAGGGCCTGTCCACGCCAACCGGCCTGAGCCGCGCTGTAGCTGGCGGTCAGTAGGAGCGTGCCGCGCATGGCCAGTTGATCCGGACCATGGTCGAGTCGTGCTGCTGCCTGTTCAAGGTGGTCGATCGCGGCTTGGTACTCCCCAGCGCGACGCATGGTGATGGCCATGGCGTGCGCGGCCTCGCCCATCACGACGGGATTACCTGACCGTGCCGCCGCACCGCCTGCTCGGTCGGCTGCGATCCACGAGTACCCCTGATAGTTCTTGATGGCTAGCTGCGCCAGGAGCACATACGCCCGGGCTGCAACGTCGTGCGCCTGGGAGGCCAGGGACCCCGAGATCAGCGAGGGCAGCGTTTCGCCCAGCTCGGTGTAGTGCGCCTCCTGGAACAGGTTCCGTGCTTGGGAAAGAGAGGCGGAGAGCGCTTCGCGCGACGCTGGCCGTGACTCGGGAAGGTTGAAGAGCGCACGCTCGACCAGGTCCTTCGGCTCGGTCGCTGCGGCAGAAGCAGGCAGGACGGCGGCGACACCTACGCCCAGCCCCAGGGTCAGCATTGTTCGGCGGTGCACGTCGTCCCTTTCCAGTCCCACGTCGTCCCTGGACAGCTCCAGGAGATCGCACAGCGCGGCGAGAGTCACGCCATCCGGAATGATCTTGCCGGTCTCCACCCGGGATACCCACGATGCCGAGTAGCCCACTGACGCGCCGACCCCGTCTTGGGACAGTCGTTTTATCAGTCGTGCGCGCCTCAGTACCTCGCCTAACGCGGTCATGGCACACAGTTTGCCGATCCAGGCACAGGTTGTGCAGACCGTCGGCGGGACGTAGTCCGGACGGTCCAGCAGGTTTTGACTGGTACCACGCGCAAGAACGCGCAACCGGCTTGCTACGGGAGGGAATCATGGACCTAGAGTTCGTCGGGATCGACCCCAACACCGGCGGGGGTGGCTCGCCGACGGTGTGGATCGAGGACGAGGCGGCGGAGATCGTCGTACAGGGCTGGAAGGCCGACGCCCGACTGGAGGCCACGATCTGCGGCACCGACTGGGTCCCGGGGCACACGCGGGGCATACCCGACCACGAGGCCGTCGTACGGATTCCCGTGCGCATGGTGCCGATCTTGAGGGAGGCTTGCGATGTCGCAGAACGTGCCGGACTTCACCGCCCTGCTAAGGAGCGCACGGCGGAGCGCGGTCCACTTGGAGATGCGTGACGCCTACGGCGTCGGTGACGAAGCAGAGGAGTTCGAACAGTTCAAGCTCACCGGCACGGTCGACCTCGACCCGACGGCATCGTGGTGGCCCGAATGGCTGGGCCTCGTGAAGGAGACGGTTGGTCGAGGTGTCGTCATGCGCCGAGCCCGGATTGTCTCGGAGCCGGTCACGGACTACATCCGGTGGGAGCACGCCGTCACGCCCCTGAACCTCGATGCCGGCGAGCAGGTCCGCTGGCTCCCCCGCCGGAAGGCCTCGAACATCGCACTACCCGGCAACGACCTCTGGCTGATCGACGACCGCCTCGTGCTGTTCCACTTCTTCACTGGTGACGGCAACTGGGCTGACCCGGGCTTCGAGTTCAACGAGGACCCCGCGACGGTCAAGATGGTCGCCGCAGCGTTCGAGACGGTTTGGAATCGGGCCACGCCCCACGAGAAGTACATCGTCTGACCGCGCAGCACCTCCATGCCCACCTCTCCCTCATCCAGCGCCCAGGCAGCCCGCGAGGCGCTTGCTGCGCGCTTGCAGCACCTGCGCAGGGACGCCAGCCTCACTGGGAAGGAACTCTCCGCCCGGTGCGGCTGGCATCCGGCGAAAACCACCCGCATCCAACGAGCCAAGATCGCCCCGTCCGATGCGGACATCCGGGCGTGGTGTGCCGCCTGCGGCGCTGACGGCCAGGCGGCTGACCTCATCGCCACTGCCCGCGCCGTTGACTCGATGTATCTGGAGTGGCGCCGTCTGCACAGCGACGGCATGAGGCGCGTCCAGGAGGACTGGTACACGCTGCACGAGCAGGCCGGCATGTGCCGCACCTACGTCTCCAACGTCGTTCCGGGGTTCTTCCAGACCCCTGCCTACGCCACGGCTCTGATGCAGTCCATTACCGACTTTCAGGGCACGCCGAACGACGTCGCCGATGCCGTGGCCGCCCGTGTTGCCCGCAGCCGGTTCCTCTACGAAGGCGCTCACCGCTTCGTTGTGCTCATGGAGGAGTGGGTGCTTCGCTCCCGGGTCGGTGATCCCGAGACGATGGCCGGCCAGCTGGACCACCTGATGACCGTCATGCGACTGCCGTCCGTTTCGCTCGGCATCATTCCGTTCACTGCGCAGCGCGCTGTCTGGCCGCTGGAGGCGTTCTACGCCTTCGACGCCCGCATCCTCGTGGAAACCCTGACGGCGGAGATCAACGTCGTCCAACCGCGGGAACTTGCTGATTACCGCAAGGCCTTCGCGGCGCTGTCGAAGATGGCCGTCTACGGCGACCCTGCACGCTCGCTGATCCGTGCGGCGATCGACGCCTTGAACTAGCTCCGCAATAACACGCAACTTCGTTGAGGCCGCCTTCCCCGGTTCCCTACGGTGAGGACACGCCGCTCGGTCCCCCCAAGCAGGACCGGGCGATACCCACCTCACCAGCTGGCCTCCGGCGACCCTGCCGTTGGCGGTCGGCTGCCCATGCATCGAGGAGCACTCCTCATGAACATCATGGCGACTGAGACCGAAATGGCGCTCAAGACGAGACCGCTAACCAAGCAGAGCGCCCTCCCTAAGCGCGAGCCGCAGCAGAGCCCGATCCACTCGGAGCCCGTTTCCCAGGAACGTGCTCAGGCTGCGTACACCAGTCTCTACACCGCCCTGCTGGCGGTCGGCGTGAATCTCCGCCACATGAGCTTGAAGGCCGGCGCCCTGGAGCACCCGGTACTCACCCTTGGCCCGTGTGACATCCCGGCCGCTGAACGGCTGACCAGGGCTCTGGAACGTCACTGGCCGGGAGAGCCGGCCACCGGCAGTCAGGCGGAGAAGGGGTCGCCTGAGGAGGGGGCGTGACGGCGCCCAAGGGGCCCGTGGAAGCGCACACACGGTGGGCCCCGCCGCCCGCAGGAACAGCACCTCAGCGCAGGACCCCTGACCAGATGAAGGTGGGGGACTACGTCTTCCTTAACGGGTCCTACCACCGGGTGTCAGACCTTCGCGGTAGGGGCGGCCGCACGGGGCGCGTGCTTGTACTCGAAGGCCGCGGACTCTGGGTGATGACCACCACTCGCCTCATCTATCGGCCCATTTAGACGCCCAGACCTCGGGAAACGTTTCCGTTCTTCGAGGGTGCGGAGCGTCGAGTCCAGCCCCAACCACGTTGCAGGTTAGGGCGATTGACGTCGCCCGTGAGAGCGAAAGTACGTTCAATGCCCCTCGCCTCCTCCAAGACTCGATACGAGCGCAACGGTCTTACCGTCCCCTGGATCACGACCTGGAGTCCGGAGAAGATGACGATCCCTCCAGTCACCCTTCGGCGTGACGCTAGGGGGAGCCACCTCGGGTACGAGCAGGAGACCCTGTACGACCGTGACACCAACGGCGTGCTGTGGGTCCGCCAGGGCCTCGCCCGTGGAAAGGGTGACCCGGACTTTCCTGCGGTCCACGCCCTGCGGCAACGGAGGGCCATGCTGGACATGCTCTGCCAGGTCTGCGGTGGCTCGACCCTGGAAGAGCACTTCGAGCGGCAGCTCTACATTGCCCGCAGCCTCGACGGCCTGAACATCCAGGAGAGCGAACGCACCAGCGCACCCCCTGTTTGTACCTCCTGTGCGCCGGAAGCAGTCGTGAGCTGTCCTCGTCTCAAGGGGAGATACGTCGCGGCGTGGGTCACACACTCCATCCCCTGGGGGGTTATGGGCATTGTGCACAACCAGTGGACCCTTGAACGCACGTCACAAGGCGCCGAAGAAGTGGCCTACACAGACCCACGCATCCGCTGGACCGTAGCCGTCCGGACGGTTAACTGCCTCTACGGCTGTACGCCGGTTCAGGTGGGAAACCTCCACTTGGCACTCTGATTCACCCGCTACGCCCTCGACGCCTGGCCGCGTTCGGGGGCACGGGTCTTTTTCCAAGCATTTCGATGATTCCGTGACCCCGACCGTTAGATCACCGTATTTGTCGAGAGCGCTTCTTCCGGATTGTGCTGCGTGGTGAATCGCTGAGGGCAATTCCATCGCGCCCCATCCCTGCTGGAATTCAGGCCGGACTACTTGTTTAGCAACACAAAGCTTGCTACAATCGCGGCATCCATTTTGAAAACCATTTTCACATGGATAGGCGGCCCTCGCGGCCCCGCGTGATCAACTCGCCTCGCCAGCTCCATGCGGGGCGGGCGTGCGCGGTGATCGCTTACCTGCACGACTCGCCACATGGAGCTGGAGCATGAAGCTGCACGCGATTATCTTTAACGAAAGGGGGCAGGGTGCTATTTGGCCGGGACTTAGGCTCTGGCTGGTTATTACGCTGTCGCTTGGCCTCTTCGTTGCCCTGCTTCTCGGCATGATATTCTCCCACCATCACTAAGGCTTCCCAAGCGGGCAGTCAGGGACTTTCCTTGGCTGCCTTTTCATTGTGTGCCTTGCAGTTTTTGAGGGCTGCTCCTGATGAGTGATTTTCGGTGGTCACTGGTTTAGTGAGGCGAGATCAGGGGGGACGGATTCCCGGTACGCCGTCGAACTGTGGAGCCGCAGTGAAGTCCGTTAATCGTGACGAGTTCGTTTCCGAGGTCGTTGACCATTGTATGAAGACCACGGGCTACACCGGCCTGTCGATCAGCCCTTCCATTAAGTCATTTATTCTTGACTATGTTCTGGTGGAGGAGGGCGAGTGGAATAAGGTGCAAGAGGCGAATCCTGGTGCGCTGGATCTCGTGCGCACGCGAGCGGACCTTGAGCACTATATTCGCACCGGTCTAGAGTTCTTTCGGCCGGAGTACATTAAGGAAGATGACCTGCCGGTGATCGCGGCGGCGCTCAGGATTAAGTTTCGATCGGCTCTTTGCCTTTGGCCGGTTGATGGCGAGAAGAACAATCGCGCCTAGCGGCGACTGTGGCTCGGAGCAAGAGGTCAAAGAAACGGCCAGCGCCCCTGCGTCGCGCCGGTCCTGCGTTGCAACGTAGAGCCGGGCGCCGCGTTACTTCTGAGGACTTGCGCTCGGGGGTGGCTGTCGTTGCTGCGTATCTTTCGACAACCATCACAGGAACCGCAACAATCTTTGTGCTCAGTGTGACCATTTTGGTCGGCCTTCTCGGGTCGGACACTGATTGGTTGTTCTATGTAGGGCTCTTCTTTTTGCTTCTGGCTTTCATTCTTGGGCTAGCAGCGATGGGGAGAATGATCAGTATGCTCTCCGTGTCTCGATATAAGGTTGATCCATATGACAAGCCACTGATGAGAATTGCTGCCGCTCACCTGGCATGTGGCGCGCTCGCCCTCGTGGCTCTCGGACTGTTTGCAAGCTTCAATCTCAAGATTGGGCATACATCAGATAGGCGAGGTACCTGCCCGGAGTGCGCCAGCCCGTCTCCCACTACTTCTTCGTCGCATCCTGTACCTTCGCCCTCAGTTTCACAGTCTCAAACAATCTCTCCCGACCCGTGAACCGGGCAATCAAGCGCATGTCGCACGGGACTTCGCTGTGCGAGTCGTGGCGGGCAATGCACAGGTGAGCGGCCCACCTGGTGCTGCGCGTGTCGAGCGAGTGGCCCGAACTATCCCGAGTCAGGCAGCGCGGTGCCAGGCCAGCGCCAAGGAGCGGGTCGAGGAGGGAGCGTCGTTCTCCGCCGTCTTCGCCGTCTGCGGAAGCGCTGCACCCGATCGCACCGGACGAACGGCGCCCAAGCGTCGCGAGCGCGCGTGATCTGAACGAATCGCTGTCAGAGCATTCCCCACGAAGCCCGAACCGCAGACTGGAACCTCCGTCGGATCCCGAAAACCCCTCGTTGGGACGCGGGTTCGGTCTCTAGTGCGGTGACTGCATAGGTCCGCCTGGCACGATCTGCCGAGCCGTCGGGCGTTGTTGATCACTTCAGCGTGTACGTCGTCTCGACGGCGGTCATCTTCCCCTCGGGGGTGACCATGACCCGGATCGTGCCGCCGGAGCAGCAGACGCTTCGCCCCACCGTGATCTTCTCCGGCCCGATCTCACCCTTGTCGTTCGCTTGAACGAGACGGCGCTCCGCCCGATGCCACGAGAAGGTCGTCCCCGGACCTGCCAGCAGTGGCACCCAGACCTCGGCACCCGGCTCGAAGCCCTTACCGGTCAGCGAGAAGGATTCGCCGGCCGAACCCGCCGCCGGGCGCCGTGCGTCTTGCCTACGGGATCGGGTTCCGGGCTAGGTAGTCCTGCAGTTCTCGATGGCGGAATTGGTAGCCTCCGCCGGCCACTCTGATCAGGGCCGCCTCGTAGCACCAGTTCAAGAACTGCCCCAGCCGCCAGGGCAGCCACTGGTCATTCCACCGCCGGGTGCACAACAACAGGGCGATATACCGTGTCCCGGCCAGCCCGCCCGTGATGCCCAGGACGGGGCCGCCCCCGATCCCGATCGCGAGTCCGCCTATCAGCCAGGCTGTGAGCACGCCTGTGAGCAGGCCAGCATGCTCGGTCGTGAGCGTTCCCAGGAAAGTGACCGCGCCACCTCCTGTCAGGCCGAACATGACCCCAGATGTGGTCTTGCCCAATCGTCTGCCCGCCACCCCGCCCAGGAACGCACCGGCAAGCGCCATCGCGATTCCGCCCGTAAGCCCGGCGAGGCCGCCCGTGAGCCCGGCGGCGAGCGCGGCAGCACAGCCGAACCCCAGGCCGAACGCGAGGTCGTCGCGCACCATGTCCCTCGGGTCACCCGCTTCGATCCTCCCAGGGGCCGCGAGCCCGGCCGCGAGCCCGGCGGCGAGCGCGGTCATGACCCCTACCGAGACTCCGGCGGGGACACCGGCGGCCAACTCGACGCCGATCCCCGCGACGCTTCCTCCGGCGAGTCCGACGGGAAGACCGGACGACAGGTGGCGCGCTCCAGAGCGCGTCCGCAATCGGTACAGGTCTGCTCGGGTCGCCTCGGGCCAAACGCCCTGCCACGCCACGAACGCCGGCCAGAAGGCTGCCAAAGCCCATATGGAGACGGTGAGGATGAGGAGATACACCGAGGTGGAGGATGTAGCCGCATGAGCCGCGATGGCGGCGGCACCCATGCTCCACGCCCCAACAATCATTGCTGCGTGGACCAGGCGAGGGCGGCGCAATCCTGCCAGGGGCCACAGTTCGTGTAGGACCACATCGGTGCTCGGCAGCGGTCTGCCCGCCGCACTCCGCCCAGTCGCGATGTTGTTATCCAGGTAGCCGGCGAGGACGGCGAGCCAGGCATGGACCTGGTCCGGCGTGTAGGAGGCGCCCTTGGGGCGAGGATGCAGGGCGGTGGCAGCCGGGATAAACAGACGCAGAAGGTGGTCACGGATCGCCTCAAGGGCGTTCAGGTCTGGGGCGAGCAGATCTTCGAGGTTGTGCACGTAGATGCCGGTGCGTGGGTCGCGTTGTTCGTAGATGGTCACCGCCAGCGTGAGCCGCCAGGGTGTGGACAGGCTTTGGGCCAGCAGTCCCGACGGATGGTGACCGAGCTCATGGAGCACGGGCCGCCATCGAGTCAGTTCGCTGACCCTGCGGTTGAGGAAGTCACGTGCCTTGACGGCGCTGACCGGGCGGATCTCCACGTGCGCGGCATCCTGTACCCATATTCGCATCGCCTCCAGCGCCTGGTACTGATCACTGCGGCAGGTGAGCACCAGCTCCGCCTTGCCTCGCCCGTGCTGATAGGCGTTCAGCGCACGCAGAGCCCGGCCGGCACGGGAGGCATAGACCAGAGCGGGACCGTCGTCCATCTCGTCCAGACCATCCACCACCGGCAGCACCCGGTGAGCGGCGACCAATGCCGTGGCCGTGGCGGGCGGCACCCGGTATACCTCGCTCAAGCGCGTCGATAGCCATGCTTCCACTGGTTGATCGGTGTCCCAAGCGGCGGCTGATAGCCGCACAGGCACGGGATCTTCGGGCGCCCGGTCTTCCAGCAGTCCCAGGATCAGTTCCACGGCCAGCACTGTCTTACCCGCCCCTGGTGCTCCGGTGATAACCATCCGACGTGGGCGTAACTGCCGGTAATATGCCACCACTTCCGCCAGGCGCCCGAGTAGAGCAGCGCCCATGGCGTCATGGGCCGCGGCAGGACGGAAGTCGAACTCCACGTCGATGGTCTTGTCATGGGCGCCGAGCAACTGGCGCCGCGCGTCGCTCTCCGCGACCAACACCGCTCTGGCCAGCAGCGCCGCTGCCGTGGTCACGTCGGTCTCCTGCCACCGCAGTGTCCGCACGGACAGCCACCCGGCCCAGATGCTGACGACTAACGCCAGCAACCCGATGGCTGCGCCAAGTGGGTCGATGTCCCCCACTTTGGCCTTGGGTATCGGCTGGTCCAAGAAGGGCGCCAGCACAACCGCCAACGCCACGATCGTCCCGCAAGTGAATGCCGTTCGGCGCCTTCCACCCGTGTGCATGAGTACAGCATGGTGGGCAGCACACGGTGGGCGCCGAGAAAGGGTCCGGCGGAATCAATATCTGGTTGCGAACCGGCGGATCGCACGCCCCTGATGAGGTGCAAGAAACTCCCTGCAGCGAAGATCAACGTCAGTCACTAGGAACTGCGCGAGATCCACCAGGCAGGACTGGCGCGGAACTTCCGCGAAGTTGGCACCGGATTGCTCATCTACAACTCGGCCGGATGCCCGAACTGACAGGGACGAGCCGTCAAGCGCTTAGAACCCCAGCTACGCATCTGCCCAGTTCAGCCGGGCGTAAGCAGCCCTACGAGCGAAGTCTTGGGCCTGGCTCGCCCATGACTGGCTCGCCTACTGGCGCCCCGTCCGGACCTCTTCAGCGAGCCGGTGAAGTAGCGAGGCTGCCATACCGTTGAGCGTGATGGCGTCGTCTCGTACCCACGCGGCGCTGCCAATCGGGCCGTCGTTGTGTTGAGGCCCGCTCGCCTGGTTGAACAGAGCCCGCAGCAACTCGCCGTAGCCATCCGCCTGATCCGCCAGTCGATCGAGCAGAACTCCGTACCGGTCTCCCTGGTCCTGGTCGTCTCGCTTCTTGGCGCCGTTCTGCGGCCAGATGTTCAGCTTGCGCATCGCGTCCACCGCCAGCCGGGTCTCGCGGATGGCATCGGGGTACTCGCCGGCCGTGATCTGACGGTCCGCAGTTCGCAGATGCCCCGCGGCAGCGGCCAGGGGCCCGCCGGTTAGGGGCAGTGGCACCGTGATGGTGAACGACACTGCCAGGCCCAGCTGCTCGATTTGGTTCTCCCAGACGCTGGCCGGGATGCGCCGCTGTTCTTGGGCATGGGCGAACGGATAGCCCCCAGTCTGTGGCAGCGCCCCTTCAACATCGAGGGTGACTGCTAGGTCCTGGCCGTTGCGGTGTTGCTCCAGCGCCAGCACCTGCTCGGAGGTGACTGGGATGATCAGGTCCACGGTCCTCACGTTCGCCTTGGTCCGCAGCGGCACTGGCGCTGGCAAGAACGATCCCACCCAACCCCGGCCGTCCGTCGCCCGCAGCTCTCCTGACAGCATGGCCTGGTTGATGCCCTCAGCGACGTTCAGCCGTTCAATCTCGACGCGCACGGCCAGGCGGTGAGCGCCAAGTCCTGGCATGAGGGAGATAGCCGGTATCCCGCCCGGCTCCGGCGACCTCAGCCGTAGCAGCGTGCCATCCTCGAACTTCATGTCCACAGCCATCGCATCTCCTTGATCAGAAGGCGATTGTCGGGCATCCAGTGGCTAGGCGCGCTGCCTTTCGATAGATCCTTGTGGCCAGATTGAACAAAAGTTCGATTGCATGCACTTTGGTCGTTTTGTGGCGGCTCCCTTATGTGCCTGCTACGCTCCGGAGCTCCGGTCATATCAGTAGGCATATAGGGCAACTCCTGTCTCTGGTGCTCACTTTGGGCTCGTAGAAATCGCCAGGTGATCGTAAAATGGAACATATGTAATCCGGGGGGATCGTGCTCAGCAAGATCATCATCAAGAACTACCGGACGTTCCAAGATTTCACGCTTGAGTTCGATCCGAAGATGAACATTTTGGTCGGAGACAACGACCGGGGGAAGTCGACCCTCCTGGAAGCCATTGGCCTCGCGCTGACCGGTCGCATCCACGGTCGACTCCTAGCGCACGAGCTTTCGCCGTACCTGTTCAACAAGGACGTTGTCGACGAGTACATCGCGGCTTTACGGGATGGTGCTGTAGCGCGGCCGCCCGAGATCGTCATCGACCTGTTCCTGGACGGTAAGACGGCGCCGCCGACCTTGAAGGGGACCAACAACCTCCTCAAGAGCGACGAGCCTGGTGTCCGCATCCGGGCGTCGCTCAACCCTGACTACGAGGCGGAGTACCGCGAGTTCATCAAGAACCCAGCGCAGGTCCGGCTGGTGCCCACTGAGTACTACAAGGTCGACTGGCTCGACTTCGGCGGCAACGGCATCACCTTCCAACGTATCCCTGCCACGGCCTCCTTGATCGACGCGGCCAACATCCACCTCCAGAGTGGCGTCGACTACTACCTCAACGGCATCATCAGCCAGAGCTTGGAGACCGGCGAGCGGGTCGAGCTGGCTCGGGCCTATCGCAGCTTGCGTGAGAACTTCGTCAGCGACGAGGCCATCGTCAAGATCAACGAGAAGCTGCGTGACGGCCGGCGCGAGGTCAGTGACCGCGAGCTGACCCTGAACATCGACGTCTCCCAGAAGTCCAATTGGGAGAGCAACATCGTGCCTCACCTCGACGACCTGCCGTTCCAGTTCGTCGGCAAGGGGGAGCAGAGCACCTTGAAGATTCTCCTGGCCTTGAACAAGCAGGTGGAAGAGGCGCACGTTGTCCTGGTCGAGGAACCGGAGAACCACCTGTCGTTCCCGAATCTTGGCAAGCTGATCCACAAGATCAGCACGAAGTGTGAGGGCAAGCAGGTCTTCATCACCACGCACAGCTCGTACGTACTGAACAAGTTGGGCCTGGAGAACCTCGTCCTGCTGTCCGCGCAGCAAGGCTTCCGCCTGTCCAGTCTGCCGGCCGGCACGCGGGACTACTTCCGCAAGCTGTCGGGCTATGACACCTTGCGCGTCGTGCTCGCCCGCCGCTCGATCCTGGTCGAGGGTCCGTCCGACGAGCTAATCGTTCAGCGCGCCTACCGCGACGCCCACGGCTGCCTGCCAGCTGAAGCCGGCGTTGACGTCCTCAACATCCGCGGTCTGTCCTTCAAACGGTTCCTCGACATCGCCTCCCTGCTGGAGCACAACAAGGTTGCCGTCGTCACCGACAACGACCACAAGGACGCGGCCGAGGTGAAGGCCCGCTACGACAGCTTCGCGGGCTACCCGAACATCTCAGTGCATGTGGGCGAGGACAAGGACTTCCCGACGCTGGAACCGCAGCTCCTCAAAGCCAACGGCCGCGCCAAGCTCAACACCATCTTCGGACAGGCCTTCACCACGGACGACGACTTGCTCGCGTTCATGAAGGCGCGCAAGACCACCTGCGCGCTGGCTGTCTTCGAGACCACCGAGACCATCACCATGCCGGGGTACATTGCCGATGCCGTCGCATAACAACCTGGCCGTCCTGGCTGCCGCCGGTTCTCGCAAGACGCAGCACATCGTCGACTGCGTACTCAGCGACCCCACCCAACGCGTGCTCGTGACCACATACACGACCGAGAACGTGAACCAGCTGGTGGAGCGCTTGAGCGGCGGCACGGGGATGCTGCCCGGCCACGTCACCGTCATGACCTGGTTCACGTTCCTACTGAACCAATGCGCCCGCCCCTACCAAAGCGCTGTGCTCGACGAGGTTGGGGTGATGCGTGGGTTGAACTTCGTCAGGGAGCGCAACAGGTTCATCCCCAAGACGAACGTTAAGCGGTACTACCTCGACTCCAACGGCGACATGTTCCGTGACGCCGTGGCTGCGTTTGCCTACGAGGCCGACCGTCGGAGTGGTGGCAAAGTCATCAACCGGCTGGCCGAGATCTTCGATCACATCTACGTCGACGAGGTCCAGGACCTCGCCGGCTACGACCTCGAACTCCTCGACCTCCTGCTGAAGTCGCCGGTCGCAGTCACCATGGTTGGTGATCCTCGACAGGCCACCTTCGCGACAAACAACGCGACCAAGAACAAGAGGTACAAGGGCAGCGGTATCGCGGACTGGTTGGCCGAGCGTAAGGACACCTGCCAAGTCGATCATCGCGCCGAAAGCTATCGCTGCAACCAGGAGATCTGCGACTTCGCCGACGACCTCTTCCCGGATTTGCCGAGAACGGTCTCCAAGAACACCGAGATCACCGGTCATGACGGCGTCTCCACGATCACGCCGACTGAGGTGGCTGCCTACGTCGAGAGATACAACCCGGTCGTTCTGCGATGGGACAAGCGGACCAACACGCAAGACCTGCCGGCCATGAACTTCGGGCAGTCCAAGGGCTGCACCTTCGATCGGGTGCTGATCTTCCCAACCGAGCCGATGATCAAGTACTACCAAAACCGCCAGGTCGAGCTAGCTGACGGTGGGCGCTTCAAGCTGTACGTCGCGGTGACACGAGCGAAGTACAGCGTGACGTTCGTGATCCCCTGACCGCTGTACCGGAGGCCTGACCAGCCCAGTGGACGGGGTGCTCTTGCTCGACACCCCGTCCACCCCGCAGCCATGATCCATGGCGCCGAGGTGGCGCCCATCGCCGTATCAGCAGCGGAATTTAACTTCGCGCCACGAGCGTTCGGGCGCCGATGAGCCAGCACCCATCTGGACATGACACCAGCGGCCATTCCATTTCCATGCGTGCCACTGGTTCAAATACACGTAGGTGGGGTTGTTGTAGCCAGGACTCGTGGCCGCGGGTTCATAGCGGGCGGATTCCACGACGTCGTCGGCGGCCTGAAGGACCTGATAGGCCGATAGGCAGTCTCCTGCGGCGCCCTTCTGGATGGCCGCGCCCAAGGCTAGCTTTGCAGCCTTGATGGCTTTACCTGCCTCGTACAGACCCCTCGTCGTCAGGCCACCGACGAGACCGATGACCGAGCCGACGGCGCATGCCTTGATGAGGGTCATCCCTGCGTCGTTGATGCCGATGGCTGCCGAGACAGCCTGGTCCGGTTTGAGCTCGTTTTGCGTCATGGAGCCCCGTCGGCCCTGGCACATCGCGTTAAGCCGGTTGTGGAACTCTCCAGAAGCCTGGATGTCTCTGATCGCCCAGCGATAGCCGCGAGTGTTAACGACGTTGACGTAGGTCTGGAGGCCGCCGGGGTCGGCGTTACGGTTGAGCAACGCCCGGTACATCGCTGCCACGAAGGGACGAGGCGAGCGAAGTCGGTTGTGCGCCTCTTGGCTGTCGCCGATCATCATGCCGGCGGCGAGTACTCCGAATTTGCAGTCGCTCCACATTCGGTCGCGATAGCTCGTGAAGCCACCGGGATCGGAGGGGCGGCCGAGGAATTCTCGGTAGTAGCTTTCGATCTCGGTCTCGGCGTTGTTGGGGCGCCTGATGTCGGCCTCGGCTACGCCAGGTATGAGACTGACGAAGACTGTGGCCACGACGGCTATCACCAGGCCAGGCGCACGCAAGCGCTGCCACCGCATTAATCTGCGAGTCATCCCCTAATGCTCCCACGTTGGGATATGGAAATCAGGGTGTCGTACGCGTCAATGTTTGCGGTGTCTTGTGTGAATTGCTACGGCGCAGTGGTCAAGGTAGTCGGGAAAACTCCGTTTTTGCTCTCTTGCTGGACTGTAGCCGGAATGCAAGTTAACGCCTGTGGTGGTTAGCGACCTACGATCAACGGGGTGTTAGAGAGGTGATCTACTCGCCCCTGGCGACCAGCAGCCCCAATGTGAAGCCGATGGAGATCAGGGAAGAATGAGGATTGTGCCCGGCCCGCGCGGGGAACAGGCAGGGCTTGTGGGCACGTGCGGACCGGGTTCTCGGCATGTAGATGGGCCATAGAGATGCCCGACGGCACCGATCTACCGAGCCGTCGGGCGTTGTTGATCACTTCAGCTTGTACGTGGTCTCGACCGTGGCCGACTTGCCCTCCGATTCGAGCACCACTCGGATCGTGCCACCGGAGCAGCAGACGCTCCGCCCCACGGTGATCTTCTCCGGCCCGATCTCACCCTTGCCGTTCGCTCGAACGAGACGGCGCTCAGTTCGATGCCACGACAAGGTCGTCCCCGGCCCCGCCAGCAGTGACACCCAGACTTCCGCGCCCGGCTCGAAGCCCTTGCCGCTCAGCGTGAAGGCCTCGCCGGCCACACCCACCGCGGGCTCGACCGTCACCTTCGTCAGCGGCGAGCGCTCGCTGTCACGCGACAAGCCAGGGGTTGCGGCGCGCGAGCCTGCGCCCTCAGAGGAGCCTGCGGCATGCCCGGTGGAGCCCGACTTCGGTGTCGCCGGTGGGCCGTTGTCCTTGAACCAGTTCGGACCGTTCACGATCAGGGCTACGACGATCGGGACGGTCAGGCCCACGAGGGTGCCCGCGAGGGCCAGCTTCTCTGTCCGCTTCCAGGGCTCCCGAGCATCGTCCTTGAGCAAGATGTAGGTCGAAAAGCGCCGCCGCGCGACCCAGGTGGTCAGGAGCACAAACGCGGAGATGCCGGTGACGGCGAGGGCCGTCGGCCACCCGGCCGTGACCGACGCGATCAGGATGGCGATGGCAGCCAGGACCGCTTCGACCGGCAAACACCAGTCGGTGATGCGCCGCATGCGGGCAGGCAGGAGCTGGCGCAGCCGCATGGTGCGGGTCCGAAGGATCGCCTGGACGTCCTCGCAGAACCCCACCGGGAAGTGCTCTTCGCCCCCTTCAGCCTTGATCTTGATCCGAGCTCGCTTAGCCTCAAAAACAAAGACCTTGGCCCCGACCCGGTCGGAAATCGCCAAGTTGTCGACGACGGTTGGTCGGCCTGCTGCTCTCATGGCACCGTCAAGGGACGTGCCCGTATGGACGACGTCCCCAATGGCTATGGAGAACTCGCGCTCTGAAGATGAGGGGAACGCACGTTCCACCGCCTCAACGAGGCATTCCACCTGATCTCGACGGATCGTCCGCCCGGAGAGCTCGCGCGAAACCTTACGCGCCATTGACCGTTGAACCCTTCGCTCATACCGCCCGTATAAGGAGTTTGAGTGGCGCTTCCCCGTGGGAGAAGTCTCCAGGCGCGCACTCGGTAGAACCCCACTCGCAGAGGCACAGAACGACAGCCGCCTTGAGTCCAACCGAAGGCTAGTGCATCGCGGTCTGCTTGGAGTGTGCGGGCAGCTCGTCATCAAGCCGACATATCGAACCGGCATGGCGGTTCTCAGGAATTCGCAAACCGATGGCCAAAGCAGAATCGTTTCACTCGCGGCCCATATGAAGTCAAACCGGACATTTCTTTTGATCGCTTAGGTGGAATTTCCAACCGAGTGATCTGTCGGCGAATGTGCTCGATCATGACGCCTTTGGCCATGGCGTTTCGGAGGGTAGATAAGGCTCCTCGCGGCCAGCGATATGGATGCTCGCTTACTTCCGAGGCGCCGTGGGGGCGCGTGCGCTGGCTCATGCGCCCGCCCATCGACGCCGTCCCTAAGGTTGATCGGCGGCCGGGGGCGCGTAAGTCGATCTCGTGTGGCACTGCTGACAGTCTGGCGTGGATACGTGTCACCGCGCTGTCATGGGTCATGAAGATTCGCCACAAGGTACTTCTAGTGCATATGTGGACACGAGCGCGGCTGTCGCTGCTGCTCGCCGGCGTGGGTGTGGGGGTGTTCGTTGCCGTCGTACTCGTGCTGATCTGGCGCGGGCCGTGGTGGGTCGACGGCGAGTACCTCAGCAGGACGGGCTTGCAGGACGGTTCCGCCGCCCTGGTCACAGGATTTCGGACCGCGATCGTGCAGCTTGCGGCGGTCTTCGGTGCCGGCGTCGCATTGCTGTTCACCGCGTTCAACTACCGTCTCAGCCTTCGGGGCCAGGTCACCGACCGCTTCACAAAGGCACTCGAACATCTCGGCTCTGAGGAGATGTACGGACGCATGGGCGGTCTTCTCGCCCTGGAGCAGATCATCAAGGATGCCCCGGATCAGTCATTCCAAATAGTGCAAGTCCTCAACGAGTTCATTCGGCAGCGTGCCCCACGCGCAGAGGGAACGCGGTCTTCGACAACTGACAGAGTCGCGGCTGCACGCCGAGCAGCTCGGCAACGCACCCTCAAACCGCGAAGCCAAGCGGCTCTGCCATCTAAACCCGAAGCCGATGTCCAACAGGCCATCACCCTCCTAGTCCGTTCCATGCAGCGGGGTTATATCTCCAGCGCCGTCGTTGACCTATCCGGGCTCCACCTGGCTGGTGCGATCCTCACAGGAGCCGATGTGTGGTCCCATAGGGGTTTTTATATTCCTGGGATCTATCGGGCAGATCTGAGGCGTGCCAGCTTCTCTGGAGCGGATCTCAGCGGGGCAAACTTGGCACACGCCGATCTCTTTGGAGCAGAGCTCACGGGCGCCAATCTCGCTGAGGCAAACCTGACTGGGGCGAACCTATTTACCACCAAGTTCATAGGGGCGAACCTCGCTGGAGCAAGGCTTGACAAAGCGAGGCTTGTCAAGACGAATTTCACTGGGGCAGATCTAACAGGGGCGAATATCGTTGGATCTGATCTCACCTTTACCAACTTCACAGAGGCGAACTTGACTGAGGTAGATCTGGCCAAAGCGGACGTGCGGTACATCCATCTGGACGGTGCGATAGGGCTGAGCGCAGAGCAGCGGGAGTGGCTGGAAGGGAATATGTATCAGCTGTGAACCTGCCAGGATTATCGCTGCTCGCTTTTGGGGCGACGATCTGAATCGGGTCCGCTAGCAGGTAAGGGCGCATTGCATCGACCTGTTAACGGCCGAGGCATCCCTGGCCATAGCATTACGGAATGCCACCGGTCCTGACTGTAACAATCCTAGCTGAGACAGGTGCTGCGGACAGCCGGAGTGGGACCATCAGATTCAAGGTGCATTTCGGGGGGCGATCGTCATGACTTATTCAACTCCAACGACCAGTGGCACGCCGCGCCCCCGCAAGACGCCCGAGCATTGGACTGCCGTGGCTTCCTTGATCGGCGCCGCGGTTTCAGCACTCACGTTCCTTGTAGGGTTTATTGGCCTGCCGGCGGCAGGGGTCAATTCACCAACAGGAACTTCTGCAACTGTTACGGCGACCGTCACCACGAGCACTACCGTCACAGCGGTCCCGCCCGGCGCAACGAGCTCATCGGACACTTCGACCGACGCCCCCTCTGTGCCCGATTCGTCTGCCATTCGCTGGTCAGGACGGCTGCTCTTCACAGGGCATCACGATCTAGACGTAGTCCCGCCAGAGCAGAACGACTCTGGTTGGGATATTTCCTTTAATGGCGTAAATAGCGACAATAAGTCTGCCACATTTGGTAGCGCCGACTTGGCCATTATATCGAATGGGAGGATTCCGGACATCACGGAGTGCACTCTGCTGGCGAAGACTCAAGCCACGCATCCGATTTCTTTACCCGTCGGTGCTAGCGCTTGCATGCTAACCGACGCCCGGCGTCCAGTACTCATCAAGCTCAATTCGGTGAATGCCGTTGCGAATACAGCACAGACAACCGTCAAAATATGGGAAGCGAAGCAGAGCTGACCCGCGCTAGCTGGCGCTAACAACTCCGCGTTGCCCGTCCACTCCGGCGAGCCGACGGGCACGGTCACTTCAGCTTGTACGTGGTCTCGACCGCGGCCGACTTGCCCTCCGATTCGAGCACCACTCGGATCGTGCCGCCGGAGCAGCAGACGCTCCGTCCCACAGTGATCTTCTCCGGCCCGATCTCACCTTTGCCGTTCGCTCGAACGAGACGACGCTCAGCTCGATGCCACGACAAGGTCGTCCCCGGGTCGGCCATCAGTAACACCCAGACTCGGCGTCCGGCTCGAAGCTCCTATCGGTCAGCGAGAAGGCGTCTTCGCCGTCGGCCCAGGCGCTAGAACTTCCACTTGATCTCTATCTTCTCGGGATCGAAGTGGTACCCATGCCAGCGCTTCGTGCCGGGTCGACCGGGGTGGACGATGACCCGGTCGACCACCAGGCGCAGAATGTTGCGCCGCCACTCCAGGCCCGAGGTCTCCCACGCATCCCGGATCGTTTGCGTTGCCGGCACGTGGGCGAGGGACGTCTCGCTCTGGTAGTGGCTCAAGGCTTCTCGGGCTTCCTGGACCGAGGCTTCGGCGATGCCCTTGGCCTGGATGAACTGGTCGCGGCTGAGGACATCGGTGGCGTAGTCGGTGACCAGCTGGTCGAGCTTGCCCTTGCGTCGTTCAAACTCCTGCACCAAGCGGCGCACCTTGTCCTCATCGACCTGCGGCGAGAGGAACACAGCGACCTTCGGATCATCGAAGACCTGCCAGACAGCCTGGGTCACCAGCAACTCGACCGGCTCGGCGATACGGAAGGTCTTGCTGCACCCGCTCGCGTTGCCGTAGTTGTCGTGAGGCCGGCATCGATACCGACGCTGCGACGGTCGGCCGCCCTCCGGCCCCCGGCCGCCGCTGTACATCCTGGAACCACACCGGCCGCAGTAGATGAAGCCGGTGAGCAGATACTTGCGTACGCCAGTCTGCGTCTTGGGCCAGCGCCACTCCTTGCTCAGGCGCTGGGCCTCCATGCGGTCCCACTGTTCGCGGGTGAGGATGGCCGGCCACTCTGCTGGATACTCCTGGCCCTCGTATTCCCGCACGCCGATGTTCCGCTTCTTCATGATCGTGCGCTGGAGGTTCTCGATCCGCCATTGCTTGCCGGTGGCGGTCGGCACGCCCCGCTCGTTGAGGTCTCGCGTGATGTCGCCGATGGACTCTCCAGCGATGAAGCGCCGAGCACACTCCCGGACGACCCCAGCCTCTGACTCGCGGATAACCAGGCCGCCAGGTTCGTACCCAAAGGGCCGTCCGCCCCCGTGGAACTTCCCCTCAATAGCGCGGGCCCGCTGCTTGCGCTTGATGCGCTTGGAGAGACGGGCCGCCTCCAACATGGCGTTGTTGACCGCGTTGATCGCCGCGTGGATGCCTTCGGCGCTGTCGAGGTTGTAGCTGATGGCATCGGTCGTCTGGATGCGCTGGAGCTTGGTCGTCTCGGCGAGCTTGATCAGCTCCAGCAGCTCTTCCAGCCGCCGGTACAGCCGAGGCATCTCCGTGATCAGGATGATGTTGACCTGGCCCTGCTTGACGGCGTTGAGCAGCAGGTCGTAGTGCTCACGGGGCTTCTTCGAGTACTTCGAGGCACTGATGTCGTTGTCGGGGAAGACCCCGACCACCGGCCAGGCGTTCTCGTCCGCGTAGTCACGGCACTCGCTGACCTGGATGGAGACGTTCTCGCTGAGCCCTCGTCGGTCGCGGCTCAAGCGGGCGTAGATGGCGGTGTTGCAGACTCCCCGAGGGGAGGTAGGGGACGTATCGGTCATGGTGCACTCTCCAGTGGAGCATGAGAGACGCTCCTGGGGAAGTGCTGACCTGCGACTTTCGTGCCTTGGGTTAGGCGCTTCTAGCGGGTGCCTTCCCCGTCCGTTGCAGAAGCACCCGAATTCACCGGCAAGGCCCTCGACTCCCTGCGCCAGCCCCTGGAGGCCGGACACGTCGTCGTCGCCCGCAGCGCGGGCGTCGTCCGCCTCCCCGCCCGCTTCCTCATGGTGGCCACTTGTGCGCTTTCGGTCACTGACCGGCCTGAGTCTCGGTACGCTGCGTGAGTGACGAGTAGCTCGCGGTGGCGTCTGTGTTTCGTGAGACGCGACCTTGAGTGTCCGGAGTCTGCTCCACAGATTGTGCGGTTGTGGGGCGGTGTGGATGCCTGGCTGGACGAGGAGGGGCTGCCGGAAGGCCTGCCGTACTTGCTGTCGCCGCGGTTCGAGTACGACGTGGATCTGAACGCGTACTTCCGCCAGCCGCACGTGATGGTGGCGCCGTGGAACACCAACGCCAACCGGGGCCGGGCTTTGTGCGGGTTCCTGAACTTCCTGTGGTCTGCCCGGGGCGGCTGGTCGTGGCGTGATGCCCGCGAGGAAGATCACCTGGCCTACCACTCATGGCGTCGTGAGGATGAAGCCGGCCCTATGGTCGAAGGCGGGACGTGGTGCCAGGAGGTCAGCCACGTCAACCAGTTCTACGTCTGGGCGATGCGTCAGGGGCATGTTGCGGCCATGCCGATCCCGCAGCGGCCGCGAAGGCCCGGACCGGCGGGGGTGATGCGGCGGGGGTCACCGGTGCTGGACACGGTTCCGGCGACGTTCGCGCACGACGAGCGCGACCAAAGGATCGAATGGCTGCCGCCGACGTCCTATCGGCTTTGGCGGGATGTCGGGCTGCGGGGGTTCGGGCCGGATGGGCTGCTGGATTCCTCGTTCAGGGGCCGGTGGGCGTCGCGGAACGCGTTGTTCTCCGACACGCTGGTGCGGACGGGGATGCGGCTGTCGGAGCAAGCCCACATCACCGTTCCGGAGGTTCCGCTGCCCTCGGCGCTCCCGGGCTACCGCCGGTTCTGGCTGCCGGGCGTGATCGCCAAGTACTTCTCCGCCCGCTGGATCTACCTGCCCGGCTCGCTGGTGCGGGAGGCAGCTTTCTACATCGCGGTCGACCGGGCCGAAGTGGTGGCCGAGGCGAGGACGGCCGGCCGCTATGACCGCATTCGTCGTCCGCTGGTGATCGCCGACCTGTCCCGGCCGGACGTGGTGCACACCGTCGGTCAGGCCGGGCGGCGGCTGAAGCTGAAACAGCTCAAGGACGTTCAGCGGCGTCGGCTGATGATGGAGACCGAACACGGACTGGAACCGGCGATGCTCTGGCTGGGCGAGCACGGCATGCCGATGACGGCGTCGGGCTGGAAGTCGGTGTTCACCACGGCCAACCAGCGCTGTTCCCGGCTTGGGGTGAGCCTGGCGGTCCACGCGCATCTGCTGCGGCACACCTTCGCGGTGATCACGCTGGAACAGCTCCAGCGCGGTCACATCGCCCAGCTCGCGGAGATGAACGAGGCTCAGCGGGGCCACTACGTGAGGGTGTTCGGCGATCCGCTGGACTGGGTCAGGCGCCGGCTCGGGCATAAGACGATCTTGTCGACGCTGATCTATCTGCATGCCCTTCAGGAGCTGGAGATGGAGACGCGGATGGCGCTGGTCCCGGACACCTGGGAGGACGTCCGGGACGGTCCTCTGGCCGACATCGGCGACGACACCGTTGCCCCGACAGGCATGGACGAGGCGGTGGTGGCATGAAGCGGTCGGGCAGGGGCAGCACCGGACCGGGCCGACAAGCCGCTGTCCCTGAGGGGCTCTACGAGCCGGACCCTGCGGTGGTGGCGTCTCCGGACGGCCTGCTGGTGCCGTTTCGGGGTGATGACGGCCGGGAGGGCGTCTTCGACATCGGCCAGACGCCGTTGCCGGGCTGGCACGAGGACCTGGCCACGGCCTGGGCTGCCCGCTGCGGGCCGGCCGGCACGGTCAGGACACTCGCGTCGGCCCGGACCGCCTTCTATGCGATCGAACGCGTGCTGGGTTTCCTCGCGGCTCTGTCCGATGCCCCGGCTACGGTCGACGGTTTGCGGGTGGGCATGCTGGAGGACTTCCACCGGCTCCGCACCGAGGGCGGCAAGATCTGCGGGGATCTGCATGTCGTCAACCAGCTGCTGGGCACCTCCCCCTTGAAAGAGAAGATCGATCCGGACGTTGCGGACTTCATCCAGCGCCGTTTTCCCCGGCAGAAGTGGGCCGGATCCGGCAGCGGCTACAGCGAGGGTGAGCTTGCCCGGCTGCTGGCCGCGGTCCGGGCGGACACCGCGGCGGTCCGCCGCCGCATCGAGGCGGGGGAGAGACTGCTGGCCCAGGCGAGAGCGGGGCAGATGCCCGAGGGCCAGGCGGAACTGGGCAGGCGGCTGATCGGCATGGCCGAGACCGGCACGGTCCCCTGGCCGGCGGAGGACGGCCGGTATTTGTGGAAGACACGGGTCCGGCTGGCGGGCCATCTGTTCATCACTCTCCGGGACCTGGCGCCGCTGCTGCTGCTGATGGTCGCCCTGAGCGAACGCAACATCGAGTCGGTCAAGGAGCTGACTGCCCGCCACCGGATCCTGGAGGGCAAGGCGGTCGAGGTTGAGTTGATCAAACGCCGTCGTGGTCGGGGCAAGTGGTTCGAGACGGTCACCTGGGAGATCGGGGCCGAGGGACGCGAACTGCACACCCCGGGCGGCCTCTATCTGCTGCTGCACCGGCTGACGGCCCGGTCGCGGTCGTTCGCCGGGGGAGACCAGCTGCTGACCATCTGGGCGAACGGCAACCGCCGGGGGCCGAGGTGGGCCCGGGCGAGCACTACGGGCCGTTCGTGAAGTCCCTGGCCCCGGGCTTGCTGAACCTGGCGAACTGGAACCGGGGCCGGCGCCAGCCGGTCCTGGCCGACGCACCGCCCGATACTGAGGCGCCCTTGTTGCAGGTCACCGCTCAGCGGCTTCGCACGAGCATGGAAGCCCGGCGGACGAAGAAGATGGGCGGGCATCTGCCGTCCGCTGCCCGCTCGAACACCTTCCCGGTGCTGTTCAAGGACTACCTGCGGGGCGATATGACGATCCGCGAATGGGCTGACGACGTCATCGGTGAGGCACTGGCGGATGCCGAACGCTCCGCGCTCGACGCCCACCGGCGGGCCCTTGAGGAGGCGGGCGGCGGTCTGACCGTCCGGCCCGGGCGGCTCCAGGGTCCGGCGGCAGCCGGACCCTGGAGCGGATGCCGTGATCCGAAGGACCACCCGGTGACCCGTCAGCCCTGCACCGCATCGCTCCTGTCCTGCTTCTCCTGCGGGAACTGCATGATCACCGAAGGACACCTGCCCCGGCTGCTGGGGCTGATGAAGTCGCTGATCGAGCGTCGGCAGCGGCTGAGCGAACAGGTCTGGTGGGCCCGCTATGGGCAGGCATGGGCGGCGATCCGCCACGACATCCTGACCCGGTTCTCGCCCGAGCAGGTCGCCGCCGCCCGCGAGCAGATCCCCGACGACTCGCTCCTGGACTGGGCCGAAGATCCTTGGGAGGTCCCGTGACCGTCGCCGTCGCCGCGGTCCCGCCGCACGCTGATGCTCTGCACGAGGTGTTCGTGCTGCACGACAGGCCCCTGCGGCCGGGCACGGAGCTGGCTGGCACCTCCCGGTTCACGGATCCGGTCTGGCTGCTGAACCCGGCCGACCACCAGCGGCACCGACGGTCCTTGATCTTGAACTTCCCGAAGATCCCGGCTCCCTACCGGCCGCTGGTGAAGGAGCTTTACTACGGCCTGTTGTCGGGCCCGCTGCCGCCGGGGGAGACCCGTCCGGGCCTCGCCACCTTGCATGCAGCCCTCGGCGAAGTCCACCAGTTCCTGCTCTGGCTGGCCAAGGCCAAGCAAGCCCGGTCGATCACGTCGCTGACCGGGGCGGATCTGGACGACTACCAGCGGCACCTGCTGACCCGGCCGAGGACGAGCTATTCGCAACGAGTCAAGGCACGGGCAGCGGTCCGCTACTTCTGGCGCTGGCGTCACAGCATGCGCGAGGCGGGCCGGCTGGCCTTCGACCCGGGCCACATGGACAGCTGGGGGGAGCCGGTCCGCCGCGGCCGCACCGAGAACGCTCACTCCCGGATCCCTGAGGAGGTGTTGGGTCCGCTGCTGGCTTGGTCGCTGCGGTTCGTCGACGAGTTCGCCGACGATATCCTGGCCGGTGACCGGCGCTGGCAGAAACGGCGTCGCAGGGACGGCCCCAAGGCCCTGGGCACCGGGAGCGGCCCGAAAAACCTCGGTTACCGGCTCCAGAGACTCCTCGACGAGCATGTCTCGGCCGGCCGGCCGCTGCCCGGCACCCAGGGGAACTACTCGTTATATGCCCTGGCCGAGGACCTAAACTGCCATCCCTCCAGCCTCTACTCCTACCGGGCTCAGGTCGAGGAGGCATTCGCCCGGGTCGGTGCAGGCGACGTCCTGACGTTCTCCGGTCCCATCACCGCCGTCCTGGAGGGCCGGCCATGGATCGACGCCGTCACCCGCCGACCTGATCATCCGCACAGCGTCGCGGTGCTGGGACGGCTGTTGCAGTCCGCCTGCTACATCGTGATCGCCTATCTGTCAGGCATGCGGGACAGCGAGATCAAGCACCTGCGGCGCGACAGCCTCAGCGTCGAGATCGACGACCAGGGCACCGCCTATCGATGGCGGCTGGCCAGCCTGGCGTTCAAGGGCGCCGACGATGTCGAAGGAGTCCCGGCCGTCTGGCTGGTCGGGGCACCGGTCGCCCGGGCAATCAAGGTCATGGAACGGCTCCAACCCACGAGGCAGGACATGCTGTTCGCCGCCCTGCTGCACAGCGCGGGCAAGAAACACGCCGAGCGCATTGCCGCGGGCGGGGTGATGGCGAACTCCACGACCAACAGCAACCTCAACCAGTTCATCGGCTGGATCAACCAGTACTGCACCGACCACGGCAGGACCGACGGCATCCCGGACGTCGACGGCCGGCCCTGGAAGCTCACGACGAGCCAGTTCCGCCGCACTCTGGCCTGGTTCATCGCCCGTCGCCCGGGCGGGACGATTGCCGGAGCCTTGCACTACAAGCACCAGAGCATCCAGATGTTCGAGGGCTACGCGGGCACCAGTGACTCCGGCTTCCGGGCCGAGGTCGAAAGTGAACAAGCACTGGCCCGCGGCGAACACCTGCTGGCCATGGTCGACGCCCACGAACACCGTCAGATAGAGGGGCCAGCCGCCGCGGAGGCAGCCCGCCGCCTGGAGACCCTGGGCCGACGGGCCAGCTTCACCGGCCAGGTCGTCCTCGACCCGGCCCGCCTGAAACGGATCATGCGCAAGCACGACCCGGCCGTCTATCCGGGCACGTTCATCACTTGTGTCCACGACCCGGCGAAAGCCCTCTGCGAGAAGGCACGGACCACCGCCGCCGAAGGACTACCCGAACACGGCGGCTGCCAGCCCCTGGCCTGCCAGAACGTCGCCCTCACCCCGGCCAACCGGGAGCAGTGGCAGGCCGAACTCTCCGAGATCACCAGCCGCCTCGCAGCCCCGCTGCCGCCCCCGCCACTGCTGGAGACACGCCTGCGTCACCGCCGGGACGAGATCGCCCGGTTCCTCGACCGCACCGCCGAGGAGGAAACGTGAGCAGGAACGACCTGCCCAGCCCCACACGCGTCGACCAAGCCCTCGACGAACTGCTGAACACCTGCCGAAGCAGCGGCAGACAGCCCTCCGTCCTGGACCTGGCCCGCCGGTTCGGCCTGTCCAACACCACCTTCCGCCGCAACTTCCCTGAAGTCGTCAGCAAGATCGCCGCCGCCCGCCGACCGCAGGAAGCGCCGGTCGCCCCCGAGGGGCCCAGCCCGAACGACCGGCTCATTGCCCGCAACGCGAAACTCCGACGCGCCAACCGGGAACTGACCGCGACCGTGAACCTGGCAGTCGCCCAGATCCACCGGCTGTCGGTCGAAAATCGCCAGATGCGGGCCGAGCTCGAAGCGGCCACCGGCGTCACTCATCTCTCCGACCACATCCCGAGCCGCCGAACACCTCAGTAGATGCGGCTTTGCGAGGTTCTTGGACGAGGACTACACCTCGTCTTGGTGCACATCAGCGGACCGCCGCCGAGGCGACGCATGAGTGGCACGTTCAGACATCGCGGCTAAAAATGACTATGTAGATGGCTCCCATGTCGAAAGGGTCGTTCCTCCCTCGAGCGGAGGATGCACATGGCCGATCACGATGCGCAGTCATGGCGAGAGCGACGGAGCCGACGGTGGGCGGTTCCGGAACGCTCCGGGATGCCTGATGCTCGGAGCACGATGGGCTGTGTCGCTGCCCGTTCCTCGCCGGCTTCTCCCTGACTGCTGCTGTTGTGACCCTGTCCCTCAAGACGGCTGTCTCGCCCTGGCACGAGTGGGCCACCGCCGCTTCTCTGGGGGATGGAGCCTGTGGCGAACCGACGCTCAGGTAAAACATGCAGCTCAGCGGTTATATGAGGGAGTCTAGGCACTGCAACAGCTGTGGTGCTATCCCTGGATTGGGTGATCCAGGCAGGGGCCTGCCCGCATGGTCCCGGATTGGCGGCACCACGCGGGCTTGCGGAGGCCAGGCGCCGTCTCCGGCGTGAAGCGAAGGTGACATATTCGAACTGACATGCGATGATGGCTCGGGTTTCAAAAACAGCGCCTCGATTGAGGTATGGTTTTTGAAACTCACGGTTGCCTGGAGGGGGCTTTGCAGAACCTGGATCCGGAGCAGTGCAGGCAGCGGCTCGCGCAGCTCGACTTTTCGACGGACTTGTTCCACGGGGCACTCGACCTGGCGGCTGCTGACGTCCGCACGTGTACCGACTTCGACGCGCCGGCGATGCGCGGCTTCATGTTCTGGAGCCGTACGAACCGGTATCTCGCCGAAGCCCTCGATCCGGAAGGGTGGGGGCGCACCTCCCGCGACAGCATCCTCCGGATGATCCACCCCAGCGTCAGCCACGCGGTCACCGCGATCAGCGCCAAGGGTGGCGTGGGTGACCTCAACGCGCGCGTGCGGTCGAAGAACCCGAAGGGTCCCGCGATGGCGCGCTTGGTGGAGAAAAACGGCCAGTTCGCATTCATGAGTCACGACGAAGTGCTCTACGGTCGGGAGCTTGATCAGATCCCGACGTGGTGCCTGCTGTACAAGTGGGACGAGGGAGTGATCAGCGCCGAGCTGTCTCTGCCGATCAAGATGAACGGGAAGGTCATCGACGAGTGGCAGGAACGCATCCCGCTGGTCCTTCCGGATCTTAATGACCCGGGCGCGGACATCGGGCTGCTGGACGACCCGAGTGACGGCGACGGACCGGATGTCGTGGTGGAGCTGTTGGGGGGCTGGCCGAGTTGACGTGAGACTGAGTGGGAGCTGAGGGAACGTGTTCACCCCTGAACGGTTGGTCCTGGCGCGCAGACGGCGGCGTATGACGCTGGCGGAACTGGCTCGCACCTCGGGGTATTCGGCGCAGAGCATCACTGCGTTCGAGAACCACCGAAAGGTTCCCTCACCGGAGACGCTGTCCGCGCTCGCGGCAGCCCTTCACTACCCGGTCTCCTTCTTCTCCGCGCCCCGGCCCGCGGAGCTGCAGCTGGACTCCGTGAGTTTCAGAGCGCCGTCGAAGATGACGGCGACGGAACGCGACAGCGCTCTGAGCTCGGGAGCCATCGCCGTGGCTCTCAATATCTGGCTTGAGGGCCTGTTCAAACTGCCCCGGCCCGACTTGCCCACCTATCCTCACTTGGATCCCGAGGCAGCGGCCGAACAGGTGCGGGCCGCTTGGGGGCTGGGGGAAGCCCCGGTCCCGAACACCGTGCATCTGCTGGAGGCACACGGAGTGCGGGTGTTCTCCCTGCCGTCGGACTGCCTGGACATCGACGCGTTCTCCACCATCAACACGGGCACCCCGTACGTCTTTTTGAACACCCGTAAGACCGGTGAACGCGGCCGGTTCGACGCCGCCCACGAACTGGGACATCTTGTGCTGCATTGCGAGCACCGCATCCCCCACGGCAGGGACTCGGAGGGAGAGGCGAACGATTTCGCTTCTGCCTTCCTGATGCCGCGCGCGGGCATCCTCGCGCAGCGACTCCACAACGCTTCCCCCGAGCGGATACTGAGCGCCAAACGCCGGTGGGGCGTCTCCGCGATGGCCCTGACCTACCGCTTGCGCAAACTCGAGCTGCTGTCCGAGTGGCGCTACAGCCAGACCATGAAGGAGCTGGCCCGCCGCGGCTACCGCAAAGCGGAGCCCGACTCCTCGATGGTCCGCGAAAGCAGCCAACTGCTGTCCAAGGTGTTCGACGTGCTGCGGGATCCGCTGAAGAAGTCTCCGTCGGACGTGGCGGCGGAGCTGGACATCTACGTCCCGGAGCTCAATGAGTATGTGTTCGGCTTGGTCCCGGTCGCGGTCGAGGGCGGTGGGCAGCAGTCTGCACCCGCGCGCCCGCAACTGCGGCTCGTCAAACGATAGGTGGCGCGGTTGACCACCGCGCTCTGCGCGTCCTTGGGCGCACTTTTCTGATGGGCCGGCGCCCCTTCCTCCTCTCGAAAGACGTGACTTGTGAAGGTTCTCGGTGTTGCCGTCTCCTCCGGCGTACTGCACTTCGGAGCACTCGATGTCCCGCAGGGCGCCACTGCTGCTGTGCTGGCTGGCGCTCCCGCGCGCTTGGTTCCCGCCGTCGGCCTGTCGGGGGCCGAGCGGCTGGCTGACACGTTCGACAGGATCACCCAGGATCTGCGCATCCTCGCTCCCGACGCCGTGGTCCTCGTGGGGACGCGTAAGCACGGCAACTGGACGTACAAGGAGGCGACGGAGCGCATCTCCCTGATCTCGGCGCTGATGCTCTCGTGCGCCCAGCAGAACGTGCTCTACAAGGAGTTGAAGACAGAACAGATCGGCCGGGTCGTCGGTATCCCCCCAGCTTCCCTGGGCACCTTCAGTCACGAGACAATCGGGCTGACACAACGGCCGCCATACTGGAACGCGGGGCGAGGAGCCGCTTTCGCCGCCGCCCTGGCCTACGTCACCGACGGGTCCGAGAACTAGCGCGCCGCAACGCGTTGACGAAGGAGACCGCGCGTGAAGCAGCGTGAGAGACGACTCACCCTCAACTACGAGTGCCTGCAAACCATGCCGACCGGTCTACACGAGGTCCGCGTGTGGTGGGACCCGGACCTGGCGAACTGGCTCGTCGGCAAGCGCGTCGACCTCTCGGAGGTCGAAGACGGCGCAGACCTGATGGAACCACAGGTGATGGAGATGATCGACCACCCCAATGTGGTGAAGGTCCGCTCGGTTGCCTCCGTGGCCGGCTTCCCGTCGCCGATGCGGGTCGTCGAGGTGCTCATGCCCTTCTACGAGGAGGGCAGCGTCACCGACGCCCTCGAAGCCGGCAAGTACTTCACTCCCAGCCAGGCGCTGCGCATCATCCGGGCCGCCCTGCAAGGGCTGGCGGAAATGCACGAACGCTACGGCATCCTGCACCGCGACGTGAAGAGCCCGAACCTCTTCCTCACCGGTGACGCCCAAACGGTGAAGCTCGGCGACCTGGGCCTGGCCGGCAAGATGGACGGCGAGGGAAGGACCCCCGGCGTGAATGCGCCGCAGCTGTACTCCCCGCCCGAACTGCTCACCGGCGACGGCCTGACTCGGGCATCTGACCTGTACTCCCTAGGCGTGGTGCTCCTGGAGCTTCTGCGCGGCAAGTTCGACTACGACTCGTACTCGAGAACGGCCACCGTCGACGCCCTGGCCAAGGGAGAGTCACCGCTGCGTAGGGAAGACCTCGTACTCCCTGCCTGGGCGTGCCGATCACTACGCAAGTTCGTCCAGAAGGCCATGGACCCCGCGCCGGCCCGCCGCTTCCAGAGTGCCCGCGAGATGAGCGATCAACTCGCCAAAATTAAGATCGCGGACTGGCGGGAGACCTGCACCGGCACCTGGGAAGCGCCCTTTCTCCGCGACACCCGCATGCGCATCCGGGTCACCGCGAACCCCACCCGAGGCGGCGGTCTCACTCTCATCACGCACAAACGCAAGACACTGTCATGGCGGCGCGCAGGAAGGGATGTGGCAGTCACTGGCCTGCGTGATCAGCAGGCGCTGGCCGTCTTCGAGAAGGCCAACAGCCTGGCCGTCAACTGATCCACCGCTAGGCCAACCACGCGGTCCTGTTCAGGAGTCAATGCCCCGCAAAGCGGCTGGCAGCGCAGCTCCTCAGCTACCTCATACCGGGCTGCGGCTCCCACGCCTGCAGGAACCAGCGCACCTTCCTGCGCCAATGCCCAGACTTCAGCCCGGACCCGGCGCGCGTCCACGCCACGGATACCGACAAGTGGCAGCAAAACGGCCAACCAGCCGTCACTCTCTGGCCGTTCAGCGGTGTACGCCCACAATTGCTCAACGAGTACTTCAGCCGCCCAGGAATGCCGGGGCAGCGTGCGTCCGGGGAGCCGGGAGACGCACAGCGTCAGGAGGGCACCCTGTGGCGAGAGCTCTTCCATATCGCCTCCTCCTCCCGCCGACAGTCCACTAGCAGCCCTACTTTGCAGCGTGCCGCACCGGCCCCAGCCCCGCAAGGCGCCCACACGAGAATCAGAACAAAGATTCGATCAATCTGTGGATGCCTTGCCGTCGGGGTGGCGATTGATCCAGTTGAGTCCAGTCGGGTCGAGGTGGTGGCGGGCGCGTGTGATGGCTACGTAGGCGAGGCGCGCCTCTGCTTCGTTGATGGGCCCGGGCACGGGTTTGCCGTCGGCGTCGAGCTCGTCAGTGTCGGCGGGCGGGGTGAAGTCGTCGGCGATGCGGACGCAGGGCCATTCTCGGCCCTTTGCCTTGTGCGCGGTTGAGATGACGACGCGGGCGTGGGCTTCCGGGACAAGGCGTTCAACGGCACGCAGGATGGCCTCGGGACCGTGTTCGTCGACGAGATTCGCGAATGGCTGCAGGTCGCGGCCGGCAGGGTCGTACTCGGCATATTCGCGCAGGGCATTCCAGCTGGTGAACAGTACAAGTTCGGGGTGGTGGGTGCGCCGCCCTTCGATGAGGTCGCGTGCGGCTTGGGCAAGGGAGCGGAGGCTGTCGCCGCCACCGACGAGTGCCGTGGCGGCCCCTGATGCGATAAGGCTGAATAGTTCGGTGATGACGCCCACGTTGGTCCGGCATAGTACGGCGTCGGGGCGTCCGCTGCGGGGGCCGATGGTCGTAGAGATGTCAGCGGAACCTGTGAGCTGGATGGGTGCGCGACTGAGCCGGAGCCAGCGGTTGGCCTCGGAAGCCAGGGCTGGGCCGAATCGGAAGGACTGGCTAAGAGTGAGATGGCAAGCGTCGAAGCCCGTCATCACGTCTCGGGCGCCACGCCACCCGTAGATGGCCTGGGCAGAGTCACCGACCATGACGATCTGCAGGCGCCCGCTCTGGGACAGCACGATCTGCTCGAGGACAGGGTTGGTGTCTTGCGCCTCATCGAGCAGCAGGAAGTCGCCGCTGAGGACGGGGTCGGTCAGCGCCCACATCTTCAGGTAGTGGTCATGTTCGAAGCGGACCACGCCTCCATAGGGGGAGTGCAGGTCCGCCCAGGCTCGCTGAGCGTAGGGCAACAGGAGTTCGGCCAGTTCGGCGTGCGCCGCGTCGCCTTCGAGAGAGCGCAGCCTGGGGACGTGGGCGTGGTCCAGTTCCGAATCGGCAGACTGGCAAAAGCGCGACACCGCCTTCAGTGCCGTGTTCGACAGGGTGGTCGGCAGAATCTCGGTACCGTTGATGCGAATAGGCCTGGTAAGTCCCAGCTCCTGGCCAACCTGCCAGCCTGGCCTACGCGGGCTGTTGAGCCGCTCACGGTAACGGTGACCCAGGGCGGCATAGGCCAACGAGTGGGCTGTCTTGCACCGCACCGATGCAGGAAAGCGGGTAGCCGCGTCCTGGGCAATGGCACGGTTGAACGCAAGGTAGCTCCCCCGGCGCTGGCTCATCTGCTCGGCGAGATGGGCAAGCGTTGAGGTCTTGCCGGTGCCTGCGCCAGCCTGAATGGCCAGGTGAACGCTGCCCTTGAAAGCCTCAAGGGCAGCAGCCTGTTCTTCAGTGGGAGTAAAGGACATCAGGGTTCTCCGGAAGCGATGACGGCCTGCGCCACAGCGCGGCCGTACGGAACAGAGCCTGCACTAGGGACAGGTGCCGGAGTTCAAACTGCCAACCGACACGCTCGCCGCAGCAGTGCGCGCCGCCAGATCCCCTCTATGCGGTGACGCTCACACCACAAACGAACGACTCGGGGACACTTGGCCGATATTGCTGTCTCGTACGGGTGAGGTGTGCCCGAGTGCGGTCAGGGCGCCAGGCCCGGCGGCTCGTGCCCCGCGCACAGCGAGTCGAGGAGCTCGCCAAGGGGAATGCCGAAAGCGTGGGCGAGGGCGTGCCAGGTAGCCAAGGAGCCGACGGTACGGCCCTGCTCGATCTCGATGAGCGTACGGCGCGACAAGCCGCTGCGGGCGGCTAGCTCGTCGTAGCTCCAGCTCCGCTCTGCGCGCAGTTGCGAGAGGAGCTGACGGAGCGCCGTCGGGTTGGGTTCCGGCGGCGGAAAGATCGTCACGCATCAATACGACGGGGCAGACCCCTGCCCTGACAGTGCAGACCTCTGCCCTATTTTGTGGGCATACGCGCGCTCTCCGTAAGGGCAGGGATCTGCACTACCGTGTCGGCGCTTCGGGCTGACCGCCGGGTTCGGGGCAAGGCGAACTTATGGCTCGGGAGGAATTCGATGTCTGCCACTCTGCCCTCGCGCGCTTGGACGATCGCGATCAGCAGCCCGGACGGGGCTCCGGTTCTGGCCTGCAGCGCATGTGTCTCACACATTAACGTGACCGGTGCGAGCCTCATCACGGAAATCCGTCGACACTTGGCTCAGCACCTCTTGGAGTCGCGCCTGCCGCCGTACCTGCGGACGTGCCAGTGCCGCGAACGGGCGTGCGTATGGCATAGGCGCCAAGCTCCGTGTTCAGGATCACTGCAGCTTCTTCTCATCCGGGCCAACCGGGGGCGCACCTGGCACCTCGCAGACATGTGCAAGTCCTGCGCTGGAGCGACGCCGCATGCGGCTGCCGTGCCGGAGCCACCGGCAGCGAATTCTCACGATGTCCGTGCACGGGCACCCATGCAAGGCCGTGCGCACGAGGATCCTGCTGTGTGGAGCCACCCGTTCTGGGAGGAGCACGCGCTATGACGCGCCGGGGTGCGCAGCAATATGAGTCTTCGTTGCGGCGGGAGAGCCAGATACTTGCTGCATGATCGCCACCTTTCCTTCCCGCCTTGCCCGGGGCTGCGTTGGGGCCCATGGATGACGGACAGCCGCGTGGACCCCCTGGTTCTCCGGAGTGGCCCCGGTGCTTGGCCCATAATTGTGGTGTTCCAGCAGACCGGTCCCCCTGGTGATGTGGAGAGGATGACGAAAGTGGTGATGTCGTCCGCAGGGTCCAGCAGCGTCTCCTTGTCCCATGTAGTGGGCCCGGAGCACATGACCGTGCTCCGGGTCCACCGCGCAGGGCCTGTCAGCTTCAGAGCGGCCCGAGTGCCCCAACCGGACAGGCGGATGAGGGGCGGCTTTGCCCTTAGCTCCTCACTTAGCTGATCTGCTGGAAGTTCTTCCAGCCGCCGATGCCGACTTCGGCTCCGGCGCCTTGGATGTTGGAGTAGAAGTAGAGCTTGCCATCGCCGCCGGTGGACCACAGGTCGGGCTTGCCGTCCCCGTTTGTGTCGGGGACGGCTGTGAATAGGGGTCGGTAGGCGGGGGTCCAGCTGGTGCCGATCACCGTGGCGCCTGGGCCGTAGCCGAGGCCTTCTCCGTTGGGGCCAGTGCCCTGGTACTGGCGGAGCTCGCCGTTGCTCTTGCCGCGGGCGATCACGTCGACGCGGCCGTCGCCGGTGCGGTCGCCGGGAGCGGCGAGGTCATAGTCCGACCAGCCTCCGTCGCCGATGAGTACGGGGGCGCGGTACTCGTCGAGGGAGAAGCTGTCGGCGCCGTAGTAGAGCCAGAGCTGGTCGCCGGTTTTAACGAGCAGGTCGGTGTGGCCGGCGACGTCGATGGTGCCGTCGCCGTTGGTGTCCAGGGGCCCGTCTACGTCGCCGATGGCCACGATCTGATCGGCGTTGGACCAGTGGTTGTTGGCGGGGTTGTAGACGTTGAGTTCCTGCTGGTCGTAGAGGCAGGATCGGGAGGCGCCGTCGGCTTGTTCATTGCGTGCGGTGCAGGCGTAGCCGACGCCGTTGTTGGGGAAGACCTTGAGGATCTTGCCGTCGCCGCTGGGGATAAGACCGACGAGGTCCTCGAAGCCGTCGGTCGTCCAGTCGCCGCGGTGGGTGACGGAGGCGCCGTTGAAGTCCGTGTTGCTTGCTACCGCGGAGGCCCCCGCATACCCGTTGCCCTGGCCGGGGTAGAGCCAGAGGGCTCCGTCGGTGCGTACACCGTAGAAGTCGGCTGTGCCGTCGCCGTTGAGGTCGCCGGGCTTGTCAGGGGTGGCCGGGCTGTTGGCGTAGAAGCGGTAGGCCGTGCCGTCAGAGCGGTTATTGGCGCGGTCCAGGCTTCGGACGCCCAGTGCGTGCGCACCGGCGGATGGCGGAGTCAACTTGACGTTGACCGATCCGCCGATCGTGGCCGGGCTGACCGTTCGGACGGTGGGATCCCAGTCGGTCCAGTACTCGTACTTGGCCACATCACTGACCTTGCCGCTCGAGAGAGTGAAAACACCCTCGGTGCGGGCCTGACCGGTCTCGGCCGGCCATCCCTCCGAGCCGTCGGGGTACTGGGGGGAGGTGACGCCGGGCGGGCTGCTGGGCCGGGTGCCGTCGAACTGGAAGTGGCACTCGTCCGCCCAGGCACTGCTGAGCGAGCCGGACTGGGTCTGGGCCTGCCAGCTGAAGGTGGTCGTGCCGGTCAGGCCCGCGTTCTTCATGAGCTGCGCGAGTTTGTCCTTGGTGACCACCAGTTTCGCGCCGCGTCCGGAGGTGACGCTGACCGTGGTGTTGACCTCGTTGGCCGCGCCGCCGTGTCCGGTCGGCCAGAGCTCGAAGTGCGCTCTGACGGTGCCGCCGTCGGGATCGGAGAACGTGCCGCCGAGGGTGATGTCCGTGTTGCCGATGACGGTGAACGGGGCATTGGCTCCGCACTGCGCGCCGCTGTCCGGCTGG
Organism: Streptomyces sp. TLI_146; assembly: GCF_002846415.1. NCBI lineage: Bacteria > Bacillati > Actinomycetota > Actinomycetes > Kitasatosporales > Streptomycetaceae > Streptomyces > Streptomyces sp. TLI_146. Next base: position 6,434,100 of record NZ_PJMX01000001.1, read on the forward strand.
GTGTAGAGGCCACTGGGCTTGTTGGGGTAGGTGTCGTAGTCAGTGCTGAGCAGCGCTGTTCCGACATCGAACTTCTTCCATGCGTAGACGTCGCCCTCATCGGCTGCCCGCAGGCCCAGCGTCATGTTGGGCAGGTGCCGGTTGGCGGCCTCGACGGCCGCCGACGTGACGTCGAAGGCGAGGTTGCCTGCCGGGCAGTCCGAGCTCCAGCCCTTGGCGTCATCGACCCGGTTGAGGTAGCGGGCCCAGGAAGGCTGGTTGTTCCAGGTCGTCGACGACGAGATGGATCCCGTGAACCAGGCTTCCACCTTGCGGCCCTCACACGACCAGGACCACGTGTTCTTGATCCGGAACGTGGACTTGATGATGCTCTTGCGGGTGTTCCACAGCCTGTCGGTATCCATCTGGAAGAACGAGCGGCCCAAGCCGTTCGTCTCGTTCTCGTAGCCCACCCGGGCGGTGGAGGTCGAGGACCCGGAGCCTCCCCAGCCCTTACCGTTGTAGAAGGAACTGTTCGGGTACCTCGCGTACGCCACCGTCCACGCCTCGCGGGAGCCGTCCACGGGCGGGTCGATGTACACGGGATACGTGGTGTTCTTGCCGGTCAGCAGTGACTGGTCGGGCGCCAGAGTGACGGTGTCGCCTGTCACGGCCAGAGGCATCGCACTTTGCTGTGCTCCGTGTCCCGGCTCGAACTCATCGGTCGGCACTGGTGGGGTGGCTGGTTCGCTTGCTGATGCTGAAGACTGTTTCCCCGACGTGGGTGCGATGCCGGGGGCTGAGCTGCCCGTCGCTGACGTGGAGCTGTCCCACATGAGGGGAACTGGCGCCGTGAAAACCTCCTGCCCCGCCGGGTTCAGCGCACGCAGAGTGCCGTGCTCATCCGTAGAGACGCTCACGCCGCTGGTGGAGAGCTTGAATCTGAGGCTCTTCAGCGCTGGATTGGCAGCTGCCTCAGCGGATTTGACCACGAGTAACTGACCGAATCCCGCAGAGGCGGCACGTAGCTTCAGATCCACCCCTGGCAGGACGTCCGCGTAGGTCACGCTGTCATCAGAGACGGTCGGCTTGGGCAGCGGAGTCGGCCATGACAGCGACATACTGCGACCGTCACGGATGATCGTGGCCAGCGGACCGTTGCCGCCGCCAGAAAACTCCAGCCCTACCGACGTGGCCTTAGGAACAATCTTTCCATCTGCTGTCGCATGCAGACGTGGGTCAATATCCACCAACTTGTTGCCCTGCCGTACCCGTTGAGCGATGACGGACTGCTCCTCGGTGAACGATCCTGACGGATTGGCGAAGACCTGCGTGGTCTCGGTACGCAGGGAAAGGACCTCTACCCGTTCGCCGGACTCAGCGGCCTCAGCAAGGGCGCGTGTTTCTCCAGAATTGGCCCCTTTGGGGCTAGCCTGAGGGTAGGCCTGCCGTGGAATTGCTGCAGCCGATTGCGGCATTGAAGTGGCGATGGAGATGGTGATTATGGCTGCGGAAGCCGCAGCCCCCCACGTTCTCTTTCTTCCTCTAGATGTCCGATATCTCATACCGGTCATTCCCCTCCCAGATTTGGTCGCATTCAACATTAGATCGTCTGGGGTGTCTGGGGCGAGTGGTTACGGTGTCGTGTCGCGCGGGCGCCGCCCACGGAAGGTCAGAGTGGCTTGTATGAGGGGCAAAATGACGGGATACATCGGACGTTCAGGCGTGAATCGCCTGCCTTGGTGTCACGAATGCGGCTGAAAAGCAATCCCTGAATCAGATATTCCATCGAGGATGGTTCCCATGCGCTGCTATCGTCCTTTTTGGTTGCTGTTATCTAGCTGTCGATCTAGGTGGGGATCTGCGCATGTCACGGGGTGGGAGAATCAGAACAAGACGCAGTGGGGGATGGGCGCGGAATACGTCAGCCCTCCTTTCTGTCTTATTGTTTTCCGGGCTATTGGGGGGGCCGGTCGCAGCGGCGGCAGATTTGGATCTGCTGAGCCTCAAGAAGCCGGATCCGGTTTCCGCGAAGGTGGTGAAAGGCCGCCTTGACTCCCGGGTGGACGAGGCGGCCCGGCAGGCATGGCGGAAGTCGCCGAAGGTGGCGTGGCCTGAGCCGGGTATCGCGAAGGCGGACCTGACCAAGTCGGCTAAGGTCCAGGCTGGCTCACTGCCGACCCGGCTGGGTCGAAGCCGAGGTGGGGCAGTAGGGAGCCCTGTAGAAGCTCAGGTTCAGATCTTGGACCGGCAATCCACTGAGAAGTTGGGCGTCGATGGCGTCGTCCTGGCCGTGCGCCCCACCAAGGGAGCGAAGGGCGATGTCGATGTGCAGGTCGACTATTCCGGTTTTAAAGAGGCGTACGGTGGCGGCTGGGCGTCGCGGTTGACGCTGCGGCAGCTCCCGGGATGCGCCTTGGCCACTCCTACGGCGAAGAACTGTGGCGCAGGACGCGTCCTTAAGACGGCCAACAACATCGCGGACGCCACGCTCACAGCCTCCGTCGAGCTGCCGGCAGCTGACGGCACCGCATCCGCCCCTCAGGCCCCTGTGGCCAAGGCGCCCGCGGTCATGCACTCGGTCACGGGTCTCGCGGCCGCAGAGAATACGGTGCTGCTGGCGGCAACTGCCGGTCCCTCTGGCCCTTCCGGGGACTTCAAGGCGACCTCGCTGGCCCCGTCCGCGTCCTGGTCGGCGGGCGGCAACAACGGCGGCTTCTCCTGGACATACGACATCAAGGTTCCTGAGGTACCGGGTGGTCTGGAGCCGGACCTCGGTCTCTCGTACTCTTCGCAGTCGATCGACGGCCGGACCGCGGCCACCAACAACCAGGCCAACTGGGTCGGCGACGGCTGGTCCCTCGATCCGGGCTATGTCGAGCGCCGCTACGTCTCGTGCGTGGACGACACCACGGGCAGCAACACCACGGCCAAGGTCGGCGACCTGTGCTGGAAGAAGGACAACGCCGTCCTCAACCTCGGCGGCAAGACCAACACCCTGGTCAAGGACGACACGACCGGGGAATGGCACCTGCAGAACGACGACGGCACGCAGATCGAGAAGCTTACGAGCAGCACCAACAACAAGGACAATGACGGCGAGTACTGGCGGGTGACCACGCCCGACGGGACCCGCTACTACTTCGGGTACAACCGCCCCAGTGGCTGGGCCGCCGGCAAGGACGAGACCAACTCGACGTGGACGGTGCCGGTGTACGGCAACCAGTCCGGCGAGCCCTGCCACGCCGCTGCATTCGCGGACTCCTGGTGCCAGCAGGCCTGGCGATGGAACCTGGACGCCGTCATCGACCCGCACGGCGATGCCATGACGTACTACTGGGCCAAAGAGGTCAACTCCTACGGCCGTAACGTCAACGCGAACACCGGCGCCTCCACCGCTACTCCGTACGACCGAGGCGGCTACCTCAAGCGCATCGAGTACGGGCTGCGCTCCAGCGACTTCTACGGCAAGGCCGCGGCGAAGGCCGAGTTCGGGGTCTCCGAGCGGTGCCTGGCCGACTGCGGGACCTTCGACAAGAGCCATGCCCCCAACTGGCCGGACGTGCCGTTCGATCAGTACTGCGCCTCGGGAACCGAGTGCAAGGACAAGTACTCGCCCTCCTTCTGGACCCGTAATCGGCTGACCAAAATCGACACATCCGTGCTGGTCGGCGGCGCCTACAAGCCTGTCGACTCCTGGGCGCTCAGCCAGCAGTTCCCCGCCACGAACGACGGTACGACTCGCGCGTTGTGGCTGGCCTCCATCACCCGCACGGGGCACACAGGCACAGGCGACACCTCCCTGCCCCCGGTCACGTTCAAGGGGTTGCCGCTCGCCAACCGCGTCGAAGGCGCGACCACAGGCGGCAACGCTGACCCGGTGCCTCCGATGATCCGCTACCGCGTCTACGGCATCGACACCGAGACCGGCGGCACCATCGGCGTCACCTACTCCGCCCCCGACTGCAAGGCCGGGGACGTACCGAGCCCCTCGTCCAACGCCAGGCGCTGCTATCCGGTCATGTGGTCACCCCCGGAGGCCCCGGGCGCCAACTACGAGCCGTATCTGGACTGGTTCCACTCCTACGTCGCCACCCAAGTGCTGGAACAGGACAACACCGGCGGCGCGCCCGCCAAGGAAACTGACTACACGTACCTCGACGGCATGTCCTGGGGCAAGGACGAGGACGAGTTCACCAAGTCCAAGTACCTCACCTATGGAAGCCGCCGCGGCTACGGGCGCGTCCAGGTCCGCAACGGTGCCGGCTCGGACGCCAGGACGCTGCGGGAGTACCGCTACTTCCGCGGCATCGACGGCGCGGAAGTCAAGGACCACGAGGGCGTCGGGGCCACCGACCATGCAGCCTTCGCCGGCATGGCCCGTGAGGAGGCCACCTTCAACGGTGACGGCGGCAAGCTGCTCTCCACCACGGCCTACGCTCCGTGGCACTCTGCTGCGACCGCCACGCAGGCACGAACCGGCCTGTCAGCGATGAAGGCGTACGTCACCGCCGCCGGGTCGGAGAAGTCCCGCACCCTGGTGGGATCGGGCTGGCGCACCACCGAGACCGACCGCACCTTTGATGGCAACGGCCAGATCCTGACCGAATCCCGGCTCGGTGACGCCAGCAAGAGTGGCGACGAGGAGTGCACGACCACTACCTACGCGAAGAACACGGCGGCGAACATCCTCGACCTCATCGCCGAAACCCAGACCGTCGCCGTCGCCTGCGACACCACGCCGTCCCTGCCCGACGACCTGATCGCCACCAAGCGGAACTTCTACGACGGCGCCGGCTCGCTCACTGCCGCTCCGTCTGCGGGTGACGTCACCCGCCTGGACGAGCAGGACGACACGGGCACCGGCTACCTCACCACGAAGACCCGTACTTACGACCAGTACGGCCGGGTGCTGACCGAGGCCGACGCCCTCGGCAACACGACCACCACCACCTACACGCCGAAGACCGGCGAGGCGCCCACGTCGAGCACCGAGACCAACGCGCTCGGCCACACCATGACCACCGAGCACGACCCGGCACGCGGCGTCATCACCGGGACCGTCGACCCCAACGGCAAGCGGACCGACGTCACCTACGACGGCCTCGGACGCGTGCTGAACGTGTGGCAGCCCGGCTGGGCCAAGGCCGACCACGCCACCCAGCCCTCCGCGCAGTACAGCTACGACATCTCCCGCACCAGCCCGAACTCCGTGGCAACCAAAACACTGAAGCGTGACGGAAGCTACGCCACTTCCTACACGCTCTACGACGGCCTGCTGCGGCAACGCGAGACCCAGTCGCCGGCCACAGGAACCCAGGACAGAATCGTCACAGAGACCCTGTACGACACCCGCGGCTGGACGAGGAAGACGTACTCCGCCTACTACACCTCAGGCACCCCCTCGACGACCCTGGTGGCCGCAGCGGACAACACCGTTCCCTCAGCAACCCAGAACCTCTACGACGGAACCGGCCGGATCACCGACGCGATCGCTGTCAAGTTCGGCGATGAGCAGTGGCGTACCAAGACCGCCTACGAGGGTGACCGCACCACCGTGATCCCGCCCTTGGGCGGCACCGCCGGCACGACGGTCACGGATGCTCTCGGCCGGATCACCGAGCGCATCCAGTACACCAATGCAGACCGCTCGACTTTCCAGACGACCACCTACGCGTACGGTAAGCAGGAGCAGCCGGAGAAGATCACTGACCCTGCCGGAAACGAGTGGAAGTTCAGCTTCGACGCACGCGGGCGGCAGATCAAAGCCGATGACCCGGATAAGGGCTTGGCTACCATCACCTACGACAGGGCAGACCGGGCCGTGAGCAGCACGGACGCCCGCGGCGTTACGCTGACCAGCGGCTATGACAAGCTCGGCCGCAAGACAGAGCTGAAACAGGGCGCCACCACCCTGGCCATGTGGACCTATGACACCGTTGCGAAAGGGCAGCTGACCAGCGCTACCCGGTACGTTGGCGGCACCGAGTACACCACCGCCAACGGCGGGTTCAGTGATCGCTACCAGCCGACATCCACCACGGTCACCATCCCGTCGGCCGCCGGCGGCCTCGCGGGCTCCTACACCTGGACATACGGCTATAACGCACAGACCGGCTTGCCGGACTGGACACTTCATCCCGCCATCGGAGACGTTCCCTCTGAACGGGTCACGACCAACTACAACAGCGACGACCTGCCCATCCGCACCAGCCGGGCCGGTGTTGTCCTCGCCGCCAACACCACCTATGACGTCTACTCGCGCCCGGTACGCACCGAATTCGGCGACGTCGGCAAGAAGGTCTACAAGAGCCAGGAGTACGACGAGTTCACCGGCCGCATGATGCGGCAGATCACCGACCGTGACCTCGCACCTCAGCGCGTCGACGACACTTCCTACAACTACGACCCGTCAGGCAACGTCACCGGCATTACCACCGCCAGCGGCCAGGATGCGGCGAAGAGCGTCGACGCCCAATGCTTCACCACCGACGCGCTGGGCCGCCTCTCCGAGGCATGGACGGCCGCCGCGGACTGCACTGCAGCCCCCTCGTCGGCCACGCCCGGTGGCCCGGACGCCTACTGGCAGACCTACGGCTACGACGCGATCGGCAACCGCACCAAGCTGACCGAACACGGAACCGGGACGCAGGCGGGCTCTGACGCCGTCACCACGTACACACAGCCGACCGCCAAGACAGGTCTTCCGCACGCCGTCCAGCAGACCGACGTCAAGGGCGGCGCACACGACGGCCAGACCAGCACCTTCGCCTACGACAAGGCAGGCAACACCACACAGCGGAAGATCGGCTCCGTCACCCAGAACCTCACCTGGGACGCCGAAGGACACTTGGCCACGCTCACAGAAGCAGGCAAGACCACCAGCTACCTCTACGACGCCGACGGCGAGCGGCTGATCGCCAAGAACGCCGACGGCACAAGCACCCTCACCCTCCCAGAGGGCAACGAGCTCAAGCTGAACGCGGACGGGGCCAAGGCCGGCACCCGCTACTACACGCACAACAGCGAAACCGTCGCCGTCCGCACCGGATCCGACATCTCCTACCTCTTCTCCGACCGCCAGGGCACCGCCCTGACCGCCGTGGCCGTCGGCTCCCTCGCCATAACCCGGCGCAAGCAACTCCCGTTCGGGCAAGACCGATCCACCCAAGCCGGGGTCTTCCCCGGCACGCGTGGCTTCGTCGGCGGCACCACCGATCCCACCGGACTTACTCACCTCGGTGCCCGCGAGTACGATGCGGCACTGGGCAGGTTCATCTCAGTCGACCCACTGCTGATAACCGATGACCCGCGCCAGCACAACGCCTACGCCTACAGCAACAACAACCCGGTCACCTTCTCCGACCCGACCGGCGAGCGACTGGAGGAATGCGCAAGCGGCCAGTACACCTGCACCCACGGCGGCACGCGGCCGACCGGCTACGGCAAGAACTACGAGATGATCACCAACGCGCACCGCGGCACGCTGGCCCCCGACTACGTCCGCTACAAGCAGCGCATGCAACGCTCCTGCCACCACGACCCGGACTGCAAGAGCTGGGACGGCAGCCACCGCGGCAATGCCGCTCGCGCCAAGGAGCGAGCCGCAGCCGAAGCAGCGCGCAAGAAGGCGGAAGCGGAGCGCCGTAAGAAGGACGGCATCTTCGGAAGCTTGATGAAGGGCCACTTCAGCGACGCCTGGGACAGCAGCGGAGGAAAGGTCGTTTCTGGTGTCGCAGATGCAGCACAGGCGATAGGTGCGAGGAATCTCACCCAATTCGGTATCGGCATAGGCTCAGGCTTCATCGCAGGAATCGGGGCAGGTGCGGCGTGTGCAGGAACGGCGGGCCTAGCATGCGTAGTTATCGCTGGCGCGGTGATTGGTGCCTTAACTGCAACGCCGGCAAACCTAGCTGCAGACAAGGCTTTTGGCCACAAGACCACCGGACCTGAAAGTGTTGGTTACCTGGCAAGCAACAGCGTTCGAGGAGGCTTCCAAGGGGCCTTCAGGGCACTGACAGGGCAGGGCCCGGCAACGTATTACTTCGGGCAGACCTGGAATAGGTTCAGGCGGCGATAGCCTGAGCTTGCCTCACGTAAACGAGGTGTCGGCTGCGGCCAACGAAACTGGCCGCAGCCGACACCTCAGAATAATTAAGACAGGAAGCGGATGAGATTCACATTTGAGCGAAAGCTTCGGGTGTCACCTATCGCCTGGATTTCCCCAATTACGGACGGGGAAGAATCTGCATACGCGGAAACTCCGCTTGGTCGCATATCTGTAATGCGTTCAGCATCAAGGGAAGCCGCTTCACGTTCGGCGACCGGAGGGACTCTTGAAGACTGGAGGATTTCATTAAACGGGGAAATGCTATGTGAGTTCTATGGGCTGTCCGCGCCACACCACTCCCTGACTAAGCAGATCCGATCCGGCGTAGCTGGCTTGGTCCAGGGCGCACCTTGTCGGCTTACAGCCAGGCGAGCTGTCGCCCCCAAGCATCGATTTGTAAAATTCTCCTTCCCTGAGGCGAACGACGTGGAGTTCCGAGGGAATTTCTGGCGCGTTCAGCTGAATGAAACAAAAGAGGCGCGACGGCTAGCTTCCAAATCAAAAAATGAATGGGTTGTCGAAGATGGGAACCTTCAGGCATTGGCGGCAATCTCCCTATTTGAAATCGCAGAACTGAGTCACTTCTTCCGGAATCCATTGCTTGACGGCTTCTAGTCCTCTATCCGAAGGTCAAAAAGGCGATTACGATTGAGGATGTGCCACTGTTTTGGAGGCAGATATTCAAGTAATCGCCCGCTCGCGGCAGGGTCGGCTTCTCACGTGTAGGAACCGTTTGCTAAGCCAACAGCACCGGGCAGCTAGCGTGGCGCTTGTGGAGGGTAGTCTTCGCCGCCCGAGGTTCAGCCTCATAAGGTGAAGAGGCCTCGCCTCCGACAACGTGGGGCTCGTGGATCCATGCGAACCTGACCATCGGCCTGTTTCTCCGCCAATACCGCTGAAGTCTTCCGCGACCTGAAGAACTTGCCCTGAGGACTGTCCCACAAATGATCTAGAAGCCCTCACTCGTGGACACGCGAGCTGTGAGAGGAGATCGTGCGCCGTACGAGTCGGCATGAGGTTTGTTTGCTGAGCCCAGAAAACAGCGGCGAAACTGGCGGCTGACGCTGCAGGATTTTGGTAGCCGCGGCGGTGCTCAAGCTCCGCTTCCGGCAAGCTGCACGGGCTTTCGCCATCGATGAGTTCCTCGTTACTCACAGGACCAGCTCCCAGGGCAGCTTCGCCGGGTGATGTTCAAGAACCGTGGAGAATTCTCGTTCTGGATGCCATGCTTATAGGCGCTTATTGAGTGCTCGGGTAATTTCGCGGTTCGCGTTTCGCGCTGCTTCCAGCTCATCGGTTCGCTCTTCGAGCTCGCCTTGCTTCGCTGCGAGTTTTTGTTCGAGCATGGTGATCCGGCGCTGGAGCTGGTCGATGTCGGCTGCCGCCCCGAGCCCGGAATCGGCCCATGCGGCCTCGCCAAGGGTCCGAGAAAGGCGTTTCTCCAGCTGGTGGATCCGGGCGGCGAGGCGCTTGTTGCGTTCGACGGCGTTGGCCAGGTCGGCTTGGAACGAGGCACGGCTGACCGCCGCGATCCGGCCTTCTTCCGGGGGTGCCGTGGCCGCGGCGTGGACGCGTTCGAGAAGGTCCCGATGCCGGTAGAGGAACGTGCGGTCGACCCGGGCCGCGCGGGCGAGGCCGGAGACGGTGATATCGCCGTCGCTCCGCAGCATGGTGTCTAGAGTTTTGAGGACGCGTTCGCGGCGGCGGGCCGAGTCGGCCCGCCGCCCCTCATTCATGCTGGTCATGCGGTCCTGCCAGGGCGGAAGTCGGGAGAAGGCTGGCGGATGGTGGGCATGCCCAAGAGGACGTTTCTGCCGCGGCGGACGACAGAGACGGCTTCCTCGATCTGGGCCCGGTCTTCTTGAGTGAGGTCGTCGAGGTCTTGTTTGACGCGGTTGATGAGGCGTCGGACCCGACGGATCTCCTCGTCCGAGGGCATGGCTTCGCGCTTCGCCCAACTGTCCGCGTCGAAGGCGGAGATGAGACGTTCGCGGTTGCGGAGCAGGCCGGTGAGGTAGGCCTCCAGGTCCGGCAGGTAGGAGACATCGGTGCGGAAGTGGCCGCAGCCCACGCAGCGGAAGCGGACCGGGCAGTTCTTCCCGCCGGCGGCGACGTTGGACATGCGTCCGCAGACGCGTCGTCGCCTGCGGCGCACTCCCAAGCGGATGCTTTAAGAAGGCGGTCAACGGTCAGGGCTGAACCCCACCTACAACCTCGCCGCCAACCCCTGCCCCTGCGGCCGCCACACCCTGCACGGCGCGGGCTGCGAATGCCCCCCGTCCGTCATCCGCCGCTACCAGGCCCGCCTCTCCGGCCCCCTCCTCGACCGCGTCGACCTACGCGTGGAAGCCGAACCCGTCCGGCGCGAGGACCTCCTCGCCCAAGGCGGACGCGGCGATTCCACGGCACAGGTCGCCGACCGCGTCCTGGCCGCCCGCGAACGGGCCGCCGCCCGCCTCCAGGGCACGCCCTGGACCACCAACAGCGAAGTCCCCGGACACGAGCTGCGCACCCGCTGGGTCACCGCCCCCGGAGCCCTCGCCGCAGCGGAACGGGACATGGAACGCGGCCTGCTCACCGCCAGAGGCCTCGACCGCGTCCTGCGCGTCGCCTGGACCCTCGCCGACCTCTGCGGCGACGACCGCCCCGACGACACCCACATCGGCCTCGCCCTGGAACTGAGAACGGGCATCTCCAGGGGGGCACCGCTGCCGGTCGGAGGTGCGGGGTGAGCGGGTCGGTCGGGTCCGCCGGTTCGCGTGGGGAGGGCCCAACCGGTGTCGGCGCGGCCGAGGGCGCACCGGCGGCCAGCGGCGGCCCGGGGGAGCGCGAGCGGCTGGCGCGGGCCGCGCTGACCAGGATCATCGAACCGGGGGACGAACGGGCGGGCCGCTGGCTGCGAACGTACGGGGCGGCGGACCTGATGCGCCGCCTCACCTCACCCGAGGACGCCGAGGACACCGACGACCGGCTCACGGGAGTGAGCACCGCGCGGCTCGCCGGGTACCGCAGACGCGCGGCGAGCGCCGACCCCGAGCGTGACCTGGCCACTCTGGCCGCGCTCGGCGGCCGGTTCACCTGCCCCGGAGACCCTGAATGGCCGGGACAACTGGACGACCTGGGCGACGCCCGCCCGGTCGGACTCTGGCTGCGAGGCCCCGCCGACCTACGGCTATGGGCCCTGAGATCCGTCGCCGTGGTCGGCGCCCGAGCCTGCACGCCCTACGGCGCCCACATGGGCGCCACCCTCGGGGCCGGACTCGCCGAAAAAGGCTGGGTGGTCGTCTCCGGCGCCGCCGCGGGCGTCGACGGCGCCGCCCACCGCGGCGCCCTCGCCGCAGGCGGCGCCACCATCGCCGTCCTCGCCAGCGGAGTCGACGTCGTCTACCCACGCGCCCACGCCGAATTGATCGACCGCATCGCCCAACAAGGCGTACTCGTAGCGGAGTTGCCACCAGGCGACCACCCAACCCCCAGCCGGTTCGTCCAGCGCAACCGCGTGATCGCCGCCCTCACCCGGGGCACCGTCGTGGTCGAGGCCGAATACCGCAGCGGCTCCCTCGTCACCGCGCGCAACGCCCAACGGCTCGGCCGCCACACCATAGGCGTACCGGGCCCCGCCACCAGCGGACTCTCCGCCGGAGTCCACGAACTGCTGCGCGGCGAAGCCGCCCTCGTCACCGACGCCGCCGAAATCGTCGAACTCGTCGGAGAGATGGGCGAACTCGCCCCGCCACGCCGGGGCCCCGTCCTGCCCAGGGACCTGCTCGCCCCCGCCACCGCACGCGTACTCGACACCCTGCCCGGCCACGGCGAAGCCACCGTCGCAGACATCGCCCGCGAAGCCGCGACCACGCCCGAGGAAGCCCTCGGCAGGCTGTACGAACTGCACTCCCTGGGGTTCGCCGAACGCGAAGGGGACAGCTGGCGGTTGGCGTCAAGCCCGCTCCGTACACCGAGCACGCGGCGAGGCGGTGCTTGACCTGGAGCATTCGGGTGAAAAGGTAAGGCCGATGACCACCGAGGGCCGCACGCCAGCGCTTTCGGGGCCGACGCACCCCGCGACGGCCCCCACCCCCGCGCGCGACCGCCCACCCCCACCCGGCAAACCCGATCCCCCCACGTTTGCGCACCGCAACAGCCCGGTCACGCTACGCTCACGAGAACCCCGCAGCAGAGACAGCTCCCCGCTCACGTCACAGCAGAACGGCTCAAGGCAACGCATGCCCCAGCACACCTCCGGGTCTGATCGCACGGCAGCTCCCCCCGCTGCCCGCGCCGGCGGCACCGTGCGACCACCGGCGCCCTCGTCCGTCGACGAACTATGGCGCTCGTACAAGAGCAGCGGCGACGAGCGCCTGCGCGAACAGCTGATCCTGCACTACTCGCCGCTGGTCAAGTACGTCGCGGGCCGAGTCAGCGTCGGACTGCCGCCCAACGTCGAACAAGCCGACTTCGTCTCCTCCGGAGTCTTCGGACTCATCGACGCCATCGAGAAGTTCGACATCGAACGGGCCATCAAGTTCGAGACGTACGCCATCACGCGCATCCGGGGCGCGATGATCGACGAACTTCGCGCACTCGACTGGATCCCGCGCTCCGTACGACAGAAAGCCCGCGCCGTCGAACGCGCCTACGCAACCCTCGAAGCCCAACTGCGCCGTACGCCCTCGGAAAACGAAGTCGCCACCGAGATGGGCATCGCCGTCGAGGAACTGCACGCCGTATTCAGCCAGTTGTCGCTCGCCAACGTGGTCGCACTCGAAGAACTGCTGCACGTCGGCGGCGAGGGCGGCGACCGGCTCAGCCTCATGGACACCCTGGAGGACACCGCCGCCGACGACCCCGTCGAGGTCGCCGAAGGCCGCGAGCTGCGCAGACTGCTCGCCCGCGCCATCAACACGCTGCCGGAGCGCGAGAAGACGGTCGTCACCCTCTACTACTACGAAGGCCTCACCCTCGCCGAGATCGGCAACGTCCTCGGCGTCACCGAGAGCCGCGTCAGCCAGATCCACACGAAATCCGTCCTCCAGCTGCGAGCCAAGCTGGCCGACGTGGGCCGCTGAGCACCACCCCAGCACATCGCCCCTCCGCGGATCCCCGTCCCAGCCTTACAGTGGAACGGTGCCAAGGATTCGAGCGGCCTCAGTGGCCGAGCACCGCGCCATGCAGCGCGCCGCCCTGCTGGACGCCGCACGCGCCCTGCTGTCCCAGGGCGGCACCGACGCCCTGACCTTCCCCGCCCTGGCCGAGCGCACCGGGCTCGCCCGCTCCTCCGTGTACGAGTACTTCCGCTCCCGGGCCGCCGTCGTCGAAGAACTCTGCTCCGTCGACTTCCCGCGGTGGGCGGCCGACATCGAAGCTGCCATGCAGCAGGCCACCGGACCCGAAGAGAAGGTCGAGGCGTACGTACGCCGCCAGCTGGAGCTCGTCGGCGACCAGCGCCACCGCGCCGTCGTCGCCATCTCGGCCAGCGAGCTCGACGCCGGCGCCCGCGAGAAGATCCGCGCCGCCCACGGCGGCCTCATCGCCATGATCGTCGAAGCCCTCGGCGACCTGGGCCACACCCAGCCCCGCCTGGCCGCGATGCTCCTCCAGGGCGTGGTCGACGCCGCCGTCCGCCGCATCGAACTCGGCGCGGCGGAAGATCCGGCGGAGATCACGGACGCGGCTGTCGGCATGGCGCTGCGGGGCGTGGTGGGCTGAGCGCGGCCCGCTGACCGACCGCTGCCCCCGGTGGGTGGCAGGGACCAGCACCCTTCGCCGACGCCTCAATGAGTCAGCCCTGACCCTTTCAATGAGTCAGGGCTGACCCTTCCGGAGCGAACGCCTGGGCGACGGCGAGGCTGTCCTCGTAGACATGGTGCCGGGCGACCAGGCCGTCCTCGACGGTGAGGTGCAGAGCGAACCGAGCGCGATACGGCCGTCCGGTCGAGCGGGCGGTCTGGCGGATCTCGCCGAGTACAACGGCGTCATCGCCGTCGACGAGGATGCGCTCGATCTCGGTGGCCGCCTGCCCGGGCACATGGTGCTCGATGAGTTGGCGGTAGTGATCGGCCGCGTCGGCCCGCGTGGAACGGTGGCGGATCCACGGGGTGGCGGTACGCCCGTGCTCGGCCTCCGGCCAGTCCAGCTTCCAGTCGCCGCGTTCGGCGTACAGCTCCGCGATGCGCTCGGGGTCGCCTTCGCCGATCCGGCGCAGCAGTTCCTCCACCACGGCACGGGTGGTCGTGGGCATGACTGTCGACAAGGCTGATCCCTTCGATCCGTAACCCGCGTCCCTCTGTCGCGGGAAGATCGTCATTCTCGGCAGGGCCGACGGGACGGCGCGATTACCTCGGAGGTAAGGGCGCGGTGCGGCAGCGGATGGAGCGGCGCCGACACGGCCGGATCGTTCGCCTCCCGGGGGCCCGCCCCCTCCCCCCTCCCCCCTCCCCCCTCCCCCCTCCCCCCCGCCCCACCCCCGCCCCCGCTCCCCTCACACCCCCCAAACCGGCAGCAGCCGCACATGCCCGCCATGGACCAGCGCGAGCGGGTTCAGGTATGCGTCGCCTCGTTTGAGCCCCCAGTGCAGGCAGCTTTGCGTGCAGTGCGGCGGTAGATCCGTGCCCGGTTCCGCCGGGTGGTCCGCGTCCGGTTCCGCGTCCGGTTCCGTCGCTGCCTCGATCACCGCCACCGGCTGGCCCGCCGATACGTGTTCGCCCTCTCGGACGAGTGCTCGTACTGGCTCGTATGTGGTCCGCAGTGGTGGGCTTCCGGGCCCGTCCAGGGTGATCGTGAGCACGCCTTTCCCCGCGACGGGGCCCGCGAAGGTCACCCGGCCCGCCGCGACCGCCCGGATCTCGGTGCCGGGTGGGGCGGCGAGGTCGATGCCGCGGTGGCCGGGGCCGTAGGGCGTGGCGGGCGGGTCCCAGCCCCGTACGACCACGGGCGTCCCGGGAACCGGCCACACCCGCCCGGCCCGGCCGGTCACGCCGCCCACGCCCGCGACAGAGGCCGCCACTCCACCTCCCCCCGCCGCACCGCCTCCCACCCCTCCACCCAGCGACAAGTGCAGCGCGGGCAGCCCAGGCAGCGCGTGCCGCGCAGGCGACGCGTGCAGCGCATCCCGCGCAGCCAGCGCAGGCCGGGCTGGCGCTGCGGCCGATGTCGCCAGCGCCCCCGTCACGAACAGGCAGATCAGTGTGCGGTGCATGCCGGAGATGATCCCGGGGCGCGGGGATTCGCGGTGATCATGGGCCGGGGCTGTGGACAACCGGGCCGTTGTGGACAGTGGCGTCACCCGGCACGGTGAGGGTCCCGTACACTTCTTGTGGCGATCCGGGTCACCGGGTCGACTTCGCACGCCCCGCCGGTGGTCCAGACCGTCGGCCGCGCCTCTCGGTCCTTCACCTGTCAACGGTGTGGGGCACGGCGCATCGGGGCGTCAGGCGCGGCAGCCGACCGGCGGCCGCGGTAACCGAGTATCTCAAGGAGTACGGCCATGGCCGTCGTCACGATGCGGGAGCTGCTGGAGAGCGGCGTCCACTTCGGTCACCAGACCCGTCGCTGGAACCCGAAGATGAAGCGCTTCATCTTCACCGAGCGCAACGGCATCTACATCATCGACCTGCTCCAGTCGCTGTCGTACATCGACCGCGCCTACGAGTTCGTCAAGGAGACCGTCGCGCACGGCGGCTCCATCATGTTCGTCGGTACGAAGAAGCAGGCTCAGGAAGCCATCGCGGAGCAGGCGACTCGCGTGGGCATGCCCTACGTGAACCAGCGCTGGCTCGGCGGCATGCTGACCAACTTCTCCACCGTCTACAAGCGTCTGCAGCGCCTCAAGGAGCTCGAGCAGATCGACTTCGAGGACGTCGCGGCCTCGGGTCTCACCAAGAAGGAGCTCCTGGTCCTCTCGCGTGAGAAGGCCAAGCTGGAGAAGACCCTCGGTGGTATCCGCGAGATGTCGAAGGTTCCCAGCGCCGTCTGGATCGTCGACACCAAGAAGGAGCACATCGCCGTCGGTGAGGCGCGCAAGCTCCACATCCCGGTCGTCGCGATCCTCGACACGAACTGCGACCCCGACGAGGTCGACTACAAGATCCCGGGCAACGACGACGCGATCCGCTCCGTCACCCTGCTCACCCGCGTGATCGCTGACGCCGTCGCCGAGGGCCTCATCGCCCGTTCCGGCGTCGCCACCGGTGACTCGAAGCCGGGCGAGAAGGCTGCCGGCGAGCCGCTCGCCGAGTGGGAGCGCGACCTGCTCGAGGGCGACAAGAAGGCCGACGAGACCGAGGCCCCCGCGGCCGAGGCTCCGGCCGCCGAGGCCGAGAAGCCGGCCGAGGCCGCTCCGGCCGCCGAGGCGCCGGCCGCGGACGCCGAGCAGGCCTGACCTTCACGGTCTTCGCTTCGGCGGTGACGGCGGGGGCGCACGCTGTGCCCCCGCCGTCACCCCGTAGCCCCGTAGATCTTCCGTAGATCTTTCAGACTTCGAGTCAGACTTCGAGAGAGAAACACAGACTCATGGCGAACTACACCGCCGCTGACGTCAAGAAGCTCCGCGAGCTCACCGGCGCCGGCATGATGGACTGCAAGAAGGCGCTGGACGAGGCCGACGGCAACGTCGACAAGGCCGTCGAGGCGCTGCGCATCAAGGGCCAGAAGGGCGTCGCCAAGCGCGAGGGCCGTTCTGCCGAGAACGGTGCGGTCGTCTCCCTCATCGCCGAGGACAACACCTCCGGTGTGCTCCTCGAGCTGAAGTGCGAGACGGACTTCGTCGCCAAGGGCGACAAGTTCCAGGCCACCGCCGCCGCGCTCGCCGCGCACGTCGCCGCGACCTCCCCGGCCGACCTGGAGGCGCTGCTCGCCTCCGAGATCGAGGCCGGCAAGACCGTCCAGGCGTACGTCGACGAGGCCAACGCCAACCTGGGCGAGAAGATCGTCCTGGACCGCTTCGCGCAGTACGCCGACGGCTTCGTCTTCGCGTACATGCACCGCACCATGCCCGACCTGCCGCCGCAGATCGGTGTCCTGGTCGAGCTGGACAAGGCCGACGCCGACGTCGCCAAGGGCATCGCCCAGCACATCGCCGCGTTCGCGCCGAAGTGGCTGTCCCGCGAGGACGTCCCGGCCGAGGTCGTCGAGACCGAGCGCCGTGTCGCCGAGGAGACCACGCGCGCCGAGGGCAAGCCCGAGGCCGCGCTGCCGAAGATCGTCGAGGGTCGTGTCAACGGCTTCTTCAAGGACGCCACGCTCCTTGGCCAGCCGTACGCGCTCGACAACAAGAAGTCGGTCCAGAAGGTTCTGGACGAGGCCGGTGTCACCCTGAAGCGCTTCACGCGCATCAAGGTCGGCATCTGAGTCCGTTCAGCGATCGACGGAAGACCCCGCTAGGGTCTGAGGCAGTCGTCGGCCGCGCTCGCGACGGACGACCGCAGATCTGACGAGGAGGCCATTGCCGCTCAGGGACACAGCACCCACCGGCAATGGCCTTCTTCGTATGTGTACGAGGAGATCCCCATGAATCAGGGCGCGGACGCCGCCACCCAGGCTGACCACAAGCGCGACGACGGCAAGGTGACCGGACGCTTCATGCTGAAGCTCTCCGGTGAGGCGTTCGCCGGCGGAGGGGGTCTCGGCGTGGACCCCGATGTCGTGCACGCCATCGCCCGCGAGATCGCCAATGTCGTACGGGACGGCGCGCAGATCGCCGTCGTCATCGGCGGCGGCAACTTCTTCCGCGGAGCCGAGCTCCAGCAGCGCGGCATGGACCGGGCCCGCTCCGACTACATGGGCATGCTCGGCACGGTGATGAACTGCCTCGCCCTCCAGGACTTCCTGGAGAAGGAGGGCATCGACTCCCGGGTCCAGACCGCCATCACGATGGGCCAGGTCGCCGAGCCGTACATCCCGCTGCGCGCCGTGCGCCACCTGGAGAAGGGACGCGTCGTCATCTTCGGCGCGGGCATGGGCATGCCGTACTTCTCCACCGACACCACGGCCGCCCAGCGCGCTCTGGAGATCGACGCCGAGGCCATGCTGATGGGCAAGAACGGGGTGGACGGGGTCTACGACTCCGACCCTCGCGTCAACCCGGACGCCGTGAAGTTCGACGCGCTGGAGTACGGCGAGGTCATCACCCGCGACCTGAAGGTGGCGGACATGACGGCCATCACCCTCTGCCGCGACAACAACCTCCCCATCCTCGTCTTCGAACTCCTCGCCGAGGGCAATATCGCGCGCGCGGTCAAGGGTGAGAAGATCGGCACGCTCGTGAGCGACCAGGGCACCCGGGCCTGACCGGGGGATGGACAATCCCCTGACGGTCGGACACCGTGCAGGGAAAGACGCGGGTTACGCAGGGCCGTTGGGCACCCCACGGAGCACTCCCGGCCCACTCAAGACATGCAGGAGCAAGTGGTGATCGAAGAAATCCTCCTCGAAGCCGAGGAGAAGATGGAGAAGGCCGTCGTGGTCGCCAAGGAGGACTTCGCCGCGATTCGCACCGGCCGTGCGCACCCGGCGATGTTCAACAAGATCGTGGCCGACTACTACGGTGCGCTGACGCCGATCAACCAGCTGGCCTCGTTCTCGGTGCCCGAGCCGCGCATGGCCGTGGTGACCCCGTTCGACAAGAGCGCGCTGCGCAACATCGAGCAGGCGATCCGCGACTCGGACTTGGGCGTCAACCCGAGCAATGACGGCTCCATCATCCGGGTGACGTTCCCGGAGCTGACGGAGGAGCGCCGCCGGGACTACATCAAGGTCGCCCGGACCAAGGCCGAGGACTCTAAGGTGTCGATCCGCTCCGTGCGCCGCAAGGCCAAGGACGCCCTCGACAAGCTCGTCAAGGACAAGGAGTCCGGCGAGGACGAGGTCCGCCGTGCGGAGAAGGAGCTCGACGACACCACCGCGAAGTACGTGGCGCAGGTGGACGAGCTGCTCAAGCACAAGGAAGCAGAGCTGCTCGAGGTCTGATGAACGACTCTTCCTGGGGGGCTCCGCCGCGACCCGAGCACTGGGGGCCACCCGACCAGGGGCCTTCCCAGGAGGTGCCTTCGGCGGGGGCTGCCTACGATGCGTATGACGCCCCGTCCAAGACGCAGCCGATGCCCGTCGTGACCGATACGGGCACCGGCATCGCAGACCGCGAAGAACGTGACCGGGGGGCCGCTCGGGTGAGCGGTCCCCTGTTCCGCGAAGAGACGCCGCAGGAGCCCATGCCCAGCTCGGTACCACCTTCGACTCCGCAGCAGCCGCAGCGGCCCGCGCAGCCGGAGAAGAAGCGGGCGGGGCGCGACCTGCGGGCCGCGATAGGGGTCGGTGTCGGGCTCGGCGCGGTGATCCTGGCGTCGCTGTTCGTCGTCAAGGCCGTCTTCGTCGGTGTGATCGCGGTGGCGGTCGTCGTCGGCCTGTGGGAGCTGACCTCCCGCCTCGACGAGCGCAAGGGCATCAAGGTGCCGCTGGTGCCGCTCGCGGTGGGCGGCGCGGCGATGGTCGTCGCCGGCTACGCGCGCGGTGCCGACGGCGCGTGGGTGGCGATGGCGCTCACGTCGCTGGCGGTGCTGGTGTGGCGGATGACGGAGAAGCCCGAGGGCTATCTCAAGGACGTCACCGCCGGTGTCTTCGCGGCGTTCTACGTGCCGTTCCTGGCCACGTTCGTCGCGATGATGCTGACCGCCGACGACGGGCCGTGGCGGGTGTTCGTCTTCCTGCTGCTGACCGTGGTCAGCGACACCGGCGCGTACGCGATCGGCTGGCGCTTCGGCAAGACGAAGCTGGCGCCGCGCATCAGCCCCGGCAAGACCCGTGAGGGCCTGGTCGGCGCGGTGACGTTCGCGATGGCGGCGGGCGCGCTGTGCATGCAGTTCCTCATCGACGACGGCCAGTGGTGGCAGGGCCTGCTGCTGGGCCTGGCGGTCGCGGCGAGCGCCACGCTCGGCGACCTCGGCGAGTCGATGATCAAGCGGGACCTCGGTATCAAGGACATGGGCACCCTGCTGCCCGGCCACGGCGGGATCATGGACCGCCTGGACTCCCTGCTGCCTACGGCGCCGGTGGTGTGGCTGCTGCTGGTCGCCTTCGTCGGCGGCGGCTGACCGGCCGCGCCAACCGGCGCTGACCTGCCGTTTCCTCGGTCGGGGGCTCGTTGTCCACAGGACGGCGAGCCCCTTTCCGTATGTCTGAGACACTGGTGGGACCATGCCGAAGCCCGGAGAACTCACTTTCGTCGCCCCCCGCGGAGCCAAGAAGCCGCCGCGGCACCTCGCCGACCTCTCGCCCGCCGAGCGGAAAGAGGCTGTCGCCGCGATCGGCGAGAAGCCGTTCCGCGCCAAGCAGCTCTCGCAGCACTACTTCGCGCGGTACGCGCACGACCCGGCCCAGTGGACCGACATCCCCGCCGCCGCGCGCACCCGCCTCCAGGAGGAGCTGCTGCCGGACCTGATGTCGGTGGTGCGGCACATCTCGTGCGACGACGACACCACTCGCAAGACGCTGTGGCGCCTGCACGACGGGACGCTCGTGGAGTCGGTCCTGATGCGCTACCCCGACCGGGTGACGATGTGCATCTCCTCGCAGGCCGGCTGCGGCATGAACTGCCCGTTCTGCGCGACCGGCCAGGCGGGCCTGGACCGCAACCTGTCGACCGCCGAGATCGTGCACCAGATCGTCGACGGCATGCGCGCCCTGCGCGACGGCGAGGTCCCCGGCGGCCCGGCCCGGCTGTCGAACATCGTCTTCATGGGCATGGGCGAGCCGCTCGCCAACTACAAGCGGGTCGTCGGCGCCATCCGCCGCCTCACCGACCCCGAGCCCGACGGCCTGGGTCTGTCCCAGCGCGGCATCACCGTCTCCACCGTGGGCCTGGTCCCGGCCATGCACCGCTTCGCCGACGAGGGCTTCAAGTGCCGCCTCGCCGTGTCGCTGCACGCCCCGGACGACGAGCTGCGCGACACGCTCGTGCCCGTCAACACCCGCTGGAAGGTCCGCGAGGTCCTGGACGCGGCGTGGGAGTACGCGGAGAAGTCCGGCCGCCGCATCTCGATCGAGTACGCGCTGATCCGCGACATCAACGACCAGGCCTGGCGCGGTGACCTGCTCGGCCGCCTCCTCAAGGGCAAGCGCGTCCACGTCAACCTGATCCCGCTGAACCCGACGCCGGGCTCGAAGTGGACCGCCTCGCGCCCCGAGGACGAGAAGGCGTTCGTCGAGGCCATCGCGGCCCACGGCGTGCCGGTCACCGTCCGGGACACCCGTGGCCAGGAGATCGACGGAGCGTGCGGACAGCTCGCCGCGTCCGAGAGGTAGTCTGGGATCGAAATCTGCATATTCCGACAGGGGAGCGCCACAGCGCTGAGAGTGCGACACCGTCAGGTCGCAGACCCTCTGAACCTCGCCCAGGTCATTCTGGGTAGGAAGTTCGGTCATCACTCAAGCTGTTGCGCCCTGCCCGCACGACCCGCCGTCGTACGGGCAGGGCCGCGTCTCTTCCTGGTCCCACCAGGAGGATCCACAACCATGCGCAGTACGAAGAAGATGGCGGCCGGCGCGCTCGCCGCCGCCCTCGGCGTCAGTGCCCTCGCCGCGTGCGGCGGCAAGGACGACGACGCCGCGAAGTCCGACGGCGGCACCAAGTCCAAGACCGTCACCCTGGTCAGCCACGACTCGTTCGCCGCCTCCGACGCGGTGCTCAAGGAGTTCACCGCGCGGACCGGCTACACGGTCAAGGTCCTCAAGAGCGGCGACGCGGGCGCGGCACTCAACCAGGAGATCCTCACCAAGGGCTCCCCGCGCGGCGACGTGTTCTTCGGCGTCGACAACACCCTGCTCTCGCGCGCCCTCGACCACGGCATCTTCACCCCGTACGAGGCGAAGGGCCTGGCCGCCGTCCCCGCGGCCGTCCAGCTCGACAAGGGCGAGCACCGGGTCACGCCGATCGACACCGGCGACATCTGCGTCAACTACGACAAGAAGTACTTCGCGGACAAGAAGCTCAAGCCCCCGGTCTCCTTCGCCGACCTGATCAAGCCCGAGTACAAGAACCTGCTGGTCACCGAGAACGCGGCGACCTCCTCGCCGGGCCTCGGCTTCCTGCTCGGCAGCGCCGCCCAGTACGGCGACGACGGGTGGCAGGACTACTGGAAGAAGCTCAAGGACAACGGCGTCAAGGTCGTCGACGGCTGGGAGCAGGCCTACAACCAGGACTTCTCCGGCTCGGCCGGCGGCCAGAAGGCCAAGGGGGACCGCCCGCTGGTCGTGTCCTACGCCTCCAGCCCGCCCGTCGAGGTCCTCTACGCCAAGCCGCAGCCCACCGAGGCCCCCACCGGCGTCGCCACCGGCACCTGCTTCCGCCAGACCGAGTTCGCCGGGCTCCTCAAGGGCGCCAAGAACGAGGCGGGCGGCAAGGCGCTCCTCGACTTCCTGATCTCCAAGAAGTTCCAGGAGGACATGCCGCTCAACATGTTCGTGAACCCGGTGGTCAAGGACGCCAAGCTGCCCGAGCTGTTCACCAAGTTCGGCGCCACGGTCACCGAGACGCACGACGTCGCTCCGGAGAAGATCTCCAAGAACCGTGAGCAGTGGGTCAAGACGTGGTCCTCGCTCGTGCTGAAGTAAGCCGCACGCCCCGCGCGAAGAAGGTGCGCGAGAGCGCGGTGCGGCTCGGCCTGATGGCGCTGCCGCTCGCGTTCTTCGCGCTCTTCTTCGCCTGGCCCGTGGCCGCGATCGTCGGCCGCGGGCTGCGCGTCGACGGCGTCTGGCACCTCGGCCGGATCGGCGAGGTGATCACCGAGCCGGACATCGGGCACGTCCTGTGGTTCACCACCTGGCAGGCGCTCGCCTCCACCGCGCTCACGCTGCTGATCGCACTGCCCGGCGCGTACGTCTTCGCACGCCTCGACTTCCCCGGACGGAATCTGCTGCGGGCCGTGGTCACGGTCCCCTTCGTGCTGCCCACCGTCGTCGTCGGCACCGCCTTCCTCGCGCTGCTCGGCCGGGGCGGGCTCCTCGACGAGCTGTGGGGCGTACGGCTCGACACCACGGTGTGGGCGATCCTGCTCGCGCACGTCTTCTTCAACTACGCGGTCGTCGTACGGACCGTCGGCGGCCTGTGGGCGCAGCTCGACCCGCGCCAGGAGGAGGCCGCCCGCGTCCTCGGCGCCTCCCGCTTCGCGGCCTGGCGCACGGTCACGCTGCCCGCGCTAGGGCCCGCCGTGGCGGCGGCCGCGCTGATGGTCTTCCTGTTCACCTTCACCTCGTTCGGCGTCGTCCAGATCCTCGGCGGCCCCACCTTCTCCACGCTCGAAGTGGAGATCTACCGCCAGACCGCCGAACTCCTCGACCTGCCCACCGCGGCGGTCCTGACGATCGTCCAGTTCGCGGCGGTCGGCGCGGTCCTCGCCGTGCACGCCTGGACGGTACGGCGGCGCGAGAGCGCCCTGAAGCTCGTCGACCCCGCGCAGACCGCGCGGCGCCCGCGCGGCGCGGGCCAGTGGACGCTGCTGGCGGCGGTGCTCGCGGTGATCGCCGTACTGATCCTGCTGCCGCTGGGCGTGCTGGTCGCCCGCTCCCTGGACACCCCCGACGGCTACGGCTTCGGCTACTTCCGCTCCCTCCAGTCGGTGGGGGAGGGCGGAACGTTTCTGGTGCCGCCGCTCGAAGCCGTGTGGAACTCGGTGCAGTACGCGCTG
This sequence comes from Streptomyces sp. TLI_146, assembly GCF_002846415.1. Taxonomy (NCBI): domain Bacteria; kingdom Bacillati; phylum Actinomycetota; class Actinomycetes; order Kitasatosporales; family Streptomycetaceae; genus Streptomyces; species Streptomyces sp. TLI_146. The sequence goes on from NZ_PJMX01000001.1 coordinate 6,457,863, forward strand.
GCCGCGACCGGGATCGCCCTGGTCATCGGCGCTCTGGCGGCCGCGGCCCTCACCCGGCGGGGAGGCCGCCTGGTCAGGGGCTTCGACGCGCTCCTGATGCTGCCGCTGGGAGTGTCGGCGGTGACAGTCGGCTTCGGCTTCCTGATCACCCTGGACCGGCCGCCGCTGGACCTGCGCACCTCCTGGATCCTGGTGCCGCTGGCCCAGGCACTGGTGGGGGTGCCGTTCGTCGTACGGACCATGCTTCCCGTACTGCGCGCGGTCGACGGGCGGCTGCGCGAGGCGGCCGCGGTCCTCGGCGCCTCGCCGCTGCGGGTCTGGCGGGAGGTGGACCTGCCGCTGGTGCGGCGGGCGCTGCTGATCGCGGCGGGGTTCGCGTTCGCGGTCTCGCTCGGCGAGTTCGGCGCGACCGTGTTCATCGCCCGCCCCGACCGCCCCACCCTGCCGGTCGCGGTGGCCCGGCTGCTCGGCCGGGCCGGGGACCTCAACTACGGCCAGGCGATGGCACTCAGCACGATCCTGATGGTGGTGTGCGCGGTGTCCCTGCTCCTCCTCGAACGCATTCTCCCCCAACCTCGAACGAACTCGGTCGGGGGGACCCCCACGGACCGGACCGGAGAATTCTGATGCTCAAGCTCGACGGGGTGACGGTCCGGTTCGGCGAGCGGGCCGCGCTCGACGCGGTCGACCTGGAGGTCGCCGAGCACGAGACGGTGTGCGTGCTCGGACCCAGCGGCAGCGGGAAGTCCACCCTGCTGCGGGTGGTCGCGGGGCTCCAGCCGGTCGACGCGGGGCGGGTGCTGCTCGGCGGCGCCGACCAGGGCGGGGTGCCGGTGCACCGCCGGGGCGTCGGCCTGATGTTCCAGGACCACCAGCTGTTCCCGCAGCGGGACGTGGCCGGGAACGTGTCCTTCGGCCTGCGCATGCGCGGGATGCCGCGCGCCCGGCAGACCGAGCGGGTCGAGGAGCTGCTGGAGCTGGTGGGGCTGCCGGGGGCCGGGCGGCGGGCGGTCGCGGCGCTCTCCGGCGGCGAGCAGCAGCGCGTCGCGCTCGCCCGCGCGCTCGCGCCGTCGCCGCGGCTGCTGATGCTGGACGAGCCGCTGGGGCAGCTGGACCGTACGCTGCGGGAGCGGCTTGTGGTCGAACTGCGCGCCTTGTTCGGCCGGTTGGGCACGACCGTGCTGGCCGTCACGCACGACCAGGGCGAGGCGTTCGCGCTCGCCGACCGGGTCGTGGTGATGCGGGACGGCCGCATCGCGCAGACCGGTACGCCGCTGGAGGTGTGGCAGCAGCCGGCCTCCGAGTTCGTGGCGCGCTTCCTCGGGTTCGAGAACGTGGTCGCGGGTGTGGTGTCGGGGGAGGTGGCGGCCACGGAGTGGGGTTCGGTGCCGGTGCCGGCGGGGTCGGCCCAGGGTGCGGTGCGCCTCCTGGTCCGTCCGGCGGGCGTCCGGCTGCTGCCGGTGGATCAGGGGCTGCCGTGTGAGGTCGCCTCCCGTACGTTCCGGGGCGGCCATGTGGCGCTGCGGCTGCGGCCGGAATCGGGGGCGGTGTTGGAGGCGGAGTGTGGGGTGCGGTGGGCGCCGGGGGTGGGGGAGCGGGTGGGGGTGGGGTTCTTGGGGGCGGAGACGGTGGTACTGGGGGGTGTGTAGCCCCTCCCCGCCCCTTCACCTAGACCCTCCGGGGGTGGAGACTCGCTTCCCGGGACTAGGCCCCCGGCCCCTGTTGCGGGGCCTGCGGCCCCTGCACCCCGCTTCGTTCGTCTGCGGGCCGTGGACGGCTGGTCGCGCAGTTCCCCGCGCCCCTTAAATGCTCGGCTTCGCCCTCGCCCGCACCCGCTAGGGGCGCGGGGGACTGCGCGCTCAGCCCCCACCGAGCCGCAGACGAACTCCGGGCCGAAAAGGGGCGCGGGGAACCGCAGACATACACCGGCCCGCGGAAGCCGTCTCAGCCCCGGAGGCCACGCGGCGGAGCCGCAGATGTCACAGCGGGAAGGGGCGGGGTGGGGGAGAGCTCCGCCGGGTCTGACGGCTCGGACTCGGACCCGTACCAGGCCACCCCCACCGCCCCCGCCACCGCCAGCACGAAGCCCAGCCCCGCCATCCACCCCAGGCCCGCCCGCGACGCGTCGCCCAGCCACAGGACGCCGATCGCGCCCGGCAGGACCGTCTCGCCGACCACCAGCGCCGCCGTCGCCCCGTTGACCGAGCCGATCTGCAGCGCCACCGTGTGCAGGTACATCCCCCCGGCCCCGGCCACCACGATCGCGTACAGCGCGGGGTCCGAGAGCAGGCGGCCGAGGTCGAAGGGGTCCACGCCATTCAGGACGCGCACCCCGACCCCCAGCGCGCCGAAGCCCAGGCCCGACAGCAGGCCCGCCAGGATCGCGGCGCGGGCGCCGAGCAGTCGTACCGCCACCGCCCCGCCCGCCATCAGCAGCACCGACACCACCAGCAGCCACCAGTGCGTGGCGAGGGACGTGTGCCCGCCGCCCTCCTCGCCCGCCGCCGTCGCCAGCAGCACCAGGGCCGAGCAGACCACCGCGATCGCGCCCCACTCGGCGCGGCTCAGCCGGATGCCGAGGAGCTTGACGCTCAGGACCGCCGTGATCACCAGGTTCGCGCTGATCACCGTCTGGGAGAGGAAGAGGGGGAGCAGGCGGGCGGCCAGCGCGCCGAGGCCGAAGCCGACGAAGTCCAGGACCGTGCCCACCATGAACTCCCACGTCAGCGCCGCCTTGGCGGTGGACGACAGGCTCGGGCCGCCGTGCTGGGTGCGGGCCGTCGCGGCGGCCTCGCGGCGCGCGGACTTGCGGGATCCGACGGCTTGCAGGACCGAGCCCGTGCCGTAGCAGATCGAGGCCGCGATCGCGGTGAGTAGGCCGAGCAGCACCAAGAGCTCCGTTCCGAGGGGTCGAGCGGGAGCGCGTTTTCCGCTCCTCAGCAGCAGACGTGCGCGGACCGCCGCGCGTTGCCTGGTGTGATCTACGCGTCTTCGCTCACGCCGACAGACGTGCCAGCTCCGCCGCCGCCTCGTCCACCGAGTCCACCAGCGCGATCCGCGCCGCCATCGGGCGGTCCTGCGCGAGCGCCTGGAGCAGCGGCCACGCGGGCAGGCGCTGCGTCCAGTGCGCGCGGTCGACCAGCACCATCGGCGTGGCCTCGCCGCGCGACCCGTAGTAGTTCGGGGTCGCGTTGTCGAAGATCTCCTGTACGGTTCCGGCCGCGCCCGGCAGGAACACCACGCCCGCGGTGGAGCGGGCCAGCAGGCCGTCCTCGCGGGTCGCGTTGGCGAAGTACTTGGCGATGTGGCTGGCGAACGCGTTCGGCGGCTCGTGGCCGTAGAACCAGGTGGGGATGCCGACCGACACACCGCCCCGCGGATGGCGTCCGCGTACCTCGAAGGCCGCCCGCGCCCAGTCCGAGACGGACGGCGCGAACGACGGCGCCTTGGCGAGCAGTTCCAGCGCCTCGCCGAGCACGCCGTCCGTGAACGGCGCGGTGTACGCGCCCAGGTTCGCCGCCTCCATCGCGCCCGGCCCGCCCCCGGTGGCGACGGTGAACCCGGCCCGCGCCAGGGTGCGCCCCAGCCGGGCCGCCCCGGCGTACTCCTCGCTGCCCCGGCCCATCGCGTGCCCGCCCATCACGCCCACCACCCGCGCCCCGGCCAGGAACTCGTCGAGCGCGTCCGAGACCGAGTCGTCGTGGATGGAGCGGAGCATCGACGCGAAGACGTCGCCGTCCGACTTGGTGCGCTGGAACCAGGCGTACGAGCGGGCGTCGGGCGTGCGCTCGTAGCCGGCGTCGAGGTCCTCGAACAGCTCGTCGGGGGTGTAGAGCAGACCCCGGTACGGGTCGAAGGGCAGATCGGGGACGGGCGGGAAGACCAGGGCGCCGTCGGCGCGCACCTTGGCGGTGGCGTCCGGCTCCATCCGGCAGCCGAGGAAGACGGCGCCCGCGCAGTCGGCGGACAGCAGCGCGAACGTACGGTCCGTCAGATCGAGGGACTGCAGGCGGTATCCGACCAGCGTTCCGCCCGCCACGACCTCGTCGAACTCGGCGACGGACTCGATTTCCCGGTCCCGTGCGCTCGCCACCCGCTGAAAGTCTTCACTGGCCATCCGGCCACGATAGGCGGTAGGGGGAAGGGGTGGCCCGGCCGGGGCTCAGCCCGTCAGGGGCAGGGCCGCGAGCTCCGCGATGCCCCAGGTCACCGGGCCGAACAGGGCGAGCAGAGCCGCCGCGCGCAGGGCGGCCGAGGCGCGCAGCAGCTTGGCCGGGGCGCCCAGGCGCAGCAGCGCCGCCGTCGTCTCGCCGCGGGCGTGCTTGGACTCCAGGGCCGCCGTCAGCAGCGTCGCCACCGAGCACCCCATCACCAGCGCCGCGCCCAGGCCCGTGAGCGGGCCGAAGGGGTGCGGGCCCGCCTCGTCGCCGTACAGCGTGGCGGCCGCGATCGTGGCCGAGGCCACCGCGCACACCACGCCCAGCGGGCGCCCGATGCGGCGGGCCTCCTCCATCAGGACGCGCCCCGCCAGCAGCCGGGCCGCCCCCGGCCGCGCGGTCTGGAGCAGCCGCCCGCACAGATGCGTCAGGGCCGGGCCCGCGACCGCCAGGCCGAGCGCGGTGAGGGCCCAGCCCGCCAGCACCCCGGCGGGGCTGCTGTCGGGGTGGCCCGGCATGGGGATCGCGGAGCCCGGGGTGCCCCGGCTCGCGAACGTCTCCAGTGCCAGGCCCGCCGTGATCAGGGTGATGCCCCAGGGCAGGCCCGCCGGGACGGACGCCGGGGGCCGCTCCGCGCCGGTCGGCCGGGGCCGGGGCTGCTCCTTGCGCGGGCGCAGGGCGAGCCCGGCCGCCGTCGACGCGGTCAGCGGCAGCACCGAGAGCAGGGTGAGGGCCGCGGCCAGCGGCAGCGGCCGGTCGGCGGCGAGGAGCCCGGCCGCCGCCCCGTCGAAGGGCAGTCCGGTGATGTCGCCGCGCAGATGGAGGTAGACGAGCAGGGCGACGGTCGAGCCGAGCGTGCAGGCCACCGCCGTCGACGCCGCCGCGATCGCGGTGAGCCGCCCGGGGCCCAGGCCCACCGCGGAGAGCCCGGGGCGGGGGCGGGTGCTCGGGTCCGTACGGGCCACGGCGACCGCGAAGTGGACGGTCGCGGCGAGCGGCACCGCGCACCACAGCAGCCGCGGCAGCGAACCGCCGGGGTGCGCGACCGCGTGGCCCAGGGTGCACAGGAGCAGGAAGCCGACGCCCGCCGAGGCCGCGGCCACCAGCAGGCGGCGCAGCAGGACCAGCGGGTGGGTGCCGCGGGCTAGACGGAGAGCGAGCACGCGGCGCGGCCCTCCGCGTCGGGGGTGCCCGTCTGCGCGCCCGTGGTGACCCGGCGCCCGTCCAGCAGCCACACCGTGCGGTCGGCGAGCGCCGCGACCTCCGCGTCATGGGTGGCCAGGAGCGTGGTGATGGCGTGCGAGCGGGCCGCGGCCGTCAGGGTGCGCAGCACCTGGGCGCGGTCGGCGCGGTGCAGGGTCGCCGTCGGCTCGTCGGCGAAGAGCACCGCGGGGGAGGTGACCAGGGCGCGGGCGATCGCCACCCGCTGGCGCTGCGCGGTGAGCAGGGCGTGCGGGCGGCGCCGCGCGCAGGCGCCGATGTCGAGCCGCTCCAGCCACTCCAGGGCGGCCTTCTTGGCGGTGCGGTGCGAGATGCCGCGCAGCAGCAGGGGCAGCGCCGCGTTCTCCCAGGCGTTGAGCTCGGGCACCAGGGTCGGCTCCGGGTCGATCCAGCCGAACCGGTCGCGGCGCAGCCGCTCGCGGGAGAGCGCTCCCATGGTGTGGACGGGCGCGCTGTTGAACCACACCTCGCCCTGGTCGGGCACCAGCTGGCCGGACAGGCAGCGCAGCAGCGTCGTCTTGCCGCTGCCGCGCGGGCCGCCGACGGCCAGGATCTCGCCCTCGCGGATCCCGAGGGAGACCCCCGTCAGGGCGGGCGAGCCGCCGTGGGAGTGGTGCAGGGAACGTCCCCAGAGCACATCGTTGTCCGGCGGGGCCACCATGGCGTACACCTCGGTTCAGATCAGATTTCCTGTTCCCCCGTACGGGGGAACGAAGGCAGGGCCGATCGGTCACTGGGCACCGTAGGGACTGATGCGCGCCGGTCCTGACAGCACGCGGCCCGGTGGCGCCCATCTCACTCGGATGGGCGCCACCGGGCCGGTGCGTTCAGACGAATCGCGGGGGCGGTCCGGGGGACGGGTAGGGCCTATCCGGCGGATCTGGTCGGCACGCGGGGGTCTGGCACGCCCTCCCCCAAGGCCTTAAGGGCCAGGGGGGACCCCCAGCGGCGTTGTCGTCGGTTGCCGACGCTCCGCGTCGACGCCCTCCTCCGCCTTGCAGCATTGGGGTCTCCCCTGCTCGAACGAAGTTGAGAGCTTGGGGAAGCACCAGACCCCCGCTCACCAGTGCCGAAACCGCGCCTCGGGCCGAGGCCGACCAGATCCGCCGGACAGGCCCTACAGCTTCGTCCAGGCCTCCGTCAGGACCTCGCGCAGGATGCCCTCGATCTCGTCGAACGTGCCCTGGTCGGAGATGAGCGGCGGGGCCAGCTGGACCACCGGGTCGCCCCGGTCGTCGGCGCGGCAGTACAGGCCGTTGTCGTACAGCGCCTTGGAGAGGAAGCCGTACAGGACGCGCTCGGTCTCCTCGTCGTTGAAGGACTCCTTGGTGGCCTTGTCCTTGACGAGCTCGATGCCGTAGAAGAAGCCGTTGCCGCGGACGTCGCCGACGATCGGCAGGTCGTGCAGCTTCTTGAGGGTGTCGAAGAAGGCGCCCTCGTTGTCGAGCACGTGCTGGTTGAGGCCCTCGCGCTCGAAGATGTCGAGGTTGGCCAGGCCTACGGCCGCGGAGACCGGGTGGCCGCCGAAGGTGTAGCCGTGCAGGAAGGTGTTGTCGCCCTTGTAGAACGGCTCCGCCAGCTTGTCGGAGATGATGCAGGCGCCGATCGGGGAGTAGCCCGAGGTCATGCCCTTGGCGCAGGTGATCATGTCCGGTACGTAGTCGAACTTGTCGCAGGCGAACATCGTGCCGAGACGGCCGAAGGCGCAGATGACCTCGTCGGAGACGAGCAGCACATCGTACTTGTCGCAGATCTCGCGCACCCGCTGGAAGTAGCCGGGCGGCGGCGGGAAGCAGCCGCCCGCGTTCTGCACGGGCTCCAGGAAGACCGCGGCGACCGTGTCGGGGCCCTCGAAGAGGATCTCCTGCTCGATCTGGTCGGCGGCCCAGCGGCCGAACGCCTCGGGGTCCTCGCCGTGGATCGGGGCACGGTAGATGTTGGTGTTCGGCACCTTGTGCGCGCCGGGGACCAGCGGCTCGAAGGGGGCCTTCAGCGCGGGCAGACCGGTGATGGACAGGGCGCCCTGCGGGGTGCCGTGGTAGGCGACCGCACGCGAGATGACCTTGTACTTCGTGTGGTTGCCGGTGAGCTTGTGGTACTGCTTCGCCAGCTTCCAGGCGGTCTCGACGGCCTCGCCGCCGCCGGTGGTGAAGAAGACCTTGTTGAGGTCGCCCGGGGCGTAGTGGGCGAGGCGCTCCGCCAGCTCCACCGCCTTGGGGTGGGCGTAGGACCACACCGGGAAGAAGGCCAGCTCCTGCGCCTGCTTGTAGGCGGTCTCGGCGAGCTCGTGGCGGCCGTGGCCGGCGTTGACGACGAACAGGCCCGAGAGACCGTCGAGGTACTTCTTGCCCTTGTCGTCGTAGATGTAGGTGCCCTCGCCCCGCACGATGGTGGGAACGGGCGCGTTCTCGTACGACGACATGCGGGTGAAGTGCATCCACAGGTGGTCGTAGGCGGTCTGGCTCAGGTCCTTGCTCACGGCTATCGGGTTCCCCACATATAGGTCTGCTTCTTCAACTTGAGGTAGACGAAGCTCTCGGTGGAGCGCACGCCGGGGAGGGCGCGGATCCGCTTGTTGATGACGTCCAGCAGGTGGTCGTCGTCCTCGCAGACGACCTCCACCATCAGGTCGAAGGAGCCCGCGGTCATCACCACGTACTCGCACTCGGCCATGGCCGTGAGCGCCTCCGCGACGGGGTCGAGGTCTCCCTCGACGTTGATGCCGACCATCGCCTGGCGCCGGAACCCCACGGTGAGGGGGTCGGTGACGGCGACGATCTGCATCACGCCCTGGTCCAGCAGCTTCTGCACGCGCTGCCGCACGGCCGCCTCGGACAGGCCCACGGCCTTGCCGATCGCGGCGTACGGGCGGCGCCCGTCTTCCTGGAGCTGCTCGATGATCGCCAGGGACACGGCATCGATCGACGGGGACGATCCGTTTCCGGTTCTGGAGTCTGCGCTTCGACTGGCCACGGAGCCACTGTGCACCCGACTCGTCTGTCCCGCAACCCCAAAGCGATGAAATTCGTTGTTACGTGACCTCGGAAGCACTGAATCCGAAGTTACCGGGCGGCGGGTCTGTCGAAAGCGACACTTCACCGACTAAGGTGGGCGTCTCACCCATCGGACATCGGACCGGGAGGCCAGCGAAGTGACCACCGAACTGCGTCGTTTGCGCAACTACATCGACGGAGAGTTCCGCGATGCTGCCGACGGGCGGACCATCGAGGTGGTCAACCCGGCCACGGGCGAGGCGTACGCCACCTCGCCGCTCTCCGGCCAGGCGGACGTCGACGCCGCTATGGCCGCCGCCGCCGCGGCCTTCCCGGCCTGGCGCGACACCACCCCGGCCGAGCGCCAGAAGGTCCTGCTGAAGATCGCGGACGCCTTCGAGGAGCGCGCCGAGGAGCTGATCGCGGCCGAGTCGGAGAACACCGGCAAGCCGCTCGCGCTCACCGCCAGCGAAGAGATCCCGCCGATGGTGGACCAGATCCGCTTCTTCGCGGGCGCCGCCCGGCTGCTCGAAGGCCGCTCGGCCGGCGAGTACATGGAGGGGATGACCTCGATCATCCGCCGTGAGCCGGTGGGCGTCTGCGCGCAGGTCGCGCCGTGGAACTACCCGATGATGATGGCCGTGTGGAAGTTCGCCCCGGCGCTCGCCGCGGGCAACACGGTCGTCCTCAAGCCCTCGGACACCACCCCCGCCTCCACCGTGCTGATCGCCGAGATCATCGGCGCGATCGTCCCCAAGGGCGTCTTCAACGTCATCTGCGGCGACCGCGACACCGGCCGCGCGATGGTCGAGCACCCCACCCCCGCGATGGCCTCCATCACGGGTTCCGTACGGGCGGGCATGCAGGTCGCCGAGTCGGCGGCCAAGGACGTCAAGCGCGTCCACCTGGAGCTCGGCGGCAAGGCCCCGGTCGTGGTCTTCGAGGACGCCGACATCGCCAAGGCCGTCGAGGACATCGCGGTGGCGGGCTACTTCAACGCGGGCCAGGACTGTACGGCCGCGACCCGCGTGCTCGTCCACGAGTCCATCCACGACGAGTTCGTGACCGCGCTCGCCAAGGCCGCCGCCGACACCAAGACCGGCCAGCCGGATGACGAGGACGTGCTGTACGGCCCGCTCAACAACGCCAACCAGCTCAAGCAGGTCACCGGCTTCATCGACCGCCTCCCGGCGCACGCCAAGGTCGAGGCGGGCGGCCACCGGGTCGGCGACAAGGGCTACTTCTACGCCCCGACCGTCGTCTCCGGCCTGAAGCAGGACGACGAGATCATCCAGAACGAGGTCTTCGGCCCGGTCATCACGGTCCAGTCGTTCACTGACGAGAAGCAGGCCCTCGAATACGCCAACGGCGTCGAGTACGCCCTGGCCTCCTCGGTCTGGACGAAGGACCACGCCCGCGCGATGCGCATGTCCAAGTACCTGGACTTCGGCTGCGTCTGGATCAACACGCACATCCCGCTGGTCGCGGAGATGCCGCACGGCGGCTTCAAGAAGTCCGGCTACGGCAAGGACCTCTCGGCGTACGGCTTCGAGGACTACACCCGCATCAAGCACGTGATGACGTCGTACGAGGGCTGACTCCCCTCGTAGCAACGGGACTTGTGGTGCGGCACCGGACGGGGTGCCGCACCACACGTGTGTCAGGGCCCCGCCGGTCGACAGGTTGTCGGGCCTGCGGGGCGGGGCTGTACGCACCGTCCATTGCTCCGTACACCGGGGCGCGGGCATCCTTCCGGGGTGCGAGCCACCCCCTTGAAAGCTCAGAACGCCCAGAACCCCCTCTCCCGCCGCCACCTGCTGCGCGCGCTCGGCGGCGGGGCCGCCGCGGCCGCGCTGGCGGGCTGCGGAGTGCCCGCGGCGTATGTCGGACCCGGCGAGCGCGCGGCGCGCGACCGCTCGGCCGCCGACCACCGGCTCACCTTCGCCAACTGGCCGCTCTACATCGACACCGACGAGGACGACAAGTCGAAGCGGCCCACCCTCGACGCGTTCACCAAGAGCACCGGGATCTCCGTCACCTACACCGAGGAGATCAACGACAACGACGAGTTCTTCGGGAAGATCAGCCCGGCCCTGATGAACCATCAGGCCACCGGCCGGGACATCGTCGTGGTCAGCGACTGGATGGCGGCCCGGTTCGTACGGCTCGGCTGGGTGCAGGAGATGGACCGCGCCCGCCAGCCCAACGTCGCCAAGTACCTGGATCCGCAGCTCACTTCGCCCGCCTTCGACGAGGGCCGGCTGCACAGCGTGCCCTGGCAGTCCGGGATCACCGGCATCGCGTACAACAAGAAGCGGCTCGGCCGCGAGATCAAGCACACCGCTGACCTGTGGGACCCGCGCCTGGCGGGCAAGGTGACGCTGCTGTCCGGGCTCGACGAGTCGTTCGCGCTGCTGATGCAGGGCGACGGCGTCGACGTGACGCGCTGGACGGCCGACGACTTCCACCGGATGTGCGACCGGGTCGAGAAGCAGGTGCACAAGAAGCAGATACGCCGCTTCACCGGCAACGACTACATCAAGGACCTCTCCACCGGCGACGTGCTCGCCTGCCAGGCGTACTCGGGCGATGTGATCCAGCTCCAGGCGGACAACCCCGACATCGAGTTCGTGGTGCCCGAGGAGGGCGCCGAGCTGTGGGCCGAGTCGATGATGGTCCCCAACCTGGCCCGCCACAAGGCCAACGCCGAGGCGCTGATCGACTACTACTACGACCCGCACGTGGCGGCGGAGCTGGCGGTCTGGGTCAACTACGTCTGCCCGGTCCCGGCCGCCCGCGAGATCCTCGCGGCCTCCAGGGACAAGGACCGCGCGGAACTCGCCGAGGACCCGCTGGTCTTCCCGGACGCCGAGATGCGCCAACGGCTCGCGATCGCCCGGGACATCACGTCGGAGGAGCGGATGGAGTTCGCGAAGAGGTGGAACGCGATCGTGGGGCTCTAGCGGGAGCTCCGAGGCTGGTTTGAACGCGTTCAAGTCGCGGCGTAGGCTGCGATCATGAGCGAGCGAAGAGCCGTCCTCGTGCGGCGCATACGCCTGTGGCTTGCCGTCTTCATCGTCTGCCTCGTGCTGAGCGGACTGACCGCGTTCCCGCTGGTGCACGAACTGCGCTGGACGCAGGGCCTGCTGCGTGCCACCCCGGCGGGGGACTGGTTCCCGGGCCTGACGGGCTGGATCGACCGGGTGCGCGAGGGGCTCGACGCGACGGACGAGAAGTACCCCTTCGTCCTGTACGGAACGGACTGGCTGGCGTTCGCGCACCTCGTCATCGCGGTCGCGTTCTACGGGCCCTACCGCGATCCGGTGCGCAACATCTGGGTGATCGAGTTCGGGATGATCGCCTGCGCCGGGATCATCCCGCTGGCGCTGGTCTGCGGGCCGGTGCGCGGCATCCCCTTCTGGTGGTCGGTGATCGACATGTCGTTCGGGGTGTTCGGGGTGATCCCCCTGTACGTCGTCCGCCGGAAGATCAAGGAGCTGGAGGCGCTGACGGCGCCGGTCGCGGCACCGGCGCCGGTGTGAGCGCGGTCAGTGCGTACCCTCCGCCAGGACCGCGCGCAGCGCGTCCAGCCTGTTCGTGGTGACCGCGTCCACGCCCTGCGCGACCAGCCGCCGCATGGTCCGCCTGGTGTCCGCCGTCCACACGGACACGAGCATCCCGTCGCGGTGGATCCGCCCGGCCAGCTCCGGACTCATCAGCCCGAAGCGGTAGTTGAGCCAGCGCGGCTTCACCGCCGCGATCAGCTCGGGGCGCGGCGGCGCCAGCGTCGTCCAGGTCAGGGCGATCTCGGCGGACGGGTCGGCGGCGCGGACCTTCAGCATGGCGGCGGCGCCCGCGCAGTAGTACACGCGCTCGCCCGCCCCGCACTCGCGCACCGTGCCCACGACCGCGCGCACCGCCGCCTCCGTCGCACCGGGCAGATCGATCATCACCCGGTGCGCGCCCGCCGCCGCCAGGGCCGCGCGCAGGGTCGGCACGCCGGAGCGGGTCAGGTCGCGCACGTCCTCGTACACCAGGGAGGACAGCGGGCGGTCGTGGCCCCACAGCCGCTCCAGCGTGTCGTCGTGCAGCAGTACGGGGACGCCGTCGCGGGTGAGCCGTACATCGATCTCGACCGCGTCCGCGCCCCGCTCCAGCGCCGAGTGGATCGACGGGAGCGTGTTCTCGCGGACGCGGTACGGGTCGCCTCGGTGGGCCACGGCAGTCACGGTGCGCATGGGCCCATTGTTGTCGTGCGCTACGACGCGAGCCACTTCGTGGTGTAGTCGTCGATCTCGGCCGCGAGCTTCGTCTTGCCCGCCCCGTCGAGGAAGGACGCCTCGACCGCGTTCTTGGCGAGGCCGGCCACACCGCGCTCGTCCAGCTCCAGGAGGCGGGCGGCGACCGCGTACTCGTTGTTGAGGTCGCTGCCGAACATCGGCGGGTCGTCGCTGTTGACGGTGACCAGCACGCCCGCCCGCACCATTTCCCTTATGGGGTGCTGGTCGATGTCGGCGACGACGCGGGTCGCCAGGTTGGAGGTCGGGCAGACCTCCAGGGCGATCCGGTGGTCGGCGAGGTGCTTGAGGAGGTCCGGGTCCTGGGTGGCGCTGGTGCCGTGGCCGATGCGCTCGGCGCGCAGGTCGTTGAGGGCGTCCCAGATCGACTGCGGGCCGGTGGACTCGCCCGAGTGGGGCACCGAGTGCAGTCCGGCGGCGATCGCCCGGTCGAAGTAGGGCTTGAACTGCGGGCGCGGTACGCCGATCTCGGGGCCGCCGAGGCCGAAGGAGACGAGGCCCTCGGGGCGGATGCGGTCGTCGGTGGCGAGCCGGGTCGTCTCGGCGGCCGCCTCGAGACCGGCCTCGCCCGGGATGTCGAAGCACCAGCGCAGCACCGTGCCGAGTTCCTTCTCGGCCGCCTTGCGGGCGTCCTCGATCGCGTCCATGAAGGCGCGCTCGTCGATGCCGCGGCGGGTGGAGGAGAAGGGGGTGATGGTCAGCTCGGCGTACCGGATGTTCTGCCGGGCCATGTCGCGGGCGACCTCGTACGTGAGAAGCCGCACATCTTCCGGGGTGCGGATCAGGTCGACGACCGAGAGGTACACGTCGATGAAGTGCGCGAAGTCGGTGAACGTGAAGTAGTCCGCGAGCGCCTCGGGGTCGGTGGGGACCTTCGAGTCGGGGTGGCGGGCGGCCAGTTCGGCGACGATACGGGGGGAGGCCGAGCCGACGTGGTGCACATGGAGCTCTGCCTTGGGCAGGCCCGCGATGAACGGGTGCAGGTCGGTCATGGTTTCCTCCGCAGGCTCTGGCTTCCCTTTTCGGGGATCATGTTAGGCCGGGCGGATCCCCCGGTATCCCGTGGATCCCGTCGCGGGCGGGAGCTTTAGCATGTCGGAACCACGATGGGGGAGGCCCATGTCAGACAACCGCGATCAGCCGTCCCAGGGCGCCGGGCCCGGGGATCCGTGGGCACCGCCGGAGCGGAAGGTTCCGCTGGAGAAGCCGGGGCGGCCGGAGCAGGCGGGGCGGCCTGTGCATGATCAGCCGACGGTGACGTCGATGCCGGTGGCGGGGGAGTCCGGGCCGTCGGATGCGGCGGGGCCGGGTTCGGGTCCTGGTTCTGGTCCCGGTACCGGTCCTGGTCCTGGTCCGGTGGGTGGGTCCGGTTGGGGTGGGGCTGTGCCGCCGCCTCCGACCGCGCCGGGCGGTCCCGGCCAGGCGGTTCCGGGGAGTTACGGCTACCCCGCGTACCCCGGCTACCCCGGTTACGGCTACGGGCACCCCGGGTGGACCGGTATGGGTGGTCCGCTCAACGGCTTCGGCACCACGGCGCTGGTGCTCGGCATCGTCTCCGTCGTGCTGTTCTGCCTGTGGGGCCTCGGGATCATCCTGGGGATCCTCGCGCTGGTCTTCGGGTTCCTGGGGCGGGGGCGGGCCAAGCGGGGGCAGGCGACCAATGGGGGGCAGGCGCTGGCGGGGATCATTCTCGGGGCGGTGGGGATTGTGGTCAGTGCGGTGTTTCTGGGGCTGATGATCTGGGCCGTCACGAATGACGAGGACGGGGATGACTCGTCGGAGTACGACGACCCGTTCGCGACGTCGCTGGTCGTCCGGGATGTGCCCCCCACCCCGCCCCTTCCCTAAACCCTCCGGGGGTGGGTGGGGGGTGGAGGCTCGTCTCCCGGGGGCTGCGCCCCCGGACCCCTTGTTGCGGGGCCTGCGGCCCCTGCACCCCGCTTCGTTCGTCTGCGGACCGTGCTGGGCTGGTCGCGCAGTTCCCCGCGCCCCTGAAAGCGCCCCTCCGGGCCGCCCAGGGGATTGCCGCGCAGCGGCATTCTTAGGGGCGCGGGGAACTGCGCGAGCAACCGGCCACGGTCCGCAGACGAAGACCGGGCCAAGAAGGGGCGCGGGGAACTGCGCGCCCAGCCACCCACGGTCCGCAGACGAACTCCGGGCCATTAAGGGGCGCGGGGAACTGCGCGAGCAACCAGGGACGGTCTGCAGACGAACCCCGGGCAAAGAAGGGGCGCGGGGAACTGCGCGAGCAACCCGCCACGGTCCGCAGGCGAATCCCGGGCAAAAGGGGGCCCGGCCAGCCACCACGCCACCCGCAGACGAACCCCGGGCCCACGCCTACGCAGCCCGCAGCCCCTCCCGCGCCTCCATCAGCGCGAAGCCCAGCAGGTTCTCGCCCCGCCACTTCGACGGATCCTGCGCCTCGGGGGCGTCGGCTGCCAGGCCTATGCCCCAGATGCGGTCCAGGGGGCTGGCCTCCACCAGGACCCGGGTGCCGGTGGACAGGAGGTAGGCCTTCAGGTCGGGGGACTGGCCGAACTTGTGGAGGCTGCCCGCCACCACGATCCCGTACCGCTCCCGCTTCCACACCGCCTCGTCGAAGCCCCGGACCAGGCGGCCCGCCTTCTTCGCCTCCGCCGGGGTCCTCGCGGTGAGCGCCGCACGCTCCGCCTCCGCGTCGCCGAACAGGCGCGCCTTGGCCGCCATCATCCAGTGCTCGGCCGTCGCGTACGCCACGCCGTCCACTTCGAACGGCGACGGCCACCACTGGCTGAAACAGCTCGGTCCGAGCGCCCCGTCCCGCCGGGGCGTATGACCCCAGAAGTGCAAGAACTTGACCCGTTCACCATCCTTGACCTGCGCGATCAAATTGTCGATCTTCTCCATACACGCGAGTCTGGCATCCGCCACTGACACTCCGTACGGGTATTTACGGCCTGACCCGACACATGGTCGACAGATTCCGTCGCGTAACCAAAAGGCAACAACGGAATCACTTGTTGGTCAGGTGCCGCTCTGTCAGGATCGGCACTCAAATCGAGCTGGAGCTACGGAGACCGTGAGCGAGATGGGCAACAGCAACAGCAGTCGCTTCCCGGCGCAGGACCGTTTCGAAGGCGGCGCCCAGTACATCGGCGGGCGGTTCGCCCCCGGCACCTCGGGGCGCAAGCAGAACGTCGTCGACCCGGCCACCGGCGAGGTCGTCCACACCTACGAGCTGGCGGGCACCCAGGACGTGGACGCCGCCGTCGCCGCCGCCAAGGACGCCTTCCCCGGGTGGGCCGCCGCGACCCCGGCCGAGCGCTCCGACGCCCTGCACCGATTCGCCGCCGTCCTCGCCGACCGCGCGGAGGAGTTCGCGCAGGCCGAGTCGCTCCAGTGCGGCAAGCCGATCAAGCTCAGCCGGGAGTTCGACGTCCCGGGGACGGTCGACAACACCGCGTTCTTCGCCGGGGCCGCCCGCCACCTCCAGGGGCAGTCCGCCGGGGAGTACTCGGGCGACCACACCTCGTACGTCCGCCGCGAGGCCATCGGTGTCGTCGGCTCCATCGCGCCCTGGAACTATCCGCTCCAGATGGCCGCCTGGAAGGTCCTCCCGGCCATCGCCGCCGGCAACACCATCGTCCTCAAGCCCGCCGAGATCACCCCGTTGACCTCGCTTCTCTTCGCCGAGGCCGCCACCGCCGCCGGGATTCCCGACGGGGTCGTCAACATCGTCTCCGGTGCCGGGCGCGACGCCGGGGAGCACCTCGTCGGGCACCCCGACGTCGTCATGACCTCGTTCACCGGGTCCACCGCCGTCGGCAAGCGCGTCGCCGAGATCGCCACCGCCACCGTCAAGCGGACCCATCTGGAGCTCGGCGGCAAGGCGCCGTTCGTCGTCTTCGACGACGCCGACCTCGAAGCCGCCGTCCACGGCGCGGTCGCCGCCTCCCTCATCAACTCCGGCCAGGACTGCACCGCCGCCACGCGCGCGTACGTACAGCGGCCGCTCTACGACGCCTTCGTGGCCGGGGTCGCCGATCTGATGGCGACCGTCCGGGTCGGCGATCCCTTCGACCCGGCCACCGACCTGGGCCCGCTGATCAGCCACGTCCACCGCGACCGCGTCGCGGGGTTCGTGGAGCGCGCCCGCTCGTACGCCCGGATCGTCACCGGCGGCGCGGCCCCGAAGGGCGAGGGCGCCTTCTACCTGCCGACTCTCGTCGCCGACGCGCCGCAGGGCAGTGAGGTCGTCCAGGCCGAGATCTTCGGGCCCGTCCTCGCCGTCCTGCCCTTCGACTCCGACGACGAGGGCATCCGGCTCGCCAACGACACCCCGTACGGTCTCGCCGCCTCCGCCTGGAGCCGGGACGTCTACCGCGCGGGCCGCGCCACCCGGGAGATCAAGGCCGGGTGCGTCTGGGTCAACGACCACATTCCGATCATCAGCGAGATGCCGCACGGCGGCTATAAGGCGAGCGGCTACGGAAAGGACATGTCGGCCTACTCGTTCGAGGAGTACACGCAGGTCAAGCATGTGATGTACGACAATACTGCGGTCGCCGCGAAGGACTGGCACCGCACGATCTTCGGGGACCGATAAAGCATCCGATCAGCGGCGCCGCCGCGTGGCGGCCGTCTGACCAGCGGCCGCCACCTCCTCCCGAAAGGGCACACAGCGCATGGAGCAGTACGAGCCGGACCGCCTGTCCGGGCCCCAACTGGCCGCCATACAGCGCAGCCTGACCAGCGGCCGGGGCGCCCTGAGCCGCCGCTCGCTGATGCGGGCCACGGGCTTCGGCGCGCTCACCGCCGGCGGTCTCGCCGCGCTCACCGGCTGCGGCATCCCGGCCGCCAAGAAGACGGACGGCCAGGCCCCGGCGTCGACGGACCACTCGGCCAAGGAGAAGGTGATCAACTTCTCCAACTGGACCGAGTACATGGACGTCAGCGACGACAAGAAGCACCGGCCGACGCTGGAGGCGTTCGCCAGGCGGACCGGCATCCAGGTCAAGTACACCGAGGACATCAACGACAACGTCGAGTTCTTCGGCAAGATCAAGCCGCAGCTCGCGGCCGGCCAGGACATCGGCCGCGACCTCATCGTCGTCACCGACTGGCTCGCCGGGCGGCTCATCCGGTTCGGCTGGGCGCAGAAGCTCAACGCCTCGAACCTGCCGCACGCCTTCGCCAACCTCTCGGCGCCCTTCCGCACCCCCGACTGGGACCCGGGCCGGGCCTACTCGTACCCCTGGACCGGCATCCCGGCCGTCATCGCCTACAACTCCAAGGCGACCGGCGGCAGGACCGTCGACTCGGTCACCCAGCTGCTCGACGACCCCTCCCTCAAGGGGCGGGTCGGCTTCCTCACCGAGATGCGCGACACCGTCGGGATGACCCTGCTCGACATGGGCAAGGACCCGGCGAAGTTCACCGACGCCGACTACGACGCGGCGATCGGGCGGCTCCAGAAGGGCGTCGACAAGAAGCAGATCCGGCGCTTCACCGGCAACGACTACACGGGCGACCTGGACAAGGGCGACCTCGCCGCGTGCGTCGCCTGGGGCGGCGACGTCACCCAGCTCCAGTCCGACAACCCGGACATCAAGTACGCGATCCCGGCGGCCGGTTACATGCTCTCCAGCGACAACCTGCTGATCCCGGCGAAGGCCCGGCACCAGGCCAACGCCGAGCGGCTGATCGACTACTACTACGAGCCGGCGGTCGCGGCCCAGCTCGCCGCGTACATCAACTACGTGTGCCCGGTCGACGGCGTACGCGACGAGCTCAGCAAGATCGACCCCAAGCTGGCAGAGAACACGCTGATCCTGCCCGACAAGGCCATGGCCGCCAAGGCGCACTCCTTCCGCTCGCTCAGCAGTGAGGAAGAGACCAAGTACGAGGAGAAGTTCGCCAAGCTCATCGGCGCCTGACCACCCCCCGCCAGAAAAACCTCCCCTCGTCCCTCTCCACCCCTGGGATCGCAACCCATGACTGACGACAAGAACGACGGCGGCGACGTCCGCCTCACCGGGATCAGCAAGACGTACGGCTCCTTCACCGCCGTCCATCCGCTCGAACTGACCGTCCCGCAGGGCTCGTTCTTCGCCCTGCTCGGTGCCTCCGGCTGCGGCAAGACCACCACCTTGCGCATGATCGCCGGACTGGAGGAGCCCACCACCGGGACCGTCTTCCTCGGCGACAAGGACGTCACCGACCTGCCGCCCTACAAGCGGCCGGTGAACACCGTCTTCCAGTCGTACGCGCTCTTCCCGCACCTGAACGTCTCCGAGAACGTCGCCTTCGGGCTGCGCCGCCGGGGTATCAAGTCGGTGAAGAAGCAGGTCGACGACATGCTGGAGCTCGTCCAGCTCGGCGACTTCGCCGGGCGCAAGCCGCACCAGCTCTCCGGCGGCCAGCAGCAGCGCGTGGCGGTCGCCCGCGCGCTCATCAACCACCCGCAGGTGCTGCTCCTCGACGAGCCGCTCGGCGCCCTCGACCTCAAGCTGCGCCGCCAGATGCAGCTGGAGCTCAAGCGCATCCAGACCGAGGTCGGCATCACCTTCATCCACGTCACCCACGACCAGGAGGAGGCCATGACCATGGCCGACACGGTCGCGGTGATGAACGGCGGCCGCGTCGAGCAGCTCGGCGCCCCCGCCGACCTCTACGAGAACCCCAAGACCACGTTCGTGGCGAACTTCCTCGGCACCTCCAACCTCATCGAGGCCGAGGTCGTCGAGAAGAGCGGCGAGGACCTCGTCGTCACGGCGGGCGGCGCCAAGCTGAAACTGCCCGGCGGGCGATGTTCGGCCCCCGACACCAGCGGCGGGAAGATCCTCGTGGGCGTGCGCCCGGAGAAGATCTCCCTCGCCCACAAGGACGACGAGGGGTCGATAGCGGCAGGCCGCAACCGGGTCCCCGGACGGATCGTCGACTCCTCGTTCATCGGCGTCTCCACGCAGTACGTCATCGACTCCCCGGCGGGCTCGGGGCTCGCTGTGTACGAGCAGAACATCGAGCGCGACACCCGTCTGGTGCCCGGTGCCGAGGTCGTCCTGCACTGGAACCCGGCGCACACCTTCGGCCTCGACGCGGCGCAGGCGATCGACGCGGGCGTGGAGAAGGTCGAGGACGCCGCGTGAGCGCCCTGACCGAGGCGCCCGAGGCCGCCGACCTCCCCGTACGCAAGGCGTCGGTGCGCAAGCGGCTGGTGCCCTACTGGCTGCTGGTGCCCGGCCTGCTGTGGCTGGTCGTCTTCTTCGCGCTGCCGATGGTCTACCAGGCCTCCACCTCGGTGCAGACCGGCTCCCTGGAGAAGGGCTACCAGGTCACCTGGCACTTCCAGACCTACTGGGACGCCTTCAAGGAGTACTACCCGCAGTTCGTGCGCTCCCTGCTGTACGCGGGTACGGCGACCGTGCTGTGTCTGCTGCTCGGCTATCCGCTGGCGTATCTGATCGCCTTCAAGGCGGGGCGCTGGCGCAATGTGATCCTGGTGCTGGTCATCGCGCCGTTCTTCACCAGCTTCCTGATCCGCACGCTCGCCTGGAAGACGATCCTGGCGGACGGCGGCCCGGTGGTGCACACACTCAACTCGCTGCACGTGCTGGACGTGACGAGCTGGCTGGGCTTCACCGAGGGCGACCGGGTGCTGGCCACACCGATGGCGGTGGTCTGCGGCCTCACGTACAACTTCCTGCCGTTCATGATCCTGCCGCTGTACACGTCGCTGGAGCGGATCGACTCCCGGCTGCACGAGGCCGCCGGTGATCTGTACGCGACCCCCGCGACCACCTTCCGCAAGGTGACCTTCCCGCTCTCCATGCCGGGCGTCGTCTCGGGCACGCTGCTCACCTTCATCCCGGCGAGCGGCGACTACGTCAACGCCGAACTGCTCGGGTCCACCGACCAGAAGATGGTCGGCAACGTGATCCAGTCGCAGTTCCTGCGGGTCCTCGACTATCCGACGGCCGCCGCCCTCTCCTTCATCCTCATGGCGATCGTGCTGGTCATGGTCACCGTCTACATCCGCCGAGCCGGGACGGAGGACCTGGTCTGATGCGCTGGCTCCGACGCAATGTGATCGTCATCGCAGGGCTCGCGACCCTCGCGTACCTGATCCTGCCGAACGTCGTCGTGATGGTGTTCTCGTTCAACAAGCCGAACGGGCGCTTCAACTACTCGTGGCAGCGGTTCTCCACCGACGCCTGGCAGGACCCGTGCGGTGTCGCCGACATGTGCGGCTCGCTCTCGCTCTCGCTCCAGATCGCCACCTGGGCGACGCTCGGCGCGACCGTGCTCGGCACGATGATCGCCTTCGCGCTCGTGCGCTACCGGTTCCGGGCGCGCGGCGCGATCAACTCGCTGATCTTCCTGCCCATGGCGATGCCCGAGGTCGTCATGGCCGCCTCGCTGCTCACGCTCTTCCTCAACCTGGGCGCGCAGCTCGGCTTCTGGACCATCCTCATCGCCCACATCATGTTCTGCCTCAGCTTCGTGGTGACGGCGGTCAAGGCGCGCGTGATGTCGATGGACCCGAGGCTGGAGGAGGCCGCGCGCGATCTCTACGCGGGACCGTTCCAGACGTTCGTCCGGGTCACCCTGCCGATCGCCGCCCCCGGAATCGTCGCGGGCGCGCTGCTCGCCTTCGCGCTCTCCTTCGACGACTTCATCATCACCAACTTCAACGCGGGCTCCACCGTGACCTTCCCCATGTTCGTCTGGGGATCGGCACAGCGCGGCACGCCCGTGCAGATCAACGTCATCGGTACGGCCATGTTCGTCATCGCCGTAGTGGTGGTCGTCGCCGGCCAGCTCGTCGCGAACCGGCGCGGCAACAGTGCGAAAGCCTGAGCAGTAACTGACCGAACCCTTTGAGGGAGTTGGAAGTCATGGCCGTCACCCGAGCCATGCGCAGTGCGGCAGCCCATTCACTGACGGACGCCCAGCCCGTCCCCTTCTGGCTGGAGGACCCGGGCAGGCCCGGTGCCCACCCCGCCCTCGCGGGCGACGAGCGGTGCGATCTGCTCGTCGTCGGCGGCGGCTACAGCGGACTGTGGACCGCGCTCCTGGCCAAGGAGCGCGAGCCCGGACGCGATGTCGTGCTCATCGAGGGCAAGGAGATCGGCTGGGCGGCCTCCGGCCGCAACGGCGGCTTCTGCGCCGCCTCTCTCACCCACGGCCTGGGCAACGGCCTGGCCCGCTGGCCGGACGAACTGCCCCGCCTGGAGAAGCTGGGCGCGGCCAACCTCGACGCCATCGAGGCGGCCGTCGCCCGCTACTCGCTGGACTGCGACTTCGAGCGCACCGGCGAGATCGACGTGGCCACCGAGCCGCACCAGCTCGACGAACTGCACGAGATGTACGAGGAGGCGGTGGGGCTCGGCTTCGAGGGCCTCGAACTGCTCGACGCGGACGCGATGCGGGCCGAGGTCGACTCGCCGACCTTCCTCGGCGGCCTCTGGGACCGGCGCGGTGTGGCGATGCTCCACCCCGCCAAGCTCGCCTGGGGCCTCAAGCGGGCCTGTCTGGA
Organism: Streptomyces sp. TLI_146; assembly: GCF_002846415.1. NCBI lineage: Bacteria > Bacillati > Actinomycetota > Actinomycetes > Kitasatosporales > Streptomycetaceae > Streptomyces > Streptomyces sp. TLI_146. Next base: position 6,480,049 of record NZ_PJMX01000001.1, read on the forward strand.
ACTGGGCGTACGGATCTACGAACACACCCCCGGCCTCGACCTGGTCTCGGCCGGTCCGGGCATGGTGGTGCGCACCCCGTACGGGCGGATCCGCGCCCGCCGGGTCGCGCTCGGCACCAATGTGTTCCCGTCCCTGGTCAGGCGCGTGCGGGCGTACACCGTCCCGGTCTACGACTACGCGCTGATGACCGAGCCGCTCAGCCCGGCGCAACTGGCCGCGATCGGCTGGAAGAACCGGCAGGGACTCGGCGACTCGGCCAACCAGTTCCACTACTTCCGGATCACCGCCGACCACCGCATCCTGTGGGGCGGCTACGACGCGATCTACAAGTACGGCGGGAAGGTACGGGCCGAGTACGACGACCGGCCCGCCACCTACCTCAAGCTGGCCGAGCACTTCTTCCGCTGCTTCCCGCAGCTGGAGGGGCTGCGTTTCAGCCATGCCTGGGGCGGGGCGATCGACACCTGCTCGCGCTTCTCGGCGTTCTTCGGCACGGCCCACGGCGGCAAGGTCGCGTACGCCGCCGGGTACACCGGCCTCGGCGTCGGCGCGACCCGCTTCGGCGCGGACGTGATGCTCGACCTGCTGGCGGGGGAGCGCACCGAGCGCACGGAACTGGAGATGGTCCGCAAGAAGCCCCTGCCGTTCCCCCCGGAGCCGGTCGCGTGGGCGGGCATCGGCATCACCAAGTGGGCCCTGGCGAGAGCGGACGCGAACGGGGGCCGGCGCAACCTGTGGCTGAAGGCGATGGACCGGGCAGGCCTGGGCTTCGACAGCTGACCGTCACGCGTTCAACTAGATCATTTCGCTCCGGTACGCGCGGGGGGCGCACAACCCGTGATCTTGGTGCGCCCCGGTTCACTACCGTTAAGTAGCCGAACCCGCGTCATACCCGGCCCCCAGCCCGCTCTCTCCCCGTGAAACGCCCCTCACGGAAGGAAGACCGGGTGATGAATGGCTCGGGCCCGAAGACAGCGGTGGAATGGCTGGCGTCGGTGGCGCCGGATCCCGACGCCTGCCGGTGGGAGTGGGAGCGCAACCCCCTCGGGGTGGCCCTCCTCCCCGCCGGCAGGCGCTGGGACGTACTGATCCTGCCCGGCGAACTCGGGCACCCCGCGCTCGACGTCCTGCTCCGGCTGGTCGACCGGCCGGGCCCCGTCCTGGCCGACTTCGGCGACGCCCGGCTGGGGTTCTTCGTCCCCCCGGGCACAGCCGCGCGCTGGCTCGGCACCGGGGTGCGCGGGGCCGGACCGGGCACCTGGATCGTGGTCCCGTATCCGGGCCGGATCAGCGGCGGCGTGCGCTGGCTCGTCCCGCCCGACGGCTCGGGCACTCTCACCGACCCCGCGCTCCTCGAACTCGCGATGCACGAGGCGGCGGCGCAGATCGCGCGGGAGGAGCGGGAGGGACGGGACTGAACGAGGTACTGCCAGAGGTCTTGACAACCCGATTGGTCTGGACCACATTGTGGCGGGCTCGGCCTCATCCCCGCCATCCCGGATCCGATCCCCCCATGCCCGGAGGACGTTGTGGACCGCACCGGCCGCCTCGCCAGCCTCGTCAGACCCACCGGTCTCACCAAATCTACGAGACCCCCCAGGCTCCTCGCCGCCGTCACGGCGGCCGTCCTGGCCGCGGGCGCCCTGGTCGCCTCCGCGCAGACCGCCCGCGCCGCCGACACCGAACTCGCCCTCAACGGCGGCTTCGAGGCCGGTCTCGACGGATGGAGCTGTACGGCGGGCAGTGGCACGGTGGTCGCCTCGCCCGTGCACGGCGGCGCCAAGGCCCTCAAGGCCACCCCGGCCGGGAGCGACAACGCCCAGTGCTCCCAGACCGTCGCGGTCGCACCCGACTCCACGTACACCCTGAGCTCATGGGTACAGGGCAGCTACGTCTATCTGGGCGCCTCCGGCACCGGTACCACCGACGTCAGTACCTGGACCCAATCCGCCCCGTCCTGGCAGCGGTTGAGCACCACCTTCAAGACCGGCGTGAACACCACCTCGGTCACGATCTCCACGCACGGCTGGTACGGCACCGGCGCCTACTACGCCGACGACGTGAGCCTGCTGGGCCCCGGCGGCGGGCCCGTCCAGCTCCCGGCCGCCCCCACCGGCCTGACCGCGGGCTCCGCGACCGCCTCCAGCATCGCCCTGAGCTGGGCCGCGGTCCCCGGCGCCACCGGCTACAACATCTACCAGGGCGGCTCCAAGGTCCTCTCGTCGAGCGGGACTTCGGCCACCGTGACGGGCCTGGCCGCCTCCACCCCGTACACCTTCCAGGTCACGGCCACCAACACGGCCGGTGAGTCCGCGAAGTCCGCCGCCGTCACCGCCTCCACCACCAGCGGCGGGGGAGGCAACCCGGGCGGCGGGCTGCCGGCGCACGCGCTCGTCGGCTATCTGCACGCCAGCTTCGCCAACGGCTCCGGCTATATGAGGATGGCCGACGTCCCCGACTCCTGGGACGTCATCGACCTCGCCTTCGGCGAGCCGACCTCGGTCACCTCCGGCGACATCAGATTCAATCTGTGCCCGGTGAGCGAGTGCCCCGGGGTGGAGTCCGCCGCCGACTTCAAGGCCGCCATCAAGGCCAAGCAGGCCGCGGGCAAGAAGGTCCTGATCTCCATCGGCGGCCAGAACGGCCAGGTCCAGCTGAGCACCACGGCCGCCCGCGACACCTTCGTCCAGTCCGTCTCGAAAATCATCGACGAGTACGGACTCGACGGCCTGGACGTCGACTTCGAGGGCCACTCGCTCTCGCTGAACACCGGCGACACGGACTTCCGCAACCCGACCACACCGGTCGTCGTGAACCTCATATCGGCGCTGAAGACGCTGAAGGCCAAGTACGGCGCGAAGTTCGTGCTGTCGATGGCCCCGGAGACGTTCTTCGTGCAGCTCGGATACCAGTACTACGGGTCCGGCCCCTGGGGCGGCCAGGACCCGCGCTGCGGCGTCTATCTGCCCGTCATCCACGCCCTGCGCGACGACCTGACCCTGCTGCACGTCCAGGACTACAACTCGGGCCCGATCATGGGCCTGGACAACCAGTACCACTCGATGGGCGGCGCCGACTTCCACATCGCCATGACCGACATGCTGCTCACCGGCTTCCCGGTGGCGGGCGACACCGGCCGGATGTTCCCGGCGCTCCGTCCCGACCAGCTCGCCATCGGTCTCCCGGCGTCCACCAACGCGGGCAACGGGCACACGGCCCCCGCCGAGGTCACCAAGGCGCTGGACTGCCTCACCAGGAAGGCGAACTGCGGCTCGTACCAGACCCATGGGAGCTGGCCGGGGCTGCGCGGTCTGATGACCTGGTCCGTCAACTGGGACCGGTTCAACGGCGGCGAGTTCTCCAAGAACTTCGACGCATACCCGTGGAGCTGAGCAGCAGGAGCATCCCGCACAGGCTGCCGCTCGCCAGCACGTCCAGGGGCCAGTGGTAGCCGTGCAGCACCAGACCGGTGCCCGTCGCCGCGGTGAGCACGCCCGCGGCGGCGGGCATCATCCATGCGCGGCGCGGGGCGGTGTACCGGGCGAGCAGCAGGGCGGCGCCGCCGTACGCCACCATCGCGGTGGCCGTGTGGCCGGACGGGTAGTAGCCGGTGTCGGTGGTGAGCGGGCCCGCGCGGTCGGTCCAGATCTTCAGCGGTACGACCAGCGCCGGGACCAGGACCATCGTGGCGGCCGCGATCAGCGCGTCCAGCCGGGCGCCGCGCCGCACCGCGTACCCGAGGGCGAGCGCGAGCAGCGGCAGGGCGACGGGCATCGAACCGAGGTCGGCGAGGACCTGGGCCACGCCCTGCGGGCCACGGCCCGCCAGATGGCCGCCGACGCGCTCGTCGAGCCGTCGCAGCGGGCCGTCGGCCACGACCTGCCAGGTGACGAGCGCGAAGAGGACCGCGAGGGCGGCGAAGGCGGTGAAGAGGAAAGCCGACCGCCCCGGAACAGGGGGGGAGGTTCCGGGGCGGTCGCCTTGACCGGTGTGCCGTGCGCCCCGGGGGGTGTGGGGCGGACGGCCATCCGATCGGTGAGGAGTTCCGGAGCCAGAAGCGCCGGCGGTGTGCGCCAGGGCACGACCAGAACGAGGCTGGGGATGCGCCGCCCTGGAGCCGCCCGCAGTCTCCTGCGGGCGAGGTGTTTCTCTCATCTGCAGAAACCGTACGGCAGTGGGAGGGGGACCGACAGCCGGATCCCCATCCCGCCATCGGCCCCCCACACGTTCTTCACAGGCCGGACCCCCGGCCCGATGATCAGAGCGCGGCGAAGGCCTGCTCGATGATGTCGAGGCCCTCGTTGAGCAGGTCCTCGCCGATGACCAGCGGCGGAAGGAAGCGCAGCACGTTGCCGTAGGTGCCACAGGTCAGGACCAGCAGGCCCTCCGCGTGGCAGGCCTTGGCGAGCGCACCGGCGGCGGCCGCGTGCGGCTCCTTGGTGGCGCGGTCCTGGACCAGCTCGATGGCGATCATGGCGCCGCGGCCGCGGATGTCGCCGATGATGTCGAACTTCTCGGCCATGGCGGCGAGGCGGCCCTTCATGACCTCCTCGATGCGCTTGGCCTTGCCGTTGAGGTCGAGCTCCTTCATGGTCTCGATCGCACCGAGCGCGCCGGCGCAGGCCACCGGGTTGCCGCCGTAGGTGCCGCCGAGGCCGCCCGCGTGCGCGGCGTCCATGATCTCGGCGCGGCCGGTCACGGCGGAGAGCGGCAGACCGCCCGCGATGCCCTTGGCGGTGGTGATCAGGTCCGGGACGATGCCCTCGTCCTCACAGGCGAACCACTGGCCGGTGCGGCAGAAGCCGGACTGGATCTCGTCGGCGACGAAGACGATCCCGTTGTCCTTGGCGAACTGCGCGATCGCGGGCAGGAAGCCCTTGGCGGGCTCGATGAAGCCGCCCTCGCCGAGGACCGGCTCGATGATGATCGCGGCGACGTTGTCGGCGCCGATCTGCTTGGTGATGTTGTCGATCGCCTGGGCGGCGGCCTCGGGGCCGCAGTTCTCGGCGCCGGTCGGCCAGCGGTAGCCGTAGGCGACCGGGACGCGGTAGACCTCGGGCGCGAACGGGCCGAAGCCGTTCTTGTACGGCATGTTCTTGGCGGTCAGCGCCATCGTCAGGTTGGTACGGCCGTGGTAGCCGTGGTCGAAGACGACGACGGCCTGGCGCTTGGTGTACGCACGGGCGATCTTGACGGCGTTCTCGACGGCCTCGGCGCCGCTGTTGAACAGCGCGGACTTCTTGGCGTGGTCGCCCGGGGTGAGCTCGGCGAGGGCCTCGGCGACCTCGACGTAACCCTCGTACGGCGTGACCATGAAGCAGGTGTGGGTGAAGTCCGCGAGCTGCGCGGAGGCGCGGCGCACGACGGCCTCGGCGGAGGCGCCGACCGAGGTCACGGCGATGCCGGAGCCGAAGTCGATCAGACGGTTGCCGTCGACGTCCTCGATGATGCCGCCGCCCGCGCGGGCGGTGAAGACGGGCAGGGTGGAGCCCACGCCGGCGGCGACCGCGGCCACGCGGCGGGCCTGCAGCTCCTGCGACTTGGGGCCGGGGATCGCGGTGACGATGCGGCGCTCCTGCGGGATCGCGGTCATGAGGGCTCCTGGATGATCTGCGTCTTCGGACGCGGGGGTTTTGGACGCTTCCTTGGCTTTCTTCGCAGGCTAGGGGGCGAGGGGTGGTGCGGGCATGCGCCGTTAGGGAGTGGTGGGGGCGTGTCGTTGTCCGCCGCGGACATAGCGGCCCGGCCTTGGTCTGCGGCTGAGTGGCGGGCTGGTCGCGCAGTTCCCCGCGCCCCTGTTGGGCCCGGTCTCCGTCTGCGGGCCGGTGGCCTCTTCTCGCGCAGTTCCCCGCGCCCCTGAGGAGGGCCCGCAGGGCCCATCAAGGGGCGCGGGGAACTGCGCGACCAGCCCAGCACGGTCCGCGGACAAAGACCGGGCCCAAACAGGGGGCGTGCTACGCCCCGTAGCCCCCCGGTTCCGTTTAGATTGGCCGCTGGACTCGGTTACGGACCTGGCTGGTCAGGGGGCAAAGGGTCGATGGACACCGAAGGCACGCACGACGCACGGGGTACCGAGGCGCGGCCGGTGCCGCGCCCTGCCGGGCCGCCGCCCGTCCCGGCGCCGCCGCCCGCCTTCCCGCCGCAGCCCGCCCGGCCTCCGGGGCGCCCGCCGCTGGGCGAGTGGCTGCGGACCCCGCGCGCGGCCGCAGAGCCCGGGCTCTGGCGGTACGGGCACCGGCCGCGCCCCACCGACGCCGTCCACCGGGTGCCCGACCGGGCGCTGCTCAGCGGTGCGGTGATCGCGCTGCTCGCGGCCGTCCTGGTGTGGTCGCTGTGGCGCAACGGGTACGTGCCGCACCGGATGGTGCCGCTCGAACTGTTCACGCCGTCCGACTGGTGGGGGTGGCACCGCAGGCCCCCGGCCGCGCTGACCGCGCTCGCCGCCTACAACAGCCTGGTCGCGGTCGCCGTCATCTATGTCTTCGGCCACTTCGGCAACTGGCGCGAGGTCTTCCGGCGGTACGCGGTGGACCACCCGCAGCCCGCGCGCGCGGTGCGCACCGCGCTGGTGGCGATCGCCCTGGCCTGGTTCGTGATCTGGGCCGACGACTGGCTGCCGTTCTACTCGCTGGCCTTCGGCGTGGTGCCGCACTCGTGGATCTTCAGCGACGACCCGGTGGCCACCAAGGACGCCACCGACACGGTGACCACCGTCTACCACGTAGTGGTAGTGGTGGCCGCGCTGTGGGTCTGCGGCCGGGCGGGCGACTGGCTCGGACTCTTCCGCGAGCGCACCGGGCGTCCGGGCACCCGGACGCCCGCCCCCGCCGGTGCCCCCGCCGACTGGCCCCAGCTGCGCGAGGCCGGGCAGCACGCCGCCGCCGACCGGCTGGCCGCCGACGCGGAGAGCGGCAGGATGAACGACGTGGACTGCGCCCGCATCCGGCGCGCCTGGACGTCGGTGGTCGCCGACCCGGCCCGGCTCCCCGCGTTCACGGACGCGGTGCTGCGCGACGGCGCGCGCGCCTGTCTGCACCCCTCCGGCGACCGCGACCTGCCCGCCCGCGCCGCCACCCACGACCTGCTCACCTCGCAGGTGCGGCTCGGCACGTTCGCGGACCTGGACAACAACCCGCCCGCCCGCCGGGGCGCGGGCGCCGCCGTCGACCCGGCGGCGCTCGGCACCTCGCTGCTCGCCCTCGGCCCCTCCGGCGCGGGAAAGACCCGCCGCCTGGTGCGGCCCGTGGTGGAGTCGCTGGCGCTCCAGGCGCTGGCCGGACAGGCCGCCGTGGTCGCCGTCGGCGCCGCGGGCACGCCCCTGGGCGCGGACGAGGCGTACGACGTGATCGTGCGGCCCGGCGACCCGGCGTCCGAGTACGACCTGGACCTCTACGGCGGCACCGTCGACCCCGACGAGGCCGCCGCCCTGCTCGCGGAGGCCTGCGCCGGGGACCTGCCCGACGCCGACGTCCGCCGGGCCGCCACCGCGCTCGCCCAGCTCCTCGGGCCCTACCGGGCGGCGTACGGGCGCTTCCCCTCGGTGCCCCGGCTGCGCGAGCTGCTCGACGGATCGGGCGACGCGCTGGAGGAGCTCCGCGCCGGCCTCGACCGCGCGGCGCACCCCGCGCTCCACCGCGAACTGGACGCGCGCGTGCGCCAGGTCGGCATCCCCGGCGACCCGGGCCTGGTCCTCGCGGACCGTCTCGCCTGTCTGGACCGGCCCGCCTTCGCCGCCTTCTTCGACACCACCGGCCAGAGCCGCCCGTTCTCGCTGCGCGCCCTGGAGCACCCCGTACGGGTGCGGGTCGACCTGCCCGAGCGGGCGCACCCGGAGGCGGCGCGGCTGCTGAACCGTCTGCTGCTCGCCCAGTTCACGACGAGCGCGGTGGCCCGCCACGACCGCTCGCTGTTCGCCTGCCTGGTCCTGGACGACGCCACGCACGCGGTGACCGCGGGCTCCGTACGGGCCCTGCAGCGGCTGCGGCAGGCCAACGCCGGTGTGGTGCTCACCCTGCGGGCGCTGGGCGACGTACCCGAACGGCTGCACACCTCGCTGCTCGCGGCGGTCGGCTGCCATATGGCGTTCTGCGGGGTCACCACCTGGGACGGGCAGCTCCTGGCGCAGCTGTGGGGCACCGAGTGGATCGAGACGACCGAGGTCGCCAAGCACGCGGTCTTCGCCGACCAGCCGGTGACCCGGGCGCTGCACGCGCTGCGCAAGCTCGCCACGGGCAAGCCGGTGACCCGGGACGCGGTCACCGTGCGCAAGGTCGAGCGGGAGCGCTGGTCCGCCTCCCAGCTCGCCCACCAGGTGCCCGCCGGGCACGCGGTGCTCTCGCTCACCGACGTCGCGGGCGAGCACGCGCCGCCGCTCCTGGTGGACCTGCGGGAGTCCGAAAACAGGCTCTGAGACGAGGGGGTCGCGGCGGGCGCCGCGACCCCGCCGTCCTGGCAGAATCGAGGTGCGCCCTTCATACGGGACGGCGCATTCCCCCTCGTACCCCTCGAAGGTCGTCGAAGCCCCCCATGCCGCCCACCCTCGCCTCCCTCGTCCAGCACTCGGCGCTGAAGCTCACCGTGCGCGCGGGCGAGGACCGGCTGGACACGCCGGTGCGCTGGGCGCACGTCAGCGAGCTCGCCGACCCCGTCCCCTACATGGAGGGCGGCGAGCTCCTGCTCATCACCGCGATGAAGCTGGACGCCGAGGACCCGCAGACGATGCGGCGCTATGTGCGCAGGCTCTCCGGCGCCGGGGTCGTCGGGCTGGGCTTCGCGGTCGGCGTCACCTACGACACGGTGCCGGACGCGCTGCTCGACGCGGCCCGCGAGGAGGACTTCCCCCTTTTGGAGGTGCCGCGCCGCACCCCGTTCCTGGCGATCTCCAAGGCCGTCTCGGCGGCCATCGCGGCCGACCAGTACCGGGCGGTCACCGCGGGCTTCGAGGCCCAGCGCGAGCTGACCCGGGCCGCGCTCGCGGGCCCCGGCGAGCTGCTCGCCCGGCTCGCGGCGCACGTCGACGGCTGGGCGGCGCTGTACGACACGTCGGGCGCGGTGGTCGCGGTGCAGCCGGAGTGGGCGGGGCGCCGGGCGGCCCGGCTCACCGCCGACGTGGCCCGGCTGCGCGACCGGGCCGCCCCGGCCAGCGCCGTGGTCGGCGGCTCCGACGACCGCTCGGACGACCGCGTCGAGCTCCAGTCGCTCGGCACCGGGCGACGGGTGCGCGGGGCGCTCGCGGTCGGTACGGGGGCGCCGCTGGGCACGGCCGAGCGGTACGCGGTGCACTCCGCGGTCGCGCTGCTGACCTTGACCACCGAGCGTTCGCGGGCCCTGCAACTGGCCGAGCAGCGCCTCGGCGCGGCGGTGCTGGGCATGCTGCTGTCCGGGCAGCAGGACCATGCCCGCGCGGTGGCGGGCGATCTGTACGGCGGGCTGCTCGATGCCCCGTTCCGGCTCGCCATCGCGGAGGCCGAGGGGGAGTCGGCCGACCTCGGGGCGCTCGCCGAGGCGATGGAGTCGGCGGCGGCGCGCTCCGGCGAGGCGGTCCTGGTGGTACCCGAGGGCGACCGGCTCGTGGTGCTGGCGGCCGACGGCGGCGACGCGGTGGCCGCGTGCGTCTCCTTCGCCCCGGAGGAGGGCGCCGAGCTGGTGATCGGCCTGTCCGCCCCGGCCGGGCCGATCGCGGCGGCGTCCGCGTACAAGCAGGCCGAGCAGGCCCTGTCGGTGGCCCGGCGCCGGGGCAAGCCGCTGGTCGAGCACGAGGAGCTGGTGGCGGGCTCGCTGGTGCCGCTGCTGGCGGACGACGCGGTACGGGCGTTCGCGGACGGGATGCTGCGGGCGCTGTACGAGCACGACGCGACCGGGCGGGGCGATCTGGTGGCCTCGCTGCGGGCGTGGCTGTCACGGCACGGCCAGTGGGACGCGGCGGCGGCGGACCTGGGCGTCCACCGGCACACGCTGCGGTACCGGATGCGGCGGGTGGAGGAGATCCTGGGCCGCTCCCTGGACGACCCGGACGTCCGGATGGAACTCTGGCTGGCCCTCAAGGCGGGTTCGCAGGGCGAGGGCTAGGGCGTTTGTCTGCGGGTTGTCTGTGGCTGGTCGCGCAGTTCCCCGCGCCCCTGAGATGCGCCCCTGCGGGGCGCCCAGGGGATTGCCGCGCAGCGGCATTCTTAGGGGCGCGGGGAACTGCGCGACCAGTTGGGGACGGCCCGCAGACGGAATCCGGGCGCCAAACCGGCGTACCCCCACCCCCCACCACTCCACCCCGGACAAACGCCGACCCGCCCGGACCGGCCTACGGTGGGAGGGACAAGCAGACCCACTACCTCGGAAGGGCCGGGATTCGATCATGACTTCCACCCACGCCTTCTGGCTCGCCGGCCGCCAGGCCACCGGTGAGGACAGCTTCGACGTCACCTCCCCCTGGGACGGCCGGCTGGTCGGCAAGGTGAGCGTTCCGACCGAGGCCCAGGTCGAGGAGGCCGTCGCCGCCGCGCACGCCGTGGTCGACGAGTTCGCCGCGACCCCCGCGCACGTACGCGCCGCCGCCCTCGACCACGTCTCCAAGCGCCTCACCGAGCGCACCGAGGAGATCGCCCAGCTCATCTCCGCCGAGAACGGCAAGCCCATCAAGTGGGCCCGCGGCGAGGTCGGCCGCGCCGTGTCCGTGTTCCGGTTCGCGGCCGAGGAGGCCCGCCGCTTCAACGGTGGCGAGGCCCAGCGGCTGGACACCGACGCGGGCGGCAAGGGCCGTCTCGCCCTGACCCGCCGCTTCCCCAAGGGCGTCGTCCTCGGCATCGCGCCGTTCAACTTCCCGCTGAACCTGTGCGCCCACAAGGTCGCCCCGGCCATCGCGGTCGGCGCGCCGATCATCCTCAAGCCCGCCCCGGCCACCCCGCTCTCCGGCCTCATCCTCGGCGAGCTGCTCGCCGAGACCGAGCTCCCGGCCGGCTCGTGGAGCGTCCTGCCGGTCGCCAACGACAAGATGCCGGCCCTGGTGCAGGACGACCGCCTCCCGGTCATCTCCTTCACCGGCTCCGACAAGGTCGGCTACGCGATCATGGACTCGGTGCCGCGCAAGCACTGCACCCTGGAGCTCGGCGGCAACGGCGCGGCCGTGGTCCTCGCCGACTTCGCCTCCGAGGAGGACCTGGACTGGGCGGCGACCCGTATCGCCACCTTCTCCAACTACCAGGGCGGCCAGTCCTGCATCTCCGTGCAGCGCGTGATCGCCGACGCCGCCGTCTACGACCGGCTGCTGCCGAAGATCGTCGCGGCCGTCGAGGCGCAGGTCACCGGTGACCCGTCCGACGCCTCCACCGACGTCGGCCCGCTGGTCAGCGAGGACGCCGCCAAGCGCGTCGAGTCCTGGGTCGACGAGGCCGTGCAGGCCGGCGCCAAGCTGCTCGCGGGCGGCAAGCGCGACGGCGCCGCCTACGCCCCGACCGTCCTCACCGAGGTCCCGGCCGACACCACCCTCGCCTGCGAGGAGGTCTTCGGACCGGTCCTCACCGTGCAGAAGGTGGACGGCGAGGACGAGGCCTTCGCGGCCGTCAACTCCTCCAAGTACGGCCTCCAGGCGGGCGTCTTCACGCACAACGTGCAGACCGCCTTCCGCGCCCACCGCGCCCTGGAGGTCGGCGGCGTGATCGTCGGCGACGTCCCCTCGTACCGCGCGGACCAGATGCCGTACGGCGGCGCCAAGGCCTCCGGCGTCGGCCGCGAGGGCGTCCGCTACGCGATGGACGACTACACGTACGAGCGCGTGCTCGTCCTGACGGGCCTCGCCCTCTAGGGCATACGGACGTACGTACGGACACGGCCGGAGCCCACCAGCGGGCTCCGGCCGTTTCGCGTCCCAGGGGTGGTCGGGCCGCCCGGAATCGGGTACATACGGACGAGTAGCACTGTCCGGTAACGGGTGCGTGCGCGCGCCCCGACAACCTCGCGGCGAGGAGTACCCCTCAATGACCGCACCACACGGCACACCGAAGGTCTCCGAGCGCGAAGCGCGCCGGGTCGCGGAAGCCGCGCGCGAGCAGGACTGGCGCAAACCGAGCTTCGCGAAGGAACTCTTCCTCGGTCGCTTCCGGCTCGACCTCATCCATCCGCATCCGCTGCCCGCCACGGAGGACGTGGAGCGCGGCGAGGCGTTCCTCGCCAAACTGCGGGACTTCTGCGAGACGAAGATCGACGGCGCCCTCATCGAGCGCGAGTCGCAGATCCCCGACGAGGTGATCAACGGGCTCAAGGAGCTCGGCGCCCTCGGGATGAAGATCGACACCAAGTACGGCGGCCTCGGCCTCACCCAGGTGTACTACAACAAGGCGCTCGCGCTGGCCGGTTCCGCCAGCCCCGCGATCGGCGCGCTGCTCTCGGCGCATCAGTCGATCGGTGTACCGCAGCCGCTGAAGCTCTTCGGCACCCAGGAGCAGCGCGACACCTTCCTGCCGCGCTGCGCCCGTACCGACATCTCCGCCTTCCTGCTCACCGAGCCCGACGTCGGCTCCGACCCGGCCCGGCTCGCCACCTCGGCGGTCCCGGACGGCGACGACGCGTACGTCCTGGACGGTGTGAAGCTCTGGACCACCAACGGCGTCGTCGCCGACCTGCTGGTCGTCATGGCGCGGGTGCCGAAGTCCGAGGGGCACAAGGGCGGCATCACCGCGTTCGTCGTCGAGGCCGACTCGCCCGGCGTCACCGTGGAGAACCGCAACGCCTTCATGGGCCTGCGCGGCATCGAGAACGGCGTCACCCGCTTCCACCAGGTCCGCGTCCCCGCCTCGCACCGGATCGGCCCCGAGGGCGCCGGTCTGAAGATCGCCCTGACCACGCTCAACACCGGGCGTCTCTCGCTGCCCGCGATGTGCGTGGGCGCGGGCAAGTGGTGTCTGAAGATCGCCCGCGAGTGGTCGGCGGCGCGTGAGCAGTGGGGCAAGCCGATCGCCCAGCACGAGGCCGTGGGCAGCAAGATCTCGTTCATCGCGGCCACCACCTTCGCCCTGGAGGCGGTGCTCGACCTGTCCTCGCAGATGGCCGACGAGGACCGCAACGACATCCGCATCGAGGCCGCCCTCGCCAAGCTGTACGGCTCCGAGATGGCCTGGCTGATGGCCGACGAGCTGGTCCAGATCCGCGGCGGGCGCGGCTTCGAGACCGCCGACTCGCTGGCCGCCCGGGGCGAGCGGGCCGTACCGGCCGAGCAGATCCTGCGCGATCTGCGCATCAACCGGATCTTCGAGGGCTCCACCGAGATCATGCACCTGCTGATCGCCCGGGAGGCCGTCGACGCCCATCTGTCCGTCGCGGGCGACCTGATCGACCCCGACAAGAAGCTGCCCGACAAGGCCAAGGCGGGCGCCAACGCCGCCGCCTTCTACGCCCGCTGGCTGCCCAAACTGCTCTCCGGGCCGGGCCAACTGCCCAACTCCTACAGCGAGTTCGGGGACCTCGCGCAGCACATCCGGTACGTCGAGCGGGCCGCCCGCAAGCTGGCCCGCTCCACGTTCTACGCGATGTCGCGCTGGCAGGGCCGGATGGAGACCAAGCAGGGCTTCCTCGGCCGGATCGTCGACATCGGCGCCGAACTGTTCGCGATGAGCGCCGCCTGCGTACGGGCGGAGCTGCTGCGCACCACCGGCGACCACGGCCGCGAGGCACACCAGCTGGCCGACGTCTTCTGCCGCCAGGCCCGGATCCGGGTGGACGAGCTCTTCGAGCGGCTGTGGGCCAACACCGACGAAGTGGACCGCAGGGTCGTCACCGGCGTCCTGGCCGGGACGTACACCTGGCTGGAGGAGGGCGTCGTCGACCCGTCGGGCGACGGCCCGTGGATCGCTGACGCGACACCGGGACCGGCGAAGCGGGACAACGTCCACCGCCCGATCCGCTGAATCCGCAGGGCAGTTGGGACACCGAGGAGCCCCGCTCCCCGGTGTCCCGGCGGCCCCCGGACCGCGCCGCGCGGCCCCCGCACGGGGGAGTGCTTTCCCCGCGCACAGCCGATGCGGCAAGAATGGGGGCATGAGCGACAGCCCAGCCCCCCTCGCCGACCCGCACATCGCCTTCGACCCCGCCGAAGGCCGCCGGGACATCGTCGTCCTCGGCTCCACCGGGTCCATCGGCACCCAGGCCATCGACCTGGTGCTGCGCAACCCCGACCGGTTCCGCGTCACCGCGCTCGCCGCGTCGGGCGGACGGGTCGCGCTCCTGGCCGAGCAGGCGCGCCGGCTGCGGGTCCGCACGGTCGCGGTCGCCAGGCCGGACGCGGTGCCCGCGCTGCGCGAGGCGCTGAAGGAGCAGTACGGCGCCGAGCCGCTCCCCGAGATCCTCGCCGGACCCGACGCGGCCACCGAGCTCGCCGCCTCCGACTGCCACACCGTCCTCAACGGCATCACCGGCTCCATCGGCCTGGCGCCGACCCTGGCCGCCCTGGAGGCGGGCCGCACGCTGGCGCTGGCCAACAAGGAGTCGCTGATCGTCGGCGGCCCCCTGGTGAAGGCGCTCGCCGAGCCCGGCCAGATCATCCCGGTCGACTCCGAGCACGCCGCCCTCTTCCAGTGCCTCGCCGCGGGCACCCGCGCCGATGTGCGCAAGCTGGTGGTCACCGCCTCCGGCGGCCCGTTCCGCGGCCGTACCCGCGCGGAGCTCGCCGACGTGCGGCCCGAGGACGCCCTCGCGCACCCCACCTGGGCCATGGGCCCGGTGATCACCGTCAACTCGGCCACCCTGGTCAACAAGGGCCTCGAAGTCATCGAGGCGCACCTGCTGTACGACATCCCCTTCGACCGGATCGAGGTCGTCGTGCACCCGCAGTCGTACGTCCACTCCATGGTCGAGTTCACCGACGGCTCCACGCTCTGCCAGGCCACCCCGCCCGATATGCGCGGCCCGATCGCCCTCGGCATCGGCTGGCCCGAGCGGGTGCCCGACGCGGCCCCGGCCTTCGACTGGACCAAGGCGTCGAGCTGGGAGTTCTTCCCGCTCGACACCGAGGCCTTCCCCTCGGTCGGACTCGCCCGGCACGTCGGGGAGCTGGGCGGAACGGCTCCGGCGGTGTTCAATGCCGCGAACGAGGAGTGCGTGGACGCTTTCCTCGCGGGACGGCTGCCATTCAACGGAATCATGGATACGGTCACAGAGGTCGTCGCCGAGCACGGCACCCCCGCCGAGGGAACTTCCCTCACGGTCTCGGACGTCCTGGAAGCGGAGACCTGGGCACGGGCCCGGGCCCGTGAACTCGCGGTGAAGGCGACAGCGGAGGCGCGCGCATGACGATTTTGATGACGGTCCTCGGCATAGTCGTCTTCGTGGTCGGCCTGCTCGTCTCGATCGCGTGGCACGAGCTGGGCCACCTCTCCACGGCCAAGATGTTCGGCATCCGGGTGCCGCAGTACATGGTCGGCTTCGGACCGACCATCTGGTCGCGGAAGAAGGGCGACACCGAGTACGGCATCAAGGCGGTCCCCCTCGGCGGCTACATCCGCATGATCGGCATGTTCCCGCCCGGCGAGGACGGGCGGATCACCGCGCGCTCCACCTCGCCCTGGCGCGGCATGATCGAGGACGCCCGCTCGGCGGCCTTCGAGGAGCTCCAGCCCGGCGACGAGACGCGCCTCTTCTACACGCGCAAGCCGTGGAAGCGCGTGATCGTGATGTTCGCCGGGCCGTTCATGAACCTGATCCTCGCCGTGGCGATCTTCTTCGGCGTGATGATGACGTTCGGCGTCAACACCCAGACCACCCAGGTGGGCAAGGTCTCCGACTGTGTGATCTCGCAGAAGGAGCAGCGCGACACCTGCAAGGCCTCCGACCCGGTCGCCCCGGCCAAGCAGGCCGGTCTGAAGGCCGGTGACAAGATCGTCGCGTTCAACGGCGAGAAGGTCGGCGACTGGTCGGCGCTGCAGAAGCACATCCGCGACACCATCGGCCCGGCCACCATCACGGTCCAGCGCGACGGCAAGCCCGTCGACCTGCACGCCAGCCTGATCAAGAACGACGTCGCCAGGATCGACGGCTCCGGCAACTACACCTCCGGCACCACCTCGGCGGGCTTCCTCGGCTTCAGCCCCGCCACCGGCATCGTCCAGCAGTCCTTCGGCGAGTCCGTGGACCGCATGGGCGACATGATGCGCTCCGGAGTGAAGTCGCTGGTCGCGATCCCCTCCAAGGTCCCCGACCTGTGGAACGCGGCCTTCAACGGCGAGGACCGCAAGGCCGACTCCCCGATGGGCGTCGTCGGCGCGGCCCGGGTCGGCGGCGAGGTGTTCACCCTGGACATCCCGCCGGAGAACCAGATCGCGATGATGCTGTTCCTGGTCGCGGGGTTCAACCTCTCCCTCTTCCTCTTCAACATGCTGCCGCTGCTGCCGCTGGACGGCGGGCACATCGCGGGAGCCCTGTGGGAGTCGCTGCGCCGCACGGTCGCCCGCGTCTTCAAGCGCCCCGACCCGGGCCCGTTCGACGTGGCGAAGCTGATGCCGGTGGCGTACGTGGTGGCCGGGATCTTCATCTGCTTCACGCTGCTCGTGCTGGTGGCGGATGTGGTGAACCCGGTGAAGATCTCTTAGCCGACGGGTACGTGTCGTACGCATGTAGGGGGCGGGCCGGGTGCATGGAGTGCCCGGTCCGTCCCTTTGCGTGAACCCTCGGGGCACGGTGTGCTTGTGTCCCCTGGGGTGCCGTAACCTCGGATGCTGGAGCCCGCCGATCTCGGGACCTTGATCCACACCTTGGGGTTGCACAGCAGATGACTGCGATTTCACTGGGAATGCCGTCCGTACCGACCAGGCTGGCCGAGCGTCGCAAGAGCCGTCAGATCCAGGTCGGGTCCGTGGCGGTCGGCGGGGACGCTCCTGTCTCGGTGCAGTCGATGACGACGACGCGTACGTCGGACATCGGCGCGACCCTTCAGCAGATCGCGGAGCTGACGGCTTCGGGCTGTCAGATCGTGCGGGTGGCGTGTCCGACGCAGGATGATGCGGACGCGCTGGCGACGATTGCGAAGAAGTCGCAGATTCCGGTGATCGCGGATATTCATTTCCAGCCGAAGTATGTGTTCGCGGCGATTGATGCCGGGTGTGCGGCGGTGCGGGTGAATCCGGGGAACATCAAGCAGTTCGATGACAAGGTGAAGGAGATCGCGCGGGCGGCGAAGGACGCGGGGACGCCGATTCGTATCGGTGTGAACGCGGGGTCGCTGGATGCGCGGTTGCTGAAGAAGTACGGGAAGGCGACGCCGGAGGCGTTGGTGGAGTCGGCGCTGTGGGAGGCGTCGCTCTTCGAGGAGCATGATTTCCGGGATATCAAGATCTCGGTGAAGCACAACGATCCGGTGGTGATGGTCGAGGCGTACCGTCAGCTGGCTGCGCAGTGCGAGTACCCGTTGCATCTGGGGGTGACGGAGGCGGGGCCGGCGTTCCAGGGGACGATCAAGTCGGCGGTGGCGTTCGGTGCGCTGTTGAGTCAGGGGATCGGGGACACGATCCGGGTTTCCCTGTCGGCGCCGCCGGCGGAGGAGATCAAGGTGGGGATGCAGATTCTGGAGTCGTTGAATCTGCGTCAGCGGCGGCTGGAGATCGTGTCCTGTCCGTCCTGTGGGCGTGCCCAGGTGGATGTGTACAAGCTGGCTGAGGAGGTCACGGCGGGGCTGGAGGGCATGGAGGTGCCGCTTCGGGTCGCCGTGATGGGGTGTGTCGTGAACGGGCCCGGCGAGGCCCGTGAGGCGGACCTGGGTGTGGCTTCGGGCAACGGCAAGGGGCAGATCTTCGTGAAGGGTGAGGTCATCAAGACCGTGCCCGAGTCGAAGATCGTCGAGACGTTGATCGAGGAGGCGATGAAGATCGCCGAGCAGATGGAGAAGGACGGCGTGGTGTCGGGCGAGCCGCAGGTGTCTGTGGCGGGTTGATCCCCCCACCCCGCCCGTTCCCTTAACCCTCCGGGGGTGGGTGGGTGGTTGAGGCCCGTTTCCCGGGGCTGCGCCCCCGGACCCCCCGGCTTCGTTCGTCTGCGGACCGTGGGGGGCTGGTCGCGCAGTTCCCCGCGCCCCTAAATGCGCCCCTCCGGGCCGCCCAGGGGATTGCCGCGCAGCGGCACCTATAGGGGCGCGGGGAACTGCGCGAGCAACCGGCCACGGTCCGCAGTCGAAAGAGGGTTCAGGGGCGCGGGGAACTGCGCGACCAGTTGGGGACGGCCCGCAGACGAATGCCGGGCCGGGGGCGCTGCCGCGCCGTAGGCGGGTACAGTGCGGAGATCAGCAGACCGTATGGTGAGGCCCCACGTGTTGACGCAGACCACCACCCGGGTCCTCGAACCCGGTGACCTCGGCGCGGCGCTCGCCGTCCTGGAGAGCGATCCGGTCGCCAACGCCTTCGTGGCCTCGCGTGTGCAGGTCGCCGGCCTCGACCCCTGGCGGCTCGGCGGCGAGATGTGGGGCTGGTACGCCGACGGCAAACTGCGCTCGCTCTGCTACTCCGGCGCCAACCTCGTCCCCATCTGCGCCACCCCCGAAGCCGTCCGCGCCTTCGCGGACCGCGCCCGCCGCACCGGCCGCCGCTGCTCCTCCATCGTCGGCCCGGCCGAGCCGACCGCCCTGCTCTGGAAGCTCCTGGAGCCGCACTGGGGCCCGGCCCGCGACGTCCGCCCGCACCAGCCGCTGATGGTCGCCGAGCGGATGCCCGACGACCTGGCCCCCGACCCGTACGTACGCCGGATCCGCAAGGACGAGATGGACGTGATCATGCCCGCGTGCGTGGCCATGTTCACCGAGGAGGTCGGCGTCTCCCCGATGGCGGGCGACGGCGGGCTGCTCTACCAGGCACGCGTCGCCGAACTCGTCGGCGCCGGGCGCTCGTTCGCCCGCGTCGAGGACGGCAAGGTCCTCTTCAAGGCCGAGATCGGCGCGGCCACCTCGCGCGCGTGCCAGATCCAGGGCGTCTGGGTCGCCCCCGAGCACCGGGGCCGGGGCCTGTCCGTCACCGGCATGGCCGCCGTGCTGCGCTACGCCCTCGCCGACGTGGCCCCCGTCGTCAGCCTCTACGTGAACGACTTCAACACGGCGGCACGCGCCTGCTACCGCCGGGTCGGCTTCCGTGAGACGGGGGCTTTCATGAGCGTGCTCTTCTGACAGTAGGGTGCGGCCATGGCACCTTCCTTTGGAGCCGGTCCCGGGACCCCCGAGGTGACGGTCGGACCGCTCGACCTCGCCGCCCGCGTGGACGAGGCCCTCGCCGTGCAGGCGGTCGCCTTCGGGCTCAGCGCGGAGGAGGTCGGCGTGCGCCGCCACATCGTGCTGCGCCACCTCGCGTGCCCCGGCGCGCGCGCCCTGGGCGCCACCACCCCCGACGGACGGCTCGTCGGCTTCGTGTACGGGATGCCCAACGACCGCGCGCACTGGTGGTCCACGGTCGTCGAACCGTATCTGCGCCACAACGGCACCGACGCCTGGCTGGACGACTCCTTCGTGATCACCGAGCTCCACGTCCACCCCTCCCACCAGGGCCGGGGCATCGGCCGCGAGCTCATCACCCGGATCACCGACAGCGCGGCCGAGCCGAGGTCGATCCTCTCCGCGATCGACACGGAGAGCCCGGCGCGGGCGCTGTACCGCGCGCTGGGGTATCTGGACCTCGCGGGCCAGGTCCACTTCCCGAGTGCGCCACGGCCGTACGCGGTGATGGGCGCGCACCTGCCGCTGCGGCGGCCGTGAGAGCCCCCGTAAACCGATTTCCACGCGCGCGGGGCGCGCGGATAACCTCCTGACACCACCCGTGTACGTACAGGAGAGATCCCCATGGCAGCCGCCCAGGTCCAGCGCATGTCCCGTCTGATGGTCAAGACACTGCGCGACGACCCGGCGGACGCGGAGACGCTCAGCCACAAGCTGCTGGTCCGGGCCGGATACGTACGGCGCAACGCGGCCGGTATCTGGACCTGGCTGCCGCTCGGCAAGAAGGTCCTCGACAACATCTCGAACATCGTGCGCGAGGAGATGGACGCCATCGGCGCCCAGGAGGTGCTGCTCCCGGCCCTGCTGCCCAAGGAGGCGTACGAGGCGAGCGGGCGCTGGGAGGAGTACGGCGACCTGCTGTTCCGGCTCAAGGACCGCAAGGGCGCGGACTATCTGCTCGGGCCCACCCACGAGGAGATCTTCACCCAGACCGTCAAGGACCAGTGCACGTCCTACAAGGACCTGCCGGTGATGCTCTACCAGATCCAGACCAAGTACCGCGACGAGGCGCGGCCCCGGTCGGGCGTGCTGCGCGGGCGCGAGTTCCAGATGAAGGACTCGTACTCGTTCGACACCACGGACGAGGGCCTGGCCGAGTCGTACGCGCTGCACCGCGAGGCGTACCGGAAGATCTTCGCCCGCCTCGGGCTCGACTACCGGATCGTTTCGGCGGTGTCGGGCGCGATGGGCGGCTCGGCGTCGGAGGAGTTCCTCGCCCCGGCCGCCGCCGGTGAGGACACGTTCGTGGACTGCCCGGCGTGCGAGTACGCGGCGAACACGGAGGCGGTGACCTTCGTGGCCGAGCCCGTGGACGCGTCCGGGGTCGGCCCCGTGGAGGAGCTGGACACGCCGGACACCCCGACGATCGAGTCCCTGGCGGCCCACCTGGGCGTGCCCGCCTCCGCCACCCTGAAGAACCTGCTGGTCAAGGTGGACGGCGAGATCGTGGCGGTCGGGGTGCCCGGGGACCGTGAGGTGGACCTGGGCAAGCTGGGCGAGCACCTGGCGCCCGCGGTCGTCGAGCTGGTCACCGCCGAGGACTTCGTGGACCGGCCCGATCTCGTCCGCGGATACGTCGGCCCGCAGGGCCTGGAGAAGGTCCGCTACATCGCCGACCCCCGGGTGGCCCCGGGGACGGCGTGGGTGACGGGCGCGAACCGTCCTGACACGCACGCGCGCAACGTGGTCTGCGGGCGGGACTTCTCGGTCGACGACTACCTCGACGTTGTCGTCGTCGAGGAGGGCGACCCGTGCCCCGCGTGCGGCGCGGGCCTGCGGCTCGATCGGGCGATCGAGATCGGGCACATCTTCCAGCTGGGCCGCAAGTACGCCGACACGTTCCAGCTCGACGTCCTGGGGCAGCAGGGCAAGCCGGTGCGGGTGACGATGGGCTCGTACGGGATCGGCATCTCGCGGGCCGTGGCCGCGCTGGCCGAGCAGACCGCCGACGCGGCCGGGCTGTGCTGGCCCGCCGAGGTCGCCCCGGCGGATGTCCACGTCGTCGCGGCGGGCAAGGCGCTCCAGACCGAGGTGGCCCTGGACGCGGCGGCGCGGCTGGCCGAGGCGGGGCTGCGGGTCCTTGTGGACGACCGGGCGGGGGTGTCGCCGGGGGTCAAGTTCACGGACGCGGAGCTGCTGGGCGTGCCGAAGATCCTGGTCGCGGGGCGGCGGGCCGCGGAAGGCGTGCTGGAGCTCAAGGACCGGCGGACGGGGGAGCGGGAGGAGCTCTCCGTGGCGGAGGCGATCGCCCGCCTGAGCGAGTAGCCCGGGTTCGTGGGCGGGCCGTGCCGGTGAGCAACCCGGCACGGCCCGCCGACGAAGCGGTTTCCTACAGCCAGCCCGCGAACTCCAGCAGCAGTTCCGACTCCTGGGTGCGGCCCGCCGCCCGGGCGCGCAGGCCGGACTCCACCGCCCGGAACAGGGTCCAGCCGTGCAGCCGCGCCGGGTCCACATCCAGCGCGTCCGCCAGCTTGTTCACCCGGCGCCGCGCGACCGCCGCGCCGCTCGGCGCCGCGATCAGGTCCTCGACGCGGTCGCGGACCAGACGGGCCAGATCGTAGGCCCGTTCGCCCACCAGCGGCTCGGGGCCGACCGTGAGCCACGGCGAGCGCTCGCTCGAAAGCACCTTGCTCTGGCGGAAGTTGCCGTGCAGGAGGAACTCCTCCGGCGGCGCCGCCGTCAACTCGTCCCGGGCCCCGAGCGCCGCCTCCGCCAGCGGTGCCAGCTCGTCCGGCAACCCGCCCCGCATCGGGGCCGCCTGACGCTCCGTCCGCTCCGCCACGGACTCGAAGCCGTGGGCCGTCGGCGGCTCCACCCACAGGCGGCGCAGCGTCCCCGCCGCCTCCAGGAGCGCCTTCGCCTCCGGGAGCGAGCGCAACGACACCTCGGGGTGCAGGCGTTCCAGCAGGAGGGAGTGGGAAGAGGCGGCGTCCAGGAGCTGTGCCGCGCCCCACCCCTTCCAGTGGGTCAGCGCCGCACTCTCCAGCTCCGGCCGTGCCTGAGCGGGGGCCAGCTTCAGGGCCGCCGGGGTGCCGTCCGGGCAGCGGACGAGGAGGACCAGACTGCTGCGGCCGCCGGGCGCCTGCACCCGGTCCACCGTCAGGCCGCGCTCCGCGACCGCCGCCTCGGCCAGGGCGGGCAGCTGCCCCAGCCAAGCTGCCGCGACGTCGTCCCCGTACGTCTCGCCGAGCGCGCGTACCAGCCGCTCAGGCGGTTCGAAAGCCATGCGTGCGTTGTCCCTTGGTCGGCTAACCGGTCGGGCCCGGACGTTCGGCGAGCCCCGGAAAGGCTACGCTGCCGCCCCGCCACCTCCCCGCCCGCACCGCCGCCTCCCGCAGCGCGGCCGCCGCCTCCCGGCGCAGCGGGCCCTCGGCCGCCCGGACCAGATCGGAGTAGACCCCCGCCACCCGGTCCTCCAGCTCGGCCGCGAGCCGCACCGCGGCCGCCGCGTCCGGCACCGGGAACGGCAGCGCGTACGCGGGCGCGGAGGCGACCGGAGCGGCGCCCAGGTCGCGCACGGTCCGGGTGAGCGCGTCCCGGCGCGCGCGGTGGGCCGCGTACGCCTCCCGGGCCTCCGCCCCGCGCGGCTCGGCGACCCGGCCGCCGAGGACCCCGTACCCGTACACCGCCGCGTGCTCCGCCGCGAGCGCGGCCTGCGCCGCTTCCAGGGCCGACATCAGCTGCCCTCCCGCCGGGTGAGCAGATACGCGTGGACCGCGCCCGCCGCCGCGACCGAGGCCAGCAGCCGGGCGAGCTCGGGGGGCGCCTCGGCCAGTGCCGCCGTGTGGGCGTCCGCGACCTGGCGGGCCGTCGCGGCCAGGTCGCGCAGCGCCTCGGCGGGATCGTCGGGGACGGGCGACGGAGGCGGGGAGGCGAGGCGCGCGGGGGCCGCCGCCAGCGCCGTCGCGTGCTGCGCGGCCTCCTCGCGCAGGGGCGCGAGCCGCTCCCGTACCGCCGGATGGCGCAGTGCGACCGCCTCGTACCGGTCGCGCAGCGCGGCGCTCGCCGCCGCGGTGCGCAGCCGCAGGGCGGCCTCGGCCGCGCGGGCCCGCTCCGCCGCGTCGCGGTCGGTCTGCGGCGACATGCTGTCCGAGCAGGCGGCGAGCAGTGCGGCGGCGGCCGCGCCGGTCACCGCGAGGGCGGCTCTGCGAGAGGTCGGCGTCCTGGTAGCGGGCACGTCTGTCTCCCCTGTGGGCTCCGGCCCCGGGGGCCGCCAAGTGATCACCGCAGGCGAGCGTACCCGCGCCCCGCTCCGGGTGGACGGCAACACCCCCCGGGACCGGATACCCTTTGACCTGACGGCGCAGACGTATGCCGTACGCGACGATCCCACAACAGCACACGCGGCCGAGGAGTCACCCGGATGAGCACGACCCAGAGCGAGAGGCTGCGCGGACTGCTGGAACCGCTCGTCAGCGCGAAGGATCTCGATCTCGAGGAGATCGAGGTGTCCCGGGCCGGCCGCCGCCGCATGCTGCGTATCGTCGTCGACTCCGACGAGGGCGTGGAGCTGGACACCTGTGCCGAGCTGAGCCGGGCCGTCTCCGACGCGCTCGACGAGAGCGATGTCATGGGTGACGAGGAGTACGTCCTCGAAGTCACCTCCCCCGGTGCCGAGCGCCCGCTCTCCGAGCTGCGCCACTACGTGCGCGCCACCGGACGGCTCGCCCGGTTCACCCTCGCCGAGGGCGGCGAGCTGGTCGCGCGCATCCTGAGCGCCGACGAGGACGGGGTGGACCTGGAAGTGCCGGGCGTGAAGGGCCGCAAGGCCACCGCCCGCCGGATCGCGTTCGCCGACATCGCCAAGGCGCGTGTCGAGATCGAGTTCAACCGCAAGGACAAGAAGGAAGAGGAGGCGTAGCCATGGACATCGACATGAGTGCCCTGCGGGGTTTGGTACGGGAGAAGGAGATCTCCTTCGACCTGCTGGTCGAGGCCATCGAGTCGGCCCTCCTCATCGCCTACCACCGCACCGAGGGAAGCTTCCGCCGCGCGCGCGTCAAGCTCGACCGCGAGAACGGTCATGTGACCGTGTGGGCGAAGGAAGACCCGGCCGACCTGGAAGAGGGCCAGGAGGCCAAGGAGTTCGACGACACCCCGACCGGCTTCGGCCGCATCGCCGCCACCACCGCCAAGCAGGTCATCCTGCAGCGGCTGCGCGACGCCGAGGACGACATCACCTTCGGTGAGTTCGCCGGGCGCGAGGGCGACGTGATCACCGGTGTCGTGCAGCAGGGCAAGGACCCGAAGAACGTCCTGGTCGACATCGGCAAGATGGAGGCCATGCTCCCGGTGCAGGAGCAGGTCCCGGGCGAGGAGTACACCCACGGACTGCGCCTTCGTACGTACGTCGTACGGGTGGCGAAGGGCGTGCGCGGTCCCTCGGTGACGCTCTCGCGCACCCACCCCAATCTGGTGAAGAAGCTCTTCGCCCTGGAGGTGCCGGAGATCGCGGACGGCTCGGTGGAGATCTCCGCCATCGCCCGTGAGGCCGGTCACCGTACGAAGATCGCGGTCCGCTCGACCCGCAGCGGTCTGAACGCCAAGGGCGCCTGCATCGGCCCGATGGGCGGCCGGGTGCGCAACGTCATGGCCGAGCTGCACGGCGAGAAGATCGACATCGTCGACTGGTCGGACGACCCGGCCGAGATGGTGGCGAACGCGCTCTCCCCGGCCCGGGTCTCCCGGGTCGAGGTGGTGGACCTCGCGGCCCGCTCCGCGCGGGTCACCGTGCCCGACTACCAGCTCTCGCTGGCCATCGGCAAGGAGGGTCAGAACGCCCGGCTCGCCGCGCGGCTCACCGGCTGGCGCATCGACATCCGGCCGGACACGGAGCAGCCCTCCGAGCAGGACTGAGCAGACGGCCACGGGGTCCGGGAATAGCACCGGGCCCCGTGGCTGTTGCCGTCATGGCGATCTTTTAGGACAACGGCCGTTCGATTTTTGCCCCAAAGGGGTGAGGTCGGTACGGGGAGGTAGACTTAAACGTGTCTGGCCGGACGCATGCCCGCGCATGCCCTGAGCGCACCTGTGTGGGGTGCCGGGAGCGAGCGGCCAAGACCGATTTGCTGCGCATCGTGGAGGTCGAGGGCGCTTGCGTCCCCGATCCTCGCGGTACGCTGCCCGGCCGGGGTGCGTACGTTCACCCCGCCTCGGTCTGTCTCGACCTGGCGGTCCGCCGCCGGGCGCTCTCCCGGGCCTTCAAGGTCAAGGAGCCGCTGGACAGCGAGGCCGTGCGTCAGCACGTCGAGCAGGCAGCACCGTAAGAAGAAGTACGGCACGGAACACCGTGCGGTCAGGTACCTCGCGAGTTGGAAGTAGGTCGAGATTGCGATGAGCACTCGATGAGTACGCGATGAGTACGCCCATGAAGTAGCGACGGTCCGGCGGTAACCCGGACCTAAAAGGAGCGAAGTGGCTAAGGTCCGGGTATACGAACTCGCCAAGGAGTTCGGGGTGGAGAGCAAGGTCGTCATGGCCAAGCTCCAAGAACTCGGTGAATTCGTCCGTTCGGCGTCCTCGACGATCGAGGCGCCTGTTGTACGCAAGCTGACCGACGCTTTGCAGGGGCCCGGTGGTAACGCCGGCAAGTCCGCTGCCAAGCCGAGCGCGCCCCGCAAGGCGACGCCTGCCAAGCCCGCCGCGCCCTCCCCGGCGCAGGCGGCACGTCCCGCTGCCCCCAAGCCCGGCGCCCCGGCCCCCAAGCCGGCCGCCGCCGAGGCCCCCAAGAGCAGCACCCCGTCCACGGCGCCGGCCCCCGGCCCGCGTCCGGGTCCCAAGCCCGCGCCGGCCAAGCCCGCCCCGGCGGCTCCGGTCCCCGCGGCCGAGTTCTCGGCTCCGGCGGCCCAGGCCCCCGCGCCGCAGCAGCAGGCCCCGCGTCCCGCGGGTGCCACCCCCGGCCCGCGTCCGGCCGCCCGTCCCGCCGCCTCCGGCGGTCAGGGCGAGCGCCAGGGCGGCCAGGGTGCCCGTCCCGGCGGCGCTCCGCGTCCCGCCGCGGGCGAGCGCGCCCCGCGTCCGGGCGGTGCCCGTCCGGCCGGTCCGCGCCCCGGCAACAACCCCTTCACCTCCGGCGGCTCCACCGGTATGGCGCGTCCGCAGACGCCCCGTCCCGGCGGTGGCGCGCCCCGTCCCGGCGGCGCCGGTGCCCCCGGTGGCGCCCCGCGTCCGCAGGGCGGTCCCGGCGGTGCTCCGCGTCCCCAGGGCCAGGGCGCTCCGCGTCCGACCCCGGGCGGTATGCCCCGCCCGCAGGGCGGCGCCCCGCGTCCGGGCGGTGCCCCGGGCGGCGGCGGTAACCGTCCCAACCCCGGCATGATGCCGCAGCGTCCCGCTGCGGGCCCGCGTCCCGGCGGCGGCCCCGGTGGCCGTGGTCCCGGTGGCCCCGGTGGCCGTCCGGGCGGCGCCGGCCGTCCTGCGGGCGGGGGCTTCGCCGGCCGTCCGGCCGGTCCCGGCGGCGGCGGTCGTCCCGGTGGCGGCGGTGGCTTCGGCGGCCGTCCCGGCGGTGGCGGCGGCGCTCCCGGTGGTGGCGGCGGCTTCGGCGGCGGTCGTCCCGGCTTCGCCGGTCGTCCCGGCGGCCCCGGTGGCCGTGGCGGCACGCAGGGTGCCTTCGGCCGTCCCGGCGGGCCCGCCCGTCGCGGTCGCAAGTCGAAGCGTCAGAGGCGCCAGGAGTACGAGGCCATGCAGGCCCCGTCGGTCGGCGGCGTGATGCTGCCCCGCGGCAACGGCGAGACCGTTCGCCTGTCGCGCGGTGCTTCGCTCACCGACTTCGCGGAGAAGATCAACGCCAACCCGGCGTCGCTGGTCGCGGTCATGATGAACCTCGGCGAGATGGTCACTGCCACGCAGTCCGTCTCCGACGAGACCCTCCAGCTCCTCGCGGGCGAGATGAACTACCAGGTTCAGATCGTCAGCCCGGAGGAGGAGGACCGCGAGCTGCTCGAGTCCTTCGACATCGAGTTCGGCGAGGACGAGGGCGGCGAGGAGTACCTCGTGGCGCGTCCGCCGGTCGTCACCGTCATGGGTCACGTCGACCACGGAAAGACCCGACTGCTCGACGCGATCCGCAAGACGAACGTCGTGGCGGGCGAGGCCGGTGGCATCACCCAGCACATCGGTGCCTACCAGGTCGGTACCGAGGTCAACGGCGAAGAGCGCAAGATCACCTTCATCGACAC
This sequence comes from Streptomyces sp. TLI_146, assembly GCF_002846415.1. Classification (NCBI taxonomy): domain Bacteria; kingdom Bacillati; phylum Actinomycetota; class Actinomycetes; order Kitasatosporales; family Streptomycetaceae; genus Streptomyces; species Streptomyces sp. TLI_146. The sequence goes on from NZ_PJMX01000001.1 coordinate 6,507,446, forward strand.
CCCGGGTCACGAGGCGTTCACCGCCATGCGTGCCCGTGGTGCGAAGTCGACCGACATCGCGATCCTCGTGGTCGCGGCCAACGACGGCGTCATGCCGCAGACGATCGAGGCGCTCAACCACGCCAAGGCCGCCGGCGTCCCGATCGTCGTCGCGGTCAACAAGATCGACGTCGAGGGTGCGGACCCGGTCAAGGTCCGCGGTCAGCTGACCGAGTTCGGTCTGGTGGCCGAGGAGTACGGCGGCGACACCATGTTCGTCGACATCTCCGCCAAGCAGGGTCTGCACATCGACTCCCTGCTGGAGGCCGTCGTCCTCACCGCCGACGCCTCGCTCGACCTGCGGGCCAACCCGGAGCAGGACGCGCAGGGCATCGCGATCGAGGCCCACCTCGACCGCGGCCGCGGCGCCGTCGCCACCGTCCTCGTCCAGCGCGGTACCCTCCGCGTCGGCGACACGATGGTCGCCGGTGACGCCTACGGCCGAGTGCGCGCCATGCTCGACGACAAGGGCGAGAACGTGGAAGAGGCGGGTCCGTCGACCCCGGTCCTCGTCCTCGGTCTCACCAACGTCCCGGGCGCGGGCGACAACTTCCTGGTGGTCGACGAGGACCGTACGGCCCGTCAGATCGCCGAGAAGCGCGCCGCCCGCGAGCGCAACGCCGCGTTCGCCAAGCGCACCCGCCGGGTGTCCCTCGAGGACCTCGACAAGGTGCTCAAGGCCGGTCTGGTCCAGGACCTCAACATCATCATCAAGGGCGACGCGTCCGGTGCGGTCGAGGCTCTCGAGTCCTCGCTGCTCCAGCTCGACGTCGGTGAAGAGGTCGACATCCGCATCCTGCACCGCGGTGTGGGTGCGGTCACCGAGTCCGACATCGACCTGGCGATGGGCTCCGACGCCATCGTCATCGGCTACAACGTCCGTGCGGCCGGCCGTGCCGCGCAGATGGCGGAGCGCGAGGGCGTCGACGTCCGCTACTACTCGGTGATCTACCAGGCCATCGAGGAGATCGAGGCGGCCCTCAAGGGCATGCTGAAGCCGGAGTACGAGGAGGTCGAGCTCGGCACCGCGGAGATCCGCGAGGTCTTCCGCTCGTCCAAGCTCGGCAACATCGCGGGTGTGCTCATCCGCTCCGGCGAGGTCAAGCGGAACACGAAGGCCCGCCTCCTCCGGGACGGCAAGGTCATCGCGGAGAACCTCAACATCGAGGGTCTGCGCCGCTTCAAGGACGACGTCACCGAGATCCGCGAAGGCTTCGAGGGCGGTATCAACCTCGGAAACTTCAACGACATCAAGATCGACGACGTCATCGCGACGTACGAGATGCGCGAGAAGCCGCGCGGCTGATCGTCGTATCGACCCGGGGCCGGTCGGCGGAGCTTATTCCGTCGATCGGCCCCGGCCGTTGCGTGTACGGTTCTGGTGTCCCCGCCAAGTCATCGGCGGGGCCATCTACCCCGGACCGGCGGGATATCCGGACACCTATGTATGTGGGGACGCTGTCCTTCGACCTGCTCCTCGGCGACGTACGGTCGCTGAAGGAAAAACGCTCCGTCGTGCGGCCGATCGTCGCCGAACTCCAGCGCAAGTACGCGGTGAGCGCGGCGGAAGTCGGCGACCAGGACCTCCATCGCAGGGCCGAGATCGGCCTGGCGGTGGTCTCCGGCGACACGGGGCACCTCACAGACGTACTCGACCGGTGCGAGCGCATGGTCGCCGCCCGGCCCGAGGTGGAGCTGCTGTCGGTGCGACGCAGGCTCCACAGTGACGAAGACTGAAAACTGAGCTTGAGCAAGGCAAAGAAGGAGAAGGACCAGTGGCCGACAACGCGCGGGCGAAGAAGCTGGCGGACCTCATCCGGGAGGTGGTCGCCCAGAAGCTGCAGCGCGGCATCAAGGACCCGCGCCTCGGTACGCATGTGACCATCACGGACACCAGGGTCACCGGCGACCTGCGGGAGGCCACGGTCTTCTACACGGTCTACGGCGACGACGAGGACCGGGCCAGCGCGGCCGCCGGACTGGAGAGCGCCAAGGGCATCCTGCGCTCCGCGGTCGGCTCCGCCGCCGGCACCAAGTTCACGCCGACCCTGACGTTCGTGGCGGACGCCCTCCCGGAGAACGCCAAGACGATCGAGGACCTCCTCGACAAGGCGCGGGCCTCGGACGCCGCGGTGCGCGAGGTCTCCTCGGGCGCCAAGTACGCCGGCGACGCCGACCCGTACAAGAAGCCTGACGAGGACGACGAGGGTACCGCCGCCGAATGAGCAACGTACAGAAGACGCCGGACGGCCTTGTCATCGTCGACAAGCCGTCCGGCTTCACTTCGCACGACGTCGTGGCCAAGATGCGCGGGATCGCCAAGACCCGCAGGGTCGGCCACGCGGGCACGCTCGACCCGATGGCGACGGGCGTGCTCGTGCTGGGCGTCGAGCGCGCCACCAAGCTGCTCGGGCACCTCGCCCTGACCGAGAAGGAGTACCTCGGTACGATCCGCCTCGGCCAGGACACCGTCACCGACGACGCCGAGGGCGAGATCACCTCGTCCACCGACGCCTCGAAGGTGACCCGCGAGGGCATCGACGCCGGTGTCGCGGCGCTGACCGGCGCCATCATGCAGGTCCCGTCGAAGGTCTCGGCCATCAAGATCGACGGCAAGCGCTCCTACGCGCGCGTGCGCGGCGGCGAGGAGTTCGAGATCCCGGCCCGGCCGGTGACGGTCTCCTCGTTCCGGGTGTACGACGTGCGCGAGGCGGTGGCCGAGGACGGCACCCCCGTCGTCGACCTGGTCGTCTCGGTGGTCTGCTCCTCCGGTACGTACATCCGCGCCCTCGCCCGCGACCTGGGCGCCGGGCTCGGCGTCGGCGGTCATCTGACGGCGCTGCGGCGCACCCGGGTCGGGCCCTACGGCCTGGACGCGGCCCGCACGCTCGACCAGCTCCAGGAGGAGCTGACGGTGATGCCGGTCGCCGAGGCTGCGGCCGCCGCGTTCGCCCGCTGGGACGTGGACGAGCGGCGCGCCGGGCTGCTCCTGAACGGGGTGCGCCTGGACATGCCCGAGGTGTACGGCGAGGGCAAGCCGGTCGCCGTCTACGGGCCGGGCGAGCGCCTCCTCGCGCTCGTCGAGAGCCAGCGCGGCAAGGCGAAGAGCCTGGCGGTGTTCGGCTAGCCCCCGAGGGGCGGCCGGGACTCGTCCCGGGTTCTCAAACGTGTGGCGGGCTCCTTGCGAGCCCGCCACAGGTGTTTTCACCCCTGCGTGCAGGCGCTCGTAGTGAAAGAGGGGTGCACTGGGGGGCGCTTTCGCCTCGCGTTCTTCTCGGGCGGATCATCCCAGAACTACCGTTTCGGACATGGGACGCGGGGACGGCGACGGGGGCCGGGAGACGCTGGTACGGATCTGCGATCTGGCGGGACGTACCCGGGGCACCGGATTCGTCGCCGACGACCGCGGCACCGTGGTCACCAGCCACGAGGCGGTGGACGGGCTCACCCGGGTGGTGCTGCACGCGCCCGGCGAGCGCACCTGCCTCGCCGAGGCCGACGCGGTCACCCCGCTGCCGGAGGCCGACCTCGCCCTGGTGCGCACCGAGGGCCTGGGAGTGCGGCCGCTGCCCGTCGCCGCCCGGGAGTCGGTCGCCGCGGGCACGTACGTACGGATCGCCGCGCACGGCTGGCGCGAGGCGCGGGTGCTCGGCGAGTCGCCCGTCACCTACACCGCCACCGACCGCTTCCACCTCCTCGGCTCCGCCCTGGAGCTGGCGATCGGCACCGAGGGCGCCGACGCGCTGCGGCTCGGCGGCGAGGCCGCGGGAGGGCCGGTCCTGGACGCGGCGACCGGTGCGGTGCTCGGGGTGCTCGGCACCGCGCTGCACGCGGCGCACCGGGCGGCCGGATTCGCGGTGCCGCTGCGGCCCGACGGGGGCCCGCTCGAAGAGCTGCTGCGGCGCAACGCGGCGACCGTGCCGGGGTACGGCGAGGACCTGAACCTGGCGGGCGCGCTCCAGCTCACCGCGACCTCGGTGGGCTCGGCCGGCGGCCCCGGAGCACGCCAGGACCCGGTCGAACGGCGGCTCACCGTACGGCACTTCACGGACTTCGCGGCGGGGCGGGCCAGTGTGCTCGGCCTGGTCGGAGACCCCGGCACCGGCCGCACCACCGAGCTCGCCGCACTCGCCGCCCGCCGCGCCCGGGGCCCGGAGCCCGCCCCCACGGTGTGGCTGCGCGGCGCGGACCTGCGCGCGGGCGACGGCTCGGTGGCCGACGCGGTGGCGCGGGCGCTGCGCCAGGCGGGCCGGATCGTGGCGGCCGCGGGCGCTCCCGGAGACATGGAGTGCGCCACCCCGGAGCGGGTGGCACGGCTGGCCTCGGACGCCGGGCGCCCGCTGCTCGTCCTGCTCGACGGGCCCGAGGAGATGCCGCCCGTGCTCGCGCACCGGCTGCCCGAGTGGACGGCCGGTACGGCGGCGTGGCTGCGCGCGGCCGGGGCGCGGCTCGTGGTGGCCTGCCGCCCCGAGCACTGGGAGCAGGCCGGGGCGCTCTTCCCGCCGGACGCGCTGCACCCGGCCGAGGCGTCCCGGCTGCCGCACGCCGTGCGGATCGGCGACCTCTCCCGCAAGGAGGCCACCCGGGCCCGCGAGCGGTACGGCATCCCGGACAACGCCCTGGCCGACCGGGCCGGGCGGCATCCGCTGACGCTGCGGCTGCTCGCCGAGGTGCGCGACGCGCTGCCGGGCGAGGTGCCGGGCCGCCCCGGGCGCGAGGACGTCTTCGCCGCGCATCTGGATCTGATGTGCCTGCGCATCGCGGTACGGCTGGCGGCCGCCCGGCGCCCCGCACTGCGCGGCACGGCGGTGCGGCGGCTGGCCGCTCGGGTCTCGGGCCGGGTCCACGAGGCGGCCCGGCGCTGTCTGGGCCCGGGCCAGGGCGAGCTGGACCGCGAGAACTTCGAGGAGATCTTCCCCTGGCGCACCGGCTGGGCGTCCGCGGTCCTCACCGAGGGGCTGCTCGTCCCGGCGGGCTCCGGCTACCGCTTCGCGCACGAGGAGCTGGCCGACTGGCTCCAGGCCGCCCACCTCGACCTGGACGGGGCCCTGCACGCCCTGGTCCACCGCTGGTGCGAGGACGCCACGGCCGCCGCCGACCGGGCCCCGGCCCGCCTGCCGTCCCGCCCGGGCACCAGCGGCCCGGCCGGGCGTAGCGAGGACGACGCGGCCTATGTGCCGCCACCCCCGGGGTCGCGCGCTGCCGCCGGCACGGGCGAGGAGGAGCCCGCCGGGCCGCCGCACCCCGGCGTCCCCGACCAGCGCCGCTCGCCGCGCAGTGAGGACGGCAGGCGGGGGCGGCGGTTCCGGCCGGGCCCGGTGCCGCCCGCGCCCGGGACGCGGCCCGCGCCCCCCGAGGACGAGCCCCGCACCCTCCCGGTGCCCCGGCACCGCATCGGCCCCGTCCTCCAGGCCCTGCTGCTCCTGGACCGCGAGCACGGGGCCGACCGGCTCGCCCCGCGCCTGGCGAAGCTGGTGGACGCGCTCGACCGGCTGGCGGAGGGCCCCGGCGCGGGCGGGCAGGACCGGATGGAGGACGCCCGCTGGTGGGCCGTCCATCTGCTCGGGCAGACGCTGCTGCGGGTGCCCGAGCCCCGTGCGTACCTCTGTGTGCTGCGGCTGCTCGCCGACCGGATCAGCGAGCGGTCGGTGCGCGCGGGCGGGCCGGGACAACTCTGCGGGCTGGGGGAGTTCGGGCCGTGGTTCTGGCAGCGGCTGCGGATCGGCGACGACCGCCGCATCGAGCTGATGCGGCGCCTTGTGCCCGCCGACGGGGCGCCGGGCGCGGCGCCGGGGTGGGAGCGGTACCTGGACGCCGTGGACCGGCGGCTCGCGGCCGAGCCCCGGAGCGTACAGCCGCTGCTGTGCCGGTGGTTCACCGACGAGCGGCCGCTGCCCGCGCCGCCGGGCAGCGAGATGCGCCCGACGGTGGCCGGGGCCGCGCAGGCCCTGCTCTACGCCCGCCGCTCGCTGGCCATCGATGACCTCACCGAGGCGCTGGTCGCCACCGCGCACGCCCGCGCCGACGAACTCCTGGCGGCGCTGGCCGAGGACGAGCCGTCCGCGCTCTGCCGGGCCGTGGACCGCTGGGCCCACGACGACCGGCCCGAACGGCGGGTGGCGGCTGCCGCGTACGGGCCGCGCGTCGCGCCGTACGTCACCACCGGCGCCGACCGCGACCTGCTGCGCTACGCCGCGCTCGCCCTGCTCGCCCGGTCCGCCGACACCCCGCTGCACGGCGCCGCGCTCGGGCTGCTCATCCGCGACCCGCGTACCCGCGCCCGCTACCTCGACAAGACGCTCGCGCGGTACGCGGGCGGCGATCCCCGGCTGCCCGCCGCCGCGCTCACCGCCGCCCTCACCACCCACCCCGAGCCGGTGCTCGCCGCCTTCCAGGCGCGTCTGGAGCAGCCGGGCGACGGCGCGGCCGAGGTGCTGGGGGCGCTCGCCGAGATCAACACGCCCGCGCTCGCGCGCCGCGCGGCAGCCCTGGTCCGCGCCTATCTGGACCGCCACCCGGAGGGCGCGGACCACGCCGCCGCGTTCGTGGAGCGGCGCCTGGAGTACGGACCGGCCGCGAGGGCCGTGCTGTTCCCGCTGGTCACGTCCGTACTGCGAGGCTGTTCGCCGCAGGTGCGGCGGGCGCTGGCGCCGGTGCTCGCCGCGCCCGGCAGCCGTACCTCGCGCCCTCTGCGGGCCGAGCTCCTGGACGTACTCCTCGAATACGAGCGGTACGAGTCGCGGGACCCGGCGGTCCTGCACGCCCTGCTGCGGGCGGCGGCCCTGGGAGCCGAGGCGCGGCCCGAGGCGCGCACCCGCGACCTGGTCCACCGCACCGGGCTGCTCCTGGTGCGCACCCCCGAAGGCGCCTCCTGCTTCGACCGCCGGGTCGTCGAGCTGGCCAGGGAAGTACCGGAATTCGCCGTTCAGGTGGCGGGCTGGCTGGTGCAGGCACCGCACGAGTGGTCGGCGGTGATCGGGCCGAGCGCCCGCCGCACGGTCGAGACGCTTGCGGTGCCCATGCCGATGCGGGCCGAGCCCGCCGGGCATGGCAGTCTTAGACCTGTGTGAGAGGCCTACTCTCACGTACACGGGTTCGGTTTTCGGCGAGTTTCGGGCGAGGAGCGGTCACAGTGCAGCGCTGGCGTGGCTTGGAGGACATTCCCCAGGACTGGGGACGCAGCGTCGTCACCATCGGCTCCTACGACGGGGTGCACCGCGGGCATCAGGTGATCATCGGGCGGGCCGTGGAGCGCGCCCGCGAGCTGGGCATCCCGTCGGTCGTGGTGACCTTCGACCCGCACCCCAGCGAGGTCGTGCGCCCCGGCAGCCACCCGCCGCTGCTCGCCCCGCACCACCGGCGCGCCGAGCTGATGGCGGACCTCGGGGTGGACGCGCTGCTCATCCTCCCCTTCACCAGCGAGTTCTCGAAGCTGTCGCCGGCCGAGTTCGTGGTCAAGGCGCTCGTCGACAAGCTGCACGCGCGCGTGGTCGTCGAGGGCCCCAACTTCCGCTTCGGCCACAAGGCGGCCGGCAACGTGGAGTTCCTGGCCGAGCTGGGCGAGACGTACGACTACGAGGTGGACGTCATCGACCACTTCGTCAGCGGCGAGGCGGGCGGCGGGCAGCCGTTCTCCTCGACCCTGACCCGGCGCCTGGTCGCCGAGGGCGATGTGGCGGGCGCGGCCGAGATCCTGGGCCGCCCGCACCGGGTCGAGGGCGTCGTGGTGCGCGGCGCGCAGCGCGGCCGCGAGCTGGGCTACCCGACGGCGAACGTGGAGACCTTGCCGCACACCGCGATCCCCGCGGACGGCGTGTACGCGGGCTGGCTCACCGCCGCCGGCGAGCGGATGCCCGCCGCGATCTCGGTCGGCACCAACCCGCAGTTCGACGGCACCGAGCGCACGGTCGAGGCGTACGCGATCGACCGCGTGGGGCTCGATCTGTACGGGCTGCACGTCGCGGTCGACTTCCTCGCGTATGTGCGCGGCCAGGAGAAGTTCGAGTCGATCGAGGCACTGCTCGAAGCGATCGCGCGCGATGTGAAGCGCTCGACGGAACTGATCGAGGCGGACGAGGCACGCGGCGCCTAGGACCGGTCAAACGCTGGTCAATCAGTGACCAGAAACCGCCCAAGACCTGGCATCCATTGATTATGGGTGAGGGTTTTGGGCGGTTTTCGTCGTATTGACGAACTGCGGCGGCACATAAGTTGAGACACGTGGCTGAACCCAACGTGTCCCGCATCCTCGGCATCGTCGGCGTCGACGCGGCCAAGGCCGCGCAACCCGGCGTCCCGCCGTACCACACACCGGTGTTCGTCCCGGCGCACCCGCGCTATCCGGCCGGAGGCGCCGCCCCGCGCGTCGACTTCGAGCTGCTGAGACCGCCCTCGGGACCGCCGGTCCCGGTCGCCTTCAGCACTCTGCCGAAGCTGGTCGACGCGCTCGGCCCGATGCAGCCCTGGATCGCCGTCTCCCTCGGCCCGTTCGCGGAGGCGATGCGCGAGGCCCGGCTGCCCAAGGTGCGTCTGGACCCGGACGTGGCGCCGGGCGGCCGCAGATGGCGGTCACAGGACCTGGAGCGTACCTACGGAGAGAGCGGGGCAGGGGCATGAGCGCCGATGTGAAGGTCATTCTGGCCGACCTCAACTCGATGGCGTCGACCTTCCACAAGGAAGCCGGGATCTACCGGGGCATGCACGCCAACGTGAAGCCCGCGGTGGCCGGTTCCGGCGACCCCGGCTGCGACGCGGCGATCAAGTCGATGGCCGACCTGATAGCGGGCCTCCACGACAAGCTGGCGGACCGGCTGGACGACAACAGCGACAAGGTGAAGTACGCGCACGACTCGATGCAGCGCAACGACATCGACGTACACGGCCTCTTCGAGGACCTGATGTGAAGGGCACGCGGTGAGCGACAGCTGGGTGGGCGGGGACATCGGCGGCATACGCGCGATGGGCGACGCCTACAAGAACGCCAAGCACGACCTCGAATCGATCGTGAAGCCGCTGGGCACGGTCGTCGAGCAGCTGGCCAAGGACGCGGCCTGGGAGGGCGAGGCGGCCGAGTCGTTCCGCGCCAAGTGGAGCGAGGACGCGCTGACGGCGGGCGGGTTCGCCGAGCTGGTCCACGCGACCGGCGAGATCCTCTGCACGCTGGCCGACCACCTCTCGGCCGCCGAGAGCGCGCTGCAGAACGCCGAGGACGTGGCCGTGAAGGCGGGCGTCCCGATGGGCCCCAAGGGCGTCCCCGGCCAGCTGATGACCAACAACCCGCCCCACCCCGACGAGCAGAAGGCCATCGACGGGCTCACCAACTACGCGGCCGTGCGCGCGGACATCCTGCACGCGGCCCAGCAGGCCCGCCTGGACGCGGCCGAGGCGCTCAACAAGCTGTACGAGGAGGACACTTCGGAGGTGTCCAAGGGTGACAAGGTCACCATCGCCGACTATCTGCGCGGACTGTACGCGTACGACTCCGAGCGCACCCGGGTCAAGGGGCACGACGCCGCCGACAAGCTGGACGACGCCAAGAAGGAAGCCGACGAGGCCAAGAAGGACCTGCGGGCCGAGCGCAAGGAGTGGCAGAAGCAGGGCAAGACCCTGCCCAAGGACTCCCCGGCCCGGCTCGCCTACAAGGAGGCGCTGACCAAGCTCGACGGCCTGGAGACCGACATCGCCCGTGCCGAGCACGGCAGTTCGGCGCTGCCGTACGACCACGCGCTCAATGTGAAGGTCGTGGACGCGGCGGACGCGCTGAAGCTGGGCAAGGGCCTGGAGAAGCTCCCGGACTTCCTCAAGGAGATCCCCGTCGTCGACATCGCGGCGGCGAGCGTCTGCGGCCTCCTGGAGGCGAAGGACGACCACGACAAGGGCTGGTCGTGGACGCACTCGGTGGTGGTGGACGGGGGTGCGGCACTGGGCGGCCTCGCGGCGGGCGCGGGCGCCACGGCGCTCGGCGTCGCACTGGCCGCCAGCTCGGAGATCACCGTGCCGGTGGCCGTGGTCGCCGGGGTCGGCGGCGCCGTCGTCATCGGCGCGACCGACCTCCTGGACGAGGCGTTCCACGAGCACTGGAGCGAGGACATCCACGACCACGGGGTGATCGGCGGCCTCTGGCACGGCAGCGGCAACGTCCTGTCGGACACCGGCAAGGACATGAAGCGCCTCGCGGACGACGCGGGCAACCTGGGGAAGAAGGCGTGGAATGGTTTCAAGGGCCTCTTCTGACCGGGCCGTCCCCGCCGGGCCACACGTCGTCAGGCTGCCGGTCGTCGGCACGAGCTGGTACCGGCGGGGCTTCGGCTACTGGGCGCGCCGGATCGCGCTGGGCGCCTTCGTGCTGCTGGTGATGGCGGTGATGCTGAGCGTGCTGCTCATCGCCTTCGGCGACACCGTGAACGGGCTCCCCGGCGTCTGGCCGCCGGTGCTGTGGATCGCGATGGTGGCGCTGTGCGCCGGGTCGGCGGTCTGGGGCTGGGTGCGGGCCCGGCGCCAGATGCGGGAGAAGCTGGCCGAGGCGGCGTCACCGGAGGAGTCCTGGAAGGCGCACCGCGGCCGGCAGCGGCAGGTGGGCAGCGGGCTCAGCAGCCCCTGGCGGGCGCTGGTGCTGCTCGCGCTGCCGTTCCTGGCCCCGCTGTTCGCGTGGCTGCTCGGCACGCTGTGCGCGGCCACGTTCGTACGCGAACTGCCCTCCGAGGTCGGCGCCCGCCGCGCGATGGCCCGTTAGCGCGGGAGAACGGCGAAGGGCCCGCGCGGTCGCCACGACTGCGCGGGCCCTTTCTCCTGTCCTACTGCTGCGGAGGCTGGGGCTGCTGCCACGCCTGCGGGGGCTGCTGGCCGCCGTACGGCTGGGGCTGCTGGTGCTGCGGCTGCTGGGCGTACGGCTGCGGGGGCATCGGCTGCCCCGGCGCCTGCTGGCCCGGTCCGGGCTGGCCGGGGAGGGGCTGGCCCGGCTGCCCCGGGAAGGGCTGGCCCGGGTGCTGCGCCTGCTGCCCCGGCATCGGCGGAGCCATGTGCGGCGGCGGGTTGACCCCGTCCCCCGTCCACAGGCCCTGCTGCTGCTGGGCGCGGACGAAGTCCTCGGCCACCAGCGCCGACAGATGGAAGTACGCCTCGCGCGTCTTGGGCCGCATCATGTCGAGGTCGACCTCGGCGCCCGCCGCCAGGTGCTCGTCGAACGGGACCACCACGACCCCGCGGCAGCGCGTCTGGAAGTGCTGGACGATGTCGTCCACCTTGATCATCTTGCCGGTCTCGCGGACCCCGGAGATGACCGTGAGGGAGCGCTGGACGAGGTCGGCGTACCCGTGCGCGGAGAGCCAGTCCAGCGTCGTGGACGCGCTCGACGCGCCGTCGACGGACGGGGTGGAGATGATGATCAGCTGGTCCGCGAGGTCGAGCACGCCGCGCATCGCGGAGTACAGCAGACCCGTGCCGGAGTCGGTGAGGATGATCGGGTACTGCTTGCCCAGGACGTCTATCGCCCGCCGGTAGTCCTCGTCGTTGAAGGTCGTGGACACGGCCGGGTCGACGTCGTTGGCGATGATCTCCAGACCGGACGGCGCCTGCGAGGTGAACCGGCGGATGTCCATGTACGAGTTGAGGTACGGGATCGCCTGGACCAGGTCACGGATGGTCGCGCCGGTCTCGCGGCGCACCCGGCGGCCGAGCGTGCCCGCGTCCGGGTTGGCGTCGATCGCCAGGATCTTGTCCTGCCGCTCGGTCGCCAGCGTCGCACCAAGGGCCGTCGTGGTCGTCGTCTTGCCGACACCGCCCTTGAGGGAGATGACCGCGATCCGGTAGCACGACAGCACGGGGGTGCGGATGAGGTTGAGCTTCTGCTGCCGCTCGGCCTCCTCCTTCTTGCTGCCGAACTTGAAGCGCGAGGCGCCGCCCGGGTTGCGGCTGGACTTCGCCTTCTGCTTGTTGTTGCGCAGCAGCCGGTCGGAGGAGAGCTCCACGGCCGCGGTGTACCCGAGCGGCGCGCCCGGCACGGACCGCTCGCGCTGGTCGTGCGCCACGGGGGAGGGCCACCCGGCCCCGCTCCGCGGATCCACGGGCCCGGCGGGCGGCTGCGCCTGCGGCAACGGCTGCGCCTGCGGCTGCGCCGGGGGCTGGGCCTGCTGGTGGGGTACGGGGGCGTGGGCGTCGGGCGTCCCCGGCTGGGGGAAGCCGTAGCCGCCCTGGGGGGCCTGGGGGGCCTGCGGCGCGGGCGGGGTCTGGGCCGGTGCCTGCGCCTGCGTCTGGGCCGGGGTCGGCTGCGGGAACCCGTAACCGCCTTGCGGGGCGGGGGAGTTGGGGTCGGCGGCCGGGGCGCCGGGCTGCGGGAAGGCGTGCGGGCCCTGGGGGGTGTGGGGGGCCGGGTTGCTGGGGGCGCCCTGTGTTCCGGGGTGCGGGAATCCGTACGCGCCCTGCGGGGCGGGGGCGTTGGGGGCGGCCGTCGGGGCCGGTGCCGGGGCCGGGACGTGCGGCGTGGCCGGTGCGCCCTGCTGGCCCGGCTGGGGGAACCCGTAACCGCCCTGCGGGGCAGGGGTGTTGGGGTCGGCGGCCGGAGTCGGCGCCGGGGCGTTCGGCGTGCCCGGCTGCGGGAAGCCGTAGCCGCCCTGCTGGGCCGGAGCGTTGGGCTGGGGCAGCGGGAAGCCGCCCTGGCCCGTCGGGGTCGCGGGCTGCGGCGCCGCAGGCTCGGCGCCGTGCGGCAGCGGCCAGGCGGGCTGCCCGGTCTGCTGCGGCGCCGGTACGGGCCACTGCGGAGCCGGTGCGGGCGCGGCGGGCTGGTACGCGGGCGGCAACGGCGGCAGCCCCGGCTGCTGGGCCTGCGCGGCCCACGGCTGCTCGGCCGGGGTGACCGGCGCGGCCTGCGGCACGGCGTCCTGGGGGGCCGCGTCCGCGACGGGGGGCACGGCGTCGGCCGGTGCGGCCGCGGCCGCCTGCGCCGCCACGGCGTCGACCGGCTCGGCGACCGGCGGCGCGGGGACGGGCTCGGCGGGTGCGGCAGGCGCGGCGTCGGCGGCCTCGGCCGCCAACGGCGCGGCGGTCACGTAGTCGCCCGAGTCGTCGGAGGTGACGGAGGTGACCGAGCCGGAGGGCTCGGCGGCCACCTGGTCGGCGCGGGCCGGGGCGGCGTCGGCCGACTCGGCGGGCTCGGCAGCGGTCGCCTCCGCGGTGGCGGGCGCGGCATCGCTCGGCTCGGGAGTCGCGGCGGGCTCGGGCTCACCCGAAGCCGCGTCGGCCTCCGGCGCGGTGCCCTCGGCGCCGCCCGGCCCCGGGACCCCGGCTTCGGGCTCGGCCTCGGCCGTACCGGCGGAGTCCCACACGGCCTCCGCCGTGGGCTCGTCCTTCACGGCCACGTCGACCGGCTCGTCGGCGGCGACCGGCGCGGGAGCGGCGGCGGCATCGGACGGCGCGTCCGTACCCGTACCCGTACCCGCATCCGCCTCGCCCGCCGCGTTCGCGGCCTCGGCCTTCGCCGCGTCCGCCGCGGCCAGCCGCTCCGCGAGCTCCCGCTTCAGGGAGCCCGGCGAGAACCGCATCGTCGCGCCGCTCTCGACGTCCCCGCCCCCGAACGGCTGCGCCTGGGCGGCCGCGTCCTCGGACGGGGCCGGGCCCGGCGGCGCGGGCGTGGTCGTCCAGTTCGGCTGGAAGCCGCCGCTGGAGGGCAGGCCTGGCACGGCCACGGGCGGCCCGGCGGGCGGCGGGGGAGGCGGCGTCGCCGCGTCCGTGCTCGGCGCCGCGTTCTGCGTGTACCAGGCCGGCGGGGTGTAGTCGATGGTGAACTCACCCGTGGGCTCGGGATCGGCGTCGGACCGATTCTCGTCGCGCGCGTTCCCGCCGGTGCGGAACTGGTCCTGATCGCTGTTCACCGGATTCCTTTCGTTCGCAGGCCGTCCCAGCCTAATAGCCGACAACACCGCACCGGCAGGCCCGGCCACCCCTCACCGACTGTCCCCTCCATCACGTCGTGCCCGCACGCTGCCGTCAAGTGACAGCAGGGCGTCGCCATGTGGGCGGAGTGTGAACGAACCGTTCACGTACCCGGTCGGGGGGTCGGCCGTACCTGCTCAATTCCTTGTGGTTTTCGTAGCGGAACGCGCGCGGCGCGGCTCGCTCAGTCCATCCGCCGGGCGGAGCCGAGCAGTCCGGTCTCCGCGTCCGTGGCCTGGGTCATCACGAACTGGCGGTCGCGCGCACCGCACCACAGTGTCACGCCGTCCGCCAGCGTGGACAGCGCCTCCGTCTCGGCCTGCGGGAGATGCATGATCCGGCCGATCTGCGCGGCCTCGTCCGGCGAGACCCGCTGCACACCGACCAGATCCGACTTCTCCAGCAACCGGGGCGCCACCGGGCTCAGATACGGCAGCAGCGTCAGCACCGACTGCCACGGCCCCGAGACCACCCGGCCGCGCGGCGGCCGCATGCCGCAGTCGCGGACGACCACGACCGGCGATCCGGCGGACGCGCCCTGCGGCGGCACCCGGCCCACGTCGTGCAGCGCGATGCACTGCTGGCCGCCGCCCGCCGCCTGAGCGAGCGCCGTCCACGCGGGGGCCCGGCCCGTCTCCACGGTCACGCGCGCGCCCGTCGCGGCCGCCCGCAGCGCGAGCACCTGCGCGGTCCAGAGCCCGCCGATCAGCGTCACGTCGTACGCGGTGGGGCGGTTGATGCCGAGGACCGACGGGCGGCCCGCCGCGTCCACGCCTATCACCATGCCGTCGTCGCCGACCGGCAGCGCCAGGGCCTCCACCTGGTCGGCGGAGAGCGCGTGCCGGTCGCGGCGCGGCCCGAGCAGGCCGAAGCCCATCCGGGCGCGCCCTCTGCGCACCTCGCCGGAGGCGGGCGGAGCGGCAGGAGAGACAGAGGACGTGGTCATCAGCGCGCACCCCCGAGCGGCAGTGTGGCCAGCATGCCCGGCAGCTGTTCGCGGTCCAGGCGCACCAGGCCGATCTTGACTCCGCGCGCGGTGCGCTCCAGCTCCCGGCGGGCGGCGACCAGTTCCTCGTCGCTGCGGCCGGTTATCCGGACGTGTCCGGTGAGCGTGACCTCCTGGCGGTCGCCGGCGGCCAGCGTCAGGCTGAACGTGGTGGCGAGCGCGGGAAGCGAGGTCAGCAGGGCGACCAGCTGCGGCATCGAGGCCCCGCCGCCGCCCAGCTGGGGCCAGCGGCCCACCCAGTACGTCGTGTGGCGGCGGTCGTCGCAGCGCCAGGTCCTGGCCGTCTCCTGGGTACGCCGCCCCGGCGTGCCCGCGCGGCCCGCCTGGGCGATCGCCATCGGGTTGGCGCAGGTCGAGGTGGCGATGGCGCCGGTCAGCTCCTGCTCGGTGAGGACCGTCGTACGGAACCCGGCGCCGGTGAGCCGGCTCGCCAGCTGGTCCGCCGCGCGCACCAGGCACTTCTGGGCGCCGGTCAGACCGCCGCCGCGCGCCGCCACCGCCTCCGGGCACAGCTCGGGGTCGAGCTTGAGCGCGATCCAGGTGAGGCGCACCGCGGGCGAGCCGGTCTGGGCCTGCAGCGGTGCGTAGTTGCGGGCGGCCACCGACTGCTGGGGCAGGTGCGGGGCGGGCGCGGGCTGGGTGTGCTGGACGATCTGCGCGGACTCCAGGCGGATGCCGTCGACGTCCAGCGCGTCCCGCACGAGCGTCACCGGCAGCGGGCGGGCGCCGCGCTCCGGGCGCAGCGCCGTGGCGTCCATCTCGACCTGGAGGACGGCGGTGAGGAAGGTGCCGTCGCCGACCATGCCGACGGGGCGGCGGTCGCGGTCGCCGAACGTGTACGTCCGCAGCGCCGGGTCGCACTCCACCGCCGGGGCGAAGCCCGGTTCCGTGCCCGCCGGGACCGGCAGGCCTGCCGCCCTGCGGGTGCGCGCGCGCAGCGCGAGCACCGTGCCCAGCCACTCCGGCAGCGAGCGGCGGTGGCGGCGGACGACCGCGAGCAGCACGAGCAGCGCGGCGACCACTCCGGCGGGCACCAGCATCAGCGCGTCGATCACCCACGCGACGAGCAGCACGGCGGCGGCCAGCTCCACCAGCACGAGTTGTTGCAGTCGGAACGACCCGAAGTGGCCGGGCCGGGCCTTCAGACGGGGTGCGGAGGCTCCCTGGGCGGGGGCCGACGGACCGGCGGCGGCAGGCCGCACACGCGTCGCGGACGCCATCACTCCACCACCCCCCATTCGTGCGCAAGCACCCAAAACATCCGGATTCCCCCAGCTCGGCAAGGGGTCTTGACGGCGGCTTCACCCTACCCGCCCCACAGGCACCCTCGGTCAACAGGCATAGTAGGGGGCCGGTCTGACAATCGAGGCCCGGGGACCGCAGGACCAGGTCCGATCAGGGGGCCGCGCGGGGAGAGACAGAGGCGCATGGCATCACGGCGGGACGAGCTCAACGCGTACACCTTTGCGAAGAAGCGCACGGTGGCGGCGTTTCTGCAACCGTCTCCCACGGGCACGGAGGAAGGTGCTCCGCGCCCGCTGAAGGCCATCGTGCCGAGCGTGATCGTGGCCGCGCTCTGCCTCGCCGGCTTCGGCGCCTGGGGGATGTTCAAGCCCAAGGCGCCGCAGGGCTGGGACACCCCGGGCACCAAGGTGATCGTCGGCAAGCAGTCGACGACCCGTTACGTCGTCCTGTCCACCGGCAAGGGCAAGGACAAGAAGGTCCTGCTCCATCCGGTGCTCAACCTGGCCTCGGCGCGGCTGCTGCTCGATCCGCAGAAGTTCGACGTCATCCAGGTCAGCGACGACATCCTGGACTCGGGCAAGCTCGCGCGCGGCCCGATCCTGGGCATTCCGTACGCCCCGGACCGGCTGCCCGCCGCGAGCGAGGCCGGGAAGGCCAAGCGCTGGGCGGTCTGCGAGCAGCCCGGCGGCGGCAAGGACTCGGTCCAGAAGGCCGCGTTCGTCTTCGCCGACCGCGACTTCAAGCTGACCGACGACAAGCGCCGGCTCACCGGCGGCCAGGTCCTCTACGTCCAGGGCCAGAAGAACAAGGCCCGTTACGTGGTGGACGCCAAGGGCACCAAGTACCTGGTCAAGGGCGCCCCCGGCGATCTGCTCGCGCGTACGCTCTTCGGCGCCGACGAGCAGCCGCAGCCCGTCACCGACGACTGGCTGGCCACGCTCGGCGACGGCACCCCGATCGACTTCCCGGCGATCCCCGGCAACGTCGGTGCCCCGGCGGGCAACGGCGGCGGCCTCTCGCCGCAGGAGGACAAGGTCGGCATGGTGCTGAGCGCCCAGACCGGCGCGGGCCCGCAGCAGTACGTAGTACTGCAGGGGAAGGTCCAGCCCGTCTCCGACTTCACGGCCTGGTTGGTGCTCAACTCCCCGCAGACCACGAGGCTCGGCATGCACGGCGACGTGAAGGAGGTCGACGCGGCCTCCATCGCGCCCAAGCCCGACTACTTCGGCGCCGCCAACAACTGGCCCGACAAGAAGGCGAAGCAGGTCAACGCGGGCGGCGGCGCCGCCGCTCCGGGCGCGCGCAGCACCGTGTGCAGCGTGCTGCGCAAGGTCGACGACAAGGGCAACACCACGCTCTCCACCTGGGCGGGCACCGAGTACCCGGCGGCCATCACCGCGGGCGGCACCAGCACGTACGTCACCCCCGGAACCGGCCTGCTCTACACGCAGGTGCAGGGCAGGCAGACCCGTCCCGACGGCTCGCTGTTCCTGGTGACCGACACCGGACTGCGGTACGCGGTGCAGGCCAACGGCGACAGCGACGCCGCCCGCTCCGACATCGGCACCGGCGACCGGCAGAAGCCCGACGACGGCCGCCCCGAGCCGAGCCAGGCGCAGCAGCGCCTCGGATACGAGAAGGTCACCCCGGCCGTAGTGCCCATCAACTGGTCGGAGTTCCTGTCCAAGGGCCCGCGGCTCGACACCAACAGCGCCCGCCAGCCCCAGGGCTCGTAGGGAAGGACTGACGTCAGTGTCGATGCTGAAGCCATTCAGGAAGCCGGTGCTGGTGGGCGTGGCCACGGCCGTCGCCGCCCTGGCGCCCGCCCCGTCCGCGCACGCCGCACCCGTGCCGCCCGCCCTCGGGATCGACGGCAGCGGCGAGTGCACCTTCCCCATGAAGAAGCAGATCGAGGGCCGTCCCTGGTCGCTCCAGCGGGTGCTCTTCGACGAGCTGTGGCAGGACACCAAGGGCAAGGGCGTACGGGTCGCGGTCATCGACACCGGTGTCGACATCGCCAACCCGCAGCTCAAGTCCGC
Organism: Streptomyces sp. TLI_146; assembly: GCF_002846415.1. Lineage (NCBI taxonomy): Bacteria > Bacillati > Actinomycetota > Actinomycetes > Kitasatosporales > Streptomycetaceae > Streptomyces > Streptomyces sp. TLI_146. The sequence continues at coordinate 6,525,701 of NZ_PJMX01000001.1, forward strand.
GGTCGACGCCAAGAGCGGCACGGACTACCTCAAGCCCGAGAAGGACGGCTCGGGCGAGCAGAACGACAAGCGCGGCAAGACGGGCGGCACGGTCGACGAGGTCGGCCACGGCACCAAGGTCGCGGGCATCATCGCCGCGCGCCCCCGCGCGGGCACCGGTTTCGTCGGCCTGGCGCCCGAGGCCACGATCATCCCGATCCGCCAGAACGACGAGAAGAACAGCGGCAAGACGGACACGATGGCGAAGGCCATCGACCACGCCATCGCGCAGCACGCCGACGTCATCAACATCTCGCAGGACACGACCGAGCCGCAGGGCCCCAACTCGGATCTCGCGAAGGCCGTTCGGCGGGCGCTGGACAAGCAGATCGTGGTGGTCGCCTCGGCGGGCAACGACGGCATGGACGGCAAGGCGAAGGACACCTACCCGGCGGCCTTCCCGGGCGTCCTCGCGGTCGCGTCGTCGGACCGCAACAACGAGCGCGCGGTGTTCTCGCAGCCGGGAACGTTCGTCGGGGTCGCGGCGCCGGGCGTCGACGTCGTCTCGACCGTGCCGGGCAACGGCCAGTGCTCGGACAACGGCACGAGCTTCTCCGCCCCGTACGTCGCCGGGGTCGCCGCGCTGCTGCGCGCCAAGTACCCGTACGCGACGACGAAGTGGACGGCCGCGCAGATCATCGCGCGGATCGAGCAGACGGCGGAGCGCTCCGTCAACGGGCACGACAACTTCGTCGGGTGGGGCGTGGTCGACCCGGTCCGCGCGGTGACCGACGACTCGCCCCCGGAGGAGGCCGCCCACCCGGACCCCGGCCCGCCCAAGGCCGCGGCCCCCGAGGTGGCCGCGCTGGCGCTCTCCGAGACGCCCCAGGAGCGCAACGAGCGGTACGCCACGTACGCGTTGGGCATCGCCGCCCTGCTGGTGGCGGTGGTCGCGGGCACGGCGACGGTGATCCGGGACGCCCGCAAGCGGGGTTTGCAGAAGGTGAACGGCGTTTCGGGACGAACCTGAGACGTCTTTGAGTACGGATACTCATTCGGCTCCGAAACCGGAGTGACTAGAGTGATCACATGCTTCGCGCGCTTCACGAGTGTGACGAAGCGGCAGCGGTAGCGCGGCACCAGTGGCAGAACGGTGCCGACGGGGATTCACGGGGAGGAACAGTGGCCGAGCCGAACGGTGGCGGCAACGGCGGCACGGGCAGCGGCGGCGGAAAGCCGGACCTCGGCGTCGACGGGGTGAGCCTCGCCGACTTCAAGGGCCGCATGGAGGAACTGCTGCGCAGCCTGGACAAGTCCCCGGCCCGCCACACCAAGATCGCCGACCAGCGGGTGCAGCCCGAGGCGTACGGCAAGGGCTTCGCGGCCGCGGACGAGCTGCACAAGGCGTACGACAAGGTCCGTACGAACCTGGAGCGGCTCACCAAGATCTTCGGTGACCAGATCGAGGGCATGGGCATCGCGGTGCACATCGCGGACAAGGGCTACGGCGGCATCGACGTGGACGAGGCCCACCGCTACCAGGCCATCCGCAAGGAGACGGAGAAGTACTACGAGTCTCCGGCGGCCGGTACGAAGCCGGCGGACCACGGCCCGGGTACGAAGCAGACGCCCGGCAAGGGCAACGACGCCGACTCCGGCGGCCTGAAGTAAAGGGGGGCACAACGATGGCGACTGACGAGTTCGAGGGCATGACCCTCGAAGCCCTCAACGCGATGCTGGCCTCGGCCAAGCCGGCCGAACTGACCGGCGCGGCCGAGACGTTGGCCGCCGCGGCGCCCGACATCGCGGACATCGCGCGGGACCTGCGCTGGTACATCGACCAGGTCAAGTGGCACGGCGCCGGTGGCGACGCGTTCCGCGAGTGGGGCCGCGGCATGATCTCGGAAACGCTGGTGCTGAGCGAGTACGCGGCGGTCGTCGGCCAGGAGATGGCCCGCGCGGGCCAGGCCCTGACGGAGGCGAAGGCGGCGGTCCCGGCGTCGGACGGCATGTGCTACGCCGACCCGGAGAAGGAGAAGGCCCGCCTCAAGGCGCTGGGGCCGAAGACGAACGAGGCGATCAATGCGCTGAATCGGCTCGCGTCGTTCTACAACACGTCGAAGGATCGGATCACGGCTCAGCCTGAGCCTAAGTTTGCGCCGTTGCCGGTCGACGTCAACGGTGGTGTCAGCGAGGAGAAGACGCGTTACGGCTCGGACGGGTCCGGGACCGGCGCGACCGGTGGCACCTCGACGAGGCACACCACTTCGACGGTTGGCGGTGCGCACGGCTACGGCACGACGGGCACGACGAGCTCCCCGTCGCACACCGCCGTCGGCTCCACCTTCACCCCGCACGAGTCGTCGGCGGGTACATCCATCGACTCCGTGACGCTGACTCCGCCTCCGGAGACCACGACTCGGCCGACCGGGCCCACCGGGCCCACGCCCGTGCAGGGACACACGCCGGTCCTCACCCCGCCGCCCGTGCTGCCCGGTCCGCTCGGCAAGGCCGGTCAGGAGCGCATTCCGGGTATGACCCGCGTCGGCATGCCCGGTGAGGGGCCCGCCACCGGCCGTGCAGTCGGCAACCCGCGCGGTCCGGGCATCGCTCGTCCGAGTGGTCTGCCGGGCACCACGCGCGGTATCACCCCCGAGGGCATCAGCGGCGGGCGTCCCACGCCGATGACCGGCCGTGGCTCGACGCCCCGGCTGCCGATAGGCACGGTCGTGGGCGAGGAGCGCGCCGGAACCGGCATGGGCCGTGGGCCCATGGGCGGTGGCATGGGGCACGGCCCGACCGGCGCGCCGCGTGGCGCCACCGCTATGGGCGGTCGCAGGCTGGCCTCCGAGCCGGGTGGAACTGTTGGGGCCCCGCGTGCGTCTCTCGGCGGGCGTGGTGAATTCACCCCCGGTGGTACGGGGTTGGTGAACGGCAACAAGCGAGGCACGGACCGGCGTCGTTCCGCTTCTTCCGAGGCCCCCGACTACCTGGTCGAGGACGAGGAGACGTGGGCGATGGACCACCGCAAGGTCGTCCCGCCGGTAGTCGACTGACGTACGCAAACCATCGCCGCTCAAGGAGTCCGCAGTCCCATGTTCAGCTCAGCCCGCTCGGTGCGCAGCCGCTCGGCACTTCTCGGTGCCGCGGTGGCTGCCGCGCTGGCCTGCTCCGTCGGCACGGCGCCGGCGGCGCTCGCCGACGACATGCGGTCCAAGCAGTGGTACCTGGACGCGATGGACGCGGACGCCATGTGGAAGGTCAGCACCGGCAGGGGCATCACGGTCGCGGTGATCGACAGCGGTGTCCGGTCCGAGCCGGAGCTGGCCGGACGCGTCCTGGAGGGCCGTGACTTCACCGGATCGGGTGGCTCTCTGAAGGACGCGGACGGGCACGGTACGGACATGGCGGTGACCATCTCCGGCAGTGGCACGGGTGGTGGCGTCAAGGGGCTGGCGCCCGACGCGAAGATCCTTTCTGTCAGGGCGGCTGTCGGGAACAATGAGTTCGGCGCCATGCTCACTCTGGCCAAGGCGATCCGCTACACGGCTGAGACGGATGCCCGCGTCATCAATATTTCGCGTGCGGGCAATGCCCCCGGTGAGCGGGAGAAGCAGGAACTCGCCTCCGCCGTCGACTACGCCCTCTCCAAGGGCAAGTTGATCTTCGCCGGTTCGGGCAACGGCGGCGACAAGGGCAACCCGGTCGAGTACCCGGCCGCGACGCCCGGCGTCGTGGCGGTCGGCTCGGTCGGCACCGACGGCAAGCTGTCCAAGTTCTCCAGCACCGGCAGCCATGTCGGGCTCGCCGCGCCGGGGGACAAGATCCCGGCGCACTGCAGCGACGGCAACGGTTACTGCGAGGCCCGGGGAACCAGTTACGCCACCGCCCTAACCTCCGCCACAGCCGCCCTAATCTGGTCCGCCCACCCGAACTGGACCGGCAACCAGGTGCTGCGCGTGATGATGGAGACCGCCGGGCACAACGGCAAGGTGCCGAGCCAGTACATCGGGTACGGCACCGTCCGCCCCGCCCAGGTCCTCCTCAAGGGGAACGGCAACCCGGGCCCCGCCGACGTAAATCCGCTGCTCGCCGCCCGAGGCGGTGCGGCAGCCACGACTTCCCCCTCTCCCGCAGACACGGCAGACAAGGGGGCAGGCGGTGGCGACCAGGAGAAGCCGCAGGCCGGTGAGGCCGCGGACTCGGCGTCCGAGGACAAGGACTCCGCGCCCTGGACCGTCATCGCCATCATCGCCGCGGCCGTCGTCCTCATCGGCGGCGCCGTCACGGCGGTACGTGTACGCAACAAGCGAGCGTGAACACTCGCTCGGACACTCACGAGAGGGAAGACAATGAGCTCCAACCCCGGTGGTCAGAGCATTGGCTACGAGGCCGTCACCAAGGCCAAGAACGCCATTGAGGAAACCGCCCACGACATGAGCCAGCAGATCCGCGTGCTGGCCGACGCGATCGCCACGGTCGGGGCGGGCTGGACCGGTTCCGGTGCCGACCAGTTCAAGATCGCTCAGGACACGCTGAACACGCGTCACGACGACATCCGCCGCAAGCTGGACGTCCTCTACAACGCCGTGATCGGTACGAAGAACCTCAACCAGCAGAACGACGAAGAGGTCGACGCCGCGTTCCGGGCGATCAACGCCCAGGGCGGTGCCACCAGCGGTGGCGTGCCCAACACCTCCGGCATCAACGGTCTCTAGGCAGCACCGCCGGGCAGCCCGCGGGCGCCCCGGCGTACGCACGCAGCCCCACCACACTTCAGACTTCACGAGGAGCAGACATGGGTGACTTGGGTCCCGACCTCAAGATTCGGTATGAGAACGTCCAGGAGATCGCGAACAGCATCCGCGCCATCTCCAAGCGCATCATGGACGACCTCAGCCGTATGGAATCGGCCGTCAACGTCGTCGCCAGCACCTGGGACGGCGAGGCGCACGGTCAGTACCTGAAGGTCCAGAAGGACTACCGGCGCGACGCGCACGACATCCAGCAGACGCTGGAGAAGATCGCCAAGACGATCGAGCACGGCAAGGCCAGTTACCACCAGACCGACGTCAAGGCGTCGCGGCTGTTCACCGAGGCCTACTGAGCCCGCTGACCACGGCGGACGGGCGCGGTAAAGGGGGTCACGCCCATCGGGCGTGACCCCCTTTCGTCTGCGCCCCGCGTTCGTTCGCGCCCCGCGCGCTCAGCGCAGGTCGAACTCACCGTCCCGTGCCCCCAGGACGAACGCCGTCCACTCCGCCTCCGTGTACCGCAGCACGGTGTCCGGGTCGAGGGACGACCGCATCGCGACGGCGCCGCCGGGCAGGTGGGCGATCTCCACCCGCTCCTCCGCCTCCTCGGTGCCGGGCGCGCTCACCCACTCCGCGCCCGAGATGTCCAGGGCGTACAGCTCTTCCTTCTCACGTTCGCTGCCCATGTAGCACGTTCCCTTCGAAGTTCAGTGCCTGTCAGCGTAGTTGGAGCGGGCGGCTCGCACCGCCCGTTCCCCCTACTGTCACTGCTCCGGGAGCCAGCCCAGCTGGACCAGGGGTGTGCCGCGCTTGCGGGAGACGAAGTAGCCGCGGCCCTGCGGCATCGGACGGGGCCGGACGTTGCCCAGCACGTCGCCCTCGTTCGGGTCGCCGGACAGGACCACGCCCTGCGCGCCGAGCTCCTTGATGCGCTGCATGAACGTCTCGTACATCGAGCGGGACGCGCCCGCCGAGCTGCGGGCGATGATGAAGCGGACGCCGACGTCCCGGGAGAACGGCAGGTTCTCCACCATCACCGACAGCGGGTTGCCCGCGTTCGTCGACACCAGCTCGTAGTCGTCGATGATGATGAAGACCTGCGGGCCGGTCCACCAGGAGCGGTCGCGCAGCTGCTGCGGGGTCACGTCCGCCGGGGGCTGGCGGCGCACCATCAGGTCCGCCAGCGCGTTCATGTGCATCTCAAGGGCGCTGGCCAGCGGCGCGTACTCCAGCAGATGCGTGTCCGGGACCACGTCGAGGAGCGAGCGGCGGTAGTCGCCGACCACGATCTTCGCCTCGTCCGGCGAGTACCGCTCGGAGATCTTCTGGGCGAGGTGGCGAAGCAGCGCCGTCTTGCCCGACTCGCTCTCGCCGAAGACCAGGAAGAACGGGTCGGTCTCGAAGTCGACGAACACCGGCTCCAGATTGGTCTCGTCGATGCCGATCGCCACACCGTGCTGCGGGTACTCGAAGCCCTTCGGTAGCTGGTCGGCCGGGAGCCGGCGGGGGAGCAGCCGGACGGTGGGAGCCGCCGGTCCCTGCCACGCCTCCTTCACCGTACGGACGAACGCCTCGGTGGCCTGGGAGAGCGTCTCGGGGTCGCACGAGCCGTCCATGCGCGGCAGCGCCGACATGAAGTGCAGCTTCTCCGCGACCTGGCCGCGGCCCGGCATGCCCACCGGCACGTTGGCCGCGACCTTGCGGTCGAACTCGGAGTCCATCGAGTCACCGAGCCGCAGCTCCAGGCGGCCCAGGATCTGGTCCTTGAGCGCGGCGCGCACCTCCATGTAGCGGGAGGCGGTGAGGACGACGTGGATGCCGTAGCCCAGGCCCCGGCTCGCGATGTCCTGGACGACGCCGTCGAGCATCTCGTAGTCGCCGCGGAACGCGCCCCAGCCGTCGATGACCAGGAACACGTCGCCCCAGGCCTCGCCCGGCAGGTCACCGGCGGCGCGGCGGCGCCGGTAGGTCGAGATGGAGTCGATGCCGTTGGCGCGGAAGAACTCCTCGCGCCGGTTCAGCACGCCCGCGACCTCCGCCACCGTACGCCGCACCCGCTCGGGGTCCAGGCGCGAGGCGATGCCGCCCACGTGCGGCAGGTCGGCGACGGCCGACAGACCGCCACCGCCGAAGTCCAGCCCGTAGAACTGCACCTCGTTCGGGGTGTGGGTGAGCGCGAACGACGAGATCAGGGTGCGCAGCAGCGTCGACTTGCCGGACTGCGGGCCGCCGACGAGCAGCATGTGGCCGGCCGCGCCGGAGAAGTCGCGGTAGAGCACCTCGCGGCGCTGCTCGAAGGGCTTGTCGATGAGGCCGAGCGGCACGATCAGACCGCCCGGGCGGGTGTACTCCGTCGCGTTCAGACCGCGCTCCGCCGTCGCCGCGATGCCCGGCAGCAGCTGGTCGAGCGAGGGCGCGTCGTCCAGCGGCGGCAGCCACACCTGGTGGGCGGGCACGCCCTGCCCCTCCAGGCGCCGCACGATCACGTCGAGCACCGTGTCCGCCAGCGCGTCGTCCTCGCCCGGGCCCCGCAGGGCCGCCGGGTCCGGCGCCGCGTACACGACCGGCACCGGGGCCGCCGTGAACAGCGCGGGGCGCCGCTCGATCGGCAGCGGGCCCACGGTGAGGTCGGGGCCGCCGGAGCGGTAGGTGCCCGACACATAGGCCGCCTTGAAGCGGACCATCTCGTCGGTGCCGAACTTGAGGTAGCCCGAGCCGGGCACCGACGGCAGGTGGTAGGCGTCGGGGACGCCGAGCGCGGTGCGCGACTCGGCCGCCGAGAAGGTGCGCAGACCCACGCGGTACGAGAGGTACGTGTCCAGGCCGCGCAGCTTGCCCTCCTCAAGGCGCTGCGAGGCGAGCAGCAGGTGCACGCCCAGGGAGCGGCCGATGCGGCCGATCTGGATGAACATGTCGATGAAGTCGGGCTTGGCGGTGAGGAGTTCGGAGAACTCGTCGATCACCAGGACCAGCGAGGCCAGCGGCTCCAGCGGGGCGCCCGCCGCGCGCGCCTTCTCGTAGTCGTGCATGTTGGCGTAGTTGCCCGCCGAGCGCAGCAGCTCCTGGCGGCGCTGGAGCTCGCCGCGGATCGCGTCGCCCATGCGGTCGACCAGGGTGAGGTCGTCCGCCAGGTTGGTGATGACCGCCGCCACGTGCGGCATCTGCGACATGCCGGTGAAGGTCGCGCCGCCCTTGAAGTCGGCGAGGACGAAGTTCAGCGTCTCCGAGGTGTGGGTGACCGCGAGGCCGAGCACCAGGGTGCGCAGCAGCTCCGACTTGCCGGAGCCGGTCGCGCCCACGCACAGGCCGTGCGGGCCCATGCCCTCCTGCGCGGCCTCCTTGAGGTCCAGCATCACCGGCTGGCCGTCCTCGCCGACGCCGATCGGGACCCGCAGCCGCTCGGCGGTCGAGCGCGGCCGCCAGGTGCGGGCCACGTCGATGGAGCCCGCGTCCCCGAGGTTCAGCAGGTCCGTGAAGTCCAGGTTGGCGAGCAGCGGCTCGTCGTCGTCACCGGTGCCCATCTGCAGCGGCGCGAGCTGGCGGGCCAGCGCCTCGGCGGCGGGCAGCGACATCTGGTCGGGCACGCCCTCGTACGCGAGGCCGAAGCCCGACTCCAGGCGGAGCCGGTTCGGCCGCACGACCACCGAGAGGCCGCCGCGCGGCTCGTCGAGCTCGCCCGGCACCACCTCGATGATGGTGACGCCCTGCAGGCCCTCGGCGGCCGCGAACGCCGAGTCCGGCGGCACCATCCCGCCGTCCAGGACCACCACCAGGTGCGGCTGGTCCAGGACCGGCTGGTTGTCCCGGCTGAACCGGGGCCGCCCGTCCAGCCTGCTGTGCAGCAGCAGCTCCAGCTCGCCCAGGTCGTCGCCGAACAGCCGCTTCGTACCGGCGCCGTCGACCTGGCCGGGCACCTGGGTGTGCGGCAGCCACTTCGTCCAGTCCCAGCGCGCCACCGCGCCCGGCGCCGCCACCACGGCGACCATCAGGTCGTCGGGGGAGTGCAGCGTCACCAGCTGCGCCACCAGCGCGCGCGCCGCCGACTGGGCGGCGTCCGGGTCGCCGGAGACCGTCACGTGGTAGAAGGCGCGCATCGAGACCGCCATCGGCAGCCCGTCCAGCGAGCCGTGCACCGCCAGGAACTGCTGCATGGCGCCCGCGCACAGCGGCTCCAGCTCGTCCACCGGCGCCGTCTCCGGCGCTATCAGCGGGGTCGCGAGCTGCTGGGCGCCCAGGCCGATCCGGGCCTGCCCGAAGTCGTCGTCGCCGACCCGGCGCTCCCAGACCCGCGAGCCCTCCGCGACCACCGGCCACAACTGCTCGGGCGCCGGGTGCAGATACAGCTGCGCGTCGCGCTGGCGGCGCGCGGTCTTGCGCACCGTGCGCCGCGTCTGGGCGAGGTACTTGAGGTAGTCGCGCCGGACATCTGCCACTTGCCCCTGCGCACCCTTGCGGAACTTCACCACCTGCGCGATGACCATCGCCAGGGTGGAGACCAGCATCAGCGCGCCCATGATCTTCATGAACGGCGCCGAGTTGGGCATGAAGAAGAACACCACCGACGAGCCCATGCCGAGCATCGGCAGGAGCTGCATCAGCATCGACTCCTGCTGTCCGCGCGGCAGCTCCGGCGGACCCTCCAGCCGCAGCTCGTCCGAGGACACTTCGGGCGGCAAGGACCGCGGCGGGCGTTTGACGACGATCTGGCTCACCGGAGCATCAATCCCTCAATACGGACGGTCACTTGCGTTCCGGCGCCCCCCTGACCGCTCGTTTCGGGGGCTTCCTGCGCGCGACGGTGATCCTACTTGCAGCCTGTGACACCGGAGCCCGGTAGGGTGGCGCGCGCAGTGTGCGCAACCGCGAATCAGGGGGTCCGAGGACGTGAGTACGACCGCAGCGACAGGCTTCTGCCGGGTCACGGTGGTGGCGCCCGACAGTCGCATCGATGTGGCCCTCCCGGAGGACATCGCCGTCGCCGACGTCTATCCGGAGATCCTCCGGCTCACCGGCCAGACCCAGCCCGCGGGCGCGCCCACCGGCTACCACCTGGTGCGCCGCGACGGCACCGTCCTCGACGGCGCCCGCACCCTCGCTGCCCAGCAGGTCCTCGACGGGGAGCTGCTGAGCCTGCGCCCGTTCGCCGAGTCGCTGCCGCCCGCCGTCTTCGACGACGTCTCGGACGCCGTCGCCTCCGCCGTCACCCGCGACCGCCACCTGTGGAGCGACGATCTGCTGCGCTGGGCGGGCCTGGTGGGCGGTGTCCTGCTGCTCGTCCTGATGGGCTTCGTCCTCTGGTACGCGGACCCCGTCGACCACGACATGCACGGCCTGCCCGGCATCATCGCGGGCTCCGCGGGACTGCTGCTCACCGCCTTCGCGGGGGTGCGGGCCCGGGTCTACTCCGACCGCGCCAGCGCCGTCGCCCTGGGCCTGGGCGCACTGCCCCTGCTGCTCATCGCGGGCTCCGGCATCATCGGCCCGGACCACGGCGACGGCCCCGGCAAGCTCCAGTTCCTGCTCGGCTGCGTCACCGTCCTGGTCGCCTCGGTGTCCCTGGTCGTCCTCACCCCGAGCGGCGACGCCCCGTTCGTGGCGACCACCTTCCTCGCCGCCACCGGCACCCTCGCCACGTTCGTCGCGATCCTCACCGAGTCCACCGCCACCCGGACGGCCTCGGTCTGCGCCCCGGTCGCCATCGGCCTGGTCGCCTTCCTGCCGGGCCTCTCGGCCCGCTTCGCCCGGCTCCCCATCGGCTACGCCTCCCCGCGCAGCGCCGCCGCTGACGACTTCGGCGCCGAGCCCAGCAGCGCCCCCGAAGCCCGCCCCGTCGACGCCGAGCGCATCGCCGCCCAGGCCCGGCGCGGCCACGAGATGCTGCTCGGCCTGGTCGGCGGCTGCGCCGCGACCGTGGTCGGCTCCGCCGCCGTCCTCGGCTTCTCGGACAGCCTCTACGGCCAGCTCCTCGCCCTGATGGCCGGACTCGCCATGCTGCTGCGCGCGCGCCTGTTCCGCTACACCTCCCAGGTCGCCTGCGTCCTGGTGGCCGGGATCGCCGCGATCGCCCTGCTGGTCCTGGGCCTGTCCCTGAACCCGCCCGGCGACCTGCTGTACGACTTCGTCCGCTACGGCGACCGCGGCTCCCTCGACATCCGTACGATCTGGCTCTCCGCGGCCGTCGCCGCCGGCGCCGCCCTGATCACTGCCATCGGCCTGATCATCCCGAAGAAGGGCCTCTCGCCGTTCTGGGGCCGCACCCTCGACCTCGCCGAGGGCGCCGTGCTGCTCTCGCTGGTCCCGCTCTGCCTGGCCGTGCTCGACGTCTTCGACCGGGCCCGCTCGCTCACCAGCGGCTGACCGGGCCGCCGGGACACGCCCGGAGCGCCCGGAACCCCCGATCGGACGAGTCCCCGCGTACTGGTACGCTGTGTGACGGCCGTTTGTGTACGCGTCTCCGGGTTGTTCTGGAGGCTGCGCCCAGCGGATCCCCGCCTCCCGAGTAACGGAAGCTCCCCTGAGACAAAGACCAGGGGCACTCGGTGGCACATTTTGACTACGAGGAGTACCGAGTGTCTCTCGACGCCGCTACGAAGAAGCAGATCATGTCCGAGTTCGGCCAGAAGGAGGGCGACACCGGCTCCCCCGAGGTCCAGGTCGCCATGCTCTCCCGCCGCATCTCGGACCTGACCGAGCACCTCAAGACCCACAAGCACGACCACCACTCCCGTCGTGGTCTGCTGATCCTCGTGGGCCAGCGCCGCCGCCTGCTGCAGTACCTGGCCAAGAAGGACATCCAGCGCTTCCGTGCGCTGGTCGACCGCCTGGGCATCCGCCGCGGTGCGGCCGGCGGCGCCAAGTAAGTCGCCGTGAAGGGAGCGGTTCCCACCTATTAGGGGGCCGCTCCCTTTGCTGTACGTGCGGGACGTACCGGACGCTCAGTAGTCTGGTCGTACAACGCAGCACACAATGAGCGAGAAGGCTCCTCCCGCCGCCGGTCCTCGGTAGTGGCCTCCGGGAGAAAACGCCCCCGGATGCTTCGATCGAAGACCGGCCCGCAGCCAAGGAGCGCTTCTCCGCCACGTCCCCCCGCCACACGGGCCCGGGGACGAAAGACGATGAGTATCGGAGAAAACGCTAGTGGAGAACGAGACCCACTACGCCGAGGCCGTTATTGACAACGGTTCCTTCGGCACCCGCACCATCCGCTTCGAGACGGGCCGCCTGGCCAAGCAGGCCGCCGGCTCCGCCGTCGCGTACCTGGACGACGACACGATGGTCCTGTCGGCCACCACCGCGTCCAAGAAGCCCAAGGACCAGCTCGACTTCTTCCCCCTGACGGTGGACGTCGAGGAGCGGATGTACGCGGCCGGCAAGATCCCCGGCTCCTTCTTCCGCCGGGAGGGCCGCCCCTCCGAGGACGCGATCCTCACCTGCCGTCTGATCGACCGCCCGCTGCGCCCGTCCTTCAAGAAGGGCCTGCGCAACGAGATCCAGGTCGTCGCGACGATCATGGCGCTCAACCCCGACCACCTGTACGACGTCGTGGCGATCAACGCCGCGTCCGCGTCGACGCAGCTGGCCGGTCTGCCCTTCTCCGGCCCGATCGGCGGCGTCCGCGTCGCGCTGATCAACGGCCAGTGGGTCGCCTTCCCGACGCACACCGAGCTCGAGGACGCCGTCTTCGACATGGTCGTCGCGGGCCGCGCCCTGGAGGACGGCGACGTCGCGATCATGATGGTCGAGGCCGAGGCCACCGAGAAGACCATCCAGCTGGTCAAGGGCGGTGCCGAGGCGCCGACCGAGGAGGTCGTCGCCGCCGGTCTGGACGCCGCGAAGCCCTTCATCAAGGTGCTCTGCAAGGCCCAGGCCGACCTCGCCGCCAAGGCAGCGAAGCCGACCGGCGAGTTCCCGGTCTTCCTCGACTACCAGGACGACGTCCTGGAGGCGCTCACCGCCGCGGTCAAGGGCGAGCTCGCCCAGGCGCTCACCATCGCGGGCAAGCAGGACCGCGAGAGCGAGCTGGACCGCGTCAAGGAGCTGGCCGCCGAGAAGCTCCTCCCGGCCTTCGAGGGCCGCGAGAAGGAGATCTCCGCCGCCTACCGCGCGCTGACCAAGAAGCTGGTCCGCGAGCGCGTCATCAAGGACAAGGTCCGCATCGACGGCCGCGGGATCACGGACATCCGTACCCTGGCCGCCGAGGTCGAGGCCATCCCGCGCGTGCACGGCTCGGCGCTGTTCGAGCGTGGCGAGACCCAGATCCTGGGCGTCACCACCCTCAACATGCTCCGTATGGAGCAGCAGCTGGACACCCTCTCCCCGGTGACCCGCAAGCGCTACATGCACAACTACAACTTCCCGCCGTACTCGGTCGGCGAGACCGGCCGCGTGGGCTCGCCCAAGCGCCGCGAGATCGGCCACGGCGCGCTCGCCGAGCGCGCGATCGTGCCGGTCCTGCCGACGCGCGAGGAGTTCCCGTACGCGATCCGTCAGGTGTCCGAGGCCCTCGGCTCCAACGGCTCGACGTCCATGGGCTCGGTCTGCGCCTCCACCATGTCGCTGCTGAACGCCGGTGTGCCGCTCAAGGCCCCCGTCGCCGGTATCGCCATGGGCCTGATCTCCCAGGAGATCGACGGCAAGACGCACTACGTCGCCCTCACCGACATCCTCGGTGCGGAGGACGCCTTCGGCGACATGGACTTCAAGGTCGCCGGTACGAAGGAGTTCGTCACCGCCCTCCAGCTCGACACCAAGCTGGACGGCATCCCGGCCTCCGTCCTGGCCGCGGCCCTCAAGCAGGCCCGCGACGCCCGCCTCCACATCCTCGACGTGATGATGGAAGCGATCGACACGCCGGACGAGATGTCCCCGAACGCCCCGCGGATCATCACCGTCAAGATCCCGGTGGACAAGATCGGTGAGGTCATCGGCCCCAAGGGCAAGATGATCAACCAGATCCAGGAGGACACCGGCGCCGAGATCACGATCGAGGACGACGGCACCATCTACATCGGTGCCCAGGTCGGCTCGCAGGCCGAGGCCGCCCGCGCCACGATCAACGCGATCGCCAACCCGACCATGCCGGAGGTCGGCGAGCGCTACCTGGGTACGGTCGTCAAGACCACCACCTTCGGTGCGTTCGTCTCCCTGATGCCCGGCAAGGACGGTCTGCTGCACATCTCGCAGATCCGCAAGCTCGCCGGTGGCAAGCGCGTGGAGAACGTCGAGGACGTGCTCGCGGTCGGCACCAAGGTCCAGGTCGAGATCGCGGAGATCGACTCCCGCGGCAAGCTCTCGCTGGTCCCGGTCGTCGAGGGCGAAGAAGGCGACGAGACGAAGGACGACACCGACAAGTGACGTCCCGTAGCTCCAAGGCGACGGCCCGCACCTCTTCGGAGGCGCGGGCCGTCGCCCGTACCCAAACGCTTCTCCAGGGCACCAACGGCATCGGCACCGTCCGCCGCACGACCCTCCCCGGCGGCCTCCGCGTCGTCACCGAGACCCTGCCCTCCGTACGGTCGGCGACCTTCGGTATCTGGGTCCAGGTCGGCTCCCGCGACGAGACGCCCACGCTCAACGGCGCCACGCACTATCTGGAGCACCTCCTCTTCAAGGGCACGCGCAAGCGCAGCGCCCTCGACATCTCCTCCGCGATCGACGCGGTCGGCGGAGAGATGAACGCCTTCACGGCGAAGGAGTACACCTGCTACTACGCGCGCGTGCTCGACACCGACCTGCCGCTGGCGATCGACGTCGTCTGCGACATGCTGACCGGCTCGCTCATCCTCGAAGAGGATGTGGACGCCGAGCGCGGTGTCATCCTCGAAGAGATCGCGATGACCGAGGACGACCCGGGCGACTGCGTGCACGACCTGTTCGCGCACACCATGCTCGGCGACACCCCGCTGGGCCGCCCGGTCCTCGGCACGGTCGACACGATCAACGCGCTGACCCGGTCGCAGGTCGCCCGCTTCTACAAGAAGCACTACGACCCGCGCCACCTGGTCGTGGCGGCCGCCGGCAACGTCGACCACGCCACCGTCGTACGCCAGGTCCGCAAGGCCTTCGAGAAGGCCGGAGCCCTCACGCAGACGGACGCGGTCCCGGTCGCGCCGCGCGACGGCGCCCGCACCCTGAAGACGGCGGGCCGCGTCGAGCTCCTGGGCAGGCGCACCGAGCAGGCGCACGTCGTCCTCGGCATGCCGGGCCTGGCCCGCACCGACGAGCGCCGCTGGGCGCTCGGCGTGCTGAACACGGCCCTGGGCGGCGGTATGTCGTCCCGCCTCTTCCAGGAGGTACGGGAGAAGCGCGGCCTCGCCTACAGCGTGTACTCGTACACCTCGGGCTTCGCCGACTGCGGTCTGTTCGGCGTGTACGCGGGCTGCCGCCCCAACCAGGTCCACGACGTCCTGAAGATCTGCCGGGACGAACTGGACCGGGTCGCCTCGGACGGCCTGTCGGACGAGGAGATCGGCCGCGCGGTCGGCCAGCTCTCCGGCTCGACCGTGCTGGGCCTGGAGGACACGGGCGCGCTGATGAACCGCATCGGCAAGAGCGAGCTGTGCTGGGGCACCCAGATGTCGGTCGACGACATGCTGGCCCGGATAGCCGCGGTCACCCCCGACGACGTCCGCGAGGTGGCCCGTGATGTGCTGGGCCGGCGTCCCTCGCTGTCCGTCATCGGCCCGCTGAAGGACAAGCAGGCCGACCGCCTCCATGAAGCGGTCTCCTGATCCGTACGTGTTCGCAAGGACGTGAGGAAGCAAGCATGAGCAAGCTGCGCGTGGCGGTTCTCGGCGCCAAGGGCCGGATCGGTTCCGAGGCGGTACGGGCCGTGGAAGCGGCCGAGGACATGGAGCTGGTGGCGGCCCTTGGCCGGGGCGACAAGCTGGAGGCGCTCGCGGACGCGGACGCCCAGGTCGTGGTCGAACTGACCACCCCCGCCTCGGTGATGGGCAACCTCGACTTCTGTGTGCGCCATGGGATGCACGCGGTCGTCGGCACCACCGGCTGGACCGAGGACCGCCTCGCGCAGCTCACCACCTGGCTGGACGGCTCACCGTCCACCGGGGTGCTCATCGCGCCGAACTTCTCCATCGGGGCCGTCCTGACGATGAAGTTCGCGCAGCTCGCCGCCCCCTACTTCGAGTCCGTCGAGGTCGTCGAGCTGCACCACCCCAACAAGGTGGACGCGCCCTCGGGCACCGCGACGCGCACCGCGCAGCTGATCGCGGCGGCCCGCGCCGAGGCGGGGGTCGCCCCCGCGCCGGACGCCACGGCCACCGCGCTGGACGGGGCGCGCGGCGCGGACGTCGACGGCGTCCCCGTCCACGCGGTCCGGCTGCGCGGTCTGCTGGCGCACCAGGAGGTCCTCCTGGGCGCCGAGGGCGAGACGCTGACGATCCGTCATGACTCGCTCCACCACAGCAGCTTCATGCCGGGCATCCTGCTCGGCGCCCGCCGCGTGGTGACCACTCCGGGCCTGACCTTCGGCCTGGAACACTTCCTCGACCTGAACTGAGCTGGACTGCCGGTCATGCGCGCAAAGATCACTTACTTCGTCACGGCTGCCGTCCTGGTCTTCTACTTCGTCCTGGTCGGCAGCCGGGGCGTGATGCTCATCCAGGACGGCAAGCTGATCACCGTGACCATGGGGATCGCGGTCCTGGTGCTGCCGCTGATCGGCCTCTGGTTCCTGTGGGCCAACACCCGCTTCGTGACCCGGGCCAACGCCCTCGCCGCCGAACTGGAGGCCGAGGGCGGCCTCCCGGTCGACGAGCTGGTCCGCACCCCGGGCGGCCGTATCGACCGCGACTCGGCCGACGAGGTCTTCGCCCGCCGCAAGGCGGAGACGGAGGACGCCCCGAACGACTGGCGCTGCTGGTTCCGCCTGGCCGTGGCCTACCAGGACGCCCGCGACACCCCCCGGGCCCGCAAGGCGATGCAGCGGGCGATCACGCTGCGGGAGGCGGCGGAGTAGTCCGCCGCGCCCGCGCGGCGGGGCCCCCGGTCAGGGACGCCCGTACTCCGCGCCCCAGGCCTCCACCGTGTCGGCCGCCCGGTCGAACGCCTCGACGCGCGACAGGAAGTCCGCGTTGTGGTCGGTGAGCAGCACCGGAAGGGTCGCCCCGCCAGGCCGGGAGGCGAGCAGCGCCTGCCCCTGCACGGTCCTGGGCAGCCCGAGCCACCGCACCGGCTGCTGCACCGTCCGTACGTTCTCGATCTGCTGCCACGGCACCGTGGAGGTGCTCAGGAAGCGGACCCGCCGCAGCCCGGCCCGGCTGACCCAGACGCCCATCCGCAGCATCCGCAGCGCGGACGCGATCACGGCGAGGGCGACCACCAGGACCGCCAGCGCCGCGGCCGGACCGCCCGTGAACGCGATGATCACCGAGGCGAGCAGCACGAACGAGGCGAGGAGCAGCAGCACGGCGGCCGCTCCGACCCGCCAGGGGCCCGGTCGGTAGGGACGCCGCCAGTGGTCGTGGTCGTCGAAGGGCAGCGCGACGTCGTCGGCGGTCGCATCGAATGCGCGGTCGGCCGTCAGGAAAGGCAGGGGCACGACTGATCCTCACTCACAAGCACGCTCGATTGGCTGTGCCCGGTGAGGCTACCCAGGAGGCGGTGGAACGACCAGCTCCGGGGGCCCGTGGGGGTGCCTCTCACGCCATTCGGGCGAGGGGGGAGCGTCAGCGGCCGTCCGCCTGGGACTGCTGGGCGTGCCCCGGCGACTCGGCCGGCTCCAGCGCGGGCACGCCGAACAGGAGCGAACCCGCGAGCCCGGCCACCACGGTGAGCCCGACCAGCGTACGGCCCACTATTCGCCCGGCGCCGACCCGCTCGCGCGGCGGCGGAGTGACATTGCTGCGGAAGCGGTCGGCCTCGGCGACGAACGTGAACGGGACGGACTCCCGCCGACGGAACATGAGGGGCTTCTCCTTGCCTCTGGGGGTGGTGCGCGGGCTGTGGTGTGGTGCTCGAACTGTGGTGCGTCTACTGGTACAGACGCACGCAGTTGAGGATTGGTGCCCGAATTCCCCGAATTGGCCGAAGAATTCTGCGACGTGCCGTCAGGGCGGGCGTTGTCGGTGCCGGGCCGTAGATTGGTCGCCGCCGCACCAACTGGAAGGACCCGCCGGTGACCGACACGCCCGCCGCAGACCTCAGCCCCAGCTTCCGCAGTGACGTCACCGTCGAGTTGGTGAAGCACACCGCCGGCGACTCCGACGTGCTGTGGGCGGCCCGCGTCTCCACCGCCGGCGAACAGTCCCTGGAGGAGCTCCAGAAGGACCCCGAACGCTCCCGCGGCTTGATCAACTACCTGATGCGGGACCGGCACGGCAGCCCCTTCGAGCACAACTCGATGACGTTCTTCATCAGCGCCCCGATCTTCGTCTTCCGCGAGTTCATGCGGCACCGGGTGGGCTGGTCGTACAACGAGGAGTCGGGCCGCTACCGGGAGCTCCAGCCGGTCTTCTATGTGCCGGGCGCCGACCGCAGGCTCGTCCAGCGGGGCCGCCCCGGCAAGTACGAGTTCGTCGAGGGCACCGAGGCCCAGCAGGAGCTGACGAGCCGCGCGATGGAGGACTCCTACCGCCAGGCGTACGGGGCGTACCAGGAGATGCTGGCGGCGGGCGTGGCCCGTGAGGTCGCCCGCGCCGTGCTCCCGGTCGGCCTGTTCTCGTCGATGTACGCGACGTGCAACGCCCGTTCCCTGATGCACTTCCTGGGCCTGCGCACCCAGCACGAGCAGGCGCAGGTGCCGTCGTTCCCGCAGCGGGAGATCGAGATGGTCGGCGAGAAGATGGAGGAGCAGTGGGCGAAGCTCATGCCGCTCACCTACGCCGCCTTCAACGCCAACGGGCGCGTCGCCCCGTAAGTGGCCCGAATCCGCCCGTACGGGCACAGATGTGCGGATAGTGCGCGCAAAGTGTCCGTATTGCGGCGTTTCATGAAGTTCATCTAGGCTGATCAAACGGACCCGGCACTGCTTGAACCCCCGAGCAGGCAGTGCCGGGCTCCCTCCGTCACGTCCCCCGAGGGGACACCGGGCGCTGAGCAGCGAGTAGCGTGTTACCCATGGCTCCGATCTCCACTCCGCAGACCCCCTTCGGGCGGGTCCTCACCGCCATGGTCACGCCCTTCACGGCGGACGGCGCACTCGACCTCGACGGCGCGCAGCGGCTCGCCGTCCACCTGGTCGACGCAGGCAACGACGGACTGATCGTCAACGGCACCACCGGCGAGTCCCCGACCACCAGCGACGCGGAGAAAGACCAGCTCGTACGGGCCGTACTGGAAGCGGTCGGAGACCGGGCCCACGTCGTCGCCGGCATCGGCACGAATGACACGCGTCACACCCTGGAGCTGGCCCGCACGGCCGAGCGCTCCGGCGCACACGGCCTGCTCGCCGTCACGCCGTACTACAACAAGCCCCCCCAGGAGGGCCTGTACCGGCACTTCTCGGCCATCGCCGACGCCACCGAGCTCCCGGTGATGCTCTACGACATCCCCGGCCGCAGCGGTGTCCCGATCGACACCGAAACCCTGGTGCGCCTCGCCGAGCACCCGCGTATCGTCGCCAACAAGGACGCCAAGGGCGACCTCGGCCGTGCCAGCTGGGCCATCGCCCGCTCCGGCCTCGCCTGGTACTCCGGCGACGACATGCTCAACCTGCCGCTGCTCTCGGTCGGCGCGGTCGGCTTCGTCTCGGTCGTCGGCCATGTGGTCACCCCCGAGCTGCGCGCGCTCCTCGACGCGTACCTCTCGGGCAACGTCCAGAAGGCCACCGAGATCCACCAGCGGCTGCTCCCCGTGTACACGGGCATGTTCCGTACCCAGGGAGTGATCACCACCAAGGCCGCGCTGGCCCTCCAGGGGCTGCCCGGCGGACCGCTGCGGCTGCCGATGGTCGACCTGACGGCGGAGGAGACCGCCCAGCTCAAGATCGATCTTGCGGCCGGCGGGGTAGAGCTGTAGCTCCTGCGGGGTACAGCTGACACCACAGACTTCACAACTGAATACGAAGAACGAAACAGACAACAGCAAGTGCACGAATGTCATGCGCGCCACGTGCCTTAGAGGTACGTGGCGTGTGTGGTGAGGAGAGTCTTTTGAGTCATCCGCATCCCGAACTCGGCACCCCGCCGAAGCTTCCCAAGAACGGCCTGCGTGTCACCCCGCTCGGCGGTCTCGGCGAAATCGGCCGGAACATGACGGTCTTCGAGTACGGCGGCCGCCTGCTCATCGTCGACTGCGGCGTGCTCTTCCCCGAGGAGGAGCAGCCCGGCGTCGACCTGATCCTGCCGGACTTCAGCAGCATCAGGGACCGCCTCGACGACATCGAGGGCATCGTGCTCACGCACGGCCACGAGGACCACATCGGCGGCGTCCCGTACCTGCTCCGCGAGAAGCCGGACATCCCGCTGATCGGCTCCAAGCTGACCCTCGCGCTGATCGAGGCGAAGCTCCAGGAGCACCGCATCCGCCCGTACACGCTGGAGGTCGCCGAGGGCGACCGCGAGCGGCTCGGCCCCTTCGACTGCGAGTTCATCGCGGTCAACCACTCCATCCCGGACGCCCTCGCGGTGGCCATCCGCACCCCCGCGGGCCTGGCCGTCGCCACCGGCGACTTCAAGATGGACCAGCTCCCGCTGGACGGGCGCCTGACCGACCTGCACGCCTTCGCCCGGCTGAGCGAGGAGGGCATCGACCTCCTCCTCTCCGACTCGACGAACGCCGAGGTCCCCGGTTTCGTACCGCCGGAGCGGGACATCTCCAACGTCCTGCGCACGGTGTTCGCGAACGCCGACAAGCGCATCATCGTGGCCAGCTTCGCCAGCCACGTGCACCGCATCCAGCAGATCCTGGACGCCGCGCACGAGTACGGCCGCCGGGTCGCCTTCGTCGGCCGCTCGATGGTCCGCAACATGGGCATCGCGCGCGACCTCGGCTACCTCCGGGTCCCCGCGGGCCTGGTCGTGGACGTCAAGACGCTCGACGACCTGCCGGACGACGAGGTCGTGCTGGTCTGCACCGGTTCGCAGGGCGAGCCCATGGCGGCGCTGTCCCGCATGGCCAACCGCGACCACCAGATCCGGATCGTCCAGGGCGACACCGTGATCCTGGCGTCGTCCCTGATCCCGGGCAACGAGAACGCGGTCTACCGCGTCATCAACGGCCTGACCCGCTGGGGCGCGAACGTCGTCCACAAGGGCAACGCCAAGGTGCACGTCTCGGGCCACGCCTCGGCCGGCGAGCTGCTGTACTTCTACAACATCTGCAAGCCGAAGAACCTGATGCCGGTCCACGGCGAATGGCGTCACCTGCGGGCGAACGCGGAGCTCGGAGCCCTCACCGGCGTCCCGAAGAACCACATCGTCATCGCCGAGGACGGCGTGGTCGTCGACCTGGTCGACGGCGCCGCGAAGATCGTCGGCAAGGTCCAGGCGGGTTACGTGTACGTGGACGGCCTCTCGGTCGGCGACGTCACCGAGTCCTCGCTCAAGGACCGCCGCATCCTCGGGGACGAGGGCATCATCTCGGTCTTCGTGGTCGTCGACTCGTCGAGCGGCAAGATCGTCAGCGGTCCGACGATCCAGGCACGCGGTTCCGGCATCGAGGACTCGGCCTTCACCCCCGTGGTCTCGAAGGTCGAAGAGGCGCTGAACAAGTCCGCCCAGGACGGCGTCGTCGAGCCCCACCAGCTCCAGCAGCTGATCCGCCGCTCGGTCGGCAAGTGGGTCTCGGACACCTACCGTCGGCGCCCGATGATCCTCCCGGTCGTCGTGGAGGTCTGACGACCCGTCTGACACCAACGGCGTACGCCCGGAGCGGGGCCCCTCGATTTGCATCGGGGCGCCCCGCTCCAGTACGTTTACATCTCCTCCAGACGGGAACCCGGCACCTTCACGTGCCACCCGCGTCAGCGACGCGGGGAGCGGGAAACCGAACGGGAGGGAAATTCCGACTCAGAATCTCTGATAAAGTCGGAGCCGCCGGAAAGGGAAACGCGAAAGCGAAAACCTGGAAAGCGAATCCCGCCGACCGGGAATCGGACACGAAAGAGTCTGATAGAGTCGGAAACGAAGGAAGCGCCCGGAGGGCCCGGAAACGGGAACAAAGGAAGCGTCCGTACCTTGAGAACTCAACAGCGTGCCAAAAGTCAACGCCAGATTGACAACCCCGGCCCACCGCTTGTCGGTTGGGTTGGAGGTTCCTTTGAAAAGTCCTGGCGACCTTCACGGTCGGCAGGCAATTACACAGCGAGGACGCTGAGGACGGTCGGTCTTATTCCGACGTGACTGTCCCGCTCTTTCGTGTGTGCGCACCGGATTACCGGTACACATTCATGGAGAGTTTGATCCTGGCTCAGGACGAACGCTGGCGGCGTGCTTAACACATGCAAGTCGAACGATGAAGCCCTTCGGGGTGGATTAGTGGCGAACGGGTGAGTAACACGTGGGCAATCTGCCCTTCACTCTGGGACAAGCCCTGGAAACGGGGTCTAATACCGGATACGACCCGGAAGCGCATGCTTCTGGGTGGAAAGCTCCGGCGGTGAAGGATGAGCCCGCGGCCTATCAGCTTGTTGGTGGGGTAATGGCCTACCAAGGCGACGACGGGTAGCCGGCCTGAGAGGGCGACCGGCCACACTGGGACTGAGACACGGCCCAGACTCCTACGGGAGGCAGCAGTGGGGAATATTGCACAATGGGCGAAAGCCTGATGCAGCGACGCCGCGTGAGGGATGACGGCCTTCGGGTTGTAAACCTCTTTCAGCAGGGAAGAAGCGAAAGTGACGGTACCTGCAGAAGAAGCGCCGGCTAACTACGTGCCAGCAGCCGCGGTAATACGTAGGGCGCAAGCGTTGTCCGGAATTATTGGGCGTAAAGAGCTCGTAGGCGGCTTGTCACGTCGGATGTGAAAGCCCGGGGCTTAACCCCGGGTCTGCATTCGATACGGGCTAGCTAGAGTGTGGTAGGGGAGATCGGAATTCCTGGTGTAGCGGTGAAATGCGCAGATATCAGGAGGAACACCGGTGGCGAAGGCGGATCTCTGGGCCATTACTGACGCTGAGGAGCGAAAGCGTGGGGAGCGAACAGGATTAGATACCCTGGTAGTCCACGCCGTAAACGTTGGGAACTAGGTGTTGGCGACATTCCACGTCGTCGGTGCCGCAGCTAACGCATTAAGTTCCCCGCCTGGGGAGTACGGCCGCAAGGCTAAAACTCAAAGGAATTGACGGGGGCCCGCACAAGCAGCGGAGCATGTGGCTTAATTCGACGCAACGCGAAGAACCTTACCAAGGCTTGACATATACCGGAAACGGCCAGAGATGGTCGCCCCCTTGTGGTCGGTATACAGGTGGTGCATGGCTGTCGTCAGCTCGTGTCGTGAGATGTTGGGTTAAGTCCCGCAACGAGCGCAACCCTTGTTCTGTGTTGCCAGCATGCCCTTCGGGGTGATGGGGACTCACAGGAGACTGCCGGGGTCAACTCGGAGGAAGGTGGGGACGACGTCAAGTCATCATGCCCCTTATGTCTTGGGCTGCACACGTGCTACAATGGCCGGTACAATGAGCTGCGATGCCGTGAGGCGGAGCGAATCTCAAAAAGCCGGTCTCAGTTCGGATTGGGGTCTGCAACTCGACCCCATGAAGTCGGAGTTGCTAGTAATCGCAGATCAGCATTGCTGCGGTGAATACGTTCCCGGGCCTTGTACACACCGCCCGTCACGTCACGAAAGTCGGTAACACCCGAAGCCGGTGGCCCAACCCCTTGTGGGAGGGAGCTGTCGAAGGTGGGACTGGCGATTGGGACGAAGTCGTAACAAGGTAGCCGTACCGGAAGGTGCGGCTGGATCACCTCCTTTCTAAGGAGCACAGTACCGATTGCAGGCAAATGTTCTGCACGGTCAGCTCATGGGTGGAACGTTGACTATTCGGCACTTCCGGTAAGGATTTCACTAGTACTGCTTCGGCGTGGAACGTGAGGACCTGCGGGAAGGGCCGGGCACGCTGTTGGGTGTCTGAAGGCACGGGCTTTGCCCGCTTGTACTTCAGTCGCCGGCCCCAGTGAACTCACCATGTTGTTGGTGGGGTGATGGGTGGCTGGTCGTTGTTTGAGAACTGCACAGTGGACGCGAGCATCTGTGGCCAAGTTTTTAAGGGCGCACGGTGGATGCCTTGGCACCAGGAACCGATGAAGGACGTGGGAGGCCACGATAGTCCCCGGGGAGCCGTCAACCAGGCTTTGATCCGGGGGTTTCCGAATGGGGAAACCCGGCAGTCGTCATGGGCTGTCACCCATGCCTGAACACATAGGGCATGTGGAGGGAACGAGGGGAAGTGAAACATCTCAGTACCCTCAGGAAGAGAAAACAACCGTGATTCCGGGAGTAGTGGCGAGCGAAACCGGATGAGGCCAAACCTACGACGTGTGATACCCGGCAGGGGTTGCGTCGTGGGGGTTGTGGGATCTCTTTGTCACAGTCTGCCGGCTGTGAGACGAGTCAGAAACCGTATGAATAGGCGAAGGACATGCGAAAGGTCCGGCGTAGAGGGTAAGACCCCCGTAGCTGAAATTCATGCGGCTCGTTTAAGAGACACCCAAGTAGCACGGGGCCCGAGAAATCCCGTGTGAATCTGGCGGGACCACCCGTTAAGCCTAAATATTCCCTGGTGACCGATAGCGGATAGTACCGTGAGGGAATGGTGAAAAGTACCGCGGGAGCGGAGTGAAATAGTACCTGAAACCGTGTGCCTACAAGCCGTGGGAGCGTCGCTGTATGTGCTTGCACATGCAGTCGTGACTGCGTGCCTTTTGAAGAATGAGCCTGCGAGTTAGCGGTGTGTAGCGAGGTTAACCCGTGTGGGGAAGCCGTAGCGAAAGCGAGTCCGAACAGGGCGTTTGAGTTGCACGCTCTAGACCCGAAGCGGAGTGATCTAGCCATGGGCAGGTTGAAGCGGAGGTAAGACTTCGTGGAGGACCGAACCCACCAGGGTTGAAAACCTGGGGGATGACCTGTGGTTAGGGGTGAAAGGCCAATCAAACTCCGTGATAGCTGGTTCTCCCCGAAATGCATTTAGGTGCAGCGTCGTGTGTTTCTTGCCGGAGGTAGAGCACTGGATAGGCGATGGGCCCTACCGGGTTACTGACCTTAGCCAAACTCCGAATGCCGGTAAGTGAGAGCGCGGCAGTGAGACTGTGGGGGATAAGCTCCATGGTCGAGAGGGAAACAGCCCAGAGCATCGACTAAGGCCCCTAAGCGTACGCTAAGTGGGAAAGGATGTGGAGTCGCAGAGACAACCAGGAGGTTGGCTTAGAAGCAGCCACCCTTGAAAGAGTGCGTAATAGCTCACTGGTCAAGTGATTCCGCGCCGACAATGTAGCGGGGCTCAAGCGTACCGCCGAAGTCGTGTCATTGACATATATAGCCCTAACGGGTGTGTTGATGGGTAGGGGAGCGTCGTGTGCCGGGTGAAGCCGCAGCGGAAGCTAGTGGTGGACGGTTCACGAGTGAGAATGCAGGCATGAGTAGCGATACACACGTGAGAAACGTGTGCGCCGATTGACTAAGGGTTCCTGGGTCAAGCTGATCTGCCCAGGGTAAGTCGGGACCTAAGGCGAGGCCGACAGGCGTAGTCGATGGACAACCGGTTGATATTCCGGTACCCGCTTTGAAACGCCCAATATCGAATCAGGCGATGCTAAGTCCGTGAAGCCGTTCCGGACCCTTCGGGGAAAGGAAAGTGGTGGAGCCGACGAACCAGACTTGTAGTAGGTAAGCGATGGGGTGACGCAGGAAGGTAGTCCAGCCCGGGCGGTGGTTGTCCCGGGGTAAGGGTGTAGGGCGCTGTCTAGGCAAATCCGGACAGCATGAAGCCTGAGACCTGATGCCGAGCCGATTGTGGTGAAGTGGATGATCCTATGCTGTCGAGAAAAGCCTCTAGCGAGTTTCATGGCGGCCCGTACCCTAAACCGACTCAGGTGGTCAGGTAGAGAATACCGAGGCGTTCGGGTGAACTATGGTTAAGGAACTCGGCAAAATGCCCCCGTAACTTCGGGAGAAGGGGGGCCATCACTGGTGATGAGTCTTGCACTCTGAGCTGGGGGTGGCCGCAGAGACCAGCGAGAAGCGACTGTTTACTAAAAACACAGGTCCGTGCGAAGCCGTAAGGCGATGTATACGGACTGACGCCTGCCCGGTGCTGGAACGTTAAGGGGACCGGTTAGCTTGGATTCGTCCAGGCGAAGCTGAGAACTTAAGCGCCAGTAAACGGCGGTGGTAACTATAACCATCCTAAGGTAGCGAAATTCCTTGTCGGGTAAGTTCCGACCTGCACGAATGGCGTAACGACTTCTCGACTGTCTCAACCATAGGCCCGGTGAAATTGCACTACGAGTAAAGATGCTCGTTTCGCGCAGCAGGACGGAAAGACCCCGGGACCTTTACTACAGTTTGATATTGGTGTTCGGTTCGGCTTGTGTAGGATAGGTGGGAGACTTTGAAGCTGTGACGCCAGTCATGGTGGAGTCGCCGTTGAAATACCACTCTGGTCGTGCTGGATGTCTAACCTGGGTCCGTGATCCGGATCAGGGACAGTGTCTGATGGGTAGTTTAACTGGGGCGGTTGCCTCCTAAAGAGTAACGGAGGCGCCCAAAGGTTCCCTCAGCCTGGTTGGCAATCAGGTGTTGAGTGTAAGTGCACAAGGGAGCTTGACTGTGAGACCGACGGGTCGAGCAGGGACGAAAGTCGGGACTAGTGATCCGGCGGTGGCTTGTGGAAGCGCCGTCGCTCAACGGATAAAAGGTACCCCGGGGATAACAGGCTGATCTTCCCCAAGAGTCCATATCGACGGGATGGTTTGGCACCTCGATGTCGGCTCGTCGCATCCTGGGGCTGGAGTCGGTCCCAAGGGTTGGGCTGTTCGCCCATTAAAGCGGTACGCGAGCTGGGTTTAGAACGTCGTGAGACAGTTCGGTCCCTATCCGCTGTGCGCGTAGGAATATTGAGAAGGGCTGTCCCTAGTACGAGAGGACCGGGACGGACGAACCTCTGGTGTGCCAGTTGTCCTGCCAAGGGCATGGCTGGTTGGCTACGTTCGGAAAGGATAACCGCTGAAAGCATCTAAGCGGGAAGCCTGCTTCGAGATGAGTATTCCCACCTCCTTGAGAGGGTAAGGCTCCCAGTAGACGACTGGGTTGATAGGCCAGATGTGGAAGCCTCGTAAGGGGTGGAGCTGACTGGTACTAATAGGCCGAGGGCTTGTCCTCAGTTGCTCGCGTCCACTGTGTTAGTTCTGAAATAACGAACGGCCGTGTTGTTGCCCGGTTTCGTTAATTTCATAGTGTTTCGGTGGTCATAGCGTTAGGGAAACGCCCGGTTACATTCCGAACCCGGAAGCTAAGCCTTTCAGCGCCGATGGTACTGCAGGGGGGACCCTGTGGGAGAGTAGGACACCGCCGAACAATCTTTCAACGCGGGTTCCCGAGCTTTGGCTCGGGGACCCGCGTTTTTTTATGCCCGATCACCTGTTGTTCACGTCGTGCGAGCACCATGCCGAGCTATGGGGATCATCGGAAAGCTGGAGTCCGCGGGCTTCGCGGCCGGGGACGAAGTGATCGTGCCGGCGTACGACGACGGTGCGGTGGCCCGGGCCGTGGTCGCGGCCGGAGCCCTGCCGGTGTTCGCCGACATAGACCCGGACACGTACTGCCTGGGGGTCGGAAGCATCGAGGCCGTCGTGACCTCGCGGACCGTCGGGCTCGTCCTCGTCCACCGCTTCGGGCACCCGGCCGACGCCGGGCAGTTCAGGCAACTCGCCGACCGGCTCGGGCTGTTGCTGGTGGAGAAGGACGAGGACGACGGCGCGGGCGGCGACGTCGTGCAACGCCGGGAGCGGGCCGGGTACTTGGACCGGCGGCTCGTCGGCGTACGGACGCCCGTACCGGCCGCCGGGCACGGGTACCAGCGCTATGTCGTACGGGTGCCCGGGAACGGGCGGCCCGACCGGGACGCGTTCGCGCGGCTGCTGCGGCGGCGCGGGGTCGAATGCGAGGTGCCCGTCGTCACGCCCGTACACCGGACTCGGGAGTTCAGGCGGGCCGGGTGTGTGCTGCCGCAGACCGAGCGGGCCGTGGACGAGACGCTCGCGCTGCCCCGCCTCGACGGGCTTTCCGAGGCGGGCGTACGGAAGTTGGTCTCGGTCTGCAACGCGCTCGGAGGGCTCCTTCAGCCCGCGTGACAGGGGCACTGGGCAGGGCGCCGGAAGAACGGGCGAGCGTGGTTCGGACCACCGTCTGATTCAGGGTATGCTTTATCTCGTTGGTGAGGGGGAAACCCCGAAACAACAACCGGCCCCTATAGCTCAGTCGGTAGAGCGTCTCCATGGTAAGGAGAAGGTCTGCGGTTCGATTCCGCATGGGGGCTCAGCAGCAAGACGATGAAAGGCCCCGCCCAATTGGGCGGGGCCTTTCGCGTTTCTCCGGCCACCGGCTTCGCGGTGGCCCCGGCCCGTCGGGGCTCCGGACGCCCGGCCCGTTTACCGGCCGGGCTGTTCCGGGATGCGCATCGACAGGATCGCCATGTCGTCGGACGCGGGCTCGGCGGCGAAGCGTTCCACCGCGCGCAGGACGCGGGCCGCAACGGCGCCGGCGGTCAGGCCCGTACACGTGGCGAGGACGTCGGTCAGACCGTCGTCTCCCAGCATTCGGGTACCCTCGCGGCGCTCGGTGATGCCATCGGTCACACACAGCAGGACGTCGCCCGGGTCCAGGACGATCGTCTGCTCGTACAGCTCCAGGTCCTCCATGACGCCGAGCAGCGGCTGGGGCTCGGCGGCGGGCTCGACCGTGCCGTCCTGGCGCAGGCGCAGCGGGAGCGGATGGCCCGCGCACACGACCTTCAGCACCGCGCTGCCGTCCTCCTGCGGCCACAACTCGCCGTACAGGAGCGTCAGGAAGCGGCTGCGGGCGCCCTCGTCGAGGATCGCGGCGTTGAGGCGCTCCAGGACCGCCGGGCCGCCGAAGCCCTCGCGGGCGAGGAGGCGCAGGGCATGGCGGGCCAGGCCGGTGACGGCCGCCGCCTCGGGGCCGGTGCCGCAGACGTCGCCGATGGCGAAGCCGTACGCGCCGTCGCGGATCGGGAAGAGGTCGTAGAAGTCGCCGCCGACCTCGTTGCCCTCGCCGGCCGCGCGGTAGATGACCTCGACCTCGACGCCGGGGATCTGCGGCAGGCCCGGCGGCAGGAGGCTGCGCTGGAGGGAGCGGCTGATGGCCATGCGCTCCGAGTAGAGGCGGGCGTTGTCGAGGGCGAGCGCGGCCCGGCGCGAGAGGTCCTCGGCCAGCTCCAGGATCTCTTGGCGGAAGTGGTCGTCGGAGGGCTTGCCGAGGGTCAGCATGCCGATGACGCGGTTGCGGGCGACCAGGGGCAGGACGACCGTTTCGCCGCCGACCGCGGCGGCCGTGGACAAGGTGGTGCCGAGGCCGCTGCCCAGGTACGGGCTGGTGCCGCGGCCGAGGTCGCGCATGGAGGTGCGCAGCGCGGCCTGGTGGGCCGCCTCGCCGGGGGCGGTCCAGACGCGGGCGCCCGGGGTGGGGACCGGCTCCGGCGGGTCGATCTTGGAGAGGAGCGCCTTGAGGCCGTCGATGCGCTCCTCGTCCTCGTGGAGGACGTAGGACAGGTACGGGTCGGAGGCCTGGTCCGCGATCGTGTAGACGGCGCACCAGGTGGCGAGGGTGGGGACGGTCATCTGTGCCATCAGGGCCAACGTCTGGTCCCGGTCCAGGGTTCCCGCGAGCAGGTCCGAGGCTTCCACGAGGAAGCTCAGCGATCCCCTGCGCAGCCGTTCGAGCTCGCCCAGGCGTGCCGACTCGACGGCGAGCGCGATGCGGTCGGCGGCGAACTGGAGGCGCAGGGCTTCCTCGTTGGAGTAGCGGCCGGCCGATTCGGCGGCGACGCCGAGGGAGCCGGTGAGGCGGCCCTCGACCTTGAGCGGGACGGTGACGACCGAGCGCATGCCGGAGCCGCCGAGGATCGGGACGGCGCCGGGGAGGGCCGCGAGGTCCTCGTGGACGGCGGGCATCCTGGCCGAGCCGTAGCGGCCGGTGCCGGCTTCGACGGGCACGCGCGCGAAGCGCTGGCGTGCGGAGGGGAGGCCGGTGGTGGCCCGGACCTCCAGTTCGGTCTCGTCGTCGGTGGCGAGCAGCAGGAACGCGGCGTCGCCGTCGAGCATGTCGCGGGCGCGCTCCACGGTCCGCTGGAGCAGTCCGTCCAGGTCGTCGGGGGCGGGGGAGCCGATGAAGACCTCGAACGGGTCGACGTTGCGGCTCTCGCCCATGGCCGCCGGGTCGGCGGGGGCCCGTACGGGGGTCTGCAGGACGGCCCGCTCGTCGTCGCGGACCAGCAGGCAGACGGTGGACGGCTCGCCATTGGTGTCGCGTACCCGCAGATGTGACGCGTACACGGGCAGGACGCGGCCGTCGGCGCCGCGGATGCCGTAGCTGCCCTCCCAGCGCGAGAGTTGCAGGGCCTCGACGATTCCGGTGGAGGTGCCGGGGGTGTGCGGCCAGGCCGCGAAGTCGGTGAGCGGCTTGCCGGTGACCTTCTCGGCCGGGTAGCCGAACAACTCCTCGGCGTCCTCGTTCCAGGCGCGGACGGCGCCGGTGCGGTCGATCTGGATGACCGCGACGCGGACCCGGCCGTCGGCGACGGGCAGCAGCTCCACGGGCAGGGCCGGTCCTGCCGAGCGGGTGCCCACCCGGCGGGCGGGGAGGTCGAGTTGGAACCAGACCTGCTTCTGGGTCGGGGTGTACTCGACGCCCCAGCGGGAGGCGAGGGCGGCGCACAGCAGCAGGCCGCGGCCGTTCTCGCGGTCGGGGCTCGCGACCTCGGCGGGGGAGGCGTGGAGCGGAACCTCCCGTTCGGGGTAGTGATCGGCGACCTCGACCCGGACTCCGTCCTCGGAGCGCAGGCAGAGTACGTCCGCGGCGGTGCCCGCGTGGACGACCGCGTTGGTGACGAGCTCACTGGTGAGGACGACGGCGTCGTCGACGACGTCCGCGTACCCCCAGCCCTGGAGGGTGTCGCGGACGAAGGCGCGGGCGGTCGCCACGGACCGCCCGACGGGTTCGAAGCTGGCTTCCGCCCGCGCGGTGATCACAGAACTCCTCGTACGCGTCTCGACGCCCGGTTTCCCCTGCCGGGGACCGGGAAGGTGCCCCCCGGGAATCAACACTCCCATGTGTGGCCCGCCCCCTCCGGTGTCCCGTGGTCGTCCTTGTGGCGCCCGCTGCACCCCGGGCTCAAGAGGAGCAGGGGGCGCTCCCGCCTTCGGACGGACCGGGGCGGTTGGACAGCCGGAAGCCAGGTTACTTACCTTCACTGTCCTAGCGGATGCCGGTCACCAGTGTTTCCGCCCTCCGAGGGCGGGGACGGTATGCGAAGCTGCCGAACTGTTATGGCCGGGTTCGGCCATGGTGAAACACTGGGAAGGCTTCGAAGAAAGCCCGACGAGGGCGGTCGACCCCTGCGGGAGGGACACGGTGGAGTCTGGCGTGGCGGCGCGTGGCAAGAGCACGCGCGCGAAGGGCGGACGGTCCCGCGGCAAGGGAACGACCGAGGTGGACACCGCTGCGCTGCAGCGGCTGCTCGCCGCACTGGCGTCGATGCGGGACGGCAACTTCCGCAAGCGGCTGACCGTCTCCGGGGACGGGGTGATGGCCGAGATCGCCGCCGTGTTCAACGAGGTCGCCGACCGCAATCTCCATCTGACCGGTGAGATCGCCCGGGTGCGGCGGATGGTGGGGCGGGAGGGGAAGCTGACCGAGCGGCTGGAGAACGGGGCCTGTGAGGGCTCCTGGGCGGCCGCCATCGACGCCTCCAACGCCCTGGTGGACGATCTGGCCAGGCCGGTCTCCGAGGTCAGCAGGGTGCTGTCGGCGGTCGCCGAGGGCGATCTGGAACAGCGCATGGACCTGCGCTCGCACGGGGTGGACAACGCCGAGCGGCCGCTGCGCGGCGAGTTCCTCAAAGTGGGGCGAACCGTCAACAACCTGGTCGACCAGCTGTCGGCGTTCACCGACGAAGTGACAAGGGTCGCACTGGAGGTCGGCACCGAGGGCAAGCTCGGCGGCCAGGCGCAGGTGCGTGGAATGTCCGGTTCGTGGAAGGATCTCACGGATTCGGTGAACACGATGGCGTACCGGCTGACCGCTCAGGTACGTGACATCGCTCTCGTGACGACGGCGGTGGCCAAGGGCGATCTGTCGCGCAAGGTGACCGTGCACGTCGCCGGCGAGATGCTCCAGCTGAAGAACACCGTCAACACGATGGTCGACCAGCTCTCCTCGTTCTCCTCCGAGGTGACGAGGGTCGCGCGCGAGGTGGGCACCGAGGGCGAGCTCGGCGGTCAGGCGCAGGTGCCCGGGGTGGCGGGTGTGTGGAAGGACCTGACAGATTCCGTCAATCTGATGGCGGGCAATCTGACCGCCCAGGTGCGCGGGATCGCCCAGGTGACGACGGCGGTCGCCAACGGCGACCTGTCGCAGAAGGTGACCGTCAACGCGCGCGGGGAGGTCGCCCAGCTCGCCGAGACCATCAACCAGATGACCGAGACACTGCGGACGTTCGCCGACGAGGTGACGCGAGTCG
Source organism: Streptomyces sp. TLI_146 (assembly GCF_002846415.1). NCBI lineage: Bacteria > Bacillati > Actinomycetota > Actinomycetes > Kitasatosporales > Streptomycetaceae > Streptomyces > Streptomyces sp. TLI_146. The sequence continues at coordinate 6,558,086 of NZ_PJMX01000001.1, forward strand.
CCAACGAGGTCGGCGCCGAGGGCCTGCTGGGCGGGCAGGCGCAGGTGCCGGGCGCGGCGGGCACCTGGAAGGACCTGACCGACTCGGTCAACACGGTCTTCCGCAATCTGACCACGCAGGTACGGGACATCGCCCAGGTGACCACGGCGGTCGCCAACGGCGACATGACCCAGAAGGTCACGGTCGACGTCGCGGGCGAGATGCTGGAGCTGAAGAACACCGTCAACACGATGGTGGACCAGCTCCAGTCGTTCGGTTCCGAAGTGACCCGGGTGGCCCGTGAGGTCGGCGTCGAGGGGCGCCTGGGCGGGCAGGCCGAGGTGCCGGGCGCGGCCGGCACGTGGAAGGACCTGACGGACTCCGTCAACAACGCGTTCCGCAACCTCACCGGTCAGGTGCGCAACATCGCGCAGGTGACGACGGCGGTCGCCAACGGCGACCTGTCGCAGAAGGTCACGGTGGACGTCTCCGGCGAGATGCTGGAGCTGAAGAACACCGTCAACACGATGGTCGATCAGCTGGCGTCGTTCTCCGCCCAGTTGACGCGGATGGCGCAGGACGTGGGCACGGAGGGCAGGCTCGGCGGCCAGGCCCGGGTGGACGGCGTCCTGGGCACCTGGAAGGAACTCACCGACTCCGTCAACTTCATGGCGGGCAACCTCACCTCCCAGGTGCGCCAGATCGCCCAGGTGACCACGGCGGTGGCGCGCGGCGACCTCTCGCAGAAGATCGACGTGGACGCGCGCGGCGAGATCCTGGAGCTGAAGAACACCATCAACAACATGGTCGACCAGCTGTCCGGCTTTGCCGAGCAGGTCACCAGGGTGGCGCGCGAGGTGGGCACCGACGGCCGCCTCGGCGGCCAGGCGCAGGTGCCGGGCGTGGCCGGGGTGTGGCGCGATCTGACCGACTCGGTGAACGGCATGGCCGGCAACCTCACCGCCCAGGTCCGCAACATCGCCCAGGTCGCCACGGCGGTGGCGCGCGGCGACCTGTCGCAGAAGATCGACGTGGACGCGCGCGGCGAGATCCTGGAGCTCAAGAACGTCCTGAACACGATGGTCGACCAGCTCTCGAACTTCGCGGAGCAGGTGACCCGGGTGGCCCGCGAGGTGGGCACCGAGGGCATCCTGGGCGGCCAGGCCGAGGTGCAGGGCGTCTCGGGCACCTGGAAGGACCTGACCCAGTCCGTCAACTTCATGGCCAACAACCTGACGTTCCAGGTGCGCAACATCGCCGAGGTGACGACGGCGGTCGCCAAGGGCGACCTCTCCAAGAAGATCACCGTCGACGCCAAGGGCGAGATCCTGGAGCTGGTGACGACTGTCAACACGATGGTCGACCAGCTCTCCAACTTCGCGGACGAGGTGACCAGGGTCGCGCGCGAGGTGGGCACCGAGGGCATCCTCGGCGGCCAGGCCCGGGTGCGCGGGGTCACCGGCATCTGGAAGGACCTCAGCGACAACGTCAACCTGATGGCCGCGAACCTCACCTACCAGGTGCGCAACATCGCCCGGGTCTCCACGGCCGTCGCCAACGGCGACCTCACCAAGAAGGTGACGGTCGAGGCGCGCGGCGAGGTCGCGGACCTCGCCGACACCGTCAACACGATGGTGACGACCCTGTCGTCCTTCGCCGACCAGGTGACCAGGGTCGCGCGCGAGGTGGGCACCGACGGCATCCTCGGCGGCCAGGCCCGCGTCCCCGGTGTCTCCGGTACGTGGAAGGACCTCACCGAATCGGTGAACTCCATGGCCGACAACCTCACCGGCCAGGTGCGCCAGATCGCCACCGTCACCACCGCCATCGCCAAGGGCGACCTCACCAAGAAGATCGACATCGACGCGCGCGGTGAGATCCAGGAGCTGAAGAACACCATCAACACGATGGTCGACCAGCTCTCCTCGTTCGCCGTGGAGGTCACCCGGGTCGCCCGCGAGGTGGGCACCGAGGGCCAGCTCGGCGGCCACGCGCGCGTACGCGACGTGGACGGCACCTGGCGCGACCTCACCGAGTCCGTGAACGAGATGGCCGGGAACCTGACCCGGCAGGTGCGCGCCATCGCGGCCGTCGCTACCGCGGTGACCCGCGGCGACCTCAACCTGAAGATCGACGTGGACGCGGCGGGCGAGATCCAGGCCCTCCAGGACAACATCAACACGATGATCGCCAACCTGCGCGACACCACGGTCGCCAACAAGGAGCAGGACTGGCTCAAGGGCAACCTCGCCCGTATCTCCGGTCTGATGCAGGGCCGCCGCGACCTGGACGACGTCGCCTCCCTGATCATGACCGAGCTGACGCCGGTCGTCTCGGCCCAGCACGGCGCGTTCTTCCTCGCGCTGCCGACCGGCGGCTCCACCGAGGTCGGCGGGGACGAGGACAGCCCGTACGAGCTGAAGATGCGCGGGAGTTACGGCTACTCGGCGGGCTCGATGCCCACCTCGTTCCGGCCCGGCGAGACGCTGATCGGCACGGCGGCGGAGGAGAAGCGCACGATCCTGGTGGAGAACGTGCCGCCGGGCTATCTGAAGATCTCCTCGGGCCTCGGGGAGGCGCCGCCCGCGCATGTGATCGTGCTGCCGGTCCTCTTCGAGGGCAAGGTCCTCGGTGTGATCGAGCTGGCGTCGTTCCAGCCGTTCACCCACATCCAGAAGGACTTCCTCAACCAGATCGCGGAGATGATCGCGACCAGCGTCAACACGATCAGCGTCAACTCCAAGACCGAGGTGCTGCTCAAGCAGTCGCAGGAGCTCACCGAGCAGCTGCGCGAGCGGTCGGAGGAGCTGGAGAACCGGCAGAAGGCCCTTCAGGAGTCCAACGCGGAGCTGGAGGAGAAGGCCGAGCTGCTCGCCCAGCAGAACCGTGACATCGAGGTGAAGAACACCGAGATCGAGGAGGCCCGCCAGGTCCTGGAGGAGCGCGCCGAACAGCTCGCGGTCTCCATGCGCTACAAGTCCGAGTTCCTGGCGAACATGTCGCACGAGCTGCGCACGCCGCTCAACTCGCTGCTGATCCTCGCCAAGCTGCTCGCCGACAACGCGGAGGGCAACCTCTCGCCGAAGCAGGTCGAGTTCGCGGAAACGATCCATGGTGCGGGTTCGGACCTGCTCCAGCTCATCAACGACATCCTCGACCTGTCCAAGGTCGAGGCGGGCAAGATGGACGTCAGCCCGACCCGGATCGCGCTGGTGCAGCTCGTCGACTACGTGGAGGCGACGTTCCGGCCGCTCACCGCGGAGAAGGGGCTCGACTTCTCCGTACGGGTCTCGCCGGAGCTTCCGGCGACCCTGCACACCGATGAGCAGCGGCTGCTCCAGGTGCTGCGCAACCTGCTGTCGAACGCGGTGAAGTTCACCGACAGCGGCGCCGTCGAGCTGGTCATCAGGCCCGCCCACGCCGACGTCCCGCACGCGATCCGCGAACAGCTCCTGGAGGCGGGCTCGCTGCGCGACGCGGACGCCGATCTGATCGCCTTCTCGGTCACCGACACCGGCATCGGCATCGCGGCCAGTAAGATGCGGGTCATCTTCGAGGCGTTCAAGCAGGCCGACGGCACGACCAGCCGCAAGTACGGCGGCACGGGCCTGGGCCTGTCCATCAGCCGCGAGATCGCCCGGCTGCTCGGCGGCGAGATCCACGCGGCGAGCGAGCCCGGCCGCGGCTCCACCTTCACGCTTTATCTGCCGCTGCACCCCAGCGAGTTGCCGCCGCAGGGCTATCCGCAGCTGCCGCCCGGCGGCGAGACGGCCGCCGACGGCGCCCCGGCCGACGGCGCACGGCAGGACCTCGTCCCGCACGAGACGGCGCCGCTCGCGCCGGGCGAGAGCCAGCCGGGGGCGGCCGGGCTGTTCCGGCGCCGGCGCAAGGCGCTCTCCGCGGAGCCCGCGCCGACGCTGCCCGGGCAGCCGGGGGAGGCGCAGCAGGAGTCCTGGGCCGCCCAGGAGCCGGAGAGCGCGCCCTCGCGCACCTTCCACTTCGGCGGCGAGAAGGTCCTGATCGTCGACGACGACGTACGGAACGTCTTCGCGCTCACCAGCGTCCTGGAGCAGCACGGTCTGTCGGTGCTGTACGCGGAGAACGGCCGCGAGGGGATCGAGGTCCTGGAACAGCACGAGGACACGGCCGTCGTGCTGATGGACATCATGATGCCGGAGATGGACGGGTACGCCACGACGTCGGCGATCCGCCGGATGCCGCAGTTCGCCGGGCTGCCGATCATCGCGCTCACCGCGAAGGCGATGAAGGGCGACCGGGAGAAGGCCATCGAGTCCGGCGCGTCCGACTACGTCACCAAGCCGGTCGACCCCGACCATCTGCTCTCGGTGATGGAGCAGTGGATGCACGGGAAGTGATCGACGGCCGCTCGGTTCACCGCGAGTTGCTGACTGACTGTGGCCGAAGGCGTGTGAGACGGCGGTATTCGGGGAACCTTCTGGTCTCCCACTACGTTTCTGCTACGTGCACAGTGACATCGCGGTGACAGGGTGTGGCGACAGGCGGGGTGCGGCTACCATGACCGGCACAAGGACGGGCGGCGCAAGGGAGTCGTCCCCTGGGGCGGCGCCCGGTGCACTGCCGGGGCGAGGAGGACGGGCCATGGTGCAGAAGGCCAAGATCCTCCTGGTCGATGACCGGCCGGAGAATCTGCTGGCGCTGGAGGCCATCCTCTCTGCGCTCGATCAGACACTGGTGCGGGCATCGTCAGGGGAGGAAGCGCTCAAAGCACTGCTGACGGACGATTTCGCAGTCATCCTGCTGGACGTCCAGATGCCGGGCATGGACGGTTTCGAGACCGCCGCGCACATCAAGCGGCGGGAGCGGACCCGGGACATCCCGATCATCTTCCTCACCGCCATCAACCACGGCCCGCACCACACCTTCCGGGGGTACGCGGCGGGGGCCGTCGACTACATCTCGAAGCCCTTCGACCCCTGGGTGCTGCGCGCCAAGGTGTCGGTGTTCGTCGAGCTCTACATGAAGAACTGTCAGCTGCGCGAGCAGGCGGCGCTGCTGCGGCTCCAGCTGGAGGGCGGCGGCCAGACGGCCGGCGACGCCAAGGAGCCGGCGGGTCTTCTCGCCGAGCTCTCCGCGCGGCTCGCGGCGGTCGAGGAGCAGGCCGAGGCGCTCTCCAAACAGCTCGACGACGAGTCGGCGGACGCGGCGGCGGTGGCCACCGCGGCCCATCTGGAGCGCAAACTGACCGGTCTGCGGCGGGCCCTTGACGCCCTGGAGCCGGGCGCCGGAAGCGGCACGGCGCCCCTGCCCTCGCAGAACTGAACGGCCCTCACCGGCCACTGAGCGGCGCGCAGCCGAGCGGTCCGCGGGGGCCTGGCGCTGATGACGCGTCAGCCCTCTTTGTGCGTACGTGAGTATCGTCTTTCGGTACGACACGAACGGGTGAAGCACCGGCCGTCGTGTCGACCGCCGTCCGCACCGGTAACCTCAGCACCATGGCCTCACGTACGTCCGGCAAGGGTTCCCAGGGCACGGCGGGCACCGCGAAGCGCACCGGCCGTACCGCGGCACCCGCCAAGAAAGCGGCGGCGCCCGCCAAGAAGGCGCCCGCGAAGAAGGCTGCCGCGCCCGCGAAGAAAGCTCCCGCCAAAAAGGCACCCGCCAAGAAGGCGGCGGCCGCCAAGCCCGCGCCCAAGCCGGCGCCTTCGCCCACCGGGGGCGTGTACCGGCTCGCGCGCGCCGTCTGGCTCGGCGCGGCCCATGGCGTGGGCGCGATGTTCCGCGGCATAGGGCGCGGCGCCAAGGGCCTGGACCCGGCCCACCGCAAGGACGGGCTCGCCCTGCTGCTGCTCGGTGTCGCGCTGATCGTGGCCGCGGGCACCTGGTCGAATCTGCGCGGCCCGGTCGGCGACCTCGTAGAGATGCTGGTGACCGGCGCGTTCGGCCGGCTCGATCTGCTGGTGCCGCTGCTGCTCGGCGCGATCGCGGTCCGCCTGATCCTCTACCCGGAGAAGCCCGAGGCCAACGGCCGGATCGTGATCGGCCTCTCCGCCCTGGTGCTCGGCGTGCTCGGCCAGGTCCACATCGCCTGCGGCTCGCCGGGCCGCGACGACGGCACCAGCGCCATGCAGGACGCGGGCGGGCTGATCGGCTGGGGCGCGTCCAAGCCGCTCGAATTCCTGATGGGCGACGTCCTGGCGGTGCCGATGCTGGTGCTGCTGACCGTCTTCGGGCTGCTCGTGGTCACCGCGACCCCGGTCAACGCCATCCCGCAGCGGCTGCGGGCCCTGGGCGCACGCCTGGGCATCGTCGAGCCGCTGCCGGGGGAGCAGGGCGAGGACGAGTTCTACGACGACGACTGGCGCGACGAGGAGCCCGCGCCGCGCGCCCGGCGTACGCCCGGGCGCCGCGTCGTCCCGGCCGACGAGTACGCCCCGTACGACCAGGACGAGGCCGAGCAGGCGGCGCTCTCGCAGCGCCGCAAGCCCCGGCGCGCTTCGGTGCAACCGGCGTTCGACCAGCCGATGGACCCGGTCGACGTGGCCGCCGCCGCGGCCGCCGCACTCGACGGCGCCGTGCTGAACGGCCTGCCGCCGTCCCCGATCGTCGCCGACCTCACCCAGGGCGTCTCCGTCGAGCGGGAGCGCGGGAGCACCACACCGGTGCCCACGGCCCGCGGCGAGGCCGCGGCCAAGGCCGAGGCACAGCCCGCCAAGGCCGACCTCGCCAAGCCGGCGCCCAAGGCGACCCCGGGCGCCCCCGCCGTCGTACCGGATCTGACCAAGGCGGCGCCGGAGCACTCCGAGATGCCCACGCGCGCCGAACAGCTGCAGCTCGCGGGCGACATCACCTACGCGCTGCCCTCGCTCGACCTGCTGGAGCGGGGCGGCCCGGGCAAGACGCGCAGCGCCGCCAACGACGCCATAGTGGCCTCGCTGCAGAACGTCTTCACGGAGTTCAAGGTCGACGCGGCCGTCACCGGCTTCACCCGGGGCCCGACGGTCACCCGGTACGAGGTGGAGCTGGGCCCGGCCGTGAAGGTCGAGCGGATCACCGCGCTGACCAAGAACATCGCGTACGCGGTGGCCAGCCCGGACGTCCGGATCATCTCGCCGATCCCCGGCAAGTCGGCGGTCGGCATCGAGATCCCCAACACCGACCGCGAGATGGTCAACCTCGGCGACGTGCTGCGCCTCGCGGACGCGGCCGAGGACGACCATCCGATGCTCGTCGCGCTCGGCAAGGACGTCGAGGGCGGCTATGTGATGGCCAATCTGGCGAAGATGCCGCACGTCCTGGTGGCCGGCGCGACCGGCTCCGGCAAGTCGTCCTGCATCAACTGCCTGATCACCTCGGTCATGGTGCGGGCGACGCCCGAGGACGTGCGGATGGTGCTCGTCGACCCCAAGCGGGTCGAACTCACCGCGTACGAGGGCATTCCGCACCTGATCACGCCGATCATCACCAACCCCAAGCGGGCCGCCGAGGCGCTCCAGTGGGTCGTGCGCGAGATGGACCTGCGCTACGACGACCTGGCGGCGTTCGGTTTCCGCCATATCGACGACTTCAACGAGGCGATCCGCAACGGCAAGGTCAAGCTGCCCGAGGGCAGCGAGCGGGAGCTCACCCCGTACCCGTATCTGCTGGTGATCGTCGACGAGCTCGCGGACCTGATGATGGTGGCGCCGCGTGACGTCGAGGACGCCATCGTGCGCATCACCCAGCTGGCCCGTGCCGCCGGCATCCATCTGGTCCTCGCCACCCAGCGGCCGTCCGTGGACGTCGTGACCGGCCTGATCAAGGCGAACGTGCCGTCCAGGCTCGCCTTCGCGACCTCCTCGCTCGCCGACAGCCGCGTCATCCTCGACCAGCCGGGCGCCGAGAAGCTCATCGGAAAGGGTGACGGACTGTTCCTGCCGATGGGCGCGAACAAGCCGACCCGCCTCCAGGGCGCGTTCGTCACCGAGGACGAGATCGGCGCGATCGTCCAGCACTGCAAGGACCAGATGGCGCCGGTCTTCCGCGAGGACGTCACCGTAGGCCAGAAGCAGAAGAAGGAGATCGACGAGGAGATCGGCGACGACCTCGATCTGCTCTGCCAGGCCGCCGAGCTGGTGGTCTCCACCCAGTTCGGGTCGACGTCCATGCTCCAGCGCAAGCTGCGGGTCGGCTTCGCCAAGGCGGGCCGGCTGATGGACCTGATGGAGTCGCGCGGGATCGTGGGCCCCAGCGAGGGCTCCAAGGCGCGTGACGTGCTGGTCAAGCCGGACGAACTCGACGGTGTGCTGGCGGTGATCCGGGGGGAGGCTCCCTGAAGGCCCGGGGCGGGCCCCAGGGGTCGGTTCCGCGGCTGAATGGAGCACAGAGACAGGAGCGTGGGGCAACCGTTTTCCCCGGCTGTACGTCCAGTTGAGGGAAGAACAGGAACATGTCCCCCTCCTGACCCGTTAGGAGGAAGGGAGGAGGCCATTCCGATGGCGTACAAACTCCACCCTCCCGGTTGCCCCACCCTTTCGTACCCCCCCTAGACTGAACACCCAGCAGGTGGCTCACGCTCGAAAGGCGCCCCCGTGTCCATCGGCAACTCTCCCGAAGACGACCGGCCTTCCCTCGGCGACGACGACCGGCCCTCCTTTGCTGACGACGATCGGCCGACGATCGGCCATGCCCTCAAGCAGGCCCGTATCGCGGCAGGACTGACCGTCGACGAGGTCAGTTCGGTCACGCGGGTACGCATCCCGATCGTGCACGGCCTGGAGGAGGACGACTTCTCCAAGTGCGGCGGCGATGTGTACGCGCGCGGCCACATCCGCACGGTCGCCCGTGCCGTGCGCCTTGATCCCGAACCCCTGGTCGCGCAGTACGACGCGGACCACGGCGGCCGTCCCGCGCCCACGCCCGCCGCACCCATGTTCGAGGCCGAGCGGATCCGGCCCGAGCGGCGCCGGCCGAACTGGACCGCGGCCATGGTCGCCGCGATCGTGGTGGTCGTCGGCTTCGTCGGCTTCACCATGTTCAGCGGCAGCGGCGACTCCAAGGGCAAGAGCGCCCAGGTCGCCGAGGGCCCGACCCAGACGCAGCAGCAGAGCCCCAGCCCCAAGCCGGCCCCGAGCCTGCCCGCCGCGCCCAAGCCGCCCGCCCCCTCCGACAGCGCCATCGCCGCGGCCCCGCAGGACAAGGTCACCGTCAAGCTCAGCGCCATCTCCGACAAGAGCTGGATCTCCGCCAAGGCGCACAACGGCCAGGTGCTCTACGACGGCCTCCTGGAGAAGGGCGAGTCCAAGACCTTCGTGGATGGCGAGAAGATCGATCTGATCCTCGGCAACGCCGGGGCGATCGAGCTCTACGTCAACGGCAAGAAGGTCGAGGACCAGTTCGGTGACGGCCAGGTCGAGCGGCTGACCTACACCAAGGGCGACCCGGTCGCAGGCTGACCGGGGCCGCCGCGTCCCGGCCGCGCAGGGCCCCCGCCTCCTTGATCAACCCTCGGGGCGGGGACGCGGGCCGGGACAAAGTAGTCTTGAGTCCATGCCCGAACGCCGTACCGTCGCCCTTGTCACTCTCGGCTGCGCCCGTAACGAGGTGGACTCGGAGGAGCTTGCAGGCCGCTTGGCAGCGGACGGCTGGGAGCTCGTCGAGGACGCCACGGACGCCGATGTAGCCGTCGTCAACACCTGTGGGTTCGTCGAAGCCGCCAAGAAGGACTCCGTCGACGCCCTCCTCGAAGCCAACGATCTCAAGGACCACGGCCGCACCCAGGCCGTGGTCGCCGTCGGCTGCATGGCCGAGCGGTACGGCAAGGAGCTCGCCGACGCGCTCCCCGAGGCCGACGGCGTGCTCGGCTTCGACGACTACGCCGACATCTCCAACCGCCTCCAGACCATCCTCAACGGTGGCAGCGTGGAGGCGCACACCCCGCGCGACCGGCGCAAGCTGCTGCCGCTGAGCCCCGTCGAGCGCCAGAGCGCCGACGTGGCGCTGCCCGGCCACGCGCAGGAGGCCCCGGAGAGCGCCCCCGAGGACCTGCCCGAGGGCGTCGCGCCCGCCTCCGGCCCTCGCGCCCCGCTGCGCCGCCGTCTGGACACCAGCCCGGTCGCCTCCGTGAAGCTGGCCTCCGGCTGCGACCGCCGCTGCTCGTTCTGCGCCATCCCGTCCTTCCGCGGCTCCTTCATCTCGCGCCGCCCCTCGGACGTCCTGGGCGAGACGCGCTGGCTGGCCGAGCAGGGCGTCAAGGAGGTCATGCTGGTCTCCGAGAACAACACCTCGTACGGCAAGGACCTCGGCGACATCCGCCTCCTGGAGACGCTGCTGCCGGAGCTCGCGGCCGTCGACGGCATCGAGCGTGTACGCGTCAGCTACCTCCAGCCCGCCGAGATGCGGCCGGGCCTGATCGACGTGCTGACCTCGACCGACAAGGTCGTCCCGTACTTCGACCTGTCCTTCCAGCACTCCGCGCCCGGCGTGCTGCGGGCCATGCGGCGCTTCGGCGACACCGAGCGGTTCCTGGAGCTCCTGGAGACGATCCGCGCCAAGGCGCCGCTGGCCGGTGTGCGCTCCAACTTCATCGTCGGCTTCCCCGGTGAGACCGAGGCCGACTTCCAGGAGCTGGAACGCTTCCTCACCAGCGCCCGGCTCGACGCCATCGGCGTCTTCGGCTACTCCGACGAGGAGGGCACCGAGGCCGTCACGTACGAGAACAAGCTGTCCGACGAGGTGATCGCCGAGCGGCTCGACCACCTCTCGCGGCTCGCCGAGGAGCTGACCGCCCAGCGGGCCGAGGAGCGCATCGGCGACACCGTGCGGGTGCTGGTCGAGTCGGTCGACGACGAGGACGGCGTGGTGGGCCGCGCCGAGCACCAGGCGCCCGAGACCGATGGTCAAGTGCGGTTCACGGAGGGCGCCGGACTGACGCCGGGCCGTATCGTCGAGGCGAAGGTCGTCGCCGCCGAGGGCGTCGACCTGGTGGTGACGAGTCTCGACGTCCTTGAGGAGGCGGCCAGATGACCGGAGTCCCGGCATCCGCGGCGGGCGGTACCGGCCGGACGCCGGCGCCCGGCGGCAAGCTGGGCGCGGCGGCCGTCAACCAGGCCAGCCTCTGGAACATCGCCAACATCCTCACCATGGTCCGGCTCGTCCTCGTGCCGGGCTTCGTGGTGCTGATGCTGCAGGACGGCGGGTACGACCCGGCCTGGCGGGCCTGGGCGTGGGCGGCGTTCGCCGTCGCGATGATCACGGACATCTTCGACGGGCATCTGGCCCGGACGTACGACCTGGTCACGGACTTCGGGAAGATCGCGGACCCGATCGCCGACAAGGCGATCATGGGCGCCGCGCTGGTCTGCCTCTCCTCGCTCGGTGATCTGCCGTGGTGGGTGACCGGAGTGATCCTCTTCCGGGAACTCGGGATCACGCTCATGCGTTTCTGGGTCATCAGGCACGGGGTGATTCCCGCCAGCAGGGGCGGGAAGCTGAAGACCCTGGCGCAGGGCACGGCAACGGGGATGTACGTGCTGGCGCTCACGGGTCCGCTGGCGACCCTGCGCTTCTGGGTGATGGCGGTCGCCGTGGTGCTGACGGTCGTCACCGGGCTCGACTATGTGCGACAGGCGGTCGTACTGAGGCGCCAGGGGCTCGCCGCGCAGCGCGCCGAGCGCGCCGCCGAGGCCGCCGTGGAGGGGCCGGGCCGGTGAAGGCGGCGGCGCGGATCATGCGACTGCTCACGGAGCGTGACCAGACGGTTGCGGCTGCGGAGTCGCTGACCGGCGGTCTGGTGGCCGCCGAGCTGACCGAGGCACCGGGCGCCTCGCAGGGCTTCCGCGGCTCCGTGACGGCGTACGCGACGGACGTCAAGCAGAAGGTCCTGGGCGTCGACGGGACCCTTCTGGCGGAGCGCGGAGCCGTGGATGCCGAGGTCGCGCGGCAGATGGCGGGTGGTGTGCGGCGGATGCTGGGGGCTGACTGGGGTCTGGCCACCACCGGCGTCGCGGGACCCACCGCCCAGGACGGAAAGCCCGTCGGGACGGTCTACGTCGCCGTCGAGGGACCGGACGGGAACGGGAAAACCGCCGCTTTGAGGTTGAACGGCGACAGGGCGGAAATCCGTAGAGAGAGTGTACGGAGCGTGCTCGAACTGCTCTCCGGTGAACTCGGCGCAGATGCGCGGGCACAGGATACGGAACAGAACGGGGGGAATTGATGTTTGCAGCCCTGAGTGAACACGACATCGCTCCCCGCACGGCCGCAGCGCGAGGCGGTACGGTGGGGCGTGAAGGATGCGGCTACGCGGTCCGAGGAGGGAGCCACCGATGATTCTGCTCCGTCGCCTGCTGGGTGACGTGCTGCGTCGGCAGCGCCAGCGCCAGGGCCGTACTCTGCGCGAAGTCTCCTCGTCCGCCCGAGTCTCACTCGGCTATCTCTCCGAGGTGGAGCGGGGGCAGAAGGAGGCTTCCTCCGAGCTGCTCTCCGCGATCTGCGACGCGCTTGACGTACGGATGTCCGAGCTCATGCGGGAAGTGAGCGACGAGCTGGCACTTGCCGAGCTCGCTGCCTCGGCGGCGGCGAGCGACCCGGTGCCTGCACCGGTACGTCCGATGCTCAATTCGATCTCCGTGACGTCGGTGACCGGTGTCCCGACCGAGCGAGTGACGATCAAGGCGCCCGCGGAAGCGGTGGACGTCGTCGCGGCCTGACGCTGTCGGGCTCTGTCTGTGAGTGGCCCCGGCCGGTCTGTTGACCGGCCGGGGTTTCTCTTTTCCCCGAATGCCCCATTTATGGCTTCCGTGTAAAGGTGGGGGGAGTGCGAGCGGGGAGATTCCGCGCGCACGAAGGCGCATACGGAACGGAGTGCATGCATGTCTGTCGTGAAGAGCTCGCTGTCCGAGGCCGACCTGAAGGTGGTGGGCGACGCGCTGCAGGGCGCGCTCGTCGACCTCGTGGATCTGTCGCTGGTCGCCAAGCAGGTGCACTGGAACGTCGTCGGGCCGCGTTTCCGGTCCGTCCACCTCCAGCTCGACGAGGTGGTCGACACGGCCAGGCTGCACTCCGACACGGTGGCCGAGCGGGCCGCGGCGCTCGGCGTCACCCCGGACGGCCGGGCGGCGACCGTGGCGTCGACCAGCGCGATCGGCAAGGTGCCCACCGGCTGGATCAAGGACGGTGACGCGGTACGGATCCTGGTCGACGCACTGGGCGCGGTGATCGCCCGGATGCGTGAGCGGATCGAGGCGACCGGCGACCCGGACCCGATCAGCCAGGACGTACTCATCGGGCTGACCGCGGACCTGGAGAAGCACGCGTGGATGTTCCAGGCGGAGACGGCCTGAGTCCGGGGCCTGGCGGCCTGAAGGCCTGAAGGCCTGGAGCGGGTGTGAGGCGGGGCGGGGCGGCGGTGTGAGGCGGGGCGCGTGGGGCTGTATGCGCGCCCGGACTGCGTCCGGTGCGCCCTCCCGGTGAACGAGGGGGCGGTCTAGCGTCGGCCCGAGGAGGCGGCCATGGCAGTGGCGGTGCGTTGGGTGCCGGCGCTCGTGGTGGGGGCGCTGTGGTGGTGGGCGGTGCTGCGCCTGCTGACGGCACCCGGCGAGGCCGGAGTCCTCGAAGGCGCGGTGGCCGCGGGCGGCTGGGGCCTGAGCCTGCTGCCGGTGCACGTCGCCAGCCCCGCGGTCACCACGGCATCGCGACGCCGCCGTTCGGACGCAGGATCTGGCCCGTCGTGAACGACGACGCGTCCGAGGCGAGGTGGAGCACGGTGTGTGCGATGTCCTCGGGCTCGCCGACCCGTCCGAGCGGGGAGAGCCGGACCATCGTCGACTCGATCTGCCGCTGGTGCTCGGCCGAGTGCCGCTCGGTCATCGGCGTACGCACCCAGCCCGGGGCGACGGCGTTGACACGGATGGAGTGCGGGCCGAGCTCGGTGGCGAGGGTCTTGGTGAGCTGGACGACGGCTGCCTTGGAGACGCTGTAGCAGAACAGGCCGGGCCCGGCGGAGTCCACGGCTCCGGACGCCATGGTGATGATGCTGCCCGCCGTACCGTTCTCGATCATGACGCGGGCCACCTCCTGGCAGGAGTGCAGTACGCCCTTGAAGTTGACCGCGAGAACGCGGTCGAGGTCGGCGTCATCGGTGTCGAGTACCGCGCTGGAGTGCATGATCCCGGCGATGGCGGCCAGGACGTCGACCCGGCCCGCGCCGCGCACGGCCGCGCGCAGCGCCGTGCGATCGGTCACGTCGAGCACATGGGTGTACGCGGTGCCCCCGGCCTTGGCGATCAGCTCGCGGGTGCCCCGGAGGCCCTGCTCGTCGAGGTCCGCGCAGTGCACGACCGCGCCCGCCTCGGCGAGCAGGACGGCACTGGCCCGCCCGATACCGCCGGCGGCGCCGGTCACGAAGGCGGTGCGATCGGTGAGGTCGTACGCCGAGAGGGGCATGCGGGGACGGTACGGGTAGATCTGACGGAGCGTCAACTGCCTTGGCTTGTGGATCGGTTGTCCGCCGGAGGGTTGGGCTGGCAGCGGGGGCACCAGTAGGTGGGGCGCTCGCTGTCGGCGGGGTCGCGCAGGGTGGTCGAGCGCAGCGCCGCACCGCAGCGGGGGCAGGGCTGTCCGCTGCGCCCGTACACGTACACCTTCCGGGAGGTGCGCTCGCGATTCGCCTCCAGCAGCTTCTTGGCGGCCATGACGACCCGCGCGGGGTCGGTGAGCTCGCCCACCGGCAGCCACGGCACGGCCCGGACGGCGAAGCAGATCTCCGACTTGTAGACGTTGCCGACCCCGGCCAGATTGCGCTGGTCGAGCAGCGCCTCGCCGAGCGGCCGGGCCGGGTCCTGGAGCAGGTTGCGCAGGGCCAGCTCGGGATCCCAGTCCGGGCCGAGCAGATCGGGGCCGAGGTGGCCGACGACGCGGTGTTCGTCGCGGGTGCGGAGCAGGTCGAGGACGGCCAGCCGGTACCCGACGGCCGTCCGGTCCGCCGTGCCCAGGATCGCCCGGATCTGGTCGCTCCGGCCGCCCCGCCAGCGCTCCCCGGGCGCGAACACCCGCCAGGACCCTTCCATCCGCAGATGCGAGTGGAGGGTGAGGCCGCCCTCGATCCGGGTGAGCAGATGCTTTCCGCGCGGGGTGACGTCCAGCACGGTCCGCCCGGTCAGATCGACGGTCGCGAGCCGGGGCACGCGCAGGTCGGACCTGATCAGCTCGCATCCACCGAGCGCGTCATCGAGCCGCCGGGCGGCCTGCCAGACGGTGTCTCCTTCGGGCATGGGGTCATTGTGCAGGGTTGGGGGGTCCGGGGTGGGGCGCCGCCAGGGGTGCGGGGGTGGGGCGAGTGTGGGGCGAGGGGGCTGGTCGCGCTGGATTCAGGGCCGCAGTCGCAACCCCCTCGGCGTGGGGACGAACCCCGCCCCCTCCAGTGCCCGCGCCAGCGGCGCCGTGAGCGCGGCCTCGCCATTGACCCGCTCCACGGTCACCGTCCCCAGCCGCCCGGCCCGCGCCGCCCCCGCCAGCGCCTCCACCGCCGCCAGCAGCGCCGGATCCTCGGGCTCGGACGGCCAGACCAGCAGGGACTTGCCACCGCGCTCCATGTAGAGCGCGAGCTCGCCGTCGACCAGGACGACCATCGACCCGGCCTTGCGGCCCGGCTTGTGCCCGGCCCCGGCCGGCGGCTCGGGCCAGGCAAGCGCCGCCCCGTAGGCGTTGGCGGGATCGGCGGCCGCCAGCACCACACCACGGGGCGCGGGCCGCGCCTCCGCACGGTCGCGCGCGGTGGCCGCCGCCCGCAGCCGGTCCACCGCCCCGTCCATCGCGAACTGGGCCGCGCCCAGCCCCTCCACGACATAGCCGCGCCGCGCCTGGCCGCTGTCCTCGAACGCCGCCAGGATCCGGTACGTCGCCGAGAAGCCGCCCTCGACCCCCTCGGCCGCGACCGCGCCCCGGGTGACCACGCCGTGGCGGTCGAGGAGCGTCCGGGCCAGGGCGTGCGCCCGGTGAGTGGGGTCAGGCTCGCGGGCGGGCAGCAGCGACCAGCGCCCCGACACCGTCGGCGGCCCGGTGCGCGAGGCGGGCCGCGCCGCCGCCGTCAGCGTCCCGTAACGCCCGCGCGGGACGGTCCGCTTCGCTCGGTGCGCCGTGGACCCGGCGGTGCGGCCCGACCCCAGCAGCGCCCGCAGCGGCGCGAGCGTGTCGTTGGTGAGCCGCCCCGACCACGCCAGGTCCCATACGGCGTCGGCCAGTTGGGGGTCGGTGGCCTCCGGGTGGGTGGTGGAGCGGACCTGGTCGGCGATCTGGCGGAAGAACAGCCCGTAGCCGGGGGCGAGCGCCGTCAGCACCGACTCGTGCAGCGCGGTGAGCTCCAGCGGGTGCGGCGGGGGCAGCAGCAGGGGCGCCGCGTCCGCGAGGAACAGGGACACCCAGCCGTCCTTGCCCGGCAGCGCGCCCGCCCCCGCCCACAGGACCTCGCCGGTGGTGGTGAGCTCGTCGAGCATCCCCGGCCCGTAGTCGGAGACCCGGGACGGCAGGACCAGCTTCTCCAGGGCGGACGCGGGCACGGCGGCGCCCTGCAACTGCTCGACGGCCCGGGCCAGCCCGTCGATGCCGCGCAGGCTGTTGCTCCCCAGGTGCTGCCACTGCGGCAGGAAGGTGGCGAGCGCCGCCGGCGGCACCGGTTCCAGCTCGTGGCGCAGCGCGGCCAGGGAGCGGCGGCGCAGCCTGCGCAGCACCGTCGCGTCGCACCACTCCTGCCCGAGCCCCGCCGGATGGAACTCGCCCTGCACCACCCGCCCGCTCGCCGCCAGCCGCTGCAGCGCGCCGTCGGTGACGGCCGTGCCGAGGCCGAACCGGGCCGCCGCCGTGGCCGAGGTGAACGGCCCGTGCGTGCGCGCGTACCGCGACAGGAGGTCGCCGAGCGGGTCCTTGACCGGCTCCGTGAACGCCTCGGGCACCCCCACCGGCAGCGCCGTGCCCAGCGCGTCGCGCAGCCGCCCCGCGTCCTCGATCGCCGCCCAGTGCTCGGCGCCGCCGATCCGCACCCGGATGGCGCGGCGGGCGGCCGCGAGCTCCTGCGGCCACCCCGGGTCGGCGCCGCGCGCGACCAGCTCGTCGCCGGTCAGCGGCCCCAGCACCCGCAGCAGATCGGCGACGCCCTCCACGTCCTTGATCTGGCGGTCCTCGGTGAGCCACTGGAGCTCCTGCTCCAGCTCGGTCAGGACGTCCGCGTCCAGGAGCTCGCGCAACTCGGCCTGGCCCAGCAGCTCGGCCAGGAGGCGGGAGTCGAGCGAGAGGGCCGCGGCCCGCCGCTCGGCCAGCGGCGAGTCGCCCTCGTAGAGGAACTGGGCCACGTAGCCGAAGAGCAGCGAGCGCGCGAAGGGTGACGGCTCGGGCGTGGTCACCTCGACCAGCCGGACCCGGCGCGCCTCCAGGTCGCCCATCAGCTCGGTCAGCCCCGGCACGTCGAAGACGTCCTGGAGGCATTCGCGGACGGCCTCCAGGACGATCGGGAACGAGCCGAACTCGCTCGCGACCTGGAGCAGTTGGGCCGCGCGCTGGCGCTGCTGCCACAGCGGGGTGCGCTTGCCGGGGTTGCGCCGGGGCAGCAGCAACGCGCGCGCGGCGCACTCCCGGAAGCGGGCGGCGAACAGCGCCGAGCCGCCCACCTGGTCGGTGACGATCTGCTCGATCTCACCCTTGTCGAAGACCGCGTCCGCCGCCCCGATGGGGGCCTGCTCGCTGTCGTATGTCGAGTCCAGGTGGCCCGGGTCCTGGTCGAGGAGGTCGAAGCCCATCAGGTCGGCGTCGGGCAGCCGCAGCACGATGCCGTCGTCCGCGTGCATGACCTGGGCGTCCATCCCGTACCGCTCGGCCAGACGGGCGCCGAGCGCCAGTGCCCACGGCGCGTGCACCTGGGCCCCGAAGGGGGAGTGGATGACGACCCGCCAGTCGCCCAGCTCGTCGCGGAACCGCTCGACGAGGATGGTGCGGTCGTCGGGCACGTGGCCGCACGCGCGGCGCTGCTCGTCGAGGTAGGCCACCACGTTGTCGGCCGCCCAGGCGTCCAGGCCCGCGCTCAGCAGCCGCAGCCGCGCGTCCTCGGCGCTGAGCGAGCCGACCTCGCGCAGGAACGCGCCGAGGGCGCGCCCCAGTTCGAGCGGGCGGCCCAGCTGGTCGCCCTTCCAGAACGGCAGCCTTCCCGGGACACCGGGGGCGGGGGAGACCAGCACGCGGTCGCGGGTGATGTCCTCGATGCGCCAGGACGTGGTGCCCAGCGTGAACACATCGCCGACGCGCGACTCGTAGACCATCTCCTCATCGAGCTCGCCGACCCGGCCGCCGCCCTTCTTGGGGTCGGAGCCCGCCAGGAAGACGCCGAACAGGCCACGGTCCGGGATGGTGCCGCCGGATGTCACCGCGAGGCGCTGGGCGCCGGGGCGGCCCGTCACCGTACCGGCCACGCGGTCCCACACCACGCGCGGGCGCAGCTCCGCGAAGGCGTCGGACGGATAGCGGCCCGCCAGCATGTCCAGGACGGCCGTGAACGCCGACTCCGGCAGCGCCGCGAACGGCGCCGCCCGGCGCACCAGCGCCAGCAGATCGTCCGCCTGCCAGCTGTCCAGGGCCGTCATGGCGACCAACTGCTGTGCCAGCACGTCCAGCGGATTGGACGGGATCCGCAGCGACTCGATGGCTCCCGAACGCATCCGCTCGGTGACCACCGCCGACTGGACCAGATCGCCCCGGTACTTCGGGAAGACCACGCCCGTGGAGACCGCGCCCACCTGGTGTCCGGCGCGGCCCACCCGCTGCAGGCCCGAGGCGACCGAGGGCGGCGACTCGACCTGCACCACCAGGTCCACCGCGCCCATGTCGATGCCCAGTTCAAGACTGGAGGTGGCGACGACGGCGGGCAGCCGGCCCGCCTTCAGGTCCTCCTCGACCAGGGCGCGCTGCTCCTTGGAGACCGAGCCGTGATGGGCGCGCGCGAGGACGGGCGGCGCCCCCTTGGCCGCCCCCGACTGGGCCATGACCTCGGCCGGGGAGTGCGCCTCCGCCAACGGCATGGCGCTCTCGCCCGCCTCCAGCGCGGCCGCCGTGGCACGCTCGTACGCGATCTCGTTGAGCCGGTTGCACAGCCGCTCGGCGAGACGGCGGGAGTTGGCGAAGACGATCGTCGAGCGGTGCGCCTGGACCAGGTCGACGATGCGCTCCTCGACGTGCGGCCAGATCGACGGCTTCTCCGCGCCCTCGGCCGCGTCGGCCGCCGGCGAGCCGCCCAGCTCCCCGAGATCCTCCACGGGAACGACCACCGACAGGTCGAACTCCTTGGTGGAGCGCGGCTGGACGATCTCCACCTTGCGCTGCGGCGACAGGAAGCGCGCCACCTCGTCCACCGGACGCACCGTCGCCGACAGGCCGATCCGGCGCGCGGGCCTGGCCAGCAGCTCGTCCAACCGCTCCAGGGACAGGGCGAGATGGGCTCCGCGCTTGGTGCCCGCCACCGCGTGCACCTCGTCCAGGATCACCGTCTCGACTCCCGCCAGCGCCTCGCGCGCGGACGACGTGAGCATCAGGAACAGCGACTCGGGCGTGGTGATCAGAATGTCCGGAGGCCGGGTCGACATGGCACGCCGCTCGGCGGGCGGAGTGTCACCGGAACGGATCCCGACCCGCACCTCCGGCTCCGGCAGCCCCAGACGCACCGACTCCTGGCGGATGCCCGTGAGCGGGGAGCGCAGATTCCGCTCGACGTCGACCGCCAGCGCCTTCAGCGGCGACACGTACAGCACCCGGCAGCGCTTCTTCGCCTCGGCGGGCGGCGGGGCGGCGGCCAGCCCGTCCAGAGCGGCCAGGAACGCGGCGAGGGTCTTGCCCGAGCCGGTCGGCGCGACCACCAGGACGTCCGAACCCTCGGAGATCGCCCGCCAGGCGCCCTCCTGCGCGGCGGTGGGCGCGGTGAAGGCCCCCGTGAACCAGCCCCTGGTCGCGGGAGAGAAGGAATCCAGCGCTGTCCTTGCCATGGTCCCCATCGTGCACCCACCCACTGACAATGGCCCGGAGCTGCGAGAATGCGGATATGAACGCGGCCGAGGAGTGGGCACGGCACTGGCGGTACCCGGGACTGCCGGGCCTCGAACTGCTCCACGCCCGCTACGTCAGCCACTCCTTCTCCCGCCACAGCCACGAGGGCTTCGTCTTCGGCGCGGTACGCGGCGGCATCGAGGACGTCGTCCTGCCCGGCGAGACCGTACGGGCGCGGCCCGGCACCGTCGTCATGATCAATCCCGAGGTGCCGCACGCCGCCCACGCCGGAGTCCCCGAGGGCTGGACGTACGCCACGCTCTACCCCTCCTCGCAGCTCATCGCCGACATCGCCGCCGAGGTCACCACCCTGCGCGGCACCGCGGGCTTCGCCGAGACCATCGTCGAGGACCCGGACACCGCCCTGCTCATCCAGGAGGTGCACCGGGCGGCCGAGCAGGGCAACGCGCTCGCCGCCGACACCGTGTTCCGCGTCGCCGTCGCCCGCCTGCTGCGCCGCCACGGACAGTCCCTGCCCGCGCGCACCACCGGCTCGGCCGGCGCCCGCACGGCGGCCGCCGCACGCGCCCTCCTGAAGGAGCGGCTGGTGGACCCGCCGTCCCTGGAACAGCTCGCCCACGACCTCGGGACCAGCCCGTTCGCGCTGCTGCGGGCCTTCAAGGGCGCGTACGGGCTGCCCCCGCACACCTGGCTCACCGGCGAACGCATCCGCCGGGCCCGGCTGCTCCTGGAGGCCGGGACCGCGCCCGCGGAGGCCGCCGTGGCCGTCGGCTTCACCGACCAGCCGCACCTCAACCGCCACTTCACTCGCATCGTGGGAGTGACGCCCGGCGTATACCGCAGGGAGCGCGCAAGAACGTACAAGAACGCGGGAGCCCCGCCCCCGTAACGTCCCGGACGTGGCAGCAGAACAGTCAGCACCCCCAGAAATACGCCCTGAGAGCGGAGCCGCAGCAAGCTCCCCCCTCAGCGGCACCGAGCCGGACCCGACCCTCCCGGACGAGCGCAAGCCGGACTCCGCCGTCGTCAGGGACGCCCTCGGCGTCGGCGTGGCCGTCGGGCTCTCGGGCTTCGCCTTCGGAGTGACCTCGGCGGGATCGGGGCTCACCCTCCTCCAGACCTGCGCGCTCAGCCTCCTCGTCTTCACCGGCGCCTCGCAGTTCGCCCTGGTGGGCGCGCTCGCCGCGGGCGGCAACCCGTTCACGGCGGCGGCCGGAGCCTTCTTCCTGGGCGTACGCAACGCCTTCTACGGGCTACGCCTGTCGCAGCTGCTCGCACTCCCGCGCGCGGTGCGGCCGTTCGCCGCCCAGTGGGTGATCGACGAGACGACCGTCGTGACCCTCGCCCAGCCCACCCGCCGGGCCGCGCGGATCGGCTTCACCGTCACCGGACTCACGCTCTACGTGCTGTGGAACCTGACGACCCTGGCCGGAGCCGCCGGCGCGGAGGCCATCGGCGACACCGACGCGTGGGGACTGGACGCGGCGAGCCCCGCCGTTTTCCTGGCGCTGCTCGCGCCGATGCTCACCACCGCCACGGAACGGATCACCGCCGGGGTCGCGGTCCTGCTGGCCCTGGGCTTCCTGCCGGTGCTGCCGGCCGGGGCGCCGGTCCTGCTGGCCGCGCTCGCCGCACCCCTCGTGCTGTTCCTCAAGGGCCGCGCGGACGCCGCCAAGGGCCGCGAGAACACCATGAAGGGCCGGACCCAGTCCGTACCGGCCGACGGGAACTCCGGGAAGGGAGCGGGGCGTTGAACGTCTGGATCGCCATCGCCGCCACCGCCGTCGGCTGCTACCTGGTCAAGCTCCTCGGCCTCCTGGTCCCCGCCGGGGCCCTGGAGCGGCCCCTGGTGCGACGGCTCGCCGCGCTGCTGCCGGTCGCACTGCTGGCCGCCCTCACCGCCCAGCAGACCTTCAGCAGCGGCCAGCACCTGGTGCTGGACGCCCGAGGCGCAGGCCTCGCGGCGGCAGCCGTCGCCCTGATGCTGCGCGCCCCCTTCCTGGTGATCGTCGCCGCCGCCGTACTGGTGACGGCGGGAGTACGGGCCATGGGCGGCTGAGCGCCGCCTGGCAGCGCCTACGGAGGGCATCCGCCTGCCCCCGTACGGGAAAGGCGGTCCACCCTCCTCACAGGGAAGCTGCAACAGGAAGGCGGACCGCCTTTCCCGTACGGGACAGCGGAAGGCCCACCCCACGGGACGGACGCTCCGCTGTCGGGGCGCCCGGCGTCAGTCGAGCGCGCGGCCGTACGCCCGCAGGGTCCGCAGTGCCTCGATCGTCACGATGGGCCGCCACTCCAGAGCGGTGCCCGGCGCCCACTCGCGCCAGTGGATGGGCCAGCCGCCGTCCTCCCGCTGCTCGGCCGCGAGGTGGTCCAGCGAGCGCGCCATCTCCTCGTCCGTGAACCAGCGGCGGGCCAGCGACTCCGGCACGCGCGCGTAGTCGTGCGGAAAGTGGTGCTCGGCCGGGGCGTACCCGGGAGCGACCGGAAAGTCCTCGAGCCGGTCCGGATCGAGCACCGCGAGCCGCTGCTCGCGCACCAGCCGCCCGAGCCGGTCCGCCGCGGCCTCGGCCCGCGCGCGGTCCGGCACCCCGTCCAGGAAAGCGACCGCCGCCTCGATCTCGTACGGGTGCGACTTCTCCAGCGCGTCGACCGCCGCCCAGCAGAAGTCCGTCGCCCGGAAGAGCCAGGCGTGCCACACCTGGTTGCGGTGGAGCAGCCCGACCACCGGCCCCGTGGCCAGCAGCTCGCTGGGCGGGTCGTCGACGATCTGCACGAACGGCGCCACGGGATAGCCGCGCACCGACGGGTGCAGCGCGGGCAGGGCCCCCTCCTGCGTCGAGACCGCCGTCAGATAGCCGCAGATCCGCTCCGCCCGCCGACCGCTCACACGGCCCACGGAGTCCAGGACGCGCAGCGCGTGCGCGGTGTGCAGGGGCTGGCTGACGGGGCCGCGCAGATCGGGCTCCAGCGCGTGCCCGTAGCCCCCGTCGTCGTTCTGGTAGGCGGCGAGTGCGGTCTCCACCGGGTCGGCGCCGCCGCCGAGGAAGTGGTGTGCGAACCGCCGCTGCTCCAGCACGCGGGCCGTCAGCCAGACGAAGTGCTCGGCTCGGGCGAGCGGCGTGCGGGACGTGCGGACAGTCTCGGGTGATGTTCCGGATCCGGCCATGGTCCGACCGTAGGGCGCCGGGCGCCGCAGACAAGCCCGACGGCCCCGGCTGCACTCTCAGGGGCTGGATACTGGAGTCATGCGGTTGACGATTTTCTGGGAGCGGATGGCCGACCACTTCGGCGCCGGGTACGCGGACTCCTTCGCGCGCGACCATGTGATGGCCGAGCTGGGCGGTCGTACCGTGCACGAGGCGCTCGACGCGGGCTGGGAGGCCAAGGACGTCTGGCGGGCCGTGTGCACCGCCATGGACGTGCCCGCCCACAGGCGGTGACGATCCGGGGCTGAGGGCCCGCGCTGTCCGAGGCATGGGCGAGACTTGCTGCGTGGCACCGACTGACGAGAGCGACACCCAGACAGACCGCCGGGCCAGCCGCCCGGCCGGAAACGACCCCAGACCCGAGGCCGAAGGCCGCTCCGAGGCAGAGCCGCGTTCCGAGGGCGACGGCCGCCTGTCCGAGGACGGCCGCCTGTCCGAGGACGGCCGCCTGTCCGAGGACGGCCGCCTGTCCGCGACGGACGGCGGCGCCCACGCGCGCGTGGTCCCGCACGCGGCCGCGGGCGAGACCCCGGCCGCGCCCGGCGCGGCCGCGGGCGCCGGGGCCGCCGGGCCGCCACCCGTGCCCGGGACCGGCGGCGCCGTGCGCATGCCCCGGTGGCTGCCGCGCGCCATGGTGCTCGCCCTCGCCCTCTACGCCTGCTTCCAGCTCGGCAGCTGGGCCTTCCACCAGCTCATCGGGCTGCTGATCAACATCCTGATCTCGTTCTTCCTCGCCCTCGCGGTGGAGCCCGCCGTCAGCCGGATGTCCGCGCGCGGCATGCGCCGGGGCCTGGCCACCTTCATCGTCTTCTTCGCGGTGATCATCGCCTCGGCCGGGTTCATCGTGCTGCTCGGCTCGATGCTGGCGGGCCAGATCGTCGACATGGTCGAGCACTTCCCCAAGTACCTCGACTCGGTGATCAGCTGGATCAACCAGTCGTTCCACACCGACCTCTCCCGCGTCGAGGTCCAGGACAGCCTGCTCCACTCGGACTGGCTCCAGAAGTACGTGCAGAACAGCGCGAGCGGTGTCCTCGACGTCTCCGCCACCGTCCTGGGCGGCCTCTTCCGCGTACTGACGATCTTCCTCTTCTCGTTCTACTTCGCGGCCGACGGGCCCCGGCTGCGGCGCACGGTCTGCTCCATGCTGCCGCCCGCCCGCCAGGCAGAGGTGCTGCGCGCCTGGGAGATCGCGGTCGACAAGACCGGCGGCTACCTCTACTCGCGCGGCCTGATGGCGCTCATCTCCGGCGTCGCGCACTACATCCTGCTGCAGATCCTGGGCGTGCCCTACGCCCCGGTGCTCGCCGTCTGGGTGGGCCTGGTCTCCCAGTTCATCCCCACCATCGGCACGTATCTGGCGGGCGCGCTGCCGATGCTGATCGCCTTCACCGTCGATCCCTGGTACGCGGTGTGGGTCCTCGGGTTCGTCGTGATCTACCAGCAGTTCGAGAACTACATGCTCCAGCCCAAGCTCACCGCCAAGACGGTCGACATCCACCCGGCGGTCGCCTTCGGCTCGGTCATCGCGGGCACCGCGCTGATGGGCGCGGTCGGCGCGCTGATCGCGATCCCCGCCGTGGCGACGCTCCAGGCGTTCCTGGGCGCCTACGTGAAGCGCTACGACGTGACGGACGACCCGCGCGTGCACGGCAGGCGCGAGCGGACCGGAGACTCCGCCCTGGTGCGCGTACGGCGTGCGCTGAGCCGGGGCCGGACGGCGGAACCGGTCGCTCCGACGGGCGGCGACGGCGCCTGAGGCGACGGCCGGAGCCGCCCGGCCGCACCCTCGCCCGTGCCGCGTGGTGCGCTTGACACCAAAATCGAACATCCATTCAGATGGAAGCAGGGCCCTTTGTTCACTTGGGTTCCGCCGGGTTTCCGGTGGGGTTATCCACAGGCGGGAGGGACTCCGGGGCCCATTGTCAGTGGCAGGGGTTAGCGTCTTTGACGTGAAGCGATCGACTCAAGCAAACCGGGTGGAACCCATGGCAGGAACCGACCGCGAGAAGGCGCTGGACGCCGCGCTCGCACAGATTGAACGGCAATTCGGCAAGGGCGCGGTGATGCGCCTGGGCGAGCGGCCGAACGAGCCCATCGAGGTCATCCCCACCGGGTCGACCGCGCTCGACGTGGCGCTCGGCGTAGGCGGTCTGCCGCGCGGCCGCGTGGTGGAGGTCTACGGACCGGAGTCCTCCGGCAAGACGACCCTGACCCTGCACGCGGTGGCGAACGCGCAGAAGGCCGGCGGCCAGGTGGCCTTCGTGGACGCCGAGCACGCCCTGGACCCCGAGTACGCGAAGAAGCTCGGCGTCGACATCGACAACCTGATCCTGTCCCAGCCGGACAACGGCGAGCAGGCTCTGGAGATCGTCGACATGCTGGTCCGCTCCGGCGCCCTCGACCTGATCGTCATCGACTCCGTCGCCGCCCTGGTGCCGCGCGCGGAGATCGAGGGCGAGATGGGCGACTCGCACGTGGGCCTCCAGGCCCGCCTGATGAGCCAGGCGCTCCGGAAGATCACCAGTGCGCTCAACCAGTCCAAGACCACCGCGATCTTCATCAACCAGCTCCGCGAGAAGATCGGCGTGATGTTCGGCTCGCCGGAGACCACGACCGGTGGCCGCGCCCTGAAGTTCTACGCCTCGGTGCGCCTCGACATCCGCCGCATCGAGACCCTCAAGGACGGCACCGACGCGGTCGGCAACCGCACCCGCGTCAAGGTCGTCAAGAACAAGGTCGCGCCGCCCTTCAAGCAGGCCGAGTTCGACATCCTCTACGGCCAGGGCATCAGCCGCGAGGGCGGTCTGATCGACATGGGCGTCGAGCACGGCTTCGTCCGCAAGGCCGGCGCCTGGTACACGTACGAGGGCGACCAGCTCGGCCAGGGCAAGGAGAACGCCCGCAACTTCCTGAAGGACAACCCCGACCTCGCCAACGAGATCGAGAAGAAGATCAAGGAGAAGCTGGGCGTCGGCGTCCGGCCCGAGGAGCCCAAGGCCGAGCCCGGCCCGGACGCGGCCGGTGCGACCTCGGAGGCGGAGGCGGCATCCGTGCCCGCCCCGGCCACCAAGGCCAAGACGGCCAAGGCCGCCGCTGCCAAGAGCTAGACCATGACACGCAGGACCGAATGGGCCGAGCCGGACGGGACGGGCCCCGACCGGGCCCGGTCCGGGCGGCCGGGCCCGAAGCGGGCCGGCTCCCGACGGGCCGGCCCGGAGGGATTCGGTGACGGCGCCGACTCGTCGAGGGCCGAGAAGGAACCGGCACCGCAGGACCCGGCTGAGCGGGCGAGGGCGATCTGCCTGCGCCTGCTCACCGGGACCCCCCGGACCCGCAAGCAACTGGCCGACGCCCTCAAGAAGCGGGAGATCCCCGACGAAGTCGCCGAGGAAGTCCTCTCCCGCTTCGAAGAGGTCGGGCTGATCAACGACGCGGCGTTCGCGGGGGCCTGGGTCGAATCCCGCCACCACGGACGCGGCCTGGCCCGCCGGGCACTCGCCCGCGAGCTCCGCACCAAGGGCGTGGATTCGGCGGTCGTCGACGAGGCCGTCGGGCAGCTCGACTCCGACCAGGAGGAGGAGACCGCGCGGGAGCTGGTGGCCCGCAAGCTCCGCTCCACCCGAGGCCTGGACCGCGACCGCCGCATCCGCCGCCTCGCCGGCATGCTGGCCCGCAAGGGCTACCCGGAGGGCATGGCCCTCAGAGTCGTCCGCCAAGCCCTCGAAGCCGAGGGCGAAACCGCGGACGACTTGTACGAGACGTACTGAGCTGCTGGTCAGCGGGTGAACGCCCGCGGACCAGCAGCCCTCACGTCTGTCGTCCGGCCAGGATTGTCAGGTCTCAAATCTGTCATCTGTCATCCGCCAGGCCCGCCAGGCCCATCCGCCCCCGCGTCACTCGGCGGCCCCCGTCACCGGCAGCCCGTCCGCGCGCCACGCCTGGAAGCCGCCGACCAGGTCCGTCGCCCGGTGCAGCCCCAACTGGCGCAGGGACGCCGCCGCGAGGGACGACGCGTAGCCCTCGTTGCAGATCACCACGACCCGCAGATCGTGGCCGGTGGCCTCCGGGGCGCGGTGGCTGCCCTGCGGGTCGAGGCGCCACTCCAGCTCGTTGCGCTCGACCACGAGCGCTCCGGGGATCAGGCCGTCGCGCTCCCGCAGCGCCGCGTACCGGATGTCGACCAGGAGCGCCTCGCCCGCCCGCGCGGCGTCGTGCGCCTCCCGTGCCCCGACCCGGTCCAGGTCTTCGCGGACCCGGTCCAGCAACTCGTCGATTCCCAGCGGGCGTTCGCTCACTGCCAGTCCTCCGGGCGCTCGACGTGCTCCAGCCGCAGCACCGCGCCCGTACGGCTGTAGCGCCGGATCAGGGGCAGCGGCGGGTAGTACGCGTGGACCGAGATCGTGTGCTCGGTCGTCGACTCGTTGCGCACCTCGTGCACGTGGTGCGGCCCGAAAGCCCGGCCCTTCCCGGCCTCCACGTTCCGTGAACGGTCCAGGTCCTCGGCGAGTTCCAGCGTCTTCCACCCCTCCGTCGGCAGCCTGGCCGCGAGGGAGTCCTCCTTGAGCGTCCCGGCCGCCGTCGCGAACGCGCCGTGGGAGCCGCCGTGGTCGTGCCAGCCGGTGCCGGTGCCCGGCGGCCAGCCGATCAGCCAGGCCTCGCTGCCGCCGGGGCCGTCCAGCCGGATCCAGGTCCTGCCCTGCGGGTCGAGCGGCAGGGAGGCGACGAGCGAGGCGTCGGCCGCGGTGCGGCGGGCGAAGTCGAGCAGGTCCGCCTGGCTCGGCGCGGAGGCGGCGGGCCCGGGCAGGGAGACATGGGTGGAAGCGGGCGTACGGGGGTGCGCGGAAGGCGACACGGGGGACCGTCCTGGGGAAGTTCGCGTGTGCGCGCGTACGCCGGACAGTGGCCCGGCGGCGCGAGGAGGGAGAGGCGAATCAGCAGGACGGGCGACACACGCAGCCCGCGTAGCGGACGAGGTCCATATGGACCCTCCGCCACAGGCGCACATCGGTGTCGGTCACGTTCCGGAGTACACCATGTGCGCCCGTGTCGGTCAATTGATGTCCGCGGTGCGGTCCTCCACGCGCGCGTGGACGACGGCACCGCCGCGCGCCGCGTCGGCGGCCGTGTACAGCTCGCCCGGCCACACCCCGGCGAACGCGGTGACCAGGTGCCCGTCGGGGCGTACGAGCAGCACGCTGTGGGCCGCAGCTCCCGGGTACTCCTCCGCCACCAGCAACTCGGCCTCGGCGGGCAGGGAGTTCACCGCGGCCGCGAGGCGCGGCATCACTCCGGCGGTCAGCCAGTGCCGCCGGTCCCAGACGCCGGTGCCGGGTGCGATGAGGACCACCAGGAGCCGTCCCCGGCCCAGCCGGTCGCGCAGTGCCACCGTGGATCCGTCCGGAGCCGTGACGGGGACGTCCTCGACCGGTGCTCCCACTTCAGTGCCGACCGGTGCGTGCGCCTCGGCGGGTGGGGGTGCGAGGGGGGAGTGCGGGTAGGCGGGGGGCGCCCCGAGCGGGCCGTGCCCCAGGTGGCCGTCGGCGAGCAGCGTGTCGTGGCTGCGCGCGGCGCCCGGGATGTACGACCGCAGCCCTCCGCCGCCGCGCAGGACCGGCATCGCCTGGTCGGCGGCGCGCAGCCGGGCGGCGACACTCGCGCGGCGCTCCGTCTGGTAGCTGTCGAGCAGTACTTCGGAGGCGCCGTGGTGCCAGGCCTGCGCCAGCTTCCAGGCCAGGTTCGAGGCGTCCCGCAGCCCCTCGTCGAGGCCCTGGATGCCGACCGCGCCCAGCAGGTGGGCGGCGTCCCCGGCGAGGAAGGCGCGGCGCACCCGCCAGCGGCGGGCGAGGCGGTGGTGGAGCGTGTACACACCGGTGTCCAGGAGCCCGTACGACGGGGTCGTGCCGCACCACCCGGCCAGCGTGTCGCGGAGTCGGCCCGTCAGCGCGTCCGGGGTGACGAGTTCGGCGCGGGGCGGCAGCAGCCAGTCGATGCGCCAGGCTCCGCCGGGCAGCGGACGGGCCGTCACCTCGTCGCCGCCGGTGCGCCACGGAGGCAGCCGGTGCAGCAACGCCTCGCCCGGCCAGGGCAGTTCGGTGCGCAGGGCGACGACGGCTGTCCGCTCCACCGCCGTACGCCCGGCGAAGCGGACGTCGAGGAGCTTGCGCACGGTGGAGCGGGCGCCGTCGCAGCCCACCAGGTAGCTGCCGCGCCACCAGGTGGCGCCCGGGTCGGTGGTGTGGGCGGCGACGCCGTTGTCGTCCTGCTCCAGGGCGTCCAGACGGCTCCGGGGCGCCAGCTGGACGAGCCGGGAGGCGGCCGCCGCGTCCCGCAGGTCCCGGGTCAGGGCGTGCTGGGGCAGATGGACCGGTGAGGGGCCGCCGTCGAGACCGTCTCCGAAGGAGACCTGACGTTGCAGGGTGCCCCGCCGCATGGCCCGCCAGCCCGTCCAGCGGGCCCCCTCGTCGCGTACCGCGGCGCAGCCGAGCCGTTCCGTGAAGGCGGCCGTGTCGGGCCGCAGGACGGCCGTACGGACCGGGCGGGGCTCCTCGCCGCCGGATCCCTCGTCCAGGACGACGGAGGGCACCTTCTGGGCCGCGAGGGAGAGGGCGAGCGCGAGTCCGACCGGACCGGCGCCGACGACGATCACCGGGTCCACGGCGTGGCTCCCTGGGCCCGGCGGGACGGCTGGCAGGTGGCGCTATGGAGCCGGTGCACGATCACAGAACGTATGCAACCCACTGCGGGTGCTTGCGTCAAGTGACGGAGGCAGTGACGCGAGCGCCACTGCCTCATAGTCCGTCAGTTTGTCGTACCGTCCCGCCCGTCGGGCACTTCGGCACCGGCGCCCACGACCGCACCGACCGGGTCGGCGGCGGTCACCGGGGCCGCCGCCGGGGCCATGGTGATGCCGGTCTTCGCACGTCGGCCGCGCCGCTCGATCCAGGTGGCGAGCCCGGAGAGCGCCAGGCACATCGCCACGTAGATGCAGCCGATGACGACGATCGTCGACACGTACGGATACTGGCCGTTGACCTGGGTGTTGCTCGCGATCAGACGGGCCGTCTGGAGCAGTTCGGGGTAGAGGATGATGAAGCCGAGCGAGGTGTCCTTGAGGGTCACCACCAGCTGGCTGATGATCGTCGGCAGCATCGCCCGGACCGCCTGCGGCATCAGCACGCTGACCATGACCTGGGTCTTGCTCATGCCGAGCGCGTACGCCGCCTCGCGCTGGCCCTTGGGCACGGAGTTGACGCCCGCGCGCAGCACCTCGGCCTGGACGCAGCCGTTGTAGATCGACAGGCCGAGTGCCAGCGCCCACATCGAGTAGTCGGTCAGGAAACCGACCCAGACGGCGTAGATGGTGATCAGCAGCGGGATCGAGCGGAACAGCTCGATGAAGCCCGTCGCGGCCCAGCGGACCGGCTTGTGGTCGGAGAGCCGGGCGACCGCCAGGAGCACACCGAGGACGAGCGAGCCGACCGCCGCGAGGCCGAAGGCCTTCAGGGTGGCGACGACGCCGTCGGCGATGTTCTCCCGGATGCCCGAGTAGTTGAAGATGTCCCACATCTCGGGGGCGAGATGGCCCTTGTCCGAGAGCCGCACGATGCTCACGGCGAGCAGCGCGAGGATGGCGAGCGAGCCGAGGACGGCGTAGATCCGGTTGCGTACGACGGCCTTGGGGCCCGGGGCGTCGTAGAGAACGCTGGCGCTCATCGGGCGACCTCCATACGGCTCTCCAGCAGGCGGAAGGCGCCGCTGATGGCGAAGGTGACGACCAGGTAGCCCAGTGCGACCCAGACGAAGACGGGGACGATGTCGTAGCCCTGGTCGCTCATCAGCTTCTGCCAGCCGAAGAGTTCGGTGACGCTGAAGGCGCCGGCGATGGCCGAGTTCTTGGTGAGCGCGATGAAGATCGAGCTCAGCGGCGGGATGACGGTCCGGGTGGCCTGCGGCAGCACGATCAGGCGCAGGGTCTGCGTGAACGTCATCCCGATCGAGCGGGCGGCCTCGGCCTGGCCCAGCGGCACGGTGTTGATGCCGGACCTGACCGTCTCGCACACGAAGGAGGCCGTGTAGAAGCCGAGGGCGAGCGAGCCGAGCAGGAAGGGGCTCATCCCGGGGAAGAAGATCTCCGGGACGACGAAGAAGAAGACGAGGAACAGCAGGGTCAGCGGGGTGTTGCGCAGCAGCGTCACCCAGGCGGTGCCGAAGAAGCGCAGCGGCGGCACCGGCGAGACCCGGAATCCGGCCAGCAGCAGCCCGAGGACCAGGGCGATGACCGAACTGACGGCGGTGATCTCCACGGTTCCTATGAAGCCGTCACGGAATTCCGAGAAGTTGTCGAGCAGTACGTTCATGAGGTCTCCGCGTCGGCGGGCGGCTGGGCGGGCAGGGCCGGGAGCGCCCTCCACGCGCGCGTGGAGGGCGGCTCAGCCGGCCGGGTCGGCGTCGGCGCGGTCAACCGCGCCGTCTCGGTGACACCCGTACGGGTGCGACCGGATCAGTAGCGCTGGACGGCCGGCGGGGCGACGTACTTGGCGTCCGACAGACCGAGGGTCGCCTCGTAGATCTTCTTGTAGGTGCCGTCCTGGACGTGCTTCTCGATCGAGGTGTTGACGAAGTCGCGCAGCGCCTTGTCGTCCTTGTTCATGCCGACGCCGTACGGCTCCTGGGTGAAGGGGTGGCCGGTCACCTTGAGCTTGCCGGGGTTGGCGGCCGCGTAGCCCTTGAGGATCGAGTCGTCGGTGGTGACCGCGTCGACCTGCTTGGTCAGCAGCTGCTGCACGCAGTCGGAGTACTTGGCGAGCTCGACGACCTTCGCGCCGTACTCCGGCTTCTTGATCTCCTGGAGCGGGGTGGAGCCGACGATCGAGCAGACCTTCTTGCCCTTGACCGTGCTCTTGTCGGTGATCGAGGTCTCGTCCTTGCGGACCAGCAGGTCGGCGCCGGCCTTGTAGTACGGGCCCGCGAAGCCGACCAGCTTCTTGCGCTTGTCGTTGATCGTGTAGGTGCCTACGTAGTAGTCGACCTGGCCCTTGGAGATCGCGGTCTCACGGATGCCGGAGTCGACGGTCTTCCACTCGATCTGCTTGTCGGTGAAGCCGAGGTCGGCGGCGATCATCTTGGCGATCTCGACGTCGAAGCCGGAGCGCACCTTGGTCGACTGGTCCTCGAAGCCGAGGTAGGGCTGGTCGGCCTTGGAGCCGATGATCAGCTTGCCGCGGGCCTTGGCGGCCTTGAACGTGGGGGAGTCGACGGTGACGTCCTTGGCCACGGTGTACGTGGGCAGCTGCGGGGCGCCCGACTGGCCGGGCTTGGCGGCCTGCTTGTCGCCCGCGGAGCCGGACTTGCCGCCGCAGGCGGTCGCGGTCAGCGCGAGCACAGCGATCGCCGCGAAGGCGGCGGACTGGCGGAGCTTCATGTGAACATCCCTCGTATCGCTTGAATCGCTCAGATGTGGGGGCCGTCGGCCGGTGGCGCCGGTGGGGGAGGAGCCGCACTCGGGCAGCCGCTCCGGGTCCGCGGGGAGCCTCAGTGGTGAAGGATCTTCGACAGGAAGTCCTTGGCCCGGTCGCTGCGCGGGTTGCTGAAGAACTGGTCGGGCGTGGCCTCTTCGACGATCTTGCCGTCGGCCATGAAGACGACGCGGTTGGCGGCGGAGCGGGCGAAGCCCATCTCATGGGTGACGACGATCATCGTCATGCCGTCGCGCGCCAGCTGCTGCATGACTTCCAGGACCTCGTTGATCATCTCCGGGTCGAGCGCGGAGGTGGGCTCGTCGAAGAGCATGACCTTCGGGTCCATCGCCAACGCGCGTGCGATGGCGACGCGTTGCTGCTGTCCGCCGGACAGCTGCGCCGGGTACTTGTCGGCCTGGGTGCCCACGCCGACCCGGTCGAGCAGGGCGCGGCCCTTGGCCTCGGCCTGCTTCTTCTCCGTCCTGCGGACCTTGGTCTGGCCCAGCATGACGTTCTCCAGCACGGTCTTGTGCGCGAAGAGGTTGAACGACTGGAAGACCATGCCGACGTCGGCGCGGAGCCGGGCCAGTTCGCGGCCCTCCTGCGGCAGCGGCTTCCCGTCGATCGATATCGCCCCGGAGTCGATCGTCTCCAGGCGGTTGATGGTGCGGCACAGCGTGGACTTTCCGGACCCCGACGGTCCGATCACGACGACGACCTCGCCGCGCGCGATCGTCAGGTCGATGTCCTGGAGCACGTGCAGCGCGCCGAAGTGCTTGTTGACGTTGCTCAGCACGACCAGGTCGCCCGACGCGGGTGCCGCGTCCTCGGCGTCCTTGGCCACTGATACTCCGCTCATCGGCTTCCAGCTCCGCTCTTCCTCGGTTGGGGAGGAACGTAGTGCGCCGCTACGACCAGCGTCATTACATCTGAGCGGAAATTGAGCATCACGATCGGGTAGCGGGGTGGCACTCTCTGTGAAGGGGGCGCGCGATGCAATACCGGCTGCGTAACGGATGCCGCGCTCCGGTGGGTGTCCCCTTGACGCACCCCCGCGGCATGGGCGTGGATGCGGGAGTACATGCCTGGCGACGACTACGGAGGGGGGACGATGAGACTGCTGCTCGTCGAGGACGACGACCACGTCGCCGCGGCCCTGTCCGCCGTGCTCGCCAAGCACGGCTTCGCCGTGGTGCACGCGCGCAACGGTGAGGAGGCGCTGCGGGCGCTGCTGCCCGACGACCGCGCCCCCAAGGAGCCCTTCGGGGTCGTCCTGCTCGACCTCGGGCTGCCCGACCAGGACGGCTACGAGGTCTGCGGGAAGATCCGCAAGCGCACCGCCATCCCGGTGATCATGGTCACCGCGCGCGCGGACGTCCGCTCGCGCATCCACGGCCTGAACCTCGGCGCCGACGACTACGTGGTCAAGCCCTACGACACCGGCGAGCTGCTGGCGCGCATCCACGCGGTCAGCCGCCGCACCACCACGGGCGAGGACAGCGGCGCGATCCCGGCGGCCGCCCTGCGGCTGGGGCGCGTCCACATCGAGCTGCCCACCCGCCGGGTCAGCGTCGACGGCGAGTGCGTCCAGCTCACCCGCAAGGAGTTCGACCTGCTCGCGCTGCTCGCCCAGCGGCCCGGGGTGGTCTTCCGGCGCGAGCAGATCATCAGCGAGGTGTGGCGCACCAGTTGGGAGGGCACGGGGCGCACCCTGGAAGTGCATGTCGCCTCCCTGCGCTCCAAGCTGCGGATGCCGGCCCTGATCGAGACCGTGCGCGGCGTCGGCTACCGGCTCGTCGCCCCGGCCGCGCTGTAAGGCCCGACGCCCCGGTGCGTACGCGACTCCTGCCGCTGCTGATCTTCCTGCTCGCCCTCGTCCTGATGGCGCTGGGCTTCCCGCTCGCGATCAGCGTCGCCTCCGCCCAGCAGCAGAAGGTGGTCGTCGACCGGATCGACGACACCGCGCGCTTCGCGGCGCTCGCCCAGTTCGTCAGCGCCGCCGACGACAAGGACACCAGCAGCAAGGAGCGCCTGGCCACCCTGGAGGAGGAACTCGCCCGCTACCACGAGCTGTACGGGATCCGCGCGGGCGTCTTCTTCCGCAACAGCGTGGCCATGGCGAGCGCCCCCCGAGGCTGGGGCGTGCCGGACGACAGTAGGGGCAAGGACGCCTTCCAGGAGGCGCTGGCGGGCCGCAGGAGCCACGATCCGCCCCAGGTGTGGCCGTGGCGGCGCGGACGGCTCGTGGTGGCCTCCCCGGTGGTGCGCGAGGGCGATGTGATCGCCGTGGTGGTCACCGACTCGCCCACCGGGCACATGCGTTCGGCGGTGCTGCGCGGCTGGCTGCTCATCGCGGCGGGCGAGGTGGCGGCGATGCTGCTCGCCGTCGGCGCGGCCTTCCGGCTCACCAGCTGGGTGCTGCGGCCCGTACGCGTCCTGGACGCGGCCACCCACGACATCGCGACCGGGCGCATGAAGTCACGCGTCGCGGTCGCCGGGGGAC
The DNA here is from genome assembly GCF_002846415.1 of Streptomyces sp. TLI_146. Classification (NCBI taxonomy): domain Bacteria; kingdom Bacillati; phylum Actinomycetota; class Actinomycetes; order Kitasatosporales; family Streptomycetaceae; genus Streptomyces; species Streptomyces sp. TLI_146. The sequence continues at coordinate 6,593,236 of NZ_PJMX01000001.1, forward strand.
CTCCGGAACTCAGAAGGCTGGCCCGGTCGTTCAACGAGATGGCGGACAACGTCGAGGACGTGCTGGACCAGCAGCGCGCCTTCGTCGCCGACGCCTCCCACCAGCTGCGCAACCCGCTCTCCGCCCTGCTGTTGCGCATCGAACTCCTCGCGCTCGAACTGCCCGAAGGGAACGAGGAGATCGCCTCGGTGCGCGCCGAGGGAAAGCGCCTGGCCCAGGTGCTCGACGACCTGCTGGGCCTGGCGCTGGCCGAGCACGCCGAGGCGGACCTCCGGCTCACCGACATCGGCGCGCTGGCGGGCGAGCGGGTGGAGGCCTGGCGTCCGCTCGCCGAGGACAAGGGCGTGCGGCTCACCGAGCGGCGGGCCGCCGTCACCGCCTGGGCGGACCCGGTGGCGCTCTCCAGCGCCCTGGACGCCGTCATCGACAACGCACTGAAGTTCACTCCGGAGGGTGAGGAGGTCACGGTCGCCGTCGCCGCCGAAGGCGACTACTCGAAGATCACCGTCACCGACCTCGGACCCGGCCTGACCGACGACGAACTCAGCCGGATCGGGGACCGGTTCTGGCGCTCGGGCCGGCATCAGAACGTGAAGGGCTCGGGCCTGGGCCTGTCCATCTCGCGGATCCTGCTCGCGGCGGGCGACGGCACCATCACGTACGCCCACCACGAGCCGCACGGCCTGCGGGTGACGCTCCGGGTGCCGCGCACCTCGCCGACCGGCTGAGCGCGCGCCCGGCCGCCTGCCGGTGACCTGGGTCAGGGCTTGGTCGAGAGGTAGTAGCGGCGGGCGCCGTCGTGCAGCGGCAGCGGGTCCGTGTAGATCGCGGTGCGCAGGTCCACCAGCTGCGCGGCGTGCACCTCGCGGCCGATGGTGTCCCTGCTGCGGATCACCGTATGGGTGAACTCCTCGGTCAGACCCGGATCCGTGCGGTCCGTGGTGACCAGCAGGTTCGGCACCGCGATCGTCGGTACGGCGACGCCCCGCTGCGCCTGCGGATAGGCGTCGGCGGGCATGGTCGCCGCCCGGTAGAAACCGGTGAGACCGTCCTCGGCGTGCAGCTCGGTGACCAGGTCGCCCAGCGGCACCAGCCGGATCTGGTCCTGCTGGGACAGCCGCAGCACCGCCGTGGTGGGCAGCCCGCCCGACCAGAAGAACGCGTCGATCTTCCCGGTCCGCAGCAGCTCCGGCATGGTGTCGATGCCCGCCGACACCGGAGTGATGTCCCGCGCCGGATCCAGCTTGGCGGCGGTCATCAGCCGCTGCGCGAGCAGCCGCACCCCCGACCCGGGCTGGCCTATGCCGACCCGCTTGGAGCGCAGGTCCGCCGTCGTGTGCACCGGTGAGTCGCGGGGCACGACGAGCTGGACGTAGTCGTCGTAGAGGCGGGCGCAGCCGCGCAGCCGGTCGGCCCCGACGGAGCCGTCGCGGAGGTATTTGGCCACCGCGTCGGCGGTCGCGATGGTGAAGTCGGCCTGCCCGGTGGCCACCCGCTTCAGGTTCTGCTGCGAGCCCTCGCTGGTCTGGAGCCGGACGTCCACCTCGGGCAGATCGTCGGCGAGCGCCCGCTCGAGCAGCTCGCCGTACCGCTGGTAGACCCCGGTCCGTACGCCCGTACTGAACGTGATCGTTCCCGACGGCCGCGCGGCGCCCAGCGACAGCAGCCACCACAGCAGCAGCCCGAACACCACCAGGGCCGCGACCGCCCCCTGGAGGGCACGGCGGCGGCTGACGCGGGGGAGGGCCTGGAGCATGGCGCGATCCTGCCAGCTCACTCCCCGTGATGGCCAGGCCCGGGGTCGGGGAAGGGCGGGGCGGGCTGTCGGTGCGACCTCGTACCCTGGTGTACGAGATGAGCGAGGTAGAGGGTTTGAAAACGTACGAGGTGCGCACCTACGGGTGCCAGATGAACGTGCACGACTCCGAGCGGCTGTCCGGCCTCCTGGAGGGCGCGGGCTACGTACGCGCGCCCGAGGGCAGCGACGGTGACGCCGACGTCGTCGTCTTCAACACCTGCGCGGTGCGCGAGAACGCCGACAACAAGCTGTACGGCAATCTCGGCCGGCTCGCCCCGATGAAGACGAAGCGGCCCGGGATGCAGATCGCCGTCGGCGGCTGCCTGGCCCAGAAGGACCGCGACACCATCGTCCAGCGGGCGCCCTGGGTGGACGTCGTCTTCGGCACGCACAACATCGGCAAGCTGCCGGTGCTCCTCGAGCGCGCCCGCATCCAGGAAGAGGCGCAGGTCGAGATCGCCGAGTCGCTGGAGGCGTTCCCCTCGACGCTGCCGACCCGGCGCGAGTCCGCCTACGCGGCCTGGGTCTCCATCTCCGTCGGCTGCAACAACACCTGCACCTTCTGCATCGTCCCCGCACTGCGCGGCAAGGAGAAGGACCGCCGCCCCGGCGACATCCTCGCCGAGGTGGAGGCGCTGGTCGCCGAGGGCGTCTCCGAGATCACCCTGCTCGGCCAGAACGTCAACGCGTACGGCTCGGACATCGGCGACCGCGAGGCCTTCTCCAAGCTGCTGCGCGCCTGCGGCAAGATCGAGGGCCTGGAGCGGGTCCGCTTCACCTCGCCGCACCCGCGCGACTTCACGGACGACGTGATCGCCGCGATGGCCGAGACCCCGAACGTGATGCCGCAGCTCCACATGCCGCTGCAGTCCGGCTCGGACACCATCCTCAAGGCGATGCGCCGCTCCTACCGGCAGGAGCGTTTCCTCGGGATCATCGAGAAGGTCCGCGCCGCCATTCCGCACGCGGCCATCTCCACCGACATCATCGTGGGCTTCCCCGGCGAGACCGAGGAGGACTTCGAGCAGACCATGCACGCGGTCCGCGAGGCCCGCTTCGCGAACGCCTTCACCTTCCAGTACTCCAAGCGCCCCGGCACCCCCGCGGCGACCATGGAGGGGCAGATCCCCAAGGAGGTCGTGCAGGCGCGGTACGAGCGCCTGGTGGCCCTCCAGGAGGAGATCTCCTGGGAGGAGAACAAGAAGCAGGTCGGCCGCACCCTGGAGGTCATGGTCGCCGAGGGCGAGGGTCGCAAGGACGGCAGCACGCACCGGCTCTCCGGCCGCGCCCCCGACAACCGTCTGGTGCACTTCACCAAGCCGGAGCAGGACGTGCGCCCCGGTGACGTGGTGACCGTCGAGATCACCTACGCCGCCCCGCACCACCTGCTGGCCGAGGGCCCGACCGGCGCCGTGCGCCGCACCCGCGCGGGCGACGCCTGGGAGAAGCGCAACGCGGCCCCGGCGCAGCCCGCCGGTGTGATGCTCGGCCTGCCGAAGATCGGCGTCCCCGAGCCGCTGCCGGCCGCGACGGGCGGATGCAGCGTCGTCTGAGCCGCACGTCGTGCGAGGCGCCGTCCACGCGCGCGTAGGCGCAGCGCGGCCGAGGACGAGCGCGTCGCTCACCCCGTGCGCCCCATCCACGCGCGCGTAGGCGCAGCCGCTCACCGGCGGCTCGCTCACGCGCGCGTGGCGGGTTCCGGCTGACGAGGCGGGCGAGCGGTCTGTACGGGCTCGGCTCGCGCGGTATGGCCGGTTCGCGGCGCCCCGTGCGGGGCCGAAGCCGGGCGCACCCACTACGCTGCGGATCATGCTCGTAGCCGCCGCTGTCTGCCCCTGTCCGCCGCTGCTGGTGCCCGCGGTCGCCTCCGGTGCCGCGCCGGAGCTCGATGCCGCGCGGAAGGCCTGCGCCGACGCCGTGGGGCTGCTGGCGGCCTCCCGGCCCGATCTGCTCGTCGTGGTCGGACCGGCCGACCAGGCGGCGCGCGGCCCGCACCCCCAGGGCGCGCCCGGGTCCTTCGCGGGCTTCGGCGTGGACCTCCGCGTCACGCTCGGCCCGGCGCCGGCCGACGGCGACGCGCGCGAGGAGCGGGAGCTGCCGCCCTCGCTCGCCGTCGGCGCATGGCTGCTGGAACGGTCCGGCTGGTCGGACGCCCCGGTCGAGGGACTCGGAGTGGGCGAGCCCCTGGAGGCCGCACGCTGCGCCGACGCGGGCCGGAACCTGGGCGCAAGGGCCGACCGGGTCGCCCTCCTGGTGATGGGCGACGGCAGCGCCTGCCGCACCCTCAAGGCCCCCGGCTACCTCGACGAGCGCGCCGCCGCCTTCGACGAGGGGGCGGCGCGCGCGCTGGGCGCCGCCGACACGCGCGCGCTGCTGGAGCTGGACGCGGAGCTCGCGTACGAGCTGAAGGCGGCCGGCCGGGCACCCTGGCAGGTGCTGGCGGGCGCCGCGGAGGGCGCGGACCTGGGAGGCCGGCTGCTGTACGAGGACGCGCCGTACGGCGTGGGGTACTTCGTCGCCGTCTGGTCCTGAGCGACTGGTCCTGAGCGACACCGGATCCCGGCCGGGCCGCCTGGAAGCGGCGCGCCGCGACACCACACGGGGACGGCCGTGGAGCTGGTGCGCTCCACGGCCGTCCCCGAGGTGATCAGGCCGTCGGTGGCGGGGTGCCGCCGTCGTCCTTGTGCGAGATCCGGTCCAGGGCGTCCTTGGCCTTCCCCGTACCTGTGTGGATCTTGTCGCTGTACTTGCCCTTGGTCTTTTCGTCGACCGTCTTGGCGACCTTGTCCAGCCCCTGCCCGATCTTGTCCTCGTGCTGCTGCGCGAAGTCGGAGACCTTGTCCTTGGCGGGGGCCAGCTTGGCCTTCAGGGTGTCCAGGAAGCCCATGTGGTCACCTTCCCTCTGCCCTCATCTCGGGAGCCGTGCGCCCTCGACCAGGGGAACGTACGAAATGTGTGCGTACGCCACGTTACTTCCGGGCGCTCTCGCCCGCCTCGCTGTCCGCCGCTTCCTCCGCCGACTGCTGCTTGGGAATCTCCACGCCCTCCGCGGCGGCCTCTTCGGCGGGCTCCTCCGCCGCGGCCTCCGCGGCAGGCTCGGAATCCGTCTCGGCGACGGCCTCGGGCTCGCCCTCCACGGCCTCCTCGGCCGTCAGGGTGGCGGCCTTCGCCTCCTCTGTTGACTCCGCTACAGCCGCATCGGCCTTACGGCGAAAAATTGAAAAAACGCCCATATCAACTCCATAGCGTACTCGTGTGGGCGAAATCCCACCCCGTCCGGAGCGCCTCATTGCGTCGCCCGGGGGCACCGGTCCGGCAAACCGGCGGTCGGAACCTCGCAACAGGCAACGAACCCGCATGCGCCCCGTCACGTAGCTCGTTCGGGGACGGTCGCCGAGGTTTGCGAGACTGTGACCGTGAGAACTGCAGCTCCCGCACCGCGGGTCATCGCCGTCGTCGGTCCCACAGCGGCCGGAAAGTCCGATCTGGGTGTCTTCCTCGCCCAGCAGCTCGGCGGCGAGGTCGTCAACGCCGACTCGATGCAGCTCTACCGGGGGATGGATATCGGCACCGCCAAGCTGACGCTCGACGAGCGCGGCGGAGTGCCCCACCACCTCCTGGACATCTGGGACGTGACCGAGCCCGCCAGCGTGGCCGAGTACCAGAAGCTCGCCCGCGCCGAGATCGACCGGCTGCTCGCCGAGGGCCGCACTCCCGTCCTCGTGGGCGGCTCCGGCCTCTATGTGCGCGGGGCGATCGACGTGCTCGACTTTCCCGGCACCGACCCCGACGTACGCGCGCGTCTGGAGCGCGAACTGGAGCAGGACGGGTCCGGCGCGCTGCACCGGCGGCTGGCCGGGGCCGACCCCGACGCCGCGCGTGCGATCCTGCCCAGCAACGGCCGCAGGATCGTGCGGGCCCTGGAGGTCATCGAGATCACCGGCAAGCCGTTCACCGCCAACCTGCCCGGCCACGACTCCGTGTACGACACCGTGCAGATCGGCGTCGACGTCGGCCGCCCCGAGCTCGACGAGCGCATCGCCGTCCGGGTCGACCGGATGTGGGAGGCCGGCCTGGTGGACGAGGTGCGCGCGCTGGAGGCCCAGGGGCTGCGGGAGGGGCGTACCGCATCGCGCGCGTTGGGCTACCAGCAGGTGCTCACGGCGCTCGCGGGGGAGTGCACCGAGGACGAGGCGCGCGTCGAGACCGTCCGCGCCACCAAGCGCTTCGCGCGCCGCCAGGACTCCTGGTTCCGCCGGGACCCGCGCGTGCACTGGCTGAGCGGCGCCGCCGAGCACCGCGGGGAACTCCCGCAGCAGGCGCTGGTGTTGGTCGAACGAGCGGTCACAGCCTGATCACGTGATGGCATCGGGACGCACCGCCGGTCATTCAGGCACCCGCGCGCGTGCCATCATCGACCTCGATCGACCAGTGGAGTCCGAGTTGGGAGGGCGCGTGGCGATGGAGGCCGGCCCTCGCGACAGAGAGCACGGAACGCGGGACGAGCCCGCGCGACCGGGTCCTTCGGAAGTGACGGCAGTGTCGGAAGGGCCGGACGTGAGCGACGCCGGACGGGAGCCCGCCCACCGCGACGCCCCGGAGCCGAGCCCCGCCGAGCTGACCGTCGGCGCCCTGGGCCCCGCCGTTCCGGGAGCCGTCGGCCTCACCCCCGACGGACCGCAGGACGACGGCGTGCTCGCCGAGGGCGGCGAGGTCGAGGTCGAGATCCGCCCGCAGCGCAGGCTGCGGATCTGGCAGCTCGCGCCGATCGTGATGCTCGCGGCCATGGGCTCGCTGATGTTCGCCTTCCCGCTCGCCTTCGAGTTCGGCGACGGCGGCCCCGTCGTGGCCATGCTCGGCCTCCTGATCAGCTGCTGCGCCGCCGGCTGGGGCATGATGGCCGCCCGCCGCGTCGGCTATACCTGGCCCGGCCTGCCCGCGCGCGGCTCGGGCGAGCGCCCCGACTGGCGCGTGATCGGGCTGTACGTGGTCGGCCTGGCGGCGGCGGTGGCCCTGGCCGTCTGGCGCGTGGCCCGGCTGCGCTGAGCACCGCGGCCCGGCTTCGGCCCGGCGCAGTCCGGTGCCGCTGATCCTGACGGGGGCGCATTCCCCCGCGGCCCGTCGTCCCGGAGCTCCCGGCCCGTTGTCAGTGGGCACCCGTACGATTGACGGCGTGAACAACACCTCGCCGCTCACCTTCCTCAAGGGCCACGGGACCGAGAACGACTTCGTGATCCTCCCCGACCCGGACAACACCGTCGACCTGCCCGCCACCACCGTCGCCCGCCTCTGCGACCGCCGGGCCGGCATCGGCGGCGACGGGCTGCTCCACGTCGTGCGCAGCGCCGCGCACCCCGAGGCGAAGGCCATGGCCGGCGAGGCCGAGTGGTTCATGGACTACCGCAACTCGGACGGCTCGATCGCCGAGATGTGCGGCAACGGTGTGCGCGTCTTCGCCGGGTACCTCCAGCGCGCCGGGCTCGTCGAGGAGGGCGACCTGGCGATCGCCACCCGGGGCGGGGTCAAGAAGGCGCACATCGCCAAGAGCGGCGACGTCACGGTCTCCATGGGCCGCGCCGTGCTGCCGGAAGAGGGCGTCACCGTCGAGGTGGAGGGCCGTAGCTGGCCCGCCCGCAACGTCAACATGGGCAACCCGCACGCGGTCGCCTTCGTCGAGGACCTGGCCCACGCGGGCGAACTGCGTTCGGTGCCGCCGTACAGCCCGGCCGCCGTCTACCCGGAGGGTGTGAACGTCGAGTTCGTCGTCGACCGGGGCCCCGGCCACGTGGCGATGCGCGTGTACGAGCGCGGCTCCGGCGAAACCCGCTCGTGCGGCACCGGCGCGTGCGCGGTCGCCGTGGCGGCGGCCCGCAGGGACGGCGCGGACCCCGCCGTCACCGGCGCCCCCGTGACGTACACGGTGGACCTCCCGGGCGGGACCCTGGTGATCACGGAGTTCCCCGACGGCGAGATCGAGATGACCGGCCCCGCCGTGATCGTCGCCGAAGGTGTGATCGACCCGGCGCTGCTCGCGGCGGTTGAAACGGCCGTGGCCTGAACCTTCGCTCGAATGGGTGATCCGGTTCACGCTGAGCGAGAGCCGGACTGCGCCACGTGGTGGGGTCGGTAGCATCAAGCACCGGCCCGGAGGGCGCGCCTGCCTTTCCACCGCCGGTCGATGCTGCCGGAGGTGCCCCATGAGTGCAGAGGCCACGAATCCTGACGCACAGAGTCGCCGACGCGGCCTTCCCAGGATCGACCTCCGCAGGCTGGGCCGGGCCGCCCTGCTGGGCCCCACCTCGCGCGACCGGCTGCCCGACGCCATCGGGCACGTCGCCGAGGCGCACCGGGCCCACCACCCCGACGCCGACCTGGCGGTGCTGCGGCGCGCGTACGTCCTCGCGGAAACGTCCCACCGGGGCCAGTTCCGCAAGAGCGGCGAGCCGTACATCACGCATCCGCTGGCCGTCACCCTCATCCTGGCCGAACTGGGCGCCGAAACCACCACGTTGACGGCCTCGCTGCTGCACGACACCGTCGAGGACACCGAGGTGACGCTCGATCAGGTACGGGCGGAGTTCGGCGAGGAAGTCACCTATCTGGTGGACGGCGTCACCAAGTTGGAGAAGGTCGACTACGGCGCGGCGGCCGAGCCCGAGACCTTCCGCAAGATGCTCGTCGCCACCGGCAACGACGTACGCGTGATGTCGATCAAACTCGCGGACCGGCTGCACAACATGCGCACCCTGGGCGTGATGCGCCCGGAGAAGCAGGCGAGAATCGCCAAAGTCACCCGTGACGTGCTGATTCCGCTGGCCGAGCGGCTGGGGGTGCAGGCGCTCAAGACCGAGCTGGAGGATCTGGTTTTCGCCATCCTCCACCCCGAGGAGTACGAGCGCACCCGGGCGCTGATCGCGGCCAACTCGGGCCATGAGGACCCGCTGACCACCATCGCGGACAACGTCAGGGCGGTCCTGCGCGAGGCCGGCATCAGTGCCGAAGTCCTCATCCGGCCACGGCACTTCGTCTCCGTCCACCGCGTCCAGCTCAAACGCGGAGAGCTGCGCGGCACCGACTTCGGCCGGCTGCTTGTCCTGGTCGCCGAGGACGCCGACTGCTACGCCGTCCTCGGTGAGCTGCACACCTGCTTCACCCCGGTGATCTCCGAGTTCAAGGACTTCATCGCCGCCCCCAAGTTCAACCTGTACCAGTCGCTGCACACGGCGGTGGCGAGCTCCGACGGCGCGGTGGCCGAAGTCCTCATCCGCACCCACCAGATGCACCGGGTGGCCGAGGCCGGCGTCGTCGCCCTCGGCAATCCCTACGCCGGGGGCGGGCCCGGCGACGGCGCCGACCCGGCGGCCGACGAGCGCGAGGACCCCACCCGGCCCGGCTGGCTCTCCCGCCTCCTGGACTGGCAGCAGAACGCGCCGGACCCCGACACCTTCTGGTCCTCCCTACGGGAGGAACTGGCGCAGGACCGCGAGATCACCGTGTTCTGCGCCGACGGCCGCACCCTGGGTCTGCCGGCCGGAGCGAGCTGCGTGGACGCCGCGTACGCCCAGCACGGCGAGGCCGCCCACCGCTGCATCGGCGCGCGCGTCAACGGCCGTCTGGCGACGCTCAGTACGGTGCTGAGCGACGGCGACACCGTGCAGCTGCTGCTCGCCCAGGACGCCTCCTCCGGGCCGTCCCCGGACTGGCTCGACCACGCCAGGACCCCGGCCGCCCGGATCGCCATCACCGGCTGGCTCGCCGCCCACCCCGAAGGGGTCAAGGTCCCGGCGGCCGCCCCCCGCCCGCAAATCTCCGTCACCACCGACCGGCGCAGCGCCGCCAACGCCGTCACCGACCTGCCGGACGCGACCGTACGGCTCGCGGGGTGCTGTACGCCGGTGCCGCCGGACGCGGTCACCGGCTTCGCGGTGCGCGGCGGCGCCGTGACCGTGCACCGCGAGGAGTGCCCGGCGGTGGCCCGTATGACGGCGCTCGGACGGGCCAGGGTCGGGGTGCGCTGGGGCGAGACCGCCGCCTGCCGGGTCACCCTGGTCGCCGAGGCGTTCGGGCGCCCGCGCCTGCTCGCCGACCTCACCGAGGCCATCGCCACCGCGGGCGCCGCGATCGTCTCCGCCACCGTCGAGCCGCCCAGCGAGCAGCGCGTGCGGCACACCTACACACTTCAGCTGCCCGACGCCGCCGAGCTGCCCGCCCTGATGCGCGTGATGCGCGATGTGCCGGGGGTGTACGACGTGAGCCGCGCGCAGCACCCGGCGGCCGCCGGCTGAACCGTCGGGCCGACGCTCGTTCGGGTGGGGGTGGTGCGCGTCGGCCCCGCCCTCGCACGGTGTGCTGGTAGCGGTAGGGCATGCTGCTCTCCTCACGCCGTGTGCGTGCCGCTCTGCTGGCCACCGCAGCCGCCTGTGTCCTGGCCGCCGCTCCGCCGCCGCCCGCCCCGGCCGGAATCGGCGACCCGCTCTTCCCGACGCTGGGCAATCCCGGGTACGACGTCCTCGCGTACGACATCGGATTCACCTATCAGGGCGACAACAGCAAGCCGATGGAGGCCGTCACCACCATCGACGCCCGCGCCATCGGCTGGCTCGACCGGATCAACCTGGACTTCGCGCACGGCACCGTCCACGGCGTCGAAGTCAACGGGAGGCAGGCCGAGTTCGCGAGCGCCGAAGAAGACCTGGTCATCACCCCGCGCCACCCGGTGTACCCGGGCGAGGAGCTGCGGATCACCGTCCGGCACACCAGTGATCCGCGCGGCGCCGAGGACGGCGGCTGGGTGCGCACCACCGACGGCCTGGTGATGGCCAACCAGGCCGACGCCGCGCACCGCGTGTTCCCGTGCAACGACCACCCCTCCGACAAGGCGATGTTCACCTTCCGGGTGGACGCCCCCAAGGAGTACACGGTCGTCGCGAACGGGCTGGAGACGGGCCGTACGTGGGCGGGCGGCCGGGCCGTCTCCACGTACCGCAGCGAGCATCCGATGGCGACCGAGCTCGCCCAGGTCTCCATCGGCCGCTCGGCCGTGGTGCGCCGCACAGGGCCGCACGGGCTGCCCGTACGCGACGTGGTCCCGGCGGCCGACCGGCAGCGGCTGGAGCGCTGGCTGAAGAAGACACCCGCCGAGATCGCGTGGATGGAGAACCTGGTCGGTCCGTACCCCTTCGAGACGTACGGCGTCCTGATCGCCGGCGCGGACACCGGGTTCGAGCTGGAGACCCAGACCCTCTCGCTCTTCGAGCGGTCACTGTTCGTGCGCACCGGGTTCCCCGAGTGGTACGTGGACTCGGTGATGGTGCACGAGCTGGCCCACCACTGGTTCGGCGACAGCGTCTCCCCGCGCGCGTGGTCCGACCTCTGGCTCAACGAAGGGCACGCCACCTGGTACGAGGCTTTGTACGCGCAGGAGCACGGCAAGCGGCTCCTGGAGACCCGGATGCGCGAGGCCTACCGCCAGTCCGACGCCTGGCGCGCCGCGGGCGGGCCGCCCGCCGCTCCCAAGCCGCCCGCCCCCGGCCAGAAGATCAGCATCTTCCGGCCCGTCGTGTACGACGGGAGCGCGCTGGTGCTGTTCGCCCTGCGGCAGGAGATCGGGGAGGCGAGGTTCGGCGAGCTGGAGCGGCGCTGGGTGAGCGACCACAGGGACGGCACGGCCACCACCGCCGACTTCACCCGCCTCGCGTCCGAGATCGCCGGTCACGACCTCGCCGGATTCTTCCAGGGCTGGCTGTACGGGGCGAAGACGCCGCCGATGCCCGGGCACAAGGACTGGCGCAGCGCCGCGCCCCGGCACGCCTAGGCGAACGAGCCTCGTCTCCGGCCCCGCAGGGCGCCGGAAACCGGGGTGACGGCCCCGGTGGCACCGTGCGACCATCGTCGGGTCGGCGGCGCCGCCGGGGCCGGATTCCACCCGGGAATCTTTCGGGTCCATTACGCGTTGTGACCGACGTAACCGCAATTCCAACGACGTAAGGATCCAATGACCTCCTCTTCATCCCCTTCCCAGGACGAGCAGAGCTTCGCGGAGAAGAACCGCACCGAGAGCCTTCGGGCCGATGCCCTGATGGAAGAGGACGTCGCCTGGAGCCACGAGATCGACGGCGAGCGGGACGGCGAGCAGTTCGACCGCTCCGAGCGTGCCGCCCTGCGGCGTGTGGCGGGCCTCTCCACCGAGCTGGAAGACGTCACCGAGGTCGAGTACCGCCAGCTGCGCCTGGAGCGCGTCGTGCTGGTGGGCGTCTGGACCACGGGCACGCTGAAGGACGCGGAGAACTCCCTGGCGGAGCTCGCGGCCCTCGCCGAGACGGCGGGCGCGATGGTGCTCGACGGTGTGTACCAGCGCCGTGACAAGCCCGACCCGGCCACCTACATCGGCTCCGGCAAGGCGCAGGAGCTGCGGGACATCGTCCTGGAGTCCGGCGCCGACACCGTGGTCTGCGACGGTGAGCTCAGCCCCGGCCAGCTCATCCATCTGGAAGACGTCGTCAAGGTCAAGGTGGTCGACCGGACCGCGCTGATCCTCGACATCTTCGCCCAGCACGCCAAGTCCCGAGAGGGCAAGGCCCAGGTCTCGCTCGCCCAGATGCAGTACATGCTGCCCAGGCTGCGCGGCTGGGGCCAGTCGCTCTCCCGGCAGATGGGTGGTGGCGGCTCCGGCTCGTCCGGTGGCGGCATGGCCACCCGTGGTCCCGGTGAGACCAAGATCGAGACGGACCGGCGGCGGATCCGCGAGAAGATGGCGAAGATGCGCCGGGAGATCGCGGAGATGAAGACCGGCCGCGAGATCAAGCGCCAGGAGCGCCGTCGCAACAAGGTCCCCTCGGTCGCCATCGCCGGGTACACCAACGCGGGCAAGTCCTCGCTGCTCAATCGCCTCACGGGCGCGGGCGTGCTGGTGGAGAACGCGCTGTTCGCCACCCTCGACCCGACCGTGCGCCGGGCCGAGACCCCCAGCGGGCGGCTCTACACACTGGCCGACACCGTCGGGTTCGTCCGGCACCTGCCGCACCACCTGGTCGAGGCGTTCCGCTCCACCATGGAGGAGGTCGGCGACTCCGACCTGATCCTGCACGTGGTGGACGGCTCGCACCCGGCTCCGGAGGAGCAGCTGGCCGCCGTGCGCGAGGTGATCCGCGAGGTGGGCGCGGTCGACGTGCCCGAGATCGTGGTGATCAACAAGGCGGACGCGGCGGACCCGCTGGTCCTCCAGCGCCTGCTGCGGATCGAGAAGCACTCCATCGCGGTCTCGGCTCGTACGGGCATGGGCATCGAGCAGCTGCTCGGCATCATCGACGCCGAACTGCCGCGCCCCGAGGTCGAGATCGAGGCCCTCGTGCCGTACACGCACGGACAGCTGGTCTCGCGGGCGCACGCCGAGGGCGAGGTGATCTCCGAGGAGCACACCCCGGAGGGCACCCTGCTCAAGGCGCGGGTGCACGAGGTGCTGGCGGCGGAGCTCGCTCCGTACGTACCGGCCAAGCACTGACCACGCGCGCGGCCGGGCACTGACCGGCCCGCTCGGACGAACAAGGCCCGCCCCCTCCGTGCAAGGGGGCGGGCCTTGTCGTCGTCAGGGGCCGTCGGCCTTACCGGCCGCCGTACTTCTGACTCATCTGGGTGAAGATCTGCTGGGCGCCGGCGCCCAGCTGGGGTCCGGCCAGCCACCCCGAAGTGACCGGGCCGATCGAGGTGTTGGAGACCAGCTCCGCCTTGCCGCTCTTGCCGGTGATGAACCAGCCGCCACCGGAGGAACCGCCGGTCATCGTGCAGCCGATGCGGTACATCGCGGGCGTGCTCGGGGCGACCGAGAGGCGGCCCGGGCGGTCGACGCACTTGAACATCTTCAGGCCGTCGTACGGCGGCGCCGCCGGGTAGCCCCAGGCGCCCATCGCCGAGACGGAGTGCGCGTCCGGCGTCGAGAAGTTGACGGTCAGCGCGTTGCCGACGGTCTCTTCGAGCGACTTGGTGCCGCTTTCCGGCTTCACGTGCAGCACGGCGTAGTCGTACGGGGCGCCGGTGCCGCCGGTGTGGCCGCCGCCGGCGATCCACTCGCCCGAGGTCGAGGCCCAGTCGGCCCAGTAGGCGCCGTACGGGGCGATCTCCTGCGACTGCGCGTTGCGCAGCTGCGCGTCCGACTTGCCCTGGTCGTTGTAGGCCGGGACGAAGGCGATGTTGCGGTACCAGCCGCCCTTGGCGCCCGCGTGGACGCAGTGGCCCGCGGTCCAGACGAGGTTGGACTTGCCGGGGTGCGCCGGGTCCTTCACGACGGTGCCCGAGCACACCATGGAGCCCTCGGGGGAGTCGAAGAACACCTTGCCGACCGGGGCGGCGTAGTTGTGGTACGGCAGGCTCTCCGCCTTGGCCTGGACGGGCCGCGGCTCCGGGTCGCTGATGCCGGGGGCGCCGTTGACGTCACCGGCGGCCATGGTCTTCTGCGGGTCCTTGGCGGACCGCATCCGCTCCGGCTTCCACAGGCCCGCGATGACCGGGTTGACGAAGTCCTTGGCCTCGCGCAGCCACTTGGACTCGTCCCAGTTCTTCCAGTCGCCGTTCTTCCACTTGTCGAGGTCGACGCCGTGCTTCTTGAGGGCGCCGGCGACGTCGTCGGGCAGGCCCTGGTCGCCCTTGCCCTGGGCGGTGCTCGACGCGGACGGCTTGCTGTCCGCGCCGTCGTCGCCGGGGCCGCACGCGGTGGCCGTCAGCGCGAGTGCCGCCACGAGGCCGGTGGAGGACAGCAGCGGACGTATGGATCGCATGGAAACGATTCCCCCTGAGTGTTGCTCGTACGTTGTTCAGTTGCGCGTGCCGGACGGCACGCCGGGACGGCGTGTTGCCATGGGCACGTCATATGCGGAAACGAGTCTTCCGGGACCGCCGTTTCGCAGCCCCCCACTATGCCGGTAGCTCGTGGGGGTTTCGTACAGGGGTCCGGGGGCTCTCGTGGAGAGAGCCCCCGGACACCGCCGGGCCTAGCGGCCCGCGTACTTGTTGCTGACCGAGTCGTACACGCCCTTGGCCTCCGGGCCCAGACGCGGGCCCGCCAGCCAGCCGGCCGTCACCGGGCCGATCGAGGTGTTGGAGACCAGCGCGGGCTTGCCGTCGGCGCCCGCGGCGATCCAGCCGCCGCCGGAGGAACCGCCGGTCATGGTGCAGCCCAGGCGGTACATCGTCGGGGTGCTGGCGTCGAGCGAGAGCCGGCCCGGCTTGTCCTTGCACTGGTACAGCTTCTGGCCGTCGTACGGCGGCGCGGCCGGGTAGCCGTTCGCCGTCATGCTCGCGATCTTCGGGACGGCCGGGGCGTTGAAGTCCACCGGCAGTGCCGTACCGACCGTCTCCTCAAGGGACTTGTTGCCCTTGCCCTTCTCGGGGGTGACGTGCAGCACCGCGAAGTCGTACGGAGCGCCCTGGCCGCCGGTCGGGCCGCCGCCCTGGATCCACTGCTGCGAGGTCTGCGCCCAGTCGGCCCAGAACACGCCGTACGGCGCGATCTGCTGCCGGGTCGCCTTCCGCAGCTGCGCGAGCGACATGTCGTCGTTGTTGTACGAGGGCACGAAGGCGATGTTGCGGTACCAGCCGCCCTTGGCGCCCGCGTGGACGCAGTGGCCCGCCGTCCACACCATGTTGGACTTGCCGGGGTGCGCCGGGTCCTTCACGACGGTGGCCGAGCAGACCATCGAGCCCTCGGGGCCGTCGAAGAAGAGCTTGCCGAGCTCCGGCAGGCTCTGGTGGTACGGGGCCTTCTGGGCCTTGGCCCTGACAGGCGCCGGGGTCGGGTCCGTCACGCCCTTGTCGCCCGAGATGTCGTTGGGGACGGGCTTCTGCGGGGGCTTCTCGGCCTTCCGCATCCGGTCCGGGTCCCACAGGTCCTGGATGATCGGGTTGACGAAGTCCTTGGCCTCACGCAGCCACTTGGACTTGTCCCAGTTCTTCCACTCGCCGTTCTTCCACTTGTCCGGGTCGATGCCGTGCTTCTTGAGCCGGTCCTTGATGTCGTCCGGGATCTGGAGGCCGTCGTCGCCCGAGGCCGCCGAAGCGGTCGGCTTGGAGTCGGCCTTGTCGTCGCCGCCCGGACCGCACGCGGTGGCGGTCAGGGCGAGAGCGGCCGTGAGGCCGAGCGCGGCCAGCACGGGGGAGGTCCGGCGATGTGCGCCCCTCCCACCACGGGCCGCGGAATTCGGACGTGTCGGTCGCATGTTCTTGATCCCCCTGGGACTTCGGTACTGACGCTGCTGATGCGCGGTGCAGCCACCGTTGCTCCACCGCTTGCCGTTACTGAAGCGAACCCGCCGGCTTCGTCGAAGCCGGCGGCCCACCTCGCCCCGGCCGAAAAGTTCCGGCCGAAGTGCGGCCCCCACTATGCCGGTGCCGGTTGGGACGGTGCGCGGCAGGGCCGCGGTTCCGCTCCGCAAGGATCTTCGTGCTTGCCCGTGATCCTCCGGCCCCGGCGTCGTTGGTACGTACGGGGGACGACACGCCAGCGTTCAGCCCCACCGTTCGCACCGGGCAACGGGCGTGCCACGGAACCGTCACAGGGTCCCGGTGCGCGGCTGGCACAGCAGGCACAGCGGAGCGCGCACCGTGGGAGGACCAGAACTCGTGGCCGTGACCGAATCCGTGCCGGCACCAGCGCCGGCCGAGCTTCCGACCACATCCCCGCAGGTCCCGCCCGCCCACGAGGGGATCCTGCGGCGGCAGTCCCTGCGCGAGTCCGCCGCCCGGACGTACGCCCGCTCGCTGCCGATCGTGCCCGTGCGGGCCCGCGGACTGACCATCGAGGGGGCGGACGGGCGGCGTTACCTCGACTGCCTCGCGGGCGCGGGCACGCTGGCCCTCGGGCACAACCACCCGGTCGTGCTCGAAGCCATCCGCAAGGTCCTCGACTCCGGCGCCCCGCTGCACGCGCTCGACCTGGCCACCCCGGTCAAGGACGCGTTCACCACCGAGCTGTTCGCCACCCTGCCGCGCCCCCTGGCCGACCACGCGCGGATCCAGTTCTGCAGCCCGGCCGGGACGGACGCGGTCGAGGCCGCGCTGAAGCTGGTGCGCACCGCGACCGGCCGGGGCGGGCTGCTCGCCTTCACCGGGGCGTACCACGGCATGACGGCCGGCGCCCTCGACGCCTCGGGCGGCGCCTCCAGCGCCCGGGTGACCCGGCTGCCCTACCCGCTCAACTACCGCTGTCCGTACGGAGTGGGGGGCGAACGCGGTGCCGAACTCGCCGCCCGGTGGACCGAGAGCCTGCTCGACGACCCCAAGGGCGGGGTGCCCGCCCCCGCCGGGATGATCGTCGAGCCGGTGCAGGGCGAGGGCGGGGTGAACCCCGCGCCCGACTCCTGGATGCGCCGGATGCGCGAGATCACCGCCGCCCGCTCCATCCCGCTCATCGCCGACGAGGTGCAGACCGGCGTGGGACGCACCGGCGCCTTCTGGGCCGTCGAGCACAGCGGGATCGTGCCGGACGTGATGGTCCTCTCCAAGGCCATCGGCGGCTCGCTGCCGCTTGCCGTGATCGTCTACCGCGACGACCTCGACGTCTGGCAGCCCGGAGCCCACGCGGGCACCTTCCGGGGCAACCAGCTCGCCATGGCCGCGGGCACCGCGACCCTCGCCTACGTCCGCAAGAACCGGCTCGCGGAACGCGCCGCCCTGCTCGGCGGCCGGATGCTCGCCCGGCTCCAGGGCCTGGCGACGGACCACCCCACCATCGGCGAGGTCCGCGGCCGGGGCCTGATGATCGGCGTCGAACTCGTCGACCCCGAGCGCGAGGACCCCCAGACCGGCACCGCGCCCGCCGCGCCCGCGCTCGCCACCGCCGTCCAGCGCGAGTGCCTGCGCCGTGGCCTCATCGTCGAACTCGGCGGCCGCCACTCCAGCGTCGTACGGCTGCTGCCTCCTCTCACCCTCACCGACGAACAGGCGGTCGCCGTCCTCGACCGGCTGGCCGACGCCCTGGCCGCCGCGGAGCGCGCGACCCGCCACCGGACCGATGCCGGGCCGTCCCACTGACCCGGTCCACCACACAAGGAAGCCCACCGTGAACCGCATCCCCGCACCCGACGCGCCCGACGGCCCCGGCCGCCCCACCGCCCCTTGCGGCCCCCTTGCGGCAGAGACGGCGACGGTGCCGCGCCAGAAGGCGGGGATCCACGGCGAACGGCTGCCCGCCGCCGACCCGGCCGAGCCCCACCAGGACCGACCGGCCCATGTCCCCGTGGGCCAGGACCTCCTGGAGCAGGAGCCGCTGGACCACCCGGACCCGGAAGCCGCCGCCGAGGCCGCGGCCGTCGAGAACCTGCTCCGCTGCTGGGTACGGGAGAACGACCTCGCCGCACCCGAGGGGCCCGTGCTGCGCATCCCGCTGCGCGCCAGCGGCACCGCCCTGCTCGTCCCCGTCCGGTACTGGTCCGCCACCGGATGGCACCGCTTCGGCATGCCTCAGCTGGAGGGCGCCCCGCACGGCGCCCCGGCCGCCGACGCCGTCACCGTGGCCGCCCTGATCAACCGCGAGTCCGGCCGCAGCGAGGGCGCCGATCTGGTGGGCCGCGTCGCGGATTCGGTCCGGCGCACCGCCGAGTTCATTGCCGAACGCCGCCACCACCCCGGCCCCGCCGATGAGGCCGACCTCTTCCTCTCCGCCGAACAGTCCCTCCTCCTCGGTCACCCCCTCCACCCCACCCCGAAGAGCCGCGAAGGGCTCTCCGAGGCCGAAGTACGCCTCTACTCACCCGAGTTGTACGGCTCCTTCCCGCTCCACTGGATGGCCGTCGACCGCACCGTCCTCGCCGCCGACTCGGCCTGGACGGACGGCGGCCGACCGGTCGCCGCCGACGAACTCACCGCCCGGCTCGCCGCCGGACTCCACGTCCCGGCGAACACCGTGGCGCTGCCCTTGCACCCCTGGCAGGCACGCGAGCTCGCCCACCGGCCGGACGTCGTCGAACTGCTCGACGCCGGGTTCCTGCGCGACCTTGGCCCCCACGGCGACCCCTGGCACCCCACCTCCTCCGTCCGTACCGTGCACCGGCCCGGCGCCGACGCCATGCTCAAGCTCTCCCTCGGCCTGCGCATCACCAACTCCCGCCGGGAGAACCTCCGCAAGGAACTCCACCGGGGCGTGGAGGTCCACCGGCTGCTGCGCACCGGTCTCGCCGAGCAGTGGCAGGCGGCGCACCCCGGGTTCGACATCGTCCGCGACCCGGCCTGGCTGGCCGTCGACGCCCTGGACGGCCAACCGGTGCGCGGGCTCGACGTGATGATCCGCCACAACCCCTTCGGCCCCAGCGACGACGCCGTCTGCATCGCCGCCCTGACCGCGCCGCGCCCCCTGCCCGGCCGCCCCGACACCGCGACGCACTCGCGGCTCGCGGACATCGTGGCCAAGCTCGCCGCCCGCACCGGCCGCCCGACCCCGGCCGTGGCCGCCGAGTGGTTCCTGCGCTACCTCGACCAGGTCGTCCGCCCCGTGCTCTGGCTGGACGCCACGGCGGGGATCGCGCTCGAAGCCCACCAGCAGAACACGCTGGTGCTGCTCGACCCCGAGGGCTGGCCCGCCGGCGGCCGCTACCGCGACAACCAGGGCTACTACTTCCGCGAGTCCCACCGGGAGGCCCTCGAACGCCGACTGCCCGGAGTCGGCACCGCCAGCGACACCTTCGTCTCCGACGCCGTCACGGACGAACGCTTCGCCTACTACCTCGGCATCAACAACGTCCTCGGCCTCGTCGGAGCCTTCGGGGCCCAGCGCCTGGCCGACGAGCGCGTGCTCCTCGCCGCCCTGCGGCAGTTCCTGGCCAAAGCCACCGCGCTCGGCTCGCCGCTGCCCGCTTATCTGCTGGACAGTCCGACCCTGCGCTGCAAGGCCAACCTCATGACCCGGCTGCACGGCCTCGACGAACTCGTCGGCCCGGTCGACACCCAATCCGTCTACGTCACCATCGCCAACCCCCTTCACACCAACGGAACTTGATCCCCACGACTTGATCCCCGCGACTTGATCCGCTGCGAACAGCTGAATGACGAGAGAGGAGCGTCGCCGTGCCTCCCACCGATGCGAGCACCGACGCCGACGCCGGAGCCGGTCCCTCCCCCCGGTCCGGCGGCCCCGAGGACACGCTGGACATGCGGCTGCCCTACGAACTCGTCGCGCTGTTCGGGGAGGCGAGAGCGGACGGGGCGGGTGGAGTGGCCCCGGCGGGTGTGGCGAAGGTGCGAGGCGGCGAGGACGGCGCCCCGGACCCCGACAGGCTCCCGGAATCGAACCTTCCGGAATCGGGCGTCCCGGAATCGGGCGTCCCCGACTCGGGCGTCCCCGACTCCCGGACCCCCGACGCCGGAGCGCCGGGCCGCGCAACCCCCGGCCCCGACGCGGCCGAGCCCGCGACGGCAGGTGCGGAAGCGGGCGCCCGTCATCCGTCACCACTCCAGCCGGAGCCGGAGCCGGAGCCGGAGCCGGAGCCCCAACCTGGCCGCTCCCATCCGGCCCGCCGCACCCCCCACTCGTATAACTCCGTCGGCGCCACCCACTTTGCCCCCCACACCGGTGCTCACCTCACCCCACACACCGCCCCTCACCCCCACGGCGACGACCTGCTAGACCACCCCGAGGCGTGGGGACCGGTCACTACGCGCGTCGGGGCCTTCCAGCTCGTACCCGTCCGTGTCGAACGTGACCTCTCCCTTCTGAGTGCCTGGATGAACGATCCCGCCGTGGCCGCCTTCTGGGAGCTGGCCGGGCCCGAGTCGGTCACGGCGGCCCATCTCCGGCCCCAACTCGACGGCGACGGGCGGAGCGTGCCGTGCCTCGGGGTGCTCGACGGCGCGCCGATGAGCTACTGGGAGATCTACCGGGCCGATCTCGACCCGCTGGCCCGGCACTATCCGGCGCGTCCGCACGACACCGGTATCCACCTCCTCATCGGCGGTGTCGCCGATCGCGGGCGCGGGGTCGGCACCGCGCTGCTGCGGGCCGTCGCCGATCTCGTACTCGACAACCGGCCGCTCTGTCCCCGTGTGGTCGCTGAACCCGATCTGCGCAACACGCCCTCCGTCTCCGCCTTTCTGAGCGCCGGCTTCCGGTTCTCCGCGGAAGTCGACCTTCCCGACAAGCGGGCCGCCCTCATGGTTCGTGATCGCGCGCTCAGGAACCTGCTGTGAACCACCCGCTGCCCTACATACACCGCTCGAACCGCATCGGTTCCACCCCGAGGAGTCGCCTTGCCGAACCCGCTTGTCCCCGATGATTCCGAGGAACGGGAGGAGCCACTCACACCGTCCACACCGCCTGGGCTGTCCACACCACCAGCGCCGCCCGCGCCGCCCCCACTGCCCACGCCGCCCGAGCTGAACCGCGAAGCCTGGGACCGCGCGGCCCGTCGGCTGCTCGCCAAGATGCTCGGGGCCTTCGCGTACGAGGGGATCATCGAGCCGGTCGCGCAGCGGGACGGCGGAGCCGAGGACCCCCGAGCGGACGATCTCGAACCACCCGTAACCCCCGTGGCCCCCGAAGCCGCCGAAGACTCCCCGGGGCCGGGCTGCGCCTCCCACAGCACCACCCACCACACCCCGCACGGCGTCCCCCGCCGCCCCTGCACCCGCTACACCCAGTCCCTGGACGACGGCTCCGCCCTCTCCTTCCGGGCCCGGCGCGGCGCGTACGACGACTGGCTCGTCGACGCCGACTCCGTCAGCCACGGCGGCCGGCCCTTCACCGACCCGCTCGCCTTCCTCGTGCGCGCCCGCCGCACGCTCGGGCTCGACGGCGCCACCTTCGGCCACCTCGTCGGCGAGCTCACGGCCACGCTCGCCGCCGACACCCGCCTCGACCACACGGCGCTGCCCGCCGCCCGCCTCGCGGAGCTCGGGTACGCGGAGCTGGAGGGCCACCAGACCGGGCACCCCTGGCTCGTCCTGAACAAGGGGCGGGTCGGGTTCTCGGCCGTCGACGCCGCCCGGTGGGCCCCCGAGGCCCGCAGGCCGGCCCGGCTGCCCTGGATCGCCGTCCGCACCGACCTGGCCCGCTACCGGGGCGTCGGCGCGCTCGCCACCCCCGACCGGCTCTACGCCCGGGAGCTCGACCCGGCGGTCCGCGAGGGCTTCGCCGCCGCGCTACGCGCGCGTGACCTCGCCCCGGACGACTACCTCTATCTGCCCGTCCACCCCTGGCAGTGGGACGAGGTGGTGCTGCCGCTCTTCGCCCCGGCCGTCGCCGAAGGCGCGATCGTCCCGCTGCCGGGCGACGCCGACCTGCGGCTGCCGCAGCAGTCCATCCGGACCTTCCTCAACACCTCGCGCCCCGACCGGCACACCGTGAAGCTGCCGCTGTCCATCCTGAACACACTGGTGTGGCGAGGGCTGCCGACAGAGCGGACGCTCGCCGCCCCTGCCGTCACGGCCTGGGTGCACGCCGTGCGCGACGCCGATCCGTTCCTGCGCGACGAATGCGGGGTGATCCTGCTCGGAGAGGTGGCCTCCGTGGCGGTCGAGCACCCGCTGTACGACCACCTCGCCGAGGTTCCGTACCAGTACAAAGAACTGCTCGGGGCGATCTGGCGCGAGCCGCTGCAGACCCGCCTCCAGGCGGGCGAACGCGCGCGTACCCTCGCCGCACTGCTGCACACCGACCCGCAGGGACGTGCCTTCACCGCCGAACTCGTCGCCCGCTCGGGCCTCGCCCCCCAGGTCTGGCTGCGCCGGCTGTTCGGCGCGCTGCTGCCGCCGCTGCTGCGGTTCCTCTACCGCTACGGGACGGTCTTCTCGCCGCACGGGGAGAACGCCATCGTCGTCTTCGACGACCACGACGTGCCCGTACGCCTGGCGATCAAGGACTTCGTCGACGACGTCAACATCAGCGCGGAACCGCTGCCCGAGCACGACACGATGCCCGAGGACGTCCGGGACGTCCTGCTGACCGAGCCGCCCTCCTTCCTCACCCAGTTCATCCACTCCGGTCTCTTCGTCGGCGTGTTCCGCTATCTCGCGCCGCTGTGCGAGGAGCAACTGGACGTTCCGGAGGACGACTTCTGGGCGCTGGTGCGCGACGAGATCCTGCGCCACCAGGCGCGCTTCCCCGAGCTCAAGGAGCGCTACGAGACGTTCGATTTGCTCACGCCTCGTATCGAGCGGCTCTGCCTCAACCGGAACCGCCTGCACCTGGACGGCTACCGGGACCGCCCCGAGCGCCCGCACGCGGCGGTCGCGGGCACCGTTCCGAACCCGCTCGCGCCGCCGACGTGATCCGATTGTCAGTGGTGCCCCGTAGGGTTAACGGGCTATGACGAAGCCATCTCTCCCCGAGCTCCTGCACGCCGCCGTCGCCGCCGTCGGCGGCCTGGAGCGCCCCGGCCAGGTCACCATGGCCACGGCCGTCGCCGACGCCATCGACAGCGGCTCCCACCTGCTCGTCCAGGCCGGCACCGGCACCGGAAAGTCCCTGGGCTATCTGGTGCCGGCGCTGGCGCACGGCGAGCGCGTCGTGGTGGCCACGGCGACCCTGGCGCTCCAGCGGCAGCTCGTGGAGCGCGATCTTCCGCGTACGGTCGACGCGCTGCACCCGCAGCTGCGCCGCCGTCCGGAGTTCGCCATGCTCAAGGGCCGGTCGAACTACCTCTGTCTGCACCGCCTGCACGAAGGGGTGCCGCAGGAAGAGGAGGACGGTCTCTTCGACCAGTTCGAGGCGGCCGCGCCCACCAGCAAGCTGGGGCAGGACCTGCTGCGGATGCGCGACTGGGCCGACGAGACGGAGACCGGCGACCGGGACGACCTGACGCCCGGCGTCTCGGACCGCGCCTGGGGCCAGGTGTCCGTCTCCTCCCGGGAGTGCCTGGGCGCCTCGAAGTGCGCGTACGGGGCGGAGTGCTTCGCGGAGATGGCCCGCGAGCGCGCCAAGCTCTCGGACGTGGTGGTCACCAACCACGCCCTGCTCGCCATCGACGCCATCGAGGGCGCCCCGGTGCTCCCGCAGCACGAAGTGCTGATCGTCGACGAGGCGCACGAGCTGGTCTCCCGGGTCACCGGCGTCGCCACCGGCGAGCTCACCCCGGGGCAGGTCAACCGGGCCGTGCGGCGGGCCGCCAAGCTCGTCAATGAGAAGGCCGCCGACCAGCTCCAGACCGCCGCCGAGGGCTTCGAGCGGCTGATGGAGCTGGCGCTGCCCGGCCGCCTCGAAGAGATCCCGGAGGACCTCGGATACGCCCTGATGGCGCTGCGTGACGCTGCTCGTACGGTGATCTCGGCGCTCGGCTCCACCCGCGACAAGTCCGTGCAGGACGAGGACGCGGTGCGCAAGCAGGCCCTCGCGGCGGTCGAGAGCGTCCACGGCGTGGCCGAGCGGATCTCCAACGGATCCGAGTACGACGTCGTCTGGTACGAGCGGCACGACCGCTTCGGGGCTTCCCTGCGGGTCGCTCCGCTGTCCGTGTCGGGGCTGCTGCGGGAGAAGCTCTTCGCCGACCGGTCGGTGGTGCTCACCTCGGCCACGCTCAAGCTCGGCGGTGACTTCAACGGGGTGGGCGCGTCGCTGGGCCTCGCGCCGGAGGGCACCGAGGGCGAGGACGTCCCGCAGTGGAAGGGCATCGACGTCGGCTCGCCCTTCGACTACCCGAAGCAGGGCATCCTCTACGTCGCCCGGCATCTGGCCACGCCGGGCCGTGAGGGCTCGCGCGGCGACATGATGGACGAGCTGGCGGAGCTGGTCGAGGCGGCCGGTGGCCGGACACTGGGCCTCTTCTCGTCGATGCGGGCCGCCCAGGCCGCCGCCGAGGAGCTGCGCGGGCGTCTGGACAAGCCGATCCTGCTCCAGGGCGAGGACACGCTGGGCGAGCTGATCAAGACGTTCGCGGGCGACCCGGAGACCTGTCTGTTCGGCACGCTCTCCCTCTGGCAGGGCGTGGACGTGCCGGGCGCGAGCTGTCAGCTGGTGGTCATGGACCGGATCCCGTTCCCCCGGCCCGACGACCCATTGATGAGCGCCCGCCAGAAGGCGGTGGAGGAGGGCGGCGGCAACGGCTTCATGGCGGTCGCCGCGACCCATGCCGCGCTGCTGATGGCCCAGGGCGCGGGCCGACTGGTCCGGGCGACGGGGGACCGGGGTGTCGTCGCCGTCCTCGACCCCAGGCTGGCGAACGCGCGGTACGGCAGCTATCTGCGGGCCTCGCTGCCGGACTTCTGGTACACCACGGACCGCAATCAGGTACGCCGCTCGCTCGCCGCGATCGACGCGGTCGCCAAGGCCGACGGGAAGTAGCACCCGGCGCATCGGCCCCGGCCGCCGGGAGCGGCGCCCGGATACGACAGGGCCCCGGGACCGGCGCAGTGGGTCCCGGGGCCGGTCCGGCCGGCGGGTCGGTCAGACCCGCCGCAGCACCGCCACCACCTTGCCGAGGATGGTCGCCTCGTCGCCGGGGATGGGCTGGTAGGCGGCGTTGTGCGGGAGGAGCCAGATGTGGTTGTCCTCGCGCTTGAACCGCTTGACCGTGGCTTCGCCGTCCAGCATCGCGGCGACGATGTCGCCGTTCTCCGCGACCGGCTGGCGGCGCACCGTGACCCAGTCGCCGTCGCAGATCGCGGCCTCGATCATCGAGTCGCCGACGACCTTCAGGACGAAGAGCTCACCGTCGCCGACCAGCTGGCGGGGGAGGGGGAAGACGTCCTCGACCGACTCCTCGGCGAGGATGGGGCCACCGGCGGCGATCCGGCCGACCAGCGGCACATAGGAGGCCGCGGGCTTGCCTGTGGTGTCGGTGGGCTGGGTGCTGGGCTGGTCCGAGCCGCGCACCTCGTACGCCCGTGGGCGGTGGGGGTCGCGGCGGAGGAAGCCCTTGCGCTCCAGGGCCATGAGCTGGTGGGCGACGGACGACGTGCTGGAGAGACCCACCGCCTGACCGATCTCCCGCATCGACGGCGGGTACCCCCGGCGCTGCACCGAGTCCCGGATGACCTCGATGACCCGCCGCTGCCGGTCGGTGAGACCGGAGCTGTCCGCCCTGATGCCCGGAGGTCGGCCGGGCAGCGAGCGGGTGGCCCGCGCGGGGTCGCCGCCCTCCTGGTTCGTGACTGCGTCATTCATGGCATGCACCGGCTCAAGTCGGGTCTGGGAGCGGTCCTGGGCAGTGATGGTGGCACTGTCTGCGGTGGTGGTCACGTCGGCCCCTCTCGAAATGGTCTCCCTAGCTGGACAACGGTAGTTGCTTTCGAAAGGTTGCGCCAAACACACGTTCGAGTGAAAAAACGCAGAAAGCGTGACGTGATGATGGAGCCGGGTGTATGCGGGCACCCTTGCCGGGCCGGTGGGCAGGCAATTCGGTCGATTACGGTACCCTTCACCGCTGAGGTCACCGCTGCGGCCGGAGCCCGCGGGCGCCGCCCGGGAGCGTCGCCGGCGGTCGCCGGACCGTGCGTGCGTACGACCGCGGCGCGATGGCCGGTACCGGGCTCCCAGTCTGCCATCCGACCGCCCGGAAACGGGGTCGGGCGCGCCCGCCGGCGGTTCCCGATCCGGGGTTCCGGCAGCGGCCGGCCGGTGCTCCGTAGCCCTCCGGGCCCGCGCGGACACGGGCCGGAATCACGCCTCTCGGCGCTGTTCCCTGCGCGACCGCCCCGCGACACGCGGTAGTGGGCAGTTGGCGGCAAAACCCCAGATCTAGTGGTTGGATTGGCACCGCCACCCAGAAGTTGTGGTTGTGGTCCTTGGGGCTGCGGTCATCGCCTATGCTTGTGGCTGCTTCGCGGGGCCTGTTCAGGCCCGACGAGGCCATTCAGTCGTGCTGCGAAGGAGGGTTGGGATCCATGCACTGCCCCTTCTGCAGGCACCCCGACAGCCGTGTCGTCGACAGTCGGACGACCGACGACGGCACGTCGATCCGCAGGCGCCGTCAGTGCCCCGACTGCTCCCGTCGTTTCACGACGGTGGAGACGGCCTCGCTGATGGTGATCAAGCGGTCGGGCGTCACCGAACCCTTCTCGCGCACCAAGGTCATCTCTGGCGTCCGCAAGGCGTGCCAGGGGCGGCCGGTCACCGAGGACGCCCTCGCCAAGCTCGGCCAGCGGGTCGAGGAGGCGGTGCGCGCCACCGGCAGCGCCGAGCTGACCACCCATGACGTGGGTCTGGCCATACTCGGCCCCTTGCAGGAGCTCGACCTCGTCGCGTACCTGCGCTTCGCGTCCGTGTACCGGGCGTTCGACACCCTTGAAGACTTCGAGGCCGCCATCGCGGAACTGCGCGAACAACGGCCTCCCGCGGACGACGCGGACGCGCGCGTGGCCGGAGTGACCCCCGAGGTCCCCGTGCCCGCCACCGCTGCCGACTGACCGGCGTACCCCGGTCGCCGATCGGCGGCAATCCAGGACCTGTCACGGGCGCCCGCGCGGCGTCCGGGGCACCAGACACACACCGTGCCACGGGAACATTCGGGCACTTTTGGGCGTTTTCGCCCGCGTATGGGAGGCGGCATGACAGAGACGGCGAGCGGCCCGGCACGAGGATCCCGCACCAAGGGTTCCAAGGCGACCAAGGGTCTGCGCATCGAGCGCATCCACACCACCCCCGGAGTGCATCCGTACGACGAGGTGGCCTGGGAGCGTCGTGACGTCGTCATGACCAACTGGCGCGACGGCTCGATCAACTTCGAGCAGCGTGGCGTCGAGTTCCCCGACTTCTGGTCGGTGAACGCGGTCAACATCGTCACCAGCAAGTACTTCCGCGGGGCCGTAGGCACCCCGCAGCGCGAGACCGGCCTCAAGCAGCTCATCGACCGGATCGTGAAGACGTACCGCAAGGCCGGCGAGGACTACGGCTACTTCGCCTCGCCCGCGGACGCCGAGATCTTCGAGCACGAGCTGGCGTACGCCCTCCTGCACCAGATCTTCAGCTTCAACAGCCCGGTGTGGTTCAACGTCGGCACGCCCCAGCCGCAGCAGGTCTCGGCCTGCTTCATCCTGTCCGTCGACGACTCCATGGAGTCGATCCTCGACTGGTACAAGGAAGAGGGCATGATCTTCAAGGGCGGCTCCGGCGCCGGCCTGAACCTCTCCCGTATCCGCTCCTCCAAGGAGCTGCTCTCCTCGGGCGGCAACGCCTCCGGCCCGGTCTCCTTCATGCGCGGTGCCGACGCCTCCGCCGGCACCATCAAGTCGGGCGGCGCCACCCGCCGCGCGGCCAAGATGGTCATCCTCGACGTCGACCACCCCGACATCGAGAACTTCATCGAGACCAAGGTGAAGGAAGAAGAGAAGATCCGCGCGCTGCGCGACGCGGGCTTCGACATGGACCTGGGCGGCGACGACATCACGTCCGTCCAGTACCAGAACGCCAACAACTCGGTCCGCGTGAACGACGAGTTCATGAAGGCCGTCGAGACCGGCGGCAAGTTCGGGCTGCGCGCCCGGATGACCGGTGACGTCATCGAAGAGGTCGACGCCAAGTCCCTCTTCCGCAAGATGGCCGAGGCGGCCTGGGCCTGCGCCGACCCGGGCATCCAGTACGACGACACGATCAACCACTGGCACACCTGCCCGGAGTCCGGCCGCATCAACGGCTCGAACCCCTGCAGCGAGTACATGCACCTGGACAACACGTCCTGCAACCTCGCCTCGCTGAACCTCATGAAGTTCCTCAAGGACGACGGCGAGGGCCACCAGTCCTTCGAGGTCGAGCGGTTCGCCAAGGTCGTCGAGCTGGTCATCACCGCGATGGACATCTCGATCTGCTTCGCGGACTTCCCGACGCAGAAGATCGGCGAGAACACCCGCGCCTACCGCCAGCTGGGCATCGGCTACGCCAACCTCGGCGCCCTGCTGATGGCCACCGGCCACGCGTACGACTCGGACGGCGGCCGCGCGCTCGCCGGTGCCATCACCTCGCTGATGACCGGCACCTCGTACAAGCGCTCCGCCGAGCTGGCCGCGGTCGTCGGCGCGTACGACGGCTACGCCCGCAACGCCGAGCCGCACCAGCGCGTCATGAAGCAGCACGCCGACGAGAACGCCAAGGCCGTCCGCATGGACGACCTGGACTCGCCGATCTGGGCCGCCGCCACGGAGGCCTGGCAGGACGTGGTCCGGCTGGGCGAGAAGAACGGTTTCCGCAACGCTCAGGCGTCGGTCATCGCCCCGACCGGCACCATCGGTCTCGCGATGTCCTGCGACACCACCGGCCTGGAGCCCGACCTCGCGCTGGTCAAGTTCAAGAAGCTGGTCGGCGGCGGCTCGATGCAGATCGTCAACGGCACGGTCCCGCAGGCGCTGCGCCGCCTCGGCTACCAGCCGGAGCAGATCGAGGCGATCGTCGCCCACATCGCCGAGCACGGCAACGTGATCGACGCCCCGGGCCTGAAGACCGAGCACTACGAGGTCTTCGACTGCGCCATGGGTGAGCGCTCCATCTCCGCGATGGGCCACGTCCGCATGATGGCCGCCATCCAGCCGTGGATCTCCGGCGCGCTCTCCAAGACGGTCAACCTGCCGGAGACGGCGACCGTCGAGGACGTCGAGGAGGTCTACTTCGAGGCGTGGAAGATGGGCGTCAAGGCGCTCGCGATCTACCGCGACAACTGCAAGGTCGGCCAGCCCCTCTCCGCGAAGACCAAGGAGAAGGAGAAGGCGGAGGTCACGGAGAAGGCCGAGGCCGAGATCCGCAAGGCCGTCGAGAAGGTCGTCGAGTACCGCCCGGTCCGCAAGCGTCTGCCCAAGGGCCGTCCGGGCATCACCACCTCCTTCACGGTCGGTGGCGCCGAGGGCTACATGACCGCCAACTCCTACCCGGACGACGGTCTGGGCGAGGTCTTCCTGAAGATGTCCAAGCAGGGCTCGACCCTCGCGGGCATGATGGACGCCTTCTCGATCGCCGTCTCTGTCGGTCTGCAGTACGGCGTGCCGCTGGAGACGTACGTCTCGAAGTTCACCAACATGCGCTTCGAGCCGGCCGGTATGACGGACGACCCGGACGTGCGGATGGCGCAGTCGATCGTCGACTACATCTTCCGCCGCCTGGCGCTGGACTTCCTGCCGTTCGAGACCCGCTCGGCGCTCGGCATCCACTCCGCCGAGGAGCGTCAGCGTCACCTGGAGACCGGTTCGTACGAGCCGACCCTGGACGACGAGGACATGGACGTCGAGGGCCTGGCCCAGTCCGCCCCGCGCCAGACCGAGACGCTGAAGGCCGTCGCCGCGCCCAAGCCGGCGGTCGTCGAGCCCCCGAAGGCCGTGCACAACTCGGCCGAGCTCGTCGAGATGCAGCTCGGCGTCAGCGCCGACGCGCCGCTCTGCTTCTCCTGCGGCACCAAGATGCAGCGGGCCGGCTCCTGCTACATCTGCGAGGGCTGCGGCTCGACCAGCGGCTGCAGCTGATCACGGACGCTCGTACCCCGAGCGCTGACTGAGGGCCGACAGGCCCTGCCCCGTGGGGACCGGTGAACTTCCGGTCCCCACGCGGGCGTTCAGGGGGTGTGCGCCCCTCCGCGCCCCTGTGCTTCACCTACGTACTACGTACGTAGGAGTCAGACGGCCCGCGCGCCCATCGCCGCGGTGAAGGCGTCCGGGTCCAGATCGAAGCCGCGTACGGCCGGGCGGAGCTCCCAGGCGCCGCCCGGGGTCCGGACGAACTCCGCGACCGTCGCGGCCGTGCTCTGGGCCACCGACGAGAAGTCGTCGCTCGCCAGCTCCCGGTACCCCTCGCGGATGCGGACCTCGGGGTTGGCCACGTCCGCGAAGACGAGCCGGTCCGGGCGCTGCTGGATGACCACGCCGACCACGATCCGGGCGTGGGCCTCGGGCTGGCGGGCGAATTCCAGCGTCAGCACCTCGTCGTCCCCGAAGCCCTTTCCGGTGGTGCTGTCGCGGCTCAGATAGACCGTGCCGTCGGGTGAGCGGCTGTCGAAGTGCACCAGATAGGCGGGGCTGCCGTACGGATCGGACGCCGGGTAGACCGCGGCGATCACATCGAGGTCGTGGGCCGGGGAGCCGACCGGGCTCGGGTCCCACCGCAGTGCCACCTCGACCTTGTCGAGTCCCTTGCTGAAGCCGCTCATCCCCAAACCCCTCCCCGTGACTGCCCGTTGTCAGCCGCTCACCGACCATGCTGCCACGCGCGCGGGGCGGTCCGGTCCTGCGGAGTGGGACCGGCGCCAGGGGCGCTGGCCGTACGATGGCGCGGTGCTGGTCAAGTGGATTCGCTGCACTGTGGTCGACCGTCCCGGCTTCGACCGGGGGCAGCGGAAGTGGGCGGGACTGCTGGGGGAGCCGGGATTCAGGGGCCAGGGCGGCGGGTGGAGCCGGGGGCGGGCGGATGTGGCGCACGTCTTCACCTTCTGGGAGAGCCGCCCCTTCTACGACTCCTTCATGGCGCGTGCCCACGACCGGCTCGCCGCCGCGCAGTCCGGCACGTTCAAGGACGCGCGCGTCAAGCTGTTCGACCACCGCTTCGATGTG
Organism: Streptomyces sp. TLI_146; assembly: GCF_002846415.1. Lineage (NCBI taxonomy): Bacteria > Bacillati > Actinomycetota > Actinomycetes > Kitasatosporales > Streptomycetaceae > Streptomyces > Streptomyces sp. TLI_146. Next base: position 6,624,467 of record NZ_PJMX01000001.1, read on the forward strand.
AAGACCGGCTTCGAGCCGCGCTTCGGCGACGCCGACGTGGTGCGGGTGGCGCACTGCCGGGTGCACGCCGACCGCGTCGAGCACTTCAGCAGCGCGCAGGAGCGGATCTGGAACCCGGCGATGGCCGGGTCGCCCGGGATGCTGCGCGGGGTGTTCGGGGAGGCCCCGGGCAACGAGTTCCTGGTGCTCTCCATGTGGCGGTCGGCGGCCGAGCACGGCAAGTACCGGGCCGACCGGGTGGAGCGCCTCGCGCTGCGCGCGGGGACGGAGGCGGATGTCGCGGGCCTGTCCGGGGCCGTCGTCGACCTCAATCCCAGCTGGACGGTGTGAGCGATACGCCGGATGGCGGCCGGACGGCTGCTCGAATGTCAGACCGGCGATCTAGGGTTTACGCATGGCAAGACCGCGTCGCATCGTCCTCGTCCGGCACGGCGAGTCGGAGGGGAACGCCGACGACACCGTGTACGAGCGCGAGCCCGACCACGCGCTGCGGCTCACCGCGACCGGGCGGCGGCAGGCGGAGGAGACGGGGGAGCGGCTGCGCGAGATGTTCGGGCGCGAGCGCGTCAGCGTCTACGTCTCGCCGTACCGGCGCACCCACGAGACGTTCCGGGCGTTCGGGCTCGATCCGGAGCTCGTGCGGATCAGGGAGGAGCCCAGGCTCCGCGAGCAGGACTGGGGGAACTGGCAGGACCGCGACGACGTAAGGCTCCAGAAGGCCTACCGGGACGCGTACGGACACTTCTTCTACCGCTTCGCGCAGGGCGAGTCGGGGGCGGACGTGTACGACCGGGTGGGGTCGTTCCTGGAGAGCCTGCACCGCAGCTTCGAGGCGCCCGACCACCCGCCGAACGTCCTGCTCGTCACCCACGGCCTGACGATGCGGCTGTTCTGCATGCGCTGGTTCCACTGGACGGTGGCGGACTTCGAGTCGCTCTCCAATCCGGGGAACGCGGAGACCAGGACGCTGCTCCTCGGCCCCGACGGGCGGTACACGCTGGACCGGCAGTTCGAGCGGTGGCGCGTCCCCGAGCCGTACGGCATCACCGGATAGAGTGGGTGTGCGATGACCGCTGACTCCACACTCGAATCACGCTTCGAACGCGCGCTGGGCAGCCTGCGCGGGCTGTCCGTGGGAGACGCCCTGGGCTCCCAGTTCTTCGTCCCCGCCCACTATCCGCTGCTCAAACGGCGCCAACTGCCCGACGGCCCGTGGCAGTGGACCGACGACACCGAGATGGCCTGCTCGGTCCTGGCCGTACTGGCCGCGCACGGCCGGATCGACCAGGACCGGCTCGCCCGCTCCTTCGCCGAGCACCACGACTTCGACCGGGGGTACGGCCCGGCCGTCAACCGGATGCTGCGGCTGATCCGGGAGGGCGGGGACTGGCGGGAGCTGGCCGCCGCGCTCTTCAACGGGCAGGGCTCCTGGGGCAACGGCTCCGCGATGCGGATCGCGCCGCTGGGCGCCTGGTACGCGGACGACCCGGAGCAGGCCACCCACCAGGCCGAGATCTCCTCGTACACCACCCACCAGCACCGCGAGGCCGTGGTGGGCTCGATGGCGGTGGCGGCCGCCGCCGCGCTGGCCGCCGCTCCGGCGGGCCCGCCGACCCCGGCGGAGCTGCTCGACGGCGTCGTGGCACTGGTGCCGCGCAGCGCGGTCGGCGCGGGGCTCAGGCGGGCGCGGGACATGCTGGACTACGGGGACGCGGGCACGGTGGCCGCGGTGCTCGGGTGCGGGCGGCGGACCAGTGCGCACGACACGGTGCCGTTCGCGCTGTGGTCGGCGGCGCGCTCGCTCGGCGACTACGAGAAGGCGTTCTGGACGACCGCGCAGGCGGGCGGCGACGTCGACACCACCTGCGCGATCGTCGGCGGGGTGATCGCGGCCGGCAAGGCCGGGGCGCCCCCGGCCGAGTGGCTGGCGCGGACCGAGGAGCTGCCGGGCTGGGTCCCGGCGACGGTCTCGGGCTGAGCCGGATCCGGGGCCCGGGGCCTTCGCCGGGGGCGCTGCCGTGGCGGCCCCGACCGGTGGGGCGCCGCGGGTCAGCCCGGCACGCCCGCCTTGCCGCTCAGCGCCTCCAGATCGCTCTTGCGGACCTGGATGACGAAGATCGCGACCAGGGACGCGAGGGACACCAGGGCCACGGCGGCGATGAAGGCCGTGCCGATGCCGTGGGCGAGGACCTCGTCGCTCCAGGGCGCGGGCAGCTGGTGGGTCTTGGCGAAGGCCGCCTTCTGCTCGGGTGAGCCGTGCGCGAGGAAGTCCTTGAGCTGGGTCCTGCCCTCGTCGCGGCTCGCGGTGCCGAAGACCGTGGTCAGGATGGACAGACCGAGCGCGCCGCCGACCTGCTGGGTGGTGTTGAGCAGGCCGGACGCGGCGCCGGACTCGCTGTCGGCGACGCCGGAGACCGCGGTCAGGGTGAGCGTGACGAAGTTCAGGCCCATGCCGAAGCCGAAGAGCAGCAGCGGCCCGATGATCCCGCCGGTGTAGGTGCTGTCCGGGTCGATCAGGGTCAGCCAGGCCATGGCGCCCGCGGTGATCAGCGAACCGGCGACCACGATGGGCTTGGGCCCGATGCGGGGCAGCAGGTTCGTGGCTAGGCCCGCCGCGAGGACGATCGCCAGGGTCGAGGGGAAGAAGGCGACTCCGGCCTTGACCGGGCTGTAGTGCAGCACGTTCTGCACGAAGAGCACGATGAAGAAGAACATGCCGAACATGGCCGCGGCGAGGCTCAGCATGATCACGTACGTACCGGAGCGGTTGCGGTCGGCGAACATCCGCAGCGGGGTGATGGGCTGGGCGGAGCGGCGCTCCACCGCGACGAAGGCGAGGAGCAGGACCACGGCCGCGCCGAAGGAGGCCAGGGTGAGGCCGTCGCGCCAGCCGTCGCTCGCGGCCCGGATGAACCCGTAGACCAGGGCCGCCATGCCGCCGGTCGAGGTGAACGCGCCGGCCAGGTCGAAGGTGCCGGAGTGGCGCTCGGACTCCCGGATGTAGCGCGGTGCGAGCGCGGCGATGACCACGCCGATGGGCACGTTGACGAAGAGCACCCAGCGCCAGTTGAGCCAGTCGGTGAGCATGCCGCCCGCGATCAGGCCGATGGCGCCGCCGCCCGCCGAGACCGCCGAGAAGACGCCGAACGCCCGGTTGCGCTCGGGGCCTTCGGGGAACGTGGTCGCGATCAGGGCGAGCGAGGTGGGGGAGGCGATGGCGCCGCCGATGCCCTGGAGGGCGCGGGCGGCGAGCAGTTGCCAGGGTTCCTGGGCGAAGCCGCCGAGGAGCGAGGCGAGGGTGAAGACCAGGATGCCGGTGATGAACATCCGGCGCCGGCCGAGGAGGTCGCCGGCCCGGCCGCCGAGCAGCAGCAGCCCGCCGAAGGTCAGCGCGTAGGCGTTGATGACCCAGGTCAGGTCGCTGGTGGAGAAGCCGAGGGAGGTCTGGATGTGGGGGAGCGCGATGTTCACGATCGTCGCGTCCAGGACCACCATCAGCTGGCACATCGCGATGACCGTGAGGGCGATGCCGGGACGGTCGGGGCGCGGTGGATGCGGTTCGGGTGCGGGGGTGCCGGGCTTCGCGTCTATCTGATCTGACGTCATAAAGGGTCCCTTGAGACGTACTAGGAAACGCCACCGTTCACTATCGAAGACCCTAGCGAGCCGGAAAGAGTGAACACAAGCGTTCACTAAGGGGAGTTGGGGCTGGTTGGCGCCGGGATGGTGGTTCCCGTACGGGGTGTTCGGGGACGCCGTTCCTGGTCAAACGGCCGACGGGCCACCACCATGGGGGCAGACCGTCCCCAACGGAGAGAAGACGATGGCTACTTCGCGCTGGACTGCTGCCGACGAGGCCCCGCAGGTCTCGCCGCGCCGCCGGGGCCCCGTCCTGGAACGGGCGATCCTCGACGCGGCCCTGGAGCAGTTGAGCACGGTCGGCTGGAACGCCCTCACCATGGAGGGCGTGGCCGCCGGGGCGCAGACCGGGAAGGCCGCGGTGTACCGCCGCTGGTCCTCCAAGGAGGAGCTGGTGGCCGACGCGCTGCGGGCCGGGTTCCCCCATCTGGACCGGGCCGACGACCACGGTTCGCTGCGCGAGGACCTCTACCAGCTCTGTCTGCGGCTGCGGGAGGCGATGTACTCGCGGTCGGGTTTCGCCCTGCGCTCGGTGCTTTACGAGTGCGACGCCGCCAGCGCCGAACGGTTCCACGGGATGGTGCTGCGGCGTCTGGTCGAGCCCGCCCAGCGGCTCTTCCGGGAGGCCGTGCGGCGCGGAATCGAGCGGGGCGAGGTACGGGCCGACGCCACGGCGGAGGTGATCTTCGACGTCATTCCCGGGCTGATGATGTTCCGCGCGAAGGTACGCGGAAGCGAATGGCCCGACGAGGCGGTCGCGGAGATGATCGATCACGTGATGGTGCCGTTGCTGCGGGCGGGGAATGCCTGATCAGGGGGTGCGGGACTGTCTGATCGGGGCGTGCCGCCCGGCCTGATCGCGGTGTGCTCGCGCGGTACGGGGTGGCCGGGGTGTCCTCGGCAGCGCGGGCGGCGTAACCTTGCTGGCGCCATGCCGTACGAACCACCCACCCACACCGTCGAGCGCTCACTCCGCGCCACCACCGGATGCAAGATCATCGCCGGTGTCGACGAAGTCGGACGCGGGGCGTGGGCCGGTCCCGTCACGGTGTGCGCCGCCATCACGGGGCTGCGCCGACCGCCCGAGGGTCTGACCGACTCCAAGCTGATCAGCCCCAAGCGCCGCCTCGAACTGGCCGGGGAGCTGGAGTCCTGGGTGACGTCGTACGCACTCGGGCACTCCTCGCCGCAGGAGATCGACGAGCTCGGAATGACCGCCGCGCTCCGTCTCGCCGCAGTCCGCGCGCTGGACGCGCTTCCGGTACGGCCGGAGGCGGTGATCCTCGACGGCAAGCACGACTACCTCGGCGAGCCGTGGCGGGTCCGTACCGTCATCAAGGGGGACCAGTCCTGCATCGCGGTCGCGGCCGCCTCGGTGATCGCCAAGGTGCGCCGGGACGCGATGATGGCCGAACTCGGGGGAGCGGCGGGGGAGTACGAGGCGTTCGGCTTCGGCGACAACGCGGGCTACCCCTCGCCCACGCACAAGACGGCTCTGGAGGAGTGGGGTCCGACCCCGTACCACCGGCTGTCCTGGGCGTACCTCGACGCGCTGCCGCGCTGGCGGCACTTGAAGAAGGCCCGGGTCTCGGCGGCGGCGGCCGCACTGGAAAGCGGGGGCCAGCTCGGCTTCGACTTCTGAAATCCCTGGACTTTCCCCGCCCTTTACGGGGAGACTCCGCCCCGATCGCACTTTTGTGCCCACCCGGTGGTGCCCCATTCACCGGCGTTTGATAGACCTTTACCCATGCCTCTCATCCCCGAGGAGCCTCAGATTCACGAGAGCGCCCAGGGTCCCCGCGTCACTCCGGCCGCCGGCCGCACCGCGCCGACCCCCCGTCCCGTTCCTGGTCCGCGTACCGCGGCCGCACCGCGTCCCGGAACTCCGGGCCCCGGTCCCGCCCGGCCCACGCCCCCGCGCAGCGCACGCACACCGCCGCGCAGCCCCAGGCGCCCCGTCCGGCCGCTTCCGGGCCGCAGGTCCAGCTGATCCCGGCCGCGGCCGACGGCGCGCTCGACGCCGCGGGCGAGGCGGTGGACCTGCTGCTCGACACCGGTCGCGCGCCGGGCGACATCCTGGTCCTCACCACGGGTGAGCAGCATCCGTGGGCGGCGCACGAGCTGTCCTTCGGCGAGGAGTCGTACTGGGCGCAGCACGATGCCCGCGACGACGTGTTCTACGCGTCCGCCGCGGTCGCCGCGCGTGCGGCCGGTCGGCCCGTGGTGATCGTCGCCGTCAACGGCGGGGATGACGCTGCTGTGGCCGCGCTGTCGGTCGCCCGGGAGCGGGCGGGGGCGCTGCTGATCGTCTGCGGTGATCCACAGCGGGTCAACGCGGTGCTTGGCGCCGGCGTCTGAGTTTGGGCGCGCCGCCTTTTCGGCCCGGGGTTTGTCTGCGGGGCGGTGGGGGCTGGCCGCGCAGTTCCTCGCGCCCCTGGGCCCGTTGTCGTCTGCGGGGCGGTGGGGGCTGGCCCGGCCCTGAATCCGTTGTCGTCTGCGGGTCGTACGTGGCCGGTCGCGCAGTTCCCCGCGCCCCTCAAACCCGTGGCTGGGCGTGCCCTTCCCCGCGCCCCCTTTCGGGGCGCGCTAGCGTGCTGCCACTCTGCGTAGGGCTTCCGCTGAGCCGCTGCGTACGGGCAGGGGATCGGGGTCGGTGTCCGCGAGGGAGCCGGGGCGGGTTGTGGAGCTGGGGTGGCGGCCGCCGCGGCCCTCGCCCAGCACCTGCCAGCCGGCGCGGGTCAGCGTGATGTACGCGCCGCAGCGCAGCCCGTGCAGGGTGCAGGCGTCCCGCAGGCCCCACATCCAGGCGCCGTCCTCCTCGGTCCAACGCTCGTCGCCGTCACGGCAGTAGAGCAGGACGGCGGTGCGCACCGGGGTCCGGCGGCGCAGGTCGTGCGGGATCACCCGGCGCAGGTGCGCGAGGAGCGCGTTGCGGAACTCCCAGCCGTCGGCGGCGACCGGGCGGCGGACGAACGAGGCGCTGGCAGTCAGCCGTTCCTCGTGGTCCAGGACGGCGACCACGGCCGTCGACGGGGTCGGGCGGTGCCGGACGTGCAGCCCGCTGACCACCTCGCGGGGGTTGCGCAGCAGCGGGATCCCCGCCGAGGCCCACTCCGCGGGCTCCAGCATCCTGGCGAGGCGGTTCGCCGAGGCCGCCGACATGAGGGACGACGCGCCTGCCGAGGCTGCGGACGGTGCGAATCCGAAGGTCACGGTCCTCCCTTCCGGATACGCGCCCACAGTGCGGGCAGGGTCGGGTGAGGGCGCAGCACGGCACGGCCCGGGACACCGGGTCCACCGCTGAGGCGCGGCTCCAATTCTCGCTGGCTCACGGGCACGCGGCAACGAGCAAATGGAGCCGCTGACTGGAATCGGAGGGTATGACGCTCATATCCCTGCCCAGTCGCACCCCCGGTCACGCCCCGGACTCCCGGCTCACCCCTGCACGGCGAGGACCAGCGGAAACACCCCCTGCGCACCCGCCCTGCGCAGCAGCCGGGCCGCCACCGCCAGCGTCCACCCCGTGTCCGAGCGGTCGTCGACGAGCAGCACCGGACCGCCCGCCTCCCGCACCGCCCGCGCCAGCTCGTCCGGCACCGTGAAGGCGTGGTGCAGGGCGCGCACCCGCTGGGCGCTGTTGGAGGCCGGAACGCGGACCCCGGCGGCCTCCTCCCCGTACTCCACCCGCCCCAGGAGCGGCATGCGGCCGATCTCGGCGATCCGGGCGCCCAGCGACTCCACGAGCCGGGGCCTGGTGAGCGAGGCGACGGTGACCACTCCGGCCGGCCGCGGCGGGGCGTCGGGGCCGCCGCCCGCCCAGCCGCCGGGGCCCTTGGCCCAGTCGGCCAGGACGGTCACCACGGCGTCGACCACATCGTCCGGGACCGGTCCGTCGGGGCTCTGGGGGGCGAGCATCGGGCGCAGCCGGTTGCCCCAGCCGATGTCCGAGAGACGGCCCAGGGCCCGGCCGGGGAAGGCCTGTTCGCCCGCGGGGATACGGCCCTTGAGGTCCACGCCGACCGCCGCGAGCCCGGTCGGCCACATCTTGCGGGGCTCGACCTCCACGCCCGGCCTGCCCAGCTCTCCCTTGGCCGCGTCGAGCGCCTTCCCGGAGACGTCGGCGGTGAAGCGGGCGCCCGCGCAGTTGTCGCAGCGGCCGCAGGGGGCCGCCTGCTCGTCGTCGAGCTGGCGGCGCAGGAACTCCATCCGGCAGCCGTCCGTCGCCGCGTAGTCGCGCATCGCCTGCTGCTCGGCGGAGCGCTGGCGGGCCACCCACGCGTACCGCTCCGCGTCGTAGACCCACGGCTGTCCGGTGGACGTCCAGCCGCCCTTGACGCGGTGGACCGCGCCGTCCACGTCGAGGACCTTGAGCATGGTCTCCAGGCGGGTGCGCCGCAGCTCGACCAGCGGCTCCAGGGCGGGCAGGGAGAGCGGGCGGCCCGCCTGGGCCAGCACGTCCAGGGTGCGGCGGACCTGCTCCTCGGGCGGGAAGGCGACCGAGGCGAAGTAGCGCCAGATCGCCTCGTCCTCCTGGCCGGGCAGCAGCAGCACCTCCGCGTGCTCCACCCCGCGGCCCGCGCGGCCCACCTGTTGGTAGTAGGCGATGGGGGAGGAGGGCGAGCCCAGGTGGACCACGAAGCCGAGGTCCGGCTTGTCGAAGCCCATGCCCAGGGCGGAGGTGGCGACCAGCGCCTTGACCCGGTTGGCCAGCAGGTCGTCCTCGGCCTGCTGGCGGTCCGCGTTCTCCGTGCGGCCCGTGTAGGAGGCGACCGGGTGCCCGCACTGGCGCAGATACGCGGTGATCTCCTCGGCGGCCGCCACGGTCAGCGTGTAGATGATCCCGGAGCCCGGCAGCTCGTCCAGGTGGTCGGCGAGCCAGGCCAGGCGGTGGGCCGCGTCCGGCAGCGACAGCACGTTCAGACTCAGGCTCTCGCGGTCGAGGGGGCCGCGCAGCACCAGCGCGTCGGTGTCCGCGCCGGTGCCCAGCTGCTCCGCCACGTCGGCCGTCACGCGCGCGTTGGCCGTCGCCGTCGTCGCGAGGACCGGGACGCCCGGGGGGAGCTCGGCGAGCATGGTGCGCAGCCGGCGGTAGTCGGGGCGGAAGTCGTGGCCCCAGTCGGAGATGCAGTGCGCCTCGTCCACCACGAGCAGGCCGGTGGCCGCCGAGAGCTTGGGCAGCACCTCGTCGCGGAAGTCCGGGTTGTTGAGCCGCTCCGGGCTGACCAGGAGTACGTCGACCTCGCCCGCGGCCACCTCGGCCTGGACGGTCTCCCACTCCTCGGTGTTCGAGGAGTTGATCGTGCGGGCGCGGATGCCCGCGCGGGCGGCGGCCTCCACCTGGTTGCGCATCAGCGCGAGCAGCGGCGAGACGATCACCGTGGGGCCGCTGCCGCGCTCGCGCAGCAGCGAGGTCGCCACGAAGTACACCGCGGACTTGCCCCAGCCGGTGCGCTGGACGACCAGCGCCCGCCGCCCCGCGATGAGCGCCTCGATGGCGCGCCACTGGTCCTCGCGCAGCCGGGCCTCTCCGGTGGGGTCGCCGACGAGGCGGGCCAGGACGGCGTCGGCCTCGGTGCGCGGATCCGTGGTGCTCGTGTGGTTCATGCCCCCATACAACAGGACGGGTCTGACATCCGGCCCGCCGCGCGCCCCCCGGGCGGTCGCTACGGCGTGATGTGGTCCGAGCGCAGGCCGTCCAGGACGATGTCGATGTAGCGCCGCCAGTCGCCGCTGCGGCGGTGCACGATCGAGGTGAGGCCGCAGGTCAGGGCGAGGATGTCGGCGCCCGCGATATCGCGCCGGATGGCGCCGGACGCCTGGCCCTTGCCGACCAGGTCCACCAGCTCCGCCTCCAGGTCGGCCCGCATGGTGCTGGGCGGGCCCTCGGAGCCGAGCGTGCCGCCGACGACGCTGGCGAAGCCCCGGTCGCGCGCCTCCACCTCGCCGACCCGGGTGAGCAGCATCTGGAGCGCTTCGAGCGGCTCGGCCGACTCGCGGCACACCGTGCGGTAGTACGTGAGGATCTCGCCGAAGCGCTGCTGGGAGGCCGCCACGACCATGGCTTCCTTGGTGGGGAAGTGGCGGTAGAGCGTGCCCACGCCGACCTCGGCGTGCCGTGCCACCTCGTCCATGGAGACGTTGGCGCCGCGTTCCGCGAACAGCTCGCGCGCCGCGTTCAGGACCCGGGCCCGGTTGCGCTCCGCGTCGGCCCGGAGCCGGCGGCCACCGCTCTCGGTGACCGGCGTTGACGTTGGCATACGGAACCTCCCTCCGTTTGACTCTACTATGCCCTGACGTCACCTACTGAACCAGCCCCGACTTCACGCCAGTTGGGGTATGCGGTTCGCAGTTGCCCAGCAGGTTTCAAAGGTCGGCCCCGGGTGTTGACAATGGCCTGGTAGCTGCAGTGAGACGGAAGGACGAACACGATGTCGTTGCCCCTGGGGCGTACGAGTGCGCCGGAGGTGTCGGCGTCGGTGGAGGCATTCCTGGCGGAGCCGCACATCGGCACGCTGACCACCATCCGGCCCGACGGGTCCCCGCACGTGGCGCCGGTGCGGTTCACCTGGGACGCGGAGGCGGGGCTCGCGCGGGTGATGACGGTCTCCTCGTCCCGCAAGGCCCGCAACCTGATCGCCACGGCGGGCGGTCGCGTCGCCATCTGCCAGGTGGCCGGGTTCAGTTGGGTCACCCTGGAGGGCACGGCGCAGGTCGTCGACGAGCCCGCCCGGGTCACCGAGGGCGCCAGCCGCTACGCCCGGCGCTACCGCTCCGGCCCGCCCAACCCGCCCGGCCGTGTGGTGGTCGAGATCCGGGTCGACCGCGTGATGAGCCTGAACGTATAGAAGGAGACGAGGGCTCTTCGGCAAGTGGCATGCGGAGAGCGGCGGTACGGGGGGTTCCTCCCCGTACCGCCGCTCTCTTGTCGGCCGGACGTGCTCAGCCCTTGCGGGGCGGGGTGCCGGTCACCCAGATCATGCGCAGCGACAGCAGACTCAGGCGCCAGCCGTCCGGGGTGCGGCGGGCCTTCGCGCTCACCAGGCTTCCGTTCGCGAATATCGGGTCGCGGTCGGCGTCCTCCGGATGGTCGGACGGGTGGTGCACGTGCGTGGAGACGATGTTGGCGCGCAAAGAGGCCTGGTCGCCGTCGATTTCGACCACGGCGGGCGAGTTGATGTGCTGGGTGCGGGCGAAGGCCGCCAGCGCCGTGCTGTGGTACTCGGCGAGGCCCGTGATCCCCTCGTGCCGGCTCATCGGGAACTCGACCACGGCGTCCTCGGTGAACAGCCCCCGGGCCCAGGCGTCATCGAGCTTGTCGTCGTCCAGATTGATCAGGTAGCGGTCCAGGAGTCCCGCGACATCGGCGGTGGATTGGCTTGAGGTCATGGTTGAGGATGACCGGGGACCAGGCCTCTGACCAAGAGTCCTTGTAGCAGAGTTGACGTACTTGTCAAAGGCCTGTACTAGCAGCTATTTACGCTCGCTTGCCCCCTCGGGATACTGGAGAAACGCCAGTCGGAAGAGGGTAGATGTCTAACTTTGACGCGGACGTAATTATCGCGGGAGCCGGCCCCACTGGACTCATGCTCGCGGGCGAACTGCGCCTGAACGGCGTGTCCGTGATTGTCGTCGACCGCCTTGCCGAGCCGATTCAGCAGTCGCGTGCTCTGGGATTCTCGGCGCGTACCATCGAGGAATTCGGCCAGCGCGGACTGCTGTCCCGATTCGGTGAAGTGGACGTCATTCCGGTCGGCCATTTCGGCGGAGTGTCCATCGATTACCGGTTGGTCGAGGGCGGTTCGTACGGCGCCCGGGGCATCCCCCAGTCGCGCACCGAGGGCGTGCTGGCCGGCTGGGCCGGGCAGCTGGGCGCCGAGGTCCGCCGCGGGGTCGAGGTCACCGGCCTGGAGGACGGCGCCGACGGGGTCACCGTGGAGGTCTCCACGCCCGAGGGCCCGGCCACGCTGCGCGGCCGCTACCTGGTGGGCGCGGACGGCGCCCGCAGCGCGGTGCGCAAGCTCGCGGGCATCGACTTCCCGGGCACCGACCCGGCCATCGAGCTCCGGTTCGCCGACATCAGCGGGGTGCCGCTGCGCCCGCGCTTCAGCGGCGAGCGGGTGCCCGGCGGCATGGTCATGGTGCTGCCGCTCGGCCCGGAGCGCTGCCGGATCGTCTACTTCGACCGGAGCGAGCCGCTCCGCAAGAGCCCGGACCCGATCACCTTCGACGAGGTGGCCGAGGCGTTCAAGCGCCTGTCCGGCGAGGACATCAGCGGTGCCACGGTGCACTGGGTCTCCACCACCACCGATGTGAGCCGCCAGGCCGCCGAGTACCGCAAGGGCCGGGTCTTCCTGGCCGGCGACGCCGCGCACATCCATCTGCCCATCGGCGCGCAGGGAATGAGCGCCGGCGTGCAGGACGCGGTGAACCTCGGCTGGAAGCTCGCCCTGGAGATCAAGGGCCAGGCGCCCGAGGGCCTGCTCGACACGTACCACTCCGAGCGCCACCCGGTCGGTGCCCGGGTCCTCACCAACACGCTCGCCCAGCGGATCCTCTACCTGGGCGGCGACGAGATCACCCCGCTGCTCGACGTCTTCACCGAGCTCGCTGAGTTCGAGGACGTCCAGAAGACGCTGATCGGGATGGTCACCGGCCTGGACATCCGGCACGACGTGGGCGAGGGCGACCATCCGCTCCTCGGCCGCCGTCTGAAGGACGAGGAACTGGTGGTCGACGGCAAGAAGACCACCAACTTCGAGCTGCTGGCGGCCGGCAAGGCCGTTCTGTTCGACCTCACCGACGACTCCCACCTGCGCGAGCTCGCCGCAGGCTGGGCCGACCGTGTCACCACGGTCACCGCCAAGCAGCACGACTGCGACGACGGTCTGGACGCCTTCCTGGTGCGCCCCGACGGCTATGTCGCCTGGGTCTCGCCCTCCGCCTCGCGCACGGAGGGGCTCGTCGAATCCCTCAACCGGTGGTTCGGCCGACCCAACTGAGCTGGGCCCGCATCCCTTTCCACTGCCACTCGTACACCCGAAGGAAGCGAAGAACATGCCCAAGATTTCTTCCGATGACAAGAACCTGACCGTCCTCAACCTCTTCTCCACGGACGCCCCGGAGAAGCAGGAGGGCCTGCTCGGCGCGATGCGCGAGATCGTCGACTCGGCCGCCTACCCGGGCTGGATGTCCTCCACCGTGCACGCCGGTGTGGACAAGCCGGGCACGGCCAACTTCATCCAGTGGCGCAGCCGCGCGGACCTGGAGGACCGGTACGACGGCGAGGAGTTCAAGCATCGCACGCTGCCGCTCTTCGGCGAGCTGACCACCTCGATCCGCCTGCTGCAGAACGAGATCGGCTACTCGCAGTCGAAGTCGGGCGACGGCGTCGAGATCTCCCCGGCCCGCACCGACTACACCGTGATCGCGGTCTTCGGCGTCGAGGAGAAGAACCAGGACGACCTGGTCGACGCGCTCGGCCCGTCGATGAAGTTCCTGAGCGACGTTCCCGGTTACGTCTCGCACACGATCCTCAAGGGCATCGCCGCCCGCGGCCTGGAGGGCTCCTTCGTGGTCTCCTACTCGCAGTGGGAGAGCAAGGAGGCGTTCGACGCCTACCAGGCCGTGCCGCAGGCCGAGAAGCCCGCCGCCCGCCTGGAGGCCGAGAAGCGCACCGGCTCGCTCCTGACGTCGGTGGACTCCAACACCTACCGCGTCGTCCACACCCGCGCGGCCGGCGAGTAACACCTGGCACCACCGCACCACAGAACGCCCGGCTCCTCTCCTGGAGCCGGGCGTTCGCGCATTCCGGGCCGGGACGCGCAGGGAAGACGCTCCGGTTCGCGACCTGACGACACCTGACGCCGACGTGACAATTCCCGTGCGCTCACCTGCTCATCGCTGCCGGTTCTCTGACATGGCTGCGGTGTATTTGCGGAACCTGACCGAACCGGACGTAGACCTGAACCGGGGCGCCTTGAACGGCGAGCGGGATCAGAAGACCCTTGAATACATGATCCGGGGCGTGGTTCGCCACCGCTGATCCTCTCGCTCAACTCCCGTTCATGGCCCTCGAATCCGGTCGCGTCCGACGTCGTACGCGCGAGGAAGAAGGCCAGTGCCGGATCAACCGCAACCGCTGAGGAGCGAATACGTATGCACAGCACGCTCATCGTCGCCCGCATGGAACCCGGTTCGAGCACCGACGTCGCCAAGCTGTTCGCCGAGTTCGACGCGACGGAGATGCCGCACCGGATGGGAACGCTGCGCCGCCAGCTGTTCTCCTACCGGGGCCTCTACTTCCACCTGCAGGACTTCGACGCGGACAACGGCGGTGAGCTGATCGAGGCCGCGAAGAACGACCCGCGGTTCATCGGGATCAGCAACGACCTCAAGCCGTTCATCCAGGCGTACGACCCGGCCACCTGGCGCTCGCCCGCCGACGCCATGGCCGCCCGCTTCTACAACTGGGAGGCGGGCGCGTGACAACGCCTCGCAGGGTCGTCATCACGGGGATGGAGGTGCTCGCCCCGGGTGGAATCGGCACCAAGAACTTCTGGAGTCTCCTCAGCGAGGGCCGCACGGCGACGCGCGGTATCACCTTCTTCGACCCCACACCGTTCCGCTCCCGGGTGGCCGCGGAGATCGACTTCGATCCGTACGAGCACGGTCTGAGCCCGCAGGAGGTCCGGCGCATGGACCGCGCCGGGCAGTTCGCGGTCGTCGCCTCGCGCGGCGCGGTCGCCGACAGCGGTCTGGAGCTGGCGGGCCTTGACCCGTACCGGATCGGTGTCACCGTCGGCAGCGCGGTCGGCGCGACCATGGGACTCGACGAGGAGTACCGGGTCGTCAGCGACGGCGGCCGGCTCGACCTCGTGGACCACGAGTACGCCGTCCCGCACCTCTACAACCACCTGGTGCCGAGCTCCTTCGCGGCCGAGGTCGCCTGGGCCGTCGGGGCCGAGGGCCCCAGCACCGTGGTCTCCACGGGCTGCACCTCCGGCATCGACTCGGTCGGCTACGCCGTCGAGCTGATCCGCGAGGGCTCCGCCGACGTCATGATCGCCGGTTCCTCGGACGCGCCGATCTCGCCGATCACCATGGCGTGCTTCGACGCGATCAAGGCCACCACGAACCGCTACGACGAGCCCGAGACGGCCTCGCGGCCGTTCGACAACTCGCGCAACGGCTTCGTGCTCGGCGAGGGCACCGCCTTCTTCGTCCTCGAAGAGCTGGAGAGCGCCCAGAAGCGCGGCGCCCACATCTACGCGGAGATCGCCGGCTACGCCACGCGCTCCAACGCGTACCACATGACCGGACTGCGCCCCGACGGCGCGGAGATGGCCGAGGCGATCCGTGTGGCGCTCGACGAGGCGCGGATGAACGGCGACGAGATCGACTACATCAACGCCCACGGCTCCGGCACCAAGCAGAACGACCGCCACGAGACGGCGGCCGTCAAGCGGATCCTCGGCGACCACGCCTACCGGACGCCGATGAGCTCCATCAAGTCGATGGTCGGGCACTCGCTCGGCGCGATCGGCTCGATCGAGATCGCCGCCTCGGCGCTCGCCATGGAGTACAACGTCGTGCCGCCCACGGCGAACCTGCACACGCCCGACCCCGAGTGCGACCTGGACTACGTCCCGCTGACCGCCCGCGACCGGAAGACCGACGCGGTCCTCTCGGTCGGCAGCGGCTTCGGCGGCTTCCAGAGCGCCGTGGTGCTCGCCCGTCCCGAGAGGAAGCTCGCATGACGTCGTCCGTGGTGGTCACCGGCCTGGGGGTGGCATCCCCCAACGGGCTCGGCATCCAGGACTACTGGGCGGCGACCGTCGGTGGCAAGAGCGGCATCGGCCGCATCACCCGCTTCGACCCGTCGTCCTACCCGGCCAAGCTGGCCGGCGAGGTCCCGGGCTTCGTCGCGGAGGACCTGCTGCCGAGCCGGCTGCTCCCGCAGACCGACCGGGTGACCCGGCTCGCGCTGGTCGCGACCGACTGGGCGCTCGCCGACGCGGGCATCACCCCCGCCGAACTCCCCGAGTTCGACATGGGCGTGGTGACCGCGAGCGCGGCCGGCGGCTTCGAGTTCGGCCAGGGCGAGCTCCAGGCCCTGTGGTCCAAGGGCAGCCAGTACGTCTCGGCGTACCAGTCCTTCGCCTGGTTCTACGCGGTCAACAGCGGCCAGATCTCCATCCGCAACGGGATGAAGGGCCCCAGCGGCGTGGTCGTCAGCGACCAGGCCGGCGGTCTCGACGCGGTGGCGCAGGCCCGGCGGCAGATCCGCAAGGGCACCTCGCTGATCGTCTCGGGCGCCATCGACGCCTCGGTCTGCCCGTGGGGCTGGGTGGCCCAGCTGGCCAGCGACCGGCTCTCCACCAGCGAGGAGCCGACCCGCGCCTACCTGCCCTTCGACCGCGAGGCCGCGGGGTACGTGCCCGGCGAGGGCGGCGCCATCCTGATCATGGAGGACGCCGAGGCGGCCCGCGCCCGGGGCGCCCGGATCTACGGCGAGGTCGCCGGCTACGGCTCGACCATCGACCCGAAGGCCGGCTCCGGCCGTCCGCCCGGGCTGCGCAAGGCCATCGAACTCGCCCTGGCCGACGCGGGGGTCGCACCGGGTGACGTGGACGTGGTCTTCGCCGACGCGGCCGCCGACGCCGAGCTCGACCGCCAGGAGGCCGAGGCGCTCAACGCGGTCTTCGGCACCCGGGGGGTCGCGGTCACCGCGCCCAAGACGATGACCGGACGGCTCTACTCGGGCGCGGCCCCGCTGGACCTGGCCGCCGCCTTCCTCGCCATCAAGGACGGGGTCATCCCGCCCACCGTGCACATCGACCCGGCCGCCGAGTACGACCTCGACCTGGTCCTGGGCGAGCCGCGCACCGCCGAGGTGCGCACAGCGCTGGTGCTGGCTCGTGGCTATGGCGGGTTCAACTCCGCCGTGGTCGTCCGTTCCGCGTAACGCTCCGCGAGGGCGTGGTCTTTGACTGCGGGCCGTCTGTGGCTGGTCGCGCAGTTCCCCGCGCCCCCAGGGGGGCGTGGTCCAGCCACAGACACCCGGAATGCCGTATTTCTAAGAAAGGGAAATCCCATGGCCACCACGTTCACCCTCGACGACCTCAAGCGCATCCTCCTTGAGGCCGCGGGCGCCGACGAGGGCGTCGACCTGGACGGCGACATTCTGGACACCGAGTTCGAGGTCCTGGGATACGAGTCGCTCGCGCTGCTGGAGACGGGCGGCCGGATCGAGCGTGAGTACGGCATCTCGCTGGACGACGACGCGCTGACCGACGCCACCACGCCGCGCGCCCTGATCGACGTCGTCAACGCCCAGCTGTCCTCCGCGTCCGCCGCCTGAGCCACAGACAAAGGAACAACGACATGACCGAGAACACCGCACGGGTCGCACTGGTGACGGGTGCCACGAGCGGCATCGGGCTCTCCGTGGCCCGGCTGCTCGCCTCCCAGGGCCACAAGGTCTTCATCGGCGCGCGCAACGCCGAGAACGTCACCGAGACCGTCAAGCAGCTCCAGGGCGAAGGGCTGGAGGCCGACGGCTCGGCCCTGGACGTCACCGACGCCGACAGCGTCAAGGCCTTCGTCCAGGCCGCCGTCGACCGCTTCGGCACCGTCGACGTGCTGGTCAACAACGCCGGCCGGTCCGGTGGCGGCGTCACCGCCGACATCGAGGACGAGCTGTGGGACGCCGTCATCGACACCAACCTGAACAGTGTCTTCCGGGTCACCCGCGAGGTCCTCAACACCGGCGGCATGCGCCACAAGGACCGCGGCCGGATCATCAACATCGCCTCCACCGCGGGCAAGCAGGGCGTCGTGCTCGGCGCCCCGTACTCGGCCTCCAAGCACGGCGTGGTCGGCTTCACCAAGGCGCTCGGCAACGAGCTCGCGCCCACCGGCATCACGGTCAACGCCGTCTGCCCCGGTTACGTCGAGACGCCGATGGCGCAGCGCGTGCGGCAGGGCTACGCGGCCGCGTACTCCACCTCCGAGGACGCGATCCTGGAGAAGTTCCAGGCCAAGATCCCGCTCGGCCGCTACTCCACCCCGGACGAGGTCGCGGGTCTGGTCGGCTACCTGGCCTCCGACACCGCCGCCTCGATCACCGCGCAGGCGCTCAACGTCTGCGGCGGCCTCGGCAACTTCTAGCACGCCCAAGTACCCGAAGGAGGAGCGGATATGACGACCCGTGAGGTCGAGCACGAGATCACCATCGACGCCCCCGCCGCCGCGGTGTACCGGCTGCTGGCGGAGGTGACCAACTGGCCGCGGATCTTCCCGCCCACGATCTACGTGGACCAGGTCGGTGAGCACGACAACCACGAGCGCATCCGGATCTGGGCCACCGCCAACGGCGAGGCCAAGAACTGGACCTCGCACCGCGAGCTGGACCCCGAGGGCCTGCGCATCACCTTCCGCCAGGAGGTCACCACGCCTCCGGTCGCGGCGATGGGCGGCACCTGGATCATCGAGACCCTGGGCGAGAACTCCTCGCGCGTGCGGCTGCTGCACGACTACCGGGCGATCGACGACGACCCCAAGGGCCTGGCCTGGATCGACGAGGCGGTCGACAAGAACAGCCGCTCGGAGCTGGCCGCGCTCAAGCAGAACGTCGAACTGGCCCACGCGACCGAGGAGGTGACGTTCTCGTTCACCGACACCGTCATCGTCCAGGGCTCGCCGAAGGACCTGTTCGACTTCATCAACGAGGCGAACCTGTGGTCCGAGCGGCTGCCGCACGTGGCCGTGGTCCGGCTGACCGAGGACACCCCCGGGCTCCAGACCCTGGAGATGGACACCCGCGCCAAGGACGGCTCGGTGCACACCACCAAGTCGTACCGGGTGACCTTCCCCAACCACAAGATCGCGTACAAGCAGATCACGCTGCCCGCGCTGATGAGCCTGCACACCGGGATCTGGACGTTCGAGGAGACGCCGGAGGGCACGGCCGCCTCCTCGCAGCACACCGTCACGCTCAACACGGACAACATCGCGAAGATCCTCGGCCCCGAGGCCACCGTCGCGGACGCCCGTGAGTACGTGCACACCGCGCTGTCCACCAACAGCACGGCCACGCTCAACCACGCCAAGACGTACGCCGAGTCGAAGGGCTGATCCCGCATGACCACCACGGACCGCCTCGACACCCAGGTCATCGTCGTCGGCGCCGGCCCCGTCGGGCTTCTGCTCGCCGGTGAGCTGCGTCTTGGCGGAGCCGACGTGGTCGTACTGGAACAACGGGCCACGCCCACCACGGAGTCGAGGGCCTCCACGCTGCACGCCCGCACCATGGAGCTCCTCGACAGCCGTGGGCTGCTCGACGTCTTCGGGACGCCGCCGAACGAGCCGCGCGGCCACTTCGGCGGCATCCCGATGGACCTCACACTGCCCAGCCCCTACCCCGGGCAGTGGAAGATGCCCCAGACCCGGACCGAGGCCCTGCTCCAGGAGTGGGCGCTCTCGCTGGGCGTGGACATCCGGCGCGGGCACGAGCTGCGCGAGGTGTCCGACCGGGGCGACTTCGTCGAGGCGACGGCGGCCGGGCCCCAGGGCACGGTCGTGGTGCGCGGTGGCTTCCTCGTCGGGTGCGACGGCGAGGACTCCACCGTGCGCCGCCTCACCGGGGCCGAGTTCCCCGGCAACGACGCCGGCCGCGAGCTGCTGCGCGCGGACGTGGCCGGGGTCACCATCCCCAACCGCCGCTTCGAGCGGCTGCCCGCCGGGCTCGCCATCGCGGCGACCCGCGACGGGGTCACCCGGGTGATGGTGCACGAGTTCGGCTCCAAGGCCGAACCGCGCACCGGCGACCCGGAGTTCGGCGAGATCGCGGCGGTCTGGAAGCGCGTCACCGGCGAGGACATCAGCGGCGGCACCCCGCTCTGGGCCAACTCCTTCGGCGACGCCAACCGCCAGCTCACCCAGTACCGCAGCGGCCGGATCCTGTTCGCCGGGGACGCCGCCCACCGCCAGATGCCGATCGGCGGCCAGGCCCTCAACCTCGGCCTCCAGGACGCCTTCAACCTGGGCTGGAAGCTGGCCCTGCACCTCGGCGGTTCGGCCCCCGAGGGCCTGCTCGACACCTACCACACCGAACGCCACGAGGTCGGCCGGCGGGTCCTGTCCAACATCAGGGCGCAGGCCATGCTGCTGCTCGGCGATCTTGAGGTCGAGCCGCTGCGCTCGGTGCTCACCGAGCTCCTCACCCACGACGACGTCCGGGCGCACCTCGCCGGGATGATCAGCGGTCTCGACATCCGCTACGACGTCGGCGGCCCCGAGCACCCGCTGCTCGGCGCCCGGCTGCCGGACGCGGGCCTGACCACCGGCGAAGGCCCGGTGAACACGGCCCAGTTGCTGCGCACCGCACGCGGTGTGCTCCTCGATCTGTCCGGCGGCGGTGCGGCGCTGCCGGACACCTCCGGCTGGGCTGACCGGGTCACCGTGCTGCCGGCCGCGCCGGAGAAGGACGGCGCCCTCGACGGCGTGGGCGCCGTCCTGGTGCGGCCCGACGGGCACGTGGTCTGGGCGGGCGCGCCGGACACCGACGGCACCGGGCTGCGGGAGGCCCTGGAGCGCTGGTTCGGCCCCTCCCACTGACCTCCCGCAGGCACAACCCCCCACCCCCGCGCACGACCGTACGACTCCTCAGCACGACAGGGCACGTCCAGGAAAGGGAACACTATGGAGGGGACAGCCGTGGACACCGATGTCATCATCGTCGGCGCGGGTCCGACCGGTCTCATGCTCGCCGCCGAGCTGCGGCTCGGCGGGGCGCGGGTCGTCGTCGTCGAGCGGCTGGCGAAGCCCACCGGGCAGTCCCGCGGCCTGGGCTTCACGGCCCGCGCCATGGAGATCTTCGACCAGCGCGGACTGCTGCCCCGCTTCGGGCAGGGCGAGACGCTGGAGATCAGCCCGATGGGCCACTTCGGCGGGGTGCAGTTCGACTACACCGTCCTGGAGGGCGGGCACTTCGGGGCGCGCGGCATCCCGCAGTACAAGACCGAGGCGGTCCTGGAGGAGTGGGCGGCCGAGCTGGGCGTCGACATCCGGCGCGGCTGGGAGTTCCTGGAGCTGACCGACGGCTTCCTGGACGGCGACGACGTCGAGATCACCGTCCAGACGCCGAACGCGGTACGCAAGCTGCGCGCCTCCTACCTGGTGGGCGCCGACGGCGGCCGCAGCGTGGTGCGCGAGGCCGCCGGGTTCGACTTCCCGGGCACCTCCGCGACCCGGGCGATGTTCCTCGCCGACGTCACCGGCTGCGAGCTGCGCCCGCGCTTCCTGGGGGAGCGGCTCGACAACGGCATGGTGATGGCGGCCCCGCTCGCCCCGGGCGTGGACCGGATCATCGTCTGCCCCGACGACGCGCCCGCCCGCCCCAGCGGCGAGTCGGTCTCCTTCGAGGAGGTCGCCGCCGCCTGGCAGTCGATCACCGGTGAGGACATCTCGCACGGCGGCGCCGAGTGGGTCAGCTTCTTCAGCGACGCCACCCGCCAGGCCTCCGAGTACCGGCGCGGCCGGGTCCTCCTGGTCGGCGACGCCGCCCACATCCACCTCCCGGCCGGCGGCCAGGGCCTGAGCACCGGCGTCCAGGACGCGGCCAACCTCGGCTGGAAGCTGGCCGCGGAGATCGCCGGGACCGCGCCCGAGGGGCTGCTCGACACGTACCACGGCGAGCGGCACCCGGTGGGTGCGCGGCTGCTGATGAACACCCGCGCCCAGGGCATGGTCTTCCTCGGCGGGCCCGAGGCCGACCCGCTGCGCCAGCTCTTCGGCGAGCTCATCCAGTACGACGACGTCAAGCGCCACCTCGCCGGGATCGTCAGCGGTCTGGACATCCGGTACGAGCTGGGTGACGGGCACCCGTTGGTGGGGCGCCGGATCGCTCCGCGCACCCTGGTCCTGGCGGACGGCGAGACCAGCACGACGGCGTTGCTGCACCCGGCTCGTGGGGTGCTGCTCGATCTGGGCGACTCCTCGTCCGTACGGGGCGCCGCCGCCGGGTGGCAGGGGCGGGTCGATGTCGTCACCGCCTCGGCCAAGCCGGTGGACGGCGGCACCGATCCGCTCGCGGGTGCGGGTGCCGTGCTCGTTCGGCCCGATGGATATGTCGCCTGGGCCGGGGACGACGTCTCGGCCCTGGAGGCCGCCCTCGGGCAGTGGTTCGGTCCGGCGAGGCCGTGACGCGGGAGAGCTCGGTTCTGAAGGCGGTTTCGCGTCTGCGGACCGTAGGTGGCTGGTCGCGCAGTTCCCCGCCCCCCTTCAGGGGCACGGGGCCGCGGCCGATCGAACCTCAACGCAAACGGGGGCTTTGATGGAAAGCACGCTCGCACCGGCGGCCGTTTCGCAGGGTGTTCGCAGGATCACCCTGGACGCGGGCGGTGTCACCCTGTCCGCGCTGCTGTGCGAGCCGGAAGGCACCCCCCGCGCGACCGTCGTCGCCGTGCACGGCGGCGGCATGAGCGCCGGGTACTTCGACGGCCAGGCCCACCCCGAGCTGTCCCTGCTGACGCTGGGCGCCCGGCTCGGCTACACCGTCCTGGCCGTCGACCGGCCCGGCTACGGGCAGTCCGCCGCCCAGCTACCCGACGGCCTCACCGTCGCCGAGCAGACCGACGTCCTGCGCGCCGGGATCGACGACTTCACCGCCAAGTACCCGACGGGAGCGGGCATCCTGCTCGTCGCGCACTCCTTCGGCGGCAAGCTCGCCCTGTCGGCTGCCGCCCACTGCACCGGCGACGGCCTCCTCGGCCTCGACATCTCCGGCTGCGGCCACCGCTACGCCGTCACCCCGGGCGTGCTCCGCAAGGGGCTCAAGCACATCGCCCGGCACTGGGGGCCGCTGCGGCTGTACCCGCCGAACACGTTCCGCAGCAGCGGCTCCCTGGTGGCGCCGATGCCGGAGCGCGAGGCGAGCGAACTGCCGCGCTGGCCCGAGCTGTTCGCGGCCCTCGCGCCGCGCGTCCGCATCCCCGTCCGGCTCACCTTCGCCGAGCACGAGGGCTGGTGGCTGCACGGCGACAAGGACCTCGCCGACCTCGCCGCCCAGCTGACCGCCGCACCCCGCATCGTCGTCGACCGCCAGCCGGACGCGGGCCACAACATCAGCCTCGGCTGGGCGGCCCGCTCCTACCACCTGCGCACGCTCGCCTTCCTGGAGGACTGCATCACCAGGGCGGGACGCGATGCCTGACCATCCGAGCCTATGACCAGCACCTTCGCCCATCCCTTCCGCTCCCTGGCGGTCCGCAACTTCCGGCTGTTCGCGGCCGGGCAGGTCGTCTCCGTCGCGGGCACCTGGATGATGGTCGTGGCCCAGGACTGGATCGTCCTGGGCCTGGCCGACAACTCCGGCACCGCCCTCGGCGTCGTCACCGCGCTCCAGTTCACGCCGCTGCTGCTGCTCACCCTGTACGGCGGGCGCCTCGCCGACCGCTACGACAAGCGGCTCCTGCTCACCTGCGCCAATCTGGCGTCCGGTGTGCTGGCCCTGGTCCTGGCGCTGCTGGCGTTCGCGGACGCCGTGCAGCTGTGGCACATCTGGCTGTGCGCGTTCGGCCTCGGGGTCGTCAACGCCGTAGAGGTGCCGACCCGGATGTCGTTCGTCAGCGAACTGGTCGGACCCGAACTGCTGCCGAACGCGTCGGCGTTGAGCGCCGCGTACTTCAACACCGCCCGGGTGGTCGGGCCCGCTCTCGCGGGGCTGCTCATCACCGGCTTCGGCACCGGCTGGGTGATGCTGTTCAACTCCGTCAGCTATCTGGCGACCGTGATCGGACTGCGGATGATGCGGCCCGGCGAGCTCCTGCTCGGCGCGCGGCAGGAGACCCGGCCGCGGGTGGTCGACGGGCTCAAGTACGTGGCCGGGCGCCCGGACCTGAAGCTGCCGCTCGCCCTCGTCGGGGTGATCTCGCTCTTCGGGCTCAACTTCCAGCTCACCCTGCCGCTGTACGCCAAGACCGTCTTCGACGCCGACGCGGCCTCGTTCGGGCTGCTCACCACCGGGTTCGCCGCGGGCTCGCTGATCGCCGCGTTCGCCACCACCGCGCGCCGCAGCCGCCCCTCCAGCCGGCTGGTGGTGGGCGCGGCGCTGGTCTTCGCGGCCCTGGAGACAGTGGCGGGCTGGGCGCCGAACTTCCCGGCCGCGATCGTGCTGCTCTCGCTCACCGGCGGCGCCACCATCTTCTTCGTCCAGGCCGTCAACCACCGCGTCCAGCTCGGCAGCGACCCGCGGTACCGGGGCCGGGTGATGGCGCTGTACACCCTGATCCTCCAGGGCTCGACCCCGCTGGGCTCGCTGCTCATCGGCTGGCTCGCCGAACACCTGGGCGCCCGCTCGGGCTTCTACGTGGGCGGTCTCGTCTCGCTGGCGGCCGCGCTCACCGCGCTGGCCTACGACCGGCGCGGCGGGCGCGTGGAGCCGGTCGGGGAGCCCGAGGGCGACCCGGAGCAGGGCGGCCCCCTCCACGAGGCGGTGCGCCGGTGAACGCGACCCGTACGCCGCTGCGGGCGGCCCCCGCGGCCGGGCGGCTGCACCTGCTGGTGTTCCGGCCGCCCGCCGAGGAGGTGGCGCAGGTGTGCCCGCTGATGCAGGCGCTGGACGAGATGGAGGCGGCGCGTGCGGCCTCCTACGTCTCCGCCCGCGACCGCACCCAGTACGTGGCCGCGCACGCCACCCTGCGCGGCCTGCTCGCCGCGTACACCGGCCTCGAACCCGGCCGGATCGTGCTCGGCCGCGGCGCGGAGCCGTACGGGAAGCCGCAGTTGATCGATCCGCCCGTGCCGCTCCACTTCAACCTCTCGCACAGCCACGGCCTGATCGCCATCGGGGTCGCGGCGGCTCCGGTGGGCGTCGACGTCCAGCGCGTCCCGTCGCCCGAGGCCGTCGAGATGGTGCTGCCCCGGCTGCACCCGCAGGAGCGCGCCGAACTGCGCGAACTGCCCGCGGCCGAGCGGACGGTGGCGTTCGCCCGGCTGTGGACCCGCAAGGAGGCCTATCTCAAGGGCCTGGGCACCGGACTCACCCGCTCACCCGCGGCGGACTACCTGGGCGACCGCAACGCCCAGGGCCGCCCGCACGGCTGGACGGTGCGCAACGTGCCCGTACAGCCGGGCTACGCCGCCGCGGCCGCGCTCCGCAACCACCCGACGTGACCGTGAAGGCAGTCGACTCCGCACCAAGGATCCGCAACCTACAGGGGGAACCGAACACCATGCCGACCACGCCGACCACACAGTCCTCCGCCGAGGTCTCCGACCGGCTGGACGAACTCAGCGAACGCAAGGAACAGGCCGTCCGCGGCCCGAGCGACAAGGCGACCGAGGCGCAGCACGCCAAGGGCAAGCTGACCGCGCGCGAGCGGATCGAACTCCTCCTGGACAAGGGCAGCTTCACCGAGGTCGAGCAGCTCCGGCGGCACCGCGCCACCGGCTTCGGCCTGGAGGCCAAGAAGCCGTACACGGACGGTGTCATCACCGGCTGGGGCACGGTCGAGGGCCGTACGGTCTTCGTCTACGCCCATGACTTCCGCATCTTCGGCGGCGCCCTGGGCGAGGCCCACGCCTCCAAGATCCACAAGTTGATGGACATGGCCATCGCGGCCGGCGCGCCGCTGGTGTCCCTGAACGACGGCGCCGGCGCCCGTATCCAGGAGGGCGTCTCGGCGCTCGCGGGCTACGGCGGCATCTTCCAGCGCAACACCAAGGCCAGCGGGGTGATCCCGCAGATCAGCGTGATGCTGGGGCCGTGCGCGGGCGGCGCGGCGTACTCGCCCGCGCTGACCGACTTCGTCTTCATGGTCCGCGAGACCTCGCAGATGTTCATCACCGGCCCGGACGTGGTCCAGGCGGTGACCGGCGAGGAGATCTCGCAGAACGGGCTCGGCGGCGCGGACGTGCACGCCGGGGTCTCGGGCGTGGCGCACTTCGCGTACGACGACGAGGAGACCTGCCTCGCCGAGGTCCGCTATCTGCTGTCGATGCTCCCGTCCAACAACCGGGAGATGCCGCCGCTGGCGCAGACCTCGGACCCGGTGGACCGCGAGGGCGCGGCGCTGCTCGACCTGGTGCCCGCCGACGGCAACCGCTCGTACGACGTGCGCGGGGTCATCGAGGAGCTCGTCGACGACGGCGAGTACATGGAGATCCACGCGGCCTGGGCGCCCAACCTGGTGGTGGCCCTGGCCCGGCTCGACGGCCACGTCGTCGGGATCGTCGCCAACCAGCCCTCCGCCATGGCGGGCGTCCTGGACATCAAGGCGAGCGAGAAGGGCGCGCGGTTCGTCCAGTTCTGCGACTCCTTCAGCATCCCGCTGATCACCCTCGTCGACGTCCCCGGGTTCCTGCCGGGCGTCGACCAGGAGCACGACGGCATCATCCGGCGCGGCGCGAAGCTGCTGTACGCGTACTGCAACGCCACCGTCCCCCGTATCTCGGTGGTGCTGCGCAAGGCGTACGGCGGTGCCTACATCGTGATGGACTCGCGCTCGATCGGTGCCGACCTCTCGTTCGCCTGGCCCACCAACGAGATCGCGGTGATGGGCGCCGAGGGCGCGGCGAACGTGGTCTTCCGCCGGGAGATCGCCGCCGCCGAGGACCCCGACGCGATGCGCAGGCAGAAGATCGACGAGTACAAGAACGAGCTGGTGCACCCCTACTTCGCGGCGGAGCGGGGTCTGGTCGACGACGTCATCGACCCGCGCGAGACCCGCTCGGTGCTGTGCCGCTCGGTCGCGATGCTCATCGCCAAGGACGCCGAACTGCCCCGCCGCAAGCACGGCAACCCGCCCCAGTAGGCCCGACTCCCGTAGAGAGGTGACCGACATGAGCGAGATGACCCAGATCACCGAGCCCGCCACCGAGCCGGCCGAGCCTGCCGAGATGACCCTGGAGCACTGCCGTGAGCTGCTGAGAGTGGAACGCGGTAATCCGGATCCGGAGGAACTGGCGGCGCTGGCCGCGCTGTTCTTCGCGCACTTCTCGGCCATGGAGGCCCGGGCGGAGGCGGCCCGGGTGATGATCCCGAGGCAGCGCCGCTCCGCGAGCTGGCGCCGCACCGACCGGGCGACGGGCTTCGACGGCCCGCGCACCTGGCGGGCGGGCGGCCCGGTGCTCGCCTGACGACAATTCCTGACGGTTAGTCAATTAGCAGGCCGTCCCGCGCCTTTCCCTCCGGGGAGAGCGGCGCGCAGCGCCCCGAGCGGGCCGTCCGAACAGGGCGGCTCCGCCCGGGGCGCGCCGCTGTTCAGGCCGCCGGACTTTACTTGACACAGACTCTCCCGGACGACCATTCTGTGCGGTGAATGGGGGTCTTCGTCATGCAGGTGTTGCCGTACTGCAAGCTACAGCCCGATCACAGGGAGCGCTGGGGGGCGCGAGCCGCCCCTGACTGAGGCGCAGTACCGGCGAATTCAAGCCACCGGCCATCGTGACGTCACTTGGACACCTGTTATTTAACTTGCTGTCAGCAGACCCGCCTGAATTCCGTAAACCTCCAGGCCTATGTGGCGAACATCATGTCATGGCATCGTCAACGTCAGAGCCGCGCCAAGATGGCCGGATTATGTGAGTCGCGGCGAGTTACCCTTGGTTGAATCACCCCTGGTCGAATCAACTGATCCTCCAGCGTTCCGCTTCCGCATGGCGGAGACTGGTTGACGGGGGCTCCCAGTCGTGATCACGTATGGAAACGAAGAGGCGCTCTGTCCGATCTCGCTCAATAACCGACACAGTTTATTTGTTATTTGCTCGAACCTCTTTGAATTCCGTAGCAACGGTCTGTAGGTTCGTCGGTGTTCGCAGTGAGATCCGGACCGGATCTCGTATTGGACTCACTCAGATGGGGGAGGGACATGACTCGCGGGGGAGGCATGACTCAGAGTTCGTCAGAGGCAGTGCTGGAGCCTCATATACCTGTCCAGCGTGGTCCAGGGGGACCACACCTGATCGAAGAGGGCGTGTCGGAAGCGGTGCGCAGGGTGGCCGGCCTCTCCCGGGGCCGGCGGATCCTCGTGGTCGACAGCGACGTCGACGGCGCGGAGTCCCTGGTGTGCCGACTGCGCAGGCACGGCCACGAGGCCATCGGCGTGAAGAGCGGCAGCACCGCGCTGCAGGCGTACGAGGACGTCGATCTCGTCCTGCTCGACCTCGAACTTCCTGACCTGGACGGCCTGGAGGTCTGCCGGGCCATCCGCTCGGTCAGCGGCATCCCGGTGATCATCGTGACGGCCCGCGGCTCCGAGCTCGACTGCGTCCTCGGCCTCCAGGCCGGCGCGGACGACTATGTGGTCAAGCCCTACGGTTTCCGGGAATTAATGGCACGGATCGAAGCCGTCATGCGTCGCGCGAGGTTCCAGCCGCCTGTTGCCAGAGAGATCTTGCACGGGCGGTTGCGCATTGACGTGAGCTCCCGCGAGGTGAGCCTGGACGGCCGCGAGGTGGGGCTGACCCGCAAGGAATTCGATCTGCTCTGCCTGCTCGCCTCCCATCCGGACACGGTCATTCCGCGTAAGCGTCTGCTCCAGCAGGTCTGGGGCGACTCCTGGTCGCGCCGCACTGTCGACACCCATGTCAGCAGT
Source organism: Streptomyces sp. TLI_146 (assembly GCF_002846415.1). Taxonomy (NCBI): domain Bacteria; kingdom Bacillati; phylum Actinomycetota; class Actinomycetes; order Kitasatosporales; family Streptomycetaceae; genus Streptomyces; species Streptomyces sp. TLI_146. The sequence goes on from NZ_PJMX01000001.1 coordinate 6,652,702, forward strand.
CTTCGCGGCAAACTGGGCGACAGCGGATGGATCATTACCGTGCGCGGGGTCGGTTTCAAGCTGGGCAACGGGTGAATTTCCGCCTTTCCGCCCGCTGGGAACAAGAGAAAAACAAGTTGAACAACCGTCATATATCCAAAGAATTCTTTGGTGCGGCAGCCTGGTAATGGATGCCAAGGGTAAGGCGGGTTTTCGGCCGGGGCCTCCGGGGTAATGACATTGCCCCGGAGGCCCCGCCGCATTACCAGGTATCCACCGGAACATCAATTCCGTGCAACATCCTTATTGCACACTCCGTACGATCCCGTGGACAACTTCGTACACACCTCCGTACACACGAAAAGGCCCCCGCGGCCGGACGAGCCGGACCGCGGGGGCCTTCGTGCGAACTGCCGCCGGGTTCCTACGGGTTGAGGACCCAGGCGGAGTTGTGCTGGGTGAAGCCGATGTGCGGGTAGTAGTCCACCGCGGCCGGCGCCGACAGCAGGATGACCTTGGCCTGCGGGGCCTCCTTCTGCGTGGCGTCGATCAGCGCCCGGCCGATGCCCGAGCGCTGGTAGTCGCCGCTCACCGCGATGTCCGAGAGGTACGTCGCGTAGCTGAAGTCGGAGATGCTGCGGGCGATGCCGATGAGCCTGCCCTCCGCCCGGGCCACGACCACGAGATTGGCGTTGCGCACCATCGCGGCGAACCGCGTCACGTCCTCGATCGGACGGCGCTCACCGAGCCCGGAGGAGCGGTAGACCTCAAGGACCTCCTCCAGGTCCAGGTCCGCACCCTCCACACGCTCAATCTTCCAGGTCACGAAGTTGCTCCAATCGATCGAGAATCACGCCGTGGTTGACGAGGAAACGCTCCGGGCGCAGCTGGCCGATGTCCATGCCCTCCTGGCGCAGCGTGTCCCCGAAGTGCTCGCCGGTGGCGATCGTACGGTTCGCGGCGGCCTGGACCGCGCGGTAGGCCTTCTCCCGCTCCACCCCGTCCGCCAGCAGGTCGGCCAGGACGGCGGAGCTGTACACCAGACCGTCGGTGCGGTCGATGCCCTCCCGCATCCGGTCCGGGAACACCTTCAGGTCGCGGACCAGTTGGGTCGCCATGGTGGCCTGGAAGTGCCCCACCGCCAGCGCGTCCGGCAGGATCACCCGCTCCACCGACTGGTGCGCCAGATCGCGCTCGTGCCACAGCGCCACGTTCTCCAGGGCGGTGGCCGCGTAACCGCGCAGCAGCCGCGCCAGACCGTTCAGGCGCTCGCTGGTGGTCGGGTTCCGCTTGTGCGGCATGGCGCTGGAGCCCTGGTAGGCGGAGGTGCGCTGCTCCTCCACCTCGCGGACCTCGGTGCGCTGGAGCAGCCGCAGCTCCAGGGCGACCTGCTCGATGCTCGCGCCGAGCAGGGCGACGGCCTGGAGCAGCTGGGCGTGCCGGTCGCGGGAGACGACCTGGCTCGGGGCGGGCTCCACACCGAGCCCGAGCTCCTCGCAGACGTATGCCTCGACCGAGGGGTCGATCAGCGCGTACGTGCCGACCGAGCCGGAGATGGTGCCCACCGCCACGGCCTTGCGGGCCGCCTTGAGGCGGGTGAGCGAGCGGTCCACGGAGAACGCGAACTGCGCCAGCTTGTGGCCGAACGACGTCGGCTCGGCGTGCACCCCGTGGGTGCGGCCGACGATCACCGTCTCCCAGTGCTCCAGGGCCCGCTCGACGAGGACCTTGCGCAGCTCCACGCCGGCCGCGAGCACCAGGTCGGTGGCGCGGGCCAGGTTGTAGCCCAGCGAGGTGTCGACCAGGTCGTAGCTGGTCATGCCGAGGTGGACCCAGCGGGCCGACTCGTCGGGGATGCCCTCGCAGTAGGCGGCGAGGAACGAGAGCACTTCGTGGTCCCGCTCCCGTTCGATCTCCTGCACCCGCTCGGGGGTCGGGACGCTGGCCCGCCGCATGTCCTCGACGGCGTCCTCGGGCACCCGGCCCAGGCGCACCTGGGACTCGGAGGCGAGGATCTCCACCCGGACCCAGGTCGCGTAGCGCGCCTGGTCCGAGAAGATGTCCGCCATCGCGGGCAGGGTATAGCGGGGAATCATTTGGGCCAGCACCCCCAGGGTGAGCTTGTCGACAGGTGGTTCGGACGGGCCATCAGTAGGCCTCGAAGTATTCGCGCTGCTCCCACTCGGTGACCTGGCCCTCGGCGGGCCGCTCCTGGGCGCGCCAGGCCTCGAAGCGGGAGAACTCGCTCTCCTTGAGCTTGGCCAGGGTGGCGGCGAGCGGCTTGCCGAGCAGCTCGGCGCCCTGACCGGCCCGGAAGGCCTCCAGGGCCTCGCCGAGGTTCTGCGGCAGGGTCTCGTACGCGTCGTCGCCGCCGGCCGGGCGCGGGGCCGCGCCCACGGTGGCGGTGAGCCCGTCGAAGCCCGCGGAGAGCTGGGCGGCCAGGGCGAGGTACGGGTTGGCGGTGGGCTCGCCGGTCCGGTTCTCCACATGCGTCGCGGAGCCGCCGCCGACCACCCGGAGCATCACGCTGCGGTCCTCGTAGCTCCAGCCGATCCGGGTCGGCGAGAGCGAGAACTCCGAGCTGAGGCGGCGGTAGCCGTTGACCGTGGGCACGGAGAGCAGACACAGGTCGCGCGCGCGGGCCAGCAGGCCGTCGATGTACGCCTTGCCCTGGTCCGAGATGCCGCCGCCGTCGGCCGCGAAGATGTTGCGGCCGTTCGCGTCCATCACCGACTGGTGCAGGTGCCAGCCGCTCGGGTCGAAGCTGTCGACGCGCGGCAGCGACATGAAGGTGGCGTGGTAGCCCTGCCGGGTCGCGGTCTGCTTGACCAGGGTGCGGAACAGCAGCATCGCGTCGGCGGTGTCCAGCGCGTGCATCGGGTTGAAGGTCGTCTCGATCTGGCCCGGGCCCGACTCGTGCTCGATCGACCGCAGCGGCAGGCCGAGTTCGAGCAGCTTGAGGGCGAGCGGGCTGGTGAAGTGGGCGACCGAGTCGTAGTTGGAGTCCAGGTTGAACTGGTAGCCCGAGTTCACCGCCTCGACCTGGGGGGCCGCGCCCTGGAGGCCGAAGCCGTTGCCCGCGTTTCCGGGGGGACCGGGCAGCCGCTTGGTCAGGTACCACTCGACCTCCAGGCCAAGCACCGGCGTCAGGTCGCGGGCCGCGTACCGGGCGACGACCTGGCGCAGCACATTGCGCGCGGAGAGCGGGTGCGGGGAGCCGTCGCGCAGGTACTCGTCGCCGAGCACCCAGGCGGTGCGCGGCCCCTCGTGCGGCAGGAGCTGGAAGGTCAGCGGGTCCGGCACCAGGACGAAGCTGCCCGCGCCGGCGATCTCGTCGACGCCGACGCCCGGGTCGGAGAGGTAGTCGAGCGCGGCCGCGTGGCCGGTGTCGAAGATGAAGGGCCCCGAGCTGAAGTCCATGCCGTTGCGCAGGACCGAGCGGAACGCGTCGGCGGTGAGCGTCTTGGAGCGGGCCAGACCGTGCGGGTCGCCGAAGACCAGGCGGACGAGGTCGACCTCGTCGAGCGACGCCTCGATCTGCTCGGCGGCGGCGGCCTGTTCATCGGTCCAGAGGCCGAACTCGGTGACGAACGCGGGGCGTCCGACACCGCCCGACTCGGAGAAGGGGCGGGACCACGACCGGGAGAACATGGGTTACAGGATCCTTTCGGTTACTCGGTCCGGTGCGGCCGGCAGGGGCCCGAGGTCCGCCTCAAGGCGGCGTGCGGCTGACAGGACCAGATCGTCCGCCCCGAACGGGCCCACGAGTTGGAGCCCCACCGGGAGTCCGGCGTGGGTGAGCCCGGCCGGGAGCGAAACGGCCGGCTGGCCAGTCATATTGAAGGGATACGTGGCGGGTGTCCACGCCAGCCAGAGCAGGTCCTCCGGACGGCTCGCCCACTGGGGGCCGATCGCGTGGGGGTCGAACGGCTCGATGGGCACGGTGGCCATGGCGAGCAGGTCGTACCGGTCGAAGATCTCGTGCAGTCTGGTGCGCAGCGCGAGCCGCACCTCCTCGGCCCGCATCACGGTCGCGCCGCTGAGCGTGCGCCCGTGCCGGACGATCGCGAGGCGGCCCGGGTCGCACCACTCCTCGTCGGCGGGCGAGGTGGCGGCGGCGTCGCTGGCGGCGAGGATGTCGACGAGGGCCGGATACGGGTCGCGGAAGGGCACCTCGATGCGTTCGACGCGGTGGCCCTGCGCGCTGAGCGCGGGCAGCGCCTGCTCGCTGACCCGGCGGATCTCCGGCGAGGTGCCCGGGAACTCGATCCACCCGATCCGCAACGAGCGCCGCTGGCCGGGCACTTCGGCCGTGCCGAGCAGCGAGTCCGGGTCGCCCGGGTGCCCGCCGGTGATCACCGAGGCGAGCTCGATGACGTCCGGCACGGTCCGCGCGATCGGCCCCTGGTGGGAGAGCCGGTCGGCGCAGGCGGGCACATAGGGCACCTTGGCGAACGACGGCTTGTAGCCGACGACGCCGCAGAACGCCGCGGGGATGCGGATGGAGCCCGCGCCGTCGGTGCCGAGCGCGCCCGAGCCGAGGCCCGCCGCCACCGCGGCCGCGGCGCCGCCGCTGGAGCCGCCGGCGGAGAGCTCGGGGTCCCACGGGTTGCGGGTGGGCGGGGCCACCCGGCTCACCGTGGAGGCGCTCCAGCCGTACTCCGACGTCGTGGTCTTGCCCACCACGATGGCGCCGGCGGCCCGCAGTCGTGCGACCGAGGGCGCGTCCGCCCGGGCCCGCCGGTTCTCCAGGAGGGAGCCGCGGGCGGTGGGCAGGTCCCCGGTCTGGATGAGGTCCTTCACCGAGACGGTGATCCCGAGCAGCGGCTGCCGCTCGAACGCCGCCCGGCCCAGCTCGCGGATCCGGGCGTCGGCGAGCTCGGCCTCCCGTACGGCCTCGTCGCCCGCGACGGAGACGAACGCGCCGAGCTCGATGTCGGTCTTCTGGATCGCGGTGAGGACCGACTGGACGTGCTCGGCCGCGGTGAGCTCGCCCCGGGCGAGGAGCTCGCGTATGTCACCGATGGAGGTCAACGGATCTCCTTGCAAGGACAGGTGGGACGCCGGTCACGACACCGGCTGCGGCTGCTTGGCGTTCGCCGCGGCCTGGACCGACTTGAGGTGCCATTCGGAGTCGAAGGCGGTGACCTCGATGTCCTCGCCCGCGGCCACCAGCGCGGCGGCGGCGCTCATGGCGCTGGCGATGAACCCCGAGGTGCGGTGCGCGGCGAGCAGGTCGGACTCGTTGAACGGGGTGCCGTCGCAGCGCAGCAGACGCAGGTCCATGAACCCGTTGAACTTCTGGCCCATCACCTCGACCGCCTGGGGGCTGCGGATGCTGAAGCGCACCTTCGACGCCACATGGCCGTGGTGGTGCTGGTCGGAGTAGAAGGCGACGTCGGGGATGGTCGGCGGGATGAAGTGGTCGCGCTCCACCACCGCGGGCACCTTGGGCAGGTTCCCGGCGATGAAGTGCCAGGAGTTGTACTGCATCCGGGAGGACATCGCCCAGGCGTTGTCGGCCAGTTGCAGCACCGAGTCCTCGTAGTGGCGCTTGGCCGCCGGGGCGGGCACCACGCAGCAGAAGAAGTCGGTGATGTCCCACTTGGTGATCTCGGCGTAGCTCTGCTCCCGCAGGGCGCGCATGAGTTCGGGGATGGAGCGCATGCCCCGGCTCATCGCGAAGTCGGCCTCGAAGACGTCCGTCGCACCGGACACCGTCTCGTACACCAGGGCTTCGAGACCGGTGCCGAACTCGCCGTGCGGCCGGGCGAGCCAACCGGGGGACGCGGTGAGGCTCGCGCTCAGCTCCTCGAAGGTGGCGCCGGTGAGCGGCAGCCGGTCGCGCAGCCGCGCGACGAGCTCCGCCTCGCGCCGCTTCGACGCCTCGCCGTACGGCCCGGCCAGGCGCTCGATCTTGTGCATCAGCGCGCCGTGGATCTCGCGGTAGAGCTGGGCGTTGGGCAGGACGTGTCCGACGCGGCGCTCGCGCAGCGCCATGGCGAGGGAGTTCAGCGCCTCGACCCGGTGGGTGGGGGCGGCCGGGACCGGCTCGCCGCCGGGCACCGCGTTGTAGTTGCGGCGGGTGCGCTCCAGCATGAACGCCAGGTGGTCCAGGGTGAGCTGGGTGCCGTTGGCCTCCTCGATGCGGCCGGCGCCCGCCGAGCGCACGAGCAGGGTGAGGCAGACGACCAGCATCGCGTCGTGGTCGGACCAGCGCTCCATCTCGACGCCGAGCAGGCTGCTGAACGTCTCGCTGGGGTGGCCCGCCCACAGGGTCTTGCCGATGAGGTTGTTGCCCTCGCGGAAGTTGGTGTACAGCTTCCCCTCCTGGTGCAGGACGAAGGGGGCGGTCCGCAGCGCGGACTCCCGTACCGTCTCCAGGAGTTCGTCGCGGGCCTGGGTGCCGAGCGCCGCCAGCCACTGGCGGCAGTCGACGACCTGGTCGGCGTAGCGGGCGGCCGCGCGGTTGACCTCGCTCTCGTAGTCGAGCAGGTCCTGCGCCGACCACGGCACCTCGATCACGCCGTCGACGAGGTTCAGGTTCTCCTCGTCGGCGAGCGAGCCCTGGGAGGGGACGCGGATGACGATGCGGCCGGTGCTGGTCAGGCCCAGCTCGCCCAGGAACGCCGGGCGCTCCAGGGTGTCGCGCACCGGGGCGGCGAGGTCCTCCTCGCGCCACGAGATGCCGCAGAGCACCTTGAGCGCGGCCTCGTCCGCGGTGCGCAGCGCGCGCAACTGGACGTCGGCGGGGACATGGCCGTCCAGGGTGAGCAGGGCGGTCACCGCGGTCCGCAGGTCGGGGGCCTCGACGGCCCTCTCCCAGGCGCGCTTGAGGAGGGTGGGGAAACCGGCCTCCTCGTCCTTGACGCGGTCCGGCTTCGGCGTGGCGCCGGCCACCGCGCCCAGGCGGCTGGGCCGGCGGCTCTGCCGCTTCTTGGCGTTGATGGCCCGGCGCGAGGCGCCGTTGCGCTCGGCGAAACTGGTCATGACACACCCTCAGCGGTAAGCCCGATGTGGTTCCACATCTCGTCGGACGTCGGGGTCCAGTCCTCGTCCACGTAGATGCAGTCGACGGGGCACTCCAGGACGCACTTGGGGCAGCCCGAGCAGAGCTCGGGGATGATGACGACGTCGAGCCCGTTGTCGAAGATGGCGTTGAACTCGGGCGGGCAGGCACGCAGGCAGGTGTCGCAGGTGATGCACTCGGCCCGCTCGATGCGGCGCGGCGGCTTCTTCCACGTCTCGCTGCGGGTGCGTTCGGCGATCACCTTGTTGCGCCCGGATACCGAGCCTTCCACCTCGTCGAGTGAGTCGTCGGAAGTATTCGTGGGCATGTGGCCCCCCTCTTGTCCTGTATCGCTCGTGACCACGTAAGAGAGCATCAATAGCGGCGCCGCACCTGGGCGACGTCGGCCAGAATTACACGGAGGCCCGCTTCATGGGAATGGCGGGCGAGCGGTGTGCAGGCGCGGATCAAAACGTGTGGTGGATTCCTGCTGGAGGGAATCTTGAATCGCGCGGACTCTTGATAATCCCCGGTTCCGCAAGGGGACGCAATATGCTCAAGTCACCGCGCGGCGGCCGGGCGTACGGCGGGCGCAGGATCCCGCGAGGAGCCGGTTGACCTGCGGTAACCGGGAGATCTGGGCGAAGGGCGCGGGCGGCGGGGCCGGGCCGCGGCCGCCACACCGTACGAAGGTATACGGGAAGCGCGCCCGTGCAACCGCGGAAGTTTCGCAGTCGAACACCTTGCGCGCGCACCGCGATCTGTCAACTCCGTACGCGATTGCTTACTGGTGTCACCCTACCGTTTTCCGGGATTTGTGTCCGTTATCCCTGCCGTGCACATTCGGGTCCGGCCGGGGCTTTGGGCGAAGCAAAGGGAATCCCGTCGGGCGGGGGATTGACGGACGGGTGAAGGCGTTCTCGGGACGTCGATACAGGCGGCACGGGCGGCGCCGATACGGGATGCCGGGGCGGTCGATGTCGGTGCGGGCGACGACAGCGGCGCGCCACCGGGGCCGATGCCCGGTGGCGCGCCGCCCGTGATGCCGCTCGGTCGCCTCGTCCCCTCGCTCGCCTCGTCGCCTCAGTCGCCCAGGATCGTCAGATCGGTCCGGCTGAGCCGGTCGGGGGCCGCCCGCATGTCGATGCCGGTGATCCGCTCGTCCACGATCGTGAAGCCGAAGACGACCCGCGGCCGTCCGCGCGGCGCCCACACCGCGCCCACCGACCCGTCCACCAGCGCCAGTTGGGCGTACCGGGCCCGCCCCGAGAACGTCTTCGCCACCGAGTCCGCCCCCCGCACCTCCGTCGGCGCGCCCGCCGCCACCGCCTCCGGGTCGGCGTGCAGCACCACGTCCGGGGCGAGCATCGCGACCAGGGTGTCGAAGTCGCCGCCGCGCGAGGCGGAGAGGAAGGAGTCCACGATCCGCCGCCGCCGGTCCGGGGCGTCCGGCAGCGGGTCGACGCTCTGCACCCGCACCCGCGCCCGGCCCGCGAGCTCGCGGGCGGCCTGCGCGTCGGCGGCGCCGACGATCGGCGCGATCTCCTCGTACGGCAGCCCGAAGAGGTCGTGCAGGACGAACGCCATCCGCTCGGCCGGGTCCAGCGTCTCCAGGACCACCAGCAGCGCCAGGCCCACCGAGTCCGCCAGCAACTCCTCGTGGGCCGGGCCCATCCCGGCCAGCTCCGCCGCCAGCGCGTCGGGCACCGGGGCCGCCAGGTCGTCCGGTGCGCGGCGCGCGGCGGGCACCAGCGGCAGCAGGGGCGCGTCCGGCGAAACCGTTCTGCGCGAGCGCAGCCGGTCGAGGGAGACGTTCGCGACCACCGTCATCAGCCAGGCGGGCAGGCCCCGGACACCCTCGTCCGTGGCGTCGTCGCCGCTGTCGATGATCTGTAACCACGCTTCCTCGACGGCTTCATCGGCCTCGTTCAGCGTCCCCAGCATCCGGTACGCCACGGCCCGCAGATGCGGCCGGTTCTCCTCGAAACGCCGCGCCAGCCATTCGCCGTCGTCCATCGGTCACATTCCTCCGTCGCGCTCCGTCAGTGAGTGACGAACGCGTCACGGTCCTACCCTCTGGCCACGTTCCGTCATATCAGTGACGAACAAAACCCAGCTCATGTGACAGGAAGAGGTACCCCGATCGAGTCGAGGCGATCGGGTCGTACAGGGGAGGCCCCTCGAACAACCGGAGTTCGACCGAGCCCTGAGCGGCACACGAGCGCGCAGGACTCCCGACCCTTAGCGAGCAGTCATGACGACGCATCCTCCATCACCCAGGAAGTCCACCGAGGAGCCGCCGCCCCCATCCACGACTTCGTTCGCCCACAAGTACGCGAGGGCCGTCGCAGGCCGTCGCGCCAAGTGGGCCGTCCTCGTGCTGTGGGTGCTGCTCATCGGCGTGGGCGGATCCCTGGCGGCCAAGCTGGGCGACGTCCAGAACAACGAAGCCCAGACGTGGTTGCCGAAGAACGCGCAGGCGACGAAGGCGGTGAAGATCGCCGAGGACTACTTCGCGGACAAGGGCCGCCTCGGCGCGGTCGTCGTCTACGCGCGCGAAGACGGCCTCACCGACGCCGACTTGGCCAAGGTCAGCGGCGACCGCGACCGGTTCGTCACGGACAAGATCGCGGCGGCGGAGATCCCGCAGGTCACCGTGGCCTCCGACAAGAAGGCCGCGTTCCTCAGCGTGCCCATCAAGTCGGACAAGAGCGACAACAGCGTCCTCGGCGACGGTGTGAAGGACCTGCGCAAGGCGGCCCAGAAGAACGCGCCGGACGGCCTCGACGTCCGGATCACCGGCCCGGCCGGCAGCATCGCCGACTTCATCGATGTCTACTCCGGCATGGACGGCGCGCTGATGGGCGCCACGCTCGGACTCGTCGCGATCTTCCTGCTGTTCACCTACCGCAGCCCCATCCTCTGGTTGATCCCGCTCCTCTCGGTGGCTTTGGCCAGCCAGGTCGCCAGCGCCGTCGTCTATCTCCTGGCGAAACACGCCGGGCTGACGGTCAACGGGCAGAGCGCCTACGTACTGATCGTGCTGGTCCTGGGCGTCGGCACCGACTACGCGCTGCTGCTGATCGCCCGGTATCGCGAGGAACTGCACCGCCACGAGGACCGGCACGAGGCGATGGTCTACGCGCTGCAACGCTGCCTGCCCGCCATCACGGCGTCCGCGGCGACCGTCGGCATCGCCACGCTCTGCCTGGTGTTCGGCTCGATGAACTCCACCCGGGGCCTCGGCCCGGTCGTCGCCCTCGGCGTCGTCATCGTCTACTTCGCGATGACCACGCTGCTGCCCGCGTTCCTGGTGATCCTGGGCCGCTGGGTGTTCTGGCCGTTCACCCCGCGCTACTCGGCGGAGTACGTGGACGCGAGCGTCGAGAAGGAGCACGGCTTCTGGGCGAGGATCTCCGGCTTCGTGGGCCGCAGGCCGCGCCCGATCTGGATCGGCACGGTGATCGTCCTCGGGGCGCTGGCGTTCGGCGCGATGTCGCTGTCCACCGGGCAGACCCAGGCCGAGCAGTTCACCAAGAAGGTCGACTCGGTGGCGGGCCAGGAGCTGCTGTCCGACCACTTCCCGGCCGGCTCCTCGGCGCCCGCCGACGTCTACGTCAAGGACGCGGGCGCGGCCGCAGCTCTCACCACGGTCAAGGGCGTGGACGGCGTCACCAGTGCGACCAGCGTGGCGTCCAGGAACGGCTGGACGCACATCGAGTCCGTCCTCAAGAACGCGCCGGACACCCAGGCCGCCAAGCAGACGATCGACCGTATGCGCACCGCGCTGGACCGCAGCTCCGGCGAGGCCCAGGACGCGGTGGTCGGCGGCCAGACCGCGATCGCGCTCGACACCTCCGACGCCCAGGGCAAGGAGGAGAAGGTACTGATCCCGCTGATCCTCGCGGTGGTCCTGATCATGCTGATCATCCTGCTGCGGGCCCTGGTGGCGCCGCTGATGCTGCTGCTGTCGGTGGTGCTCTCGTACACCGCGGCCGTGGGAACCGCGGCGCTGCTGTTCCACGCGGTCGGGTATCCGCGGATCGACCGGGGGCTGCTGCTGTTCGGCTTCCTGTTCCTGGTCGCCCTCGGTGTCGACTACACGATCTTCCTGATGACCCGGGCCCGGGAGGAGGTCGGCAAGCGCGGCCACCGCGACGGCGTCCTGACCAGCCTCACCGTCACCGGCGGCGTGATCACCTCGGCGGGCCTCGTCCTCGCCGCCACCTTCAGCGTCCTCGCGGCGATTCCGACGGTGGCCTCGCTGCAGCAGGGCCTGCTCGTCGCGGTCGGCATCCTGCTGGACACGTTCATCGTCCGCAGCCTGCTGATCCCGGCGCTCGCCCTGGAGCTCGGCCCGAAGTTCTGGCGCCCGGGGCACCCCGAGCGCGACGAGGCGGACCTCCCGGTCAGGCCGCGCGCCGAATCGGCACGTCTGGGCTGACCTCGTACGCACGACAGGCGCACCTGCTCGTACGTGCGGTCCTCGATCGCGGGCGCGTCGCTTCCCGAGGGAGGCGACGCGCCCGTGGCGTGTCCGGAACCGCGGCGTCACACTTTCGCGGGCCGTCTCGTCAGTGTGGCGACACTTCAACCGAGGAGGAGCCATGACGTCGCCCATCCTGGTGACCGGCGGCACGGGCACGCTGGGACGACTGGTCGTCTCACGGCTGCGGGACGCCGGTGCCGACGTCCGGGTGCTCAGCAGGAAGAGCCGCCCGGACGAGAACGGCATCGCGTACGTGACCGGCGACCTGGCCAAGGACCAGGGCATCGGCCCCGCGGTCGAGGGCGTCCGGGCGCTCGTGCACTGCGCCAGCGACAAGAAGGGCGACGCCGACGCCACCCGCAACCTGGTCCGCGCGGCGGAGAAGGCGGGGGTCGCGCACGTCGTCTACATCTCCATCGTCGGCGTCGAGGACGTCTCGTTCGGCTACTTCAAGTCCAAGCTGGAGTCGGAGCGGGTGATCACCGAGTCCGGGCTGCCGTGGACGCTGCTGCGGGTCACCCAGTTCTACGACTTCATCCTCGACGGGGCCAGGAAGGCGCGGAAGCTGCCGCTGGTCCCGGTGCCCTCGGGCTTCAAGGTGCAGCCGATCGACCCCGAGGAGGTGGCGGTCCGGCTCGCCGAACTGGCCCTGGACAAGCCCGCCGGGCGCGTCCGCGACCTGGTGGGGCCGCAGGCCACGGACGCCGTAGCGATGATCCGCGCGTATCTGAAGGCCGTCCACAAGGGCTCCCCGGTGGTGCCGGTGTGGATGCCCGGCATCGGGAAGATCCGCTCCGGCGGGCTGCTGCCGAAGGGCCCGAGGGACGGGTACGACACGGCCCGGGTGACCTGGGAGGACTTCCTGGCCGCCAAGCTCGGCTGACGGCCGGGAACCCTGTCCCGGACGGCCGGGCGGCGTCCGGGACGGGGAACGGGAACACCAACAGGAACACCAACGGGAAGACAATTTCGTAGGAAATATCCGAACTGGATACCGAACATCCAAGATGTGAACTTAATGTGACTTGTCCCATAGGCTGGGCTTCGCGGTACGTGACGACGAGCCCGGTGGAGGAATGTGACCGATGGACGAGACCGAACGGCTGGCGGAGCGCTTCGAGGCGTACCGCCCCCATCTGCGGGCCGTCGCCTACCGGATGCTGGGCTCGCTGAGCGAGGCCGAGGACGCCGTGCAGGAGTCCTGGTTCCGGCTCAGCCGCTCGGACGTGAGCGCGGTCGAGAACCTGGGCGGCTGGCTGACCACGGTCGTCGCCCGCGTCTGCCTGGACATGCTGCGCTCGCGCGAGTCGCGGCGCGAGGACCTGCTGGGCGAGCGGCCACCGCCCGTCCACCACGGCGTACATGAGAGCGCCGACCCCGAACAGGAGGCGGTGCTCGTCGACTCGGTCGGCCCGGCGCTGCTCGTGGTGCTCGACACGCTCTCGCCCGCGGAGCGGCTCGCCTTCGTGCTGCACGACATGTTCGCCGTCCCCTTCGACGACATCGCCCCGGTCGTGGGGCGCTCCACCATCGCCACCCGGCAGCTCGCCAGCCGGGCGCGCCGCCGGGTCGCGGGCGCCGAGGCCGCGCCCGCCGCCGACCGCGGGCGCCAGCGGCAGATCGTCGACGCCTTCCTGGCCGCCTCGCGCGCCGGCCGGTTCGACGAACTGCTCGCCCTGCTCGACCCGGAGGTCGTGGTCCGTGTCGACGGCGCCGCCCTGGCGATGGGCGCGAGCGGCGCCCTGGGTGCCCAGGCGGTCGCCAAGACCTTCTCGGGCCGGGCCCAAGTTGCACAGCTCGCGCTGGTGGACGGGGCTCCGGGCATGGTCTGGGCGCCGAACGGCAGCGTGAAGGTGGTCTTCGACTTCATCGTCGTGGACGGGCGGATCGCCGCGATCGACATGCTCGCCGACCCCGGGCAACTGGACGAAATGGACGTGAAGGTGCTCGCGGAGTAACCGGCCAACCCCCGGACGGAGTACGGAAACCGGGAACGTCCCCTGTTTCGGTGGCGCCGGAACACCCTTCCATGCAACACCAAGAGGCGCAGCGCGGCCATCGGGCCGTGCTGCGCCTCTGTCATTCCTTGAGCGGATCCCGACCGGTGCGGAGCCTCAGCCGCGCCGTACCGACATCCGCTGGCGCGCCGCCTCCGCGAGCGCGATGAACGGGCTGTCGTCGTCGGACTCCTCGGCGTGCCACTGCACCCCGACCGCGAACGGGTGGTCGTTGACCTCGATGGCCTCCACCGTCCCGTCCTCGGACCAGGCGGTCACCGTCAGGCCCTCGCCGACCTCGTCGATGACCTGGTGGTGGTGGCAGGGCACGACGTCCTTGGCGAGGAACTTGGCGAGATGGCTGCCCGGTTCGAGGCGCACCTTCTGCTGGCCGTACTCCTTCCCGCCGGGGGAGTGGTTGTCGTGGCCGACGATCTCCGGAAGGTGCTGGTGGAGGGTGCCGCCGCGCAGGATGTTCATCAGCTGCTCGCCCCGGCAGATGCCGAGCGTGGGCAGGTCGGAGGCCAACGCGGCTTCCAGCAGGGCCAGTTCGTGCCGGTCGCGGACCTTGTCGTTCCAGCCGGTCTTCTCGTGCTTCTCCTGGCCGTAGAGCTCCGGGTCCGCGTCCGGACCGGCCAGCATGAGCAGGCCGTCGAGCCCGTCGACGGCCTGCTCGATCCCGGGCTGCGGAGCCAGCAGAACCGGTATGCAACCGGCGTCGGCGACCTTCTGGACGAACGTCTGGGGGACGAACGTCGCGTCCATCTCGAAGATCGCGAATTTGATCTGGGTCACGACGGCCGTGATGCCGATGATGGGCCGGCGGGTGCGGTCCAGCGAGTTCAAGGTCTCATTGACGGCGGAATGCACAGTGCACCTCACAAAGTGTCAGAGCTGGGGTACGGGGCGGAGCTCCGCCTCGTGGTGGGTGATCCACTCGGCGTACGTGTAGGCCGGCCGGCCGGTGACGACGTCGACGGTGGGAAGCACGGGTGCGACCTCCCCCTGCGTGTCCCGGCGCCGGTCGAGGATCTGGTCGGCCACGTACCCCGAGAGGTACTTGACCATCTGCTCGCGGACGCGTTCGCGCGGCACTTCCTGGAAGCGGGTGGGGATGCCGAGCGCGGCACCGATCATGCGCACCCGCTCCTGCGGGCTGAGCGACTGGGGTCCGGTGATCGAATGGATCACTCCGGATTCCGCCGCGAGCAGGGACTTCACCGCGACCGCCGCGATGTCGCGCTCATGGATCGGCGCCATCGCGGAACTTCCGTACACACCGTGCACCACTCCGTCTTTGGCGATCTGGGGTATCCAGAGGAGATCGTTGGACATGAACGCGCTCGGCCGCAGGAACGTCCACGACATTCCCGACTCGACGACTGCCTTCTCGCACGCGATGTGCGGCTCTTCGGCAGCATAGGTGACCGCCTCCGAAGACAGCATGACGACATGTTGCACCCCGGCTCGCGCGATGGCGTCGACGGCTCCCTGGAGCCGGCCGAACACCGGCCAGAGGTAGAGGCGTTCGACCCCGCGCAGTGCGGCGGTCAGGGTTTCGGGCCGGCTCAGGTCGGCCGCCAGGACCTCCACTTCGCCCGGCAGGGCGCACGTGGACGGGTCGCGTGCGATGGCCCGCACCTGCTCCCCCGATTTCAGCAGCTCGTCGACGATGTTTCTGCCGACGTTCCCGGTCGCGCCGGTTACCAAGATCATGTCTTCTCCCGTGGTCAAGGGGGGACTGACGGATGGCTTGCATTTTTGCGAAGGCGACACGAAACGGGCACGGGAAATCCGGGCAGGGCGGAACCCGGCACGGGAATTGCGGGCGGTGGACAAAAGCGGTCAGCGGGCGGCCGGGCGGCGGGCGCCGGGAATAAGTGACTGACCGGTAAGTAATGGGATTATGAAAGAAAAGTTCCGCAGGGAAGCGTCGGCCATGAGGCAGCGGTGCCTCATGGCCGACGGTGGAGCGAGGTGGAGCGGGGCGGGTGCGGGGGAGTGCGGTTACTTGACCTTGCTCTCCGAAAGGTTGATCCGCCAGGAGACCCCGAACTGGTCGTTGACCCAGGCGAACTTGGCGCTGAAGCCGTAGGTGCCGACCGGCATGATCACCTCACCCTTCTCGGAGAGGCCCGCGAAGACCCGGTCGAACTCCTCGTCCGAGTCGCACTGGATGTACACCGCCATCGCGGGAGAGAACGCGTAAGTGTCCCAGGGGGCGTGGTCGGAGCCCCGGGCGCCGTCCGGCGGAATGTTGATGCACATGAACTGCTGGCCGGCGATGGTGAAGACCGCGTGCTGCAGGGTCCCCTCCGTCCAGCCGGGCTCCCCGGCGCGGGCCCGGATGGTGTTGATCACCTCGGAGTCGTCGAAGAGGGACGTATAGAACGTCACTGCCTCCTCGGCATCCCGCGGGAACGCCAGAAAAACGGTGAGCTTCTGCGTGACTGCGGAGGACATCGTGGCTCTCCTTATTAAGTCTGGTGTTCTGCGTGGATCACCTTTCCAACATCCATTTCGCCGAGTCAAGAGGGCAACCGCGGAAAGTCGATGTCGAGCGGAGGGTTGGATCTTGGCGCCACGTCGGCTATCTGGAATGAGCCGTTACGGTCTCCTGAATGCTTCATTCCTATTCCAGTTTTTTGATCCTTTCCGGAGGGCGGAAAAGGATCACTCGAAGGATCTCTCGAATAATTCAATAAGGCTTGCCTAAGTGGCCGGGAGTCCACTTCTTGAAAAGATCATGAAAATCAGCAGGACTCATTCCCCTTGACGCCCCTGATCGCCGGGTTGCAGACTTCTTCGGCGGCCCGAAAGGTCTTTTCCCGAGCCGTTGAGCATGATCACATTCAACGCTCCGTTTTCGAGCTCGATAGGCCGCTGAGCGGCATCGAGAAGCGTTGCGAGTTCATTCCTGAAGTGCTGAATTCGATCTCGCATATCTCATCCAGGAGGGCGAAAAATGGGAACTGGCGTGATCATTGCCGGTGCCGGACCGGTCGGGCTGATGCTGGCCGGCGAACTCCGGCTGAACGGCGTCGACGTCGTTGTCTACGAGCAGAGAGCCACTCCGAGCGGCGAGTCGCGCGGGGTGGGCTTCACCCGGCGCGCTGCCGAGGTGTTCCACCAAAGGGGGCTGCTGGCCCGTTTCGGGGACATCGAGATCGGCAACGAGGGCCACTTCGGTGGCGTGCGCATCGACTTCACCGCCCTGGAGGACAACCACTTCGGCATCCGCGGAGTGCCCCAGTACCGCATCGAGGAGATCCTGGAGGCGTGGGTCACCGACCTCGGCGTGGACGTGCGCCGCGGCTACGAGGTGGTCGACTACCGGGAAGGGTCCGACGACATCACGGTGGTGGTGGAGGGGCCGGACGGCCGTGCGGAGCACGCCGCCCAGTACCTGGTGGGCTGTGACGGCGGGCGCTCCAGGATCCGCAAGCTGGCCGGCATCGAGTTCCCCGGCCGCGAGGCCACCCGGGGCATGTACGTGGCCGACGTCGTGGACCGCCCCGACATCAAGCCGCGCGTCATCGGCGAGCGGGTCGACGGCGGCATGGTGATGGCGATCCGGCTGGAGGAGGGGGTGACCCGGATCATCATCCATCCGGCGAAGCTCACGCCCCGCGACAACAGCAAGCTGACGTTCAGCGAGATCGCGGACTCCTGGCAGGAGCTCACCGGGCAGTCGCTGCACGGCGCCGAGACCAAGTGGGTCAGCGCGTTCACCAACGCCACACGCCAGGCCGCCGAGTACCGGCGCGGCCGGGTCCTGCTCTCCGGCGACTCCACCCACATCCACATCCCGGCCGGCGCCCAGGGGCTGAGCGTCGGCGTCCAGGACGCGGTGAACCTCGGCTGGAAGCTGGCCGCCACCGTCAACGGCTGGGCGCCCGAGGGCCTGCTCGACACGTACCAGAGCGAACGGCACCCGGTGGGCGAGAAGTTGCTGCGCAACACCCTCGCCCAGGCCTCCCTCTATCTCACCGGCGACGAGATGGAGCCGATGCGCCAGGTGATGCGCGAGCTGGTGCAGTCGCCCGACGCGGCGCGGCGCCTGGCCGGGCACGTCAGCGGGCTCGGCATCCGCTACGACATGGGCGGCGCCACCGGCCACCCGCTGCTCGGGCTGCGCATGCCCGACCGCGAGGTCAAACTCGGCGACGGCTCCACCACCCGGGTCTCCCAGCTGCTGCACCCGGCGCGCGGCGTCCTCGTCGTCGCGGACGGCAGCACCGAGGCGGCCCGGCTCGCCGCCGGCTGGTCCGACCGCATCGACATCGTCACCGACGCGAACTGGTCGGACCGGGTGGACATCGTCCCGGACGGCTGGGTTCCGGCGGACACTGCCGAGGGGACGACGCCGGACGCCGTCCTCATCCGTCCCGACGGGCACGTCGCCTGGGTCTCCCCGGACGGCGGCGAACTGCTCGACGCGCTCGTGCGCTGGTTCGGCTCGCCGCGCTGACCCACGGCCCGCCCGTCCCGTCCGACCCGCAGGAGGTCCCGTGATCGAATTCGTGGAGGCCGACGAGACCACTCCTTATGTACGGCAGCTCCAGGAGCGGACCGGCCCGGTCGTGCTCGTCAACACCTTCACCGTCCCGGAGGGCAAGGCCGAGGAGTTCCTGGCGCTCTGGCGCGAGGACGCCGCATACTTCACGCGGCAGCCCGGCTTCGTCTCCACGCAGATGCACCGGGGCATCGCCGGCAGCCGGATCCTGGTGAACGTCGCGGTCTGGCAGTCCGCCGCCCATCTGGCGGCCGCGCACAACAACCCCGACTTCCACCCGGGTGGTGAGGGCTACCCGGAGGGGTGCACGGTCTCGCCCCATCTGTACGAGAAAGTCGCGGTCGACGGTATCTGCGCCGCCTGACCCTTCGCAGGCCCGGGGCCCGTCACGCCGGTGTGACAGGTTCCGGGTCTGTTCTCGGCCAATAAACCGGCCAACTTCACGCCAGTGGGGTGAAGTTGGTCCACCGCCTCGCGCCGGAAGTGCGACCGGCGGTTACCCCGGCGGTGGGCGACGGCCCGGGGAGCATCACGAGTGCGAACCCGATCAACCGGGCGGAATGTGTGATTCCGGCAGCTCCTCTGACGTTGCCGAACGTCCGGCCCCCCTCGGTGGGCCGATCCCCATGACTGTTCACCTTCGACGGTACAGAAGGTTGTCCGCGCTTGACGGAACCTGAACTTCCGCTCTGACGGCCCGACGTTTGCCCTCGTACAGCAGTGCGGTACGCACCGCTCCGGGGGCCCTTAGGGCTGCCCTGCGGGCGGCTCGCGCGCGCGTGAACACCCTTGTCCTGTACGGGAATCCGGGCCTCGCGAACCGGCTCCAGGGTGGTTGACAAGGCTTCTCCGGTCGCCTTTCATTTCGCACACCGGAAGTGGATTCCGGTTCCGATTCATTGCGAGGGGGCGCAAAGTGAGTCTGGCCGAGCAATCGATTGACGATCAGTTACTGAAGATCCACGCGGCGGACCTCGACGAGGTCGTGACCTCCATGGTCTGGATCGAGTCGCATCCCGCCGGTGAAGTACGCATCGACTCCCTGGTCTTCGAGGACTCGCCCCGTCTCGGCGGCGCGGACGAGGACCACGTCCGCGTGCTCGCCGAGGCCGGCGACTCGCTGCCGCCGATCACCGTCCACCGTTCGTCGATGCGCGTCATCGACGGCACCCACCGGGTGCGCGCCGCGCTCCTCAACGGCCGCACCACCATCCAGGCCCGGATGGTCGACTGCGACGAGGGCGCCGCATACGTCCTCGCGGTCAAGGCCAACGTCACCCACGGTCTGCCGCTGTCGCGGTCCGACCGCTCGGTGGCCGCCGCGCGCATCATCATGACCCATCCGCAGTGGTCGGACCGGGCGGTCGCGGCCGCCGTCGGCCTCTCCGACAAGACCATTTCCCGGATCCGGTCCCGCTCCTCGGCGGACGCTCCGCAGTCGAACGCGCGCCTGGGCCGCGACGGCCGCCTGCGCCCGCTGGACAGCGGATACCGCCGCCAGCAGGCCGCCGCGATGATCCAGGAGCGGCCCAACGCGGGGCTGCGGGAGGTGGCCCGGGCGACCGGCCTCTCCCCGGCCACCGTGCGCGACGTGCGCCAGCGCATCGACCGGGGCGAGGACCCCGTGCCGGGCCGCTACCGCACGGCCGCGGGCCAGAGTCCGGCGCCGGGCACCCCCGTGGTGCCCCGCCAGACGCAGCGCGCGGTGAGCGCCCGCAGCGAGCGCCGGGAGGTGTCGGTCGACCGGCAGAAGCTGCTGGCCAAGCTGAGCGAGGACCCCTCGCTGCGGCTCAACGAGGCGGGCCGGCGCACCCTGCGCTGGCTCCACCACTACACGGTGGACGGCGAGGGCATGGAGAGCCTGGGCCGCGGTCTGCCCGGTCACTGGGCGCCCGAGGTCGCCGACCTTGCGCGCAGCTGCGCGGCCGCCTGGCAGACCCTTGCCGAGCAGCTCCAGCAGCGGGCCGAGTGAACCGGCCGGGCGCCGGCCGTGACAGCGCCGGTGAGCGCTGACCACCGCGCACAAGTGAAGAGCGAGAAGGCAGGAGTGCTGGTCGCGGGCCCGACGCCCGCGCCAGCACTCCGCCCGTTCACCCGTGCAACTGCGGCACACCCGCATCCGTCCACCGACCGGCGGATCATCGATACGTTCGAACAGCTGCCCAACCAGCCGCCACTTCCGTCAGGTTGGAAAGGCTTCAACGCGCTGACGTAACCAGGAGGCTGTCCGTGTCCCCTTACGCAGATACCAGCGACCACGGCCCCCGGACGGGGGTCTGGTTCATCGGAGCCCGCGGCTCCGTAGCTACCACGGCGGTCGCCGGATGCGCCGCCGTCACCGCCGGGCTCCAGCCCGCCACCGGCATGGTCACCGAGACCCCCGACTTCGCCGGCAGCGGCCTTCCCGACCTGTCGACCTTCGTCTTCGGCGGCCACGACGTGGCCAGCAGCCCGCTGCCCAAGCGGGCCGAGGAACTCGCCGCCGGGGGCGTGCTCCCGCACGGCCTGCCCGCCGCCGTGCGCGCCGAACTCGCCGCCGCCGACGAGGAGATACGCATGGGCGGCCCGCTGCCCGGCGACACCCGCGACGACGAGGAGCTGATCGCCGCCTTCGCGGCCGACATCACCGGCTTCGCCCGCCGTACCGGAGTCGCCCGCACCGTCGTCGTCAACGTCTCCTCGACCGAGCCAGCGCCCACCGCGGGCGACACCCGGCTGCCCGCCTCCTCGCTGTACGCGGCGGCCGCGCTGCGCGCCGGGTGCGCGTACGTCAACTTCACCCCGTCGACCGGCCTGCGCCACCCGGACCTGGAGGCCGCCGCCGACGCGGCCGGCGTCCCGTACGCGGGCCGCGACGGCAAGACCGGCCAGACCCTGCTGCGCGCGGTGCTCGCCCCGATGTTCCGCCAGCGCGCCCTGGCCGTACGGGCGTGGTCCGGCAGCAATCTGCTCGGCGGCGGGGACGGGGCGTCGCTCGCCGACCCGGCCGCCGCGGCGGCCAAGAACGCGGGCAAGAACCGCGTGCTGGAGGACACCCTCGGCACGCTGCCCGAGGGCGAGGTGCACATCGACGACGTACCGGCGCTCGGCGACTGGAAGACCGCCTGGGACCACATCGTCTTCGAGGGCTTCCTCGGCTCGCGGATGGTGCTCCAGACCATCTGGCAGGGCTGCGACTCGGCGCTCGCCGCGCCGCTCGTCCTCGACCTGGCCCGGCTCACCGCCCGCGCCCACGAGGCCGGGCTGACCGGCCCGCGCCCGGAGCTGGGCTTCTACTTCAAGGACCCGGACGGCGGCTCCTCGGCGCTGGCCGAGCAGTACGGGGTGCTGCTGTCGTTCGCCGAGCGGCTGCGGGAGGCCCGGTGAAGCCGGTCCTGCGCGACTGGGCCGAACTCCTGCGCGTCTCGGCCCTGTTCACCGTTCCCGGCGACGCCCTCGCGGGGGCGGCGGCCGCCGGGCTGCGCCCCAACCGGCGCACCGCGCTCGCCGTGGGCTCCTCCCTCTGCCTGTACGAGGCGGGGATGGCCCTGAACGACTGGGCGGACCGCGAGGAGGACGCCGTGGACCGCCCGCACCGACCGATCCCGTCCGGCCGGGTCAAGCCGGCCGCGGCCCTGGCGGCGGCGGCCGCCCTCACCGGCGCGGGCCTGGCGCTCGCCTACCGCGCGGGCCGCCCGGCGGGTCTGGTGGCGACGGCGCTCGCGGGCACGGTGTGGGCGTACGACCTGCGCCTGAAGCACACGGCGGCGGGCCCGGCGGCGATGGCCGCGGCCCGCTCCCTGGACCTCCTCCTGGGCGCGACGGCCACGACCGGCAGGGTGACCAAGCACCCCCTGCTGCCGGCGACGGCCCTGGGCGCGCACACGTACGCGGTGACGACGGTGTCGCGGAACGAGACGCAGGGGGGCGCGGCGGGCGCACCACTGGCCGCGCTGGGGCTGACCACCGCGCTGGGTGCCCTCGCCGGTCGTCCCGACCAGTCGGGGCCGGGCGGTCGGCGGGGAGGCGCGGGTGGGCACAACGCGACCGCGGCCCGCAGCCGGGTCCTGGGCGGAGCCGCGGTCGCGCCACGTGACCTGGCGCGAGCGGCCCTCGCCGCCGTCTACGTGGGCACCGCCGCCAAGCCCTACTTCCACGCCACCCTCAACCCGTCGCCGCAGCTCACCCAACGCGCGGTCGGCGGCGGCATCAAGGCCATGATCCCGCTCCAGGCGGCGCTCGCGGCGAGGGCCGGATCCCTGCGTACCGCCGTCGCCCTGACCGGCCTGATCCCCGTGGCCCGCAAGCTCGCACGAAAGGTCAGCCCCACATGAGCCTCCGCCTCGGCTACGGCACCAACGGCCTCACCGACCTCCGCCTCGACGACGCCCTGGGGCTCCTCGCGGACCTCGGCTACGAGGGCGTCGGGCTGACCCTCGACCACATGCACCTCGACCCGCTCGCCCCCGAACTCCCCGCCCGCACCCGCCGCGTGGCCCGGCGGCTCGGCGAGCTCGGCCTCGGCGTGACCGTGGAGACCGGCGCCCGGTACGTACTGGACCCGAGGCGCAAGCACGGCCCGTCCCTCCTCGACCCGGACCCCGACGCCCGCGCCCGCCGCACCGGCCTGCTCGTCACGGCCGTCCGCGTCGCCGCCGACCTCGGCGCGCACGCCGTGCACTGCTTCAGCGGCATCACGCCCGAGGGCACCGACGAGGACACCGCCTGGAAGCTGCTGGGGGAGGCCCTCGCCCCGGTCCTGGACGCGGCCGCGGACGCCGGTGTTCCGCTCGCGATCGAGCCCGAGCCCGGCCATCTCCTCGCCACCCTCGCCGACTTCCACCGGCTGCGCGAGCAGCTGGGCGACCCGGAACCGCTCGGGCTGACCCTCGACATCGGCCACTGCCAGTGCCTGGAGCCGCAGTCGCCCGCGGAGTGCGTACGCGCCGCCGCGCCCTGGCTGCGGCACGTCCAGATCGAGGACATGCGGCGCGGGGTGCACGAGCATCTGCCGTTCGGGGACGGCGAGATCGACTTCCCGCCCGTCCTGGAGGCGCTGGCCGCCACCGGATATGACGGTCTGACCGTCGTCGAGCTGCCCCGCCACTCCCACGCGGGCCCCGAACAGGCCCGCCGTTCCCTGGAGTTCCTGCGCCCGCTGACCGCCGGTGCCGCCCCGGCCCTGAAGGGAGCCTAACCGTGATATCTCGTGCGGAACTCGACGCCCGCTTGGGCGGCGCCGCCCGTGCCTGGCTCGACGAGGCGCTCGCCGAGGCGGCGCACACCGCCGCCCGCCCGGTCACCGGATACGGCACCCCGCCCTGGGAGCTGCGCTTCGCCTCGGCCGGGCGCCACCTCGGCGCCGACGCCGTGGACGACGCCCGCGTCCTGCTGCTGCGCACCGCCCGCGTGGACGCGGCCACCGCGACCCGGATCTACCAGCAGGGCACCGCCGCCGAGCGCCGCGCCGTCCTGCTCGCGCTGCCGGACCTCGGCCTCGACGCGGCGGCCGGGGTGCCGCTGGTCGAGGACGCGCTGCGGGCCAACGACACCCGCCTGGTGGCGGCGGCCGTCGGCCCCTACGCCGCGGCCCACCTGGACCCGCACGCCTGGCGGCACGCCGTACTGAAGTGCCTGTTCACCGGCGTGCCCGTGGACGCCGTCGCCTCCTTGCGGGAGCGCGCCCACGGCGACGGCGAACTCGCCCGGATGCTCGGCGACTACGCGAAGGAACGTACCGCCGCCGCCCGCCCCGTCCCCGACGACCTGCACCGCGTACTGGCCCTCACCGGGGCCGAGGAGTCCTGACCATGCGCATCTTCGACCCGCACATCCATATGACGTCCCGCACCACCGACGACTACGAGGCCATGTACGCGGCGGGCGTGCGCGCGGTCGTCGAGCCCGCGTTCTGGCTGGGCCAGCCCCGTACCTCGCCCGCGAGCTTCTTCGACTACTTCGACGCGCTCCTTGGCTGGGAGCCGTTCCGGGCCGCGCAGTACGGCATAGCCCACCACTGCACGATCGCCCTCAACCCCAAGGAGGCGAACGACCCGCGCTGCACGCCCGTCCTCGACGAGCTGCCGCGCTATCTGGTCAAGGACGGCGTGGTGGCGGTCGGCGAGATCGGGTACGACTCGATGACGCCCGCCGAGGACCACGCGCTCGCCGTCCAGCTCCAGCTCGCCGCCGAGCACGGCCTGCCCGCGATGGTGCACACCCCGCACCGCGACAAGCTCACCGGTCTGCGCCGCACGATCGACGTCGTACGGGAGTCGGCGCTCGCCACCGACCGGGTGCTGCTCGACCACCTCAACGAGACGACGGTGCGCGAGGCCAAGGACAGCGGCGCCTGGCTCGGCTTCTCGGTCTATCCGGACACCAAAATGGACGAGGACCGGATGGTCGCCATTCTGGACGAGTACGGTCCGGAGAAGGTGCTGGTCAACTCGGCCGCGGACTGGGGCAAGAGCGATCCGCTGAAGACCCGCAAGGTCGCCGACGCCATGCTGAAGGCCGGGTTCGACGAGGACGCGGTGGATCTGGTGCTGTGGCGCAACCCGGTCGCCTTCTACGGGCTGAGCGGCCGTCTCGACCTGGACCTGACCGCGCCCGAGGCGCTGCACGAGGGCAACTCCATCCTGCGCGGCGGCGAGTGAGCCCATGCGACTGCGCCACTTCGACGGCTCCACGGTCCACCTCGCGTACTGCACCAACGTCCACCCCGCCGAGACCCTCGACGGCGTCCTAGCCCAGCTGCGCGACCACTGCGAGCCGGTGCGCGAGCGCCTGGGCACCGACCGGCTCGGCATCGGCCTGTGGCTGGCCAGGGGAGCGGCCGAGGAGCTGAGCGCCGATCCGGCCGCGCTGCGCGGGCTGCGCGCCGAGCTCGACGGACGCGGCCTGGAGGTCGTCACCCTCAACGGCTTCCCGTACGAGGGATTCGGCGCCGAGGAGGTCAAGTACCGCGTCTACAAGCCGGACTGGACCGATCCGGAACGCCTGGAGCACACCGCCGACCTGGCCCGGCTGCTCGCCGCGCTGCTCCCCGACGACGTCACCGAGGGCACCATCTCCACCCTGCCGCTCGCCTGGCGCACCGGCTTCGACGCGGCGGCGCGCCAGGCGGCGCACTCCGCACTGCGCACGCTGGCGGGGCGCCTGGACGCACTGGAGGAGGAGACCGGCAAGTCGATCCGGATCGGCCTGGAGCCGGAGCCCGGCTGCACGGTCGAGACCACCGCCGACGCCATCGCCCCGCTCACCGCGATCGGCTCGCCGCGCATCGGCATCTGCGTCGACACCTGCCATCTGGCCACCTCCTTCGAGGACCCGGCGCAGGCGCTCGACGCGCTGCACGCCGCCGGGGTCGCGATCCCCAAGGTCCAGCTGTCGGCCGCGCTGCACGCCGAGCGGCCGGACCGGCCCGAAGTCCGCGCCGCGCTCGCCGAGTTCGCCGAGCCGCGCTTCCTGCACCAGACCCGCACCAGGAACGGCGCCGGGCTCCTGGGCACCGACGACCTCGGCGAGGCCCTGGCCCAGGGGGCCCTGCCGGACACCGCGCCCTGGCGCGCGCACTTCCACGTACCGCTGCACGCGCGGCCCGCGGCGCCGCTGACCTCCACGCTGCCCGTGCTGCGCGAGGCCCTGGCGGGCCTGGTCGGCGGCCCGGTCGCGCACACCCGCCATCTGGAGGTCGAGACGTACACCTGGCAGGCCCTGCCCGCCGAGCTGCGCCCGCGCGACCGGGACCAGCTCGCCGACGGCATCGCCGCCGAACTCACCCTCGCCCGGGACCTGTTGACCGACCTCGGCCTCAAGGAACTGCCATGACCGACGCCCCCACCCCGCTCCTCGTCCTGGACGTCGTCGGGCTGACCCCGAAGCTCCTGGAGCACATGCCGCGCCTGAAGGCGCTCGCGGGCTCCGGCTCCAAGGCGCGGCTCGGCACGGTGCTCCCGGCCGTGACCTGCGCGGCCCAGTCGACGTTCCTGACCGGCACGCTCCCCGCCGAGCACGGCATCGTGGGCAACGGCTGGTACTTCCGCGACCTCGGCGACGTCCTCCTGTGGCGCCAGCACAACGGCCTGGTCGAGGGCGACAAGCTGTGGGACGCGGCCCGCCGCGCCCACCCGGGCTACACCGTCGCGAACATCTGCTGGTGGTACGCGATGGGCGCGGACACCGACATCACGGTCACCCCGCGTCCCGTCTACTACGCCGACGGCCGCAAGGAGCCCGACTGCTACACCCGGCCGCCGGCGCTCCACGACGAACTCCACGACAAGTTCGGCACGTTCCCCCTCTTCAACTTCTGGGGACCCGGCGCCGACATCGTCTCCTCCCAGTGGATCGTCGACGCCACCCGCCACATCCTGGCGACCCGCGCCCCCGACCTGGCGCTGTGCTATCTGCCGCACCTGGACTACGACTTGCAGCGGTTCGGGCCCGACGACCCGCGCTCCTACCGGGCGGCCGCCGACCTCGACGCGGCCATGGGGCCGCTGCTCGACGACGCTCAGGCGGCGGGCCGCACGGTCGTGGCCCTGTCGGAGTACGGCATCACGCGCGTCAGCCGGCCCGTGGACATCAACCGCGCCCTGCGCCGCGCCGGACTGCTGGAAGTCCACACCCAGGACGGCATGGAGTACCTGGACCCGATGGCGTCCCGCGCCTTCGCGGTGGCCGACCACCAGCTCGCGCACATCTATGTGCGCAGGCCCGAGGACCTGGACGCCACCCGCGCGGCCCTCGCGGACGTGGCGGGCATCGACCAGCTCCTCGACGACGAGGGCAAGAAGAGCTTCGGCCTCGACCACCCGCGCGCGGGCGAACTGGTCGCGGTCGCGGAGTCGGACGCCTGGTTCACGTACTACTACTGGCTCGACGACGACCGCGCCCCCGACTTCGCCCAGCTCGTCGAGATCCACCGCAAGCCCGGCTACGACCCGGTCGAGCTGTTCATGGACCCGCTCGACCCGTATGTGAAGGTCAAGGCCGCGAAGGCGCTGGCGCGCAAGAAGCTGGGGATGCGCTACCGGATGGCGGTCGTGCCGCTCGACCCGTCGCCGGTGCGGGGCAGCCACGGACGGCTCCCCGACGACCCGCGGGACGGGCCGCTGCTGCTGTGCTCGGATCCGGACGCGGTGGGCGACGCGGTGGAGGCCACCGAGGTGAAGGGGCTGCTGCTGAGGCTGGCGGGGCTGGAGTAGTCCGCCGCCGTACTTGGTGTACGAGGAAGCTCCTGGCGGAACGATCCGCCAGGAGCTTCCTCGTACGTACGTGAGGCGAGGCCGGATCAGACCGGGCGCGCCTCGACGATGGAGACGCCCGCGGCGGTCTGCACGATGCGGTCCAGCTCGAAGCCGGTGGCGCGCAGGATCTCCGAGTACTGGCGGGCGGTGCGCTCCTTGCCGCCGACCAGGATCATCAGCCACAGGTCGACCAGCTTGGCGGGGTGCGCCGCGTTGCCCTCCGGAGGCACGAATTCCATGACGAGGAGACGGCCGTCGGGGCTGATTGCCTCACGGGCGTTCTTGAGGATCTCCAGCGCCTTCGGCTCCGGCCATTCATGCAGAATGTGCTTCAGCAGATAGGCGTCCGCACCGGCCGGCAGCGGACCGAAGAGATCGCCCTTGTCGATCTCGACCCGGTCGACCACGCCCTCTTCGGTGAGAAACGCGTCGGCGCCGAGCTCGTCCGCCCGGGAATCGAAGAGGATGCCCTTCGACGAGGGCGTCTTCTTGAGGATCGCGGACAGCAGACCGCCGCGGCCGCCGAAGACGTCGACGAGCGTCTTGTACTTGGAGAAGTCGTACGCGGCGAGAATGGGCTCGGTCTCCATATTCGAGAGCGTGCCCATACCGTTGAGGAAGATCTCGGCGAATTCCGGGTTCTGGCCCAGGTACTCGTACGCGTGCATGCCGCGGTTCTTCTCGAGGCTCGGCTGACCGGTGCGCACGGTGTGGATGAGCGCACCCCAGTCCTCCCAGCTCGCGGGGTGACCTGTCAACAGCGCCATGTCGCGCATCGACATCGGCGTGCCGGTGCGCAGCGCGTTCGCCATCGGCGTCAGCTTGAAGCGGCCGTCGCTCTGCTCGCTGAATATCCGGTAGCTGGCGAGGGCGCGCAGCAGCCGGTGGACCGCGTCGGGGTCGGCCTCGATCCGCTTGGCGATCTCCTCCGAGGACAACGGGCCGTCGGCGAGCTGGTCGGCGATCTTCAGCTCGGCCGCCACGTAGATCGCCTGGGACACCCAGGCGCCCTGGGCCAGTTCGAGGACGGCGATCGGCGCGGGCACCAGCAGCTGGGCGAAGCGCTGCACCCGCGCGCGGAACCCTTCGACGATGCGGACGACTCGGGCGGGCGGAATCGGGGGCATGCGTATCCTCCATCGGCGGTTGCGCAGCGGTATCAAGAGTCTCAATTACCGGGATACCGGAAACTATGGGCGTCGCCCGGCAGACTCTAGAGCCGAGCCCGGCGGCGAACAACCACTCAACGCGCGAAATCCCGCCCCTGGTTGGCCGAAATTCGGCGCGAGTTCGGCACCAGTGAATTCCGAGCGCGAATCAAGTGTGCAACTGCGGATGGGGTGCAGTCGGACAGGGCTTACAACTTACCTGTGAATACAGGACGGTTGAGGTAGAAGCGTCTATCGTGGCGCCGGTTGAGTCGGCTCCCAATGACGGGGGCACGCCATGATGAGGGAGAGACATGTCGAGAATACGCAGGTCTTGGAGTGGGGCCTTCGTGGCAGCGGCGGCGGTGGGCACCCTGGCCGTCACGCTGATCCCCGGCCCGGCACAGGCCTCGCCGAAGGAGGCGAAGGCCGCTGCCGGTACCACCGCGGGTGCCACTGCCAACATCGAGGTCATTGCGAGCAAGCTCAACAACCCCCGCGGCCTCTCCGTGCAGGCGGACGGGACGATCCTGATCGCCGAGTCGGGCGTGGGCAAGCCGGGCTGCGCGCCGGGCACCAAGTGTGTCGGAACGACCGGTTCGATCTACCGCGTCAAGGGCACCCAGCAGGGCCGCGTCGTCACCGGCCTGGCGTCCTCCGCGGTGGCCCCGACCAACCCGTACGAGCCGATCTCGGCCGCCGGCCCCAATGACGTGGAGGCCAACGGGTCGGGCTACCTCGTCCTCAGCGGCTTCGGCGGCGGCACGGACGACCGCGCCAAGCTCGGCGCGGACGCGGCCAAGCTCGGCACGCTCCAGACGGCGAGCGGCTGGGTCGTCGGCGACCCGGTCAAGCACGAGACGCTGCTGGACCCGGACTGGATCCTCGGCCACCCGGCCAACCCCGAGGAAGCGTCCATCCACAGCAACCCCTGGCGCTTCGCCCGCAACGGGCGCGGCTTCCTGGTCACGGACGCCGGCGCCAACGACCTGATCGGCGTCGGCTTCGGCGGCCGCACCACCACCGAGGCGATCTTCCCGGACAACGAGCTCCCGGCGCCGGGTGGCGCCGCGACCCCCTCGGCCAAGGAGAAGAAGGCCCTGGAGTCCCTCGCCCCGCAGGCCAAGACGGTCGCGGCCGATGGCACAGTCAAGGTCCAGGCGGTGCCCAGCGGCATCGTCAAGGGCGCGGACGGCGCGTTCTACGTCGCCGACATGGGCGGTCTGCGTCCGGGCGCCTCGCGCATCTGGCGGATCGTGCCGGGCCACCGCGCGGAGGTCTTCGCCAGCGGTCTGACCGCGGTGACCGACCTGGCCGCGGACAAGAACGGCAACCTGATCGCGTTGACGCTGACCGGCGGCTTCCAGCAGCAGGGCCCGCCGCTGCCGGGCAAGCTGAGCCGGGTCGACATCAAGACCAAGGCGGTCACCGAGATCCCGACCGACGGCAAGCTGGCGATGTCCACCGGCCTGGCCGTCGGCCCGAACAACGAGATCTACGTGACCAACAACTCGGTCGGCACCGAGGGTCAGCTGATCAAGATCACGGAGTAGTACCGCGCGGAGTACTCCTGTCTCGGGCAGTACTCCATACGCGAGTGGTACGGAGCGGTACTGGTCCACGGATCAGCGCGTGACGTGCGGCCCCGCCGGGAACCTGACGCCCGGCGGGGCCGCTTCGTCGTATGCGCGGAAAAATCTTCCTCCCCTTCGGTCACACTCCTGCGCCGGGACCCGTCAGACCAGTGACACGGGATCCCGGCCGATGGAATCGAGCCGGGGTCGCCGCTGAACGACCGCAGTAGATCTCTGAAGGAGAGCAGTCATGGAAGCACGGATGCAGAACCCGGCGATGGTCCTCCCCGACGCGATGCAGGCCATCCAGAGCCTGTACAAGGCCACCTACGCGGGCGGCGTCCCGGCGGGTCTGCTCGCGCTGAGCCACCTGCGCGCGAGCCAGATCAATGGCTGCGGCCCCTGTGTGGAGTCGGCGTCCGGCCAGGCGCGCAAGGCCGGCGAAAGCGACGAGAAGATCTTCTCCGTCGGCGCGTGGCGGGAGACCCCCTTCTACACCGACTCCGAGCGCGCGGCGCTCGCGCTCACCGAGCACGTCACGCGGCTGAGCGACCGCGAGGACCCGGTCCCGGACGCGGTGTGGAACGAGGCCGCCAAGCACTTCAACGAGCAGGAGCTCGCGGCGCTCGTGCTGCACATCTCCGTCAGCAACCTGTTCAACCGCCTCAACGCCACAACGAAGCAGCAGGCCGGACAGAAGTGGTAGGCACGGCCTAGCGAGGTGTTCGGTACGGCCAGGCCGGACCCGGACCGAGTGGGCGGTGTGGCGGTCGCGCGACAGCACGCGACGGCCACACCGCCCCTCCGTACAGGGACCGCCCCGCGCGGCCCGCTCAGGTGGTTCGGTTCGCCGACGCGACTCAGTATGCAGATCATCGCGGTGGCTTGTTCTCGCCTGTGGACAACGTTTTCCACAGGGGTGGTGAGGGGTGGCCGGGCGCGGGACCGTCGAGGCATGAACAAGCACCACGAATCGCACGGTTCCCACGGTCTGCCCGACGACGACCCGCAGCTCACCCTGCGCAGCCCGGCCGAACTGGCCGATGCCCTGCCGTATTTGATGGGCTTCCATCCGACGGACTCCATCGTGATGGTCGCCCTCCACGGTCGCCGGGGCCGCTTCGGCGGGCGGCTCCGGCTCGGCATTCCCCGAGCGCCAGGGGAGTGGCCGCATGTCGCGGAGCAACTGGCCGAGTGCCTGATGGCGGGGAGCGAGCGGCGGGGCCCGCGCCCGGACGGGATCATTGTGTTCCTCTGCCAGGACCCGGAGCCGGGCAGCGATATGACGAGCAGTCAAGTCATGGAGAGGCTACGGCCGTTGGCCCAACTCCTGCGTACGGCGTGCGGCGCCCTGGACGTCCCGGTCCTGGAGGCGCTGTGCATCTCGGACGGGAGGTACTGGTCGTACTGCTGCCCGGACGCGCGCTGCTGCCCGCCGGAGGGCAACGTGCTGGCCATGGCGGGTACGTCGGTGCTGGCGGCGGCCGCGACCTTCGCCGGGCTCCAAGTCCGGGGCTCCCTGCGGGAGATGGAGGCGCGGCTCGCCCCCTGGCGGCGGCCGGCGGCGGCCGACCAGGAGCGTGTGCTCGCGGCGGCGGAGGAGGCGCTGGTGCCCCGCATCCTGGACGAGGAGGAGCGGCTGCGGGTCGGCCGGGAGACCCTGGACCTGGCGGGCCGCGTGATGCGCCGCCTCTCCGGCGCGCCCCCGGCCACGGGCCGCACGGACGCGGACGCGCTGGACGACGCCCTGATCGCCCACGACGAGGCGGCGGCCCTGGTCCTCGGCCTCCAGGACCGCACCACCCGGGACCGCGCGGCCGAGTGGATGGAGGGCCCGGACGCGGCCCCGGCCCAACGCCTGTGGCGCGCCCTTGCCCGCCGCTGCGTGGGCCGCTATGGGGAGCACGCGGCGGCCCCGCTCACCCTGGCGGGCTGGGTGGCCTGGTCCACCGGCGACGAGCCCGCCGCCAGGGTCGCCCTGGGCCTGGCCCTGCGCGCGGACCCCGAGTACCAGTTCGCCCAACTCCTCCACCAGGCCTGCAACCGGGGCCTGGACCCGGAGGCGTTGCGCAGGTGCTTGCGGGAGGAGAGGCGGGAGCGGGAGGAGGGGGGTGCGGCTGCGGCGGGGGGTGCGGTCGGGGAGGCGGGGCTTGGTGGCTCGGACCGGGTGCCTGCCCTCGGGGCTGAGGCGGATGTGGCCGAGCCTGCCGCCGCCGAGCGCAGGGTGGCCGTGGAGGCGTCGGCGTCGGGTGTGGGCGGGCCCGTTCGGCGGCTCAGGTCCCGCCGTAAGTCTCCGGCGGCGACCCGGAACGAGGGCGCGGCGGCCACCTCCCCGGCGAACAGGCGGGACGCGGCGCCCGCCTCCGCCCGCCCCGAGGGCGTCGAAGGCGGCGCTCCGGCGGCCGGGTCCGCCCGGCGTGGGGCCCGGCGGACCGGCCGGGCGGGACAGCGGGACGGGACCGGCCGATGACACCGGGGCCACGCCACGCCGTGTCGCTCCGTGACCCGCGCACGGCCCGCCGCGTTCACGTGGGGGGCGCCGCGCGAGGGCGGTCCGCCCGTCCCGCGAATGCGGCCGGAGTGCTCGGAAGGCAAGGTATGGCGTTCGATGTCCCTCCCCGGGCCAATCCCCCGTCCCGGGTCGATCCCTCTTCCCGTTCCCGGGGCAATGCCTCGTCTGGGGCGGAAGACCCGCCCTCGCCCTGGGGTGACCGCTCCCTCCGGGGCGGAGCCCGGGGTCACATCCCGCCCCCGGACCCCGCCGGAGGCAGACCGGCCACCCTCGGTGCAACGGGTCGGGGGCCAGGACTCGGGGCCGGGGCCGGTGCCGGGCCTGGACAGGGCACAGGCCCGGCAGCGGGACTGGGACCGGGCCGACGCCCGGCACCCGCACCCCGCGCGTCCGGCCCGACCGGAACCTCCGGACACGGCCCAGGCTCAGGTTCAGGCCCGGGCCCCGGGTTCGGCGAGCTCCCCCCACTGCACGCGACCTTGATCTCCGTCGCCCTGCCCGGTCTCGTCGTCTCGGCGGAGCACGGCCAGCTCACCGGCCACGGCCTGGAGGGCTTCTACCGCCACGGCCGCCGACTGCTCGCGCGCTGCCAGCTGAAGGTGGCCGGGCGGGAGCCGATCGCCCTCCAGGGCAGATCGATATCGGCCGACCGCGCCCGCTTCTTCGCGGTGGTGCGCACCCCGGCCGACAGTGGCCCCGACCCCGAGATCGCGATCGAGCGGCTGCGCCAGGCCGACGGCAGCGAACGGATCACCCTGCGCAGCTCGTCGCCCCGCCCCCTGCGGCTGCCCGTGGAGATCGCGCTCGGGACCGACCTGGCCGACCTGGGCGCGGTCGCGGCGGGCCGGGCCGGGCCCGAACTGCCGGGCAGCGTCCACGACTCGGGCATGCGCTGGACGGCCCCCGGCGCGCACGCGGTGGTGAGCGCGCACCCGCCCCCGGCCGACGCGCTCGCCTCGGCGGGCGTGCTGCGCTGGGACGTGGAGCTGCCCCCGGGCGGTGCGTACACGATCGAGCTCAACATCCGCACCGACCGCCCCGCCCGGCCCCCCGGCCAGGCCGCGAGCCATCCGCTGCCGCAGGCCGAGGCGGAGGGCGACGACCCCCGGGTCGGGCCGCTGCTCCAGAGCGGCCTCGACGACCTGCGGGCCCTGCTCGTACGGGACCCGGGGCATCCGTTGGACGTGTACGCGGCGGCGGGCGTCCCCTGGCGCACCGGTCCCGCCCCGGCCGAGGCGCTGTGGGCCGCGCGGATGGCCCTGCCGCTCTCCACCCGCTTGGCGGCCGCGACCCTGCGCGCCGTCGCCCGCACCCAACTGGCGGGCGGGGAAAGGGAGTCGGGCCGCATCCCCGGGCCGCTGCGGGACGCGGGTCCGCATCTGCCCCCGAGCTGCACCGGAGTGGAGGCCACGCTCGCGTTCCCGGTGGTGCTCGCCGAGGCCCGCCGCTGGGGGCTCGCCGAGTCCGAGGTGGCCGAGCTGCTGCCGGCGGCGGAGCGGTGTCTGCGCTGGCTGCGCGGGTGCGTCGGCGCGGACGGCTATCTCGGCGAGCCGGGCCCGGCGGCGGGTCTTGCGCGGGCCGAGACCCAGGCCCACGCGCACCGCGCCGCGGTGCTGGGCGCCGAACTGCTGCGGGAGTACGGCAGACCGGGGGCCGAGGAGTGCGCGGCACTGGCGGCAGGGCTGCGCGAGCGGTTCCGGGAGGAGTTCTGGATCGAGGACCTCGCGGGCGGCCGCCCCGCTGCCGCCCGTACCGCCGACGGCCGCCCCCTGCCCCCGCTCGGCGCGGGCGCCGCGCACCTCCTGGACACCGGGCTGCTCGGCGCGGGACGGCTCGCCCCCGGCCTGCTCGACAAGGTGCAGACGGAACAGCTGGCCCGCCTCCTGGGCGGCCCGGCCATGGACTCCGGCTGGGGCCTGCGCGGCCTCGGCGCCAAGGAACCGGGCTACAACCCGTTCGGCCACCGCGCGGGCGCGGTGCGGGTGTACGACACGACGGTCGCCGTGACGGGCCTCGCGGCCGCCGGGTACGAGAAGGAGGCGAGCGGGCTGCTGCGCGGACTCCTGGACGCGGCGGAGGCGTTCGGCTACCGGCTGCCCGAGATGTACGCGGGGGAGCAGCGCACCGCCGACGGCGCCCCGCTGCCGCACCCCGCCGCGTGCCGCCCGGCCGCCGTCGCCGCGGCCTCGGCGGTCCAGCTGCTCACCACGCTCGCGGGGATCCGCCCGGACGCCCCGGCGGGCACGGTCGCCCTCTGCCCCGTACGGTCGGCGCCGCTCGGCGCGGTGCGGCTTTCCGGGCTGAGTGTCGCGGGGGAGCCGTTCGCCGTGCGGGTCAGCAGGCTCGGCGTCGGCATGGTCGAGCAGGCCGCCGGCCGGCTCCAGTTGGGAGGCTGAACGGAGTGCTGAGTGAATCCGGTACGGAGAAAGAGGCCGCGCCCGTCCCCGGGGCGGGGGCGGTGAGCGCCGAGGGTATCGAGCCATATGGGGTGAGAAACCGGGCGCGGGGCGCCTCGGGAGGAACCCGTGGGGCGCCCGGTGAAGACGGTGCGACCGGCCGCGTCCGGGGGCGTGTTTATCGTCAGGGAGACGACTATGATCGCTTCATGTCTCCCTACGACCCGTCGGCCTACCCGCCCTTCGCCGTGACCGTCGACCTGGTCGTGCTCACCGTGCGCCGCCACGCCCTGTGCGCGCTGGTCGTCCGTCGCGGGGAGCCGCCGTTCCAGGGGCGGTGGGCGCTGCCCGGCGGCTTCGTCCGGGCCGACGAGGACCTGTCGGCCGCGGCGGCCCGCGAGCTGACCGAGGAGACCGGACTCTGCGCCCAGGACCCGGCGGCCACCGCCCCGGCCCCGGGCAACGGTGCCCATCTGGAGCAGCTCGCCACGTACGGCGACCCCCGGCGCGACCCCCGGATGCGGGTCGTCAGCGTGGCGCACCTGGCGCTCGCCCCCGATCTGCCCGCCCCGCGCGCGGGCGGCGACGCGCACAGCGCGCGCTGGGCGCCGGTCGAGGACCTGCTGAGCCAGGACGGCGGCTTCGGCCGCGAGGACGAGCAGCCCGCCCCGCTCGCCTTCGACCACGCCCAGATCCTCGCGGACGGCGTGGAGCGGGCCCGCTCAAAGATCGAGTACTCGTCGCTGGCCACGGCGTTCTGCCCGGCCGAGTTCACCGTCGGGGAGCTGCGGCGGGTGTACGAGGCGGTGTGGGGGGTCGCGCTCGACCCCCGCAACTTCCACCGCAAGGTGACCGGCACCCCGGGCTTCCTGGTCCCGGCGGGCGGTACCACGACCCGCCAGGGCGGCCGTCCCGCGCAGCTGTTCCGCGCGGGCGGCGCGACCCTGCTGAACCCCCCGATGCTCCGCCCGGAGGTCTGACCCACCGCCCCTGAGGGGCACGGGGCCGTGCCATCGTGCGGCTCCGCCGCGACGGTGGTCTCCCTGTTCGAGCGGAGTCGAGAACTCGGGGGAGCGACCAGCCGCGCACGCTCCGCGGGCGAACGACGCACCCCTCGGGGAGCGCCCGCCTGCGGACAGACGCATGCCCGCCGTGGCTCACACACGCCCCGGGATGCATGAAAAGTCCTAAATGTCGCGTTATGTTACTCCGGTACCCGGCGCCCCCGCCGTACTCGTCCTCCCGCCGTGCCGTCGAGCGGTCTCACCCCCGCGAGAGAAGCGATGCTCCAGGCCATCGGACTCACCAGCACACCCCACCGCGACCGTCCGCCCGAGGTGGACGATCTGACCTTCGAGGCCCGGCCGGGCCTGATCACCGCGCTGCTCGGCGCCCCCGGCTCCGGCAAGACCACGGCCCTGCGCCTGATGCTGGAGCTCGAACCGGGCCGGGGCGTCACCTACTTCCGGGGCCGCCCGCTCCACAAGGTGGCCCACCCGGCCCGCGAGGTCGGCACCCTGCTCGGCGACGTGCCGGGCCACCCCGCCCGTACGGTCCGGGGCCAGCTCCGCCTCATGTGCGCGGTCGCCGGGGTCCCGGCCGCCCGGGCCGAGGAGATGCTCCACGTCGTCGGCCTCGACGGCCTCGGGGACCAGCGGCTCGGCACCCTCTCGCTCGGCATGGACCGCAGGCTCGGCCTCGCCGCCGCCCTCCTCGGCGACCCGCACACGCTGCTCCTCGACGAGCCCGCCGAGGGCCTCTCGCCGCGCGAGAACAGCTGGCTGTACGGGCTGTTGCGCGGCCACGCACAGCAGGGCGGCACCGTGCTGTGCACCTTCGCCGACCCCAAGGAGGCGGCCCGGGTCGCCGACCGGGTGGTCACCATCGACGGGGGCCGCCTCGTCGCGGACCAGGACGCGAGGGAGTTCGCCCGCACCCGGCTGCGCCCCCGGGTCGCCGTCACCACCCCGCACGCCGCCCGCCTCGCGTCGCTGGTCGGCCGCGAGGCCCGCGCCGCCCGCCGCTCCGTCGAGGTGGTCGCCGAGGACGGCAGCCACCTCTCCGTCTACGGCACGACCTGCGCCGAGGTCGGCGAGACGGCCTTCCGCCACGGCGTCCTCGTCCACCGCCTCACGGAAGAGGTCGGCGACACGGGCCCGACGCCGCCGGGCCCCCGCCCCGCCCCGGCGGCGGCAACCACTCCGGACACCGGGGCGGCGCCCACGGAACCCCTCCCGCCGCACACGAGCGCCCCCACCCCCCACCCGCGCCCCCCGATCACTCCCGCCCTCCCGCGCACCCCACTCCGCCCCCTCCGCTACGAGCTCCGCCGCCTGCTCGGCGTGCGCACCACGTACCTGCTCGCCGGCGCCGTGCTCGTCGGATCGGTCGCGCTCGCCGTGGTGCTGGGGCGCGCCGGGCACACACCGCTGCCGCGCCTGGCCGCCGCCTGGCCGGAGCTGCTGCCGCTGCCGCCCGCGGCGTTCGGCGCCGGAGTGCTCGGCGCGCTCGCCTTCGGCGAGGAGTACCGCTATCCCGCGCTCGCCGCCGACCGCGGCACCGTCCCGCGCAGGCTCGGGCTGCTGCTCGCCAAGCTCGCCGTGTCGGCCGCGGCCGCCCTCCTGCTGGCCGTGCTCACGGTCGCCCTGGACGCCCAGGCCCTGCGGCTGGTGTACGGCGGCGACTTGGTGCGGATCCCGCCGGACTGGCCCTCCCTCGCGGCGAGTTGGGCGGGACTGACCGTCGGCTGCGCCTGGGCCGGGCTGCTCGCGGCCGGCATTTTCCGGGCCACCGCGGCCGGGCTCGCCGCCGTCCTGGCGGTGCCGGTCGCCGTCGTACCCCTCGTACAGAAGGCGTTGTCGGCTCCGCAGGCGCGTTCGGTGGCCGGACTTCCGGCCCGGCTGCGGGACGTGGCCTGGCTGCGCTGGCCGCATCTGCTGGACAACGGTCTCGCCGCGGCCCTGCACCTGCTCGCCCGGCCGCAGGGCGCGGCCCTCGCGCTGTCGCTCTGCGTGCTGCTCTGCGCCTACGTGCTCACCAGCCTTCGATCGAGGGCTCGTTGGTGACCACGCCCTGACCTCGCCGTATACCGATGGCCACAACTCCCCGGAGAATGCCCGCTTCTTTCCGATAAAGCGTCAATTGCGAGGGGTGCGGCGATCACCCTTTCGTGTGCTTTTCACCAAAGACCTCAAGGGCCGTGGAAGTCCCGCCGACAAAGGATGCGTGAGTACCCTTGCGCACACCATGATGACCACCGCCCGCGCCGCCGACACCGGCCTCGCAGGACCGGGCGAACTCGACCGCTACCCCTATGCGGAGGCGCGTGGCGCCGACCGCGTCTCCCTCCCCTCGTGGGACGGGGCCGACGCAGACCTCGGCCGGGTGAGCCGCCGCGCGGCGGGCAGCCGCGGGAGAGGACTGCACGGCCAACTCGTCCAGCAGCTCGGCCAGATGATCGTCTCCGGCGATCTCGGCGCCGACCGCCCGCTGGTCCCCGAGGAGATCGGGCAGCGCTTCGAGGTCTCGCGGACCGTCGTCCGCGAGTCGCTGCGCGTACTGGAGGCCAAGGGCCTGGTCAGCGCCCGCCCCAACGTCGGCACCCGGGTCCGCCCGGTCAGTGACTGGAACCTGCTGGACCCCGACATCATCGAGTGGCGCGCCTTCGGCCCGCAGCGCGACGACCAGCGGCGCGAGCTCAGCGAGCTGCGCTGGACGATCGAGCCGCTGGCCGCCCGGCTCGCGGCGGGGCACGGCCGCGAGGACCTCCAGCAGCGCCTCGGCGACATGGTCGAGATCATGGGTCACTCCCTCGCCCAGGGGGACGTGATCACCTTCTCTCGGGCCGACGCGGAGTTCCACTCGCTGCTGATCCAGGCCGCGGGCAACCGCATGCTGGAGCACCTCTCCGGCATCGTCGGCGCCGCCCTCCAGGTCTCCGGCGGACCGGTCACGGGCTGTGACCGCCCGTCCGACGCCGCGCTCACCCACCACGGCCGGATCGTGGACGCGCTGGCGGCCGCCGACGGGGTGGCGGCCGAGACGGCCATGCGGCAGCTGCTCACCGTCCACCCCGAGGTGGAGCGCGTCGTTCCCGCGCCGCGCGAGCACTGACGGCGGAGGCGGCCGGGCGCGGGCCCGCCGCCCCCGCCCGGAGGAAGCACGCGTCGCCGGACCTCGGGGGGTCCGGCGACGCGATTATGGGCACTATGTCCCTTGTGGCCGTTTCTGTCGTTAATGGGGTGTGACTCGGGCCACGTGGAATGGGCGTAACACTCCTCGAAACCGTGCGATGACCTAAGAGGTAACAGCCGAGGAAGGAATACAGCAGTCGCTCGCGGCGCTGTGCAGCTCCGAGGTTCAGCCCGCGCCGTCGGCACAATCCCCAGCCGACGGTCGTCGGCTCCGGCCCGATCATGGGCGGGGCCGGAAGCCGTTTCCATCGTTCCGAGAGGTTGTTCGTGTCGGCCAGCACATCCCGTACGCTCCCGCCGGAGATCGCCGAGTCAGAGTCTGTGATGGCGCTCATCGAGCGGGGAAAGGCTGATGGGCAGATCGCCGGCGATGACGTGCGTCGGGCCTTCGAAGCCGACCAGATTCCGCCAACCCAGTGGAAGAATGTTCTGCGCAGCCTCAACCAGATCCTCGAGGAAGAGGGTGTGACGCTGATGGTCAGTGCCGCGGAATCTCCCAAGCGCACCCGGAAGAGCGTCGCAGCGAAGAGCCCGGCGAAGCGCACCGCCACCAAGACCGTCGCGGCCAAGACGACCGTGACCAAGACCGTCGCGGCCACCGCGGCCCCGGCGGCCGAGACCGTGGACGTGTCGGCGGACGACGCCGAGGCGCCCAAGAAGGCCGCCGCCAAGAAGACGGCAGCGAAGAAGACGGTCGCCAAGAAGGCCGTGGCCAAGAAGACGGCCGCGAAGAAGACCGCCGGCAAGAAGGGCGACGACGAGGTCATCGAGGGCGAAGAGCTCCTTGAGGACGTCGCGCCCGGCAAGGGCGACGAGGAAGAGCCCGAGGGCGAGAGCAAGGGCTTCGTCCTGTCCGACGAGGACGAGGACGACGCGCCCGCCCAGCAGGTCGCCGTGGCCGGTGCCACCGCCGACCCGGTCAAGGACTACCTGAAGCAGATCGGCAAGGTCCCGCTGCTCAACGCCGAGCAGGAGGTCGAGCTCGCCAAGCGCATCGAGGCCGGCCTGTTCGCCGAGGACAAGCTGTCGGCCGCCGACAAGCTCGCCCCCAAGCTCAAGCGTGAGCTCGAGATCATCGCCGAGGACGGCCGCCGCGCCAAGAACCACCTGCTGGAGGCCAACCTCCGCCTCGTGGTCTCGCTGGCCAAGCGCTACACGGGCCGCGGCATGCTCTTCCTGGACCTGATCCAGGAGGGCAACCTCGGTCTGATCCGCGCGGTCGAGAAGTTCGACTACACCAAGGGCTACAAGTTCTCCACGTACGCCACCTGGTGGATCCGTCAGGCGATCACCCGCGCCATGGCCGACCAGGCCCGCACCATCCGTATCCCGGTGCACATGGTCGAGGTCATCAACAAGCTCGCGCGCGTGCAGCGCCAGATGCTCCAGGACCTGGGCCGCGAGCCCACCCCGGAGGAGCTGGCCAAGGAGCTCGACATGACCCCGGAGAAGGTCATCGAGGTCCAGAAGTACGGCCGCGAGCCGATCTCCCTCCACACCCCCCTGGGTGAGGACGGCGACAGCGAGTTCGGTGACCTCATCGAGGACTCCGAGGCGGTCGTCCCGGCCGACGCGGTCAGCTTCACGCTCCTCCAGGAGCAGCTGCACTCGGTCCTCGACACCCTGTCGGAGCGCGAGGCGGGCGTGGTCTCCATGCGCTTCGGCCTCACCGACGGTCAGCCGAAGACCCTGGACGAGATCGGCAAGGTCTACGGGGTGACGCGTGAGCGCATCCGCCAGATCGAGTCGAAGACCATGTCGAAGCTCCGCCACCCGTCGCGCTCGCAGGTCCTGCGCGACTACCTCGACTAGGCCGCGTTCCTACGTACGTAGTACGTAGTGGTACGTGACGCAGGGCCCGGTTTCCGCAAGGGAACCGGGCCCTCGTGCGTGTCTGAGCGGGTGCGGGCCGTCAATTGCTCGTTGACTCTGGGTGTGCCTGTGTCACCCGGAGTCAGGAGACCGTATGCGACGTCCCACCGTCCGAGCGCTGCGCGGGGCGCTGGCCCTCACGGCCGCCGCGACCGCAGTACCGCTGGCCGCGCCGGTACCGGCCGCCGCCGACAGCGTGGTCATCGGGGGCACACCCGTCTCCGTGGAGAGCAACCCGTACGCCGTCGCGCTCTCCAGCCGTACCCGGTTCGGGGGTACGCGCGCGGGCCAGTTCTGCGGGGGAGCGGTGGTCGCGCCCACCAAGGTGGTCACCGCCGCGCACTGCCTCAGCAAGGAGGTGCTCGGCGCCAACGGGGTGCGGGACCTGAAGGTGATCGCGGGGCGCTCCCAGCTGCGCGGCAGCACGGGCCAGGAGGTCGAGGTGCGGGACACCTGGGTCAACCCCGGCTACAGCCCGGTGACCAACGCCGGTGACCTGGCGGTGCTCACCCTGGCGAGCGCGCTGCCCGAGTCGTACGTCATCGGGCTCGCCGGGCCGGGCGACCCCGCCTACGCGCCGGGCACCGCCGCGACCGTGTTCGGGTGGGGGGACACCTCCGGGCGGGGCAGCTACGCCTCGACGCTGCGGTCGGCGCCGGTCCAGGTGCTCCGGGACGGGGTCTGTGAGCGCGCCTACCCGGGGAACTCCGAGGGGGAGTACCTGGGCGCCACCATGCTCTGCGCGGGCGATCCCAGGGGCGGCCACGACGCCTGCCAGGGCGACAGCGGGGGGCCGCTGGTCGCCCGAGGCCGGCTGATCGGCCTGGTGTCCTGGGGCAGCGGCTGCGGGCAGGCCGAGAGTCCGGGGGTGTACACCCGGATCTCCGCGTTCGTTGGCCCGTCACGGAACGCGGCGCCCCTGTAGCGGGGCGCGGGCACGAGAACGGGCGGCCGCCCCCGCGCGCGGGGGCGGCCGCCCGTCGCCGGTCCTGGACCGGCCCTGGCTCGTCGTCAGTGCGAGGTTCAGCGATCCTCTTCGCCTGCGGATTCGGGCACCGCGGTGAGGCGGTCCGTCTCGTCCTGTATCTCAGCGGCGATCTTCTTCAGTTCCGGCTCGAACTTGCGTCCGTGGTGAGCACAGAAGAGCAGTTCGCCGCCGCTGGTCAGAAGGACACGCAGGTATGCCTGTGCGCCGCAGCGGTCGCAACGGTCAGCGGCCGTCAGGGGGCTCGCGGGGGTCAGAACAGTAGTCACGTCGCCTCTTCTCTAGCTCGACGAGCTGTCGTACCAGGGTCAACATCCAACCAGGCCGAAAACGTTCCCGCTCGTGCCTTTTCCTCGAAACTTCTTGGTCAAGGTGGCTGTCTGCTGCCGGTTGGCGGCGAATGAGCCGTATTGCGTTGCTTTACGGTTTCGCGTTGCTTGTCTCGTTTGGTCCTCCCGGCGGGGTTGCCGGTTGTTCATGAGGACGTGCCCGGAGCCTAAATGGTTCATGCCTGGATGGGAACGTGATATCCGCATCACCCCAACGAGGGATCGAACATGCATACGAGACTGGACTAGCATGAGTATTGCCGAGGGTGGCGTGACAACGGCTCTACCAGGCCTCGGTACCCTCTGACCGGCGACCGACGCCGGCCCCCTACCCATCGGGGGCGTATGGAAATTCAGCGAGGAGCGAACTGCGTGACCGCCGAGACGTCCGTTCCGTCCACTGCGCTGCTGTCCGGCGCCGACCGGGACGGCTCCAACTACACCGCGCGGCACCTGCTCGTCCTTGAAGGCCTCGAAGCGGTCCGCAAGCGCCCCGGCATGTACATCGGCTCGACCGACAGCCGCGGCCTGATGCACTGCCTCTGGGAGATCATCGACAACTCGGTCGACGAGGCCCTGGGCGGGTACTGCGACTTCATCGAGGTGATCCTGCACGACGACGGCTCGGTCGAGGTGCGGGACAACGGCCGGGGCATCCCGGTCGACGTCGAGCCCAAGACCGGTCTGTCGGGCGTCGAGGTCGTCATGACCAAGCTGCACGCGGGCGGCAAGTTCGGCGGCGGCTCCTACGCCGCCTCCGGCGGTCTGCACGGCGTGGGCGCGTCCGTGGTCAACGCGCTCTCGGCCCGCCTCGACGTCGAGGTCGACCGCAACAGCGCGACGCACTCCATCAGCTTCCGGCGCGGCACCCCCGGCATGTTCACCGAGCAGGGCCCCGACGCCCCCTTCGACCCGTCGAGCGGGCTGCTCAAGGGCAAGCGGGTGCCCAAGACCCGCACCGGCACGCGCATCCGCTACTGGGCGGACCGCCAGATCTTCCTCAAGGACGC
Source organism: Streptomyces sp. TLI_146 (assembly GCF_002846415.1). Classification (NCBI taxonomy): domain Bacteria; kingdom Bacillati; phylum Actinomycetota; class Actinomycetes; order Kitasatosporales; family Streptomycetaceae; genus Streptomyces; species Streptomyces sp. TLI_146. The sequence continues at coordinate 6,695,944 of NZ_PJMX01000001.1, forward strand.
GAAGCTCTCCCTGGAGACGCTCCACCAGCGCGCGCGTCAGACCGCCTTCCTGGTCCCCGGCCTGACCATCGTCGTCCGCGACGAGCGCGGCCTGGACGGCGAGGGGAAGACGGAAGAGACGTTCCGCTTCGACGGCGGGATCAGCGAGTTCTGCGAGTACCTGGCGCAGGACAAGGCCGTCTGCGACGTGCTGCGGCTCACCGGCCAGGGCACCTTCAAGGAGACCGTCCCGGTCCTGGACGAGCGCGGCCACATGACCCCGACCGAGGTCACCCGTGAGCTCGCCGTGGACATCGCACTGCGCTGGGGCACGGGATACGACACGAACCTGAAGTCGTTCGTGAACATCATCGCCACCCCCAAGGGCGGCACCCATGTCACCGGCTTCGAGCGCTCGGTCGCCAAGACCGTCAACGAGGTGCTGCGCTCGGCCAAGCTGCTGCGCGTCGCCGAGGACGACGTCGTCAAGGACGACGCCATGGAGGGCCTGACGGCGGTGGTCACCGTCCGTCTCGCCGAGCCGCAGTTCGAGGGCCAGACCAAGGAGGTGCTCGGCACCTCGGCGGCCAACCGGATCGTCGCCAATGTGGTCGCCAAGGAGCTCAAGGCGTTCCTGACCTCCACCAAGCGGGATGACAAGCAGCAGGCCCGCGCCGTGATGGAGAAGATCGTCGCGGCCGCCCGGACCCGGATCGCGGCCCGCCAGCACAAGGAGGCGCAGCGGCGCAAGACCGCCCTGGAGTCCTCCTCGCTGCCGGCCAAGCTGGCCGACTGCCGCAGCGACGACGTGGAGCGCAGCGAGCTTTTCATCGTCGAGGGCGACTCGGCCCTCGGTACCGCCAAGCTCGCCCGGAACTCGGAGTTCCAGGCGCTGCTGCCGATCCGCGGCAAGATCCTCAACGTTCAGAAGGCGTCCGTCTCGGACATGCTCAAGAACGCCGAGTGCGGGGCGATCATCCAGGTCATAGGAGCGGGCTCGGGCCGCACCTTCGACATCGACGCGGCCCGCTACGGCAAGATCGTCCTGCTGGTCGACGCCGATGTCGACGGCGCCCACATCCGCATCCTGCTGCTGACGCTCTTCCAGCGCTACATGCGCCCGATGGTCGAGGCGGGCCGGGTCTTCGCCGCCGTCCCGCCGCTGCACCGGATCGAGCTGGTCCAGCCCAAGAAGGGCCAGGACAAGTACGTGTACACGTACTCGGACAACGAGCTGCGCCAGACCCTGCTGGAGTTCCAGCGCAAGAACATCCGGTACAAGGACTCCATCCAGCGCTACAAGGGCCTCGGCGAGATGGACGCCGACCAGCTGGCGGAGACCACGATGGACCCGCGCTTCCGCACCCTGCGCCGGATCAACATCGGCGACCTGGAGGCCTCCGAGCAGGTCTTCGATCTGCTGATGGGCAACGAGGTGGCGCCGCGCAAGGAGTTCATCACCAGCTCGGCGGCGACGCTGGACCGCTCGCGCATCGACGCGTAGCCGCGGCGGGTCCGGCCGGGATGACCGGGCCCGCCCGGGCGTTCCGGGGCACCGGGGTGGCGCGTCCACCCGTGGGTGGAGCCGAGAGCTCCACCCACGATCAACCCCTGCTCCGATGTGTCTGACCAGCCCGTTTCCGTAACTTCGATGGCGTAGGGAAGTCCTGCCGTCGTAGTTCCGGAGGCCCAGATGTCCGCGCTCGTGAATGTGCTGGTGGCGGTGGCCGTCGTCGCGCTGATCGTCTCGCGTCAGGTGCGGCCCCAGCAGCTGGCCGACGCCAAGCGCTGGTGGCTCGTCCCGGCGGTCCTGGTGTACCTGGCGATACGGGAAAAGGGCCTGGTCGACCCGGACCACCACCTGGCCTCGGTGCTGCTGCTCGGCACGGAGGTCGCGACCGGGCTGCTCATGGGCGCGGCTTGGGGCTGGACCAGCAAGCTGTGGACCGAGGCGGACGGCTCGGTGTGGACCAAGGGCACCAGGGCGACGGCGGCCGTCTGGGCCGTGGGCATCGCCGTCCGGGCGGGGCTCGCCGGCATCGGCGCCCTGGCCGGGATACGGATGGGCACGGGCGCGCTGCTCCTCGGCCTCGCGGCCTCGCTCCTGGTCCGCAGCGGCATCCTGGTGTGGCGGACCCAGTCACTGCCCGCGTCGTACGGTGTTGCCGGCGACAGCCCGGCCCGGCCGCTGTGGAAGGACCGCGTGTGACCACCGACGTCTGGTTCACCTGGCCCTCGCGGGAGGCGCTCTCCCGCGAGGGGCTCAGCCGCGCACGGCTGGGCATCATGTGGGGCGTGCGCGCGCTGCTGCTCGGCGGGATGCTGTGGACCGCGATCAGCGAGAAGGGGCGCGACGGCTGGGCCTGGGCGGCGGGCGTCGCCATGGTGCTGGTCATGGTGGTGCTGGCCCGGGCGTTCTGGCAGCAGACGCTCGCCCACCGGCTGTGGCCCTCGCTGGGGCTGCTCGCGCTGCTGATGGCGTCGGCGCTGGTGGCGCAGCGGACCGACTGGCCCGTCTTCGCGATCATCGTGTGGTGCGGCTGCGCGCTCTCGGCCCTGGAGCGCCTCCCGCTGTGCGCCGCCGTCCCCTGCACGGCGGTGGCCCTCGGGGCGTACGCGGTGGTGAACACCGACAACTGGCTGACCACCGCCCTCACCACCGGGGGACTCGGTCTCGCCGGATACGTGCTGCGGCTGGACGCGGAGGCCCGGGGCAGCGCCCAGCGGCTGCTCGCCCAGGAGCGGGCCGCCCGCGCCGCCGAGGCCGAGTCGGCCGCGCTCGCCGAGCGGGCCAGGATCGCCCGCGAGATCCACGACGTGCTGGCGCACAGCCTCTCCGCGCAGCTGGTGCATCTGGAGGCGGCCCGGCTGATGATCGAGCGCGAGGCCGCCGGGGACTTCCGGGACCGGATCCTGGAGCGGGTGGTCGCCGCCCGGTCGATGGCGCGGGACGGCCTGGCCGAGACCCGGCAGGCGCTCTCCGCCCTGCGCGGCGAGATCACGCCGGTCGAGGACTTCCTGCACACGCTCGTCGACGGCGGCGGGCCCGGCGGCCCGGCCGGGGTCGAAGTGGCGGGGGACCGGCGGCCGTTGACGGCCGAGGCGTCCCAGGCGGTGCGGCGGGTGGCGCAGGAGGCCCTGACGAATGTGCGCAAGCACGCGCCGGGCGCCGCGGTGGCCGTCCGGCTGGAGTATCTGCCGGACGAAGTGGCCCTGGAGGTACGGGATTCGGGTGGCGGCCGGGTCGCCGAGGAACTGGCGGTGAGCGGTTCCGGATACGGTCTGCTGGGGATGAGGGAGCGCGCCGAACTGCTCGGCGGGACCCTGGAGGCGGGACCGGAGGAGGAGGGCTTCGTGGTGAGGCTGAGGGTGCCGGCATGACCGGCGAAGGGGGCGGTGTGGCGGTGGGAGGTACCGGGCCCGAGGGCGGGACCGGAAGCGGGGGCCGCGCGATCCGCGTGGTCGTGGCGGACGACCAGTCGGTGGTGCGCGAGGGGATCGTAATGCTCCTCGGGCTGCTGCCCGGGGTCGAGGTGGTGGGCGCGGCCAGGGACGGCGAGGAGGCGGTCGCGCTGGTCGCCGAAGTGGCCCCGGACGTCGTCCTGATGGACCTGCGGATGCCGCGCTGCGACGGGGCCGAGGCCACCCGCCGCATCCGCTCCGCGTATCCGGGGACGCAGGTGGTGATCCTGACGACGTACGCGGACGACGACTCGCTCTTCCCGGCGCTGCAGGCCGGGGCGCGCGGGTATCTGACCAAGGACGCGGGCGGCGACGAGATCGTCAGGGCGATACAGGACGTGCTGGCCGGACAGGCCGGTCTGGCGCCCTCGGTGCAACGGCGGCTGCTCGAACGGGTGACGGCGCCACCGCCCGCGGCCGCGCCGCCGGTGCTGCCCGACGGGCTCACCGGCCGCGAGGGCGAGGTGCTCGGCCTGGTCGCGGAGGGCCTGTCCAACCCGGAGATCTCCCGTGCGCTGCACATCTCCACGGCGACGGTGAAGACGCACATCAACAACATCTTCGCCAAGACGGGAGCCCGGGACCGGGCGCAGGCCGTGCGGTACGCGTACCAGCACGGCCTCACCCGGCCACCGGGTCCGGCCATCACCTAATGGGGTGAAGAGGGGGCGTTGAAGAGTTGCGGGGGCGTCCCCTCTGCCCATCCTTGGGCACGCGGCCGAACAGGGCCGTGGACAAGGAGTGTTGTTCGGTGGAGAGACAGGAACGGCACGACCCGGCGGCGGGGCGGATCGACGACCCCTGGTACGACGCGCTCGCCTCCGGGTGGGGCGAACTGGACGGCACGGTGCCCGCGTTCGCCCCGCCGCGGCAGCGGGCGGCCGAGCCGGAACCGGGGCACAGCGCGGCCGACATCTATCTGGAGGTGCAGCACAGCGCCGCCTTCCAGGAGGTGCGCGCCCGCTACCGCAGGTTCGTGATCCCGGCCGCGCTGGCGTTCCTCGCCTGGTACATCGCGTATGTCGTCGCCGCGACCACCGCACCTGAGCTGATGGCGCGTCAAGTCGTCGGGGCGGTCAATGTGGCCATGGTCGCCGGGCTCGGACAGTTCCTCTCCACCTTCCTGCTGACCTGGGCGTACGCCCGTCATGCGCGGCTGCGCCGGGACCGGGCCGCGCTCGAACTGCGCTGGGAAACCCAGGAGATGACGCGGGGGATGGCCAGGTGAGCGCCGGCAGGGACCATCAGGCGCTGGCGCTGCTGCTGTTCAGCGCGTTCGTGGCGGCGACGCTGGCGATCACCACCTGGGTGAGCCGTAACCGGCGCGGCTCGGCGGAGGAGTTCTACGCGGGCGGGCGGCTGTTCTCTCCCATGGAGAACGGTTTCGCCATCGCGGGCGACTACATGTCGGCCGCCTCGTTCCTGGGCATCTCCGGACTCATCGCGCTGTTCGGGTACGACGGGATGCTCTACTCCGTCGGGTTCCTGGTGGCCTGGCTGGTGGTGCTGCTGCTGGTGGCCGAACTGGTCCGCAACTGCGGGCGGTTCACCCTCGCCGATGTGATCGCCGCCCGGATGAGCGAGCGCCCGGTGCGGATCGCGGCGGGAACTTCCTCGGTGACCGTGTCCGTTCTCTATCTGGTGGCGCAGATGGTCGGCGCGGGCAGTCTGGTGGCGCTGCTGCTCGGCGGCTCCAGCGGCGCGGCCCGCTCGTGGACCGTCATCGGCGTGGGCGCGCTGATGGTGGTCTATGTGTCGCTCGGCGGGATGCGGGCGACCACCTGGATCCAGATCGTGAAGGCCGTCCTCCTCATGGCCGGAGCGGTCACGCTCACCGTGCTGGTGCTGATGCGCTTCCACGGAGACGTCAACCTGCTGCTCAACACGGCGGCCGAGCGGAGCGGCCACGGAAAGGAGTTCCTCTCCCCGGGGCTCAGATACGGCGGCGGCTGGACCGCGCGGCTGGACTTCATCAGCCTGGGCCTGGCCCTGGTGCTCGGTACGGCGGGGCTGCCGCACATCCTCTCCCGCTTCTACACGGTGCCGACCGCCCGGGCCGCGCGCCGCTCGGTGGTCTGGGCGATCGGTCTCATCGGCGGCTTCTATCTGATGACCATCGTGCTCGGCTTCGGCGCGGCCGCCGTGGTGGGCTCCGCCGAGGTGAAATCCGCGAACGCGGCGGGGAACACGGCCGTACCGCTGCTGGCGCTCGATCTGGGCGGCGGCGCGGGCTCCACAGGCGGAACGGTTCTCTTCGCGGTCGTGGCGGCGGTCGCCTTCGCGACCATCCTCGCCGTCGTCGCCGGGATCACCCTCGCCTCCTCCGCCTCGGTCGCCCATGACCTGTACGCCTCGCTGCGGCGGCGCCACGCCAAGCAGCACAGCGAGGTGGCGGTGGCCCGGGTCGCCGCCGCCGGGATCGGGGCGGTCGCCATCGGCCTGGGGCTGCTGGCCCGGGATCTGAACGTGGCGTTCCTGGTCGGGCTGGCCTTCGCGGTGGCGGCCTCGGCCAATCTGCCGGTGCTGCTCTACACGCTGTTCTGGCGGAACTTCACCACCCGGGGCGCGGTCTGGTCGGTCTACGGCGGGCTGGTCCCGGCGCTGGTCCTGGTGGTGCTGTCGCCGGTGGTCTCCGGCGGGCCGCACGCGCTGTTCCCCGGGGTGGACTTCCAGTTCTTCCCGCTGGAGAACCCGGGACTCGTCTCCATCCCGCTGGGCTTCCTGGCCGGGTGGCTGGGCACGGTGACCTCGCCCGAGCCGCCGGACGAGGCCCGCCACGCGGAGACGGAGGTGCGGTCGCTGACGGGGGCGGGCGCGGTCTAGCCATCGGCAGGATCGATCCTCCCGAGGTCAGGGCCACACGTCCGTCGTCCGCCGGATGTCCGCCGGTCCCGGTCCCGCCCTCACACCGCCCAGGCGTACCGGTGTTCCGGGCGGCCCGTCTCCCCGTACCGCAGAGTCAGGCGGAGGCGGCCGGACTGCTCCAGGAGCCGGAGGTAGCGCTGGGCGGTGGAGCGGCTGAGGCCGGTGCGGCCCGCCACCTCATGGGCCGAGAGCGGATGGTCCGCGTGGTGCAGCACCTCGCGGATCAGCTCCGCCGTGGGCTCCGAGTGGCCGCTGGGCAGCCCGGGGGCGGTCGCGGCGGTCCGCAGCGCCCCGAAGATCCGGTCGACCTGGTCCGAAGGGCTGAGACGCCCGGAACCCGGTGTCAGCGGCCGGTCGCCCACTCGTAGCGGTGCTCGGGGCGGCCGGTCTCGCCGTAGCGCAGACCGAGCCGCACCCGGCCCGCCCGCTCCAGGAGCTTCAGATAGCGCTGGGCCGTCTGCCGGCTCACCCCCGCCCGCTCCGCGATCTCCTGCGCCGAGAGCGGGCCGTCGGCCGCGAGCAGCACCTGGCGCAGCAGTTCGGCGGTGGAGGGGGAGTGGCCCTTCGGCAGGTCGGGCTCGGCCGAGACCGAGAGGGCGCCGAAGATCCGGTCCACCTGGGCCTGTTCGGCCTCGCCGCCGCTGTCGAGGGTGCGGCGCAGCGCCGCGTACGCCTCCAGCTTGGTGCGCAGCCCCGCGAAGTTGAACGGCTTGACGAGGTACTGGAGCGCCCCCTGGCGCATCGCGGCCTGGACGGTGCTCACGTCGCGGGCGGCCGTCACCATGATCACGTCGGTGTGGTGGCCGAGCCTACGCAGCTCACGTACGACGGCGAGGCCGTTCTCGTCCGGCAGATAGTGGTCGAGCAGGACCAGATCGACGGGGCGCTCGGCGATGACCGCGAGCGCCTCCGCGGCCGAATGCGCCTTCGCCACCACCCGGAAACCGGGAACCTTCTCGGCGTACGCGGCATTGATGTCGGCGACCCGACGGTCGTCGTCCACGACGAGGACGTCGATCATCGCGCCTCCCCAGGCAGTACGGTGCCGTGCGGATGCGCAGACGGCGCGGTCCCGTTCGGATCGTCACGCGGTACGGCCCCGTTCGCATCCCCGTCCAGCGCCTCGCTCAGCGCCTCCGGCAGGACCACGGTGAACTCGGCGCCGCCGTCCGGACCCGTCGCCACGCGCGCGTGGCCGCCCTGCCGCTCGGCGAACCGCCGGACCAGGGCGAGCCCCAGGCCCCGCTTGCCGTGGGCGGGCAGGGCCTTGGTGGACCAGCCCTCGGTGAAGATCAGTTCGCGCTGGTCGTCGGGGACGCCGGGGCCGCTGTCGACGACCCGCAGTACGGCCGTACGCCCCTCGGCGCGCAGGGTCACCCCGACCGAGGCGTCCGAAGTGCCGGCGGCCGCGTCCAGCGCGTTGTCCACGAGGTTCCCGACGACGGTGACGAGCCCGTGCGGGTCGACCAGCCGGTCGGGGAGCAGGCTGTCCGGGGTGATGCGCAGGGCGACCGCGCGCTCGGCCGCCACGGTGGCCTTGCCGACCAGCATCGCCGCGAGCAGCGGGTCGCGGACCTTCTCGGTGACCTGCTCGGCGGTCGTCCGGTGCACCCCGACGACCTCGGTGATGAACTCGACCGCCTCCTCGTGCATCCCCAGCTCCAGCAGGCCGAGCAGGGTGTGCAGCCGGTTGGCGTGCTCGTGGTCCTGGGCGCGCAGGGCGTCGATGAGGCCGTGGGTGGAGTCCAGCTCGCGGCCCAGGCGCTCCAGCTCGGTGCGGTCCCGCAGGGTGGCGACGGCGCCGCCGTCGTCGGTCGGCATGCGGTTGGCGACCAGGACGCGGTGGCCGCGTACGGTCAGCAGGTCGGTGCCCGTGACGCGGCCCGCGAGCACATCGGTCGTCCGGCCGGTGCCGAGCACCTCGTCCAGCGGGCGGCCCGCGGCCTCGGGGCCGACGCCGAGCAACCGCTGGGCCTCGTCGTTGAGCAGCCGGATCCGGCCGGTCCGGTCGAGCGCCACCACGCCCTCGCGGATCGAGTGGAGCATCGCCTCGCGCTCCGCGAGCAGCGCCGAGATATCGGAGAAGGCCAGGTCACGGGTCTGCTTCTGGATCCGGCGGGAGATCAGATACGCGGCGAGCGCCCCCGCCGCGAGGGCGCCGCCCGCGTAGGCGAGCAGCCCGGGGATGGCGGCGAGCAGTCTGGCGCGCACGCTGTCGTACTCGATCCCGACCGAGACCGCCCCCACGATCGCGCCGTCGGAGTCCCGCAGCGGCACCTTGCCGCGCGCCGAGCGGCCCAGGGTGCCGCTGTCGATCTCCATGACCTCCTCGCCCGCCAGCGCCTCGCTGGGGTCGGTGGAGACGACCTTGCCGATCTGCCGGCCGTCGGTGTGCGACCAGCGCACCCCGTGCCGGTCCATGACCACCACGTACTCGGCGCCGGTGGCCCGGCGGATCCGCTCGGCCTCGCGCTGGACGGGGCCGTCGGCGGCGGGCGGGGACGCGACCAGGTCCGCCGCGACCTGCGGCTGGGCGGCCGTCGACTGGGCGATGGCGAGGGCCCGGCGCATCGCCTGGTCGTCGAGCTGGTGGCTGAGCGGGGCGAGGAACAGGCCGGTCGCGAGCACGGTGACACCGGCGGCGATCGCCAGCTGCATCAGCAGCACCTGGGAGAAGACGCGCTGCGGCCAGCCGAACCGCCGCCGTCCGGGTGGGGGCGTGCTGGGGACGGCACTCATGCGTATGCACGGTAGACGGCTCCGCGACGCATTCCGAATCTGTTCGCAAATCTGTTCGCATCGTGGGCGCCGCCGACCGTCTGGCTGCGGGCGTGGATTCTTTATCCGGCCCTTATCTCTATCTATCGGTGCCTTATACCTCCGGGATGTCCGCCTTGGCGCGCACCAGCGTTTCGCGGGAGATCGCGACGATCCGCTCGTATTCGGCCCGGGCGGCGTCGCTCGGCAGCTTGCCGTCCAAGTACTCGGTCATGTCCGTACCGATGACCGCGAACCTGCCGTCGCTCAACTCGAAGATGTCCGGGCATGTCTGCCCCGACAGGCTGCCGCGTTCCCGTGGGGAGGCACCGACCCTGCGCACGATTGTCACCAAGGGACCGTTCCAATGGCTCGGAGGAGTCTAGGACTTAGGACAGACAACCAGACTCGCGGCTGTGGCGGTGTGCGCATACGGAATTGGTGACAATTACCTCAACTTGCTGATGTTTCGCACGATCTCGTCCACGCGGCGGCCGAGGCGTGCCTCCTGGGAGTCCTCCTGGAGCGCGTTCCGGTGCTGCCGGGTGGACTCCCAGTATTCGCGGAAAATAGGACTGCGGCAGATGACCCGCAGATGTCCGCCGATCTCGCTCTCACTCGTCGAACCGGTCCGGTACGCGTGCAGCACATTGCTGTAGAGGGCGTTCGCGTAGAGGAACTGCCGCTGTTTGACCGGCGGTACGTCCCCTTCGAACGTGTCCAGGACCGCTGCCAGTTCGGGGTCGTCCATGGCCTTGCTGAGCAGGTCGAAGTGGAGCCGGTGCTGGTGGGTGAGGGTGATCCGGCGGGCCAGCAGCCGGTGCTGGAGGGCGAGTCCGGCCGCCCCCGCGGCGACCGCGAGCCCGGCGAAGACGCCGCCGGCGGAGGCCCCGGCGGCCGCCGGGGCGATCGCGTGGAACCCGGCGCCGAGCGCCAGGCTGAGGACGGCGGCCAGCGCCACGGCGCCCGCCGCGAGCGCCGCCGTCGCCGCCGTACCGTCGTGCTGTCCGGTTCTGTGCAGGCTGGTCATGTCTCTTCTCCCGTACGACTGTTACTACTGTGGGGGAGCGGGCGGCCCCGGCGTGGTCCTGATCTCCTCATCGATCAGCTCTGCCAGTTTCCTTTCGTGGCTGTCCCCGGGAAGAGCGAATTTCGCGTCCCTGGAGAGTGCCCAGTAGCGACGATAGGGCTCACTGCTCCGTAAGGACCTCGCGTGTACGCGTAGTTCGTCGTCCGAATAGCTTCCCCACTGGCGGGCGAGCAACAAGTGCCCGAACGTCAGGTTGGCGAACAGATACTGACGCTCCTCCTCATGAGGGATACCCGGAAAGCCGTTCCACACTGCGGCGAGCGACGGATCCTCCATGGCCATCCGGGTGAGCTGCACATGCAGGGAACGCATATTCGCCTCGGCGCTGCGATGGAGTTCCTGGCGGGACTGGGTCAGTTCCTCGCGCTGGTCCGCGAGTTCGGTCCGCTGCATGCGCAGTTCCTGGTATTGGAGCAGCAGCGCCACCACGAGTATGAGGAATGCCAGACCGGAGAAGACGGCGCTGGCGGCGCCGAAATAGTTGCCGATCTGGCTGCGGCCCTCGGCGCGGTCGAGGCCGCCCTCGCGCCGCTGCACGGTGTCGATGAGCCAGCCGCTGACCAGGACGGCGGCCGCGCTCACCAGGGCGGTTCCGGCGAGCGTGGCGGCCGTCCAGAGGGCGAACTTCGCGGTGGAGCGGAGCCGGCCGGACGGGGCCGGGGTTCCTGTCATGAGACCTCCCGGGTGTGGGCAGTCAATCTGCCCGCGTGCCTTGAGGGCGACGCGCGGCCGGGAGGGCGGGACGGGCGTTTTGGCCAGGGGCGGGGGCGCTCGGGCGCGCGGGGGTGCGGCGACGCGCCGCGGGGGCGGGCGTCGGACCGGGCCCGCCCCGGCCGGGCCGCCCCGTTCCCAGCGCCAAATATCCTGGAGCGGGTCCGAGGAGCATCCCCGGGCCCCGCCCACGTCCCCGTCCCCGTCCGAGAGAGGCCCCCGTGAGTCCGACCGGTCCGACCCAGCAGATCCCCGTCGTCGTCCTCGCGGGCTTCCTCGGCTCGGGCAAGACCACCCTGCTCAACCATCTGCTCCGGGCCAGCAGGGGCACCCGGATCGGGGCGATCGTCAACGACTTCGGGTCCATCGAGATCGACGCGATGACCGTGGCCGGACAACTCGGTGATTCGACGCTGTCGCTCGGCAACGGCTGCCTGTGCTGCGCCGTCGACGCGAGCGAGCTCGACGTCTACCTGGAGAAGCTGACCCGGCCCGCCGCCCGGCTCGACGTCGTCGTCATCGAGGCGAGCGGCCTCGCCGAGCCGCAGGAGCTGGTGCGGATGGTCCTGGCCAGCGGGAACCCCCGGGTGGTGTACGGCGGGCTCGTCGAGGTCGTCGACGCCGCCGAGTACGAGGCGACCCGCGAGAAGCACCCCGAGATCGACCGGCACCTCGCCGTCGCGGACCTCGTGGTGCTCAACAAGACCGACCGGGTGGCGAGGGCGGGCCTCGACCGGCTGCGCGCGTCGCTCGACGGGGCAGCGTCGGTCGTCGAGTCCGTGTACGGCCGCGTCGACCCGGAGCTGTTCTTCGACCGCAGGCCGAGCACCGAGCGGGTCGGCCAGCTCGCCTTCGAGGACCTGCTGGACGATGAGGAGGAGCACGGGCACGGCGAGGTGTGCGGCTCCGAGTGCGGCCACGCGGCGCATCTGCACACCGCGTACGAGTCCGTCGCCTTCACCTCGGCCGCGCCCATGGACCCGCGCCGGCTGATGGCCTTCCTCGACAGCCGCCCCGAGGGCCTCTACCGCATCAAGGGGTTCGTCGACTTCGGCGCGGCCGACCCGCGCAACCGCTACGGCGTCCACGCCGTCGGCCGCTTCCTGCGCTTCTACCCGGAGCCCTGGCCGCCCGGCGAGGAGCGCCTCACCCAGCTCGTCCTCATCGGCTCCGGGACCGACGCCGACGGCCTGCGCAAGTCACTGGAGGCGGCGGTCGCGGGCCCGGGGGAGGTCCAGGACGAGCCCGCGATGTGGGGCGTGCTCCGATACGTACAGCACGACGAGGCCGAGGAGGCCCCGGACGCGGACGACTGACCGCGGCCGGGGCCTCCCCGTACGAACCGTCCGCTACGACGCCGGGCCCGCCAGCGCCGTCACCGCGTGGCCCAGCGGCGTGCCCGAGCCGTCCCGGCGCGGGTCCGGCTCCGGGAGCTCCACCGGTGTGCCGTTGGCCTGCGCCGCCTTCGCCGGGGCCGCCCCCGCCCAGGCCAGGACCAGCATGTCCTCGCCCTTCAGGAACCGCTGGCAGCGCACCCCGCCGGTGGCCCGGCCCTTGCGCGGATACTGGTCGAACGGCGTCAGCTTGACGGTCGCCGCCGAGTCCCCGAGCAGCGTGCCGCGCGAGCCCGCCACCGTGAACACCACGCCGTCCGCCGCCGGGTCGACCACGGTGAACGAGATCACCTTGGCGCCCTCGGCGACCTTGATGCCTGCCATGCCGCCCGCCGGGCGGCCCTGCGGCCGCACCTGCGAGGCCTGATAGCGCAGCAGCTGGGCGTCGTCCGTGATGAAGACCAGGTCCTCCTCGCCGGTGCGCAGCTCCGCCGCGCCCACGATCCGGTCGCCGTCCTTGAGGGTGATGACCTCCAGCTCGTCCTTGTTGGCCGGATAGTCGGGCACCACGCGCTTGACCACGCCCTGCTCGGTGCCGATCGCCAGACCCGGCGACGACTCGTCCAGCGTCGTCAGACAGATCAGCGTCTCGTCGGCCTCAAGGGACAGGAACTCCGAGACCGGGGCGCCGCCCGAGAGGTTGGGTGCCGCCGCCGTGTCCGGCAGCTGCGGCAGGTCGATCACGGCGAGCCGCAGCAGCCGCCCGGCCGAGGTGACCGCGCCGACGTCGCCGCGCTGGGTGGCGGGCACCGCGGACACGATCACGTCGTGCTTGGTGCGCCGCTCGGCCTCCGCGAGCGGTTCCGCGTTCGCCGTACGCGCCAGCAGGCCCGTCGAGGAGAGCAGCACCCGGCACGGGTCGTCCGCGACCTCCAGGGGCACCGCCGCGACCGGCGCGCCCGCCGACTCAAGGAGGACCGTCCGCCGCTCGGTGCCGAACTTCTTGGCCACCGCGGCCAGTTCGGTCGAGACCAGCTTGCGCAGCTCGGTGTCGGACTCCAGGATCCCGGTCAGCTCGTCGATCTCGCCGGTGAGCCGGTCGCGCTCGCTCTCCAGCTCGATGCGGTCGAACTTGGTGAGGCGGCGCAGCGGGGTGTCCAGAATGTACTGCGTCTGGATCTCGCTGAGCGAGAAGTGCTCGATCAGGCGCTGCTTGGCCTGCGCCGAGTTGTCACTCGACCGGATGAGACGGATGACCTCGTCGATGTCGAGGAGCGCGACGAGGAGGCCCTCCACCAGGTGCAGCCGGTCGCGGCGCTTGGTGCGGCGGTACTCGCTGCGCCGGCGCACGACCTCGAAGCGGTGGTCGAGGTAGACCTCCAGGAGCTCCTTGAGGCCCATGGTGAGCGGCTGGCCGTCCACCAGCGCCACGTTGTTGATGCCGAAGGACTCCTCCATCGGCGTCAGCTTGTAGAGCTGCTCCAGGACGGCCTCGGGCACGAAGCCGTTCTTGACCTCGATGACCAGGCGCAGACCGTGCGAGCGGTCGGTGAGGTCCTTGACGTCGGCGATGCCCTGGAGCTTCTTCGAGCCGACCAGGTCCTTGATCTTGGAGATCACCTTCTCCGGGCCGACCGTGAACGGCAGTTCCGTGACGACCAGGCCCTTGCGGCGGGCCGTCACGTTCTCCACCGCCACCTTGGCGCGGATCTTGAAGGTGCCGCGGCCCGACTCGTACGCGTCCTTGATGCCGGACAGGCCGACGATCCGGCCGCCGGTCGGCAGGTCGGGGCCGGGGACGAAGCGCATCAGCGCTTCCAGGTCCGCGTTCGGGTGCCGGATCAGATGGCGGGCGGCGGCGATGACCTCGCCCAGGTTGTGCGGCGGCATATTGGTCGCCATGCCGACCGCGATCCCCGTCGCGCCGTTGACCAGCAGGTTCGGGAACGCGGCGGGCAGGGCCACCGGCTCCTGCTCCTGGCCGTCGTAGTTCGGGGAGAAGTCGACGGTGTCCTCGTCGATCGACTCCGTCATGAGCGAGGTGGCGTCGGCCATCCGGCACTCGGTGTAGCGCATCGCGGCCGGCGGGTCGTCGTTGCCGAGCGAGCCGAAGTTGCCGTGGCCGTCGACCAGCGGCACACGCATCGAGAACGGCTGCGCCATCCGCACCAGCGCGTCGTAGATCGACGCGTCGCCGTGCGGGTGGAGCTTGCCCATGACCTCGCCGACCACGCGCGCGCACTTCACATAGCCGCGCTCGGGGCGCAGGCCCATCTCGTTCATCTGGTAGACGATGCGGCGGTGCACCGGCTTCATGCCGTCGCGGGCGTCCGGCAGGGCCCGCGAGTAGATCACCGAGTAGGCGTACTCGAGAAAGGAGCCCTGCATTTCGTCCACGACGTCGATGTCGAGGATCTTCTCCTCGAAATCGTCCGGCGGCGGGGTCTTCGTGCTGCGGCGGGCCATCGCGGCTGCGGCTCCTTCACCAACGAGTTCTTCTTAGCGACCACCAACAAGGTCTGCTGCTGACGCCGACCATTGTGGACCGTCCCACTGACAACGCCGACCGCGACCCGGGAACTTCGCCAGGTGTCGGTGCGCTTGCATACAGTGGCAGGACTTCTTCACCGCGATCGAAGGGACGTACATGCCCATGGGTCACACGGCCACCGCCCAGGCCGGCTCCGGCGGCCTGACAGCGACCGAGCACCGGCTGGCCAACGGCCTGCGCGTGGTGCTCTCCGAGGACCACCTGACCCCGGTCGCCGCGGTCTGCCTCTGGTACGACGTGGGTTCCCGCCACGAGGTCAAGGGCCGCACGGGCCTGGCGCACCTCTTCGAGCACCTGATGTTCCAGGGCTCGCACCAGGTCCACGGAAACGGTCACTTCGAGCTGGTGCAGGGGGCCGGCGGCTCGCTCAACGGCACCACCAGCTTCGAGCGCACCAACTACTTCGAGACCATGCCCACGCACCAGCTGGAGCTGGCGCTGTGGCTGGAAGCCGACCGTATGGGCTCGCTGCTCTCCGCCCTGGACGAGGAGTCCATGGAGAACCAGCGCGACGTCGTCAAGAACGAGCGCCGCCAGCGGTACGACAACGTGCCGTACGGCACGGCGTTCGAGAAGCTCACCGCGCTCGCCTACCCCGAGGGCCACCCGTACCACCACACGCCGATCGGCTCCATGGCCGACCTGGACGCGGCGACCCTTGAGGACGCGCGGAACTTCTTCCGTACGTACTACGCGCCGAACAACGCGGTCCTCTCCGTCGTCGGCGACATCGACCCCGAGCAGACGCTCGCCTGGATCGAGAAGTACTTCGGCTCCATCCCGACCCACGACGGCAAGCAGCCGCCGCGCGACGGCGCGCTGCCCGGCGTCATCGGCGAGCAGCTGCGCGAGGTCGTCCACGAGGACGTCCCCGCGCGCGCCCTGATGGCCGCCTACCGGCTGCCGCACGACGGCACGCGCGAGTGCGACGCCGCCGACTTGGCGCTCACCGTCCTCGGCGGCGGCGAGTCCTCCCGGCTGCACAACCGCCTGGTGCGCCACGACCAGAGCGCCGTGGCGGCCGGGTTCGGCCTGCTGCGGCTGGCCGGCGCGCCCTCGCTCGGCTGGCTGGACGTGAAGACGTCCGGCGGCGTCGAGGTCCCCGACATCGAGTCGGCCGTCGACGACGAGCTGGCCCGGTTCGCCGAAGAGGGCCCCACGGCCGAGGAGATGGAGCGTGCCCAGGCCCAGCTGGAGCGCGAGTGGCTGGACCGGCTCGGCACGGTCGCGGGCCGCGCCGACGAACTGTGCCGGTACGCGGTGCTGTTCGGCGACCCGCAGCTCGCCCTGACCGCCGTCGACCGGGTGCTCGACATCACCGCCGAGGAGGTGCGGGACGTGGCCCGGGCCACCCTGCGCCCGGACAACAGGGCGGTGCTGGTGTACGAGCCGACCGCCGCCGAAGCAGACGACGCGGCCGACGCCGACGCCAAGGGAGCAGAGCAGTGAGCGAGACCGGCGTGACCATGCAGTTCCACCCCCAGCCGGCCGCCGGCATCGCGCGTCCCTGGGCGTTCCCCGCCCCCGGCCGCGCCACCCTGCCCAACGGGCTCACCGTGCTGCGCTGCGACCGCCCCGGCCAGCAGGTCGTGGCCGTCGAGATCTTCCTCGCGGCCCCGCTGGACGCCGAGCCGGAGGGTCTGGACGGCGTCGCCACGATCATGGCGCGCGCGTTCTCCGAGGGCACCGACAAGCGCTCCGCCGAGGAGTTCGCCGCCGACCTGGAGCGCTGCGGCGCCACCCTGGACGCGCACGCGGACCACCCGGGCGTGCGGGTCTCCCTCGAGGTGCCGGTCTCCCGGCTGCCCAAGGCGCTCGGCCTGCTCGCCGAGGCGCTGCGCGCCCCCGCGTTCGCCGACGCGGAGGTCGACCGGCTGGTCCGCAACCGCCTCGACGAGATCCCGCACGAGCTGGCCAACCCGGCCCGCCGCGCCGCCCAGCAGCTCTCCCGCGAGCTCTTCCCGGCCACCGCGCGCATGTCGCGCCCGCGCCAGGGCACCGAGGAGACCGTCTCGCGGATCGACGCGGCGGCGGTCCGGGCCTTCTACGAGGCGTATGTACGTCCGGCGGCGGCCACCGCGGTGATCGTGGGCGACTTGGGCGCCACCGACCTGGACGCGGTCCTGGCGGACACCCTGGGCGCCTGGACGGGCACCCCGGCCCAGGAGCGCCCGATGCCCCCGGTCACCGCCGACGACACCGGCCGCGTGGTCATCGTCGACCGGCCCGGCGCCGTCCAGACGCAGCTGCTGATCGGCCGGATCGGCCCGGACCGCCACGACCGCGTCTGGCCCGCCCAGGTTCTCGGGACGTACTGCCTGGGCGGCACGCTCACCTCCCGCCTGGACCGCGTCCTGCGCGAGGAGAAGGGCTACACGTACGGAGTGCGGGCCTACGGCCAGGTGCTGCGCTCCGGCGCGGAGGGCACCGGCGCTGCCATGCTCGCCATCAGCGGCTCGGTCGACACGCCCAACACCGGCCCGGCGCTGGACGACCTGTGGACGGTGCTGCGCAAGCTCGCCGCCGAGGGTCTGACGGACCCCGAGCGGGAGACCGCCGTGCAGAACCTGGTGGGAGTGGCCCCGCTCAAGTACGAGACGGCGGCCGCCGTCGCCGGGACGCTGGCCGACCAGGTCGAGCAGCACCTCCCGGACGACTTCCAGGCGCAGTTGTACGCACGGCTGGCCGACACGGGCACCGTGGAGGCCACCGCGGCGGTCGTCAGCGCCTTCCCGGTGGACCGGCTGGTGACCGTCCTGGTCGGGGACGCGGCGCAGATCGAGGAGCCGGTCAAGGCGCTCGGCATCGGTGAAGTCACCGTCGTGGCAGGCTGATTGAGCCGCCCGCCGGGGCTGGCCCGAAGGCGGGCGGACGAGTCGGGTGAGGACCCCGGTGGCCGAGTGGCCGCCGGGGTCCTCCCTTATGTCCGGTTTATTGGGGAGGTTGCCTGTCTGTCATGTGGCGTGCGCTACAAAAAGACGTGTCTGTTTGGTGATTGAAAGATCAGCCGTCTAGCGTCAGTCCGGCTGTCCGTCACCACCCGTCGCAGCCGCGGCACCGGACAGCGATCGCCGAGTCCCCAACTGGCGCGAGCCAGGGGAGCCGGGGACCCACTCAGTCCCTGGGGTGAATCGGACGCCTCCGCCCGCGGAGGGGCCCGTAGGAGACCTTCCAGCTCCGAACCCGTCAGCTAACCCGGTAGGCGAGATGGAAGGAAAGGACACCGCCTCTCCATGGCGTTCACCCGTGCCACCGGGAAACACCGTCGTCCGAGCGCCGTGTCGCGCAAGAGCGCGAACATCGCGGGCATCGCCACCCTCGCCACCGCCGGCGTCGTGGGCACCCTCGCCTCCCCGGCCCTGGCCGCCGAGAGCTCCGCTCCCGCCGCCGCCTCCGTCGAGGACACCGGCATCACCCAGGCCATCGTGATCGGCGACTCGCTCGCCGACCGCATCGACGCCCAGGCCGCCGCCCAGAAGCACGCCGCCGACAAGGCCCGCGCCATCGCCGAGGCGAAGCGCAAGGCCGAGGCGAAGGCCAAGGAGGAGCGCGAGGCCAGGGAGCGCGCCGCCCGCGAGGCCGAGCGCAAGCGCCTCAACTCCTTCGTCGCCCCGATCGACGGCAGTTACGTCTCCACCGGCTACAAGACCGGCGGCTCGATCTGGTCCTCCGGCAGCCACACCGGCATCGACTTCCACGCGGGCATGGGCACCCCGGTGCACGCCGTGGGCCTGGGCACGGTCGTCGAGGCGGGCTACGGCGGCGCCTACGGCAACAACATCGTCATCCGGATGAACGACGGCACGTACACCCAGTACGGCCACCTGTCGTCCATCGGTGTCTCCGTCGGCCAGCGCGTCGAGCCGGGCCAGCAGATCGGCCTCTCCGGCAACACCGGCAACACCACCGGCCCGCACCTCCACTTCGAGGCCCGCACCGGCGAGTCGTACGGCTCGGACATCGACCCGATCGCGTATCTGCGCTCGCACGGCGTCAACGTCTGACGGCCGCCCCCGCACGTTCCACCGGAGCCCCCCGGCGCACCCGCGCCGGGGGGCTCCGGCGTCGTGGCCGGGGCGCGGTGAGCCGTCCGTGGCCAAAAGATATGCATTGCATACGGCATGTCACCGGGAATTAACAGCCGCTGGAATAGAGTCGCCGAACAGGCGTCGATCGACCGCGTTTCGCGGGGATTAAGGCGGAGGTTCGGTCATGCGCATTCCGGCGCAATCGGTATGCACGGCAATCCGCGACGACATCGTCGCGGGGCTCTTCGCGCGCGGCAGCCGGCTCACCGAGGAAGTGCTCGCCCGGCGGTACGGGGTCTCGCGCGTCCCGGTCCGCGAGGCGCTGCGCACGCTGGAGTCCGAGGGGTTCGTCACCACGCGCCGGCACGCCGGGGCCTGTGTCGCCGAGCCGACCGAGCAGGAGGCCGCCGACCTGCTCGAACTGCGCGCGATGCTGGAGCCGCTGGCCGCCTCGCGGGCCGCCGCCCGGCGCACCGAGGCCCATCTCAAGGTGCTGCGCGGCCTGGTCAGGCTGGGGCAGGACCGCATCCGGCGGGCCCAGGGCGAGGATCTGCGCTCGCTGGAAGTCTGGTTCCACGAGACGCTCGCCCAGTCCTCCGGCAGCCCCGGCCTCATCGCCCTGCTCACCCAGCTGCGGCACAAGATCGCCTGGATGTACGTGGTGGAGCAGCCCGCGCTGCCCGCCGAGTGCTGGGCGGAGCACGGGGCGATCGTGGACGCGGTGGCGCGCGGCGACGCGGAGCGGGCCAGGTCGCTGACCGCCCACCACGCCGAGCGCGCGTTTTCCGCCTATCGCCTGCGGGGTCCGGTGGACGTGAGGACTTCGCAACATGCCGTAAACACCGCGAGCGTCCGCGCTTAACGGGATCGCCGTATACAAAGGGAGTGCCGGGGTGGGCTCCTTTTGCGCTGCCTGAAATCGCCGCAGGAATTCGACTGCCTGGGCGGGACCGCAACGCGACCTGATCCTCCCGTCCAAAAGAAAGAAGCCGCGGACCCTGAATTCAGGGTCCGCGGCTTCTTTCGCGAAGTGCGGTGACGCGCCGGTCCCGGCCGTTCGGCCGACCGGATGCGGTCAGACGGTCTCGGGGAGCTCCTCGAGGCCCTCCGCGACGAGCTTCGCCAGGCGCTCCAGGGCCGCCTCGGCGCCCTCCGCCTCGGAAGCCAGCACGATCTCCTCGCCGCCCTGCGCGCCCAGGCCGAGCACCGCGAGCATGGAGGCGGCGTTGACCGGGTTGCCGTCGGCCTTGGCGATCGTCACGGGGACGCCGGAGGCCGTGGCGGCGCGGACGAAGATGGAAGCGGGGCGGGCGTGCAGGCCCTCGGCCCAGCCGACATTGACGCGGCGCTCAGCCATGGTGATGCCCTTCGAAATCTCTGACGGTTGTCTAGACCAGTCTCTCATGTCCTGCGCAGTGCTCGTGCCGACGTCGGTCCCGGATCCGGCGGCCCTTCGGCCCTGGCCGCCCTCTCCACCTTGCCCCCCACCTTGACCTGACCGCGGCGGCCCCGCGACCCGTAGGCTGCCCGTATGCAGGCTCCGCAGGAGAAGACGCAGGACCCCGCGTACCCGGCCCACTGGGAGGCCGACGTCGTGCTGCGCGACGGGGGGACGGCACGGATCCGGCCCATCGCGGCCGACGACGCGGAGCGGCTCGTCTCGTTCTACGAGCAGGTGTCGGACGAGTCCAAGTACTACCGCTTCTTCGCGCCCTACCCCCGGCTGTCGGCGAAGGACGTGCACCGCTTCACCCATCACGACTACGTGGACCGGGTCGGGCTCGCGGCGACGGTGGGCGGCGAGTTCATCGCGACCGTCCGCTTCGACCGGATCAACGCGCAGGGCAGGCCCGCCTCGGCGCCGGCCGACGAGGCCGAGGTGGCGTTCCTGGTCCAGGACGCGCACCAGGGACGCGGGGTCGCCTCCGCGCTGCTCGAACACATCGCGGAGGTCGCGCGCGAGCGGGGGATCCGGCGGTTCGCGGCGGAGGTGCTGCCCGCCAACATCAAGATGATCAAGGTGTTCACGGACGCGGGCTATCAGCAGAAGCGTTCCTTCGAGGACGGCTCGGTCCATCTCACGCTCGATCTGGAGCCGACCGCCGAGTCGCTGGCCGTGCAGCGCGCCCGCGAGCAGCGCGCGGAGGCGCGGTCGGTGCAGCGGCTGCTGGCCCCCGGTTCGGTGGCCGTGATCGGCACCGGGCGCGCGCCCGGCGGCGTGGGCCGCACGGTGCTGCGCAACCTGCTCGGGGCGGGGTTCACGGGACGCGCGTACGCGGTCAACCGGGCGTTCCCCGAAGGGGGTTCGCGGATCGACGGCGTCCGCGCCGTCCGCTCGCTCGGCGACCTCGCGGAACAGGTCGACCTCGCGGTGGTCGCGGTCCCGGCCGAGCGGGTGCCGGAGGCGGTCGCGGAGTGCGGCGAGCACGGGGTGCAGGGTCTGGTGGTCCTGTCCGCCGGGTACGCCGAGAGCGGCGCGGCCGGGCGGGAGCGCCAGCGCGAACTGCTGCGGCAGGTGCGGTCGTACGGGATGCGGCTGATCGGTCCCAATGCCTTCGGTGTCATCAACACCGCACCGGGCACGCGCCTGAACGCCTCGCTCGCCCCCGAGCCGCCGCAGCGGGGCCGGATCGGTCTGTTCACCCAGTCGGGCGCGATCGGGATCGCGCTCCTGTCGGGCCTGCACCGGCGGGGCGCGGGCCTGTCGACGTTCATCTCGTCGGGCAACCGGGCGGACGTCTCGGGCAACGACATCCTCCAGTACTGGTACGAGGACGCGGACACGGACGTGGTCCTGCTGTACCTCGAATCCATCGGCAACCCGCGCAAGTTCACCCGGCTCGCGCGGCGGACGGCGGCGGTGAAGCCGGTGGTGGCGGTGAAGGGCGCCCGCCACAGCGGCTCGACGCCGCCCGGCCACGCGGTCCCGGTGACCCGGGTCCCGGACGCGGCCGTGTCGGCGCTGCTGCGCCAGGCGGGCGTGATCCGGGTGGACACGGTGACCGAGCTGGTCGACGCGGGCGTCCTCCTGGCGGGCCAGCCGCTCCCGGCGGGCCCGCGCGTGGCCATCCTCGGCAACTCGGAATCCCTCGGCCTCCTCACGTACGACGCCTGCCTCACGGAGGGCCTGCGCCCGCACCCGCCGGTCGACCTCACGACGGCGGCCACCCCCGAGGACTTCCGGGACGCGCTGGCCCGCGCCCTGGCGGACGAGTTCTGCGACGCGGTGGTGGTCACGGCGATCCCCTGGGTGGGCGAGCCCGGCTACCCCGACGAGGCCCTGGCCACAGCGCTCCAGCAGGCCACGGCGACGGCGCCGGCGAAGCCGGTGGCGGTGGTGCACGTAGAGCTGGGAGGCCTGGCAGAAGCCCTGGCAAGCGCGGCGAGCACGGCCCGCCGCACACCCCAGCACCGCGCCCCCGCAGCGCCCGCTTCTGGGGCTCAGGGCCAGCCCCCCACCGGCGCTCCGGGCCAGATCTACGCCGGGGCCCCGGGCCAGCCCCCCACCGGCAGCCAGGGCGCACAGCCCGCAGCCACCTCCACCGGCTCTCCGGCCCAGACCCCGACCGGGGTTCCGAACCAGCCCCCCACCGGGGTTCCGGGGCGGAGCCCCGAGGGGGTGCAGGGGCGCAGCCCCGCTGGGGGGCCGGGGGCGCAGCCTCCGGGTGTCCCCTCCCTCCTCAGCCCACCCCCACCCCCGGAGGGTCTCGGGAAGGGGCGGGGTGGGGGAGAAAACACCATCCCCGCCTACCCCGCCGCGGAACGCGCGGTACGCGCCCTCGCGGAGGCCGTCCGCTACGGACAGTGGCGACGGCAGGCCGCCGAGCAGGGCAGGGTGCCGGAGTACGACGACATCGACGAGACCGGCGCCGCCGCCGACATCGAGCGGCTGCTCGGGGACGGCGACCCCAGGGGGACGACCCTCGCCGCCACCGAGGCCGCCGCCCTCCTCGCCCGCTACGGCATCCCCGTCCGCGAAGCCCTGCCCGCCCCCCATCCGGACGCCGCCGTCGACGCCGCCGCCCGCCTCGGCTACCCCGTGGCCCTCAAGACCACCGCCCCCCATCTGCGCCACCGCCCCGACCTCGGCGGTGTCCGCCTCGACCTCGCCGACGAGGAGCAACTGCGGCGTGCGTACGCCGAGTTGACCCAGGTCCTGGGCAAGCCGGAGGAGCTGCTGCCGGTCGTCCAGGCGATGGCACCGCGCGGCGTGGACACCGTCGTCCGCGCCGCCATCGACCCGGCCGTCGGCGCCGTGCTCTCCTTCGGCCTCGCCGGAGCCGCCTCCGAGCTGCTCGGCGACACCGGCCACCGGCTGGTCCCCGCCACCGACCGGGACGCCGCCGAGCTGGTCAGGTCGATCCGGACCGCGCCCCTCCTCTTCGGCTGGCGCGGCTCCGCGCCGGTGGACACGGCCGCCCTCGAAGAGCTGCTGCTCCGGGTCTCCCGCCTGGTCGACGACCACCCCGAGGTCGTCGCCGTCTCCCTGGAACCGGTCGTCGTCGCCCAGCACGGCCTCTCCGTACTCGGCGCGAGCCTGCGCCTCGCGCCCCCGCCGCCCCGCTCCGACCTGGGGCCCAGGCGCCTGCCCAGCTACTGAAACGATCGGGCCCGAAGGCCCCGTAGGATGGAGCTCATGGCGAAGACCGGCACGATGACCCAGGGGCTGCGCGCGGCGATCGAGCGCAGCGGCTACTACCCGGCCCTTGTGGCCGAGGCGGTGGAGGCCGCCGTCGGTGGTGAGCCCATCGCGTCGTACCTGGTCCACCAGGAGACCACCTTCGACGCCAACGAGGTGCGCCGCCACGTGACGGTCCTGGTCCTGACGGGCAACCGCTTCATCGTCAGCCACACCGACGAGCAGAACGCCGACACCAGCTCCCCGACGCCGTACGCGACGACGTCCACCGAGTCCGTGAAGCTCGACCGGATCTCGTCCGTGGTCGTCAGCCGCGTGGTCGCCAACCCCGAGTCGTACACCCCGGGCACCCTGCCCCGCGAGGTCGTCCTCACCATCGGCTGGGGCGCGGTCTCCCGGATCGACCTGGAGCCCGCCGCCTGCGGCGACCCCAACTGCGACGCCGACCACGGCTACACCGGCAACTCCACCGCCGACGACCTGAGCCTGCGCGTCAGCGAGGCCGGGGACGGCCCGGACACCGTGCGCCAGACCCTCGACTTCGCCCAGGCGCTCTCCGAAGCCACCGCGGCCACCGCCCGCTGATGGCCCAGCCCGCCTGGCAGGACCCGGAACCCCTCGCCCTCGACACCGCCCCCCTGCCCGAGTACGGCAGCGGCTCGCTCGCCGACCTGCTGCCCACCCTCGCGGCCGGCATGGGCGTGCCCGGCGTGAGCGCCGCCATCCCCGAGCTGACCCCGGCCGACCGGAACTGTGTGTTCCTGATCGACGGGCTCGGCTGGGAGCAGATCAAGGCCCACCCCGACGAGGCGCCCTATCTGCACGGGCTGCTCGCCACCTCGCGCGGCGGCACCGGACGGCCGATCACCGCCGGGTTCCCCGCCACCACCGCCACCTCGCTCGCCTCCGTCGGCACCGGCCTGCCGCCCGCCGCGCACGGCCTGCCCGGCTACACCGCGCGCAACCCGCAGACCGGCGAGCTGATGAACCAGCTCCGCTGGAAGCCCTGGACCGACCCGCACGTCTGGCAGCCGTACCCCACGGTCTTCCAGCTGGCCGACGCGGCCGGGGTGCACACCGCCCAGGTCTCCTCGCCCACCTTCCAGCACACCCCGCTCACCAAGGTCGCGCTCAGTGGCGGAACGTTTCACGGCCGGCTGACCGGCGAGGACCGGATGGACCTGGCGGCCGCGCAACTGGCCGCCGGGGACCGCTCGCTGGTCTACACGTACTACAGCGAGGTCGACGGCAAGGGCCACCGCTTCGGCGTCGACTCGGACGCCTGGCGCGGTCAGCTGATGTACGTCGACCGGCTGGTCCAGCGCCTCGCCGAGCAGCTGCCGCCGCGCTCCGCGCTCTATGTCACCGCCGACCACGGCATGATCGACATCCCCTTCGACGAAGAGTCCCGTATCGACTTCGACGAGGACTGGGAGCTGGGCGCGGGAGTCGCCCTGCTCGGCGGCGAGGGCCGGGCCCGGCACGTCTACGCGGTCCCGGCCGCCGAGGCCGACGTACTGACCGTCTGGCGCGAGGTGCTCGGCGAGCAGTTCTGGGTGGCGAGCCGCGACGAGGCGATAGCGGCGGGCTGGTTCGGGGCCCCGGGCGTCTGCGACGAGCGGGTGTACGGGCGGATCGGCGACGTCGTCGCGGCCGCGAGCGCCGACGTGGTGATCACCGCCTCGCGGAACGAGCCGCACGAGTCCGCGATGGTCGGCATGCACGGCTCGATGACCCCCGTCGAGCAGCTCGTACCGCTCCTCGAAGTACGCTCGTAACCCTTCCGCACTTCCCCCTCCTCTCCTCCACGCGGACGTACGCGGACGCGTGCGCAGATCCGAAAGGCCGTCACCCTCCCATGCCCGAGCTGGTGTTCTTCTCCGGAACGATGGACTGCGGAAAGAGCACCCTCGCTCTTCAGATCGAGCACAACCGCTCCGCGCGCGGCCTCCAGGGCATGATCTTCACGCGGGACGACCGCGCGGGCGAGGGCAAGCTGTCCTCCCGGCTCGGCCTGGTGACGGACGCCGTCGAGGCCGCCGACGGCTTCGACTTCTACGCGTATCTGGTCGCCCACCTCTCCAAGGGCGGCCGCTGCGACTACGTGATCGCCGACGAGGCGCAGTTCCTCGCGCCCGACCAGATCGACCAGCTCGCCCGGGTCGTCGACGACCTCGACCTGGACGTCTTCGCCTTCGGCATCACCACCGACTTCCGCTCCAAGCTCTTCCCCGGCTCCCAGCGCCTGGTCGAGCTGGCCGACCGCGTCGAGGTCCTCCAGGTCGAGGCGCTCTGCTGGTGCGGGGCGCGGGCCACGCACAACGCGCGTACGCGCGGCGGGGAGATGGTGGTCGAGGGCGCGCAGGTCGTGGTCGGTGACGTGAACCAGTCCGAGGACGAGATCGGGTACGAGGTGCTGTGCCGGCGCCACCACCGGCGGCGGATGACGGCCGCGGCCGCGCGGGCGGCCGCGTTGTCGCCCGACGTGCTGCCGGTCGACGCGTAGCCGCATCCGCGCAGGCCCGGATCTCGGCCGCGGCCACCCGGCGGAGCCGCCGAATGCCACGGCCCCGCGCCCCTAGGGGGCTGACCGGACCACCGTGAACACCGCTCCCTCCGGGTCCGCCACCGTCGCCGTGCGGCCGCTGGATCCCTCGTGCGGGGGCCTCAGCACCTGGCCGCCCAGCTCCACCACCCTGGCCGCCGCCTCGTCCGTGTCCGCGACCTCGAAGTACGTCATCCAGTGCGCGCCCTTGTCGCGCGGCAGGGCGTTTCCGACGCCGTGCAGGGAGCAGACCGGGCGGCCGTCGATGTGCAGCGTCACGTAGTCGAAGTCGGCCGAGACCACCGCCTCCTTGTCGTAGCCGAACACCGACTCGTAGAACTTGCCGACCGTGGACGTCTCGCGGGTCACCAGCTCGTTCCAGACGGGCGTGCCCGGCGCGCCCGCCACCATCGTGCCGACGTGCGCCTGCGCCTGCCAGGCGCCGAAGACCGCGCCCTCCGGGTCCGAGGCGATCACCAGGCGGCCCGCGTCGCCCGCGTCCAGCGGCCCGACCCCGACCGTGCCGCCGCAGTGCCGGATCGTCTCGGCCGTCGCGTCGGCGTCGTCGGTGGCCAGATACGTCGTCCACGCGATCGGCAGATGGCGGTCGGGCGGCAGCTGGCCGATGCCCGCGACCTCGGCGCCGTCGAGCAGCGCCCGCACATAGGGGCCGAGCGAGGCGGGCCCCGGCCGGAACTCCCAGCCGAACAGCGCCGCGTAGAACTCCTGGGTAGGAGCCAGGCCGTGCACCATGAGGCTCACCCAGCAGGGTGTGCCGGGCGTGCGCCGGGTCTCTGCCTGGGACATCGTGACTCTCTCCTCGGACCATCGCTGGGGGGAACGCGCCCTGAAGAGGCGGACGGCCGGGCCGCGCCGGCGCCCACCCCTCGCAGATGCTTGCACCACCGACGGCCGAGCGCCCCCCGGCCGCGCCGCTTTTGGCGCGTTCCCGCAGGAGCATGCCCGCTTTGGCATTTCTCATCCGTTTCGCGACCGTTACGCGGCGCCGCCCACTGCGCGAGGATGGCCCCATGAACGCCATCATCAGCGCATCCGAACTGGCGGCCGAGCTGGCCGGGGCCCGCCCCCCGGTGCTCCTGGACGTCCGCTGGCAGCTCAGCGTGGCGAAGGCGGCCGGTGCCGCCGCCTTCGACGGCCGGGCCGAGTACGAGGCCGGGCACCTGCCCGGCGCGGTCTTCGTCGACCTCGACGAGGAGCTGGCGGGACCACCCGGCGCGGGCGGACGCCACCCGCTGCCCGACGTGGCGGCGTTCGGCGCCGTGATGCGCCGCGCGGGCGTGTCCGCCGGGACACCGGTGGTCGTCTACGACGGCGGCCAGGGCTGGGCGGCCGCGCGCGCCTGGTGGCTGCTGCGCTGGACGGGTCACCGGGACGTCCGGGTCCTCGACGGCGGGCTCGCCGCCTGGACCGGCGCCCTGTCCACGGACGTCCCGGCGCCCGCCGAGGGCGACTTCGCCCCCGAGCCCGGCGCGGTGGGCCTGCTCGACGCGGACGGGGCGGCCGCGCTCGCCCGCTCCGGACTGCTGCTCGACGCCCGCGCGGGGGAGCGGTACCGGGGCGAGGTCGAGCCCATCGACCGGGTCGGCGGCCACATCCCGGGCGCGGTCTCCGCCCCCACCACCGAGAACGTGGGCCCCGACGGGCGCTTCCTGGCCCCGGAGGTCCTCGCTGACCGCTTCAAGGCCCTGGGCGCCTCCGGCACCGAGGTCGGCGTCTACTGCGGCTCCGGGGTCTCCGGCGCCCACGAGGTGCTGGCCCTGGCGGTCGCGGGGATCCCGGCCGCGCTCTACGCCGGGTCCTGGTCGCAGTGGTCCGCGGACGAGTCCCGCCCGGTCGCGACGGGCCCCGACCCCCAGTAGCGCACGACGAGGGGCCCGCGCTCGGCGCGGGCCCCTCGGCTCGTATCGACGTGTCCCACGCGGATGCACGGGGCCGTCCTACTCCTGTTTCTTGCGCCGGGTTCCGAAGACGATCTCGTCCCAGCTCGGCACGGCCGCCCGGCGGCCGGGCCGGACGCCGTCCGCCTCGGCCTGGCGGTCCGTGGTGCCGGTGAGGCGATCACGGTGACCGGCCACCGAGCGGGGCATCAGGACGTCCGCGTACGCCGCGCCGGCGCCCGCCGACGCCGCCGGTGCGGGCGGCTCCTCGACCTCGGGCTCCGCCTCGGGCTCGCTCGCCGGGGGCTCCGGCGGAGCGGCGGGCCGCTCGGGCACCACCATGTCGCCCCGGAAGCTCGGCACGGCCTCCAGGAGGCTGGTGAGCGAGTCGCTCTCGTCCGCCGCCGGTTCCGGGGCGGGCGCGGTGGGGCGCTCCAACTGGCGGTCCAGGGCGCGGTCCAGCGGCCGGTCCCGGGGCAGCCGGGCGATCCTCGGCACGAACGGGAAGCTCGGCTCGGGGGTGTCGTCGCTCTCGCCGATCAGCGAACGGGCCTCGTCGTCGACGGCCTGGACGAGCCGGCGCGGCGGGTCGTAGGTCCAGCTCGCCGCGTGCGGCTCGGTGGCCACCCGGTACACGAGCAGGACTTCCCAGGTGCCGTCGTCGCGGCGCCAGGAGTCCCACTGGACGCTGTCCTTGTCGGCGCCGCGCAGCAGCAGCCGCTCCTGGACGGCCTCGCCGAGCTGGGGACCGGTGTTCTCGCCGGGGCGCCGCACGGGGGTCTTGCGCGCCCGCTCGGCCATGAAGGCACGCTCCGCGAGCACCGGGCCCTCGAAGCGCCGGACCCGGTCGACGGGGATCCCGGCGAGCTGGGCGACCTCCTCGGCGGAGGCACCCGCACGTATCCGTGCCTGGATGTCGCGAGGCCGGAGGTGGCTCTCGACCTCGATCTCGATCTGCCCGAGCCGGGCGCGGTCGTTGCGCACGGCGGCGCGCAGCCGCTCATCGATCGGAAGCGTGTACTCCGTGCTGTCCGCAGCCTTGAGCACCAGTCGTGTGCCGTCGTTGGAGACGGCCACGACACGCAGTTCGGGCATGGGGACCTCCCGGGTGGTGCCTGCCGACGTCACCTGCGTCGCTGCTTCCGCTAGTCGAGTGTGGCCTGCCCGGGTGCAGCCTGCCACAACCTTGCCGAGTTGCCCGGCGTGTCGGGCATGGGCCCTGGAACGCCGTTATGGCACGGTTACCTGTTCGCGACGCAGAGTGACCGAAGTGGTCGCTCTGGACAGCAGGCGTCCGTGCGGTGCCGCGGCGCCGCCGGTTCGAGTGCCGCTTTCGGCCCCCTCCCGCAGAGCCCGGAAACCCGCGAGGGAGACCAGGCCCAGGGCTCGCCACAGTACTCCATTCGGGCCACCTGGGTGGACCGCCGCGCCGCCCAAGTTCTCCTGGGGGGCGGGAGTTGAACGCCGTGCGCCCTGCGAATACGCACTTCATACGTGTCGTGCTTCACAGAATCACCAGAAACGGAACTAATCGCTTCGCCCATAGGTCCCCACTACGTACAAGCTCACGGAGAAGCGTGGAGAAGGGCGAACAGAGGCTGAAAATGGGTGACAAGCCGGATACCGGGACGAAGCAGGACGAGAGGCGACTCGACCTGAGTGTGCCCCAGGTCGCGGGCAGCGCGCTCGCGGCCATCGCGGCCGCCGTGCTCGCCTCCCAACTCGGTGTCTACGGGACGATCGTCGGCGCCGGTGTGGTGAGCGTCGTGGCCACCTGCGGCGGCACGGTCTTCCAGCACCTGTTCCGCCGTACCGGGGAACAACTGCGCGACGTCACCGTCCAGTCGCTGCCCAGGGCGCGCCGCGATCCGGGCCGTCCGGCGTACGAGGACGTCCGCGAGGGCGAGTTCGGCGCGGCCACCGTCCACGGCACGCGGCTGCGCGGCTGGAAGCGGTCCGCGCTCGGCGCCGCCGTCGTCTTCGCGGTCGCGATGGGCGGCATCACCGCCTACGAACTGGCGTCCGGCGGGGAGCTGGGCGGCGGCAAGGGCGGCACCACCTTCGGTTCGGTCGTGAGCGGCGGCGGGGGCGGCGGCAAGTCGTCGCAGCGGGACTCGGAGAAGGATTCCGACCCCGGGCGGCGCACCCCGCACACGCCCGGCACGGGCGCCGACGGGGGCACGTCCACCTCGCCGGACCCCGGGCAGGGGACCGCTGGAACGCCCGCCACGGGCGGCACTTCGGGCGCGGGCGGCACCACCCCGACGCCCACCCCCACCCCGACCCCCTCGGCCTCCACCGGCGGCACCCCGACACCGCCGCCGTCGCCCCCGCCGTCCACCGGCTCGGGCGACACCACCCCGGACACCGGTGCGGGAACGGGGTCCGCGGCGACCCCGCCCGCGCCTTAGGAGGTCAGTCCCCGAGCACCCGGCGCAGATACGCGTTGCCGAACAGCCGGTCCGGGTCGAGCCGGTCGCGCAGCGCCGTGAACTCGCCGAAGCGCGGATAGGCCTCGGCGAAGTACTCGGCGTCGCGGGTGTGCACCTTGCCCCAGTGCGGACGGCCCGCGTGCGCGGTCATGATCCGCTCCACGGCGGTGAAGTACGCCTGGTACGGCGTGCCCTTGTACATGTGCACGGCGATGTACGCGGTGTCGCGCCCCGACGCCGTGGAGAGCGCGATGTCGTCGGCCGGGGCGGTGCGCACCTCGACCGGGAAGCTCACCCGCAGGTTCGACCGCTCGACCAGCGACCGCACTTCGCGCAGCGCCGCCACTACGGCCTCGCGCGGCACCGCGTACTCCATCTCCACGAACCGCACCCGACGCGGACTTGTGAAGACCTTGTACGGAATGTCGGTGTACGTACGGGCGGAGAGGGCGCGGCTGGAAACCTTGGCGATCGCGGGGATCGTCGCGGGGACGGCCCGGCCCAGCGAACAGACGACCTGGAAGAGGCCGTTGGACATGAACTCGTCCTCGATCCAGCCGCTCACCCGGCCGGGCGGGGCGGCGGGACCGGCGCTGCGGTTGTTGCGCTTGGTGTTGCAGTTGCCGGTGTGCGGGAACCAGTAGAACTCGAAGTGCTCGTTCTCCGCGTGCAGCGCGTCGAACTCCGAGGTGACCTTGTCGAAGGTCATCGGCTCCTCGCGCGCGGTGAGCAGGAACTCGGGCTCCACGGCGAAGGTGAGGGCCGAGACGACGCCGAGCGCCCCGAGCCCGATCCGGGCCGCCGCGAAGACCTCGGGGTTCTCCTCGGCCGAGCACTTCAGCAGCGAGCCGTCCGCGGTGATCAGTTCGAGCGCCGTGATCTGCGCGGCTATCGAGGCCGAGTCGCGGCCGGTGCCGTGGGTGCCGGTGGAGGTGGCCCCGGCGACCGTCTGCTCCATGATGTCGCCCATGTTGGTGAGCGAGAGGCCCTCGCGCGCGAGGACCGTGTTCAGCCGCTTCAGGGGCGTGCCCGCCTCGACGGTCACGGTCATGGCCGTACGGTCGATCTCCCGGATGCCGGTGAGCAGGTCCGGGCGTATGAGCACGCCGTCGGTGGCGGCGGCCGTGGTGAAGGAGTGGCCGGTGCCGACCGCCTTCACCTTCAGGCCCTCCTCGGCCGCCCGGCGCACGGCGTCGGCCAGTTCGGCCACCGAGGCGGGCGAGACCTCCCGCACCGGCCGGGCCGTCACGTTGCCCGCCCAGTTACGCCACGTGCTGCTGCTCGCTCCGCTCATCTGCTCCGAGCCCCTCCCGTTGCGGCGCCGGCCTGCGCAGCCGGCGGTACCCCAGGAACGCCACCGCGGCCGCGAGCGCTCCCGCCACGACGGGCACCAGATACCCCGAGCGCGCGCCCGCCGCGTCCACCGCCCAGCCGGCGGCCGACGACCCGAGCGCCACACCGACCGCGAGCCCGGTACTCGTCCAGGTCATGCCCTCGGTGAGCTTGCTGCGCGGTACGTGCTGTTCGACGAGGGCCATGGTGGTCACCATCGTCGGTGCGATGGACAGGCCCGCGACAAAGAGCGCCACGGCCAGGAACGGCAGGCTCCCGGCCAGTTGGAGCGGGATCATACTCACCGCCATCGCACACACTCCCACCAGCCACCTCGTGGCCGGGGCCCCCTTGAGGCGCAGCAGCCCGAACACCGCTCCCGCGAGGCAGGAGCCGAGCGCGTAGACGGCGAGCACCAGGCTGGCCGCCGCCTTGTGGCCGCGCTCGTCCGCGAAGGCCACCGTGACCACGTCGACCGCGCCGAAGATCGCGCCGGTGGCGACGAAGGTGGCGACGAGGACCTGGAGGCCGGGCGAGCGCAGCGCGGAGCCGCCGGTGTGGTGCTCGCGCGGGTGCGGCACGGGCTCGGTGGCGCGCTGGGCGGTCAGCCAGAAGACGCCGACGACCAGGAACCCGGCCGCCATCAGCGGCCCCGCCTCGGCGAACCAGGCGGTGGAGAGTCCGATGGAGAGGATCGGCCCGACGATGAAGCAGAGCTCGTCGACGATCGACTCCCACGAGTACGCGGCGTGCAGGCTCTGCCCGTCGCCCCGGTACAGCTCGGCCCAGCGGGCCCGGACCATGGAGCCGACGCTCGGCACACAGCCCGCGGCTCCCGAGAACACGAACAGCGACCAGTCCGGCGCGCCCTGCTGGGCGCAGACGAGCAGCCCGGCCACGGCGGCCACCGCGGCGAGCGTCGCGGGGCGCAGCACCCGGCGCTGGCCGTGCCGGTCGACCAGGCGCGAGATGTACGGCCCGAGCACGGCGGCCGACATCGCGAGGGTCGCGGAGAGCGCCCCGGCCAGCCCGTAGCGGCCGGTGAGCTGGGAGACCATCGTGACGATGCCGATGCCCATCATGGACAGCGGCATCCGGCCGAGCAGCCCGGCCGCGGAGAACCGCTTGGTGCCGGGGGCGGCGAATATCGCGCGGTACGGACTGGACATGGGCGCTCCGGCTTCCGGCTCAACCGTGCGGGTGAGGCACTAGGTACTTAAGTTCTAAAGCTTACGGTGTTGAACTCTACGGTGGCGAGCGTCCGGGGCGCACGGGGTTTTCCGGGATTCCCGGTGGCCCGGTTGTCAGTGGCGGATGGCAGGATCGATGTCATGTCCGATCTGCGCGATCAAGCTCCTGGAGCGGCCGGCGACGCGGCTCCGTACGACGCCCTGCTGCTGCTCTCCTTCGGCGGCCCCGAGGGCCCCGACGACGTGGTCCCGTTCCTGGAGAACGTGACGCGCGGCCGGGGCATCCCCAAGGAGCGGCTCAAGGAGGTGGGGCAGCACTACTTCCTGTTCGGCGGGGTCAGCCCCATCAACGACCAGAACCGCGCCCTCCTGGACGCGCTGCGCGAGGACTTCGCGCAGAACAGCCTGGACCTCCCGGTCCACTGGGGCAACCGGAACTGGGCGCCGTACCTGACGGACACCCTGCGCGAGATGGCCCTGGCGGGCCACCGCCGCATCCTCGTGCTCACCACCAGCGCCTACGCGTCGTACTCGGGCTGCCGCCAGTACCGGGAGAACCTGGCGGACGCGCTGGCCGCCCTTGAGGCGGAGGGCGTCGAGCCGCCGCGCGTGGACAAGCTGCGCCACTACTTCAACCACCCCGGCTTCGTGCGCCCGATGATCGACGGCGTCCTGGCCTCGCTGAACGACCTCCCCGAGGAGGTCCGCGCCGGCGCCCACCTCGCGTTCACCACGCACTCGATCCCGGACGCCTCCGCCGACACCTCCGGCCCGGCCGAGGAGCACGGGGAGGGCGGCGCCTATGTGCGCGAGCACCTGGACGTGGCCCGGCTGATCGCCGACGCGGTGCGCGAGGAGACCGGCGTGGAGCGGCCCTGGGAGCTCGTCTACCAGTCCCGCTCCGGCGCCCCGCACATCCCCTGGCTGGAGCCGGACATCTGCGACCACCTGGAGACGCTGCACGGCAAGGGCGTGCCCGCGGTCGTGATGGTGCCCATCGGCTTCGTCTCGGACCACATGGAGGTCCTGTACGACCTGGACACGGAGGCCACCGCCAAGGCCGCCGAGCTCGGTCTGCCGGTCGTGCGCTCCGCCACGGTCGGCGCGGACCCCCGGTTCGCCGCCGCCGTGCGCGAGCTCGTCCTGGAGCGGGCGGCCACCGAGCGCGGGGCGAGCGTCGAGCGCTGCGCCCTGGGCGCGCTCGGCCCCTCTCACGACCTCTGCCCGGTCGGCTGCTGCCCGGCCCGCGCCCCCCGGCCCGCCGCGGCCGGCGCCGACAGCCCGTACGCGTAAGGAGCGACGATGACCGACAACGCCGAGAGCGTCGAGAACGGCGGGCACGCCGAGAACGCCGGGCACGCCGAGAACGCAGAACTGCTCGCGCTCGCCCTGGAGGCCGCCCGCCGGGCCGGGGCGCTGCTGCGGGACGGGCGCCCGGACGACCTGGGCGTCGCCGCCACCAAGACGAGCTCCATCGACGTCGTCACCGAGATGGACATCGCCGCCGAGAAACTGATCACCGGCTTCCTCTCCGAGCACCGCCCCGCCGACGGCTTCCTCGGCGAGGAGGGCGCCTCCAGCGAGGGCACCAGCGGCGTCCGCTGGGTCATCGACCCGCTCGACGGCACCGTCAACTACCTGTACGGGCTGCCCACTTGGGCCGTCTCCATCGCCGCCGAGCGCGACGGCGTGCGGGTCGCGGGCGTGGTCGAGGCCCCGATGCGCGGCGAGACGTACCACGCGGTGCTCGGCGGCGGCGCGTTCCTCGGCGAGCGGCGGCTGCGCTGCCGCCCGGCCGCCCCGCTGGAGCAGTCCCTGCTCGGCACCGGCTTCGCCTACGTGCAGTCGGTCCGCGCCCACCAGGCGTCCGTCGTCCAGCGGCTGATCCCGCGGTTCCGGGACATCCGGCGCGGCGGCTCGGCCGCGATCGACCTGTGCGACGTGGCGGCCGGGCGGCTCGACGCGTACTACGAGCGCGGGCTCAATCCCTGGGACCTGGCGGCGGGCGACCTCATCGCGCGCGAGGCGGGCGCCCTGACCGGCGGGCGCGCGGGCGACCCGCCCTCCCGCGAGCTGACGATCGCGGCGACCCCGGAGCTCTTCGGCCCCCTCCAGGCCCTCCTGGAGGAGCACGGCGCCTGGCACGACTGAGAGCCTGTCTTTGAGCCGCCGGGCCCCGGACAGCGGAGACCCCCGGCACCGTCCCGCGGTGCCGGGGGTCTCCTGCGGCGTGTCAGTGTGCCGCGGCCGCCACCTCGACGCCGTGTTCGGCGGCGAGGCGATGGAGATCGTCGAGCTCGGCCTGCTCGACCTCCGCGAGGAAGTCGTCACCGTTCTCGCGAGCCAGCGTGAGGTCCGTCTCCGTGGCTTTGATGCGCTGCAGCAGTCCTGCGGTGAATGCGTCCATGGTGCGCCCCCTCGTCGTGGGTCGGTGGCGGTGGCACGGGGGTGTGCCGACGGGGTCACGATCACGGGCAACCTGTACGTGGCATGCCACATACAGGGCGTGATCGCGGGTGTGCAGTCGTCCTCCCCAGACCCGGTGTACGAGAAACCTCAACTCGCGCGGCAATCCCCGTAATTCCCGGACGGCCCGGGAAGCCGCAGGTCGGGCGGCGGACGGCCGGTGGCACCGTCTTACCGCCGGTTTATGGCCGTTAGGGGCAGGATGGAAGCACACAGTCACTGCTTCAGTGCCCACAGAACCGCCCGTACGGGCCCAGGAACGCCCGCGCGGGGTCCACAGGCGCCCACGGGGCAACACCGGCCCGCCAGGGCTCACAGGAAGGAAATGCGCCGTGCGCGTACTCGTCGTCGAGGACGAGCAGCTGCTCGCCGATGCGGTGGCCACCGGACTGCGCCGGGAGGCGATGGCCGTCGACGTCGTGTACGACGGCGCGGCCGCCCTGGAGCGCATCGGGGTCAATGACTACGACGTGGTCGTGCTCGACCGGGACCTCCCACTGGTGCACGGCGACGACGTCTGCCGCAAGATCGTCGAGCTGGGGATGCCCACCCGGGTCCTGATGCTGACCGCCTCCGGCGACGTCAGCGACCGGGTGGAGGGCCTGGAGATCGGCGCCGACGACTATCTGCCCAAGCCGTTCGCCTTCAGCGAGCTCACCGCCCGGGTGCGGGCCCTCGGGCGGCGCACCACGGTGCCGCTGCCGCCCATCCTGGAGCGCGCGGGCATCAAGCTCGACCCCAACCGGCGCGAGATCTTCCGCGACGGCAAGGAGATCCAGCTGGCCCCGAAGGAGTTCGCGGTCCTGGAGGTGCTGATGCGCAGCGAGGGCGCGGTCGTCTCGGCCGAGCAGCTCCTGGAGAAGGCCTGGGACGAGAACACGGACCCGTTCACCAACGTGGTGCGCGTGACGGTCATGACGCTGCGCCGCAAGCTCGGCGAGCCGCCCGTCATCGTCACGGTGCCCGGCTCGGGATACCGGATCTGACGCGATGGCCACCACCCCCGCGCCACCCGCGGCGCCACCGAAGCCCACCTGGGACCCCCGGGGAGCAGAGCCCCCGTTCCCCTGGGTGCGCCCGACCATCCGCATAAGGCTGACCCTGCTCTACGGCGGCATGTTCATGATCGCGGGCATCCTGCTGCTGTCGATCATCTATCTGCTGGCGGCGGCCGCGCTGCACTCGGGCAACACCCCCTTCAAGATCCTCAGCGGGCAGAACGTGACGGTGGCCAGCGGCAGCTGCCAGATCCCGGCCACGGGCAACGCCCAGGAGTTCAACGACGCGATCAGCCGGTGCATGGCCCAGCAGCGCCAGCACGCCCTGGACAGCCTGCTGACCCGCTCCCTGATGGCCCTGGTGGGCCTGAGCGTCATCGCCTTCGCCTTCGGTTACGCGATGGCTGGCCGCGTCCTGTCGCCGCTGGGCCGGATCACCCGCACCGCCCGCCGGGTGGCCGGGACCGACCTGACCCGGCGGATCGAGCTGGACGGCCCGGACGACGAGCTCAAGGAGCTCGCGGACACCTTCGACGACATGCTGGACCGCCTGGAGCGGGCCTTCACCGCCCAGCAGCGGTTCGTCGCCAACGCCTCGCACGAGCTGAGGACCCCGCTGGCGATCAACCGCACGCTCCTGGAGGTCCACCTCTCCGATCCCGGGGCGCCCGTGGAGCTCCACCAGCTGGGCAAGACGCTGCTCGCCACCAACGAGCGCAGCGAGCAGCTGGTGGAGGGCCTGCTGCTGCTGGCCCGGAGCGAGAACGAGATCGTCGACCGCAAGCCGGTGGACCTGGCCGAGGTCGCCTCCCGCGCCATCGACCAGGCCCGCGGCGAGGCCCAGGCCAAGGGCGTGGAGATCCGCGGCGAGCGGGCGTACGCGGTGGTCCAGGGCAACGGCGTGCTGCTGGAGCGGATCGCCCTGAACCTGGTGCAGAACGCCGTGCGCTACAACGTGCCGCAGGGCGGCTGGGTCTCGGTGACCACCGAGCTCCAGGACGGCCAGGCGGTCCTGGTGGTCTCGAACACGGGACCGGTGGTTCCCGCGTAC
Source organism: Streptomyces sp. TLI_146 (assembly GCF_002846415.1). Classification (NCBI taxonomy): domain Bacteria; kingdom Bacillati; phylum Actinomycetota; class Actinomycetes; order Kitasatosporales; family Streptomycetaceae; genus Streptomyces; species Streptomyces sp. TLI_146. Next base: position 6,733,272 of record NZ_PJMX01000001.1, read on the forward strand.
GAGATCGACAACCTCTTCGAGCCGTTCCGGCGGCTGCGGACCGAGCGGACCGGCAGCGACAAGGGCGTCGGGCTCGGCCTGTCCATCGCCCGATCCGTCGCGCGGGCCCACGGAGGCCGTATCATCGCGGAGCCCCGTGAGGGAGGCGGCCTCGTGATGCGTGTCACCCTGCCTGTCTGAGATGCTTTTCGATGCTGTCGAGAAGTTCGCTTTGAGCGGAATTTTCGGGACCTGTTCCGAAGATATCCGTGTGTGATCAATCACAGGGACAAAAAACCGGCCATCTACTCTCCGTGATCAAGGCTTCCCCCGGAAAACCGGGAAAAGTCCGGGTTTCCGGGGGGTGAGATCACGGGAAGTACACGGGGTGACGCCCGTGAAGTGCGACATTCGGACCGTGTACGGTCCCGATCGCCATCCAAGACGATCACTCTTGAGGAGTGCGGCTGGGTGTCGATTGAGTAACAGACCTTGATGTGAGGCAAAATCTCCGCCTCGGGTCGGGCACAAGTCCGGCCTCTCACGCGTTACGTGCGCTGGAGACACCGCAACCACCCAGAGGGGGAGAGCGACATGGCAACGGACTACGACACCCCACGCAAGACCGATGACGACGTCGATTCCGACAGTCTTGAGGAACTGAAGGCCCGGCGGAACGACAAGTCCGCCTCGGCCGTCGACGTCGACGACTTCGAGGCCGCGGAGGGCATGGAACTGCCCGGCGCGGACCTTTCCAACGAGGAACTCGCCGTCCGGGTCCTGCCCAAGCAGGCCGACGAGTTCACCTGCATGAGCTGTTTCCTCGTGCACCACCGCAGCCAGCTGGCCCGGGAGAAGAACGGCCAGCCGATCTGCCGCGACTGCGACTGATCAGGCAGGCTGTGGCAGGCGCCGAACCGCCCCGGAAGCGACCGTTCCGGCGAAAGGGTGCCTCGGGTACGCCCGAGGTGTCACAGGGCGGCACAGGCCCGGCAGAGGGCGTCCAGACGCCCACCGAGCCCTCCGCCCTCCCCGCGGTGAGCTCTGCCGCTCGTGCACATGAGGACGAGCGGGGCCGGCCGGCCTCGCTCGAAGCAGCACTGGACGACCAGGCGGGGCCCGCGGCCGGGGCCCGACGCCTGGACGCCCTGCGCCGGGCCGCCGCCACCAGGGGCGTCCCCGCGCTCAAGAAGGGCGTCCGCTGGAGCGGAGCGAGTGCCAAGGCGGGAATCGGGCACCTCGCCGACCGCGTCATCGACATCGCCCCGCGCATTCCGGTCCGCGACCTGGCGACCCTGCGCGGGCAATTCCCGGGTCTCGGCCCGGAGGAAATCGCCGACAAACTGATCGCGGGCGCCGCGAACGCCACGTCCACGGTGGGCGCGGGCATCGGCGCCGCCGCGATGCTTCCCGTCCCGCCGGCCATGCCGGCCGAGCTGGCCGCCGAGATCACCGGCGTCGCCGCCATCGAACTCAAGCTCATCGCCGAGCTCCACGAGGTCTACGGGATGCGCCCGCCCGGCAATCTGAAAGAGCGCTCCATGGCGTATCTGACGTCCTGGACCGAGGAGCGCGGCGTCCAGGTGACCAAACCGGCGACCATCAATGCCGCGCTCGGCGGCCAGATGAAACGCGAACTGCGCCAGCAGATCATGAAGCGCATGGTCCGCAATCTGCCGAACCTGACGCCGTTCATGGTCGGGGCGGCGGTGGGCGCGGTGATGAACCGGCGCGATACGAAGAAGGTCGCGGCGCATGTGCGCGACGATCTGCGCAAGCACCAGGTGCCGTGGGACGCGCTGCCGCCGCTCCCGGCGCTGGAGCAGCCCGCCGATCCGCTGCGGCCCGGGGAGATCCCGAAGGAGCTCGGGCACTAGGCGCTTCGCCGGAGGCGTTGTTTCTTCGGCCGCGGGCCGTCCTGGGCTGGTCGCGCAGTTCCCCGCGCCCCTGAAGGCGGGCACCACGTCGGGTAGGGCCCTGAAAACGTGAGCCGGCGCCCCGCGCCCCTTAAAGAGCCGACCGCACCCCGTCCAGTGCCGCCTTGAGTGCCTGGGGGGCCCTCGTGGAGAGGTAGGCGTACGGGGTCGGGTCCTCGGGGTCGGTGATCTCCACCCGCACCGCCGTCGGGATGTAGCTGCGCAGCAGCATGAAGGCGCGCGGGTCGGCCTTGTGCAGGCGCCAGGCCCTGGCCTCCTCCGCGTCCAGCACCTCGGGTTCGCCGAGCGCCGCCACCGGGATCCGGGCGTCGCCCGCCACCAGGGTGCCCGCAACGACCCGGATCCGTACCGACCCGTACGAACTCACCACCACCGCGGCCGCGGCCGTCCCGCCGATCAGGCCCGCGAGCAGCGGCAGGCCGCCCAGCGGCAGCAGCATCAGCGCGCACGCCACCCCGACCAGGGCGGCGATCAGCCACCACGAGCGGGGGGCGGTGAGGCGTTCGGTGTACTGAGGGGCGTTCGGCTGCATGACAGCAAGCTTGGCACGGCGCGACCGGCGCCCGGGACCGCGGGTAAGGTCAGCGGCTGTGACTGCTAGATCTGCGTCCCTGACGCCCCCGGCCGACGCGAAACCGCCGGTCCGGCACCCCGACGCGCCCGCCCCGGGCGAGCTGCTCGGCGCGCACTACGAGCACTGCTTCGGCTGCGGCGGCGGACAGCCCCACGGACTGCACCTGGAGGCGCGGGCCGGTGCGGGCGTGACCGTCACCGCCGAGTTCACCGTGCGCCCCGCGCACCAGGGCGCGCCCGGTCTCGCGCACGGCGGGGTGCTCGCCACCGCGCTCGATGAGACGCTCGGCTCGCTGAACTGGCTGCTGCAGACGATCGCGGTGACCGGCCGGCTGGAGACCGACTTCGTGCGGCCCGTGCCGGTGGACACCGTGCTGTTCCTGGAGGCCGAGGTCACCGCCGTCGACGGCCGGAAGATCTACTCCACGGCGACCGGGCGGATAGGCGGCCCCGACGGGCCGGTGGCGGTCCGGGCCGACGCCCTCTTCATCGAGGTGAAGGTCGACCACTTCATCGAGAACGGCCGCCCGCAGGAGATCCAGGCCGTCATGTCCGACCCCGACCAGGTCAGGCGCGCCCGCGCCTTCGAGGTGAACCCGTGACCCGTAACCCCGTAGACGTCCTCATCCGCCGGGTCGACCCGGACGTGCCGATCCCGGCGTACGGGCACCCCGGCGACGCGGGGGCCGACCTCGTCACCACCGAGGCCGCCGAGCTCGCCCCGGGGGAGCGGGCCGTCCTGCCGACCGGGGTGAGTATCGCCCTGCCCGACGGGTACGCGGCCTTCGTGCATCCGCGGTCCGGCCTGGCCGCACGCTGCGGTGTCGCCCTGGTGAATGCCCCGGGGACGGTGGATGCCGGGTACCGTGGGGAAATCAAGGTGATCGTGGTCAATCTCGACCCGCGCGAGACCGTGCGGTTCGAGCGATTCGACCGGATTGCCCAACTTGTCGTCCAGCAGGTCGAGAAGGTGCGCTTCCACGAGGTGGCGGAGCTTCCCGGCTCGGCGCGGGCCGAGGGGGGCTTCGGTTCCACCGGCGGTCATTCCGCCGTGGACGGCACTACGGGTGGGAATCGATACGCTTCGGTCGTATCCGACCGGGAAGGACAGTGACGTGTTCGGACGTCGCAAGAAGAGCGGATCCGCCGAAGACGCGGCGGGCGAGGCCGAGCAGGTCGTCGACGGCATCGATGCTGAAGACGGCGACTACGCCGATGCCGACTACGCCGGTGACGCGGACGAGCCGCGCAGGGTGAACCTGCCGCCGGCGCCCCGGCCGGACGGTCCGTGGGACATCTCCGAGGTCTCCGAGGCGGGCGAGGGCCGGGTCGACCTGGGCGGCCTGTTCGTCCCCGGGGTCGAGGGCATGGAGCTGCGGGTCGAGGTCGCGGGCGACGCCATCGTCGCGGCGACCGTCGTGCTGCGCGACAGCGCCGTACAGCTGCAGGCCTTCGCGGCCCCCAAGAACGAGGGGATCTGGGGCGAGGTCCGCGAGGAGATCGCCTCCGGCATCACCCAGCAGGGCGGCGTCATCGACGAGGTCGAGGGTCCGCTGGGCTGGGAGCTGCGGGCCCAGGTGCCGGTCCAGCTCCCGGACGGTACGAACGGGGTGCAGCTGGTCCGCTTCGTGGGCGTGGACGGGCCGCGCTGGTTCCTGCGCGGTGTGATCTCCGGCCAGGGCGCGGTGCAGCCGCAGGCCGCGGGGCTCCTTGAGCAGATCTTCCAGGACACGGTCGTCGTGCGCGGCGAGGGCCCGATGGCCCCCCGCGACCCGATCGTCCTGAAGCTGCCGGACGACGCGCAGATGATGCCCGACGGCGTCCAGACGGAGGAGCAGGAGGGCTCGCGCTTCTCCGGCGGCATGGGCCAGCTCCAGCGCGGCCCCGAGATCACCGAGGTGCGCTGACCGGTTCCGGTTCTTCGGCGGGCCGTACCCCTTCGCGGGGTGCGGCCCGTCGGCGTACGCGGGCATTGCCCGGACGGGTGCCCGCTGCACATACTGGCGCGGCCGGGGAACACGCGTACGGGGGAGTGGGAATGAGCGAGAGCACCAGCGGGCGCGGCACGGCCGTCGCCGAGCAGCCGGGCACCGGGCCGATGGTCGTCGTCGAGGACCTGCGCCGCTCGTACGGCGAGGGCGCCGCCGCCGTCCACGCGCTGCGCGGGGTGTCCTTCGAGGTGCCGCGCGGCGAGCTCGTCGCCCTCAAGGGGCGCTCCGGGTCGGGCAAGACGACCCTGCTCAACCTGGTCGGCGGGCTCGACCGGCCCGACGGCGGCCGGATCACCGTCGACTCCACGGACCTGGCGGACCTGGGCGAGGAGGGGCTGCTCGCGCTGCGCCGGGACCGGATCGGCTTCATCTTCCAGTCCTTCGGACTGATCCCGATCCTGTCGGCCGCCGAGAACGTCGGCGTCCCGATGCGGCTGCGCAAGGCCGACCCGCGCGAGCGCGACGCGCGCGTGGAGCTGCTGCTCGCCCTGGTCGGGCTCGGCGACCACGCCCAGCAGCGCCCCGGCGAGCTCTCCGGCGGCCAGCAGCAGAGGGTCGCCATCGCCCGTGCGCTCGCCAACCGGCCCGCGCTCCTGATCGCCGACGAGCCCACCGGCCAGCTGGACGCCGAGACCGGGCTCGCCGTCATGGAGCTGCTGCGCGCGGTCGTGCGCAGCGAGGGCGTCACCGCCCTGGTCGCCACCCACGACTCCCAGCTGCTCGGGCTCGCGGACCGCGTCCTTGAGCTGAGCGACGGGCGGATCATCGACCACGGCTGACCGCCCCGGGCCCCGCCTCGCGCATCAGAATCACGTCAATACGGCAGCTCAGCCGCACCCCCGGTCCGATTTGCCGGAATCGGGGGCCGTAAGGTCGACAGCGCGTAGACGGCAGTTCTCTGAAAGACAATGGGGCCATGGCACGCGGCAAGCTTCGGATATACCTCGGTTCGGCACCGGGCGTCGGCAAGACGTACGCGATGCTGTCCGAGGGACACCGGCGCGTGGAGCGCGGCACCGACTGCGTGGTGGCGTTCGTGGAGCACCACGGGCGCCCGCGCACCGAGGTGATGCTGCACGGTCTGGAGCAGGTCCAGCGGCGCACGATCGAGTACCGAGGCTCCACCTTCACCGAGATGGACGTCGACGCGGTCCTGGAGCGCCGGCCCGCGGTCGCCCTGGTGGACGAGCTCGCCCACACCAACGTGCCCGGCTCGCGCAACACCAAGCGCTGGCAGGACGTCGAGGAGCTGCTCCAGGCGGGCATCGACGTGGTGTCGACCGTCAACATCCAGCACCTGGAGTCGCTGGGCGACGTCGTCGAGTCGATAACCGGCGTGCGCCAGCGCGAGACGGTGCCCGACGAGGTGGTGCGGCGGGCGAACCAGATCGAGCTCGTCGACATGTCGCCCCAGGCGCTGCGCCGCCGGATGGCGCACGGCAACATCTACAAGTCCGACAAGGTCGACGCGGCCCTGTCCAACTACTTCCGCCCCGGCAATCTGACCGCCCTGCGCGAGCTCGCGCTGCTGTGGGTCGCGGACCGGGTCGACGAGTACCTCCAGCAGTACCGGGGCGAGCACAACATCCGCTCCACCTGGCAGGCCCGGGAGCGGATCGTCGTCGGTCTGACCGGCGGACCCGAGGGCCGCACCCTGATCCGGCGCGCGGCCCGGATGGCCGCCAAGGGCTCCGGCAGCGAGATCCTCGCGGTGTACGTGGCCCGCAGCGACGGGCTGACCTCCGCCTCGCCCAAGGAGCTGGCCGTCCAGCGCACTCTGGTCGAAGACCTCGGTGGAACGTTTCACCACGTCATAGGCGACGACGTCCCCGCCTCCCTCCTGGAGTTCGCGCGGGGCGTCAACGCCACCCAGATCGTCCTCGGCTCCAGCCGCCGCAAGACCTGGCAGTACGTCTTCGGGCCGGGCGTCGGTGCCACCGTGGCCCGCGAGTCCGGGCCCGACCTGGACGTCCACATCGTCACCCACGAGGAGGTCGCCAAGGGGCGCGGCCTCCCGGTGGCGCGCGGCGCCCGGCTCGGGCGGGCCCGCAGCATCTGGGGCTGGCTGACGGGCATGGCGGGCCCGGCGCTGCTCACGCTGCTGCTGACCAACGTCGACGCGGACCTCGGGCTCGCCAACGACATGCTGCTCTTCCTGACGCTCACGGTCGCCGCGGCCCTGCTCGGCGGACTGATGCCGGCGCTCGCCTCCGCCGCGTTCGGCTCGTTCCTGCTGAACTACTACTTCACCCCGCCCGTCCACCAGATCACCATCGCCGACCCCAAGAACATCCTGGCCATCGCGATCTTCTTCCTGGTGGCGGTGTCGGTGGCCTCCGTGGTCGACCTCGCGGCCCGCCGCACCCACCAGGCGGCCCGGCTGCGCGCCGAGTCCGAGATCCTCTCGTTCCTGGCCGGCAGCGTGCTGCGCGGCGAGACCACCCTCGACGCGCTCCTGGAGCGCGTCCGCGAGACCTTCGCCATGGAGTCCGTGGCCCTGCTGGAACGGGCGGGCGACGTCGAGCCGTGGACCTGCGCGGGCAGCGTCGGCCCGCACCCCGTGGCCCGCCCCGAGGACGCCGACGTCGACATGCCGGTCGGCGACCACATGGCGCTGGCGCTGAGCGGCCGGGTGCTGCCCGCCGAGGACCGCCGGGTGCTCGGCGCCTTCGCCGCCCAGGCCGCCGTCGTCCTGGACCGCCAGCGCCTGGTCGACGAGGCCGAGGAGTCGCGCAAGCTCGCCGAGGGCAACCGCATCCGCACCGCGCTCCTCGCCGCCGTCAGCCACGACCTGCGCACCCCGCTGGCCTCCATCAAGGCCGCCGTCACCTCGCTGCGCTCCGACGACGTCGACTGGTCCGAGGACGACGAGGCCGAGCTCCTGGCGGGCATCGAGGACGGCGCCGACCGGCTCGACCACCTCGTCGGCAACCTGCTCGACATGTCCCGCCTCAACACCGGCACCGTCCGGCCGATCATCCGCGGGATCGACCTCGACGAGGTGGTCCCGATGGCGCTCGGCGGCGTCCCCGAGGACAGTGTCGAACTGGACATCCCCGAGAGCCTGCCGATGGTCGCCGTCGACTCCGGGCTGCTGGAGCGGGCCGTCGCCAACATCGTCGAGAACGCCGTCAAGTACAGCCCCGACGCCGTGCCCGTCCTGGTGGCCGCCAGCGCCCTCGGCGACCGCGTGGAGGTCCGGGTGGCCGACCGCGGCCCCGGCGTCCCCGACGACAGCAAGGAACGGATCTTCGAGCCCTTCCAGCGGTACGGTGACGCTCCGCGCGGCGCCGGAGTCGGCCTGGGGCTCGCGGTCGCCCGGGGATTCGTCGAGTCGATGGGCGGCACCCTCACCGCCGAGGACACCCCCGGCGGCGGTATGACCATGGTGCTCACCCTCAGCGCGGTGCCCGGCCCCGGCCCGGTCGTCGCCGACCTCTCCGCCCAGGTCACCTCGTGACCCACGGCCCACGGCAGAAAGCAGGATCCGCATGACCCGGGTGCTCGTGGTGGACGACGAGCCACAGATCGTCCGCGCCCTCGTGATCAACCTCAAGGCGCGGAAGTACGAGGTGGACGCGGCCCCCGACGGGGCGACCGCCCTCCAGCTCGCGGCCGCCCGCCACCCCGACGTGGTCGTCCTGGACCTCGGCCTGCCCGACATGGACGGCGTCGAGGTGATCAAGGGGCTGCGCGGCTGGACCCGGGTGCCGATCCTGGTGCTCTCCGCCCGCCACACCTCCGACGAGAAGGTCGAGGCGCTGGACGCGGGCGCCGACGACTACGTCACCAAGCCGTTCGGCATGGACGAGCTGCTCGCCCGGCTGCGGGCGGCCGTCCGCCGCGCCGAGCCGGTCGGCGGCGACGGCGCGGACGACGTGGTGAGCGTGGAGACCGACGGCTTCACGGTCGACCTGGCCGCGAAGAAGGTCAACCGGGAGGGCCGGGACGTACGCCTCACGCCCACCGAGTGGCACCTCCTGGAGGTGCTGGTCCGCAACACCGGACGGCTGGTCAGCCAGAAGCAGCTCCTCCAGGAGGTCTGGGGCCCCTCCTACGGGACGGAGACGAACTACCTGCGCGTCTACATGGCCCAGCTGCGCCGCAAGCTGGAACTGGACCCCTCGCATCCGCGCCACTTCATCACGGAGCCGGGGATGGGGTACCGGTTCGAGCGGTGAGCGCGCTGTGTCCCCTCGGTGAGCGGGCTGTGAGCGGCTCCGCGGCGGGGTGACCGCGGGCACCTCCCGTGTCGGTGGGGGCCGGTACGCTTTCTGTATGAGTGCTGACCTTCGAACCGAGAAGCCCGCGGGACGCTTCCGCCGGATGCTCGACCGGCTGTCCACCTCGCAGGAAGAGCTGCACTCCGCGGAACTGCAGGAGGACACGCAGGCCACGGGGTGCACCCGCATCTCCGACTGCGACGACCGCCAGATAGTCAAGGTGACTGGTACCTTGCGGACGGTCACCCTGCGCCCGAGGGCGGGCGTCCCGGCGCTGGAAGCCGAGCTCTTCGACGGGACCGCCCCGCTGGACGTGGTGTGGCTGGGACGGCGCTCGATCGTGGGCATAGAGCCGGGCCGCAAGCTGATCGCCTCGGGCCGGATCTCGATGAGCCACGGCCGGCGGGTGCTGTTCAACCCCAAATACGAACTCCGACCGCTCGGACAGGAGTAGCCGGTGACGTCAGTCGACAAGCCGACCACCACGACCCCCGCCGGACACGCGCGCACCGCACCGGACGCCGACGCCAAAGCCGTCACCGAAGCCGCGCTCTTCGAGGCGTTCGGCGGGATCCGGGGCATGGTGGAGACGTGCCTGCCCGGCCTCCTCTTCGTCACGATCTTCACGGTCAACAAGGACCTGCACAGCTCGGCGATCGCCGCGGTCGCGGTCTCGCTGCTGCTGGTCGTGGTCCGGCTGATCCGCAAGGACACCGTCAAGCACGCCTTCAGCGGCGTCTTCGGCGTGGCCTTCGGCGTGGTCTTCGCGATGATGACGGGCAACGCGAAGGACTTCTACCTGCCGGGCATGCTCTACACCCTGGGCCTGGCCGTCTCGTACCTGGTGACGACGCTCTTCGGGGTCCCGCTGATCGGGCTGATGCTGGGCCCGGTCTTCAAGGAGAACCTGTCCTGGCGCACCAGGAACCCCGGCCGCAAGAAGGCGTACGCGAAGGCGAGTTGGGCCTGGGGCCTGATCCTGCTCGCCAAGTGCGCGATCCTCTTCCCGCTCTACTGGTGGGCCAACACCTCCCAGCTCGGCTGGGTGCTGATCGCCCTGAAGATCCCGCCGTTCCTCCTGGCGGTCTGGCTGACCTGGATCTTCCTGGCCAAGGCCCCGCCGCCCATCGACGTGTTCGCGGAGATGGAGGCGGAGGAGAAGGCCGCGGAGGCGGCGAAGGCCGCGAAGGCCGCCGAGGCGGCCGGGAGCTGACGGCATAAAGGGGGGGCCAGGGTGCGATACGCACCCTGGCCCCCCCTTTATGCCGAGGGGCGCGGGCTGTGACATTTTGCGGCTCCGCCGCGTGGGCGCGACCAGCCACAGCCGGCCCGCAGTCACACCACGCCCCCCCATGCTCGTGAGGGAGCGTCAGCTCGCGGACCCTTCCCGCCGTACCGACAGCAGGTCCTCCAACTGCTCCTCGCGGGCCTGCGCGGCGACGAACAGCAGCTCGTCCCCCGCCTCCAGCGTCTCCTCCGGCTGCGGAGTGAGCACCCGGGTGCCCCGGATGATCGTGACCAGCGAGGTGTCCTCGGGCCAGGCCACGTCCCCGACCTGAGTGCCCGCCAGCGCCGACTCCGGCGGCAGCGTCAGCTCGACCAGGTTGGCGTCGCCGTGGCTGAAGCGCAGCAGCCGTACCAGGTCGCCGACGCTCACCGCCTCCTCGACCAGCGCCGACATCAGCCGCGGCGTCGAGACGGCGACGTCCACGCCCCACGACTCGTTGAACAGCCACTCGTTCTTCGGGTTGTTGACCCGGGCGACCACGCGCGGCACGCCGTACTCGGTCTTCGCGAGCAGCGAGACGACCAGGTTCACCTTGTCGTCGCCGGTGGCCGCGATGACCACGTTGCAGCGCTGGAGCGCCGCCTCGTCCAGCGAGGTGATCTCGCAGGCGTCGGCCAGCAGCCACTCCGCCTGCGGCACCCGCTCCACCGAGATGGCGGTGGGCGCCTTGTCGACGAGGAGCACCTCGTGACCGTTCTCCAGGAGCTCGCCCGCGATGGAACGACCCACCGCGCCGGCCCCGGCAATCGCGACGCGCATCAGTGACCGCCCTCCTCGGGACCCTGGGCGAAGGCCGCCTCGACCTTTTCGACCTCGTCCGTACGCATCATCACGTGGACCAGGTCACCTTCCTGCAGCACCGTCTGCGAGCTCGGCAGCACCGCTTCGCCCAGCCGGGTGAGGAAGGCGACGCGCACGCCGGTCTCCTCCTGCAGCTTGCTGATCTTGTGGCCGATCCAGGCCGTGGAGGTGTGCACCTCCGCCAGCTGGAGCGCACCGCTCGGGTCGCTCCACAGCGGCTCCGCGCCGGACGGCAGCAGCCGCCGCAGCATCTGGTCGGCGGTCCAGCGGACCGTGGCGACCGTCGGGATGCCGAGCCGCTGGTACACCTCGGCGCGGCGCGGGTCGTAGATGCGGGCCGCGACGTTCTCGATCCCGAACATCTCGCGGGCCACCCGGGCCGCGATGATGTTGGAGTTGTCGCCGCTGGAGACCGCCGCGAACGCGCCGGCCTCCTCGATCCCCGCTTCACGCAGGGTGTCCTGGTCGAAGCCGACGCCGGTGACCCGGCGCCCGCTGAACCCCGAACCGAGCCTGCGGAAGGCCGTGGGGTCCTGGTCGATGACGGCGACCGTGTGCCCCTGCTGCTCCAAGGTCTGCGCGAGAGCGGCTCCCACTCGCCCGCAGCCCATGATGACGATGTGCACGTCCCCTCACATACTTCCTTGTCGGCGTTGCCCGGTGACGAGCTTATGCGGCTCGTGGCGGGATGCACTCACCAGCGTCGGTACTTCCCCGGGCGCGGCCGGTGAGCCCGCCACGCCACGCCGTGCCGCCGCACCCCCGTCGCACAGGCAGAGACGCGGGAAACCGCCCCGGCGTTCACTCCCGCCACGCGCCGCCCGCGCGGTGGCCGGGGCCGTGGTCACGGCCATGCGGGCGGCTCTCTCGTACGGATGGGGGGTGGCGGGTGGGCCGTGTCAATCCATAGCCCTTACTCTTCTCTGTTGTGTCCAAACTGACCGACGTGCCCAAACGGATCCTGATCGGCCGGGCGCTGCGCAGCGACAAGCTGGGAGAAACGCTCCTCCCCAAGCGCATCGCGCTCCCCGTCTTCGCGTCCGACCCGCTCTCGTCCGTTGCGTACGCGCCCGGAGAAGTCCTCCTGGTGCTCTCCGTGGCGGGTGTGTCGGCGTACCACTTCAGCCCCTGGATCGCGGTCGCGGTCGTGGTGCTGATGTTCACCGTGGTCGCCTCGTACCGGCAGAACGTGCACGCCTACCCCAGCGGCGGCGGTGACTACGAGGTCGCCAACACCAACCTGGGACCCAAGGCCGGACTCACCGTCGCCAGCGCGCTCCTCGTCGACTACGTCCTGACCGTGGCCGTCTCGATCGCCTCCGGCATCGAGAACCTCGGCTCGGCCGTCCCGTTCGTCGTCGAGCACAAGGTGCTCTGCGCGGTCGTCGTCATCGTGCTGCTCACGCTGATGAACCTGCGCGGCGTGAAGGAGTCGGGCAAGCTCTTCGCCATTCCCACGTACGTCTTCGTGGGCGGCGTCTTCGTCATGATCGCCTGGGGCGCCTTCAAGGGCATGGTCCTCGACGACACGATGAAGGCCCCGACGGCCGACTACACGATCCACGCCGAGCACCAGGGCCTGGCGGGCTTCGCGCTCGTCTTCCTGCTGCTCCGCGCCTTCTCCTCCGGCTGTGCCGCGCTCACCGGCGTCGAGGCGATCAGCAACGGCGTCCCGGCCTTCCGCAAGCCCAAGTCCAAGAACGCGGCGACCACTCTCGCCCTGATGGGCGCCCTCGCGGTCACCATGTTCTGCGGCATCATCGCGCTGGCCATGGCCACCAAGGTGCGGATGGCCGAGAAGCCCGCCACCGACCTGCTCAGCAACGGCGTCCCGGTCGGCGACGGCTATGTCCAGAACCCGGTGATCTCGCAGGTCGCGGAGGCCGTCTTCGGCAAGGGCAGCTTCCTGTTCATCATCCTGGCGGCGGCCACCGCGCTGGTCCTGTTCCTGGCCGCGAACACCGCGTACAACGGCTTCCCGCTGCTCGGCTCGATCCTCGCGCAGGACCGCTACCTGCCGCGCCAGCTGCACACCCGCGGCGACCGCCTGGCGTTCTCCAACGGCATCGTGCTGCTGGCCGGGGCCGCGGTCCTGCTCGTGGTGATATACGGCGCGGACTCGACCCGGCTGATCCAGCTCTACATCGTCGGCGTCTTCGTCTCGTTCACCCTCAGCCAGACCGGCATGGTCCGGCACTGGAACCGGCACCTGGCCGGCGAGCAGGACCCGGCCAAGCGCCGGCACATGGTCCGCTCCCGCGCGATCAACGCCTTCGGCGCCTTCTTCACCGGCCTCGTCCTGGTCGTCGTGCTCGCCACCAAGTTCACCCACGGCGCCTGGGTCGCCCTGATGGGCATGGTGATCTTCTACGGAACGATGACCGCGATCCGCAAGCACTACGACAAGGTGGCCGACGAGATCGCGGCGGCCGAGGAGCGCCCGGACGAGTACGTGCGCCCCTCCCGCGTCCACTCCGTGGTCCTGGTCTCCAAGCTGCACAAGCCCACCCTGCGCGCCCTCGCCTACGCCAAGCTGCTGCACGCCAACCAGCTGGAGGCGATCAGCGTCAGCGTGGACGCGGCCGAGACCAAGGCGCTCAAGGACGAGTGGGAGCGGCGCGGCATCGACGTACCGCTGAAGATCATCGACTCGCCGTACCGCGAGATCACCCGCCCGGTCATCGAGTACGTCAAGGGCCTGCGGCGCGAGAGCCCGCGCGACGCGGTGAGCGTGTACATCCCCGAGTACGTGGTGGGCCACTGGTACGAGCACCTGCTGCACAACCAGAGCGCCCTGCGCCTGAAGGGCCGCCTGCTCTTCACACCGGGCGTGATGGTGACGTCCGTCCCCTACCAGCTCCAGTCCTCGGAGGCCGCCAAGAAGCGGGCCCGCAAGCGGCAGGAGTGGAACGCGCCGGGTTCGGTGCGGCGTGGCCCGGTGGCACCGCAGCGGCCGAAGGAGCCGAGCGGCAAGGGGTGAGCGGTTCGGCTGATCGGCTCGGGTCGATCGGCTCGGGCTGATCCGCTCGCGCTGAGCCGCTCGGGCCGAGCGGCTGTGGCCGAGCGGTCGGCGTCGTCGGCGCGCGCACGTAGACTGGGGGGCTGCTGTCCGTACGGGACCTGTGAGGGTCTCCTACGGGGACGGCGGCCCCCTTCCCCGTTCTTCCCCTGGCACCCTGGAGTCCCCCTCAATGCCCTCAACGCCCGCAATGCAGAACGAGCCCGCGTCCTCGTCCGAGGCTTCGTCCGCGCCCTCGCTGGTCGGGGAGGAGTACGAGGTCGAGGTCGGCCCCGTGGCGCACGGTGGCCACTGCATCGCCCGCACGGAGCAGGGCCGGGTTCTCTTCGTGCGGCACGCGCTGCCGGGCGAGCGGGTCGTGGCCCGGGTGACGGAGGGCGAGGAGGACTCCCGGTATCTGCGGGCCGACGCGGTCGAGATCCTGTCCGCGTCCAAGGACCGGGTCGAGGCGCCGTGCGTGTTCGCGGGCCCGGGCAAGTGCGGCGGCTGCGACTGGCAGCACGCGAAGCCGGGCGCGCAGCGCCGCCTCAAGGGCGAGGTCATCGCCGAGCAGTTGCAGCGGCTCGCCGGGCTGACGCCCGAGGAGGCCGGCTGGGACGGCACGGTCATGCCCGCCGAGGGCGACAAGCTCCCCGCGGGCCAGGTCCCGCAGTGGCGCACCCGCGTCCAGTACGCCATCGACGAGGACGGCCGGGCCGGCCTGCGCAAGCACCGCTCGCACGACGTCCAGGTGATCGACCACTGCATGATCGCGGCGCCCGGCGTCAGCGAGCTGGGCATCGAGAAGCGCGAGTGGCCGCAGATGGAGTCGGTCGAGGCGATCGCCGCGACGGGCTCGCACGACCGCCAGGTGGTCCTGACCCCGCGCGCGGGCGGCCGCCTCCCGCTGGTGGAGCTCGACAAGCCGGTGTCGGTGCTGCGGGTCGAGGAGAAGGACGGCGGAGTCCACCGCGTCCACGGCCGCGCGTTCGTCCGCGAGCGCGCTGACGAGCGTACGTACCGCGTCGGCATGGGCGGCTTCTGGCAGGTCCACCCGCAGGCCGCGGACACCCTGGTCAAGGCCGTGATGCAGGGCCTGATGCCGCGCAAGGGCGAGATGGCGCTCGACCTGTACTGCGGCGTGGGCATCTTCGCGGGCGCCCTCGCCGAGCGCCTCGGCGAGACCGGCGCGGTCCTGGGCATCGAGTCGGGCAAGCGCGCGGTGGAGGACGCCCGCCACAACCTGGCCGACTTCCCCCGCGTACGCATCGAACAGGGCAAGGTCGAGCAGGTCCTGCCCCGCACGAAGATCACCGAGGCCGACCTGATCGTCCTGGACCCGCCCCGAGCGGGCGCGGGCAAGCAGACGGTCAAGTACCTCGCGGGCCTGGGCGCCCGCCGCATCGCCTACGTCGCCTGCGACCCGGCGGCGCTGGCGCGGGATCTGGCGTACTTCGCGACGGGCGGCTACAAGGTGCGGACGCTGCGGGCGTTCGATCTTTTTCCGATGACTCATCATGTGGAGTGTGTGGCGATTCTTGAGCCTGCGGAAAAGGGCGCCTGACCTGGCGTTTTGCGTGTTATGTGCCGTGTCGGCGCTACGGGCGATATCTTGACGCTGAAATGGCGTTCGTGATGCTCATTTGAGGCTCGTTCTGATGGGACGTCAGGCATTTCGTTTCGCTGGTCAGGCGGCCTGCTGGCCTGAGTGCGGCAGGGCCTTGAGGGTCTCGTGACGGTTAGCGGTGTGTTTGTCCCTGCGTGCGCAACGTCCTGCAGGGTTCTCGGTTCTTGCGGCAGACACCCTGACGTCTAGCAGCGGCTGTATCGCGGTTGTCAGCTGTATTGGTCCGCACTCGGTCCGGATCTCGCTCCGGGGACCCCGGAGCGAGAAGGCTTCTCTCCTGGCACCACAGGACGTAGGTAATTGAAAGCGCCCTGAGGCGGCCAGGCGTTCTAGCCGGAGGCGCAAGCGCAGGTCATCTTGTGCTTCGAGGGCGTCAACGGGCAGCGGGCGCCGTCGCTTGTTCCTGTAGCGGTGGTTCAAGGCACTGCTACCTTCGCGAACCGGTCTGGGTGCCCGCAGGGAGTCCGCTGTCGACGGACTCCTGCATCCTGGTCACGAGCGCAACCACCTGTTTGGTCAGCGCCTCGTCGTTGGTCTCGCCGAGTGCGGCGACCGCCGCTGTACCGAGCGCGATGGCCTCCACTGGGTCTGTCGCCCACAGAGCCGACGAAAGCAGGGAAAGTGCGTACCCCTCTCCATGGCGGTCCCGTGCCGTTCGGAAGAGCGTGATCGCCTCACGGACTGCTTCCGTGGCCCGGTCCGGGAGCTCTAGTTTCGCCCACACTTCGCTCAGGTTCATCAGCGCCTTGGCTTGCGCGTGAGCGTTGCCGGCCTCCTTGAGCAGCTCGCTCGCCCTCGTTAGCATCTGAGCGGCCTCGGCCGATGCGCCTGCCTGGTTCCGACTGGCCCCGAGGTTCGTCAGCGCAATGCCTTCCCCGAGCTTGTCCCCGATGTCGCGACATATGGCGACGGCCTCCTCAAGAACTTCCGAATCGCCACCGAATCCGCCTTGTCGCAGAGCCGTGCCCAGATTGGCGAGGGCCATAGCGACACCGTGGCGATCGTCGGCCTTGCGGAAGGAGTCCCGTGAGGCCGCGTGCGCAGCCGCAGCTTCACCGGCCTGCCCTAGCTCCCTTAGAGCCAGGCCCAGATTGTTCTGGGCGATCGCCTCAAGGTGCCAGTCCCCGAGGAGGCGGCAGATCTCGATACCCCGGTGGTATACGCCCACCGCCTCCTCGTAGCAGCGCGACTCTTCCAAAGAGCGTCCGAGATTGTTGAGCGCGGCGGCTTCGCCACGGCGATTTCCCGTCTTGGCCTGGAGGACCACGGCCTTTCGCAGCACGAGTACAGCCCGCTCGATGTCACGCATCTCTTGGAGGGTGTAACCGAGGTTGGTCAGCACCTCCGCTTCGCCCAGAAGGAAGCCCTCCGCCCTGTGGGCGCTGAGGGCTTGCTCGTGTGCGGCAACTGCTTCGGAGAACCGGGTCAGTCCTCTGAGAGCGCATGCACGTGCGTCGATGAGCGCGGCGCGGACGCGGGTATGGGCGCTTCCGAGGCAGAGCTCCAGCGCGCTGTCGTATACGGCCGTCAATTCGGCGAAGCCTCGCCGCAGTTTGAGGTAGTCGCCGATACGTATCGCCATCTGCAGGATGGCGTAGGAGTTAGGTGCGCGGGGTGTTGCGGTGATGGCCGCGACGAGGTTCGCCCGTTCTTCATCCAGCCAGGAGAGCGCGGCGCTCCGGTCGGCGAACCGGGGCGCCGGAGACTGACCCGGGACGAGATGGCCGTGCGCCTCGGCCAGGCGGCCCGCGTAGTGGCGGAGCAGCCGAGCCGAGGCGGCGGAGCGATCGTCGTCGGACTGCTCCGCCCGCCCGGTCTCGTCCGCGTAGAGCCTGATCAGGTCGTGCATGCGCCACCGGCCGTATGTGGCCGCGCTCTGCACCAGATGGCCGCGCCCCAGGGCTTCCAGGAGTTCCTCGGCTGTGTCCGGGTCGACATCGCATAGCTGGGCCGCGGACTCGGTCGAGACGTCGGGGCCGGGGTTGAGCGCGAAGAGCCGGAAGAGCCGTGCCTGGTCCGGCGGCAGGTGCTGGTAGGACAGTTCGAAAGCGGCTCGTACCGCGAGGTTCCCCCGGCTCAACCGACGCAGGCGACGATGCTCGTCGTCCAGAGCCCGGGCCATCGAGGACAGCGGCCTGGCAGGCTGGTCCGCGAGGAGAGCGGCGACAATCCGCAGCGCCAGCGGCAGGTACCCGCACTGCCGGGCGATGGCCTCTGCCGCGTCTGGGGCGTCGTCGACCCGCGTGTCCCCCTCGCCCCGGCTCGCCCGCAGGACAAGGCGGAGCAGATCTAGGGAGTCCACGGGATTGAGGATGGTCAGGTCGTGCAGGCGAGCATCGAGGTCGGACAGCGTGTGTCGGGAGGTGATCAGTACGGGGGTGCGTGCGTCACCTGGGAGGAGGGGCCGGACCTGCTCGCCGTCCATGGCGTCGTCGAGGACGATCAGAGTGCGCTGGCCCCCGTCGGCTCGGTTGCGCAGCGTCGATCGGTACAGCCGCGCGCGGTCCTCGAGCCCCACGGGGATGTGCTCGTGGTCGATGCCCAACCCCCGGAGCATGAAGGCGAGTGCCTCGTCGGGGCCCTGACGGCGGGCAGGGTCGTATCCGTAGAGCTCGGCGACAAGGACACCGGCGAACCACCCGTCCCGCCCATGGGCGCGATGGGCAACCTGCCGCACCAACTCGGTCTTTCCGACGCCGGGCAACCCAGCTACGACGTGGACCGCCGACCCTTCGCCGATGGCACCCGGGTCCAGCACCGCGAGCAGCTCGGCCATAGCGGCTTCCCTACCGGTGAATGTGCCGGACAGGGTAGGCAGCCCCGAAAGGGCGGGGGTGGTCCGACGGGCAACGCGGAGGCGGGTGGCCCCACCCGCCGACGGTGCCACAGCGTCTCCCTCTTGTGGGATCGCGTACTGCAGCCCGTACTGCGGGAGTTGGGCCGCCAAGGCCGCCGCGTCGAGGCGCGTGCCCAGGGAGTTCAGGAGGAGGTCGCCCAAGGCGAGGGCCGCCAGGCGGCCGGGAGCCCCGGCCAGCGCCCTTTCGGCGAGGGCTGCATTGACGGCGACCACGTCGCGCTCATCGGGCCACTCCACCCACAGGGAACGGAGCATGCGCCATGCTGCTTCCGGTGCGCCATAGATCCGGGGGGCCGCAAGTTCGTCGAAGGGAGCACGGAGTTCGTCCGTCAGCCAGTCACGGACGAAGGAGGGGAAGTCGTCGGAGCGACGGGCGCGGTCGCCGAGTTCCTGGAGCGGCCGGGCCGGCACCATGGAGACGAAGTGGAACTCGTGGCCCGCCTCGGCGTGGGTGCGCAGATGCCGCCAAATCCCCTTTGCCTCCAGGGACGCGACGTTCCAGCCGTTGGCATTACGGTTCTGTCGTTTGACTTGGTGCACCTCGGTGCGGCCGCCGTGGCGGTAGACGAACTCGGTTCCCTCGCCCAGGATTCCGTTCGGTTCGAGGGTGAGTGAATCGCCGTGCCCGAGCAGGATGTACAAGGCGTGCCTGATCGTCCAGGCCCCCTCGTAGCGGTTGCCGAACTTGTCCGTCTCACCACCCGGCCTCGGCGCCACCAGCTCCCCCTTGCCCGCCCAACGGACGACTCCGCGACCCCGCCCCGTGCACGGTCGCGCGCAGGGCCACCGTACCCGGCGGCGCTGACAGCGGTGTTCCGCCGGCAGCATGGCTGGGGGAAGGCCACTGAGCTGGGCTCAGTGCGCTCGCCGTCGGCTGCCGCTGGGATTCCGGTGGAGTGGCAGATTCACAAAGGCGACGTGTGGCCGCCTGCCGAGGAGTGCTCCCCGCGGGCGGCCACAACAGGCATGGGGGAACTACTGCTCGTCGAGCACCCCGGCCCCGGCACCGCCCCAGCGCCGCAGCGTCTCTGGAACGGTGACCGTGCCGTCGGGGTCGCTGGTGCTTTTCGAGGATCGCGGGCAGCGGACGGCCGGTGGCGAGGGCCTAGGCGTTGAGGGTGTGGGCGTGTACGCCGCCTTGTCACTACCGGCCGGGCGGTAGCGGATGTTGCCGCGCCGGGCTTGGTGGCCGCGGGCGTTCGAGACCGAGCTGACCTCGACGTAGGTGTTGCTGCCGAACAGACGCTGCACCGGATCCCGACCATGCTGCGCCTGTATGCGCAGTGCGCGAGCATCGCAGCGGCAGTTCGACGAGTCCTTGGGCGGAGGCGTGCAGGTCGTCCAGTGACTCCGGCAGACGCGGCCGGAATTCCTCCCGGTACAACGCGAGGTCCTCGGCGACCGGGCCCGGGACGTCGCCGGACTCGGGGGCGGCCTGCTGCGGGCTGGAGGCATGCCTCCATTACGTCGCCGGGGAAGCGGCGCGGGGGACGACGGGCGAGCCGTGACGCAGGTGTGGCACTTGGGTTGCCATCGAGGCTTCCTACGCGGGTGGCCACCGAGAGGCGCGGCATCAGCGAGGCGGAGATCATTCGCCAGAGCATCCACCTTGTCGGCACGGCCAACCGCGTCTGGCCCGGGCCTCTCCCGTACGTACGAGAGGGTTGTCCGCACTACCACAAAGCGAGAGGTGCGCGGCGCCGTCGCCGACGACCTGCCCTGCTTTCCGATGGCTCACGTGGAGTGTGTGGCGATTCTGGAGCCTGTGCGGGACGAGGACCGAGCCGCGTTACTCCGAAGCCCCCCTCGGGCGACGCCGTTTCTGACAGAACGGCAGCTGGTGCCGTGCGAGCACAAGGCTTGAGGACTCCGTATGAGTCACTGTTGGCCACCGTAAAGTGACGAAAGTGCTTCCGGAATGTTTCGGATGGGCATACCCTGCGGGGATTACCGCACGTCAGACCGCAGCGGCTGAAGCGCGGCGGAGGTGTCATGGGTGGGGACCCGTATCTATCAGCAACGGTTGACGAACATGGGGGGTCGCAGGCGTCGTTGACGCCCGACGACAGGGCGCAGGTGCCTGATCCGTACGGGGAACGGGCCCTGCTGACCGCTGCCATGACGAAGGGCTACGGCGCCGTACCCGACGAAGAGCGTGGCCGGTTGCGGCACTATCTCGAAGCAGTCGTCTCGGTTCGTCCGGCGCCCGTCCACACCGCCGTCGCCTTCAACGCCGTGTACTTCGGGTACGACCTCGGTGGCGACGGCTACGGCGGCAGCCCACTCCGCCTCGACGACTTCCCTGTGATCACCTTCGGTGAGTGTGCCCCCGTGCTCCCGGTCGGTGCGATGGTGCGCGTCACCACCGGGTCGGACCCGGTTTACGCCGAGATCGTCTATCGGGAAGGCGCCCACCCTGAGGTCGGTGCCCTCGGTGACGTGCCGGCCTGGGTTTCGGGGGCGCCTGCGGGCGCCGAGGGCCCGGGCAGGCCGGGAGAAGATGTCGGGCTACGGCGCAGGGAGCTCCTGGTCCCGGACCTCGATGCCTTCGGGCCGGCTCTGAGCCTGTCGTCGGCCCAGCTCCACCGCTTACGCACGCGTCGGCGCTGGATGAACGAGGACGGGCATGTCGTGGTCGACGTGTGCTATCCGTCCCCGGAGGCGGCCCGGCGCGACGACCTGACGGCTTATGCGGAGCATCTGCTGACGACGGCGCGGGAACAACTGCTCAGCCCCTTCGTTCCCGTTTCCCTGGCTGCGCTGGTGGGTGGCACACAGGACGACGACCTGAGGGCGGGCCTGCTCGGTCTCCTCGACACGGTGAAGGGTGTACTCGACTCCAGCGCCGCCTTGCGCACGTGGCGGGACTACGCCATGAGCCGGACCTCCCTCGCGGAATGCTGGCGGGACCCCGGGCCGCTGGGAGGGGATGACCTCAGGTCGCTCGCCGCGGAGGTCGAGCGCGCGGCCACTCCGGAGCGGCGGCGCTACGGTCTCACCACGCCGGTCACCGTGTATACAGCCGTCGGGCCGAGGATCCGTGGATTCCCGGGAGCGACGGAGTTACTCAGGGGAGTGGGGTACGCCGCAGCGGTGTGCCGGGCGAACGTGGCGCTCACCGACGTCGTCCAAGGGAACAGCGAGCACGGGCTGTTCGAGACGGGCTCCCGGATCACGCTCGATGATGCCTTCGAAAGCGGAGGCGTGTGGCGGTCCCATTATCCCGGTGGCGCGGAAGCGGCGGGAGACACCTTCGCTCCGGCCGGGCGGGGGTGGACGTCCACGTTACCCCCGCCCTTGGAGCCGGAACCGACAACAGAGTTGGAGCCCGAGGATCTGTGCCTGGCCGACGACGCCGCTCTGAGTATCGGCGAACTCTTGCGGAGTGATGCACAGGAAATCGTCTGGCGGGTGCCCCTGCGACTGTCCCAGTTCATCGACGGGTGGTTCCCCTTGCCTCTGTGCGTCGTGGAAGAACTTCGCGGTTCTGCCGGTGCGTGCCGCCAGATTCGCCTTGAACTCCACCATGAGGGTGAGGTGTTGGGCCCGGAAGAGGCGGTGCAGGATGTCATCGCCGAACTCGGTGACGAGTCGGGCCGGTTGGCCGGGATTGTCTGGCCGCGCGACTTCTTCCCGGGCCTGATGCTGGAGCTGCGCTGTCTCCGCGGTAGCTCGTTGATCCGGCTGGCCACGACGCGGCTTGCGGAACGAGTGCAGGTCGGTGACCGTGTCACCGGCCATTGCTATGAGCCCCGTGTGCTCACGAGGGAGGACGTCCCGGGAAGCGACCGCTACGGTGACAGCGCGGTCGGGCTCGGCCCCCGGCAACTGGTCATGCGCACCGTGCGCCGTTGCGGCCTGCTCACCCTGGATGGCCATGCTCTCCTGGACCGTTCGGTGCTGCCGAGCGCGGCCTACGGGCGTTGGCCGGCTCGATCGCAGGCCGCCGCGCTGGAATCGGCTGTGGTGGAACTCCTCGCGGAAAGGCTTCTGGAACCGGCCCTCGGTAGCCGGGACTCCTGGGGGCAGCCGCATTTCCCGCCGCGCGACGGGCAGCGAACCATCCCCCTCATCGCCTACCGCCCCGCTGCCACGCGCGTAATACGTCCCTGGGGCGGCACCGGATTGGGAGGCGAGGAGATGCGAGGCGTTCAGTTCGTCCCCGGCCATCTGCGCCGCCTGCGACCGGGATGTTCGCCCAGTGAAGTGCAGCGTGTCGCCTTTCGGGAGCACTGCCGCAGGCTCGGCAAGGCGGACGGCTGGGAACTTCCCTACGGATACACGTTCGTAACCGAACATATGCGCGGTCACTGATCCGTCACCTCTTCGCGTGTCCACGGGTCCGGACGGCTCCCCTCTTTCGTCCCTGTGTCCACAGAAACGGAGTACGCGTACATGCAAGACCGCTACCGCGTCGTCACGGGGCCGCCGTGGTCCCCGGTGAGCGTCCCGGCGCAAGACCTCGAAGGCCTGGCTGTCGCGCTCAACGCCTTGGAGCCGCCGACGATCGCCGCCCTGAACGACCTCACGGTCGACATGGTGGAACTGGCCTTCAACTCCCTGCGGCCAAAGGACCGGCAGCAGTTGCTCGGCAGTCTGGGGATCCGCATGGCGGCCCCCCGTCGGGTGAGCGGTGCCCTGTGCCGGGACGTGCTCGCCAGGTTGCGGCGTGAGTCCCGGCAGCAGACCGCCACGCACGGGATCAGAGCACTCACGGTCACCGTGATGAATCAGGTGAGTGACTTCGTCTTCGCACCGCGGGGTGAGACCGTTCCCGACCCCGTTGCCCGGTGGGGCACGACGCTCGTCCGGGCCACTGTGTTCGCGTGGTGCCATGCCTCCGTTGCCAGCGCCCACATCCTTGCCTGGGCGGCGGACCAGGACTGGTTCGCGGTGATGGCCGACGGGAAGGAGACTGCTCAGCTCGTAGCTGTTGCTGCGGCGGCACGGTCCCTCGTCGAGGCGCACCCTGGCTTCGTCCCCGGAGCAGCGGAAGCCGACGACTCGCTGCTCCCGGGCGAGGGAAAGACCGTACGCCCAGCCGTCACTGAGCGGGCGGGCGGGGATCCCCCCTCCTACCAGACCGGGGTACTCGATCTCGGCACTCCTCACGAGATGACCGCTGCGGCGTCCGACGACATCGGTACCGACGAGGGGACGGATCCGGAGTCGGCATGCAGGCAACTGGAGTCAGCTCTCGCGCGTGCCCGGCAAGCTGCCGAGAACGTGATCGGCTCGATCATGGACGGTTGCCCTCCGCGGAGCGAGGACCTGGCTCCACTGGTCGCGCTGGGAGCTGCCTTCGACAGCGTCGACGCGGTGCTCCGCGCGGTGGGGATCGTGGAAGTGCCGCGCCGTCTGGAGGAGTTGACTCGTGCCGCACGTGCTTACGGGGCGGTGCGCGAGCATGACCTCCGGGCACGGGAGTTGCTGCGCGAACTGCTGAATGTCACCGCCCGGCCGGACAGCTCCGCCGCGGCTGCCGCTGCCGCTGACGCCGTGCGCAGCGCGGCCCGTTGCTTGCTGGACACTGCGCTGTGGGAGGACCGGCAATGGGATGAAAGCGCCGCGTTGGCCGCCTTGGCCCGGATCATCGGGCTCGGGCGGCAGGCGGATGCCGCGGCGGAGATCCTGGCCCTGCAGGAGCAGGTCGTGCAGACGTTGCCCACCTGCGCCATAGCGGTGGTCATCGCAGCTGAACTCACGTTGGCCCAGCCGGAGGACGCCGGTGGTGAACCCGATGAGGCCGAGGCGAGACGCGCCGCCGAGCACGCCGGCGGCGAAACGACTGTGAAGTACGCCGACCTGCCACCGTCCGGAGAGCCGGAGGAGACTGCCCGCCGCCCCGTTGAGGAGCCCGCGCCCCGGCACATCTCCGAACCGGAAGCCGTGACGGCCTACGAGCCCACGTCTGCCCTCGATGGGCAGGGCGCGCCAGCTGCAGAGAAGGACCCGACACCTCCCACCGGCCAGGACACGCCTGTCGCGACAGCGGTCTCCGAGCCGGTCCACGTTACCGAAGCGCATGCCATGCCCTCCGTGGACAGAGACCCGGACTCGTTGACGGAGCCGGAGGCGATTGTCTCGGATTCCGCGGCGCCACCTATCCGTCCCGCCGAGGACACGCTCGTCCGCGAGGCGGCTCCGGCCGTGGGTGATGCCTTTGATGAGGCCGCGGCCGAGCAGGCCTTGGCGCATCTGGTCGTGAAGCGGCGCTTCGGACTGGCCCAACATCTGGCGAGGGCCGCCGGCTACCCCGAGCCTCAGGTGGTGGCACTCCGCTTGGCCGGTGCCGCCGCGCTGCTCACCTCCGGTGACAGTAGGGCTGCCCGCCTGACGGCAGACCTGCTCCAGCAGTACGGCGGATACGCGGGCCCGGACACCGAGGGCAGTGAACTCCTCCTGCTGCCCGCACTGCTGCGAACCGCCCTGATCACTGGTGACCACTCGGCAGGGGCCCAGCTCAAGGCGCTGGTGCCCCGGCTCCCTGAGGGGCTCGCGGAGGCGGGAACCGCCGTCGCCGACCGGGCCCTCAGCGGTGCCCTGATGATCGCCTCTCCGCTGGTTGCCGGTGCCTCCGAAAGCGAGGTTCGGGTGCGGGAGCTGCGCGAGCAGAGCCGTGCCCTTCTCGCGCCGCAGAGGCTGCGGTTCGCGCGGGCGACGGAGATCGCCAAGTGCTGGCTCGCTCCGGAGGACGGGATGCTGGGATCTTTGCTCACGACCGTCGCCGGCGACAGTCGCGAAGCGATGCAGCAGGTGCGGGAACAGGCCGAGCGGCTGGGCAGGCTGGCCGAGATCAACAGCGAGATCGACCGCATGGACCGCAAGCACCGCTCGTCCAGTGGCAAGCCGCTCCAAGGCTCCGGGCGCCAGGATCTGGTCCACTTGGTGGAGCGAGCCGTCAGTCTGGTCAAGGAGTGGTGCCTGGCGGTCGAAGGTACCCGGCGCAGTGACCGTTCCGATGGGAACCGGGCGGCCAAGGAGATCGCCTCTTTGCGTCGGTCCCTGCTGGACGGCCAAGAGGCGGCGCTGATGGAGCTGGAGCAGATGGCGCGGCGTTCGGATGCCCTCGCCGCCGCGACGGCCTGGGCCGCACGCGCGTCGATGGAGGAGCTGTTCGCCATGCTCGCCGGTGACGCCATGGCCAGGCGCTCGGGTGTTTCGGTCCGCCCGGAGCTCGTGCTGGACGCCGAATTGCTGAAGGTGTGTGACACCTGTGACGAGCGGCCCTCGCTCGAGGCACTGCTGAACGCGGTCGACCGGAGCTGGCGGGACGCCCTCGACGAGCGACTCTCCCGAGACGCCTTCGCCGCGGCCCGTAGCATCGTCGAACTGGCCGAACTAGGCCTGCTGCCCGGGTCTCGGGCCGATGAGTTCGTCCCGTTCGACGATGCTGAGATCGACAGACGGGAATCCGCCCGGCGCACGAAACTGCGCAAGGCGCACGGCGAACTCGTCGCCGAGCTGCACCGTGCCCAGGCTGACGGAGCCGTGACCGAGGACCAGGACCTGGGCCTTCAGGAACTGCTGGCCGACGCTCATGACCGCCTGGAGGACGCCGACCGGCATGACCTGCTGGACGTGCGGCGGGCGTTGGACACGGTTCGGAGCGACCTGCCCGCCTTCCGCCGACAGGCGTCCGATCGGATCCGCGCCCGGCTCGACGCCCTGGAGCCCACCGCGGAGGAGCGTGCCCAGGTGCTGCGACGCCTGGAGACGAACGACCTGGCCACCGCCGCCGACCTCGTCTACTTCCTGGAAATCGGCGAACCGGTCCCGGAGATCGAGGGAGGCGAGTCGCACCTACCCGACTTCTTCCCGGCTGTGCCCGACGGTCTGCCGGGAGGCATCGACCGCAACCTCGTCGATCTGGTCCGATCGGGTGGCAAGCATCCCTCGCTTCCCATCCTGGACTATGGCGGCCTTTCCACGGACGAGGCGGCACTCGCGGCCGACGCCCTCGACGAGTGGCACGCGATGGCCTCCACGGAGCGGAATGACCGGATCCAAGTGGCTCCGACGAGGCAGGTACCGCCGCTGCTCAAGCTCCTCGGCTATGACGCCAAGAGTGCCAGAGCGCTCGACGACAGGTCCCAGCACCGGCGGGAATATCGTCTCTTCGAAGCGACTGGGGTGGAGATCAACGGCAGGGCGAAGGCGCCCGCGTTCGGCTCTCAGATCAGGGAACAGGGTGGCAACCTTCGGGTGATGGTGGTCTGGGGCAGACCGCCCGCGAAGGTCGTCATGAGCTGGGCAGAGCGTGACACCAGCGATGCGAGCCTCCTCGTCGTCTACTTCGGCACGCTGAGCCGCGAGGCTCGCGTCGAACTCGCCGTCGGTTCCAGTCGGTTGCAGCCGCTGATGGTGGTGGACGACGCGGCCCTTGCCTATCTCGCCGCCCGTGGCAATCGCCAGGTCAGTACAGCGACACAGACCATGCTGCCCTTCTCCGGTGTCAACCCGTACATCAGGGAGAAGCGTGGCCGGATCGGCGGCGAGATGTTCTACGGCCGTGACGCCGAACGCAAGAGCATCCTCGACCCGCGCGGTACCCAGGTCATCTACGGCGGCCGAGGTCTTGGCAAGTCGGCACTGCTAGCCGATGCCGGGGAGCGGTTCACGGAGCAGCGCCCCGGCTACCACCAAGCGGTGTACGTCAACCTGGACCAGGAGAACATCGGCAAAGGCAGCTCGTTCGGTCCGGAGGCGTTGTGGAGCGTCCTGGAGCGGGAGCTGGCCGAGGCGGAGATCCTTGACGACCGCCCGCAGGGGCGCAGGAAACGGCAGGAGATTTCCGAGCGGGTACGCGTCGGCATTCGAGCCTGGCTCGACGGGGACACGCGCCGCCGTCTGCTCATCCTGCTCGACGAGTGCGACCAGTTCTTCGAGGCGGACGCTCCTCGCTTCGACCAGACCAAGAAGCTCAAGGGCCTGGGGTCCGACACGAAGGACCGCGCCAAGGTCGTCTTCGCCGGACTGCACTCCGTGCAGCGCTTCTCCAAGCTCGCGAGCAACGGACCGTTCGGGCACCTGGCGCAGACTCCAAAGGTGATCGGCCCATTGGCCCCCCAGTCCGCGGCCGAGCTTCTGGTGGAGCCGATGCGGGCGCTCGGGTTCGAATTCAAGGACCTGGATCTCGTCAACCGTGTCCTCGGCTACTGCTCCTACCAGCCCTTCCTGCTGCAGATGTTCGGACACCGGTTGGTCGAGCTGATGCACCGCAAGCGGGCGCGGCGCGGAGCCGAGGGACCCTCTTATGAGGTGGAGGTGACCGACATCGAGGTCGTGGAGTCGGACGCCGCGCTCAGGGACGGCATCTCTGCGGCCTTCAAGGACACGCTGAGTCTCGACCACCGCTACGACGTGATCGCCAACGTTCTCGCTTACCACGCCCGTCATCACGGGTTGGAGGTGCGACTCAGCGACACGGAGCTGCGCGAGGAGTGCGAGACGTACTGGCGCCAGGGGTTCGAGCAGCTCGACACCGAGGGTTTCCGCGCCTACCTCTCCGAGATGGTCGGCCTCGGCATCCTCGCTCCCAACCACGACGGCCTGGGCTGGCATCTGCGCGGCCCCAACGCCTTGCGCATGATCGGTACCTCCCACGAGGTGGAGGCCCGCCTGCTCAGGGCCGAACAGGACTGTGAACTGCAGGAGAGCATCGTGCAGGAGGGCCGCCCAGAGCTGCCGGATGGCGAGCCGGCTCCGCTGACCAACACCCAACTCGACGATCTTCTGGGCGAGCGGTCCAACCGGACCCGAGTAGTCCTCGGCACATCCGCCACCGGAGTCACTGACGTTGCGCGGACCCTCCGTACGATCGCCGGACCGATCGATGGCTGGACGCTGCCGCCCGTCGGCAAGCCCAGCGTCTACAAGCAGGAGCTCACCGGAGGACGGCCCCGCGAGCGACGGGTGGTCATCAGTGACTTCGTCAACTACCGGGATCCGGTGCGGCCTGAGACCTGCCGGGAGGCGGTCGATCTCGCCGAGACGCTACTGCCCGCCACCCCGGGAGTCACCCGGGCGGTCGTCCTCGTCACCGACTCCACCCAACTGGCCCTGTGGCGCTCCCTGCTGATGGGAACCGAAGACACCTCGGCCGCCCCGGTGGTGCTGCGTCGCCACGACCGCCGCAGCCTTCGCGGCTGGGCTCAGCGTGTCAACATGTTTCATACGGAGGACCGCCTGGACCGTCTCCACGAGCTGACCGGAGGCTGGCCGCTCCTGGTCGTCCGGGCGCAACGCCTGCACGACGAGCTGGGCGACTCCGACGAGGTGTTCCGCCGCCTGGCGGGCCTGCGCTCGGACCCGTCCGAGGCCCGCGCCTTCGTCGAGGCGACCGGTGTGTACGCGGACCCTCTGCTCACCGCCGGGTACCGAGCCCTCGAGGAGGAGTTCAAGGGCGACCATTTCGATCTGGAGGCCGCGGTAACGGCTGTGGGACTCAAGATCGAGGATGAGGATGAGGCGCGATGGCTTGTCACCTGCCTCGATGCGCTCCAGGTGTTCGATCGCAGGGAGAACCAGTTGCGCCTGGAACCGCTGCTGCGTGAGTGCGCGGCGCTTCGCATGTGAAGCCCTGCGATGTCGGTCCGGCCGCCCGCATGTCCGGGCGGCCGGTCGTGGATGCTCTCGGTACCTATACGTGTTGTCCAGGGACGCGGTCATTGCCGGGACGCTTGAGCTCGACACCGTCACGTGAAGAGGAACTCCCGGCCGTCGGCGCCCGTGAAGAACCAATCCACCATCCCCTCAGTCACGTCACCCAGCGCCCCCGGCCTCCACCGAGGCTCCCGGTCCTTGTCGATCACCTGGGACCTGATCCCCTCGATCAGGTCCGGGGAGGTCAGGGACGCGCAGGAGATGCGGTACTCCTGGGTCAGGACCTCCTCCAGGGTGGGGAGTTCACGGGCTCGGCGCATCGCCCGCAGGGTGACCTTCAGGGACGTCGGGGACTTCGTCAGGATCGTTTCGGCTGTTTGCTTCGCCTCCTGGACGCCCGTCGCGAGCAGGCGGTCCACGATCTCCTCGACCGTGTCCGCCGCGTAGCAGTCGTCGATCCAGTCGCGGTGGGCGGCGAGTACGCCGGGTGGCGGAGGCTGGTGGGTGTGGCGGGGGAGTGCTTCCCGTACGGGGGAGAGCGACAACTCGTCCAGCAAAGCCGGGAGTTCGGGTGACGGTACGTAGTGGTCCGCCAAGCCGCACACGATCGCGTCCGCCGCGCCCACCGGCGCGCCCGTCAGGGCCAGGTGCGTACCCAGCTCGCCGGGTGCGCGGCTGAGCAGATACGTACCGCCCACGTCCGGGACGAAGCCGATGCCCGTCTCGGGCATGGCGACCCGGGAGCGTTCGGTGACGATGCGTACGTTGCCGTGGGCCGAGATGCCGACCCCGCCGCCCATCACGATGCCGTCCATCACGGCCACGTACGGCTTGGACCAGCGCGCGATGCGGGCGTTGAGGCGGTACTCGTCACGCCAGAAGTCCGCCGAAGCCGTGCCGCCCGAGCGGGCGTCGTCGTGGATCGCGCGGATGTCGCCGCCCGCGCAGAGCCCGCGGTCGCCGGCGCCGGTGAGGACGACCGTCTCCACCTCCGGGTCGTGCTCCCACGCCGTCAGTGCCTCGTCGATGCGGCGGACCATGGCGTGGGTCAGCGCGTTGAGCGCCCTCGGCCGGTTGAGGGTGAGGGAGGCGGCGCGGCCACGGCGTGCCAGCAGGACGTCCTCGGCGTCGGGGGCGGTGCCGGGGGTGCTGGGGGCCATGGGCTGGCGGTTCCTCTCGGATCCGGGCAGATACTCGTGTGCTCGTGTGCTCGTGCGCGTGGATCTTGGGGTGATCTCCTCGAAGATATAGTTGGACGTCCTAGTAAGTCCATCGAGTGAGGTCGGCGGGTCTGTCGGCCGCCTCCGCGCCTAGAGTGCTCGCGTGCCCACGTACACCATTGGCCAGGCAGCGGTGCTGCTCGGCGTGAGTTCCGAAACCGTGCGGCGGTGGGCCGATGCCGGGCGGCTGCGGATGGAGCGGGACGGCACGGGCAACCGGGTGATCGACGGGGTCGGGCTCGCCGCGTTCGCGCAGGAGCGGGCCGTCGGGGTGTACGAGGTGCCCGGCGGGGTGGCCACCTCGGTGCGGAACTCCTTCGTGGGGATCGTCACGGCCGTGACGGTCGACGACGTGGCCGCGCGGGTGGACATCCAGTGCGGGCCGCACCGGGTGGTCTCGCTGGTGACGCGCGAGTCCGTCGAGGAGCTCGGCATCGAGGTCGGGGTGACCGTCACCGCCCGGGTCAAGTCGACTCATGTCCATGTCGACCTGGGGTGAGCGGTGGCCTGTGGTGCTCAGCGGCACAGCAGCGCTGCCCGTAGGTCCAGCTTGTGGTCGAGGCGGGAGAGGTCTCTGCCGGTGAGCACCTCCACGCGCTCGATGCGGTAGTGGACCGTGTTCACGTGCAGATGCAGCGCCTCGGCCGTACGCGCCCACGAGCAGTTGTGCGCCAAGAAGACCTCAAGTGTCTCCAGAAGCATGGCATGTGACGCATTGTCTGCTTCTGTCAGCGGGCCGAGCGTGCGCGCGCAGTACGCGGCCCGCACCTCCGCCGGTACGCCTGCCAGCAGCGACT
The DNA here is from genome assembly GCF_002846415.1 of Streptomyces sp. TLI_146. NCBI lineage: Bacteria > Bacillati > Actinomycetota > Actinomycetes > Kitasatosporales > Streptomycetaceae > Streptomyces > Streptomyces sp. TLI_146. The sequence continues at coordinate 6,764,168 of NZ_PJMX01000001.1, forward strand.
CCAGCGTCGACAGCTCCTCGACCGCCGTCACCCGAGCGGCGCCCGGCGACGTGGTCCGGGCCGCCGCGAGCGCGTACCGCGCCTGCCCGAGAGCGGCGCCGAGCCCTGCCGCCGCGCAGGGTGCGCTCACCCCGGCGTGGAGCGCGGTCGCCTTCGGCTCGCACTCCGCCAACAGTGGCCATACGTCGACGAGTTGACGTCGGATGTCTTCCCGATCCTCGATGATCGCCATCGCCTCGACCCCCTCGCCCCGGCCCACGACGAAGGCGACCGGAGCCACGTGACTCAGCGCCTCCGTCAGCGCGTCGGCGGCGCCCATACGCCCCTCGGCGCCGCCGGCCGTCGCGACCAGCGCGCGGTACGAGCCCCCGGCCCGAAGACCGCACGCCCGCAGCGCGCCCTCCACCGCCCTGGCGTCCGGACCGGGACCCGCCACCCCCGCCCTCACCGCCGCGACCATGTCGTCCTCCGTCTGCCGTCCCGCCGCCCGGCGGCGGTCGTGGTCGTGCCGGGACTGGGCGAGGACCTCGGCTATCTCGTGCAGCACACGCGGCGGCACCTCCGGCGCGCCCGGCGGAAGGTGCAGATGCCAGGCGTCGTACGTGCCGCTCTCCGCCTGGATCCGCAGCGTCGTCCCCGCCGCGCCACGCACACTCAGTGCGGCGCGGTCCGCGGGCAGTGGGGGTGCCGACGGGGTGCGGGCCACCGTACGGCCGCTGCTGGTCAGCAGGTAGCAGGGCGGGCCGCCGAGCGGGGCGAGCGCGCGGTCGAGGAGCACGCCGGGGTCCGCGCCGCGGTCCACGAGCCGGCTGAGCTCGGTGCGTACGTACTCCGGAAGCGCGTAGTGCGGTGCCGGGAGGCGGCTGAGGTCGCCCCACTGACGCAGGTACACCGCCTCGGTGATGGCGCGGAAACTCGTCCGCGCGGGGACGGCGAGCAGCGGCACCTGGTGCTCGCGGCAGGAGTCGATCAGCTCGTCGGGGACCGTGCCGTGGGTCTCCTCGCCCGCCAGGAGCGCGGTCGCCCCCGACGTACGCAGTGCCGAGACGAAACGGTCGGTCTTGGCGCGCGCGTCGCCCGGGTTCCACCACACCAGGCCGCTCAGCACGACTTCCCCCTCCTGGAGGAAGCGCGCCGGGTCCTCCAGATCGGTCGCGGTCACGCCGCTGATCTCTCGGCCGAGGAGCGTTTCCTCGCCCCACAGGAGGGTGAGGTCCAGGCTGTCGAGCTGGAGGAGGTGTCCGACGTGCATGCTCTGGCTCCTTGCGCGGCTGTCGGACGGGCGGATGCCCGGCTTCTCACATTCACCAGGTAAGTGCGAGTTGAGACATCGTAAATGCCAGGTCAGGGATGGGGAATGGTTGTTGGGTGATCCTCCAGATACGGGTCGCGTCGTTGGGATGTTTTCGGCGTGGCCCGCCGGGACGGTGGGCCGGATGCGGCTGTGGGGGCCGGCCTTCGACGTCCGCCGCCGCAAGGACCGCTCCCGCTTCCTGCTGGCGGTCAGCGGGGACGACGGCCACCATACGGTCGTGGCCTGAGCCGAGATCGACACCGACTTCGGCGACAAGCCCATCCTGCTCGCCACCCGTATGGACGGCCGCGAACTCGACTCCGAGGGAGCCCAGTTGGTGGCCCCGCCCGACCGGTGCGGGGCGTGCTACGTCAGCGCGATCACCAGCATCTGGGTCGGCGGCTTTCCCCCGGCGGCGGAGGTGCCGTAACCGCCAGAGCCCCGTGCCTGCCCGGCTGGCCGGATGGCGGTCACTCACCTCCGGATGGCGGTCACTCAGTAGACGTCGCGCACGTATCGCTTCCCCGCCGTCAGCTGCTTCAGATACGCCGCCGCCGACTCCTCGTCCAGCCCGCCGTGCGCCATCGCGATGTCGCGCAGCGCCCGGTCGACGTCCTTGGCCATACGGGACGCGTCACCGCACACATAGAAGTGCCCCCCGTCCTGGAGCCAGGACCACAGCAGCGGGCCGTGCTCGCGCATACGGTCCTGTACGTACACCTTGGCGCGCTGGTCACGGGAGAACGCCGTGTCCAGGCGCGTCAGGGTGCCCTCCGCGCTCAGTTTGGTCAGCTCGTCCTCGTAGTAGAAGTCGGTGGCACGGTGCTGCTCGCCGAAGAACAGCCAGTTCGGGGCGTGATGGCCCAGCGCCCGGCGTTCGTAGAGGAAGCCGATGAAGGGGGCGACGCCGGTGCCGGGGCCGACCATCACCATCGGCGTCCCCGGGTCGGCGGGCGGCCGGAAGTGCCGGGTGTGCTGTACATACACCGGAAGCGGCGCGTCCGGCGGTGAGTCCGCGAGCAGGGCCGAGCACACGCCCGCGCGCGGGTGGCCGAGGCGGTTCTCGTACCGGACGACCGAGACCGTCACGGACACCTCGTGCGGGTCGGTCAGCGGGCTGGACGATATCGAGTACAGCCGTGGCCGCAGGCCGCGCAGGACGCCCGCCCACTCGGGCGCGCTCGCGCGCACCCCGTGCTCGGCCACCACGTCCACCGCCTGGCGGCCCCAGGACCACTGCGCCAGCTGCCACTTGTTGTCAGGGCGCAGCAAGTGCTTGAGGCGGCGGTCATGGGTTCGCTCGGCGACGAACTTGAGCAGGTCGGGGCCGATCCGCGTGATGTCCAGGTGCTCGTGCAGCGCCGTACCGAACGGGACTTCGCCGACCCCGCGGATCTCGACGGGAGTCGTGGAGTCCAGACCGGTGACGGCCAGCCACTCGGCCACCAGATCCGGTGAGTTGACCGGGTGCACGCCCAGCGCGTCCCCGGCCGCGTAGGTGAGCGGGGTGTCGCTCGCGCGGGTGTCGAAGGTGAACCGCCGTACCTCTTTGCTCGACCCGGGGAGGCTGAGCAGTGAGTTCCCCGTCAGCCGGGCCGTGACGGCGGCGGCCCGGGAGCTGGGGAGGGGGACGGAGGAGGTGGTAGGGACCCTGGCAGCCGTGGAACTGCCGGGGATGGGTGTGGTGTTGAGGACCGAGGATGTTGCTGTACCCGGTGAACGGACGCCGTGCGAGGTGAGTTCCCGCTCGGCCGCGAATTCGTCGGGGAAGTTTCCGGGAGTCCCGGGGGCGGGTGCGGCGGGGGTGCCGAGGGATGTGTCGCCGGGGAGGCCGGCGGGCTCGCCGGGAGCCGATTTCCCGGCCGCCGACAGCTCCTCCAGCTTGGCCAGCACCCCGTCGAGCCACTCCTGCGCCCGGTCCTCGAAGTCCGGTTCGCAGTCGGTGCGGGGGAGCAGCCGGACCGCCCCCAGCTCGGCAAGGCGCCGGTCCAGGCGCCTGCCGTGCCCGCAGAATTCGTCGTACGACGAGTCCCCGAACGCCAGGACCGCGAAGCGGCGCCCTTCCAGACGCGGAGCCTCGTCGTCGGCCAGGGCGTCCCAGAACGCGGCGCCGTTGTCCGGCGCTTCGCCGTCTCCGGTGGTGCTGGTGATCAGCAGCACCTCGGCGTCGGTGGGCAGCGTGTCCGGAGCGGTGTCGTCCATCGGGACGAGCCGGATCCGGTGCCCGGCGGCGGCGAGCCGTTCGGCACCGGCCGCGGCGAGCTGCTCGGCGTTGCCGGTCTGCGAGGCCCACAGCACCAGCACGTCACGGCCCCGGGGGGCCTGGGGCGGCGCGGCAGGGGCGGGGCGCGGGGTGGCCCGCGAGTACATCCCGGCCAGCACGCCGTTCACCCACAGCGCGTGCTCCTCGCTGAACGGCGCCGTCGGCGGCAGTACGGGGATGCCGGGCGCGCCCGACTCCAGCCCGGCCAGGAACCCGGCCAGGTACTGGCGTTCCCGCTCGGTGAGGACCGGCGGAGGAGCGCCGAGCCCGAACACGACGGCGGGAGCGGCGCCCTGGCCCGCCCACTGGGGCGAGTCGGGGGCCGTGCGCTGGGCGGGGACGGCGTGCGGGAGGGGCGCGGGGGCGTCGAGGAGCGCGGTACCCGCGACGGGCGCCCCTGTAGTGCCGCTCACGCCCGCTGTCGCCAGCGCGCCACCCGAAACGAGCGCTCCCGCCGCTCCCGACGCGTCGGCCGAGCGGCTGGGGGATGTCACCACGGCGTCCGTCGCCGTCCCCGGCATGACGGGCCGCGCCACCTCCGCCGCGACCTTCGTCAGCGACACCGCGCACACCTTGAACTCGGGCTGCAGCGAGATCGGATCGACCGCGTCGCTGGTCACGTCGTTGATGCTCAGATCCGCGCCGAACAGGTCGTTCCAGTGGAACGGCGCGAAGCAGCACCCCGGCCGCACCCGGTCGGTCACCACGGCGGGCAGCACCGCCCGTCCGCGCCGGGAGGCGATCTCCACCCCGTCGCCCTCGGCGATGCCGAGGCGTTCGGCGTCCTGGGGATGCACCTCCACGAACGGCGCCGGGTTGAGCTTGTTGAGCTTGGCCACCTTCCCCGTCTTGGTGAGCGTGTGCCACTGGTGCTGCAGCCGCCCGGTGTTGAGCACGAACGGGAAGTCGTCGTCGGGCATCTCGGCGGCCGGCAGGTGCGGGCGCGCGTGGAAGACGGCCCGCCCGCTTGCCGTAGGGAACACCGGACCGCCGCCGTCCTCGGTCACGTACCGGATCGGGTTGCGGTCGGGACCCTCGGTGGTCGGGGCGGGCCACTGCACCGGCGTGGCGCGCAGCCGCTCGTACGTCACCCCGCGCAGGTCGTAGCCGGTCTTCGGGTTCCAGGCCCGCTTGATCTCCTCGAAGACCTCCTCGGGACCCGTGTAGCTGAACGCCTCCTCGTACCCCATCGCGCACGCCACGCGCGCGATGATCTGCCAGTCGGGCAGCGCCTCGCCGGGCGCGTCGACGGCCTGCCGGGCGAGGGTGAGGTTGCGCTCGCTGTTGATGAGGACACCCTCGGCCTCGGTCCACAGGGCGCCCGGCAGCACCACGTCCGCGTACGCGGTGGTCTCGGTCTCGGCGAACACGTCCTGGACGACGACGAACTCGGCCGCCCGCAGGCCTTCGACGACGGTGCGGCGGTTGGCGACGGAGGCCACCGGGTTGGTGCAGATCACCCAGCACGCCTTGATGTCGCCGTCGGCCATCCGCCGGAAGAGTTCGACGGTGCCGAGCCCCGCCCCGTCGGTGCGCAGCGTGCCCGGCTCCAGCCCCCACAGCTCCTCGGTGAAGGCCCGCTCCTCGTCCACGAGCACCGAGCGCTGGCCGGGCAGCCCGGGGCCCATGTAGCCCATCTCGCGGCCGCCCATGGCGTTCGGCTGGCCGGTGAGCGAGAACGGGCCGCTGCCGGGGCGGCAGATCGCTCCGGTCGCCAGATGCAGGTTGACCAGGGCGTTGGTGTTCCAGGTGCCGTGGGTGGACTGGTTGAGCCCCATGGTCCAGCAGCTCATCCACTCCCCGGCCGCGCCGATCCACCGCGCCGCCGTACGGATGTCGTCCTCGGGGATCCCGGTGGTCTGTGCGACCGAGGCGGGTGGGTAGTCGGCCAGGAACTCGCCCATCGCCTCCCAGCCCTCGGTGTACTCGGCGATGAAGGCGGGATCGGTGTGCCCGTTCTCCTGGAGCAGGTGCAGCAGGCCGTTGAGCAGCGCGAGATCCGTGCCCGGCTTGATCTGGAGGAACAGATCTGCCTTGGCGGCGGTCGCGGTGCGGCGCGGGTCGACGACGATCAGCTTCGCCCCGGCCTTGACGCGCTCCATCATCCTCAGAAAGAGGATGGGATGACAGTCGGCCATGTTTGACCCGATGACCAGGAAGACGTCCGCCTTCTCGAAGTCCTGGTACGAGCCGGGCGGCCCGTCCGCGCCCAGCGACAGCTTGTAGCCGCTGCCCGCACTCGCCATGCACAGCCGGGAGTTGGACTCGATCTGGTTGGTGCCGATGAACCCCTTGGTCAGCTTGTTGGCCAGATACTGTGCCTCCAGGCTCATCTGACCGGACACGTACAACGCGACGGCGTCCGGCCCGTGCTCGTCGACGATCGCCCGCAACCTGCCCGCCGCCTCGGCGATCATCGCGTCGACACCGGCGGGCACCGGCTCGGCCCCGCGCTCACCCCGTACCAGCGCGGTGGACAGGCGTCCCGGAGCGGCCAGCATGTCGGCCGTCGTCGCGCCCTTGGTGCACAGCCGACCGGAGTTGGTCGGGTGTGATTTGTCACCGGAGGCCTTGAGCACCGTGCGCCGGCCGTCCGGCCCCATGGCGATGTCGAGGACCATCCCGCAGCCCACACCGCAGTACGAGCAGACCGTGCGCACCTGTTCGGTGGCGGCCCGCGTGGCCTGTGCGGTCAACGGGTGTCCCCTCTCGTCTCGGCCGGGATCCCTTGGGTTTCCGACCGTACGAAATGCCCGTTACTTCGATGTCACGTGCGGCGATCACGAGTGGTTACGTCGGCCACACTAATCGCGCCCCGATGCTGTGAGCACCTGTGTGCGACTGCGGCACGCCTCCGATGTCGGACATCACGAGGCGTGCGCGTCCGATGTGAGGGGTGGCCCCGGCCCCCTGTCTGGGTAGGGTGGCGCTCGCAGCTGGTTCGCCCTGCCCGCCAGGCAGGCGCGTCGCAAGAGGGAACCCGGTGGGAATCCGGGACTGCCCCGCAGCGGTGAGCGGGAACGACCGCCGTCATACGCACTGGGCCCGGCCGGGTCTGGGAAGCGACGGCCAGTAGGTGTCCGCCGGGAATCCGGCAGGCGTGCCCGCGAGTCCGAAGACCTGCCCGTTGCCCGTGCGCGACCGATCGCGCGCGGAGATCTTGGTGACCTCGTGGGCGGGTCGGCGGGACGAGAGGTGGTTCGAGCGCGGGCACCGTTCCGCGCGGGCCGCCCTGTCCGTCATCCCTTCGCGCCCACGACCCGTACCAGGGTCGATTTCGGGACATTCTCGCGAAGGAGAGTTTCGTGACCAGCACGTCCGCAGCCGCGGCAGCACGGGCCACCGTGTACGGCTACCCCCGCCAGGGCCCCGACCGGGAGCTCAAGAAGGCCATCGAGGGCTACTGGAAGGGCCGAGTCGGCGCCGACGCCCTCCGTGACACCGCCCGTGACCTGCGCCGCGCCAATTGGCTCCGGCTCGCGGAGGCAGGCGTCGACGAAGTGCCGACCGGCGACTTCTCGTACTACGACCACGTCCTCGACACCAGCGTGATGGTGGGTGCGATCCCCGACCGGCACCGCACCGCCGTCGAGACCGACACCCTGGACGGCTACTTCGCCATGGCCCGCGGCACCCAGGACGTGGCGCCGCTGGAGATGACCAAGTGGTTCGACACCAACTACCACTACCTGGTCCCCGAACTCGGCCCGGACACCGTCTTCACCGCCGACTCCGGCAAGCAGGTCGCCGAGCTCACCGAGGCGCTGGCGCTCGGCCTCGCGGCCCGGCCCGTCCTGGTCGGACCGGTCACCTACCTCCTGCTGGCCAAGCCCGCACCCGGCGTCGACGCCGACTTCCAGCCGCTGGCCCTGCTGGAGCGGCTGCTGCCCGTCTACGCCGAGGTGCTCGCCGATCTGCGGGCGGCGGGTGCCCAGTGGGTGCAGCTCGACGAGCCCGCCCTCGTCCAGGACCGCGGCCCCGCCGAACTGGACGCCGCCGCCCGCGCCTATGGGGCGCTCGGCAGCCTCACCGACCGACCCAAGCTGCTGGTCGCCTCCTACTTCGACCGCCTCGGCGAGGCCCTGCCCGTCCTGGCCAAGGCGCCCGTGGAGGGCCTCGGCCTGGACTTCACGGGACCGGCCGCCGCCAACCTCGACGGCCTCGCCGCCGTCGGCGGGCTGCCCGGCAAGCGGCTGGTCGCGGGCGTCGTCGACGGCCGCAACATCTGGATCAACGACCACGAGAAGTCCCTCGCCGCCCTCGGCACGCTCCTCGGCCTCGCCGGCACCGTCGACGTGGCACCGTCGTGCTCGCTGCTGCACGTCCCGCTCGACGCGACGGCCGAACGCGACATCGACCCGCAGATCGCCCGCTGGCTCGCCTTCGCCCACCAGAAGACCACCGAGACCGTGACCCTGGCCCGCGGTCTCACCGGCGGCACCGGCGCGATCGCCGCCGAACTCGCCGCCAACCGCGCCGACCTGGCCTCGCGCGCCGGCTCCGCCCTCACCCACGACCCGGCGGTACGCGCGCGTACGTCGACGGTCACCGAGGCCGACGGCCGCCGCTCCCAGCCGTACGGCGAACGCGCCCCGGCCCAGCGCGCCCGCCTGCGGCTGCCGCTGCTGCCCACGACCACCATCGGCTCGTTCCCGCAGACCACCGAGGTACGCACCGCCCGCGCCGACCTGCGCGCCGGACGCGTCGACACCGAGGGCTACGAGGAGCGCATCAAGGCCGAGATCCGCGAGGTGATCGCCTTCCAGGAGAAGGCGGGCATCGACGTCCTCGTCCACGGCGAGGCCGAACGCAACGACATGGTGCAGTACTTCGCCGAGCAGCTGACCGGCTACCTCGCCACCCAGCACGGCTGGGTCCAGTCGTACGGCACGCGCTATGTCCGCCCGCCGGTCCTGGCCGGCGACATCTCCCGGCCGAAGCCGATGACGGTGCGCTGGACCGCGTACGCCCAGTCGCTCACCGACCGCCCCGTCAAGGGCATGCTCACCGGGCCGGTCACCATGCTGGCCTGGTCGTTCGTCCGCGACGACCAGCCGCTCGCGGAGACCGCCCGCCAGGTGGCGCTCGCGCTGCGCGACGAGGTGAACGACCTGGAGGCGGCGGGTACTTCGGTCATCCAGGTCGACGAGCCCGCTCTGCGCGAGACGCTGCCGCTGCGCGCCGCGGACCGCGCCGCCTATCTGGACTGGGCCACGGAATCGTTCCGCCTGACCACCGCGGGCGTACGTCCCGACACCCAGATCCACACCCACATGTGCTACGCCGAGTTCGGTGACATCCTCCAGGCCATCGACGACCTCGACGCCGACGTCATCAGCCTGGAGGCGGCCCGCTCGCACATGAGGGTGGCCGACGAGCTCGCCGCCGCCGGGTATCCGCGCGAGGTGGGACCCGGTGTCTACGACATCCACTCGCCGCGCGTACCGAGCGCCGAGGAGGCGGCCGCACTGCTGCGCAAGGGGCTCGCGGCCATCGCCCCGGAACGGCTCTGGGTCAACCCCGACTGCGGATTGAAGACCCGCGGCTGGACCGAGACGAGGCAGTCCCTGGAGAACCTCGTCGAGGCCGCCCGGACGGTCAGGGCGCAGGTGCGGCAGGGGGCTTGACACAGCCGGGGTGTGCGGGCACGCGCGCGTGCCCGCACACCCCGGGGCCCTTCCGGCTCGCTACACGTCGGCCATCTGCGGCATCTCGCCCTGCGTCGTCTGCAGGTCGATCACCGAGAAGGACGCGCCCTGCGGGTCGCTGAGCGCCGCGAACCGGCCGAAGGGCGTGTCCATCGGCCCGAACCGCAGCACCCCGCCCCGCTTGGTGGCCTTCGCCACCGCGTCGTCGCAGTTGTCGACCGCGAAGTACACGTTCACGTACGACGGCACCTCGGGCGGGAACTCCTCCGTCATCTTCATGCGCCCCATGACCATCTCGTCACGCACGCTGAAGACCCGGAAGTCGGCCGCGTCGTCCTGCATCTGCTTGGCGCCGTACGGGAAGACCGCGGGCAGGAACGCGTCGACCTTTTCCGGGTCGCGGGTGAAGAACTCGGCCCAGCAGAACGAGCCGGGCACACCCTTGGCCTCGAAGCCCTCGTGGCTGCCCGCCTGCCACACGCCGAAGACGGCGCCGCTGGGCTCGCGGGCGATCGCCATCGAACCGAAGTCGCCGACCTGCATCGGCTCCATCAGCACCTCGCCGCCGTTGTCCTTGATCTTCTTCGCGGTGGCGGCGACATCCGGCGAGGCGAGGTAGAGGCACCACGCCGACTGGCCCTCCTGGCCCGGCATCGGCGGCACGACGGCCGCCACCGCCTTGCCGTTCGCGTACGCCTGCGTGTAGTTGCCGTACTCCGACGACGCCTCGCCGAACGTCCAGCCCAGCACGTCACCGTAGAAGCTCTTCGCTCCCTCGACATCGGTGAACATCGCATCGGCCCAGCACGGAGTGCCCTCTGGTTCTGCGGCCATGACTGTGCTCTCTCCTGTGTGACAGACGGTCCGGCTTGCCACGCTAGCCAGCCGCCCCCGACCCCGCGCGTCGAGCGCTTCCACGCGCCGGAGCGCGCACTACCGGGGCGCACGAAACGGGTGACGCGCCGGGACGACGGGCAGGTAATCGGGTACGGATCCTGGCGGGGCGGGACGACTCGGGCGTAGCGTGACCCGGCGCTGGCGCGCACAGCGACTACAGGGGGCGTGTGACCTCATGGACAAGCCGGTCTGGCAGTTCTCGGACGACCGCGGGCAGGTGGCGACGGCGAGCGGGGTGCCCAGCCGGGTGACCGCCTACATCCAGGCCGGAGCCACGCTCTGGGACCACGGAGTCGGCACCGGAGCCGTCTTCGGCTCCTTCCACGACGGGGCCTCGCCCGACCGCGCCAAGGCCGGTGGGCTGCCCCTGGACCGCCTGCGCTACCTGGGCGCGGGCAGCGCCCTCGACCTCGACATGCTGCTCCAGGGCACGCCCGACCTCGTGGTCGCCGTCAGCTACGGCGGCGGCCAGGTCTACGGCCTCGCCCCCGAGACGGCCAAACACCTGGAGGAACACGTTCCGGTGGTCGTCATCGACATCGGGCACTCGCGCTCCCTGGCCGAGATCAGGGACCGCTTCACGGACCTGGCCCGCGCCCTCGGCGGCGACCGCCACCACGAGGACGCCGCCCGCCGCCTCGACGCGGCGCAGCGCCGCCTGCGCACCGTGACGACCGCCACGCGCGCGTACGCGCAAGCGTCGGCGGAGCCCCGCGTCCTCGCCCTCTCGCCCGCCGGAACCGACCAGGTCCACGTGGCGCGCCCGGGCGCCTGGCCGGAGCTGCGCGCCCTGGCGGAGCACGGCGTCCACCTGGTCGAGCCGCCCGCCGGAACCGGGGCGAACTGGACCACGCTCACCTGGGAGGAGGCGGCCGCCCTGCCCGCCGAAGTCATCCTGTCCGACGTACGGGTGAACGCCACCCCCGTCGAGCAACTACGCGCCGACCCGCACTGGCGGACGATCGAGGACCGCGCGCGCGTACTGCCGTGGAACCCGGAAGCACCGTGCAGCGCCCGCGCCCACGCCCGGTTCTTCGCCCTGGTCGCCGACGCGCTGGACTCCCGTACCGCACGTTAGTACGCCTCGGTCCGGACAACTTCACAGCTCAGAGCCGTGTCGGAGTTGGGCTGAACGGGTGAGCGGCGTCATCATGGCCGGATGCAGATACAGCACATGGGCGAGGTGGTCCGGTGAGCAGGTACGACGTCACCGATGAACAGTGGGAGGGGCTCGCCCAGGTAGTTCCGCTGCGCAGTCGCAACGAGTGGCCGTCGCGCGTCGACCACCGCACCATCCCCAACGAGTACGCGGCCGTCGAACAGCGCCGCTTCGTGGTCCTGCGCGTCCAGGTCTTCGCGGACGCGCGCGAGGTCGCCGAATACATGATGGCGCAGACCCCGGTCCTGCTCGATCTGACCGGCGCGGACACCGAAGTCGCCAAGCGCATACTCGACTTCAGCAGCGGAGTGGTCTTCGGCCTGGGCAGCGGAATGCACCGGGTCGACCGCAACGTCTTCCTCCTCGCCCCCGTCGGCACGGAGGTGGAGGGCATCGCGGAGGCCGTCGTCCCGCATACGTAAGGCGGTCCGGCGGTCCCCGGCGCGGGCAACCGCTATGCAGGGCCGTCCCGCGTGCAGGGCACCGTCCCTCATTCGTAGGAAGGTGATCGAGGCGTAACGGTTCGTCACGTTTCCTGCTCATACGGTTCCGTTCCATGAACGGAACCTGCGACCGGCCCACCGTCACCGAACTGCGGCTCTCCGCCTTCAAGGCGCACCGCGGCGCGGTCTTCCCGCTCGGCCCGCTCACCTTCCTGGCGGGACCGAGCGGCAGCGGCAAGTCCAGCGTCCTCCAGGCGTACGAGGCACTGGCCAGGCTCGGCTCCGGCGCCACCCTCGCCTCGGCGTTCCCCGACCCCGCCGGCTGCGTACCGGAACGCGCCGAGGCGGACGCCCAGGGCCGACGGGGATTCCGCATCGGCTGCACCGTCGACGGGCCCGCCGGTCCCGTGCAGCTCGACCTCGCCGTCCAGGCCGAGCCGGAACTCCGCGTCGTCGGCGAACGTTTGACCAGTGACGGCGACACCCTCCTGTCCACCGCCCTGCGCGACCCCGGCCGCTCCACCGTGCAGGCCGCCTGGCACACCGCCGGCGCCGTCCCGGTCACCCGCGCCCCGCTCCCCGACGACCGGCTCGGCACCGCCCTGCTGCCGCTGCGCGTCGCCGGGACAACCGAGGGACAGCTGCGCGTCCTCGCCGCCGCCGAACAAGTCGTCGTCGCCCTGCGGTCCGTGTTCGCCTGCGACCCCCAGCCGCAGCGCATGCGCGAACCCGTCCTGCCCGGCCAGGGAAGGCTGCGGCGAGGCTGCGAGAACCTCGCCGAGATCCTCTCCCGCACCGCCGAGGAGTGCACCATCCGGCACGCCCGGCTGGTCACCGCGGCCCGCGCGGGCTGCGCCGGGCAGGTCACCGCGCTCGCCGCCGAGGAACTCGCCGACGGCACGTTACGAGCCGTCGTGGGCCGCGGCGAACGTACCCCCACGCCCGTGGCCCGCCTGGGCGAGGGCGAACTGCGCTACCTCGCGCTCGCCCTGGTCCTGCTCACCGGCCCCGGCGTCCTCGCCGTCGACACCGTCGCCGAGATCCCCTCCGCCCTGCAGACCCTCACCGTCCTCACCGACGGCTTCGACCGGGGCCTCGACCGGCATCAAGCCCGTGAACTGTCCGCACTGGCCGCCGAGATGTGCCGCCGCGGCCACATCCGCCTCGCCGGCACCGTCACGGACGCCGGGTGCGCCCGAGGAGTCCAGGGAGCGGCAGTGGTAGACCTGGAGCCGTGACCGAACTCGACGTAGCGGGACTCCAGCGCCGACTGGCCGACTTCGCGGCCGCACGCCACTGGCAGCCCTTCCACACCCCCAAGAACCTCGTCTCCGCCCTCAGCGTCGAGGCCTCCGAACTCCTCGAGATCTTCCAGTGGCTGACCCCCGAGCAGTCCGACCACGTCATGCAGGACCCCGACCGCGCCCACCGCGTGACCGACGAAGTCGCCGACGTCCTCGCCTATCTCCTCCAGCTGTGCCAAGTCCTCGGCATCGACCCGCTCGCCGCGCTCTCCGCCAAGATCGACCGCAACGAGCTCCGCTTCCCCGTCCCCACCGCCCCGCCCACCCCGCAGCCCCCCACCGGGCTCACCCCGCCACAGACCCGCCCCACCCCTGCACAAACCGGCCCCGCCGCTGTACGAAATCCCGAAGAAAGTCCAAACGGTCACTCTTCGGAGTGAGCGAGTTATTCAAAACCCCCTGCTCGTCCACAGATTTCCCAATTCCTCTGGCTTTCCTGGCCTCAAAAGCTCACTCTAGGTAGTGACGGGGAAACGGATCGTCGTATGAACGGGGGCGACGCATGGACGCGGTACGGCTCATCGGGGTGAGCAGGTTAGCGCTCGCGGAAAGCACCGCGGCATTGGAGATCGTCGCCGAGGCCTGGCAGGCACAAGCCCTCGCCCAGGCCATCGGAAGCCACCTGGCGGCCACCGGCCCGCCGGAACTCAGGGGCGAGGCACGCGGCCTCAGCGAAACCGGCGGCCGCGGCTGCGGCGCCCTCGACCACCCCGGACTGCGCATCGGCGGCATCCGCGCCACCCAGCTCTCCGAAGTCACCGACGCCAGACAGACCCTGACCGGACTCGGCGGCCTGCTCGGAGACGTCGGCATGGCCCTCGTCGGCGTCGCCTGCGCCACCGACGAAGAAGGCCTCTACTGGCAGTGCATCGAAGCGATCGACGCCGCCGACGAGTCGAGCGACCGGGTCCGCGGAATGCTCCGCAGGCTCACCGTCCGTGAGCAGGAAAGACGGCCCGGCGCCCTGCGCGACTCGACGGCGGGCCCGTCATGACCGTACGGAACTCACCACACCGGCACTCACACGCCCGTGGAGCTGCCCTCCACCTGCCCACCGGCGTCCTGACCAGGCGGCATCCGCTCGGCCGACGACTGCAGATCGGCGTCGAGCTGCGACAGATCCGCGTTGAGCGCCGCCATCAGCTCCTCCATCTGCTGCAGCAGCCCCTTCGGCGCACCTTTCTGCTCGGGCACCAACTGCCCGGCCGGCTCCTGCGGCACGGCCTGTTCCGGCACGGCTTCCTGGGACATGGCGGCCTCCTCGGCCCAAGCCCTCCCGCGCGGCTGCGGGGGTGGCAGTTCGACAGACGCGTCGGCAACGGCCGCCGGCGCGCGGGCCGGGCGGTCCGGCTCCGCCCGAGCCAACGACCACTCAGCGCGACAGTCACTGGTCAGAGCCCGCGCGGCCCGTCAGGTGGACGATATTCACCCGACCGGGCAGCCATCGCGCACGCCGCAAGGGCGGGGTTGACGACAGTTCGAAGGTGCAGGATGGATGCATGGATCTTCGAATCTTCACGGAGCCCCAGCAGGGCGCCGACTACGACACCCTCCTCGCCGTCGCGAAGGCCACCGAAGCCCTCGGATTCGACGCCTTCTTCCGCTCCGACCACTACCTGCGCATGGGCTCCGCCGACGGCCTCCCGGGCCCCACCGACGCCTGGATCACCCTCGCCGGACTGGCCCGTGAGACCAGCCGCATCCGCCTCGGCACCCTGATGACCGCCGGGACCTTCCGGCTCCCCGGCGTCCTCGCCATCCAGGTCGCCCAGGTGGACCAGATGTCCGGCGGCCGCATCGAACTCGGCCTCGGCGCGGGCTGGTTCGAGGAGGAGCACAAGGCCTACGGCATCCCCTTCCCGAAGGAGAAGTCCGCACGGCTCGAAGAACAACTGGCCATCGTCACCGGCCTCTGGGCCACCGAGACCGGCAAGACCTTCAACCACGACGGCACCTACTACCAGCTCACCGATTCGCCCGCGCTCCCCAAGCCTGCCCAGGCCAAGGTGCCGGTCCTGATCGGCGGCCACGGCGCGGTCCGCACCCCACGGCTGGCCGCACAGTACGCAGACGAGTTCAACATCCCGTTCGCTTCCCTGGCCGACAGCGAGCGGCAGTTCGGCCGGGTGCGAGCCGCCGCCCAGAGCGCCGGACGCAGCCCCGACGATCTGGTGTACTCCAACGCCCTGGTCGTCTGCGTGGGAAAGAACGACGCCGAAGTGGCGCGCCGGGCGGCCGCCATCGGAAGGGAGGTCGAAGAGCTCAAGGCGAACGGACTGGCGGGCTCGCCCGCCGAAGTGGTGGAGAAGATCGGCGCGTACGAGGCGATCGGTTCGTCCCGGATCTACCTCCAGGTCCTCGACCTGGATGACCTCGATCACCTCGAACTGATCTCCTCCCAGGTCCAGTCCCAGCTGAACGGGGCCTGACGTGCGGCCCGCCCGTCCACTCGCCGACGCCCTGGCCCAGCGGACCGTGGTCCTCGACGGTGGCCTCTCCAACCAGTTGGAGGCCCAGGGCTGCGACTTGAGCGACTCGCTCTGGTCGGCCCGGCTGCTGGCCGACGACCCGAGCCAGATCGAGGCCGCACACGAGGCGTATGTACGGGCGGGCGCACAGGTACTGATCACGTCCAGCTACCAGGCGACGTACGAGGGCTTCGCCCACCGGGGAGTGCCCCGCCGCGAGGCGACGGCACTGCTCACTCGGAGCGTGGCGCTGGCCAGGAGGGCGGGGGAGAGGGCGGGGAGGGGGGAGGGGGGAGGGGAGGGGGAGCCCCCCAAGGACACCGAAGTCTGGGTCGCCGCCTCCATCGGCCCCTACGGCGCCTACCTGGCCGACGGCAGCGAATACCGGGGCGGGTACGGGCTCGGGGTGAAGGAGCTGGAGCGCTTCCACCGCCCCCGTGTCGAGACGCTGGCGGCGGCCGAGCCGGATGTGCTCGCACTGGAGACCGTGCCCGACGCCGACGAGGCCGAGGCGCTGCTGCGGGCGGTCGAGGGGTGCGGCGTGCCGGTGTGGCTGTCGTACAGCGTGGAGGGGCTGCGGACCAGGGCGGGCCAGCCGCTGGAGGAGGCGTTCGCGCTGGCGGCGGGGCTGGACCAGGTGATCGCCGTGGGTGTGAACTGCTGCACGCCCGCCGACGCGGACCACGCCGTGGAGCTTGCGGCATCGGTCACCGGCAAGCCGGTGGTCGTCTACCCCAACAGCGGGGAGCGCTGGGACGCGCAGGCCCGGTCGTGGCGGGGCGGCGCCACGTTCGATCCGTCCCGTGTGCGTGCCTGGCATGTGGCGGGCGCCCGTCTGGTGGGCGGTTGCTGCCGAGTAGGGCCGACCGAGATCGCACGGCTGGCGGGGTTCGTGGCGGAAGGGGCGTGAGGGGCAGGACGAGCTGAGAGCAGGGGGGCGCCGAACCGGGCGTGAGGGGCTCG
The DNA here is from genome assembly GCF_002846415.1 of Streptomyces sp. TLI_146. Classification (NCBI taxonomy): domain Bacteria; kingdom Bacillati; phylum Actinomycetota; class Actinomycetes; order Kitasatosporales; family Streptomycetaceae; genus Streptomyces; species Streptomyces sp. TLI_146. The sequence continues at coordinate 6,780,607 of NZ_PJMX01000001.1, forward strand.
GGCACACCACCCGACTCGGCGCTCCACCCCGGGCACTCCAGGGAAAATGCCTGGTAGGAGCCGTAGAAACCGGGTGATACTCGACGCGTGTTCCTGACAATCACCACGACCGGTACCCCCGAACGCCCCGCCACCGACCTCGGTTTTCTGCTGCACAAGCATCCCGGGAAGGCGCAGGCGTTCTCCACGTCGCACGGCACCGCGCACGTCCTCTACCCCGAGGCGACCGCCGAGCGCTGCACGGCCGCGCTGCTCCTGGAAGTGGATCCGGTCGCGCTGGTGCGGCGGGGCAAGGGCAAGGGCCGTGGCGGAGCCCCCGATTCCGCGCTGGCGCAGTACGTCAACGACCGGCCGTACGCGGCCTCGTCGCTGATGTCCGTCGCGCTGAGCACCGTCTTCAAGAGCGCCCTGCGCGGTGTGTGCAACGCGCTGCCGGAGCGGGCCGAGGCGCCGCTGCCGCTGCGCATCGAGGTGCCCGCGCTGCCCGCGCGCGGTGGCGCCGACCTCGTACACAAGCTGTTCGGGCCGCTGGGCTGGGCCTCGGTCTCGGCGGAGCCCGTCGCGCTGGACGAGGAGTTCCCGGAGTGGGGCGAGTCCCGTTACGTACGGCTCGTACTGGAAGGGGAGTTGCGGCTCGCGGACGCGCTGCGGCAGTTGTACGTACTGCTGCCGGTGCTCGACGACGCCAAGCACTACTGGGTCGCGCCCGACGAAGTCGACAAGTTGCTGCGCGCCGGTGACGGCTGGCTGGCCGACCACCCCGAGCAGAAGCTGATCACCAGCCGCTATCTCTCCCGGCGCTGGGGGCTGACGCGGCAGGCGATGGAGCGCCTCGAACTGGTACGGCTGGCCGAGGCCGATGACATCGCGGTCGAGGCCATCGACAACGCGGTGGACGAGACGACGGACACGGAGGACCGGCCCGTGCCGCTCGCCGTGCAGCGGCGCGACGCCATTGTGGCGGCGCTGACCGGCGCCGGGGCGAGCCGGGTGCTCGACCTGGGCTGCGGCCAGGGCCAGTTGGTGCAGGAGCTGCTCAAGGACGTCCGGTTCACCGAGATCGTGGGTGTGGACGTCTCGATGCGCGCGTTGACGATCGCCGCACGGCGGCTGCGCCTGGAGCGGATGGGCGAGCGGCAGGCCGGGCGGATCACCCTGATGCAGGGCTCGCTCGCGTACACGGACAAGCGGCTCAAGGGGTACGACGCCGCGGTGCTCAGTGAGGTGATCGAGCACCTCGACCTGCCGAGGCTGCCCGCGCTCGAGTACGCGGTGTTCGGTGCGGCGCGCCCGCGAACGGTGATCGTGACGACGCCGAACGTCGAGTACAACGTGCGCTGGGAGTCGCTCCCGGCAGGGCATGTGCGCCACGGCGACCACCGGTTCGAGTGGACGCGCGCGGAGTTCCGCGACTGGGCCGCTTCGGTGGCCGAACGACACGGGTACGGCGTCGAGTTCGTGCCGGTGGGACCGGACGACGCCGAGGTGGGTCCGCCCACGCAGATGGCTGTATTCGAGATGATCACGACCGCGAAGGAGGCGAACGCCGCATGAACGCCCAGAACGAGACGGCCTCCGAGGCCGGTACCGGCGCCAGCACCAGGGCTGGGACGTACACGGAGACCAGGACTGGAACGGGGTCGGGGACCGCCCCCGGGTCCTCCACCCCGCCCCGCAAGCGCGCGCTCGCCGTCCCCGACCTCTCGCTCGTCGTCCTCGTCGGCGCCACCGGATCGGGCAAGTCCACTTTTGCCCGTCGGCACTTCAAGCCCACCGAGGTCATCTCGTCGGACTTCTGCCGTGGCCTGGTGGCCGACGACGAGAACGACCAGAGCGCCAGCGGCGACGCGTTCGACGTGCTGCACTACATCGCGGGCAAGCGGCTCGCGGCCGGGCGGCTCACTGTCGTCGACGCCACCAGCGTGCAGGTGGAGAGCCGCAGACAGCTGGTCCAGCTGGCTCGGGAGCACGATGTGCTGCCCGTGGCGATCGTGCTCGACCTGCCGGAGGACATCTGCGCCGCCCGCAACGCGGCCCGGCCCGACCGCGCCGGTATGCCCCGCCAGGTCATCGCGCGGCACCGCCGTGAGCTGCGGCGTTCACTGAGCGGCCTGGAGCGCGAAGGCTTCCGCAAGGTTCATGTCCTGCGCTCCGAGGCGGAGGTGGACAGCGTCGAGATCCAGATCGAGCGACGCTACAACGACCTCACCCACCTCACTGGCCCCTTCGACATCATCGGTGACATCCACGGCTGCCGCTCCGAGCTGGAGACCCTGCTGGCGAAGCTGGGGTACGTGGACGGGGCGCACCCCGAGGGCCGGACGGCGGTCTTCGTCGGTGACCTCGTGGACCGCGGTCCGGACAGCCCGGGCGTGTTGCGGCGCGTGATGAAAATGGTGGCCGATGGTAACGCTCTGTGTGTTCCCGGGAACCATGAGAACAAGCTCGGACGTTATCTGGGTGGCAAGAAGGTCCAGCGCACCCATGGACTGGCGGAAACCATCGAGCAGTTGGACAGGGAGGACGATGGATTCAAGGAGCAGGTGAAGGAGTTCGTCGACGGGCTCGTCAGCCACTACGTACTGGACGGCGGCAAGCTGGTCGTCTGTCACGCGGGTCTGCCCGAGAAGTACCACGGGCGTACGTCGGGGCGTGTTCGCTCGCACGCGCTGTACGGGGAGACGACCGGCGAGACCGACGAGTTCGGCCTGCCCGTGCGCTACCCGTGGGCCGAGGGCTACCGGGGTCGCGCGGCGGTCGTCTACGGCCACACGCCTGTCCCGAACACGTCGTGGATCAACAACACCATCTGCCTGGACACGGGTGCGGTGTTCGGCGGAAAGATGACCGCGCTGCGCTGGCCGGAGCGCGAGCTCGTCGACGCGCCTGCCGAGAGGGTGTGGTACGAGCCGGTCCGTCCGCTGGCCACCGAGGCGCCCGGTGGCCATGACGGACGGCCGCTCGACCTCGCCGATGTGCACGGCCGCCGGGTCGTGGAGACCCGGCAGCTGGGCAATGTGGCGGTGCGCGAGGAGAACGCGGCGGCGGCGCTCGAAGTCATGGGCCGGTTCGCTGTCGACCCACGGCTGCTCGCGTATCTGCCGCCGACGATGGCACCGACGGCGACCTCACGGGAGGAGGGTTATCTGGAACATCCGGCGGAGGCGTTCGCTCAGTACGCGGCGGACGGGGTCGCGCGGGTCGTGTGCGAGGAGAAGCACATGGGCTCGCGGGCGGTGGCCCTGGTGTGCCGTGACGCCGAGGCGGCGCGCGAGCGGTTCGGAGTGGAGGGGCCGACGGGCGCTCTGCACACCCGCACCGGTCGTCCGTTCTTCGACGACGCGGCCGTCACCGAGGAGGTCCTCGGCCGGCTGCGGGCGGCCGTGTCCGCGGCCGGGCTGTGGGACGAGCTCGGTACGGACTGGCTGTTGTTCGACGCCGAGCTGATGCCGTGGTCGCTGAAGGCCTCGGGGCTGCTGCGTTCGCAGTACGCCGCGGTGGGTGCCGCGTCGGGGGCGGTCTTCCCTGACGCGCTCGGGGCTCTGGAGGCGGCCGCGGCGCGCGGTGTCGACGTGGACGGGCTGCTTGCGCGTCAGCGTGGGCGGGCGCGGGACGCGGAGGCGTTCACCGACGCGTACCGGCGGTACTGCTGGACCACGGACGGCCTGGAGGGGGTGCGGCTCGCGCCCTTCCAGATCCTGGCCGCCCGGGGCCGCAGCCTGGCCGCGGTGCCGCACGACGAGCAGTTGGCGTGGCTGGACCGGCTGGTCGAGCATGACCCGACCGGTTTGCTCCAGGTCACCCGGCGCCTGGTCGTCGACACCGGCGACGAGGCGTCGGTGCGGGCCGGTGTCGACTGGTGGCTGGAGCTGACCGGGGCGGGCGGCGAGGGCATGGTCGTGAAGCCGCTCCAGGCGCTGGCCCGGGACGGCAAGGGGCGCCTCACGCAGCCCGGCATCAAGGTGCGCGGACGCGAGTATTTGCGGATCATCTACGGTCCGGAGTACGTGCGCTCCGAGAACCTGGAGCGGCTGCGGCAGCGCTCCTTGGGGCACAAGCGGTCGTTGGCGCTGCGGGAGTACGCGCTGGGCCTGGAGGCGCTGGACCGGCTGGCGGCGGGGGAGCCGCTGTGGCGTGTCCACGAGGCGGTGTTCGCGGTCCTGGCCCTGGAGTCGGAGCCGGTGGACCCCCGGCTGTGACGCTGTGGGGGCGCAGCGGCACGGCTGCGTCCCCACAGGCCGGGGCGGAAGCCGCCGGTTCGCCGGGTGAGCGGGCTGCGGGCGGGACAGGATGGGGGCATGGGATTCCATGTCGACTCCGAGACCGGGCGGCTGCGCCGCGTCATCCTGCACCGGCCGGACCTGGAGCTGAAGCGGCTCACTCCGAGCAACAAGGACGCTCTCCTCTTCGACGACGTGCTCTGGGTGCGCCGGGCCCGCCAGGAGCACGATGGTTTCGCCGACGTGCTGCGCGACCGCGGGGTCGAGGTGCACCTCTTCGGCGATCTGCTGCGCGAGTCGCTGGCGATCCCGCAGGCGAGACGGCTCGTACTGGACCGGGTCTTCGACGAGAAGGAGTACGGGCCGCTGGCCACCGGGCATCTGCGCGAGGCCTTCGACGAGCTGTCCGCGGCCGAGCTCGCGGAGGCGTTGGTGGGCGGTATGACCAAGCGGGAGTTCCTGGAGCGCCACGCCGAGCCGGTGTCCGTCCGGTTCCACGCGATGGACCTGGACGACTTCCTGCTGGGCCCGCTGCCCAACCACCTCTTCACCCGTGACACCTCCGCCTGGATCTACGACGGGGTGTCCATCAACGCGATGCGCTGGCCCGCCCGGCAGCGCGAGACGGTGCACTTCGAGGCGATCTACCGGCACCATCCGCTCTTCGCGGGCCCCGAGGCCGGGCGGTTCCACACCTGGTCGAAGGGGCAGAGCGACTATCCGTCGACCATCGAGGGCGGCGACGTGCTGGTGATCGGCAATGGCGCGGTGCTCATCGGGATGAGCGAGCGGACGACTCCGCAGGCCGTGGAGATGCTGGCGCGCGGGCTCTTCGCGGCCGGTTCCGCACGGACGATCGTGGCGCTGGACATGCCCAAGCGCAGGGCCTTCATGCACCTCGATACGGTGATGACGATGGTCGACGGAGAAACCTTCACTCAGTACGCCGGGCTCGGCATGCTCCGCTCGTACACGATCGAGCCGGGCGCCGGTGAGCAGGAGCTGAAGGTGACCGACCATGCGCCGGAGCACATGCACCGCGCCATAGCGGCCGCCCTCGGCCTGGACGGGATCCGGGTGCTGATGGCCACCCAGGACGTGCACTCGGCGGAGCGCGAGCAGTGGGACGACGGCTGCAATGTGCTGGCGGTCGAGCCGGGTGTGGTGGTGGCGTACGAGCGCAATGTCACCACCAACACGCATCTGCGCAAGCAGGGCATCGAGGTGATCGAGATTCCCGGCAGCGAGCTGGGGCGGGGGCGGGGCGGGCCGCGGTGCATGAGCTGTCCCGTGGAACGCGATGCCGTATAGTGATGCGTTCAATCGCATATACTTACAGTGTCCCGCTTTCCGTAACCCAGGAGCAGTCACCATGGCGACAGACCTCGCAGGCCGCCACTTCCTCAAGGAGCTGGACTTCACCGCCGAGGAGTTCCGCGCTCTGGTGGACCTCGCCGCCGAGCTCAAGGCCGCCAAGAAGGCGGGCACCGAGGTGCAGCGGCTGCGCGGGCGCAACATCGCGCTGATCTTCGAGAAGCCGTCGACGCGTACGAGGTGCTCCTTCGAGGTGGCGGCCGCCGACCAGGGTGCCTCCACGACGTACATCGACCCGGCGGGCTCGCACATCGGCAAGAAGGAGTCGGCGCGGGACACCGCACGGGTGCTCGGGCGGATGTTCGACGCGATCCAGTTCCGCGGGGACGCCCAGGAGACCGTCGAGACCCTTGCCGCGCACGCGGGCGTGCCGGTCTACAACGGGCTCACCGACGCCTGGCACCCCACCCAGATGCTCGCCGACGTCCTCACTATGACCGAGCACACCGACAAGCCCCTTGAGCGGACGGTTTTCGCCTATCTGGGTGACGCCCGGTACAACATGGGCAACTCCTACCTGTTCACGGGCGCGCTGCTCGGCATGGACGTACGGATCGTGGCGCCCAAGGCGTACTGGCCGGCCGAGGACGTCGTGGCCCTCGCGCACGGGGCCGCCGAGCGGAGCGGCGCCCGGATCACCCTCACCGAGGACATCGCCGAAGGCGTGGCGGGCGCGGACTTCGTCGCCACCGACGTCTGGGTGTCGATGGGCGAGCCGAAGGAGATCTGGGCCGAGCGGATCAAGGCGCTGGCGCCCTACGCCGTGACCATGGACGTCCTGCGCGCCACCGGCAACGCCGACGTCAAGTTCCTGCACTGCCTGCCCGCCTTCCACGACCTCGGCACGGCGGTCGCCCGCGAGATCCACGAGCAGTACGGCCTGGCCGAGCTGGAAGTCACCGACGAGGTCTTCGAATCGGCCCACTCGGTGGTCTTCGACGAGGCGGAGAACCGCCTGCACACGATCAAGGCGGTCATGGTCGCGACGCTTGCGGGAACTCCGGCAGGGGCGGACGCGCCGGCAGCGTGAACCACACGGCCTTGCCGTGTGCGGTGGGGCGGTGACCGCAGGCCGAGCTCAGGGTACGGATCAGCAGCAGGCCCCGGCCGTGCTCCTGCCAGGGGTCGGGCTCGCTGTCCGGTTCCGGGGTGCCGAGGTCGCCCGGAGGCAGCGGGGAGCGGTCGTGGACCTCGACCTGGCAGCCCGAGTCCAGCAGCTCCACGACCAGCTCGATGGGCTGGTCGGCGGCGGTGTGCTCGACGGCGTTGGCCACCAGCTCGGCGGTGAGCAGTTCGGCGGTGTCGCTGTCGGCGGGGGCGTCGATGTCCGCCAGTGCGGTACGGATCAGGGCGCGGGCGATGGGGACGGCGGCATTGGTGTGGGGGAGCGGGATACGCCAGGAGGTCGGGGCGCCGGCCGGTTCGCGGGCGGCGCCGGAGGGGTCGGGCACGGCGGGGGTTTCCGTTCGGTCGCGTGAAGCGTCCGGGGCGCGCGGGATGCGCGGGGCGCTGCTACTCCCTTCAACTTTACGAACCGGGGCAAGGGGCAGGACAGAGCCCCCTGGCAGGCGGTGAAAGGGACGTGCGGCGCACCGGACAGGGCCATTCGCCCCGTCGCTCTGTCCGGCACCGCCGCCTCGGTCCTGGGTGAGGCCGCGCCCGGAGCGCAACCGGCAACGCGGCTAGTCCTCCCTATCGCGCCATCGTGACGACAGTCACACATGAGTGATACCTTCGAAGTGCAGGCATCTGGCAGCCCGCTGAGGAGGCCGCACGCCATGAGCCCGTTCCCCAGCTCCGCACCCCGCACCGAAAACTGGCGCCACCTGCGGCTTTCCGTGGCGGACGGGGTGGCCACCGTCACCCTCGCCCGCCCCGAGAAGCTGAACGCGCTCACCTTCGGGGCCTACGCCGACCTCCGCGATCTGCTCGCCGAGCTCGCCCGGGAGCGGGCCGTGCGCGCCCTGGTCCTCGCGGGCGAGGGGCGCGGCTTCTGCTCCGGCGGCGACGTCGACGAGATCATCGGCGCCACGCTCTCCATGGACACCGCCCAGCTGCTCGACTTCAACCGGATGACCGGCCAGGTCGTACGGGCCGTGCGGGAATGCCCCTTCCCGGTGATCGCGGCGATCCACGGCGTCGCGGCCGGTGCGGGCGCCGTCCTCGCACTGGCCGCCGACTTCCGTATCGCCGATCCCTCCGCCCGGTTCTCCTTCCTGTTCACCAAGGTCGGCCTCTCCGGCGGCGACATGGGCGCCGCCTATCTGCTGCCGCGCGTCGTCGGGCTCGGCCACGCCACCCGGCTGCTGATGCTCGGCGAGCCGGTCCGCGCCCCCGAGGCGGAACGGATCGGCCTGCTCAGCGAGCTCACCGACGAAGGGCAGGCCGACGCGCGCGCCGCCGAACTCGCCCGCCACCTCGCGGCCGGACCGGCCCTCGCGTACGCGCAGACCAAGGCCCTGCTCACCGCCGAGCTCGACATGCCGCTCGCCGCCGCCGTCGAACTCGACGCCGCCACCCAGGCGCTGCTGATGAACGGGCAGGACTACGCCGAGTTCCACGCCGCCTTCACCGAGAAGCGGCCTCCCAAATGGCAGGGGCGCTGAGCCGTGCCCGGGCCCCGGGACAGCGGCCCTCACCCCGCCGAAAGGCCGCTGCGGATCGCGGTCATCGGCGGCGGCCCCGGTGGGCTGTACGCCGCCGCACTGCTCAAACGGCTCCGCCCCGAACGTGAGATCACCGTCTGGGAGCGCAACGCCCCCGACACCACCTTCGGCTTCGGAGTCGTCCTCTCCGACGAGACCCTCGGCGGGATCGAGCACGCCGACCCCGTGGTGTACGAGGCGCTGAAGGCCGAGTTCGTCCGGTGGGACGACATCGACATCGTCCACCGCGGCCGCACCCTCACCTCCGGCGGGCACGGCTTCGCCGCCCTGGGCCGGCGCAGGCTCCTGGAGATCCTGCACCAGCGCTGCCGCGCCCTGGGTGTGCGACTGCGCTTTTCCACCGAGGCGCCGCCCGCCGCCGAACTCGCCACCGACTACGACCTGGTCATCGCGGCCGACGGCGTGCACAGCGCCACCCGTGAGGCGCACGCCCAGCACTTCGCGCCCCGTATCACCGGCCACCGCTGCCGCTATATCTGGCTGGCCGCCGACTTCGCCTTCGACTCCTTCCGCTTCGAGATCGCCGAGACCGAGCACGGCGTGATGCAACTGCACGGCTATCCGTTCTCCGCCGACTCCTCCACCGTCATCGTCGAGATGCGCGAAGAGGTCTGGCGGGCGGCCGGGTTCGACGAGCTCGACGAGCAGGGGTCGGTGGACCGCTGCGCCAAGATCTTCGCGGACGCCCTGGGCAACCGGCCGCTGCGGAGCAACAACTCCTCCTGGACCGTCTTCCGTACCGTCGTCAACGCGCACTGGTCGTACGGCAACACCGTGCTGCTCGGTGACGCCGCGCATACCGCGCACTTCTCCATCGGCTCCGGTACCAAGCTCGCCGTCGAGGACGCCCTCGCCCTGGCCGCCTGCGTCGAGGAGCAGCCCACTCTCCCGGAGGCACTCGCCGCGTACGAACAGGAGCGCAGGCCCGTCGTCGAGTCCACCCAGCGCGCGGCCGCCGCCAGCCTGCGCTGGTTCGAGGAGCTGGCACTCTACCTCGACCAGCCGCCCCTGCAGTTCGCCTTCAACCTGCTCACCCGCAGCCGCCGGGTCACCCACGACAACCTGCGGCTGCGCGACCCCGGCTTCACCGGCGCGGTCGAGCGTGACTTCCCCTGCCCCTTGGGCACGCCTCCGATGTTCACCCCCTTCCGGCTGCGCGGGCTCGAACTGCGCAACCGTGTCGTCGTCTCTCCCATGGACATGTACAGCGCCGTGGACGGCCTCCCCGGCGACTTCCACCTCGTCCATCTCGGCGCCCGGGCCCTGGGCGGCGCGGGCCTGGTCATGACCGAGATGGTGTGCGTGAGCGCGGAGGGCCGCATCACTCCGGGGTGCACCGGTCTCTACACCCCCGAGCAGGCCGCGGCCTGGCGCCGGGTCACCGACTTCGTGCACCGGCAGGCTCCCGGCACCGCCATCGGCGTCCAGCTCGGCCACTCCGGGCGCAAGGGCTCGACCAAGCTGATGTGGGAAGGCATCGACGAGCCGCTCGACGACGGCAACTGGCCCCTCGCCGCCGCCTCACCGCTCCCTTACCGTCCCGGTGTCAACCAGGTCCCGCACGCGCTCGACCGCGCGGGGCTGACCGACATCCGCGAGCAGTTCGCCGCGGCGGCCTGGCGGGCCGCCCGCTGCGACTTCGACCTGCTCGAACTGCACTGCGCCCACGGCTACTTGCTCTCCGGATTCCTCTCCCCTCTCACCAACCAACGCACGGACATCTACGGTGGTTCCCTCGCCAACCGGCTGCGTTTCCCGCTGGAGGTGTTCGACGTGCTGCGGGGCATCTGGCCCGCGGAGCGGCCGATGACCGTCCGCATCTCGGCGACCGACTGGGCGCCGGGCGGCACCACCGCCGAGGAGTCCGTCGAGATCGCCCGCGCGTTCGCCGCGCACGGCGCCGACGCCATCGACGTGTCCACCGGGCAGGTCGTCGCGGACGAGCGGCCCGAGTTCGGCCGCTCGTACCAGACGCCGTACGCCGACCGCATCCGCAACACGCTCGGCGTGCCCGTCATCGCGGTCGGGGCGATCTCGTCCTGGGACGACGTGAACTCGCTGCTGCTCGCCGGCCGCGCCGACCTCTGCGCCCTCGCCCGGCCCCATCTCTACGATCCGCACTGGACCCTGCACGCGGCCGCCGAGCAGGGCTATTCGGGGCCGGGAGCGCCCTGGCCGGCGCCGTACCGGGCGGGCAGCCGCAGGCCTCCGACCGGGCGTACGGACGCGCCCCGACCGCGGCTCACCCTGAAGTGAGCCGCGAGTCAGCCGCGAAGTGAGCTGTGGATCACAGGAAAATGACGCGCCGTGGGAACCATTCGGTCCGCCCGTCAGTTTCTACAGCGTTGTAGAAGTGACTATCAAGACCAGATGGAGACCTCATGGCCCTGTGGGACCGCTTCAAGGAGTCCGCGTCGACCATGCAGACGCAGCTGCTCGCCAAGAAGAACGACCTGAAGAGCGGCGCGTTCCGGGACGCCAGCATGGCGATGTGTGCCCTGGTCGCCGCGGCCGACGGCACCGTGGACCCGTCCGAGCGGCGCCGCGTCGCGCAGCTCATCTCCACCAACGAGGTGCTGCAGAACTTCGCGGCCGACGACCTCCAGCGCCGCTTCGACGACTACCTGAACAAGCTCACCGCCGACTTCGACTTCGGCAAGGTCAGCGTGTTGCAGGAGGTCGCCAAGGCGAAGAAGAAGCCCGCCGAGGCGCGCGCGGTGATCCAGATAGGCATCGTCATCGGCGGCGCCGACGGCGACTTCGACAAGACGGAGCAGGCCGTCGTCCGCGAGGCCTGCTACACGCTGGACCTGCCCCCGGCCGAATTCGACCTGTAGGAGGACCCGTTCTGCCTGGGGCAGAGTGCCCGTTCCGTGAGCCGGGCCGCCCGCCGGGGCGGCCCCTCACAGCACGGTCGCGGCCTTCAGCACCGTGAAGAGCGTCACGGTCGCGTTCGCCGACGCCAGCGCCGAGACCGCCGCGCCGCCCGCGGCGGTCCACAGCGCGAGCCCGGCCGCCGTCCACGCGGGCGGCAGCGCGGGCGCCGGGGGCACCGGGCCGAGCAGCGCCGCCACCCGGCGCGGCACCGGCCCGGCGGTCGCGAACCCCACCAGTGCGGTCGCCGCGCCCCGGCCCGCCGCCGGGCGCGACACCAGCGCGGCCTTGCCGATGGCCCGCGCCACCGTCCTGCGGTCGCCCACCGTCCGCGCCGCGTCCTCGTCCGCCCAGCGCTCGGCGGTGTACACCACGGCGGTGCGCAGCGGGCGCAGGAACGGGTTCGCGCGCGCCGCGAGCCCGGCCACCAGCAGGAACCGGTGGTGGCGCGCCGTCAGATGCGCCTCCTCGTGCGCGATCAGCGCCTGCCGTTCGCGTGCGTCGAGGCTCTCCAGCATCGCGCGCGACACGACGATCCGGCCGCGCGCCCGGGCCGCACCGCGCCCGCCCGGCAGCGCGTACGCATAGGCCCGCGCGTCGTCCGGCAGTACAGCCAGCCTGCCCTCGGGCAGCCCGGCCAGTGTCCGGGTCGCGCGTGTGCGCACCCGCCGGTGCAGCCACACCAGGTGCGCGCACGCCCCGGCGACCGCCATCAGGAGCGGGATCGCCACCTGGCCCACCACCTCGTCGTACGGCAGCACGGCCCGCACCTCGGGGTCGGCCCACGCGTCGGGCAGCGGATTGCCCGGGAGCTGCGCCGTGCCGACCACCATCAGCAGCATCAGGCACAGGGTGCTGCACAGCGCGAGGACGCCGCCGACCGCGGCGAGCAGCCAGGTCGCCGCGCGCGGATGCAGTTGCTGCTCGGCCAGGCGGGCGATCGGCCAGGCGGTCAGCGGCAGGACGAGCGGCAGAAAGACGAACACACCCACTACGTCAGTCCCCGGTCTCCGCTTCGGCGCCGTCCACAGCCGGCACGTCGTCTGAGCCGTCCACACTGTCCGCGCTGTCAAGGAGTGCGCGCAGCAGCCGCTCGTCGTCGGGCGAGAGCGCGGTGACGAAGCTGGCCAGCACGGCGCCCCGGTCCTGCTCGCCGTCCAGCACCTTGCGCATCCGCAGCGCCGCGAGTCCGGCCTCGTCGGCCGCCGGCGTCCAGACGAACGAGCGGCCCGCGCGCTCCCGGGTCACCGACTGCTTGGCGTACAGCCGCGACAGGATGGTCACGACGGTGGTGTACGCGAGCGCTCCGCCGATCCGCTCCCGCACCCAGCCGGCGGTCACCGGCCCCGCCGCGTTCCGCAGCGCCGCCAGGACCTGGGCCTCCAGCTCACCCTGCCCCCGCCTGCGGGCGCGCCTGTCCTCATCCGTCACTTCGTCATCCTACTGAGGGAGGTCGACACTCCCCGAGGGTTCGGGTAACACTCAGCCGTCAGCCGTCAGCCGTCAGCCGTCAGCCGTCAGCCGTCAGCCGTCAGCCGTCAGCCGTCAGCCGTCAGCCGTCAGCCGTCAGCCGTCAGCCGTCAGCCGTCAGCGCCCGGCTCTCGCCGTACGAACGCCGCCCCCGCGTCCCGCAGTCGGGCGTGCAGACGGTGGAACACCGCTGCCGACCGCTCGCCCGGCCAGTCGGGCGGCAGCAGGGCGGCGGGCAGGCCAGGGTCCGCGTACGGCAGGCGGCGCCAGGAGTCCAGGGCGAGCAGATAGTCACGGTAGGCCTCCTCGGGCGGCACTTCGGACGACGTCTGCGCGCGTGCCTCCCAGGCCCGCAGGGCGGGTTCGTGCAGCCCAAGGAACTCGTCGTGCTGCTTGGCGATCGCCGTCAGGTCCCACCACCGGCCGACCGCCTCGGCCGTCGGTGCGAAGCCCAGGTGCTCGCCCCGGAACAGGTCGACGTACGGGGCGAGTTGGAGGCGTTCCAGGGTGTGCCGGGTCTCGTCGTACAGCCGCGCCGGGGCGATCCACACGCCGGGCGCCGCCGTGCCGAAGCCGAGCCCCGCGAGCCGGGAGCGCAGCACATGGCGCTTGTTGCGCTCCGACTCGGGGACCGAGAAGACGGCCAGGACCCAGCCGTCACGCGCGCGTGGACGCGCGTGCGGGTAGATGCGGCGGTCGCCGTCGTCGAGCAACTGGCGCGCGTCGGCGGACAGGGCGTACCCGGCGGCGCCGCTCGCGGTGCGCTCGGGCACCAGGAGCCCGCGCCGTTTGAGCCGGGAGACCGACGACCGTACGGACGGGGCGTCCACGCCCACGGCGGCGAGCAGGCGGATCAGCTCGGCGACCGCGAGGGAGCCGGCCGTCTCGCGCCCGTACGCGCCGTAGAGGGTGACGATCAGGGATCGGGGTGTGTGCTGCTCGGCCACGTGATCACTCTAGGGCCCGCAGCCTGAAGCGCTGCAGCTTGCCGGTCGGCGTCCGGGGGAGGGCGTCGAGGAAGACGACCTCGCGCGGGCACTTGTAGGGGGCGAGCTCGGCCTTCACGTGGTCGCGCAGCAGCCCGGCCATGGCCTCCCCGCCCACCACCCCGTCGCGCAGCACGCAGTACGCCACGACCACCTGCCCGCGGGCCTCGTCGGGGCGGCCGATCACGGCCGTCTCCACCACGTCGGGGTGGCGCATCAGCGCGTCCTCCACCTCTGGGCCCGCGATGTTGTACCCGGCCGAGATGATCATGTCGTCGGCGCGGGCGACATAGCGGAAGTAGCCGTCGGGCTCGCGCACATAGGTGTCGCCGGTGAGGTTCCAGCCTCCTTGGACGTACTCCGACTGGCGGGGGTCGGCCAGATAGCGGCAGCCGACCGGTCCGCGCACCGCGAGCAGACCCGGCTCGCCGTCAACCACCGGTTGACCCGAGGCGTCGACCACGCGCGCGTGCCAGCCGGGCACCGGTTTGCCGGTGGCGCCCGGTCTGATGTCGTCGTCCGCCGCCGAGATGAAGATGTGCAGCAGTTCGGTGGCGCCGATGCCGTTGATGATGCGCAGCCCGGTGCGTTCGTGCCACGCTCGCCAGGTCGCGGCGGGCAGGTTCTCCCCGGCCGACACACAGCGCCGCAGTGCCCCCACGTCGTACCCGTCGAGCTCCTCCAGCATCGCCCGGTAGGCGGTCGGCGCGGTGAACAGGACGGAGACCCGGTGCCGGGCGAGCGCGGGCAGCAGCTGCTTGGGGCCCGACTGTTCGAGCAGCAGCGAGGAGGCGCCCGCCCGCATCGGGAAGATGACCAGGCCGCCCAGGCCGAAGGTGAAGCCGAGTGGCGGGCTGCCCGCGAAGACATCGTCGGGGCGGGGGCGCAGGACGTGCCGGGCGAAGGTGTCCGCGATGGCCAGCACGTCCCGGTGGAAGTGCATACAGCCCTTGGGGCGGCCGGTGGTGCCCGAGGTGAACGCGATCAGCGCCACGTCGTCCGCCGCCGTCGCCACGGCCGTGAACGGCCCCCGGGCCGTGGGCGCGTCGGCGAGGCGCAGCAGGTCGTCGGCCGTACTACCCCCGTAGGGGGTGATACGCAGCCCCGGCACGGCGGCCTTCTCCAGGTCCTCCAGCGACCGCGCGTCGCACAGGGCGTGCCCGATCCGGCCGAGCTCGCAGATGGTGGCGAGCTCGTGGGGCCGCTGCTGGGCCAGTACGGTGACGGCCACCGCGCCCGCCTTCATCACCGCCAGCCAGCACGCGGCCAGCCACGGCGTGGTGGGCCCCCGCAGCAGGACCCGGTTGCCCGGGACCACACCGAGCTCGGTGGTGAGGACGTGGGCGATCCGGTCGACCCTGGCGCGCAGCTCGCCGTACGTCCACGGCGCGCCCTCCGCCGTACGGAAGACGGGCCGGTCCGCGCCGAACCGCTCGATCGTGCGGTCCAGGAGCTCGGCGCCGCAGTTGAGCCGCTCGGGGTAGCGCAGCTCGGGGAGGTCGAAGACCAGTTCCGGCCACTGATCGGCGGGCGGCAGATGGTCGCGGGAAAACGTGTCGGCATGCGCTGAGGTCTTCAGCTCCATACGGGATCGCCCCCTTGTCGCATCTGGAGCGTATCGTTTGGATGACGACAGTCAACGGTTCGCGATACGAGCAGTTTTACGGGTTGGTAGGGCGGGCTTACGGGTCGGTGGGGACGGGTTGGCGAGTCGGTGCACTGAAAGCTCGGGAGTCGGTCGGCTCAAACCCGGAGTCGGTGTACGGAACACGGCGGGGACGCAGCGAGACTGGACGCGAGACGAGAGGGGCCGCCATGCCCGCATTCGCGCTGGAGCCGGAGCAGCAGGAGTGGTGCGCATGGCTGCGCACCACCGCCGGGGAGCGGTTGCGTCCCCTTGCGGACAAGGGTGACCCGGGGCGCGTGAACCGGCCACTCGTCGCCGCCCTCGGCGAGCTCGGGCTCCTGGAGCGGCTGTTCGCCTCGGGCGCGCTCGACCTGTGTCTGATGCGCGAGTCACTGGCGTACGCGTGTACCGAGGCGGAGACCGCGCTCGCCCTCCAGGGGCTCGGCGCCCACCCCGTGGCCGCGCACGGCACCGAGGCGCAGCGGGCCCGCTGGCTGCCCGAGGTCACCGCGGGGCGGGCCGTGGCCGCCTTCGCGCTGAGCGAGCCGGACGCGGGCTCCGACGCGGCCGCCCTCGCCCTCAAGGCCGAGCCGGACGGCGGCGGTTGGCGGCTGACCGGTGAGAAGTGCTGGATCTCCAACGCGCCCGAGGCCGACTTCTGCACCGTGTTCGCCCGGACCACCGAGGGCGCCGGGGCACGCGGCGTGACCGCCTTCCTGGTCCCCGCCGACCGGTCCGGGCTGAGCGGTACCGCCCTCGACATGCTCTCCCCGCACCCGGTCGGGACGCTCGTCTTCGACGGGGTGCGCGTCGGCGCGGGCGACGTCCTGGGGGAGCCCGACCGGGGCTTTCGCGTCGCCATGGGCACGCTGAACCTGTTCCGGCCGAGCGTCGGCGCGTTCGCGGTCGGGATGGCGCAGGCGGCGCTGGACGCGACCGTCGCGCACACCGCGCGCCGCAGCGCGTTCGGCGGCCCGCTCAAGGACCTCCAGGCGGTCGCCCACCAGGTCGCGGAGATGGCGACCCGTACGGAGGCGGCGCGGCTGCTCGTGTACGGGGCGGCTGCCGCGTACGACAGGGGTGCGCCGGAGGTTCCCAAGTATTCGGCGATGGCGAAACTGCTCGCCACGGAGACCGCGCAGTACGTGGTCGACACGGCCGTCCAGCTCCACGGCGCGCGGGCGCTGCGGCGGGGCCATCTGCTCGAACATCTCTACCGAGAGGTGCGCGCGCCCCGGATCTACGAGGGCGCGACCGAGGTGCAGCGCACGATCATCGCGAAGGAGCTGTACCGATGAATCTCCACCGGGTGAACCCCGCCGAACTCTCCCCGGCCACCGGCTTCAGCCACGCCGTCGTCGCCACCGGCGGGCGGCTGGTCTTCCTCGCGGGCCAGACCGCGCTCGACGCCGACGGCAAGGTGGTGGGCGAGACGCTGCCGGAGCAGTTCCGGACCGCGCTCACCAACCTCCTCGCCGCGCTCGCCGCCGCCGGGGGCACCCCGGCCGACCTGGCCCGGGTCACCGTGTACACCACGGACGTGGCGGACTACCGCGCCCGCGCCCACGAACTCGGGCTCATCTGGCGCCAGCTGGCCGGGCGTGATTACCCGGCGATGGCGGTGATCGGCGTCGTACGGCTGTGGGACGAGCAGGCGCGGGTGGAGCTGGACGGGTTCGCGGTGTTGGACTGACGGCTATCGGCTGGCAGATGACAGATAGCAGCTGACGACTGCCAGCTGACCGTCACCCCTCAATCGTCACTTCCCCCGTGCACATACCGGGGAATTAGAGCCCGCACAAGTCTTGTCAGTGCAATTTCACATTACTATGTTACAGCTCACGCGGCGGCTCACCAGGCCCCCAACTGCCGCACAGAACCAGGCGATTCACCCCATCTTCGGGGCGGCTTCGCCGTGCCCCGCCAAAGACCGCCGCTGCTAGACCCGTACACGCATCCCCGCACCGCCGCGCCACCCCCCAATCACCTCCCACACAGGAGACTTCGGTGTCCCAGCTCAGATCCGCCCGCAAGCCCCTGCTCGCCGCCGCCGTCGCGGCGACCCTGCTCGTCACCGCCGGGCAGGCCGCACAGGCAGCCCAGGCCCCGCACCCCGCCAAGGCCGACGCCTCGCGCGCCCTCCCCGCCACCTTCTCCGGGCGGTCCGCCCCGGGCGCCGACACGGGGGCGAACCCGTTCGACGAGGTCGACCACATCGCCAAGGCGCCCAAGCAGACGGCCCGTCAGCTGCCCGCACCCGGCGGCCAGCAGGAGGGACGCATAGCCGGGCCGCAGACCCGCGCGGTCGCCCCGGCCGCCCACAAGGGGCTGCGCGCCGCCGGAGTCGCCTGCACCCTCGACGGCATCACCGGCCTGAGCCCGCAGGGGCTCGCCGACTTCCTCACGGACCCGGCCGTCACCGCCGACGGCTGTCTGCGCGGGCTCATCTGGACCTGGGACGCGCGCCTGGCGCCGGTCATGTCCGACGCCCACGTACAGGCCGTCGCCCGGCGCGCCACCAGCCTCGCCGCCTCCCACGACGGCAAGAACAGCAGCCATCTGCTCGAACTGTTCACCTACCTCCACGCGGTCGCGTACCAGGACTACGGGCGTGACGAGATCGACGTCACCGACCAGCCCACGGTCGACGCGATGCGCGAGGCCGTCGCCGCGCTCGGCTCCGCCGCGCACACCTTCGACGTCACCCCGCAGAACGCCCAGACCCTGCGCGAGGCGCTGTACGCGGCGAGCGCGCCGGGGCTGCGGCAGCACCAGCTCCCCCTGATCAAGCGGGTCCTGGCGACCATGGCGCCGGGCGCTCCGACCGCCGCCAGCAAGGACTGGGCCGGCGCCGCGCTCGCCGCGCTCTCCGTCAACTACCTCGGCGTCTACCCGGGCAACAAGGACACCGCGTTCCACGCCGCCGCGGCCGCCGACCCCGCCTACCGCGCCGCCTTCCGCGCCTTCTCCGGCTACACCCACCTCAAAGGCACGGACAACGCCTGGGCGGTCCGCGACGCGCTGTCGGAGTACGGCCGCTTCGGCCAGATCGACGCCGTCAAGAGCCAGATCGTGCCCGACCTCGGCGCCCTGCTGGCGATCACCGAGACGAACTTCGGCAAGATGAGCCCGCCCTGGATGTCGCTCGCGAGCTGGCTCAACGTCTACGGCGAGTGCGCCGCGTACAACGTGTGCAAGGACCAGGTCGAGAAGCAGCTCTTCACCCACACGTACAGCTACGACAACGGCGCCATCCAGGTCCGCACGGCCCTCGACCAGGCCACCGTCGACCAGCTGTACTACGCGAGCAAGCAGGTGAAGTCGCAGTACTTCCGGGTGCTCGGCACCGACAAGCCGCTCGCGGGCGACACCAACACCACGCTCCACATCCACCTGTACGCCTCGCGCGCCGACTACGAGGTCTTCCAGCCGTTCCTGACCGGCCTGTCCACCAACAACGGCGGGATGTACATCGAGGACGGCGCGACCTTCTACACCTACCAGCGCCGGGTGCCGCAGGACTCCACGCTCACCCTCGAAGAGCTCTTCCGGCACGAGTACACGCACTACCTCAACGGCCGCTGGGCGGTGCCCGGGACGTTCGGGCAGGGCGCCTGGTACACCGGCGACCGCACCACGGCCATGGACGAGGGGACCGCCGAGTTCTTCGACGGCGGCACCCGCGGCGACGGCATCGCCGTGCGTAAGTCGCTGGTCAAGGGCATCATCAACGACACGGCGCGCGGCGGCCCGCGGATGAGCGTCGACCAGCTGCTGCACGCCACGTACGACGGCGACGGCTTCCGCTTCTACAACTACGCGGGAACGTTCTTCGAGTTCCTGTGGAACGAGCGGCCCTCGCTGCTGCGGGAGATGTACGGGTACCTGCGCGCGGACGACCCGGCGGGCTTCGACGCCTGGCGCAACCGGATGGGCCGGGACGCGGAGCTGCAGGCCGAGTACAACGCGTTCCTGGACGCGCAGATAGCCAAGGTGGACACGCTGTACGTGCCCGACACCAAGTACACCCCCAACGCCAAGCTGAAGTACTCGGCCCTGTCGGGCGTGCGCACCGCGTTCGCCAAGTCCACCTACACCCAGCCGGACTGCGTCGAGAACGGCGACCCGGGCAAGCGCCGCTTCACCTGCACGGGCCGGATCACCGCGCGCCTCGCCGACGCGAACGACCCGGACCAGGTCTTCGTGGACATGTCCGAGACGGTCGACTCCTTCATCCTCGACCGGGCGGAGAAGGGGGGCAACAACCTCGCCGACATGAACTGTTCCTTCGGAACAGTGGACATCTGGTCCAACAAGGCGGGCGGCACCTCCACTTACTCCTGTGAGGGCCCGCTGCGCAGCTGACGTCCCGGCTCCGGGGCCGGGGCGACTCCGACCGCTCCGGCCCCTTGGCCGCCTTGGAGGAATGTGACATATTACTGTGGTGCCCAAGAGACACCCCCTGGACGCCGTGATCGTCGGCGCCGGAGTCGTCGGTGCGGCCTGCGCGTACTACGCGGGGCGCTCCGGACTCCGCGTCGCGGTGGTCGACCGCGGTCCCGTCGCGGGCGGCACCACGGGTGCGGGGGAAGGCAATCTGCTCGTCTCCGACAAGGAGGCGGGCCCCGAGCTCGACCTCGCGCTGCTGTCCACCCGACTCTGGCGCGACCTCGCCCACGTCCTCCCACCGGAGATCGAGTACGAGCCCAAGGGCGGTCTCGTCGTGGCGCCCGACGAGACCGCTCTCACGGCGCTGCGCACGTTCGCCGAAGGGCAGCGCAAGGCCGGGGTGCAGGCGCGCGAGATCGCCCCCGACCGGCTGTACGACCTGGAGCCCCATCTCGCCCCCGGCCTCGCCGGCGGCTTCCTCTACCCGCAGGACGCCCAGGTCCAGCCCGCCCAGGCGGCCGCGCAACTCCTGCGCGCGGCACGCCAGTTCGGCGCCGAGATCCATCTGGACCAGGAGGTCGAGGACGTCCTCACCGGGCCGGACGGCCGCGTCCGGGGCGTCCGCACCCCGCAGGGCGACCTGCTCGCCCCGGCCGTCGTCAACGCCGCCGGGACCTGGGGCGGCGAGGTCGCCGCCCTGGCGGGCACCTCGCTGCCGGTGCTGCCCCGCCGCGGCTTCGTCCTGGTCACCGAGCCGCTGCCGCGCCTGGTGCGGCACAAGGTGTACGCCGCCGACTACATCGCGGACGTCGCCAGCGGCTCGGCCGCGCTCCAGTCCTCCGCGGTGGTCGAGGGGACGGCCGCGGGGCCGGTCCTGATCGGCGCCACGCGCGAGCGCGTGGGCTTCGACCGCGCGCTGTCGACCGAGGCGCTGCGCCGCCTCGCCGTCCAGGCCGCCGCCCTGTTCCCGGTCCTCACGGGCGTCCGCGCGATCCGTACGTACCATGGCTTCCGCCCCTACCTTCCCGACCATCTGCCCGCGATCGGCCCCGACCTCCGGGTGCCGGGCCTGCTGCACGCGTGCGGCCACGAGGGCGCGGGCATCGGCCTCGCACCGGCCACCGGCCTGCTGCTCGCCTCGGCGCTGCGGGGCGAGCGCACGGCCCTGGACCTCCGGCCGTTCAGGCCCGACCGGTTCGCGGAGCAGGAGCACGACGGTGAGTACGAGCAGGGGGCCGGCCGATGACGAAGGCGTACGAGCCGGAGGACGGCTCCACGGCGAGCCGCCCCGACCCCAGCCGCTCCGACCCCAACAGCTTCGACGCCAACCGCTCCGACCCCAACAGCTCCGACGCCAACCGCTCCGACCCCAATCGCCCCACCCCCAACCGCCGCTCCCCGAGGGGCGCCTCCTCGCCCGCCGCGCTCGTCCGGGCGACCCCCGGCCCCGCCTTCGACCTCACCTTCGACGGCCGGCCGATCACCGCACTGCCGGGGCAGAGCATCGCCGCCGCGCTCTGGGCCGCCGGGATCCTCTCCTGGCGCACCACGCGCGCGGGGGGCGAGCCGCGCGGCGCGTTCTGCGGGATCGGCGCCTGCTACGACTGCCTCGCCACCGTCAACGGCCGCCCCAACCAGCGCGCCTGCCTCGTCGCGGCCCGCCCCGGCGACGCGATCACCACCCAGGAGGGCACCGGCCATGCCGACCTCGCCGTCTGAGCCGTCTGAGCCGTCTGAGCCGTCTGAGCCGTCTCAGCCCTCTGAGCTGCCGGAGCCGGCCGGGCCGTCCGACCTGGCCGTCGTCGGCGCCGGACCCGCCGGGCTCGCGGCGGCCGTGGCCGCGGCCGACCTCGGCCTGAGCGTGACCGTCCTGGACGCGGGGGAGCGGCCCGGCGGCCAGTTCTACCGGCACCCCGCACCGGGCCTGCGCGCCGCCCGGCCCGAGGCGCTGCACCACGACTGGGAGGCGTTCGCCACGCGCGCGTCCCGGCTCGAAGCCCACCGTCGGGCGGGCCGGGTCACCTACCTCGCCGCCCACCACGTCTGGACGGTGGTACGGGACGCGGCCACGGGGGAGTGGCTGCTGCACGCGGTCGCGAGCGGCCCCGGCGGCGAGGAGAGTCCGGCCACGGTCCGGGCGCGGGCGGTGCTGCTCGCGACCGGCGCGTACGAACGCCAACTCCCCTTCCCCGGCTGGACCCTGCCCGGCGTCGTCGGCGCGGGCGGGGCGCAGGCCATGTTGAAGTCCGGCCTGGTGCTGCCCGGCAGGCGGATCGTGGTGGCGGGCAGCGGCCCGCTGCTGCTCGCCGTCGCCGCCTCGCTCGCGGCGGCCGGGGCCACCGTCCCGGCCGTGGTCGAGGCGTCCGCGTACACCTCGTACGCACGCGAACTGCCCGCGCTCCTCCGCAACCCCGGCAAACTGGGCGAGGGGGCGCTGTATGGCGGCGGGCTGCTGCGGCACCGGGTGCGGCTGCTGACCCGGCACGCGGTGACGGCCGCGCACGGCAGCGGCCGCGTCGAGGCCGTGACGGTGTCCCGGCTCGACCGCGACTGGCGGCCCGTGCCGGGCAGCGAGCGCCGGGTGCCGTGCGACGCGCTCGCGGTCGGCCACGGGCTCGTCCCCCAGCTGGAGCTGGCGACCGGCCTGGGCTGCGCCACCCGCCCTACGGCCGACGGCACCCTCGCCCTGGAGCTCGACCCCGCGCAGCGCACCTCCGTGCCCGGGATCTGGGCGGCGGGGGAGACCGGCGGCATCGGGGGCGCGCAACTGGCGCTCACCGAAGGTGAGTTGGCGGCAGCGGCGATCGCGTACGAGCTCCACGGAACCCGGCGTCCGCGGGGGATCGCCGCTCTGGTGCGCGGGCGGGCACGGCTGCGCCGGTTCGCGGAGGCGATGGCGGCCGCGCACCGGCCCGGCGACGGCTGGACCGGGTGGGTGGACGACGCCACCCTGGTGTGCCGCTGCGAGGAGGTTCCGGCCGGGCGGATCAGGGAGGCCGTCAAGGACCTCGGCGCGCACGACGCCAGGAGCGTGAAACTGCTGACCAGGGCCGGTATGGGGTGGTGCCAGGGCAGGATGTGCGGCCAGGCCGTGGCCTGCCTCGCGGGCGGCGGGCCGGCCGAGGACCGGCGGCCGCTGTCCTGCCCGGTGGAGCTCGGCCACCTCGCCCAACTACCGCCCTCCGCAAGCTGACCGCGCCCCCCGGACGGCCGTCCGTGAACAGACGACCGCTGTCATCACCCTGGTGCGCCTCTTGTGGCCGACGTACAGCGTTCAGTAAAATGTCACACACCACACTAGGGAGTCACCGATGACGTCTGCCCAGACCGCCGTGTCCGCCCGCCCCTCCGCCGCCCGGCAGCCCTGGCGCGGCATCATGGTCGCCACCGCCCTGCCCCTGCGCGAGGACCTGTCCGTCGACTACGACGCCTACGCCGACCATGTGCGCTGGCTGATCGACAACGGCTGCGACGGCGTCGTGCCGAACGGCTCCCTCGGCGAGTACCAGACCCTCACCGACGAGGAACGGACCCGGGTCGTCCAAGTCGCCGTGGAAGCGGCGGGCGACGGGGACCGGGTGATGCCCGGCGTCGCCGCGTATGGCAGCGCCGAGAGTCGCCGCTGGGCCGAGCAGGCCGCCGAGGCGGGCGCGGGCTCGGTCCTGCTGCTCCCGCCGAACGCCTACCGCGCCGACGAGAGTGCGGTGCGCGCCCACTACGCCGAGGTGGCGCGGGCCGGAGTGCCGGTCGTCGCGTACAACAACCCCATCGACACCAAGGTCGACCTCACGCCGCCGCTCCTCGCGCAGCTGCACCGGGACGGCAGTATCGTCGCGGTCAAGGAGTTCAGCGGGGACGTGCGCCGGGCGTACGAGATCGCCGAACTCGCCCCGGAGCTCGACCTGTTGATCGGCGCCGACGACGTACTCCTCGAACTCGCCCTCGCGGGCGCGGTCGGCTGGGTCGCCGGGTACCCCAACGCGCTGCCCGCCGCCTCGGCCACCCTCTACCGCGCCGCCGTCGCCGGGGACCTGGAGACCGCCCTGCCGCTCTACAGGTCACTGCATCCGCTGCTGCGCTGGGACTCGAAGACCGAGTTCGTGCAGGCCATCAAACTGTCCATGGACATCGCCGGACGGCCCGGCGGCCCGGTCCGGCCGCCGCGCGCCCGGCTCCTGGGGGACCAGGAGTCCGCCGTCCGCGCGGCCACCGAGAAGGCACTCGCGGAAGGGCTCCGCTGACCATGCGCACACGTCACGTCTACCACGCGGTCGACTCGCACACCGAGGGCATGCCCACCCGGGTGATCACCGGCGGAGTCGGTGTCATCCCGGGCGCGACCATGGCCGAGAAGCGGCTCCACTTCCTCGACCACCTCGAACACCTCCGCACGCTGCTGATGTACGAGCCGCGCGGCCACGCCTCCATGAGCGGCGCGATCCTCCAGCCGCCCACCCGCCCCGACGCCGACTACGGCGTCCTGTACATCGAGGTCTCCGGACTGCTGCCGATGTGCGGCCACGGGACGATCGGCGTGGCCACCGTGCTGGTGGAGACCGGCATGGTGGCGGTGACCGAACCGGTCACCACGGTCCGCCTCGACACCCCCGCCGGGCTGGTGAGCGTCGACGTCCAGGTGGCGGACGGCGAGGCGAAGTCCGTCACGCTCACCAACGTGCCGTCCTTCTGCCTCGGGCTCGACCGCAAGGTGGAGGTGCCCGGCCACGGCACGGTCACCTACGACATCGCGTACGGCGGGAACTTCTACGCCTTCGTCCACCTCGACGACCTCGGGCTGCCCTTCGACCGGGCGCGCAAGGACGACCTGCTCGCCGCCGGGCTCGCGATCATGGACGCCATCAACGCCACCGACCGGCCGGTGCACCCGGAGAACCCCGAGATCGGCGGCGTCAAGCACGTCTACCTGGCCGCGCCCGGCTCGGACGCGGTCCGCTCCCGGCACGCCATGGCGATCCACCCGGGCTGGTTCGACCGCTCCCCGTGCGGCACCGGCACCTCCGCCCGGATGGCGCAGCTGCACGCCCGGGGCGAACTCCCGCTCCACCGCGACTTCGTCAACGAGTCTTTCATCGGTACGGAGTTCACCGGCAGGCTCATCGAGGAGACCGCGGTCGGCGGCCACGTGGCGGTGGTGCCGACGGTGACCGGACGCGCCTGGATCACCGGGACGGCCCAGTACTTCCTGGACCCGTCCGACCCCTTCCCGGCGGGCTTCCTGCTGTGAGCGAACCCGGCATGGATCTCGCCCTGGTCGGCGCCGAGGAGATCGCCCGCCTGCTCACGCCCGCCGCGGCCGCCGAGGCGGTGGCGGGCGTGCTGCGCGACGGGTTCGACCCCGAGTCGGACCCGCCGCGCGTCAACCTGCCGGTCACGGCGGGGGAGCTGCTGCTGATGCCCGCCGCGTCGGGGGCGTACGCGGGAGTGAAGATCGCGGGCGTCGCCCCGGCCAACCCGGCGCGCGGCCTGCCCCGGATCACCGGAAGCTATCTGCTCCTGGACGGCGCGACCCTGCTGCCGCTCGCCCTGCTGGACGGCGCGGCCCTGACGACCCTGCGCACCCCGGCCGTCTCCGCGGTCGCGCTCGCGCACCTGGCGGCGCCCGAAGCGGCTCGGCTCGTCCTGTTCGGCGCGGGCCCGCAGGCGTACGGACATCTGCGAGCGGCCCTGGCCGTACGGGAGTTGAAGGACGTCACCGTGGTCGCCCGCAGCCCCGAGGCCGTCGAGGCGCTGGTGGCGTACGCCCGTACGCTCGGGCTTGAGGCGCGGGGCGGCACCCCGGACGACGTCCGCGACGCCGACCTCGTCATCTGCTGCACCACCGCGCGCGAGCCGCTGTTCGACGGCCGGCTCGTCGCGGACGGGGCCACCGTGGTCGCGGTCGGCTCGCACGAACCGGACGCCCGCGAGACCGACTCGGCGCTCGTGCGGCGCTCGGCGGTGTACGTGGAGTCGCGGGCGGCGGCCCTGCGCGAGGCGGGCGATCTGCTGATCCCGCTGACCGAGGGCGCGATCGGGCCCGGCCAGGTGATGGGCAACCTCGCCGAGCTCGTCAACGGGCGGGCCGCCGTGCCATCCGATCGCCCGCGCCTCTTCAAAAGTGTGGGCATGGCCTGGGAGGATCTGGCGGTGGCGGCGGCATGGCACCGTGCACGGTGCAACCCGACAGGGCAACGTGACATTGTACGCTGAGCCTCCGCGGATTCACGGAGGAAGTGCCATGGGCGACCTGAAGCAGCGCAATCTCATCACGGCCCAGGAACGGCTGCGCGACCAGGTCGCCCACGCCCTGCGCGCCGCCCTGGTCGCCGGTGAACTCCGCCCCGGCAACATCTACTCCGCCCCCGGCCTCGCCGCGGACTTCGGCATCTCGGCCACCCCGGTCCGCGAGGCGATGCTCGACCTGGCCCGCGAAGGACTCGTCGAACCCGTACGGAACAAGGGCTTTCGCATCACCGAGGTGAGCGAGCGCGACCTCGACCAGTACACGGAACTGCGCGCGATGATCGAGGTGCCCACCGTCGGCAAGGTGACGCAGATCGCCACCGTGGAGCAGCTGGAGGAACTGCGGCCCGTCGCCGAGGAGATCGTCGCCCACGCGCGCGACCACAACCTCATCGGCTATCTCGACGCCGACCGCCGCTTCCACCTCCAGCTCCTCGGCCTCGCCGGGAACGAGCGGCTCGTCGAGACCGTCGGCGACCTGCGCAAGCGCTCCCGTCTTTACGGACTGACCCGGCTCGACGAGCGCGGCCAGCTCATCTCCTCGGCCGAGGAGCACATCGAGCTCCTCGACCTGATGGTGGCGGGCGACGAGCTCGCCGCCGAGGAGTGCATGGCCCGCCACCTCGGCCATGTCCGCTCGCTGTGGGCGCAGGCCCGCGACGAGCCGGTGGAGCCGCGCCCCAAGCGCACCCTGGGCAACCGCTGACCTGCGCACGGTGACGACTGCCGGGCTGCGGCGGGCCGTTGGGGCGGGCGGGACTTGATCGACTGGTGAGGCCCAGGGGCCGGGCTTAGTGTCGAGGGGTGGACGGGACCGTCCACCGTCCCTCGTGCGAGGGCAAGGTCCGCCATGACGAGTTCGCAGCCGACACCCACGACCGACACCGCCGCCCCCGACCGCGGAGGCGGCGGCAAGGGGATCGCGCTCCTGGTCATCGCCTCGTGCCAGTTGATGGTGGTGCTCGACATCACCATCGTGAACATCGCGCTTCCGCACATCCAGAGCGCCCTGGACTTCTCCACGACCAGCCTGGCCTGGGTGGTGAGCGCCTACACGCTCACCTTCGGCGGGCTGCTGCTGCTCGGCGGCCGGACCGGCGACATCCTCGGCAGACGCCGGGTGTTCGTCTTCGGCGTCGTGCTCTTCGCGATCGCCTCCCTGCTGGGCGGACTCTCCCAGGACTCCGGCCAGTTGCTGGCCGCGCGCGCCTTCCAGGGCGTCGGCGGCGCCATCGCCTCGCCGACCGCGCTGGCCCTGATCACCACCACGTTCACCGAAGGCCCCGAGCGCAACCGGGCGTTCGGCGTCTTCGCGGCGGTCTCCGCGGGCGGCGGCGCGATCGGCCTGCTCGCCGGCGGCCTGCTCGTCGAATGGCTCGACTGGCGCTGGGTGTTCTTCGTCAACGTGCCGATCGCGGCGCTGATCGTCCTCGCGACGCCCCGGCACATCCAGGAGTCCGAGCGCCATCCGGGCCACTTCGACTTCACCGGCGCGCTCACCTCGACGCTCGGCATGACCGCGCTGGTGTACGGCTTCATCCGCGCCGCCCAGGAGGGCTGGCGCGACCCGTACACCCTGGGGTCCTTCGGCGCCGCCGTACTGCTGCTCGTGGCGTTCTTCCTGGTGGAGCGGCGTTCGGAGCGGCCCATCACGCCGCTGCACATGTTCGCCGACCGCAACCGCGCGGGCACCTACGGCATCATGCTGAGCCTCGCCGCCGCGATCTTCGGCATGTTCTTCTTCCTCACGCTGTTCGTGCAGAACGTGCTGGGCTTCAGCCCGCTGAAGGCCGGGCTCGCGTTCCTGCCGGTCAGCGCCGTCATCGCGGTGGGCGCGGGGATCGCCTCGCAGCTGCTGCCCAAGTACGGCCCCAAGCCCTTCATGGTGACGGGCTCGGTCCTGGCCGCGGCGGGCCTGTCGTGGCTGACGCTCACCGACATCCACTCCACGTACGCGGGCAGCATCCTGGGCCCGATGCTCGTCTTCAGCCTCGGCATGGGCCTGAACTTCGTCTCGCTGACGCTGATGGCCGTCTCGGGCGTGCCCGTGCACGAGACGGGCGCGGCCTCCGGCATGCTCAACGCCACCCAGCAGGTGGGCGGCTCGCTGGGCCTGTCCATCCTGGTCACGGTCTTCGGCACGGCCAGCCGCAACGAGGCGAGCGACCAGGTGCCCAAGTTCCTGCACCAGGCGACCCCCGCCGAGCGCCTGGCGTTCCAGCGCACCGGCAAGCTCCCGCGCCCCTGGAGCGACCAGGTGCTCGCCTCCGGGGTCTCCACCGCCTTCATCGTGGCCGCGATCTTCGCGGTTGTGGCCGCGGTGATCGCCCTGCTGGTCATCCAGGTCCGCCCCGCGGACCTGGAGCGCCTCCAGGGCGGAATGACCCCCGGTCCCTGAGGCCGCCCGGCGGGGACGATCTCAGGGACCGGGGACCGGCGGCGCATGTACGGAAGCAGCCGCCGGACGATCTACGGGCTTCTCTGCTAAATGTCCCAGCAGATTAAATGTCCCGGAAGATCTCGATCTGTGCGCCCACCGAGTTGAGCCGCTCCGCCAGCTCCTCGTAGCCGCGGTTGATCACGTACACATTGCGCAGTACGGACGTGCCCTCCGCCGCCATCATCGCGAGCAGGACCACCACCGCCGGGCGCAGCGCGGGCGGGCACATCATCTCCGCCGCGCGCCAGCGGGTCGGGCCCTCGACGAGCACCCGGTGCGGGTCGAGGAGCTGGAGGCGGCCGCCGAGGCGGTTGAGGTCCGTGAGGTAGATCGCACGGTTGTCGTAGACCCAGTCGTGGATGAGGGTCTTGCCCTGCGCCACGGCCGCGATCGCCGCGAAGAACGGCACGTTGTCGATGTTGAGGCCGGGGAACGGCATCGGGTGGATCTTGTCGATCGGCGCCTCCAGCTTGGAGGGGCGGACCGTGAGGTCGATCAGCCGGGTGCGGCCGTTGTCGGCCGCGTACTCCGCCGAGCGGTCGTGGTCCAGGCCCATCTCCTCCAGGACCGCGAGCTCGATCTCCAGGAACTCGATCGGCACCCGACGGATCGTCAGCTCCGACTCGGTGACCACCGCGGCGGCCAGCAGGCTCATCGCCTCGACCGGGTCCTCGGACGGCGAGTAGTCGACGTCGACGTCGATGTCCGGCACGCCGTGCACGGTCAGCGTGGTGGTGCCGACGCCGTCGACCCGTACGCCCAGCGCCTCCAGGAAGAAGCAGAGGTCCTGGACCATGTAGTTGGAGGAGGCGTTGCGGATGACGGTGACGCCGTCGTTGCGGGCGGCGGCCAGCAGCGCGTTCTCGGTCACCGTGTCGCCGCGCTCGGTCAGCACGATCGGGCGGTCCGGGGCGGTCCGCGTCACCTCGGCGTGGTAGATGCCCTCGGTGGCCGTGATGTCCAGGCCGAAGCGGCGCAGGGCGATCATGTGCGGCTCGATGGTGCGCGTACCGAGGTCGCAGCCGCCCGCGTAGGGCAGCCGGAAGCGGTCCATGCGGTGCAGCAGCGGGCCCAGGAACATGATGATGGAGCGGGTCCGGCGGGCGGCCTCCGCGTCCATGCCGTCCATGTCGAGGTCGGCCGGGGGCACGATCTCCAGGTCGACGCCGTCATTGATCCAGCGGGTGCGCACCCCGATGGAGTTCAGGACCTCCAGGAGCCGGAAGACCTCTTCGATACGGGCCACCCGGCGCAGCACGGTGCGGCCCTTGTTGAGGAGCGAGCCGCAGAGCAGCGCCACGCAGGCGTTCTTGCTCGTCTTGACGTCGATGGAGCCGGAGAGCCGGCGCCGGCCGACCACCCGCAGATGCATGGGCCCGGCGTAGCCGAGGGAGACGATCTCGCTGTCGAGTGCTTCGCCGATGCGGGCGATCATCTCAAGGCTGATGTTCTGGTTCCCGCGCTCGATGCGGTTCACGGCGCTCTGGCTCGTGCCCAGAGCCTCGGCCAACTGCGTCTGCGTCCAGCCCCGGTGCTGCCGGGCGTCACGGATGAGCTTGCCGATGCGTACGAGGTAGTCGTCTGACATGGCGGCAGGTTATCTCACATATGAGATGAGATTCCTGTTGGGGTGCGCCGTCGGGGTGAGGACTGTGTGAAGCGCCGTCAGTTCCGATGGTGGTGCGGCGCGAGCGCCGGGGCAACCGGAGTGCATCCGTCCGGGGCCCTTCGGGGCAGCCCGCGCACGCGTACGGGGCGTGCCCGCGCATGACCAGCGGCCGCCCATGTACTAGAGTTATCTCGACATCGAGATATCTGCCGAGGCGCACCGCGGCCGCACGTCATCGACGAAGTGACGGTAAGGGTGACCTAACTTAGCCTTACCTTAGCGGATTGGCTATCCAGCGTGGCGGCAGGATGCGGTGGAACGCGCACATATATGAAGGAGACTGTCGTGTCGGCGAACAGCTTCGACGCCCGCAGCACGCTGCAGGTGGGCGACGAGTCGTACGAGATCTTCAAGCTGGACAAGGTCGAGGGCTCCGCGCGCCTCCCCTACAGCCTGAAGGTGCTGCTGGAGAACCTGCTCCGTACCGAGGACGGCGCGAACATCACCGCCGACCACATCCGGGCGCTCGGCGGCTGGGACTCCCAGGCGCAGCCCAGCCAGGAGATCCAGTTCACGCCGGCCCGCGTGATCATGCAGGACTTCACCGGCGTGCCCTGTGTCGTCGACCTCGCCACCATGCGCGAGGCCGTCAAGGAGCTCGGCGGCGACCCGGCGAAGGTCAACCCGCTCTCCCCGGCCGAGCTGGTCATCGACCACTCCGTCATCGCCGACAAGTTCGGCACCAAGGATGCGTTCGCGCAGAACGTGGAGCTGGAGTACGGCCGCAACAAGGAGCGCTACCAGTTCCTGCGCTGGGGCCAGACCGCCTTCGACGACTTCAAGGTTGTCCCGCCGGGCACCGGCATCGTCCACCAGGTCAACATCGAGCACCTCGCTCGTACGGTCATGGTCCGCAACGGCCAGGCCTACCCCGACACCCTGGTCGGCACCGACTCGCACACCACCATGGTCAACGGCCTCGGTGTGCTGGGCTGGGGCGTCGGCGGCATCGAGGCCGAGGCCGCGATGCTCGGCCAGCCGGTCTCGATGCTCATCCCGCGCGTCGTCGGCTTCAAGCTGACCGGCGAGCTGAACCCGGGCACCACCGCCACCGACCTGGTCCTCACGATCACCGAGATGCTGCGCAAGCACGGCGTCGTCGGCAAGTTCGTCGAGTTCTACGGTGAGGGCGTCGCCGCCACCTCGCTGGCCAACCGCGCCACCATCGGCAACATGTCGCCGGAGTTCGGCTCCACCGCCGCGATCTTCCCGATCGACGGCGAGACGCTGAAGTACCTGCGTCTGACCGGCCGCTCCGAGCAGCAGGTCGCGCTGGTCGAGGCGTACGCCAAGGAGCAGGGCCTGTGGCTGGACCCGGCCGCCGAGCCCGACTTCTCCGAGAAGCTGGAGCTCGACCTCTCCACGGTCGTCCCCTCCATCGCCGGCCCGAAGCGCCCGCAGGACCGCATCGTCCTGGCCAACGCCGCCCAGCAGTTCGCCCTTGACGTGCGCAACTACGTCGAGGACGACGACGAGGCGGGCAAGGAGTCCTTCCCGGCCTCCGACGCCCCGGCCGCCACCAACGGCGTCCCGAGCCGCCCGACCACCGTGGTCGCCGCCGACGGTTCGACGTACGAGATCGACCACGGCGCCGTCACCGTCGCCGCGATCACCTCCTGCACCAACACCTCGAACCCGTACGTGATGGTCGCCGCGGCCCTCGTCGCGAAGAAGGCGGTCGAGAAGGGCCTGTCCCGCAAGCCGTGGGTCAAGACCACGCTCGCCCCGGGCTCGAAGGTCGTCACGGACTACTTCGACAAGGCCGGTCTGACGCCCTACCTCGACAAGATGGGCTTCAACCTGGTCGGCTACGGCTGCACCACCTGCATCGGCAACTCGGGCCCGCTGGACGAGGAGATCTCGAAGGCGGTCAACGAGCACGACCTCGCGGTCACCTCGGTGCTCTCCGGCAACCGCAACTTCGAGGGCCGGATCAACCCCGACGTCAAGATGAACTACCTGGCGTCCCCGCCGCTGGTCGTCGCGTACGCCATCGCCGGTTCGATGAAGGTCGACATCACCACCGAGGCCATCGGCACCGACACCGACGGAAACCCGGTCTTCCTCAAGGACATCTGGCCGACCGAGGCCGAGGTCAACGACGTCGTGGCCAACGCCATCGGCGAGGACATGTTCAACAAGTCCTACCAGGACGTCTTCGCGGGTGACGCGCAGTGGCAGTCGCTGCCGATCCCGACCGGCAACACCTTCGAGTGGGACCCGCAGTCCACCTACGTCCGCAAGCCCCCTTACTTCGAGGGCATGCAGATGGAGACGACCCCGGTCACCGACATCACGGGCGCGCGCGTCCTGGCGAAGCTGGGCGACTCGGTCACCACCGACCACATCTCCCCGGCCGGTGCGATCAAGGCCGACACCCCCGCTGGCAAGTACCTCACGGAGCACGGCGTCAGCCGCCGCGACTTCAACTCCTACGGCTCGCGCCGTGGCAACCACGAGGTCATGATCCGCGGCACGTTTGCCAACATCCGCCTGCGCAACCAGATCGCGCCGGGCACCGAGGGCGGCTTCACCCGCGACTTCACGGTCGAGGGCGCCCCGGTCTCCTTCATCTACGACGCCTCCCAGAACTACCAGGCCGCCGGCATCCCGCTGGTCATCCTGGCGGGCAAGGAGTACGGCTCGGGCTCGTCCCGCGACTGGGCCGCCAAGGGCACGGCGCTGCTCGGCGTCAAGGCCGTCGTCGCCGAGTCCTACGAGCGCATCCACCGCTCGAACCTC
This sequence comes from Streptomyces sp. TLI_146, assembly GCF_002846415.1. Classification (NCBI taxonomy): domain Bacteria; kingdom Bacillati; phylum Actinomycetota; class Actinomycetes; order Kitasatosporales; family Streptomycetaceae; genus Streptomyces; species Streptomyces sp. TLI_146. The sequence goes on from NZ_PJMX01000001.1 coordinate 6,813,307, forward strand.
ATCGGCATGGGCGTCCTCCCGCTCCAGTTCCCCGAGGGCGCCACGGCGGCGTCGCTGGGCCTGACGGGCGAGGAGACCTTCTCCATCACGGGCGTCACCGAGCTGAACGACGGCACGACCCCGCGCACGGTGAAGGTCACCACGGACACGGGCGTGGAGTTCGACGCGGTGGTCCGCATCGACACCCCCGGCGAGGCGGACTACTACCGCAACGGCGGCATCATGCAGTACGTGCTGCGGAACCTGATCCGTAACTAGGGATCGGGCTCTGCCAAGAGGCAGACCTTGATACGACTTGAGGGGCAGCACTCCAGGTGAACCTGGGGCGCGGCCCCTCAGCGTCTTTCACATCAGGACGTGGATGTGCCCGTGTCAGCAGAGACAGTCAGGCTATGCCAGGTAGAAAACCGCACGTCTTCCTCACGGCCCTTCCCCTACGGTTCGCTGCTCCGTACACGCGGACCTTGCCTCCGTAGGCAAGCAGCGACCCGGGCGATGCCGCAGCGTCGTGCTTGAACCTGTGCGGACTGCGACGCCAGGCCCGTCGAGTGCTATGGGAGAACCGTGCGCGAGCGCGTGGATCGGCGGCAGATCGCCGAACTCGCCGCCCGGCTGACCCAAGCAGCACGCGAAGCCAGCGAAGACCACGACGAACTGCTCGCCCCCACGTCACGGACTGGCCTTGACTACGGTCGAGGAACGCTGGCCCACCCCACTCCTGTTCGGCCAGCATGACCCCGTTATCTACCTTCCCGGTCGACGCCCTTCCCGTCTGTGTGGGCGAACAAGCCAATGCTGTCGCCGAGTTCACCCGGATTCCCGCCGACACAGCGGTCACGATGGCACTTGCCGCGCTCTCCACGGCCGCCAGTGTGCGCGTCGACGTCCAGATCCGCGACGGCTGGACCCACCTAGACGAACCTCTACCTGGTCGCCGCGATGCCCCGGCCTCCTGAAAGTCCGATGTCTTTGCCGCCTTGGCCCGTCCGCTATACGGCGTCGAGGCCGAGGTCGGGTAGGGGCTGCCGAAGCGCGAGCCGACGGCATCATGCAAAGACTGGCAAGGCCGACGACGCCACTGGCTGCACTGCCTTGGGCGGCGTAGTCACCGGCCTACATATGGACGCCGAGTTCATCACCGTCCCACCCATGCCCCGCCTGCCCGCCTCGGGTGACGTCGCCCCTGAGACCTGACCAAGCTCCTGGCCACACAGGGAGACAGAGGCGTCCTGTCTCCGGAAGGCGACCTGCTCGACATAATTTCGGGTCGTTACAATGACAAACCCAATCTCGGAGTCTTTGCAGGCCCAAGAGGGCGAGCGCCTGCAGGTCGAATACATCACCCGCGAAGTCGGCATGGGCAAGAAGCCCGCCCTCGCCATCGACATCACTCCGCGGCCCCGTTCTGACGGAACTCGCCCAAACCTCGGCGCCCGCGGCCGAGACCTGTTGGCCCGCTTCTTCCTCTCTTCCTGTCGCCTCAACCCATGGATTTTGCAAGGTTTCTGTTCCATCGAACGTGCGATCGCCATCGGCGAGTACTACAACACCCACGTGCTGGTGGCCTTCACCCTCATGGCGACCGACGCGGGCAGAGAGAGGCCCCAACCGGTGCTCGACTGGGTCCGCCGGACCACGGCGATCAGATTCAAGGCGCATGAACCCGGTATGGCCCGCTGCCGCGCTTTCCCACCGCGAGCGCCACAGCCCCGGCGCCCAGATCCCTCAAGGAGCTCGGTTGCCTTGGTGAGGGGAACCCAACCGCCTCGGGCCCACGCGGCCAACTTCCTGCGGCTACCCACCGCGTATAGCCTTCGCTTTTGGTTGATGGTCTACTTGCGGGCTGAAACGTGGGGAAGCGACGGTTCTCGAAAATGGAGTTGGCCCGCCGGTGGGTCCGGCGGGCCAACAGGGTGAGTAACGCCTGACTGAGGATGGCGTCAGCAGATGTTGTTGTATTCCCTCAACCGAGCGCCAGTCACAGAGGCCCGGAGCTAACGGATCCCCGCCGACGGAGTGGCGAGTGGGTCACCTCCACCGATGCGGCTATGCAATTTCACCCGTAACCCCGCGTAGCCAGGGATGCCACTTTTCCGAAGCAGGATAAACGAGGTTCATTGGCCGTTCGGGCAAATGATTTCCACCGTCCTTTTCACAGGAATTTTGGATCGATGATATCCAGGCCCCAAATGTCGCCGTGTCCGGGATATGGGCCGCGTTCGGAGGACGGGTCATCGATCACGGTGACCGTGACTCCTGTCTTCTGTGACCGGAATATTCTGTCCCCTTGAGTAACAGTTGATGAATCAAACGGCAGGCACCCGGAAGGGTGATGGAGCTCGTTCTCTACATCCGCCCATTCCGTGTACGATGCAAGGTCGATTCCGGTCTGGTCTCTAATCTTGTCCGCAAGGTCTGGCATGGAAGCGAGTCGGTGGATTTCGAGAATGATGGACCGGCAGGTCCAGTCCGACTCATCACCAAAAGTTGCCTCGAAGAGGCCGTAGTCCCGCCGCAGCATTCGCGCGCCGCGACGGCCTTGGATCTCCTCGATATAGTCGAGGGTGATCGTCTTCTCGGCCTCGACCAGCTTAACCCCCACAGAGAAGCCGAACAACGAGCCCGCCTCGATGACTCTCGCAATAAATTTTGGCCCGTTCATCCCATCTTCTCCAGTGCCTTGATCAGGAAGTGAAGTTCGCTTGCGCGGTTGCTCTCGTTACCCCAGTTGTGGCTGTTCATCTCTTTCATCGCTGCGCGGGACTTGGCGATCAGGTCCTGGCGGAGTTCGCGGCTGTTTTTGAGCGTTTCCAGGACCTTCTGCACGCTCTTGTCAGATGCCCATCCGCCGCTCATTCGGAGCGGCTTACCTCCAATTCCAGTCTCGTTGGCGAACACGCGAACCTCGTCTGAACCAACGTGTAGATGCGCTCCCTTCGTGGCCCAGTCCGAAGCCATGGAGGATACGCGGACTCCACAGATGTCATTGTGGACCAAGACTGGGGTGTGTCCCGCGAACACATAGTAGGTGTGCAGGCTGTCAACTGTCAGATTGTAGGTCCGGGCGCGCTTGGTAAAGGGGGTGTTGGACTGGACAGCCGCCGCACTGCCGTCGGCAGTCTGCAAGGTCATCCCGGCGCGGAGGTCGCTGGCCTCCACCCACTTCTTTTCCGACGGGGACCAGAAGGGGTGCTCTTGTGTGGCGGTGAGTAGTTCGCTTCCGCGATCAGTGGCTATGTCGAGCTCGTTGAAGCTCTTGTCATAGTCCGTGATGATCAGGTCAGACACTTCCTGCTGTTCAGTCTTCCCGGTTGCAGGGTCAGTCGATACAACCCTGTCGCCGATCTTCACCGATTCGATGCTCTTCGCAGATGCATCCGCCATGAGAATCTTCGTTCCAGCAAGGAAGCATGTGGCGCACTTAATGACCCGCCCGGCGCGAGAAGACTTAGCGATGTCCTCGATTCCTTCTGCACCCTTCTTCAGCAACTTGAGCTTGCCGACGGGCAGCACGCCAGCTGCAGCGAGGGTGCATTTACCAAGGCTTGGATTCTTGAAACAGTCGAGGACGTCGGTGGCGCCGAGGACTTCCATGCCTCCCTTGAGGAGGAGCTTTGCAAGGCCCATGTCGACGGTGGGCTGGACGATGATGGCGTCTTCGTTGTACACGCAGGGAGCGAGGCTGTCCCGGCTCATGAACTGGATGCACTTGTGCTTTTTGCGCTTGCCCTGCTCCTGCTGCTTGCGCTGCTCTTCGGCCAGTCGGCGCTCTTCCGCCTCCTCGGCCTGGCGCTTCTTCATCACGTCGGCCCAGGCCTGCGAAGCGAGGGTATTGGCTTCGGTGGAACTCTTACCCGCTGCCAGCGCCGCAGCGTGTGCGTCGGCCGCCGAGCTGTCAGCCTCTTTGGCAGATACACGAGCGTAACTCGCGGAGAATTCGGCTTGGGCTGCGGATTCGGCGGCGTCTGCGGCGTCGCGGTCTGCGGCGTCTGCGGCGTTGCGGGCAGTCTGGGCGGACTTGGCGGCCTGGTTGGCGCTGGCTTGGGCCTGGTCGGCCGAGTCCTTAGCGGCGCTTGCGAAGTCGGCAGCGCGTTTGGCGTTCCTGTCGGCTTCGGCTGCGGCTGCGTTCGCCTTGTCCTTCGCGTTGCCTGCGAGGAATGCTGCCTGGGCGGCGAGATAGGAGTTCTTCTGGGCGGTGGCGGCTACTCCGTCGGCCTCGTTGATCAGGCGCTGGACCTGGGCGACGTGGTTATTGGTGAGCTGGTCCTTGCGGTCGGCCATGTACTGGCCGGCCTGGATGAAGGAGTGGAGCTGGTCGGCCGGGCCCTGGAGTGCGGCCAGGGCCGCGCCTTTGACCTCGGGGCCTCCGTCGTTGACGAGCTTGCTCGCGAGGACGCGCTCGTCGATGTTGCGGGCTTCGTACTGGCCGCTGTTGAGGAAGGCGGACATGGCCTTGGCGCTGCCGTCGGCGAGGGCGGCCTTGGAGGCCTCCTTCACGCTCGGCCCGCCGTCGTTGTTGATCTTTGAGATCAGTACGCGGTAGTCGATGGCCGCCACCTCGTACTGGCCGGTGGCGTAGAAGTCGCGGACCTGCTGGTCACTGCCCTTCAAAGCCTCGGTCGCGCCTGCGCGCACCGTCTCGTAGGGGCTGTTGGAGGCGAGGTCCGTGACCTGCTGGCGTACCTCGTCCGCCGCCGCCTTTGTGATCCCGGTCCGCAAGTACTCAAGAACGTCGGCGTCTTCGCCGGACAGGGCCCGGGCGGCTGCTTCCTGGCGCCAGGAGCCGTAGTGCTTGAGCGCGCGCAGCGCGACCGCGCGGCCCTTGGCCGCAATGTCCTTGGTGTCGGCGCCAGCCTTGTCAGCGTCGGCGGCGAGTGCGGCCGCGTCGTTGGTGATGTTGGTGTCTTCGAGGGCGACCTGGGCGAGCTGCTTGGTGAACTCGTCGCTGGCAGCCTTGTTGGACTTGGCGCGCTCGACGGCTGCGTGGTTGCGGGCGGTGAGGTCTTCGGCCTCGGTGTCTCGGGCGATCGCGAAGAGCTTCTTGGCCGAGGCGACGGCGGCGCTGGCGTCGTCGGCTGCTTCCTTCGCCTTGGCAGCCTGTGTGCCCGCCTCGGTGGCCAGCTTGGTTGCGTCGCCCGCGTACTTGGCCGCGTCTTCCGCGGCGTCCGCGGCCTTCTCCGCGTGAGCGGCGGCCTTCTTGGCGTGGTCGCGGGCCTCAAAGGCGGCTTCGGCGGACTTGTTGGCCAGGGCCTGGGCGGCAGCGGCGGCACGGTTGGCCTCACGGGCGTGGCGGCGGGTCTCGGCGGCTGCGGCCTGGGCCTCGCCGGAATGGATACCCGCTGCTTCGGCCGAGGCGTTGGCCTCGTCCGCCGAGGCCGCGGCGGCATCGGCGTTGGCACCAGCATCCGCCGAGGCCTTCGCAGCCGCACCGGCTGCGACAGATGCCTTTCCGGCCTGCTCGGCAGCGGCTGCCGAGGTCGTGGCGAGAGCGGCCGCCTTGCGGGCGTTCTGGGCGTAGTTCTTGGCCGCTTCAGCCTTGCTCTTGTCGCCGAGTGCGGCGAGCGAAGCGTTGTAAGCGTCGTCGGCGGCGTTGGCGGCTGCGGCTGCGGCGCTCGCGGTCTGGGCGGCCGCGAGGGCGGCGACGCGGGCAGAGCGGTTGGCGGCGTTGGCTGCGTCGATCGCCGTCTGCGCGGCCGCGGCTGCGGCCTTGGCGGCAGCCGCGGCCTGCTTGGCCTTGGCGGCGGCCATCTTGGCCTCTGCCTTGGCTTCCTTCGTTTCGTCCGCAGCTGTCTTCGCTGCCGTCATGGCCAGCTCGGAGGCGGCGACCGCCTTGGCCGAGGCTTCCTGGGCAGCCTGTGTCGCCTCCTCCGCCTGCTGCCCGGCCTGGATTGCCTGCTCGTTGAGCTGCGCGATCGAGGCGCGTTCCTGGTCGCGGTTGCGTGCCGTGAACTGGCCGATCTCCAGGAACTCGACCACGTCTTCCGGGCTGCCCTGAAGCGCGACCTTCCCGGCTGCCTTCATGGCGGGGCCACCGGAGTTGATGAGCTTGGAGACCTTGACCCGGTTGTCGATCTTCCTGGCGTCGTACTGACCGTCGGCCAGGAACTTGGCCACGTCCTCCTGGCTGCCCTCCAGGGCAGCCTTGCCCGCGTCCTTGACGCCGGTGCCACCGAAGTTGATGATCCGCGACACCTCGGCGCGCTGGTCTGTCTCGAACGGGGCTTTCCAGCCATCCCGTAGGAACGCGGCCACATCATCCGGGTTCTTGGACGCGAGGGCCTTCTTGGCCGCCGTGCGGACCCCAGTGCCACCCACATTGATGATCCGGCTGACCGCTACTCGGTCATCAACGACCTGGATGGTAGGCACGTCGGTGAGGAACCGCTTGATGTCCTCGTCGGACCCCAGCAGTGCCTTTTCTGCCTCTTCCTTGGTCCCTGCACCACCCGCTTCCCACAGCTCTACCACTTGGCCGCGAAAGTCGACTGCGCTGGGGTCGTCCGATGCTGTGGCGGGCGTGGCTCCGAGCAGGCTGGCCACCAATGTGACGGGCAGTGCTCCTGCAGCGATGCCGCGTAGTCCGTGCTGCCGTCGTCTGCGTGCGTCTGCTGGGGAGCGTTGGGCCCTCGTGGGGAGCAGTCGATGTTTCACCCGTTTTATTCCTTTCGCGTCCAGCGCGAACGGCCGCGGCTGCCCACCCGGCAAGTGCGGCGAGGTTCCCCCTGCACATGTCGAGATATGGAGGAGCGTGCATGCGACTGCGAAGGCATGCCTCGACGGGCGCGACCCGCCCCCCGGGAGACCGCAACTCCCCCTGGTCGGATGGGGTTGGGGGCGCGCTCGGCTGCATCTTACATATGTTTTACTTACGTGAATCTCATGGGCATCTCATGTGTCCGTGCTTCATGATTGTGAGGATGCTGTGATGACGTCTCGCGCCCGGAAGGTGCTCCTGTCGACTGGTATCGGTGTAAGCGCGGCATCAGTCGGCTTTGCTTCGCTCGCTGTGGCACAGGCGGCCCCCAAGGTGACGGCTCCTACAGCTGTGTCTGCGGCAGCCGCTGACATGCCATCCACTGTCGAGGATTTCGCCTACCCGGGGGCCGCGAAGATCCTCCAGAACCAGAAGATCACCCTGAAGCGGGGAGACGGCCGCATTCAGCTGACCGACTGCAACAGCGGCTATGACATCCAGGTCGAATCGCACGTCGGCGGGCACTTCTTCTGCTTCGCCGTCAGCGGTAAGCAGGGCTTCCTGACGCTGGAACTTCCCGACGCCTACGGCATCTGGACCAAGAGCCACCCGGTGAAGGCCACCCTCACCGCCAAGGACGACGGCGCGCAGGCAGTCGTCAACGCCCCTGCCGCCGAGCGTGGCGAAGAGACTGCGTACACCCCCGTCGGTGAGAGCGGCGACGTCGGCAAGCGCTCTGTCCTCGTCGAGCTCCGCGTCACCGGCTGACCAACAGCTGCTCTCGGGCGCCGTGGCGCGCCTGCGTTCAAAGAAGCGCAAGAAGCGGGATCCCGGGGAACGGATACGGATCCTGTGCACCACCAATCGAAAGTTCGACAAGGGAAATACGCATGACTGGAAGAAGTTCGCAGACGGCGTGGACAACGGGACTTCTCGCGGCAGTGGTTGTCACGGGCTCAATATCAGGCATCCCTGCACAGGCTGTCGTTGGTGACTCCCCCAAGGATGGCGACTACTCCTTCGCCGTCAAGATTCACATCGGCGACGGCCAGCGGACCTGCTCCGGTGCGCTGGTGGACCCGCAGTGGGTGCTGACTGCTGCGAGTTGCTTTGCCGACAACCCTCAGCAGGGGTTTGACATCCCCGCTGGCGCACCGAAGATGAAGGCGCTGGTGACGCGGGCGGGGAGTCTGGATGCCGCTCCCATTCCGTTCTCCAAAAATAGAGCGGTCACCACGTTGGTTCCGGCCAAGGGGCGTGATCTGGTGATGGCCAAGATCGAGAGTGGGCTCACTATAGGGACCGGCGCTGTGCCGACTGGGTTGGAGCCGGCCTTCCGGTCTCCGACGCAGGCTGTGCCGATCCAAGTTGCGACCACAGCCCCTACCGAGGGCGAAAGCCTGAAGGTTGTCGGCTTCGGGCGCACCAAGGACGAGTGGGTGCCGGAGAAGCCTCATACGGGAGCCTTCTCCGTGGGCGGCGTCGGCGGCGAAAGCTTCGGCGTTGACAAGAAAGCCGAATCCACCGCGAGCCTGTGCAAGGGTGATGCTGGCGCTCCTGCTTTCCGGGAGAAGGACGGCAGGGTTGAGCTCGTTGGTATCAACAGTCGCTCGTGGCAGGGCGGGTGTCTTGGGGAGGATGAGACTCGAACGGGTGCCGTGGAGACCCGCATCGACGATCTCAACGGCTGGATCCAGAAGACCCGGCTGCCCGCCAAGCCTCCGGCCCTCAGCACGGTGACGACGACCGCGGACTTCAACCGCGACGGACGCACGGACGTCGCTGCTGTACTGGAAGATGGCTCGCTGAACGTGTTCTATGCGAACGCGGATGGAGCTCTGCAGTACGGCCGTCTCCTGTGGGCGTACGACGGCTCTTGGAAGTCGATGAAGAGGATTGTCGCCGGCGACTACAACGGTGATGCCTTGCCCGACATCGCGGCTGTGGACGGGGACGGCGCCCTGAGGCTGTATCTGGGTAAGCCTGATGGCGGACTTGCTGACGGCAAGCAGATGTGGTCGGACAATTCCTGGAAGACCATGCTGCACGTTGCCCGATACAAGGTCGACAGCTCTGGTCGTGACGGCCTGATCGCGGTTTGGGGCGATGGCTCCCTCTACTCGTACACGACGAGCACGGATGGTGTCCTCTCTGGTCAGAAGCGTCAGATGTGGCGGGACAGCACATGGAAGCCGATGAAGCAGCTCGCCACGGGCGACTTCAACAGCGACGGTCGCGACGACATTGCTGCCATCACCAGCGATGGCGAACTGCGGGGATACCACGGCAACGCCCAGGGTCTGCTCGCCGACGGGGTGCCGATGTGGCGCGACAAGTCGTGGGGCAACACGAATGTCCTTCTCGGCGGTGATGCGAATGGCGACGGCAAATCCGACCTTGTGGGTCTGTGGACCGGTTCTCAGGCCCTGAGGCTCTACAAGGGCACTGGCATGTCCGCCTTCGCGGACGCTGTGTCCCTGTGGCCGCAGGCTGCCTGATCTCTGCTCCCGCGCATCCCATAGCAATGGGCCGTACTCCGGCGAGGAGTACGGCCCATTGCCGTCTTCGGGGACCTCAATGAGGTCCGGAGATCAGAACAGCAGGCGGTACGTGTTCCAGCCGCCGGAGCCGATCTGCACGCGGGACTTGTACGGCGCCGAGGCGTTGCCCGTGCCCGAGTAGCGCCACAGGGTGCCGTCGTTGCCGCGGGCGATCAGGTCGGCCTTGCCGTCGTAGTCGACGTCGCCGGTGGAGACGAGGGTGTTGTACGTGTTCCACCCACCGCCGATCCGGGTGCGGCCCTCGAAGGGGGCCTTGTAGTTGCCGGTGCCCTTGTAGAGCCACAGGGTGCCGTCGCCGCCGCGCGCCACGATGTCGGCCTTGCCGTCGCCGGTCAGGTCGCCGTTGCCGGCGATCTGGGTGTACTGGCCCCAGCCGCCGCCGACCTTGTAGCGGGACGTCAGGGTGCCGTCGCCGTAGCCGAGGTAGATGTAGAGGTTGCCGCTGCCGTCGCGGGCGAGCAGGTCGCCCGCTCCGGCGCCGCCGAGGTTGCCCACGGACCAGATGTGGTTGTAGGTGTTCCAGCCGCCGCCGACGGTGAACTCACCGACGTCCCACATGAAGTAGCGGAGGTAGCCGTCGGAGCTGCGGTACCAGATGCCGTCCGAGTGGCCGTCACCGTTGTGGTCGACCTGGGTCAGGTCCTTCTCGTTGCCCCAGTTCTCACCGGACTTCACGCGGGCACCGAGGCCGCCGTTGCCATCCGGGGCGTAGCTGTACAGGTAGCCGTTGCTCGCGAAGCCGTACAGCGCGTTCCGGGTGATGTCCGAGGCCGCGGACGAGCGCAGGCCAGCCGGTGTGTGCGCCTTGGCGGACGAGGACTGGGCGGACTTGACGGGGTTCTCCGCCGCAACGGCGCTCGCGCCCGTAGCGACAAGGGCGGCGGTGACCGCCGCGGCGGCGAGACGCGAGGCTATGCGTCCGCGCGTACGGCCAGAAGTCTTGGCCACGTATTTCTCCATGGAGTTGTTGAGACATGGCGCGCCACACGACGTGCGGCCCGCCATAGGATCACCGAGATCGTTTCACGGGTTTCTCACATCCTCCAAACAGGTTTGTGCAGGAATCGTCACGGCCGGTTCGGTGGTGAACCCCGGTATGCCGAAGGGCCGCACCGCCGAAGCGGTACGGCCCTCCGTCACCTCAGGTCAGGGACCCGACGGTCGATCAGAAGAACAGCCGGTAGGTGTTCCAGCCGCTCGTGCCGATCTTCACACGGCCCTGGTACGGGGCCGCGGCGTTGCCGGTGCCCTTGTACAGGTACAGCGCACCCGCGGCGTCGCGGCCGATGAGGTCGGCCTTGCCGTCCAGGTCGATGTCGCCCGGAGCGAAGATGGTGTTGTAGGTGTTCCACCCACCACCGATCTTGACCCGGCCCTGGAACGGCGCCTTGTAGTTGCCGGTGCCCTTGTAGAGCCACAGCGTGCCCGAGGCGTCGCGCGCCACGATGTCGGCCTTGCCGTCACCGGTCAGGTCGCCGTTGCCCGCGAGCGCCGTGTACTGGCCCCAGCCGCCGCCCACCAGGTAGCGGGACGTCATCTTGCCGTCGCCGTAGCCCAGGTAGAGGTACAGGTTGCCCGAACCGTCACGGCCCAGCAGGTCACCCGCGCCCGCGCCGCCCAGGTTGCCCGGGGACAGCAGCGTGTTGTAGGTGTTCCAGCCGCCGCCGACCTTCCACGGCTGGCTGCCGTCGTTGGCCGCGTAGTACAGGTTGCCGCTGTAGTCGGCCTGCCAGATGCCGTCCGCGAGGTTGTCGGCGTTGTGGTCGACCTGGCCGATCCACTTCTGGGCCCAGCCGGTGTTGCCGTCGAAGCCGATACGGCCCTCGAGGCCGCCATTGCCGTCGGGGGCGTAGTACCAGGCCGTGTTCGACTTGTCGACGCCGTACAGGCCGAACACCGGAGCGTCGCCCACGTCGGACGCCTGCGCGCTCGTCAGGGCGCCCTTGGCCGGCTTGGCCGCCGGAGCCTTGAACGGCTTCGCCGAGGGGTTGTCGGCGGCGAAGGCGGAGGCGCCGGTGCCGACGAGGGCGGCGGTAACCGCCGCGGCAGCGAGGCGGGAAGCTATCCGTCCACGCTTACGGCCAGAGATCTTGGCCACGTATGTCTCCATTGGTCGTGAATGAGACGTGGTGCGGCTCGGGTGCCGAGTCGCGTCACGAGTTCAGCGGAATCGTTTCACGACTCCTTTACCTGTCAACCCGCCCACCACCAAAGGGGACCAAGACAACAGCTCTTTCTTGGCCCTTGTTCACCCGCCGTATCCCAAAAACGCCCAAAAGGGCCGCATTTCCCAAACAGGAATGCGGCCCTCCGGATATCGGCCGGTCATCCGCCGGCCATCCGCCGTGCGCAGAAGGCGTCAGAACAGCAGCCGGTACGTGTTCCAGCCGCCGTTGCCGATCTTCACGCGCGGCTTGTACGGGGCCGCCGCGCTGCCCGTGCCCTTGTACAGCCACAGCGCGCCCGCCGCGTCGCGGCCGAGCAGGTCGGTGGTGCCGTCGAGGTCCACGTCGCCGGAGGAGACGAGCGCGTTGAAGATGTTCCAGCCGCCGCCGATCTTGACCCGGCTCTCGAACGGTGCCTTGTAGTTGCCGGTGCCCTTGTAGAGCCACAGGGTGCCGTCGCCGCCGCGCGCCACGATGTCGGCCTTGCCGTCACCCGTGAGGTCGCCGTTGCCCGCGAGCGCCGTGTACTGGCCCCAGCCGCCGCCCACCAGGTAGCGGGAGGTCAGCTTGCCGTTGCCGTAGCCCAGGTACAGGTACAGGTTGCCCGAGGAGTCGCGGCCGAGGAGGTCGCCGGCGCCCGCGCCGCCCAGGTTGCCCGGGGACAGCAGCGTGTTGTAGATGTTCCAGCCGCCGCCGACGGTGGTGGTCTCCAGCTCGACGTACGGCTCGTACGTCATCGTGCCCTTGGTGTCCCACTTCCATATGCCGTCCGCGACGCCGTCGGCGTCGTTGTCGACCTGGGCGCCGTTCTTGAGACCGCCCTGGCCCTCGTCGAACTGCACCCGGGGCGAGAAGCCGCCCTCGGAGTCCGGCAGATAGGCGTAGGTGTTGCCGGAGCGGTCCACACCGATCAGCGGGAAGGACGGGTAGGCGCCGTTGGGGTCGCCGTCCGCCTTGGTGGCGCCGTGCTTGGCGCGCTTCGCCGCGGCGTGCGCGGCGGCCTTGGCGGCGGCGGCCTTCACTGCCGCCTTGGTGGACGGGGTCGGCTTGTCGGCCGCGAACGCGGAGGCGCCGGTGCCGACGAGGGCGGCGGCAACCGCCGCGGCAGCGAGACGGGCGGCTGCTCTTCGCCCACGCGTACGGCCAGAAGTCTTGGCCACGTATCTCTCCATAGAGTCGATGAGCCATGACGCGGCACCGGGCACGCCTGCGAACCGTGCGCCGGACACGTCACGCGATCATCGAGATCCTGACACAACTCCTTTACCTGTCAATGTGTTTGAGTGCGGAACGACGAGAAAGGGCCGCACCCCCTGCCGGGAGTGCGGCCCTTCACCCAGTGGGTCAGGCCATCAGAAGAACAGCCGGTACGTGTTCCAGCCGCTCGTCCCGATGTTCTTGCGCCCCGCGAACGGCGCCGCCGTGTTGCCCGTGCCCGAGTAGCGCCACAGGGAGCCGTCGTTGCCGCGCGCGATGAGGTCGGTCGTGCCGTCCAGGTCCAGGTCGCCCATCGAGAACAGGGCGTTGTACGTGTTCCAGCCGCCACCGATCCGGACGCGGCCCTCGAACGGCGCCTTGTAGTTGCCGGTGCCCTTGTAGAGCCACAGCGTGCCCGAGGCGTCGCGCGCGACGATGTCGGCCTTGCCGTCACTGGTCAGGTCGCCGTTGCCCGCGATCAGGTTGTACGCGTTCCAGCCGCCGCCGACCTTGTAGCGGGTCGCCACCTTGCCGTTGCCGTAGCCCAGGTACACGTACAGCGTGCCGGTGGTGTCGCGGGCGAGCAGGTCGCCGGCCGCCGCGCCGCCCAGGTTGCCCGGGGCGAGCACCAGGTTGTACGTGTTCCAGCCGCCGCCGACGGTCCACGGGGTGTCCGAGTCGTCCGCGGCGTAGTACATCGTGCCGTTCTTGTCCCACTCCCACCAGCCGTCGGCGTACCCGTCGGCGTCGTGGTCGACCTGGGTCGTCCACTTGATGGCGTCCCAGCCCGTGTCGATCTTGGCGCGCGGGCTGAGGGCGCCGCCGCCGTCGCGGATGTAGCCGTAGAGCGTGTTGGCGCGGTCCGCGGCGAACAGGTCGAACTGGGGGGCCTCGGGGCTGGGCGCGGAGGCCACCGCGCCGGACCGCGCGAGCGACGGCGTCGCCGACGCCGGGGCGGCGGGCGTGAACGGCTTCGGCGCGTTGACCGCGACGGCCGCGGTCGCACCGGCGCCGACGAGGGCGGCGGCGGCCACGGCGGCGCCGAGCCGGGCGGCTATCCGGCTCCGCTTGCTACCGGAAGTCCGAGAAGTCCCGGAAGTCCCGGAATCCTTGGCCAGGGTCTTGGCCACGTAGTTCTCCATGATCGATGAGGCTCAGATGCGACGTGGCGCGCCTCAGCAGTCGAGACGCGCCACGGGTTTCACCGGAATCTTGCCATGACTCCTTTACATGTCAATCGGCTTGAGGTAAAAGCGGCCAACTCGATATGACCGCCCGCCCGCTGGGGCCGTCAGCGCAGCAGCTCGACCTCCGCCAGCGTCGCCGGTCCGCCCGCCGGCACCAGCCGGTAGTGCCCGTACGAGCCCGGCCGGGCCACGCCGAACACCCGGGTCTGCCTGTCCCAGGCGAACGACTCACCCGAGCGTCTGTCCAGATCGACCCACTTCATCCCGTCCGAAGACCCTTGGAGGACCCACCCCTTGGGGGCCTTCGCCCGGTCGGCGGACGTCAGGGTGTACTGCACCGCGCGCGTGGCCGACGCCACCGGCAGCTCGACCGAGTCGAAGGTGCCCGCGGTCGCCGAGGTGTCGTCGAACAGCGGGCCGCTGCCCGAGACCGCGTCGGACGGCGGGGCGGGCACCTTGTCGTCGCGCGTGATCGACACCGGCGCGGCCTTCTCGCCGGTGCCCCAGGCCGAAGGGCGCGGCCCCATCGCGAAGTCCAGCGTGCCGCCCCGGGCCAGCAGGGAGTGGGGGAGCGCGGTGGAGTTCCAGGACTTGCCGTTCACCTTCAGCGACTGGACGTAGAGGTTGCGGGAGCTGTTGCGCGGGGCCTTCACCACGAGGTCGCGGCCGTTCTCCAGGTGCACCGTCGCCTTGGTGAACAGGGGCGAGCCGATGGCGTACTCGCCGCTGCCCATGACCAGCGGATAGAACCCGAGCGCGGAGAAGAGGTACCAGGCCGACTGCTCGCCGTTGTCCTCGTCGCCGTGGTAGCCCTGGCCGATCGCGCTGCCCGTGTAGAGGCGGTTCATGACCTCGCGGACCTTCTCCTGCGTCTTCCAGGGCTGCCCGGCCGCGTCGTACATGTACGTCACATGGTGGCCGACCTGGTTGGAGTGGCCGTACATGCCCATCCGGACGTCCCGCGCCTCCGTCATCTCGTGGATGACGCTGCCGTACGAACCGGCGAATTCGGGGGAGGCCGTCTCCGGGGTCGCGAAGAACGCGTCGAGCTTCTTCGCGAGCCCGGCGCGCCCGCCGTAGAGGTTGGCCAGGCCACGCGAGTCCTGCGGGGCGGTGAAGGCGTAGCCCCAGCCGTTGGTCTCGGTGTAGTCGTACCCCCAGACCCGCGGGTCGTAGGCGGCGCTCGGCACCCGCCGGTCGCCCTTGGCGTCACGGCCCTGGAAGAAGCCGGGCGCACCCGCCCCGGCGCTCGCCGCGTCCGGATCGAAGAGCTTCACGTAGTTGCGGGCGCGGCCCAGGAAGTACGCCGACTCCTCCTTGTAGCGGGACTTGTGCGTCTTCTCGTAGAGGGCCTCGCCCATCTTCGCCAGGCCGTAGTCGTTGAGGTAGCCCTCAAGGGACCAGGACAGGCCCTCGTGCGTGGAGGTCGGGGTGTAGCCGAGGAAGGGCGAGGTGTCCATGCCCTTGCGGCCGACCCCCGCGGACGGCGGGGCGACGGTCGCGTTCTTCAGCGCGGCCTCGTAGGCGGCCTCGCCGTCGAACTTCACGCCCTTCACATAGGCGTCGGCGAACGCCACGTCCGAGCTGGTCCCGGTCATCAGGTCCGCGTAGCCGGGCGAGGACCAGCGCGAGATCCAGCCGCCGTCCTTGTACTGCTGGACGAACCCGTCGACCATCTCGCCGGCCCGGCCCGGGGTGAGCAGCGAGTACGCGGGCCAGGTCGTGCGGTAGGTGTCCCAGAATCCGTTGTTGACGTACACCTTGCCGTCGACGATCTTCGCGCCGGTGTGCGTCGGGGTGTCCTGGCCGGTGCCGGGGGAGAACGGGCTGGCGTACCGGTACCTCGAACCGACCTTCTCGAAGCCGGAGTTCGGGTAGAGGTAGAGGCGGTAGAGCGAGGAGTAGAGCGTCGTCAGCTGGTCGTGGCTCGCGCCCTCGACCTCGACCCGGCCCAGGATCTCGTCCCAGGCCTGGCGCGCCCGGTCCCGTACGCGCTCGAAGGAGGTGCCCGCCGGGATCTCCGCGGCGAGGTTCGCCTTCGCCTGGTCCACACTGATGAGTGAAGTCGCGAGCCGCAGGGTGACCGTGCGGTCCTTGCCGGGCTTCAGCCGCAGATAGCCGGTGACGTCCGCGCCGCCGCCCCCGGGCAGCTTGCCGCCCGCGGTGGCCGGGGCGTCGAGGACGCCGTACACGAAGAGCCTGGTGGCGCCCTCGGAGAGGCCGCTCTTGACATCGGAGTAGCCGGTGAAGGAAGAGGCCGACGGGTCCAGGGTGAGGCCGCCGTTGTTGTTGACGTTGTCGAAGAGCACGCTCGCGTCGTCACCGGGATAGGTGAACCGCATGGTCGCGGCGTGGTCGGTGGGCGCCATCTCGGCCTTGAGGCCGTTCTCGAAGGTGACGCCGTAGTAGTACGGCTTCGCCGTCTCGTTCTCGTGCCGGAACGCCAGCGCGCGTGCGGTGCGCGAGGCGTCCGGAGTCCCGGCGGCCGCCGACGGCATCAGCTGGAAGGTCTGCCGGTCGCCCATCCAGGGGCTCGGCTCGTGGCTGGCCGAGAAGGCCTGGAGGGTGGGCAGGTTGTCGGCGTTGTTGCGGCGCGCGTAGTCGTACAGCCAGTCCTGCGAGCCCGCGTTGGTCACCGGGGTCCAGAAGTTGAACCCGTTGGGGACGGCCGTCGCCGGGAAGGTGTTGCCGCGCGAGAAGGAGCCGCTGGAGTTGGTGCCCCGGGTGGTGAGCGCGTAGTCGGCGAGGTGCGCCAGGCGCTTCTCCGGCTTCTTCGGGGCGATCGACAGGTCGTCGATCCAGCCCTGGAACTTCGCCGGGCCCTTGGGCGAGTCGTACGCCACCAGGATCCGGTCGACGGTCTTACCCGCGGCCACCGCCCCGATGCGCGAGGACACCTGGTTCCACTGGTTGACGTAGAGCGTCTTGGCCGCGCCCTGGCCCTGCGGGGTGAGCAGGCCGCCGTGCGAGTCGAGGGCCTTGAGGTCGCTCAGATAGGTGCCGTCGGTGAAGGCGAGGTCCACCGACACGTTCGTGGCGGGATAGCCGAGGTCGGTCTCCGGCATCGACGGGAAGACCTTGTAGTCGAGCACGGTGTCCCGGCCGATCCGGGTGTCCACGTCGAAGATCTTGTTGTACGAGTAGGCCCGCCCGTCCGCCTTGTGCGTACCGGCGTAACGCAGTGCCCTCTTTCCGGTGAATCCGGCGTTGGCCTTGGCGGTGGGTGAGCCGCCGGGCCCGCGGTCCGTCAGCGTCAGCATGTCCGGGGGAACCGGCGTGCTGGTGTCCCCGTTCGAGAACTGCACATCGGCCAGCTGGGTGAGATCGGCTCCGCCATTGCGGGTGATCTCCAGGCGGTAGTGCGCGTACGCCGTGGAGCCGGCGAAGTCGTACGTCTTGGTCTGGAAGCGGGAGTTGAACGTTTCACCCGAGCGGGTGTCCAGCGTCGTCCAGGTGCTGCCGTCCGCCGAGCCCTTCAGCGTCCAGTCCTTGGGGTCGCGGGGAGCCGCGTCATTGGCCGAGGTCAGCGCGTAGGTGACGACCTTGACCGGGCTGTCGAGATCGAATTCCAGCCAGGCGGTGGGCTGGAAGGCCAGCCATTTGGTGCTCGGCTGGCCGTCGACGAGGTTCTCCTTCACCTCGCCCGAGCCGTCGTTCTCGGCGCTCGCCCGCACCGCCGTGACCCGGTCGGTGACGTTGCCCGGTATGCCGCTGGTGAATCCGCCGTCGACCCCCGACGTACGTTTCCTCCCGTCCGGGCCGGTGTCCACCGTGCTGCGCCAGTCCGGCTGCGGCTGGCCGGTTTCGAAGGAGGTGCGGAACTCCTGGCCGACGGAGGCCGGTTCGGCCGAGGCGGGCTGGGCCGACGCGGCCCCCTGGGCCGTCACCACGAGCAGGAAGGAGGCCGCCGCGAGGGCGGCCGCCGGCCCTTGTCGGAGCCGGGATCTGGGCAGCATACGGAGGCCTTTCCATTGGCGGGCGCATGACATGCAGACGCACGGCCGAGGCCGGTGCGCTCCGGTCATACGATCTGGACAACGTTGTCAGAGAGGAAATGCAGGATCCAGTAGGGAGCCAAGGCATAGGTGGTGTCAAGGGTGTTGAGGGGGAATGGCCTGGGCGTTTCGCGGCATCGCGGGAGTGTCGCGGGGGTCCGGCCCACCGCGCTCCGCCATCAGATATCCAAGAGGTCTCAACTCGGGAAAGGATGCCGTCCAACCATGCTTTCGATCTTGCTCAGTTGACGGAAAGTGGACTATACCTGTCGGCGTCCGCTCCGCCGGGAAACCGGCGGGCTCGGGGGACGGGGGACGTCGGGGAAGCAACGGCACGTCATCCTCCGCAATGTCCGACGTATCCGCTGCGTACCCTGCACTACCCAAGCTTCAGCACAACTGACCGCGGTGGCGGGGCCCTTCGCCTGCAGGCGATTTGGTACGGGCGACCGGTACACCGCCTGAGTCCTGGAGAAGGCGAGGACTTGAGCATGGGATCCACCTCCGCCCACGACAGCAATGAGGGCCTGGGCCGTCGCGATCTGATCAAGCGGTCCGCGGCGCTCGGTCTGATCACCGTTCCGGCGATGGGCTTTTTGTCCGCCTGTGCGAGCAGCAGCGACGACAGCTCCAAGGAAAAGCCCACCGGCGGCCCCAAGACCGCCAAGAACCCGCTCGGCGTCAATGAGTCGGCCGGTCTCGACGTCGTCATCTTCGACGGCGGTTTCGGCACCAAGTACGCCACCGACGCGAACGCGGTGTACGAGAAGGCGTTCCCGAAGGCGAAGATCACTTTCCACAAGACCCAGAAGATCCAGTCCGAGCTCCAGCCCAAGTTCAACGGCGGCACCCCGCCGGACCTGATCGACAACTCGGGCGCCGAGCAGATGGACATGGGCGTACTGGTCGGAAAGAGCCAGCTCACCGACTTGACGCCGGTCCTGGACGCGCCCTCCATCGACGACCCCAGCAAGAAGGTCCGCGACACGCTGCGGCCCGGCATCGTCGAGATGGGCCAGTTCGACGGCGACCAGTGCTGGATCTTCTACTACGCGTACACCGTGTACGGCGTCTGGTACTCGCAGACCGCGCTCGACAAGCTCGACGCGAAGTACCCGGAGACCTGGGACGAGATGCTCGCCCTGTGCGAGAAGGCCAAGAAGCAGGGCATCGCGGGCTGGACCTACCCGGGCAAGTACCCGTACTACCTGCCGTTCTCGCTCTACCCGTTCATCGCCAAGATCGGCGGCCGCGAGGTCCTGGACGCCATCGACAACCTGGAGCCGAAGGCCTGGGAGCACCCGGCCGTCAAGGCCGCGTTCGAGGCGTACTACGAGCTCTTCAAGAAGGGCTACATCCTCCAGGGCACCCCGGGCATGACCCACATCCAGTCCCAGACCGCCTGGACCAAGGGGCAGGCGCTGTTCATCCCGAACGGCTCCTGGGTGGAGAACGAGGCCGCTCCCACCACGCCCAAGGACTTCAAGATGATGGTGGGCGCGCCCTCCAGCCTGGACGGCAACGACAAGATGCCGTTCGGCACCATCTGGGCTTCCGGCGGCGAGCCGTTCATCGTCCCGGCCAAGGCGAAGAACCCGGTCGGCGGCATGGAGCAGCTGCGCATCATGCTCAGCGAGGCCTCCTCGAAGAACTTCACCACCCAGGTCAAGTCGCTCTCCGCGTTCAACGGCGGCACGGACGGCCTGTCCCTGTCGACGGCCCTGCAGTCCGGCGTCGACGCGCTGAAGAAGGCCGGCACCAACGTCGTCAACCCGCGGCTCCAGGACTGGTACGTCAAGCTCCAGAAGGAGCAGATCGGTGTCGCCGGTCTCGGTGAGATGATGGCGGGTCGCGCGACCCCGGCCGAAACCATCAAGAAGATCCAGGGTTACGCCGACAAGGCCGCCCAGGACCAGAACATCAAGCACTACAAGCACAAGAAGTAGCGGCAGTGGTCAAGCGTCACCAGCGGCGGCACCCGCTAGAAGATCGGGGTCGGTAACCATGCAACACGGCAAGTACCGGTTCATCGTGGGATTTCTGGTACTCCCACTGGCGTTGTACTCACTCTTCGTCATCTGGCCGTTCATCCAGTCCATCTACTACTCGTTCACGGACTGGACCGGTCTGAGCCCGGACTTCAAGATGGTCGGCTTCGACAACTACACGCGGATGTTCGACGACGACATCTTCTGGAAGTCGTTGCAGCACAGTCTGCTGTTCGTCCTGCTGCTGCCGCTGGTGACGCTGGGTCTCGCGCTCTTCTTCGCCTTCATGCTCAATGTCGGCGGGCGGCGCCGAAAGGGCGCCGCCATTACCGGAGTGCGCGGTTCCGGCTTCTACAAAATCGCCTACTTCTTTCCGCAGGTGCTCTCGATCGCGATCGTCGCCCTGCTGTTCCAGTTCGCGTACAACCCCAACAACGGCGTGATCAACTCCGCGCTCAAGGGGGTCGGTCTCGGCAGCGTCCAGCCGAACTGGCTGGGCGACCCGGATCTGGCGCTGTACTGCGTGATGGCCGTGCTCGTCTGGTCCACGGTCGGATTCTTCGTCGTCCTGTTCTCGGCCGGAATGGCGTCGATCCCCAGGGACTTCTACGAGGCGGCGCTGCTCGACGGCGCCAGCCGCTTCACCACGTTCTTCCGGATCACGCTGCCGCTGCTCTGGGACACCGTGCAGTCCGGCTGGGTCTACATGGGCATCCTCGCCCTGGGCGCCGAGGCCTTCGCCTCGGTGCAGATCATGACGGTGGGCCCGGGCGGCCCCGACTACTCGACCACGGTCCTGCCGCTCTACGTCTATCAGTCGGCGTTCCGCGACGGTCAGGCCGGATACGCGACCACGATCGGTGTCGCGCTGCTCGTCGTCACGCTGCTGTTCGCGGCGGTCGTGATGCGACTGGGCCGGCGCGAGCGGCTGGAGTTCTCATGACCACTGACACCTCGACCGCCGACCTCGCCGAGGAGCGCCCGCCCGTGGCCAAGCAGGCGGCACCCGCGAAGAAGGAGAAGAAGGGCGAGGGCGCCGTCCTCAACGTCTTCTCGCACGGCGTGCTCATCCTGTGGGCGTTCATGGTCGTCATCCCGCTCCTGTGGGCGGTCATGGCGTCCTTCAAGGACGACAACTCGATCCTGTCGACCCCCTGGGCGCTGCCGGACAAGCTGCACTTCGACAACTGGTCGCGGGCCTGGACCCAGGCCCATATGAGCGACTACTTCCTCAACACCATCCTGGTGGTGGGCGGCTCGCTGATCGGCACGCTGCTGCTCGGCTCGATGGCCGCGTACGTACTGGCGCGCTTCGAGTTCCCCGGGAACCGGTTCATCTACTACCTGTTCATCGGCGGGATGAGCTTCCCGATCATGCTGGCCCTGGTGCCGCTGTTCTACGTGATGAACAACCTGAGCCTGCTGAACACCACGCACGGCCTGATCCTGGTCTACATCGCGTACTCGCTGCCGTTCACGGTCTTCTTCCTCACCTCGTTCTTCCGGACGCTGCCCACCTCGGTCGCCGAGGCGGCGATGATCGACGGCGCCTCGCACACCCGTACCTTCTTCCAGGTGATGCTGCCGATGGCCCGTCCGGGTCTGATCAGCGTGGGCATCTTCAACTTCCTGGGGCAGTGGAACCAGTACATGCTGCCGACGGTCCTCAACACGGACCCGGACAAGCGGGTGCTCTCCCAGGGCCTGGTCGAGCTCGCGACCAGCCAGGGGTACAAGGGCGACTGGTCCGGCCTCATGGCGGGCCTGGTGATGGCGATGCTGCCGGTGCTCGCCGCGTACATCGTCTTCCAGCGCCAGGTCGTCGCGGGACTCACCGCGGGGGCGCTCAAATAGCGGTACGTCACGCTCCGTATCCACCACGGGACCGCCCGTCGGCGACACGCCGACAGGCGGTCCCGTGCTATGTCCCACTGCTCAGGTCTTGACGGGAGACAACCCGAAAGGCTCAGCTTAGAGTTCACATGTTGGAGATAGGGCGGGGCCTCAAAGCTGCGGCCCCGTGCGGGGGCGGCCGTCGTGCCGCCTGCCTACGGCAGGAGTGGATGAGTCGATGGAGACTCCGGGGTCGCAGACGTCATTGCACCGGGCCAATCTGGAGCGGGTCGTACGCGCGGTCCGCATGGCGGGCTCGCTCACCCAGGCCGAGATCGCCAGGGCCACGGGCCTCTCCGCGGCCACGGTCTCCAATATCGTTCGTGAACTGAAGGATGGCGGGACCGTCGAGGTCACGCCCACCTCGGCGGGCGGCCGCCGGGCCCGCAGCGTCTCGCTCAGCGGCTCCGCGGGCATCGTCATCGGCGTCGACTTCGGCCACACCCATCTGCGCGTCGCGGTCGGCAACCTGGCCCACCAGGTGCTCGCCGAGGAGGCCGAGCCGCTCGACGTCGACGCCTCCTCCGCGCAGGGCTTCGGCCGGGCGGAAGAGCTGGTCACCCGGCTGATCACGGCCACCGGCATCGCCCGGGACAAGGTCATCGGGGTGGGCCTGGGCGTACCCGGGCCCATCGACGTGGAGTCCGGCACGCTGGGCTCCACGGCCATCCTGCCGGGCTGGACCGGCATCAAC
This sequence comes from Streptomyces sp. TLI_146, assembly GCF_002846415.1. Classification (NCBI taxonomy): domain Bacteria; kingdom Bacillati; phylum Actinomycetota; class Actinomycetes; order Kitasatosporales; family Streptomycetaceae; genus Streptomyces; species Streptomyces sp. TLI_146. Next base: position 6,835,681 of record NZ_PJMX01000001.1, read on the forward strand.
CCCCGCGAGGAGCTCTCGGGCCGCCTGGGCGTGCCGGTGTACGTCGACAACGACGCCAACCTGGGCGCCCTGGGCGAGCTGGTGTGGGGCAGCGGGCGCGGGGTCAAGGACCTGGCGTACATCAAGGTGGCGAGCGGTGTCGGCGCCGGGCTGGTGATCGACGGGCAGATCTACCGGGGCCCGGGCGGCACGGCCGGCGAGATCGGGCACATCACCCTGGACGAGTCGGGCCCGGTGTGCCGCTGCGGCAACCGGGGCTGCCTGGAGACCTTCACGGCCGCGCGGTACGTGCTGCCGCTGCTCCAGTCCAGCCACGGGGCCGATCTGACCATGGAACGCGTGGTCCAGCTGGCCCGTGAGGGCGACCCCGGCTGCCGGCGTGTCGTCGCGGACGTGGGCCGCCACATCGGCAGCGGTGTCGCCAACCTCTGCAATCTGCTCAACCCCAGCAGGGTGGTGCTCGGCGGTGATCTGGCCGAGGCCGGGGAGCTGGTCCTCGGGCCCATCAGGGACTCCGTGTCGCGGTACGCCATCCCCAGTGCGGCTAGGCAGCTTTCGGTCCTTCCGGGGGCCCTGGGCGGCCGCGCCGAGGTGCTCGGCGCGCTGGCTCTGGTACTGAGTGAAATGGGCGATTCGACCCTGCTTGAGAGTGCTCTCCCCGCCGGAGCTCCTGCGTTCACTTAGATAACGGATGGCACCGTTGTCATCTCGTTAAGGATTTACTCCTTGACGGTGGCCCCGCAGCCGAGTTGACTTCCAGCCACCTCGGCCGCAACGTCGCGGCCTCGTCAGGGAGGTTTCAGGATGAACACGCGTATGCGTCGTGCCGCCGTGGCCGTGGCCGCCACCGCGATGGCTGTCTCTCTCGCCGCCTGTGGAAGCGCCAAGGAGTCCGGCGACAAGACCAAGGAGTCGGGCGGCGCCAAGAAGGGCGACGCGATCAAGATCGGTCTGCTCCTGCCGGAGAACCAGACCGCGCGTTACGAGAAGTTCGACAAGCCGCTCATCGAGAAGAAGGTCAGCGAGCTGACCAACGGCAAGGGCCAGGTCGTCTACGCGAACGCCAAGCAGGACGCGACGACGCAGACGCAGCAGGTCGACACGATGATCACCAACAAGGTCGACGCGCTGATCGTCGACGCGGTGGACTCGAAGGCGATCGCGGGCGCGGTCAAGAAGGCCAAGGACCGGGGCATCCCGGTCGTCGCCTTCGACCGTCTGGCCGAGGGTCCGATCGACGCGTACACGTCGTTCGACAACGAGCAGGTCGGCCATGTGCAGGGCAAGGCCCTGGTCGACGCGCTGGGCACGAAGGCCAAGGACGGCCAGATCGTGATGATGAACGGTGCGATCACCGACCCGAACGCCGCGCTGTTCAAGAAGGGCGCGCACGCCGAGCTCGACGGCAAGGTGACCATCGGCAAGGAGTACGACACCAAGGAGTGGAAGCCGGAGAACGCCAACGCCAACATGGAGGGCGCGATCTCGGCCCTGGGCAAGGACAAGATCGTCGGCGTCTACTCCGCCAACGACGGCATGGCCGGCGGCATCATCACCGCCCTGAAGGCCGCCGGCCTGTCCACGCTTCCCCCGGTCACCGGCCAGGACGCGGAGCTCGCCGGTGTGCAGCGCATCGTCGCGGGTGAGCAGTTCATGAGCGTCTACAAGCCCTACGTCCAGGAAGGCCCGATCGCGGCCGAGATGGCCGTCGCGCTGGCCAAGGGTGAGAAGCTGGACTCGATCGCGAAGTCCAAGGTCGACAGCCCGACCACCAAGGGCGTCCCGTCGGTGATCCTCCCGGTCGTGTCGCTGACCAAGGACAACATCAAGGACACCGTCATCAAGGACGGTATCTACAAGGTCGACGAGATCTGCACCTCGAACTACAAGGCCGCCTGCGACGCGCTCGGCCTGAAGTAGTCCCCCGCCGGAACCCGCGCACCCGTGGTGCGCGGGGCCCCGGCCCCCGAAGCCCCTCCGGCGCCCCGCCCTCCTTCTCAGCCCCCGCTATCGGGCGGGGCGCCGGACGGAACGCTTCTTCTCCCCGTTCTCTTCTGCTCAACCTCCGCGCCCCCCTCCTCGGGCGCGGCATCCCCGCCGGTCAGGCGGCGAAGGAGATGGTTCACGTGTCCGCTACGCCCGTGCTGGCGTTGCGCGGGGTCTCCAAGCGGTTCGGTGCCGTTCAGGCGCTCACCGACGTAGAGCTTGAGGTCCACGCCGGTGAGGTGGTCGCCCTGGTGGGCGACAACGGAGCCGGAAAGTCCACGCTGGTCAAGACGATCGCAGGGGTGCACCCCATCGATGACGGCGTCATCGAGTGGGAGGGCCGCGGCGTGCAGATCAACAAGCCGCACGACGCCCAGGCGCTCGGCATCGCGACCGTCTACCAGGACCTCGCGCTGTGCGACAACATCGACGTCGTAGGCAACCTCTACCTGGGCCGGGAGCTGCGCAAGCGCGGCATCCTCGACGAGGTCGAGATGGAGCGCCGCTCGCGCGAGCTGCTCACCACGCTGTCGATCCGCATCCCCAGCGTCCGCATCCCGATCGCGTCGCTCTCCGGCGGCCAGCGCCAGACCGTCGCCATCGCCCGTTCGATGCTCGGCGAGCCCAAGCTCGTCATCCTCGACGAGCCGACCGCGGCCCTCGGCGTCGAGCAGACCGCACAGGTCCTCGACCTGGTCGAGCGGCTGCGCGAGCGCGGCCACGCGGTCATCCTCATCAGCCACAACATGGCCGATGTGAAGGCCGTCGCGGACAAGGTCGCCGTGCTGCGCCTGGGCCGCAACAACGGCGTCTTCGAGGTCAAGACCACCTCGCAGGAAGAGATCATCTCCGCCATCACCGGCGCCACGGACAACGCCGTGACCCGCCGTGCGGCGCGCAACGCGGAGGTTCAGAAGTGAGCACCGACAAGACCTCCCCCGTGGACAAGGCCGACCCGACCGAGCCCATCCACCTGGACAAGCCGCACGAGGCCCCCGTGGACGCGCCGCCGGCCGCGGGCGAGGCGGTCACCGCCGTCGACCCCCGCCTGCTCGTGCGCGAGCAGGGCTTCGCGGGCTACCTGTCCGAGTTCAAGCGCAAGATGAAGGCGGGCGACCTCGGGTCGCTCCCGGTCGTCGTCGGCCTGATCGTCATCATGGCGATCTTCCAGAGCCTGAACTCGAACTTCCTGACCGCCGGCAACCTCTCCGACATCTCGGTCGCCATGGTCGGCACCGGCATGATCGCCACCGGCATCGTCTTCGTGCTGCTGCTCGGCGAGATCGACCTGTCGGTCGGCTCGGTCAGCGGTGTCGCGGGCGCCACCTTCGCGGTGCTCAACGTCACGCACGGCATGGCCGAGTGGCTGGCCCTGGTCCTGGCGATCCTGACCGGTACGGTCGCGGGCGCCATCCACGGCTTCGTCTTCGCCCGGATCGGCGTCCCCGCGTTCGCCGTGACGCTGGCCGGTCTGCTGTTCTGGAACGGCTTCATGCTCCAGGTCCTGGGCAGCAACGGCACGATCAACCTGGACTCCGAGGGCCTGGTCGCCAAGCTGACCAGCTACTACTTCAGCGATGTGGCGGCCGCGTACGGCCTGGCCGCGGTCGCGGTGGTGGCGTTCTTCCTCACCTCGTTCCTCGACAGCCGGCGCCGCGAGGCCGCCGGGGTGCCGTCCCGGCCGCTCAGCGAGATCGTGCTGCGCACGGTGCTGCTCGCCGTCCCGGCCGTCGGCGCCGCCGCCGTCTACAACCAGTACAAGGGCCTCCCGCTCGCGGTGGTGCTCTTCCTGGCGGTCCTGGTGCTCACCGACTTCGTGCTCCGGCGCACCGCGTACGGCCGCAAGGTCTTCGCGCTCGGCGGCTCCATCGAGGCCTCCCGCCGCGCCGGCATCAACGTGGTGTGGATCCGCACCTCGATCTACGCCATCTCCGGCACCTTCGCGGCCATCGGCGGCCTCTTCCTCGCCTCGAAGATCACCGCGGCCAACCAGGGCGCGGGCAGCGGCGAGCTCCTGATGAACGCCATCGCGGCGGCCGTCATCGGCGGCACCAGCCTCTTCGGCGGCCGCGGCCGCACCTGGAACGCGCTGCTCGGTGTGCTGGTGATCACCTCGATCCAGTACGGCCTGGCCCTGCAGGGCATCGCCTCGCCGATCCAGTACATGATCACGGGTGGCGTACTGCTCGCGACCGTCGTGATCGACGCGGTCACCCGCAAGACCCAGAAGTCCGCTGGTCGCGCCTGACCCGCGGCCCCAACCCCCCGACACCCCTTGCGGGGCAAGGGGGGACCCCACAGCAGGACCACGGACGTGCCCGGTGCCCTCGGCGGCGCCGGGCACGTCCGTGCGCGGGCGCGGATGTCAGCCATTCGCGTGACGCGGAACGCACCGCCCGATGACCGCCGTCGCGAACGGAACATTAGACTCGGCGGAATCGGCATGCTCGACCAGCACGGATGCAAGGAGGCACGGGTGCCGCTGCTTACCCGTATCAGGGGACCGCGCGATCTCGACCGGCTCAGCCCGGAGCAGCTGGACCAGCTGGCCGCTGAGATCCGGACCTTTCTCGTGGACGCGGTCTCCAAGACCGGCGGGCACCTCGGCCCCAACCTGGGTGTCGTGGAGCTCACCATCGCGCTGCACCGCGTCTTCGAGTCGCCCAAGGACAAGGTCCTGTGGGACACCGGCCACCAGAGCTATGTGCACAAGCTCCTCACCGGCCGCCAGGACTTCGCCAAGCTGAAGATGAAGGGCGGGCTCTCCGGCTACCCGGCCCGCGCCGAGTCCGAGCACGACTTCATCGAGAACAGCCACGCCTCCACCGTGCTGGGCTGGGCCGACGGCCTGGCCAAGGCCAACGAGGTCCTCAAGAAGGACGACCACGTCGTCGCGGTCATCGGCGACGGTGCGCTCACCGGCGGCATGGCCTGGGAGGCGCTGAACAACATCGCCGCCGCCAAGGACCGCCCGCTGGTCATCGTGGTCAACGACAACGAGCGCTCCTACGCGCCGACCATCGGCGGCCTCGCCAACCACCTGGCGACCCTGCGCACCACCGACGGCTACGAGCGCTTCCTGGCCAAGGGCAAGGACCTCCTGGAGCGCACCCCGGTCGTCGGCAAGCCGCTCTACGAGACGCTGCACGGCGCCAAGAAGGGCCTCAAGGACTTCATCGCCCCGCAGGGCATGTTCGAGGACCTCGGCCTGAAGTACGTCGGCCCGATCGACGGCCACGACATCGAGGCCCTGGAGTCGGCCCTGACGCGCGCCAAGCGCTTCGGCGGCCCGGTCATCGTGCACTGCCTCACCGAGAAGGGCCGCGGCTACCAGCCCGCCCTGGCGGACGAGGCCGACCGCTTCCACGCCGTCGGCAAGATCCACCCCGACACCGGCCTGCCGGTCTCGACCTCCGGCCTCGACTGGACCTCGGTCTTCGGCGAGGAGATGGTCAAGCTCGGCAAGGAGCGCGCGGACATCGTCGCGATCACCGCGGCCATGCTCCAGCCGGTCGGCCTCGACAAGTTCGCCAAGGCCTTCCCCGACCGGGTCTACGACGTGGGCATCGCCGAGCAGCACGCCGCGGTCTCCGCGGCGGGCCTGGCCACCGGCGGGCTGCACCCCGTCTTCGCCGTCTACGCCACCTTCCTCAACCGCGCCTTCGACCAGGTCCTGATGGATGTGGCCCTGCACAAGTGCGGGGTGACGTTCGTCCTGGACCGGGCCGGGGTCACCGGCACCGACGGCGCCTCGCACAACGGCATGTGGGACATGTCGATCCTCCAGGTCGTCCCGGGCCTCAGGATCGCGGCCCCGCGCGACGCCGACCAGGTGCGCGCGCAGCTGCGCGAGGCCGTCGAGGTCGAGGACGCCCCGACCGTCGTGCGCTTCTCCAAGGGCGCGGTCGGCCCGGCGGTCCAGGCCGTCGGCCGGATCGGCGGCATGGACGTGCTGCGCGAGGCCGACGCGGAGCGCCCGGACGTGCTCCTGGTCTCGGTCGGCGCGCTCGCCCCGATGTGCCTGGAGATCGCCGACCTGCTGGACGCCCAGGGCATCTCGACCACCGTGGTCGACCCGCGCTGGGTCAAGCCGGTCGACGAGGCGCTGGCGCCGCTCGCCGAGACCCACCGGGTCGTCGTCACCGTCGAGGACAACAGCCGCGTCGGCGGGGTCGGCTCGGCCGTCGCCCAGGCGCTGCGCGACGCGGGCGTCGACGTGCCGCTGCGCGACTTCGGCATTCCGCCGCGCTTCCTCGACCACGCCTCCCGCAAGGAGGTCATGGCCGAGATCGGGCTGACCGCGCCGGACATCGCGCGTCAGGTCACCGGCCTGGTCGCCAAGCTGGCCGGGCTGGAGAGCGAGAGCGCCGTGGAGCCCGCGCGCGACTGACGAACGCGTCGGTGACAAGCCGACGACCTGTCAATGGTCCGGTCCGATCGCCCTGTTCGGGTGGTTGGACCGGACCATCCGCGTGAATTACCGTTGCTGCCCCGTATCCGTACCGCGTCTCGTCCCGATCATTGCGGGGACATGAGCTAGCGGAGGTGCACAAGGTGGCTGGTACCGGTCTCTTTCGGACCAAATCAATCGAGAAGTCCATCGCGGACACAGAGGAACCGGAACACGCGCTCAAGAAGTCGCTGTCGGTCCTCGATCTGACGGTCTTCGGCGTCGGTGTCATCATCGGCACCGGGATCTTCGTCCTGACGGGCAAGGTCGCCAAGGAGAACGCGGGCCCGGCGGTCTCCCTCGCGTTCGTGGCGGCAGGCGTCGTCTGCGCGCTGGCGGCGCTCTGCTACGCGGAGTTCGCCTCCACGGTCCCGGTGGCCGGGTCCGCCTACACGTTCTCGTACGCCTCGCTCGGCGAGCTGCCCGCGTGGACCATCGGGTGGGACCTGGTGCTCGAATTCGCCCTGGGCACGGCGGTGGTGGCCGTCGGCTGGTCGGGCTACGTACGCTCGCTGATGGACAACGCGGGCTGGCACCTGCCGGACGCGCTGGCCGGCCGCGAGGGCGCCGACGGCTTCGGGTTCGACATCCTCGCCGCGGCCCTCGTCCTGCTGCTGACCGCGATCCTCGTCCTCGGGATGAAGCTCTCCGCACGCGTGACCTCGGTCGTCGTGGCCATCAAGGTCACCGTCGTACTGATCGTGATCATCGCGGGCGCCTTCTTCATCAAGTCCGAGAACTACAAGCCGTTCATCCCCAAGGCGCAGCCGCAGGAGGCGGGGGGCAACCTCCAGGCGCCGCTCATCGAGCTGATGTCCGGATACGCGCCCACCAACTTCGGTGTGATGGGCATCTTCACCGCCGCCTCCGTCGTCTTCTTCGCCTTCATCGGCTTCGACATCGTGGCGACCGCCGCCGAGGAGACCAAGAACCCGCAGCGGGACATGCCGCGCGGCATCCTGGGCTCGCTGTTCATCTGCACCGCTCTGTACGTGGCGGTCTCGATCGTCGTCACCGGTATGCAGCACTACTCCAAGCTCTCCATCGACGCCCCGCTCGCCGACGCCTTCAAGGCCACCGGGCACCCGTTCTACGCCGGTGTCATCAGCTTCGGCGCCGCCGTCGGCCTCACCACGGTCTGCATGATCCTGCTGCTCGGCCAGACCCGGGTGTTCTTCGCGATGAGCCGCGACGGGCTGCTGCCCCGCTTCTTCTCCCGCGTCCACCCCAAGTACCGCACCCCGCACCGCCCGACCATCCTGCTCGGTGTGCTCATCGCGATCCTCGCGGGCTTCACCAGCCTCAGCGAACTGGCCGAGCTGGTGAACATCGGCACCCTCTTCGCCTTCGTCATCGTGGCGGTGAGCGTGATCATCCTGCGGCGCACCCGGCCCGATCTGCACCGCGCCTTCCGCACCCCGCTGGTGCCCTGGGTGCCGATCCTGTCGGTGGCCGCCTCGCTGTGGCTGATGCTCAATCTGCCCGCCGAGACCTGGCTGCGGTTCGGGATCTGGATGGTGATCGGCTTCGTCGTCTACTTCCTGTACGGCCGCTCCCACAGCCGTATCAACGTGGAGTGACGGCCGTCGGTTCCCGGAGTTGATGACACGGCCCCGTATGTCCCGCTTCGGCGGGAACTGCGGGGCCGGATAGCGTGCACCCCGTGCACCGTACGCCCATCGACTCCCTCGCCCCGTCACACTCCGTACGTACGTCACGGGTGCCGCGGCAGCGTGCGGAGCCGGTGCGCGGGCGCGGCAGCGGGTACTGGGCGCGGCTGCTGCCCGCGCTCGCCGCCCTGGCCGTACTGACCCGGCTGCCTTCCTTCCGGCATCCCCTGTGGAACCCCGACGAGGGCTATCTCGCCGTCCAGGCGCGCCAACTCGCCGCCGGGGGAGCGCTGTACGACACGGTCGTCGACCGCAAGCCGCCCTTGCTGCCCTGGCTGTACGAGGCCGCCTTCGCGGTGTTCGGCGACACCTCGCTCGGCCCGCTGCGCATCGCCGCCGTCGGGGCGCAGCTGCTCACCGCCGTGCTCCTGGCCTCCACCGCCCGCCGCCGCTGGGGCGACCGGGCGGGCCGGGTCGCGGGTGTGCTGCACCTGCTCGTCTCCGTCGGCCTCAACCCCGAGGACACCCAGGCGGCCACCTTCGAGGTGTTCATGCTGCCGTTCACGGTCGCCGCCGTGCGCTGCGCCGACCGGCGCCAGTGGGCCCGCGCGGGCCTCGCCGTCGCCGGGGCCTTCCTCACCAAGCAGACCGGCGGCGCGGCGCTCGTCCCGGTGCTGTGGCTGATGTGGCGCTCGGCCCCGCCGCGCCGCTGCGCCCTGCTGCGCACCGGCGCCGGGCTCTGCGGCCCGGTGCTGCTCGGCGCGCTGCTCACCGGCCCGGCCCGGTTCCTGTTCTGGACCGTCACCGGCTCCGGCGCCTACGCCTCTTTCACCGGCTCCGAACTCCACGTACTGGCAAGGGGGCTGGTCAACACCGCGCTCCTCGCGTTCGCCTGCGCCGGGCTGCTGCCGCCGGTGGTGCGGGTGCTGCGGATCGCCAGGACCGGCGCCGCGGACGTGTGGCTGTGGCTCGCCTCCTCGGCCGGGGCGGTCCTCGCTGGCTTCCACTTCTTCGGCCACTACTACCTCCAGCTCGTCCCGCCGCTGGTGCTGCTGGCGGCGGCCGCGCTCCAGATCCTCCCGCCGCACCGGCTGACCGGCGCGCTGCTCGCGTCGGCCTGCACCTGCGCGCTCTTCCTCGTCTGGGGCCTGCTCGCCCCGCGCCCCGAACTGGCCCACGCCGAGCGGCTGGCCGCGGCCGTACGGGCGCGCTCGGCGCCGCACGAGGCGGTCCTGGTGTGGGGCATACACCCCGAGACGTACTGGCTCTCCGGCCGCGCCCCCGCCACCCGCTATCTGACCGCCGGACTGCTCACCAACTACAGCGGCGGCCGCGACGGCCCCCAGGTGGGCGAGAAGTACGGCGTGGAGGGCTCCTGGCCGGTCCTGCGCACCGAACTGGCCGCGCGGCCGCCGGTGCTGATCGTCGACGACTCCCGGGGCGCCCCGTACGCCCCCGAACGCCTGCCCAGCCTGCGCCGTCTGCTCGCGGCCCGCTATGAACCGCTGGCCGGGACGGTCGACGGGGCGGTGCTGTACGTACGGACTCAGCCGGCCGCTTCGTCGGCGGCATCGGCGGCGTCGGCGTCCCCGGCGGGATGACGCACCGCCCGCGGCCCCACGCAGCGCGCCCCGTGCGCCTCCACCCGGCGGCGCAGCTCGCGGTCGGCCGTCACCACCAGGCAGGGGCGGTCCGGGGCGCGCCCGGCGGCCAGCTCCACGATCCGGTCGTCGCCGCTGCCGGGCGCCGCGTCCACCCGTACGCCCGCCACCGGCGCCACCCCGCGGGCCGCGCCCTCGACCACCAGGACCAGCTCGACGGGGCCCGGCCAGCCCGGCAGACCGGCCTCGGCGTACCCCACCAGGCGGTCGCGCAGGCGCTCGGCGGCGCCGCGCCGGTCGCGCCACCAGCCGTCCGGCACCGAGCCCACCACATTGGCCGCGTCCACGATCACCAGCGAGGTCGTCCCCATCCCGGCAGCGTGCCACGCGGCGGGGGAAAATCGCACGTCGGACCGGGGAAATCCCGCGAAATCCGGGCCCCGGAGCGAGTGTTATTGTCGCTGGGTCTCATGGTGTGTCGCATCTTGCCGCTCATCGCGGATCTGGTAAGGAAAGGCGGTCGGTGAGCCATGGCGTTCAAGCCTGCGCGTGCGTCGAAGGGGCAGGCGGGCCCGGAGCACGAGACCCCCACCGCCGCACCCGCCGCCGCGCCCGGCCTCGTCCCCTCGCCCGCCCTGCCCGACGGCTCCCCGGCGGTCACCAGCTGGCTGCTGCGCGGCAAGGACGGACGGCTGACCGCGTACGCGCCGGGCGCGGGCGGTGTGCTGCGCTGGACCGAGACGCACCCCGGCGGCCCCGAGTGGACCGGCCCCGAGCTGGTCGCCCCGGCGCCCGGGCTCGGCCCGCGCCTCACCGTCGTCCAGGGCGCCGACGGGTACGTCCACTTCCTCGCGCTGCAGCAGAACACGACGGCCGCGGGCGACCCCCACTACGACGTCATGCACGCCGTCCAGTACCAGTCGGGCCGCCCGGTGAAGGACTGGTCCCCGCTGGGCACCCCCTACCGCGACCAGCAGAAGGCCGCGAAGGTAGGCCATCCGGCCGCCGTCGTGGACTCCGCCGACAACGTGTGGGTCTTCGTCCGCAACGCCGGGGGCGGGCTCTGCGCCCGAGGCCAGCTGTCCTCCGGCAAGTGGGGCAACTGGAAGGACCTCCAGGGCTCCGGCTCGTACGGCACGATCTGCGCGAGCACGGCGGAGGAGGGCCGCATCGACGTGCTGGCCCCGGCCGAGCGCGGGGTGATGCGCTGGACCAAGGGCCCGGGCGCCGACGAGTTCGAGCAGCTGCCCGACCTCAAGCTCCAGGTGGCCAACGGCTCGGTGAGCGCCCAGCACACCGGCGAGGGCCGGATCACCTTCTTCTGGCGCGAGGCCGACGGCGGCGAGGTGCACGCCTTCCGGGACGAGCTCCCCGCCGTACCCCTGGGCGGTGACGCGAGCGGCCCGGTCGCCGTGCTGCGTACGCCCGTGGACGGCCACGACTGCACCCTGCTGGCCCAGCGCGGCCCCGACGGCCGCCCGGCGCTCGCCGCCTACCCCACGGAGGCCGAGTCGGCGGGCGCGGTGTGGGCCTCCACGGGCGAGGTCTGCGAGGGTGTGCCGGCGCTCGCCACCGACGCCGCCGGGCGGGTCGTCCTCGCCGCCTTCGGCACCGACGGACGGCTGCGCGTCACCCGCCAGAAGACCACCGAGCCGGGCCTCGCCCTGGAGCCGTGGGGGATCGTCTGACCCCCTGGGCGCCGGCCCGCTCACCCCTGATACGCCAGGAGGCCCCCCGCAGCTGCGGGGGGCCTCCTGTGTGCTGTGCGAGGGGGTTACGCCGGGACGCTCGCCACGCCCTGCGCCAGGAACTTCTTCCCGTTCACGCGCTCCGAGACGCCCTCGCGGTCCAGGTACGGCGTGATGCCGCCCAGGTGGAAGGGCCAGCCGGCGCCGGTGATGAGGCAGAGGTCGATGTCCTGGGCCTCGGCCACGACACCCTCCTGAAGCATCAGACCGATCTCCTGCGCCACCGCGTCCAGGACGCGGTCACGGGTCTGCTCCTCGGTGAGGACGACATCGCCCTGCTTGAGGAGCGCGGCGACCTCGGGGTCCAGCTCCGGCTTGCCGGAGTCGTACACGTAGAAGCCGCGCTTGCCGGCCTTCACGACCGCCGCGAGGTTCGGGGACACCGTGAAGCGCTCCGGGAAGGAGCGGTTCAGCGTCTCCGAGACGTGCAGACCGATGGCCGGGCCGACCAGCTCCAGGAGCACCAGCGGCGACATCGGCAGACCCAGCGGCTCGACCGCCTTCTCGGCGACCTCGACCGGGGTGCCCTCGTCGATGACGTTCTGGATCTCGCCCATGAAGCGGGTCAGGATGCGGTTGACGACGAACGCCGGGGCGTCCTTCACCAGGACCGCGGTCTTCTTCAGCTTGCGCGCGACGCCGAAGGCCGTGGCCAGCGAGGCGTCGTCGGTCTGCTCGCCGCGCACGATCTCCAGGAGCGGGAGGATCGCGACCGGGTTGAAGAAGTGGAAGCCGACGACCCGCTCGGGGTGCTTCAGCTTCGACGCCATCTCGGAGACCGACAGCGAGGAGGTGTTGGTGGCGAGGATCGCGTGCGCCGGGGCGACCGCCTCGACCTCCGCGAACACCTGCTGCTTGACGCCGATCTCCTCGAAGACCGCCTCGATGATGAAGTCGGCGTCCGAGAAGCCCTCGGCCTTGTCGAGCACACCGGAGACCAGGCCCTTGAGGCGGTTGGCCTTGTCCTGGTTGATACGGGACTTGGCGAGCAGCTTGTCGATCTCGGCGTGGACGTAGCCCACACCCTTGTCGACGCGCTCCTGGTCGATGTCGGTCAGCACGACCGGCACCTCAAGGCGGCGCAGGAACAGCAGCGCGAGCTGCGAGGCCATCAGGCCCGCGCCCACCACGCCGACCTTGGTGACCGGACGCGCCAGCGACTTGTCGGGCGCACCCGCCGGACGCTTGGCGCGCTTCTGCACCAGGTTGAAGGCGTAGATGCCGCTGCGGAGTTCGCCGCCCATGATCAGGTCGGCGAGCGCCTTGTCCTCGGCGTCGAACCCGGCCTGGAGGTCGCCGTCCTTGGCCGCCTCGATGATGTCGAGCGCGCGGTAGGCGGCCGGGGCCGCGCCGTGCACCTTGGAGTCGGCGATGAACCGGCCCTTGGCGACGGCCTGGTCCCAGGCCTCGCCGCGGTCGATCTCGGGGCGCTCGACGGTGACGTCGCCCTTGAGGACGTTCGCGGTCCAGATCAGCGACTGCTCCAGGAAGTCCGCGCCCTCGAAGATCGCGTCCGCGATGCCGAGTTCGAAGACCTGCTTGCCCTTGAGCTGGCGGTTCTGGTTCAGCGAGTTCTCGATGATGACCGAGACCGCGCGCTCCGCGCCGATCAGGTTCGGGAGCAGGGCGCAGCCGCCCCAGCCCGGCACCAGACCGAGGAAGACCTCGGGCAGCGAGAAGGCCGGGATGGCCTTGGAGACGGTGCGGTACGAGCAGTGCAGACCGACCTCGACGCCGCCGCCCATGGCCGCGCCGTTGTAGTACGCGAAGGTCGGCACGGCCAGCGCGGCGAGGCGCTTGAAGACCTCGTGGCCGCTCCTGCCGATGGCGAGCGCGTCCTCGTGCCGCTTGAGGATCTCGACGCCCTTGAGGTCGGCGCCGACGGCGAAGATGAACGGCTTGCCGGTGACACCGACGCCGACGATCGCGCCCTCGGCCGCCTCCTTCTCCACCTGGTCGAGCGCGGCGTTCAGGTTCGCCAGCGAGCCGGGGCCGAAGGTGGTCGGCTTGGTGTGGTCGAAGCCGTTGTCCAGCGTGATCAGCGCGAACTTGCCCGCGCCGAACGGCAGGTCGAGGTGGCGCACGTGCGCCGAGGTGACGACCTCGTCCGGGAACAGCTCGGCCGCACCCTTCAAAAGCTCAGCGGTGGTGCTCACTTGCTGCCTCCGGCGTCCTTGTGGTGCGGGTTCTCCCAGATGACCGTGGCGCCCATGCCGAAGCCGACGCACATGGTGGTGAGGCCGTAGCGGACCTCCGGCTGCTCCTCGAACTGCCGCGCCAGCTGCGTCATCAGACGTACGCCGGAGGAGGCGAGCGGGTGGCCGAACGCGATGGCGCCGCCGTACTGGTTGACGCGGGCGTCGTCGTCGGCGATGCCGTAGTGGTCCAGGAAGGAGAGGACCTGGACGGCGAAGGCCTCGTTGATCTCGAAGAGGTTGATGTCCTCGATCGACAGACCGGCCTTGGCCAGCGCCTTCTCGGTCGCCGGGATCGGGCCGTAGCCCATCACCTCGGGCTCGACGCCCGCGAAGGCGTACGAGACCAGGCGCATCTTGACCGGCAGGCCGTTCTCGCGCGCGAACTCCTCGGACGCGATGATCGACGCGGTGGCGCCGTCGTTGAGGCCGGCCGCGTTGCCCGCGGTGACGTTGCCGTGGACACGGAACGGCGTCTTCAGGTTCGCCAGGCTCTCCAGCGTGGTGCCCGGGCGCATCGGCTCGTCGGCGGTGACCAGGCCCCAGCCGGTCTCGCCCACCTCGGCGTTGGTGTTGCGCACCGAGATCGGGACCAGGTCCTGCTGGATCTTCCCGTTCGCGTACGCCTTCGCCGCCTTCTCCTGCGAGCGCACGGCGTACTCGTCGGCGCGCTGCTTGGTGATGTGCGGGTAGCGGTCGTGCAGGTTCTCCGCGGTCATGCCCATGAACAGGGCGGACTCGTCGACCAGCTTCTCGCTGACGAAGCGCGGGTTCGGGTCGACGCCCTCGCCCATGGGGTGGCGGCCCATGTGCTCGACGCCACCGGCGATCACCGCGTCGTACGCGCCGAAGGCGATGGAACCGGCGACCGAGGTCACGGCGGTCAGCGCGCCCGCGCACATACGGTCGATGGAGTAGCCCGGCACGGACTGCGGCAGACCCGCGAGGATGCCGGCGGTGCGGCCGAGGGTCAGACCCTGGTCGCCGATCTGCGTGGTCGCGGCGATGGCGACCTCGTCGATCTTCTTGGGGTCGAGGGCCGGGTTGCGGCGCAGCAGCTCCCGGATCGCCTTGACGACGAGATCGTCGGCCCGGGTCTCGTGGTAGATGCCCTTCGGGCCCGCCTTGCCGAACGGGGTGCGGACGCCGTCGACGAAGACGACGTCCCTGACGGTACGAGGCACGATGGCTCTCCTCCAGGGTGCGGGGTGGCACTGCTGCGCGTGGCGCACTCGCCTGAGCGCGCGCTCACCCCGCCATGCTACTTGCGGGTAACCAAACTGCCCAGTCCCCTCGGCAGGAGCGGCGAAGGTCACACTCCGCGAAGGCCCCGTCATGGCCGTACCCCCTGATGACCGTGGTCGTCAGGGGGTACGCGAGTGCCGTGCGGCTCAGCTGTTGGCGGCCAGCGCCGCCGCGAGCAGCGGCGTCACCTGCTCGACCTGCCAGCGCCGGGCGCCGTACGCCGTGAGCGCCTCGGCCACCGCGGCCTCGGACCGGTCGCCCGGCGGCTCCCAGCACACCCGGCGGACGGTGTCCGGGGTGATCAGGTTCTCCTGCGGCATGTTCAGCCGCTCGGCCAGCTCCGAGACCGCCGCCCGCGCGGCCGAGAGCCGGGCCGCGGCGGCCGGGTCCTTGTCCGCCCACGAGCGCGGCGGCGGCGGGCCCGCGACCGCCTGCCCGGGCTGCGGAAGCTCGGAGTCCGCCAGTGCCCGCGCCCGGTCGACGGCCGCCTGCCACTGCTCCAGCTGGCGCCGCCCCATCCGGTGCCCGTACCCGGGCAGCGCCATCAGGGCCTGCACGTTCAGCGGCATCGCCAGCGACGCCTCGATGATCGCGGAGTCGCTGAGCACCTTGCCCGGCGAGACGTCACGGCGCTGGGCGACCTTGTCCCGGGCCGTCCACAGCTCGCGCACGGCGGCCATCTGGCGGCGTCTGCGGACCTTGTGCATGCCGGAGGTGCGCCGCCAGGGCTCCTTGCGCGGCGGCGCGGGCGGCGCCGCGGCGATCGCGTCGAACTCCTGACGGGCCCAGTCGAGCTTGCCCTGCCGGTCGAGCTCCTTCTCCAGCGCGTCGCGCAGGTCGACGAGGAGCTCCACGTCGAGCGCCGCGTACCGCAGCCAGGGCTCGGGCAGCGGCCGGGTCGACCAGTCCACCGCGGAGTGGCCCTTCTCCAGGGCGTATCCGAGGACGCTCTCGACCATCGCGCCCAGGCCCACGCGCGGGAAGCCCGCGAGGCGGCCGGCGAGCTCCGTGTCGAAGAGCCGGGACGGCACCATGCCTATTTCGCGCAGGCACGGCAGGTCCTGGGTGGCGGCGTGCAGGATCCACTCGGTGTCGGCGAGGGCGTCGCCGAGCGCGGAGAGGTCGGGGCAGCCCACCGGGTCGATGAGCGCGCTGCCCGCGCCCTCGCGGCGGAGCTGGACGAGGTAGGCGCGCTGGCCGTACCGGTAGCCGGAGGCGCGCTCGGCGTCCACGGCCACGGGGCCGGTGCCGGCCGCGAACGCGGCGACGACTCCGGCGAGCTCTTCGTCGGTGGCTACGACGGGCGGAATGCCGTCACGCGGCTCCAGCAGGGGAGTCGGCTGCCCATCGACCGGGACGTCGTCGTCCGGGGGGGCGCCCCCGGTGGTTCGCAGTGCTGTCTCTGCTGCGGTCTTTTGGGCGTCGGTCACCTGTCAAGGGTACTTGTGTATACGCCGCGCCCGTCGACGGAACGTTCCGTCGACGGGCGCGCGAGGGGCGCACGGCGCCTTGTGGGGGGAGCATGCCCCTCGGGACCCCTGGGTCAGTGGATGATTCCGGTGCGCAGGGCGACGGCCACCATCCCGGCCCGGTCGCCCGTGCCGAGCTTGCGCGCGATCCGGGCGAGGTGGCTCTTCACGGTCAGCGCGGAGAGCCCCATGGACACGCCGATCGCCTTGTTGGACTGGCCCTCGGCGACCAGCCGCAGCACCTCGACCTCGCGGCCGGAGAGCTCGCGGTAGCCGCCCGGGTGGCTCGGGGCACCCGGGGGGCGGCGGTGCATACGGGCCGCCGCGGCGCCGATGGGGGCGGCGCCGGGACGGGTGGGGTGGCCGATGTTCGTTCGCGTACCGGTGACGACATAGCCCTTCACGCCGCCCGCGAGGGCGTTGCGCACGGCGCCGATGTCGTCGGCGGCCGACAGGGCCAGACCGTTGGGCCAGCCCGCCGCGCGGGTCTCGGACAGCAGGGTGAGCCCGGAACCGTCGGGCAGATGGACGTCGGCAACGCAGATGTCGCGCGGGTTGCCGACGCGGGGACGTGCCTCCGCGATGGACGACGCCTCGATGACGTCCCGTACTCCGAGGGCCCACAGGTGGCGTGTGACGGTGGAGCGGACTCGGGGGTCGGCGACGACGACCATGGCCGTCGGCTTGTTCGGGCGGTAGGCGACCAGGCTTGCGGGCTGCTCAAGAAGAACGGACACCAGGCCTCCTGGGGGGAAGGTGCGGGACGGAGCCGACTCGGGGATGAAGCCGGGGCGAACCGTGCAGATAGGGTCACAGACCTCTTCGGCAGGGTGCCCGTCCGGCTTTAGGGAATGATCACGATTTGGTGAGAAACATTTAGGGCAATTCGGACTGGTGGTCGAGCGGGGCGCGGCCGGTCGACAGGGGCCGCCTTACGAGCGGGCGCGCCTGACATCCCTGGGCGGGCCCGCACCCCTGGGGGCGCGGGGAAACTGCGCGACCAGCCACAGACGGCCCGCAGACGAACGACGACCCCTCCAGTGAAGCGCTAGCGAGGATCCCGTCGCTGGGGCAGCGTGACGACCCCGGCGTCGGCCGTCGGCACCGGCGGCAGCCCCGCGACCTGGCACAGCAGATCGCACCAGGCGGCCAGATGCGCGGCCGTGTCCGGCACCCCTCCGTGCCCCTCGCGCGGCGTCCAGGACGCCCGGATCTCGATCTGGGTGGCGGGCAGCCGCTGGGCGAGTCCGCCGAAGTAGTACGAGCCCGCCCGCGTCACCGTGCCGCTCGACTCCCCGTACGAGAGCCCGCGCGCCTCCAGCGCACCCGTCAGCCAGGACCAGCACACCTCGGGCAGCAGCGGGTCCGCCGCCATCTCCGGCTCCAGCTCCGCCCGTACGAGCGTGACCAGGCGGAACGTTCCCTGCCAGGCGTCGTGCCCGGCCGGGTCGTGCAGCAGCACCAGCCGGCCGTCCGCGAGGTCCTGGTCGTTCTCGACGACCGCCGCCTCCAGCGCGTACGCGTGCGGCGCGAGGCGCTGCGGCGGCCTGGTCGGGTCGACCTCGATCTCGGGGCGCAGCCGCGCGCCCCGCAGCCCGTCGACCGCCTGGCGGAAGGCCAGCGGAACGGTCCTGCCGTCCGCACTGTCCGTGCCGCCGGCGCCATCCGAAGTTCGTCCCTGAGCGGCAGCCATGCGGGGAAGACTAGGCGGAACGGGCGCCCGGCGCCGGTAGGGACACCCGGGCCCGGCCGTCGGCTTCGGGGCACGTGCGAAGATTCAGGGCGTGAACGCCAACGCACGCCCCTCGGGCCCGCCGACACAGACCTACGACTCCGCCTTCCTCAAGGCCTGCCGCCGCGAGCCGGTGCCGCACACGCCGGTCTGGTTCATGCGGCAGGCGGGGCGCTCGCTGCCGGAGTACCTGAAGGTCCGCGAGGGCATCCCCATGCTGGAGTCGTGCATGCGGCCCGAGCTGGTCACCGAGATCACCCTCCAGCCGGTGCGCCGCCACAAGGTGGACGCGGCGATCTACTTCAGCGACATCGTGGTCCCGCTCAAGGCCATCGGCGTCGACCTCGACATCAAGCCCGGCGTCGGCCCGGTCGTCGCACAGCCCATCCGCACCCGCGCGGACCTGGACCGGCTGCGCGACCTCACGCCCGAGGACGTCCACTACGTCACCGAGGCCATCGGCATGCTGACCGCCGAGCTCGGCGAGACACCGCTGATCGGCTTCGCGGGCGCGCCCTTCACCCTGGCGAGCTACCTCGTGGAGGGCGGCCCGTCCCGCAACCACGAGCACACCAAGGCGCTGATGTACGGCGACCCGCAGCTGTGGGCCGACCTGCTCGACCGCCTCGCCGACATCACCGGCGCCTTCCTGAAGGTCCAGATCGAGGCGGGCGCCTCCGCCGTCCAGCTCTTCGACTCCTGGGTGGGCGCGCTGGCCCCCGCCGACTACCGCCGCTCGGTGATGCCCGCCTCCGCGAAGGTGTTCCGCGAGGTCGAGAAGTACGGCGTGCCGCGCATCCACTTCGGCGTCGGCACCGGCGAGCTGCTGGGCCTGATGGGCGAGGCCGGGGCGGACGTCGTCGGCGTCGACTGGCGCGTCCCGCTCGACGAGGCCGCCCGCCGCGTCGGCCCCGGCAAGGCGCTCCAGGGCAACCTGGACCCCGCGGTCCTCTTCTCGACGCCCGAGGCGGTCGAGACGAAGACCCGCGAGGTCCTGGACGCGGCGGCCGGTCTGGAGGGCCACGTCTTCAACCTGGGCCACGGCGTCCTGCCGACGACCGACCCGGACGCGCTGACCCGTCTGGTGGACTACGTCCACACGCGGACCGCGCGCTGAGCTAGCTCCCCGCCGCCCGCACCGCCGACACGGCCTTGCGGGCGGCGACCAGGACCGGGTCCCAGACCGGCGAGAACGGCGGGGCGTACCCCAGGTCCAGCGTGACCATCTGCTCCACGGTCATCCCCGCCGTCAGCGCGACGGCCGCGATGTCGACGCGCTTGGCGGCGCCCTCGCGGCCGACGATCTGCACGCCGAGCAGCCGTCCCGTACGCCGCTCGGCGAGCATCTTCACCGTCATCAGGGCGGCCCCGGGGTAGTACCCCGCGCTGTTGGTCGACTTGACCGTCGCGGTGACGAACTGGAGCCCCGCCTCGCGTGCCTCGCGCTCGCGCAGCCCCGTGCGGGCGATCTCCAGGTCGCAGACCTTGCTCACCGCCGTACCGACGACGCCCGGGAACGTCCCGTAGCCGCCGCCCACGCCCGAGCCGATGAGCTGGCCGTGCTTGTTGGCGTGCGTGCCCAGCGCGATGTGCCGCTCGCGGCCCGACACCAGGTCGAGGACCTCCACGCAGTCGCCGCCCGCCCAGATGTCGTCGTGGCCGCGCACCCGCATCGCCAGGTCCGTGAGCAGCCCGCCGTGCTCGCCGAGCGGCAGCCCGGCCTTGCGGGCCAGCTCGGTGCGCGGCTCGACGCCGATGCCGAGGACCACGACGTCCGCCGGGTACTCGGCGTCCTTCGTCGCCACCCCCCGGACCCTGCCGTCCGCACCGGTGAGGATCTCGGTGACCTCGGCGCCGGTGACCGTGGTGATGCCCATCCCGTCCATCGCCTCGTGGACGAGGCGGCCCATGTCCGCGTCGAGCGTGGACATCGGCTCCTCGCCCCGGGTCACCACCGTGACCTCGTAGTCGCGGTGCAGCAGCGCCTCGGCCATCTCGACGCCGATGTAGCCCGCGCCCACGATCACCGCGCGGCGGCCCTCGGTCGCGTTCAGCGTGTCGAGCAGGGCCTGACCGTCGTCGAGGGTCTGCACCCCGTGGACGCCCGGCGCGTCGATGCCCGGCAGCCGCGGCCGCACCGGGCGGGCGCCGGTGGCGACGACGAGCTTGTCGTACGCCGTCCACGACTCCTCGCCCGACTCCAGGTCGCGGGCGCGCACCCGCCGCCCGTCGGTGTCGATCTCCAGCGCCTCGGTGCGCATCCGCAGATCGATGGCGCGCTCGCGGTGCTCCTCGGGGGTGCGCGCGATCAGCTCGTCGCGCTCCGCCACGTCGCCGCCCACCCAGTAGGGGATGCCGCAGGCGGAGTACGAGGTGAAGTGGCCGCGCTCGAACACCACGATCTCCAGGTCGTCCGGCCCCTTCATCCTGCGGGCCTGCGACGCGGCGGACATCCCCGCCGCGTCGCCCCCGATGACCACCAGTCGCTCCGCCGCCATTGCGCACCCCTAGCTCGGTCCGTCCCGCTCTTCCTTCGGAAGATACGTGCGGGAGCGCCCGGGAATTCCCCTGGCGCGGCACTCGGCGCAGGGCTGTCGGCGGTGTCTGAGAGAGTGGACGCATGGACAACTCGCCCGTCAGCGCACCCCACATCGTCGTCGTCGGGGGCGGCATCTCCGGCCTCGCCGCCGCCCACCGCCTGCTGGAGTCCGGCGCGCGCGTGACGGTCCTGGAGGCCACCGACCGCCTCGGCGGCAAGTTGTACGCGGGCGAGATCGCGGGCGCGCGCGTGGACCTCGGCGCCGAGTCGATGCTGGCGCGCCGGCCCGAGGGCGTCGGCCTCGCGCGCGAGGTCGGCCTCGGCGACCGGCTGCGGCCGCCCGCGGCGACGGCGGCGATCTGGACGCGGGGCGCGCTGCGCCCGATGCCCAAGGGGCATCTGATGGGTGTCCCGGCCGACCCCGCCTCGCTCACCGGGATCGTCTCCGCCGAGGGCCTGGCGCGCATCGCCCAGGACCGCGAACTGCCGCCGACCGAGGTCGGGGACGACATCGGCGTCGGCGAGTTCGTCGCACGCCGCATCGGCCGCGAGGTCGTCGACCGGCTGGTGGAACCGCTCCTGGGCGGGGTGTACGCGGGCGACGCCTACCGGATCTCGATGCGCGCCGCCGTGCCCCAGCTCTTCGCCGCCGCGCGCGAGAACACCTCGCTGCTCGACGGCGTCGCCCGGATGCAGGCGAAGGCCGCCGCCGCGCCGCAGAACGACGGCCCGGTCTTCCTGGGCCTCGACGGCGGCATGGGCACCCTGCCGCTCGCGGTCGCGGACGCGGTGCGGGCCAAGGGCGGCTCCATCCGCACCAGGACGCCGGTGCTCGCCCTGACCCGCACGGCCACCGGCTGGCTGGTGCGCACGGAGTCGCCGGAGGTGCCCGCGATCGAGGCGGACGGCGTGATCCTGGCGTCCCCCGCCCGGTCCGCGTCCGCGCTGCTCGCCGCCGAGTCCCCGGCCGCCGCGGCCGAGCTGGCCACCGTGGAGTACGCCTCGATGGCCCTGGTCACCATGGCCTTCCGGCGTACCGACCTGGAGCGCCTGGAGCGCAGCTCCGGCTTCCTGGTCCCGTCCGTCGACGGCCGCACGATCAAGGCCTCCACCTTCTCCTCGTACAAGTGGCAGTGGGTCACCGACCGGGCCCCCGACCTCTTCGTGCTCCGCACCTCGATCGGGCGGTTCGGCGAGGAGCAGCACCTGGAGCGCGACGACGCCGATCTGGTGGACCTGTCGCTGCGTGACCTCGGGGAGGCGGTGGGCCTCGCCGCCAAGCCGGTCGCGACCGAGGTGACGCGCTGGACCGGCGGCCTGCCGCAGTACCCGGTGGGCCACCTCGCGCGCGTGGCCCGGGTCCGCGCCGCCGTGGCGAAGCTGCCCGGGCTGCGGGTCTGCGGGGCCGCGTACGACGGGGTCGGCATCCCGGCGTGCATCTGGGGCGCCCGCCTCGCCGCGGACGAGATCATCGCCACGTCGACCCTGGCGCAGAACACTCAGCGTGACGCGGGACAATAGCCACATGAGTGCACCGGAAAAGATCCCGAACGCAGGGAAGAAGGCGAAGGACCTCAACGAGGTCATCCGCTACACGCTGTGGTCCGTCTTCAAGCTGCGCGACGTGCTGCCCGAGGACCGCTCCGGCTTCGCCGACGAGGTCCAGGAGCTGTTCGACCAGCTCGCCGCCAAGGACATCACCGTCCGCGGCACCTACGACCTCTCCGGGCTGCGGGCCGACGCCGACCTCATGATCTGGTGGCACGCGGAGACGGCCGACGAGCTCCAGACCGCGTACAACCTCTTCCGCCGCACCAAGCTGGGCCGCGCCCTGGAGCCGGTCTGGTCGAACATGGCGCTGCACCGCCCCGCCGAGTTCAACAAGTCGCACATCCCGGCCTTCCTGGCCGACGAGACCCCGCGCGACTACGTGTCGGTCTACCCCTTCGTGCGCAGCTACGACTGGTACCTGCTGCCCGACGAGGACCGCCGCCGTATGCTCGCCGACCACGGCAAGATGGCTCGCGGCTTCCCCGACGTGCGCGCCAACACGGTCGCCTCGTTCTCGCTCGGCGACTACGAGTGGCTGCTCGCCTTCGAGGCCGACGAGCTGTACCGCATCGTCGACCTCATGCGTCATCTGCGCGCCTCCGAGGCCCGGATGCACGTCCGCGAGGAGGTCCCGTTCTACACGGGCCGCCGCAAGTCGGTCGCGGACCTGGTGGCGGGCCTGGCCTGACGGCCGCCCCCACCGCGTATGCCCGGTGACCGGGCCCGCCGAGGCGGGCCCGGATTCACCCCTGACCCGGAAGATCAGAGAGCGGACGGCCGCTGCCCAGCCCTGGGTGCCGACCGCTCGTCCAGCGACACCGGGTTCGGCTCCGGGTGCGGCGCGCACGCAGCGCGCCGCACCGGCGTCCGTCCGTTCAGCAGGTAGTCCACCAGGTAGCCGTTGACGCACTGGTTGGGACCGCCGCCGATGCCGTGCGTACCGGCGTCCTTCTCGGTCACCAGGACCGACCCCGGCAGTCTGCGCTGAAGCTCCAGCGCCCCCGGGTACGGCGTCGCCGCGTCCCGCTCGGCGGCCAGGATCAGCGTCGGCGGCAGCGCCCCGTGCTTCGCCCCTACGTCCACCGGCTTCTGCCGGGGCGCCGGCCAGTAGGCGCACGGCAGGTTCATCCACGCGTTGTCCCACGTCTCGAACGGGGCGATCTCCGCCAGCTCGCTGTTGTCGCGGTCCCAGGTGGCCCAGTCCGTCGGCCAGGGCGCGTCGTTGCACTCGACCGCCGTGTACACCGCGTTCCCGTTCTCGTCGTCCCACGCCGCCTCCGGGCGCGGCGCCGCCTGCGCGATCAGCGGCTTGGGGTCGCCCTTGAGATACGCCGAGAGCGCGGTCGCCCGCATCGCCCAGTAGTCGTCGTAGTACCCCGCTTTCAGGAACGCGCCCTGGAGCTGTGCGGGGCCGACCTTGCCGCCCGCGGGCTCCTCGGCCAGCCGGGCGCGCACCTTCTCGAAGTTCTCCAGGACCTGCTCGGCCGTGGTGCCCAGGTGGTAGACGCCGTCGTGCCGGGCGACCCAGGCGCGGAAGTCCTCCCAGCGGCTCTCGAACGCCAGCGACTGGTCGAGGTTGTTGCGGTACCAGATCTGCCGCGGGTCGGGGTCGACCGCCGAGTCGAAGACCATCCGGCGCACGTGGGAGGGGAAGAGCGTGGCGTACACGGCGCCGAAGTACGTGCCGTAGGAGGCGCCGACGAACGTCAGCTTCCGCTCGCCGAGCGCGGCCCGCAGCACATCGAGGTCGCGCGCGTTGTTGAGGCTCGTGTAGTGCCGCAGCGCCGCGCCCGCGTTCCGCGCACAGCCCTGCGCGTACGCCTTGGCCTGGGCGATCCGCTCCAGTTTGTACGAGGGCGAGGGGTCGGTCGGGGACTGCGTGGGCGCCTTGGTGAAGTCCTTCGGGTCCTGGCAGGACAGCGGCGCGGAGCGGCCCACCCCGCGCGGGGCGTAGCCCACCAGGTCGTACGCCCCCGCGATCCGCTTCCACTCCGGCAGGTTCGCGACCATCGGGAAGTACATGCTGGAGGCGCCCGGGCCGCCCGGGTTGTAGACCAGGGAGCCCTGGCGCGCGGCCCGCTTGCCGGTGGACCGCACCCGGCTGACGGTGAGGGTGATCTGACGGCCCCTCGGCTTGGCGTAGTCGAGCGGGACCCGGACCGTGCCGCACTGGACGGAGCCGGGGAGCATCTCCGCCTTGGGGCAGCGGCCGAAGGCGATCCCGGTGGCGGCCGCGCGCTGGGCGGCGACCACGGTGCCGCGTGCCTCGGCGGTGAGCGGATCCACGCCGCCGGCCGGTGCGGCGACCAGGGTGGAAAGAACGACGGAACCGAGCGTTCCGTACAGCGCTGCTGCTCTCATCGCACATCCCTTTGCGGTCCATCCGGCACGACAGGCCCGGTACAAAAGGGATGATTAGCGGATCAATTGATGAAGTAAAGCACCGGAGTGCGGTGCGCCGGGATCAAAGTCCGAGAGCATCGACGTCGAGAGACGTGTCGGTCAGGCCGCCCGCCGGGCGCTCAGGGCGGTCCGTAACGCCGGGTCGTCCACCGCGCTCACGCCCCGCACCGCCACGGCGGTGAGCGGGTCGCCGGCCGGGTCGATCCGGCCGAGCAGGCGCTGGCCGTCGGGGGAGGCCCAGCGGGTGTGCGGATGGACCTCGAAGCGGGCGATGAAGAGGCAGCCGAGGGTCAGGACCATCGGCAGCGAGAACCAGGCGGCGATCTCGGCCTGGGTGGCGCGGTCCTGACCGGGCATCAGCAGGGCGATCGCGCCCAGGGCGAGGGTGAGTGCCGCCGCGCCGCGCACGGCCCGTACGGAGGCCGTGACGCCCGTCCTGGTCGCGTCCGGGACGGCGAGCCCGGCGGCCGCCAGCCGGTCGGCCAGGGCGTGCACGGCGTCGGCGGCGGCCGTGGCCGACCGGATCGCCGCTATCCGGGCCTGTCCGCCCGGACCGATCGCGCCGATCACCGACCGCTCCAGGTCGTCGCGGCCCTCCGGGTCGACGACCGTGGCCCAGCCGGTGTGCGCGAGCAGCAGCCGGCGGGCGCGGTGCATGGTGACCAGGGTCAGATCGGTGACCCGGAACGGGCCGCCCGCCAGGAACGCGGCCTCGTACAGCGACAGGCCGAGCTCCGGGTCCCGGGTGACCGGCCCCTGGTCGGCCGCGGCGGACGCGGCGAGGCAGAGCCGCGCGCACGAGAGCGCGGACGCGAGGCACGCGGCGACCAGGAAAAGTACCCAGAACATGGCCGAGTTGTATGTGAAGCCGTCAACTCGGCGCCATGCCTTTCCCACGATGTGGGCACGGAGTTATCGGTTCGTTACGGAGTGTCGGTGGGGTTGGCCCGGCTGGCGGCGGGCGGCAGTGGGAACGACGGGGTGACCGGTACGGGAGAGGCGAAAGTGGCGCCCGGGGTGGGCGGGGGCGGCCCGCTGGGCGACGCGGTCGTTCCGGCGACGCTGTCCCGCGACAGCGCGTCGAAGTCGACGAGGCCGGTCGCCTCCAGCATCCGGATGTGGTCCAGGACCGTCGTGTTGGCGTCGTCGGCGAGCGCGCGCACCAGCGAGTTGCGGGTGTTGGCCCGGACCTGCGCGACCAGCGAGAACACCTTCCCGTGCGCCGAACGCAGGATGTTGGCGAAGTCCTTCTCGTACGTGGTGCCGCTCTCCGAGGTCAAGGTCCGCAGCCATCCCTGCTGTTGGGCGTTGGGCTGGTCCGGCAGCTCCATCCCGAGCTGGGCCGCGACCTCGCGCACGCGCGCGTCGAGGAAGGCGTGCCCGTCGATGAGGTGGTGCCCGGCGGCCGTGACGGCCGCGCTGGGCGCCCGCTCGACGGCCTGCTGCCCGGCGGGCAGCTCCCACAGCCCGGCGAGTCTGACCCGTACGACGAAGTCCCGGTCGGAGGCCGACAGCGGCCCCCAGCGGGTGGGCACGGACCCGGCGTTGAGATTGGCGAGCCCGGTGCCCGAGCGGTCGGCGTAGGACCAGACGGGGAAGAGCAGGGCGGCGATGGTCGCGGTCAGGGCGACGACGACCAGGCCGGTACCGGAAAGAATTATCCGACGCATGAAAGCCTCCAAGTGCGGTGCGCACGGTAATGCGGAGGCGGGTGATCCGGGGAGTCTTTTGGAGAAAACAGTGACGGGACGGTGTGGGAGGCATCACGAGTTGGGCGAGGCGGCCATGGGCGGTGTCGGCGGCTGGTATGTTGCCCGCCCTCGTTCAGGCTGCCCTTGTTCAGGCCGCCCTCGTTAAGACCGTCCTCGTTTAGGCCGCCCTGACGAGCCCCTTCAGGAAGCGGGCGGCGCGCCCCTGCGGCCGGGTGCCGGCGCGCTCCTTCCACCACCGCCCCAACTGCCGTGCGACGTCGCCGTCGAGGTCCTGCTTGAGCAGCGACTCCACGAAGTCGAGGGCGTCGCGCCGGTAGCCGTCGCGCAGGGGGCGGCTCCTGGCGTACGCGAGGTACGCCGACCGGTACGCGTCCCCGAGGATCCGGGGCAGCTCCGGCGCCACCTTCGCGACGACGTCGGCCCGTTTGGCGGCGAGGGCGCGGGCCTGGACGCGGAGGCGGGCGGGGTCGAAGCCGTGGGGGATGGGGGTGCCGGCGACGAGGGCGGAGAGGAGGGAGGTCTGGGCCAGGGCGAGCGTGAGCCGGGTGTCGGGGGCGGGTGGGTTCTCCCCACCCCGCCCCTTCCCGAAAGCCCTGGGCGGCCGGCCGGGTGGGTGCTTGATGCTCGCTGCCGGGGGCTTCGCCCCCGGACCCCCTCGTTCGTCTGCGAGCCGTGGGGGGCTGGTCGCGCAGTTCCCCGCGCCCCTTAGGGGGTTGGGAGTGTCCGGTGCCGATTCGTCGCCCTTTGAGGGGGTGGGGGTGTCCAGGGCTGGCCTGGCGGGTTCGGGGGAGTGGGGCACCTTCAGCCCCTCCGGCGTTTGAGGAGCGGGGTCCGGGGCGGAGCCCCGGAAGCGGGGTGCAGGGGCCGCAGGCCCCGCGAGGGGGTCCGGGGGCGTAGCCCCCGGCAGAACCCCCACCCCCCGCCCCCGGAGGGTTTCGGGAAGGGGCGGGGTGGGGGAAATCCCCGCCAGCACGGCCCGGATCGCCCCCAGCTCCCCCGCCAACTCCGCCTCCGGCGGAAACGCGTCGTCCCGCTCCAGCAGCACCCCCCGAGGCGAAACCCGCGACACCAGCTCCGCCAGGACACCCAGCACCTCCGCCCCCACCGGATGCGCATGCGTGTCGTGCCACACCCCGTCCTTCTCCACGCCCCCGGCGACATGGACGTACGCGATCGCCTCCACCGGCAGCTCGGCGAGGGCCTTCGCCGGGTCCTCCCCCCGGTTCACCCGGTTCGTGTGGAGGTTCGCCACGTCGATGAGGAGCCGCACCCCCGTACGTTCCACCAGCTCCGCGAGGAACTGGCCCTCCGTCATGTCCTCGTCCGGCCAGTTCACCAGCGCCGCTATGTTCTCCAGGGCGAGCGGCACCGGCAGACAGTCCTGCGCGATACGGACGTTCTCGCAGAGCACCTCCAGCGCGTCCCAGGTGCGCGGCACCGGCAGCAGGTGCCCGGCCTCCAGGCGCGGCGACGCGGTGAGGGCGCCCCCGGCCCGTACGAACGCGATGTGCTCGGTGACCAGCGGAGCCGACAGCGCCTCCGCCCGCGCGGCCAGCTCGGCCAGGCGCCCCGGGTCGGGCCGGTCGGCACCGCCGAGGCCCAGCGAGACGCCGTGCGGCACGACCGTGACCCCGCGCCGCCGCAGCCGTACCAGCGACTCGGGAAGGTGGCCGGGGCAGAGGTTCTCGGCCACGGCCTCCACCCAGTCGACGCCCGGCAGCCGCTCCACGGCGTCGGCGATCTCGGGCCGCCAGCCGATACCGATGCCCAGCTCCATGGTGCGCCCCCCGGCGGTTCGATGTCGTGGCGTCGCCCACGACGTGCGGTGCAGTGGTCATGGCCCCGCCACGCCCGCGCCAACCCGCCGGGCCCCACCTTCAGAGGTTCATTTGAGGTTGGCGCGGTGCGGTCGGGGCGGCCGGGTCGGGCGGGGCCGGGGCTACTTCTGCGTCACCAGCGCGTCGTAGTCGACCATCCCCGTCGCCTCCAGCATGTTGATGTGGTCGAGCACCGTCTGGTTGGCGTCCTGCGCCAGGTCCCGGACGAGGGAGTTGCGGGTGTTGGCGCGGACCTCCGCCACCAGGTTGAAGACCTTGCCGTGGGCGCGCCGCAGCAGGTTCGCGAACTTGACCTCGTAGTCGCGCCCCTGGGCCGCCGTCAGCTCCTTGAGCCACCCCTGCTGCTGCTCGTTGGGCTGGTTGGGCAGCTCGACGCCCAGCTGCGCGGCGACGTCCCGGACGTGCTTGTCGAGCGCGGTGTGGCCGGTCACGAGGTGGTCCCCCGCCATCTTGACCGCCATGCTGGGCGCCCGTTCCTGCGCCTGCTGTCCGGCGGGCAGCTCCCACAGCCCGGCCAGCCGCACCTTGGTCACGAACTCGCGGTCGGTGGGCGAGAGCGGGCCCCAGCGGGTCGACACGGATGCCGCGTCCAGGTTCGACTGGTCCGTGCCGAGCCGGTCGGCGTACGACCAGACGGGGAAGGCCAGCGCCCCGATGGTGGCGGCGAGCGCCACGATGATCAGTGCGGTCCCGTTGAACCGGCCGAGTATCCCGACTCCTTCGGTCCGGTCCGTCCGTCGGATGCGTCCCACAACATGCCTCCCAGGCAGGCAACTTGGCAGTACCGGGAGGTACGGACGGGACGCGTGTTGCGTTCAGACCCTTCAGAGCCAGCCTTCGGACCCTTCAGAGCCTTCGGACGATCAGGGATCAGCGATCAGTGATCAGCGATCGTCATCCGTCATCCGTCATCCGTCGTCCGTCATCTGTCATCCGCTATCCGCGGCCCCGCAGCCCCGGGTGGTCCGCCACCACCGTGCAGGACCCCGGCGCGATCTCCGTGAACCCCGCGTCCCGTACCACCGGCAGCCCGCCGGCCGTCAGCGCCGCCCACTCCCCGCGCGGCGCCACCCGTACCGACAGCGCGAAGTCCGCCTCCCGCCACGCCGTGCGCTGCGCCTGCGTCAGCTCCCACCACGCGAGCTGCGCCCCGTGCCCGGCCTGGGCCATCGCCTTGCCCGCCGACATGTCGAGCTCCGGGTTGAGCCACAGCACCGGCGCGAGCGGGTCGGGGGCGCCCGGCTCGGCCGGGTCGTCCAGATCCGTGCCGGAGACCTGGAGCTTGGCCAGCTCCTTGGGCCAGCCGTCGAGCGGGACCGGCGGGAAGACCCGCACCTCGGCCGACTTCCCGGTGACCGTGATGCCCGGCAGCGCCGAGGCCTTGCGCCACTCCGCGCCCCGCGCCCGCCGCACCACCTTGCGGATCCTGGCGTCCTGCCAGTCCCGCATCGCCGCCGCCCACTCCCCGTCGCCGAGCGACCGCTCGTCGCTGAGCATGACCAGCACGGCCCGGGCCGCCGTCTCCAGCGCGTCGGTGCGGGCCGGCGGCTCCGTCTTCTCGATGCGGACGACCATCGGGAGGACGTACTGAGGGGCCTCGTCGCGAGGGTTCGGCTCCTGGTGGAACGGGCTCGGGGCGGGGGTCACGGGGGTCTCGTCACTGCTCACCCGACCAGTCTGCCAGCCGCCGATTCCCGGAATCTTGGCGGAACGAATCGTTCCGGGACAGGATGCCGCCATGAAGAGCGATCTTTTCTCATCGGCGCACATGGCGCAGCCGGCCACCGAGGCCGGAATGACCCTGCAGAACGCCAAGTCCATCAAGTACGCGGTCAACGGCGAGATGCTCGCGCGTCAGGGAGCGATGATCGCCTACCGCGGAAACCTGCAGTTCGAGCGCCGCGGCCAGGGCATAGGCGGCATGCTCAAGCGCGCCGTCACCGGTGAGGGCCTGCCGCTGATGGCGGTCAAGGGGCAGGGCGAGGCGTGGTTCGCGAACGAGGCGCAGAACTGCTTCATCGTCGACATCGAGCAGGGCGACGTCCTCACGGTCAACGGCCGCAACGTCCTCTGCTTCGACGCGTCCCTCTCGTACGAGATCAAGACCGTCAAGGGCTCCGGCATCGCCGGTGGCGGCCTCTTCAACAGCGTCTTCACCGGCTGGGGCCGTCTCGGCCTGGTCTGCGAGGGCGACCCGCTGGTCATCCCGGTCACCGCGCAGCAGCCGGTGTACGTCGACACCGACGCGGTGGTCGGCTGGACCGCGAACCTGAGCACCTCGCTGCACCGCTCGCAGTCCATCGGCTCGATGATCCGCGGCGGCTCCGGCGAAGCCGTGCAGCTGATGCTCCAGGGCGAGGGCTATGTCATCGTCCGCCCGAGCGAGGCGACCCCGAAGAAGACCGAGCAGCACTGAGCCCTGCGGCGACACCGAGCCCCGCGCGCACCCTGGGCTCGGTGGGCCGCAGCGGTCGCCCGCCCCGGTACGCCGTCAACGGCCTGATACGCCGTCAACGGCCCGGTCCGCGGGGAGTGGACTGGTGACGTGACCGGCGCCCGCCTGCGCCGGCTGACCAAGGCCCCGGGGCCTACCTCTTGGCGGCCGAGCCGATCAGGTCGGACACCTTCACGAAGCGGTAGCCGCGCTTGCGCAGCTCCGGCACGATCCGCTGGATCGCCCGGTCGGTGACCGGCGCCGCGCTGCGGGTGCAGTGCATGACCACCAGCGAGCCCGGCTTCACACCGGCGAGGACCTGCTCGGCGACCGCGTCCGCGTTGTGCGCGAACGCGTCACCGCTCACCACGTCCCACTGCACCGCGGTCATCTTCAGCGGCGCCAGCGTCCGCAGCGCCTCGTCGTCGTAGCAGCCGCCGGGGAAGCGGAAGTACGGCACCGCGTTGCGCACGCCCGCCTTCTTGAAGGAGGCGGTCGCCTTCTCGACGTCGGCGCGCATCTCGTCCCCGGGGACGACCGGCAGCCCGTAGCAGGGGGACTTGAAGGCGTAGTGGCTGTACGAGTGGTTGGCGACCTCGAAGTTCGGGTCGGTCCCGATGGCGCGCGCCTCGGCCGGGTACTCGTCGGCCCAGCGGCCCGTCATGAAAACGGTGGCGGGCACCTTGAGCCGCCGCAGATCGGCGATGAGCGCGGGGTTGTCGAAGCGCTCGCCGCTCGCCGCGCGCGGCCCCTGGTCGGCGGTCATGTCGGCGTCGAAGGTGAGCGCGACGACCTTCTCCGCGCCCATGGGCGCGCGGCTGAAGACGGGGGTGAGACCGCCGGGGCCGGGCGCGAGGGTGGGCGCCTGGGCGGGGGCGCGCGGGGTGGGGGAGGCAAGGGGCGCCGAGGGCGCGGTGGACGGCTTGCTCGCGCCCGGCGCCGCCTTCGCGCCACGGTCGGCGGGGGCGGGATCGGAGCTGCAGCCCGCGAGCGCGGCACCGAGAACGGCAATCGCCAGCAGCTTTCGTACAGAAATGGTCACTTGCGGAAGCTATCCGATCATCTGCTGAGCGGAGGTGTACGCCGCCGTCGGGCCACATACGTTTCCGGCCAATGAGTGAACCGGAAGGAACCGGTCCGAGAACCCGGCGCCAGGGAGCGCATGCGCAGGCGCCGAGTCGCCCCGGCGGGGTGCCCGGGTCCGGCCGTGTGCCGCGCGCGCCCCGGGGCCGGTTCGCCGCCGGGAAGGTGAATATGCCGGAGCGGGCGCACGATCCGGCGTGTTCGGGCACGGTGTTCGCCGCAGCGAAGCGAGGGAGCGGGATCCGGCCGACGGATCCGGTCGCGGGGGACGCGGTCATTCCCCTTGTCCCGCACCGGAGTTGGTAAGAGCCGCCGCCCGCCCGGGAACCCATACAGAGCAATCGGTTTCTTTGCCGAGCGCTTACGGAGTCCAATTCCGGCCTCTGCGGCAGAGCCCTTGTCGCTCCGCCGGACCCGTGGTTAGGCTCCCGCTCGCTTCAATTTCTGCACACTTTCTTCGCAACCTGACCAACTGTGGGGTGGCTGTGCGTGAAACAGGGTCTTTGGCGTGCGCGGTGCTGTTACCGCAGCTGCCGGAGTTAGCTCTGTCGCCCGTGGGGCGCTGATGGGTTCCGCCACCGAGGCGCCCGGCAAGGCCGCCGTCCGTCGGCCGCTGTCCCGGGACGTCCGGCTCTTCTGGTGCGCCAGCGCCACCGACGCGCTCGGCAGCCAGGCCTCCGGCGTCGTGCTGCCGCTGCTGCTCCTGGGCCTCGGCCACTCGGCCGCGACCGTCGGGCTCGTCGCGGGCGTCTCCACCGCCGCCGGGCTGCTCCTCGCCCCGATCGCCGCCGTGCCCGCCGACCGGGGCGCGCGCAAACCGGTGATGCTCTGGTCCGCGCTGGTCTCGGCGTGCGCCATGGGCGGGGTGGCCGTCGCCGCCGCCACGGGCCGCCCGCCGATCGCCCTGCTCCTGGGCGCGGTCCTGGTGGAACGATTCTCCACCGCCGTCTACGAGGCGGCCTCGGCCGGCACCGTCGCCCTGATCGCCCCGCCCGCCGACAGCCCCCGGGTGGTGGCCGGGCTCTCGGCCGCCGACCAGGGCGCGCTGGTCGTCGGCCCGGCCCTGGGCGGCGCCCTCTACCAGGCCTCCCGCGCCCTGCCCTTCGTCGCGGACGCGGTGTCGTACACGGTCGCGGCGGTCTGCGTGGGCGCGCTGAAGTCGGACCTGCGGCCGGGGGAAGGGGAGGCGGCATCCGAGGGAGCGGCGGGGCCGGAAGAAGCCGTGCTCGCAGAGTCGGCCCAGGAGCCGCGGCGCGGCGCGCCCGACGTCCGGAGCCAGGCCGGCCCCCGCCCAAGCCCCCCGCGCCGCCCCGCCCTCCGCGCCGAACTGGGCGCCGGGCTCGCCCTCGTCCGCACCTCGCCCTTCCTCCGGCTCGTCCTGATCTGGACGACCACGGTCAACGGCGTGATCGTCGCGCTGTACTACGGCGCCGTCTTCACCCTCCAGAAGGGCGGCCACGGCGGCGCCCCGATGGGTCTGGTCCTCGCGCTCTCCGGCGCCGCCGGGCTCGTCGGGTCGCTGGCCGCGCCGCACCTCGCGGGCCGGATCGGCGCGGCCCGGCTCCTGGTCACCGTCTCGTGGCTGCTGGTGCCGCTCGCCGCCGCGCTCGCCACGGTGCGGGGGCCCTGGGCGTACGGCGGTCTGTTCGGGGTGTTCTGCCTGCTGATGCCGCTGGTCACCGTGGTGCTCCAGTCCCGGGCGATCCAGGAGACCCCGCCTGCCCTCCAGGCCCGTACCGGCGCGGTCCTCGCCTCCGCCGTCGGCGGCTCGGCAGCCCTCGCGCCCGTCGTCGCGGGAGTGTGCGCGTCCCGCGCGGGCACCGCCGCACCCGCCGTGGCGAGCGCGGCGGTGCTGACACTGCTCGCCTGCTGGACGACGTACGTACGGGTCCCGGCGCGGGGGGTCGCCGTATGACCGGCCGCTACCAGGTCTACCGGGCCGCCCTGCCCGAGGTGTGCGCCGCCGACCCGGCACGGATGGCGTTCACCGCCGACGCCGAGGGCCGCTGCGAGGTCTTCACCTGGGACGCGCGGACCGGCCGGACCCGGCAGGTCACCGACCGCCCGCACGGCACCTTCCACCACGCGATCGACCGCGACGGCCAGGTGTGGTGGTTCGACGAGGACGAACACGGCTCCGGGCACTGGCGGTTCCAGCCCTTCGAGGGCGGGGACGACCGACCCGGCCTGACCGGCCCGGCCCCGGGCGAGCCGCGCGGTCTCGCCGTCGGCGACAACGCGACGGTCGCGATGGGCCTCGGCGACGCCCGGACCACCGCCGTCCACATCGGCCCGCGCGGCGGCCCGGCCCGCGAGGTGACGCGCGTCGACGGCCACGTCACCCTCTCCGGCATCACCCCGGACGGCCGCCTCCTCGCCGTCAGCGGCGCGGCGGGCTCGGCGCGGGCCGTGACCGTCCTCGCCGACGACGGCACCACGCGCGCGGTGCTGCCCGGCGACGGCGAGCACGGCAGGCTCTGGTCCCTGGGCTTCGCCCCCACCGGCGACCGCGCCGAACTGCTCCTCGTCCGCGAGGCCGACGACCGCTATCTGCTGGCGAGCTGGCGCCCGGAAGCGGAGTACGGCGTTCCCAATACAGGTCCGGATACCGCGTCCACAGGTCCGGGTACCGCGCCCGGCCTCACCACCCACACCTGGTGCGCCTTCGACACCGAGATCACCGCCCGCTGGCACCCCGACGGCCGCTCCGTCCTCGTACGCCAGGACCGCCACGGCCGCAGCACCCTGCACCGCGTCGACCTGGACGCACGCACGGTCGAGCCGGTGCCGGTGCCGCGCGGCACCCTGCTGGACGCCGCGCCCCGCGCCGGGACCGACGTCCACTACCTCTGGACGGACACCGCGCACCCGCCCCGGATGGGCTCCACCGCCGGGACGCCGCTGCCGCCCACGCACGGCATCCCCGCCCCGGTGCCCGGCGAGCACCGGGACCTGTGGACGCCCGGCCCCGACGGCCCGGTGCACAGCCTGCTCAGCCTGCCCGAGGGCCGTGGGGGCGCCGTCCCCGCGGTGTTCCTGGTGCACGGCGGGCCCGCCGACCACGACCGGGACGCCTACGACGGCGTGGTCCACTCGCTGGTCGCCTCCGGCTTCGCCGTCGTCCGCGTCAACTACCGCGGCTCCACCGGCTACGGGCCGCGCTGGCGCCGGGCGTTCGGCCAGGGCGTCGGGCTCACCCAGGTCGACGACCTGGCCGCGGTCCGCGCCGACCTCGTCGCGCGCGGTGTCGTCCGGGCCGACGCGGCCGGGCTGTGGGGCACCTCCTGGGGCGGCTACCTCGTCCTGCTCGCCCTCGGCGTGCGCCCGGGTCTGTGGCAGGCGGGCGTCGCCGTGAAGCCGGTGGCCGACTGCGCCGCCGCCTACCGCACGAGCACCCCGGCCCTGCGCGCCCTGGACGAGCGGCTGTTCGGCGGCACCCCCGACGAGGTGCCCGAGCGGTACGAGCGCAGCTCGCCCCTGCGGTACGCGGCCGCCGTGCGCGCCCCGCTCCTGGTGGCCGCCGCGACCCGGGACGCCAAGTGCCCGCCCGGCCAGGTGCGCGACTACCTCACCGCCCTGCGCCACGCGCGCGTACCGCACGAGTCGATGTGGCTGGAGACCGGCCACGACGGCTACCAGGCGGACGACCACGTGGCGGTCCTGCGCCGCGCCGTCGTCTTCCTCGACCGCGAGCTGCGCGGCCCCCGCCGCGCGGCCGCCCCCAGGACTCCCCGCTCGGACCGGAGCGGGGATTCCGGACGGGTCCGCACCACGGCCCCCGCCGGAACAGGCACCACCCGACACGATGAGAGGAGTTCCCATGCAGAAGGACATCATCCAGAACGACCCGCTCGCGGGTGACGAGGAGAACCGCAAGCCCAGCGTCGGCGTGACCATCAAGGTTCCGTTCCGTAACGCCGAGGACGGCGAAGAGGACTGATCCTCGCCGGTCGGCCCGGCGGTCTCCTCGACCGCCGGGCCGGCCGGTGCCTCGCCTTCCCCTTCCTGCACGCCCTTACCGCTCTTACTCCCTTACGTCGCCGTACCCGCGAGGAGCCCACATGCGTGTTCTGCTGGTCAACATGCCCTGGTCGCCGATCGACCTGCCGTCGCTGGCCCTGGGAATCCTCAAGCGCAGCGTCGACGAACGCGTACCGGGCGCCGGTGCGGAAGTGCTGCACGCCAATCTCGAATTCACCGACTGGATCACCGAGCGCACCGAATTCACCGCCGACGACTATGAGTACTACGCGCTCTCCTCCTATTTCATGGGCTGCGGCGACTGGGTGTTCTCCTCCGCCCTCTACGACGACCCGGCCTGGCGCGACGAGGAGTTCGCGGATGCGATGAAGGGCAAGCTGCGCAAGTCCCGGCTGCGTATGTCACAGGAACTGCACCGCGCCGTACCGGAGTTCGTGGAGATGATCGCCGAGCGGATCGTGGCGTACGGGCCCGACGTCGTCGGCTTCACCTCCACCTTCCAGCAGAACACCGCGGCCCTCGCCGCCGCCCGGCACGTCAAGCGGCTCGCCCCGCACATCGTGACCGTGATGGGCGGCGCCAACTGCGACGGCGAGCAGGGCGAGGCCGTCCACCGCAACTTCGCGTTCGTCGACCACGTCATCCGCGGCGAGGGCGAGACGGCCTTCCCGCAGCTGCTCACCGCCATCGGCGAGGGCGGCGACCCGGCCGCGCTCGCCGCTGTGCCGGGCCTGTGCCACCGCGCCGCCGACGGCACGCCGGTGGTCAACCCGATGGCCACCAGCCCGATCCCGCCCGTCGCGATCCTGCCCCCCGACTACAGCGGCTACTTCGAGCGGCTCGGCACCTCCGTGGCCCGCAACTGGGTCGAGCCGAAGCTGGTCGTCGAGGGCGCCCGGGGCTGCTGGTGGGGCGAGAAGCACCACTGCACCTTCTGCGGGCTCAACGGCTCCTTCATGCAGTACCGCTCCAAGACCCCCGAGACGTTCTACTCGGAGATCATGGAGCTCGCCCGCCGCCACCGGGTCCTCGACATGTACCTCGTCGACAACATCCTCGACATGGGCTACCTCACCACGGTGCTGCCGCGCATCATCGAGAGCGGCTACGACCTGCGCATGCACATCGAGATCAAGGCCAATATGCGCCGCAGCCAGCTCCGTACGCTCGCCGAGGCCGGACTGATCTACGTCCAGCCGGGCATCGAGAGCCTCAACAACCGGGTGCTCGACCTGATGGACAAGGGCGTCAGCGGCTGCCAGAACGTCCGGATGCTCCGCGACGGCGCCGAGACCGGGCTCTCGGTGGCCTGGAACTACCTCCACGGCTTCCCGGGCGAGACCGCCGAGGACTACGACCCGGTGATCGCCCAGATACCGGCCCTGGAACACCTCAACCCGCCGGTCGACCTCTCGGCGCGCATCGCCATCGAGCGGTTCAGCCCCTACTTCAACCGCCCCGAGCTCGGCTTCGACGGCCTGCGCCCCGAGGAGCACTACCGCTTCACCTACGACCTGCCCGAGTCGGAGCTCTACGACCTCGCGTACGTCTTCGAGGCCCCGCAGCGCGGCATCGGCGAGCCCACCGTCACCGCGCTCAACGACGCCATCGACGCCTGGAAGAAGCACCACGCGGACGCCCGGCTCACCCACACCGACCTCGGTGACCGCATCGTCCTGGTCAGCCGACGCCGCACGTTCGCATGGCGCGCGATGGAGCTGACCGACCCGTACGAGCTGGTCGCCTTCCGCCTCCTGGACCAGCCGCACACGGCCGCCGCCCTCACCCGCAAGGCCGCCGCCCGCGCCAAGGACGCCGCCGCCCGCGACGAGAGCGAGGTGCAGCGGCTGCTCGACTCCTGGCTCGCGCTCGGCATCGTCTTCACCGACGGCGGCCAGTACGTCCACATCGCGCCCTCGGCCGTCAACGAGGACCTGCTGCGCCTGGACTTCATGCGCCACGCCCACGCCGCACTCGACGCGGCCGAGCAGCCCGCCCGCCCCGAACCCGCCCACGTATGACGGCCACGACCGCCGACCGCGAAGACCGTACGAGCCGGAGGACCAGCCCGATGAGCACCGCCCTCACCACGCGCACCGCGGCCCTCACCGTCGCCGCCTGGCGCGACTACGACCCCGACGCCTGCGCCCTGCCCGGGATGCACCTCGGCGACCTCGAACTGACCGGCCCCACGACGGAGGAGGCCGACCGGCTGTGGGAGACGGGCGTGCGCCGCGTCCGCCTCGCGGAACCGGTCGACCTCGCCGACGTGCGCGCCCCGGGCGCCGCACACCGGGCCGTACGCGCCCTCAGCCTCGTGCGGGACCTCACCGCCCGCGCGGTGCTCGTCGAGTGGCGGCTGCGGCTCGACCCGGCGGCGGACGCCGACGCCTGGCAGGTGCTGAGCCACCTCCAGCCGCCGCAGCGCCTGGAGGGGCCCGCCGACGCGGCCGAGGCGCTGCGCCGGTGGCGCGACGGCCACTACCTGTGCAAGTGCCTGTGGCGCCAGGGGCCCGGCTTCGTCCAGATCCGCGACCGCCGCTGGGGCGACCTGCGCCGCTTCACCGCGGACGAGCCCGAGTACCACGAGGTCATCGAGGCCCTGGTGCACGGCGCCCCGGCGGACTCGGTCCCGCCCGCGGTCCTGGCCGACTTCCTCTCCGAGAAGCTGGTCCTGGAGGTGGGCGACCTGGCGTGGTGGCTGCCGTACCGGGTCAACCGCTGGATCCAGGAGGCCATGGCGATCTGACGAAACGTCAGATCTGCTGGTCCAGCAGCCGCGCCCGGCACTCCGCCACGTCGAAGTCGCCCTTCGGATACCGCGGGTCGAGCTCCCGCAGCTGCTCCAGGAGGATCCGGCTGACCGCCCAGTTCCGGTACCACTTGCGGTCGGAGGGCACCAGGTACCAGGGGGCCGCGTCCGTCGAGCACCGCTCCAGGGCGATCTCGTACGCCTCCTGGTACGCGGGCCACAGCGCCCGCTCGTCGAGGTCGCCGGGGTTGAACTTCCAGTGCTTGTCCGGGTTGTCGAGCCGCTCCAGGAGCCGTCGGCGCTGCTGCTCGGGGCTGATGTGCAGGAAGACCTTGACCACGCTCACGCCGTCCTCCGCGAGCGACTGCTCGAACCGGTTGATCTGCCCGTAGCGGCGGCCCAGCCGGCGGCGCGGGACCAGCTCGCGGACCCGGGCGATCAGCACGTCCTCGTAGTGCGAGCGGTCGAAGATGCCGATCTCGCCGGGCTGCGGCAGCGCCCGCATGACCCGCCACAGGAAGGGGTGGTTCAGCTCCTCCCGGGTGGGCGCCTTGAACGCCTTGATCCGGCAGCCGGACGGGTTGAACAGGCCGATGACGTGCTTGACCGTGCCGCCCTTGCCGCTGGTGTCCATGCCCTGGAGCACCAGCAGCACCCGCCGCCGGTCGCCCGCCGTGCTCGCCGCGTACAGCCGCTCCTGGAGCTCGGCGAGCCCCTCGCCCATCCGGGCGGTCGCCGCCAGCCCCTCCGCCTTGTCCTTCGGGCCGCCCGGGGTGGCGTCGGCCGGGAAGGAGGCGAGGTCGACGGGCTTGCCCTGGGGGATGCGCAGCAGCCGGCGCAGATCCCGCCGCTCGGGCTTCTTCCCGCCCTTGCCGCCTTTGCTGCCCTTCTCGGCCACTGCGCACCCCTTGGAGCCTGTCCACGGTCGGTTCCCTCGATCGTGCGACGGAACGCGGCGCGGCGCGAGCGCTACCGCACGAAGGGCCCCGTCACCGCGAAGGTCGTCCCGGGCGTGTAGCAGTTGACGTACATCGTCCGCCCGTCCGGGGCGAAGGTGACCCCCGCGAACTCGCCCCATTCGGGGGCGCCGGGCTTGCCAATGTCCTGGCGGCCGCGCGCCATCGCGTACACCTCGCCGCGCCGGGTCAGCCCGAAGACGTGCTGGGCGCCGTTGCCGTCCTCGCACACCATCAGGCCCCCGTCCGGCGCGAGCGTGATGTTGTCCGGGGACTCGCCGGGCAGCTGGATGTCGGTCGCCGGGCCGAAGACGACCACCAGGGTGAGGCGGCAGCGCCCCGGCTCGTACCGCCACACCTGGCCGAAGTGGTCGGCGCCCGAGCCTTCGGCCACGCGCGCGTAGCTGGAGACGAAGTAGACGCAGTCGCCGCTCCAGTAGCAGCCCTCCAGCTTCTGCGCGTGAGTGATGCCGCCCCGGCCGAAGTCCTGGAGCCGGACCGGCGTCCGCCGGGCCGACGGGTCGGGCACCGGTACCCACTCGATCCCGGTGAAGCACGTGCCCGGCTCCTGCACCACCGACAGGTCGGGCACGTCCGGGACGCGCATCGCCTCCAGGGCGCCGCCCGCGCGCAGCGAGCCCGTACCGCCGAGCGGCCGGTTCGGCAGGAAGCGGTAGAAGAGCCCGAAGGGCTTGTCGAAGGCGTCCTCGGTCTCGTACACGACGCCGTGGCGCGGGTCGATCGCGATCGCCTCGTGCTGGAAGCGGCCCATCGCGGTGAGCGGTACGGCCCCGGTGCGGCGCGGGTCGGCGCCGTCGACCTCGAAGACGTAGCCGTGGTCCTTGGTGTACCCGTTGGTCCCGGCCCGGTCCTCGGTCTCCTCGCAGCTCAGCCAGGTGTTCCAAGGGGTGCGGCCGCCCGCGCAGTTGACGGCGGTGCCGCTGAGGGCGACCCGCTCGGACAGCACCCGGTTGTCCGCGTCGAGCTCCAGGGCCGTACATCCGCCCTTGCCCATCGGGTCGTACACCAGCCCCTCGGCGTGCGGCACCGGGATCGCGGCGGTGACCCGGTTCTCGTGGTTGCGCACCAGCCGGACGCCGCCGTGGCGCCCCGCGAACGCGGCCATGCCGTCGTGGTTGCTGGGCACCCGGCCTCCGCCGGAGCGCAGCGGGTCGCCCTCGCGCGAGAGCACCCGGTAGCGGAATCCTTTCGGCAGGTCGAGCAGCCCGGCCGGGTCGGGCACCAGCGGCCCGTAGCCGCGCCGGCCGGCGGCGGCCGCGGCCGGGCCCCCGCTGAAGAGTTCGGAGACCGCGCCCGTGAAAGCGATCGCGGCGGCCGAGGCGCCGGTGCGGGCGAGGATCTGGCGTCGTGTTGCTCGCGCTTCGGACATGAG
Organism: Streptomyces sp. TLI_146; assembly: GCF_002846415.1. NCBI lineage: Bacteria > Bacillati > Actinomycetota > Actinomycetes > Kitasatosporales > Streptomycetaceae > Streptomyces > Streptomyces sp. TLI_146. The sequence continues at coordinate 6,876,359 of NZ_PJMX01000001.1, forward strand.
GCAACTCCCCTGTTGGCGGACAGGTATGACGAGACCCGCATGATCCATCACGCGATCAGGTGATAGGCGGATCATGCGGGTCGTGTCGCCGTACATGGCCGAAAACAGCCGGAGAGCCGTCCGGGCAAGGACGGGAGGGCCGTCCGGGCGGACGGCCGGGCGTCAGGCGAGCTCGGCGGTCAGCGTGATCGTCGTGCCCGTGAGCGCCTGGCTGACGGGGCAGTTCTTCTTGGCGTCCTCGGCGGCGGCCGCGAAGCCCTGCTCGTCCAGGCCCGGCACCTCGCCGCGCACGGTGAGGTGGATGCCGGTGATGCCCTCGCCCGGCTGGAACGTCACGTCCGCCTTGGTCTCCAGCCGGGTGGGCGGGTTGCCCGCGCCGGTCAGACCGTGCGAGAGGGCCATGGAGAAGCAGCTGGAGTGCGCGGCCGCGATGAGCTCCTCCGGGCTGGTCTTGCCGTTGGCCTGCTCGGCGCGGGACGGCCAGCTGACCGGCTGCGAGCCGATGCCGGACGAGTCGAAGGTGACGGTCCCCGAGCCCTTGATGAGCTCGCCTTCCCAGACCGTGTGCGCCGTACGCGTGGTGGCCATGATGTATCCCTTCTGGTGGCTAAGGGGGTTTACGGGCCCCCGTGCGCCAAACCTACTGCTCCACAAGACCCTTCGCGTCGCGCGCGAGGGCGGTGAGCCGGGAGATGGCCCGGAAGTACTTCTTCCGGTAGCCGCCGTTCAGCATCTCGTCACTGAACAGCCGGTCGAAGGGGACCCCGGACGCCAGCACCGGCACCTCGCGGTCGTACAGCCGGTCGGCCAGCACCACCAGCCGCAGCGCGGTCGACTGGTCGGGAACCGGCTGCACATCGGTGAGGCACACCGCCTTCACCCCGTCGGTCATCGCCCCGTACCGGCTGGGGTGGACCCGCGACAGATGGCCGAGCAGCCCGGGGAAGTCGTCGAGCGCCGCGCCCTCGGTCGCGTACGCGGCCTTGGTGACCTGCTCGTCCGAGTACGGCGCCGGAGCCTCGGGCAGCCCCCGGTGGCGGTAGTCCTCGCCGTCGATCCGCAGCGGGCGGAAGTGCGCCGACAGGCCCTGGATCTCGCGCAGGAAGTCGACGGCCGCGAACCGGCCCTCGCCCAGCTTGCCGGGCAGCGTGTTGGAGGTCGCGGCCAGCGCCACGCCCTGCTCCACCAGCTTGCCGAGCAGCGACGACACCAGGACCGTGTCGCCCGGGTCGTCCAGCTCGAACTCGTCGATGCAGAGCAGCCGGTGCCCGCTCAGGGTGCGCACGGTCTGCTGGAAGCCCAGCGCGCCGACCAGGTTCGTCAGCTCCACGAAGGTGCCGAACGCCTTGAGCGCGGGCTCGGCCGGGGTGGCGTGCCACAGGGAGGCCAGCAGATGGGTCTTGCCGACGCCGTACCCGCCGTCCAGATAGACCCCGCGCGGCGCGGCGGGCGCGGCCGGCTTGCGGGCGAACCACTTGCGGCGCCCGCTCCCGGTCGCGTGCGCCCCGCCCAGACCGGCCGCGAAGGAGCCGAGCACCTTGACGGCCTCGCTCTGGCTGGGCTGGTTCGGGTCCGGCACATACGTCTCGAAGCGGACCGAGTCGAACCGCGGCGGCGGCACCATCTCGGCGACCAGACGGTCGGCGGGGACATGCGGCTCGCGCGCGCAGAGCGACAGCGGGGCCGCTTCGGTTATGGGACTGGTCGACACAGTTCCCCACTGTAAGCGCCGTGTAAGACTGCACGGATGCGACGCCTGTTCCCTGTGACCGACCAGACATCCGCCGCCGACCAGGGCGAGTGGTCGTTCGACGCGCTGGCGGAGGCCTACGCGTACCCCGAGACGGACGGCCCCTGGCTGCGGGCCAACATGGTCTCCTCGCTGGACGGCGCGGGCCAGCACGAGGGCCGCTCGCAGCCCCTCTCCTCCGCCACCGACATGCGGATCTTCGGCACCCTGCGGGCGCTGTCCGATGTGATCGTGGTGGGCGCGGAAACGGTACGCCAGGAGGGCTACCGCCCGGCCCGGGCGCGGGAGGCCTTCGCGGCCCGGCGCGGGGCCGAGGGGCAGGGCCCGGCCCCTGTGATCGCGGTGGTGACGGCTGCTCTCGACCTGGACTTCGGCCTGCCCCTGTTCACCTCGCCGCTGGTTCCCACCCTCATCCTGACCGGCGCCGCCGCGCCGCCCGACCGGGTGCGCGAGGCCGAGCGGGCCGGCGCGGAGGTCGTCATCGCGGGCGACGGGCCGGGCGTGGAGCCCGCCAGGGCGGTCGCGGCGCTGGCCGAGCGCGGGCTGCGCCGGATGCTGACGGAGGGCGGGCCGCGGCTGCTCGGCCAGTTCGTGGCCGCCGGAGTGCTCGACGAGCTGTGTCTGACGGTGTCGCCGATGCTCACCGCGGGCAGTGCCCAGCGCATCGCCGGAGGGCCACCGGTGACCGCCCCTGAGCACTTCCGTCTGGAGTTGTTGCTGGAAGAGGCCGGGTTCCTCTACACGCGTTACCGTCGAATCTGACAATCAGCGGAATTTGCCGTTCCGGTTAGCTTCCGGTGGGCACACTTACTCACGCAGACCCCGTGCGGTCACGGGGAAGGATGGTTTCCGCAGGGGCGGGTAACCACGTCGAGGCCCCGCTGCCTCGCGGGGCACCGGCCGGAGTGAAGAGAAGGGCGTTTGTCGTGTTCACAAGCGTATTGATGATCGAGAAGCCCCTGACCTCCGTGGACGTGGAATTCGTCACCACCCTGCACGGCGACGAGCCGGTCTCCTTCGTCGTGCTCATGCAGCCCCGGGGCGACCAGGACCGCCTGCTGCGCGCCATCGACGACGTGGCCATCGGCGAACTCGACGAGGCCGTCCACGAGAGCGGCGACCCGGGCCCGGCCGCCGCCGTACGCGCCCTGGAGCACTCGCTCGCGTCCCTGCGCGCGACCGGCAGCCAGGCCGTCGGCCAGATCGTCGAGGACCACCCCCTGGACCTGCTGAAGTCCATCGTCGACGAGGTGAACGCCGACGAGGTCATCGTCCTGACGGCGCCCCACTACGTGGAGGAGTTCTTCCACCGCGACTGGGCCTCCCGGGCCCGGCACAAGGTCGGCGTCCCGGTCCTCAAGCTCTTCGCGCACAGCGAGGAGGCGCACAGCGAGTAAGGGGACGGGCGCGCCCGGACGAGGTCCGCCGGGCCGACGCCCCGTGCGCCCGCCGACCGGCGAATAGGGCGAGCGCCGCCCAGCGAATAGGCTGAGGCCGAACCGAACTCCGTACGTCGCACCCCCCGGGAGACACACGCAATGGCACCCGCGATTCCCACCGCCATGGAACGGCCGCACTTCATCGGCATCGGCGGTGCCGGAATGTCGGGGATCGCGAAGATCCTGGCGCAGCGCGGCGCGAAGGTCGCGGGCAGCGACGCCAAGGAGTCCGGCACGGCCGAGGCGCTGCGCGCGCTCGGCGCGACCGTCCACATCGGACACGCCGCCGAGCACCTCGCCTCCGACGCCAGCAGCGTCGTCGTCTCCAGCGCCATCCGCGCCGACAACCCGGAGCTCGTCCGCGCGGCCGAGCTCGCCATCCCCGTCGTCCACCGCTCCGACGCGCTCGCCGCGCTCATGGGCGGCCTGCGCGCCATCGCCGTCGCCGGCACCCACGGCAAGACGACCACCACCTCGATGCTGGCCGTCGCCCTGACCGAGCTGGGCCTCGACCCCTCGTACGCGATCGGCGGCGACCTCGCCGGGCCCGGCACCAACGCCCGCCACGGCGAGGGCGACATCTTCGTGGCCGAGGCCGACGAGAGCGACCGCAGCTTCCAGAAGTACGACCCCGAGGTCGCCATCGTCCTCAACGTCGAACTCGACCACCACGCCAACTATGCCTCGATGGACGAGATCTACGACTCCTTCGAGACCTTCGTCGGCAAGGTCGTCCCCGGCGGCACCCTCGTCATCTCCGCCGACCAGGCGGGCGCCGTCGAGCTCACCCGCCGGGTGCGCGACCTCTCGTCGCTGAAGGTCGTGACGTACGGGGCGGACGAGCACGCCGACGTACGCGTCCACAAGATCACCCCGCGCGGCCTGACCAGCGAGGTCACCGTCCTGCTCGGCGGCAAGTACCTGACCTTCACGGTCTCGGTCCCCGGCCGCCACTACGCCCTCAACGCGGTCGCGGCCCTCGCCGCCGGCGTCGCCCTCGGCATCCCGGCGCACAACCTGGCCTCGGCCCTCGGCAAGTACACCGGCGTCAAGCGCCGCCTCCAGCTCAAGGGCGAGGCCGCGGGCGTCCAGGTCATCGACTCGTACGCGCACCACCCGACCGAGATGACCGCCGACCTGGAGGCGATGCGGGCCGCCGCCACGGACTCCCGGCTGCTCGTGGTCTTCCAGCCGCACCTCTTCTCCCGCACCCAGGAGCTGGGCACCGAGATGGGCCGCGCGCTCGCGCTGGCCGACGCCTCGGTGGTCCTCGACATCTACCCCGCGCGCGAGGACCCGATCCCGGGCGTCACCAGCGCGCTGATCATCGACGCGGCCGGAACGGCCGGCGCCGACGTCACCGCCGTCCACGACAAGACGACGGTGCCGGACGTGATCGCGGGAATGGCCAGGCCCGGCGACCTCGTTCTCACCATGGGCGCGGGCGACGTGACGGACCTGGGCCCGCAGATCCTGGCGCGGTTGAGCTGAGGGAGTGCCTTCGATGTCGTACGAGGTAGAGAAGCCGGACGAGCAGTGGCGGGCGGAGCTGAGCCCGGCCGAGTACGCGGTGCTGCGGCAGGCCGGCACGGAACCCGCGTTCGTCGGTGAGTACACGGACACCAAGACCAAGGGCGTCTACTCCTGCCGGGCCTGCGGCGCGGAGCTCTTCACCTCCGAGACGAAGTTCGAGTCGCACTGCGGCTGGCCGTCCTTCTTCGACCCCAAGGACACGGACGCGGTGGAACTCATCGCGGACCGGTCGCACGGAATGGTCCGCACGGAGGTGCGCTGCGCCCGCTGCGGCTCGCACCTGGGCCATGTCTTCGAGGGCGAGGGCTACCCGACCCCGACGGACCAGCGGTACTGCATCAACTCGATCTCGCTGAAGCTGACGGCGGACGAGGACTGACGACCGGCGCGACATCCGACCTGAGTTGACGTCGGGTACGGGAGTGCGTAGTGTTCTCCGAGTTGTCGCGGGGCCGTAACGGTTCTGCGACAGCCGTCCGCCGCAGACTTGCGGCAACCCAACCCAGCACGACCTCCCGAACGGGACGAATTTCGGCATGCCGAATTTCATTTCGAATGGGCGGGTGGGAGTGGATGACTCGAACGGCCCGATTAGGAGCCGCCCGGAAAGTCCGCTAGAGTCTGGGACGTCGGAACGGCCCAACAGCCGGAAAGACAAAACGACTTGACCCGGGAGACCGGGAATCGGACACGAAAGAGTCTGATAGAGTCGGAAACGAAGGAAGCGCCCGGAGGGCCCGGAAACGGGAACGAAGGAAGCGTCCGTACCTTGAGAACTCAACAGCGTGCCAAAAGTCAACGCCAGATTGACAACCCCGGCCCACCGCTTGTCGGTTGGGTTGGAGGTTCCTTTGAAAAGTCCTGCTGACCTTCACGGTTGGTAGGCAATTACACAGCGAGGACGCTGAGGACGGTCGGTCTTATTCCGACATGACTGTCCCGCTCTTTCGTGTGTGCGCACCGGATTACCGGTACACATTCATGGAGAGTTTGATCCTGGCTCAGGACGAACGCTGGCGGCGTGCTTAACACATGCAAGTCGAACGATGAAGCCCTTCGGGGTGGATTAGTGGCGAACGGGTGAGTAACACGTGGGCAATCTGCCCTTCACTCTGGGACAAGCCCTGGAAACGGGGTCTAATACCGGATACGACCCGCCTCGGCATCGAGGTGGGTGGAAAGCTCCGGCGGTGAAGGATGAGCCCGCGGCCTATCAGCTTGTTGGTGGGGTAATGGCCTACCAAGGCGACGACGGGTAGCCGGCCTGAGAGGGCGACCGGCCACACTGGGACTGAGACACGGCCCAGACTCCTACGGGAGGCAGCAGTGGGGAATATTGCACAATGGGCGAAAGCCTGATGCAGCGACGCCGCGTGAGGGATGACGGCCTTCGGGTTGTAAACCTCTTTCAGCAGGGAAGAAGCGAAAGTGACGGTACCTGCAGAAGAAGCGCCGGCTAACTACGTGCCAGCAGCCGCGGTAATACGTAGGGCGCAAGCGTTGTCCGGAATTATTGGGCGTAAAGAGCTCGTAGGCGGCTTGTCACGTCGGATGTGAAAGCCCGGGGCTTAACCCCGGGTCTGCATTCGATACGGGCTAGCTAGAGTGTGGTAGGGGAGATCGGAATTCCTGGTGTAGCGGTGAAATGCGCAGATATCAGGAGGAACACCGGTGGCGAAGGCGGATCTCTGGGCCATTACTGACGCTGAGGAGCGAAAGCGTGGGGAGCGAACAGGATTAGATACCCTGGTAGTCCACGCCGTAAACGTTGGGAACTAGGTGTTGGCGACATTCCACGTCGTCGGTGCCGCAGCTAACGCATTAAGTTCCCCGCCTGGGGAGTACGGCCGCAAGGCTAAAACTCAAAGGAATTGACGGGGGCCCGCACAAGCAGCGGAGCATGTGGCTTAATTCGACGCAACGCGAAGAACCTTACCAAGGCTTGACATATACCGGAAAGCATTAGAGATAGTGCCCCCCTTGTGGTCGGTATACAGGTGGTGCATGGCTGTCGTCAGCTCGTGTCGTGAGATGTTGGGTTAAGTCCCGCAACGAGCGCAACCCTTGTTCTGTGTTGCCAGCATGCCCTTCGGGGTGATGGGGACTCACAGGAGACTGCCGGGGTCAACTCGGAGGAAGGTGGGGACGACGTCAAGTCATCATGCCCCTTATGTCTTGGGCTGCACACGTGCTACAATGGCCGGTACAATGAGCTGCGATGCCGTGAGGCGGAGCGAATCTCAAAAAGCCGGTCTCAGTTCGGATTGGGGTCTGCAACTCGACCCCATGAAGTCGGAGTTGCTAGTAATCGCAGATCAGCATTGCTGCGGTGAATACGTTCCCGGGCCTTGTACACACCGCCCGTCACGTCACGAAAGTCGGTAACACCCGAAGCCGGTGGCCCAACCCCTTGTGGGAGGGAGCTGTCGAAGGTGGGACTGGCGATTGGGACGAAGTCGTAACAAGGTAGCCGTACCGGAAGGTGCGGCTGGATCACCTCCTTTCTAAGGAGCACAGTACCGATTGCAGGCAAATGTTCTGCACGGTCAGCTCATGGGTGGAACGTTGACTATTCGGCACGGTTTTCGAGGGATCACTAGTACTGCTTCGGCGTGGAACGTGAACCTGAGGGAGCCGGGCCGGGCACGCTGTTGGGTGTCTGAAGGCACGGGCTTTGCCCGCTTGTACTTCAGTCGCCGGCCCCAGTGCACTCAGACCTTCGGGTTTGGGGTGATGGGTGGCTGGTCGTTGTTTGAGAACTGCACAGTGGACGCGAGCATCTGTGGCCAAGTTTTTAAGGGCGCACGGTGGATGCCTTGGCACCAGGAACCGATGAAGGACGTGGGAGGCCACGATAGTCCCCGGGGAGCCGTCAACCAGGCTTTGATCCGGGGGTTTCCGAATGGGGAAACCCGGCAGTCGTCATGGGCTGTCACCCATGCCTGAACACATAGGGCATGTGGAGGGAACGAGGGGAAGTGAAACATCTCAGTACCCTCAGGAAGAGAAAACAACCGTGATTCCGGGAGTAGTGGCGAGCGAAACCGGATGAGGCCAAACCGTATGCGTGTGATACCCGGCAGGGGTTGCGCATACGGGGTTGTGGGATCTCTTTTTCATAGTCTGCCGGCTGTGAGACGAGTCAGAAACCGTATGAATAGGCGAAGGACATGCGAAAGGTCCGGCGTAGAGGGTAAGACCCCCGTAGCTGAAATTCATGCGGCTCGTTTAAGAGACACCCAAGTAGCACGGGGCCCGAGAAATCCCGTGTGAATCTGGCGGGACCACCCGTTAAGCCTAAATATTCCCTGGTGACCGATAGCGGATAGTACCGTGAGGGAATGGTGAAAAGTACCGCGGGAGCGGAGTGAAATAGTACCTGAAACCGTGTGCCTACAAGCCGTGGGAGCGTCGCGCATCGAGTTTACTCGGTGCGTCGTGACTGCGTGCCTTTTGAAGAATGAGCCTGCGAGTTAGCGGTGTGTAGCGAGGTTAACCCGTGTGGGGAAGCCGTAGCGAAAGCGAGTCCGAACAGGGCGATATAGTTGCACGCTCTAGACCCGAAGCGGAGTGATCTAGCCATGGGCAGGTTGAAGCGGAGGTAAGACTTCGTGGAGGACCGAACCCACCAGGGTTGAAAACCTGGGGGATGACCTGTGGTTAGGGGTGAAAGGCCAATCAAACTCCGTGATAGCTGGTTCTCCCCGAAATGCATTTAGGTGCAGCGTCGTGTGTTTCTTGCCGGAGGTAGAGCACTGGATAGGCGATGGGCCCTACCGGGTTACTGACCTTAGCCAAACTCCGAATGCCGGTAAGTGAGAGCGCGGCAGTGAGACTGTGGGGGATAAGCTCCATGGTCGAGAGGGAAACAGCCCAGAGCATCGACTAAGGCCCCTAAGCGTACGCTAAGTGGGAAAGGATGTGGAGTCGCAGAGACAACCAGGAGGTTGGCTTAGAAGCAGCCACCCTTGAAAGAGTGCGTAATAGCTCACTGGTCAAGTGATTCCGCGCCGACAATGTAGCGGGGCTCAAGCGTACCGCCGAAGTCGTGTCATTGCAGCAATTAAGCCCCAACGGGTGCTGTGATGGGTAGGGGAGCGTCGTGTGCCGGGTGAAGCCGCAGCGGAAGCTAGTGGTGGACGGTTCACGAGTGAGAATGCAGGCATGAGTAGCGATACACACGTGAGAAACGTGTGCGCCGATTGACTAAGGGTTCCTGGGTCAAGCTGATCTGCCCAGGGTAAGTCGGGACCTAAGGCGAGGCCGACAGGCGTAGTCGATGGACAACCGGTTGATATTCCGGTACCCGCTTTGAAACGCCCAATATCGAATCAGGCGATGCTAAGTCCGTGAAGCCGTTCCGGACCCTTCGGGGAAAGGAAAGTGGTGGAGCCGACGAACCAGACTTGTAGTAGGTAAGCGATGGGGTGACGCAGGAAGGTAGTCCAGCCCGGGCGGTGGTTGTCCCGGGGTAAGGGTGTAGGGCGCTGTCTAGGCAAATCCGGACAGCATGAAGCCTGAGACCTGATGCCGAGCCGATTGTGGTGAAGTGGATGATCCTATGCTGTCGAGAAAAGCCTCTAGCGAGTTTCATGGCGGCCCGTACCCTAAACCGACTCAGGTGGTCAGGTAGAGAATACCGAGGCGTTCGGGTGAACTATGGTTAAGGAACTCGGCAAAATGCCCCCGTAACTTCGGGAGAAGGGGGGCCATCACTGGTGATGAGTCTTGCACTCTGAGCTGGGGGTGGCCGCAGAGACCAGCGAGAAGCGACTGTTTACTAAAAACACAGGTCCGTGCGAAGCCGTAAGGCGATGTATACGGACTGACGCCTGCCCGGTGCTGGAACGTTAAGGGGACCGGTTAGCTCCATTTCGGTGGGGCGAAGCTGAGAACTTAAGCGCCAGTAAACGGCGGTGGTAACTATAACCATCCTAAGGTAGCGAAATTCCTTGTCGGGTAAGTTCCGACCTGCACGAATGGCGTAACGACTTCTCGACTGTCTCAACCATAGGCCCGGTGAAATTGCACTACGAGTAAAGATGCTCGTTTCGCGCAGCAGGACGGAAAGACCCCGGGACCTTTACTACAGTTTGATATTGGTGTTCGGTTCGGCTTGTGTAGGATAGGTGGGAGACTTTGAAGCTGTGACGCCAGTCATGGTGGAGTCGCCGTTGAAATACCACTCTGGTCGTGCTGGATGTCTAACCTGGGTCCGTGATCCGGATCAGGGACAGTGTCTGATGGGTAGTTTAACTGGGGCGGTTGCCTCCTAAAGAGTAACGGAGGCGCCCAAAGGTTCCCTCAGCCTGGTTGGCAATCAGGTGTTGAGTGTAAGTGCACAAGGGAGCTTGACTGTGAGACCGACGGGTCGAGCAGGGACGAAAGTCGGGACTAGTGATCCGGCGGTGGCTTGTGGAAGCGCCGTCGCTCAACGGATAAAAGGTACCCCGGGGATAACAGGCTGATCTTCCCCAAGAGTCCATATCGACGGGATGGTTTGGCACCTCGATGTCGGCTCGTCGCATCCTGGGGCTGGAGTCGGTCCCAAGGGTTGGGCTGTTCGCCCATTAAAGCGGTACGCGAGCTGGGTTTAGAACGTCGTGAGACAGTTCGGTCCCTATCCGCTGTGCGCGTAGGAATATTGAGAAGGGCTGTCCCTAGTACGAGAGGACCGGGACGGACGAACCTCTGGTGTGCCAGTTGTCCTGCCAAGGGCATGGCTGGTTGGCTACGTTCGGAAAGGATAACCGCTGAAAGCATCTAAGCGGGAAGCCTGCTTCGAGATGAGTATTCCCACCTCCTTGAGAGGGTAAGGCTCCCAGTAGACGACTGGGTTGATAGGCCAGATGTGGAAGCCTCGTAAGGGGTGGAGCTGACTGGTACTAATAGGCCGAGGGCTTGTCCTCAGTTGCTCGCGTCCACTGTGTTAGTTCTGAAATAACGAACAGCTGTGTCAACACCAGCGTTCAAATTTCATAGTGTTTCGGTGGTCATAGCGTTAGGGAAACGCCCGGTTACATTCCGAACCCGGAAGCTAAGCCTTTCAGCGCCGATGGTACTGCAGGGGGGACCCTGTGGGAGAGTAGGACACCGCCGAACAAATTTTGAGAAAAGCCCCGTACCGGGAAACCGGTACGGGGCTTTTCTGCGTTCAGTCGCAAAATTGCGGCGCCAAATCCGGCGTCAGAACCGGCGCCGAATACCGACGCTCACGCAGGCTGGAGCAAGTCCCAGCGGTTGCCGTAAAGGTCCTGGAAGACCGCGACCGATCCGTACACCTCGTGGCGCGGCTCCTCCAGGAAACGGACGCCGGCCGCGGTCATCCGGGCGTGGTCGGCCGCGAAGTCCTCGGTATACAGGAAGAAGCCCACCCGGCCGCCGGTCTGGGCGCCGACGCTCGCGCGCTCGGCTTCGTTCTTGGCGCGGGCCAGCAGCAGCGACGCGGTGCCGGTGCCGCGCGGGCGGACCACCACCCAGCGGGAGCCGTCGCCGCGGTCGGTGTCCTCGACGAGTTCGAAGCCGAGGGCGTCGGTGTAGAAGGCGATGGCCTCGTCGTAGTCGCGGACTACGAGCGTGATCAGAGCAATATGGGACATGGAGCGAGGTTATACGTATGACTGTGAGGGTGCCAAGCCGGCACGAGACAGTGCGCGGCACAATGCCCGGCATGGAGATCGCTGCCGAGTCCGCTGCGGAGACCGCCGCGCTGAACCGTCTCGTCGAGCGCGCTCGGCGGCTCGCCGTCCCCGGCCGTCGGCGCGTGCTCGGTATCGCCGGGGCGCCCGGGGCCGGGAAGTCGACGCTGGCCGGGCACCTGGTGGAGCGGCTCGGCGGGCAGGCCGTGCTCGTCCCGATGGATGGTTTCCACCTCGCCCAGGCCGAACTCGTCCGCCTCGGACGCGCCGATCGCAAGGGCGCGCCGGACACTTTCGACGCGGCCGGATACGTCGCGCTCCTCGCTCGGCTGCGAACGCCCGTGCCGGGCACCGTGGTGTACGCGCCGGCCTTCGACCGCTCGATCGAGGAGCCGGTCGCCGGGAGCATTCCGGTCGATCCGGCCGTACCGCTCGTCGTCACCGAGGGGAACTACCTCCTGCACGACGAGGGCGGCTGGGCGCCGGTGAGGTCGCTGCTCGACGAGGTCTGGTTCCTGGAGATCGACGGCGAGGAACGGGTGCGCAGGCTCGTTGAGCGGCATGTGCGGTACGGGAAGGCCCGCCCGTACGCCGAACGGTGGGTCAGGGAGTCGGACGAGGCCAACGCGCGCGTGGTGGCGGGTGGCCGGGACCGTGCGGATCTTGTGGTCGGTCAGTGGGGGGCTGGGTAGGCTCGGCCTTCACCGGGCGTGGGAACGTCGTGGAGATCTACCGCGGGGCTACCGTGTGACCCGTGTGACGGAAGGCAGCTGACGTGGGGATATTCCGACGGGGGCCGAAGCGGGACCGGAGCGACGCGCCCCGGGACGCGGAGTTCGGCTATTTCTCGGGCGACGAGGGCTCGCGGTTCCGTGCCCAGGTGCGCGAGGCGTTCGCCGAGCAGGGCCTGGAGGTGACCGTCTATGCGGACTCCGTGAAGGACAGCGGCGAGCGCCGGTTCGGTCTCGCCAACCTCGCGGCGGTCTGCCACAACGACCGCCGTGGGCCCCGTGTGTGGCCGGAACTGATTCGTCGGCACGTCGGCATGGTGTTGCGCACCATGGACGGCCCCTCCGCCCTCGACACCCTGCCGCCCGAGCAGATCCGCGCGCAGCTCTACCCCCGGGTGATCAGCGAGGCGGGGCTCGACCCGCAGACCTTCAGCTACGCGCGCGGTGTCGCACCCGGCCTCTACGAGATCCTCGCCCTGGATCTGCCGGAGAGCGTCATGATGCTCACCGACGAGGCGCTGGAACCCCTCGGCCGCGTGCCGGATTTGCGCGCTCAGGCCCTGCACAACCTCAGGCAGCTGCCCGTGGAGTCGCATGAGAGCGTCAAGGGCGAGGACGGCATGCGGTTCGAGGTGATCGCCGGGGATTCGTTCTACACGGCCAGCCGGGTGCTCGCCCTGGACGCCCTGGTGCCGCAGCTCACCGGGCAACAGCTGACGGCGGACGGCGCCCTGGTCGCCATGCCGTTCCGGCACCAGCTCGCGTTCCACGTGATCCGCGACTCCGGCATGATCCCGGCGCTCAACGCCATGGCGTCGTTCGCCGCGTCCGGTTTCGAGGACACGCCCGGCGCGATCAGCCCGTTCGTCTACTGGTGGCGTGACGGAACGTTCACCCAGCTCAGCGACCGCGAGGACGAGGGCGACGGCCTGCGGATCGTCGTCGGAGACGACTTCCAGGAGCTGTTGGAACGGCTGGTGGGGGACAGCCAGGAAGACGCCTGACCGGCGTCCTGGCAGCGGGCACGTTTTTTCGCCGTCCCGATCGCGTGCCCGGTGGCGTACGGGCAGGATGGGGCCCATGGCTATTACACCTGTTCCCGCGCCCTTCACCGCCGACGACTACCGGGCCAGGATGGCCCGAGCCGCCGAGTCCGCCGCCGACGCCGGACTCGCCGGTGTCCTCGTCGCGCCGGGGCCCGACCTGGTCTATCTGACCGGCTATCAGCCGACCGCGATCACCGAGCGGCTGACGGTTCTGGTGCTGGCGGCCGGGCAGGAGCCGGTCCTCGTCGTACCGAAGCTGGAGGCGCCGGACGCCGAGCGTGCCGCCGGGGCTTCGGCGCTCACCTTGCGGGACTGGACCGACGGCACCGACCCGTACGGCGTGACCGCGCCCCTGCTGGACGTGGACGGCCGGTTCGGCGTGAGCGACAACGCCTGGGCGATGCATCTGCTCGGACTTCAGCAGAGGCTCCCGGGAACGTCCTACACGGCCCTCACAGAGGCGCTCCCGATGCTGCGGGCGGTCAAGGACGCGCACGAGCTGGCGCGCCTGGAGGCGGCCGGGGCGGCGGCGGACGAGGCGTACGGAGAGATCCTCAAGGTCCGGTTCGCCGGGCGCAAGGAGACGGACGTGGCCGCCGATCTGGCCGCGCTGCTCCTGGAGTTCGGCCATTCGCAGGTGGACTTCACGGTCGTCGGGTCCGGCCCCAACGGCGCCAACCCGCACCACGAGGCGGGCGACCGGACCATCGGGCGCGGCGACATGGTCGTCCTCGACTTCGGTGGCCTTAAGCACGGCTACGGCTCGGACACCACCCGTACCGTCCACGTCGGCGAGCCGAGCGCCGAGGAGCAGCGCGTCCACGACGTCGTACGGGAGGCGCAGCGGGCCGGGTGCGCGGCCGTGAAGCCCGGGGCGGCCTGCCAGGACGTCGACCGGGCGGCGCGGGCGGTGATCGAGGAGGCCGGGTACGGCGAGTACTTCATCCACCGCACCGGCCACGGCATCGGCGTCACCACCCATGAGCCGCCCTACATGATCGAGGGCGAGGAGCAGCCGCTGGTGCCCGGCATGTGCTTCTCCGTGGAGCCGGGGATCTATCTGCCGGGCCGGTTCGGCGTACGGATCGAGGACATCGTGACGGTCACCGAGGACGGCGGACGCAGCTTCAACAACACCGCGCGCGAGATGGCGGTCGTCGAGTAGCCGTCGGGTCAGGTGGCCGGGCCGAGCACCGCGCACGACTCCGGCGGCAGCCGGAACTCGCCGTCCGGACGCGGTGGTTGCACCGGCTCCCAGGCGGCGAGCACCCGGCAGTTGTTGCGGCCCAGGGGGATCACCGCGGGCTCCTTGCCGAGGTTGACGACGGTCCTGATGTCGCCGCGCCGGAAGGTGAGCCAGCGTGCCTCCTCGTCGTGGACGACCTTGACCGCGGCGATGTCCGGGTCGGTGAGGTCGGGGCGGGTGCGGCGCAGCGCGATCAGTTCGCGGTACCAGGCGAGCACGCGCGCGTGGGGCTCCTTTCCGGGCTCGTCCCAGTCCAGACAGGAGCGCGCCCGGGTGGCGGGGTCCTGCGGATCGGGGATGTCCTCCTCGGCCCAGCCGTGCGCCGCGAACTCCCGCCGTCGGCCCGTCCGTACGGCCTCGGCGAGCTCGGGGTCGGGGTGGTCGGTGAAGTACTGCCAGGGCGTGCGGGCGCCCCACTCCTCGCCCATGAAGAGCATCGGCGTGTACGGGCCGGTCAGCACCAGCGCGGCGGCGCAGGCGACCAGGCCGGGGGAGAGGGTCGCCGAGAGCCGGTCTCCCAGCGCTCTGTTGCCGATCTGGTCGTGGGTCTGGGCGTAGCCCAGGAAGCGGTGTGCGGGGGTCCTCGTGCGGTCGACACGCCGTCCGTGGGTGCGGCCGCGGAAGCTCGAATAGGTGCCGTCGTGGAAGAAGACCCGGGTGAGGGTCTTGGCCAGGGCGGCGAGCGGGGCGCGCGCGAAGTCGGCGTAGTAGCCCTGGGACTCACCGGTCAGCGCGGTGTGCAGGGCGTGGTGGAAGTCGTCGTTCCACTGGGCGTGCAGCCCGAGGCCGCTCTGCGCGCGCGGGGCGGTGGTGCCCGGGTCGCACCGGTCGGACTCGGCGACCAGGAACAGCGGGCGGCCGAGCTGTACGGAGAGCACGTCGACGGCGGTGGAGAGCTCTTCGAGGAACGGCAGCGCGCGCGTGTCGAACAGCGCGTGCACGGCGTCCAGGCGCAGACCGTCGAGCCGGTAGTCGCGCAGCCAGGCGAGCGCGCTCTCCAGGAAGTACGCGCGCACCTCGTCGGACCCCGGGGCGTCCAGGTTGACGGCGGCGCCCCACGGCGTGTGGTGGGTGTCGGTGAAGTACGGGCCGAAGGCGGGGAGGTGGTTGCCGGAGGGGCCGAGGTGGTTGTGGACGACGTCGAGGACGACCCCGAGGCCGTGGGCGTGCGCCGCGTCGACAAATCGTTTCAGCCCTGCGGGGCCGCCGTACGGCTCGTGTACGGCCCACGGCGCCACGCCGTCGTACCCCCAGCCGTGCCGCCCCGGGAACGGGCACACCGGCATCAGCTCGACATGCGTCACCCCCAGTTCCGCCAAATGGGCGAGGCGGGCGGCCGCGGCGTCGAAGGTGCCCTCGCGGGTGTAGGTGCCGATGTGCAGCTCGTAGAGGACCGCGCCGGACAGCCGGCGGCCCTCCCAGGGCTGCTGCCAGGGGAAGGCGTCGTGGTCGACGACGGCGCTGAGCCCGTCGGGCCCGTCCGGCTGGCGGCGCGAGCGCGGGTCGGGCAGCGGGTGGCCGCCGTCCACGACGTACCCGTAGCGGTCGCCGTCCCGGGCCCCGGCCTCGGTGAGCCACCAGCCGCTCCGCACCGGGTGCGGCTCCATGTCGTGGGTCGTGCTCTCCAGCTTGAGAGCGACCCGGTCCGCCTGCGGCGCCCATACCTCGAACAACATTCTTGATACCTCCCGTTGCCCGCGTACCGTCAAACCGTGCAGGAGGGCATCCATCCTCCGCGGAAGCCGGGATCAAGGTCTGGAGGTTGTGGTTACTCGCCATTAAGGTCCGGATCCATGACCCTGCCGCCGTTCCCGCACGGCTTCCTCTGGGGAGCCTCCGCCTCAGCCTTCCAGACCGAGGGGGCCGCCGCAGCCGAGGGCAAGGGCCCCTCCGGCTGGGACGCCTTCGCCGCCGAACCGGGCCGCATCAAGGACGGCGCCGACGCCGCCCGCGGCACCGGGTTCCACGAGCGCTACCGCGAGGACGTCGCCCTGCTCGCCGGGCTCGGCGCCGGAGCCTTCCGCTTCTCCGTCAGCTGGCCGCGTGTCGTGCCGGGCGGCAGCGGACCGGTCAACGCTGCGGGGCTCGACTTCTACGACCGGCTCGTCGACGAGCTGTGCGCCCACGGCATCACCCCGGCGCCCACGCTCTACCACTGGGACACGCCGCTGGAGCTGGAGGAGGCGGGCGGCTGGCTCCGGCGCGACACCGCGTACCGGTTCGCCGACTACGCGCGCGTGGTGGCCGAGAGGCTCGCCGACCGCGTCCCCATGTGGATCACCGTCAACGAGCCTGCCGAGGTGACACTGCTGGGCTACGCGCTCGGCGAGCACGCCCCCGGCAAGAAGCTGCTCTTCGACGCCCTTCCGGCCGCCCACCACCAGCTCCTCGCCCATGGCCTGGCCGTCGGGGCGCTGCGCGCGGCGGGCGCCCGGAACATCGGCCTCGCGGTCTCGCACACCCCCGTATGGCCCGCGAGCGAGAGCGAGGAGGACCGTTTCGGCGCGGACCTCTACGACACCATCGGCAACTGGCTGTTCGCGGACCCCGTCCTCACCGGCCGCTACCCCGACGAGAACTTCGCGGCCCTGATGCCGGGCCCGGTCGCGGACGACCTGGCCGTCATCTCGGCCCCGCTCGACTGGTACGGGGTGAACTACTACAACCCCACGCGCGTGGGCGCGCCCGCGCCCGAGGCCGTCGAGTCCTTCGCCGGATTCGAGATGCCCGCCGAACTGCCCTTCGGGATCAGGGAGATCGAGGGGTACGAGACCACCGCCTTCGGCTGGCCGGTCGTCCCGGACGGCCTGCGCGAGATGCTCCTCCTACTGAAGGCGCGCTACGGGGACCGGCTGCCCCCGGTGTACATCACGGAGAACGGCTGCTCCTACGACGGCATCGACGACGCCGGTCGCATCCGCTACCTGGACGGCCATCTGCGCGCCCTGCACCGCGCCATGGCCGAGGGCGTGGACGTACGCGGCTACTTCGTGTGGTCCCTCACCGACAACATCGAGTGGATCGAGGGCGCCGCACAGCGCTTCGGCCTGGTGCACGTCGACTACCCGACGCTGCGGCGCACCCCGAAGGACTCCTACCGGTGGTACCGGGACGTGATCCGGGCCCAGCGCGCCGCCGGCTGAGCCCGGAGATACGTTTCAGCCGAGTCCGGCGGCTCAGCTGCCGCTCGGCCACACCATGTTGATCGCGCGCTGGAAGGTCACGTACCCCGCGCGCGCGAAGGCGTCGGCCATCGGCACGTTGGCGAGGTCGGTGGCGGCGCGGATGCGCGGGACGTCCTGCGCCGCCAGGATGCGCGTGCCCTCGGCCAGGATGTCGTCGATGTAGCCGTGGCCTCGGTGGGCGGGCAGTACGCCGATGTACGCGATGATCGGGTGGTAGTGGTTGCGGGCGGGGATGACGAAGCCCACCGGGCCGCCGCCGTCCGGGAGTTCGGCGATCTGCCACCACTCGCGCGGCGACTTGTAGGTGTCGAACTCCTCCGCGTACATCAGCTCAGCGGACGCCCGCGGCGTCATCGTCAGCAGCTCCGTACGGCTGTGCTCGTCGAGCGTGCCCTCCAGGACCAGCGTCATCAGCGAGAGCAGTTCCTCGCGGTCGGTCGCCGGGCGGAACACGAGCCGGGTGGAGGGGGCTGGCAGCGGCGTCCCCGGGCGCCACTCCAGGCGCAGCCGCTCGACCAGGAGCCGCGCACCCGTCTCGGCCAGGATGTTCATCCGGGTGTCGACGACCTCGCGCGCGTGGGGATCCTCGCGCCAGTCGCCCGGCGTGAAGCGGCCGTACTCGGGGCGCGGGGCGCCGGCCGGGATCACCGCGGCCGTCGCGGTCTCCAGGAGCTTCAGCCCTACGGCGTGGCGCTCGGCGGGCGGCAGCGAGTCGTCGACGTCGAAGAAGTCGAGGGTGAAGGGGTCTTCGTGGTCCGGCGGCGTCCACCAGGACAGGCGGGCCAGCACCCGGTCCCCGCGCAGTGCCACCCACATCCACGCGGGCAGGCGGCGGCCGGAGGCCAGATCGTCCTCGACCTCGTGGTCGAGTACGTACGAGAGCTGCTGGAAGAGCCCGAGTTCCTCGGGCCCGGCGAGCGGACGGAAGGTGATGTCCGACGCGGATGTCGTCAAGGGGTTCCCCTCATGGGCGGTGACGGTCGCCAGACCCTAGCAATGGCGCAGGGCAGCCCGGCAAGCGGTTTTCCGTGCAGGTCAGGGGGGATGGAGCGGGGGAACAGGGGCAATGTGCGGCCCTGCTGGACACGCCGAGGCCGTCGGCCCGACAATCTCTGTTGTGACGTCGTCCTTCCAGTTCTCCACGTATCCCGCTCCCGCCCGGCTGTCGGACGATGAGCGCGACCGTGTGCTCGACGTGCTCAGAGAGGGCGCCGCGCAGGGAAAGCTGTCGCACGACACGTTCCTGCGCCGGATGGAACTGGCCCTGTCCGCACGCCGGTCCGACGAGCTGGCCGCGCTCACCGCCGACCTGGACACCCAGAGCCGCTGGTCGCGGGCGCTGTACGGGGCGGTGAGCCGGGTGTCCGGGTTCAGCGTGGCGATGCGCCGGGCGTGGCAGTCCGAGCGGCTGCCGAAGCTGCTGTTCCCCGTGCCCGGCCCGTATCCGCTGCGGATCGGCCGCGATCCGCACAACGGGCTGCGGCTCAGCCACGAGACGGTCTCCCGGGTGCACGCCGAGCTGACCCACCAGTCCGGCGTGTGGGTGCTGCGCGACCTCGGCTCCACGAACGGAACGAGCGTCAACGGCCGCCGGGTGACCGGGGCGGTGGTCGTCAACGACGGCGACCAGGTGAGCTTCGGGCGGATGAGCTTCCGGCTCGCGACGCACTGACCCGGAGCCCGTCGGCCCGGCTGCCACCGCGCTGAGCTGGGCGTACGCTCCCGCCGGGGCCGTTGTCAGTGGTGCCCCTCATCATGGCGGTATGAACGAGGACCAGCAGCCCCGAGTGCGGCCCGCCCGCCCTTCCGACCTGCCGCGCCTGGCCGAACTCGCCGCGGAGCACGCGGTGTACGAGAAGGCCGCGCCGCCCGCGCCCGATCTCGCGGAGCGGCTCGGAGCCCTGCTCTTCGGGCAGGAAAGGCCCCGGGCGCGCTGTTTCGTCGCCGAGATACCGGGCGGCGAGGTCGTCGGGTACGCGAGCTGCGCCCCCGAGTTCTCCACCTGGCAGGCGCGGGAGTATCTGCACATGGACTGCCTCTTCCTGCGCGACGGCCACCGGGGCCTGGGCCTTGGAGCGCTGCTGGTCGACGCGGTGGCCGCCGAGGCCAGGGAGCTCGGGATGGACCAGGTGCAGTGGCAGACGCCGGTGTGGAACGAAGGGGCGCGCCGGTTCTACGACCGCGTGGGCGCGATCGGAAGCGAGAAGCTGCGCTACTCGCTTCCGATCGACCGGGACCGGGTCTCCGGGTAGTTCCGCGTACCACCGCCCACGGTCACTGCTGGTGGAGGCCGCGTCCCGCGAGGGTCAGGAACGTCTCGCCGACCGCTTCCGACAGGGTCGGGTGGGCGTGGATGTGGCGGGCCACGTCCGACGGCTCGGCGTCCCAGCCGACGATCAGCTGGGACTCGGCGATCATCTCGGAGACGTGGGGGCCCACGAGATGGACGCCGAGGACCTGTCCGTCGCGCTCGGCGACGACCTTCACCACACCGCCCTGGCCGTGCACCATCCCCTTGGCGACGGCCGTCAGGGGCATCGAGTTGACGACGACGTCGTGCCCGCGGTTGCGGGCGTCCGCCTCGGTCAGACCTACCGAGGCGGTCTGCGGAGAGGAGTACGTGACACGGGGCACCGCCGCGTAGTCGACCGGCGGTGATGTCAGACCGGCGAGGGTCTCGGCCACCAGCAGGCCTTCGGCGAACGAGGCGTGGGCCAGGCCGAGGGAAGGAGGGGGCAGCAGGTCACCGACGACGTGGATGCCGGCAACGGCGGTTTCGAGCCTGGCCCAGTCGGCCGGGGCCACGAACCCGCGCTCGTCCGTGGCCAGTCCGGCCGCGGCCAGGTCGAGCCCGTCGGTCACCGGGGCCCGGCCCACGGCGACGAGCAGCCGCTCGGCCTCGACGGTACGGGTCTCGCCGCGCGCGGTGCGCACGGTCGCTCGTACGCCGTTCTCCAGGACGTCCGCGCTCAGGAAGCGGGCGCCGGTCTGGACGTCGATGCCGCGCTTCTTGAGGCCGCGGGTCAAGTGGCGGCTCACATCGGTGTCCTCGAGCGGCACGAGCCGGTCGGCGGCCTCGACCAGGGTGACGTCGGCGCCCATCGAGCGGTGGAAGGAGGCGTATTCGACACCGATCGCGCCGCCGCCGAGGACCAGGACGGACTGCGGGAGGCCAGGGGCGAAGAGCGCGTCGTCGCTGGTGACCACGCGCCGTCCGTCGGCCTCGAGACCGGGCAGCATCCGGGGACGGGAGCCCGTGGCGAGGACGATGCCGCGCCGGGCGGTGAACTCGCCGTGCCCGTCCACGTGTACGGTCCGGGGCCCGGTCAGCCGCGCGCTGCCCCGGACCACCGCGACCCGGGCGTGGGAGAGGTGGCCCTCCACGCCCTTGTGGTTGCGGGAGACGATGTCGTCGCGGGTGGCGACCAGGGCGGGCCAGTCCACCGAGTCGAGCGTGGCCTTCACACCCCACCGCTCGCGGGCCTCTGCGATGCCGTCCACCAGCTCGGCGGCGTGCAGCATCGCCTTGCTCGGGATGCAGCCGCGGTGCAGGCAGGTGCCGCCGACCTTGTCGCGCTCGGCGAGGACGACCGTCAGACCGAGGGCGGCGGCGCGCAGCGCGGTGGAGTAGCCACCGGTGCCACCGCCGATCACGATCACATCGGGCACTCGGTTCACATCTGACGTGTGGTGGACGGGGGTTACGGCGATTGCGGCGTTCTCGGTCATGGGCCCAGCCTCCGCCCGGACCCTGTCATGCGTCCAAGGCAATGTTCTTGTGGGGTCGATGCACAATGCTTATGGCAGAACGCTCAAGCGGGCGCGTGTTCATGGGAGAGGTGGGGGCGGAGTGAGTCTTCGGCAGATGGAGTACTTCGTGGCGGTCGTGGAGGAGTCCTCCTTCACGCGCGCGGCCGAGCTGCTGCACGTCACCCAGCCCGCCCTCTCGCACCAGAT
This sequence comes from Streptomyces sp. TLI_146, assembly GCF_002846415.1. Taxonomy (NCBI): domain Bacteria; kingdom Bacillati; phylum Actinomycetota; class Actinomycetes; order Kitasatosporales; family Streptomycetaceae; genus Streptomyces; species Streptomyces sp. TLI_146. The sequence continues at coordinate 6,897,884 of NZ_PJMX01000001.1, forward strand.
CAAGGCGCTGGAGAAGTCCGTCGGCGGCGATCTGCTGGAACGGCTGCCGCGCGGCGTGCGGCTCACCCCCATGGGCCGCGCCTTCCTGCCCCACGCCCAGCTCGCCGTGCGCAGCGCCGCACGCGCCCAGCGGGCGGCCCGGGCTTCGGCGGGGGCGCGGGGCGGCGAACTGCACATCGCGGCCGTGCACTCGGTGGCCGTCGGGGTGCTCCCCGACGTCTTCGCGCGCTGGCGCCGCGACCACCCAGGCGTCGGCCTCGTCCTGCACGAGTACGCCTCCACCGAGGCGCTGGAGGAAGAGCTCGAACGCGGCACGGCCGACCTCGCCGTGGGCCCCCGGCCGCGCCGCTGGGACGGGCCGGTGATCGAGGTCGGGGACGAGGAGATCGCCCTCATCGTCCCCTTCGACGACCCGCTCGCCGGGCGGTCGAGCGTGCGGCTGGAAGAGCTGGCGGACCACGACTGGGTGCGGTGTGCGATGGAGCCGCTGGTCGACGGGGTGCCGTTCCTCGACCTGGTCTGCGGCCGGGCGGGCTTCGCGCCCCGCACCGCCCTGCGCACCGAGCACACCTCCACGGCGGTCCGGATGGCCGCGGCCGGGGTCGGCGTCGTGGCCGCCCCCTCGCACGTGGTCCGGGGCGGGATCGGCGAGGACTGTGTGGTGCTGCCCGTCGACCCGCCGTGGAAGCGGGCCCTCGCGGTCTTCTCCCGCGTGGAGCTGACCGGCGCGGCGGCCGCCTTCGCCGAGCTGCTGCGCGGGTCCGCGCCGTATGGGGGCAAGGGTGTGTCACCCGTACGGCCGAACGCCGATCGCGACTGCGAGGCGGCGGTGGTCCGCTGAGAACAACCGCGCCCGCCCGGGCGCCGACCGGGGAGGACACCTCATGCCGGTCGACCCGGGCACACCGATACCGCCGACGCCGCTTCCGGCCGCAGCCGCAGCCGCCCCCGTGCCCGGCGTGCCCGCCGTCCCCTCCCTCTCGCTCCTCGGGCCCGAGGCGGCGAGTTGCCGCTACGGCTTCTATCGCACCCTGCGCGAGTCGTATCCCCTCGTGCGGGACGACCGGCTCGGGGCATGGCTGGTCAGCAGGTACGGGGATGTGTCGGCCGCGCTGGGTGACCCGGGGCTCGTCCGGCCCCGGCGCGGGCTGTGCTGCTGGCCCGGTGAGGCGTGGTGCACGGGGCCTCGCCGCGAAGCGGACGACGAGGCGTTCGGGGTGCTGCGGGAGGTGTCCGAACGGACCGCCTTCGTGCTCGCGCGGCGGCTGGCGCAGCGCGAAGTGGCCGACCTGGCAGAGGAGTTCTGCCACTGGCTGCCCGTGGGGACCGCCGCCACCGCACTGGGACTGTCGTGCGCGGAGCTGGCGCGCGGCAGCCGGGCCGGGGGCCGGCGGGCGGGCCCGGCCGCATCGCTGGCCGTGCTCTGCGCCGACCGGTCCGCCCTGATCGGCAAGGCGCTCGCCTCCCTTCTCGCCAACCTCCTTGATCGTCCGGACGAGTGGGCGGCCGTACGGGACGCGCCGGGCGCCCTCACCGCCGCCTGGCGCGAGTCCCTGCGGCGGAACCCGCCCGTCCATGTCGTGCTGAGACGGGCACGCGGGGACGTCCGCGTAGCCGACGGCACGGTCCCGGCGGGTGCTGCGGTCGCCCTGCTGGTCGGGGCCGCCGGCCGGGATCCTGATCGGTTCGCCGCCCCTGATCGGTTCGACCCGCGCCGGGCCGCTCCGGCCCAGCTCGCGTTCGGGCCCCCGGACTGCCCGGCCGCGCGCGTGGCCGAACTCCAGGCGGAGTGCGCGGCACGGGCCCTGTGCGAGGCCATGCCGGAGCTCCGGTGGGCCGAGGGCTTCCGGCCCACCGAGACCGGGCTGCTCACCCGGGCCCCGCGGACCCTTCTCGTACGACCCGCCTGAGCAGCGCGACCGGACGGTCGGCGAACAGATCGCGCAGCTTCACCGCACCACTGAACTCCCGGCCGCAAGGGCCGGAGCCGCCGGTGCCCAGGACGTCGGCCCACGCCCCCTCCGGCAGCGCCAGCTCCGTCGGGCCCCAGCCGCCCGACTCGGCCAGCCGCAGGGAGAGCCGGGTCACCGCTGTCACCACCTCACCGGAACGGGAGAACGCGAGGCAGTGGTCGGCGGCCGGCCCGGTGGCGATCAGCGGCTCGTATGTACTCAACTCCCCGAACGCCTCCGGAAGTTCCCGCCTCAGCCGAAGAGCCGCCACCGATACCTCGCCCTTCTCGTCCGGGGGCGAGTCCGGGCCGGTGTCCGGGAAGTCCACCGGGCGCCGGTTGTCCGGGTCGACCAGCGTCAGGCACTCCGACTCCGTGCCCTGGTACACATCCGGCACGCCCGGCATCGTCAGATGCACCAGGGCGGCACCCAGGACGTTCGCGCGCGTGGCCGAGGCCAGGCCCCGGGAGAACTCCGCGATCCGCGCGGCGAGCGCCCCGGCGGGGCCCGACGCGGCGAAGTCGGTGAGCGCCCGCTCGTACACCGGATCCTGTTCGGTCCAGCTCGTGCGCAGCCCCGCCTCGCGTGCGGCCTTCAGCAGGGCGCCGCCCAGTCGCTCCTCGGTGAGGCCGGTGCCGCCGAGGCCGACCGCCGTCTGCCAGGCCGTCCAGGCCAGCTGCGGATCGGTCGCGGGCACGCCGGAGAGCCGGCCGAGCAGGGCCCTCCACCGCCCGGGGCACTCGGACAGCACGGCGATCCGGGCCCGTACGTCCGCACTGCGCTTGGTGTCGTGCGTGGACAGCACGGTCCCGGTCGTCGGCCAGTCGCGGGCGATCCGCTTGCAGAAGGAGTGGAACTCCTCGGGGCTCACCGACGGTTGCCCGGGATCGCCGCCCACCTCGTTGGCGGACAGCAGGGCTACATATCGATAAAACGCCGTGTCTTCGAGCGACTTGGCGCGCAACGCTGATGACGTCTGCGCGAAACGCGCCTGGAATGCGCGCAGTTCGCGGCCGTCCTCCTCGGAGCTCCCTCCGTACTGTCCGAGCACCAGATCCCGTACGGCGTCGACCGCCGAGGCCTCCTCCGGTACCGCGAAGGACTCCCGCGCCCGGCCGGCCATCTCCGGAGTCAGCACCTCCTGCGCGTCGGTCCCGTACGGCCGGTACACCGGCATCCGGACCAGCAGCTCGCACAGGGCGAGCCGCAGGGCCCACGGCGCGTGGTCGCGCAGCCCCGGGGGGCGGGCGCACAGCCGTGCCGCCGCGCGCGTCAGGCGGTCCACTTCGGCGGCCAGGTCGTGCGTGACCACCTCGTACGCGGCGCGGCGTGCGGTCGGCTCCCAGTGCCCGCCCCGGTCACCACCGCCACCGTCCTGACCTGTGAACTCCTGGTAGTGGGCCAGAAGTTCCCGATGGCCGACCGGATCGGTGAAGAGGCCGTCGATCCGGTGGAGCGCGTCGTAGCCGGTCGTCCCCGCGACCGTCCAGCCGGACGGCAGCGGCTCGCTGCGGGCGAGGATCTTCTCCACCACCGTCCAGGCGCCCCCGGTCGCCGCGCTCAGGCGCCGCAGATACGTTTCGGGGTCGGCGAGGCCGTCCGGGTGGTCCACCCGCAGCCCGTCCACCACCCCGTCCCTGACCAGCTCCAGCACCTTGGCGTGGGTGGCGGCGAAGACGTCCTCGTCCTCCACCCGGACGCCGATGAGATCCGAAATCGTGAAGAAACGACGGTAGTTGAGCTCGGTGCGGGCAAGGCGCCACCAGCCGATCCGGTACCACTGCGCATCCAGCAGCTCGGGCAGGGGCAGCCCCTCCGTACCGGCGCGCAAGGGGAACTCGTGCGCCTCCCCGTACGCCAACACCCCCTCTTTCCGGTCCACCGTCAGCCGGTCCAGCTCGTCCCCGATCGGCCCGGCGAGGACCGGCAGCAGCACCTTGCCGCCGCCCGCCGCCCAGTCGATGTCGAACCACGCGGCGTACGGCGAGCCGGGGCCCTCGCGCAGCACCTCCCACAGCTGCCGGTTGTGGCGCGGCGCCGCCGCCATGTGGTTCGGGACGATGTCGAGCACCAGGCCGAGCCCGGCCGCCCGCGCGGTGCGGGCGAGTCGCCGCAGCCCGTCCTCGCCGCCGAGCTCCTCGCGTACGCGCGCGTGGTCGACGACGTCGTAGCCGTGCGTCGACCCCGGCACCGACTCCAGGACCGGCGACAGATGCAGATGCGACACCCCGAGCGAGGCCAGATACGGCACGGCGCGCTCGGCGGCACGGAAGGGGAAGTCCGGCTGGAGCTGCAGCCGGTAGGTCGCAGTCGGTGTCATACGAACGTACGTACCCCGCAACGCGGCTTCTGTGCCTTCGGCCCGCGTGTCCGCACCCGTCTGCCGCGTCGGCTTCGCCCGATGTCCGGAGCCCCGCACCCCTGTGCGCGGCCCTCTCGTGGGCGGTACGGGGCCCGTCGGGCCCCTACCGCCCGGAGGGGCCCCGGCTCCTCAGCGGGCCGTCCCGGGCCCGCTCAGGCCGGACGTCGCAGCACCGTCAGACTCCGCCCCACGAGAGTGACCCGTTCGCCCGCCGTCACCTTGGCGCCCTCGCCCGGCGGCACCCCCTCGCGTCGGCCCGTGTCGACCACCACCTGCCACTGCCGGCCGTGGTTGACCGGCACCAGGAAGTCGATGGTCTCCGCGCTCGCGTTGAACATCAGCAGGAACGAGTCGTCGGAGATGCGCTCGCCGCGCGGGCCGGGCTCCGAGATCGCGTTGCCGTTGAGGAAGACCGTCAACGCCTTGGCGCTCGCCGACTGCCAGTCCTGCTGGGTCATCTCTTCACCCTCAGGGGTGAACCAGGCGATGTCCGACAGCTCGTCGTGGGTCCCCTCCACGGGCCGGCCGTGGAAGAAGCGGCGGCGCCGGAAAACCGGGTGGTCGCGCCTGAGCCACACCATCGTCCGGGTGAACGCGAGCAGCGTCCCCTCCGGGTCGCTGCCCGGCTCGGGCCACTTCACCCAGCTCAGCTCGCTGTCCTGGCAGTAGGCGTTGTTGTTGCCGTGCTGGGTGCGGGCGAACTCGTCGCCGTGGCTGAGCATCGGCACGCCCTGCGACAGCATCAGGGTGGCGATGAAGTTGCGCATCTGGCGCTCGCGCAGCTCGATCACGCCCGCGTCCTCGGTGTCGCCCTCCACGCCGCAGTTCCAGGACCGGTTGTGGCTCTCGCCGTCCCGGTTGCCCTCCTTGTTGGCCTCGTTGTGCTTCTGGTTGTACGAGACGAGGTCGTTGAGGGTGAAGCCGTCGTGGCAGGTGTGGAAGTTGATGGAGGCCAGCGGCCGCCGTCCGTCGTCCTGGTAGAGGTCGGACGAGCCGGTGAGGCGGCCGGCGAACTCGGCGAGCGTGCGCGGCTCGCCCCGCCACAGGTCGCGCACGGTGTCGCGGTACTTGCCGTTCCACTCGGTCCACATGGGTGGGAAGTTGCCCACCTGATAGCCGCCCTCGCCGACGTCCCAGGGCTCCGCGATCAGCTTGACCTGGCTCACCACCGGGTCCTGCTGCACCAGGTCGAAGAACGACGACAGGCGGTCCACGTCGTGGAACTGCCGGGCCAGCGTCGCCGCGAGGTCGAAGCGGAAGCCGTCCACGTGCATCTCGGTCACCCAGTACCGCAGCGAGTCCATGATCAGCTGGAGGACGTGCGGCGAGCGCATCAGGAGCGAGTTCCCGGTGCCGGTGGTGTCCTCGTAGTAGCGCGGGTCGTCGGCGAGCCGGTAGTACTGCGCGTTGTCCAGGCCGCGGAAGGAGAGCGTGGGGCCCAGGTGGTTGCCCTCGGCCGTGTGGTTGTAGACCACGTCCAGGATGACCTCGATCCCGGCCTCGTGCAGCGCCCGTACCGCCTGCTTGAACTCCAGGACCTGCTGCCCCCGGTCGCCCCAGGAGGCGTACGTGTTGTGCGGGGCGAAGAATCCGATCGTGTTGTAACCCCAGTAGTTGGACATCCCCTCGTCCGCGAGCCGGTGGTCGTTGACGAACTGGTGCACCGGCATCAACTCCAGAGCGGTGACCCCCAGTTCCGTCAGATGGCCGATGACCGCGGGGTGCGCCAGCGCCGCGTAGGTGCCGCGCATCTCCGGGGGCAGCTCCGGATGGAGCATCGTCAGGCCCTTCACATGGGCCTCGTAGAGCACCGTGCGGTGGTACTCGGTGCGCGGCGGGCGGTCGTCGCCCCAGTCGAAGTACGGGTTGACCACCACCGATGTCATGGTGTGCGGTGCCGAGTCCATGTCGTTGCGGGCGTCGGGGCGGTCGAAGTAGTAGCCGTACACCGCCTCGCCCCAGTCGATGCTTCCGCTGATGGCGCGCGCGTAGGGGTCGAGGAGCAGCTTCGCCGAGTTGCAGCGGTGGCCGTTCTGCGGCTCGTACGGGCCGTGCACACGGAAGCCGTAGCGCTGCCCGGGCATTACTCCGGGCAGATAGGCGTGGCGCACGAACGCGTCACTCTCGCGCAGCTCCACCGCCGTCTCCGACCCGTCGTCGTGCAGGAGGCACAACTCGATCCGGCGGGCGGCCTCCGAGAAGACCGCGAAATTGGTCCCGGCGCCGTCGTACGTGGCGCCGAGCGGGTACGCCTGTCCCGGCCACACCTGCATGGGCAAGACTCTTCCACTTCTGATCCGGGTACTGAGGGGCACTTGACACAGATCCTCCCGGAAAAGAAGTCCGTCCCCTAGGACGCCGGAGTGCTCCGGAGGGTGATCCCCACAGCGGCTACCCCCATAGGGGCGCCGGTACCCCGGACGATCCGGACGGGCTGCGCCGGACGGATCCGGCCACAGGAGGGGGTCGCCCGGGGTCCCGGCCCAGGTGGAACCGCTATGAATCAGCTCACTCCCCCCGAACGGGCCGCACGGAACGGATCCCGTCAACAAGGGAGTTGAGAAACAGCCTTTCCATCCGGCTGCACCGCCTCCTGCTCGCGGAGTACTCTTCCTTGATCGTTGGAGGGGGACCGGAAGGCGGTGCGCGGGTGAGCTCGGGAGGGCTGGAGCTGCCCCCTGGTGACACGGGTCACGAGGGGGAGACCGGCGACATCCCGCCCGGCGCGGTGTCCGTGGCGCGTCCGGTGGAGATCGGGGCCGAACTGGACTGGGGCGCGGACGCCTGGAGCGAGGTGCGCACGCGCGCGCAGCGGGCCGGCCGGGCGTACATCTGGCTGAACCTGGTGGAACAGCGGCTGCGGGCCGTGGTGGCGGCCGTGCTGCGCCCCATCTACGAGCCGGTGCACGGCGACGACTGGGTGGTCGCGGCGGCGGGCCCGGCCGGGCAGGAGTGGGTGCAGCGGGCCGTCGCCGTACGGGAGGTCTCGCGCCGCAAGGGGTATCTGCTCGACCCCGCCGACGACAACGTCCTGAGCTTTCTCACCCTGCCGCAGCTGCGCGAGCTGATGGTGCAGCACTGGCCCTGCTTCGAGCCGTACGTGGACGACCGGCGCGACGTCGAACTCGCCCTGGACGAGCTGGAGGTCGCGCGGAACGTGGTCTCGCGCAACCGCGCGCTCAACGAGGCGGTCCTGGCCCAGGCCGAGCGTGCCTCGGCCCGGCTGCTCGACGTGCTGGGCGGCGGCGCGGGCGCGCCCGCCGCGCACCGGCTGCCCATCGACGCCGTCGAGGACCTGGTGGGCGACCGGTACGCGGACGTGGTCTCGGTCCACTCCGACCGGGTGCGGCTGCAGCGCCAGCTCCCCGCCGAGGACCTGTTCAGCCACGCCCGCCGGCTCGACGCGATAGGCATCGGCCTCAATCTGCTGGTCCAGAACTACTCGGGGCGCCGACTGGTGCGGCTCGCCGAGTCGGGCTGCCGGGTCCGGCTGCTCTTCCTCAACCCGGCGAGCAGCGCGGTCAAGCGGCGCGAGCGCGAACTGGGTCTGAAGAAGGGCGAGCTGAGCCGTTCGGTCGAGATGAACATCCTGCACATGCGGCGGGTGCGGGCCCGGCTGCGCGACCCCGGGGCCTTCGAGATCCAGGTGTTCGACGAGACCCCGCGCTTCACGGCGTATCTGGTCGACGGGGACGGCACCGACGGCCTCGCGGTCGTCCAGTCGTATCTGCGCCGGGCGCGCGGGATGGAGGCGCCGGTGCTGGTGTTGCGCGGGGGAGCGCGGCGGGATGTCGTGCGCCCCGACCAGGACGCCGAACACGGGCTTTTCGAGACATACCGTGAGGAATTCGAGTCGGTGTGGGCGGACTCGCGGCCCGTTTCCTGACCGGCCGTCGGGCGGTCCGCCGGCCTTCCGGCCCCCGTTGTCAGTGGTGCGTGCGAGGCTGGTCGTCACTGGGGGAGAGCACCAAAAGGGAGGGCCAAGATGGGGTGGCACCGCGAACCGCTGGTCGGATTCGACCTGGAGACGACCGGCACGGACCCGCTGGAGGCACGGATCGTGACGGCCGCGGTCGTCGGGGTCCGGGGCGATGAGGCGGTCCGGCAGCGGAACTGGCTGGCGGACCCGGGCATCCGGATCCCCGCGCAGGCCTCGGCGATCCACGGCATCAGCAACGAGCGGGCGGCGTCGGAGGGCCGCCCGGTGCGCGAGGTCGCCGACGAGATAGCGGAGACGATCACGGGTTACTGGGCGCGGGGCGTGCCGGTCGTGGCCTACAACGCGGCCTTCGACCTGACGCTCCTGGCGGCCGAGCTGCACCGGCACGGACTGCCGTCGCTCACCGACCGGCTGGGGGGCGCGGCCCCGGGCCCGGTCGTCGACCCGTACACGATCGACCGTGCGGTCGACCGCTACCGCAAGGGCAAGCGGACGCTGGAGGCGGTGTGCGTGGAGTACGGAGTGGTGCTCGACGGCGCCCATGAGGCGGGCGCGGACGCGCTGGCCGCGGTCCGGGTGGCCGTGGCGATAGCCGACCGCCATCCGCAGGTCGCCCGGCTGCTCCCGGCGGAGCTGCACGAGCAGCAGATCGAGTGGTACGCCGCGTGGGCCGCCGACTTCCAGCGCTTCCTGCGCAGGAAGGGCACACCGGACGCGATAGTCGACCCGGCCTGGCCGGTACGGGAACTGGTCCCGGCCCAGGGCTGACAACACGCGGCGACGGCCGACGGCACCCGGTCCGACCCGGGCGGCGCTCCGGCGCGGAGCGAGGTGCGGCGGTTCAGAACGGGTACCAGCGGACCTCGGGATCCCCGTCCCGCAGGGAGGCGACCCGGCGGCGGAACTCGTCGAGCGCCTTGGGGTTGACCGGGGCGTGCTGGGCGACCCAGGCGCAGCTGGCCGTCTCCCGGGCGCCGCGCAGCACCGCGCACCCGTCCCACTCCCGCACGTCCCACCCGTACGCCTCGGTGAACGCGGTGTACTGCTCGTCCGGCAGCCCGTACCGGTCCCGGGAGAGAGCCATGACCACCAGGTCGTGCTCCCGGAAGTCGGCGGAGAAGGTCTCCAGGTCGACCAGGACCGGGCCGTCGGGGCCGACATGGACGTTGCGCGGCAGCGCGTCGCCGTGGATCGGGCCCGGCGGGAGGTGAGGGGCGAGGGCGGCGGCCGCCTCGGCGAAGCCGTCCCGGCGGGCGCGGAGATAGGCCGCGTCGGCGGGGTCGATCGCGTCCCCGGCCAGCCGCAGCCAGCGCTCCACGCCGCCGAGCAGCTCGCGGCGGGGCAGGGCGAACGGCGGGGCGGGCAGGGAGTGGACGATACGCAGCAGCTCGGCGAGGTCGCGCGGGCCCGCGGGGCGGACCGCGGCGGGCAGCCGGTGCCAGAGCGTCACCGGGTGGCCGTCCACCAGCCGGGGCGCGGGCTCGGCGGCCCGCACCGCCGGGACGCCGCACTCCGTGAGCCAGCCCGCGATGGCGACCTCGCGCTCGGCGCGCGCCAGGAGTTCGGGGTGACGGGTGGCGTCGCGGCCGACCTTGACCACCAGGTCGCCGGTCGCGAAGACGGCGTTCTCGCCGAGAGCGAGCAGCTCGGCGGGCGCGAGCAGCTCGGCGGGCGCTCCGGCGAGGGCTTCCACGGAGCCGGTCGCGGGGCTGTCCGTGGGGTCGTTCACACCCGCCGCACCTGGCGTGCCCGCCGCCCCCGCCGCACCTGGCGTGCCCGCCGCCCCCGCCGCACCTGGCGTGCCCGCCGCCCCCGCCGCACCTGGCGTGCCCGCCGCGCCCACCACACCCGCCGCACCCGGCGTGCCCGCCGCACCCGGCGTGCCCGCCGCGCCCGCCGCACCAGGCGTGTCCGCGCGCGCCGCGTCCGCCTCCGGTGTGCCCGGTCGCCGTGCCGCGCCGAGTCCCGCCGCGGCCAGTAGCTCGCGCGCCCGTGCCTCGTCCACTGTTCACTCCCGGTGATCGTTCCGTACCGGGCAAGTCTCGCATTCACGCAGGTCGTCTCGGAGAGGAGGCAGGTTGTCTTGACGAACCGACAGACCGTCAGCACGATGACGGGGGTCATTCGGCAATCCCGGCAAAGGGGTCGAACAATGACATCGGTCACCGCAACGGCGCGGACGGGGAGACGTTCCGGCGGGCGCTCCGGCAAACCCCCGGACCACGGGGCCTGGTTCCTGGTCCTGCCCGCGCTGATCCCGATCCTCGTCCTGAGCGTGGGGCCACTGCTCTACGGCATCGCCCTGGCCTTCACCGACTCCCAGGCGGGCCGCACCGCGCCCACCCAGTGGACCGGGCTGCTCAACTTCCGGGACCTGCTGCACGACACCCTGTTCTGGGAGTCGTTCAGGATCGGCCTCCTCTGGGCGGTCGGGGTCACCGTGCCCCAGTTCCTGCTGGCCCTCGGCCTCGCCCTGCTGCTCGACCAGAACCTCCGCTTCCGGTGGCTGGCGCGGGCGCTCGCGATCATCCCCTGGGCGATGCCGGAGGTCGTCGTCGGCATCATGTGGCGGCTCGTGTACAACCCGGACGCGGGCATCCTCAACGAGACGATCGGCGACCTGGGGCTCGGGGACGGCCGGGGCTGGCTGACCGGGCTCGGCACCGCGCTGCCCGCCGTGATCGTGGTCGGCGTCTGGGCGGGCCTGCCGCAGACGACGGTGGCCCTGCTCGCCGGGCTCCAGAACACCCCGCACGAGCTGCACGAGGCCGCCGCGATCGACGGCGCCGGCGCCTGGCGCCGCTTCCGTACGGTGACCTGGCCCGCGCTCAGGCCCGTGGCGCTGGCGATCACCGCGCTCAACTTCATCTGGAACTTCAACTCGTTCGCCCTGGTCTACGTGCTGACCAACGGCGGCCCCGGCGGCAAGACCCGGCTTCCCATGCTCTTCGCCTACGAAGAGGCCTTCCGGTACGGGCAGTTCGGGTACGCGGCGGCGATGGGGTGTGTGATGGTCGCGGTGATCTCGGTGTTCCTGGCGTTCCACCTGGTGGCGCGGCTCGGCGGGGGTGAGGACACGTGAAGTCCCTTAGCGGTCCGCTGAGTTCACCGCCTTCAGCCAGGCCAAGGCGTCCGGGTCCGGGCCCCGGTCCGGGTTCGGCCCGATCGTGGGGGCGCGCCGGGCAGTATCTGGCGCTCCTCGGCTATCTCGTCTTCCTGGCGTTCCCGTTCTTCTGGCTGATCTCCACGGCCTTCAAGCCCGCGCGCGAACTGGGCTCGCTGCACCCGACCTGGATCCCCAGGCACCCCACCCTCGACAACTTCCGGCAGGCCTTCGACGAACAGCCGCTGCTGCGCGCGGGGTTCAACAGCCTGGTGGCGGCGGTCTCGGCCGCGCTGATCGCCGTGGTCGTGGCGACCCCGATGGCGTATGTGATGGCGCGCAGACGCGGCAGGCTGGCGACGGCGGCGACCGGCTGGGTGGTGGTGAGCCAGGCCTTCCCCTTCGTCCTGCTGATCATTCCGCTCTTCCTGGTCCTGAAGAGCCTCCACCTCATCAACTCCGTGGCGGGGCTGGTCATGGTGTACGTGGTGTGGTCGCTGCCGTTCGCGCTGTGGATGCTCGTCGGGTACGTCCGCGCCGTACCGCTGGAGCTGGAGGAGGCGGCGGCCGTGGACGGGGCGGGGCGGCTGCGCACCCTCGTCTCGGTGACCGCGCCGCTGCTCGCCCCCGGCATCGTGGCGACGGGGCTCTTCGCCTTCATCACCGCGTGGAACGAATTCTTCTTCGCGCTCGTTCTCCTCAAAACACCGGAGAAGCAGACCCTGCCGGTCGTCCTCACCCACTTCCTCGGCGCGGAGGGGGCCGCCGACCTCGGTCCGCTCGCGGCGGCCGCCTTCCTCGCCACCCTGCCGTCGCTGGCCGTCTTCGCCGTCATCCAGCGGCGGATCACCAGCGGGATGCTCGCCGGGGCGGTGAAGAGCTGATGCGCTCACGTCTGTTGATCCTGGCCGGGGTTGTGCTCGCCCTGCTGCTCGCCACCCTCACCGGCTGCTCGGACAGCGGCTCGGGCGGCGGCGGGAAGGTCCGGCTCCGCTTCCAGTCGCTGGCCTGGCAGAAGGAGTCGGTGGCGGCCACCAAGGAGCTGGTGAAGGAGTGGAACGCGGCCCACCCCGAGGTCCAGGTCCAGTACGTACAGGGGAGTTGGGACACCGTCCACGACCAGCTGCTCACCGCGTTCGAGGGCGGTGAGGCGCCGGACGTCATCCATGACGCCTCCGACGACCTCGCGGACTTCGCCTACGGCGGCTACCTCGCCGATCTGCGCCCCCTGCTGCCCGCCGCGCTCAAGGAGGACATCCCCGCGCGGAGCTGGCAGACGGCGACGTTCGGGAAGGGGGTGTACGGGGTGCCGTTCCTTCAGGAGCCGAGGGTTCTGATCGCCAACACGAAGATCATCACGTCCTCGGGAGTGCGGATACCCACGCCCGAACAGCCGTGGACCTGGGAGGAGTTCCGACAGGTGGCGAAGCGGCTGAGCGGCAAGGGGCGGTACGGGATCGCCTGGCCGCTGAGGGAGCCCGTGTCGATCACGCTCAACCTGGGGCTCTCCACCGGCGGGCAGCTGTTCCACCGGGAGGCGGACGGCAAGGTGCGGGTGGCGTTCGGGGAGGGGGACGCGGCCGTCCCCACGGTCGTCCACGATCAGGTCAACGTGGACGGGAGCGCCGCGCGGACCACGCTCGGCATGGGCGGCTCCGACACCCTGCCGGGCTTCTTCGGCGGCAGGTACGCGATGGCCGCGCTGGGCTTCTCGTACCGTCAGCAGATCGTCCAGCAGGCGCCCAAGGGGTTCGAGTGGACCGTGCTCCCCGCCCCGGCCGGAAGCGAAGGGCTCGCGCAGGGGGTCAGTCCGCAGACCCTCTCGGTCGCCGAGGACAGCCCGCACAAGAGGGAGGCGGCCGCGTTCATCGGCTTCCTGCTGCAACCGCGCAACATGGTCCGGCTCGCCCAGGGCGACTGGATGCTGCCGACGGGGGCCGCCGCGCTGAAGGACCCGGCCCTGCACACCGCGCGGTACGGCTGGGCGACCGGTGCCGCGCTGGCGGGGGCGCTGCGCTCGGCGCCCGCGCAGTCGGTGCGGGGGTACCCGGAGTGGAAGGACAAGGTGGCGACCCCCGCGCTCCAGGAGTACTACAGCGGGGCGATCGACCTCGGGCAGTTGCGAAAACGCCTGGTCAAGGACGGGAATCTGGTGCTGGCCCGGTATCAGCGCTGAGTTCCCGCCCGGGCGGGGCGTAAATCAAATTGCACGAGACGTCTCGTCTTGTTTACGGTCGGGGCATGACCGCATCGAAGCGTGCCCACATCGCCATGTTCTCCATCGCCGCCCACGGGCATGTGAACCCGAGTCTGGAGGTCATCAGGGAGCTCGTCGCCCGGGGCCACCGGGTGAGTTACGCGATCCCCGAGTCGTTCGCCGCCAAGGTCGCCGTGACCGGGGCCGAGCCGGTGGTCTACCGGTCGACGCTGCCGACCGAGGACCATCCGGAGGAGTGGGGGACCGAACTGATCGACAACATCGAGCCGTTCCTGAAGGACGCCCTCCAGGCGCTGCCGCAGCTCGCGGACGCCTTCGAGGACGACCGGCCCGACCTGGTCATCAGCGACATCACCTCGTACCCGGCGCCGGTGCTCGCCCACCGCTGGGGCGTCCCCTATCTCCAGCTCTCGCCGAACCTGGTGGCGTGGGAGGGGTACGAGGAGGAGGTGGCGGAGCCGATGTACGCGGAGCTGCGCGCGTCCGAGCGGGGCAAGGCGTACTACGCCCGGTACCGGGCCTGGCTCGACGAGCACGGGATGCACCACACGGATCCCGACCGGCTCGTCGGCCGTCCCGCCCGCTCGATCGTCCTGATTCCCCGGGCGCTCCAGCCCCACGCCGACCGGGTCGACGAGTCCGTCTACACCTTCGTCGGCGCCTGCCAGGGCGACCGCGCCGAGCAGGGGGAGTGGCAGCGGCCGGAGGGCGCCGAGAAGGTGCTGCTGGTCTCGCTCGGCTCGACCTTCACCAAGCAGCCCGCGTTCTACCGCGAGTGCGTGAAGGCGTTCGGGGATCTGCCGGGGTGGCATGTGGTGCTCCAGACAGGCAAGTTCGTCGACGTCCGCGAGCTCGGGGAGATCCCCGCGAATGTGGAGGTGCGCGACTGGGTTCCCCAGCTGTCGGTGCTGCGCCAGGCCGACGCCTTCATCACCCACGCGGGCGCGGGCGGCAGCCAGGAGGGTCTGGCCACCGGGACGCCGATGGTCGCGGTGCCGCAGGCCGTCGACCAGTTCAGCAACGCGGAGATGCTCCAGTCGATCGGGGTCGCCCGCCACGTACCGATGGAGGAGGCCACCGCCGAGACCCTGCGGCAAGCGGTCCTGGCGCTGGTCGAGGACCCCGAGGTGGCCGAGCGCGCCGAGGCCGTCCGCGGCGCCATGGCCCACGAGGGCGGCACCCGGCAGGCGGCCGACCTGATCGAGGCGGCGCTCGCGGGGTGACGCCCGGCGCGGCCCTCGCGGCTCTTCGGGCAGCCGGAGCGCAAAGGCCCCGAACCCGCCCCCGACCGCAAACGCCCGACCCCGACCGCCCGACCCGACCCCGACCGCAAGCGCCTGCCCCGACCCCCCACGGCGTCAACAGGCAGGGGCCCGAGGAGCATCGATCGCTCCCCGGGCCCCTGCCCGTAACACCCGCCCGCGAGGGCGTCAGACCCGCACCACCCGGTCCCGGTCCTCGTCGCCGTGGTGGGCGGTGACCGGCGGGGCGACGGCCGACTCGTCGTGGGTGAGGTCAGGCAGCCAGCGCAGCCACTTCGGCAGGTACCAGTTGCGCTCGCCCAGCAGGGCCATGACCGCCGGGAGCAGGACGCCCCGGATGACCGTGGCGTCGATCAGGACGGCGGTGGCGAGGCCGACGCCCATCTGCTTCATCGACTGCATCGACAGCGTTCCGAAGATCGCGAACACCGCCACCATGATGACCGCCGCGCTCGTCACCACACCGGCCGTCGTCACCACGCCGTGCTGGATGGCGTCCCGGGTCGTGCGGCCCTGGAGGCGGGCCTCCCGGATCCGCGACACCACGAACACGTGGTAGTCCATCGACAGGCCGAACAGGATCACGAACAGGAACAGCGGCAGCCAGGAGATGATCGCGCCGACGCCCTCCGCGCCCACCAGCGAGGCGCCCCAGCCGTGCTGGAAGACGGCGGTCAGCACGCCGTAGGCCGCGCCCACCGAGAGGAGGTTGAGGATGATCGCGGTGATGGCGATGGTCAGCGAGCGGAAGCAGAGCAGCATCAGCAGGAAGGCGAAGACCACCACGAAGGCGAAGACCGGGGTGACCGCGCCGACGATCTTGGCGTTGAAGTCCTTGGACCCGGCGACCTGACCGGTGATCGGCGCGTCCAGACCGCGCACCTTGCCCAGGGTGTCGGGCCGGACGTGGTCGCGCAGCACGTCGAGGCTCTTCTCCGCCTTCTTCTGGTCGGAGCCGCCGATCAGCGGGACGTCGACGACCGCCACGTTCTCCGCGCTGTGCAGGGTGACCTTGATGGGGCCGTTCGAGGCGCCCCGGGCGACCGCCTGCGTACGGAAGTCGGTGATGGCCTGCTTGACCTCCGGCGTGTTGATGTCGGCGGCCTTGATGACGACGTTGGCGGGGCTGGCGCCGCCGGGGAAGGTCTCGTTGACGCGGTCGTAGGTGCCGACGATGGGCAGCGAGTCGCCGAACTCCTGGTCCAGGGTCAGGTTCTGGGTGTGCATGCCGAGCGCCGGTACGGATATCGCGATCAGCGCGCCCGCCGCCAGCACCAGGGCGGCCTTCGGGCGGCGCAGCACCGCGCCGAGGACGGCACGCCAGACGCGGCTCTCGCCGTTGCCGTTGCGCTTGCCGCGCTTGAGGCGGTTCAGGAACGGCAGCCGGCCCTTCTCGACGCGCTCGCCGAGCAGCGACAGGAGCGCGGGCAGCACGGTCACCGAGCCGACCATGGCCACCGCGACCACCATCAGGGAGGCCAGACCCATCGCCTCGAAGTCGGCGAGCCCGGTGAAGAGCATGCCCGCCATCGCGACGCAGACGGTGACACCGGAGACGATGATCGCCCGGCCGCTGGTCGCGGCGGCGATGCGCAGGGCCGTCTGGGCGTCGCGCCCGGCCTCGCGCTCCTCGCGCTCGCGGCGCAGATAGAAGAGGCAGTAGTCGACGCCGACGGCCAGACCGACCAGCAGCATCACGGAGTTGGCGGTGTCGCTCATCGCCTGGACGTGGCTGACGATCGCCATCAGGCCCATGGTGGCGATGATCGCCGTGAGCGCGAGCGCCACCGGCAGCAGTGCGGCGACCAGGGCGCCGAACGCGATGAGGAGGATACCGAGGGCGACGGGCACCGCCGAGTACTCGGCCTTCTTGAAGTCGTCGCCGAAGGCGTCCTTGAACGTCTTGCCCATGCTGGCGGCGCCGATCTCCTCGATCCGCAGCCCCTTGTGCTCGCCCTGCACCTTCTTCACCGCGTCGAGCACGGGCTCGATGCGGTCGGGCGCGGTGTCGGCCTCGCCGCGCACGTCGAACTGGACCAGCGCGCTGCGGCCGTCCTTGGAGAGCGTCTTCGCCGTATACGGAGAGGTCACCTTGGTGACCTGGCCGGTGGCGTCGACCGCCTTGATCACGGCGTCCACGGCCGCCCGGAACTCGGGGTCGGTCGCCTTCACCGAGCCGTCGCGGGCCTGGATGAAGACGGTCTCGCCGGCCGGCTCCTCAAGGCCCGCGTCATCGATGATCGTCTGCGCCTGGCCGACCTCGCCGGGCAGCTGGTTGTCCTTGACGTTGATGCGCCCGGCCGCCGAGCCGATGCCCATGGCCAGGACCACGAAGAGCACCCAGATCACCACCGCCGCCCAGCGGTGGCGGGCGCTCCACCCGCCGGCTCGCGCGGCCACTCCGCGCACTCTCGTAACCCCATTGACCATGACGAGCCTGCCCCCTGATGAGCGGTGGCAGCCCGGCGCCGCCATCCCCATATGACGCTAGGGGCAGGATCCAGCCGTCTCCTCGTGCTCGTTGGTGAACCGGACCTCCGGTATCTACTCCCTGCGATGTGGGGGCATCCCCTACAAGTCGCATTCAAGCCCCTTACACGTAAAGCCGATTGAGGGGGAAGCTCCGCTTGCGTGTCGCCACGAGGTGTCCACCAAGCCTGCACATAGGGCCAGTTGACCTGCGCTGGCCTGTTCTTTGTTACGAAACCTTGTTGTGTAAGTCACAGCTGCGTGGAGCTCTTGATCTGCGCTCGTCAATCGGCAAGGGTTTCGAGCCAGCCCCGGAAGGTTTCCATCCGGTAGGCCGAACCCCCCACAAAAACTGACGAGGAGACGCCACTTCATGGCAACTCACAAGCGCAAAAGCCGCCTCAAGCTCACAGCCGGGATAACCGCCGTGGCGGCCGCGGCCGGAGTCACCGTCATGACCACCCAGATGGCCGGCGCGGCCGCGCCCGCCGAGGGCACGGTGTTCGGGCTGAACGCCCAGGGCGCGATCGACGGCAGCTACATCGTCCTCCTGGACGAGAAGGCCTCCGCGGACGCCAAGCGCAAGCTCGCCGACCAGTACGGCGGCACGCTCCAGCGCGACTACACCTCCACGGTCAACGGGTTCTCGGCGAGCGGGCTCTCGCAGACCGAGGCCAAGCGGCTGGCCGCCGACCCGGCCGTCGGCAAGGTCGTCCAGAACAAGAAGTTCCACATCACCGCCGAGCAGGCCGGCCCGCCGTCGTGGGGGCTCGACCGGATCGACCAGGCGGAGACCGCCGGGGACGGCAAGTACACCTACCCGGACAGCGCGGGCGAGGGCGTCACCGCGTACGTCATCGACACCGGTGTGCGCATCAGCCACAAGGACTTCGGCGGCCGGGCCTCCTCCGGCTTCGACGCGGTCGACAACGACAACACGGCCGACGACGGCAACGGCCACGGCACGCACGTCGCGGGCACCATCGCGGGAACCGCGCACGGCGTCGCCAAGAAGGCGAAGATCGTGGCCGTCCGCGTCCTCGACAACGAGGGCTCGGGCTCCACCGAGCAGGTCGTCGCGGGCATCGACTGGGTCACCAAGAACCACAAGGGCCCCTCGGTCGCCAACATGAGCCTCGGCGGCGGCGCCGACCCCGCGCTCGACACGGCCGTCCAGAAGGCCATCGCCTCCGGCGTGACCTTCGCGGTGGCGGCGGGCAACGAGTCCGCCGACGCGGGCCAGGGCTCGCCCTCGCGCGTGAAGGAGGCGATCACGGTGGCCTCCTCCACCAAGGACGACAAGCAGTCGGACTTCTCCAACTTCGGCTCGGTGGTGGACCTCTACGCCCCCGGCTCGGACATCACCTCCGACTGGAACACGGACGACAACGCCACCAAGACGATCTCGGGTACGTCCATGGCGACCCCGCACGTCGTCGGCGCGGCCGCCGTCTACCTCGCGGGCCACAAGGACGCCACCCCGGCCCAGGTCTCGGACGCGCTGACCGGCGGAGCCACCGCCGACAAGATCTCCAACCCCAGCGCGGGCACCCCGAACAAGCTGCTCAAGGTCGTCGAGTAACCGTCCCCACGCAGTCGTGAACGACGGCTCCCGTGCCATCCCCCACGAGGCACGGGAGCCGTCCTATCGTGTGGACATGACGACGATGTACGCCGCCCTGCTGCGCGGGATCAATGTGGGCGGCTCCAAGAAGGTCCCGATGGCCGAGCTCAGAGCGCTGCTCACCGAGCTCGGCCACGGCTCCGTACGCACCTATCTGAACAGCGGGAACGCCGTCTTCAGCAGCGACTCCGCCGACCCCGACGCGCTCGCCGCCGAGCTGGAGCAGGCCATCGAGAAGCACTTCGGCTTCCGGGTCGCCTGCATGGTGCGCACCGGCGCCTATCTGAAGGCCGTCGTGGACGCCTGCCCCTTCCCGGCCGACGAGCTGGAGGGCAAGCAGCTGCACGCCACGTTCTTCTCCGCTCCCGTCGACCCCGAGCGCTTCGCGGGCATCGACACCAAGGCGTTTCTGCCCGACACGTTCCGCCTCGGCGACCGGGTCCTCTATCTGTACGCACCCGACGGCATCGGCCGCTCCAAGCTCGCCGAAGCACTCGCGAAGCCCGCGCTGCTCAAGGGCGTCGAGGCGACGGCCCGCAACTGGAACACGGTCAAGGCGCTGGTGGAGATGACCGGAGCCTGAGCGTCCGCCGGGGGCCGGGCCGCTGCGCGAAGTGGCCCAGCCGACCGGTGCGCGAATGGCCCGGACCCCGGTGCCAATCCGCCGCTACCTTCGTCCTATGGACACCACCGAGCACACCGGCCCCACCACCGTCGACTTCTACTTCGACCCCGCCTGCCCGTTCGCCTGGATCACCTCGCGCTGGATGCTGGAGGTCGAGCGCCACCGGAACATCGATCTGCGGTTCCGGGTGATGAGCCTGTACCTGCACAACATCGGCAACGAACTCCCGGACTGGTACCGGGAGTTGGTCGACAAGTCGATCCGCCCGGTACGGGTGGCCGTCGCGGCCGCGCAGGACCACGGGGACGGGGTGCTGCGCGACCTCTACACGGCGTACGGCACCCGGATACACCAGCAGAAGAACGAGGACTTCGACGAGGTCATCGCCCAGGCGCTGGCCGAGCTCGGCCTCCCGGCGGCGCTCGCGGACGCCGCGCACGACCCCGCCTACGACGAGGCGGTGCGGCGCAGCCACGACGCGGGCAAGGATCCGGAGGCGGACGCGTACGTCGGGACGCCGACGATGCACCTCGACGGGACCGTCTACTTCGGCCCGGTGCTGAGATCGATCCCGCGCGGCGAGGAGGCGGCCCGGCTCTTCGACAGTGTGCGCGTGATCGCCGCCCACCCGGACTTCTTCGAGCTGAAGCGGACCCGGACGGGCGGTCTCGACTTCGACTGAACCGGCTCAAGTGATCGGATGACTGGCGGGAGTTGGGTGTTTGAGCGGAGCGATTTCGCCCCATGCGTTGACCGCTCCCTGCCAGTGCTCCTATGTTTCCCTGGGTCGACCCCAGAGGAGGCAGGATGCCCGCGCTCCGGAGCACGCCCGCACGAGCCGCACTGACCGGGGTGCTCGCCGCCCTGGTCCTGGCGGGCCCCGGGCTGGTGCCGTCGGCCGGGGCCGGGCCCCGTACCGCCGGCGTATATGTCTCCCCGTCCGGCCGGGACGCCGCCGACGGCACGGCGGGCCACCCCGTACGCACCCTGACCCGCGCCCGCGACCTGGCGCGCGACAAGGCCGCGCACTACCGCTCCGCCCGCTACTCCGGCGACATCACCGTGCACCTCGCCTCCGGTACGTACCGCACGACCGGGCCGCTCGTCCTCGACGCGCGCGACTCCGGCCCGGCCGGGCACCGGATCGTCTGGCAGGGAGCGGGTGCCGACTCGACGCTGATCAGCGGCGGACGCAAGGTCGAGGGCTGGCGGCCGGTGGCCGGGCGCCCCGGCCTCTGGTCCGCCCCGGCGCCCCAAGGGCTCGGCGACACCCGGCAGTTGTACGTGGACGGGGTGCGCGCCCGGCGTGCGCGCGGCGAGGTCCCGGTCGGGCTGACCATGACGGCGACCGGCTACACCGCCTCCGCCGACACCCTCGCGCGCTGGCGCCGCCCCGCCGACGCCGAGTTCGTCTACACCAGCGGCGAGGCGCTGTGGAACGTCGAGCGCAACGGCCTCGGCCAGTGGACCGAGCCGCGCTGCCGGATCGCGTCCGCGACGGGCACCGCGATCACCATGGCCCAGCCCTGCTGGGACAACTCCACCAAGCGCGTGGAGTTCCCGGACCGGCCCGGCCGGACCGTGAGCATGGTGGGCCCGGGCCGTCTGACCAACGGCGGCCGGGCCTCGTACGTGGAGAACGCCTATGAGCTCCTCGACCAGCCCGGTGAGTGGTACTTCGACCGCTCCGCGCACACCGTCTACTACCTGCCGCGCACCGGTGAGGACCTGAGCCGCGCCGACGTGGAGGCGGCCGCCGCCGAGAAGCTCGTCGACGGGCGCGGCACCAAGGCCGCGCCGCTGCACGACATCGCCTTCCAGGGCCTCCAGTTCGGCTACGCCACCTGGCTGACGCCGTCCGGGCCCGAGGGGTTCTCGGAGATCCAGGCGGGCTACACCCTCACCGGTCCGAAGGGCTGGGCGACCCAGGGCCTGTGCGGTTTCGTGGACGGCGGCACCTGCCCGTTCGCCTCGTGGACGAAGATGCCGGGCAATGTGTCCTTCGCGTACGGGCGGCGCATCGGCATCAGCGACAGCGTCTTCGCGCACCTGGGCGCGGCCGGGCTCGACCTGGGCGCCGGGACCAAGGACTCCACCGTGCGCGGCAACGTCTTCACCGACATCTCCGGCAACGGCCTGGAGATCGGCGGCGTGGACGGCCAACCCGCCGCCTCGGGCGTAGAAGTGACGAACAATCACCTCTACGCCCTGCCGCGCGAGTACCACGGCGGCGTGGGCATCCTCGACGGCTACACCCAGCACACCACGATCGCCCACAACCAGCTCGACCACCTCGGCTACAGCGCGATCTCCCTGGGCTGGGGCGGCTGGCCCGACAAGATCGGCTCGCCCGCGACGCCCAACCCGAGCCACGACAACGCCGTGCGCGACAACCTGGTCTTCGACTACATGCAACTGCTCGACGACGGCGGAGGCGTCTACACCCAGGGCCTGACCGGCACCTCGATGGCCGACGGCGAGAAGGTCACCGGCAATGTCATCCACGACCAGTGGGGCCTGGGCAAGAGCGTCTACACCGACAACGGCTGTACGTACGAGACCGTCCAGGGCAATGTGCTGTACGGGGCCGCGTACGCCAACGTCGCCAGCCGCCACACCGACTACCGCGACGCGCTCGGCAACAACGACCCGACCCTGATCGCGGGCAACTGGTGGGAGGAGGGCGCCGCCGACAGCTCCAACAAGGGCCTGGTGACCAGCGGGAACCACCTCATGGCCGGACTGTCCGACGTGCCCCCCGAGGTCGTCGCCAACGCCGGGATCGAGCCCGCGTACCGAGGTGTGCTCGCCCGTACGGCGGGTGCGGTGTCCGTGCCCGAGGCGCCCGCCCGGGTCGGGACGAGCACGGCGGGGAGCGACGGGCTGTACGTCACGTTCAACCCGAGCTTCGTCGACGGCGGTTCACCGGTCACCGGGTACACGGCGCGCGCCCTGCGCCCGGACGGTACGGAGGCGGCCCGGGCGAGCGTCGACGCGGCGGACTTCAAGCGCCTCGCGGTGGTGCGGGTCGGGGGGCTCGCGGCGGGGGAGGGGCCGTTCCGGGTGGTCGTGACCGCGCGGAACGCGTACGGGGAGAGCGCGCCCTCGCTCGCGTCGGCGCCGCTCGCGCCGAGGGCGGCGTCTGTGGTGGCCGGCGCGCCGACCGGGGCGAAGGTGCGCGTCGGCGCCCGTGCGGTGACGGTGGTGTGGACGCCGCCCGCGGGTGCGGGGGACGCCGAGGTGATCGGGTATCGGATCACCGTGTCCGACGGGCGGGTGGTGCCGGTCGGTGGGCGGGATGTGCTGGTCACCCGGCCGTCGGGCAAAGGGATGTTCCGGGTGGTGGGGTTTCTTGAGCCCTCCACCTCGTACACCTTCACGGTTGCCGCGGTTACGGCGGCGGGGACGGGGGCGGGGGTGAGCGTGACGGCCACGACGTCTGCGGCTTAGGGGGGTCGTCGTTCGGCTGCGGACCGTGGGTGGCTGGTCGCGCAGTTCCCCGCGCCCCTGGGTAGTACGGGGCTCGCTCGTCGTCAGGTGCGCCAGCCCCGCGCCCCTGGGTAGTACGGGGCTCGGCCCCCGTCAGGTGCGCCAGCCCCCCTGCCCCCCTCACCGTTCGCCCCGCCACTCCCCGTCCCGCTCGGCCCACCGCACCGCCGGGCGTACCGCCAGGCCCGCTGTCGCGAACAGCGTGGCCAGGATTGCCCAGCCCGCGAAGCCGTGGCCCACCGCTGTCACCGTGATCAGGGCCGGGCCCGCCATCATCGCGACCGCGCTGCCCGAGCTGAACACGCCCTGGTAGACACCCTGCGCGCGGGAGTCGGCGAGTTCGTAGCCCAGGGTCCAGCCGCCGGCCGAGGACAGGACCTCGCCGAACACCTGGATCACCGCGCCGGCGGCGAGCACCGCCGCCGCCCACAGTGGGGAGAGCCCGGCGGACAGCGCGAAGACCACGCACGCCGCCCCGAGCAGCAGCCCCGCGCGGCCCATCGCCCGTACCGCGCCGGGCACGTCGGAGGCGCCCCGGGTCGCCCGCACCTGGAGCAGCGCCACCAGCACGCAGTTGACGATCATCACCAGCGCCACCGACCAGCGCGGGGCCTCGGTGTTCTCCACGATCCACAGCGGCATGCCCACTTCGAGCAGGCTGAACTGGAGGATGGTCACCGCGTTGAGGACGGTCACCGCCAGGTAGGGCAGGTCCCGTACCGCCCGCCAGCGGCTCTCGGCCGGGGCCTGCGCCGTGCTCTGCGCGTCGCGCGCGGCGGCAGCGGCGTTGAGCGGCAGGCTCCGTACGAACACGGCGGGCACCACATAGGTGGCCGCGTTGACGAGGATCAGGGCGAGGTAGGCGGCGCGGGTGTCGGCCTGGAGGGCCACCGCGCCGATCGCGCCGCCCACGCCCATCGCCACATTGGTGACCATCCGCAGATAGCCGCGCGCCTCCACCCGGGTCGCGGCGGGCAGCACGTCCGCGAAGAGCGCGGACTTCACGCCCCAGCTCGCCTGGTTGAGCGAGGCGTAGCAGACGGCCGCCACCAGGAAGCCCGCATAGCCGTCGACCAGGGAGTACGCGGCCATCGTGGCGCCGCAGCCCAGCCACAGCGCGGCGATCACCCGACGGCTGCCCCAGCGGTCGGAGGCCCGCCCGGCGGGGATGCCCGCCGCCACCCCGAACAGCCCGGCCACCGTGAGCCCGAACCCGACGTGGGTCGCGCCGATGCCGCAGACGCGGGTGAAGTACAGCACGCTGACGGGGAAGAAGAGGCCGTTGCCGAAGGAGTTGAGGGACGTCATCGCGGCGAGCCGGCGCAGCACCGGGTCGACGGGGAGGAGTCCGGCTCTGGTAGCGGGTGGGGCGGGGGTCTGCGCGGTGGCGGTCATGCCGTCACTCAACCCGGTGTGTACACGCCAGGGGCAATCATTTAGCGTCGGACTAAAGGGTGGGACCACGGGGGACGGCGGGGCCGGTGTGATCGAGTTCAGGTTCGGCGTCGGCGACCTCGCGAGCACGTCGTTCGCGTACTCGCCGTTCCAGGAGGCGGTGTTCTCGCTGTGGGGCTGGTGGGACACCTCGCGCTTTCCCCATCAGCGGCCGTGGCTGCGCCGGTTGCGCCCGCTCTACGAGCGCCAGGACACCGAGCTGTTCGCCGCGCTGGTCGCCCCACACGGCTTCATCCCGGACTTCCTGACGCCCCGGCCGCACAAGGTACGGGCCACGTTCGCCGAGCAGCTGGCGCAGCTGCGGGCCACGCCGGTCGAGGTGATCGGGCCGGATGTGCTGCGCACCTTCGGCGACGCGGAGCTGCCGCCGCTGCTGCGGGACGGGCTCGCCGACCCGGCGGCGCTCCTGGAGCGGGTCGCCGCCGCGTTCGACCGCTACTGGCACGAGTGCCTCGCCCCCGACTGGTGGCCGAGGGCCCGCGCGGTCCTGGAGGCCGATCTCGCCCGGCAGTCGAAGGTGCTGGCCGAGCAGGGCGCGGCCGTGCTCTTCCCGGACCTCGACAAACGGCTCACCTGGCACGGGGACCGGGTGCGGCTCAAGCACCCGATGCCGGACAAGTGGCCGGCGGCCGACATCCAGGTCGCGGGCCGGTCCATGATCCTGATGCCGACCACGTTCGCGCGCGGCGCCATCTCCACCATCGACCCCGGTCTGCCGCCGGTCCTCAACTACCCGGCGCACGGCCGGGGAACGCTCAGCGAGCTGCCGCCGCCGGTGAACGACCGCGCCCTGGTCCGCCTCCTCGGCCCGGCCCGCGCCCGACTGCTCACCCTGCTCGCGGAACCGGCCACCACCACCGAGCTCGCCCGGCGTCTGGAGATCACCCCGGGCGCGGTGAGCCAGCACCTGTCGGTGCTCTACGACGCGGGGCTGCTGCAGCGCGCCCGGCGGGGCCGCAGCGTCCAGTACGCCCGCACCCCGCTCGCCGAGGACCTGCTCAGGCGGTGAGCGCGGCCGGTCCCGCCGCCCGCGCGCGGGCCTCCTCGTACCGTACGAGCAGCAGCCGGGCCAGCTCCGGGGCCGCGCCCAGTACATCGGCCAGCACGTCGGCGTCCCGCGCGCCCCGGGCGATCCGGTCCGGCAGGAAGCCGGGGGCGATGACGTACGGGGCGACGGCGACACGCCGCACGCCGGACGCCCGCAGCTCCCGTACCGCGTCTTCCGTACGGGGATAGCCCCCAGAAAGAACAGCGGAGGCGAACGCAGGTCGCACGGCGCACCAACCGGTGTGCCGCAGCTCCCGCGCTACGTCAGCGATCACTGCGATCGCCTCCGGGTCCGTGGAGCCCGCCGAGGCCAGGACGACCCCGGTCGAGCGCTTGTCGGCGGGGGTGAGCCCCGCCTCGTACAGGGCCTCCTGGAGCCGTCGCTCCACCGTGGACAGGAGCAGCGGCGACGGGCCGAGGACGTCGGCGATGCGGATGTCCAGCTGCGGCGGCGCCTGGGCGAGCACCGCCGGGATGTCGGCCTTGGCGTGGAAGGCCCGGGTCAGGAGCAGGGGGAGGGCCACTACTTCCCGTACGCCTTCGAAGGCCAGGCGCTCCAGGACCCGTGGCACCGAAGGGGCGTTGAAGTCCAGGAAGCCGGTCTCCACGCGCAGCCCGGGCCTCCCCAAGGTCTCGGCTCCGCTCGACCAGGGGGCACCCCCATCGACCGCACGCGCCGCACCAGGGCGTGCACGGTCGCCGCGTGCCGCGGGTCGCGGCTGCCGTGGGCGATGACGAGGAGGACGGGTCCGTACATCGTGGCTCAGCTCTTCACCAGCAGACCGCGGCTGCGCAGCACATAGCGCTCCAGCGGGCTGAAGATGAGCAGGTCGATCGCGATGCCGACGATCAGGATCAGGAAGATGGCGAGGAAGACGCCGGGCATGTCGGAGTTGTTGCGGCCGTTCTCCAGCAACTGGCCGAGCCCCAGGCCGAGATCGGGCGAGGAGGCGATGATCTCGGCGGCCATCAGCGAGCGCCAGGAGAACGCCCAGCCCTGCTTCAGGCCCGCCAGATAGCCGGGCAGGGCGGCGGGCATCACGATGTGCCAGGTGCCGCGCAGACCGGTGGCGCCCAGCGTGCGGCCCGCGCGCAGGAACAGCGGGGGGACCTGGTCGACGCCGGAGACCAGGCCGTTGGCGATCGAGGGCACCGCGCCGAGCAGGATCACCGCGTACATCATCGAGTTGTTCAGACCGAGCCAGATCACCGCGGGCGGCACCCAGGCCACCGACGGCAGCGACTGGAGGCCGGACAGGATCGGACCGATGGCGGCGCGGATGAACCTCACCCGGGCCACGATCAGCCCCAGCGGCGTCCCGATGGCCAGCGCGAGCAGGAAGCCGAGCAGCCCGCGCGAGACGCTGGTCCACACGATGTCGAGCAGGGTGCCCTGGAGCCACAGCTCCTTGAGGCCCGACCAGACCGAGGACGGCGAGGGCAGCTTGGTCTCGTCGGCGACCTCCGCCCACACCAGGCCCTGCCAGACCACCAGGACCAGCGCGATCGCGGAGAGGGGCGGCAGGACCTTCTGGACCAGGGTCTCGCGCAGCGGCGTGCGGCCGCTCTGCACCGTCTCCAGTGCGTCGAGGCCCGCCTCCAGACCGGCCAGGTCGTGGGTGTCCTTGTCGGCCTCGACGGTCTTGACGGGCTCCTCGCCCGTCGACGTCTCAGTGCTGGCCATGGCGGCGGATCTCCCCACGCAGTTGTTCGGTGATCTCTACGGAGAGCTCCGCGACGTCGGAGTCCTCGATACGGCGCGGCTGCGGGATGTCCACGGTCCACTGGTGCGCCACCCGGCCCGGCCGGGACGAGAGCAGCACCACGCGCTGAGCGAGCCGGACCGCCTCGCGCACGTTGTGCGTGACGAACAGGACGGACAGGTTCCCCGCGACGGAGTCGCTGGTGTTCGCAGCGCGCCAGATGCGGGTCAGCTCGTCGTGCAGCACGTCCCGGGTGATCGCGTCGAGCGCCGCGAACGGCTCGTCCATCAGCAGCAGTTGGCTGTCCTGCGCGATCGCGCGGGCCATCGCCACGCGCTGGCGCATACCGCCGGACAGCTCGTGCACCCGCTTGCCGTACGCGCCGGTCAGCCGCACCAGTTCGAGCAGCTCCTCGGCGCGCTCGCGGCGTTCGGCCTTGGGCACGCCGCGCAGCCGCAGGGCGAGCTCGATGTTCTTGCCCGCGGTCAGCCACGGGAACAGCGCGTGCTCCTGGAACATCAGGGCGGGCCGCCCGCCGGGCGTCTCGATCGTCCCGGCGGTCGGCTTGTCGAGGCCCGCCACCAGGTTCAGCAGCGTCGACTTGCCGCACCCGGAGGCTCCCAGGAGGGTGACGAACTCGCCCGGCGCGACATCGAGGGTGATGTCGTCGAGCACGAGCTGGGGGCCGGCGGGACCGGCGAACGACTTCGATACGTGCCCGATCCGGGCGGCGTACTCCGTCGTGGCACGCTCCTCGGCCTCGGCGACTGCGGTGGCCATGGTCGTCACCTCCTGGGAACTGGTGCGGATTCGGGGTTACTTGACGCCGAAGCCGGCGTCGGCGACCGCGGGCTTGCCCAGGGCCTTGAGGACCTTGTTGAGCGGGGCCAGGTCGTAGATGCCGTCCAGGTCGGGCTTCTTCAGCAGACCGGCCTTGACGGCGTGGTCGGCCTCGATGCCGAGGGTGGCGGCCAGCGGGTCGTCGGTGGTCTTGATCGACTGCCAGGCCGGGTCCAGGACGTTCGCGGGGAGCGCCTTGCCGCTGAGCGCCTTCAGCGCGGTGTTAGCGGAGGCCTTGGCCTTGTCCGGGTTGGCCTTGATCCAGTCGTTGGTCTTCACCGAGCCGCGCAGCACCGCCTCGACGACGTCGGGGTGCGCCTTGAGGAACTTCTGCGACACGATGATGTTCGTGATCACGAACTCCTTGTCGGCCCACAGGTCGGCCTCGTCCAGGAGCACCTTCGCGCCCTGCGCGACCAGCTTGGACGCGGTCGGCTCCGGCACCCAGGCGCCGTCGATGGAGCCGGACTTGTAGGCGTCCGGGGTGATCTTGTTGTCCGTGCGCACCACGGAGACGTCGCCCTTGCCGCTCTGGGCGTCGACCTTCCAGCCCTTCTCCGCGATCCAGTTGAGGAAGGCCACGTCCTGGGTGTTGCCGAGCTGCGGGGTGGCGATCTTCTTGCCCTTGACCTCGTCCAGGGACTTGATCTTGTCCGGGTTGACCACCAGCTTCACGCCGCCCGAGGCGGAGCCGCCGATGATGCGCAGGTTCTGGCCCTTGGACTTGGTGTAGCCGTTGATCGACGGGGACGGGCCGATCCAGCCGATGTCGATCGATCCGGCGTTCAGCGCCTCGATCTCCGAGGGGCCCGCGTTGAAGGTGGAGGTCTTCACCTGGGTGCCGCCCAGTTCCTTCTGGAACAGGCCCTCCTGGACGCCGACCAGCGCGGTGGCGTGGGTGAGGTTCGGGAAGTAGCCGATCTTCACGGTGTCCGCCGACAGCTTCTTGGCGTCGGAGGCGGCCCCGGCGTTCTGGCTGTCGTCGGACTTCTTCTCGGAGCCGTAGCTGCACGCGGCCAGCGCGAGCAGCGGGAGGGCAGCGGCGGCGGCGAGGCTGCGGCGAAGGGCGGTGCGGTTGGCAGGCACGGGAGGTGTTCCTCTCGTTGGCCCGGCGGTCAAGTCCCCCTGGGGACGGGGGAGTTGGCCGGGGGAGCGGCAGGTCTTCGTCTGTGCGGATGGAGCGGGTCGTGCGGGTGGAGCCGCGGGGCGCGCGAGCGGTGCGCGTACGTCATCGCGCACATCGGCCGACCCCGCCCTGACCGCTGCCGAGGACGCCGCTGCCGATGCGGCCGCCCTCCTTCGCGAACGTGGAGTAGAAGTCCTGGACGCTCATGGTCAGAAGTCCCACCCGTCGTAGTCGACGTCGGCCTTGACCGGCTCGGGCGAGGCGAACGACTCGCCGACCATCCCCGCGGTGAGCGTGGTGCCGTCGGCCGGGTCGATCAGGATGAAGGCACCGGTGCGCCGCGAGTCGGCGTACGAGTCGAGCGGCAGCGGCTCGGCGGTACGGATCTTGACGCGGCCGATGTCGTTGGCGACCAGCTGCCCCGGGTGCGGGTGCAGCGACAGGTCGTCCAGGGTCAGCCGGGACGGGATGTCCTTGACGATCGCCTTGACCGTACGGGTGCCGTGCTTGAGCAGCACGCGGTGGCCCACGGCGAGCGGCAGGTCCGCCACGTGGCAGACCGTCGCCTCCACGTCCTGCGTGGTCGCGGGCGCGTCCCCGCTCGGCACGATCAGATCGCCGCGCGAGATGTCGACGTCGTCGTCCAGGAGCAGCGTCACGGACTGCGGGGTCCAGGCCACGTCCACCGACTCGCCGAGCAGGTCGATCCCGGAGATCTTCGAGGTGCGGCCCGAGGGCAGCACGGTCACGCTCTCGCCGACGCGGAAGGTGCCCGCGGCGATCTGGCCCGCGTAGCCCCGGTAGTCGGGGTGCTCGGCGGTCTGCGGACGGATCACGTACTGCACGGGCAGCCGGGCGTGGCAGCCGGTGAGGTCGTGGCTGACCGGGACCGTCTCCAGGTGCTCCAGGACGGTCGGGCCGCCGTACCAGTCCATGTGCGCGGACGGCTCCACCACGTTGTCGCCGGCCAGCGCCGAGATCGGGATCGCGGTGATCTCCGGCACGCCCAGCTCGGCGGCGTACGTGGTGAACTCCTCGGCGATCGCCGCGAAGACCGCCTCCTCGTACCCGACCAGGTCCATCTTGTTGACCGCAAGGACCACGTGCGGCACCCGCAGCAGGGCGGCGACCGCGGCGTGCCGGCGGGTCTGCTCGACCACGCCGTTGCGGGCGTCGACCAGGACCAGGGCGAGGTCGGCGGTGGAGGCGCCGGTCACCATGTTCCGGGTGTACTGCACATGCCCGGGGGTGTCGGCCAGGATGAACCGGCGCCGGGGGGTGGCGAAGTAGCGGTAGGCCACGTCGATGGTGATGCCCTGCTCGCGCTCGGCCCGCAGGCCGTCGGTGAGCAGCGCCAGGTCGGGGGCGTCCTGGCCGCGCTTGGCGGAGGCGGCCTCGACGGCCTCCAGCTGGTCGGTGAGGACCGACTTGGAGTCGTGCAGGAGCCGGCCCACCAGGGTGGACTTGCCGTCGTCGACGGATCCGGCGGTCGCGAAGCGCAGCAGGGTGGTGGCGGAGAGGTCCGCGAACTGCACAGCATGGTCAAC
The DNA here is from genome assembly GCF_002846415.1 of Streptomyces sp. TLI_146. NCBI lineage: Bacteria > Bacillati > Actinomycetota > Actinomycetes > Kitasatosporales > Streptomycetaceae > Streptomyces > Streptomyces sp. TLI_146. The sequence goes on from NZ_PJMX01000001.1 coordinate 6,928,646, forward strand.
GTGCGTGGACATTTTAGAAGTACCCCTCGCGCTTGCGGTCTTCCATCGCGGCCTCGGACATCTTGTCGTCGGCGCGCGTCGCGCCCCGCTCGGTGAGCCGGGAGGCGGCGATCTCGGCGATCACGGCGTCCAGCGTCGTCGCGTCGGAATCGACGGCGCCGGTGCAGGACATGTCGCCGACCGTGCGGTAGCGGATCAGCCGCTTCTCGACGCTCTCGCCCTGCTTGGGGCCGCCCCAGTCGCCCGCGGTCAGCCACATGCCGGCCCGCCGGAACACCTCGCGCTCGTGCGCGAAGTAGATCTGCGGCAGCTCGATCTCCTCGCGGGCGATGTACTGCCACACGTCCAGCTCGGTCCAGTTGGAGAGCGGGAAGACCCGCACGTGCTCGCCCGGCGCGTGCCGGCCGTTGTAGAGCTGCCACAGCTCGGGGCGCTGGCGGCGCGGGTCCCACTGCGAGAACTCGTCGCGCAGCGAGAACACCCGCTCCTTGGCCCGGGCCTTCTCCTCGTCGCGCCGCCCGCCGCCGAACACGGCGTCGAAGCGGTGCCGCTGGATGGCCTCGGTCAGCGGCACGGTCTGCAGCGGGTTGCGGGTGCCGTCCGGGCGCTCCTTGAGGACGCCGCGGTCGATGTACTCCTGCACGGAGGCGACGTGCAGCCGCAGCCCGTGCTCGGCGACCACCCGGTCGCGGTACTCGATGACCTCGGGGAAGTTGTGCCCGGTGTCGACGTGCAGCAGCGTGAAGGGGACCGCCGCGGGGGCGAACGCCTTCAGCGCCAGGTGCAGCATGACGATCGAGTCCTTGCCGCCGGAGAAGAGGATCACCGGCCGCTCGAACTCGCCCGCCACCTCGCGGAAGATGTGCACCGCCTCGGACTCCAGGGCGTCGAGGTGGCTCAGCGCGTACGGGCTGTCGGTGCCCCCGGCCGGGGCGGCAGCGGTCGTCGTCATGCGAGACCCCTCTCGGTGAGCAGTGCGTGGAGCGCGGACGCGGACTCGCGGACGGTCTGCTGGTGCGACGCGATCCGCAGGTCGGGCGATTCGGGGGCCTCGTAGGGGTCGTCGACCCCGGTGAGCCCGCTGATCTCGCCCGCCGCCTGCTTGGCGTACAGGCCCTTCACATCGCGCTCGGAGCAGACCTCCACGGGTGTGGCGACGTGCACCTCCAGGTAGGGGGTGCCCTCGGACTGGTGGCGCTTGCGGACCGCGTCACGGCTGTCCGCGTACGGCGCGATCACCGGCACCAGCGCCTTGACGCCGTTGGAGGCGAGCAGTTCGGCGACGAAGCCGATCCGCTGGACGTTGGTGTGCCGGTCCTCGCGGGTGAAGCCGAGCCCGGCCGAGAGGAACTCGCGGATCTCGTCGCCGTCGAGCACCTCCACCCGGTGGCCCTCCCCGCGCAGCCGCTCCGCCAGCTCGTACGCGAGGGTGGTCTTGCCCGCGCTGGGCAGCCCGGTCAGCCAGACGGTGGCTCCGGTGGTCGCCGCGCTCACTTGGTTCTCCTGGGTGTTGGTCATCAGCCGTGCAGCCCGCACTCGGTCTTGTTGCGCCCGGCCCAGCGGCCGGCCCGCGCGTCCTCGCCCTCCGCCACGCGGCGGGTGCAGGGCGCGCAGCCGATGGACGGATAGCCGTCCATGAGCAGCAGGTTGGTGATCACGCCGTGCTCCGCGACGTACGCGTCCACGTCGTCCTGCGTCCAGCGGGCGATCGGGGAGACCTTGACCTTCTGCCGCTTCTCGTCCCAGCCGACCACCGGGGTGTTCGCCCGGGTCGGGGACTCGTCGCGGCGCAGGCCGGTCGCCCACGCGGAGTACGCGGTCAGGCCCTCCTGGAGCGGCTTGACCTTGCGCAGCGCGCAGCACAGGTCCGGGTCGCGGTCGTGCAGCCTGGGTCCGTACTCGGCGTCCTGCTCGGCCACGGTCTGACGTGGCGTCAGCGTGATGACGTTGACGTCCAGCACGGCGGCCACCGCGTCCCGGGTGCCGATGGTCTCCGGGAAGTGGTAGCCGGTGTCGAGGAACACGACGTCCACGCCGGGCATCGCCCGGGAGGCGAGGTGGGCGACCACCGCGTCCTCCATCGAGGAGGTCACGCAGAACCGCTTGCCGAAGGTGTCGGCCGCCCACTGGAGGATCTCCAGGGCGGAGGCGTCCTCCAGGTCGCGCCCGGCCTGCTCGGCCAGGGCCTTCAACTCCGCTCCGGTGCGCTGCTCCTGAGTCGTCGTCATATCTGCTCGTCCCCTCCGGTGTCGGCTCGCTGGAGCCCCCGGGCCAGCAGCCCGAGGAACTTCAGCTGGAATGCGCGGCTGCACGCCGCGCATTCCCAGGCGCTGTGTCCCTGCTCGCTGGGCCGCAGGTCCTCGTCGCCGCAGTAGGGGCAGTAGAAGGGCGCCGCTCGCTCGCTCACGACAGGGCCTCCTCGGTGGCGCGGGCGGTCCACGCGGCGAACCGCTCGCCGCTCTCGCGCTCGGCCTCGAAGCGCTTGAGGAGCCGCTCCACATAGTCGGGCAGTTCGTCCGAAGTGACCTTCAGGCCGCGGACCTTGCGGCCGAAGCCCGCCTCCAGGCCGAGCGCGCCGCCCAGGTGCACCTGGTAGCCCTCGACCTGCTCGCCCTGGTCGTTCAGGACGAGCTGGCCCTTGAGACCGATGTCCGCGACCTGGATACGGGCGCAGGCGTTCGGGCAGCCGTTGATGTTGATGGTGAGCGGCTCGTCGAAGTCCGGGATGCGGCGCTCCAGTTCGTCGATGAGCGCGGCGCCGCGCGCCTTGGTCTCGACGATCGCCAGCTTGCAGTACTCGATGCCGGTGCAGGCCATGGTGCCGCGGCGGAACGGGGACGGCGCGACCTTCAGATCCAGCGCCTCCAGGCCCGCCACCAGCGACTCGACCTGCTCCTCGGCCACGTCGAGCACGATCATCTTCTGCTCGGCGGTGGTCCGCAGCCGGCCCGAGCCGTGTGCCTCGGCGAGCTCCGCGATCTTGGTCAGGGTGGTGCCGTCGACGCGGCCGACGCGGGGCGCGAACCCGACGTAGAAGCGGCCGTCCTTCTGCCGGTGGACGCCGAGGTGGTCGCGCCAGACCGCGGGCGGCTGCTGGGGCGCGGGCCCGTCGGTCAGCTTGCGCTCCAGGTACTCGTCCTCCAGGACCTGGCGGAACTTCTCCGCGCCCCAGTCGGCCACCAGGAACTTCAGCCGGGCGCGGGTGCGCAGCCGGCGGTAGCCGTAGTCGCGGAAGATGCCGATGACGCCGCCGAACACGTCCGGCACGTCCTCCAGCGGCACCCAGGCGCCGAGCCGCACGCCCAGCTTGGGGTTGGTGGAGAGCCCGCCGCCGACCCACAGGTCGAAGCCGGGGCCGTACTCGGGGTGTTCGACGCCGACGAAGGCGATGTCGTTGATCTCGTGCGCCACGTCGAGCAGCGGCGAGCCGGAGATCGCGGACTTGAACTTGCGCGGCAGGTTGGAGAACTCGGGGTTGCCGATGAACCGGCGCTGGATCTCGTCGATCGCGGGCGAGCCGTCGACGATCTCGTTCTCGGCGATGCCGGCGACCGGCGAGCCGAGGATGACGCGCGGGGTGTCGCCGCACGCCTCGGTGGTCGACAGGCCGACCGCTTCGAGGCGGCGCCAGATCTCCGGCACGTCCTCGATGCGGATCCAGTGGTACTGGATGTTCTGCCGGTCGGTGAGGTCGGCGGTCCCGCGCGCGAACTCCTGCGAGATCTCCCCGATCACCCGCAGCTGCTCGGTGGTCAGCCGCCCGCCGTCGATCCGCACGCGCAGCATGAAGTACGCGTCGTCGAGCTCCTCCGGCTCCAGGATCGCGGTCTTGCCGCCGTCGATCCCGGGCTTGCGCTGGGTGTACAGACCCCACCAGCGCATGCGTCCGCGCAGGTCGTTGGGGTCGATGGAGTCGAATCCGCGCTTGGAGTAAATCGTCTCAATACGTGTCCGCACATTGAGACCGTCGTCGTCCTTCTTGAACTGCTCGTTCCCGTTGAGCGGCGTGAAGTGACCGACGGCCCACTGGCCTTCACCACGGTGGCGCCCCGGCTTGCGACGGGGGGCGGCGGAGGCGGGCTTGTCTGGGGTGGCGGCCATGGGGATACGTCCTTCGGGACTGCAGGAGGGCGGCTCTGACCTGCACACTCGCGCTGCGGGCGCGGCGGTGCGCAAGTACGGTGAAGAAGACTGGGGGCGGCGGTGCTGGGGTCTCTCAGCGGGCCGGACAGATGGCGCTGGACATGCGGCCCAGGTCGACGTGTCGTCGACTCACCAAGGCAATTCCAGTTCCGGACATGACGGAAGCGTGTCACGGGCATCTCTGGCCAGTCCACCACTATCCAAAATGTGGACAACAATGTCCCGCATCCTGAGACGCTGTGTTGTGGGTCACCTCGGGCATCCACCGGACGCGGGACCGGCGCCGCTCCTATCCTGCCTTGTGCCGGGAGGCGCCGGGGGTGAGGGGGCACGCTCGTGTGGAGTCAGCCGCAGACATGGGGCCCGGCCGTCGCGGCCTTCGCCGCCGGGGTACTGGTCCTCAAGCTGAAGGACTGGTTCACGTCACTCGTAGACAAGGCCGCCGCCCTCCTCTACGACCGGCTCGCGGGCAGCGCCCCGCTCGCCCGTACGGCCCTGCGCCGCTACATCGTCCGCGTCCACGAGCGCCACGAACGCTTCTCCGTCTCCTTCCGGGTCGACGACCCGCAGGCCATGGACATGGCGGCGGTGTACGTCCCGCTGCGCACCGCGTCCGGCTTCGGCGCGGGCGCGGAGCAGAGCGAGGCGGCGGCGTCGCTGCACGAGGCCCGCCGGGCCGTGGTCCTCGGCGTCCCCGGCGCGGGCAAGACGATGCTCCTGCGCCACACCGTCCTCGCCTGGTGCCGCGAGCGCTACCGCCCGGACGGCCCGCCCCGCCGCACCTGGTACGGGCGCCGCCGCCCGCCGAGGGCGGAACCGGGGGAGCTCGTCGACGTACCGGTCCTGCTGAAGCTGCACGAGGTGAACCTGGAGAAGGGGGACCTTCGTGACCACATCGTGAAACACTTCGCGGACCATGACTTCCCGGCTGCCGGGAAGTGGGCCGACCGGGCGCTCGCGGAGGGCCGCCTCGCCGTGTACTTCGACGGTCTGGACGAGGTGCCGACGGCCCGGCGCAAGGAGGTCGCGGACGCGATCGGCCAGTTCATGCGGACCCACGCGAAGTGCCGGACGGTGGTCACCTGCCGGATCGCCGTCTACCGGGGCGAGTTCAACGAGGACGTCGACCGGACGCTGCGGGTCCAGGAGTTCGACGAGCGCCTGGTGCGCCGCTTCCTGCACGGCTGGCCCTGGCCGGAGCACCTGCCCGCCGACACCGTGGAGCAGCTGCTCGGTGCGCTGCGCGACACCCCGCAGCTGATGCCGCTGGCGCGCAACCCGCTGCTCCTGACGATGGTCGCGTATCTGTACAGCCATGTGTACGCGGGCACCGACCAGGTGCTTCCGCACACCCGCGCCGACTTCTACAAGCAGGTCACGGACAGCCTGCTCGGCGACCGCCAGCGCGACGCGCGCTTCTCGCACCCGGTGAAGAAGGCGGTCCTGCAACACCTGGCGCTGGCCGCGCAGGACGTCCCCTCGGACGTCCACGACCGCCTGGCGCTGCCGGAGCGGGAGGTGCTCACGCACGTACGGGCCGCGCTGGCGGTGCAGGGCCGTCCGGTCGAGCGGGCACAGGAGGTGCTGGAGGAGATCGTCGAGCGGAGCGGGCTGCTGCTGGCGGTGGACAGCGGGGAGCGCTACCAGTTCGCGCACCTCACGCTCCAGGAGTATCTGGCCGCGACCCACCTCGCGGCGGACCCGCGGGGCCTGCTCGCCCGCTACGCCCGCGACCCGGCCGCGTGGCGGGAGACGGTACGGCTGTGGTGCGGTGCGGAGCCGCGCGACTGCACGGAGGTCGTACGGACGGTGCTGGAGCGGGACCCGGTGCTCGCGTTCCAGTGCGTGGCGGACGCGCAGGTGGTGGACGAGGCGCTGGTCGAGGAGATCGTCCGGATGTTCCGTGACCGTCTGGGCCGGGAGCCGGGCACGGACCGCCAGGCGGTCATCGCCGCGTTCGCGGTGGCGGCGGCCTCGCGACGGACACGGGGCACGGCCGTGTTCGGCATGCTCTCGGTGTTCGCGGCCGACGGCCGTCGCGCCGAGCGTCAGGAAGCGGCGCTGGCCGCGCTCGCGGCCACCAATCTGCCGAGGGCGGCGGAGCGGCTCGCCGAACTGCTGCCCACGGTCCCGGGGGCCGGACCGGCTCTGGTGGCCATGGGCGACCTGGCGGTCCCCGCGCTGCGGCGGGCCGCGCTGAGCGGGGAACCTGCCGCGTTGAGGCTGCTGTGGGAGATACGGACCCCGCGCGCGGCCGTGGCACTGGCGGACTACCCCGAGCACGTACAGATGTGGCCTGCGACAGCGTTCTTCCTGGCGGACATGCTGCGGGACCCGGAGATTGAGCAGGCGCTCCGGCAGCTCCCGCAGAGCTCCTACGCCCCTGGCTTCCTGTGGGTGTGGAAGCCCTTCGCCACCGGTGAGGACGACCACCTCGTCAAGCGGGTGAGCCTGCTCGCGATGGCGATCTGGGTCGACGCAGGAACGGACGCACCGCGGGGAGTGCGGGTCGACCCGCGCATCCTGGCCGCGCTGGCCCTCGTGGGCAACGGGAGCGAACCCCTCACTCGCCTCGCCCCGGAGGTGTCCGATGCGAGGCTGGCGAGGGAACTGGGACTCAGGCCCGGCGCAAGGGTCTCCGATTTAATGGTGCTAAGCGTGCTGAGGGCCGGTGCCGCCCCGGAGGTGGGGGAGCGCTTCCTCCGGATGGCGGGCCTCTCCCCGGTCCAGGTCCGCATGCTCGCCCAGCTCCCGGCCGCCGGGCGGTCGTACGCCGGAGCCCTGCTCTGTCAGTTCGGAGCGTTCCCCAGGGCCGCCTGGGAGCGGGCCGGCGCAGTGGGCACCCGAGCGCTGATCCCGGCCCGAAATCCCCAACAGGTCCTGCGCGACTTCATCCAGGACCACCTGACGGTGCGCTCACCCGACCAGACGGACTAGTGCGCCCCCGCCCAAGGCCCCGGCGTCGCCGCCTCCGCCTGCTCCTCCACCTTCGTGTCGAAGAGGCGGAACCCCCGCCGCAGGTAGTTGTCCATCGCGTGCTCCCCGTCCAGTGAGCACGTGTGCACCCACACCCGCTTGGTCGCGGCGCGGTCCGGCCAGCGGTCGGCCAGGTCCCATGCGCGGGCGATGCCGTACGACAGGAGGTGGCCGCCTATGCGCCGGCCCCGGAACGCCGGGATCAGGCCGAAGTAGACGATCTCCACCGCGCCCTCGTCCTGCGCTTCGAGCTCGACGTAACCCGCCGGGGTGCCGTTCTCGTACGCCACCCACGTCTCCACGCCCGGCCGGGCCAGGAACTCGCGCCACTTCGCGTACGGCCACGGCAGCCGGTCGAGCCAGTGGATGTCGCCGCCGACCGCCGTGTAGAGGAAGCGGCTGAACTCCGGTGAGGGCACCTCGGCGCGGACGATCCGGATGTCTCCGGCGGGCTCGGCGGCGGGGCGCAGGTCGGCCGGGGACGTCTGCTCCAGGGACCAGGTGGTGACGGGGATGCTCATGCCGTCACCGAATCACGGCCGGGGCTCCCCGTTCAAGCGCAGGTCAGTGCGGGTGGTGGCGGGCGCGGGCCCCTCGCACCGCCGGGGCCGTCGAGTGCGGGAGCAGGTCCGCCGCGTGGGGCGGCCGGACCACCTCCACCTCCACGTCCTCCGCGAACCGGTACGGCCGGTGGGCCAGCACCTCGGCCAGATGGCGCCGCAACCGGGACATCTCCGCCCGTACCGTCACCGTACGCGTCGGGTCCTCGAAGATGTCGTGGGCCAGCTGCGCGGCCGTGCGGCCGGTGCGGTGCAGGGCCAGTACGTAGAGGAGCTCGGCGTGGCGCGGGCTCAGCTCCTGGGTCCAGCTGCCCGCGTCCCCCGAGACCGTCACCGAGGAGCGGCGCGGGCGGCTCAGGTCCAGCACCACCCGCCGGGGTATCGCGTCCGCAGGCCGTACGTCGTCGCCCACCGCCTGCACCAGCCAGCCGCCCGGCAGCGGCTCCACCGCGCACATGCCGAGCGAGGGCAGCCAGACGCGGCCCGCCCGGAACGACTTCGGCAGCGGCAGCCGGTCCACCGGCGGCATCCCCGTCACCGCGGCCGTCCAGCCGTTGGTGTCCACGGCGAGCGCCCGGCCGCCGACCCGGCACAGCACGGGAGCCGCCACCGTGCGCAGCCGCTCCACGGCGGCGAGATGGCGGGTGCGCAGTTCGGCCTCGGCGAGGCGCGAGACGGAGGTGACGAACGCCAGCGTCGCCGGGTGCATCGTCGACAGCGGGCCGCTCACGTCGACCACGCCGAGCAGCCGTCCGTCGCGCGGGTCGACGATCGGCGCGCCCGCGCACGTCCAGGTGTGGTGGGTGGAGACGAAGTGCTCGGCCGAGTACACCTGCATCGGGCGGCCGGTGACCAGCGGTGTGCCCACCCCGTTGGTCCCCACCACGCCCTCGCTCCAGTCGGCCCCGACCTCGAAGCCCAGCGCGTCGGCGCTGCGCAGCACTGAGGCGTGGCCCTCGCGCCACAGCAGCTTTCCGTCCGCGTCGGAGACGACCATGATGTGCTGCGCGGCGTCCGCGACCGACACCAGCGCCTCCCGCAGCACCGGCAGCACCTCCCTGAGCGGGGAGGACTGGCGCCGCCGCTCCACCTCCGCCAGCGGCAGCAGCCTGGTCTGGCGGGCGCCGTCCGGGTCCACGCCGTGGCCGAGCACCCGGCGCCAGGACGCGTCTATCTCCGCGCGCGGGGCGACCTTGGAGGGCAGTCCGGCGAGCGCGGCCGCCCGCATGCCCTTCAGTAGCCGAGTGGCTTCCCGCACGTCCATCGCGGCCAGCCGGGCCGGGTCGAGGGGGGTGGTGTCCTGCACTGGGTCCTCCTGCCGGCACCCGCGTTCCGAGGGGGAGTTGAACGCGGGTGCCACCTGTTCATCGTGCCCGCCCGGCCGTTCGCGCGCGGCGATATGCCGCACAAGGTTGCAACCCTTTGCAACTCTCGCGAACGACCGCGCGTGTGTACGAAGGTGGTGGAACACCGGACGTCCGGTCGTCATGGCCCGTGAGGGCACATGAGAGTGCGGGGGTGGTGCCGTGTCGGCGCAGCACCACCCCCGACGCACGTTCCGGTGAGGACGCCCGGGCCGCTGAAGGCCCGGGCGTCCGCCTTTCCCGGAACGCCGGTCGGCCCGGCCCCGCCGCGGGTCAGACCCGCGCCCGCGCCCGCTCCACGACCGCGCCCAGGTCGAGCGTGTGCGGCAGCGTCCCGAAGGCCGTACCCCAGTCGCCGCCGAGCCGGGACGCGCAGAACGCGTCCGCCACCTCCGACGGCGCCCACCGCACCAGCAGCGCCCCCTGGAGCACCAGCGCCATCCGCTCCACCAGGCGGCGCGCCCGCGCCTCGATGCCGTCCAGGTCGGCCAGCTCCGTCAGCAGGTTCTTGATCGACCCGTCCAGGCGGTGGTCCGCGCCGCGTGCCTGCCCGACCTCCTGAAGGAAGGCGTCCAGGGCGTGCGGCTCGCGCTGGAGCGCCCGCAGTACGTCCAGCGCCTGGACGTTGCCCGAGCCCTCCCAGATCGAGTTCAACGGCGACTCGCGCAACAGCCGGGGCAGCCCGGACTCCTCCACGTACCCGTTGCCGCCCAGACATTCGAGGGCCTCGGCGACGACCGGCGTACAGCGTTTGGTCACCCAGTACTTGGCGGCCGGCACCGCGAGCCGCAGCAGCGCCTGGTCCTGCTCGCTGCCGGTGCTCTGGACGGCGTCCTGAGCCGCCGCGAGCCGCAGCGCCAGCGCGGTCGCCGCCTCCGACTCCAGCGCCAGATCCGCCAGCACGTTCCTCATCAGCGGCTTCTCGATCAGCACCCCGCCGAACGCGCTGCGGTACGCGGCGTGGTGGATCGCCTGCGCCACGCCCTGCCGCATCAGCGCCGCCGAACCCACCACGCAGTCAAGCCGGGTCGCCGCCACCATCTCGATGATGGTGCGCACCCCGCGCCCCTCGTCCCCGACCCGGCGCGCCCACGTCTCGTCGAACTCGACCTCGCTGGAGGCGTTGGACCGGTTGCCCAGCTTGTCCTTGAGCCGCTGGATCCGGAACGTGTTGCGGGTCCCGTCGTCCAGCACCCGGGGCACCAGGAAGCAGGTCAGCCCGCCGGGCGCCTGCGCGAGCACCAGGAACCCGTCGCACATCGGCGCCGAGCAGAACCACTTGTGCCCGGTCAGCAGATACTCCCCGGCGTCCCCGAGCGGCCTGGCCTGCGTGGTGTTGGCCCGGACGTCGCTGCCGCCCTGCTTCTCCGTCATGCCCATCCCGAAGAGCACCCCGGCCTTGTCGCCGGCCGGCCGCAGCCCCTCCTCGTACACATGGGAGGTGAGCCGGGGCTCCCACTCGGCGGCCAGCGCCGGATCGGTCCGCAGCGCGGGCACCGCCGCGTGCGTCATCGACAGCGGGCACCCGTGGCCCGCCTCCGCCTGCGTCCACACCAGGAACCCGGCGGCGCGCCGCACATGGCCGCCCGGCCGCCCCCAGGCGTCGGTCAGCCCCGCCCCGACGGCGTGCCCGAGCAGCCGGTGCCAGCTCGGGTGGAAGTCCACCTCGTCGATCCGGTTGCCGTAGCGGTCGTGGGTGCGGAGCCTGGGCGGGTTCTCGTTCGCCAGGACGCCCCACTCCTGCGCCTGGGCGGAACCCGCGGTGCGCCCGAGGGCGCTGAGCTCGTCCCGCGCCTCGTCGAGGAGACCGGGTGCCAGATGCCGCTCCACCCCCTCGGTGAGAGCGCGGTCGGACAGGAAGACGTCGTATCCCACCAGGGGCGGAGCCTGGTTGGTCACTGTGTGGGTGGTGGCTGCCATGCCGATACGGTAAGGAGGTGCAGCCAGCAAATGAAACACCCGAGCGGCCATCGGGCCGACTCCACCGGGCCCCGAGCCGACTCCACCGGGCCCGTGTCCTCTACCGCAACGTGTCGAAGCGGAAGATGGCCTGGCTGCTCCTCAAGGACACCGTCAACTCGTGCATCGAGTACCGCATCCTCGGGCTCGCCGCCGAAGCGGCCTTCTTCACCCTGCTCTCACTGCCTCCGCTGCTGCTCAGCCTCATCGCGCTGCTCGGTTACGTGGACGGCTGGACCAACACGGACACCGTCGCCAGCATCAACAAGAACATCCTGACCGCCGCCCAGTCGGTCCTCTCCGACCGGGGCGTCCACGATTTCGCCGAGCCCCTCCTGGCCGACGTCACCAAGGGGAAACGGCCGGAAATCGTCTCCCTCGGCTTCGCCTTCGCGCTGTGGTCGGGCTCCCGGGCCGTCAACGTCTTCATCGACACCATCACGGTGATGTACGGGCTCGACGGCCACCGGGGCATCGTGCGCACCCGGATGCTCTCGCTGCTGCTCTACATCGTGGCCCTCCTGATCGGCGCGGTGGTGCTGCCGCTCGCGGTGGTCGGCCCGGACCGGGTGGTCGAGCTGATCCCGTGGGGGACGGATGTGATCAGCGTTCTGTACTGGCCCGTGATGATCCTCCTTTCGGTGGCATTTCTGACCACCCTCTTCCACGTCTCGGTGCCGGTCCGCTCGCCGTGGATCGAGGACGTGCCGGGCGCCCTGGTCGCCCTGGCGATGTGGGTGCTCGGCTCGTTCCTGCTGCGGATCTACCTCACCAACACGGTCGAGGGCCCCACGATCTACGGCTCGCTGGCCGCGCCCGTCGCCGTGCTGCTGTGGATCGGCGTCTCGGCCTTCGCGGTGCTGGTGGGCGCGGCCGTCAACGCGGCGATCGACCGGGTGTGGCCGTCGGTCGCCACGGCCGCTGCCCGCGCCGCCAACGAGCGGGCCAAGACGGCCCAGGCCGCCGAGATCGTGGCCCGCGCGGCCCAGGCCCGGGCCGCCTACCAGGGCGACCCGGACGACTACGACCCCGCCGACCCCGGGATGCCGTCGGAGTACCCGGAGCGGTGGTCGCGCTTCCTCCCGCCGGACGACGTGAAGTCCCGCCTGCACGGGACGCGGGACCCGCACGGGCGCGACAAGCCCTAGCCGTCCTGGAGCGCGTCGGTGATCGCCCCGAGCGACGTGGTCACCAGCGTCGCCCCGGCCGCCCGCAGGTCCGCCGCGGAGGCGGCTCCGTCGGCCAGGCCGATGTAGGGGACGCCGAGCCGGGCGGCGCTGGCGGCGGCGCCGGGCATGCGGCCGACGACCAGTGCGTCGGCGACGGTCCCGACGGCTTGGAGGATGGCGTCCTCGCCCATCTGCGTCCGCGCCCGGATCCCGGCCAGGTCGCCCGCCGCGTCCCCGAGCACCCTTTCCACCGCCTCCGCGTCCCCACCGGTCACGACGACGACCCGCCGCCCCGACGCGACGAGCGCCCGGATCGCCTCTTGGGCATGCGGGCGGGAGAGGGTGCCGTCGTGGTCGACGAGGACGGTGCGGACGGGGGCGAGGAGGGTGCGGAGGGGGGTGAGGGAGGGGTGGAGGGTGACACGGGCCAGGAAGTCGCCGCCGCCCTGCCCCAGGGACTGGGGCTTGCTCAGCCGTGCGTCGACCCTGACCTGCGCGAGGTCGAGCTGGGCGAGTCCGTGCTCGCGGACCAGAGGGGCGAGTTCGTCGCTCAGCCAGCGCCGGACCTCGTCCACCGCGGCGGGGCTGTCCAGCAACCACCAGGCGACGTCCGCCCGAGCCGTGAAGGCCAGGCCGTCCACGGCGCTGGGGAGGGGGAACTGGAAGGTGATGCGGCGCCCCGACGGTGGCTCGATCCGCCGGAACCACACGATGTGTCCGGCCTCCTCGAACCGCTCGTACTCCTCGGCGCCGCGGGCATCGAGCATCCGGTGGAGCGCGTCCGGTACACACACGTCGACCACGCCGGCGCGAGCCGTGTCCGCCGGAGTCGGCGGAATGCCGATGACGAACTTGGCCCGGCTGTACTGGCCGTCCGGATCCACCAGGACGCGCAGCCGTACGGATTCGAGTTCGGTGCGCGGCATGTCCCGGATCAGCCGCGCGGGCAACTCCTCGACGATCTGTTCCAGTACGGCGAGCGGCGGGGCGGCGGGGCGGACCAGAAGGCGGGTGGCGGCGCCGTAGGGCTCCGCGGCCTCCGGTGCGACGCCGAACACCGCTTCGACGGCGGTGAGCAGCGAGGCGGGCACGGGTCGCAGGGCGCTGTCCGGCAGGACCTCGACGACCACCAGCGGGTGGGACGACACGATCCGCAGGAGGTCCCGCCGCTCCCTCACCATCCGCAGCAGCTCCGCCAACTCCCCCCGGTGCCGCGCCGCCCACTCGCCGGGCATCCCCTCCAGCGGATCGCCCGCCCACAGGCCGAGCGCTCTCTCGTACCGGTCCAGGGCCAGGGATCGTTCGCCCGAGGACTCGGCGGCCTCGGCCTGGAAGACGAGCTGTTCGGCGCTGAGCAGGTCGATGTCGGCGCCCTTGAGCGTCATCCGGTACGTCTCGTCGGCCGTGCCCACGACCGGGTGGCCCAGGAGCCTCAGCCGGTTCGCGACGTCGCGGACGTCGTCCCGCCAGTTCGGCTCCCACAGCTCGGTGCCCGCGATCCGATCCCCTTGCGCCAGCACCAGCGCGCACAGCATCCGCAGCTCGGGGCCGTCGGAGTCCGGCGCCGGGATGCCGTTGACCCAGGCCTCGGGCGGGCCGAGCAGGCGGTAGACGCGGCGGGTGGTGGAGGGGGAGGACAGCAGGTCGGCGGCGGCTCGCGAGCGGGCCCTGCGCGAGCCGTCCAGGAGCCCGAGGATCGTCGATGCGAGGTCGGAGGGGAGGTGGGCGAGGGCAGCGCGCGGTGCGGCCTCGGGCGTGGTGGACTCCGTCGCCGCCGACCGGGTGCCGACCGCCATCCGGAAGAGCAGCCGTCCCGCCTCCAGCAGGTCGTCCTCCAACCGAGGCCCCGGGTCGTGCCGGACGCCCGGATCGCACAGCAGCGCCCCGCGCTCGGCCGACAGCAGGACGTTCTCGGCCCGTACGGAGCCGTGGACGATGCCCTCCTCGTGCAGGGCGTCGAGAGCGGACAGCAGCTCCCGGCCGGTTTGCAGGACGTCCTCCACCGGCCACCCGTCCGGGTGCCGCGCCATCGCCTCGTCCAGCGTCGGCGCCTCCACCAGCTCGGTCACCAGGCACCACGCGTCCTCGGTCGCGAAGGCGTCGAAGTTCAGCAGCAGATGGGGGTGGTGGATGGCGGCGACCTCGCGGGCCCGGGCGAGGAAGCCGTGTGTGGGGGCGGACCTTCCGTCCGTTGGGAGGCGGTAGAGCGTGACCGCCACCATCTGTCGCAACGTCAGCTCCCGGGCTCTCCACACCTCACCGGGCGGTCGTGGTCCGATCCGCTCCCGCAACTCGTACCGCCCCTCAAGCACCCGCCCCCCGCCCACCTCCTCCGGCCCCCGGAGCAACCGCACACTCTCCCGGCTCACCAGCGCGAACGGATCCCCCGGCACCGCCCCCACCGGTCCGCCCCGCGCCGCCACCAGCGCGCGGAACTCGCCCGGGACCGCCCCCGCCATCGCCTCGATGCGGGCGTTGACCCGGCTCAGCAGTCCGCTCGTACGGACGTGGGCCGTGTGCGGCAGGGTGCCGAGCAGGACCTCGCGGACGCCGGGCCGGAAGTCGTACGCGCCCGGCGGGCCCGGCACCGCCGTGAGCATGCCGCTCAGGACGACCTCGGCCAGGTGCTGCGGCTGCGGGTGCGGCTCCACGGCCGCGTGCACGAGCCGCATCACCGGCAGATGCGCGCACCCCACCGCCAGATGCGCCGCGAGCCGGAACGCGGCCGGGGACGCCACCGACCTGAACCGCAGCACGAGTTCGTCGGGCGGCAGGTCGAGGACCGGAGCCGCCGTCTCCGCGCACGGCGGCCGCCCCCCGAGCACCGCCGCCGCGCCCGGCACCTGCGTCCCGCCGCGCGCCCCCACCAGCTCCGCCCAGTTGCGCAGCCAGCGCGCGGCGGGTTCGAGGACCGGCACGGGGATGCCGCCGGGCACGGTCGCGGCCACGTCGCTCTCGTACGGGAGGAAGGTGAGCGAGGCCCCCGCCGCCCCCGGGCCCGGCGCGCTCAGCAGTCCGGCGGCGGGTGCGAACGCCGTGTACTGCCACAGCCGTTCCGGCAGCGGCTGGACCACGGCGACCGGCAGGGTGCGGGCCCAGCCGCGCAGCGTGCGGTACCAGCGGCGCCCGGCCGGGCCGTCCCGCCACTGCGGGCCCATACAGTCGCTGAGGACGAGCACGGCGGTACGGCTGGTCGCCGCCGGGCGCGCCGGGAGCCCGCCGTCGGCGGCGAGCGGCAGCACCTCCACCGTGCGGAACGCGCCCGTCTGGGCCAGCGCCCGGTGCAGATCGCGCAGCAGCGGGCGCCACATCGCCATCGTCGGACCCGCGTCGAAGACGATCCGCAGGTGCAGCCAGCGCTCCGGGCGCGGGCGCAGTACGGGGAACCACCACTCGGGGCGGTCACCGGCCAGCGCGCCCCGGTGGGCGGTCGCCGTCTCGTCCAGCTCCCGCTCGTACGCCGACGGCACCCGCCGTTTCAGCGGGCGCACGGCCCGCTGAAGCGCCAGGGGGTGCGCGAGCATCGCGGGCGCGGGTGCGAGGAGGGGCGCGTGCTTGCCGCCGGGCTCCGGCGCGGGCGCGGGGGGCGGGGGTGTGCGCAGCGGTACGCGGTCGGGTTCCTCCGCCCGTACGGGCGGGTCGGGCTCGGGCGCCTCCGGCTCGGGCCCCGGTCCCTCCACCGCGGGCTCGGGGCGCCGGTCGGGCAGCCGCCGGTCCAGGCCGCCGCTGTGGACCTCCGGCTCCGGCCGCATGTGCTGCGCCAGCCACAGCGCCTCGGCGAGCTCCCGCCCCGTCGGCGCACGGCCGCCCGCCGCGGCGAGCACGCGCCGCAGCCGGTCCGCGAGATGCCGTTGCCCGGCGGGCTCAGAACTCATCGGGCCGCAGGCCCTCCGGCTCCAGCTGCTGGCTCAGATACGGCATGAGATGCTCGGCGAGCTGCTCGCGCGAGGCGCCCTGGAGCCCCGAAGTGCGGGTCAGATAGACCGCGTTGAGCAGCTGGTCGGTGGCCAGCTCGCCGCCGGACGCGCGGTGCAGGAACGTGTCGACCAGCTCCAGTGCGTCGTGGTCGAGCTGCCCCAGATGCGCCTCCACGATCGCCTTGAGCTGCTGCTTGTCCGGCTGCTTGAGCTCCAGCGTCACACAGCGGCGCAGGAACGCGGGCGGGAACTCGCGCTCGCCGTTGCTGGTGAGCACGACGAAGGGGAAGGCGTGGCAGCGGATACGGCCCCGGTGCACCGGCACACGGTCGTCGGCGCCCGCCACCATGATGTGCGCCTCGGGGTCGCGGTGCGCCGTCCGTACCAGCTCGGGGATCTCGAACTGCCCTTCCTCCAGGACGTTCAGCAGGTCGTTGGGCAGGTCCAGATCGCCCTTGTCGATCTCGTCGATCAGCAGGACCCGGGGGCGCAGGTGGGGCAGGAGCGCGGTGCCGAGCGGGCCGAGCCGCAGATGGTCCGCGATCTGCTCGCGTCGCGCCACGCCCCAGCCGTCGTCCCTTCCCTCCTCGCGCGCCGCGTACAGCCGCGACAGCGGGTCGTACTGGTACAGCCCGTCGTCCAGCGTGCTGCGGCTGGTGACGTTCCAGCGCAGCACCGGCCCCAGCATCAGCTCGCGCGCCACCGCGTACGGCAGGCTCGACTTGCCGCTTCCGGGCGGGCCCGTCACCAGCAGCGGGCGCCGCAAGTACAGGGCCGCGTTGACCAGTTCGACGCTCTGCTCGGTGACGACGTAGGTCTCGGCGCGGTGGGTGCGGTCCGGTGAGGAGGCCGCGTCGTCGGGGTCCTCGGACGGCGGCGGCAGCACCGGCTTCCCGTTGAAGGCGCGCCAGGGCGGCGGCGGAGGGAGCTGGGTGATGCCGTCGTGCGGCTCGCCGCCGCCGGTGTACACGGGCCACAAGGACATACGGGCTGCTCCAGATCCTTCAGCTCAGCGGGGACCGGTCGGGCGGGGCGACGGCGGGGAAGCGGCGCGGGTCCTCCCAGACGAGGGTGAGCCCGGCCGCCCAGTGCGGCGCGTCCTCGTCGTGCATGAACGCCTCCTTGCGCAACTTCAGTACGTGTCCGGGAAGTTCGCCGGGCGGCAGATCGGCCAGCCAGCGGGCCAGCTCGTCCAGGAAGCCGCTGCCCCGGCACCCTTCGTCGCAGGCGGCCCCGGTGCAGCCGGTGTGCGGCCAGAGCACGATCGGCGAGGGCGCGTTCAGCGCGGCCCCGTGCGGCTCGGTGGCCGCCCGCGCCGGGTCCGGCGGCCGGGCGAAGCCCACCGGGCCGTACACGTCCTGGAGTTGGACGGAAAGCTTGTCCGGGCGGGGCGCCCTGCCGCACTCGATGCGGTGCACGGGGGAGCCGCGGCGGCCGTCGAGGGTCTCCCACATCTGGCGCAGCGTCCACTGGAGCCTCGGGTTCTTGCGGCGCAGCCGGTCCATGACGACGACCGGCGACACACAGCCGAGCGGCGGCTCGATGCCCTTGCGCCGCACCCACTGGTCGACCGGCTTGTGCAGCCAGTTGCGCGGCAGCGCGAACGCGACCAGCGCCCGGCCCCGGTCGTCGAGGTCCCCGAACGCGGCGTCGACCCGGTCCAGGACCCACTCGCGCAGCTGTCTCTCGCCGGTGACGGTGGCCGCGTCGACGAGCCTGCGGCTGCCGTCCCGGTACGCGTACACCTCGACCAGAAGCGCGTTCCGGCCCTCGCCGCTGCGGTTGATCTCCACCAGGACCGGCGACCAGCCCAGGTCGGGGGCCCGGCCGGGGCCGCCGCCCGGGTCGTCGAAGCGGGCCCGGTAGGCGCGGGCCCACTCGCGCAGCCCGCTCCCGAGCCCGGGGTCCGGCGCCGGACCCTCGTCGGCCGCCGCCGCGAGCCGCACCGCGAACTCGGCCAGCGGCAGCGCGCCCGCCCTCGGCACCGACTCCGCCAGCAGATGCCACACGGCCTCCCACAGGTCGGCGAAGCAGCCGTCCGGGGGCGCGAGGCCCAGCGGCCCCACCGCCTGCCGGAACAGCCGGTCCGGGTCGGCCGCGCCCTCGGGCACGCGGGCCAGGAGCGCGGCCAGGGCCCGCTTCTCGGCGGCCTGGTGGCCGGGGGTCGGCACATGCTCGGCGAGCGGCGGCCAGGACCGGGCGAGGACCTGCGCCGAGACCATCCGCACCGGGTCCATCGAGGAGACCATGCCGACCACCTCGCCGCCCTCGGCCAGATGGACACCCGCCCCGCTGAAACCGCCGCTCACCGGCGTCCCGTACCCCTTCCAGTCCTCCAGCTGTGTCCACTCGTTGCTGGTCAACTCGGCCGCGCCGACGCGCAGTTCACTGATGACGCCCTCCTCGTAGTCCTCCGGGAAGCCGTGGGCGAGGAGCTTGGGCGGCGGGTACGCGTACGGCGCGTCCGGGCGGGCGAAGCGGGCGGGGCGGACCGGGACGGCCTCGGCCAGTTCGAGCACCGCCCAGTCGCCGGGGTCCCGGGAGCCGCCCGCCCAGCCGCCGCGCGCCACCACGCGCGCCGCGACCGGCGGGTGTCCCGGCAGCCCGGGAAAGCGCACCTCGGCCCGCTCCTCCTGCCACACCACATGGGCGCAGGTCAGCACCTGGCGGTCGGTGAACAGGAAGCCGGCGCCGACCGCGCCGCCGCACTCGATGTACGCGTGCCAGGAGGGTGACGCCATCACTGAGCTGCCGTGGCTCCGGGGTCCGGGGCGGTGATGGGCGCGGCGGGAGCGCCGCCGGTCCCCGGCGACCAGGACAGCTTCACCAGGAGGTGGCCCTCGACCGCCGTCCTGGCGATCACCGCGCCCGCCTCGGCGGTCAGCTTCACACCGAACTCCAGCTCCACCGCGTCCGGTTTGAGGCGGCCGTCGCGGAAGACGTGCAGCGCGGACTCGGCGGCCGCCCGGATGCCTTCGAGGGCGTTGTCGAACGTACGGGCCGCCTCGGACACCGAGTTGTCGCCCCGGCGCACCAACTTGGCGCCGGAGGAGTGCCGTTCGACCTCCACCACGACCCGCGCGCCTTCGTCGGTCTGGAACTCCATCAGCGCACCCATCGCCGCCCCCTCGCAGCCGTGCCGGACCGGGCGACCATTGTGGCGGAGCACCCCGGCCGCTGTCCGGGTTAGCCTCGAATCATGTACCGAGAGCGTGCCTCGCGGCTGGCCGGCGCGGTGGTCTGGGCGCGCACGGTGGAGCCGGGCGCCGTCCGCCCCGTCCTGCCGGACGGCTGCATGGACCTGCTGTGGCGCGACGGCAAGCTGTTCGTCGCCGGTCCCGACACGCACGCGTACGTCCCGGACGCGGCCGCCGGGGCCCGGTTCGCGGGCGTGCGGTTCGCGCCGGGCGCGGGCCCGGCGGCCCTGGGCGTACCGGCGCACGAGCTGCGCGACCGGCGCGTGGACCTCGACGCGCTCTGGCCGGGCGACGAGGTGCGCCGCCTCGCCGAACGGATCGCCGAGGCACCGGATCCGGCCACCGCCCTGGAGGCCGTGGCGCTGGCCAGGGCCGGGGAACCGGACCCGCTGATGCGGGCGGTGGCCGAGCGGCTCGCGGCGGGCGCCCCGGTCGCCGCGACGGCCGAGGCGGTCGGGCTCGGCGCCCGCCAGCTGCACCGCCGCTCCCTGGACGCCTTCGGCTACGGCCCCAAGACCCTCGCGCGCGTCCTGCGCCTTCAGCGGGCGCTCGACCTCGTGCTCGCGGGCGTGCCGTACGCGCAGGCGGCGCTCGCCGCGGGGTGCACCGACCAGGCGCACCTCGCCCGCGAGATGCGCGGCCTGGCCGGGACCACCCTCACCGCCTACGCCGACGCGGCGAAGAGGGAGACGCCCACCCCGTCCGGGTCGTGGAGCGTCGCGTAACGCTGCCCCCAGAAGGCGTCGAAGGGCTTGAGGTGACCGGCGTATCCGGCCGCCACCAGTTCCTCGTACAGCCGGTCCACCTCCTGCGGACTGTCGCAGACGAAGGCCAGGTCGGCGCGGCCGCCGCTCTGCGGGCGGGTCCAGTCCGGGTCGAAGGAGCGGATCACCTCCTCGGTGTCCCACAGGATCCGGGTGCCGCCCGGGAGCGTGTGCTCCACGTGCGGCTCGCCGTCGGCCCCGGCCGGGATGTCCAGGCCCAGGCGGCGGTAGAAGGCGAGCGAGGCGGCCATGTCGGAGACGATCAGGCCGATGGAGTCGAATCGTGCGTTCATGGCTCCAACGTAGGCTCGGCCCGGCCACGGGTCTTGTACGGAACGGACATGGACGCGGCGCCGGGGCTCGCGGGCCGCCGCCCGACCCGGTCGTGCGCGTTCCGCTTCCGTACCCCCTTGGCGCACTCTGCCTGCCCGGCGGCGCCCGGCCGCGTAGCGTGGGCGCATGGCTGCCGCCGATCAAGCGACCCGGACCGTGCCGAGCCGACAGGCCACGCGCGCCCCGCACCGGGACACCATGCGCCTCGCCCTGGCCGGCGTCGCCCTCGCGCTCGCCTGCGGCGCGGTCCAACTGGCCACCGGCGCCTGGCGGCTGCCGCTCGGCTGGGACGAGACCGTGTACGTCAGCCAGGTCGACCCCCGCGTCCCCGACGCCTTCTTCAGCGAGCCCCGGGCCCGGGGCATCAGCTGGCTCGCCGCGCCCGCCGCCCAGCTCACGGACTCGGTGCCGGTGCTGCGCGCCTGGATGCTGCTGCTCGCGGCCGCCGGGCTCACACTCGCCTTCCGCCCCTGGCTGCCCCTGGTGGGCCGCCGGGTCGTGCTGCTCGCCGCCGTCCTCTTCGCCGGTCTGTGGGTGGTGCAGTTCTACGCGGGCGAGGTCATGCCCAACCTGTACGTGGCGTACGGGGCGCTCGCCGGGGCGGGCTGGTTCCTGCACGCCGCCGCGGATCGCGACCGGCGGCGCGGACCGCTGCTCGCGGTGGCGCTGAGCGTGGCGTTCACGGCGCTCGTACGACCGTACGACGGCGGCTACTTGGCGGTGGCCCTGCTCGCGGCGGTCCTCACGGTACGGGCCTGGCGGCACCCGCGCCTGGCCGTCGCGGTGCTCGGCGGCCTCGCCGCCGGAGTGCTGCCCTGGGTGATCGAGGCGTATCTGCGCTTCGGCGGCCTCCTGGAGCGGGTGCACGGCGCGGGCGAGGCGCAGGGAGGGCTGAGCCTGCACAACGCGCTCGGCATGAACCTGATGACCCTCAACGGCCCGCTGCTGTGCCGCCCCTGCACCTCCGGCTGGCCCAACCCGCATCTGACCGCGGTGTGGTGGCTGGCCCTTCCCCTGCTCACCGCCCTCGGCGTGCTGTGCGCGGCCCGCACGGGGCGGGCGCGCACGGCGCTGCTCGCGGTCTGGTGCGCGGCGGTGCTCGGCGTGCCCTACCTCTTCGGCATCGGCTATGCGGCGCCGCGCTTCCTGATCCCCGCCTACGCGCTGCTCGCCCTGGTCGTCGCCGAGTGCGCGGCAGGGGCGGTGGAGGCGGCGCGGGGACGGTGGCGGCCGGTCGTGGTGGCCGCCCTCGCGGTGTGCCTGGGGCTCCAGCTCTGGGGCCAGTACGGGATCATGGACCGGCGTACCGCACGCCAGCAGGCGCTGCGCTCCGACGACGAGTGGCTGGTGGCCCGGCTCGGGGAGTACGGCATCCGCCCGCCCTGCACGATCGTCGGCGAGCAGTCCCAGCCGCAGGCCTTCTACGGCGGCTGCTCCTCGCAGGCCAGCGACCGCGCGGACCGCACCCAGACGGTTCCGGGCATCGTGGCGGCGGCCCGGCGCACCCCGCTGGCCCTGGTCCAGCCGACGCCGGGCCCGCCCGCCTACGCCCGGTCGTGGCCCGCCCGCAAGGTGGTCACGCCCCGGACGGGGACGGTCTGGTACGTCTTCCTGGCACCCGCTCCCTGAGCTGTTCGCCCGAAAGCGCACGTCGAAGGCCGCTCGCGGCGGGCGCCGGGCCGCCCGATCCATAGGGCGGATCGATACTTGACGGGTGACGGAGAGAAAAACGAATGGATCGGCCTCGGGCCCGCCCGACCCGGACCGCCCCGCCCGCCCCCACGCCCCCCTCGACCTCACCCATCTGCGGACCTTCCTCGCCGTCCACCGCACCGGCAGCTTCACCGCCGCCGCGCGGCTGCTGAGCCTGTCCCAGCCCACCGTCACCACACAGATCCGCGCCCTGGAGCGGCAGCTCGGGCGGGAGCTGTTCGAGCGGCTGCCGCGCGGGGTGGCGCCGACGCCGTACGCCGACGACCTCGTCGCACGCGTCGCCGCCCCGCTCGACGCGCTCGCGGCCGTCGCCGACCGCGGCCCCGGCGACGGCGCGCCCGCGCAGCCCGTGCACCTGGCCGGACCGGCCGAGTTCCTCTGCGTCACCGCACTGCCCGCCCTCGCGCCGCTGGTCGCGGACGGGCTGCGGCTGCACGTCGTCACCGGCCTCTCCGACGAACTGCTCGACGGACTGCGCGCGGGCCGCCACGACCTGGTCGTCTCGACCGTGCGGCCGCGCGGGCGCACCCTGACCGCCGTACCGCTGGCCGACGAGGAGTTCGTGCTCGTGGCCGCGCCGGAGTGGGCGCGGCGGATCGGCGCCGGGCACGTCGCGGCGGACGGCCCGGCCGCGCTGGCCGGGGTGCCCCTGGTGACGTACGCCGAGGACCTGCCCATCGCCCGTCGCTACTGGCGCCACGTCTTCGGCCGCCGCCTCACCGCCGAGGCCGCGCTCACCGTCCCCGACCTGCGCGGGGTCCTCGCGGCCGTGACGGCGGGCGCGGGCGTCACCGTGCTGCCCCGCTACCTGTGCCGCGCCGACCTCGACGCGGGCCGCCTGGTCGCCCTCCTCGAACCCGAGGACGCGCCGATCAACACCGCGTACCTGGTCCAGCGCCCGGGCACCCCCGACAACCCCCAAGTCACGCGCTTACGGGACCGGCTGCTGGCGCTGGCGGGGGAGTGGTGAGCGGGCGCGGATAAATCAGTTGGCCGGGTCCGGGGACCGGCGTTATGGTGACTGCGTTCCGTACGGCGGCCGTTGGCCGGCGTACTCCGGCTGTGAACCCGATCCGGGAGGTGTGAGATGGCTGTCATCGCGATGGGCGCTGCCCTCATCCAGAAGCGCATCAATTCCACTCCCGTG
Source organism: Streptomyces sp. TLI_146 (assembly GCF_002846415.1). Classification (NCBI taxonomy): domain Bacteria; kingdom Bacillati; phylum Actinomycetota; class Actinomycetes; order Kitasatosporales; family Streptomycetaceae; genus Streptomyces; species Streptomyces sp. TLI_146. The sequence goes on from NZ_PJMX01000001.1 coordinate 6,951,888, forward strand.
GCCGCCGGCTGAACCCAACGCACCGCCGGGGCCACCCTTGTGAAGGGTCACCCCTTGTCCTCCTCTTCTGCTTTCCGGCAGTCGTCCTCGCAGCACTCCTCCACCTCACACGCCCTGTCTCCCTACGGCTGGGACGACGACTGGGCCGCCGCCTTCGCGCCCTACGCCGACCAGGGCCTGCTGCCTGGCCGCGTCGTCCGCGTCGACCGGGGCCAGTGCGACATCGTCACCGCCGACGGGCTGCTGCGCGCCGACACCGCCTTCGTCACCCCGCACGACCCGATCCGGGTCGTCTGCACCGGTGACTGGGCCGCCGTCGAACCCGTCGGCGACCCCCGGTTCGTCCGCGCGTACCTGCCGCGCCGGACCGCCTTCGTACGCAACACCTCCTCCAACCGGTCCGAGGGGCAGATCCTCGCGGCCAACGTGGACCACGCGATCATCGCGGTCTCGCTCGCCGCCGAGCTGGACCTCGGGCGGATCGAGCGGTTCCTGGCCCTGGCGTGGGAGTCGGGCGCGCAGCCGCTCGTCGTCCTCACCAAGGCCGACCTGGTGCCCGACCCGGTCGGGCTCTCCTACCTGGTCCAGGACGTGGAGACGGCCGCGCCCGGCGTCCAGGTCCTGCCCGTCAGCTCGGCGACCGGCGACGGCGTCGAGGTGCTGCGGGCGATCGTCTCGGGCGGCACCAGCGTGCTGCTCGGCCAGTCCGGCGCGGGCAAGTCGACGCTGGCCAACGCACTGCTCGGCGCGGACGTGATGGAGGTGCAGGCCATCCGGGACGTCGACGGCAAGGGCCGGCACACCACCACGACCCGCAATCTGCTCGCCCTGCCCGGCGGCGGCGTCCTCATCGACACGCCGGGGCTGCGTGGGGTCGGCCTGTGGGACGCCGAGAGCGGTGTCGGGCAGGTCTTCGCGGAGATCGAGGAGCTGTCCGGGCAGTGCCGCTTCCACGACTGCGCCCACGAGGCGGAGCCGGGGTGCGCGGTGCTCGCGGCGATCGAGGACGGCTCGCTGGCCGAGCGGCGCCTGGAGAGCTACCGCAAGCTGATCCGCGAGAACCGGCGGATCGTCGCCAAGACCGACGCGCGCCTGCGCAACGAGATCCGCCGCGACTGGCGCATCAAGTCGGCCGAGGGCCGGGCGAACTACGCGGCCAAGCGGGGCGGCGGCCGCTGACGGCCGCCCGGGGATCCGGACACGGCGCCACGAGCGCCGTGTCCGAATCCCGCGAGTCGAACCGCCCGGCCTCGCGCACACTGGACGTGTGACCACGTGCGAAGAAACCGAGACGTACGAAGAGACCGCGACGTACGAGCAGGCCGACGAGACCCGGTACGAGGCCGTCAGCAGCCGGGACGCCCGCTTCGACGGCGAGTTCTTCTTCGCCGTGTCGACCACCGGCATCTACTGCCGCCCCAGCTGCCCGGCCGTGACCCCCAAGCGCAAGAACGTCCGCTTCTTCCCGACGGCCGCCGCCGCCCAGGGCCACGGCTTCCGCGCCTGCCGCCGCTGCCGCCCCGACGCGGTGCCCGGCTCGGCGGAGTGGAACGTCCGCGCCGACGTGGTGGGCCGCGCCGTCCGGCTGATCGGCGACGGCGTGGTGGACCGCGAGGGCGTCCCCGGTCTCGCGGTACGGCTCGGATACAGCACCCGGCAGGTCCAGCGCCAGCTCACCGCCGAGCTCGGCGCGGGCCCGGTCGCCCTGGCCCGTGCCCAGCGCGCCCACACGGCCCGGGTGCTGCTCCAGACCACCGGCCTGCCGGTCACCGACATCGCCTTCGCGGCCGGGTTCGCCAGCGTGCGGCAGTTCAACGACACCATCCGGCAGATCTACGCCCGTACGCCCAGCGCCCTGCGCGAGGAGTCCGGGACGAAGGCCGGGCGGGGCTCGGCCGCCTTCGCCGCCGGGATCCCGCTGCGGCTCGCGCACCGGGGCCCGTACGCGGCGCGCGCCGTTTTCGACCTGCTCGCCGAGGAGGCCGTCGCCGGGGTCGAGGAGATGACCGGCGAGCCGGGCGCGCGCACCTACCGCCGCACCCTGCGGCTGCCGTACGGCACGGGCATCGTGGCCGTCGACGAGGCGCGCCCGCGCCGGGGCGGCTGGCTTGAGGCCCGTATCCACCTCACCGACCTGCGCGACCTCACCACCGCCGTGCAGCGGCTGCGCCGCCTCTTCGACCTGGACGCCGACCCGTACGCGGTGGACGAGCGGCTCGCGGCCGACCCCCGCCTCGCCCCGCTGGTCGCGGCCCGGCCGGGGATGCGCTCGCCTGGGGCGGCGGACCCGGACGAGTACGCGGTACGGGCGCTGGTGGGCGGGGCAGCGGCGGGGGAGTTGACCGAGGTGTACGGGAAGCGGCTCGACGTGCCGTGCGGCGCGCTCACCCACCTCTTCCCGGAGCCCGGCACGCTCGCCGCGCACCCGGATCCGGCCCTGGCCGCGCTCACCGCCGCGCTCGCGGACGGCAGCCTGCGCCTGGACGCGGGAGCCGACCGCGAGGAGGCGGTACGGACCCTGCGCACTCTGCCGGGCCTCGACGCCCGCACGGTGGCGCGGATCCGTATGCGGGCGCTGGGCGAGCCGGATGTGGGCTTCGACGAGGAGGACGAACTCCGGCGCCCCTGGCGCTCGTACGCCTATCGGCACCTGAGCGCGGCCGACAGGCCCTAGCGCCGTACGGCTTCGCCGACAGGCGCGCCCCGCCCCCGTCTGGGAACGTCGGTACATGATCCGTCTCGCCCGCGTCCCCCTGGACCGGTGGTCGGCGTTCGTGCCGGCGCTCGCCCTGGTGCTGCTCGCGTTCACCTGGGGGCGGTCGCTTCCCTCGGGGCTGGTCGCGCTGGTGTCCTGCTTCCTGGCGGGCGCGGTGCTTGCGGCGGTGCACCACGCGGAGGTCGTGGCGCACCGGGTGGGCGAGCCGTTCGGCTCGCTCGTGCTCGCGGTCGCGGTGACGATCATCGAGGTCGCGCTGATCGTCACCCTGATGTCGGACGGCGGCGACAAGAACGCCACGCTCGCCCGCGACACCGTCTTCGCCGCCGTGATGATCACCTGCAACGGGATCGTCGGCGTCTGCCTCCTGATCGGCGCGCTCCGCCGCAGACTGGCCGTCTTCAACCCCGAGGGCACCGGCGCTGCCTTCGCCACGGTCACCACGCTCGCCGGGCTCAGCCTGGTGCTGCCGACCTTCACCACCAGCAAGCCGGGCCCGGAGTTCTCCACCGCGCAGCTCGTCTTCGCCGCGCTCGCCTCGGTGGCGCTGTACGGGCTGTTCGTCGCCACCCAGACCGTGCGCCACCGCGACTACTTCCTGCCCGTCACCCAGCAGGGCGAGGTGCTCGACGAGGAGCACGCCGATCCGCCGTCCGCCCGCACCGCGCTGATCAGCGTCGCGCTGCTCGGGGTCGCCCTGGTCGCGGTCGTCGGCCTCGCCAAGGGCGTCTCGCCGACCATCGAGCGCGGGGTGGCCGCCGCCGGGCTGCCCGCCTCCGTCGTCGGCGTGGTCATCGCGCTGCTCGTGCTGCTGCCCGAGACCATCGCCGCCTCCCGCGCCGCCGCCCGCGACCGGGTGCAGACGAGCCTCAACCTGGCGCTCGGCTCCGCGATGGCGAGCATCGGACTCACCATCCCGGCGGTCGCGCTGGCGTCGATCTGGCTGTCCGGGCCGCTGGTGCTCGGGCTCGGCGCCAGCCATATGGTGCTGCTCGCGCTCACCGTCGGCGTGGGCATCCTCACCGTCGTCCCGGGCCGCGCGACCCCGATGCAGGGCGGCGTCCACCTGGCCCTGTTCGCCGGATATCTGGTGCTCGCGGTCAGCCCCTGACCCGACGGCCGGGGCACCCGGCTGGCGCGCGGCTGTCCGGAGGGGCGGGGCCGTCGCCGACCGGTTGGGCGGCATGTACACGCTGGGGATTACACTCGCCTGACCTGAATTCGGTGCGGGGGGCGGCGGACGGGCGATGATCATCGACGACGATGCGGCGCTGCAACTGGTGATCTCGCTCCACCGGTTGCTGCGCAGTCTGCGCCGGGCCGCCCCGGCCGACGGGATCCAGCCCACCCAGATCGTGGTGCTCTCGCTGCTCGCCGAGAGCGGGCCCGCCCGCATCGGCGAGCTCGCGGCCCGGGTGCCGTGCTCCCAGCCGACCGCCACCTCGGCCGTCGCGGGCCTGGAGTCGACCGGGCTCGTGCTGCGCGAGAGCGACCCCACGGACGGCCGGGCCGCCCGTATCGTCCTCACCGACCAGGGCGCCCGCGCCCTGGTGGACGCCGCCCGCGCCGAGGCCGAGGTGCTGGCCTGGCGGCTCGGCGCGCTCGGTGCCGAGGAGGCCCGGGCGGTCGTCGCGCTCGGCCCGCTGCTGCGCCGCCTCGCCGAGGCGGCTCACGATGGCTCCGACCCGGCGAGCCGGGCGTAGTCACACGTCCTCCAGCCCCCAGCTGTGGATCTTCCGCGGCCGGATCCGGATCAGCTCCTCGCTGAAGTGCGGCCCCAAGTCGTGCGGCCCGGTGAGCAGTTCGGCCTCGCCCCGGATCTCCACGCCCCGCACCCGCCAGGGCCGTACGCTCACCACGTCGTCCACGACCAGCGCGAGCCTCGGGTTCGCCAGCAGGTTGCGCCACTTCTTGGTGGTGCCGAGGGCGTATCCACCGATCAGGATCGTGCCGTCGTCCTGCGGGAAGAACCCGACCGGGTTCGCCTGCGGCTGGCCCTTGGGGTCGACGGTCGCCAGCCGCCCCAGCCGCTGGGACTTCAGGTACGCGCGCTCGGCCGCGCTGAATTCGGTCATGGCCCCAGCGTCACACGCGTGCCCGCCGAAGGTCATCGGCTACGGGAACCAGAGCGTCCGGGTCGTACGACCTACGTCCGCACCGGCTGGGAGCCTGTTTTCGCACCCCCGTCTGGACCTCGTCGCCCGGCACGCGGCTCTCAGCCCCAGATCACCACGCCCGCCCAGGTGCCCACCACCAGCAGGCACGCGAGCAGCTCCATCAGGACCGAGTACCCGCCGGACCGCAGCACCGTACGGGCCGACGTCCAGCCCGCCCCGTGGCTGCCGAGCCGCATCCGCTCCGCGCCGTAAAGCCCGCCGAGGAAGCCCAGGATCCCGCCCACCACCGGGAGCAGGAAGAACCCGGCGATCGCCGCGACGCCGCCGGTCAGCAGGGAGCGCCGGGGCGCGCCGGCCGCCCTCAGGCGCCGGGGCGGCATGACCAGCTTGAGGGACTGGGCGAGCAGCAGCAGGCCCGTCGCCCCGGCCAGGACCGCCCAGGCCGTGCCGGTGGCGTCGCTGAGGGCCCACCACGCCACGGCGGCCCACACGATCGCAAGCCCGGGTACCCCGGGCACCAGCACGCCGAGCAGCCCGAGGAGCATCACCAGGCCCATCTCCAGGAGCTGCCACACGCCCACCTGCCCAGCGTGCAGGAAAGAGAACGTCTCCGCAGGTCCGGGCCCGGCGCCCGGCCCCTGATCCGGCCGGATCACGCCCCTGGCGCCCGGCCGCTACCGGGCCACCCAGCCGCGCTCGTACGCGTGCCAGCCCAGCTGGAGCCGGGTGGTGACGCCCGTCAGCTCCATCAGGCCCTTCACTCGGCGCTGTACGGTCCGCAGCCCCAGATCGAGCTGTTTGGCCACGCTCGCGTCCGTCATCCCGGCCAGCAGCAGCGACAGGACCTCCAGGTCGGTGGCGTCGGGGCCGGACACCTCCTCCCGTACCGCCGTGCCCGCGAGCCGCAGCGGCAGCGCGTCCCGCCACACCGCCTCGAAGAGGCCCATCAGGGACTCCAGGAGGCCGCTTGCGTGCACCACCAGGGCGGCGGGCTCGGCGTCCCGGCCGGTCAGTGGCACCATCGCCAGGCTCCGGTCGGCCACCACCAGCTTGGTCGGCACCCGGTCGACCGTGCGCACCTGCTCGTCGCGTCCGAGCGCGGCCGTGACCTCGGTGATCCCGGCGGGCAGGGCGAGCACCTCGCGCTCGATGACCACCCGGTAGGCCACTCCCCGGGTCGCGGCCCGCTCCTCGGACTCGTTGTCCATCCCGGTCACCGCGATCGGATTGCCGGTGACCAGCGCGCACACCTCGTCGGCGGCGCCCAGCTGGAGCTGGTGGAAGCGGTGGGCCACGGCGGACGCGCCGGTGACCACCTCCACCAGGTCATGCACGGCGGGCTCGGCGGCCTCGGCCCGGTACTCCTCGGCGAGCAGCGCGGCCGCCAGCTCCGCCTGCTCCAGCTCGTGGCGCTGCTGGGTGAGCAGGGCGCCGAGCGCGACGCCGGGCGGGGCCGCCACCCACCGCCCGGTGCGGGCCGAGGACTGGGCGGCCAGGCCCTGGCGCTCCAGGCGGCGCAGCGCCCGTTCCGTCTCGGGTTCGGGCAGCGCGAGCCGGTGCGCGAGGTCCGCGACCTCGGCCGCGCCCAGCGCCACCAGCGTCCGGTACGCCGACTCCTGCGTCTCGTCCAGGCCTATCGCTCCGAGCACCCTCGTCCGCCCCTCTCGCGCCCGCTGTCCACGCGTGGCGGGAAACGGCCACGGCGCAAACCCGCCTCACAACATCGTCCCCGCACCTTCCGCCCCTCTGCCAAGGTGGCGCAACCGCAGTACCAACAGCCGTCGGCAACAAGGCATTTGTGCGCTTTGCGCGCGGAGTGTTTTGTTCCGGATTCACCTGGGGAGAGCGATGCGTCCGATATCGCGCACGGCTCTGGGAGCGGCGACCGCCGCCCTGGCCATCACCGCGGTGGTGCCGTCCGTGGCCGCACCACCGGGCGCCGCGACCGCGAAGAGACCGATCACCGGCGGCGAGGCCGCCGCCCGCGGGCAGGTCACCGTCACCCTGGTCACCGGCGACCGCGTCCTGGTCGGCAGAGACGCCGACGGCAAGGCCGTCGCGGCCACCGCGCTGCCCCGCGAGGACGGCACCACCGCGCCGGTGCAGACCCGCCGCTCGGGCGACGACCTGTACGTCTACCCGGACAGCGCCGTCGCCGCCCTCGCCGCCCACCGCGCGGACGAGCAGCTCTTCAACGTCTCCGGCCTGATCCGCCAGGGCTACGACGACGCCCACTCCACGACCCTGCCGCTGATCGCCGTCTACGACCCGGCGGGCGCCCGCTCCCTCGCCCCCGCCCCGCGCGGCGCCACCCGCGGACCCGCCCTGCCCGCCGTCGACGGCGTCGCCCTCAAGGCCGACAAGGCGAAGGCCGCCGACTTCTGGGCCGACGTCACCGCCCCCCGCTCGCGCGCCGCGAACTCCCTCAAGAAACTCTGGCTGGACCGGAAGGTCGAGGCGAACCTCGACAAGTCGACTAGGCAGGTCCGCGCGGACCTCGCCTGGGCGGCCGGATACGACGGCAAGGGCACCAAGGTCGCGGTCCTGGACACCGGCGTCGACGCCGGACACCCCGACCTCAAGGGCCGCGTCGCCGCCGCGAAGAACTTCACCGACTCCGACACCACCGACGACCACCAGGGCCACGGCACCCACACCACCTCCACCGTCGGCGGCTCCGGCGCGGCCAGTGGCGGCAGGAAGAAGGGCGTCGCCCCCGGCGCAGCCCTGCTCGCCGGAAAGGTCCTGAACGACAGCGGCTCGGGTGCCGAGTCATGGATCATCGCCGGGATGCAGTGGGCCGTCGACAGCGGGGCCGACGTCGTCTCGATGAGCCTCGGCAGCCCCGAACCCACCGACTGCACCGACCCGATGAGCACCGCGGCCGAGCAACTCGCCCAGAACAATGGCACGTTGTTCGTGGTCGCGGCCGGGAACTCGGGCCCCCGCCAGAACACCGTCTCCTCGCCCGGCTGCGCCCCGAGTGTCCTCACCGTCGGCGCCGTCGACCGCGACGACTCCACCGCGTACTTCTCCAGCCGGGGCCCGGCCCCCGTCTCGCACACCCTCAAGCCGGAGATCGCCGCCCCGGGCGTGGGCATATCCGCCGCCAACGCGGGCGGGCGCGGCATCTACGCGTACCAGTCCATGAGTGGTACGTCGATGGCCGCCCCGCACGTCGCGGGCGCCGCCGCGATCGTCAAGCAGCGCCACCCCGACTGGAGCGCGCGGCAGATCAAGGCCGCGCTCGTCTCCTCCGCGAAGTCGGACGTCCCCGGTGACGTCCGCGAGACCGGCGGCGGCCGCCTCGACGTGAAGGCGGCGATCGACGCCACCGTGCTCGGCGCCCCCGCCGTCCAGGGCGGCACCTTCAACTGGCCGCAGGACAGCGGCGACCGCACCAGCGTCGACGTGCCGTACACCAACACCGCGGGCAGGCCCGTCACCCTCTCGCTCGCGGTCCAGGGCGTCACCGGCAACGACGGCTCGCGGGTGCGCTCCACGGTCGCCGCGCTCGCCCGCCGCACGGTCACCGTCCCCGCCGGGGCCACCGTCAAGGTCCCGCTGCGGCTCGACCCGGCCGCCCATCTGGAGCGGAGCCAGTACGGAGACGTCACCGGCCGGGTGCTCGCCACCGCCGACGGCGTCAGCGTCTCCACCCCGTTCTCGCTCTACGTCCAGCCGCGCACGGTCACCCTGCGGGTCAAGGTGATCGACCGGCTCGGCAGACCCGCGAGTGGCCCGTCCTCGCTCGACGTGATCGGCATCGACGACGCCACCGGCGAGCGCCGCTTCAACGAAGGAGCCGCCGACCAGATCTACGCCCTGCGCCCCGGCTCGTACTTCCTCTCCTCCTTCGTCGCCACGCCGGACGCGGGGGAGGGCGCGACGCTCAACGACTCGCTGACGTATCTCGGGCGCCCCCAGCTGGAGTTGACCAAGGACACCACGGTCGTCCTCAACGCCCGCAAGGCCCACCGGCTCGCCCTCGCGACCGACCGGCCCAGCGAGGCCCGCGCCACCACCCTCGCCTTCTCCCGCGCCTGGGACGGCTACTGGCTGCACGCCGGAACCGCGGCCGGCGGCTCGTCGATCAAGGGCTACTACGCCTCGGTCGAAGGCCGCGCCCACGACGGCACGTTCGAGTTCGGCAGCTACTGGCGGGCCTACGCGCCGCTCGTCTCCGAACTGCGCACGACCGACGGCACCGTGCTCCACCCGGTCACCGCGGGCACCGGCTCCGCCAACCTCGACGGCACCGGCCGCGCCCGCCTCGTGGACGCCGGATCCGGGGCGCCCGAGGAGCTGAAGGCCGCCGGGGCGCGGGGCGCGATCGCACTCGTACGGATCCCGGACACCGACACCTCCGTCTCCCGGGCCGCCCGCGACGCAAAGGCGGCCGGAGCCGTGGCCGTCCTCGCGTACCGCTCCTCCCCGGTCCGCTGGGTTCCGTCGGGCGGCTTCACCGGGCCCGAACTCCCGGTCCTGGCGGTCGAGTCGGGCGAGGCGGCGACCCTGCTGGTCGAGCTGGGCGCGGGCGGGGTGGAGCTGCGCTGGAAGGCCACGGCGAAGAGCCCGTACGTCTACAACCTCGCCTTCCCCGAGTCCGGCGCGATCGGCTCCGACCGCACCTACCGGGTCCGCGACAGCCGCCTCGGCAAGGCCGAGTCGGTCTACCGGGCGATGGGCGTGGCCACCGACTACGTCGACAGCACCGCCGCCCACCGCCCCTCCGGCGCGGCCGTCTACTCCGCCACCATCGACCTGGTCCCGGCCCCCGGCACCCGTACCGAGTACTACTCGCCGGGCGACACCGCCTGGGACCACCTCACCTCCTCCAGCTTCCCGTTCGGCGAGTCGATGACCGACCGGCGCCGCACGTACACGGCGGGGGAGAGCCGCCGGGAGAGCTGGTACGACGGGGTCGTCTCCCCGGTCGCCCCGCGCGACACCGACGGCAAGGAGGTCCTCGCCGCCGAACGGCAGGGCAACCTGATCGGCTTCGCCGCCGCGATGTGGGGCGACGGCGGGCACTACGCACAGCCCGGCTCCTTCGGCGACGTCGGCGCTCTGGTCCTGCGCCGCGACGGCGAGGTGATCGGCGAGAGCGCCTGGCCGTTCGGGGTCTTCGAGGTCCCGGCCCAGGACAGCGCCTACGAGCTGGAGCAGCGCGTCGAGAAGATCGGCGGCCCGGCGAAGGTCTGGCAGCGCTCCACGGGCGTGCGGACGGTGTGGAGGTTCCGCTCGAAGCTCGACGAGAACGTGTACTCGCAGGGCCTCGGCATCCTCTTCCCGCGCTACTCCCTGCCGGAGGACGGCCTCAAGACCCTCCCGGCGGCCAACGGCCAGCGCATCGGCCTCTCGGTGACGGGCCACGCGGGATACACCCCGGCGGCCCTCACCTCGGCCCGCCTGTCGTACTCGTACGACGACGGTGCCACCTGGACCGAAGCCGCGGTCACCCACCGCGGCGACTCCTGGTCGGCCTCGGTCGACCACGCGGGCGCGGCCGGCAGGCAGGTCACCCTGAAGGCCGAACTGACGGACGCCCACGGCAACTCCGTCACGCAGACAGTGACGCGCGCGTACGACGTGCGGTAGTCACCACGGTTCGCCGGGCGGCCCTGACTGTGGGGGGAAGGGCCGCCCGGCGGAGGCACGTCCGCTCGCCTCCGCGTACGGGGTGCGGATTTGTGTGCTGACCACTTTTACCCGTTCCACCGTTTTCGTACGGCCCGTGCGGTGGACAATAAGGGCATGAGTCAGCAGGGGGAGAGGCGCACCTCGGACGACGACTGGTGGACTCGCCTGTACGACGAGCCCGCCCCGGACAACTCGCCCGCAGCCGCGGGCGACACCCTCGACGACCGCTTCAAGTCCGTTGCTGAGGCGGTCGGTCCGCCGGTGCCGGACCCCCGGTCCGAGCCACGGCCTCCGCGGTACGCGCCGTGCGTGCCGGAGCAGCCCGCACCGCAGGACCGAATCGATCCTGCGGATACGGCGGGGCCCGACCCCGAACCCGAGGACAGGCCGGGTCCGGCCCCCCGGGGGATCCTGCCCAGGGCCCCCTGGCAGCAGCCCGGCGGCACGGCACCGCCCGGCTCCCGCCGCACGGGCGGCTGGTGGGAGCCCGCCGACTCCCTCCCGCCGCTGGGCCCGCCGCCGCCCGGGTACGAGCCCGCCGTCCCCGCGCCGCCGGCGCGGCCGCCGGAACCCCGCCCTGTCCAGCCGCCACCGGCCCCGCCCGATCCCCCGGCCACTGTCACCGCCCCGCCGGATCCCCCAGCCACCGTCACCGCACCGCCCGAAGCGGCCCCCGAACCGCCGCCGCCCCCCTCGCCCCGGCCGCGCGTCGGTCATGTGGGGGACCGGCCGCCCACCTACGACGCCGAGCCCACCGCGCTGCCCAACGCCCGGCCCGACGGTCTGGAGGAGCTCGTCGCGGACACCGTCCTCGACGGCGCCCGGTACGGGGCGTACGTGCTGCGCGCCGCCTCCGTACGCGGCGACTCCGCCCGCTACCGGGGCGAGCCCCGGCGCGACGCCCTGCTCACCGCCCGGTTCGGGAACGGCGAGGACGCGCTGGTCCTGGTCGCCGTCGCCAGCGGCATGCGGGCCTTCGAGGGCGCGCACCTCGCCGCCGCCGACGCCTGCCGCTGGATCGGCGGCGCCATCGGGCGCAGCCACGCCCGGCTCGCCGACGACATCAGGGCCGGGCGCCGGCGCGACCTCAAGTCCGGGCTGCACCGGCTCACCGACCGCAGCTACGGCAGGCTGCGCGCCCGCGCCGCCGAGCTGGGCGCGGAGCCCGAGGAGTACACGGCGGGCCTGCGCTGTCTGCTGCTCTCCGCCGACCCGAGCTGCCGCACCCGGGTCTTCTTCGGGGTCGGCCCCGGCGGCCTGTTCCGGCTGCGGGCCGGCGTCTGGCAGGACATCGAGCCCGCCCCGCCGGAGCCGGGCGAGGTCACCGGCGCGCCCGTCGTCGGCTTCGGCTCGCCGCCCGCCGAGACCGCCGAGGGCGACCGGCTCACCATGGACCTGCACACCGTGGAGCCCGCCCGCCCGTACATCGACCCGCCGCCCCCGCCCGTCGAACCGTTCCGCTTCCGGGCGTCCGTCGCCCGCCCGGGTGACACCCTGCTGCTGTGCAGCGGCGGGCTCGCCGAGCCGCTGCGGGGCGAGCCCGCGCTGGCGAAGGAGCTGGCCGAACGGTGGGCAGGGAACGGGCCGCCGGGACTGTCCGAGTTCCTCGCGGACGTCCAGCTGAGAGTGAAGGGGTACGCCGACGACCGTACGGCAGTCGCCGTCTGGGAGGCGTGACGCGGCGGGCCGTGGATGAATGGGAGCCATGGCCAGACAGAACGTGGCAGAGCAGTTCGTGGACATCCTCGCCCGCGCCGGGGTGCGGCGGATGTACGGGGTCGTCGGCGACAGCCTCAACCCCGTCGTCGACGCCATCCGGCGCAACCGTGCCATCGACTGGATCCAGGTCCGCCACGAGGAGGTCGCCGCCTTCGCGGCCGGCGCCGAGGCCCAGCTCAGCGGCACCCTCGCGGCTTGCGCCGGATCCTGCGGCCCCGGCAATCTCCATCTGATCAACGGCCTCTACGACGCCCACCGCTCGATGGCCCCCGTCCTCGCGCTCGCCTCGCACATCCCCTCGTCCGAGATCGGCCTCGGCTACTTCCAGGAGACCCACCCCGACCAGCTGTTCCAGGAGTGCTCGCACTACTGCGAGCTCATCTCCAGCCCGAAGCAGATGCCCCGGCTGCTCCAGACGGCGATCCAGCACGCCATCGGGCGGGGCGGCGTCAGCGTGGTGACGCTCCCGGGCGACGTGGCCTCCGAGCCCGCCCCCGACAAGGCCGTCGAGCACGCGCTCGTCACCGCGCTGCCGTCGGTGCGGCCCGGCGACGCGGAGATCGAGAAGCTCGCCCGGCTCGTGGACGAGGCCAAACGGGTGACGCTGTTCTGCGGCAGCGGCACCGCGGGCGCCCACGCGGAGGTGATGGAGTTCGCCGAACGCGTCAAGGCGCCGGTCGGGCACGCCCTGCGCGGCAAGGAGTGGATCCAGTACGACAACCCGTACGACGTCGGTATGAGCGGGCTGCTCGGCTACGGCGCCGCCTACGAGGCCACCCACGAGTGCGATCTGCTGATCCTCGTCGGCACCGACTTCCCGTACAACGCGTTCCTGCCCGACGACGTCAAGATCGTGCAGATCGATGTGCGGCCCGAGCGCCTGGGGCGGCGCTCGCAGCTCGATCTGGCGGTGTGGGGCGACGCCAAGGAGACGCTGCGCTGTCTGACCCCGCGCGTGAAGGCCAAGACCGACCGGCGCTTCCTGGACAAGATGCTGAAGAAGCACGCCGACGCGCTGGAGGGCGTCGTCAAGGCGTACACCCGCAAGGTGGAGAAGCATGTGCCGATCCACCCCGAGTACGTGGCCTCCGTACTCGACGAACTCGCCGACGACGACGCCGTGTTCACCGTCGACACCGGCATGTGCAACGTCTGGGCGGCCCGTTACCTCTCGCCCAACGGCAAGCGCAGGATCATCGGGTCGTTCAGCCACGGTTCGATGGCGAACGCGCTGCCGCAGGCGATCGGCGCCCAGTTCACCGACCGCGACCGCCAGGTGATCTCGATGTCCGGCGACGGCGGGTTCTCCATGCTGATGGGCGACTTCCTGACGCTGGTCCAGTACGACCTGCCGGTGAAGATCGTGCTGTTCAACAACTCCTCGCTCGGCATGGTGGAGCTGGAGATGCTGGTGGCCGGGCTGCCGTCGTACGGCACGAGCAACCACAACCCCGACTTCGCGGCGATCGCCCGCGCGGCCGGTGCGTACGGCGTACGGGTGGAGAAGCCCAAGCAGCTCGCGGGCGCCCTCAAGGACGCCTTCAAGCACAAGGGGCCCGCCCTGGTCGACGTGGTCACCGACCCCAACGCGCTCTCCATCCCGCCGAAGATCAGCGCCGAGATGGTGAGCGGCTTCGCGCTCTCCGCGAGCAAGATCGTGCTGGACGGCGGGGTCGGCCGGATGCTCCAGATGGCCCGGTCCAATCTGCGCAACGTGCCGCGCCCGTAAGGCCGTTCAGTGGTTGCGTAAGGCAGATGTCCACTCGGCCGTCTGGCGATGGGGTGATCCTTCGTGGTCAGTCCGTCTCCCGGCCGGGTGGCCGGAAGGCGGGCGCGACCGCAGGCGCATCCGGCCGCGCACGAGCGAATGCGGGGCCGGTGGCCGTTTTCAGCCTGTGACTCGCCTGTGGGTAAGGGGCGCTGCCATGGAGTGCCCTCCTCGTACGTGACCGCCCCGCATCCGCGCCACGAGCCGTGGAACCGCTCCCGCGGCGTATTCCGTCGGTCGTTGAGGAATCACCATGCGTGACGGGGGGTCGGTGGGGCATGCATCCCGTGAGGGTGTTCGAGACGGAAAGGGACGTGGCGACGTGCGGGTGGGGGCTATGACTGAGCGTCAGGGAGGGGGCGGGCCCGAAATCAACGGGGCGTTCCGGGGAACGGGTGCGCGTGCGGTGCTCCAGGGGCAGCTGCGGCGCAGGGTGGGTCGGTCGGACCTGACGGCGGTGCCGGAAGTGCGGCGCGCGCTGCGGGAGTTGCTGGGGGACTGGAAGCACCAGGGGCCGGTCGACGTGGCCGAACTGCTCACCTGCGAGCTGGTGACCAACGCGCTCATACACACGGACGAGGGGGCAGTGGTGACGGCCACCGTGGCACCGGCCGGGCTCCGCGTCGAGGTGCACGACTTCACGCCGGTGCTGCCCGATCCGTACGTACCGTCCGCCGACGACGGTACGCACGGCCGGGGGCTCCTGCTGGTGCAGGCGCTCGCGGACGCCTGGGGCGTGCGCGCGCACGAGGCGGGCAAGGTCGTCTGGTTCGAGCTCGGCAGCGGGGCGGCGTAACCCGCGACGCCGTCCGCGCTCAGCCGAACTGCTGCTCCAGATCCTTGAGTTTGCGCTCCAGGTGGTCCAGGCGCGGCAGCGTCTGGGTGTCGTCCTCGGCCGTGAGGTCGACGGTCCTGGACGCCGTCAGGGACTCAGTGTCCGTGACGGCCTGAAGGGAGGGCCGGTTGCGAAGGGGCAGCTGTCCCGGCTCTATGGCGGGCTCCGCGACAGCCTTCGGCTGCCCGGAGCCCGCAGTCGCCATGGACGGGACGTCGACCTGGCGGCCGCCGGGGCGCACCCGGCCCAGGCTGCCGCGGCCCTGTCGGCTGAGCGCCTTCAGATGCGCCCGCTCCAGCTTCTCCTGCTCGCGCCGGCGCAGCCGGTTCTGCTCCTTGGCCCGCCGGTCCTCGCGTACCTCCTCGACCGCCTCGTCCAGCGTCCGCACCCCCTCCAGGAGCATCAGCGACCAGGCGCCGAACGTCTCCCGGGGAGCCCGCAGCCACCGGACGATCCGGATCTGCGGCAGCGGCCGCGGCACCAGGCCCTGTTCGCGCAGTGCCGCCCGGCGGGTCTGCTTCAGCGCGCGGTCGAAGAGCACCGCGGCCGACAGCGACATCCCGGCGAAGAACTGCGGGGCGCCCGCGTGGGCGATGCCGCGCGGCGCGTGCACCCAGTTGAACCAGGCAGCCGCGCCCGCGAACGTCCACACCAGCAGCCGCGAGCCGAGCGCCGCGTCGCCGTGGCTGGCCTCGCGCACGGCGAGCACCGAGCAGAACATGGCGGCGCCGTCGAGGCCGAACGGGACGAGGTACTCCCAGCCGTCGGTGAGGCCGAGGTTCTGCCGGCCGAAGCCGACCAGGCCGTGGAAGGAGAGCGCGGCGGCGACGGCCGCGCAGCAGAACAGCAGCACATAGGAGGCGGTGCCGTAGACGGCTTCCTTGCGGCGGCGGCGCTCCTCGCTGCGCTCCCAGGTGTCGTCGCCGGACGCGCTCTCACCCGAGCGCTTGCCGCGCGTGAGGACGACCAACGCCACGACGACCCCCACGATCATCACGCCGCCCGGAAGCAGCCAGTCCAGAGATATGTCGGTCAGTCGCATGCGGTGTCCCTTGAATCACGTAAGGCGTTCCGGGCGCCATAGTGCTCCTGCCGCACGGGGCCGCAGGCGTTTTCGGGGCAAGAGACCGCCATTGGCGGTCCATGGCATACGGATAGGTGCGATCTGCTCGAACTGGTGCGGAGGTCAAGCGAGTTGGGTTCGAATCCGGCTCACCCGTACGAGTGGCGTGGATTCAGGACGCGGCGCTCAGCTTGGCCACCCGGTCGGCGTCGCAGGTACGCGGACAGGTGACGCAGGTGTCCTCGGGGCGCAGGGTGTAGAAGAGGCAGCAGCTGGCCCGGTCGCGGGTCGGCAGCGGCTCGCCCGCCGGACCGCTCAGCTCACGGAAGCCGGCGGCGCCCACATACGGCTTGGTCGAGCCCGGCAGCAGCAGCTCCAGCTCGGCCATCGCCCGCCGCTCCTCGCCGAGCAGCGCCGCCACGTACCAGAGCCCCTCGACGACCTCGTCGGTGGCCATGCCCCACAGCGCCCGCCGGCCGCGCCGCATCCGGGGCCCGAAGCCGTCGAGGACCGGGCCGAGGTGCTCGGCGACGGCGGCGCGGACCTCGGCGCGCAGCGCCTCCTCGTCCGGGACGACGTGTGCGCCGGGCAGTGCGGCGGCGGGGTCCCCGGGCAGGCAGGCGAACTCCCGCACCCGCACGGTCAGCCGTCCGAGCGTGCGCTGGAAGGAGACGTCCTCGACGGGCACGCGCGGCACCCGGCGGTGCAGGAACCACGGCACCGTGATGAGCAGACAGGCGGGCCAGGCGTAGCGGTGGAAGCCGAAGGAGGCGATGACGTCGGGGCGGGCCCGCTGCCCGTAGTCGCGCAGGACCTGCTCGTCGTCCCAGCCCAGGAAGGCGTCCAGGGCCTCACCGCCGGAGGCGAGCTGGTGCGCGCCGACCCAGCCGGGGGCTCCGGGGGCCCGCTCGCCGTCCGCGAGCTCGTGGACCCGGACGCCGGGGTAGACGTCGGCGAGGCGCGCGTAGGACGCGGCCAAGGGGCTCGGGAGCAGCGTGGACACAGTCATGCAGGGACCACCGAATCACGATCGTTTGCAGGTAAGGCTTACCTTAGCGGATGCGCGCGATGTTTGAACTGTCGCTTTGTCCGCCTATGGTGCTGGGGGAATACCGAGCGGTAGGAGGGCCTGGGGTGGAGCAGGGCAGAGCACGCGAGACGGCGGTGCCGCCGTTCGGGTCTGCCCGTGTGCCCGCGCAGGCCCGGGCGGAGGGTGACCCTTTCGAGGCGGTACGGGGTGGTGGGGCGCGCGGTGAGCACACCCACAGCGAGCCGCCCGCGCCCCAGGTCCGCCGCTACTCCGTACGCGGTCAGATCCTGGAGGCGCTGCGGGCCGCGCTGGTCGACGGCGAGCTGGTGCCGGGCGAGGTGTACTCGGCGCCGGTGCTCGGCGAGCGGTTCGGCGTCTCGGCCACCCCGGTGCGCGAGGCGATGCAGCGCCTGGCCTCCGAGGGCGCCGTCGAGGTCGTCCCGAACCGGGGCTTCCGGGTCACCGAGCGGGGCCCGCGCGAGCTGGCCGAGCTGGCCGAGGTGCGCGCGCTGATCGAGGTCCCGGTGATGCTGCGGCTGGCCCGGTCCGTGCCCGCCGCGCGCTGGGCCGAGCTGCGGCCGCTGGCGGAGGCGACGACGGTGGCGGCGGCGGTGGGGGACCGGGCGGGGTACGCGGAGTCGGACCGGGCGTTCCACCGCGCGGTGCTCGCGCTCGCCGGGAACGAGCAGCTGCTCCAGGTGGCCGAGGACCTCCACCGGCGGTCGCAGTGGCCGCTGACGGCTGCGCCGGTTGCCCGTCGGGGGGAGCTGGTGGCGGATGCGGCGGAGCACCTGGCGTTGCTGGACGCGTTGATCGCACAGGATCTGACGGTTGTTCAGACCCTTGTGCGGGAGCACTTCACGGGGTCCGCGCTGTAACGCTGCGCGGCGGGTGCGGGTCCGTGGTGGCTGATCGCGCAGTTCCCCGCGCTCCTTTTTGGCCCGGGGTTTGTCTGCGGGTGTGTGGCCGGTTGCTCGCGCAGTTCCCCGCGCCCCTGGAAACCCTCGTTCGTCTGCGGACCGTGCCCGCTTCTCGCGCAGTTCCCCGCGCCCCTTTTTGGCCCGGGGTTTGTCTGCGGGTGTGTGGCCGGTTGCTCGCGCAGTTCCCCGCGCCCCTAGGGGGTCGGCCGCAGCCGGAGAACCAAGCTCAGCCACAGGCTTTTAGGGGCGCGGGGAACTGCGCGAGCAACCGGCCACCGGCTCGCAGCCGAGGGCCGGGCCGATCAGGGGCGCGGGGAACTGCGCGGCCGGCCCACCACCGGGCCGCAGACGAATACCGGGCCCAAAAGGGGCGGCGGGGAAGTCAGCCCCCACCGGGCCGCGGGCGTAGACGGGGCTCAGGTCGTCGCCGGGGACGGCGCAAGGTGGGTCGCCAGCCACGTCGGGACGCCGCCCAGGAGCCGGAACAGCCGCGCCGCCTCCGTCCGCAGTCGCGCAGCCTCCGGCTCCGGCTCCGCGTCCGCCAGGGCCGCAAGCGCCGGGGCCGTGCCGACCAGGAAGCCCAGCTCCTCGCGGATCCGGAGCGACTCCGCGAAGCCGTGCCGCGCCTCCGCCAACTCCCCGTCGCGCAGGGCGAGTCCGGCCAGATGGCGCCAGGTGAAGGAGAGCAGCAGGGTGTCGCCGTGCGCGGTGGCGCCCGCGTGGGCGCGGCGGTAGGCGGCGCGGGCCGCCTGCGGCGCGTCCGCCACGTTCTCCGCGAGCAGCCCCCGCCGGAAGTCGAGCAGCGCCCGGCCCCGCGCCGCCGGGGCGATCAGCGCCGCCGCCCGGCCCAGCGCCGAACGGGCCTCGTCGGCGCGGTCGCGCACCCCGAGCAGCGTCGAGGCGTACGCGAGCTGGCCGCGCTCGCACGCGGCCGCCCCGCGCTCCTCGTCGTCCCCGGCCACCGCCTCGGCGCCGCGCAGCGCCTCCTCGGCCTCGGCCCAGCCGTCCCCGGTGTACAGACAGCGCTCGGTGAGCAGCGCGGCCCGCTGGAGCGCCGCGGCGGGCTCGGCGCCGTGCGGTTCGAGCAGGGCGGCCGCGTCCGTCCAGCAGCCGCGCGAGCGCAGCCGCCATACCGCCACCTGGAGCGGATGGAGCGGATCCCCGTTCTCTTCAGTCGTTCCGGAATCAGACATGGCGGAGTACGCCACGTTGCCCTCCCCGAGCGCGCCATTGAGCCGTTGAGTCCGAGCTGTTGAGTCGTGTGGCGAATCTCAGCACGGATTGGCACGCCGGGCCAAGGGCAATGCGTGAATTCCTTCACAAACGGCGAATTGCGGTGCGTCCAGGCGGCGTTCCGGCCCGGACGCGCCGTCCGCGCGCCCCCTCAGCTCATGCGCAGGGCCAGGAAGAAGTCCAGTTTGTCCTCCAGGCGCGAAAGATCACGACCCGTCAGTTGCTCGATCCGGCCCACCCGGTAGCGCAAGGTGTTGACGTGCAGATGCAGTCGCGTGGCGCAGCGGGTCCAGGAGCCGTCGCAGTCGAGGAACGCCTCCAGCGTCGGGATGAGCTCGGCACGGTGGCGCCGGTCGTAGTCGCGCAGCGGGTCGAGCAGCCGGGCGGTGAAGGCGCGGCGCACGTCGTCCGGGACGAACGGCAGCAGCAGCACGTGCGAGGCGAGCTCGTGGTGGCCGGCCGCGCAGACCCGGCCCGGGCGGGCGGCGGCGACCCGGCGGGCGTGCCGGGCCTCCTCCAGGGCGCCGCGCAGCCCCTCCGCCGAGTGCACCGCGGCGCTGACACCGAGTGTCAGGCGCCCGTCGTCGGCGAGGCCCGCCGACAGCGGCGCCTGGACGGCGGCGAGCAGCGCGTCCGCGTGCAACCCGGCGTCCGTGCCCTCGCCGACCGCGGGCAGCGGCACCAGCGCGATGGCCTCGTCGCCCGCGTGGGCGACCGCGATCCGGTCCGAGGACTCGGAGCCCGCCACGGCCGGGTCGACCAGTATTTCCTCAAGGAGGGCCTGGGCGACCGGGCCGCCCGCCACCTCCGTGCCGGCCGCCGCCGACTGGGTCCAGTCGACCCGGGCCACGATCACCTGCCAGTGCGGCGCCGAGCCGAGGCCCGGCAGCAGCACGGGGGCCGCGACCCGCAGCCGGGCCGCGATCTCGGCGGGCGCGGCGCCGGTCTGCACCAGCTCCAGGACCTCCTGGGCGAGCCGGCGGCGTACCGTACGGGCCGCGTCGCGGCGGTCGCGCTCCACGGCGATCAGCTGGGTGACGCCCTGGAGCAGGTCGAGCCGGGCGGCGGGCCAGTCGCCCGCGTCCGCCTCCACGGCCAGCAGCCAGTCCGACAGGACCGTCTCGCGCACATCGCGGGCGGCCGGGGCGGCCCCGCGCCCGCTGTGGCGGATCGGGAACAGCGAGTACGTGGTGCCCTGGACCACCGCCCGGTGCGGGCCCCGGCGGCCGGTGCGGGTCGCGGCGAGGTGTTCGCCCGCCAGAGTGGCGCCGACGGACGGGGCGAGCGGTTCGCCCGCCCCCGCGATCTGCCGCCCGGTGGGGGAGAGCACCCAGGCCCGCAGGTCCAGGTCGGAGCCGAGCAGGTCCAGGACGACCTCGGGGCCGCCGCCCGCGGGCCCCGACGTCATCAGCCGCCGGTGCCGGTCGACCACGGCCGCCAGGTCACCGGCCCGCTCGCCGGAGACCTGGCGCACCACGTGCTCGGTGATGGTGGCGAAGGCGACCGACTCGTTCACCGCGAACAGCGGCAGCCGGTGCTGTGCACACGCACGGATCAGGTCATCCGGGATCGCGCCCAGCTCGGCCTCGCCGGCCGCCAGGCCGACCACCCCGGCTCCGGCCAGGATCCGTACGAATGGCTCGGAATCGTCGGCGTCGCGGCGCCAGGCGAGGCCGGTCAGGACCAGCTCGCCGCCGGAGAGATAGCGGCTCGGATCGCGCAGGTCAGTGGTCATCACACCGCGTACGGTGCGGTCCAGCTCGTCCTCGCCGCCGAGCAGCCGCAGCCCCAGCGCGTCGGTCTCCAGAAGTGCGCGCAGCCGCATCGCGTGTCGCCGCCGATCTGTCTTGTTGTTGCCGGTGGAAAGCGGTGGGGTTACTGAGCACCGCCTTTCATACGAATCTACAAGACGTAGATGGAGACCAGCCAACTCCTTCATGGTTTCGGTGACTGCACCCGGCGGAGTGAGGCTTGTGTACTGGGGCCACACAGCGTTAACAGCACATGAACGACTTCATCAGCCGAGGGCCTGCCGTCCCCGGGACTCGCGCGAACGACCCCGATTGAGAAGAAGAGAGCCACTCATGGACTTCCTTCGCCCCGCCAGCTGGGAGGAGGCGCTCGCCGCCAAGGCCGAGCACCCCACGGCTGTGCCCATTGCGGGTGGCACCGATGTGATGGTCGAGATCAACTTCGACCACCGCCGGCCCGAGTACCTTCTGGACCTGAACCGCATCGAGCTGCTGCGCGCGTGGGAGGTCGGCGAGGAGACCGTACGGCTCGGCGCGTCCGTGTCGTACACCGAGATCATGGAGAACCTGCGGGCCGAGCTGCCGGGCCTGGCGCTCGCCTCGCACACCGTCGCCTCCCCGCAGATCCGCAACCGCGGCGGCGTCGGCGGCAACCTCGGCACCGCCTCGCCCGCCGGTGACGCCCACCCGGCGCTGCTCGCCGCGGGCGCCGAGGTAGAGGTGGAGTCGGTGCGCGGCTCCCGGCTGATCCCGATCGACGCGTTCTACACCGGTGTGAAGCGCAACGCGATGGCGCCGGACGAGCTCATCAAGACCGTCCACATCAAGAAGGCGGACGGCCCCCAGCAGTACTCCAAGGTCGGCACCCGCAACGCGATGGTCATCGCGGTCTGCGCCTTCGGCCTGGCGCTGCACCCCGAGACCCGCACGGTCCGCACGGGCATCGGTTCGGCCGCCCCGACCCCGGTCCGTGCCACCGCCGCCGAGGAGTTCCTGAACGCCGCGCTCGACGAGGGCGGGTTCTGGGAGAGCGGCAAGATCATCACCCCTTCGATCGCCAAGCAGTTCGCGGAGCTCGCCTCCGCCTCCTGCAACCCGATCGACGACGTACGAGGCACTGCCAAGTACCGCCGGCACGCCGTGGGCATCATGGCCCGCCGCACGCTCGGCTGGACCTGGGAGCAGTACCGCGGCACCGGCCGCTCGCTTGAAGGAGCTGCATAACCATGCGCGTCAATTTCACGGTCAACGGCCGCAAGCAGGAAGCCGACGACGTATGGGAAGGCGAGAGCCTGCTGTACGTCCTGCGCGAGCGCATGGGTCTTCCGGGTTCGAAGAACGCCTGTGAGCAGGGCGAATGCGGCTCCTGCACGGTCCGTCTGGACGGTGTGCCGGTCTGTTCCTGTCTGGTCGCGGCCGGTCAGGTCGAGGGCCGCGAGGTCGTCACCGTCGAGGGGCTGGCCGACTACGCCAAGCACCGCGATGACGCCCACCCCGGTGGCGCCTGCGCCTCGGGCGCCTGCGGCACCTCCGTGGACGCCGCCCAGCGCTGGCAGGCCAAGCCCCAGGACGGCCGCAGCGCCGAGTCCGGGGACCTGTCCCCGATCCAGCAGGCGTTCATCGACGCCGGCGCCGTCCAGTGCGGTTTCTGCACCCCCGGTCTGCTGGTCGCCGCCGACGAGCTCCTGGAGCGCAACGCCTCCCCGTCCGACCAGGACATCCGCGAGGCCCTCTCCGGCAACCTCTGCCGCTGCACCGGTTACGAGAAGATCCTCGACGCGGTCCGCCTCGCGGCCGCCCGTCAGGAAGAGGCGGTCTGACGATCATGGCCACCACTGGTACTCCCACCAACATCACCCAGGGCTCCAAGACCAAGGGCGGCATCGGCGAGTCGACACTGCGCCCGGACGGCACCCTCAAGGTCACCGGTGAGTTCGCGTACTCCTCGGACATGTGGCACGAGGACATGCTCTGGGGCCAGACCCTGCGCTCCACGGTCGCCCACGCCGAGATCAAGTCGATCGACATCTCCGAGGCCGTCGCGATGCCCGGCGTCTACGCCGTGCTGACCTACGACGACCTGCCGACCGACGTGAAGAACTACGGCCTGGAGATCCAGGACACCCCGGTTCTCGCCCACGGCAAGGTCCGCCACCACGGCGAGCCGGTGGCGCTGGTCGCCGCCGACCACCCGGAGACCGCCCGCCGCGCCGCGGCCAAGATCAAGATCGAGTACGTGGAGCTGCCGGTCATCACGGACGAGGCGTCCGCGACCGCCCCCGACGCGGTCCTGGTCCACGAGGGCCGCGACGACCACCACATCGGCCACGTCCCGCACCCCAACATCGTGCACCGCCAGCCGATCGTGCGCGGAAACGCCGACGAGGCCGCCAAGCGCGCCGACGTGATCGTCAAGGGCGAGTACACCTTCGGCATGCAGGACCAGGCCTTCCTCGGCCCCGAGTCCGGTCTCGCCGTGCCGTCCGAGGACGGCGGCGTCGAGCTGTACGTGGCCACCCAGTGGCTGCACTCGGACCTCAAGCAGATCGCCCCCGTCCTCGGCCTGCCCGAGGAGAAGGTCCGTATGACGCTCTCCGGCGTCGGCGGCGCGTTCGGCGGCCGCGAGGACATCTCGATGCAGATCCACGCCTGCCTCCTCGCGCTGCGCACCGGCAAGCCGGTCAAGATCGTCTACAACCGGTTCGAGTCGTTCTTCGGCCATGTGCACCGCCACCCGGCGAAGCTCTACTACGAGCACGGCGCCACCAAGGACGGCAAGCTCACGCACATGAAGTGCAAGATCGTCCTGGACGGCGGCGCCTACGCGTCGGCCTCCCCGGCGGTCGTCGGCAACGCCTCGTCCCTGAGCGTCGGCCCGTACGTCATCGACGACGTCGACATCGAGGCCATCGCGCTCTACAGCAACAACCCGCCCTGCGGCGCCATGCGCGGCTTCGGCGCGGTCCAGGCGTGCTTCGCGTACGAGGCGCAGATGGACAAGCTGGCGGCGAAGCTGGGCATGGACCCGGTCGAGTTCCGGCAGCTGAACGCGATGGAGCAGGGCACGATCATGCCGACCGGCCAGCCGGTCGACTCCCCGGCCCCGGTCGCCGAGCTCCTTCGCCGCGTCAAGGCCCGCCCGCTGCCGCCCGAGCAGCAGTGGGCGACCGCCGGCGAGCAGGCCGATGTGCGCGCGCTGCCCGGCGGTCTGTCCAACACCACGCACGGCGAGGGTGTCGTACGGGGTGTGGGCTACGCGGTCGGCATCAAGAACGTCGGCTTCTCCGAGGGCTTCGACGACTACTCCACGGCCAAGGTGCGGATGGAGGTCATCAACGGCGAGCCGGTCGCGACCGTGCACACCGCGATGGCGGAGGTCGGCCAGGGCGGTGTCACCGTCCACGCGCAGATCGCCCGCACCGAGCTCGGCGTCACCCAGGTGACCATCCACCCGGCCGACACCCAGGTCGGCTCGGCGGGTTCCACCTCCGCCTCGCGCCAGACGTACGTCACCGGCGGCGCGGTCAAGAACACCTGCGAGCACGTCCGCGAGGCCGTCCTGGAGATCGGCCGCCGCAAGTTCGGCTCGTACCACCCGGCCTGGGCGACGGCCGAACTCCTGCTGGAGGGCGGCAAGGTCGTCACCGACGGCGGCGAGGTCCTCGCGGACCTGGTCGACGTCCTGGAGGACGAGGCGGTCGAGCTGGAGCTGGAGTGGCGCCACCGGCCCACCGAGGCGTTCGACCTGCGCACCGGCCAGGGCAACGGCCACGTCCAGTACTCGTTCGCCGCGCACCGCGCGGTCGTCGAGGTGGACACCGAGCTCGGCCTCGTCAAGGTCGTCGAGCTCGCGGTCGCCCAGGACGTCGGCAAGGCGCTCAACCCGCTGTCCGTCGTCGGCCAGATCCAGGGTGGCACCACCCAGGGCCTGGGCGTGGCGGTCATGGAGGAGATCATCGTCGACCCGAAGACCGCGAAGGTGCGCAACCCCTCCTTCACGGACTACCTGATCCCCACCATCCTCGACACGCCGACCATCCCGGTCGACGTGCTCGAACTCGCCGACGAGCACGCCCCGTACGGGCTGCGCGGCATCGGCGAGGCCCCGACCCTGTCGTCCACCCCGGCCGTCCTCGCGGCGATCCGGAACGCGACGGGTCTGGAGCTGAACAGGACGCCGGTCCGCCCCGAGCACCTGACGGGAACCGAGTCGTCCTGACCCCCTGAACCCTCCGGGCGGTGCGTGCCACCCAGGAACGTCACACTTCCCAGCCGCCCGCACCGCCCGGAGCACAGAAGTACCGCACCGCTCGCGGTCCTTCACCACCGAATCACCGGCATCACCAGCACCACCAGGCAGTACCCATGAGCAGTACCCGAATGACCCAGCAGCATCCCCGTACCGCGGTACCGGAACCGGTACCCCCGCAGTACGCGGAAACGTTCGTCTCGGGCCGTCCCCCGGGTCGTGCAGCCCACGCACCATCCCAAATCCCGCAGCTTGTCTGACTGAGATCTCAAGTCTTATGCGGGTGCCCCTTTGAACCTTGGGAGTAGGCACCATGACCCAGCAGTCTGTGGAGCCCAGGACCACCGCCGAGGAGGCGGGCTCCGGCTCGCGCGTCCCCGCCGGAAGGTCCTGGCTCGACCGGTACTTTCACATAACGGACAGAGGATCCACGGTCGCGCAAGAGGTGCGCGGCGGCATCACCACCTTCATGGCGATGTGCTACATCCTCCTGCTCAACCCGCTGATCCTCTCGACGCCCGACGTCGACAAGCACACGCTGGGCCATGCGGGCCTGGTGACGGCCACCGCCCTCGCCGCCGCCGTCAGCACGCTGCTGATGGGCTTCATCGGCAAGGTCCCGCTCGCGCTCGCCGCCGGACTGAACGTCTCCGCGGCCCTGACCACCCAGGTGGTCCCCAACATGACCTGGCCGCAGGCCATGGGCATGTGCGTCATGTACGGCGTGGTCATCATGCTGCTGGTCGTCACCGGCCTCCGCGAGATGATCATGAACGCCATCCCGCTGCCCCTCAAGCACGCGATCACCATGGGCATCGGCATGTTCGTCGCCCTGCTCGGCCTGGTGAAGGCCGGATTCGTCGGCAAGGGTCAGGGCGGCCCCGTCACCCTCGGCGCCACGGGCGAGCTGGTCGGCTGGCCGGTCCTGTTCTTCTCCGTGACCCTGCTCCTGATCTTCGCCCTCCAGGCGCGCAACATCCCCGGCGCGATCCTGATCGGCATCGTGACCGGCACGGTCCTCTCGCTCGTCGTCACCAAGGTCGGCGGCCTGTCCGACAAGGACTGGGGCGGAGCCGCCCCCGGCCTCGACGGCAGCGCGGTCGCCAAGCCCGACTTCGGACTCTTCGGCGACGTCGAGTTCGGCGGCTGGGGCCAGATCGGCGCCATCAGCGTCGGCATGATCGTCTTCACCCTGGTGCTCGCCGGGTTCTTCGACGCGATGGCCACCATCATCGGCGTCGGCCAGGAGGCCAAGCTCGCCGACGACCAGGGCCGGATGCCGGGCCTGTCCAAGGCGCTGTTCATCGACGGCGCGGGCGGCGCGATCGGCGGCGTCTCCGGCGCCTCCGGCCAGACCGTCTTCATCGAGTCCGCGACCGGCGCCGGCGAGGGCGCGCGCACCGGCCTCTCCTCGGTCGTCACCGGTCTCTTCTTCGCGGCCTGCCTCTTCTTCACCCCGCTCACCCAGCTGGTCCCGGCCCAGGTGGCCGCGGCGGCGCTGGTCGTGATCGGCTCGATGATGATGAGCGCGGCCAAGCACGTGGACTGGAACGACCGCTCGGTGTCGATCCCGGTGTTCCTCACCGTGGTCCTGATGCCGTTCACGTACAACATCACCGCCGGAGTCGGCGCGGGCGTCATCGCCTACACCGTCATCAAGGCGTCGCAGGGCAAGTGGCGGGAGATCGGCGGGTTCATGTGGGCCCTGTCCGCCATCTTCCTCGTCTACTTCGCGCTCAGCCCCATCGAGAGCTGGCTGGGCGTCAAGTAGACAACGACCAGGGCGTACGACCGGACGCCCTCCACCCATCCGCTGGTTAAGGAGACCGAACATGCTGGACATCGCCGAAGAGCTCAACCGGTGGGTCGAGCAGGGCCGCACCTTCGCCGTCGCCACCGTGGTGGCCGTCGGCGGCAGCGCCCCGCGCCAGCCCGGCGCCGCCCTCGCGGTGGACTCCGACGGCACGGCGATCGGCTCCGTCTCCGGCGGATGTGTGGAGGGCGCGGTCTACGACCTGTGCCAACAGGCGCTGGAAGACGGCGAGCCCGTCCTCGAACGCTTCGGCTACAGCGACGAGGACGCGTTCGCGGTCGGCCTCACCTGCGGCGGCGTCATCGACATCCTGGTGACCCCGGTCCCCGTGGACTCGCCCGCCCGCGCGGTGTTCGCCGCGGCCCTGGCCACGGCGGCGCGCGGCGAGGCGGCGGCGCTCGCCCGGGTCACCGAGGGCCCCGCAGACCTGGTCGCCCGCCCGCTCCTGATCCACCCCGACGGTACGTACGAGGGCGCCCTCGGCGGCCACCCCGAGCTGGACCGGGCGGTGGCGGACGAGGCGCGGGCCATGCTGGACGCGGGCCGCACGGGCACGCTGACGCTCGGCGCCGACGGCCGGCTGTGCGGGCAGCCGCTCACGGTCCTGGTCGAGTCGAGCGTCCCGCCGCCCCGGATGATCGTCTTCGGCGCCATCGACTTCGCGTCGGCGCTGGTGCGGGTGGGGAAGTTCCTCGGCTACCGCGTCACGGTGTGCGACGCGCGGCCCGTGTTCGCCACGGCGACGCGGTTCCCGGACGCGGACGAGATCGTGGTGGAGTGGCCGCACCGGTACCTGGAGTCGACGGAGGTCGACTCGCGCACGGTGCTGTGCGTGCTGACCCACGACGCGAAGTTCGACGTCCCGCTCCTTGAGGCGGCGCTGCGGCTGCCGGTCGCGTACGTGGGCGCGATGGGGTCGCGCCGCACGCACGAGGACCGCAACGCGCGGCTGCGCGAGGTCGGCGTCACGGAGCTGGAGCTGGCGCGCCTGCGCTCGCCCATCGGCCTCGACCTGGGCGCGCGCACCCCGGAGGAGACGGCGCTGTCGATCGCTGCGGAGATCGTGGCGAACCGGCGGGGCGGGACGGGCGCGTCCCTGACCGGCGCGCACACCCCGATCCACCATGACGGGCCGGAGGCGCCGGTGGGGCGGATAGGTTCTGTGGCGTAGTTTCCCCCACCCCGCCCCTTCCCTGAAGCCCTCGGCCGGGCGGCTCGGTTCGTCGTCTGCGGGCCGCCCCCAACTGGTCGCGCAGTTCCCCGCGCCCCTACAGGGGCGCCCCGAAGGGGCGCATTTAAAGGGCGCGGGGAACTGCGCGACCAGCCCAGCACGGTCCGCAGACGAAAGAGGCGGGGTGCAGGGGCCGCAGGCCCCGCAAAGGGGGTCCGGGGGCGTAGCCTCCGGGAAAACCCACCCACCCTCACCTCCACCCACCCCCGGAGGGTTCAGGGAAGGGGCGGGGAGGGGCTCGAAGCCTCTGGGGACGCGAGCGCATCCCCCACCCCCGTCCGCGCGTACAGCACCACCCTGCCCGCCCGGGCCCGGCTCACCAGGCCCGTTCGGTGCAGTACGGACAGGTGGTGCGAGACGGCGCTCGGGGTGACGGACAGGCGGCGGGCCAGTTCCGTCGTGGACGCCGGGCCGTCCAGGGACAGCAGCAGCGCCGCCTTGGGCGCGCCCACCAGTGACGCCAGAGCGCCCGGCGGCCGCGGCGGACGCGCCTCCCACAGTGTCCCCACCCCCCGCGCCGGATACGCGATCGTCGGCGGCTCGGCGGGCCCCACCGGACTGATCGCGTGCTGCGCGAACAGCGTCGGCACCAGCCAGAACCCCCGCCCGTCCACCGCCGCCCCCAGATGCAGATCGCGGTGCACGAACAGCGTCAGCTCCCCGCCCCGCCACACCGCCGTCGGATCCAGCGACGTGAGCAGCGCCGCCGCCCCCTCGCGCGCCAGCAGCCGCGCCCGCCACACCATGTCCGCCTCCAGGACGGCCCGCATCCGCGGCCAGTGCGGCGCTATCGCCAGCTCCCAGTAGGCCTCCACCACGTCGGCGACGGCGTCCCGCAACCCCGTTGCGTCCACGGCCAGTTCGGCCAGGCGCGGCGGCAGCTCACGGCCCGCGTACGCCGCCCGTACGTCCGACAGCGCCTTCGACGGCGGCGTCGCCCGCACCCGCCGCAGCTCGTCCGCCACCTCCGGCAGCGGCGAGTCGGGGCGCGGCGTGATGAAGTCCGGGATCCAGCCGCTGCCGCGCACCGTCAGCTCCCCGAGCAGGCTCCGGTCGAACCCGGACGCGGCCTCCAGCGCCGCCCGGGTGTGCCGCACCCACGGCAGGTGCAGCGCGTACTTGTCGGCGCGTTGCAGCGCCCACAGGCTGGTCGCGGTCTCCAGGAGCGGCGAGCAGGCGAAGCGCATGTCGGCGAGGTCGTCGACGCCGAGTCGGTAGCTGAGCATTGAGCCCCAGCCTAAATGTCTGTCGGTGCGCGGCGAAAGGCCGTTGGCTGGGGGCATGTCCTCCACCTCCTCCGGGGTGGCAGCCCTGCTGCCACCCCGCGGCCCGCTGCGCGCGTACGCCCTCACCACCCTCGTCGACTGGATCGGCAACGGCCTCTTCCACACCGGCGCCGCCCTCTTCTTCACCCGGGTCGTCGGGCTCGGCGCCACCCAGGTCGGCCTCGGCCTGACCATCGCCGCCCTGCTCGGACCCGCCGTCGCCGTCCCGGCCGGGCGGCTGGGGGACCGGTTCGGCCACCGCCGGGTCTATCTGGCCACCGTGGTCGTACGGGCCGTCGCCTTCGCCGGATACCTGCTCGTCGACGGCTTCGCCGCCTTCCTCGCCGTCGTCTGCGCGATCGCCCTGGCCGAGAGCGCGTCCCGGCCGGTGCGCGGTGCCTACCTCGCCCGCATCGCGGACGACTCGGCGCTGGTCGCGGTCAGCGCGTACACCCGGGTGATGCTCAACATCGGCTTCTCGCTGGGCAGTCTGGGCGCGGGCGCCGCCCTGGCCGCCGACTCCCGTACCGCCTACGCGGCCCTCGTCCTGGGCAACTGCCTCTCATACGCGATCGTCGCCGCCATCGTGCTCCGGATGCCGGACGACGGCCCGAGCACGGCACCGGAGGCCGCCGACCGGCGCGTCAATCGCCGGGGCGCCCTGCGCGACCGCCGCTTCCTCGCCCTCGCCGCGCTCTCCGGACTGCTCTACATCAACGCCGACATCCTCAACCTCGGCCTCCCGCTGTGGATTTCGTCCCGTACGCACGCGCCCACCTGGACGGTCGCGGTGCTGATGCTGCTCAACACCGCGCTGGTGATCCTGCTCCAGGTGCGGGCCGCGCGCGGCAGCGAGACCGTCGCCGGGGCGGCGGTCGCGGGCCGACGCGCGGGCTGGGCGCTGTTCGCTGCCTGCGCGGTGACGGCCACCACGGCCGCGCTGCCGCCGGCGCCCGCCGTGCTGGTGCTCGCGGTCGGTGTGGCCCTGCTGACGGCGGGCGAGCTGCTCTCCTCGGCCAGCGGCTGGGGCATCTCGTACGGCCTCGCCGACCCGCACCGCCAAGGCGAGTTCCTCGGTGCCTGGAGCCTCGGCTCCGACCTGGCGAGGGCGGGCGGTCCGCTCCTGGTCGCGGCCCTGGTCACGCACGGGGGAGCGGCGGGCTGGCTGCTGCTCGGCACGCTGTTCCTGGCCGCGGGGACCGTCACCGTGCCGCTCGCCGGGCGCGGGGCCGTCGACCGCCGCGAGGAGACGGTGGGTTCACCCGGCTGAGCCGCCCGATAAATACGGATGACTGTCCGATTCGGCCGGGTTAGTGTCGAGGAATGGATCAGCTGCGCTTCCGCGACGTTCCCGAAGCCCATGTCGACCGCGCCCTCGACCTCGGATACCTCGTCTTCCACGAACGGCCCGAGGACGAGGAGATCCGCAAGTACCACCGCGAGGCACTCCTCGACTGCGACCGGGTGGGTGCCTACGACGGTGACGTGCTCGTCGGCTTCCTCGCCGCCTTCCGGTTCACGATCTCCGTCCCCGGCGGTGAACTCCCCTGCCCCGGGCTCACGTTCGTGTCCGTGGCCCCCACCCACCGCCGCCGGGGCGTCCTTTCCGGCATGATGGCCGAGCTCTTCCGCCGCGCCGCCCGCGAGGGGCGGCCGGTGGCCGCGCTCTGGGCCTCCGAGGCGGCCATCTACGGCCGCTTCGGCTTCGGCGCGGCCACCCACGGCGCCACCGTGGAGATCGACTCCGGCCGTCCGCTCGCCCTGCGCGTCGCCCCCGACGAGCGCCCGCTGCGGCTGGTCGACCCGTCGGACGCCCCCGCGCTCCTCGGGCCGTACTACGACGCGACCCGCGCCCGCACACCCGGCCGCATCGCCCGCGACGCGGTCCGCTGGCGCAAGGAGTGGCTGGCCGACAAGGACCAGGAGGACGACGAGCTGAGCCCGCCGAGGATCGTCGCCCTCGGCGCACCGGACGAGCCGCTCGGCGGGTACGCGGTGTACCGCACCAAGGGCGGCGACGACGACGCCGGTTCGCCGGGCCTGGTCCGCGTCGACGAGCTGGAGGCCGACACCCCGGCGGGCGCGGCCGCGCTCTGGCGGTATCTCGCCGCGATCGACCTGACCGGGCGGGTCCGCTACTGGGGCGGCGCCCCGGACGACCCGCTGCACCACTTCGCGGCCGACCGCGACCAGGTCCGCGTCACCCAGACGTTCCCGGCGCTGTGGCTGCGCCTGCTCGATGTGCGCGCCGCGCTCACCGCGCGCTCCTGGGCGGCCCCGGCGGACCTGGTCGTGGAGGTGCGCGACGAACGCGTACCGGCCAATGCGGGCCGCTTCCGGCTGACGGTCGCGCCGGGAGCGGACGCCGGCCCGGACCCGGCGTCGTACACCGCCTCGTACGAACCGACGGACGCCCGGCCCGACCTGGCCCTGGACGTGCGTGACCTCGGCGCCTGCTACCTCGGCGGCACCGATCCGCGCCACCTCGTGGCGGCGGGCCTGATCACCGAGCACACCCCGGGCGCGGGGGCGGCCCTGGGCGCGGCGCTGCGCACGGACCGGCTCCCGCACACCGTCGACGAGTTCTGACCCGCCGCGCCCCGCCTAGGGCCTGTCGTCAAAATCCCGTCTGCCCCGCGACGCCTGGCACGCACTCTCGCCGCACCGGGTGAAAGCCCCCGTACAACCAGTACGAGGACTTCCACCCGGCACGCCGAGAGCACGCACCAGACGCCGCAGGGCCGCCCTCCGGGCGACGACGGGATTTTGACGACAGGACCTAGTCCGACTCGGGCGGGGTGTCGGAGGTCGGCGAATACGGCTTGATGTCGAGCACCGGCGTGCCGTTGACCAGGTCCACGCCGTCGAAGTGGAGCACATTGCCCTTCACCTCGCGCACCCGCACCAGGCTCAGGCCGATGCGGTTGTGCCGGTTGGGTGTTCGGGTGGCGTAGACGCCGGTCGTGCGGCCGCTGCCCTCCCAGCCGCGCGGCACCACCTGGAGGGGCGCGGTCTCCTCCTCGGTCTGGTCGTGCAGCCAGGTCAGCAGCCATGCGTACCAGCCCTCGGCGATGCCGTCGAGGCCTCCCGCATAGGGCTCGTAGAGCACGACGTGGCCCTGGTCCCCGTAGGCCAGCGTCGCCTGCGGCGGCGTCTCCTGGGGGCGGGCGTAATCCGTCACGACATAGCCGATCGGCGACAGCGGCACGACCGCGTCGGCGCCGAGAGGGGCGGGCGGGTGGGACACCTCGTATCTCCTCGCACTGGGGAACTACGTCAACCAAGCAGAACGACGGCGCAAGGTGAACGACACCCCGCGCCGCCCCGGCGCGCAACGCCTCAAACACGCCGGTTGTGCGCCAACTTGAGAGACAGATGCCTGACAATCAATACCGCTGACAATATAGTGGGCAGCCGGGAGGTACGGCCCGAGTCGACGGGCCGGTCCGAGGAGGCAGCCCCGTGAGACTGAGTCCGCCGTTACCCGAACCGCCGGGCATAGCCGCCGCCGTGCTCTGGCTCCCGTCCCGCCGTCTGGACACCGCACGGGCGGTGGCGGACGGGCGGCTCGACCAGGAGACCGCCGACCGGCTCGGCTACAGAGCGCTGAGCGAGAGTCCCGACCGGGCGGCCCCCGAGATGGCCGTGCTCGCCGCCCAGAAGGCGCTCGCCGACGCGGGCTGGTCCGGCGACGACCTCGCCCTGGTCGTCCACTCCTGGATCTACCACCAGGGCCATGACTTCTGGTCCGCCCCGCACTACGTGGCCCACGGCATCGGCGCCCGCCACGCCACCCCGATCGGGGTGCAGCAGACCTCCAACGGGGGCGTCGCCGCCCTGGAGGCGGCCGCCGCCCGCCTCGCCCTGGACCCCACCGTCAACCGGTGCCTGGTGACCACCGCCGACCGGTTCGTGGAGCCCGGCTTCGACCGCTGGTCCGGCGACATCGACGTGGCCTACGGGGACGCGGCCACCGCGCTCCTCCTCGACCGCGACGCGGGCCCCTACCGGCTGCTCGCCATCGCGTCCGTGAGCGTCCCCGAGTACGAGGTGCTCTACCGGGGCGACGACGCCTTCACCCCGGCGCCGCGCAGCGCGTACGGCACGATCAGCGCCCGGCGCACCAAGCTGGCCTTCCGGGCGGGCGGCGGCTGGCCCAAGTTCGTCGCGGTGCTGCGCCGGTCCGTGCAGCGCGTGGTGCTCGACGCCATCGCGGACGCCGGACTCACCCCGGCCGACCCCCGGCTGCGCTATCTCGTCCTGCCCCGCCTCAGTACGGGCGCGCTCAGCCAGTTCTACGGGCCGTCCGTCCACGAACTCGCCCTGCCCCACACGGAGTTGCTCGATCTGGGCCGCGACACCGGGCACCTCGGCGCCGGGGACCCCGTGGCCAACCTCGCCACCCTCCAGGCGGACGACCGGCTCGCGCCGGGCGAGGTGGCGCTGTTCCTGAGCGCGGGCAACGGCTTCACCTGGTCCTGCGTCGCGATATCCCACGAATAGGGCGCCGGGTGTCACACCCGGGCGCCGGGAAACGTCTTTCCGGTGCGGCGTCCCCGTACGGCTGTCCCGCACACCCCCCACGACATCTGCCGCATGAAGCCATGAAGCCATGAACCCCATGAAGACATGAAGAGGTGCAGTCCCATGACAGAGCGCAACGAAGCCCTGGTCATCGGCGCCGGTGTGGCCGGACTGACCACGGCGGTGTGTCTGGCCGAGCGCGGCTTCACGGTCCGGGTCCTCGCCGAGCGCCCGCCGCGCGAGACCACCTCGGCCGTGGCCGGGGCGATCATCGGCGGCCCGGCGATCGCCGACGAGACCGAGGCGGAGGCCAAGTTCGCGCCGACCGCGATCACCCGGCCCTGGCACCAGGCGAGCCTGGCCGAGTTCACCGCGCTGGCCAAGCAGCCGGACAGCGGCGTCCGGCTGACCCGTGGCCGCCTGGTCAACCGGCAGGCCGCGGGCGGCCACGAGTGGGCCGCCCACCTGCCCGGGTACGCGCCCTGCGGCGAGGAGGAGAGCGGCGGGTTCCCGGTGGCGTTCCGGGTCGATCTGCCGATCGTGGACATGCCCGTGTACCTGGAGTACCTGGCCTCCCGGGTCACCGCCGCCGGGGGCAGCGTCGAGACCGGCGTGGTGGACTCTCTGGAGGCGGCGGCCGCCGAGGCGCCGCTCGTCGTCAACTGCACCGGGGTGGGCGCGCGCGCCCTGGCCGACGACCCGAAGGTCTTCCCGGTGCGCGGCCAGCACGTGATCGTGGAGAACCCGGGGATCGACGAGTTCTTCTTCGAGCAGAATCCCGGCCCGAACTCGACGAGCTACTTCCCGCACGGCCGCCGTCTGGTGTGCGGCGGCACCGCCGAGCGCGAGGTGTGGAGCATGGAGCCGGACCCGGCCCGGACGGAGGAGATCCTGGCGCGCTGCATCGCCGTGGAGCCCCGGATAGCCGGGGCCGCCGTCACCGGTGTCGAGGTCGGCCTGCGGGCCTCACGGCCGCAGACCCGCCTGGAAGTGGAGCCGGTCGGTTCTGCGCGGGTGATACACAACTACGGCCACGGCGGTATCGCGGTCGGCCTGTCCTGGGGCTGCGCCCAGGACGTCCTGCGCCTCGCGCTCGGCGGCGCCACCGCCGAAGTCGTCTCATGACCTCGGCCCCGGCGGACGCCCCGGGTCTGCCGGCCCTCTCGCCGGGCGCGACCGTCCTGCTGAAGCGCCTCGACGCGCTCCTGGAAGGCCTGGGGACCGGCAGGGGCGCGGCCCCCATGATCATGCCGCCGCTGCTGCCGGTCGCCGCGCTCTCCCGCCTCGACGTGTACGACAACTTCCCGCACCAGGCGCTCGTGGTGAGCACCCTCGACCTCACGCACCATCAAGAGGGCGTGAAACACGAGGAGTTCGCCCCGGAGGCACTTGAACCCGCGCTTTTCGGCCTTCCCTCGGCCGCGTGCTTCGCCGTCTACCTGCACCACGAGGGCCGCGCCCTGCCCGACGGTACGACGGTGACCGTGCTCGGGCGCTGCTTCCGCCGCGAGGAGCACTACGACGGGCTGCGGCGCCTGCTCGGCTTCCATATGCGCGAGATCGTCGCGCTCGGCTCGTACGACTTCACCCAGGAGCACCTGCGCCGGTTCGAGGAGCGGATCACCGCCCTCACGGACGCGCTCGGCCTGGCCGTGCGCAAGGAGGCGGCGACCGACCCCTTCTACGACCGGGGCGGGCAGCGGGCGCTGCTCCAGCGGCTCTCGCCGGTCAAGCACGAGTTCCTCGTCGACGGCCTCGCGATCGCCTCGCTCAACGTCCACCGCAACTTCTTCGGCGAGCGGTGCGGGATCACCCTCGAAGACACCGGCCAGGCCGTCCACACCAGTTGCGCCGCCTTCGGCCTGGAGCGCTGGCTGTTGGTGCTGTACGCCAGGTACGGGAGCTGGGAGGCGGCGACGCGGGCCGTGGTGGAGGCGGCTTCCGCGCTCGGCGCGGCGGCCCCGGCAGGCGGGGCCGAGCGGTGAGGGCGCCGGCCGGCGAACTGGCGGAGGTGGTCGCCTGGATCGGCAGGCGCCACCCGGAGGCCGCCGGGATCGGTCCCGACGACGACCTGATCGAGAGCCGGCTCATCGACTCGCTGGGCTTTCTGGAGTTCATCGTGCTGATCGAGCGGCTCAGCGGGCGGCCCGTCGACGTCGAGACCCTCGACCTCGACGACTTCCGCTCGCTGAGCCGGATCGAGCGGGCGTTCTTCAGTGGGCCGGGCCCTCGGCCATCGGGTCATAGCTCGGCGGGCTGATCAGCGGGTACACCTCGAAGTCCAGGTGCAGTCCGGCGGGGCTGCGGTACAGCAGCTGCATCAGCTGCTCGTGCGACTCGACGTCGTAGATGTTGAGCCCCGCCGAGGCGCCGACCAGGATCCAGCGGTCCCTGATGAGCCCCTTCTCCTCCAGCTCCTGGGTGTAGCGGAAGCCCTCGGCGAGTTTCTCCTGGAACTCCTCGATGCTGATGCCCACCGGGGCCCGCTTGGCTATCACCGCGAACAGCGCCATGGATGACTCTCCTTCAGTTGAGTGGGTGCGGGGCTTCCTGGTCCACGGGCGGCCCGGCGGGCATCCGCAGGGCACGGTCGGAGCGGGCGAAGCGCGCCCGCGCGAGGGTGCCGACGACCGACACCGTCACGGTCGCGGCGGCCGCGATACCGAACAGCAGCCCGAAGTCGCCGCGTCCGGCCAGCGGGCCGACGGCGGCCGTGCTGATGGCGGCGCCGGTGAAGACCGAGCAGGCGATGACCGCGGCGGCGCTGCCGCGCGCCTCGGGCGCGGCCGCCTCCAGGACCCACGCCTGGAGCGCGGACTGGCCGACGGCGAGGGCGAGTCCGGCCAGCGCGCTGGCCACCAGGATGCCCGCGACCGACTGGGTGAAGGCGGCCGTGAGGTAGCCGACGAAGAGCAGCCCGGTGCCCCAGCCGAACATGCCCGCGCCGGTCGCCCGGGCGTCGACGGCCCGGACCACCACACTGCCCCCGATGGCCGCCACCCCGTACGCGCTGGTCACCAGGCCCGACATCAGGACGCTGCTGCCGTGCTTCTGGAGGGCCGCGTTGAAGAAGTTGAACAGGCCCATCATCGCCGCGCCCTCGACGAAGGTGAACGGGATGAGGAACCGGAACCAGCCGTCCCCGAGCACCTGGGCGAACCGCTCCCGTACGCCCGGCCCCTCGGCGCCCTTGACCCGGGGCGCCTCCGGCAGCCGGGTGTACACCAGGGCCAGCAGCGGCGCCGCGACGGCCGGGATGAGCAGCGGCGAGCGCCAGTCGAGCAGTTCGGTGAGCGCGCCCGCGACGACGGTCGCCATGGCGGCGCCGACCGCGCTGGAGGACATGATCGCCGCCATCGTGCGCTGGCGGCGCTCCATCGGGATGTGGTCGCCCACGTACGCGACGGT
Source organism: Streptomyces sp. TLI_146 (assembly GCF_002846415.1). Classification (NCBI taxonomy): domain Bacteria; kingdom Bacillati; phylum Actinomycetota; class Actinomycetes; order Kitasatosporales; family Streptomycetaceae; genus Streptomyces; species Streptomyces sp. TLI_146. The sequence continues at coordinate 6,989,173 of NZ_PJMX01000001.1, forward strand.
CACCGGGATGAGCGCGGCGGCGAAGCCGCCGGCGATGGCGCGGCCCGCGATCAGCAGCGCCGCGTTGGGCGCCAGGGCCGCCGCGAGGTCCGCGACGCCGAGGCCGAGGAGCGCGGTGCGCAGCACCCGCACCCGGCCCACCCGGTCCGAGATCGCGCCGTGCACCGGCTGCATGATGCCGACCATCGCCAGATAGCCGGTGAGGGCGAACGCGATGGTGCCCAGGCTGACGTCGAAGTCCTTGGAGACGGGGACCAGGATCGGGTTGATGACGACGAGGTCGAAGTCGAGCAGGAAGAACCCGGCGCACAGGACGGCCACCACCGCGCGGTCGCTGAGCTTCCCGTCCGTCGGGCGCGCTCTCATCGGCTCACCGCCCGCACCGCGACGCAGGACCAGCTGAACCCGCCGCCCAGGCTGAGCAGCAGCGCCACCTCGCCCGGGGCGAGCCGCTTCTCGGTGTGCAGGGTGGCCAGGTTGGCGGCGGAGTCCCCGGCGCCCAGGTGCCCGGTGCCGCCGCCCAGGTCGAGGATCTCGGCGTGGCGCAGCCCGAGGCGGTCGACGGCCGGCCGGAAGAACTCCTCCAGCGGTCCGGCGCCCAGCCGGGGGAGCGTCAGGAACCGCACCTGCGGGTCGTCGGGGGCGAGCCCCGCCTCGGTGAGCGCGGTGTTCACCACCTCGACCACGGCCTCGACGAGCGCCGCGTCGAACCCGGGCTCGGCCCCGGAGGCGACGAAGGCCCGTTTGGTGCGGCGCACGTCGACCTGGGGCAGGGTGCGCGGCATCGGGCTGAACTCGTCGTCGCCGCGGTGCATCGTCTCGTACTCCGAACGGGCCACGGTGGCCACCGAGAGCAGTTCGTACGGGCCCTGGACGCGGTCCAGGAGCAGGGCGGTCCCGGCGTCGCCGTAGACGAGTTCGTAGTCGCCGAGCCAGCGGTCGAAGGCGGGCGGCGGGAAGCGGTCGCCGGTGGTGACCGCGGCGCGTGCCACGCCCGGGTCCGCGATCATCCGGGCGGCGGCGACTTCGAGTGCGGCGGCTCCGCCGTTGCACATCTGCTGGACGCCCACGGCGTTGGCGGACGGGGCGCCGATGTGGTGGGCGACGTAGTGGGCGGGCGACCAGAAGTCATGGCCCTGGTGGTAGGTCCAGGCGTGCGCCACCATGCCGAGGCCCGATCCGTCCCATCCCGCGGCCGCCAGTGCGTCGGTGGCGGCGAGGACCGCCATCTCGGGTGCCGCGTGGTCGCGGCTGACGGAGACCTCGCGGTAGCGCAGACGGGCCGCGGTCTCCTCGTCGACCCGGCCGGCCGCCAGCGCGGCCTCGGTGGTCTCGCGCCGGTCCGGGAGCCAGAGCGTCGCGGCCGCGATCCGCAGCGGCGTGGATAAGGGCGGGGACAGACGCACTGGGTCCTCCCGGAAAGGGCCCCGGAGGGCATCGTCAGTGATGCGGATTATCAGCAGGAGTCTTCTCCACCCCGGGATGCCGCGTCAAGGGCCGAAAGGCGCAAGTCGCGCGCCCTGGTGGGCCGTCGTGCACCCGGGGGAAACCCACCGTGTGCGGAGCGCGGTTCCGGGGGTTCATCCCTTGCCCTTTTTCAGCGTCTTTGTGAGCTTACGCCCGAATCCCTCCCGCGCGGCCGATTGTGCGCGGTCCCGGCGGGCCGCGCCGCCGCCCCCCCGTCCGGTCCGTTCCCCGCGACGGCCCGGCAGCCCCCGTACCCCGCCACCCGCGCAATGTCCACCGCGGGCCGTGCGCCTGTGCAACTCCGGAGGGAATGGGAGCGTCCGAACGCGGTCCTGTGTTAAACAGGTCACAACTCGCCCTCTGGTGGCGAGAGTTGACCGGAACAGCACGCATTTACCCGTCCGCTGCCGTAGCGGAGTGTCGCTTACACAGAGGTGATGCATGGACGACCTGGCCGGCACCACGACCACCGATTTCTCCCTGAGCGCACGGGAGATCGAACAGTTCCACCGGGACGGATACATCGGCCCGTTCGACATGTACGAACCCGCCGAGATGGAGAAGAACCTCCGCGCCCTGCGCCCCAAGCTGCTCAACACCAAGCGGGCGATCTACGGGCAGGAGAAGGCGGTCTCCGGCGTCACCAACCTCGCCAACTACGACCGCCACCTCGACGTCGACTTCCTCGCCGACCACATCACGCGCCCCGAGATAGTGCACCGGGTGGCCTCCCTCCTCGGCCCCGACGTGCTCTGCTGGCGCACCGAGTTCTTCCCCAAGTACCCCGGCGACGAGGGCACCGACTGGCACCAGGCCGACAACTTCTCCAACGTGGCCGGATCCAAGCACCCCCAGATCGTGTGGCCCGAGGACTCCGAGTTCGGCGGCACCATCACCGTCTGGTCGGCGTTCACCGACGCCAGTGTGGAGATGGGCTGCCTCCAGTTCATCCCCGGCTCGCACCGGACCATGAACTACGACGAGTCCAAGGTCATGACGTACGACGCGGACTCCATCGGCAAGGTGGAGAAGGGCGGCGTGCGGCGCGGCTTCTTCGGCTACGACTACCGCCAGCTCCAGAAGGACCCGAACTGGAGCCCGGACGAGTCCCAGGCCAAGTCGATGGTGCTCAAGCAGGGCCAGTTCATCGTCTTCTGGTCGACCCTGATGCACGCCTCGCACCCGCACGCGGGCCTCACCGACAACATGCGCCTGGGGTACGCGGCCCGCTATCTGCCGACGCAGGTGCAGGTCTACCCGTTCTCGGACGCCCTCCAGGAGTTCGGCGGCGAGGCCAGCCTCGACAAGTTCGGCTGCGTGCTCGTCTCCGGCGAGGACAGGTACAAGCACAACCGCTTCGTCGACCGGACCGTCAACGGCACGCCCTTCCGGCCTGCCCGCTGACCCTCGTCCGACCACGGCCATTTCGACGTCGCCACATCCCGAGGGGTGTCTGCGCTGGAAAGACATACGGGGACCCGACTCGCCGGCACCCAGGAGGCGTTCGCCCTCCATCGCCGGATCAACCGGACCGCATCCGACTACCCGCGGGACAGCTCGGTGCCCGCGCTCTTCGCCGCGAGCGCCGCCCGCGACCCGGACGCGCCCGCGGTCGTGCAGGGCGGGCGCACGTACACCTACGGGGAGCTCGACCGGCTCTCCAACGGGCTCGCCCGCCGTCTGCTCGCCGAGGGCTTCCCGCCCGGGGCGACGGTCGGGGTGTGTCTGACGCGCTCGCCCGAGCTGATCGTGGCGCTGCTCGCGGTGCTGAAGTGCGGAGGCGCGTATCTGCCGTTCGACGTGGGCTGGCCCGACGAGCGCCTGCACGGCCTGTTCGCCGACGCCGACTGCCGCTGGGTGCTGACTGACCGTCATGAGCAGCTCTCCCGACGGCTGAGTGAATGTCAGGTACTGGCGGTTGAGGGGGAGTTGGAGGAAGCCGAGGCCGCCCCGGCGGTCGAGACCACCGGTGACTCCCTCGCGTACATCAACTTCACCTCCGGTTCCACAGGCCGCCCCAAGGGCGTGGCCATCCGCCACCGCAGCATCGCCCGGCTCGTCCTCGGCACCCGTTTCGCCCGCCTCGACGCGCACAGCAGGCTGCTCCAGCTCGCGCCGGTCACGTTCGACGCCGCCACCTTCGAGATCTGGGGCGCCTTGCTCAACGGCGGTACGTGCGTGCTCTACCCGGAGGGCCTGGTGCGGCTCTCCCGGCTCGGGCGGGTCGTCGACGAACACCGCGTCACCGTCGTCTTCCTCACCACGGCGCTGTTCAACGCCGTGGTCGACGAGGCGCCGGAGGCCGTCGACGGGACCGAGACCGTCCTCATGGGCGGCGAGCTCCACTCGATCCCGCATGTGGCGGCGGCGCTGCGGCGGTACGGACCGGGGCGGCTGGTCCATGTGTACGGCCCCACCGAGGCGACCACGTTCGCCACCTACCACCCCGTCGACCGGCTGCTCCCCGACTCCGGGCTGCTGCCGATCGGCACTCCGATCCAGAACACCCGCCTCTATGTGATCGACGGCGACACCCTGTGCGAGCCGGGCCGGACCGGTGAGATCTGCCTGGCGGGCGACGGGCTCTCGCCCGGCTATGTGGGCATGCCGGAGCTCACCGCCGACCGCTTCGTCGAGCGGCTGGTCGACGGCGTGACCGAACGGCTCTACCGCACCGGCGACCACGGCACCCTGCTCCCCGACGGCTCGCTCGTCTTCCAGGGCCGCGACGACGACCAGGTCAAGATCAACGGCTTCCGCATCGAGCTGGGCGAGGTCGCCCACCACCTCGACCACCACCCCTCGGTACGGCGCAGCCATGTGACGGTGAGCACCACGCGCGGCGAACGGGCCCTGGTGGCCTTCGTGGTGACGGACGACCAGTCCGTCACACCCACCTCCCTGCGCCACCATCTGCGGACCCGGCTCCCCGCGTATCTGGTCCCGGCCCGCATCCACCTGTGCGAGGCGCTGCCGCTGACGGCGACCGGCAAGGTCGACGGCCGCGCGCTGCTCGCCGCGCACGACAGCCACACCCCACCCCCCGCCGCCCCGGCCGCCCGGCCGGTGGCCTCGCGGGACTGACCGGACGGAGGAGAGACCATGACTTCCCAGGACTCGCAGGCGGCGCTCGGTACGCCGCCCATGACCGCGACCGAGGAGGCGATCGCCGAGATCTGGCGCGGTCTGTTCGGCATCACCGAAGTGGCCGTCGGCGACGACTTCTTCGAGCTCGGCGGCAACTCGCTCACCGCCATCAAGTTCCTGTCCCGGGTCGAGGAGCGCTTCACCGTCGACGTGCTGCTGCCCGAGACGCTCTACGAGGACGCCAGGCTGAGCAGTCTGGCCAAGGCCGTCGACGAGGCGATGGCGTAGGCCCGCCGTGCGCCCCCCACCCCGCGCCGCAGCGCCGCCCGGGACCGCGACGGGCAGCCCGTTCGCCCGGTTCTTCGGCGACGCCGAGGTCACCACCCGGCTGTTCTGCTTCCCGTACGCGGGCGGCGGCACCCAGGTCTTCCGCGGCTGGCAGGAGCGGGTGCCGCCGGACGTCGGGGTCACCGGCATCCGGCTGCCCGGGCGCGAACAGCGCTTCCGCGAGCGCCCCTTCGACTCGTGGCCGCAGGCGCTCGGGGCGCTGGCCGAGGCCCTGGCCCCGGAGACCGAACGCGGGCCGTACGCCTTCTTCGGCCACAGCCTGGGCGCCCGCCTCGCCTACGAACTCGCCCACCGGCTCGCCGCCGACGGCCACCGCCCGCCCGAGCTGCTGGTCGTCTCGGCGTGCCGCGCGCCGGGCGTGGCACCGCGCACCCCGCCCATGCACACCATGGACGGGCCCACGCTGCACCGACGGCTGCGCGAGATGAACGGCGTCCCGCCCGAAGTCCTCGCCAGCCGCGCCCTGATGAAGCTGCTGGAGCCGGTGCTCCGCGCCGATCTGCGGCTCGCCGAGACCTGGGAGCCGTCACCGGGGCGGATCGCGGCGCCGGTCCTGGCGCTGTGCGGCGAGGGCGACGACATCGACCCGTACGAGGACATGGTGGCCTGGAAGCACCACACGACGGCGGAGTTCGCGATCCGGTCCTTTCCGGCCGGGCACTTCTTCCTGCGCGACGAGGAGGAGGCCGTGCTCGCGGCGATCTGCGCGCGGCTGGGGACGGGGGGCGTGCGATGACGGACCCGCTGAACGGCCCCTCGCCCCATCTCACGCCGGAACACGAGGAGTTCCGTGCGTCGGTGCGTACGTTCTTCCGCAAGGAGGTCGTGCCCTACGCGGCGGAGTGGGAGCGGCGGCGCGCGATGCCCCGCTCGGCCTGGCACGCCTTCGCCGCCGAGGGGCTGCTCGGGCTCAACCACCCCACCTCGGTGGGCGGCGCCGGACTCGACTTCTTCCACTCGGTGGTCTTCCTGGAGGAGCTGGGCCGCACCGGCTTCGGGGGAGTGCGCTTCGCGGTGGCGCTGCACGCCTACATGGGCACCAGCTACCTCGCCACCAACGGCTCGGCCGAGCTCCAGCAGCGCTATCTGCGCCCGGCCGTCGCGGGCGATCTGATCGCCGGTCTCGCGATCACCGAACCGCAGGCGGGCTCGGACCTCGGGCGGCTGGAGGCGACGGCCGTCGAGGAAGGTGACCACCTGGTGGTCGATGCCGAGAAGCGCTTCGTCGTCAACGGAGGTTTCGCGGACTTCTTCGTCACGGCGGTCCGCACGGGGCAACTCCCGGGAAACCAGGGCAGCCTGACCCTGCTGGTGGTGGACCGCAACGCCGAGGGCGTCCACGTACACCCCAACGACTCGATCGCCTGGCGGGCCTCGGCCATGGCCGACGTCAGCATGCGCGGGGTGCGGGTGCCCAAGGAGAACGTGATCGGCCGCCGCAACTCCGGCTTCGTGCAGATCATGAAGAACATGCAGCTGGAGCGGCTGGCGGCGGGGATCTCGGCGGTCGGCGACGCGGCCAACTGCCTGGACACCACCTGGAAGTACCTCAAGAGCCGGGCCATGTTCGAGTCGACGCTCAGCGCCAAGCAGGCCGTCCGCCACAAGATGGCCGATCTGCTCACCGAGGTCGAGGCGGCCCGCCAACTCGCCCACCATGCCGCCTGGAGCTACGCCCGCGACCCCCTGTCGATCACCGCCTGCTCGATGGCTAAGCTCAAGGCCACCGAAGTGGCCCGGACCGTCGCCGAGGAATGCCGCCATCTGCACGGCTCCGAGGGCTTCCGGGAGGGCGCGCCGATCGTCCAGACCGTGCATGACGCCCAAGCCGCCACCGTCGCCGCCGGAGCGAGCGAGGTCATGCGCGACATCGTCGTACAGAGCGGATACGAGGAGTTGCCGTGACCACGTCCGAGACGGAGGCGGCGAGCGCCGGCGGCCCAGCGGGCCCGAAGCCGGAGCCGCAGCGGGGCCCGGGCCTGGCGTCCGAGCTGGTGAGGGCCGGGACGGTCGGTCTGATCGCCGCGTTCGTGGGGTTCTCCAGCTCGTTCGCGATCGTCCTCGAAGGCCTGACCCGGGTCGGCGCGAGCCGCGCCGAGGCGGCGTCCGGTCTGATGGCCCTCTCCGTCTCGATGGGCGCCTGCGCGATCTTCCTCAGTCTGCGGCTGCGGATGCCGATCAGCGTCGCCTGGTCGACGCCGGGCGCGGCTCTCCTTGCCGGCTCGGCCGCGGTCGACGGCGGATTCGGCGCGGCCGTCGGCGCGTTCCTGGTGACCGCCGCGCTGATCGTGGTCACCGGACTGTGGAAGCCGCTCGGCCGCTGGGTCTCGGCCATCCCGAAACCCCTGGCCAACGCCATGCTCGCGGGGATCCTGCTGCCGCTGTGCCTGGCCCCCGCCAAGGCGGTCCAGGAGAAACCGGCGGTGGGCCTGGCGATCGTCGTCGTCTGGGCGGCCGTCGGCACCTTCAGGAAGCTGTACGCGGTACCGGCCGCGGTCGTCGTCGCGATCGTCCTGATCACCGCGACCACCCACATCTCCGCCGCCGACCTCGGACCGCTGTGGCCCAAGCCGGTCCTGGTCACCCCCGACTTCACGGCGGCGGCCGTCATCGGCATCGCCCTGCCGCTGTACGTGGTGACGATGGCCTCGCAGAACATCCCGGGCATCGCGGTCCTCAACGTCAACGGCTACGAGCCCGAGCCCGGCCCGCTGTTCGGCTGGACCGGCGCGTTCGGCCTGGCCTCGGCGCCGTTCGGCGGCCACGCGGTCAACCTCGCCGCGATCACCGCCGCGCTGTGCGCCGACGAGAACGCGGGCCCCGACCCCCGCAAGCGCTACCGGGCGGCGGCGATCGGCGGCGGCGCCTACGTCCTGCTCGGCCTGGGCGCGGGCGCGGCGGTCGCGTTCGTGGGCGCGGCCCCGCCCACCCTGATCGAGGCGGTGGCGGGCCTCGCGCTGCTGGGCGCGCTGGGCAACTCGCTGGTGGGGGCGGTGACCGACCCCGGCGACCGCGAGGCCGCGGTGGTCACGCTGGTGGTGACGGTGTCGGGGGTGCAGTTCTTCGGGATCAGCGGCGCGTTCTGGGGGCTGCTGGCCGGGGGCGCGCTGTACGCGGCGAAGCGGCGACTGCCGGCGAAGTGAGACGGGCCCCGGCGGTGAGGGCCGCGCGTCACTCCCCGAAGAGATGGGCCTCGATCGCCTCGTTGTACTTCTGGAGCGCGAACTCCTGCGTACCAAAGCAGTGTTCCTCGTTGGCGCCGGTCGTCAGACCTATCTGGATCTCGCGATAGATTTCCAGGTCCTCGTACTGCACCTGATAGGTCAGCTGCCGGTTCTCCTCCCACTGCTCGACGTTGCCTTCCCGCACCGATCCCTTGGGCACGATGAGGCGCAGTTTCACGAGCGTACGGGTCGGGCCCAGCGGGTGACTGGTAATCCACAGGAAGTGGTCCGACTGATGGAGCACGGTCTCATTGGGAAAGATCGTGTGGATCACGTTCGCCACCGACAGAAGACGCCGTTCACTGCGTTCCGTCTTCGTGATGAAGTTTATCGACCGCTTCGGCAGGATCGACCGCAGATGGGGCCCGAACGAGTCGAAGAAGAAGGTGCTGTTCTCGAAGAGCGGGTTCGCGCTCTTCGCATGGAGGAACGGGAAGTGGTAACCCTCAAGGGTGCCTTCGACGACCAGCTTCCAATTGATCTCCCACTCCTGGCTCTCGGCGCCGTAGATCTCGTACGAGGAGAGGTCGAGATCCGCGATGTCGGGACGGAAGTCGCCCAGGAACGCGTCGAGGTCGGCCCGGCCCGGATTCTCCTCGGGCATCAGCCAGACGAACCCGTACGCCTCCACCGCCGGGAGCGCCACCAGGTTGCGTTTTCCCCGCTCGACGCCGGGGAAGCAGTGCGGGCTCGGGATCGCGGCGAGGGTGCCATCCAGGTCGTAACGCCAGGCGTGATAACCGCAGATGAACTGTCGGCGCTCGCCCGACGCGTCCTTTTCCAGACGGGCTCCGCGATGCCGGCAGGCGTTGAGGAAGACATGCGCTAACCCGTCCTGGTCGCGGCTGACGATCAGCGGTCTGCCGAAATGCTCCAGGGTCGCGAAGGTGCCGGGCGCCGGAATCTCGGAGCTGTGCACCAGCATCGAGGGCAACTTGGTGAAAATACGGTCGAGTTCCGCCCGGTACCACTCCGGCGACTGATAGCGGTCGACGCTGACCCGGGTGTCCGTGTCGGTCAGCGGGAGTCGCTTGTCGCGAAGGTGCTCCAGGGCGCGGTCCAGGATCCGGAGTTCCTCGTCGCGATCCATCCGCCAACTCCCTCCAAGTCCCGTACGGGGTTTGGGTCCGCCGGAATTCTATAGCCAATTGGTCAGGGGTGACGAGACCTGTTCAATGTCAAAAAACACGCGGTTGAACGGCGGGTGTTGAACGGGAGTTGTGCCATTGCGCAAAGCATCTGTAGAACAGCGCGACACCCTGCGGCCCGACAGGAGTGAGCCGACGTGCAGACGCATCAGCTACTCGCCGGATCCACCGCACCCCCCACCGGACGGTTTCTCCTCGCCCTCGCCGTCATCCTCGCGGTGGCCTTCGTCCTGGCCCGGCTGGCGCAGCGGGTGCGGCAGCCCGCCGTGATGGGGGAGATCATCGGCGGCATCCTGCTGGGCCCGAGCCTGCTCTCCCTCTTCCCGGGCGGGCTGGAGACCCGGCTGGTGGCACCCGCCACGCTGCCCTACCTCCAGCTCCTGTCCCAACTGGGCCTGGTGCTCTTCATGTTCGGCGTGGGCTACCAGTTCGACGTCGGCCACCTGCGCACGCCCACCGCGAAACGGCAGGTGGCGGCGGTCTCGCTGAGCTCGGTGGCGCTGCCGTTCGCGCTGGGCGCGGGCCTCGCGTACGGGCTCTACCCGTGGCTGAGCAAGTCCGAGCTGAAGACGGACGGGCCGCTCGGCCCGGCGCTCTTCCTCGGCGCGGCGATGTCCATCACCGCCTTCCCCGTCCTGGCCCGCATTTTGGCCGAACGCGGTCTGTACAAGGACCCGTTGGGGTCCATCTCGCTCGCCTGCGCGGCCGTCCAGGACTTCCTCGCCTGGTGCATCCTGGCGGCCGTGGTCGTGGTGGTCCGCGCGAGCGGGCCGTGGCCGCTGGCCCGGATGGCGCTGGAGTCGGCGCTGCTGCTCGCCGCGCTCGTCCTGCTCGTACGGCCGGGCCTGACCTGGCTCCTCGACCCGGCCAGACCGTGGGCGGGCGGCACCGCGCTCACCCATGCCGTGCTCGTGGTCGGGGTCCTGCTCACCGCCGTCGCAACCGACGAGATCGGCCTGCACGCGGTCTTCGGCGCGTTCGCGTTCGGCGCGGTGGTCCCGCGCGCCCGGATCGACGAGACGGCCCCGCAGGTCCCCGAACGCATCGAGCAGACCAGCCTGCTGCTCCTGCCGGTCTTCTTCACGGTCACCGGCATGTCCGTCGACATCTCCGGCCTCGGCGGCCGGGGCCTGGCCATGATGGCGGTGGTCCTGGTGGCGGCCTGCGCGGGCAAGTTCACCGGCGCGTTCGGCGCGGCCCGCCTGACCGGCGCGACCCCGCGCGAGGCCACCGCCCTCGGCGCGCTCCTCAACGCCCGCGGCCTGACCGAACTCGTCATCCTCAACGTGGGCCTGGGTCTCGGCGTCATCGACACCCGGCTGTTCACGGCGATGGTGCTGATGGCGGTGATCACCACGCTGATGACGGGGCCGCTGCTGCACCGGGTGCGTCCACCCCTCCCGTCCGAGGACACCGCCTCGGGCACGCGTCCCCCGCGGGCTTCGATAGGCTCGGCGCCGTAAGCGCCGGGTAAAGGGACATACGGGGGCAGAACATGACGGACCATCGGCAGCAAGGCGGCGGGGCGAACGGTCCGGCGACGGATCCGGGGGTGTTCCAGCCGCTGGCGGAGGACGACCCGCGCTCTGTGGCCGGATATCTGCTGAGCGCACGGCTCGGCGCCGGTGGCATGGGCAAGGTGTACCTCTCGTACACGCCCGGCGGGCGGCCCGTCGCGATCAAGGTGATCCGCCCCGAGTTCGCCGAGGACCCCGAATTCCGCCGCCGGTTCCAGCAGGAGGTACGGGCCGCGCAGCGCGTACAGGGTCTCTACACCGCGCCCGTGGTCGACAGCGACACCGAAGGACCGCACCCCTGGCTGGCCACGGCGTACGTCCAGGGGCCCTCCCTGCACGCGGCCGTCGCCGCCCATGGCGCGATGCCGGTGGCGACCGTTCTGCTGCTGGTGGCCGGGATCGCCGAGGCGCTCCAGGTCATTCACCAGGCGGGCATCGTCCACCGCGATCTCAAGCCGTCCAACGTGCTGCTCGCGGTCGACGGGCCGCGCGTCATCGACTTCGGCATCGCCAGGGCCGCGGACGCCACCGCGCTCACCGGTACGGGTGTCAGCGTCGGCACCCCCTCCTTCATGTCGCCGGAGCAGGCGGCCGGGACGAGCTGCACGGCGGCGACCGACGTCTTCGCGCTCGGCCAGATCGCGGTCTTCGCGGCGACGGGTGCCGCGGCCTTCGGCGACGGTTCCTCGCACGCGGTCCTCTACCGGATCGTGCACGAGGACCCGGATCTGTCGCGGCTGCCGGACGAGCTGCGGGAGATCGTCACCGCCTGTCTGAGCAAGGACCCGGCGCACCGGCCGTCCCCCGCCCAGGTCATCGAGATGTGCGGCCGGGCCTCCCAGGACCCGGCGCTGCGCCGCCCGGAGGGCTGGCTGCCCTCCTCGTACGCGGCCGACCTCACCCAGGCGGCGGCCCCCACTCCGCCGCCGCAGCCCGCCCACCCGCCGACGCAGGCGGCCACGGCCGCACCCCCGGCGTACTCCCCGACCCAGGCGGCCGCGGCCCCGGTGTACCCCCCGACGCAGACCGCCCCGCAGACACCGCCGCCGGTGTACCCGCCGACCCAGTCCGCGTATCCGCACCCCGTACAGCCGCAGTCGCTTCACGCTCCCGCGGCGGGGACGGTCGCGGGCCATCCGGCTCCGCCGCAGCCGCCGCGCAAGCGCAACCGTGCCGCACTGGTCGCCGCGGGAGCGGGCGCCGCCGTGCTCATCGGTGTCGGCGCGTACCTGGTGGGGCAGCTCTCCGGCAGTGACTCGGACGGCGGTAAGGACAGCAACAACAGCGGCAAGAAGGACAGCGCGTCGTCGCAGCCCGGCGGCGCGGCTTCGGGTGCGGGCGTCGGCAGCGGGAACAACAAGGCCCCGGCGGCGCCGAAGGCAGCCGTATACACCAACATGAGCATTCCCATCGGCTACTCCGTGAAGTTCGCCGACGAGCCGCCCCAGCCGCAGAAGATGGACGTGTTCTACGAGGGCGACTTCGGCTACGCGGCCGACATGGTCAACGGAGACGCCCTCGCCACCAACCAGTCGAAGAACACCATGGCGCTGCTGGACGCCGGCGAGCCGGGCTCCCTGGCGGGCTGCCGCGCCAACACCCGGTACACGACGTCCATCACCAAGGACAAGCTCGGCAAGGGGTCCCGGATCTGCGTGAAGACCGGCTCCGGGCACTACGGCCTGGTCACCGTGCGCGGATTCGCCCCCAAGGAGTCGCCGAGCCAGTTCGTCGGCGTGGACCTCACGGTGTGGCGCAGCGTGTCCACCTCCTGACCGCGCGGCCCCGCCCGCGCCCCGTCAGGCCGTGCTGAGCGGATGGGCCGCCGTGGCCGAGCGCGGGGGCCAGGCGCGCGGGGCGAGGATGCCGAGCACGTAGGCGCGGGCGACCAGGGCGGGGCGGGTCGCGGCGCCCAGCAGGTCCCGCAGGCGGCTGAGGTGGTAGTCGACCGTCTGCCGGGACAGCTTCAGCGAACTGGCGATGTCGCCGTTGCTGCTGCCCGCCGCCAGCAGCGAGAGGATGCGGATCTGCGCGGCGGTGAGGGACGGATGGGCCTCGTGGGCGAGGCTCAGATGGGTGACCACGGCCCAGACGTGCCGCGCGCGGGTGGCGGAGTGGCCGACCGTCGTCAGATGGAGCTGTGCGCGGCGCTGCCGCCCCTGGGCGTCGACGAGCACCGCGGACGTCTCCAGCCTTCTGGTGCGGCGCGCTATCAGCCCGTTCCACCTGCGGTGCAGCCGGTCGAGGCCGGGGTCGGGGGCGAGCAGGGTGTGCGCGCGGCGGCCGACCAGGTCGGGCAGGCCGATCCGGAACAGCTCGGCGGCCGCCGCGCTCGCCTCGACCACGCGCCCGTTCGCCGACAGCAGCGCGCAGGGCAGGCCGCTGTGGTCGCGCAGGGCCTGGAGGTTGTCCTCGGCCTCCTGCCACTGGACCATGGCGCGCAGTTGGTCCGTGACGTCCACGTAGATCCCGGCGACACAGGTCCGCTCGTTCTCCCGGACCGGGAACCGGTGGCCCACCGCCCGGCCCGCGCTGCCGTCCGGGCGCCGGTAGTCGAGGGTGTGGCGCACCGGCGTCCCCCGGGTGAGGATCTCCTGGTCGAGGGCGCGGAACTGGACGGCCTCGGCGGGGGCGTCGAAGTCCTCGATGTACTTGCCGACGAGCTCGTCCGGCACGGCGCCGTACAGGTGCGCGTAGGCGTGGTTGGCCCACAGATAGCGGCCCTGGCAGTCGCGGATGAAGGCCGCGGCCGGGGCGAGGTCCACGAGGCCCGCGAAGGCGGCACCGGCATCGTCCACAGCGGTCCCTCTGTTCATATCCGTTCCGTACGCCACTGATTGACGCACAGTTATCTCCCGATGGGTATCCCCTTCAGATCGCACGCATGCTCGGTTCTCGGCCGAAGTGGCGGCCCCCGCGAGCCCCGTCGAGCGCTCCAAGCGCCCCGAAAGGCTCCGCTATTCAGGCATTTGCCTGAGTACCAGGTGCCCCTGGTGGCGTTTGGATCGCCTGTCGCGTGGTCCTCTTGAGTGAGCGGGTGAACACGCCCCGAACACAGGCACCGGGCGATTCCCCCGCTCCTGACGCGCATCACCGATTCCGTACGACGACGCGTACGACGACGGATGCGACGCGTACGGCACGTACCGACATGGACGAATGGAGACGAACTTCAGTGAGCAAGGTGCTGTTAGTGCATGCCAAGGGTGGTCCGCCGCTCGGGCACGTCCTGTCCCGGACGGCCGCGAGGGCAGAGGTGCACCTGCTGGCGCTCAGCGCTCTGCCTCCCGCTGTGACGGGCTCCGCCCGGAGACTGTGCGCCTCGGTCGTGACGGCCGACGCACACCGCTCCGACCTGGTGTCCCTGATCGTCTCGCGGGCCGAGGCCGTCGGCGCGGACGCGGTGCTCACCTTCTCCGAGTACGCGGTCGTGGCCGTCGCCGAGGCGTGCGAGGCGCTCGGTCTCGCCGGGTCCGGCAAGGCCTCCGCGCTCGCCCGCGACAAGCGGCTGATGCGGCGCACCTGGCGGGAACACGGACTGCCGCAGCCCGAGTTCCGCTCCGTCGCCACGGAGGCCGACCTGTACGAGGCGGCCGGCGTCCTGCCCTTCCCCATGCTGCTCAAGGCGGCCTGGAGCGCGGGCTCCACCGCACACCAGATCATCCGCTCCCCGTACGAGGTCTCCACCGCCTGGCGCCGCTCGCGCGAAGTGATGGCCGAATCCGCACAGTTGGGGTACGCGGAACTCCATGTGGCGGAGGCCCAGGGGCACTTCGTGGTGGAGCAGATCGTGACCGGCACCGCCTCGGACTGGTTCGACGAGCCCGGCTGGGGCGACTACGTCAGCGTCGAGGGCGTGGTCGCGGACGGCATCTTCCACCCGGTCTGCCTCAGCGGCCGGATGCCCACGGTCGAGCCCTTCACCGAGCGCGCGGGCATCACCCCCGCCCCGCTGGCCCCGGACGCCCAGGACCGTGTCGTGGCGCTCGCCCGCCGGGCCGTCGACGCCCTCGGCCTGCGCGACTGCGGGACGCACACCGAGATCAAGCTCGGCGCGGACGGCGAGATGTGGCTGATCGAGACGGCCGCCCGGTTCGGCGGCGCGATGACCGTGCCGCAGATCGAGGAGGTCTTCGGGCTCGACCTCGTCGGCATGCTCGTCGACCACCTCCTCGGGCGCCCGGTCGAGTGGCCCGAGCGGGCCCTCACCCCGGCGCAGGCGCACGGCGCGGCCGGCTCCCTCGTCGTCCTCGCGGTCGACGGCCGGGGCGAGGCCTGGCGGGACCGCAGGGTCTGGGACTTCCCCGCGGTCTCGGCGGTCGTGCCGCTCAGCCGGGGCAGCGAGCTGTCGGTGGTCGCGGAGAGCTCCCTCGCCGACGGCAGCCTCGTGCCGGTGTACGACCCGGCCGCGGGCGCCAACACCATGGCGGCCCTGTGCCTGCTCTCCGCCACCGACCCGCGGACGGTGCTCCGCGACTTCGAGACGCTGGTCGACGCCCTGCCGCGGGTCCTGCCCGCCGCGCGGCCCTCGGCCGTACAGCCCGAGGAGGTCTCCGTATGACCGCCCAACTGGTCACCGGCGTCGCCGAACCGGCCGTGGACCGTACGGTCGTGGGCGAGAACCTCTCCCTGCCGCTCTTCCGCACGCTCTCCGGGGTGCTGGCCGGTCACCCCTACCTCAAGGTCGTCGTCGACCGCGTCGAGGGCACCTGGCACCTGCTCGACACGGCCGCCCACCCCTTCCACGTCAACTACGTCGCCACCCGCGTCCTGGGCATGGAGCTCGCCGAGCTGGACGCGGACCTCGACGCGTTCAACGCCTCCGTCTACATGGACCCCGACCGCCGCTTCCTGCTCGGTGTGCTCTCCCTGCACACCGACGAGGACGCGGAGGGCCGCGAACGCACCTTCCTCGTCCTGGAGACGACCGAGGCCGACACCATGAACGGCGAACTCCTCGCGTTCTTCTACGAGTTCGTCAGGGCCCGGGTCGACGGCAGACTGCCGCTGCTGCTCAAACCCGCCAACCACGGCCAGGAGGAGGAGCTGGCGGCGATCAGCGAACGGCGCGTGCCGCGCATCCTGAGCCACGAGCTGTTCGGCTCCAGGACCCGGACGCCGCTGAACCCCGGCGAGGCCACCGGGCGGCTGCGGTTCTTCCGTACGTACGCGGAGTACACGGCCGCGGAGGCCGGGCTCGGCTGGGCGGACATCGTGGCCATGCCGTGTCTGCCGGACGACGTGCCGCGGGTGGCCGGATTCCTCAACACCGCGCCGATCACCCCGCTCTCGCACACCAACGTGCTGGCGTCCGGCTGGGGGATACCCAACGCGATCGTGCTCGACCTGGAGCAGCTCGCCGAGGAGGGCGGCCTGGACGGCGCATGGGTGCGCTACCGGGTGCGCGAGGACGAGATCTCCCTGGAGCGGCTGGATCGGGAACCGGTCCTGCGGGCTCCCGCCTGGCACCAGCAGCGCATACGCCTGGAGCCGCCTCTGCTCGAAGACGCCCCCGTGCTGGCCCTGCACCGGCTGCGCGCCGCCGACCGCGACCGGTACGGCACCAAGGCGGCCAACCTCGGCGAGCTGCACCACGTACTCGACAGCCGCAGCGCCGACCTCACCGCCTTCTACGGGAAGCCGCGCCCGCCGCGCGACGACCTGTACGGGCACCTCGCCGCGCGGCTCGGCCTGAATGCGCCCACCAAGGCCGAACTCCGCGCCAAGGCAGCCGAATTCGTGTCCGGAGCCGTGGGCGCCCCGGAGGGCGTGGCACTCCCCTTCTCCCTCCAGCAACACTTCCTCGCGTCCTCGCCCGCCCTCCAGCAGGGCATCGGCAAGCTCAAGATGGCACTCGAACTCGACGCCACCGACGTCCTGGACCCGCTCTGCCTGCAACTCCAGCAGCTGATCCGGCACACGCCCGTCCCCGAGTCCGTCACCCGGCGGATCAGCCAGGCCTTCCCCGCCCCGGCGGCGGCGCGCGGACGCCTGGTGGTGCGCTCCTCCTCCAACGCCGAGGACCTTCCGGGCTTCTCCGCGGCGGGCGTCTACGACTCGGTGACCGCCGTCCACGGAACCGGCGAACTCCTGGACGCGGTACGCCAGGTGTGGGCCTCCCTGGTGTCGCCCCGCAGCGTGCGGCTGCGCCACCAGGTCGGGATCTCCCTCGACGACACCTACATGGGCGTGATCATCCAGGAGTACGTGCCCGCCTCGCTCGGCGGCGTCCTGGTGACCTGCGACCCGACCCGACGCGAGGACTTCCGCAACGTCTACCTCAACTGCTCGCCCGGCTCCCCGGAGCGGGTCGTCGAGGGCTCGGTCCTGCCGCAGCAGTACCTGTACAACACCGTGGAGGGCGGCGGCCGGACCGTCGCCCTGGGCTCCTGGGGCGACGGACTGCCCGCCGCCACCCGCGCCCGGCTCGCGGACCTCTCCCTGACGGGGCGGCTGCTGCAGTCCCACTTCAGCGGGTCCGACTGCGCCGGGTCCGACGGCGGGGCCGACGTGGACAGGCCGCTGGACATCGAGTGGCTGATGACCGAGCGGGGCGACTTCCGGCTGGTCCAGATCCGCCCGTACGCGCTGTGATCCCGGGCCTGTCGGGTAAGCGGCCGGACACC
Organism: Streptomyces sp. TLI_146; assembly: GCF_002846415.1. Lineage (NCBI taxonomy): Bacteria > Bacillati > Actinomycetota > Actinomycetes > Kitasatosporales > Streptomycetaceae > Streptomyces > Streptomyces sp. TLI_146. The sequence continues at coordinate 7,006,590 of NZ_PJMX01000001.1, forward strand.
GGCCTGACCCACACCGCCCGCCGGATCATCCACCTCAACTACGGATTCCAGCTCCTGTTCAACCTGCTGTGGTGGATGCCGGTCTTCTACGCGTACCAGAAGACGGCCGGGCTCTCGGACAGCCAGATCTTCGGCATCCAGAGCATCTACTACGTGGCCTTCTGTCTGTTCGAGATCCCGACCGGGCTGATCGCCGACCGGATCGGCGCCCGCAACTGCCTGCGGGCCGGGGCGGTGGTGATGACGGCGGCGAACCTGGCTCCGGTGGTCAGCGCCTCGTACACCGGCTTCCTGGTCCACTTCCTGGCCATCGCCCTGGGCCGTTCGCTCACTTCGGGAGCGGCGAGCGCGTACCTCTACGACGGTCTGCGGTCCGAGAAGTGCGACGACGAGCACTACCTGAAGGCGGAGGGCACCGCACGGGCCCTGGGGCTTGCGGCGAAGGTCGTGTGCTGGCCGCTGGTCGGGCCTTTGATGACGGTCGCCCACGCGGCCCCGTACGTGCTCAGCGCCGCCAGCGCCGCGGGCTCCCTGGCGTGCGCCGTCGCGCTGCCCCGGCTCGCGGGGGAGGGCGACGGTTCGGGCCGGGCGGCCGACAGGGGACGCAGGGGCGGCGCGTTCCTGCGGGACGCGGGCTCCGCGCTGCGCTGCGTCGCCTCCTCGCCGTGGCTGGCCCTGGTGATGGTGCAGGGCGTGGCGGTCTTCACGCTCTCCCGGATCTGCCAGGTCAACCTCTTCCAGCCGATCCTGCTGGACCACGGCATCGGGGAGGCCTCGCACGGCGGGGTGCTGGCCGCGATGACGGTGGCGGAGGCGGTCGCCTCGGCCCGCCCCCAGTGGCTGAGCCGTCGCCTGCCGCCGGTGGCCTGGGTCTCGATCCTCAGCCTGGTGCTCGCGGGCACGCTGGCGGCGATGACGCTCGGGGGCCCGTGGGCGGTCATCGCGCTGCTCTGCCTGTTCGCCGCCGCGACCGGCTTCGCGTACCCGGTCCAGCGCAAGCTGGTGAACGACGCGGTACCGCCCGACGCCCCGCGCGCCACGCTGCTGTCGGTCGAGAGCATCGTGGACCGCGCGGTGTGCGCCCTGGCCGCGGTCGCCGTGGGCGCCTACCTCTCCGCCGGCCACCTGGACACCCTGCTGTGGCACAGCGCGCTGGCGACGGTGCTGCTGCTGGGGGTGTTCCAACTGCTGGTGCGCGGCGGGGCGGTGCAACGGGACCGCTCCGGGGCCGGGCTCCCGGCCCAGGCCCCGGCCGCGGACGTCCGTGACGCCGGTGACACGGTCCCGCTGACGGGGGCCCGCGAGCGGCGGAACGACACGTAGGAGCGGCGCGGGCCCGGACCGGTCAGCGGGACCGGCGGCCGAGGAGTTCGACGAGCCCGACCGGGAGGAAGGTGGGCCGATGGGACTGCCCGACCTGGTAGGGGACATAGCCCACGGAGGCGGCGACCTCGACCTCCTCGGCCGTCTCCGCCTGGTAGACGACATGGCAGCGCCCCGACTCGGCCTTCGCCCGCTGCCACAGGACAGGCGCCGGTTTGCGTTCCGCGTCGGTACGGGGAGTGAGGATCCGGTCGCCGAAGTCCCGCCAGGCGAAGGGCGCGGAACCCTTCCAGGCGGCGTCGACCTCCTGCTTGAGCCTGGCGGCACGCTCGGCGTCGGTGCTGCCCCAGGAGGGCGGAACGTTGGTGATCAGACCGATCCGGACGTGGTGCTCGCGCAGGGCACGCAGATACGAGGCGGCGCCGGTCTGATAGCCGATGCTGCCGTCGGCGGCGGTGTGGACGAGGGTTTCGCCCAGGTCGAAGTAGACGACGGGGCAGGCGGGCGCGGCAGCGGTACGCGTCGGGGAGCCCGCGCCCTTGGGGGCGGCGGCACTCACCGGGGCGCAGAGACCGGCGGACACCAGGACGGCACCCAGCGCGAGGCCCACCCGGCCCCAGCTCGTGGAGGCGGATCTGTTCATGACGTGGGTCACCCTTCTCGTCGTACGCCGCGCACTGCGAGCGCACTACGAGACTGCACAGTTGTCTGGGCCATGACACATGCCGCAGGAAACTTTCTCGCGCGCCGTCTCCCGGGCGCGTACGGGAGCGGGGTGCCGGGGGCCGAGGCGAATGCCGTCCGGCACCGTCCACCCGGGCGCGTACGGGAGCGGGCAGGACTCAGACTCGGACTCAGACTCAGACTCAGACCAGTTCGGGTTGCGGTTCCGGCCGGAGCGCCGGCGCGGCCTTCGGCTCCCACTCCCTGGTGGTCCGTACATAGCCATGGACCACCGAGCCCAGCGCCAGCAGGACAAGCGGTCCGAACAGCCACGGGTGCTCGGCCATCTCCAACGGCAGATAGCGATAGGAGAGCAGCAGCGCCGAGAAGACCGCCGTGCCGTGCGCGACGAACCGCATGCCCGACCGGTCCCAGCCGCGGTCGTACGTGCGCAGAGCCACCTCGATGGTGAGCGAGAACACCATGCCGGCGACGAGATCCACGCCGTAGTGGTAGCCGAAGCCCAGGGTGGCGCTGAGCGTGGCGATCAGCCAGAAGGCCCCCGCGTACCGCAGAAGCCTGGGGGCCTTGCGGGTGTGGATGAAGATCGCGGTGGCCCACGCCGTGTGCAGGCTGGGCATGCAGTTGCGCGGGGTGATCCCGTCGTACGGCACGGGGTGCGGGACGCTGATCGACGGCGGCGTGTGCGGCCACAGATTGACCACCGCCCACTCCACGCCGCCGGTGCCGGAGGCGCCCGGTCCGTAGGCGAAGACCGGTCCGACGACGGGGAAGATCATGTAGAAGGCCGGCCCGAGGAGACCGATCACCAGGAAGGTGCGCACCAGGTGGTGGCGCGGGAAGCGGCGCTCGGCCGCCACGTTGCGCAGCTGGTACAGCGCGACGACGATCGCGGCCACCGCGAGCTGGGCGTAGACCCAGCCGAGCACGGGGCTGCCGATCGGGTCGGTGGCCTGGAGGATGCGGCCCGCCACCCACGACGGGCTGCCCAGCGCGTGATCGGCCATGGCCACGTACGGGTCGAGCACGGTCGGGCGGGTCTTCGATGTGATGAGCAGCCAGGCGTCACCGGTCTTGCGGCCGGTCACCAGCAGCAGGCCGAGCCCGACGCCCTTCAGCAGCAGCACCCGTTCCCGGCCGGTGCGGCGCGCGATCGCGAAGACCGCGACGCCCAGCATCGCCCACAACGCCCCATTGCCGAACAAATGCCCCTCGGGCGTCTTGACGCCCGCCGCCCACCGCCCCAGCGCGAAGACGACGTCGATGCCGATCGCGGCACCGGCCGCGACGAACCGCTGCCGCCGGGTGAGCACCACCATCATCAACGCCAGGCCGCCGTAGAGCGGCCCCGGCTTGGGCGGAAAGATCAACTCCCGCGCCTGAAGGGTGAGCGGCCCCGCCCCACCGGCATAGCGCCGGGCGACGACCTCCACCCCGACGAGAAACCCGAGGGTCACCACACCCGCCACGACCCACAGGATCACGCGTGGCTGACGCAGCTGGGCGAACTTGCTTCCGCGGTCTATTCGCGAGGACGTTTGCGGATCTATAGGTATCAATGGTTTGGGACCGATGTGTTGGATGCCGTGTGAGTGGATCGATCACGCGTGGATCGACCACCCGTGGATCGATCACCCTTCGGAACTTCGGGTGGGTGATGCGGGGTGTATCGAGGGTCGATCATGCCATTGGGGTGGTGGGGGGTTTCCTCGCGGGCGCCCATGGGGGGTGCGCCCCCGCCGTTCCCCCGGCCGGTTGTCGGCCCGCTGCGGCGGAACGAAACCGGGCGCGGGGCGTCCAGCCCGCCATCTCGGCCAGCGCGGCCGTGGCTGCGGCTGCTACCGCTGCTCCCGCGAAGATCTGCGGGTTGCTGGCGGCGTCGAGGCGGCGAGGGCCGCGCTGCTGCTCAGGTGGCGTACGGCCGCGCTGCTGCAACCAGGCATGTTTAGGGGGCCACTGCTCGCAGTGGCCCCCTGGACATCGTGCCCGGTGAGGCGCTGGCGCAAGGTACGGCGAACACGCGAGGGGTCGCCCCGCACCCTTCCCCCATGGTGGTCCGGTCGTCTCGACGAGTAGCCGACGGGGTCAGCGCTTCTTGGTCTTCCTCTTCTGCGGCGGGGTCCAGTCGCCTCTGTGCAGCTGGCAGCGGGAGTAGCCGATCATCGCCGGATTCTGGCAGCGCTTGCCGTTTTTGGTCTTGGTCGATCCGCACTTGACCTGCTTTCCCATTCGTCCTCCTCCGTTTGAAGGAAGGTGCGCCACGTCGAGCCCATCGTCACCGACCGGGGGTACCCAGGGCGCTACTCGCAGCCGCATTCGGCTGATTAGTTCTCCTTCATGCCTCAATGATGTCGTTTTGAGGCTGCGTTGATCGTGATGGGTATAACCGGCAGTCCTTTGCCGGGGAAGTGACCCCTGTTCCACCATTCCCCTTTTGAGTTCCTGGGGATTGATCCAGCCTTAAGTGATTACAGATCATCGGTGTCATCAGCTGTGTCGAGGCTGATCCCGGGGGCGCCGGCGCTCGACTCATCGTCCAGGGTTGGCTTGCCCATCGCGGCCGAGATGCTGTCGAGCAGTGCCGTTCTGCGGGCTTCGAAGAATCCGCCGAAGTCGTCGGCGGCCATGAGTCTCGGGTCGGCCAGGTGGGAGTGGACGCGTTCGTGCACGCTTTCGCGGGGGGTTTCCGCAGACTTGACCAGACGGCCCAGGTAATCGGAAGGAGCTACCCCGCCGATGATTCGGTTGGTGCGGGCGGTTAATGGGGTCTTGTTGATGATGCAGTTGTAGTCGGCGGCGGCATATCCGGCCTTTTCGCACCACGCCTTCGGGAAAATGTGGTGGATGTCGATGGATTCGTCGAAGTACCCGGTGACCTCCGCTTTCTCCCCGGTGCGCCAGTCCACGGCCCCCGCCTTCAGCAGGAGCGCGTAGATGCCCTTGTAGGCGGCGCTGTTGCGGGTGCGGAGGGTCAGCAGGCGGCCGGGGGCGAACTGCGCGGCGGTGACGGTCCGGGGCTCTGTCGTGTCCTTGCGGATCCAGTCGACGACATCCGGCAGATCCTGGCTGAAGCGAGTTTCGGTCGCGCCGCCGTACAGCTCGCCGAACACACCGCACCAGTACCAGCGGGCGAGCTTGTGCTGTGCTCCGGCGCTCTGCGCGGCATCCCCGGCGACGGCCAGGATCGCGGCCAGCGGGATCAGCTGTGTTCCGTACGGGAGGAACTTCGTGTCGAAGAGGAACTGCTGGTGCAGGAACTTCGCCGCCGCCTTGAATCCGGCGATGACGGACGGCGCGAAGCGCACGTAGTCGTCGAGGGAGAGAGCGAGCATGTCCTTGCGCTTGCATCCGATGCGCGGCAGCCGCTCCTCCTCGGTCCCGTGTTCAGCTTCGTGTCGGCGCCGCTCGGACGTGGCCAGCAGGGTGACTGCCTGGAGGAAGTCGGTGTTGGAGACCTCGCGAAGGATGCGGTACTCGGGTGCCTTCCAGGATGAGCGGCACTCCTGTTCCCAGTGGCTGCGCAGATCGAACTCGTCCGCCGCGTACGTGGCGGTGAGGAGTTCGAAGACGGTCAGAGTGACGCCGCCGGTGTTGACCTTCTCGAACACCTGGCACACGGCTTGGCGCGGGGTCGTCTGGCCGAGCTCCAGGACCGGCACGTGGTAACGGTCGAAGGGACGGACGAACGCGTCGTGGAAGGCGCGCCACAGTGCGAGCTTCTCCTTGTCGCCGCCCCAGTGGGCGATGAACCCGTAGCCCCAGTCCCCGCCGTCGAAGACCGCGTGGAGCGGGAAGAGCTGAGCCTCGTACTCGCGCTCGCGAGTCGAGTAGTCCTCGACGACCTCGCCCCGGAAGTTGAGAACCTTGCGCGTCGCGGGCAGAAAGCGGATCGCCTCCTCGCGGTCGCCGTTCTCGTCCAGAGCCTGGAGCATGTCGGCGTAGAACCAGCCCGACACCTGCTGCTTGCGCGAGTCCTGGGTCACCACCGGGCCCTTCAGCTTCAAGGACTGGAACAGCGACGTCAGCCGCTGCTGTCCGTCGAGCACCAGCGAGTCGGGGGTGGGCTCACCGATCGGGGTGGCGCCTTCGATGGGCCGGTACTTGAACCGGACGTCGCCGCCCGCCCTGAGCAGCATGACAGTGCCGACGGGGTAGCTCAGCGAGATCGATGCGAGGAGGCTGGCGATGTTCGGATAGGGCCACACCCATCCCCGCTGGAACTCCGGCAGTTGGGCCTTGCCCACTTCGACCTGCCGCAGCAGGTCCCGCAGCGGTCGCTTGTCGATGCTGAACGCTTCCTCGGCCACGTCGGCTCCTTGGGGCTGCCCGTCACCACAGGTCCGCGCCCGCGGCTGGCTCTCTCGTGTCACCCAAAAACTACTGTCTGCCACGACGTCGGGTGCCGGAAATGCAAAACAGCAGGCCCTCCAGCAGGACTCGACAGGCTCGTGCCTTGGGGCAGACCGCGGCTGTTCGGTCCAGCCGAGGGCCATCGATCTCGGCGTCCAACCACCCTGCCTGAGACGGCGATCCGAGCCGACCTGACCATGGCCGACTCGCGCCCTTCTCCCGCTGTGCCGCCCTGCCCAGACTTCTGTACACGGACCGGTGGGGGAGGGGGCTGCGACCATGGCGGGGCGTGGACGGGGTCGTGCGGCCGCTCGCCGCAGGCGGGAGGCGTTGCGGAAGTCGGTCGCGGTCGGCGGCTGTCTGATGCTGATCCTGGTGGTGGTGTTCTGGTCGGTGGTGTGGCCTTATGTGGTGTGGCCCTATGTCACAGGAGCCCTGCTCCTCAGCGGCATCGCAGTGACAGGCTGGCGGCTCTGGCGCACGGACCGGCTCGTACGCCGACGGGACCGTCTCTGGAGGCGGGAAGAGGCGGTGAAGTCCGGTCACCGGACACTTGCCGAGGTGGACGTGATGACCGGAACCGAGTTCGAGGACCTGGTCGCGAGCCTCTGCCGACGGGACGGGTGCACCGGCGTCCGGCGGGTGGGCGGTGCGAACGACAACGGCGCCGATGTCCTCGGGCGCCTCCCGGACGGACGGACCGTGGTGATCCAGTGCAAGCGCTATGCGCCGAGCAGCACCATCGCGAGCCGTGAGCTGCGCGATCTGCTGGGCGCCAAGGTGCACTTCGGGGCCGACCTGGCCGTGTTCGTCACGACGACGCGGTTCAGCCGCCCTTCCGAGAGGTTCGCCGTGCAGCACGGAATCCTCGCCGTACACCGGGATCACCTCGGGCTCTGGAACAACGGGGCCACCCTGCTGTCCCTGAGCGAGGTGAACGGCGGAGGGCAGGGCGACGCCCGTCATCGGGCGCGTTGGAGGCAGGCGTACGGGAAGTGAGGGGGCTCCGGCCCCCGACGTCGGGGTGCATCCGCATCAGCATCAGCAGCGTGCGGCCAAGGTCCGTCGGCCCAGGGTGCCGGAGGGCCAGATGGAACCAGAGGGAAAGCGAGCGCCGAGTCAGATCATGGCCCGGGGCAGAGCTCACCCCCGCTGTTCATCTGTCTCGTACAGCCTCCAAGCCGGCCACCGAACGGCTTCGACTTCTCCGTCCTCACTGCCCAGCAGGTTGCGTCGGTGCAGCATGAGCCGGAGGTGGCGGGCCGCGTCGGCGTCCGCGTCGACTCCCCTGTCCAGTAGCACCGCCCTCGGTGCGGTGGCACCGGCGCCTCCCACCAGGGCGTCCACCGGATGCCCGTGAACGGTCTCCCCCAGCGTGACGGTGGCTTCCTCCGTACGGGAGAGGATCCGGTACAGGCGCTTGAGCAGCACATCCTCACCTCCGCCACCGAGGGGTACGCCGTTGCGTTCCGCGGCCTCCAGCAGCGCGGCGCCCACGCCTCCCCGCTTCCGCCAGAGCTCCTTGTCCCCCACCACGATGAGGTGGCCGCGTGCCCGGGTGATGGCGACGTTCCACAGGTTCAGCTGTCCACCGATCCACTCGACGGCACCAGGGTGCATGCCTTCGCCGGCGACGAGAGAGAACACCATGACGTCGCGTTCTCCGCCCTGGAAGGTGTGCACCGTACCGATGCGCAGGCGCTCCTCGTCGTACGGCTGCAGCCGCTTGCGCAGCGTTTCGGCCTGCGCTGTGAAGGGAGTGACAACGCCGACGGTGGCCTCGGGCGGGAGTTGTTCGAGCAGATAGCGGACGCTGTCCTGCACTTTGCGGATCTCGTCCTCGTTGACCCAGGAGCCGCCGAACGGTGGGCGGGCGGCCCGCCCGGTCACATTCGTCCAGATGACAGCCGGGCGATGCGGTAGAGCGGGCCGGCCGCGGGTGTCGGTGAGGACGGTCAGCCCGCCGTCGTAGAAGAATTCGTTGGAGATCCCGGCGATGTGCGGATGGCAGCGGAAGTGCTCGTCGAGAAGCAATGTGCCGCCTGCGGACTGCTCGGCCGCGTGGAAGGCCGAATGGCGCCGGTAGGCGAGGTGGTGCTTCTCCAGCCAGTCGGACCGCAGCCCGGTCCCGCGCCGGATGAGAGCCTCACGGTGCGGGCTGGTCCGCGTGATGTGCGTCAGCTGCATGGGGTCGCCGATGACCAGGGCGCGCTGCGCCCGGAACAGCAGCGGCAGAACGTGGGGGATGGCGCACTGACTGGCCTCGTCGACGACGACGAGATCGAACAGGGCCGGGCTCAGCGGGAACCGCCGGGCGGAAAGACTGGTGACAGCCCATCCGGCCACAGCGGGCGTGTCCGTGGAACCGTTCGAGCGACCCAGGACTCTCCGCATCTGCGGCCAGTCACTCCGTTTGCCGTCCCGAGCCGTCAACAGGTCGAGAATGCGGCGGCGTCCGGCCCAGGCGGCGGCTTGGACCGTGGTGGCGAGGAGTGTGCGTGAAGCGTCCTGGACGGTGCTCTCCGCATCATGGAGAGTGCGCGTGAGTGCCGTGTCGTCAACGGCCGCCGCTTGCTGGTGTCCGTCACGCCAGTCCGCCTCGGCCGCCGCGAAGCCGGCAAGCGCTAGGCATCCCGCGGCGGGGTCACCGGCGTACCCCTTCAGCCCGGTCGTGCGCAGGAAGCGGGATCGGCGCCACGACCCGAGGAAGCGAGCGTGGGCGAGACGGCGCGCCTTGTTCTCCAGCTCCCTCGGCCGGGGCGTGCCACTGAGCAGGTCTTCCAGTTCGGTGACGGTGCTTGTGAGCTGCTGCGCGTGATGGGCACGGGCTTCGCCTGCCCGACGAAGCCGCGCCTCGGTCTCCGCGAGGTGTGCCAGACCTTGCCGTACTTCCGCCAGGCGGTCGGCGGCCAGCGCGTTGGCCATGGACGCCGTGGCCACGGTGGTGGTCGGCTCCGGGCCGGTACGCAGCGCGTGCAGCGCGGCCGCCTCATGCTCCGCGTTGCTCTTGCCGCTCTTCCGCGCCGAGCCGGTGCGCACGACGCTGCCGGGCACCAGCTTGTCGCAGCGCCGCCACACCTCGTCCACGGCGTCATTGTTGGTGGACGCGACCAGTACGGTCTGACCCGCCGCGATCGCTGTGGCCACGAGATTGGCGACCAGCTGGCTCTTGCCGGTGCCGGGCGGGCCCGTGGCCACGGTGAGGCGGCGTGTCATGGCGGACCGGAGAACAGCCGTCTGGGCTTCATTGCAGGGCAGCGGCGTCACGAGGTTCGCCGGCTCGGGGGTCGTGTGGGCGTGGGACCGGGCCCGCCGCGAGGCGTCGGGCGCCAGCGCACCGAGGGCGGTCCTCCCGATCTGGTCCGCCTGTTCGGCGATGTTGGCGAAGTCCTTGAGAAGCCCCTTCGTGAAGCCTGTCTGGGGGCGTGCGGCGAACAGGACCGCGGTGTTGCGGGCTCCGTGGCCGGGCGTGCGGACGTCTATGCGGTCGGCGAGCTGGTCGGGGCGGAGCTCCTGCACGCACGGCAGCTCGAACTCCTGCGTGAGGAGGTTGCGCACCTCCACCGCCATACGGTCGTGCTGCCCTCGGTGCCAGGACGGCTGAAACGTGTCGATGAGCTGGTTGGCCTCCTCTTCGCCCAGCCAGTCGAGCGCCAGCTGAGGATGCGGCTGGACCGGGCCGTACGGCTTGAGCCGCACCTCGCCCTCGTCCTGGACGATCTCGACCCGGCGTACCAGCAAGGGCGCGAACTTCGGCTGCCGCCAGGGGCGCCCGTTGCGTGGCCCGGTGAGGACCACGGCCGGGTAGCCCGCCCAGAGCTCGGCGTCCTCCTCGGCTGCCGACTCCACCAGCGGGGCCGCTTCCTCGGGAGAGCCACGCAGCCGTCCTCGTCGACGTCGCCGGAGATGAACCTCTCCGCGTCGGCCAGGCACACGTACGACGTGTCCTGACGGCTCACGTCCATCAGAGGCGTCTCGGCGCTCTCGGCCAGGACGCACTCGCGGTAGTAGTCCAGCAGGTTGGCCCAAGTGGGCTGCGTGTGGGCGGATTTGGCGATACGGGGTTGTGCCGCTTCTCCGGCGACGGGCCGAGGCCGAGAGCTCAGGGGATCGAGGATGGGGGCTCGGCCGAAGGGGCTGTCCGCGATGACGATGCGGTCGTCGACGCCGTGTGTGGACTGCACCGGCACCTGACGCCCGCCGTCCAGGGCACGCATGCGCCGGTTGACGTAGTGGAACAGGTCGCTGACCGTGACCGCGCCGCCGCTGTCCTTGCTGACCTTCCCCGTGCGCAGCGCTTCGACGACCTCGCCGGTGAACGCCGACGGCTTCACGTCATCGCCGTCGCCCGTGTCCGCGTACGAGTCCTCCCCGGCCCGCGAGGACGACAGGACGTACACGCCCCTGCTGGTCAGCGGCGGTGGCTGCTCGCCGGACTTGGACACGGAGCTCTCGGCCCGCCGGTCCGACGTGCGCAGGCCCATGGCGAATCCGCCGCTGCGGCAGCAGTCGATCATCACGATCTTCTGCGGGGCGACACACTCCTCCAGCGCGTCGTTGAGGAACCCGGCGCTGACGCCGGTCGCGGCCACCCGGTCGTAGTCGGTGTCCTTGGCGACGAAGTGGAACTCGCCGCCGTCGCGTACGGTGCGCACGCCGTGGCCTGAGACGTACACGAGCGCGAGTTCGTCCTCGTCGCGCTCCTGAAGGAACTCGCCCATGACGGCCCGCATGTCGTCGGCGGTGAGATCGGACTCGGTCTGGACGGAGGCGAAGTTGCCGATGTTGCGGTGCTTCAGTACCTGGGCGAGTCCCCAGAGGTCCGCCCGTACGGAGGCCAGCGGTGAGAAGCGGCCGTCGTCATAGTGCTCGTTGCCGATCAGGAGGGCCCGGCGCTTGTGGAGGCGGGTCATGCTGCGCCGGCATCCGGTTCGGGACCGTCGTCACCGGCGATCCGGTCCTGGAAATCACGGACCATACGCTCCTGTGCGGCGTCCGGACGCCCGGTGATCTCGATGGAGTCGTCCCCCACCGTGACCACGACCTTGCGGTGCCGCTCCTTGGCGCACCACTCCTTGATCAGAGTGATCAAAACCTGGGACGCCGGGCGGGCGACGGCGGCGGTGCCGGTGGCCCAGAGAGCTACCTCACCCACACCGGCACCCTTATGGCCCGGTTCGGTAGGCTCCTCGGCCTCGTGGAAACCGACGACGAGGCCGTCCGCCCTGTTCAAGGTGTCGTGCAAATCCCGGGTGAGACGCTCCTGCCGGAGTGTGTCGCCGCCTGTGGGCACGGCGAGTGTCCACGGCGTTCCCCCGTCGCGCATGTGCTGCTCCTTGTATTCGCCTCTGTGCTTGCCCAGTCTGTCCGGCGACTTTGACATGCGGGCCTCTGCAAGAGACAGCCGAGGCCGAACGGGAGGGGCGGCATCCGGCCACCTCTGAGCGTCGGAGGAGAGGTTCCCGGTTCCCGACCTGACTGACGAGAAGCGGCGTCTGCGCGAATCCAGGAGCTGGTGAGCGGCTTTCGACGTACCTTCAGGCTTCGGCCTTCAGCCTTCAGCCTTCAGCCTTCAGACGGATGAAGCCCGGATCCCCACTGCGAATCGGCACTGCGAAGCTTCAACGCGTGTGCCGTTGATAACGCGGATCGTGGTCGAGCCCGTGGCGGAAGCCGCGCGGCGGGCAAGCTCGCGCACGCGGGCCAGTAGCGTGGCGGGGGGCGTGACCCTGGATCAAGAACTCATGAGCCACCAGCGAAGGACTTTGACACCATGACAGCGGAGCATTCCCGCACCTCGGGCAAGGAGGGCGGCCATGCCGCGGCCGCCAGGACCGGCGCGCCCGTCATCCTGAGCAACGAGCCCGGCTCCTTCGCCTGGGGCGTCCTGGCCAAACGGCATCCGGCTCTCATCCAGCAGGTGCGGGACGCCTTCCCGTACGGCCGTCGGCAGCACGAGGCTCTGGATGCCCTGCTGGACGAGATCATCAACGGTGTCGTCGAGCCGCTGGCCCCCTCGGAACGCGATCACGGCCAGTGGTCGGCTTGGGGGCGGGAGCACTTCGGGCGGCCGTGGTTCGACGCTCCGTTCCTGTGGGCGGAGAGCTACTTCTACCGCAGGCTCCTCGGCGCGATCGAGTACTTCGGTATGGGCCCGTGGCGGGGAGTCGACCCCTTCGCGCCCTTCAAGCAGGCCGAACTACGGGGCGCGGCGGTGGAGGAGGAGCTCCGGGCCCTGGACGCGCTCGCCGACGCGCCGGGCGAGGCGCGGGCCACGGCTCTGCTCCGCGCCTCGCTCTGGGGCAACCGCGCGGACCTCGGTTTCCGCGTAACGGAGGGAGATCCGGCCTCCGCCGACGCCGCCGGCGGCTTGGTCGCCGACGACAGCTCCGTGCTCTGGCAGCTCCTGCCTCGCGGAGCCCACTCCACCGTTGCCGTCGTGGCGGACAACGCGGGCCGGGAGCTGATCCCGGATCTGATCCTGATCGACCAGCTCCTGGAACACCGCCATGCCGAACGAGTCGTGCTCTACGTCAAGCCCTACCCGTACTTCGTCTCCGACGCGATGACGTCGGACGTCGTCGACGGCCTTCGCCGCCTCACTCAGGCCCCTGGCGAAGCGGGCGCGATCGGCCGACGTCTGTGGCAGGCGATGGCTGTTGGGCACCTGGAGATCCGCACCCACTCGTTCTTCTGTGCTCCGCTGCCGTACGAGGAGATGCCCGACGACCTGCGGCATGAGTTCGAAGCCGCCACGCTCACCATCTTGAAGGGTGACCTCAACTACCGTCGTCTTGTGGGTGATCGGATGTGGGATGCCACGGCGCCGTTCGCTGACCTGACCGCGTACTTCCCGGGGGCCGTAGCTTCGCTTCGCACCCTGAAGTCCGATGTCATCGCAGGGCTGGAGGAGGGGACAGTGGAAGCGCTCGAACGGTCCGGCACAGCCTGGCGTACGAGCGGCACTCACGCTCTGATCCAGGTTCGACCGTAGATAGCGCTGAAGGCGTCCCAGCGACTGGAGATCAGAGGGCATTCAATGAATTGAACAAGACCGCAGCGGCGGGCAGGCCGCCGTGCGCGCGGGCAGCACCCACAGCGAATTCAAGGGGTGGGGGCGGTCTGCCGCCTACAGCCAGTCCCGCCGTTTGAAGATGAAGTACAGGCTCACGCACACCGCTGCCATCAGCAGGATCGCGAAGGGGTACCCGGCTACCCACTTCAGCTCCGGCATGTTCTCGAAGTTCATGCCGTAGATGGTTCCCACCAACGTGGGAGCAAACAGAATCGCCGCCCACGACGAGATCTTCTTGATCTCCTCGTTCTGTTCGAAGCCCGCTTCCGCCAGGGCCCGCATCTCCGCGTTCTGTTGTTGGGTGACCAGGGTCGCGTTGACCGTGAGGATTTCCGTGAGGGCCTGGCGGAAGCCGTCTACTCGCTCGCTTGTGTGGGTTACGTGGTCGGCCACGTCGCGGAGGTAGCGCTGGAGTTCCTCGTCCGTGCCGTACTTGGCGAAGCCGGCCATCAGGCCGTGCAGCATGCCGACCAGGGGGCGGGTGGCGCGCTGGAACTCGACGATTTCGCGGGAGAGTTCGTAGATGCGGCGGGACACCTCGGGGTCGCCGCGGAAGACTTCCGTCTCGATCTCGTCGATGTCGTTCTGGACGCCGGAGACGACGGGTACGTAGCCGTCCACCACCGCGTCCAGGATCGCGTACAGCACCGCCTCCGGGCCCAGGGCCAGCAGCTCCGGCGTCGCCTCCATGCGGCGGCGCACCGCCGACAGGTCGGGGGCGGCGCCGTGGCGGACGGTGATGAGGAAGTCGCGGCCGATGAAGACGTGCAGCTCGCCGAAGTCGACCTCCTCGGGGGCGTCCAGATAGCGGGCCGCGCGCAGGACGACGAAGAGGGTCTCGCCGTACCGTTCGAGCTTCGGGCGCTGGTGGGCCTCCATGGCGTCCTCCACCGCGAGCGGGTGGAGGTCGAACTCGTCGGCCAGTGAGAGCAGTTCGGCCTCCGAGGGGCGGTGTAGGCCGATCCACGCCATGCCGTCGGGCGTCTCGCGCAGCCTGCGGAAGGTCTCGGCGAGGGTGTCGGGGGACGAGACGCGGCGGCCGTCCCGGTACAGCGCGGACTCCACGACGCTGCGGTGGTCGTGGCGTACGGGACCGGGGGATGCCGGTGCCGCGGCCGCCGGAGGTGTGGGCGCGGGCGGGGTCGGTGGCGCGGCGAGTTGGCGCCGCCAGGAATGCTTCTTCGACGGCGGCGGAGACTGGCCGCCTTCTCGCTCTCCTCGTCCGGTCATGGCGTCACCCGGCTCGGAGTGGTTTCTCGCTCGGCGACGGCGACGGCGACGGCGGCGGCGCCGGGACGGGGTCGGATTCCCGTTCGGCATTGCGCCACCCGGCCCGGAGCAGCTTCTCGTTCGGGCATCGCGCCACCCGGCCCGGGGCGTCTCCGCTCGATCATGGCGTGACCACGCCCCCGGTGGCCCCGCCCGGTCATGGCGTCGCCACACCCCCGCTGGCTCCCCGCTCGGTCATGGCTTCACCTCCCGCGCGCGACCGCCTCCGGCGGTGTTCCGCGGCGGGCCGGGGTGTGCCGGAGTGCGTCAGCGTGGGCCCGCCTGGTCTCGGTGCAGGATATACGGCTCAAATGGCACAGGCTCGGCGTCGTTCCGGACGCGGGCGCCCAGTTCTTTGACAGCGACCGGGGACCTTGGACCGGAGGCCGGGGACCGCAGACCGCGCAGCGGGGACTGGGGACCATAGACCAGGCACCGGGCACCGCAGACCGACAGGAGCCCGCCCACCCCGACACCCCATCGCGGTCAGAACCTGACCTCAATCCCCACTACCGTGCCCGCATGGCCCCCAGAAGACGAGCCCCACCCCCGTCCTCACCACCCGCGCCCTCAACCGCGCCACCCTCGACCGGCAGCACCTCCTGCGCCGGACCGACGCGCTCGGGCCGAAGGACGCCGTCGCGCACCTCGTCGGGCTGCAGGCGCAGAACGTGAAGCCGCCGTACTTCGCGCTGTGGGCCCGGATCGCCGGGTTCCGGCCCGAGCAGCTCTCCGCGCTCATCGAGGCGCGTGAGCTCGTACGGATCGTGACCCTGCGCTCCACCATCCACCTCCACACCGCCGACGACGCCCTCACCCTGCGCCCGCTCGTCCAGGCCGCCCGAGACCGCGAGCTCAAGCAGTTCCGGGGGCGGCTGGAGGGCGTGGACCTGGAGCGGCTCGGGGCGACCGTACGCGCGCTGGTGGAGGAGCGGCCGTACACCATGAAGGAGATCCGGGACGTGCTCGGTCAGGAGTGGCCGGGCGCCGAACCGCAGGCGCTCTCCGTTGCCGCCCGGTGTGTGCTGCCGCTCGTACAGGTCACCCCGCGCGGACTGTGGCGGCGCAGCGGGCAGGTCGCGCTGACCACCGCCGAGCACTGGCTGGGGCGGGCGCCGGGGCCGGTCCCGGCGCCCGACGACACCGTGCTGCGCTATCTCGCCGCGTTCGGGCCCGCCTCGGTCAAGGACATGCAGACCTGGGCCGGACTGACCCGGCTGGGTGAGGTCTTCGAGCGGCTGCGGCCCGTTCTGGTCACCTTCCGTGACGAGAACGGGGTCGAGCTCTTCGACCTGCCCGACGCGCCCCGCCCCGACGAGGACACCCCGGCCCCGCCGCGCTTCCTGCCCGAGTTCGACAACCTGCTGCTGTCGCACGCCGACCGTACGCGGGTGATCCCGGCCGAGCACTGGGGCCGCGCCTGGAAGGGCAACCAGGCCTTCTCCACCCTCCTCGTGGACGGCTTCCTCGCCGGGGTGTGGCGCCTGGAGGAAGGCAAGGAGCACGCCGTCCTCACCGTTCAGCCGTTCGGGTCCCTCGGCCGCGCCCGGCGCGACGAGGTGGCCGCGGAGGGCGAGCGCCTGCTCGCCGAGATGACCTCGGCCACGTCGTACGACGTCCGGTTCGGGGACGTCATGGGGTGACCCCCGGCCACCCGGCCACCGTCGACATGACCTCGGCCACGACCGTCACACCCCCACATCCCTCACCCCCAGGTCCTCGAACGTCTCCCGTCGCACCAGCAGCCGCGACCGGCCCCCGGCCACCGCCACCACCGGCGGTCGGCCCGTCATGTTGTAGCCGGACGCCATCGAGACCTGGTACGCCCCGGACGCCGGTACGGCGAGGACGTCCCCGGGGCGTACGTCCTCCGGCAGTTCGACGTCCTCCGCCAGGATGTCGCCCGCCTCGCAGTGCCGTCCGACCACCGTCGTGGCGCGCATCGGGGCCGTCGTCGTACGGCCGACCATGCGGACCGTGTACCTCGCCCCGTACAGCGCCGGGCGCGGGTTGTCGCTCATTCCGCCGTCGACCGCGACGAACACCTGCGCGCCGGTGCGCTTCACCGACAGGACGCGGTACAGCGCCACCCCGGCCGGAGCCATGATCGACCGGCCCGGCTCCACCGTGAGGTGGGGCGGGGGAAAGTCGAACTCGGCGCATGCGGACGCAAGTTCCTCCTCGATCCGGCTTCCGTACGCCGTCGGGGACGGTGCCGCGTCGCCCGGCAGGTACGCCGCCGCGAAGCCGCCGCCCAGGTCCAGCTCCGGGAGCGTCACGCCGTGCCGGTCGCGGATGCGGGCCAGGAACGCCACCAGCCTGCGCACCGCCTCCCCGTACGGCTCGGTCGAGGTGATCTGGGAGCCCAGGTGGCAGTGCAGACCGGCGAGTTCGAGACCGGGCTGGCCCAGGACGCGTACGACCGCGTCCTCCGCGTCGCCGCCCGCGATCGACAGGCCGAACTTCTGGCCCTCCGCACCCGTCCGGATCTTCCGGTGCGCGCCCGCCTCGATGCCCGGCAGTACCCGCACCAGGACCTTCTGGGGCGTGTCCTTGGGGACTTGGGACGCGATCCGGGCGATCTCGCAGTCCGAGTCGATGACGATCCGGCCCACGCCGAGGCGCAGTGCGGTGCGCAGGTCCCTCGGGGACTTGGCGTTGCCGTGCAGCACCACGCGCTCGGGCGGGAAGCCGCGGGTCGCGGCGAGCTCCAGTTCGCCCGCCGAGCAGACGTCGAGCCCCAGGCCCTCCTCGGCCATCCAGTCGACCACGGCCCGGCACACGAAGGCCTTCGCCGCGTAGACGACCTCGGCGTCCGGCAGGGCCCGCCGCCAGGCCCGCGCCCGGGACCGCACCTCCGTCTCGTCGAGTACGTACACGGGCGTGCCGTGCCGTTCGGCCAGCTCCGCCAGGGACACCCCGGCGAGCGACACATCGCCGCCGGGCGCGTGCACGGCGGAGTCCGGCCACACCGAGGGGGAGCTCAACTCCCGTACGAGTGAGTCGGGTTCGGTTGTCATCAGGGGATCCCTCCGTCAGTCCACGAACGCGTGGATCGCGGTCACGGCGGTCCAGACGGCCGCCGCCGCACCCGTCACGCGCAGCACGCCGACCACGTCCGGGTCCCAGCCGTCCCTGCGCGCGCAGGGCTGCGCGGCGGGCTCGCGGCGTACGGCCGCCGGGGCCGGGGCCGCGAGCTGCGGGTCGACGGTCACCGTGGTCACGCCGAGCGGCTCCGCCAGCAACCGCAGCGCGGGCTCGGCGAGCCGGATCCAGCTCTGGTCGGGCCCGAGCACCGCGCACAGCCGCTCGGGACTGGTGAAACCGACGGCGGTCCGTACGCCGAGCGGGGTGCGCGAGAAGCGCAACTGCTGTCCTCCGGCAGAGCCGAGCCGCACCGGCACGTAAAGGGCTGCTGCCGGGCGGCGTTCGTCGGGGTCCGCGTCGTCGATGGTGAGGCTTTCCATGGTGGGTGCCCTCCGGTGGAGTACGAGGCCGGTCGGTGGGAGTACGCGGCCGGGTGCTGCTGGAAGCACGAGGCCGGGTGCTGCGGCGCCGCTGGGTGCGACGCGTCGAAGCTATGCCCGTCGCCGGGCCCCCGAGCCGCCTCCTGACGCGCTGTTGATCCCGTTGCGCCCGACTTTGACGGCTCCCTAGCGCGGCTCCCGGCGCCGTGCCGCCCCATCCGCCCCGACCGGAGCCGCCGCCGGGAACCGCAGCCGCTCGGCCACCGCGTCACCGTCGCCTGGGAACTGGAGGAGGCCCCTCCCGGACCGCCCCCAGGGGGCGGGGGAATCCGCCGCGCGGACTTCCCCCGCACCCCCCTACGGGGGTAAAGAGGCCTGGTCACGCACCGCGAGGTGGTAGAGAGTGGTCAGGCAACGAGGAGGGCACATGGACGCACGTGGCGCCACGCAGGAGTTCCGGGCCGCACGGGACTTCCTGCTGGAGCACCGGGAGGACTACGCGACGGCCTGTCAGGGGTTCACCTGGCCGCGCCCCGAGCGGTTCAACTGGGCGCTCGACTGGTTCGACGTCATCGCCGAGGGCAACGGCGCCACCGCGCTGCACATCGTCGAGGAGGACGGCCGCGAGATCACCCTCTCGTACGCCGAGATGTCCCTGCGCTCCGACCAGGTCGCCAACTGGCTGCGCGCCCAAGGGGTACGGGCCGGGGACCGCGTCGTCGTCATGCTCGGCAACCAGCAGGAACTGTGGATGACCGCGCTGGCCGCGATGAAGCTGCGGGCGGTCGTCATCCCCGCGACCCCGCTGCTCGGACCTGCCGATCTGCGGGACCGGATCGAGCGCGGGCGCGCCCGGCACGTGATCGTGCGGGCCGAGGACGCGGCCAAGTTCGAGGACGTGCCGGGGGAGTACACCCGGATCGCCGTCAGTCTGCCGGGCGCCGGCCCCGTTCCCGGGTGGCTGGACTTCGACGGGGCGTTCGGGGCCGAGGCGCGGTTCGAGCCGGACGGGGTCACCCGGGCCGACGACCCGCTGATGCTCTACTTCACCTCCGGCACCACGGCCCGCCCCAAGCTCGTCGAGCACACCCATGTGTCGTACCCCGTGGGGCACTTGGCGACCATGTACTGGATCGGGCTGAAGCCCGGCGACGTGCATCTGAACATCTCCTCGCCCGGCTGGGCCAAGCACGCCTGGTCGAACCTGTTCGCCCCGTGGAACGCCGAGGCGACCGTCTTCATCTACAACTACGCGCGCTTCGACGCGGCCCGGCTGATGTCCGCGATGGACGCGGCGGGTGTCACCAGCTTCTGCGCGCCGCCCACGGTGTGGCGGATGCTGATCCAGGCGGACCTGAGCGCGCTGAGGACCCCGCCCCGCGAGGTCGTCGCGGCGGGTGAGCCGCTCAACCCCGAGGTCATCGAGACGGTCCGGCGCGCGTGGGGCCGGGTCATCCGGGACGGCTTCGGGCAGACCGAGACGGCCGTCCAAGTCGCCAACAGCCCGGGCCAGTTGCTCAAGACCGGCTCGATGGGACGGCCCAGCCCCGGCTACCGGGTCGAGCTCCTGGACCCGGTGACGGGCGAGCCGGGCGCGACCGAGGGCGAGATCGCCCTCGATCTCTCGGCCCGGCCGGTCGGCCTGATGACCGGCTACCACGGCGACCCCGACCGTACGGCCGAATCGATGGCGGGCGGCTACTACCGCACCGGCGACATCGGATCCCGCGACGAGGACGGCTACATCACCTACGTCGGCCGCGCCGACGACGTATTCAAAGCCTCCGACTACAAGATCTCGCCGTTCGAGCTGGAGAGCGCGCTCCTGGAGCACGAGGCGGTGGCCGAGGCCGCCGTCGTCCCCGCGCCCGACGCGCTGCGGCTCGCCGTGCCCAAGGCGTACATCGTGCTCGCGGCGGGCTGGGAGCCCGGCCCGGACACCGCGAAGGTGCTCTTCGAGCACTCGCGCGCGGTCCTCGCCCCGTACAAGCGCATCCGCCGGATCGAGTTCGGCGAGCTGCCCAAGACGGTCTCCGGGAAGATCCGCCGCATCGAGCTGCGCGAGGCCACGGCGGCGGGGTCGAAGGCCGAGTACCACGAGGGGGACCTGCGGTGACGGACCTCTCGTACGCCCACGGCACGAGCGGCACGCCGCTGCTCGGCGACACCATCGGGGCCAACCTGGACCGGGCGGTCGCCGCCTGGCCGGACCGCGAGGCGCTGGTCGACGTGGAGTCCGGGCGGCGCTGGACGTACACGGAGTTCGCCGCGGCCGTCGACGAGCTGGCCCGCGGGCTGCTCGGCAGCGGGGTCCGCAAGGGCGACCGGGTCGGCATCTGGGCGGTGAACTGCCCGGAGTGGGTGCTCACGCAGTACGCCACGGCCCGGATCGGCGCGGTCATGGTGAACATCAACCCGGCGTACCGGGCGCACGAGCTCGCGTACGTACTGAAGCAGGCCGGGATCTCGCTCCTCATCGCCTCGCAGGCACACCGGACGAGCGACTACCGGGCGCTGGTGGAGGTGGCGCGCCCCGAGTGCCCGGGGCTGCGGGCCGTGCACTACATCGGGGACGGGTCCTGGGGCGCGCTCCTGGCGGCGGGTGATGAGGTGACGGCTGGTCAACTCGCGGATGTGCAGGCCGAGTTGTCGTGCGACGACCCGATCAACATCCAGTACACCTCGGGGACCACCGGCTTCCCCAAGGGGGCGACGCTCTCCCACCACAACATCCTCAACAACGGCTATTTCGTGGGGGAGATGATCTCCTACACCGAGCAGGACCGGATCTGTGTGCCGGTGCCGTTCTACCACTGCTTCGGCATGGTGATGGGCAACCTCGCGGCCACCTCGCACGGGGCGTGTGTGGTGATCCCGGCGCCGTCGTTCGACGCGGCGGCGACGCTGCGGGCGGTGGAGCGGGAGCGGTGCACCTCGCTGTACGGGGTGCCGACGATGTTCATCGCCGAGCTGAACCTGCCGGACTTCGGCTCGTACGACCTGTCCTCGCTGCGTACTGGGATCATGGCGGGGTCGCCGTGCCCGGTCGAGGTGATGAAGCGGGTCGTCGCCGAGATGAACATGGCCGAGGTGTCCATCTGCTACGGCATGACGGAGACGTCCCCGGTCTCCACCCAGACGCGCGTCGAGGACGACCTGGAGCGCCGGACCGGCACGGTGGGGCGGGTGCTGCCGCACATCGAGGTGAAGGTGGTGGACCCCGCCACCGGCGTCACGCTGCCGCGCGGCGAGGCGGGCGAGCTGTGCACCCGTGGCTACAGCGTGATGCTCGGCTACTGGGACGAGCCGGAGCGGACCGCCGAGGCGATCGACGCGGGGCGCTGGATGCACACCGGCGATCTGGCGGTGCTGCGCGAGGACGGTTACGTACAGATCGTCGGCCGGATCAAGGACATGATCATCCGGGGCGGCGAGAACGTCTATCCGCGCGAGATCGAGGAGTTCCTCTACGCCCACCCGAAGATCGCGGACGTCCAGGTGGTGGGCGTGCCCGACGAGAAGTACGGCGAGGAGATCCTGGCCTGCGTGATCCCGCGCGACCCGGCGGACCCGCCCACGGTCGAGGACATCGCGTCGTTCTGCCGCGACCGCCTCGCGCACTACAAGGTGCCGCGACGGCTGCGGATCCTGGCGGAGTTCCCGATGACGGTGAGCGGGAAGGTGCGGAAGGTGGAGCTGAGGGAGGGGTACGGGGAGTAGGGGGCGGGGCGGGCAGGTCGGCCGGGTTGGCCCCCTGGCCACGGGTCGGCCCCCTGCTCACGGGTCTGCTCACGGCCTGTCGGTCCGTATGGTTCACGGGCCCGTGGCGACCAGCTCGTCCGCCGCGTCGTTGACCGGCTGGGGCGTGCCCGTCAGGTCCATCACGAAGAGCGGGATGGACAGCTCGTCGCCACGGGCCCGGGCGTCCTTGGTGTACCCGGCGAGTGAGAAGTAGACGCCGGTGGCCGAACTGCTGAGCGCGTTCAGCCACAGGCACTCCACCGCGCGCAGCGACGCCGGGCGGGTCGTCGGGTCGACCTGGGCGACCAGGCCCGGGCCGCGCAGATCGATCCCGGAGGCGGGGCGCGCCTCGGACTGCAGGACGTCCAGGAAGCCGAGCCACTTGAGGTAGAGCGCCGCCGCGGTCACCGCGTCCCGGGCGGTACGGATGGTCACCGGCCGGAACGCCGGGCGCGGGGGCGCGGCGGTCGGCGGAACCGGGATGTGGGCCGGCAGCGGGGCGGGCGCCGCGGAGACCGGCCGCACCGGAATCCGCAGCACCGTGCCGCACGAGCACCCCAGCTCCGGCTGCGGCCACTGGTCCTGCCGCCCGCACGTGTCGCAGCGCACCGTGACCCAGTCCTCGGTCCAGGTGCGATGGGTGATCGGCTCGGGCGCGACCCCGCGCTGGAGCGGTGGCGCGAGCGGGGCGCCGCAGGGGCAGGGGTAGGTGGTGGCGGCGTACCGGTGCTCACGGCGGCACACGGGACACCGCACGGCGAGCGTCTCCCGCGCGAGTCCGGGCCGGGGGTGGGCGGGGCGCTGCGTGGGGCCAGCGGGGCTGCCCGGGTATCCGGCGCCGCGGGGGCCGCCGGGGCGGCCGGATCCGCCGGGGGTGGGTCCGCCGGGGTAGCCGGATCCGCCGGGGGTGGGTCCGCCGGGGTAGCCGGACCCGCCGGGGTTGGCTTCGCCGTGGTTGGGTCCGCTCTGGTACCCGGACCCGCCGAGCCCGCCCCCGAGCCCGCCCCCGAGCCCGCCCCCGGGCACCCCACCGCGCCCCACGGACCCACCGGGTCCCGGCGTCCCTCCGTACCCGCCGCCGACTCCGCCGGTCCCGTCGCCGATTCCGTGGCCGATTCCGTCGATACCCATGCCGTCCACCCCGTGCTCGCCGCCCGTACGGCCCATCGTCCCCCACTCGCGCCGCCCGCGAGGCGACTTCGGGGATCCCTTGACGCGCCTGCGTACGCCCCTTATGTTTCTTCCATATAGCAGAACTAAACTTCCGCATTACGGAATCACGGCTCTCAGGTGGCGCGACAGAGCCCGATCCGCCAGGCCGAAGCAGGAGCACTCCATGCCTCGTATGACCGCTGCCCGAGCGGCAGTTGAGATCCTCAAGCGCGAAGGCGTCACCAACGCGTTCGGCGTGCCGGGCGCGGCGATCAACCCCTTCTACGCGGCCCTCAAGGCCGGCGGCGGCATCAAGCACACGCTGGCCCGCCACGTCGAGGGCGCGTCCCATATGGCCGAGGGGTACACCCGGGCCAACGCCGGGAACATCGGCGTCTGCATCGGTACGTCCGGCCCCGCCGGCACCGACATGATCACCGGGCTGTACTCCGCGATCGCCGACTCGATCCCGATCCTCTGCATCACGGGCCAGGCGCCGGTCGCCAAGCTCCACAAGGAGGACTTCCAGGCGGTCGACATCGCGAGCATCGCGAAGCCGGTCACCAAGGCCGCGACCACCGTCCTGGAGGCCGCGCAGGTCCCCGGCGTGTTCCAGCAGGCGTTCCACCTGATGCGCTCGGGGCGCCCCGGCCCGGTCCTCATCGACCTGCCGATCGACGTCCAGCTCACCGAGATCGAGTTCGACCCGGACACGTACGAGCCGCTGCCGGTCTACAAGCCGTCCGCGACCCGCGCGCAGATCGAGAAGGCGATCGGGTTCCTGCTCGAATCCGAGCGGCCGCTGATCGTCGCGGGCGGCGGCGTCATCAACGCCGACGCCTCCGAACTGCTGGTGGAGTTCGCCGAGTTGACGGGTACGCCGGTCATCCCGACCCTGATGGGCTGGGGCATCCTCGCCGACGACCACGAGCTGAACGCGGGCATGGTGGGCCTGCAGACCTCGCACCGCTACGGCAACGCGAACTTCCTGGAGTCCGACTTCGTCCTCGGCATCGGCAACCGCTGGGCCAACCGCCACACCGGCGAACTGGACGTGTACACCAAGGGCCGCAAGTTCGTCCACGTCGACGTCGAGCCGACCCAGATCGGCAAGATCTTCGCGCCGGACTACGGCATCGCGTCCGACGCCAAGGCCGCGCTGAAGCTCTTCGTCGAGGTGGCGAAGGAGCTGAAGGCCGCGGGCAGGCTGCCGGACCGCAGCGCGTGGGCGGCCTCGACCCAGGAGCGCAAGGCGCGGCTCCAGCGCCGTACGCACTTCGACAACGTCCCGCTGAAGCCGCAGCGCGTGTACGAGGAGATGAACCGCGCCTTCGGCCCCGAGACGCGGTACGTCACCACCATCGGCCTCTCCCAGATCGCCGGCGCGCAGATGCTGCACGTCTACAAGCCGCGCCACTGGATCAACTGCGGCCAGGCGGGCCCGCTCGGCTGGACCATCCCGGCCGCGCTCGGCGTCGCCACCGCCGACCCGGAGACCCCGGTCGTCGCGCTCTCCGGCGACTACGACTTCCAGTTCATGCTGGAGGAGCTGGCGGTCGGCGCGCAGCACAACATCCCGTACGTCCACGTTCTCGTGAACAACTCCTACCTGGGCCTGATCCGCCAGGCCCAGCGCGGCCTGGACATCAACTTCCAGGTCAACCTGGAGTTCGAGAACATCAACTCCCCGGAGCTGGGTGTCTACGGCGTCGACCACGTCAAGGTCGTCGAGGGCCTGGGCTGCAAGGCGATCCGCGTGACCGAGCCGGACCAGCTGCTGCCGGCCTTCGAGGAGGCCAGGAAGCTGGCCGCCGAGTACCGCGTCCCGGTCGTCGTCGAGGCGATCCTGGAGCGGATCACCAACATCTCGATGGGCGTCAAGATCGACGCGATCAACGAATTCGAGGAGCTGGCGACGGAGCCGGGCCACGCGCCGACGGCGATCCGTCCGCTGCAGGCGTCGTAGAGCGGCAGCCGGTACGAGACCGACGGCTCCGGTGCTTCCCGTGGGGGGTGGCATCGGAGCCGTCGCCGTTCACTCGTTCGAGTTCATGCGGAGGGGTTTCGTCAGCGTTTCGGCGGCGCTCCGAGGGGCTCGCGGGCCAATCGTGTCGAATCCGAGACGGGCGGAGGCGGTGCGACGGGCCGCGACGGCGCATACTGGATAGACCATGACGCAGCCGTCCGCGCCGAGGCGCCACCTGCCCACCAGTCCCTTCAAAGCTCCGGTCGAGCCGCAGGCCAAGACCTTCGCCCTGGGCGATCGGGTCTCCCACGACCAGTTCGGCCTGGGCACGATCGTGGGCGTCGAGGACGGAGTCGCCATGCTCGTCGACTTCGGCTCCCGACGCGCACGCATCCTGAGCCCCTACACCCGCATGCACCGTCTCTGAAGACAGAGCCGCGCACCACACACAACAACAAGGCCCCGCCCGCGAGCCGCGGACGGGGTCTTGAACATGTCCGGCGGGTCGGAGGGACATGTCCGAACGTCCCGCTCTCGGAGGTCGTCGCGCTCACCCTGATGCCGCTCGCCGACCTCGTTCGTCCGTCGCGACTGACAGCGACCCACGACAGACCCAGCGCCCGCCTCGGGTGTCGTGACCAGCGGTCCGGTGGCGGGGAGTCATGGGGGAACAGCCGGGGCCTCGACGAGGCCGCGCAGGAGCGCCACCTGAGCGATGCAGCACTCGGCGAGGCGCTGAGCGTGCGCGAACTGCTGGCTCGGGACGTCCTCCTTCTGTGTCAGCCCCAGCTGCCGGCAGGCCTCGGTGATGCTCAGCAGGACGCGGCTGCGCGCGGGAGCGTCGGGCGGCATCTGGCCGGCGGCGTCATTGAGGGCCTGCCGTACTTCCACGAGGTAGCCATGGGCGCGGTGCGTGGCCTCTGTCGCCATGCGCAGATCGTGCGCTAGGTCGGCTGCCGACTCGGTGATGTTGCGGCACCTCTGCGCGATCACGTCCAGGTCCGGCCCGCCCGGGTCCGAAGGGGGGTCGCCGACCCGTCGGCCGAGGTGGATCAGCTGGCCGAGGCCGGCCGGCGCGCAGAGGTGCCCGACGCCTCGGGGCGGCAGCAGCCAGTACACCCCGGGCCGGGTGGTGCGGTGGATGGTGCCGGGGGGCACGAGAGCGTAGTACGAGAGGCCCGCGCCGTATGCGTCGTGGATGACCGGGCCGTCCACGATGCGGTCGAGGTACGGGCCGACGGCGTCCGGGCTACCGCTCTGTGCGGCGGCGTGGATGATCGCGGCGGAGATGCGCACCGCGTCGAAGGCCTTGCCGGTCGGCAGCAGGGCGGCGCCGCCCCTTTCCCACTCCAGCCAGGCTGTCGAGGGGGTGTCGAGTGCGGACGCGAGCCAGTGCGCGACGCGGGTGTCCGTCGTCATCCCGACACCGCCCCTGCTGCGGAAGCCAGGGTGCAGTTGCGGTGCGCGTGCATCGATGCCTCACCGCCCTCGCCGATGACCATGACGGTCACGATGTCCGCGCCGGACTCGTCGCATACCTCGCACTGCGGACCCTGTGCAGGGTCGTCCAAGGGCTGCTGCTCAACGGGCTCTGGGTTCATGACCAGCACGGTAGGAGGACCGATTGCGTGAGATGCTCATGATTGCGCCGGATTGCGACTACAGGTCTGCGGTTGGCCCTGGTTGCGAAATGCGCTCCATGGATGACCGGGCGCGGCTGATCAGGCGGCGGGCCTGCGGGCCGTACACCGCGCCCTCGGACAGCCACTCCCACGCCCGGGTGTACAGGGCGAGGCTGTCCTCATCGTCCAGCCATAACTCTGCGTTGATCGTCTCGACGATGACGAGCCGCTGGTCGTAGATCCAGAACCCATGTGCCGGTGACCTCTTCAGCTGGGCCCCGAAGGGGATGATGCCGAGTTCGATCGTGTCCAGGCCAATCAGACCCGTCAGTCGGTCCAGCTGTTCGGCCATCACCTCATACGGGCAGGTGACGACGTAGAGGGCGGCCTCCCACACGAGGAAGCGGAAGCGTCGCCCGGGCTCGTACAGCACTTCCTGGCGCCGGGCTCGCGTGCGCACGGCCTCTTCAACGTCCCCGGGGAGCTGTCGGAAGTCGGCATTGGAGCGGAAGGTGTAGCGGGCGTACTCCGGTGTCTGGAACAGGCCCGGGATCCGCGCAACCTCCACACCCCGGATCATCTGCGAAGCGGCGGTCTCGACGATGGCCTGCTCCTGGCGGGCGGCGTGGCCGCCGGCCAACTGGCGGCGCCAGGAACGGTAGTGCGTCTCCAGGCCGGTCAGCCGCCCTGTCAGCTCTGTAGCGAGATCGGAGCGGCCGACTGCCTCGGCCCACTGTGCGAGGTCACCCTTCGAAGGGGTCTGCTTGCCCGTCTCCAGACGGCTCACCTTGGAGCGCTGCCACCCGAGGACCGCCGCGATGCCCTTGCCGTCGAACCCTGCCTCGGTGCGAAGCTCGCGCAAGCGCGCGCCGAGGGCGATACGGGCGGATTGGAAGTCGCTCACGCACCGGAACGTACAGCCCCGGCGCCATCGGCGGTACGGGATGCATGATGCCAGGCGGTATCGCGGGCCTGGCAGGCGGCGACGACCTCGGCCGGGTCCTCGGTCACGTACACGCCGAGGGTGGTGTCGGCCTCATCGAACGCGAATCGGGCGAGGACACGGGAGTCGAACAGCCAGAAGTCGATGTCGGGCAGACGCAGCTCCTGGGCGCGGGCGCGGGTGAGGTAGCGAATGTCCTCCCCGGCTGCCACGTTGCTGGGCGCGCTAGCGAGGAGGAAGCGCTGTCCATCCGTGATCGGGTCGTCGATGAGCCGTACCCGGCCGAAGAGCTTCCCGGCCGCTGTCTGCTCGGCCACGTTCTGCCGCCACGGGTTCGCGGTCTCGGCGGCGATGTCATCGCCCGCCTGCCAGCGCTGCCATTTCTCGCTGTTGCGGTCGGTGGCGTAGCCGCGGCGGGTCTCCAACCGCCAGGCGGTGTGCCGGAACTCGCGGAATAGGGGAGCAATGGAGGAGAACGGCTCAAGCTCGGGCGCGGCAGTCCGGGGTGCGTAGCGGGTGAGCAGAGCGCGTGGCACGCGTACGAACGTCTCGCTGGGCTTCACATCGCGCAGCTGCGCCAGATGCTGGGGGTCAGTCTCGCGGTCGCCCTGGGCGAGGATCTCGTCGGTCCCAGGGATCTCGTACAGGGTGGGGCAGTCGCCGTCGTCGCTGGTGGTGCCGATGAACCGGAGCGTCATGGGGCCCTCCATCTGCTGGGTGGAGGACCAGGATGCGGCGGGTAGCGCGCGAGCGGGCGCGGATTGCGGGAGGTTGCGACTGCCGACCACACCTGGGGCGCCGATCTGTACTCGAATGCGCGCTCGAAGAACTGACCCGGTTAGCTGCTCTTCTGTTCCTGGAGCGTGTGCAGCTGGCGATCGAGTCACCCGTCGAGGAGCCGGGTCTTCTGCGCCGCGAACTCCTCCGGAGTGAGCACCCCTTGTCAAAGGATCGGCCAGGCGCGCCTGACGTGGGGCCCTTCGTGAGGGCTGGTCGTCTGGGACGCAACTACGGCATGACGACGGCCCCGCCCGGACTCCGGAGCGGGGCCCTTCACGTCCAGGCTCAGCCCGGGTAGTCCTCGCCGAGCACCTCACGCCGCGCCGCCGCGGCCTTCCGATTCAGCGCGCCCGTCATCCGAAACAGCGCCACCGTGAGGGTGAGGAACACGACGACGAGTAGCACCTGCGAGATGACGCTGACGACTGCAACGTCCTGTGTGGCGACGGCGATCATCAGCATGATGACGTTGCCGCACAGCCACCCGAACCAGATCCTGATCTTCTCTACCCGGATTGCCCGCTGAATGTCGGAGTACTCCGCCATCCCCACCACCTCACAGTCGATGTGCGCGGGAGCATAGCGCCCGTCGGCGGACGCGCGCCCTGAACTCACGGCCTATAGCTGGGGTCCATGAGGTAGATGGTGACGGCGATCTCCGGAGTCTTCAGTACGGCCGAGGCTGAGCAAACGGTTGCCATGTCCTTCTCGAAGCGGCTGATCTCCGAGTCGGCGGGGATGGTGATGGCGCCGTCGGTCTTTCGGGAGCTGCTGAGCATGTCCGCGGCCATGGCCCAGCGTTCGTGCTCGCCCATCCTGGTGACGAAGTCGCCGCAAGAGGTGTCCTTGTAGGGGGTCAGCCAGGTCTGTTCGTACTTGCTTGCGGTGGACGGGAGCTGGGCGCCCTGCTTGTTGGTGCGCGGCGTGGTGTGGTGCGTCTCAGTGGCGGTGCACGCAGTTAGGGCAGAGAGCAGGGCGGCGGTGCCGATGGCGGCTGCTGTGTGGTTGCGCATGCGGGAGATGATGTGGTGTGTGTGCGTGGCGTGTTGGCGGTGTAGCTGAGCCGTGACATGCCACGGGTACGGCGAACACCAGGGCAGGGGCATGGAGACAGACCCGCATGGTGAACGTGGTGACCACGAGGAAGGCCTTGCTGGGACCTGGGAGGGGCTGTCGAGGTCGTACCGCAGGGCGGCGTCGCCGATGGCGGAGGAACCTCACAGTGTTTCCCGCGCTGTTCCCACGGTCCCAAAAAGGATCAAGACTCCACCCATAACCGCAGGTGGAGCCTTGATCAACGAGCACTCGATTCGGGACCGTAAACCGAACCCAGCACCCGGGCTTCGAAGTGGTGACCGCCCGACGGGACGAGGCTGGCGCGACAGGACGTTCGTGCCGCCGGGCGGAGCTTGGTGGGGGAGGTGGGCGAAGCCTGCGGAGCCGTGCGAGGGCGGCCGGAAGGCGTCGCCGGGCGGAGTCGAGTGGGGGAGGGGCACGGGACCGGGGCCGGGACCGAGGCCGTGTTCGGGATCGCGGCGGCGGGGCGGTTGGTGTGGCCCGGCGGGCCTTCCTTCAGGTCAAGAAGGGGCCGGGGCAGACCTTGACCACCGCACTGGCACCGTCCGCGCCGCCGCGATCACCGAGTCGTCCGAACCCACCGGCCACCCCTCATCCGGGCCGGCGGTTCGGACAGCGTATGAGAGCTGACCTTCCGTCAGGTCTCATACGCGGTCTGGAGGTGAGGAACCTCAGTCCTCGCGCAGGGCGCGGACCGCTTCCTCGACGCGCTTGCCGTACTCGGCGTCCGCCGCGTGGAAGTGCGCCAGGTTCTTCTCGATCACGTCGTCGCGGGAGACCTGCGAGAGGCCGCCGGCGATGTTGGCGATCAGGCGGGACTTCTCGTCGTCCGACATCAGCCGGTACAGCTCGCCCGCCTGGAAGAAGTCGTCGTCCTTGACGTGGGACGGGGCCGCGTGGGTGCCCGTCCAGCCCGCGATCGCGAGCGGGGCGGAGAGCGCCGCGTCCGTCTGGGACGGGCCCGCGTAGGAGTTGGGCTCGTAGTTCTTGTCCGAGCGGCGGCCGTTGCGGGTCGCCATCAGGCCGTCGCGGCCGTAGTTGTCGGCCTCCGTCGCCTTCGGCGCGTTCACCGCGAGCTGGGTGTGGTTGACGCCCAGGCGGTAGCGGTGCGCGTCCGCGTACGCGAACAGGCGGCCCTGGAGCATCTTGTCGGGGGAGGGGCCGATGCCCGGGACGAAGTTGTTCGGGGAGAAGGCCGCCTGCTCGACCTCGGCGAAGACGTTGTCGGGGTTACGGTCCAGGACCAGGCGGCCCACCCGCTGGAGCGGGTAGTCGGCGTGCGGCCACACCTTCGTCAGGTCGAAGGGGTTGAAGCGGTAGTCGGCCGCCTCGGACGCCGGCATCACCTGCACGTACAGCGTCCAGGACGGGTTCACGCCCCGCTCGATCGCCTGGAGGAGGTCGGTCTGGTGGCTGTTCGCGTCCTTGCCGACCAGCTCCGCGGCCTGGTCCGAGGACAGGCAGCGGATGCCCTGGTTCGTCTTGAAGTGGTACTTGACGAAGAACGCCTCGCCCGCCTCGTTCGTCCACTGGTACGTGTGCGAGCCGTAGCCGTTCATGTGGCGGTACGACGCCGGGATGCCGCGGTCGCCCATCAGCCAGGTGATCTGGTGCGTCGCCTCGGGGGCGTGCGCCCAGAAGTCCCAGACGTTGTCCGGCTCCTGCTTGCCCGTGAACGGGTCGCGCTTCTGGGAGTGGATGAAGTCGGGGAACTTGATGGGGTCCTTGATGAAGAAGACGGGCGTGTTGTTGCCTACGAGGTCGTAGTTGCCCTCTTCCGTGTAGAACTTGAGCGCGAAGCCGCGCGGGTCGCGGACCGCGTCCGCGCCGCCGAGCGAGTCCGCCACCGTGGAGAAGCGGATGAACGTCTCGGTGCGCTTGCCGACCCGCGAGAGGAAGTCGGCCTTGGTGAAGCCGGTGACGTCGTCGGTCACCTCGAAGTAGCCGTACGCGCCGGAGCCGCGGGCGTGGACCACGCGCTCCGGGATCCGCTCACGGTTGAAGCGCGCGAGCTTCTCCAGCAGGTGCTGGTCCTGGAGGAGGATGGGGCCACCGACGCCGGCGGTGGCGGAGTTCTGGTTGTCGGCGACGGGGGCGCCGGACTCGGTCGTAAGCACGCGCTTCGACATCGTGACCTTCCGTACGGGAGCTGCACTGCTGAACGGTCTGCGGTGTCAGGAGCGTAGGTACGCCCCGAAGCGAACGTCAACAGTTTGTTGAAAATGGGGAGTGGTGTTCCGGGCGGCGGCGGCGCCTGGGCGCGACAGGACAGGTGTCAGCGCCACCGCCGCCCGGAAGTCTGGGGGAGCCGGAAGGCTCAGAGCCGGACCCGGGTCAGAGCTGGGCGCCCGAGAGGCGCTCCACCGCGCGCAGCAGCGCCGAGTGGTCCAGGCCGCCGTCGCCCTGGGCGCGCAGTGAGGCCACCAGCTGGGCCACGACCGCGCCGACCGGGAGCGCCGCGCCGACGTTGCGGGCGGCGTCGGTGACGATGCCCATGTCCTTGTGGTGCAGGTCGATGCGGAAGCCCGGCGCGAAGTTCCGGTTGAGGAAGTTGTCCTTCTTGCGGGTCAGCACCGTCGAACCGGCCAGACCGCCGTTGAGGACGTCCAGGGCCGCGGCCAGGTCCACCCCGGACTTCTCCAGGAAGACCACGGCCTCGGCGCACGCCTGGATGTTGACCGCGACGATCAGCTGGTTGGCGGCCTTCACCGTCTGGCCGGAGCCGTGCGGACCGCAGAGCACGATGGTCTTGCCCAGCGCGTCGAAGATGCCCTTGGCCTCGTCGAAGTCGGCCTTGTCGCCGCCGACCATGATGGAGAGCACGGCCTCGATGGCGCCGGCCTCGCCGCCGGAGACCGGGGCGTCGAGCACGCGGACGCCCTTCTCCTTGGCGTTCTTGGCCAGGTCGACCGAGGTCTGCGGGGTGATCGAGGACATGTCGATCAGAAGGGCGCCCTGCCTGGCGTTGGCCAGGATGCCGGCCTCGCCGTAGGCGATCGCCTCGACCTGCGGGGACGCCGGGACCATCGTGATGATCACGTCCGCGTCCTTGACCGCGTCGGCGATCGAGGCGGCCGCGGTGCCACCGGCGGTGGCCAGGCGGTCCAGCTTGTCCTGCTCCAGGGTGAAGCCGGTGACGGAGTAACCCGCCTTGATCAGGTTCTCGGACATGGGCGAGCCCATGATGCCGAGGCCGATCCATGCGATCTTGGGAAGGTTGCTCATGAGGGTGCCTCTCTGACTGCGGTGCTACGTAAGGAAGTTCAGCGGGCCGCGCGGGCCCCGGCCGGGAGCCACTCGAAGGCCGCCGGGTTCGCGGCCGCGTCGGCGGCCTTGTACTCCAGGCCCACCCAGCCGTCGTAACCGGCCTTCGCGAGCTGGTCGAGCAGCGCCTCAAGCGGAAGCGAGCCGGTGCCCGGCGCGCCGCGGCCCGGGTTGTCGGCGATCTGCACATGGCCGGTCTTGTCCGCGTAGGCCTCGATGACCTGGGAGACGTCCTCGCCGTTCATCGACAGGTGGTAGATATCGAGGAGGAACTTGGCGTTGCCGAGGCCGGTCGCCGCGTTCACCTTGTCGACGACCTCGATCGCGGACGGGGCGCTCACCAGCGGGTAGAGCGGCGACTCCGGCTTGTTGAGGGCCTCGACCAGGAGGATCGCGCCGATACGGTCGGCGGCGCGGGCGGCCAGTACCAGGTTCTCCAGCGCGAGCGCGTCCTGCACCTGCGGGTCGGCGCCCTCCACCCGGTTGCCGTAGAGCGCGTTGAGCGCCTTGCAGCCCACCGAGGCGGCGAAGTCCGCCGCGACCTCGATGTTGGCGCGGAAGCGGTCCGACTCCTCGCCGGGTACGGAGAGGGCTCCGCGGTCGGGGCCCGGCAGGGCGCCCGCGTAGAAGTTCAGCCCCACCAGCTGGGTGCCGGCGTCGTCGAGCGCCTTCTTCAGGGCGTCGAGCTCGGCCCGCGCCGGAGTGGGGGTTTCGATCCAGGGCCACCACAGCTCGACCGCCGTGAAGCCCGCCGCGGCGGCTGCCGCGGGGCGCTCCAGGAGCGGGAGTTCCGTGAAGAGGATCGAGAGGTTCACATCGAAGCGCTGGTCCGAGCCGCGTTCATTCTGAAAAAGAGGGGCCATGGGGTTCGGCGCTCCTTCCGTATTGCGGAAGTTAGTTTCTGCTTGATGGAAGGTTGCAGGGAGAGCGTCGAGCTTGTCAAGGGGGCCCTCCGATTGGCCTCCCGGATCTCGCGATCCGGGCAGTAGGTTGTGCGCGTGCGATTGAGAGTGGAGTTCACGACCGAGCCCTTCGACCTGGACGAGGCGCCCCCGCATGCGGTGGCCGCCCGTGAGGTCCTGCAGACGGCGGCGCTCGACGCCGTGGACGTGGGCCCCTTCGGCAACACCGCCGAGGGCGGCGCCGACCAGGTGCTCACCGCCGTCGACGCCCTGCTGCGCAAGTCCCTGGCGGCCGGTGCCACCCGGGTGTCGCTCCAGGTCAACGTGGTGGGGGAGGGCGAGAAGTGACCGAGCCTGCCGACCACCCGCTGGTCACGGCGGTCAAGCCGCTGGTGGACGCCATGGGTGCGGAGATACTCGGACCCGACCAGGCCCAGCCCGACGACGTGGTGCTCAGCTGGGAGGGCGAGGACGTGATCGCGGTGCGGCTGCCGCAGCTGTCGGACTCCCTGGACCACATCCTGGCCGCCATGGAGCGCCGCCACGGCAAGCCGCTGGCCGAGCTCGACCGCAAGGCCAAGCAGTTGGTCGTACGGACCCTGGAGGCGCGCGGCGCGTTCTCCGTACGCCATGGGGTGGAGACCGTCGCGTCCGCCCTCGGAGTGAGCCGCTTCACCGTGTACAACTACCTGAACAGGGAAAACGCCGCCAAAAGCGAGTAGCAACGCCCGCCTGTGAGCCGTGCTCGCGACGCCGCCGTCCGGATCCCCGGGCGGCGGCTTTTTGTTGCTCCAAGTTTTCAACAAAGTGTTGACGGGATGTTTCCGAGGGCGTTAGCTATCCGCAGCCCGTCCAGCACCAAGGCCACGGAGGCCGTTCGTGACTTCGACCTCGACGCCGGGCCTCGCCCGGTTCAACACCTCCGACGACAGCACGGCGCTCGCCGCGCTCCACGAGGTGTGCGCCAGCTCGGTATGGGGGAGCAAGCTGCTCGCCCGGCGCCCGTACGCCACCGCCGACGAGCTCTTCGCCGCCAGCGACGCCGCCATGGCCGAGCTGGACGTGAAGGACCTGGAAGAGGCGATGGCGGGGCACCCGCCGATCGGGCGGCCGAAGCCCGGCGACCCGACCTCCGCCCGCGAGCAGCGGGGGATGGCCGGCGCCACCGAGGAGCTCAAGGCCGAGATGCTCGAACTCAACCTGGCCTACCAGGACAGGTTCGGCCACGTCTTCCTGATCTGCGCCACCGGGGCCACCGGTGAGCAGATGCGCGACGCGATGAAGGCCAGGATCGGCAACACCGCCGAGGCGGAGCGCGAGATCGTGCGCGCCGAACTCGGGAAGATCAACCGGATCCGGCTGACCCGTCTCGTGGAAACAGCAGAAGAAGAGGACAGGGACTGATGAGTACGGCCACGACCGCGTCGGTGTCGACGCACATCCTCGACACCAGCATCGGGCGCCCCGCCGAGGGCGTCGCCATCTCGCTCGCCGCCCGCTCGGGCCGCGACGCCGAGTGGGTGGCGCTCGGCGGCTCCGCGACCGACGCGGACGGGCGCTGCAAGGACCTTCCGGCGCTGCCGGAGGGCACGACCCATGTACGGCTCGACTTCGAGGTCGAGTCCTACTTCACGCGTTCGATCAAGACAGTGAAGCAAGCCGAGGCGCAGCAGGACGCCCCCCGCGTAAGGGACAGCGGTGCGTTCTTCCCGGAGGTGGCGATCACGTTCGCCGTCGTGCCGGGCGAGCACTTCCACGTACCGCTGCTGCTCAACCCGTTCGGCTACTCCGTTTACCGAGGGAGCTAGCAGACATGACTGACGTTTCCCGCCACACCCGCCCCGTGATCCTCGGCCAGAACCAGTACGGCAAAGCAGAGAACCGCGTCGTCAAGATCACGCGGGACGGCGACACGCACCACATCAAGGACCTGAACGTCTCGGTCGCCCTCTCCGGCGACATGGAAGACGTCCACTACTCCGGCTCGAACGCGAACGTCCTGCCGACGGACACGACCAAGAACACGGTGTTCGCCTTCGCCAAGGAGCACGGCATCGAGTCCGCCGAGCAGTTCGGCATCCACCTCGCCCGTCACTTCGTGACGTCGCAGGAGCCGATCCACCGGGCGCGCATCCGCATCGAGGAGTACGCCTGGGAGCGGATCGCCACCTCCGACGCCAACTCCAAGTTCATCGGCTCGGACGAGGTACGCCACTCCTTCGCCCGCAAGGGCCAGGAGCTGCGCACCACCCAGATCACCTTCGACGGTGAGAACTGGGAGGTCATCTCGGGTCTGAAGGACCTGACGGTGATGAACTCGACCAACTCCGAGTTCTGGGGCTACGTCAAGGACAAGTACACGACGCTGAAGGAGGCGTACGACCGCATCCTGTGCACCGACGTCTCCGCCGCCTGGCGCTACAACTGGACCAGCGACGAAGAGCGGATGCCCAACTGGGAGAAGTCGTACGAGCAGGCGAAGAAGCACATCCTGCAGGCCTTCGCCGAGACGTACTCCCTCTCCCTCCAGCAGACCCTGTACCAGATGGGTTCGCGGGTGATCAACAGCCGCAGCGAGATCGACGAGATCCGCTTCTCGCTGCCGAACAACCACCACTTCCTGGTCGACCTCGAACCGTTCGGGCTCAAGAACGACAACGAGGTCTACTTCGCGGCCGACCGTCCCTACGGTCTGATCGAGGCCACCATCCTGCGGGACGGCGTCGAGCCGCGGATCCCGGTCGACATGACCAACCTCTGACGCGGAGCGCCCCCGGACACCGCCGCCCGGGGGCGTGTTCCCTCTCTCGGCACCCGTGGGTCACCCGGCCCCGGCACTCAAATCCTCTAGGGTCCTGCCGTGCCCACTCATTTCCGTAGAAGAAAAAGAGGAAGCACGATGGCACCATCGGCAGCAGCCCAGCGCATCGTCATCGAGAACTGCGCGATCGCGACCGTGGACGCCGACGACACCGAGTACGCCTCGGGATACCTCGTCGTCGCCGGCAACACGATCGAGTCGATCGGCGCGGGCAGCGCCCCGCAGGGCCTGGAGAACGTGGTCCGCCGCATCGACGGCACCGGCCACCTGGTGACCCCCGGTCTGGTCAACACGCACCACCACTTCTACCAGTGGATCACGCGCGGTCTGGCCACCGACCACAACCTCTTCAACTGGCTGGTGGCGCTCTACCCGACCTGGGCGCGCATCGACGAGCAGATGGGCCGCGTCGCCGCGCAGGGCTCGCTCGCCATGATGGCCCGCGGCGGTGTCACCACCGCGATGGACCACCACTACGTGTACCCGCGGAACGCGGGCGACCTCTCCGGCGCCATCATCGGTGCCGCGAGCGAGATGGGCGTACGGTTCACCCTCGCCCGCGGCTCCATGGACCGCAGCAAGAAGGACGGCGGCCTGCCGCCGGACTTCGCCGTCGAGACCCTGGACGGGGCGCTCTCGGCGACCGCCGAGACCGTCGACCGCTTCCACGACGCCTCCTTCGGCTCGATGACCCAGGTCGCCGTCGCGCCCTGCTCGCCGTTCTCGGTCTCCACCGAACTCATGAAGCAGGGCGCCGAGTTGGCCCGCGCCAAGGGCGTACGGCTGCACACCCACGGCTCGGAGACCGTGGAGGAGGAGCAGTTCTGCAAGGAGCTGTTCGGCATGGGCCCCACCGACTACTTCGAGTCGACCGGCTGGCTCGGCCAGGACGTGTGGATGGCGCACTGCGTCCACATGAACGACTCGGACATCGCCGCCTTCGCCCGCACCGGCACCGGCGTCGCGCACTGCCCGTCCTCCAACGCGCGCCTCGCGGCCGGCATCGCCCGCGTCCCCGACATGCTGAAGGCGGGTGTCCCGGTCGGTCTCGGTGTCGACGGCACCGCCTCCAACGAGTCCGGCGAGCTCCACACGGAACTGCGCAACGCGCTCCTGATCAACCGCCTCGGCGCGCACCGCGAGGCAGCCCTCAACGCCCGCCAGGCGCTGCGGCTCGGTACGTACGGCGGCGCCCAGGTGCTCGGCCGCGCGGCCGAGATCGGCTCCCTGGAGGCGGGCAAGCTCGCCGACTTCGTGCTCTGGAAGCTCGACACCCTGGCCCACGCCTCCATCGCCGACCCGGTGACCGCCCTGGTCTTCGGCGCCGCCGCCCCGGTGACGGCGTCGTTCGTCAACGGCAAGCAGATCGTCGAGGACAACCGTCTTCTCACGGTCGACGAGGACGCCATCGCCCGCGCCACGCGGGACGAGGCGCAGCGCCTCGCGCGGATCGCCGCGCAGGGCTGATCCCGGCCCGGGATTCCCGCCCAGGAGTCCGGCCGAGGGGGACGGCCCTCGGCCGGTCGCCGTGGACCCGAGCGGGGTCCGCGGCAGCCGCGCCCGGGGGGCGCGCACCACATGGACGTGCGCACCTCCCGGGACGGTGACCCGTGCCCATCCCCGCACGGAGCACCGCCGTTCCGCCGCACCCGTACCGCGTACGAGACCCTGCCGTACGCCGTACGTAACACCGCCGCAGCACGCACGCGTCACACTGCACCACCTCCCTGACACCCGCGTCACCGCCGACGTGTAACCGACCGGAGGAACCGCCCGTGGCCCCGCAGCCCAGGTTTCGCAACGATGCAGTCACTCCCGATCCCGCCACCGGTAAGCACCCGGTCGACGAGACCCTGCCCCCACTGAAGATGTTCACCAGCGGCCTCCAGCACGTGGCCGCGATGTACGCGGGTGTGGTGGCCCCGCCCATGGTCGTCGGGCCCGCCGTAGGGCTCACCCCCAAGGAGACCGCGTTCCTGATCGGCGCGAGCCTCTTCACCGCCGGGCTCGCCACCCTGCTCCAGACCCTCGGGTTCTGGAAGGTCGGCGCCCGCCTCCCGTTCGTCAACGGCGTCTCGTTCGCCGGGGTCACCCCGATGATCGCCATCGGCAAGGACCGCGGCCACGAGGGCATGGCCGTCATCTTCGGGGCGGTGATCGTCGCCAGTGTGCTGGGCTTCGTGCTCGCCCCCTACTTCAGCAGGCTGCTCCGGTTCTTCCCGCCCGTCGTCACCGGCACCGTGATCACCCTGATAGGCGTCTCGCTTCTGCCGGTCGCCTTCCGCTGGGCGCAGGGCGGCAACGCGGCGGCCCACGACTACGGTTCGACGAAGAACATCGGCATGGCCGCGCTCACCCTGGTGATCGTGCTGGCGCTGCGCAGGCTGCTGCGCGGGTTCCTCCAGCAGATCGCGATCCTGCTCGGCCTGGTCGTCGGCACCCTGGTCGCCGTGCCGTTCGGCATGACCGGCCTGGACGCGCTCCGCGGCGCGGACGCGGTCGGCTTCCCGACGCCCTTCCACTTCGGCGCCCCGCACTTCGAGGCCGCCGCGATCGTCTCGATGTGCATCGTGATGCTGGTCTGTATGACCGAGTCGACCGCCGACATGCTGGCGCTCGGCAAGATCGTCGGACGCCCGGCCGACGAGCGGACCATCGAGGGTGGGCTGCGCGCCGACACCCTCGGCAGTGCGCTGAGCCCGCTCTTCAACGGCTTCATGGCCAGCGCCTTCGCGCAGAACATCGGCCTCGTCGCGATGACCAAGGTGCGCAGCCGCTTCGTGGTCGCCACCGGCGGAGGCATCCTCATCTTGCTCGGCCTGTGCCCGGTGGCCGCGTCCGTGATCGCGCTGGTGCCGCTGCCGGTGCTCGGCGGCGCGGGCATCGTGCTCTTCGGCTCGGTCGCGGCCAGCGGCATCCAGACGCTGTCCACGGCGGCCCTGGAGCAGGGCGAGAACGCCCTGATCGTCGCGGCCGCGCTCGGCATCGGGCTGATCCCGATCGCCGCGCCGACCTTCTACGACGCCTTCCCGGAGAACGTCCGGGTGGTCCTCGACTCCGGTATCTCCACCGGCTGCGTGGTCGCGATCGTCCTCAACCTGGCCTTCAACCACCTTGGCAGGAAGGCGAGTTCGGAGGAATCCGCCGTGCTCGCGGAACCCGTGGTGGCCGCGCACTGAGCCCGCCGTGCCCGGCCCGCGCGCGAGCGGCGCGTACGACACCAGCCCCGTGTCGTACGCGCCGCCGCGTCGTCGGCCGGATCAGCCGATGTGGTACGGGTCGCCGTAGACCTTCCAGTCCAGCGGTGTGTCGAGGTCGAGGTTGCCCTTCTTCAGGAACACCCGCTGCTCGGTGTCGACGCGGCTGGTGTCGCTGTGCGCCTCCTCCTGCTTCATCGCCCACACGCGGGCGTCGAGGAAGGCGTTGAGGTACTTCGTCTCGTCGCCGCCCTGGGACGGCGGCTTCGCCTTGGCCAGCGCCTTCTTGCGGATGCTGCTGAAGCTGGTGGGGTCGGTGCCGTCGCCGTGCATGACGATGGCGTCGTAGTAGATGAACTGGCCGAGCGTGCCCACTCCGTCGGCCTTGCCCCGCTTGACGGCCGGGTCGAAGTAGACCCGGTCCCGCTCGTCGTTCTGGGCGTTCTTGAAGGCAGTCTCCGAGGCGGCCGTCTTCCAGTCCTTGGTGAAGTGGGGGTCGAGCCCGGCGTGCGAGTCGCTCCCGTTCACCTTGCGCAGCGCGGGCAGGTACTTCTGGAGCACGTTCCCCGGCTCGCGGGCCGAGTAGAGCTCGACCAGGTCGAGCATGTCACCGGTGCCGGAGCAGAACCCGATGATCCCGGCCGTGTAGCCCCGGCCGTCGTCGATGTCCTCGATGTACTTGTACTGGGCCTTCCAGTTCAGTGAGGAGTTCTCCGCGCTGGAGACGAGCTCCATCGCCAATTCCTTCTTGGCCGGGTCGTCGAGCCCGGTCGCCGCTGCTGCCATGGGGGCATTGTGGCCGGTCGCGGCGGTGGCCGTGGCCGCGGGTACGGCGATCACGGCGGCGCCGAGCACGGCCGACGCGGTGATCCTGAGACGACGTGCGGTGGCGCTGAAGTGGGGGGTGAGCACCTGACCTCCTGGGGGAGTTCGTCGTTCACTGTTTTGTTAGGAAACTTTCCTACCACTGGCCGACGGGAGGCGTACACCCTTGCGGCAAAAGGAAGTTGAAGATTTCGGCCGTGTCCGGTTCAGTTCACCCGGTGAATGAATCGAGCCGGGTCGAGGCGTTCAGCGACGGCGTCTTCGCCATCGCGATCACCCTCCTGATCCTGGAAATCAAGGTGCCCCCGCACGCGGGCGACCACCTCTGGAGCGATCTGGGCCAGCAGTGGCCCTCGTACGCCGCCTATGT
Source organism: Streptomyces sp. TLI_146 (assembly GCF_002846415.1). Lineage (NCBI taxonomy): Bacteria > Bacillati > Actinomycetota > Actinomycetes > Kitasatosporales > Streptomycetaceae > Streptomyces > Streptomyces sp. TLI_146. The sequence goes on from NZ_PJMX01000001.1 coordinate 7,047,418, forward strand.
GGTGAGCTTCCTGGTCATCGGCATCATGTGGGTCAACCACCACACGCTCTTCAGCTACGTGGTACGCGTCGACCGCACGCTGATGTTCCTCAATCTGCTGCTGCTCATGACCGTCGCGGCGATCCCCTGGCCGGCGGGGCTGATGGCCGAATACCTCAGGGAGGACAGCGCGTCACACGTGGCCGCCGCCGTCTACAGCGGGCTCATGGTCGTCATGGCCCTCAACTTCCAGGCACTGTGGTGGCATGTGACCCGGACCGGCCATCTCTTCGACGACCGCGTCGACTTCAGGGCCGCCCGGGCCACCCGCACCCGCTTCGCGCTCGGCTCGCTCGCCTATCCGGCGACGGTCCTGCTCGCCTTCGTCTCGGCGCCGCTGACGCTCGCCGCGCACGGGGTGCTCGCGGTGTACTACGGCTTCAACCAGCTCAGGATCCCCACGAGGGAGGTGCGGGAGGCCGGTTGAGGTTCCCCGCACGGGGGGCCGCGGGCACGAGGGGGCCCGCGGCCTTCACCGTGCGCAGCACCGGCGCGGTCTCCAGCGTGCGGATCGCCTCCAGTGCGCCGAGCCGGTGGGTGAGGTAGTGGTGCAGCGCCGCCGGGTCGGGGCAGAGGGCCTGGGCGACCAGGTTGCTCGGCCCGGTGGTCGCGGCGACGAACGCGAGCTCGTCGTGGCGGGCGAGCTCGCGGGCCACCTGGTCGAGGTGCGCCGGGGTCACCGACATCCACAGCAGCGCCTGTGTGGCGGCGCCGAACAGGGTGTTGTCGACCTCCACGTCGAAGAACAGGGCCCGGCTCGCCCGGAGTTCGGCCAGCCGCCGCGCGACGGTCGCGGGCGACCAGCCGGTGGCGTCGGCGAGCTCGGCCAACGGCGTCCGGCCGTCCCGCCGCAGCGCCGCGAGGAGCGGCTCGTCGGCGGGCGTGGGGAGCCCGCGCGAACCGTCGGCCTCCTCGTCCGGCACGCTCACGGGGTCGAGCGCCCGCTGCTGCTCCGCGTCCAGGGTGCGGGCCCGGCCCCGCCAGGCCGTGGGCCCGCCGAGGTAGAGGTGCAGCACATAGTGCGCGGACACGGCGGTCACCCCGGCGGTGCGGGGGATCTCGCGCAGCAGCAGCGTCTGCGGGGCGTGCACGATGGCCACGATCTCGGTGCCGCCCGAGGCGAGCTTGACCCAGGAGGTGTCCTCGCGGCGCGCGAGGGCCTGGGCGAGGTCCTGCGCGGCACGCGGCACGGCGCTCAGCCGCACCATCCACTGGGCGAGCCCCGCCTTCGCCGGATCGACGAGCCCCACCACCCGCAGCCCCGCCTCGGCCCGCAGCCGCCGGTAGCGCCGGGCGACGGTCTGCGTCGACACCTCCAGGACCGCCGCGATCCGCGCGAACGGGGCCCGCCCGTCGAGGTGCAGGGCGTGGACCAGAGCACGGTCGATCTCGTCGAGCACGTGAAATTCCTTCACCTGGGTCGCATCTATGGAACGAATCGACAAATCTGGCGCTGGGGATGGAACAGCCAGCGTACCCGCCGCAGGCTCGGGGGAGCCGCGGGAAGCCCGGCGGCTCACGAAGGGAGTGGCTGTGCCGAAGCTCGTACGACAAGGACCGGTGGCGGCGGACGCGGCGGCCGGGGTGGCCCGCGGCCCGTACCGGTGGCGCTGGGCCGCGCTGGCCGTGCTGCTCACCGCCGAGGCGATGAATCTGCTGGACGCGACGATCGTGCAGGTCGCGGCGCCCGTCATCCACACCGACCTGGGCGGCCCGGACTCCGTCATCCAGTGGTACGCCGCCGCCTACACCCTCCCCTTCGCCATGTTCCTCATCACCGGCGGCCGCCTCGGCGACATCCTCGGACGCAAGCGGGTGTTCCGCGCGGGCGTCGCCGTGTTCCTCGCGGCCTCGCTGCTGTGCGCGGCCGCGCCCTCGGCCGGGGTGCTGATCGGTGCGCGGGCCGTGCAGGGCGCCGCCGCCGCGCTCGTCATCCCGCAGACCATCGGCCTGATCCGGGCCATGTTCGACGGCGACGAGCGGGCGAGGGCGCTGGGGACCATCGGGCCGGTGATGGGGCTCGCCGCCGTCTGCGGACCCGCGCTCGGCGGGCTGCTGACCCACGCCGACCTCTTCGGCTCGTCCTGGCGGGCCGTGTTCCTGGTGAACCTGCCGCTCGGCGCCGCCGTACTGCTCGCGGCCCCGCTGCTGCGCGAGGACCGGGCGGCCCTCCGCCCACGCCTCGACCTCTCCGGCACCGCGCTCGTGGTGACGAGCTCGGGCGCGCTGGTCTACCCGCTGATCCAGGGCCCCGACGCCGGGTGGCCCGGCTGGACCTGGGTACTGATGGCGGGCGGGACGGCGCTGCTCGGGCTCTTCGGGCTCGACCAGCGCCGCAAGAGCCGCCGCGGCGGCAGCCCGCTGATCGAGGCCGGACTCTTCCGGCACCGGGGCTTCCCGGCCGCCCTGGTGACCTCCACGCTCTTCTTCGCGGTGATGAACGGTCTGATGCTGGTCGTCGTCCTCCACCTCCAACTCGGCCTGGACGCCGATGTGCTGACGGCTGGTCTCACGCTTGTGCCCTGGTCGTTCGGCATGGCCGTCGCGTCCTGGGTCGCGGGCACCCGGCTCGTGCCCCGGTACGGGCCGCGCCTGATGTACGCCGGGCTCGCCACCCTTCTCGCGGGCGTCCTGGCCGCGACGGCGGTGTACGCGGCGACCGGCCCCGCCGCCTACCCGTGGCCGCTGCCCGCCGCGCTCGCGGTCTGCGGCGCGGGCGTCGGGCTGTTCACCGTCCCGTTCTTCACGGCCGCCCTGCACCGCGTCGGCCCCGCCGAGACCGGCTCGGCCGCCGGGCTGCTCAACGCGGTGCAGCAACTGGGCGGCACCTTGGGCACGGCCCTGCTCGGCAGTGTCTTCCTGGGGGCGGCGGACCCGGCCGACGGCGCCCAGTGGGCCTTCTGGGCGGCAGGGCTGCTGCTCCTGGCGACGGCGGCCGCCGTGGCCGCCGGGCTCAGGCGGCCCAGCCCGGGTCCCGCCCGCTGAGCCCGGCCACCCGGTCGAGCAGCGGGGCATCCGCCGGGACCTCGACGACCGGTCCGAACGCGGGGGCGCGCACCGCCTCGTCACGGCTCGCGTCGAGGAAGCCGTGGACCGCCTCCAGGCTCGCCGCGCCCGGGTCGTACGGCTGGCCGGTGGCCCGGGCCAGGTCCCAGCCGTGGACGACCAGTTCGTCGAGCGCGACCAGGCCCGCGATCGCGGCGGGGAAGGTGATGCCGCCCGCCTGGGTGTCCCCGTCCCAGGCCGTCGGCGCGCGCCACGCCTCGGCCAGCGCGTCGAGCCGCCCGGGCAGCCCGGTGCGCCAGTCCTCGGGCAGTACGGGCGTGACGGACCCGGGGTCGGTGGCGGTCTCGGGGCCGGACTTCTTGGCGGCGGCCGAGGTGAAGGCGGCGGTGAGCCCGTTGATGTGCCCGAGGAGCTCGCGTACGGAGTATTTCGGACAGGGCGTCCGCGCCGCGAGCTGCTCGTCCCGCACACCGGCGAGCAGGCCTGCCACCGCGCGGGCGGCGGCGCCGAGGTCGGGACGGGGAGTCTGTGTCTGCGTATCCATGACAGTGCAGACCGGCCCGGCGACGGGAACTCATCGCCTCCGGCCGAACTCGTTTCCGGGATGCGCCACCCGAGCCGTCGGACCCCTTGCCGAGCGCCGCCACCTGTGCGATATAGGTCTGGACCATCTCGTACGGAGGGAGGCCCGGCTGTGCAACGCCCCACCGGATACGCCCTGTTGGTCTGCTCCGCCCTCGTCATCGCCGCCTGCTCGGCCACTGCCGACGAGCGGGACGGGCGGGCGCCGACCGTGCCGGGCGGGGTGACCGCGCAGGCGAGCAGCGCCACCTCCGTGCACGTCATGTGGGAGGCGTCGGTCGACGACAAGGGCGTCACCGGCTACGAGGTCCTCCAGCGGGGCACCCGGGTCAAGGCGGTGCCGGGCGAGAAGCACATGGTCGACGTCGACGGGCTCGCCCCGGCGACCGCCTACAGCTTCACCGTCCGCGCCCGCGACGCCGCCGGGAACCTCTCGGCCCCCAGCGCCCCCGTCGCCGTCACCACGCCCGCCCCGAGCCCCGCCGACCACGGGCCGCCGACCGCGCCGGGCGCGCTGCGGGGCCGGGCCGACGGGAGCCGCGCGGCGACGCTGAGCTGGCGGCGGGCGACGGACGACGTGGGCGTCACCTCGTACGACATCTACCAGGAGGACGTGCGGATCCACAGCGTCCCCGGGCGCGCGACCAGCGCCCGGGTCACCGGACTGCGGCCCGGGACCGTCTACACCTTCACCGTGCGGGCGCGGGACGCCGCCGACAACTCCTCGCCGGACAGCGATGCCGTGGACCTGACCACCGCGTCGGCGCCGGGCGCGCCCGCGAGTACCGCGCCCGCCGAACTGGCCGCGCGCTACGGGAAGGTGGCGGGGGTGCCGACCGTCGAGCTGTCCTGGCTCCCGCCGGACACGGGCGGCCCGGTCACCTCGTACCAGCTCTTCCTCGACGGACGGCTGACCACCACCATCGTGTTCGGCGCGGCGCCGCCCCCGGGCCGGGCGTCGTACAGCCTCACCGTCTCCTCCGAGAAGCCGGGCACCCGCTACAGCGTCAAACTCCGCGCCCGGCTGCCCGACGGGAAGTGGGGCGACTTCTCGGCCCAGCGCACGGTCGTCATCGGCGGCTGAAGGGCTACGAGTTGAGCCGACGGCCGCCGAACGCGCCCGAGCCGTCCGCCTGCTGCCACCACTTCTCAAGCCCGCTCTGGTCCATCGCGCTCCAGTCGGGCGTCCGCTCCACGAGGCCGACGCCGAGCTGTCGGCCCAGCTCCACCATGGACCGGCCGCTCGCGGCCCGGCCCGTGTCATAAGCGCGCAGCGCCGCCTGCCAGTCGGGTGCGGCGGTGAGGCAGGACTCCAGGGCGGTGGCGTCCTGGAGCGCCTTGACCGCGCCGCCGCCGGTATGCGGGCGGGCCACCGTCGCCGCGTCGCCCGCGAGGACCAGCCGGCCGGTGGCGTAGCGCGGCGCGCTGAAGTCGTACATCGGCTGGACGAAGAGCTCGTCGGCGGTGGTCGTGCGCACCAACTGGCCCCAGTAGGGGGCGAGTCGGGTGTCGGCGATGTGGGCGAGCCGGAGGTGCAGGGTCGCGGCCAGGGTGCCGGGCGGCAGGCTGGTCGGGTTGTCGAAGCGCAGGTCGAGGTCCGGGGGAGGGGCGGTGTAGAGCACCCAGTTGACCCGCAGCCCGCCCCGGCCGTCGGGGATGCGGTAGATGATCACGTGCCCGCCGGGGAACACGGCGTACACGCAGTCCTCGTCGGGCCACAGCTCCGGCGCCATCAGCCGGTCCGCCTCGAAGGCGCCCCGCCAGGCCAGATAGCCCGCGTATCGGGGCCGCACCTCGGGGCACGCGGCCGTGCGCACCGCCGAGCGGTAGCCGTCGGCGCCGATCACCAGGTCGAACCGCTCGCTGCCGGACCCTGTCTCCAGCTCCACGCCGTCCGGGGTGGTCTCGACCGCGCCGACGGTCGTCCCGGACCGGAAGTCGGCCGACTCGGGGACCCGGCCGCGCAGCTCGTGCCACAGCGGTCCCCAGTTGTACGTACGGAACGGGAACGGCAGCACCCCGATTCGGCGGCCCAGCGGCGCCGAGCCGTCCTTCACGTACCAGCATCTGCGGCCCAGCTGGAGCCACGGCATCGTGGCGTCCAGATAACCGGCCGCCTCCAGCTCCGCGTACCGGTCGTTGTGCATGGCCAGTCCCACGCCCCGGTCCGCCAGATGGCCCGAGGCCCGTTCGAAGACGGTGACTTCCGCCGCGCCGCCCCGGTGCGCGGCCAGCGCCGCGGCACACCCGGCGATACTGCCGCCGACTACGGCGACCCTGCCTCCACGTAACATCCGCTCATTCTGACAGGGCGGACCCGGCGCGGGGCCGGAGGCGACGGATTCGCCCCGGCCCCGCGTGGTGTGACGGTGGGTCAGCCGACCAGCTGCTCGTACGCGGGCAGCGTCAGGAAGTCCGCGTAGTCCGCGTCGAGCGAGACCTTCAGGAGCAGGTCGTGGGCCTGCTGCCAGCGGCCGGCCGCGAAGGCCTCCTCGCCGATCTCGGCGCGGATCGCGGCCAGTTCCTCGGCCGCGACCTTGCGGGCCAGGTCGGCGGTGGCGAGCTCGCCGTTCTCGAACACCACGCCCGCGTTGATCCACTGCCAGATCTGCGAGCGGGAGATCTCGGCGGTGGCCGCGTCCTCCATCAGGTTGAAGATGGCGACGGCGCCGAGGCCGCGCAGCCAGGCCTCGATGTAGCGGATGCCGACCTGGACGGCGCTCACCAGCCCGTCGTAGGTGGGCTTGGCGTCGAGGGAGTCGATGGCGATCAGGTCGCCGGGTGCCACCGAGACGTCCTCGCGCAGCCGGTCCTTCTGGTTCGGCTTGTCGCCGAGGACCGCGTCGAAGGAGGCCATGGCGATCGGGACCAGGTCGGGGTGGGCGACCCAGGAGCCGTCGAAGCCGTCGGCCGCTTCGCGGTCCTTGTCGGCCTTGACCTTCTCGAACGCGACCTTGTTGACCTCGGCGTCCTTGCGGGACGGGATGAAGGCCGCCATGCCGCCGATGGCGTGCGCGCCGCGCTTGTGGCAGGTGCGGACGAGGAGTTCGGTGTACGCGCGCATGAACGGGGCCGTCATGGTCACCGCGTTGCGGTCCGGCAGGACGAACTTGGCGCCGCCGTCACGGAAGTTCTTGACGATCGAGAAGAGGTAGTCCCAGCGGCCCGCGTTCAGCCCGGCGGCGTGGTCGCGCAGCTCGTAGAGGATCTCCTCCATCTCGTACGCGGCCGTGATCGTCTCGATCAGGACGGTGGCGCGGACCGTGCCCTGCGGGATGCCGACGTAGTCCTGCGCGAAGACGAAGATGTCGTTCCAGAGGCGGGCCTCCAGGTACGACTCGGTCTTGGGGAGGTAGAAGTAGGGGCCCTTGCCGAGCTCGATGAGGCGCTTGGCGTTGTGGAAGAAGTAGAGGCCGAAGTCGACCAGGGCGCCGGGGACCGGGCGGCCGTCGAAGCGCAGGTGGCGCTCCTCCAGGTGCCAGCCGCGCGGGCGCATCACGACGGTGGCGAGCTCGCCCGCGTCCTTGAGCGCGTAGGACTTGCCGGACCTCGGGTCGGTGAAGTCGATCCTGCGCTCGTACGCGTCGATCAGGTTGAGCTGGCCCGTGACGACGTTCTCCCAGGTGGGAGCGGAGGCGTCCTCGAAGTCGGCGAGCCAGACCCTGGCGCCCGAGTTCAGGGCGTTGACGGTCATCTTGCGGTCGGTCGGACCGGTGATCTCGACCCGGCGGTCATTCAGCGCGGCCGGGGCCGGGGCGACCTTCCAGTCGCCCTCGCGCACGGCGGCGGTCTCGGGGCGGAAGTCCAGCGTGGAGGTGCGGGCGATCTCGTCGCGGCGCTCCTGGCGGCGGAGCAGGAGCTCGTCACGGCGGGGCGTGAACAGCCGGTGCAGCTCGGCCACGAACGCGAGGGCCGCGTCGGTGAGCACCTCGTCCTGCCGGGGCAGGGGCTCGGCGTCGACGATGGCCAGCGGGGACGGCGCTGGTGCGGACATGTGCTGTCACTCCTTCGCGGGCGGTGCCCTCACCGGCCGCCGGAAGTCAGAAAAGGCACTCAGTGCCAGGACCCCGGAATGCGACTGGGGGCGCCGTCTCAATCAATCGGGCGCTTCTGAACAGTGGATACTAGTTTCCTCATGGTGGAAGTTCAATGGTTTGTTGATATCGAGATTCTCCGGGTCGACAGACCGTGGCGCTCGGTGCCACCGTGTTCACTCCAGGTGTACCGGAGGATCAGTCCAGGCGCCCGAGATCCGCCGCTGTATCGATGTCGTACGGCTCGGCCACGTCACCGCACTCGACGAGCGTGATCTCCGCCTCGTGCTCGGCGAGATAGGCGCGCGCCCCGCGGTCGCCGCGCGCGCTCGCCGCGATCGGCTGCCAGCGGTCGGTGCCGAAGAGCACGGGGTGGCCGCGTTGTCCGTCGTACGAGGCCGCCGCGAGCGAGGCCGGGGAGCGGTACGCGGCCCGGACGCGTCTAGTGGCCTCCGCGCCGATGCCGGGCTGGTCGACGAGGCTGACCAGGGCGGCGCCCGCCCCCGTCCCGGCCAGTGAGGCGAGGCCCGCGCGCAGGGAGGAGCCCATGCCCTCGGTCCACTCCGGGTTGTCGACCAGCACGCAGCCGTCGAGGTGTGCGCGGGCGCGTACCTCGTCCGCGGCGGCGCCGAGCACCACGTGCACGGTGGTGCAGCCGCCCTCGCGCAGCACCCGTACCGCGTGCTCGACCAGGGGGCGGCCCCGGTGCGTCAACAGAGCCTTGGGGCGGCCGCCGAGGCGGCGTCCGCCGCCCGCGGCCAGCAGCAGGCCCACGACCTGCGGTTCGTCCTTCGTCGGAGGTGTCATGGCCCCACGTATACCGAATGCGCCCGCCGAATTCCGTCCACACGGTGGCGCGCGCCGGGCGCGATGGCGTTAACTGGCCCGCAACTCCCGTCAGTTGACCTTCGCTGACGGGCTGTGAGCACCTGCACGAAGATGTGCGTGGGGAAGGAATTTTGTTGCGACGCGTGGAGCAGGCGCCTGTGACCGGCAGTGCGGATCCCAGGGTGGCGGGGCTGCGGGTCGCCGTGGCGCGGCTGCGGCGGGAGCTGGCGGGGTACCCCGGGGAGTTCCCGGACCGGGCCGTCGCGGAGGACGAGCTCGCGGCGCTGGACGCGATGGCGGTGTCCGGGGCGCCGGAGGTCCCGCGCCTGCGGCGCTCGCTGCTGTTGATCGCGGGGTCGATCGGGTCGGTGAGCGCGCTGTCCGTGGCGGTGAAGGGGGTCCGGGAGGCGGTCGACTTATTCGGCGAGCCGCCGCGCTGACGTGTTGCCCGGCCTTTGTCTGCGGCTGAGTGGGTGGCTGGTCGCGCAGTTCCCCGCGCCCCTGAAGGAGCGCCCCGAAGGGGCGCATCTGAGGGGCGCGGGGAACTGCGCGACCAGTTGGGGACGGCCCGCAGACGAACACCGGGCAGATCCAGAAAGTGGCTACGCCACCCAGTGCGGGCGCTCCGGCTCCCGCAGGGTCGTGGGCAGGCCCGCGGACAGGGTCGCCGCGAGACGACGGACCGCCTCCCGGGTCACATCCGGCGGCATGCAGTACGGAATCCGCAAGCGGTGCTCGTGCGTGCCGGGGTCCGCCGCGAAACGGGCCCCGCCCTGGAGACGCACCCCATGGCCCAGCGCCGCCTCGCACAGCGCGCCCGCGATCGGGCGGCCGAGGTCCACCCAGAGCGTCAGACCGCCCGGCGGCAACTGCCAGCGCCACTCGGGGAAGTGGCGGGCCAGCGCGTCCGCCAGGGCCGCGCGGCGCTCGCGCATCTGGGCCAGGCGTGACACCAGCACCTCGTCCATACCGGGCAGCAGCTCGATCGCCACCAGCTGGTCCAGGACCGAGGACGCCATGTCCCGGTGGATCCGGGTGGCCGCCAGCTCGGTGATCAGCCGCGAACCCGCCCGCACCCAGCCGATCCGCAGCCCGCCCCAGTGCGTCTTGCTCAGCGAGCCGACCGTCACGACCTGCTCCCCCTCGCCGTGGCGCGCCAGCGAGGCGAACGGGGCGGGCGCCGGAACGTCCAGCGCCATCTCCGCCATCGTCTCGTCGACCAGCAGCCAGGTGCCGGTGGCGCGCGCCGAGCGCAGCAGCCGGGCGCGCTGGTCGGTCTCCATCAGCGCGCCGGTCGGATTGTGGAAGTCCGGGATCAGATACGCGAGCCGGGGCGCGGTCTGCCGCAGCGCGCACTCCATCAGCTCGCCGTCCCAGCCGTCGTCCGTCACCGGCACGGGCGTCATGCGCAGCCCGGCGTAGCGGATCGCGTCCAGGCCGTTGGCGTACGACGGACTCTCGACCAGGACGCGGTCGCCGGGGCGTGCGAGCAGCCCCATCACCAGGGAGAGGGCCTGCTGGGCGCCGGTGGTGACCAGGATCTGGTCGGGGAGCGTCGGCAGCCCCCGCCGGGTGTACCGCTCGGCGACGGCCGCGCGCAGCTCGGGCAGGCCGAGCGGGTGGTAGCCGGGGGTGCGCAGATGGCCGGGCAGCCGCGCCCCGGCGAGCGCCAGCGCCTCGGCGTACTCGGCCTCCGGTGCGGCCGGGGCCGCCATCGCCAGGTCGATCGTGTCCGCGCCGTCCGGGAAGCTGGCCACATTGGCCGGGCGCCGGCCCGCCGGCAGCTCGGTCCAGGTGCCCGCGCCCCGGCGGCTCAGCGCATAACCGCCCTCGCGCAGCAGGTCGTACGCGGCGGTCACGGTGGCCCGGCTCACCGCGAGCGCCCCGGCCAGCTCCCGCTCGGCGGGCAGCCTCGTGTGCAGCGGAATGCGCCCGTCCAGCAGGAGGGTCCGGATGCCCTGGGCGAGCGCGCGGTAGCCGGGGCGCTCCCCGGCGGTGGCGGCGACCAGCGTGGCCAGCTGGCGGCTGCCCAGGGTCCGGCTGCTCTCGGCCACTCCGCCCAAGGAGTGGACCGTTCCCATCCCTGCCATACCAACTCCCTTGGATTGGCCCTGCTGTCCAGGCCAATCACCCTACAGACTCCGGAGGTGTCAGCGCATTGGTCTGGAACGACCGGAGAGGGCGAGAACCATGCAGGGCGAGGCGACGGTCATGGGCACGGGGACGGGCACGGTGACGGACCGGTTCGAGCGGGAGATGCAGCGGCGCCGCGAGGAGGGGCACCGGCCCCTCTCCCTCGGCCGGCTGTGGGCCCTTCGGCCGTGGAAGGGGCGGGACAGGTGAACGGGCAGGGCGGGCCGGGCCCCGGGCGGGTGGTCGTGGGCGTGAGCGGGTCGCTCGGCAGTCTGGCCGCCCTGCGCGCGGCCGCCGAGGAGGCGCGGCGCAGCGGCCGGAGACTGGTCGCGGTGATCGCGTGGGAGCCGCCCGAGGGCGAGTACCTGTATCTGCGCCACCCCGACCCGGCGTGGGCGGCGCACTGGGAGCGGGACGCGCGGCAGCGCCTCGACGAGGCCTTCGCGGACGCGTTCGGCGGGCTGCCGACGGGCGTCGAGGTCCGCAAGGCGGCGGTGCGCGGGCGGCCGGGGCCCGCGCTGTGCACGGTCGCGCACCGGCCGGACGACCTGCTGGTGGTGGGCGCGCGCACGCGGGCCTGGCGGCCCCGGGCGCGGCGGTACGTGCTGCGGCACGCGGAGTGCCCGCTGCTGACCGTGCCGGCGCCGCGCGCCCCCAGGGGTGCGGTCCGGGAGCTGCGCCGGGCGACGGCACAGGACTTCGCGCTGCGGGTGTGAGCCCCCGGCGGCCGGGGGCTCACGGGCGGTGCCTCGAAGGGCGTCAGCCGCCGCGTCTTGAGGGGCGTCAGCCGCCGCCCCGGTCGTCCTCCGCCTCCGGCGGCAGCACGTCCTGCGGCGCGCTCTGGGCGAGCGACCGGAGGAGTTCGGCCGCCGGGTACGGGCGGTTCGCCTCGACGCCCGGCGGGGGCGGTGCCGCCGGGACCAGGGTGTCCGAGCCGGGCGAGTGCAGCCAGACGGCGATCAGATGGACGGCGGGCAGGTGCAGCAGCCGCACCTCCGCGTCGCCCGGCTCACGCCCGGCGGCCGCCAGCGCGGCCGCCGTCCCGGCCACGAAGGGACCGTAGTTGAGCTGGCTGAAGACATGGCCGCCCGCCTCGTCCCGTACCGTCTCGGCGAGCGCCACCGGGCCCGAGTCGTGCTGGACGAGATAGCGCCAGGCGACCGGCCGGGCCCGGTCCAGGCCGCCGGGCAGATCGCCGAGCCCGATCACGTACATCTGGAGCGGATGCGCGAGCCGGAGTTCGTCGGCCGTGGCGGGCAGCAGCGTGGCGGTGCGGACCCGGCCGAGGCCCGCGAGGAGCTCGACCCCGGCCTCGGCGGCCGAGCGCGACTCCTGGGGTGGCTGCGGTACTTGAAGCGCCATGGTCCGTCCCTATGCCCGGGTGTAGTAGCTGTGGGTCCAGGTTCCACTGCCCTGGTAGCTGGTCGCGAGCGTGTTGTAGACCTGGTCGGACCGGCCGTAGATCGGGTCGTCGACGGCCACGATCGCGTCCGAGCCGCTCAGCGGCGCGTCCACGCCCATCGCGGTGAGGAAGTGCCCGCCGCCGGTCGACCAGCCGATCCGCACGCAGAGCGGGCGGCCCGCCTTGATCTCGGACTCGACGGTGGCGAAGTCCACCCGGTTGGTGACCATCCGGTCCAGGTGGCCGACGATCCTGAGCGGATTGTCCAGCGGCTGCTGCGAGTTGCAGCCCGCGCCGCTCGCCCCGCCGCCGCAGCAGTCGGTGCGCCCGGTCTGCGAGTTGGCCACCGCGCACTGGGTCCAGGTGCTGCCCGCGTTGTAGAAGAGCGCGATGCTGGTCGACACGGCGGCCCAGCACCAGTTGGTCTGCTGCTGGCGCTGCATCGCGAAGGCGAGGCGGCCGCCGTCCCACAGCCGGTAGACCGGCTTGTCGTCCAGGACCGTGATGTCGGTGACGATGTGCAGCGGAGCGCCCCAGTCGACGGTGACCACGAAGCTCACCCCGTGGTTGGGGTCGTACGGCGGGGAGTGCGGGCTGATGTTGCTGACCCGCACCGGCGCCGCGCCCACGAACCGGGGGCTGTGCTTGAGGTCGTTGGGGTCGACGCTGTACTCGGAGACCGTGACCACGACCGTCGAGTCGTGGTCGATGATGCCCCAGTTGAAGTTCAGCGCGGTACGGCCCTGGAGGCCGGCCCAGTACTGGCGTGCGGTACGCGGCATCGGCCCCCCTCAGCCGTTCTGGTACTCGATGGCGACCGGCGGGCCGTCCAGGACCGTGATGTCCGTGACGATGTGCAGCGGCGCGCCCCACTCCACGTTGACCGTGAACGTGACGCCGTGGTTGGGGTCGTAGGGCGGTGAGTGCGGGCTGATGTTCTCCACCGTGATCGTGGCGGCGCCGACGAACCGGGGGCTGTGCCGGGGATCGTTGTTGTCCACGCTGTACTCGGACGCGGTGACGATCACCGTGGAGTCGTGGTTGATGATGCCCCAGTTGAAGTTGAGTCTGGTGCGTCCTTGCAGGTTCCACCAGTACTGGCGGGCTGTCTGTGGCATACGGTGCCTCCGCGCGGCTCAGGCCGGACACATGCCGCATCCATGCCCCTCCGCGTCGGCCGTGACGCGTGAGCGTAGAGGAAATCAGCCCGGCTGCCGGATCAGCCGGCGCGCGCCGGCCGCCGCGACCGCCGCCGTGCGCGACTCCACTCCCAGCTTTGCGTAAATATGCACGAGATGGGACTTGACGGTCGCCTGGCTCAGGAAGAGCCGCTTGCTGATCTGGAGGTTGGAGAGGCCGTCGCCGACCAGTTGCAGCACCTCCAGTTCACGGCGGGTGAGAGCCTCGGCCGGGGTGCGCATCCGGTCCATCAGCCGGTGCGCCACCGCCGGGGCGAGCGCCGACTGCCCGGCCGCCGCCGTCCGCACGGCGGCCGCCAGCTCCTCCGGCGGCGCGTCCTTGAGCAGATACCCGGCCGCGCCCGCCTCCACGGCCGCCAGGATGTCGGCGTCCGTGTCGTACGTGGTGAGGACGAGCACGCGGGGCGCTCCCGGCCGTGCGGTGATCGCGGCGGTGGCGGCCGAGCCGTGCATCCCGGCGCCGAACTGAAGGTCCATCAGCACCACGTCGAAGCCGCCCGAGGCCGCCAGCTCCACCGCCCGCTCGGCGGTCGCGGCCTCCCCGGCCACCGTGAAGTCCGGCTCGGTGTCCAGGACGGCCCGCAGCCCCGCCCGGACGATCGGGTGGTCGTCGGCGAGCAGCAGTCTGATCGGCTCGGTGCTCACCCGGCACTCCCTTCCCGCACCGGCAGCGGCAGGGTGATCGCGACCGCCGTGCCCTGGCCCGGCGCCGACTCGACGCTCAGGGTGCCGCCGAGCGAACGGGCCCGCGACCGCATCGCGGGGAGCCCGAAGCCGCCGGTGCCGGAGGGGCGCTCGTGGCCCGGGTCGAAGCCCTTGCCGTCGTCGACGACATCCAGTGCCACCGAGGTGTCCATGAAGCTGAGCGTGATCTCCGCGCGCCCGGCCGCCGCGTGCTGGACCGTGTTGGCGAGCGCCGACTGGGCGATCCGCAGCAGCGCGACCTCGTACGGCGTGGGCAGCTCGACCGGGGTGCCGCTCACCCCGAACTGCACGGCGGGGCCGGGCGTCGAGGCGCACAGCCGCTCCAGGGCGCCGGGCAGCGAGGCCCGCTCCAGACCGGGCGGGGTCAGTGCCCGGACGAACCGGCGGGCCTCGGCCAGGTTGTCCTGGGCGGCCGCACGGGCCTGCTCGACATGCGTACGGGCCGGGTCGTCCGGTGCGAGCGCGCGCTCGGCGGCGCGCAGCAGGAGCTGGATGGAGGACAGGCCCTGCGCCAGCGTGTCGTGGATCTCCCGGGCGAGGCGCTCGCGCTCGGCCAGGGTGCCCGCCGCGCGCTCCGCCTCGGCCAGCTCGGCGCGGGTCGACACCAGCTCCTCGATCAGCTCGCGCCGGCGCTCGCTCTCCCGGTACAGCGCGTCGTAGCCGAAGACGGTCGCCACCGCGACGGCCGCGCCGAGCAGCGGTCCGATGAACGTGCCGGGCGTGACCTGCTCGCCGTGGAGCAGGAAGCTCGCGATGGCCGCGCCCGCCGTCGCCGCCACGGCGGGCAGGCCCCAGCGCCGCGACAGGAGGTGCAGCTGGAGGAAGTAGAGGGGGAAGGCCACCCACAGGGCGTCCGGCGACAGGGCGAGCAGCACCAGCCAGACGGCGCAGAGCCCGCCGAGCCAGGCGGCCCCCGCGCGGGTGCGGGGCCGCACGGCGGGCGTCAGCACCCCCGCCGCGTACACCGCCGCCATCGCGCCCACGGCGGCCAGGGCCGTCGCCTCGCTCACCGACCGGGCCGCGACGAGCGCGAGCAGCCCGGCGAGCAGCGCGTGCAGACACAGGCGCAGCAGCCGGGCGACCGGGGTGTGGGGGCGGGGGTCCATAGGTCTTCCAGCGTAAGCGGGCACGGCCCGGGCCCGGTCAACCGAAAGTTTGATGTGCGCGTCCGTCCTTCGATCCGGTCGATGTGTGCTGTGGCGCGATGTCCCGGCGGGCCCGGGCCGCGAGGCTGGAGCCATGTTCGTCGCATGGAGGGACCTCCGGTTCGCCAAGGGCCGGTTCGCGCTGATGGGGACGGTGGTGGTGCTCATCACCCTGCTCGTCGGCCTGCTGTCCGGGCTGACCGCCGGGCTGGCCCGGGACAACACCTCGGCCGTGGTGGGCCTGCCCGCCGACCGGCTCGCCTTCGCGGCGCCGCCCGGCGGCCGGGCGGTGTCGTTCACCAGCTCGGTGCTGGGCCCGTCAGTCTGGGAGGGATGGGGCCGGGTGTCCGGGGTGCGCGGCGCCGAGCCGATCGCGATCTCCACGGTGAACGCGAAGGCGGGGGAGCGGACCGAGGCGGTGTCGGTGTTCGCGGTCCGCCCCGGCTCGGGTCTGGCGGCGGTACGGGAGGGGGCCGTGGTGCTTTCGCGGGGCGCGGCGGACAAGCTGCGGGCGGCGGCCGGGGAAGCGGTCGTCGTCAACGGGCGGGCGCTGACGGTCTCGGCGGTGCGCGGTGAGGACTCCTACAGCCACACCCCGGTCGTCTGGACGGCGCTCGCCCCCGGGGCCCCGGCCACGGTGGTGGCCCTCACCCTCGGCGACGGTGTGGACCTCGCGGCGGCGGACCGGGCCCTGGGCACCACGACCCGTACCCCGGACGGCGCGCTCTCGGCGCTGCCGTCCTACAAGGCCGAGAACGGTTCGCTCCAGCTGATGCGCGGCTTCCTCTTCGTCATCTCGGCGCTGGTGGTGGGAGCGTTCTTCACCGTGTGGACGATCCAGCGCAGCGGGGACATCGCGGTCCTCAAGGCGCTCGGCGCGTCCACGCCCTATCTGCTGCGGGACGCGCTGGGGCAGGCCGTGCTGATGCTGTGCGCGGGGACGGCGGCCGGGACGGGGCTCGCGGCGGCGGTGGGCGGGCTGGTCGAGGACGCCGTGCCGTTCGTGCTCGACGTACGGACCACGCTGGTGCCCGCGCTCGTGCTGATCGGCCTCGGCGTGCTCGGCGCCGCCCTGTCCATCCGGCGGATCACCGCCGTCGACCCGCTGACCGCGCTGGGGAGTGCCCGATGACCGCGCCGCTGCTGCTCGACCGTGTGACGCTGACGTACCCGGACGGGGACGGGCGGCTCACCGCGCTGGACGAGGTGTCCCTTGCCGTGCCGTCCGGCACGCTGACGGCGTGCGTCGGGCCGTCCGGGTCGGGCAAGTCCAGCCTGCTCGCGGTGGCGGCGACGCTGATCGCGCCCGACCGGGGGCGGGTGGTGCTCGCCGGGGCCGAGACGGGGGAGCTCAGCGCGGCCGAGCGGGCGGCGCTGCGGCGCGAGCGCGTGGGGATCGTCTTCCAGCAGCCGAACCTGCTGCCTTCGCTGACGGCGGCCGAGCAGCTCCAGGTGATGGCGCACTTGGCGGGCCGGGGTGCCGGGGCGGCCCGGGCGCGGGCCCTCGATCTGCTGGACGCGGTCGGTCTCGCCGACCGGGCGGACCGGCGCCCGCATCAGCTGTCCGGGGGGCAGCGGCAGCGGGTGAACATCGCGCGGGCGCTGATGAACTCGCCGTCGGTGCTGTTGGTGGACGAGCCGACCAGTGCGCTCGATCATGCGCGGGGGGCGTCTGTGCTGGACCTGTTGGTCCGGCTCACCCGGGAGCGGGGTACGGCCACTGTGCTGGTCACCCATGACGTGGCTCACCTGTCGCGGGTGGATCACGTGGTGGAGATGGCGGACGGGAGGGTGGGGGTGGGGCGCGTGGTGAGCTGACGGTTGTCGGTGGCTGGTCGCGCAGTTCCCCGCGCCCCTGAGAATGCCGCTCCGCGGCAATCCCTTGGGCGCCCCGGAGGGGCGCACTTGAGGGGCGTGGGGAACTGCGCGACCAGCCCTCCACCGGCCCGCACCCGAAGCGCTCAGCCGAAACGCGCTCAGCCCTGCCCCGTGTTCGCCAGCGCAGCCGACAGCTCCTCCGCGATCCCCTGCAGGATCGGGACGATCTTCTCCGTCGCCGCCTCCGTCACGCGGCCCGCCGGGCCCGAGATGGAGATGGCGGCGGCGGTGGGGGAGTTCGGCACCGGCACCGCGAGGCAGCGGACTCCTATTTCCTGCTCGTTGTCGTCGACCGCGTACCCCGCGTGCCGCACCTGCTCCAGCGCGTCGAGGAAGCCCTCGGGCGTGGTGATCGTCTTCTCGGTCGCGGCGGGCATACCGGTGCGGGCGAGCAGCGCCCGTACCTCCTCCGGCGGGGTGTGCGCGAGGAGCGCCTTGCCCACGCCCGTGGAGTGCGGCAGCACCCGTCGGCCCACCTCGGTGAACATCCGCATGGAGTGCTTGGAGGGGACCTGGGCGACGTACACGATCTCGTCGCCGTCGAGCAGTGCCATGTTCGCCGTCTCACCGGTCTCCTCGACCAGGCGGGCCAGATACGGCCGCGCCCAGGTGCCGAGCAGCCGGGAGGCGGACTCGCCGAGGCGGATCAGGCGCGGGCCCAGCGCGTACCGCCGGTTGGCCTGCTGGCGTACGTAACCGCAGGCCACCAGCGTGCGCATCAGACGGTGGATGGTCGGCAGAGGGAGGCCGCTGCTGGCGGAGAGCTCGCTGAGGCCGACCTCGCCCCCCGCGTCGGCCATCCGCTCCAGCAGGTCGAAGGCGCGCTCTAGGGACTGGACACCACCGCTCGCGGCGGATGGCTTGGAGGCGTCGGTGGTGCTGGCGCTGGACGTCGGCACGGCGCGGTCCTTTCAGCTGGCAGGCGAGGCAGCAGCCTACCTGTGTGTTCTTCGCCGTACAGTGCGTACGTAGGGCGTCCTTGCCGGTCAGAGTGAGTTTGTCCGTTCCGGTGGGGCACCCCGTGGCGATAGCTACATTCTGGGAAGTGAAAGTCTAATTCCATTCTGTGGAAACCTCCAAGACCCACGCCGTCGGCCGCCACCGGACCCGGGAGACCCTTGACGGCTCCCTGATCGGCGTGAAGACTCCTTCAACAGTTCGTTGAATTTTGCTCGATGCACTCCGCTGAGGGAACGATTCCCCGATTCCCTCGTGGATGTGCGCTCCACCGCGGAAGTGAGGGCTCGGGTGTCCGACGTCAACCTGGTACTGCGCTCGTCGCGCGTCATCACGCCCGACGGCACCCGCCCGGCCTCGGTCGCCGTCGCCGGCGGGGTGATCGACGCCGTACTGCCGTACGACGCCGAGGTGCCCGCCGGGGCTCGCCTGGAGGACTTCGGCGACGACGTGCTGCTGCCGGGTCTCGTCGACTGCCATGTGCACGTGAACGACCCGGGCCGCACCGAGTGGGAGGGCTTCTGGACCGCCACCCGCGCCGCCGCGGCCGGCGGCATCACCACCCTCGTCGACATGCCGCTGAACTCCCTGCCGCCCACCACCACGGTCGCGAACCTCCGCGTCAAGCAGGAGGTCGCCCGCTCCAAGGCGCACGTGGACGTCGGCTTCTGGGGCGGCGCGCTGCCCGGCAACGTCAAGGACCTGCGGCCGCTCCACGACGCCGGCGTCTTCGGCTTCAAGGCGTTCCTGTCGCCCTCCGGCGTCGAGGAGTTCCCCGAGCTCGACCAGGAGGCGCTGGCCCGGTCGCTCGCCGAGATCGCGGGCTTCGACGGGCTGCTGATCGTGCACGCCGAGGACCCGCACGAGCTGGCGGCCGCGCCGCAGACGCCCGGTCCCAAGTACGCCGACTACCTGGCCAGCCGCCCGCGCGTCTCCGAGAACACCGCCATCGAGTCCCTCATCGCCGCCGCGAAGCGGGTCGGCGCCCGGGTGCACATCCTGCACCTGTCCTCCTCCGACGCGCTGCCGGTGATCGCCGCCGCCAAGCGCGAGGGCGTCCGGCTCACCGTCGAGACCTGCCCGCACTACCTCACCCTCACCGCCGAGGAAGTCCCGGACGGCGCGAGCGAGTTCAAGTGCTGCCCGCCGATCCGCGAGGCCGCCAACCAGGACCTGCTGTGGGCGGCGCTCGCCGACGGCACCATCGACTGCGTCGTCACCGACCACTCGCCGTCCACCGCCGACCTCAAGACCGAGGACTTCGCCACCGCCTGGGGCGGCATCTCCGGCCTCCAGCTGAGCCTGTCCGCCGTCTGGACTCAGGCGCGCCGACGCGGCCACACCCTGGAGGACGTGGTGCGCTGGATGTCGTCCGCGACCGCCGGACTGGTCGGCCTGGACCGCAAGGGCGCCATCGAGGCCGGCCGCGACGCCGACTTCGCCGTGCTCGCCCCCGACGCGACCTTCACCGTCGACCCGGCGGAGCTCCAGCACCGCAACCGCGTCACCGCGTACGCGGGCAAGACCCTGCACGGTGTCGTCAAGTCGACCTGGCTGCGCGGCGAGCGCATCCAGGAGAACGGCACCCTCACCGAGCCCACCGGCCGCCTGCTCGAAAGGAACAACTGAAACCGTGAGCGAACTGCATCCGATTCCCCTGGCTTCCTTCACCGGTGACGCCAGCCCCTACGGCGGCGGCGACCCGTACGCGGACTACCGCACCGCCGACTTCCCGTTCACGCGGTACGCCGACCTCGCCGACCGGCGCCTGGGCGCGGGCGTCATCGCCGCCAACGACGAGTTCTTCGCCGAGCGCGAGAACCTCCTCAAGCCCGACGCCGCCGAGTTCGACCCCGAGCACTTCGGCCACAAGGGCAAGATCATGGACGGCTGGGAGACCCGCCGCCGCCGCGGCGTCTCGGCCGCCGTGCCCCACCCCACCGACGACGACCACGACTGGGCGCTGGTACGCCTGGGCGCCCCCGGGGTGGTGCGCGGCATCGTCGTCGACACCGCCCACTTCCGCGGCAACTACCCGCAGGCCGTCTCCGTCGAGGCCACCTCGGTGGCGGGCTCCCCGTCGCCCGAGGACCTGCTCGCCGACGACGTGAAGTGGGTGACCCTGGTACCGCGTACGGCGGTCGGCGGCCACGCGGCCAACGGGTTCGCCGTCGACGTCGAGCAGCGCTTCACGCATCTGCGCGTCAACCAGCACCCCGACGGCGGCATCGCCCGGCTGCGCGTCTACGGCGAGGTCGCCCCGGACCCGCAGTGGCTCGCCGTGCTCGGCACCTTCGACCTCGCGGCGCTGGAGAACGGCGCCCAGGTCGAGGACGCCTCGGACCGCTTCTACTCGCCCGCCACCAACACCATCCAGCCGGGCCGCTCCCGCAAGATGGACGACGGCTGGGAGACCCGCCGCCGCCGCGACAAGGGCAACGACTGGATCCGCTACCGGCTGGCGGCGCAGTCCGAGATCCGCGCGGTCGAGATCGACACCGCCTACCTCAAGGGCAACTCGGCGGGCTGGGCGGCGCTCTCCGTGCGCGACGGCGAGTCGGGCGAGTGGCGCGAGGTCCTGCCCCGCACCCGCCTCCAGCCCGACACCAACCACCGGTTCGTGCTGGACGCCCCCGCGGTGGCCACGCATGTACGCGTCGACATCTTCCCCGACGGCGGCATCTCCCGCCTGCGTCTGTTCGGCTCGCTCACGAGCGACGGCGCGGCGCGGCTGAACGCCCGCCACCAGGAGCTGGGCGGCTGACGACACCGGGGCGCTCCGCTGGGGTGCCGGTGATTCGGCTGCGGGCCGTCCCCAACTGGTCGCGCCCACGCGGCGGAGCCGCAAATGTCACAGCCCCGCGCCCCTGAGAATCCCGCTGCGCGGCAATCCCCTGGGCGCCCCGAAGGGGCGCTTTTAGGGGCGCGGGGAACTGCGCTACCAGCCACAGACAACCCGCAGCCGAAAGTCGCGACCCGTACGACTTTGGTAGCGCGCCCCCGGCGGAACCTGCCTTACCGCCCCTGACCTGCGTAGCTTGGGTGGTATGAACCGCGCTGGTCCCGAATACCGCTGGCTGCTGCCCTCCGCCGTCGTCGCCCCCGAGCTGCCGGGCGACCGCTCCGAGGGGCGCGGGCCGCGCCGTACCGTACGGGACTGGGTCGTCGACACCTGCGCGTTCCTCTGCGCCGCGCTGATCGGCGTGCTCGCCGCCGACGCCATGAACCAGGCGTCCGACTACCCCGAGACCCTTCAGGCCGTCGACCAGTTGGCGGGGGCCCTCGCCTGCTGCGCGGTCTGGCTGCGCAGGCGGTGGCCCGTGGGGCTCGCGGCGGTGCTGGTCGCCGTCACCATCGTGGTGCCGGTCGCCTCCGGCGCGCTGCTCGTCGCCCTGTTCAGCCTGGCCGTGCACCGGCCGCTCAAGCCCGCCGTCGCGCTCGTCGGCGCCGCCGCCCTGGCCAGCGCCGTGGTCCAGCCGGTGGTCCGCCCCGACCCGCACACCAGCCTGCTGGCCAACGCGATCACCGGCACGGTGATGGTCCTCCTCTCCACCGGCTGGGGCATGCTCGTACGCGCCCGGCGCCAGCTCGTCGTGGCGCTGCGCGAGCGGGCCGTGCGCGCCGAGGCGGAGGCGGCGCTGCGGGCCGAGAACGCCCAGCGGCTCGCCCGCGAGGCCATCGCCCGTGAGATGCACGACGTGCTGGCCCACCGGCTCACCCTGCTCAGCGTGCACGCGGGCGCCCTGGAGTTCCGCCCGGACGCGCCCCCGGCCGAAGTCGCCCGCGCCGCCGGGGTGATCCGCGACAGCGCCCACGAGGCCCTCCAGGACCTGCGCCAGATCATCGGCGTGCTGCGCAGCCCCGACGAGGGGGCCGAGGACCGCCCCCAGCCGACGCTCGCGACCCTGGACGCGCTGGTCGCCGAGTCCCGCGAGGCCGGGATGAAGGTCACCCTGGACAGCCGGATCGGGGATCCGGACGGCGTCCCGGCGGCCACCGGGCGCAACGCCTACCGCATCGCCCAGGAAGCCCTCACCAACGCCCGCAAGCACGCGCCCGGCGCCGAGGTCACGGTGACCGTCACCGGCAGCCCGGGCGACGGGCTCACCGTCGAGGTGCGCAACCCGGCGCCCGTCGGCGACGTACCGAAGGTGCCCGGGTCGGGGCAGGGGCTGATCGGGCTGACCGAGCGCGCCACGCTCGCGGGCGGCCGCCTGGAGCACGGGCACACGCCCGGTGGCGGGTTCGAGGTCCGCGCCTGGCTACCGTGGCCCCCATGACCATCCGGCTCCTGGTCGTCGACGACGACCCCCTCGTCCGCGCGGGACTCACCTTCATGCTCGGCGGCTCCGACGACCTGGAGATCGTGGGGGAGGCCTCCGACGGCTCCCAGGTCGAGGAGCTGACCGACCGGCTGCGCCCGGACGTGGTCCTGATGGACATCCGGATGCCCAACGTCGACGGGCTCACCGCCACCGAGACCCTGCGCGCCCGCCCCGACGCCCCCGAGGTCATCGTCCTGACCACCTTCCACGCCGACGAGCAGGTGGTACGGGCGCTGCGCGCGGGCGCCGCCGGGTTCGTCCTGAAGGACACCGCGCCCGCCGAGATCGTCGCCGCCGTACGCCGGGTGGCGGCGGGCGAGCCGGTGCTCTCCCCGGCCGTCACCCGCCAGCTGATGCACCGGGTCGCGGGCGCACCGGAGGGCTCCGGCGACCGGACGGCCCGGGCCCGGGCCCGGATCGGCCGACTCGCCGAGCGGGAGCGGGAGGTGGCCGTCGCCGTCGGCCGGGGCCAGTCGAACGCGGAGATCTCCGCCGCCCTCTTCCTCAGCGTGCCGACGGTGAAGACCCATGTCTCGCGCGTGCTCGCCAAGCTCGGCCTCAACAACCGTGTCCAGATCGCGCTGCTCGTCCACGACGCCGGGCTGCTCGACGAGGACGGCGACGTACGCTGAATCGAACAACGGGAGGGGAACACCGCATGCCGCTCGTCGATCTGCGCGACCACGAGGACTTCACCGCCAACCCGTATCCGTACTACGCGAAACTGCGCGCGGAGGGGCCGGTGCACCGCGTCCGCACCCATGAGACGGACGAGGTGTGGCTGATCGTCGGACACGACGAGGCGCGGGCCGCGCTCGCCGACGCCCGCTTCTCCAAGGACTGGCGGGCGATCGCCGAAGGGGACTACGAGTTCACCGCGGTCAGCGCCAACATGCTGGACTCGGACCCGCCGCAGCACACCCGGCTGCGCAAGCTGGTGGCCCGCGAGTTCACCCCGCGCCGCATCGAGGCGCTGCGCCCGCGCGTCCAGAAGATCACCGACGGGCTGCTCGACACCATGCTGGCGGCCCCCGGCCGCACGGCCGACCTGGTCGACTCGTTCGCCTTCCCGCTGCCGATGACCGTCATCTGCGAACTCCTCGGCGTGCCCGATCTGGACCGGGAGACCTTCCGCAGGCTCTCCAACGAGGCCGTCGCCCCCACCCGGAACGACGGCGCGGCGATGCTGGAGATGGGCGCCTATCTGGTGCAGCTCATCGAGGACAAGCGCGCCACCGCTCCCGCCGACGACCTGATGAGCGCGCTCATCCGCACCCGGCACGAGGACGGCGACAAGCTGTCCCCGGACGAGCTCATCGGCATGGCCTTCCTGCTGCTCGTCGCGGGCCACGAGACCACCGTCAACCTCATCTCCAACGGAGTACGGGCGCTGCTCGCGCACCCGGAGCAACTGGCCGCGCTGCGCGCCGACTTCGACGGGCTGATCGACGGCGCGATCGAGGAGATGCTGCGCTACGACGGCCCGGTGGAGACGGCCACGTACCGTTTCACCAAGGAGGCCGTCGAGTGCGGCGGCACGGTCATCCCGGCCGGGGCACCCGTCCTCGTCGCCCTCGCCTCCGCCGGGCGCGACCCCGCCCGCTACCCCGACCCGGACCGCTTCGACATCCACCGCACCCCGCAGAGCCACCTCGGCTTCGGGCACGGCATCCACTACTGCCTGGGCGCCCCGCTCGCCCGGATGGAGGGCCGCATCGCGATCCGTACGCTCCTGGAGCGCGCCCCCGACCTCGAACTCGCCCTGGATGATGGGCCGTTGGAGTGGCTGCCGGGGATGCTCATCCGGGGCGTGCGCCATCTGCCGGTGCGCTGGTGAGAGCCTGTCTCTGAACCCCCCGTCGCCCGCCCGGTGCTCACGCCTTGCGGGCGGCCGCCGCCCTGCGCCGGTGCTCGCCGCGCAGCACCAGGCCCGGCCACTCGTCGCCGTAGGCGCCGCACACCGAAACCGACCACAGTGACCACTGCTGCGGCACCGAGTAGTACGGCACCAGCATCCGCGCGGTGCGCAGCCGGGACACCTTGACCGGTACGAGCGCGGGCAGCACGTCCGGCTGCTGGCCCGCCAGGATCGCCTTGCGGCAGGACGGGCAGGCGGGACGGCGGTCGGCCGCCGCCTCGCGCGGCCCGGTCCGGCGCCGGGCCCGCTGCCGGTGCTGCTTGCGCGCGGGCGGCCCGCCGCTCTCGGCCGCCGCGTGCAGCGGGTTGTAGTAGCAGCGCTCGGGCGGCCTGGGCGCGGGACGGCCCGCGCGGCGGGCGTGCAGCGCGGCGAACCGGACCAGGGCGCGCTCGGCCAGGACCGCCGCGGCGGCCAGGTCCGGCAGGTCGGCCGCCTCGTCCAGGAGCTTGCCCGCGGCCTGGAAGGCGTCGAGCACCCACGCGTAGTCGTGCCCGTCCTGGGCGTCCCCGCCGGGCCTCGGCGCGTCCGCACCGCCCGGCCTGACCGGGAGTTCGGCCGCCCGCAGCACGTCGCCGACGGCCGTGACCCGGGCCGACACCAGCCGCTCCAGGCGCTCGCGGGCCGTCTGCCACTCGTCGAGGACCCGCTGCTGCTCCTCCTTCGACGGCTCCCGCGTCCGCTGCGCGGGCCTGCCCGGACGCAGCACCCCCATGAACCACCAATGCCTCAGCACCGCGCCTCCCCTCGCTGCGACCAGGGTAGAAGCCCCCGAACCTACTGGAGAGTTAGGGTGAGCCGCTCCGTCACGACGCCCTGAAAGGACCCGCGTTGACCAGCGAAGCCACTGAGGACGCCGTCGTCGATCTCGCCGCTCTCGGGGACGGTTTCACCCGCGACCCCTACACCGTCTACGCCGGGCTGCGCGAGCGCGGCCCGGTGCACCGCGTCCGGATGCCCGAGGGCGCCGACGCCTGGCTCGTCGTCGGCTACGAGGCGGCCCGCGCGGCCCTCGCCGACCCGCGCCTGTCCAAGGAGTGGCGCAACGCCGCACCCGACCTGGGGGTGCGGCACATAGCCTCCGGCACCACCATGCTCAGCTCGGACGCCCCCGCCCACACCCGGCTGCGCAAGCTGGTGACCCGGGAGTTCACCCCGCGCCGGGTCGAGCTGCTCGCCCCGCGCATCCAGCGGACGACCGACGCGCTGCTGGACGCGATGCTCAGGCGGCCGGACAACAGGGCGGACCTCGTCGAGGCGCTCTCCTTCCCGCTGCCGATCACCGTCATCGGCGAGCTGCTCGGGGTGCCCGCCCTCGACCAGGACAGCTTCCGCGAGTGGTCCAACACCTCGGTCTCCGCGCCCGCCCTCGCCGACCGGATGGCGGCGGCCAAGGCCATGTCGGAGTATCTGACCGCGCTCCTGGAGAGCAAGCGCGAGCGGCCCGGCGACGACCTGATGAGCGCGCTGATCACCACTTCCGACGAGGACGGCGACCGCCTTTCCGGCCCCGAACTGCTCGGCATGGCCTGGCTGCTCCTGGTCGCGGGCCACGAGACGACCGTCAACCTGATCTCCAACGGCGTCCTCGCGCTGCTCAGCAACCCGGAGCAACTGGCCGATCTGCGCCAGGACTTCGACGGGCTGATCGGCAACGCGGTGGAGGAGATGCTGCGCTACGACGGCCCGGTCGAGACCCCGACGTACCGCTTCACCACCGAGCCGGTCGACATCGGCGGCACGGTCGTCCCCGGCGGCGGGCAGCTGGTCCTGGTCGCCATGGCCGACGCCAACCGGGACCCGGCCCGCTACCCCGAGCCGTCCCGCTTCGACATCCGGCGCGACGCGCGCGGCCATGTGGCGTTCGGGCACGGCATCCACTACTGCCTGGGCGCGCCGCTGGCCCGCCTGGAGGCGCGGATCGCCATCCGCTCGCTCCTGGAGCGCTGTCCCGACCTGGCGCTCGACATCCATCCGGCGGCGCTGACCTGGCGTTCGGGAATGCTGGTGCGCGGCCCGGAGAGCCTGCCGGTGCGCTGGTGAGCGCCTCCGCGTGAGTGTCAGTCGGTGAACTCCGCGACGGCGACCGGGCGGCGCTCGTGCCGTGAGCGTTCGCACGCCTCCGCGACGCGCAGCGCGTGCAGCGCCTCCCGGCCGTCGCAGGGGTTCGCCAGCTCGCCCCGCACGACCCGGACGAAGGCGTCGAGCTCGGCCCGGTAGGCGGGGGCGAACCGCTCCAGGAAACCGGGCCAGGGCTTCCCGGCGGGCCCGGGAGCTCCCGGCTCGGCCGAGGTCAGCGGGGTGCGCTCGCCGAGCCCCACCGCCAGCTGGTCGACGTCCCCGGCCAGCTCCATGCGTACGTCGTACCCGGCCCCGTTGCACCGGGTCGCCGTCGCCGTGGCGAGGGTGCCGTCGTCGAGGGTGAGCAGGGCGGCGGCCGTCGAGACGTCGCCCGCCTCGCGGAACATGGCGGGCCCGGCGTCCGAGCCGGTCGCGTACACCTCGACGACCTCGCGGCCGGTCACCCACCGCAGACTGTCGAAGTCATGGACCAGGCAGTCCCGGTAGAGGCCGCCGGAGAGCGGCAGATACGCGGCGGGCGGCGGCGCCGGGTCCGCGGTGACCGCCCGTACGGTGTGCAGCCGCCCGAGCCCGCCGGCCCGTACCCGCTCGCGGGCCGCCGCGTACCCGGCGTCGAAGCGCCGCATGAACCCGATCTGGAGGACCGTGCCCGCGCTCTCCACCTCGTCCAGGGCCGCCATCGTCCCGGCCAGGTCGAGGGCGATCGGCTTCTCGCAGAAGGCGGGGAGCCCGGCCCGGGCCGCCCGGGCGATCAGACCGGCGTGCGCGGCGGTCGCCGAGGCGATCACCACCGCGTCCGGCCCGCCCGCGAAGAGCTGGTCGACGGTGGCCGCCGCGGCCCCGGTCCGCGCCGCCGCTTCGGCGGTCCGCGCGGGGTCGGCGTCGGCGACGACGAGCTCGGTGACCGAGGGATGGCGGGCCAGCACCTCCGCGTGGAAGGAGCCGATACGTCCCGTTCCGATGAGTCCGATACGCATGGCCAAAAGGTGACGGTGCCCGTTCGTCCTGTCAAGAGTTTGTCCTGACAATCAGACTTCACGACTTCCCGTCAACATGGCCCGCGCACTACGCTCACCCCGTGTCCAAGCAGCCCAGAACCGTGCCGGATCCCGCCGTGCCGCTCCAGCTCAGCGTGGACCGCACCAGCCCGGTCCCGCTCTACTTCCAGCTGTCCCAGCAACTGGAGGCGGCCATCGAGCGGGGCACCCTCACGCCCGGCAGCCTCCTCGGCAACGAGATCGACCTCGCGGGCCGCCTCGGCCTGTCCCGCCCCACCGTCCGCCAGGCCATCCAGGCCCTGGTCGACAAGGGCCTGCTGGTGCGCCGCCGGGGCGTCGGCACCCAGGTGGTGCACAGCCAGGTCAAGCGCCCCCTGGAGCTGAGCAGCCTCTACGACGACCTGGAGGCGGCCGGGCAGAAGCCCGCCACCAAGGTGCTGCGCAACACCGTGGAACCGGCCACCGCGGAGGTGGCGGCGGCGCTCGGTGTGGCCGAGGGCGACGACGTCCATCTGGTGGAGCGGCTGCGGTACGCCCACGGCGAGCCGATGGCCCGGCTGCGCAACCACCTGCCGACCGGGCTGCTCGCGCTCGACACCGAGCACCTGGAGGCCACCGGCCTGTACCGGCTGATGCGCGGCGCGGGGATCACGCTGCACAGCGCCCGGCAGTCGGTGGGGGCGCGGGCCGCCACCGCCGCCGAGGCGGAGCTGCTCGCCGAGGCCGAGGGCGCGCCGCTGCTGACCATGCAGCGCACCACCTTCGACGACACCGGCCGGGCGGTCGAGTTCGCCGCGCACGTCTACCGGGCGTCGCGGTACGCCTTCGAGTTCCAGCTGCTCGTACGGCCGTGAGGGCGCGGCCCGTACGCCGTGCTCGTACGCCGCATGCGTACATCACGTAAGAATGTTCGGACAAAGTATTGACGGGGTCGCGCGCCCGCCGCTAGAACTCACGTGCCGCCACCGGGCGGCCGGGACGGAAGGCGGACCCCATGCGCATACCCCGCACCGCGGCCACGGCGACGGCGGTCGTCGCGGCCCTCGCACTCACGGTCGCCGGATGCAGCAGCTCGGGCGGCAAGAGTTCCGAGGAGAAGACCAAGGACGGCGCGTCCGGCGGCAAGGGGGTCTCCACACCCCGGATGAAGATCGCGATGATCACCCATTCGGGCGAGGGCGACACCTTCTGGGACATCGTGCAGAGCGGCGCGAAACAGGCCGCCGCCAAGGACAACGTCGATTTCCTCTATTCGGCCAACAAGGAGGGCCAGCAGCAGTCGCAGCTGGTCCAGGCGGCCATCGACCAGAAGGTCGACGGGATCGTGGTCACCCTGGCCAAGCCCCAGGCCGTCCAGGACGTCGTCAGGAAGGCGGTCGCCGCGGGCATCCCGGTCGTCACCATCAACTCCGGTGCCCCGTACTCCGAAAAGCTCGGCGCGCTCGGCCACATCGGGCAGGACGAGGGCGTCGCCGGCGAGGCGGTCGGCGAGCAGCTCAACGCGAACGGCAAGAAGAAGGCCGTCTGCGTGATCCACGAGCAGGGCAACGTGTCGCTGGAGGAGCGATGCGCCGGGGTGAAGAAGACGTTCAAGGGCTCGGTCGAGAACCTGAACGTCGACGGGACCAACACGCCCGCCGCCACGTCCTCCATCGAGGCGAAACTCCAGGCAGGCTCCGGGGGAACGGCCATCGACGCGGTGGTCACGCTCGGCGCGCCGATCGCGGCCGCGGCGGTCAAGGCCAAGGGCGACGCGGGCAGCTCCGCCGAGGTCGACACCTTCGACCTCAACGCCGCCGTGATCAAGCAGTTCAAGGCCAAGGAGATCGGCTTCGCGGTCGACCAGCAGCCCTACCTCCAGGGGTATCTGGCGGTCGACGAACTGTGGCTCCAGAAGACCAACGGCAATGTGATCGGCGGCGGCAGGCCGGTCCTCACCGGCCCCGCGATCGTCACCGAGAAGGACGTGCCCGCGCTGGAGAAGTACACCGCTCGCGGTACCCGATGATCCGCCGCCGACCTCACGTGACCCATACTTGGGCGGCCGGGACAGGTCCGCACCAGTCCCGGAGGCACCTGGGAGTACAGCAAGAGGAGCACGGCGTCGTGGCAAGGGTTCGGACAGGGGTACGCGCGATCGGCGCGGTGCTGGCGGCGGTGCTCGGAGCTTCCCTGGTGGGATGCAGCAGCACCGGGGGCAAGCGCGCCGAGGACGCGCGCAAGGCCGCCTCGGCGCAGGGCAAGGCGGCGGTGAACACACCCCGCTGGAAGTTCGCCATGATCACCCACTCGGGCGACGGCGACACCTTCTGGGACATCGTCCAGAGCGGCGCCAAGCAGGCCGCCGTCAAGGACAACATCGACTTCCTGTACTCGCACAGCGACCAGGGCCAGCAGCAGGCGCAGTTCGTGCAGGCGGCCATCGACCAGAAGGTCGACGGCATCGTCGTCACGCTCGCCAAGCCGGACGCCATGAAGGACGTCGTCGCCAAGGCCGCCAAGGCGGGCATCCCGGTCATCACGGTGAACTCGGGCTCCGAGAAGTCCAAGGAGTACGGCGCGCTCACCCACATCGGGCAGGACGAGACCATCGCGGGCGAGGCCGTCGGCGAGGAGCTCAACAAGCGCGGCCGGAAGAAGGCGCTCTGCGTCCTGCACGAGCAGGGCAACGTGGGCCACGAGCAGCGCTGCGCGGGCACCAAGAAGGCCTTCAAGGGCGAGCTGCAGAACCTCTACGTCACCGGCACCAACATGCCCGACGTGCAGTCCTCCATCGAGGCCAAGCTCCAGGCGGACAAGTCCATCGACGCCGTGGTCACCCTCGGCGCGCCGTTCGCGGACACCGCCGTCAAGGCCAAGGGCTCCGCGGGCAGCTCCGCCGAGGTCGACACCTTCGACCTGAACGCCAAGGTCGCCGCCGAACTGAAGGACGGCACCCTCGGCTTCGCCGTCGACCAGCAGCCCTACCTCCAGGGGTACGAGGCCGTGGACCTGCTCTGGCTCTACAAGTACAACGGCGACGTCCTCGGCGGCGGGCTGCCGGTGCTGACCGGACCCCAGATCATCACCAAGGACGCGGCCGCCAAGCTGGAGGACTACACGAAGCGGGGGACCCGATGACCGCCACCGCACCAGCGCCCGCGCCCGCGCAGGACGAGCGGCTGATCCAGCGGTCGGTGCTGCGCAAGCTGCTCGGCCGCCCGGAGCTCGGCTCGGTCGTCGGCGCCATCGCCGTCTTCGTCTTCTTCTCGATCGTCGCGGACAGCTTCCTGCGGGCCTCCAGCCTCTCGACCGTCCTGTACGCGGCGTCGACGATCGGCATCATGGCGGTGCCGGTGGCGCTGCTGATGATCGGCGGCGAGTTCGACCTGTCGGCCGGTGTGCTGGTGACGACGTCGGCGCTGGTGTCGTCGATGTTCAGCTACCAGATGACCGCGAACATCTGGGTGGGCGTCGGGGTCTCGCTGCTGACCACGCTCGCCCTCGGCGCGTTCAACGGCTTCATGCTGACCCGTACCAAACTGCCCAGCTTCATCATCACGCTCGGCACCTTCCTCATGCTGACCGGCCTCAACCTCGGCTTCACCAAGCTGATCAGCGGCACGGTCTCCACCAAGTCCATCGCGGACATGGAGGGCTTCGCCTCGGCGAAGAAGGTGTTCGCCTCCCAGCTGACCCTCGGCTCGGTCAACCTCAAGGTCACCATCCTGTGGTGGTTCGGCCTGATCGCGCTCGCCACCTGGATCCTGCTGCGCACCCGCTTCGGCAACTGGATCTTCGCGGTCGGCGGCGAGGCGGACGCGGCCCGCGCGGTCGGCGTGCCGGTCTACAAGACCAAGATCGGCCTGTACATGGGCGTGGCGTTCGCCGCCTGGATCTCCGGCCAGCACCTGCTCTTCTCGTTCGACGTGGTCCAGTCGGGCGAGGGCGTCGGCAACGAGCTGATCTACATCATCGCGGCCGTCATCGGCGGCTGTCTGATCACCGGCGGCTACGGCTCCGCGATCGGCTCCGCGGTCGGCGCGTTCATCTTCGGCATGACCAGCAAGGGCATCGTCTACGCCGAGTGGAACCCGGACTGGTTCAAGTTCTTCCTGGGAGCGATGCTCCTGCTGGCCACCCTGCTCAACGCCTGGGTGCGCAAGCGGGCGGAGGCGACGGCATGACGGACGCGACCTTGACCAAGAGCTCCGAGAGCCCCCTCGTGGAGCTCGACGACGTCAGTAAGTACTACGGCAACATCCGCGCCCTCGAAGGCGTCTCGCTGGAGGTCCACGCGGGCGAGATCACCTGCGTACTGGGCGACAACGGCGCCGGCAAGTCCACCCTCATCAAGATCATCGCGGGACTGCACCGGCACGACTCCGGCGCCTTCCGCATCGAGGGCGAGGACGTCTCGCTCAGCAACCCGCGCGAGGCGCTCGACCGGGGCATCGCCACCGTCTACCAGGACCTCGCGGTCGTCCCGCTGATGCCGGTGTGGCGCAACTTCTTCCTCGGCTCCGAGCCGACCAGGGGCGCGGGCCCCTTCAAGCGCCTCGACGTCGACCTGATGCGCCGCACCACCCGCTCGGAGCTGCTGCGCATGGGCATCGATCTGCGCGACGTGGACCAGCCCATCGGCACCCTGTCGGGCGGCGAGCGCCAGTGCGTGGCGATCGCCCGCGCCGTCTACTTCGGCGCCAAGGTCCTGGTCCTGGACGAGCCCACCGCCGCGCTCGGCGTCAAGCAGTCCGGCGTCGTGCTCAAGTACGTGGCGGCCGCGCGGGACGCGGGTCTCGGCGTGGTCCTGATCACGCACAATCCGCACCACGCCTACCTGGTCGGCGACCGGTTCGTGCTGCTCAAGCGCGGCACGATGACCGGCAGCCATCTGCGCACCCAGATCACCCTGGACGAGCTCACCCGCCAGATGGCGGGCGGCAGCGAGCTGGAGGAGCTCAGCCACGAGCTCCAGCGGGCTCCCGAGCCGCACCTCGGCGGCAGGCCCGCCGACACCGGCGAGTAACGGCCGGGGCCGCCGGGGCGGCACGGGCACACGAGGTCGGGTCCCGGCCGGGGTGGCAGAATCGGGCACGGCGGGCGCCGTCCGCCGCCGGTCACCCCGGCTCCCCGAGACCTCCAGGGACGACACCAGTCGTGCGAGCACTCCAGGACACCCCTCTCCCGACGCGAAGGGGTGCGGCCCGATGAACACCTCCTACCGGGGCTCCGCCCGGGCCACCGTCCTGCGCACCGTCGGCACCCGTGAGCGCCGCTCGCACCTGACCGCCCCGCGCGTGCCCACCGTGGGCATCGACATCGGCGGTACGAAGGTGATGGCGGGCGTCGTCGACGCCGACGGGAACATCCTGGAGAAGATCCGCACCGAGACGCCGGACAAGTCCAAGAGCCCCAAGGTCGTCGAGGACACCATCACCGAGCTGGTCCTGGACCTCTCGGACCGCCACGACGTGCACGCCGTGGGCATCGGCGCGGCCGGCTGGGTCGACGCCGACCGCTCCACCATCCTCTTCGCCCCGCACCTCGCCTGGCGCAACGAGCCGCTGCGGGACGCCCTGCAGTCCCGGCTCGCCGTCCCCGTCATGGTCGACAACGACGCCAACACGGCCGCCTGGGCCGAGTGGCGGTTCGGCGCGGGCCGCGGCGAGGACCACCTCGTCATGATCACGCTCGGTACCGGCATCGGCGGCGCGATCCTGGAGGACGGCCGGGTCAAGCGCGGCAAGTACGGCGTGGCCGGCGAGTTCGGCCATATGCAGGTCGTGCCCGGCGGCCACCGCTGCCCGTGCGGCAACCGCGGCTGCTGGGAGCAGTACAGCTCGGGCAACGCCCTGGTCCGCGAGGCCCGCGAGCTGGCGGTCGCGGACTCGCCGGTCGCGTACAACATCCTGGAGCGGGTCAAGGGCAACATCCCCGACATCACCGGGCCGCTGATCACCGAGCTCGCCCGCGAGGGCGACGCCATGTGCGTCGAGCTCCTCCAGGACATCGGCCAGTGGCTCGGCGTCGGCATCGCCAACCTGGCGGCCGCCCTCGACCCGTCCTGCTTCGTCGTCGGCGGCGGCGTCAGCGCGGCCGACGACCTGCTGATCGGCCCGGCCCGGGACGCGTTCCGACGCCATCTGACCGGCCGCGGCTACCGGCCGGAGGCCCGTATCGCCAAGGCGCAGCTGGGCCCCGAGGCCGGTATGGTCGGCGCCGCCGACCTGGCCCGCCTGGTCGCCCGCCGCTTCCGCCGCGCCAACCGCCGCCGGGTGGAGCGCTACGAGCGGTACGCCCAGGTCGCCGAGGCCGTCCGCAAGTCGAGCTCCGCCCGCACCACCCAGGGATCGCCGTGATGACCCCCGCGGACCGGCCCGCCGTGCCGCGTCAGTCCCCGCCCCCGGACCGGCCCCAGGCCCCGGAGGACCACCGGCACATGATCCGCCGCCGCTGGCTGACCGCGATCATCATCGTGCTGCTCATCGGGGTCCCGGCCGGCTATCTGGCCATCTCCGCCGGGCAGAGCCGCGACAGCGGCCGCGACAAGGAGAGCGAGGCCTCGGCGACCGGGCTGCAGAACGACTGGCCGTCCAAGACCCAGCGGCGCATCTACGACGTACCGGTCCCGTCGTCCGCCACGGACGTCAAGTACTTCGAGACCAACAGCTGGGCGGTCAGCAAGCTGTACGTGCAGTTCCGGACCACCGCGGCCGGTCTCGCCGAGTTCCTGAAGGACTCCGGCACCAGTACGGCGGCACTGCGGCCCGGTTCGGTGGCGATCGGCGCGACGGACGCGAGGACGGTCGGCTGGTCCTTCCCGTCGGGCCACGACTGGGCGGGCACCCGCCACGCCCAGAAGGACCCGCTGCCCACGCAGGACATCACGGTGGACGAGAGCGACCCGGACAACCCGGTCGTCTTCGTGGTCTCCACGGCGACGCCGTGAGGGGAGGGGGCGGCTATCGCCACCCCCTGACCGGAGCGTGCCGGTCCGCTCACTAGTCTGGAGCGAGTGAGCCACGTGACTGAGACGCCTGTGACCGAGACGCCCGAGCCCGCGAAGGCCCCGACCCTCCAGTACCGCATCGACGGCCCCGACGACGCGCCCGTCCTGGTGCTCGGCCCTTCGCTCGGGACGACCTGGCACATGTGGGACCGCCAGATCCCCGAGCTGGCCGGGACCTGGCGGATCGTCCGGTTCGATCTTCCCGGGCACGGCGGCGCCCCGGCGCACCCGGCGGTCTCCGTCTCCGAGCTCGGCGATCGGCTGATCGCCACCCTCGACGAGCTGGGCGTGCGGCGCTTCGGTTACGCGGGCAGTGCGATCGGCGCGGCCGTCGGTGCCGATCTGGCGCTGCGGCATCCGCAGCGGCTCGCCTCGCTGGCCTTGATCGCCGCCTCGCCCCGGTTCGGTACCGCCGACGAGTTCCGCCAGCGCGGTGTGGTCGTGCGCAGCAACGGCATGGACCCGATGGCCCGCAGCGCGCCCGAGCGCTGGTTCACGCCCGCGTACGCCGCGGCCCAGCCCGCCATCGTGGAGTGGGCCGTCCAGATGGTCCGCACCACCGACCCCGGCTGCTACATCGCCGCCTGCGAGGCGCTGGCCGCCTTCGACATCCGCGCCGACCTCGCCCGTATCGGCGTCCCCACGCTGGTCCTCGCCGGCGCCGAGGACCGGGTGACCGGGCCCGGCGACGCGCGCACCCTGGTCGCCGGGATACCCGAAGCGCGGCTCGCGGTGGTGCCGGGCGCCGCGCACCTGGCGCCGGTCGAGCAGCCCGCCGCCGTCACCGATCTGCTGGTGCACCACTTCTCGACGTCCTGGCACGAGACGCTCCCGGCGATCCCGGTACCGCCCGCGCCGCCGGTCGCCGTCGCCGCGCCGCCGTCGCCGTCGCCGCAGACCCTGCACGTCCCCGTCCCGATGGCCGCCGAGCCCGTACCGGCCCCGGCGCCCGAGGCCCCCGGGCGGCCCGACCCGTACGAACAGGGCATGAAGCTGCGGCGCGAGGTCCTCGGGGACGCGCGCGTGGACGCCGAGACCGCCGAGGCCGACGGCTTCACCGGCGACTTCCAGGAGCTCGCCACCCGCTACGCCTGGGGCGAGGTGTGGGCCCGCGACGGGCTCGACCGGCGCACCCGGGCCGTCGTCGCGCTCGCCGCGCTGGTCGCGGGCGGCCACCTCGACGAGGTCGCGGCCCACACCCGCGCCGCCCTGCGGGCCGGGCTCACCCCCGACGAGATCAAGGAAGTGCTGCTCCAGACGTCCGTGTACTGCGGCCTCCCGGCGGCGGGCGCGGCCTTCCGGGCGGCCGCCGTAGTCATCCGCGAGGAGACCACCCCGCAGGCGGGGTTCACCGACGGGCTCTGAGCCGTCCGGGCGAGGCGGCGCCCGCCGTAGCAGGATGGGGTCATGAGCCTGAAGCTGACCAAGAAGACCCACGCGTGCGTCCGGCTGGAGAAGGACGGCCGGACGCTGGTCATCGACCCCGGCGCCTTCAGCGAGGCGGACGCCGCACTCGGCGCGGACGCCGTCCTCGTCACCCACGAGCACCCCGACCACTTCGCCGAGGACCGGCTGCGGACCGCTCTGGAGGCCAACCCGGCCGCCGAGATCTGGACCCTGC
This sequence comes from Streptomyces sp. TLI_146, assembly GCF_002846415.1. Taxonomy (NCBI): domain Bacteria; kingdom Bacillati; phylum Actinomycetota; class Actinomycetes; order Kitasatosporales; family Streptomycetaceae; genus Streptomyces; species Streptomyces sp. TLI_146. Next base: position 7,083,258 of record NZ_PJMX01000001.1, read on the forward strand.
GCAGCGTCGCGGAGAAGATCTCGGCGGCCTTCCCCGGCCGGGTCCACACCGTCGGGCACGGCGACGCGTTCAGCGCGGCCGGGTTCGACGTCCAGGTCCACGGCGAGCTGCACGCGGTGATCCATCCGGACCTCCCGAGGATCACCAACGTCGGCTTCCTGGTGGACGGTTCGCTCTTCCACCCCGGCGACGCGCTGACCGTCCCGGACCACCCGGTGGACACGCTGATGCTGCCGGTGCAGGCGCCCTGGAGCAAGATCTCCGAAGTGATCGAGTACGTACGGGAGGTCAAGCCGCGCCGCGCCATCGACATCCACGACGCGCTCCTGACCGACCTCGCCCGGCCCATCTACGACACCCACCTGGGCAATCTGGGCGGCGCCGACCACGCCCGGCTGGCCCCGGGGGACTCGACGGAGCTGTGACAGCGGTGAGTGTCGGACCCCGCCGTTAGGCTGGTGGACATGCGCATCGCGACCTGGAACGTCAACTCGATCACCGCCCGGCTGCCCCGTCTCCTGGCCTGGCTGGAGAGCACCGGCACGGATGTGCTGTGCATCCAGGAGACCAAGACCACCCTGGAGGGCTTCCCCGCCGCCGAGCTCCGCGAGCTGGGCTACGAGTCGGCGGTCCACGCGACGGGGCGGTGGAACGGGGTGGCGCTGGTCTCCCGGGTCGGCCTGGACGACGTGGTGCTCGGTCTGCCCGGCGACCCCGGCTTCGAGGACACCCTGGAGCCCCGCGCCGTCTCGGCGACCTGCGGCGGAGTCCGCCTGTGGTCGGTGTACGTGCCGAACGGCCGCGAGGTCGGCCACGGCCACTACGCGTACAAGCTGGCCTGGTTCGAGGCCCTGAAGGCGGCCGTCGCGCAGGACGCGGCGGGGGAGCGGCCGTTCGCGGTGCTCGGTGACTTCAACGTCGCCCCGACCGACGAGGACGTCTTCGACGTGGCGTTCTTCGAGGGCCAGACCCATGTCACCGAGCCCGAGCGGGCCGCGCTCGCCGCGCTGCGCGAGGCGGGCCTGTCCGACGTGGTGCCCCGCCCCCTGAAGTACGACCGGCCGTACACGTACTGGGACTACCGCCAGCTGTCCTTCCCCAAGAACCGGGGCATGCGCATCGACCTGGTGTACGGCAACGCGCCGTTCGCCAAGGCGGTCAAGGACAGCTATGTGGACCGCGAGGAGCGCAAGGGCAAGGGCGCCTCCGACCACGCCCCGGTGGTCGTGGACCTGGAGATCTGAGAACCGGAGATCTGAGAATCGCACTCCGCGTGCCCTGTGGTGCGCAGGTCTGTGCGAATGGGACGCTTGACGCCATGAACATCCTGGACAACTGGCGCAAGCGGCACGGCTCGCAGCGGACGGCGGCGCTCGCCGAGGCGGTGCAGACCGATCCGGAGGGCGTGGGCGAGCTCCTCGCGGAGTGCGAGCTGCTCCGCGTCAGGGCGCAGCAGGCCGGGCTCGAACTCGACGACAGCCCCGCGTCGTTGGCGGCGCTCGACCAGCTGCCGCCGCACTGGCGCGACGACCCGGAGGAGCTGCCCGGCCTGGGCAACGACGCGGGGCTGTACCTGGGGACCGTCCTGGTGCGCACCGTCGAGGGCGCCTCCTGGCAGGTGTGGCCGAGCGGGGAGCCGGTGGTGCGGCTCGCCTCGGGGCGCGAGATCGACGTGGTGGGGGCCGGGACCGAGTGGGCGGCGAGCGGAACACCCGAGCTGTCGCAGATCTACGCGGAGGCCGCGGAGATCTGACGGGCCGACCGTCCCCTAACCCAAAATACGGTTTATGTCCTGTTCGTGCGTGTCGAGGTGAAGTCCCTTTCCGGGCTGGATAGTTTGCGCTGACCTCGACACAGCGAAGAGTGGGCAGGACAGTGTATGGCCGTCGATCCGTTGATCGAGCTGCGTGACGTCAACAAGTACTACGGGAAGCTGCACGTCCTGACGGACATCAACCTCACTGTCGGACGCGGGGAGGTGGTGGTCGTCATCGGCCCGTCCGGCTCGGGCAAGTCGACGCTCTGCCGGACGATGAACCGCCTGGAGACGATCGAGTCGGGGTCGATCTCCATCGACGGGCGGCCGCTGCCCGAGGAGGGCAAGGCCCTCGCGGCGCTGCGCGCCGAAGTCGGCATGGTCTTCCAGTCCTTCAACCTCTTCGCCCACCGGACCGTCCTCGCCAACGTCTCGCTCGCCCAGATCAAGGTCCGCGGCCGCAAGAAGGAGGAGGCCGACCGGCGCTCGCGCGAACTCCTCGACCGGGTCGGCCTCGCCTCCCAGGCCGACAAGCTGCCCGCGCAGCTCTCCGGCGGCCAGCAGCAGCGCGTCGCCATCGCCCGCGCGCTCGCCATGAGCCCCAAGGTCATGCTCTTCGACGAGCCCACCTCCGCGCTCGACCCGGAGATGATCAACGAGGTCCTGGAAGTCATGCAGCAGCTGGCGCGCGACGGCATGACCATGGTCGTCGTCACCCACGAGATGGGCTTCGCCCGCTCCGCCGCCAACCGCGTCGTCTTCATGGCCGACGGAAAGATCGTCGAGGACCGCACCCCCGAAGACTTCTTCACCAACCCGCACAGCGACCGGGCCAAGGACTTCCTCTCCAAGATCCTCAAGCACTGAACGGGGAGTGGACGCAACCATGAGGCGTACGCGACGCGCGCTGGCCGCCCTCGCACTGCTCCTGGCCGCCGCCGGGTGCGGCAAGTCCGGCAGCCCGCCGGTCAAGGGCCCCAAGGCCGAACTGCTGCCCCGCTACCAGGTCATGACGGGCTTCTCGCTGCCCGACTCCGCGGTGTGGCGGCGGGCGAAGAACCGCGGGCACCTGGTCGTCGGCGCCAAGGAGGACCAGCCGTACATGGGCGAGAAGGACCCGGCCACCGGCGTCTACTCGGGCTTCGACATCGAGATCGCCAAGATGATGTCGGCCTCGCTCGGCTTCGACCCCACGACGATCGCCTTCCGGACCATCGCCTCCGCCAACCGCGAGACGGCGCTGCAGAACGGCCAGGTCGACTACTACGTCGGCACCTACACCATCAACGACAACCGCAAGAAGCTGGTCGGCTTCGCCGGGCCGTACTACATGGCCGGCCAGGGCCTGCTGGTGCGCACCGACGAGAAGGACATCGACGGGCCGCAGGACCTGAACGGCAAGCGCGTCTGCTCGGCCGCGGGCTCCACCCCGTACCAGCGCATCCAGAAGGACTACCCGAAGGCCGATCTCGTCGCGTACGACACGTACTCCGTCTGTGTGGACAACCTGCTCACCTTCCAGGTCGCCGCCGTCACCACCGACGACACCATCCTCAGCGGATACGCGGCCAAGGTGCCCGACGAGCTGAAGGTGGTCGGCAAGCCGTTCTCCGAGGAGCCGTACGGCATCGGTGTGCCGCGCGGCGACAACGCCCTGCGGTTCGCCCTCGACAACGCCATCGAGACCCACGAGAAGAACGGCGACTGGCAGAAGGCGTACGACGCGACGCTCGGCCTGTCGGGACGCAAGGCCGCGCCCGCCCCGCCCATCGACCGCTACCCGGCGAGCTGAGGCCCCGCATGGACGTACTGACCAAGAACTTCTCGCTGTACGGCAAGGGCTTCCTCGGCACGGTCGAGCTCACCGTCTACGCCTCGGCCGTGGCCCTCGTGCTCGGCTTCCTGATGGCCTCCTGCCGGGTCTCGCCGGTCGGCTCATTCCGGGCGCTGGGCACCGTCTGGGTGAACGTGCTGCGCAACACCCCACTCACGCTGCTCTTCTTCGCGGTGCTGCTCGGGCTGCCGCGCTTCGGCCTGGTGCTCCCCTTCAAGCTGTTCGCGGTGATCGCGCTCGGCTGCTACACCTCGGCCTTCATCTGCGAGGCGCTGCGCTCGGGCATCAACACCGTGCCCACCGGCCAGGGCGAGGCGGCCCGGAGCCTGGGGATGACCTTCGGCCAGACCCTGTCGGCCGTGGTCCTGCCGCAGGCCTTCCGCTCGGTCATCCCGCCGGTCGGCTCCACGCTGATCGCGCTCGCCAAGAACTCCGCCATCGCGGGCGCGTTCAGCGTCGTCGAGCTGCTCGGCACCTACAAGACGCTCAGCGAGCTCGGCTACGACATCATCTGGACGTTCATCTGGATCGCCGTCGGCTATCTGATCATCACGCTCACCATCAGCGCCGTCTTCAACCTCATGGAGAAGTACTGGGGAGTCGCCCGATGACCGCACAGCTGTCCGCGGAAGCCACCGCCCTCTACGACATCCCCGGCCCCAGGACCCAGCAGCGGCACCTGCTCTACGGGCTCGTCTCGACGGTCCTGATCCTCGCCCTGCTCGGCTGGGTCGTCTACCTCCTGTTCGACACCGACCAGTTCACCGCCACCAAGTGGCGGCCCTTCGCGTACGAGGGGATCCAGCGGCTGCTGCTGCGCGGGCTCGGCAACACGCTCAAGGCGTTCGGGTTCGCGGCCCTGTTCTCGCTGGCGCTCGGCGCGGTCCTGGCGACCGGGCGGCTCTCCGACCACCGCCCGGTCCGCTGGCTCGCCACGCTGCTGGTCGAGTTCTTCCGCGCCATGCCCGTCCTGGTGATGATCTTCTTCATCTTCGTGGCGCTGAAGGTGCAGCCGTTGCCGGCGCTGGTGGCCGGACTGACGCTCTACAACGGCTCGGTGCTCGCCGAGGTGTTCCGCTCCGGCGTCAACTCCGTGGAACGCGGCCAGAAGGAGGCGGCATTCTCGCTCGGGATGCGCAAGACGCAGGTCATGACGTACGTGCTGGTCCCCCAGGGGATCCGGGCGATGCTGCCGACCATCATCAGCCAGCTGGTGGTCGCGCTGAAGGACACCTCGCTCGGCTTTCTGATCACCTATGAGGAGTTCCTGCACGCGGGGAAGCTCATCGCTTCGAATCTCGACTACGATTTGCCGTTCATCCCCGTGGTGATGGTGATCTCGCCGATCTACATCGGGATGTGCATGCTGCTTTCCTGGTTCGCCACCTGGATGGCCAGGAGACAGAAGCGCAATCCCAAGACGGAGGCCGTGGACGTCGCCCCGGCCGAACCAGGGACGCTGCTGCCAGGAGCGCAGTAGCCAGGGGGCAGACCCTCCCGGCAGCAGCCGGTGATCACTCTTCGCGGAGAGGGACCGTCAGATACGACGGGTCTGACGCGGGCGAGGAGAAGGTCAGCTGCGCGCCGGTCGGGTTGTGCTCGATGTGGAGCGGGTCGACGGTGTCCACCACCAGTGCCGGACGGTGGAGGGGGCGTTGCTGACCGGCTTGCCGAGGCCGAGCGGGCCCACGTCGTACAGATACACGACGAGGGCGCCGCTCTCCTTGGTGGGAGTGACGGGCCGATGGCGGAGGAGCTGTCAGCCCGCGGTGGTGGCGCCGGTCAGGGCGCTCTTCTTCTGCCACTGCTCCCAGGTGAGGTTCCACTCGCCGTAGCCGTTGTTGACCGCCTGGGGGCCCTTGGTGTCGTCGCCGACGATCTCGAACGGGTCGCCGACCTGCACCGTGCCGTACAGCTCCTTGGCGTTGGCGTCGCTCATGCCGATGCAGCCGGAGCTGTGGTTGGTGTTGCCGAAGTACGGGGAGTTCCAGGGCGCGGCGTGCGCGTACATCCCGGACCAGGTGAGCCGCATCGAGTAGTCGACCATCTTGTTGTAGGCGTCGCCGAGGCCGACCGTCTCGGAGTTCATGTTGATCGTGCCCTCCTTCGCCATCAGGACGGCCTTGCCGCGCCAGGACCGCTTGTCGCCGCCCGGCGTGCCCCCGGACACCGGGATGTCCTTGACCACGGCGCCGTCGCGGTACAGCTTCAGGCGGTGGTTGTCGAGGTCGACCTTGACGACCTGGTTCCTGCCGACGGTGAAGCCGGTCTTGTAGTCCTTGACGAACCAGCCGCTGCCCGAGTCGACGCCGTTGAGGTCCGCTTCGAGGGTGACCTTCGTGCCGGACTTCCAGTACTCCTTGGGCCGCCAGTCGACACGGGACTTGCCCGAGTAGTCCTCCATCCAGCCCCAGGACCCCACGGTGTTGTCCGAGGTGGTCACCTTGAGCTGCTTCTCGACCGCCGCCTTGTTCTTCACCGGGTGGTCGAAGACGATCGACAGCGGCTGGGCGACGCCGACCGTGGTGTCCTTGCCGGGCGACAGCGACAGCTTGTTCACCTTGTCGGCGGCGGCGGTCGTGAAGCCGGCCTTGGCGGTGGAGCCCTTGTCGTCCTTCGCCTCGACCGCGTACGTCGTACCGGGCGCGGCGACCCGGTCCGAGGTCCAGGTCCTGCCGTCGGCGCCCGTCTTCCCGGCCAGCTTGCCGCCCTTGGCGTCGGTGACCGTGACCTCCTGGAGCTTGCCGGCGGCCAGGGTGACCTTCACCGGCTCGCCCGCCTTCGCCTGCTGGCCCGTCAGGTTCACCGATATCTCGGCCTTCTTGCCCGCGCCCGCCAGATCGGCGGCGCCCCCCTTGCCGTCGCCGGACCCGCCCGAGCCACCGGAACAGGCGGTGAGGGCCGCGGCGAGGACAGCGGTGCCGACGATCGCGGCGTTACGGACCGGGCGGCGGCGGAGCGGGGTGTGGCGGCGTATGCGGCTCAACTGGAAAACCTCCGTAGCAATGCTTCTCCATAGGAGAGAGTCGGTAACTCGACTCTAGGTTGCGGAAAGTGCGGGGAATCTCCGGATTTCGATTGTGACGAGCACCGCAGAGGAACCGTCATCATCCGGTCACATACGCCGCGCGGCCCGGTCATGGTCCGCTGTGAGCATCCTGTGCATCCCCGCGGCACCGACGGCGGGGCGTACTTGGGAGGTCACCCACGTGTCCGCACTGCTCGTGAGCGGCGACCGCGACCAGGACCTGCGGGTGCGTGGTCTCTCCGTCGCCGAGTACCGGTCCTTTCTGGAGGACCGTACCGACGTGAGTTTCCTGCAGCACCCGTCGTGGGCCGAGGTCAAGGACCAATGGTCGGCGGAAAGGGTCGGCTGGCACCTTGACACCGGTGAAATGAAGGGCGCGGCCCTGGTGCTCTACCGGCAATTCCCGGGCACCCGGAAATACTTCGCCTACCTGCCCGAAGGCCCGGTCGCGGACTGGGCGGACCCCGACATCGACCGCTGGCTGGGGCCGCTGCTGCGCCATCTGCGCCGGGCGGGCGCCTTCGCCGTGCGCATCGGGCCCTCGCCCGCCTACCGGCGCTGGGACGCCGCCCTGCTGAAGTCCGCGACCGGGCCCGGCCGCAAGGTCGGCGATGTGCTCGCCACCGAGGTGGACCCGCTCGGCTCCGCCGTCGCCGAGCGGCTGCGGGCGCGCGGCTGGCGGCGCTGCGGGGGCGACGACGGCGACGCCGACGCCCAGCCGCGCCATGTCTTCCAGGTCCGACTGGCCGGGCGCACCCCCGACGAGCTGTGGTCCGGGCTCAACCAGGAGTGGCGCCGCAATGTGCGCACCGCCAAGAAGGCGGGCGTGGAGGTGGTCACCGCGGGCGCGGCCGATCTGCCCGAGTTCTACCGGCTGCTGCGGATCACCGAGGAGCGCGACGGCTTCCGGCTCGGCCGGTCGCTTGCGTACTACGAGCGCCAGTACGCGGTGCTCAACGCCGAGCAGCCGGGCCGGATGCGCCTCTACCTCGCCCTGCACGGCGGCGAAGTCCTGGCCGCCCACACCATGATCACGGCCGGGCGGCGGGTCTGGTACCAGACCGGTGCCTCCGCCGACCACCGCCGCGAGGTGCGGCCCAGCAACGCCCTGCAGTGGCAGATGATGCTGGACGCGCACGCACTCGGCGCCGAGGTGTACGACATGCGCGGGGTACCCTCCACCCTTGATCCACAAGACCGCCCGTTCGGTCTGCTGCGCTGGAAACTGGGCACCGGCGGGCAGGTGGTCGAGACACTGGGGGAGTGGGAGACACCGATGAGCGGCACCGCCAACCACGCGCTGTACCGCGCGTTCCAGGCCTATCTGGCGCGCCGGTGACGGCCCCCGTCCACGCCGGGCCCCGCCACGCGGCCAAGGCGTCGGTGGCGCGCAGCGGCGCGGTGATGGCCGCCGGTTCGGTCGTCTCGCGGGCGACCGGGTTCGTGCGCTCCGCCGTGGTGGTCGCGGCCCTCGGCACCGGGCTCGTCGGCGACGGTTTCACGGTCGCCAACACCATCCCCAACATCCTCTACACCCTGCTCATAGGCGGCACCCTCAACGCGGTCTTCGTGCCCGAGCTGGTCCGCGCCGCCAAGGAGCACACCGACGGCGGCAAGGCCTACACCGACCGGCTGCTCACCGCGTGCACCGCGGCCCTGGTGGCCATGACGGCCCTCTCGGTGCTCGCCGCACCGCGGATCATCGACTTCTACACCGACTACACCGGCGCCCAGCGCGACCTCACGGTCGCCTTCGCCCGCTACTGCCTGCCGCAGATCCTCTTCTACGGACTGTTCACGCTGCTGGGGCAAGTGCTCAACGCGCGCGGCCGGTTCGGCGCGATGATGTGGACGCCCGTCCTCAACAACCTCGTCGTGATCGCGGTGTTCGGCCTCTACCTGGCGACCGCCGGGACCTCCGGCGCCACCCTGAGCGCCACCGACACCCGGATCCTGGGCTGGGGCACCACCGCCGGGATCGTGGTGCAGGCGCTCGCCCTGTTCCCGGCGCTGACCGCGGCCCGGTTCCGCTGGCGGCCGCGGTTCGACTGGCGCGGCAGCGGCATCACCCGCCCGCTGCGCTCGGCGGGCTGGCTGGTGCTGCTCGTCCTGACCAACCAGGCCGCGTACTGGGTGGTGACCCGGCTCTCCACCATCGCCGGGCAGCACGCCCACGACCAGGGTGTCGCCGGTGGCGCGGGCTACACCGCGTACACCAACGCCTACATGCTCTGGGTGGTGCCGCACGGCATCGTCACCGTCTCCATCCTCACCGCGCTGATGCCCCGGATGAGCCGGGCGGCCGCCGACCGGGACCCGGCGGCGGTGCGCCGCGACCTCTCCTACGGGCTGCGCACCAGCGCCGCGATGATCGTCCCGGCCGCCTGCGCGCTGCTCGCGCTCGCGCCCTGGCTGATGGGCGCGGTCTTCGGGTACGGCAGGACGTCCCCGGCCGATGTGTCGGTGATGGCGGGGATGATGATGGCGTTCGCCCCCGGGCTCATCGCCTTCTCCGGGCAGTACGTGCTCTCGCGCGGGTTCTACGCGCTGAGCGACACCCGCACCCCGTTCGTCCTCAACCTGGTGATCGCCGGGTGCAACGCGGGCCTGACCGCGCTCGCCTTCGTGCTGCTGCCCGCGCGCTGGGCGGTCACCGGGATGGCCGGGGCGTACTCGCTCGCCCTGTTCGCCGGGTGCGCGGTCACCGCGTACACCCTCGACCGCAGGCTCGGCGGCGGCGGGCTGCTGCGCTCGCCCTCGCTCGCCGCCCACGGCCGACTGCTGCTGGGCTGCGTGCCCGCCGCGCTGCTCGGATACGCGGCGGCCCGCGCGGCCGACGGGCTCGGCGACATCGCGGCGACCGGGGCCGGGACGGCCGTGCTGCTGGTGACGGTGGCGCTGCTCGCGCGGCCGCTGCGGCTCGACGGGATCAACGACATGATCGGCAAGCTGCGGGGCGGCCGGAGCCGCTGACCGGCCCCGCCGCCCGGCCGGTCCTGGACCCCTGCGGCACGTGAGACCCCTGCGACATCCGAGACCCCTGAGACTCCTGGGATACTGACGCTCATGCCACGCGTGCTGCTCATAGAGGACGACCCCTCCGTACGGGAAGGGGTCGAGCTCGGTCTGCGTCGGCGCGGCCACGAGGTGCGCGCGGCCGAGACCGGCGAGGCGGGGCTCGCGGCGCTCGGCACCTTCCAGCCCGAACTGGTCCTCCTGGACCTGATGCTGCCCGGCATCAACGGCGTCCAGGTCTGCACCCGCATCCGCGAGACCAGCCAGCTGCCGATCATCATGCTCACCGCGCGCGGCGACGACTTCGACGTCGTGGTGGGCCTGGAGGCGGGCGCCGACGACTACATCGTCAAGCCCGCCCGCACCGAGGTCATCGAGGCCCGCATCCGGGCCGTGCTGCGCCGCCTCGCCGACCCCGGCGGGCGCCCCGGCCTCGAATTCCACGGCGAACTCGCCCTCGACCGGGCCGGGCTCACCGCCGCCAAGTCGGGCGAGCGGCTGCAGCTCGCCCCCTCCGAGCTGAAGCTGCTGCTGCACCTCGCGGCCTCGCCCGAGCAGGTCTTCAGCCGCCAGCAGCTGCTGGAGTCGGTGTGGGAGCACAGCTACCACGGTGACGCGCGGCTCGTGGACGCGTGCGTGCGGCGGCTGCGGAACAAGATCGAGGACGTGTCGGGCAGCCCCCGCTACATCCAGACCGTCCGCGGCTTCGGCTACCGCTTCGGACCGCTGCGGTGATACGTGCGCTCAAACGGCTCGGGCGCATCGGCCTGCGGGCCCGTCTTGTGGCCGCCTTCCTCCTGGTCGCGGTGATCGCCGCGGGCACCACCGCGACCCTGGTCTACCAGGAGGCCCGCTCGGCGATCCTCCAGCAGGCCCAGGACACCGCCGTCGACCAGCTGCGCGAACAGATCGGCGCCCAGAAGGTCACGCTGCCGATGAGCCGCGAGTCCCTGCGCCAGCTGAGCCTCGCCGTGGGCCGCCAGGGCAAGCCGCACCCCTGGTACGTGTACGCCGAGTACGGCACGCTGCGCGCCTCCAACGTCAGCCAGCCCACGTCCGCCCTCCTCACCGAGGAGCTGCGGCGCCGCGCCCGCGCCAACCCGCACGGCACCTTCCAGCGGGTGATGAAGGACGGCCAGCCCTGGCTGACCATGGGCATGCCGGTGCGGCTCGGGGTGGAAGGGATACAGCCCACGCAGCCCAGCGGGATCATGATGTACGCGGTGATGCCGCTCAGCGCCGAGGAGGACACCGTCCAGGCGATGGTCAGCGCCGCCCGCGACGGCGCACTGCCCGCGCTCGCCATCGCCCTGGTGCCCGCGCTGCTCGCCGCCCGCAGCGTGCTGCGGCCGGTGCGCGATCTGCGCCGGGCCGCCAGCAGCATGGGCAAGGGGCGTCTCGACACCCGTATCGAGGTGAAGGGATCGGACGAACTGGCCGATCTGGCCTGGACGTTCAACGAGTCCGCCAAGGAGCTGGAGCGGTCCGTCGAGGAGCTCCAGAAGGCCGAGGCCAGGGCCCGCCGGTTCGCCGCCGACGTCTCGCACGAGCTGCGCACCCCGCTCGCCGGGATGCTCGCCGTCACGGAGGTGCTCGACGAGGACGCCGACCGGCTCGACCCCGACACGGCCGCCGCCGTGCGGCTCGTCTCCGCCGAGACCGGCAAGCTCGCCACGCTCGTCGACGACCTGATGGAGATCTCCCGCTTCGACGCCAAGGCGGCCGCGCTCAACCTCGACGAGGTGGACGTGGCCGAGACCATCGCCAAGACGCTCCAGCGCAGACGGTGGGAGCAGGAGGTCGTCGTCGAACTCCCCGACGGGATACGGGCGATGCTCGACCCCAGGCGCTTCGACATCGTCGTGGCCAACCTCGTCGGCAACGCGCTGCGGCACGGCGCCGCACCGGTCCGGGTGACCCTGCGCACCGAGGAACTCCCCGAGGGCCCCCGGGTGGTGACCGAGGTGCACGACAGCGGCCCAGGGCTCGCCCCGGACGTGCTGCCGCACATCTTCGACCGCTTCTTCAAGGCCGACGCCGCCCGGACCCGCTCGGTGGGCAGCGGCCTGGGCCTCGCCATCACCCTGGAGAACGTCCGGCTGCACGGCGGCACGGTCCGGGCCGCCAACCACCGCGAAGGCGGCGCCGTGTTCACCGTGGCGCTCCCGCTGCGCCCGCCGCTCGCGGAGCCGCTGCCAGGGGAGCCGCTGTCAGGAGAGCCGCTGGCGGGGGAGCCGGTGTCATGAGGCGGTCGAGGACCCGCGCGCTCGCGCTGCTGCTGCCCGCCGTGCTGGCGCCGGCCGCCTGCGGGGTGCGGCCGTCCGGGGTCGTGGAGGTGGGCGACCCGGCGATCGTGCAGACGGTGCCGGACGCCGCCCACGGCGGCGTGGCCGTCTACCTCAAGGGCCCCGACGGAGTGCTGCCCGTCATCCGGGACTCCGGGGAGAAGGAGAAGGCGACCGTGGGCCGGGCCGTCATGACGCTCCTCGACGGGCCCCGGGAGGCCGACCGGGCCGCGGGGCTGACCTCCGAACTGCCCGGCTACTTCGAGGCGATGGCGATCAACGTGGAAGGCACCACCGTACGGATCACGCTGTACCGCCCCGTACGCGACTTCTCCGCCGTGGCCCGCCGGCAGCTGGCCTGCACCGCGGCGCACGCGATGGCGGACAGCGGCGCGGTCAGTGTGGTCCTGAAGGGCAGCGACACCACGCTCGCTCCGGAGCGCTGTCCGTTCTGAGGCGGCCGGGCACTCTTGTCGCGGGCGTCCGGTTGCCGTCACCTTGGTGCGATGAGTGATCTGCCGGACGTCTTCGACCCGCGCCGGTACGCCGCCGGGCCGCCCCACGACGACTACCGGGAGCTGCGCGAGCGGCACCCGGTGGCCTGGCAGGAGGAGTACGAGGTGCTGGGCTGGCCCGCCGGGCCCGGCTTCTGGGCGGTCACCCGGCACGCCGACGTCGTACGGGTGCTGAAGGACCCGGCCACCTACTCCTCCACCCTCGGCGCCACCCAGATCCGCGACCCCGACCCCGACGACCTGCCGTTCATCCGCCGCATGATGCTCAACCAGGATCCCCCGCAGCACGGCAGGCTGCGCCGCCTGGTGAGCCGCGCCTTCACCCCCGGCCGCACCGACCGGTTCGAGGCGGCGGTACGGGCCCGGGCGCGCACCCTGCTGGGCGCGGCCCGCGACGGCGCCGAGGACGGGGTCTTCGACCTGGTCACCGAGGTCACCGACGACTACGCGCTGCTCAACCTCGCGGATCTGCTCGGGGTGCCCGGCAGCGACCGCGGGCTGCTCCTCGAATGGACCGAGCGGGTCATCGGCTACCAGGACCCGGACGAGCCGCCGGTGCTCGGCCCCGACGGGCGGCCGGTCAACCCGCGCTCGCCCGCGATGCTGCGCGAGATGTTCGCGTACGCCCAGGAGCTCGCCGCGTACAAGCGGCGCGAGCCCGCCGACGACATCATGACCTCGCTGGCGCACTCCGAACTGGCCGACGCCGAGCTGGAGATGTTCTTCTTCCTGCTGACCGTGGCGGGCAACGACACCGTGCGCGCCGCCGCGCCCGGCGGCTTCCTGGCGCTGGCCGAACACCCGGACCAGCGGCGGGCGCTGGGCGCGGGCGAAGCCTCCCTGGACACGGCCGTGGACGAGCTGCTGCGGTGGCACCCGCCGGTTCTCACCTTCCGCCGCACCGCCGCCCGGGACACCGTGCTCGCCGGGCAGCGGGTGCGCGCGGGCGACAAGGTGGTGGTCTTCCACGCCTCGGCCAACCACGACGAGCGCGTCTTCACCCGCCCCCAGCGGCTGGACCTGACGCGGACGCCCAACCCCCACGTCTCGTTCGGGGACGGCCCGCACGTCTGCCTCGGCGCCCACTTCGCCCGGCTCCAGCTGCGGGTGCTGCACGAGGAGGCGCTCCGGCTGCTGCCCGGCTACGAGCCCGCCGGGCCGCCGCGCCGACTGGTCTCCAACTTCATCAACGGGGTCAAATCGCTGCCGCTCCGGCTGCCGGGGCCGGGGTCAGGGCCGCGCGGGTGACGTCGGCGACGACCTCCACCACGTCCGGGCCGTACGCCAGGGAGTTGACGACCTTCAGAAGCAGGCAGAACGTGCCGTTGCCGTGTTTGCGGGCCAGCTTCTGGTGGTTGCGGGCGAGATAGCGGGTGGCCGCCTGGTTGGTTATCGCGCGCTGGCCGCAGAACAGGAACACCGGCCGCTGCCCCTGGCCCGCGGTGACCCGGGCGAGGATCACGTACTCGGTGACCCCGCCTTCCACCTGGTACTTCTCCCCGCCGATGGTGAACGCACCCCGGTCCGGGCCGGGCTCGGTGTCCACGTTCATCGTCACCCCCGGCAGCAGGGCGGAGAGGTGCGCGGCCATACGACGGTTCGAGTACGGGCCGCCGAGGCAGAACTCGGTGCGCTCGCCGAAGCCCTGCTGGGTCAGGTCGTGCTGGACGATCCGCGCGTGGGCACCGCAGTCCTTGATGAGCGAGGCGAGTTCGAGGAGCGCGAACACGTCGAACCGGTGCACCGCGCCCTCCGCCCCCGCGTCCCGGTTGACGACGAGCAGGCACTCGGAGTGGGTCGGCAGCCCGAAGAACGCCTGCTTGCGGCGGAGCCTTCGGTTCCAGAGATAGGTGCGGGTGAGCCAGCCCAGGGCGGCGCTGATGCCCGCGGCGACCACTCCCAGCACGATGTTGCGCACGTCGTCGTTCATGGGCGGGCATGTTAGCGGGAGTTCGATGTCGTGTTCGTGTCGCCTTCGCGGACGGTCCTGACGCGACCGCGGGCGCGGCGCTACGCTGCGCGGACATTCGCACCCAGGAGGTACGCATGCGTCGCTCCGCCGTCCGCAGTCTCTCGTTACTGGCCGTCGCCGCGGCCGTGGCGACCTCGGTCGCGGCCGCCCCGCCGAGAACCGCGCCCCCGCCCGTCAAGACGCCCGAGGCGATCGGCTACGGGGGCGCCGTCGCCAGCGTCGACGCGGACGCCACCGCAGCCGGCATCGAGGTCCTCAAGCACGGCGGCAACGCGGTGGACGCCGCCGTCGCCACGGCCGCCGCCCTCGGCGTCACCGAGCCGTACTCGTCGGGCATCGGCGGCGGCGGATACTTCGTCTACTACGACGCGAAGTCCCGCACCGTGCACACCATCGACGGCCGCGAGAGGGCGCCGCACTCCGCGACCTCGTCCCTGTTCCTGGAGAACGGCAAGCCGCTCCCGTTCCCGGACGCGGTGACCAGCGGGCTCAGCGTCGGCACCCCCGGCACCCCGGCCACCTGGGACGCGGCCCTCGACGCCTGGGGCTCCAAGCCGCTGAGCCGCCTCCTCAAGCCCGCGGAGAAGATCGCGCGCGACGGCTTCACGGTGGATGACACCTTCCGCCAGCAGACCGCCGACAACCAGGCGCGGTTCGCCGACTTCCCGGACACCGCCAAGCTCTTCCTGCCCGGCGGACAGCTCCCGGTGGTCGGCTCGAAGCTGAGGAACCCCGATCTCGCCCGCACCTACGAGGAGTTGGGGCGTACGGGCGCGGACGCCGTCTACCGCGGCGACCTGGGGCGCGACATCGTACGGACCGTCCGCAAGCCCCCCGTCGCGGCCGGCTCGGCGCGTGTCGCCCGCCCCGGCGACCTCACCGAGAAGGACCTGCGCTCCTACGCGGTCAAGCACCAGACACCGACGAAGGTGGACTACCGGGGCCTGAAGGTCTACGGCATGGCGCCGTCGTCGTCGGGCGGCACCACGGTCGGCGAGGCGCTGAACATCCTGGAGCACACCGACCTGTCGAAGGCGTCCGAGGCCCGGTATCTGCACCGCTACATCGAGGCGACCCGGGTGGCCTTCGCGGACCGGGGCCGCTGGGTGGGCGACCCGGCCTTCGAGGACGTACCGACCAAGGGGCTGCTCTCGCGGAAGTTCGCGGACTCGCGGGCCTGCCTCATCAGCGACACCAAGGCCCTGACCAGCCCGCTGGCGCCCGGCGACCCCCGCCACCCGGCGCCCTGCGCCACCTCCGGCCAGGCCTCGCCCACCACGTACGAGGGTGAGAACACCACGCATCTGACGGTGGCCGACAAGTGGGGCGACATCGTCTCGTACACCCTCACCATCGAGCAGACCGGCGGCAGCGGCATCACGGTGCCCGGCCGGGGCTTCCTGCTCAACAACGAGCTGACGGACTTCTCGTTCGCCCCGGCGAACCCGGCCGTCCACGACCCGAACCTGCCGGGGCCCGGCAAGCGGCCGCGCTCGTCCATGTCGCCGACGATCGTCCTCGACGCTCATGGCAGGCCGGTGCTCGCGCTCGGCTCGCCGGGCGGCGCGACCATCATCACCACGGTGCTCCAGTCCCTCGTCGGGCACCTCGACCGGGGCCTGCCGCTGGTCGACGCCATCGCGGCCCCGCGCGCCAGCCAGCGCAACGCGGCGGCGACCGAGCTGGAGCCCGGGCTCTACAACAGCCCGCTGAAGGCCCAACTGGAGGCGCTGGGACACAAGTTCACGCTCAACCCGATGATCGGCGCGGCGACCGGGGTGGAGCGGCTCGGTGACGGCCGCTGGGTGGCGGCGGCCGAGAAGGTCCGGCGCGGTGGCGGTTCGGCGATGGTGGTGCGCCCAGCTGGGTGACACTTCGTCAGAACCCGTCCGCCGGTCGGGTGAAGCGGGCGCGGCCCTCGTCCCGGTGGGGACGGGGGCCGCGTTTCATTTCATGTGACCAGTATTGACGCGCTCATGCAGACGGGCCAGATTGTTCGGGTCAGGTAAGGAAACTTTCCTAACAGAAGGGTGCCCCCACGTGCGTACTCGAACGCTCGCCCTCGCCGCCGCCTTTGGTGCCACGCTGCTGGCCACCGCCGCCCTCCCCGCCACCGCACTGAACACGGCCGCCGCGACCGGTTCCCCCACCCGTACCGAGGAGGGTTCGGTCGGCGCGGCCGAACTGCTGGCCAAGGTGACGACCTGTTCGCAGATCTCCAGCGGCAAGTACCGGACCGACAGCGAGACCGCCGCGACGGTCCCGGTCTGCGGCAAGAACGGCGCCGTGTTCTGGAAGGCCGACCTGGATGTCGACTGCGACGGCCAGACCACCACCGCCTGCAACCGCGGCACCGACCCGTGGTTCCAGGGCGACACCGCCTTCCACCAGTCCGACGGCAAACCGCTGAGCGCCGAGAAGCTGCCGTACGTCGTCGTGCCGAGCTCCAGCTCGATCTGGAACTACTCCTCGGCCGGGATAAAGGGCGGTGGTGTGGTCGCCGTCATCTACAAGAACAGGGTCGAGTACGCGGTGGTCGGCGACACCGGCCCCTCCAAGATCATCGGTGAGGCGTCCTACGCCACCGCCAAGGCGCTGGGGATAAACCCCGACCCGGCCACCGGCGGGGCCGAGTCCGGCGTCACGTACATCCTCTTCAAGAACTCGCGGGCGAAGCCGATCGAGAGCCACAGCGCGGCGGTCTCCCTCGGCGACGAGCTGGCCAGACAGTTCGTGGCCGCCAACTGAGCGGGTGCGGGCCGCCCGCGCCGTGCCGGGCGGCCCGCGTGCGTGTCACTTCGGCGGACACACCTTCCACGAGAAGTGGTAGATGGTGTTGATGCTGGCGTCGGTCGAGTCCATGCTGATGAAGCTGGTGGTGTTGGTCGTGTCGGAGGTGCCGCCCCCGGCCCGCAGTTCGGTGTTGATGTTCAGATAGCGCTCCTCACCGCAGGGCTTGTAGACGAGGGCGGAGACGTCCGTGGTGTCGTTGGTCTGCCAGTCGTCGGAGAACGGACCCTTGAACGGGTGCGTGGCGGAGGCAGTCTGGGACATGCCCTGGAAGTAGTAGTTCGCCCGCTCCTGCGCGGTGGCGCCCTTCTCCAGATGGGCGAAGCCGCGGTAGTCGGCCGAGGCGATCGCGTAGGTGAAGCCCTGCGGGACGTGGA
The DNA here is from genome assembly GCF_002846415.1 of Streptomyces sp. TLI_146. Classification (NCBI taxonomy): domain Bacteria; kingdom Bacillati; phylum Actinomycetota; class Actinomycetes; order Kitasatosporales; family Streptomycetaceae; genus Streptomyces; species Streptomyces sp. TLI_146. Next base: position 7,100,830 of record NZ_PJMX01000001.1, read on the forward strand.
CGTTCAGCGCCAGCTGGCAGTTCTTTCTGATGTCGGTCGGCGAGGAGCCCTTGCCGACCTGTGCCGTGTAGGTGCTGTACGTGACGGTGAACGCGGTGTTGTCGGGTGAGACCGCGACGGCCGCCGTACCCGCCGGACACCCCGAGCCGTTGACGGTCACGAGGTCGATCACGATCTTGTCGGGCGGCGGGGTGCCCCAGCCGCCGGGGGAGTGGGCGGAGGCGCTGAGCGGGGCGGCCAGCAGAACGGCGGACGCGCCGCCGATGGCCAGTGCGTTGAACATGACGCTCCCTTCGGGTCATGTCGCCAGCCCGGGTTCTCCTGTGGGGGGTTGGCGGGACCATGACAGCAGAACGTCACCTTCCGGTACAGGTACGGACCAGCCAGCGTGAGGCCGTTTCGGGGGGCGTCTTCTGGCCCGAACCGGGCGCCCGGTTCGGGCCAAAAAGCTGTGCCTCACGCTGTCATGACGGAACGTCAATGAAGGGTGCGGCTCACACAAGCGTCAGAATCCGCGGCCCGGAGTCCGTGATGGCCACCGTGTGCTCGGTGTGGGCCGCGCGGACGCCGGTGACCGTGCGCAGGGTCCAGCCGTCCGGGGCCGGGTAGTACCCGTCGGTGCCGTCCGCGATCAGCATCGGCTCGATCGCCAGGACCATGCCGTGCCGCAGGGTCATGCCCCGGCCCGGGCGGCCCTCGTTGGGCACCCCCGGGTCCTCGTGCATCTCTCGGCCGATGCCGTGGCCGCCGAAGTCCTCCGGGATGCCGTATCCGGCGCCCCGGCACACCGTGCCGATCGCGTGCGCGATGTCGCCGATGCGGTTGCCCACGGTGGCGGCCGCGATGCCCGCCTCCAGCGCCTCGTACGCCGTCGATATCAGCCGGACGTCCTCGCTCCGCGCCCGGCCCACCGTGAAGCTGATCGCCGAGTCCCCGGCCCAGCCGTCCAGGACCGCGCCGAAGTCGACGCTGACCAGGTCGCCGTCGCGCAGCCGGTAGCCGTCCGGGACGCCGTGCACGATGGCGTCGTTGACGGAGACGCAGGCGACGGCGGGGAACGGTACCGGCGCGAAGTCCGGGTGATAGCCGAGGAACGGCGAGGAGGCGCCCGCCGCGCGCAGTACCTCATGGGCCGCGGTGTCGAGGTCCAGCAGGCTCACGCCCACGTCCGCCGCGTCCCGCGCCGCGGCGAGCGCCCGCGCGACCACCCGCCCGGCCTCCCGCATCGCGTCCATCTGTGCGTCCGTCTTGATCTCTACCATTCCAATTACTATACCGGTCGGGTGGAGCGGTCACGCAGACGGCCATACGGGTGACACGGGCTGAGGCGAGGTCAGAGGGCTTCCAGGACCGTGGCGTTGGCGAGTCCGCCCGCCTCGCACATGGTCTGGAGGGCGTACCGCGCCCCGCGCAGCCGCATGGAGTGCACCAGCGTGGTCATCAGCCGGGTGCCGCTGGCGCCCAGCGGGTGGCCGAGCGCGATCGCGCCGCCCTGCACGTTGACCTTCGCGGGGTCGGCGCCGGTCTCCTGCTGCCAGGCGAGCACCACGCTCGCGAAGGCCTCGTTGACCTCGAAGAGGTCGATGTCGCCGAGGCCGAGTCCGGCCTTGCGCAGCACCTTTTCTGTCGCGGGGATGACTCCGGTGAGCATGAGGACCGGGTCGGAGCCGGTCACCGCGAAACTGTGCAGCCGGGCGAGCGGGCGCAGCCCGAGCTTCGCCGCGGTCTCGCTGGAGGTGATCAGGACGGCGGAGGCGCCGTCGTTCGTGGGGCTGCTGTTGCCCGCCGTCACCGACCAGTCGATCTGCGGGAACCGCTCGGCGAAGTGCGGGTCGACGAAGGAGGGCTTCAGCCCGGCGAGGATCTCCGGGGTCGTCGTGGGACGTACGGACTCGTCCCGCGTCAGCCCGGCGATCGGCGCGGTCTCGGCGTCGAAGAGCCCGGCGTCCCAGGCCGCGGCGGCCTTCTGGTGCGAGGCGGTGGCGAACTCGTCCATCCGCTCGCGCCCGATCGACCACTTCGCCGCGATCAGCTCGGCGCTGATGCCCTGCGGGACGAGGCCCTCCGGGAAGCGGGCGGCCACGCCCGGGCCGAACGGGTCCTTGCCGGCCGGTACGTTCGACCACATCGGCACCCGGCTCATCGACTCCACCCCGCACGCCACGACCAGGTCGTACGCCCCCGAGATCACGCCCTGGGCGGCGAAGTGGACGGCCTGCTGCGAGGAGCCGCACTGGCGGTCCACGGTCGTCGCGGGGACGGTGTCGGGGAACCCGGCGGAGAGCCAGGCGTACCGGGTGGTGTTCATGGCCTGCTCGCCGACCTGGTCGACGGTGCCGCCGATCACGTCGTCGACCAGCGCCGGGTCGACACCGCTGCGCTCGACGAGGGCGCGCAGGGTGTGGGCGAGCAGTTCTACGGGGTGTGTCTGGGAGAGCGCCCCGCCCGGCTTTCCCTTTCCTGTCGGGGTACGGACGGCTTCCACGATCACGGCGTCACGCATCGCGTGCTCCTCGGTTCCGCTCGGGTCCCACCCGCGCTACCGGCGAGTAGGTTGGAAAAGTGGATTCACTGTAACTCGCTGGGTTGGAAAATCCAATGCACTGGTGATCCTGGCTTACCGTGGAACCATGACGACGTCGCACAAGAACTCCCGGCCCTGCTCGATCGCCGACGCGCTGGCGGTCGTGGGGGAGAAGTACGCGCTGCTCGTCCTGCGCGAGGTCTTCTTCGGTGTGCACCGCTTCGACGCGATCGCCCGCAACGTGGGCGCCCCCCGCGACATCCTCACCGCCCGGCTGCGCCGGCTCGTCGACGCGGGCGTCCTGGAGAAGGTGCTCTACAACGAGCGCCCGCCGCGGTACGAGTACCGGGCCACCGAGGCGGGTCAGGAGCTGCGCCCGGTGCTGCTGATGCTGATGCGCTGGGGCGACCGCCACCTGGCGGATGTGCCGCCCACGGTGTGGCGGCACTCGTGCGGGGCGGATCTGGACCCGGCGATCATGTGCCGGTCCTGCGGGGAGGAGGTCCATCGGCGGGATGTGGACCCGCGGTTCCAGGTGCCGGGGTGGACGGCGGAGGGGGCGGAGTTCCCGTAGGGGGGCGGGGTGGGGTGCGCACGGCCCCCTCGCGGGCCGACTTCCGTAGTGGGGTGCGCACAGCACTTTCAGGGGCGCGGGGAACTGCGCGACCAGCCACGCACGGTCCGCAGACGAATCGCCACCGGCGAAGTGCTTACGCCGCCAGCGGCGTGCAGTGTCCCGCGACCTCGTCCAGCGAGAGGCCGAGCACGGAGGCGAGCGCGGCCACGGTGAAGAACGCCGGGGTCGGCGCGCGGCCGGTCTCGATCTTCCGCAGGGTCTCGGCGGAGAGACCGGCGGCCGCGGCGACCTCGCTCATGCTGCGCCCGTCGCGCGCGGCCCGCAGCAACCGGCCGAGCCGTTCGCCGCGCTCGCGCTCTTCGGGGGTGAGGGGGGTGCGGACCATGAGGGCGAGTCTAGTCCCGTACCCCCTTCGTTCGTCTGCGGACCGTGGCTGGCTGGGCGCGCAGTTCCCCGCGCCCCTAAGGGGGCCGTGCCGGATCCGGGAGGCTCAGCGGAGGGGGCCGTGCTTGAGCCGGGGGGTTCGGTGGAGGGGGCCGTGCTTGAGCCGGGGGGCTCGGCTGAGGGGGACGTGACCCGGAACCGGGGGGCTCGGCTCAGGGGTGGACGTGTCCGAGCCGGGGGGGTCGGCTGAAGGGGACGTGTCTGAGCCGGGCGGCCCGGTCGGCCCAATAGATTCTGCGGGCGGGGCCGACCGGCGCCACCGTGGAAAACGTGTTCAAGCCGCCCACCCAGGCCTGGCCCCGCCGCGCCGCCGCCCTCGCGCTCGCCGCCGCCCTCACCGCCTGCGCCCCCGCTTCCCGCGTCTCCGCGACCGTTGACCAGGGCGCCGTCACCGCCTTCCGTCACCCGGGCGTGGTGATCGGCAAGAGTCAGCTGGACGCCGTACGAAAGCGGGTGCGGGACGGCCGGGAGCCGTGGCGCTCGGCGTACGAGAAGATGCGGACCAGCCGGTACGGCTCGCTCGCGTACACCGCGCACCCCGCCGAGGTCGTGCCCTGTCCGCCGAACGCCGGGCCGCCCTCGTGTCTGGCCGAGCGCGAGGACGCGATCGCCGCGTACACCCAGGCGCTCCTCTGGTCCGTCGGCGGCGACGAGGCGCACGCCCGCAAGGCCGTCGAGATCATGGACGGCTGGTCGAAGGTGATGAAGGAGCACACCGAGGGCAACGCGGGCCTGCAGACCGCCTGGGCGGGCTCCTCCTGGGCGCGCGCCGCCGACATCGTGCACGCGGGCTACCCGAAGTGGGGCGCCGCCGACGTCCAGCGCTTCAAGTGGATGCTGCGCAAGGCCTATCTGCCCGCCTTGACCGCCAAGGTCCCCGACTACAACGGCAACTGGGAACTGGCGATGACCGACGCGGCCATCGGGATCGCGGTGTTCGTGGAGGACCGCGAGCTGTTCACCGAGTCCCTGGCCCGCTACCGGGCGCGGGTCCCCGCGTACTTCTACCTGGGCTCCGACGGGAAGCTGCCCAAACCGCCGCCCGGCGGCACCATGAACACCCCGGAGAAGCTGGCCACGTACTGGTTCGGCCAGCGCACGTACGCCGACGGGCTCGGCCAGGAGACCTGCCGCAACTTCATGCACATCGGCTATTCGCTGGCCGCCTCCGGGCACATCGCGGAGACCGCGTGGCAGCAGGGCGTCGACCTGTACGGGCCGACGGCCGAGCGGCTGCGCGCCGCCCTGGAGTTCCACGCCCGCTACCAGCTGGGCGAGGCGGCCCCGCCGTGGCTGTGCGGCGGCAAGGTGGAGCGCACGATGGGCCCGGACGTGGAGGTCGCCCTCAACCATCTGCGCAACCGGATGCACCTGAAGCTCCCCGAGACCGAGAAGCTCGCCGAGCGCATGCGCCCGGCGGGGACCGACGACCTGTTCGTGGCCTGGGAGACGCTGACGCACGCGGACAACCCCGGGCGGGGATCGGCGGTGTGACGGGCGCGGGGCGCGCGGGGGCGCCGCGCGGGGGCGCGCGGCCCCGTCCATCACCACGCCGTTAGGCGCGCGGCCACACGCCGGTATCGCGGCGAAGACCTCGGCGTAACACGGGCGCAATACGGGGGGTATCGAATGCCCACGGACCGTGGGGGTTCAGTCGAGCGGTTGGGGGATCGCGCCATGACGGTGAATCAACTCCCGGTGGACATCGGGGTGTTCGTGCGGTACATGGGCCGGATGACGGCCCTGCTCGATCGGTACGGCGGCTGGTACGGGGTCTTCTCGCAGCGCGACCCCGACGGAATGGCGGCCTGTCTCGACGGCAGCGAGATCCCGCCCTGGGACGTGGTCGAGTCGCTGCTCCAGGACCTCGCGCCGACGCACGGCCCGGAGGCGGTGGCCCGCGAGACGGTGCGGGCCCGGGCGCTGCACACCGCGGCCGCCGCCGCGTACGACGCCCGCCCGGGCGGCCGCGAGGCGCTGCGCGCACGGCTCGCCCTGATGCTCCGCGAGCAGGCGTACGCGGCCGACCGGCTGCCCGCCGCAGCCCCGGACGAACTCGCCTGGATCCAGGACGACCTGGCCCGGGCGACCGCGCGCTGCGCCGAACTGCGCGCCCGTATCGCCGCGTTGGGGCCGGAGGTCCCGAAGGGCTGGTTCAGCGAGCGGGCGGTGGCGCGGCCCGGCGGTTCGGCCGAGGGGGAGGGCGGCCCGGGCGGGTGGGGCGGCCCCGCCGGTCCCGGCCGACCGGGCGCCTCCGGCGAACCCGGGCCGCCCGGAGGTGCGGGTGCACCGGCCGCCGATCCGGCGCCCCGCGTCCCCGCGCCCCGCCCCGCCGCGCGCCGTATCTCGCGCGGGGCCCGGTTCGCCGGGATCGAGGCCGACGCGGCCGAGGCGGAGGACTCCGGGCCCTTACTGCCGCCGGTCGCCGCCGCCGCGCCCACCGGGGCCCGGTTCGGCGGCGGTTGGCACACCCGCAGGCAGCCCGAGCACGCCCGGGGAAAGAGCGAGCAGCGGCAGGAGCGGGCGGACGACCGCGACCAGCGCCGGAGCGTGCGCGAGGCCGTCGTCCGGCTGGTGCGGCTGCGTGCCCGGGGCCGCACCGGCGAGGCGCACGCCGTGCTGTGCGAGGCGGCCGCCGGGCCCGCCGCCCTGCTGCCGCTGTTCGCGGGCGAACTGCACCGCGCGGGCCTGGGCGCCGACTGGGCCACCCTGCTGTGGGAGGCGGCCTCGCTGCCGCCCGACCGGCTGGCCGCCGCGGCCGACGCGCTCGCCGCCGCCGGCCAGGGCGCCGACTGCCACCGGCTGCTGCGCCAGGGCGTGAGCCGGCCCGCCGAGCAGATCGCGGACGCGGTGCTCGCGCTGGGTGACGCCGGGCGCGAGCGCGAGGCGGACGCGCTGCTGAGCGCCTTCGTCCGGGTCCGCACGCCGGAGGACGCGGCGCAGCTGGCCGCGCACGCCCCGGCGCGGCTGGGGCCGCAGCTGCTCGCCGCCGCCGGAGCGGTCTCCGAGGGGCGACGACGGGACGTCCTCCACGCCTTCCGGGTGGCCAGAATTGCAACAGAACGTTGAAGACTTCGGATTGAGGTGAGGGCGCGGCTGGGCAGGGTCCGTACCGATGGACATGGACTCCCGCACAGCCCCGCCGCGCATACCCTGCCCGCGTACGCCCGCCGCCGCCGCGTTCTTCGACGTCGAGGGCACGCTCCTGGCCGTGCCCGGGCTGCCCGAGCCGTGCCGCGACGAGCCCGGGCCGCCGCTCGGCCGCCTCTGGCACGCGCCGGTCCTCGCGGCGCTGCACGACCACGCCGCCCGGGGGCATCTGGTGGTCCTGGTGACGCCGTCGTCCGCCGCCGCCGTCGCGCCCCTCGCGCGCGAACTGGGCGCCGACGCCGTGCTCTGCGCCCGGCCGAGGTCCCCGATGCGCGGCCAGGGCAAGGGGTACGCGGCCCGCGCCCTGCTGCGCGAGCACGCCCTGCTCGCCGCCGACTGCTACGCGTACGCGGACGAGGCGGCCGACCTCCCGCTGCTCGCCGAGGTGGGCCACTCGGTGGTCGTGGGGGAGGACCCGGTGCTGCTGAGGCACGCCCGGCGGGGCAACTGGGCCCGGCTGCCCGGCCCCGTACCGAGGGAAATGTGATCGACTTCGTGGCGTAATGGAGATGGTCTTGCCACGGTGCGTGACGGGCTTTACCGTCTCTCCACACGCAATCTACGCGTGTGGATGCCTGGCTGACGGCCCGTCTAAGGAGCAGCTCATGGCCACTGTTGTCCGCGCCGCACTGGTCCAGGCCAGTTGGACCGGCGATACCGAATCCATGATCGCCAAACATGAGGAACACACCCGTGAGGCGGCCCGGCAGGGTGCGAAGATCATTGGATTCCAGGAGGTCTTCAACGCCCCGTACTTCTGCCAGGTGCAGGAGCCCGAGCACTACCGGTGGGCGGAGCCGGTGCCGGACGGGCCGACCGTGCGGCGGATGCAGGAGCTCGCCCGCGAGACCGGGATGGTGATCGTCGTCCCGGTCTTCGAGATCGAGGGCTCCGGTTTCTACTACAACACCGCCGCCGTGATCGACGCCGACGGCAGCTACCTGGGCAAGTACCGCAAGCACCACATCCCCCAGGTGAAGGGGTTCTGGGAGAAGTACTACTTCAAACCGGGCAACCTGGGATGGCCGGTCTTCGACACCGCCGTGGGCCGGGTCGGCGTCTATATCTGCTACGACCGCCACTTCCCCGAAGGCTGGCGGCAGTTGGGGCTCAACGGCGCCCAGCTCGTCTACAATCCGTCGGCCACCTCGCGTGGACTTTCGGCCTATCTGTGGCAGCTGGAACAGCCCGCTTCGGCGGTGGCCAACGAGTACTTCGTGGCCGCCATCAACCGGGTCGGCCGCGAGGAGTACGGCGACAACGACTTCTACGGCACCAGCTACTTCGTGGACCCGCGCGGCCAGTTCGTCGGCGAGCCCGCCAGCGACAAGGAGGAGGAACTCCTCGTCCGGGACCTCGACTTCGGGCTCATCGACGAGGTGCGCCAGCAGTGGGCGTTCTACCGCGACCGGCGGCCCGACGCCTACGAAGGGCTGGTGAAGCCGTGACCGCCCTCTTCGACCGCCACCGCGCGGTCCTGCCCGAGTGGCTGGCGCTCTACTACCGGCACCCCATCGAGATCACCCACGGCGAGGGCCGCCACGTCTGGGACGCCGAGGGCAACCGCTACCTCGACTTCTTCGGCGGCATCCTCACCACGATGACCGCCCACGCCCTGCCCGAGGTCACCAAGGCCGTCTCCGAGCAGGCCGGCCGGATCATCCACTCCTCGACGCTCTACCTCAACCGCCCGATGGTGGAGCTCGCCGAGCGCATCGCCCACCTCTCCGGCATCCCGGACGCCCGGGTCTTCTTCACCACCTCCGGCACCGAGGCCAACGACACGGCGCTGCTGCTCGCCACCGCCTACCGCGGCTCCAACCAGATCCTGGCGATGCGCAACAGCTACCACGGCCGCTCGTTCAGCGCGGTCGGCATCACCGGCAACCACGCCTGGTCGCCGACGAGCCTGTCGCCGCTGCAGACGCTGTACGTGCACGGGGGCGTCCGCTCCCGGGGCCCCTACGCCGAGTTGAGTGACCGTCAGTTCATCAACGCGTGTGTGGCGGACCTGGAGGACCTGCTCGGGCACACCCGCGAGGTCGCCGCGCTCATCGCCGAACCCATCCAGGGCGTCGGCGGCTTCACCTCGCCCCCCGACGGGCTCTACGCCGCCTTCCGCGAAGTCCTGGACCGGCACGGCATCCTGTGGATCAGCGACGAGGTGCAGACCGGCTGGGGGCGCACCGGCGAGCACTTCTGGGGCTGGCAGGCGCACGCCGAGAACGGCCCGCCGGACATCCTCACCTTCGCCAAGGGCATCGGCAACGGCATGTCCATCGGCGGTGTGGTGGCGAGCGCCCGCGTCATGAACTGCCTTGACTCCAACTCCATTTCGACCTTCGGCGGCTCCCCGGTCACCATGGCCGCCGGCCTCGCCAACCTCTCGTACCTCGTCGAACACGACCTCCAGGGCAACGCGCGCCGCGTCGGCGGCCTGCTCATCGAGCGGCTGCGGGCCGTCGCGGCCCAGCTCCCGCTCGTACGCGAGGTGCGCGGCCGGGGCCTGATGGCGGGAATCGAACTGGTCCAGCCGGGCACCGACGAGGCCCATCCGGAGGCGGCGGCCGCCGTGCTCGAAGCGGCGCGCGAGGGCGGTCTGCTCATCGGCAAGGGCGGCGGCCACAACACCAGCGTGCTGCGGATCGCCCCACCGCTGTCCCTGACGGTCGCGGAGGCGGAGGAGGGCGCGGCGATCCTGGAACGGGCCCTGCGGAGCGTCTAGTCCGGCCTGAACGTGTACGACCTGTACGTGTACGAAAGGGAGCACCACCCATGAGTACCCGCACCCTGATCACCGGCGGTCTGGTGATCACCGCCGCCGACGAGATCCACGCCGACGTACTGATCGAGGACGGCCGCATCGCGGCGCTCGCCGCGCACGGGTCGAGCGCGGCGCAGGGCTGGAGCGCCGAGCGGACGATCGACGCGTCCGACAAGTACGTCATCCCGGGCGGCGTCGACGCCCACACCCATATGGAGCTCCCCTTCGGCGGGACCTTCGCCTCCGACACCTTCGAGACCGGGACCCGGGCCGCCGCCTGGGGCGGCACCACCACCATCGTGGACTTCGCCGTGCAGTCGCCGGGCCACGCGCTGCGCGAGGGCCTGGACGCCTGGTACGCCAAGGCGGACGGCAAGTGCGCGATCGACTACGCGTTCCACATGATCCTCTCCGATGTGAACGAGCACACGCTCAAGGAGATGGACCTGCTGGTGGAGGAGGGCATCACCTCCTTCAAGCTGTTCATGGCCTACCCCGGCGTCTTCTACAGCGACGACGGCCAGATCCTGCGCGCGATGCAGCGCTCGGCCTCCAACGGCGGGCTGATCATGATGCACGCCGAGAACGGCATCGCGATCGACGTCCTCGTCGAGCAGGCGCTCGCCGCCGGGCGCACCGACCCCCGCTACCACGGCGAGGTGCGCCGCGCGCTGCTCGAAGCCGAGGCCACCCACCGGGCGATCCAGCTGGCCCGGGTCGCCGGGGCGCCGCTCTACGTCGTCCATGTGTCGGCCGAGGAGGCGGTCGCCGAACTGGCCGCCGCCCGGGACATGGGCCTTCCGGTCTTCGGCGAGACCTGCCCGCAGTACCTCTTCCTCTCCACCGACAACCTGGCCGAGCCGGACTTCGAGGGCGCCAAGTACGTCTGCTCGACGCCGCTGCGGCCCAAGGAGCACCAGGCCGCGCTCTGGCGGGGGCTGCGCACCAACGACCTCCAGGTGGTCTCCACCGACCACTGCCCGTTCTGCTTCGTCGGGCAGAAGGAGCTCGGCCGCGGCGACTTCTCCAAGATCCCCAACGGGCTGCCGGGCGTGGAGAACCGGATGGACCTGCTCCACCAGGCGGTGCTCGACGGCCACCTCACCCGGCGCCGCTGGATCGAGATCGCCTGCGCGAGCCCCGCCCGGATGTTCGGGCTCTACCCGAAGAAGGGCACCATCGCCCCGGGCGCCGACGCCGACGTCGTCATCTACGACCCGCACGCCGAGCAGACCATCTCCGCCGAGACCCACCACATGAACGTGGACTACTCGGCGTACGAGGGCAGGCGGATCACCGGCCGCGTCGAGACGGTCCTCTCGCGCGGCGAACTCGTGCTGCACGAACGGCAGTTCACCGGACGCGCCGGACACGGCGTCTACACCCCGCGGGCCACCTCCCAGTACCTCGGCCAGTAACCAGGAGCAGCACCACATGGACTTCGGACTCGTCCTGCAGACCGACCCGCCCGCCTCGACCGTCGTCGGCCTCATGCGCCGCGCGGAACGCAACGGCTTCCGCTACGGCTGGACCTTCGACTCGGCGGTCCTGTGGCAGGAGCCGTTCGTCATCTACAGCCGCATCCTGGAGCACACGCGGCAGATGCACGTCGGCCCGATGGTGACCAACCCGGGCACCCGGACCTGGGAGGTCACCGCCTCCACCTTCGCCACCCTCAACGACATGTACGGCAACCGCACGGTGTGCGGCATCGGCCGCGGCGACTCCGCGATGCGCGTCGCCGGACGCAAACCCAACACCCTGGCCCGCCTCGGCGAGGCCATCGGCGTCATCCGCGACCTCGCGGAGGGCCGCGAGGCCGAGGTCGACGGACAGCGCCTGAAGCTGCCCTGGGTCAGGGACGGCAGGCTGCCCGTCTGGATGGCGGCGTACGGACCGAAGGCGCTGGCCCTCGCCGGGCAGAAGGCCGACGGCTTCATCCTCCAGCTCGCGGACCCGTTCCTGACCGAGTGGATGGTCAAGGCGGTCCGCACGGCCGCCGTGGAGGCCGGGCGCGACCCCGCCTCCGTGACCATCTGCGTCGCCGCGCCCGCCTACGTCGGCGACGACCTCGGCCACGCCCGCGAGCAGTGCCGCTGGTTCGGCGGCATGGTCGGCAACCACGTCGCCGACCTGGTGTCCCGGTACGGCGAGCACTCGGGCCTGGTGCCCGAGGCGCTCACCGACTACATCAAGGCCCGCCAGGGCTACGACTACAGCCACCACGGCCGCACCGACAACCCGGACACCGCCTTCGTCCCGGACGAGATCGTCGACCGCTTCTGCCTCCTCGGCCCCGTCGAGGCGCACATCGAGAAGCTGAAGGCGCTGCGCGACCTGGGCGTCGACCAGTTCGCGGTGTACGCGATGCACGACGCCCGGGAAGCGGTCATCGACGCGTACGGGGAGCGGGTGATCCCGGCGCTGAGCTGAGGAATTGCGGGGGCGCCCGGCCCGCACCGGGCGCCCCCGTCCCCGTAACCCGCCCCTCCCCACGGCCCGTTCGCCCTCCCCCTCGTCCCCCGAACGAATGGCCCCGCCCATGACCGACACCGCCATACCCACGGACACCGCCCCGCCGGACAGCCGCTTCGCCAACGACGACCTCCGGCCGGTGCCGCCCGAGGAACGCCGCTGGACCACGTACAACTTCGCCGCCCTGTGGGTCGGCATGGCGCACAACATCCCCTCCTGGACGCTCGCCTCCGGTCTGGTCGCCCTCGGCATGGACTGGAAGCAGGCCGTGTTCACCATCGCGGTCGCCAATGTGATCGTGCTGGGCCCGATGCTGCTCACCGGGCACGCGGGACCGAAGTACGGCATCCCCTTCCCGGTGCTCGCCCGCGCCTCCTTCGGGCTGCGCGGTGCCAATCTGCCCGCGCTGATCCGGGCGGCGGTCGCCTGCTGCTGGTTCGGCATCCAGACCTGGATCGGCGGCCAGGGCGTCTTCGTCCTGCTCGGCAAGGTCTTCGGCGGCTGGGCCGACGCCTCCGTGATCGGCGGCGAGCTCTGGACGCTGTGGCTGTGCTTCGTCCTCTTCTGGGCCCTGGAACTGGCCATCATCCACCGGGGGATGGAGACGCTGCGCCGGTTCGAGAACTGGGCCGCGCCGTTCGTCCTGGTCGGGGCCGTGGTGCTGCTGGTCTGGATCGCCCACAAGGCGGGCGGCCTCGGCCCGCTGCTCGACCAGCCGTCCAAGCACGGCTGGGGGCGGGACTTCTGGCCGGTCTTCTTCCCGTCGCTGATGGGCATGATCGGCTTCTGGGCGACGCTGTCCCTGAACATCCCCGACTTCACCCGCTTCGGCAAGGGCCAGCGCGCCCAGGTCTGGGGCCAGACCCTAGGCCTGCCGACCACCATGACGGCCTTCGCCCTGCTCTCGGTGCTCGTCACATCCGGTTCGCAGGCGGTGTACGGGGTGCCGATCTGGGACCCGGTGGAGCTGGTGGCCCGGACCGACAGCGTCTTCGGGCTGCTGTTCGCGCTGCTCACGGTCCTGATCGCGACGATCTCCGTCAACATCGCGGCGAACGTGGTCTCCCCGGCGTACGACCTCGCCAACCTGGCGCCCCGCTTCATCACCTTCCGTACGGGCGCGCTGATCACCGGTGTGGTGGGCGTGGTGATCTTCCCGTGGAAGCTCACGTCGACGCCCGAGCTGTACATCTTCACCTGGCTGGGGGTGGTCGGCGGCCTGCTCGGCACGGTCGCGGGCATCCTGATCGCCGACTACTGGATCATCCGCCGCACGGTCCTCGACGTACCCGACCTGTACCGGCCGGGCGGCCGCTACTGGTACCGGGCGGGCTGGAACTGGCGCGCGGTGGCCGCGTTCGCGATCGGCGGCGTGCTGGCGGTGGGCGGCTCCTACTCGACGGTCGACGCCAAGGGCGCCAAACAGGGCCCGTTCCCGGTGGACGGCCTGATCCCGGCCCTCAAACCGCTGGCGGACTACGGGTGGGCGGTGGGGCTGGGGGCGGCGTTGGTCGTCTATGCGGGGCTGATGGGGACGAGCGGGCGGAAGACGCGGGGCGGTGCCGCCCCGTCCCCCTAGGGGCGCGGGGAACTGCGCGACCAGCCCCCCACTCAGCCGCAGACAAACTCCGGGCCAAAAAGGGGCGCGGGGAACGGCGCGACAAGGCCCCCACTCGGCCGCAGACAAACTCCGGGCCAAGAAGGGGCGCGGGGAACGGCGCGACAAGCCCCCACCGGCCCGCAGCCGACCATCCGCCCCCCAGCGGAACGCTTAGGGCACCCTCGCGGTCCACTCCTCGTTCGAGAACTTCGTCTCCGCCAGGTCACGTGCCCGGCTCATCTCCTCCTCCGTCACACGGCCCTCGGCCAGCCCGTACCGCCCCCGGAACGAGGCGATCATCCGGTCGATGACCGCCTCGCGGGGCAGGCCCGTCTGGCGGCGGAGCGGGTCGACGCGCTTCTTCGCGCTCTTCGTGCCCTTGTCGGAGAGCTTCTCGCGGCCGATACGGAGGACTTCCAGCATCTTGTCGGCGTCGATGTCGTACGCCATCGTCACGTGGTGCAGCACCGCGCCCTCGTCCGCGACCACCCGCTTCTGCGCGGCGCCCGCGATCTTGCCCGCGTCCGTGGCGATGTCGTTCAGCGGCTGGTACCAGGCCTTCACACCCATGTCGCCGAGCGCGCCCAGCACCCAGTCGTCCAGGTAGGCGTAGCTGTCCGCGAAGGACAGGCCCTGGACCAGGGCGTCGGGGACCGAGAGCGAGTACGTGATGGTGTTGCCCGGTTCGATGAACATGGCGCCGCCGCCCGACACCCGGCGCACCACCGTGATCCCGTGGCGCTCGGCGCCCTCCGGGTCGACCTCGTTGCGCAGCGACTGGAAGCTGCCGATCACCACCGCCGGGGCGCCCCACTCCCACACCCGGAGGGTGGGCGGGCGGCGCCCGGCCGCCACCTCGGCGGTGATCACCTCGTCGAGCGCCATGTGCAGGGCGGGGGACTGGGGGCCGTCGTGGATCAGCTGCCAGTCGTAGTCCGTCCAGTCCGTCGCGTGCGCGAGCGCGCGGCGGACCGCGACGCCTACGCCCTCCGACGTCAGTCCGTACATCGTCGTGTCCGGCGGCAGCGCCGCGTCGATACGGGCCGCGAGCCCGGCGGCGTTCGTGTCGGCCGGGGCGCCCTCCAGCGCGTTGTTGATCGCCAGGATCGCCTCGTCCGGTTCGAGGAAGAAGTCACCCGCCACCCGCACACCGCTCAGCACGCCGTCCTCGACGTCCAGATCCACCACCACGAGCTTGCCGCCGGGGACCTTGTACTCACCGTGCACCGCTGCTCCTCCATCCGTTCCGAGCGGAATCAACGGTAGACGGGGGGTCTGACATTCCACGGAGGGCGTCGCTAGCCTGCCGGGATGGCCGATCACCTAGCTCACGCCGTGTTCGCCGGAGAAGCCGTGAACGCCGCGGATCCGTACGCCGCGCCCCCGTTCACCACCCGCCCCACCCTCCAGGGCACCTTCGGGATGGTCTCCTCCACCCACTGGCTGGCCTCGCAGTGCGCCATGGCCGTCCTGGAGGACGGCGGGAACGCCTTCGACGCCGCCGTCGCCGCGGGCTTCGTCCTCCACGTTGTCGAGCCGCATATGAACGGCCCGGCCGGCGAGGTGCCGATCCTGCTCGCCCCGGCCGGGGGCGCGGTGCGGGTGCTGTGCGGCCAGGGGCCCGCGCCCGCCGGGGCGACGGCCGACCGCTACCGCTCGCTCGGGCTGGACCTCGTGCCCGGCACCGGTCCGCTCGCGGCCGCCGTGCCCGGCGCCTTCGACGCCTGGATGCTCCTGCTGCGCGACCACGGCACCAAACCGCTCGCCGACGTACTGAAGTACGCCATCGGATACGCAGAGGACGGGCATCCGCTCGTCGAGCAGGTCGGGGAGACCGTGGACGGGGTGCGCGCGCTCTTCGAGAGGGAGTGGCACTCCTCGGCCGAGGTGTATCTGCCGGGCGGCCGCGCCCCGCGCCCGGGGCGGCTGCTGCGCAACCCGGCCCTGGCGCGCACCTGGCGGCGCCTCCTCAAGGAGTCGGCCCCCACGCGCGCGTCCGCGACCGGGGACGGCCGGGTGCGGCAGATCGAGGCGGCCCGGCGCGTCTGGCGCGAGGGGTTCGTCGCCGAGGCGCTGCTCGCGCAGGCGCACCGCCCCACCCTGGACACCAGCGGAGAGCGCCACACCGCCACCCTGACGGCGGCCGACCTCGCCGGGTGGTCCGCGACGTACGAGGACCCGGTGACGTACGACTGGAACGGCTGGACCGTGTGCAAGGCGGGCGGCTGGAGCCAGGCGCCCGCGTTCCTCCAGCAACTGGCGCTGCTTCCGGACGAGTTGCCGCCGTACGGCTCCGCCGAGTACGTCCACCTCCTCGTCGAGGGGTGCAAGCTCGCCATGGCCGACCGGGAGGCCTGGTACGGGGACGCGGCCCCGGTGCCGCTCGACGAGCTGCTCTCGGACGACTACAACGCGGCCCGGCGCGCGCTCGTCGGCGCCGGGGCCTCGTACGAGCTGCGGCCCGGCAGCCCCGGCGGGCGCCCGCCCCGGATCGCCCGTGAGGCATTACGCGCGCGTGGCGCGGACACCGGCGTACGGGCGGCGGGCGCCGGAGAGCCGACCGTCGCCGCCAACGGCGCCACCCGGGGCGACACCTGCCACCTGGACGTGGTCGACCGCTGGGGCAACATGGTCGCCGCGACCCCGAGCGGCGGCTGGCTCCAGTCCAACCCGGTCGTCCCCGAGCTCGGCTTCCCGCTCGGCACCCGGCTCCAGATGGCCTGGCTGGAGGAGGGGCTGCCGAACACGCTGACGCCGGGGCGCCGCCCCCGTACGACGCTGTCGCCCACCCTGGCGCTGCGCGACGGCGTACCGGTGCTGGCGTTCGGCACGCCCGGCGGGGACCAGCAGGACCAGTGGCAGCTGCACTTCTTCCTCGCCGTCGCCCTCGGCGCGGGCGAGCGCGGCGGACTCGGCCTCCAGGGCGCGATCGACGCCCCGAACTGGCACAACGACTCCTTCCCGAGCTCGTTCTACCCACGGGCGACCCGGCCCGGCAGTGTCACGGTCGAGGCGCGGACCGGCGCGGAGGTGGTGGCGGGGCTGCGGCGGCGGGGGCACCGGGTCACGGTCGGCGGCGCCTGGTCGGAGGGGCGGCTGTGCGCGGTCGCCCGCGACCCGGGGACCGGGATCCTGTCCGCCGCCGCGAATCCGCGCGGGATGCAGGGGTACGCGGTGGGGCGCTGACCCGGGCCGCCCGCCGACGTCACCTCGATGACGCCCGGAATTGGGGCCACGTTCGTCGATTGTCAGTGGGGCATGTTTTGCTGGACGCATGATCGAAGGGTTGCTCGCAGAGTTTCTGGAAGTCCGGTCGTCCCACGTCGAGGAGGCGGTCCGCAAGGCGGCGGCCGTCGAGATCATGCCGCGCTTCCGCCAGCTCGCCGCGCACGAGGTCCTGGAGAAGAGCGGCCCGCACGACCTGGTGACGGTCGCCGACCGGCGCGCCGAGGAGTTCCTGACCGAGGCCCTGACCGAGTTGCTGCCCGGCTCGGCCGTCGTCGGCGAGGAGGCCGTCGCGGCCGACCCGTCGGTGTACGACGCGCTGGGCGGCGACGCGCCGGTGTGGATCGTCGACCCGGTCGACGGGACCCGCCAGTTCGTCCGCGGCGAGGAGGGCTTCTGCACCCTGGTGGCGCTCGCGCACCGCGGCGAGGTGCTGGCGTCGTGGACGTACGGGGCGGCGCTGGACGTCATGGCGGTCGCGGTCCGCGGCCGGGGCGCGACGTTCAACGGCGCGGCGATACGGTCCGGGGCGCCCGCGCCCGGCGCGGTGATCGAGGTCGCCACCTCCCACCCGGACTACACGACGGACGACCAGAAGCGCGCGCTGCTCGGGCTGCGCACTGACGGCGTCAGCCCGCGCCCGTGCGGCTCGGCCGGGCTCGAATACCTGGCGGTCGCGCGCGGCGAGCTGGACGCGACCGCGTTCTCCTGGGAGCTGGCCTGGGACCACGCGGCCGGCCTGCTCCTGGTGACCGAGGCGGGCGGGGTCCACACCACGGTGACGGGCGAGCCGTTCCGGATAACCGGCGGCAACGCACTGCCGTTCACGGCCGCCCGGGACGCGGCGACCGCGGAGCGGGTGCGGAGGCTGCTGGCGGGGGAGTGAGCGGACGCGGGAGCCGCCGCGGGGAGAGGGATGCGGCCGAACGCCCGCCCCGGGCCCCCGCGCGGCCGCCTGGCGCAACCGCGCCCACCCCGGGCCTGATTGTCCGCGGCCCGGAATATGCTGGGTGCCTTGGCCACAAGGGCGTGAGGAGCCGAAGGTGCCGTCGATGCTCGATGCCGTCGTCGTGGGGGCGGGGCCCAATGGACTGACCGCCGCGGTCGAACTGGCCAGGCGTGGTCTGTCCGTTGAGGTCTTCGAGGCCAAGGACACCATCGGGGGCGGCGCCAGGACCGAGGAGCTCACCCTCCCCGGCTTCCGCCACGACCCCTGCTCCGCCGTGCACCCGCTGGGCATCGGCTCCCCGGCCTTCCGCCGGATGCCGCTCGACCGGTACGGACTGGAGTGGCTGCACCCCGAACTGCCCATGGCGCACCCCTTCGACGACGGCACCGCGGCCGTGCTCGCCCGCTCGGTCGCCGAGACCGCCGCGTCGTTCGGCCCGCGCGACGCGGGCACGTACCGCAGGCTGGTGGCGCCGTACGTGGACAAGTGGGACGTCCTGGCGCGCGATTTCATGTCGCTGCCGCTGAGCGCCCTGCCCCGCGACCCGATCGGCCTCGCCCGCTTCGGCATCGACGGACTGCCGCCGTACGCGTGGACGATGCGCCGCTTCCGGGACGACCGGGCGCGCGCGTTGCTGGCCGGGCTCGTCGGCCATGTCATCGCGCCGCTGAGCGGGGTGGCGACCTCCGCCGTCGGCCTGGTCTTCGCGCTCGCCGCGCACGCGAACGGCTGGCCGCTGCCGCGCGGCGGCTCGCAGTCGATCTCGGACGCGCTCGCCGCGTACCTGCGCGACCTGGGCGGCTCGGTGCACACCGGCTTCGAGGTGAAGCGGCTCGACGACCTGCCGCCCGCGCGCGCGTACGTCTTCGACACCTCACCGACCGCGCTCGCCCGGATCGCGGGCCTGGGGCGGGCGTACGAGGGGTATCGGTACGGCGCGAGCGTGTTCAAGATCGATTACGCGCTTGACGGCCCGGTGCCGTGGACCGCGGCCGAGGCGCGGCGGGCCGGGACCGTGCAGGTCGGTCCGTCCAGCCGCGAGATCGGCGCCGCGCTGAGCCAGGCGTCCGGGGGCACCGCCCCCGAGACCCCGTTCCTGATCACCGCGCAGCCCAGCCTCGTCGACCCGTCGCGGGCGCCGGAGGGCAAGCACGTGTTCTGGGCGTACGGGCACGTGCCGAACGGGTGGGACGGCGACCTCACCGACGCGATGGAGCGCCAGATCGAGCGGTTCGCGCCGGGCTTCCGCGACCTCGTGCTCGCGCGCGCCACGGCCGGGCCGCCGCAGCTCGCGGCGCACAACGCGAACTATGTGGGCGGTGACATCGCGTGCGGCGCGGCGAGCGGGTTGCAGCTGCTGCTGCGGCCCACGCTGTCGCTGTTCCCGTACACGACCCGGCACCCGTCGGTGTTCCTCTGCTCCTCCGCGACCCCGCCCGGCCCCGGCGTGCACGGCATGTCCGGGCACAACGCGGCGAAGGCGGTCTGGCGGGCGCTTCGGAAGGCGGACGGGCGATGACGGGTTCTGCTTCGCGGCCGGAGATCGTGCTCGTCCGGGGCGACATCACGGAGCAGTCCGTGGACGCGATCGTCAACGCGGCCAACTCCTCGCTGCTGGGCGGGGGCGGGGTCGACGGTGCGATTCATCGGCGGGGCGGGCCGGAGATCCTGGCGGATTGCCGCCGGCTGCGCGCGTCCCACTACGGCAAGGGCCTGCCGACGGGGCGCGCCGTGGCCACGACCGCGGGCCGGCTCCCCGCGCGGTGGGTGATCCACACGGTGGGCCCGGTCTGGCAGCGGGACGAGGACCGCTCGGCCCTGCTGGCCTCCTGCTACCGGGAATCCCTGCGGGTGGCGGGGGAGTTGGGGGCTCGGACGGTGGCGTTCCCGGCGATCTCCACGGGGATCTATGGGTGGCCGTTGGACGATGGGGCGCGGGTCGCGGTGCGTACGGTGCGGGAGGCGGCGGCCGTGGCGGGGTCTGTGGAGGAGGTTCGCTTCGTCCTCTTCGACGAGAGGGCGTATCGGGCGTTCGAGGAGGCGGCGGGGTAGGCAGGCGGGTTCGTTTTGCCCCTCCCCGCCCCGTTCCCTTAACCCTCCGGGGGCGGGTCATCCGCGGGCCGGTGGCGGGCTGGCCGCGCAGTTCCCCGCGCCCCTTCTCGGGTCGGTGTTTGCGTGCGGGTTGTGTGTGGTTGCTCGCGCAGTTCCCCGCGCCCCTTGCGGGGCCGTGGCTGAGGGCGCTGCACTGCCCAGGTAGCTTCTCGGCCGCCCGTGCCCGCAACCCCCTAGGGGCGCGGGGAACTGCGCGGCCAGCCACAGACGGCCCGCAGACGAACATGCACCGGGCGAGGGCCGCCCCACGGCCCGGGCCGACCCCAACCCCTTAGGGGCGCGGGGAACTGCGCGACCAGCCCACCACCGGCCCGCAGACGAACCCCGGGCCAAACAGGGGCGCGGGGAACTGCGCGGCCAGCCCGCCACCGGCCCGCAGACGAACCCCGGGCAGAACAGCCCCCGCGGACAAACTCCGGGCCAACAGGAACGTTGATGTCGGATTCCTGCCAGCGGCAACCCCCGGCCGTGGCCGATGCTGGGCCCATGAACCCCGTCGCCGCCCCCGCCGCCCCCGCCACCATGCACACCGACACCGAGCGCTGCGTGCGAGCCGTGCAGGCCAAGGACGCTCGTTTCGACGGGTGGTTCTTCACCGCCGTTCTGACCACGCGGATCTACTGCCGGCCCAGTTGCCCGGTCGTGCCGCCGAAGGTCGAGAACATGACCTTCTATCCGAGTGCCGCCGCCTGCCAGCAGGCCGGGTTCCGGGCCTGCAAGCGGTGTCGGCCGGACACCAGCCCGGGGTCGCCGGAGTGGAACGCCCGCGCCGACTCCGTGGCCCGCGCCATGCGGCTCATCCGGGACGGTGTCGTCGACCGCGAGGGCGTGTCCGGGCTCGCCGCGCGGCTCGGGTACAGCGCCCGCCAGATCGAGCGCCAGCTGCGCGCCGAGCTGGGCGCCGGGCCCCTCGCCCTGGCCCGCGCCCAGCGCGCCCAGACCGCCCGGATCCTCATCGAGACCACCGCGCTCCCGATGGCCGACGTCGCCTTCGCGGCGGGTTTCGCCTCCGTGCGCACCTTCAACGACACCGTCCGCGAGGTCTTCGCGCTCGCCCCCACCGAGCTGCGCACCCGCGCCGCGCGGGGCATCGCCCGCCAGGCCCCCGGCTCGATCGCCCTGCGGCTGCCCTACCGCGCCCCGCTCAACCCGGACAACCTCTTCGGGCATCTGGCCGCCACGGCCGTTCCCGGTGTGGAGGAGTGGCGCGGCGGCACGTACCGCCGCACGCTGTCCCTCCCGTACGGGCACGGCATCGCCGAACTCACCCCCGGTCCCGACCACATCGGCTGTCTGCTCTCCCTCACCGATCTGCGCGACCTCACCCTCGCCATCAGCCGCTGCCGCTGGATGCTCGACCTCGACGCCGACCCGGTCGCCGTCGACGACCGGCTGCGCGCCGACCCGCTGCTCGCCCCGCTGGTCGACAAGGCACCCGGACGCCGGGTGCCGCGTACCGTCGACGCGGCGGAGTTCGCCGTACGGGCGGTGCTCGGCCAGCAGGTCTCCACCGCCGCCGCCCGCACCCACGCGGCCCGCCTGGTGACCGCGCACGGTGAGCCGGTCGAGGACCCGGCGGGCGGGCTGACCCATCTGTTCCCCACCCCCGAGGCGCTGGCCGGGCTCGACCCCGAGTCCCTGGCCCTGCCGCGCAGCCGTCGCACCACCCTCACCACGCTCGTCTCCGCACTGGCCGACGGCAGCCTCGCCCTGGGTTTCGACACCGACTGGGACCGGGCGCGCGCCCAGCTCCTGGAGCTGCCCGGCTTCGGCCCCTGGACCGTCGAAGTGATCGCGATGCGGGCGCTCGGGGACCCGGACGCGTTCCTCCCCTCCGACCTGGGAGTGCGCCGCGCGGCCCAGTCGCTCGGCCTGCCCTCCTCGCCCGCCGCCCTCACCGCGAGCGCCGCCGCCTGGCGCCCGTGGCGGGCCTACGCCGTTCAGTACCTCTGGGCCACCGACGACCACCCCATCAACCGCCTTCCCGCGTGAGGACGTTCACGATGACCACCACCCACACCGTCACCGACAGCCCGTACGGCCCGCTCACCCTCGTCGCCGAGGACGGCGTGCTCAGCCGCCTCTACATGGAGGGCCAGCGCCACCGCCCGCCCCAGGAGACCTTCGGCGAACCCGACGACGGCGGCCCGTTCCCCGAGGTCATCCGTCAGCTCGGCGCGTACTTCGCGGGCGAGCGCACCGAGTTCGACCTGGACCTCGACCTGCGCGGCACCGACTTCCAGCGCGCGGTGTGGGACCAGCTGCGCCGCATCCCGTACGGCGAGACCCGCTCGTACGGCGAACTCGCCCAGGCCCTCGGCAACCCCGGCGCCTCCCGCGCGGTGGGCCTGGCCAATGGCAAGAACCCGGTGGGCATCATCGTGCCCTGCCACCGGGTGATCGGCTCCACGGGGAGCCTGACGGGGTACGGCGGCGGCCTCGACCGCAAGAAGCGGCTGCTGGCCTTCGAGAAGGGGGCGGGGGAGGACGCGCTGTTCTGACGGATGCCTCGTTCAGAGGCCCCGTGACCTCCCCTCAGTCCTCCACCAGCAGCGCCCCGAGGCGCAGGAACGCCTTGTACGTCTCCGGGGCCAGCCACGACAGCTCCACCGTACTGCCCGTCGTCAGATGGCCGTCGCGGGGGACCGTGAGGATGCCCCGGCAGCGGGAGCTGAGGCTGCGGATCGTCGCCGCGTCCAGGGTCCAGCCGGCGGCGGGCCGGCTGTGGTTGAGGACGACCACGGCCTCCGCCACCAGGTCCGACCTGCCCATGGACACCAGGCGGTCCACGGCCCGCTGCACCTGTGTCACCCCGGCGGGGTCGGCCCGGGAGACGATCACCACCCGGTTGGCGAGTTCGAGGACGACCTGCGGGAACTTGTCGGTGTCGGCGAGCGTGATGTCGAAGTACGGCGCCGTCACGTCCGCGACCTTGCGGTATTCGTAGTCCGCGAACTGGCCGACCGAGGGAGGGTGGGACACCGAGTCGTTGGCCAGGACCATGAGTCCGGACCGGTGCTGCGAGAGGAACAGGCGCAGGTGCTCGAAGTGTTCGACCTCGTGGCCGGAGCGGGCCAGGTCGTTCAGACAGGCCTCGGTGGCCCGGTAGACGCGGCGGGCGATGTGGATATGGGTGCCCGCGTGCCGGTCGGTGTCGACGGCCAGCACCCGCTCCTGCCGCTGCTCGGCCAGCACCGCCCCGAGCACCGTGGTGATCGTGGTGCACCCGGCCCGGTCCTTCACGCCCAGTACGGCGATCCGCAGCGGGCGGCGCAGGGGCGCCCGTATCGTACGGATCCACTGCTCGCGGTCGTCCTCCTCCTCGGGGTCGTCCTCGGTGTCCGCCGCGGCCGGGTCGTCCGGGTACTCCTCCCACTCCACCGGGACGGGCAGCAGCGCGCCGAACGCCTCGGCCAGCTCCCGCGCCGTCGGCCGGGCCTCCGGCTCCTCGTCCACCGAGCGCAGCAGCAGGTCGCGCAGGTGCTCGTCGAGGCGGCGGAACTCGGGGTGGCGCCGCAGAAGGTCGAACTGGTACTGCCGCCAGTGCCGCCCCGTGACGGCGTGCAGCAGGATCGCCCCGACCGAGTACACATCGCCCGCCGTGATCCGGGACTCGCCCCAGGACGTCACCTCTGGGGCCCGGTAGGGCGAGTTGGGGGGCACGGTCAGCAGGGAGGCGCTGGAGGCGCCGTCGATCCGGACCGACGTCCAGCTGACGATGTGCAGGGTGCGTTCGGTGACGAGGACCGTGCCCGGCGTCAGCGCGCCGTGCACCAGGCCCTTGCCGTGGCAGCGGGCCACGGCCCGGGCCAGGCTCCAGCCCAGCCAGGCCAGCAGGGGCGAGTCGCGCAGCGGCCCGGCCGCCTGGAGCACCGCGCTCAGGGTGGGCGCGGGCAGCCCGTTGCTGAGGGGGTCCAGGCCCAGCGCGATCCAGGGCGTCGGCGTCGTCTCGTTCAGGTCGCTGGCCACCACGACGGGGGCGTACACCCCGTCCATGCGCCGCAGCGCCCGCCGCTCGGTGGCCAGCAGCTCCCGGGCGGTGGGCGAGTCGGGCGAGCGGGCGACCCTGATCAGCACCTGCCGCCCGTCCTGGTCCTCACCGATGTAGGCGACGGCCTTGCCGCGGCTCTCGTCGCGCAGCTGGAGCGTGTACGGCCCGAGGACCTGCTGGTCGAGCAGTTGCAGCGGCTGCCACGACGGGGCCGCCTCCAGGACGGAGGGCAGCCCCACCTCCTCGCGCTCCACGACCGCGGACGGCGGCTGCACCGAGATCATGGGCTTGGCGCCCAGATGCGTGAGCAGCCGGTCCTCCAGCCAGGCGAACGGCCTTGTCCCGGGCAGGAGTTCGCCCGTCCCGGACGGATGGGCGAGCCAGGCCGGGAAGTCGGGGGAGCGGCCCACCAGTGTGGCGAGGCGGTCGGTCACCGCGCGGGTGGTGCGCAGCAGGTCGATCGGGGAGGCGGTGTCGAGCAGGATCTCCTGGACGCCGTCGAGGAAGCCGAACCGGCGGTGCTGGGCGGGCAGTCCCGGGCCCGGCGGGTCGGCCTGGCGCATCAGCCCGCCGAGGAACACCTCGGCCAGATGCGCGGTGTCCGAGCGCCACGGCACGGCCGCCTGCACCAGCCGCATCACCGGCACCGTCAGCGGCGAGATGGCCGCGAGGTGCGCGGCGAGCCGGTACGCCTGCGGGGACGCCGCGTCCCGGAACCGCAGCACCGCGTCGGCCGGGTCCGTGCCCCGGGTCGCCGCCTCGCCCCGCAGGCCCCGCACGCCCGGCGGCGCGAGCAGCGGCAGCTCCGCGCTGGCCCCGGGCGAGGCCACCAGCCGCGCCCAGGCGGCGACGGCCGGGGGATACGGCTCCAGTACGGGGACGGGCACCCCGGGAAAGCGGTCGCCGAGGCCGGGCGGCAGCAGCGGGTCGGTCACCTCCCAGGTGTGGTTGGCCGCGCCGCGCCGCCGCGTCGTCACCGACCACTGCTCCGAGCGGATGCCGGAGGCGTCCCACATATGGGCGGGCAGCGCGTGCACCACCGCCGTCGGGCCCTGCCGGGCCCAGCGCTCCAGGGCGGTGTGCATCCGCCCGTCCCGCCAGCACGCCCCCACCCCGTCGCTGATCACCAGGACCAGGGTGCGCCCCGAGGGGTCGGCGGAGGACGCGGGGGAGAGCAGCGGCCCGCCGGGGTCGAAGGGGCGCACCTTGAGGCCGGGCGCGTCGGCCGAGCGGGCGTCCAGGCCGTGCACCCGGATGTCCCGGAAGGCGCCCAACCGCTCGAAGACGGAGCGCAGTTCGGTGGCCAGCCTGCGCCACAGCAGCATCGACAGGCCGTCGTCGATGAGCAGGGTGAGATCGAGCCAGCGTTGCCGCGCGGGCCGCAGCACCACGTCGGGAAGGCCGCTCTCGGCCATCGCGGTGGCGGTCGCCTCCTCGTCGAACTCCCAGAAGTGCGAGCCCGTATGGGGCTGCTTCAGCAGCCGCAGGGACCGGCTCAGCCGCAGCTCCCCGTCGCCGAGCGCCTTCTCCTCGGGCACCCGCACCGGCAGCGCCCCGGTGCCGCGCGGGGAGCGGGGCGGCGAGGCGGTCGCGCCGGTGAACTCGGGGGCGCTGCGGGAGGCCGCCGCCGCGTGCAGCGCGCCCAACAGCTGGGTGGGGAGCGGTGGTTGGGATCCAGTGCCCTCCTTGGGGTCGCCGTCCCCGGATCCGTCGGGCGGCACCGCCGTGCCTTCGGGCGGCGTACGCGGTTCCTCCCACACCGGCGGGCCCGACTGCCGCGCCCGGTCCGG
This sequence comes from Streptomyces sp. TLI_146, assembly GCF_002846415.1. Classification (NCBI taxonomy): domain Bacteria; kingdom Bacillati; phylum Actinomycetota; class Actinomycetes; order Kitasatosporales; family Streptomycetaceae; genus Streptomyces; species Streptomyces sp. TLI_146. The sequence continues at coordinate 7,126,431 of NZ_PJMX01000001.1, forward strand.
TGCCAGGGCGCTCGCCAGCGGAGCGGCGGCGCCGCTCGGCAGCCGGGCGGCCAGCCACAGCGTGTCCAGGAGCTCGTGCGTGGACAGCTCGTGGCCCACCAGGGCGGCGAGCTTGGCCAAGGCGTCGGAGGGCTCCGCGCGCGGCACGGCTAGACCGATCCGCCCAGCCGGTGGAGCACCGCGTCCAGCAGGCCCTCGGCGTTCAGGTTCACCCCGCCCTTGCGCAGGAACACCGCGTTGAGCAGCTGGTCCGTCGCGAGCTCGCCGGGCGCGCGGCGGTTCAGGAACGCGTGCAGCAGGTCGTCGACCCCTTCCAGAGCCCCCTCGCCCAGGTGCGCCGCCACGATGTCCCGCAGCCGCTCCTCGTCCGGGTCCGGCAGGTCCAGGCGGACGCAGCGGCGCAGGAACGCGGGCGGGAAGTCGCGCTCGCCGTTGCTGGTGATCACCACCACCGGGAACTCGCGGCAGCGCACCACGCCCCGGGTGACCGTGACCCGTCCGCCCTCGGGGTCATGGGTGAGCACCGGCACCTCGGACTGCGCCTCCGGCAGCCGCGACAGCTCGGGGATCTCGAACTCGCCCTCCTCGAACACGGTCAGCAGGTCGTTGGGGAGGTCGACGTCGCCCTTGTCGAGCTCGTCCACCAGCAGCACCCGCGGCCGCTCGCGCGGGACGAGCGCGGTGCCCAGCGGTCCCAGGCGCACGAAGGTGCCGATGTCGGGCTCGGGCGCGCCGCGCTCCTGGCGCAGATGCGTCTCGCGCAGCCGCCCGATGGCGTCGTACCCGTACAGCGCGTCCTTGAGCACGGACCGGCTGTTGACCGGCCACTGGAGCACCGGACCCAGCGACAGTTCGTGCGCGACGGCGTGCGCCAGTGAGGACTTGCCGGTGCCGGGGTGCCCGGTGACCAGGAGCGGACGGCGCAGATGCAGTGCGGCGCTCACGACGTCCGCTTCGGTGCGGCCGATCAAGTACGGGCGGTGGCGCACCCGCGTCCCCGGGGCGCCGTTGGCGAACTGCCGCCACGGCGGCGCCTCGGGGAAGTCCACCTGGCGGGCCGTGCGGTCGCCGCGGAAGAGCCGCCACCCGTCGTTCTCCGTCATGTCGCCTGATCCGTTCCTTGTGAGAGGCGGGCGATTCCTTCCGGTCCCTGCGAGGGGTCGGCGAGCTGCAGCTCGTCGGGGAGCGGCAGCTCGGCGTCCTCCCACACCAGCGCCGGCCGTGCGGGAACCTGCGGGTCCATATAGGCGCGGACTCTGAAGTGCCGGACGCGTTCGGGGAGTTCGTCGACGGGTCCGTAGGGACCCGCCCCGTCGAGCCGGGCGGCATCCCCCGGCCCCCCGGCCGCGCGGTCCCACAGGACGATCGGCACCCCCATCGCCAGACAGAAGTGCAGGAGCCGCGTCCGGGCGGCGGGGGGCCCGTGCACTATGACGCGCGCGGCGTCGTAGTGGGTTGTCTTGAGCAGCCGGATGAGCTCCATCTCGTCGGAGATGTGGTGGTCCGCGACGAGCGGTTCGCTCTGGTGCCGGGCGCCCCAGCGGCGCTTCAGGTCGCCCGCGCCGGTGCGCGAGCGGCGTCTGATCTGCGGGCAGCGCAGCACCAGGTGGAAGTCCTCGCCCAGCGGCGCCGGGAAGAACTCCTCCGCGCTCGCCCCGTCCCACTCGTCCACCGGCAGGTGCAGCGCGTCCGGGGCGACGGACACCGCGACCAGCGCCACGTTCTGCCCCGCGCCCTCGGCGCCCCCGGCCACCTCGCGTACCAGGCGGGCGATCTCCCGCCCGGTGCGCGGCCGTTCGGCGCCGACGGCGGTGCGGGCGGCCGTGCCGTCGGCGCGCATCCGCCACACCGCGCAGCGGTAGCGGTCGGCCGGGTCCTTGGGGTGGCGGCTGAGCTCCACCAGGACGCGGACCCCGGTGCCGGTCGAGCGGTCCGACCAGCGCGCCGCGTCCGCCCGGCGCTCACCCAGGGCCGAGGGGTGGATGCCGAGCCGGTCCGCGACCCGGCCGCTCCACTCCTGAAGGGCCTGGCAGGCGATGCCGCCGGTCTCGGCCGCCGCGTACTCCACGACCCGCAGCAGGGCGGGCAGCCGGGGTGTCTCGTCCGGCACCGGCGAGCCGTCGCCGGGCCACTCCTCCAGCTCGCGCACCGCGCCGGGCACGTCGTCGGGGTCGAGCCGGGCGGCCGTCAGCGACCGGGGCAGATCCACATACGGCAGCGCCGCCGTCGCCGCCCGGGGGAGCAGCCCCGGGTCGTGGCGGGTGAGATGGTCCCACTTCACCAGCAGCGCCCGGTGCTCGGCGACGGAGAGCAGCCCGGCCGCGTCGGTGAGCCGGCCGAGCGCCAGCAGCCGGTCCAGCTGGGCGCGGCCCCGCGCGTCGCCGAGCGACGGGGCGAGCGACTCGGCGAGCGTCGGCAGCGCGCGCTCGACCGTGCACAGCAGCACCGCCAGCTCCTCCACCGACGGCGCCGTCCCGTCCGTCCGGGTGCGCAGCCCTAGGGCCGCCCCGAGCGCGGTGGAGTGCGCCGCCCGTGACGTCGGATCGCCCAGCAGGGCGTGCAGCGGGCCGACCATCATGTCCCGCACCGACTCGTCGCCGCCGACGGGCTCGCGCGCGCCGGGCGGCGCCGGGTCCGGGGCCGCCCCGACCCGTAACAGCTCCTGCCGGACCGACTGCCAGGTCAGGCCCCAGCTGCGGCGGACGGTGTGCTGGGTGTCGAACTCCCCGTCCGGCGGGGTGATCCGGCCCATCACCAGGCCCACCGCGGCGCCGTCGGCGGGCGACCACAGGGGCCCGCCGCTGTACCCGTCGTCGACGGCCGCGCCGGAGAGCTGCCCGTCGAGGTAGCCGATCCGCCCGTCGCACGAGCCGACCTGGACGTCCGCGTACGAGAAGGGCTGGCCGCCGCCGTACCAGGCCCGCACCAGCTGCCCGGCCCGCATGTCGAGCCAGCGCACCGGGCCCACCGGGGGCGGCGGCTCCTCGTCCAGTTCCAGTACGGCCAGGTCGCCGCCCCACTCCAGGGAGCCGTCCGCCACCGGTCCCTGGCGGTCGGCGGCGCGCGGCGGCACCCAGGCCACCAGCCGCGCCTGCCGGGCGCCCGCGGCGCCCGGGGCCAGCGCCGGGAAGGAGACGTCGAGGGTGACCGCGCCCGGGTCGCGCGGGCTGAGCATCCGCAGGCCCAGCGCCGCGTTGACGACGTGCGCGCAGGTCAGCAGTCTGCGGCCGGAGAGATAGACGCCCGCGCCCGCGGTCCGTCCCCGGTCGGCCGAGAGCACCCGCACCAGCGCGCCGCGCGCGTCGGCGGAGGGGTCCGCGCCGGGTGCCTTGAACCAGCCCACGGGTCAGTTGCCGCCGTCGGCGCCGTCGGTTTCGCCGGGCCGCAGCTGCCAGGTGGCCGAGACGGTCATGCTGGCCTGGCCGTTGGCGCCCACGATCCCGAGCTTGAGGTCCTGGCCGATCTGGAGGCCGAAGCCGACGTCGAGGGAGTCGGGCGGGTTCGGGATCCCCCGTACGGAGTCGTGCACCTGCTGGAGGAAGGGGCCCAGCGGTCGCAGTACGGCCGCGAGCGTGTCCGTGGCGAGCGCGGCGACCCGCTCGCCGCCGCGGCCGACGGGCGTGGCCCCGCCGATCCCGCCCGGCAGGTCGTCGTCCGCCCCCCGGGCCGTCGGTCTCTGTTCGCCGACGGGGGTGAGCCCGACTCTGACCCGGGCCCCGTCGTCGAGGATGAGTTCCATGTAATCGTCTTGCGGCACGGGGACATTGTGGGGGCAACTGCCGTCGGGGGCAGCATGGTTGACGGAATGCGCTGACGTGGATCCCTTGGTCGTCAGCCCACCGCCCGGCCGTTCTCCAGCTCCACCGTGCCCGTCTCCGCCGTGAGCGCGTCCAGCGCGGCGAGCACGCGGTGGCCCAGCTGCCCCGGCAGGTACGCGGTGAGCTCCTCGCGCGGGACCAGCCGCCAGTCGGTCAGCTCCTCCTCCTGGAGGCGGATCGCGTGGAACCGGTCCTCGGGGAGGACGCCGCCGTCGTACACGTACGCGACGATCGGCGGCCGGTCCGGCCCCGGCACCCAGTCGACCGCGAGCAGCCGTCCCGGGCTGACGTCCAGCCCGATCTCCTCCAGGGACTCGCGCCGGGCCGCCTGGCGGGGGGTCTCGTTCTGGTCGGACTCGATGGTGCCGCCGGGCAGGGCCCAGCCGTCGCGGTAGTTGGGCCGCACGAGCAGGACATGGCCCCGGCCGTCACGGATGAGGGTGGCCGCGCCGGCGAGGACGCGGGGGAGGGCGGCGATGTACTTCGCGTAGTCGTGGGTGGTCACGGGGGACAGGGTAGGTGCGCTGCCGTTCGGCCGCGGGGCCTCGGTGGCGCGCCCACCCGGCGGAGCCGCACTGCCGCCACCCCGTCATCCCTCCGGTGTACCCGACGCGGTGCCGGAACCGCCGTCACCCGTACGGTACTTGGCCGTTCGGCGGCGCTGCTCGGTGAGCGCCTCGCCCACCATGGTCCGCACCGCGTCCCGCACCCCGTGCAGCGCGTGGCCGCGCGCGGGCCCGGCGCCGGGGTCCTCGCGCAGCTCCTTGATGAGCGCCCAGCACAGCCCGAGCATCACGAGGACGAACGGCAGGGCCACCAGGATCGTGGCCGTCTGGAGCGACTTGAGGCCGCCCGCGACGAGCAGCACCGCCGCGACCGCCGCCATCAGCACGCCCCAGAGCACCACCAGCCAGGTCGGCGGGTGCAGCGAGCCCCGGCTGGTCAGCGAGCCCATCACCAGCGAGGCCGAGTCGGCGCTGGTGATGAAGTACGTCATGACCAGGACCATCGCGAGGTACGAGGTCACCGTGCCGATGGGCAGCGCGTCCAGCATCGCGAAGAGCGAGGCCTCGGCGCCGTCCTTCACCTTGGCCGCCAGATCGGCCGTCCCGGTGGAGTCGAGGCGGATCGCGCTCCCGCCCATCACGCAGAACCACAGGACGGTCGCCCCGCTCGGCACCAGCAGCACGCCGACCAGGAACTCCCGGACGGTGCGGCCGCGCGAGATGCGCGCGATGAAGGTCCCGACGAAGGGCGCCCAGGACAGCCACCACGCCCAGTAGAAGATCGTCCATGCGCCCAGCCAGGTCCGGTCGGTGAAGGCGCCGGTGCGGCTGGCCATGGGCAGCAGCTGGTGCAGATAGCCGCCGACGGACGCCGGGATGGTGTCCAGGACGTAGACCGTTGGCCCGAGCAGGAAGACGAAGAGCATCAGGGCGGCGGCCAGCACGATGTTGATCGTGGACAGCCACTTCACGCCCTTGTGCAGCCCGGAGAACGCGGACAGGACGAAGGCCGCCGAGAGCGAGGCGATGATGATCAGCTCGGTGGCGGTGGAGTCGTTCACGTCCGCCGTGATCTCCAGGCCCTTGGCGACCTGGAGCGCGCCGAGGCCGAGGCTGGTCGCGGTGCCGAAGACGGTCGCGAAGACCGCGAGCAGGTCGATGCAGCGGCCGGGCCAGCCGTCCGCGCGCCGGGCGCCGATCAGCGGTACGAAGGCGGCGGAGAGCCGGTTGCCGCGCGCCTTGCGGAACCCGGCGTACGCCAGGGCCAGCCCCGCCATGCCGTAGATCGCCCAGGGGGTGAGCGTCCAGTGGAAGAACGAGTACTCCAGGGCCGTGCGCGCCGCGTCGCCGGTCCGGGGCGCGGCGCCGCTCGCGGGCGGCGGGGTGAGGTAGTGGGTGAGCGGCTCGCCCACCCCGTAGAACATCAGGCCGATGCCCATGCCCGCGCTGAACATCATCGCGATCCACGCGAGGTTGGTGAACTCGGGCTCGGAGTCGTCGGCGCCGAGCCGGATCCGCCCGTACCGGCTGATCGCGAGCACCACGCACAGGACGAGGAAGGCGTCGGCGGCGATCACGAACAGCCAGGCGAAGTTGGCGAGCACCCAGGCCAGGGCGGTGGCGGAGGCGCTGTCGAAGGAGTGCTTGCCGAGCGCGGCCCAGGCGACCACGGCCACCACCGCGGCCACCCCGATCGCGACGACGGTGAGGTCGGGCGCCGGGTTCTCCGGGTGGTCGGGCGGGGCGCCGGGGCCGGAATGATCGATCGAATCCGTGCTCATGGCGCCCCACTATGGTCCGCGATATGGAGGTTTCGTGGGGTGGCACGCCGTCCCGCCGTGCAGGACTCCTATGGGCAGGGCCGCGTACGGCGGATAGGGTCGGAGCGGCGCGACTGCCTGTTCGATAGCAAGGGATTAGCAAGGTGACGGACGGAGCAGTTTTCGAATCCGCGCGCGTGCTGGTGGCGGCGGACAAGTTCAAGGGCTCGCTCACGGCCGTACAGGTCGCGGAGCGGGTGACGGCCGGGCTGCGGCGGATCGTGCCCGGTCTGGCGGTGGAGACCCTGCCGGTGGCCGACGGCGGCGACGGCACGGTCGCGGCGGCGGTCGCGGCCGGGTTCGCCCGCCGCGAGGCCCGGGTCACCGGTCCGCTCGGCACCCCGGTCACCGCGGCCTTCGCGGTACGGGACGGGGTGGCCGTGGTCGAGATGGCGGAGGCGTCCGGCCTCCAGCACCTCCCCGAGGGCGTCTTCGCCCCGCTGACCGCCACCACGTACGGCTCGGGCGAGCTGCTGCTCGCCGCGCTCGACGCGGGGGCGCGCACGATCGTGTTCGGGGTGGGCGGCAGCGCCACCACGGACGGCGGCGCGGGCATGCTGTCGGCGCTCGGGGCGCGCTTCCTGGACGCGGCGGGCGAGCCCGTGGCGCCGGGGGGCGGCCCGCTCGCCACGTTGGCCACGGCGGACCTCTCCGGCCTTGACCCCCGGTTCGCCTCGGTCGACCTGGTGCTGGCCAGCGACGTGGACAACCCGCTGACGGGGCCCAAGGGGGCGCCCGCGGTGTACGGGCCGCAGAAGGGTGCCACGCCCGAGGACGTGGCGACCCTGGACGCGGCGCTCGGCCACTTCGCCGAGGTCCTGGAGGCGTCCGTGGGCCCCCGTGCCGCCGAGGCGGCCCTCGCCCCGGGTGCGGGCGCGGCGGGCGGCATCGGATACGGCGCGCTGGTCGCCCTGGGGGCGACGTTCCGGCCGGGCATCGAGGTCATGCTGGACGTCCTCGGCTTCGCCCCGGCCCTGGCCCGGGCCACCCTGGTGATCACCGGCGAGGGCTCGCTCGACGAGCAGACCCTGCACGGGAAGGCCCCGGCGGGCGTGGCGGCGGCGGCCCGGGCCGCGGGCATCGAGGTCGTCGCGGTCTGCGGCCGCCTCGCCCTGCCCCCGGAGGCCCTGGGCACGGCGGGCATCCGCCGCGCCTACGCCCTCACGGCCCTGGAGCCGGACCCGGCTCGCTGCATGGCCGAGGCGGGCCCGCTGCTGGAGCGCACGGCGGAACAGATCGCCAGGGACTTCTTGACCTGACCGTTTCGCCTGCGGGGCGCCCACTAGGGGCGCGGGGAACTGCGCGCTCAGCCAGGCACGGTCCGCAGGCGAAGGGTCATCGTTCGTCTGCGGACGGTGCTGGGCCGCTCGCGCAGTTCCCCGCGCCCCCCAGGTGCGCAGCCACAGACTGCCCGCAGGCGAACCGATCGCACCCCACGCCGCGCAAGCGAAAGGGCCCCGGGCCGAAACGGTCCAGGGCCCTACACACCGCGCCGCCAGGCGCTACGGCTGGGCCGCCCGCGCCTCACGGCGGTTGTCGCGGATCGAGTTCACCCGGCGAGCCGTGGCGAACAGCGGAATCACCGCGCCCAGGACGACCTGGAGCACACAGCCCGTCTGGAGCAGCAGCTGACCGCCGGGCGCGTCGAACGCCCAGGCCGCCAGCAGCCCCATCGCGCCCACGATCCAGCTGAGCATGGCCACCGCGAGGATCCCCCGCGGCTTCGGGTACTCGACCCGGCTGACCATCAGCCACGCCACCCCTATGACGGCGAGCAGCGTCGGCACGAACGGCAGCTCAAGGAGCACGATCGAGACGACGGTGAGCGCGCCGAAGGGGCTCGGCATGCCCTGGAACATGCCGTCCTTCATCGTCACGCACGAGAATCTCGCCAGCCGCAGCACCACCGCCAGCAGCACCGTGATCGCCGCCACGGCCGCCACCCGCTGATGGGCGTCGTCCGCGACCATGCCGTACACGAGTACGAAGTACGCCGGGGCGAGCCCGAAGCTGATCAGGTCCGAGAGGTTGTCCAGCTCGGCCCCCATGGGCGAGCTCCGCAGCTTCCGCGCGACCAGGCCGTCGCAGAGGTCGAAGATCGCCGCGAGCAGCATCAGGATCACGGCGGTCGCGGCGGAGTGCCGCGCCATGCCGGTCTCGGCGCTGCCCGACAGGTGCGGGATGAGGATTCCGGTGGTGGTGAAGTACACCGCCATGAACCCGCAGGTCGCGTTGCCGAGCGTGAGGGTGTCCGCTATCGACAGCCGCAGGGAGAGGGGCATCTCCTCCGCGTCGTCGTCGGCGTCCGCGCCCGGCACCCAGTCGGTCTGGGTGTCCGGATCAATCACGGTCAATTCGAGTCACCCCCGCGGTGGTCTTCTGCCCGACCTCGACAGCGACCTCGACCCCCTCCGGAAGATAGATGTCGACGCGGGAGCCGAACCGGATGAGACCGATCCGCTCGCCCTGCTCCACCTTGGTGCCCTGGGGGATGTAGGGGACGATCCGCCGCGCCACCGCACCCGCGATCTGCACCATCTCGATGTCGCCGAGCTCGGTGTCGAAGTGCCAGACAACGCGCTCGTTGTTCTCGCTCTCCTTGTTGAACGCCGGAACGAAGCCGCCGGGCACGTGCTCGACGGACGTCACCGTGCCGGCCAGGGGCGCGCGGTTGACGTGGACGTTCAGCGGGCTCATGAAGATCGCGACGCGGGTGCGTCCGTCCTTCCACGGCATGATGCTCTGCACCACGCCGTCGGCGGGGGAGATGACCCGCCCGGTAGCGATCTCGCGCTCGGGGTCGCGGAAGAACCACAGCATGCCCGCCGCGAGCGCGGTGGCGGGCACGGCCACGGCCTTGGCGGCGCCGGAGCGGCGCGCGCGGGCGAGGCTGAGGGCTGCGGTGGCGACGGTCGGCAGAAGCCACGGCGATGCTCCGCGAGCAAGACGTCCCTGGAGGAAACCGTCGCGAGATGCAGAGGTTTGGCTGTGGGGCATGGATGACCTTCGTAGCGGATGATGCCGCGCTGGCAAGTGGGGGACGGCGGCTGGTTTACCAGCGATGCTATCGGTTGCGAGCCGCAACTGGGAAAGCCAGAAGCCGAGTCGGTCGGCCGGAAGCCCTCAGAAATCGCCTACAGGGTGTGATGTTCTTCGCGGCCAAACCGACCTAAAAGCGGCAATCAACCCTGGAATCGGTACTCTTCGAGAAGCCGACGCCCAATGATCATTTTTTGGATCTCGGCGGTACCTTCACCGATGAGCAGCATCGGCGCCTCGCGGTACAGGCGCTCGATCTCGTACTCCTTCGAGAAGCCGTAGCCACCGTGGATACGGAAGGCGTCCTCCACGACCTCCTTGCAGTATTCGGAGGCGAGGTACTTCGCCATCCCTGCTTCAAGGTCGTTTCGTTCCCCGGAGTCCTTTTTGCGTGCTGCGTTGACCATCATGGCATGAGCGGCCTCGACCTTGGTAGCCATCTCGGCCAGCTTGAACTGAATCGCCTGGTGCTGGGCGATCGCTTTGCCGAAAGTGTGACGTTGCTGGGCATACGAGACACCCAGCTCAAATGCACGCTGAGCGACGCCGCAGCCACGCGCCGCGACGTTGACGCGGCCGACCTCGACTCCGTCCATCATTTGGTAAAACCCTCGGCCGGTGACCCCGCCGAGGACCCGATTGGCCGGAATGCGTAGTCCGTCCATGATGAGTTCGGTCGTGTCGACGCCCTTGTAACCCATCTTGTCGATCTTGCCGGGGATGGTCAGACCGGGCCGGACCTCTCCGAAGCCGGGCTCCTTCTCCACCAGGAAGGTCGTCATCGACTTGTGGGGGGCGGTTCCCTCGGGGTGTCCTTCGTCACTCCGGCACAGAACGGCCACGAGCGATGACGTTCCGCCATTGGTCAGCCACATCTTCTGGCCGTTCAGGACGTACTCGTCGCCGTCCTTGACGCCCTTGGACGTGATCGCCGACACATCCGAGCCGAGCGCGGGCTCCGACATCGAGAACGCGCCGCGCACCTCGCCCAGCGCCATCCGGGGCAGGAAGGTGTCCTTCTGCTCCTGGGTGCCGTGCTGCTTGAGCATGTACGCCACGATGAAGTGCGTGTTGATGATGCCGGAGACCGACATCCAGCCGCGCGCGATCTCCTCGACGCAGAGCGCGTACGTCAGGAGCGACTCGCCCAGACCGCCGTACTCCTCGGGGATCATCAGCCCGAACAGGCCGAGCTCCTTGAGGCCTTCGACGATCTGCGTCGGGTACTCGTCCTTGTGCTCCAGCTGCGTCGCGACCGGAATGATCTCCTTGTCGACGAAGTCCCGGACGGTGGCCAGGATTTCCTGCTGGACGTCGGTCAGACCGGCGGTCTGGGCGAGACGGGCCATGGCTACTTCTCCTGCTGCTTCAGCTCCGGGCGGCCGGGCTGCTCGCCGCCGCGCTCCTTGATGTACGTCTCGGTGGGGACCATCACCTTGCGGCGGAACACGCACACCAGCGTGCCGTCCTGCTTGTAGCCCTTGGTCTCGACGTAGACGATCCCGCGGTCCGACTTGGACCTGGAGGGCGTCTTGTCGAGGACCGTGGTCTCGCCGTAGATCGTGTCGCCGTGGAAGGTCGGCGCCACGTGCTTGAGCGACTCCACCTCCAGGTTGGCGATCGCCTTGCCGGACACGTCCGGCACGCTCATGCCGAGCAGCAGGGAGTAGATGTAGTTGCCCACGACGACGTTCTTGCCGAAGTCGGTCGTCTTCTCCGCGTAGTTGCTGTCCATGTGGAGCGGGTGGTGGTTCATGGTGAGCAGACAGAACAGGTGGTCGTCGTACTCGGTGACCGTCTTCCCGGGCCAGTGCTTGTACACGTCCCCGACGGTGAACTCTTCGTAGGTGCGGCCGAACTGCATGGTGTTACGCCTCCGGGATCTCGAACTTCGACGTGCGCTGCATACCGGCCGCCCGGCCCTTGCCCGAGATGACCAGCGCCATCTTGCGGCTGGCCTCGTCGATCATCTCGTCGCCGAGCATCGCCGAGCCCTTCTTGCCGCCGGCCTCGGAGGTGAAGTACTCGTATGCGTCGAGGATGAGCTCGGCGTGGTCGTAGTCCTCCTGGGAGGGCGAGAAGACCTCGTTGGCCGCCTCGACCTGGCCGGGGTGCAGCACCCACTTGCCGTCGAAGCCGAGGGCGGCGGCGCGCTGGGCGACCGCCTTGTAGCCGTCGATGTTCTTGATCTGGAGGTAGGGGCCGTCGATCGCCTGGAGGTTGTTGGCGCGGGCGGCCATCAGGATCTTCATCAGGATGTAGTGGTAGGCGTCCGCCGGGTAGCCGGGCGGCTGCTCGCCCACGACCAGCGACTTCATGTTGATCGACGCCATGAAGTCGGCCGGGCCGAAGATGATCGTCTCGACGCGCTGGGAGGCCGTGGCGATCTCGTTGACGTTGTTCAGGCCCTGGGCGTTCTCGATCTGCGCCTCGATGCCGATCTTGCCGACCTCGAAGCCCATCGTCTTCTCGATCTGGGTCAGCAGGAGGTCGAGCGCCACGATCTGCTGGGGGGTCTGCACCTTCGGCAGCATGATGCAGTCGAGGTTGTGCCCCGCGCCCTCGACGACCGTCACGACATCGCGGTACGTCCACTCGGTCGTCCAGTCGTTGACCCGGACGACCCGGGTCTTGCCGGTCCAGTCGCCCTCGTTCAGGAACTTGACGATGGTGTGCCGGGCCTCCGGCTTGGCGAGCGGCGCGCAGGCGTCCTCCAGGTCCAGGAAGACCTGGTCGGCGGGGAGGCCCTGCGCCTTCTCCAGGAAGCGCGGGTTCGAGCCCGGGACGGCCAGGCACGAACGGCGCGGCCGGAGACGGTTGACAGAGCTGGTCATGCGGGGACCTCCAGAGGGTCGAGCTTGTTCGCTTTCCGGATCTCGTCGACGATACGGCCGATGATCTCCGTGATACCGAAGTCCTTCGGGGTGAATACGGCGGCCACGCCCGCCTGGCACAGCTCCTCGGCGTCCGCCGGCGGGATGATCCCCCGACGATCACCGGGATGTCGGGAGCGCCGGCCTCGCGCAGCCGCGCCAGCACGTCCGGGACCAGCTCGGCGTGCGAGCCGGACAGGATCGAGAGGCCCACGCAGTGCACATCCTCCGCCAGGGCGGCGTTGACGATCTGCTCGGGGGTCAGCCGGATCCCCTGGTAGACCACCTCGAAACCGGCGTCACGCGCGCGTACGGCGATCTGCTCGGCGCCGTTGGAGTGCCCGTCCAGGCCCGGCTTGCCCACAAGGAGGCGCAGCCGGCCGGAGCCGAGCTCGTCGGCCGTACGGGTCACCTTCTCGCGCACCAGCGCCAGCGGCGTGCCCGCCTCGGCGGGGACCGCGACCGGAGCCGAGGAGACCCCGGTCGGCGCCCGGAACTCGCCGAAGACATCGCGCAGCGCCCAGGACCACTCGCCCGTGGTGACGCCCGCGCGGACGCACTCCAGGGTCGCGGCCATCAGGTTCTCCGACCCCGCGGCCGCCTTTTTCAGCGCGGCCAGCGCCTCCGAGGCCCGGGCCTCGTCCCGGTTGTCCCGCCACTCGTGCAGCTTGGCCACCACCCGCGCCTCGTTCGCCGGGTCCACCGTCATGATCGCGGTGTCCAGGTCGGAGGTGAGCGGGTTGGGCTCGGTCGACTCGTAGCAGTTGACGCCGACGATCTTCTCCTCGCCGCCCTCGATACGGGCCCGGCGCTCGGCGTGCGAGGAGACCAGCTGCGACTTGAGGTAGCCGGACTCGACGGCCGCCATCGCGCCGCCCATCTGCTGGATCCGCTCGATCTCGGCCAGGCACTCCTCGACCAGCGAGTCCACCTTGGCCTCGATGACGTGCGACCCGGCGAAGATGTCCTCGTACTCCAGCAGGTCGCTCTCGTGCGCCAGGACCTGCTGGATGCGCAGCGACCACTGCTGGTCCCAGGGGCGCGGCAGGCCGAGCGCCTCGTTCCAGGCGGGGAGCTGGACGGCCCGCGCGCGGGCGTCCTTCGACAGCGTCACGGCCAGCATCTCCAGGACGATCCGCTGGACGTTGTTCTCCGGCTGCGCCTCGGTCAGACCCAGCGAGTTGACCTGCACGCCGTAGCGGAAGCGGCGCTGCTTGGCGTCCTCGATGCCGTACCGCTCGCGCGTCACCTGGTCCCAGATGCGGCCGAACGCCCGCATCTTGCACATCTCCTCGATGAACCGGACACCCGCGTTCACGAAGAACGAGATCCGCGCGACCACCTCGCCCTTGCGGTCCTCGGGCACCTGCCCGGACGCGAATACCGCGTCGAGCACGGCGATCGCGGTGGACATCGCGTACGAGATCTCCTGGACCGGGGTGGCCCCCGCCTCCTGGAGGTGGTAGCTGCAGATGTTGATCGGGTTCCACTTGGGGATGTGGTTGACCGTGTACGTGATCATGTCGGTGGTCAGCCGCAGCGACGGACCGGGCGGGAAGACGTGCGTCCCGCGCGACAGGTACTCCTTGACGATGTCGTTCTGCGTCGTGCCCTGCAGCTTGGTGATGTCGGCGCCCTGCTCCTCGGCGACCACCTGGTACATGGCCAGCAGCCACATCGCGGTGGCGTTGATGGTCATCGAGGTGTTCATCTGCTCCAGGGGGATGTCCTGGAACAGCCGCCGCATGTCACCGAGATGGGACACCGGGACCCCGACCCGGCCCACCTCGCCGCGGGCGAGGATGTGGTCCGGGTCGTAGCCGGTCTGCGTGGGCAGGTCGAAGGCGACCGACAGGCCGGTCTGGCCCTTGGCGAGGTTGCGCCGGTAGAGCTCGTTGGACGCCTCGGCGGTCGAGTGACCGGCGTACGTCCGCATGAGCCAGGGCCGGTCCTTGTGACGCTCAGTCATATGTCGCTCCGTGCTCAGATGTTGCGGAAGCGGTTGATGGCGTCGAGGTGCTGGGCGCGGAGTTCGTGGTCGCGGACGCCGAGGCCTTCGCGCGGCGCGAGGGCGAGGACGCCGACCTTGCCCTGGTGCAGGTTGCGGTGGACGTCGTAGGCGGCCTGCCCGGTCTCTTCGAGGCTGTAGACCTTGGAGAGGGTGGGGTGGATCTTGCCCTTGGCGATGAGGCGGTTGGCCTCCCAGGCCTCGCGGTAGTTGGCGAAGTGCGAGCCGATGATGCGCTTCAGGGACATCCACAGGTAGCGGTTGTCGTACTCGTGCATGTAGCCCGAGGTGGAGGCGCAGGTGGTGATGGTGCCGCCCTTGCGGGTGACGTACACACTGGCGCCGAAGGTCTCGCGGCCGGGGTGCTCGAAGACGATGTCGATGTCCTCGCCGCCGGTCAGCTCGCGGATGCGCTTGCCGAAGCGCTTCCACTCCTTCGGGTCCTGGGTGTGCTCGTCCTTCCAGAACTTGTAGCCCTCGGCGTTGCGGTCGATGACCGCCTCGGCGCCCATGGCGCGGCAGATGTCGGCCTTCTCCGGGCTGGAGACGACACAGATCGGCGTGGCGCCGCCGGCCAGCGCGAACTGCGTGGCGTACGAGCCGAGTCCACCGCTCGCGCCCCAGATCAGGACGTTGTCGCCCTGCTTCATACCGGCGCCGTTGCGGGAGACGAGCTGGCGGTAGGCGGTGGAGTTCACCAGACCGGGCGCCGCCGCCTCCTCCCACGACAGGTGGGCGGGCTTGGGCATCAGCTGGTTGGACTTGACCAGCGCGATCTCGGCGAGGCCGCCGAAGTTGGTCTCGAAGCCCCAGATGCGCTGCTCGGGGTCGAGCATGGTGTCGTTGTGGCCGTCGGAGGACTCCAGCTCCACCGACAGGCAGTGCGCCACGACCTCGTCGCCGGGCTGCCAGGCGTTGACACCCGGCCCGGTGCGCAGGACGACGCCCGCCAGGTCCGAACCGATCACGTGGTACGGCAGGTCGTGGCGCTTGGTGAGCTCGCTGAGCCGGCCGTAGCGCTCCAGGAAGTTGAAGGTGGACACCGGCTCGAAGATCGAGGTCCACACCGAGTTGTAGTTGACCGAGGAGGCCATGACGGCCACCAGGGCCTCGCCCGGGCCGAGTTCGGGCACCGGCACCTCGTCCAGGTGGATCGACTTGCGCGGGTCCTTGTCCCGGGTGGTGAGCCCGGCGAACATCTCCGCCTCGTCCTTGTGCACGGTGATCGCGCGGTACGACTCGGGGATGGGCAGAGCCGCGATGTCGGCGGCGGTGCTGTCCTGCGACTGAATCGCGTCCAGGATTTCCTTCACGGTGTTGCCTCCGGCGAAGCGCGTTGGGAACGCTGAGGGGACTGCTGCTGTGGAGGTGTGCCGTCGGTTCGGCGGTACTACGGGATCGGCGGCGCCTGGTGGGCGCGGGAGGGTGCCTGTGACGCAGGCGTCCGGGCGCGCTCGCTGGAAAGCTTGCGGGGACAGCCGGCGTACGAAAGGTCTCTGCACGCCGGCCGCCCGGACAACATCAACGTATGGCACGCAGTGCCAGTCGGCAAGACACCGCGTGCCAACAATTTCTCTCAATTGCGTAATGACCTGCACGGATGAGCGATGATCGATCGATTCCGCTTGCGGAATGCCCTCGGGAGCCGGGAACGACGAAAGCCGCCCCAATGGGGCGGCTTTCATCCGGATGCACCAGATTCCGTACGGTTTCAGCGCTGCCGGAGCGCCTTCTTGATCGACTGCATGATCTCGTCCAGCGGCGCGTCCGTCCGCGCCACCGCGACCAGCACCTCGTCGCTGGTGGAGACGGACGCGGCGGCGGGCTTCGGCTCGGCGGTGCGGCCCGCCCCGATCCCGGAGCCGAAGGTGTCCCGGACGATCGCGAAGGCGTGGTCGAGCTGGGTCTCGACGTCGCCCTGGCCGCCCGCCCGCAGCCAGCGCCGCAGCACGTGGTTGTGCGCGGTGACGACCGCCGAGGCGGCGACCTCCGCGAGCAGCGGGTCGTCGTTGCCCGCGTGGTGCTCGTGCTCGTCGAAGTGGCCGAGCAGATAGCGGGTGAAGAGCCGCTCGTAGCGGGCGACCGAGGCGATCTCGGCCTCCCGCAGGGTGGGCACCTCGCGGGTCAGCTTGTAGCGCGCCACGGAGACCGAGGGGGAGGAGGCGTACATCTTCATGACCTCCTTGATCCCCCGGCACACCGTGTCCAGCGGATGCTCGTGCGGGGGCGCGGCGTTGAGCACCGCCTCGGCCCGTACGAGGGTGTCGTCGTGGTCGGGGAAGATCGCCTCTTCCTTGGAGCGGAAGTGGCGGAAGAAGGTGCGGCGGGCGACCCCGGCGCGGGCCGCGATCTCGTCGACCGTGGTGGCCTCGTACCCCTTGGCCGAGAAGAGCTCCATTGCCGCGGCCGCCAGCTCGCGGCGCATTTTGAGCCGCTGGGCGGCCGCGCGGCTGCCGGCGGCACTTTCCGGGGCGTCGGGCGTGGCGGACGTTCGGGTCGGCCGTTTCGATGAGGCAGCGGGCTGGGGCATGGACCGAACGTACTGCATATGTGCAGGAAGTCGCGCTCGCGGGGGCGGACCGCCCGACGGATCGAGCAGCCCGCCCCAGCCCTCCCCCGGCCGGTGGGCGGGGGAGCCCCACGGCTCAGCGCCGGGCATACTCGCGGAATCCACGGCCCGTCTTGCGGCCCAGGCACCCGGCCGCGACCAGGTGCTCAAGGAGCGGGGCGGGCGCGAGGCCCGGGTCGCGGAACTCGGCGTGCAGCACCTTCTCGATGGCCAGGGACACATCGAGGCCGACCACGTCGAGGAGTTCGAACGGCCCCATCGGGTAGCCGCCGCCGAGCCGCATCGCCGCGTCGATGTCGTCCAGCGAGGCGTAGTGCTCCTGGACCATCTTGATCGCGTTGTTGAGGTACGGGAAGAGCAGCGCGTTCACGATGAACCCGGCCCGGTCCCCGCAGTCCACCGGGTGCTTGCGGATCTTCGCGGTGACCTGGCGGACGGTGGCGTGCACCTCGTCCGAGGTCAGGACCGTACGGACCACCTCGACCAGCTTCATCGCGGGCGCCGGGTTGAAGAAGTGCATCCCGATGACGTCCTGCGGGCGCGAGGTGGCGCGGGCGCAGGCGACGACCGGCAGCGAGGACGTGGTGGTGGCGAGCACCGCGCCCGGCTTGCAGATCTTGTCCAGGGACGCGAACAGCTGCTGCTTGACCCCCAGGTCCTCGGCGACCGCCTCGACGGCGAGGTCCACCTCGGCGAAGGCCTCAAGGGCACCGGCCGGGGTGATGCGGGACAGCGTCTCGTCGCGGGCCTCGGCGGACATCCGCCCCTTGTCGACAGAGCGCGAAAGCGACTTGGCGATACGGGACTTGGCGGTCTCGGCCTTCTCCAGGCCGCGCGCGGCGAGCACCACGTCGTACCCGGCCTTGGCGAAGACCTCGGCGATGCCGGAGGCCATGGTCCCGGATCCGGCCACGCCGACCGAGCGGATCTCGCGGCCGCCGCCCGTGCCCGCGATCGTGGCGGGCGTCTGGGCGTCGGCCACCACCGTGGCACTGCCCGGGGCCTCGTACGTGTAGAAGCCGCGGCCCGCCTTGCGGCCGGTCAGGCCCGCCTCGGCGAGCTGGCCGAGGATGGGCGCGGGGGCGTGCAGCCGGTCGTGCGAGTCGGTGTACATCGCCTCCAGGACCGTGCGGGCGGTGTCGATGCCGATCAGGTCGAGCAGTTCCAGCGGGCCCATCGGCAGCCCGCAGCCCAGCTTCATCGCGGCGTCGATGTCCTCGCGGGAGGCGTACTTCGACTCGTACATCGCGGCGGCCTGGTTGAGGTACCCGAAGAGCAGCCCGTCCGCGACGAAGCCCGGGCGGTCGCCGACCGCGACCGGCTCCTTGCCCAGGTCCAGGGCGAGCCGGGTGACCGCTTCCACGGCGGGCGGTGCGGTCAGCACCGAGGAGACCACCTCGACGAGCTTCATGGCCGGTGCCGGGTTGAAGAAGTGCAGGCCCAGGACGCGTTCGGGGTGCGAGGACTCGGCGGCGAGCCGGGTCACCGACAGGGCGTTGGTGCCGGTGGCCAGGATCGCGGTGGGCGCGACGATCGCGTCGAGCGCGGCGAACACCTGCTGCTTGAGCTCGTACGACTCGGGCACGACCTCGATGACCAGGTCGGCCTCGGCCGCCGCCTGGAGGTCGGTGAAGGTGCGGAACCGGGCGAGGACGTCGCGCCGCTCCTCCTCGGTGATGCGCTCGCGGGCCACGGCCCGGGCGGTGGACGCCTCCAGGGAGGCCACGGCCCGGCGGGCGGCCTGCTCGCTGATGTCGATGCCGATGACCTCGCGGCCCGCGCGGGCGAGCACGTCGGCGATGCCGGTGCCCATGGTGCCGAGACCGACCACGGCGACGGTGTTCAGGGGGGTGTCCATCACGGGACTCCAGGGTGAGTGACGACTGAGGAGAGGGCGCACGCGGCCGGCGTCCGGCTGTCGCCAAGGCGTCGGTGAGGACGCGGGTGCGCGCGGCGGCGCACGGCGTGCGGGAGGTGAGTCGTGGTGGTGCTGAGGGCCGACGGACCCGGTCCCGGGGCCACGCCGTGAAACTGCCGAACCGACGAACACTCGCGGTGGCTGCGTCACCAGGCCACCGGAGTTCGCGGGGGGTACCCGCTCACATGAGATTAACTGGTGAGTAACGAGCGCGCCATACCGCGGAGGCAGCCAGTCCATGTGATCTGGCTCGCCCTCGCGGCCGGGGCGTCGTTCGTCCGCGGACCGTGCTGGGTTGCTCGCGCAGTTCCCCGCGCCCCCGGCTGCCTGGGGGCGCGGGGAACTGCGCGAGAAGAGACCACGGCCCGCAGACGAACGAGGGTTTGAGGGGCGCGGGGAACGGCGCGAGCAACCCACCACCGGCCCGCGGACGAAGCCCGGGCACCACAGGGGGCGCGGGGAACGGCGCGGGCAACTCACCACCGGCCCGCAGACAAAGACCGGGCACAAACACCCCGCAGCGGAGGTCCGGCCCGGCCCACTACGCTTCCCGCATGGACGAGGAGCTCCGGTCCTTGGCAGACCGGCTGCGGGACGAGGCCAGGGCGTCGGACGCGGTGCCGGCGTACGAACGGCTGCTCTCGACCGACGACCCGGACGAGCTCGCGGCCGTGCTCACCGAGCGCGAACGCCCCCTGTGGGCGCGGGAGATCGCGGCCTTCCGGCTCGGCTGCGCGGGGGACCGGCGCGCCTTCGAGGCGCTGGTGCTGCTGCTCAACCACCGGGACCCGGCGCGCTGTGTCTCCGCCGCGCACGCCCTGGCCCGGCTCGGCGACCCGCGCACGGCACGGGCGGCGGCCGCGCTCGCCACCAACCAGCTGCGCACCGCCTACGCCCTGCACCCCGTGCGGCTGCTCACCGCGCTGCGCGCCCCCGAGGCCGTACCGGCGCTGATCACCACCCTGCGGCCGCTGCTCTCGCCCGACACCCCTTACTGGCGGGTGGCGCTCGCCTGCGTGGAGGGGCTGGGGGAGCTGGGCGACAAGCGCGCGGTCGAGGTCCTGGAGACGGCGCTGGCCCGCCCCCGGCTGGCGTCGGCGGCCGCCGTGGCGCTCAGGCGCATCGCGTAGCGCACCTCGGGCACCGCGACCCCGTCCACTACGAAGTCCTCCTCGGCGCCGTCCGGGGCGAACCCGGCGCGCTCGTAGAACCGCCGGGCCCGGTCGTTGGCCTTCAGCACCCACAGCAGCAGGCGCGGATACCCGTCGGCGGCCGCGCGGGCGGTCAGCTCGGCCGCCAACAGCCGCCCGGCGCCCGTGGACCAGTGGCCGGGGTGCACATACAGGGCATACAGCTCGCCGTCGGCCGTCCGCCTACCGCCGTCCTCCCGGTACGGCCCGTAGCAGCCCCAGCCGATCACCTCGCCCGCCCGTTCGGCAATCACGTTGACCACAGAGCCGTCGCCGTCGGTCAGATGCTCCCGGCGGCGCTCGGCGTCGCGCTCGACGCTCAGACCGTCCAGGTACGGCTGCGGGACCAGACCCCGGTAGGCGGTCCGCCATCCCTCGATACGCACGGCCGCGACCGCCTCGCAGTCGGCCGCGGTCATGTCCCGTACGCGGAGGTCCGTGCTCAACGGTCGGCGACCACCGCGAACGCCTCGATCTCCATCAGGAGTTCGGGGCGGAACAGCGCCGCGACCTGCACCGCCGAGCTGGCGGGGAGCCGGCCGCTGTCGAGGTGCTCGTCCCGCGCCGCGCGGACCGCGGGCAGGTGGGCGATGTCGGTGACGAAGACGGTCAGCTTCACCACGTCGTCGAACGTCGCCCCCGCGGCCTGCAGACAGCGGCGCAGGTTCTCGAAGATCTGCCGCGCCTGTGCCACCGGGTCGCCCTCCCCGACCACGTTCCCCTTCTCGTCCAGGGCGCACTGGCCGGATATCGCGATGAACCGGCCGGTTCCCCACACCACATGGCTGTAGTTGACGCCGGGTGCGAGGCCGTCCGGGGTGGCGATGTGCGTCAGCGAAGTCATGCGTCCATCCTGGACCATGCCACTGACAACGCGGCCACCGGGATTTGGCCAGAACGGTCAGAGCAGGGTGAGCTGGGTCGGACCGGCCGGTTCCGGTTCCATGCGCCGCGGAATGCGCCGGGCCGCGCCCCGGTGCGCCGGTCCGATGCCGAACTCGGTGGCCAACTCGTGTACTTGGCGGGTGATCCGGCGCTGATACCACTTCGGCGCGTAGGCCCCCTCCGCGTACAGCCGCTCGTACCGCCGCACCAGATGCGGATGGTGCCCGCCGAGCCACCCCATGAACCACTCGCGCGCCCCCGGCCGCAGATGCAGCACCAGCGGCGTCACCGAGGTCGCGCCGGAGGCGGCGATCGCGCGGACCGTGGCGCGCAGCTGGTCGGGGTGGTCCCCGAGGAAGGGGATGACCGGGGCCATCAGGACGCCGCAGCCGATGCCGTGGTCGGTCAGCGTCCGTACGACGTCCAGACGCCGTTCGGGCGCGGGCGTGCCCGGCTCGACCGTGCGCCACAGCGCGTGGTCCACGAACCCCACGGAGACGGAGATGCCGACGTGGGTGACCTCGGACGCCTGCTGGAGCAGGTCCAGGTCGCGCAGGATCAGCGTGCCCTTGGTGAGGATGGAGAACGGGTTGGCGTGGTCGCGCAGCGCCTCGATGATCCCCGGCATCAGCCGGTAGCGGCCCTCGGCGCGCTGGTAGCAGTCGGCGTTCGTGCCCATGGCGATGTGCGCGCCCTCCCACCGCCGGGAGGAGAGGTGTCGGCGCAGCAGCTCGGGCGCGTTGACCTTGACGACGATCTGCGAGTCGAAGCCGAGCCCGGTGTCGAGGTCGAGATAGCTGTGGGTCTTGCGGGCGAAGCAGTACACGCACGCGTGCGTGCAGCCCCGGTACGGGTTGACGGTCCACTCGAACGGCATCCGGGACACCCCGGGCACCCGGTTGACGATCGAACGCGCGCGGACCTCGTGGAAGGTGACCCCGCGGAACTCGGGGGTGTCGAAGGTGCGGGTCACCACCGCGTCCGCGTCGAACAGCGCGGCCGCGCCGCCCGCGCCCGGCCCCGGTGAATCGGTCTCGGCCAGATTGTCCCAGCGCATGAACGCCTCCTCGGGCCTCTTCCGTAGCACTGACCTCAGAATAGAACATCTGTTCCCATGATCGCAGCAACCCCGATTTTGGGGGCCCGGACCCGAGGTGATTGGCTTTGCCCACCCCGAATCCGGGCGTACCCCCCGGATGTCACGAGTGCTGGAGGAAGAGCCATGGCGCAGGTCGAGGCCACCACGGAGCGGATCATCGCGGCGAGCCCGGAGACGGTGTTCGACACCGTGGCCGACTACAAGGACAGCCGCCCGAAGCTTCTGTCCGAGCACTTCAGCGAGTACCAGGTGCGCGAGGGCGGCGACGGCGAGGGCACCCTCGTCCACTGGAAGCTCCAGGCCACCAGCAAGCGTGTGCGCGACTGCCTGCTGGAGGTCTCCGAGCCGACCGAGGGGCAGCTGGTCGAGAAGGACCGCAACTCCTCCATGGTCACCACCTGGACCGTCACCCCCGCCGGGGAGGGCAGCTCCAGGGTCGTCGTCACCACGGTGTGGAACGGCGCGGGCGGCATCGGCGGCTTCTTCGAGAAGACCTTCGCCCCCAAGGGCCTCAACCGCATCTACGACACGGTGCTCGGCAAGCTCGCCGCCGAGGTCGAGAAGTAGGCCCGACCCGACAGCCGGCCCCTGCGCGTTTCCGGTCACAGTCACCGGTTCGAGTGGTTTTCACGGCGGCCCGGTGGTGCGCCCGCGCGTCCCGGGTCGTGTGAAACGCGCTGATGGGGCGGTGGACGCGCGCCCCGCCAGGGCGAGTTGAGCTCCCCCGCCCCACTCCTCTTCCGCTTGCTCCCCATTAGCGCCCGATGCGCAGTATGTACGCCGCGCAGGCGAATCAGGCGGCGCGACGAGGGGAGCAGACGTGGGTGGGATCACTCTGGTGAAGGACCCGGCGCGAGGCGGGCCTTCGGGGGAGCGGCGCTGGATGCGGCGGGCCGCGCAGCAGCCGGCCCCGGAGTTCTCCGACGCGGCGGCGGTGGACGGGCCGCCGGTGGACGGGCCACCGGTCCCGGCGCCGGTGGAGGGTGCGAACGAGGCCCCCGTGGGGCTCACCCCGCGCCGGGTGCGGATGGTCTTCGTCGGCCTGATGCTCACCATGCTGCTCGCGGCGCTCGACCAGATGATCGTGGCGACCGCGCTGCCGAAGATCGTCGGTGATCTGCACGGCCTCGACAAGGTTTCCTGGGCCGTCACCGCCTATCTGCTGGCCTCCACCATCGGGCTGCCCATCTACGGCAAGCTCGGCGACCTCTTCGGCCGCAAGCCCGTCTTCCAGTTCGCCATCGTCGTCTTCGTGATCGGCTCGGCGCTGGCCGGCTGGTCGCGGACCATGGACCAACTCATCGCCTTCCGCGCCCTCCAGGGAATCGGCGGCGGCGGCCTCATGATCGGCGTACAGGCGATCATCGCGGACATCGTGCCGCCCCGCGAACGCGGCCGCTTCATGGGCCTGATCGGCGCCGTCTACGGCCTGGCCTCCGTGGCCGGACCCCTGCTCGGCGGCTTCTTCACCGACCACACCTCGTGGCGCTGGTGCTTCTACATCAACGTCCCCTTCGGCCTGGTCACCCTCGCCGTCATCGCCGTCGTCCTCAAACTGCCCCGGCCCGCGGCCCGCCCGCGCCTGGACGTCCTCGGCTCGCTCCTGCTCGTCGCCGCCTCGACGTGCGTGGTGCTGCTGACCAGTTGGGGCGGTACGGAGTACGCCTGGGGCTCGCGCACCATCCTGGGGCTGGCCGCCGGAGCGCTCGGCACGACCCTGCTCTTCGTCGTCGTCGAGAACTACGCACGCGAACCGGTCATCCCCCTGCGGCTGTTCCGCGACTCGATCTTCAACATCTCCGGTCTGGTGGGCGCGGTCATCGGCGTCGCGCTCTTCGGCGCGGCCAGCTATCTGCCGACCTTCCTCCAGATGGTGGACGGCGCCAGCGCCACCGAGTCCGGGCTCCTCGTCCTGCCCATGATGGGCGGCATCGTCGCCGCCTCGATCATCTCCGGACAGCTCATCAGTCGCACCGGCCACTACAAGATCTACCCGGTCCTCGGCAGCGCCGTCTCGGCCGTCGGCATGTGGCTGCTCTCCCGGCTGGAAACCGACACGCCCCGGCTCGACTACAGCGTCTGGATGGCCGTCCTGGGCATCGGCATCGGCCTGGTGATGCCGGTGCTCATCCTCGCCGTGCAGAACGCCGCCGACCCCGCCGACCTGGGCACCGCCACCAGCGCCAACAACTACTTCCGGCAGATCGGCGGAAGCGTGGGCGCCGCCGTCTTCGGCACCCTGTTCACCAACCGCCTGGCGCACTCCCTC
Organism: Streptomyces sp. TLI_146; assembly: GCF_002846415.1. Taxonomy (NCBI): domain Bacteria; kingdom Bacillati; phylum Actinomycetota; class Actinomycetes; order Kitasatosporales; family Streptomycetaceae; genus Streptomyces; species Streptomyces sp. TLI_146. Next base: position 7,150,425 of record NZ_PJMX01000001.1, read on the forward strand.
GAAGACCGGCTCCCCGCGGGCGCCCGCCTCCCCGACCCTGAGTCGATCACCCCGCAGCTGGTCCACACCATGCCGCCCGCCCTGCGCGACGGCTACATCCGCGCGTACGCCGACGCGATGCCGCGGATCTTCCTCTATCTGGTGCCCGTGCTCGTGCTCGGCCTCCTGCTCGCCTTCTTCCTCAAGGAGAAACCGCTGGTGTCCCAGAACGCCCCCGCCGTCGAACCGGCACCCGTGCCCCACGCCCGTACGTCCAACGCCCCGTACACGAGCGGAGTTCCCGTCTGCGGAACGGTCCAGCACAGCGACGGGACCACCGTGCCGCGCGCCGCGCTCACCCTCGTCGACGTGCGCGGGCAGCAGGTCGGGCGCGGCGGCAGCGGCGAGGACGGGCGGTACGCGCTGAGCGTTCCGGGACCCGGCAGCTACGTGCTGATCGCGGCGGCCGGAGGGCACCAGCCGCAGGCCGTCTCGGTGACCGTCGGCGAGCGCCCGGTCGACCTCGACGTGGTCCTCGGCGGCGCCGGACGGCTGGCCGGATCCGTGGTCACCGCCGACGGCACCCCGGTCAGGGACGCCGCCGTCACGCTCACCGACGTACGCGGCGAGGTCGTCGCCACGACCCGAAGCGGGCGCGAAGGAGCCTATGTGATCAGCGAGTTGGTGGCCGGCGAGTACACCCTGGCCGCGAGCGCGCCCGCCTTCCGGCCCGCCGCGCTCCCGGTGAGCGTCCAGGCCTCGCGCGAGACCCGGCAGGACATCGAGCTCGCGGGCGGCGCGGTGCTGCGCGGCACGGTCAGGGCGAGCGGCGGACGGCCGGTCGAGGACGCGCGCGTGACGCTCCTCGACGCCGCCGGGAACGTCGTGGACACCCTCACCACCGGCCCCGACGGCACCTTCCGTTTCGTCGACCTCTCGTCCGGCGAGTACACGGTGATCGCCGCCGGGTATCCGCCGGTGGCCACGGTGCTTCAGGTCGCCGGCGGCGGACGCACCGAGCGCGACCTCCAACTGGGCCACGAGGACTGACTATTCTTCAACCAATTGCCCGGTACACGCGGGCGTGCGCCCTATTCCGGCGTTGCCCCGCGCAAGGCCTTCGTATGGCCGTACGGTAGGTGGCACAGCCGCAGATCCTTGCGGCGGGGAAGGAGCCTCCACCCATGGACAGTGGCACTCCGCCGACACTGCCGCGGCAGTCCGCCGTGGCCGGACGGATTCCGCTTGCCGTGATCGTCGTGGACGGCGACGGGCTGGTGTCGCACTGGTCGACCGGTGCGCGCCGGCTCTTCGGACCCGCCCGCGAGGAGGCGGTCGGCCTGCCCGCCCTCGATCTGCTGCCCGTCTCCGGCGCGCTGCGCGAGGACCGGCCCGGCGACGTCCTGCGCGAGCTCGACGCCTACGACGAGTTCGGGCCGGGCCTGGACGCCTCGCTCAGCGGCCTGACCTCGTACCCGACGGCCGGGCGGGCCACCCTCTCGGATCCGGGGCGGTCCCGCGTCGAGGTGCTCTGGTGGGCGTATCCGCTGGTCGGGCCGGGCCCCGGACGCCTGCTTGTGCTGGCGGCGGACGCGCGGCAGCTGCACGCCGAGCACCCGGGGCCGGGTGGCGGCGCCGTGGAGCGGATAGCACCCGGCTTCGGCCTGCACACCGAGTTCCAGGGCGCCGACGAGCTGGCCGGGCGGCTGCCCGAGATCCTGCCCAGCATGAGCGTCGGCGAGAGCTCCCGGATCGTCTCGCAGGTGCTCGAACTCGGCTATCCCGTCCTGGAGTTCAGTCAGCACGACCGGGTGCCGGTGACGCCCGACTGGGGTGTGCCCCGCCGGGCCGAGCGCAGGGCCGCCCGCGACGACGATCGGACACCGGCCATCGCCGGTGCGGCGCCCGCCCCCGAGTTCGAGCAGGACCTCGAATACGCCGCCGTGCGCGAGCGGCTGGAGTTCCTCAACGAGGTCAGTGGCCGAATCGGTTCCTCCCTCGATCTGTCCCGGACGATCCAGGAAGTGAGCGCCGCCGTGGTGCCGCGCTTCACCGATGTCGCGGGCACCTATCTGCGTGAACAGGTCATCGCCGGTGAGGGGTTCCCGGACGGGCCGCCGGACGAGACCACCCTGTGGCACCGGGTCGCCGTCGAGCACGTCGACGCGCCCGGGCGGTGGGACGACGTCGTACCGGTCGGCGAGTCCATGCCGTTCCCCGCGCACACCCCCTTCTTCCAGTGCATGACCTCCGGCGAGCCCGTGCTCGTCCCGCGCATCAGCGAGCAGATGGGCACCGCCATCGCCTCGCAGTTCGAAAAGCGCGACATCCGGCCTCTGATCAACGGCCGGTCGATGCTGGTGGTTCCCCTCAAGGCGCGCAATGTGGTGCTCGGCTTCATGATCCTGCTGCGCCACGCGGAGCGGACCGAGTTCAACGACATGGACCGGGTGACCGGCGCCGAACTCGCCGCCCGCGCCGGGCTCGTGCTCGACAACGCCCGTATGTACACCTACCAGGAGAGCGTCGCCGAGACCCTCCAGGACTCAATGCTGCCGCAGGTCACCCCGCAGATGACCGGCTGCGACACGGCGACGCGCTATCTGCCCGGCACCCTGCTCGGCCGGGTCGGCGGCGACTGGTTCGACTCCATCAAGCTGCCCGGCTCCCGGATCGCCCTCGTGGTCGGGGACGTCATGGGACACGGCCTCAACTCGGCCGCGATGATGGGCCAGTTGCGCACCGCCGTCCAGACCATGGCGGGCCTCGACCTGCCGCCCGCCCAGCTCCTGCGCAACCTCGACGACCTGGCGCAACGGCTCGGCGAGCACTATCTGGCGACCTGCCTGTACGCGGTCTACGACCCCATCGAGGGTGAGCTGCTGCTGGCCAACGCGGGCCATGTGCCGCCGGTCCTGGTCCGCGCCGCCGACGGCCGCAGCGAACTGCTCGACCTGCCGACCGGGGCGCCCATCGGCGTCGGCGGAGTGCCGTTCGAGACCGCGCGCGTACGGGTCGAGCCCGGCGACCGGCTGGTGATGTGCACCGACGGCCTGGTCGAGGTGCGGGGCGAGGACATCGGCGTCGGGCTGGCCACGCTCTGCGAGTCGGCCGCGCACCCGGCCGCCTCCATGGACGACGCCTGCGACACCATCATCCGCGCCCTCAACACCCGGGGCGGCCGCAAGGACGACGTCGCCCTCCTGATGGCCCGGCTCAACGGCATCGCGCGCGAGGACGTCGCCGAGTGGTCGCTCGCCATAGACGCGCGCGAGGTGGCCCGGGCCCGCGGCCTGGTCGTCGGCCGACTGCGCGAATGGGGCCTGGAGGAGGTGGCGGAGACCGTGGAGCTGTTGGTCAGCGAGGTCGTCACCAATGCCGTACGGCACGCGCACAGCCACCGGGTGCGGCTGCGGATGGTGCGGGCCGAGTCCCTGCGCTGCGAGGTCGTCGACGACGACCACACGCTGCCGATGCTGCTGCACGCCGGGCCGCTCGACGAGGCCGGGCGCGGACTGCGGGTGGTGAGTCGGCTGGCTCGCGAGTGGGGGACGAGCCGCACGGGCGAGGGCAAGACCGTGTGGTTCGAGGTGCCGCTGCCGCGCGGGGGGCGCACGAGGCGCTGAACCGGCTCGAACGCGAGGTGAATGATTTGCGCCGGGCGCTTGTCGGCGTGCCCTCGGAGCGATAGACCGATCTTGACACTGTGCGTGCCAGCCTGGGGAGTCGGTCATGAGTGTGACGAGTCGGTACAAGGACGCCTGGGAAGGGTTCTGGAACGAGGCCCCCGACGAGACGGGTGCGGTGTTCTGGGACGCCGAACCCGCCTTGACGGCAGGTCCCCACCTGGCGCTCTTCGAGCCCCATCTGAGCGATCTGGCCCTGCCCATGGTCGACTTGGGGTGCGGCAACGGCACCCAGGCCCGCTTCCTCGCCGACCGCTACGACAGCGTCGTCGGCGTCGACCTCTCGCCCGCCGCGGTGGAGCGGGCCAGAAGCCAGGACCCGGACGGGCGGGTCCGGTTCGAGCAGTTGGACGCGACCGAGGAGAAGGCCGTCCAGGACCTGCACGCACGCCTCGGCGACGCCAACGTGTATGTGCGCGGGGTGCTCCACCAGTGCGAACCGGCCGACCGCCGGCCCCTGGCCGACGCCCTCGCCACGCTGGTGGGGACGCGCGGCCGGGCCTTCCTGGTGGAGCTCTCGGAGGCGGCCAAGCCGGTCCTGATGGGGCTCGCGCGGGACCCGGCCGGGGCGCCGCCGAAGCTCCGGCCGGTCTTCGCCCACGGCCTCACCCCGGGCGAGGTGGCCGACGCGGCCGTGCCCGCCCTGCTCCGCGCGGCCGGTCTGACGGTCGTGGCCCGCGGCGAACTGCCGCTGACCACGACCGAGTACCGGCCCGACGGCACCCGGATCGCGCTGCCCTCCAAGTGGTGGGTGGTGGGGCGCGCCGAGTGAGGTCCGGCGGGCGGGTCAGGAGTCCTTGCGCCGGCGCAGCAGCAGCACACCGCCGGCCAGCACGCCCGCCATGGAGACCGCCGCGACGGGCTGCGCCGCCGCGCCGAGCGCGAACGAGTCCTTCGACGGCGTGCCGCCGCCGTGCCCGTGGTGGCTGACGGTCGACTTGGCGGCGCCCGCGTCGATGCCCTGCTGGCTGGGCGCGGACGGCTGGGCCGCCGCCTGCGCGGCCTTGCCGTACACGACGTCCGAGCAGCTGTAGAACGCCTCGGGGCTGTCGTTGCGCTGCCACACCTTGTAGATGATGTGGCGGCCGGTGCGCGCGGGCAGGTTCCCGGTGAAGTTGTAGTAGCCCTCGGTCGAGGTCCTCGTGGTGGCGTACGTGGCGACCGGCTGGGAATCCAGGTCGGACCACTTCAGCGGCTTCGTCGGGTCGAAGCCCTCCTTGGTGATGTAGAGAGTCATCGTCCCCGAGTGCGGGGCGGTCACCCGGAACCTGAACCCGAAGGAGCCCGCCGCCACGCCGGTGGCCGGCCAGTCGGTGCGGGCCCAGTCGAGCGCGCGGTACTTCTCGCGGTTGGCCGAGCACAACTTGCCGTCGGGGATGAGCTGTTGATGGTGCCCGTCGGCATTGGCGATGTTGACCTCGTTCCAGTCGTAGAGCGGCTGGGTGCCGGAGTCGGCGACCAGGTCCTTGCACACTTGCGACTTGGGCGTCTCGGGGCCTTCCGCGTAACAGGCGGCGACCCGGCTGACGGGGTTGAACACGGCGCCGTGCGCGGCGGCGGGCGAGCCGGCGACGGAGAGCAGTGACGCGGACGCCACACCGAGGACACCGAGCGAGGCTGCTGTGCGTCGTACGGACATGTGGGGGCTCCTTCTCAGCTGGTTCGGACCAGAGGCTGGCATTGGTCTGGACCAACACGCAAGAGGTCTGCACCAATTGGCTCGATCGCCGACGGGTGGCGGGAGGCCGGCGAGGACACGCGTTCGGGGTTATCCACAGGGCTGGTGAGGGCGTTCCGCGACGCGTACGGTTTCGTGGCATGAAGATCCTCATCAGCGCCGACATGGAGGGCGCCACCGGTGTCACCTGGCCCGCCGACGTGCTGCCGGGCACCCCGCAGTGGGAGCGCTGCCGCGGCTTGTTCACGTCGGATGTGAACGCGGCGGCGCTGGGTTTCTTCGAAGGCGGCGCCGACGACGTCCTCATCAATGAGGCGCACTGGTCCATGCGCAATCTGCTGCTGGAGCGACTGGACGAGCGCGTGGAGATGCTCACCGGACGGCACAAGTCGCTGTCCATGGTCGAGGGCGTCCAGCACGGCGACGTGGACGGGATCGCGTTCGTCGGCTACCACACGGGCGCGGGCGCCGAGGGCGTGCTGGCCCACACCTATCTCGCCAACTCCATCACGGGCGTCTGGCTGAACGGGACGAGGGCGAGCGAGGGCCTGCTCAACGCGCACGTGGTCGCGGAGTACGGAGTGCCGGTGGTCCTGGTCACCGGCGACGACCTGACCTGCGCGGACGCGGAGGGGTACGCACCGGGGGCGCACAAGGTGGCGGTCAAGGACCACGTCTCGCGGTACGCGGCGGTGTGCCGCACCCCGGCGCGTACCGCCGCCGACATCAGGGCGGCCGCCAAGGCGGCGGTAGGCCTGGCGGTGCGTCAGGACCCGGTGCGAGGCGGGCCGTTCACCGTCGAGCTCGAATTCGACGCGGAGCATCTGGCGATGGCCGCCACGGTGGTCCCGGGCGCCGAGCGGACCGGGGAGCGCCGCGTCGCCTACACGAGCGACACCATGTACGAGGGCATCCGCACCTTCAAGGCGGTCACCACGATCGTCTCGGCCGCGGTGGAGGAGCAGTATGGCTGAGCACATCGACGGCCGGGCGCTGGACGAGGTCGTGTCGTTCACCTCGGAGCTCATCAGGATCGACACCACCAACCGGGGCGGCGGGGACTGCCGCGAGCGCCCGGCCGCCGAGTACGTGGCGGAACGGCTCGCCGCCACCGGTCTGGAGCCCGTCCTCCTGGAACGGACGCCCGGGCGCACCAACGTGGTGGCGCGCATCGAGGGCACCGACCCCTCCGCCGATGCCCTCCTGGTCCACGGCCACCTCGACGTGGTGCCCGCCGAGGCCGCCGACTGGGAGGTGCACCCCTTCTCCGGGGAGATCCGCGACGGCGTGGTGTGGGGGCGCGGCGCCATCGACATGAAGAACATGGACGCGATGGTCCTGGCGGTCGTCCGGGCCTGGGCGCGCGCGGGGATCCGCCCCCGCCGGGACATCGTCATCGCGTACACCGCGGACGAGGAGGCCAGCGCGATCGACGGCTCCGGCTTCCTCGCCGACCACCACCCCGGCTTGTTCGAGGGGTGCACCGAAGGCATCAGCGAAGCGGGCGCGTTCACCTTCCACGCGGGCCCCGGTACGGCCCTCTACCCGATCGCGGCGGGCGAGCGCGGCACCGGCTGGCTGAAGCTCACCGCCCACGGCCGGGCGGGCCACGGCTCCAAGGTGAACCGGGCCAACGCGGTCAGCCGCCTGGCCGCCGCGATCGCCCGGATCGGGGAGCACCAGTGGCCGGTCCGGCTCACCCCGACAGTCCGCGCGGCCCTGGCCGAGCTCGCCGCGGTGTACGGGATCGCGGCCGACCCGGCCGCCCCCGACTTCGACGTGGACGAGCTCCTCGGCAAGCTCGGTCCGGCCGCCGCCCTGGTCGAGGCGACCGTGCGCAACAGCGCCAACCCGACGATGCTCGAAGCCGGTTACAAGATCAATGTGATTCCGGGCCACGCCACCGCCTATGTGGACGGGCGGATCCTGCCGGGCGGCGAGGACGAGTTCCGCGACACGCTCGACCGGCTCACCGGCCCCGACGTCGACTGGGAGTTCCACCACAAGGAGGTCGCCCTCCAGGCCCCGGTCGACTCCCCGACGTACGCCAAACTGCGCGCGGCCGTCGAGAAGTTCGCCCCCGAGGGGCGCGTCGTGCCGTACTGCATGTCCGGCGGCACCGACGCCAAGCAGTTCTCCCGGCTCGGCATCACCGGCTACGGCTTCTCACCGCTGAGACTGCCGCCCGGCTTCGACTACCCGGCGCTGTTCCACGGCGTCGACGAACGGGTCCCGGTGGACGCGCTGCACTTCGGCGTGCGCGTCCTCGATCACTATCTGCGCGCGGCGTAGGGGGAGTGGGAAGACATGGTGCCCATCGGGCCTTACGGAACGTGGCCGTCGCCCATCGACGCCGAGCTCGCCGCCAGCCGCGACGGGTCACCCGACTTCGTCGGGGTCGTCGGCGAGGAGGTGTGGTGGAGCGAGCCGCGCCCCACCGAGGGCGGCCGCCGCGCCCTGGTCCGGCGCCGGGCGGACGGAGAGGCACGGACGCTGCTGCCCGCGCCGTGGAACGTACGAACGCGCGTCATCGAGTACGGCGGCCAGCCCTGGGCCGCCGTCCCGCGCGACGACGGGGGCCCGCTCGTGGTCTTCGCCCACTTCCCGGACCAGCGTCTGTACGTGTACGAGCCGGACGGCGCCGGGGAGCCGAGGCCGCTCACCCCGCTCTCGGCGGTGGGGCAGGGGCTGCGCTGGGCCGACCCGGTCCTCGTGCCGGAGCGCGGCGAAGTCTGGTGCGTCCTGGAGGAGTTCACCGGTGACGCGCCCACCGACGTCCGCCGGGTGCTCGCGGCCGTGCCCCTGGACGGCTCGGCCGCCGAGGACCGCGGCCGGGTCCGCGAGCTCTCCGACGGGCGGCACCGCTTCGTCACCGGCCCCCGACTCTCCCCGGACGGCTCCCGTGCGGCCTACCTCGCCTGGAACCACCCGGACATGCCGTGGGACAGCACCGAGCTGATCCTCGCGGACATCGGCGACGACGGGGTCTTCGCGGGCGCGCGGGCGGTCGCGGGCGGCCCCGGCGAATCCATCGCCCAGGCCGACTGGGCGCCCGACGGCCGGCTGCTCTTCGCCTCCGACCGCACCGGCTGGTGGAACCTCTACCGCACCGACCCGGCCCCCGCGCTCTCGCCCTCCTCCCACCCGGCGGACCGCGAGGGCGCCGCGGTGCCGCTCTGCCCGCGCGAGGAGGAGTTCGGCGGGCCGCTCTGGCAGCTCGGCCGCCGCTGGTTCCACCCGCTGGAGAACGGACTGGTCGCCGTGGTCCACGGCAGGGGCGCGACCGCGCTCGGCATCCTGGACCCGGAGAGCGGTGAGGTGGTGGACGCGGCCGGACCCTGGACCGCCTGGGGCTCCACGCTCGCGGTGCACGGCAGCAGGGTCGTCGGCGTCGCCGCCAGCCCGCGCACGGCGGCCGAGGTGGTCGAGCTGGACACCCGGTCGGGCCGCACCCGCGTCGTCGGGCGCGCCCACGACGACCCCGTGGACCCGGCGTACTACCCGGAGCCGCAGATCCGCACCTTCACCGGCCCGGGCGGCCGCGACATCCACGCCCTGGTCTACCCGCCGCACCACCCCGGCCGGGTGGCGCCCGCCGACGAGCTGCCGCCCTACGTGATCTGGGCGCACGGCGGCCCCACCAGCCAGGTCCCGCTCGTCCTCGACCTGGAGATCGCCTACTTCACCTCGCGCGGCATCGGCGTGGCCGAGGTCAACTACGGCGGCTCGACGGGCTACGGACGGGAGTACCGCGACCGGCTGCGCGAGCAGTGGGGCGTCGTCGACGTCGAGGACTGCGCGGCCGTGGCCCGGGCGCTCGCCGACGAGGGCACCGTCGACCCCCGGCGGCTCGCGATCAGGGGCGGCAGCGCGGGCGGCTGGACCTCGGCAGCCTCGCTCGCCACCACCGACGTCTACGCCTGCGGCACGGTGATCTACCCGGTCCTCGACCTCGCCGACTGGTCCTCGGAGGACGGCACGCACGACTTCGAGTCGCAGTACATGGAGTCCCTCATCGGCCCCCGCGCCGACCTCCCCGGCAGGTACGAGGAGCGCTCGCCGATCACCCACGCCGAGCGCATCAGCGTGCCGTTCCTGCTGCTCCAGGGGCTCGACGACGTGATCTGCCGCCCCGTACAGTGCGAACGGTTCCTGGCCAGGACGGCGGGCCGCGGCATACCGCACGCGTACCTCGCCTTCGAGGGCGAGGGACACGGCTTCCGGCGGGCGGACACCATGGTCCGGGCCCTGGAGGCCGAACTCTCCCTGTACGCCCAGACGTTCGGCATCGACCGGCCCGACGTCCCCCTCCTGGAGCTGAAGAAGTGACCTCGCCGCACCACGCCCCCGCCCCGCTGACCCGTCCCGCCCGGCTGCGGCCCGGCGCCCGGGTGGCGGTGGTCGCCACCAGCGGGCCGGTGGTGGGGGAGCGGCTCGACGCGGGCCTGGACATCCTGCGCGGCTGGGACCTCGAACCGGTCGTGATGCCCCATGTCCGCGACCGGCACCCGGAGTTCGGCTACCTCGCGGGCGCCGACGGGGACCGGGCGCGTGACCTCCAGGAGGCGTGGTGCGACCCGTCGGTCGACGCGGTGCTCGTCGCGCGCGGCGGCTACGGGGCGCAGCGCATGGTGGACCTGCTCGACTGGGACGCCATGCGCGCCGCCGGGCCCAAGGCGCTGGTCGGCTACAGCGACGTGACCGCGCTGCACGAGGCGTTCGCGATACGGCTGGGGCTCTCCACCCTGTACGGGCCGATGGTGTCGGCGGCGACCTTCCTCAAGGACGACCCGACCCAGCGCTCCCTGCGCACCACGCTCTTCGACCCCGAGGCGGCCCGCACGCTCGCCCCGGAGGGCGCCCGCCCGATGGTGCCGGGCCGGGCCCGTGGCGTCACCGTGGGCGGTTGCCTCGCCCTGCTCGCCGCCGGCCTCGCCACCCCGCACGCCAGGACGTCGGCGCGCGGCGGACTGCTGCTGATCGAGGACGTCGGCGAGGAGGACTACCGGATCGACCGCATCCTCACCCAGCTGCTGCGCTCGGGCTGGCTGGACGGGGTCGCCGGGGTGGCGCTCGGCTCCTGGGAGGAGTGCGGACCGTACGAGAAGGTGCGGGCCGTGCTGTACGAGCGGCTCGCCCCGCTCGGGGTGCCGGTGGTGGAGCACTTCGGCTTCGGCCACTGCACCCCCTCGCTGACCCTGCCGCTGGGGGTGCCCGCGGTGCTCGACGCCGACGCGGGCACGCTCACGCTGGAGGTGCCCGCGCTGGTGTAGCGCGTACGCCATCGAGACGTACGCCTCGACGGAGACGTACGGCATGGAGGCGTACGGCAGGGAGGTGTACGCCGTCCGCTACAGGGCGGCGTAGCCCGGGCGGACCAGTTCGTCGATGATGCGGCGGCGCTCCGGCAGCGGCAGGAACGCGGCCTCCACGGCGGCGACGGTGAACTGCTCGAACACCTCGGGCCCGTAACCGAAGGCGTCCACCATGTGCTGGAACTCCTCGCTCATGGTGGTGCCGGAGACCAGCCGGTTGTCGGTGTTCAGGGTGACCCGGAAACCGAGGCGGCGCAGCAGGTCGATCGGGTGCGAGGCGTAGTCCTTGGCCGCACCGGTCTGGAGGTTGGAGGTCGGGCAGACCTCCAGGGCGATGCGGTTGTCGCGCAGATAGGAGGCGAGGTGGCCCAGGTCCGCCGTGCCGTCCTCGTGCACCGTGATGTCGTCGGTGATCCGCACCCCGTGGCCGACGCGCTCGGCGCCGCAGATCTGCACGGCCTCGTGGATCGACTCCGCGCCGACGGCCTCGCCCGCGTGGATGGTGAAGTGGCAGTTCGACCGCTTCAGGTGCTGGAAGGCGGGCAGGTGGCGGGCCGGCGGGTTGCCGATCTCGCCGCCCGCGATGTCGAACCCGGCCACCCCGCGCTCGCGGTGCGCCACGGTCAGCTCGGCGATCTCCAGGGAACGGTCGGTGTGGCGCATGCCGGTGAGCAGCGCGCGGACCGTGATCTTCCCACCGGTGCGGCGCTCGCCCTCGCGGAACCCGGCGTTCACCGCGTCGACGACCTCGTCGAGGGTGAGTCCGCGCTCCAGGTGCTGCTCGGGCGCGTACCGCACCTCCGCGTAGACGACCCCGTCCGCCGCCAGGTCCTCGGCGCACTCCGCCGCGATCCGCTCCAGCGCCTCGCGGGTCTGCATCACCGCGCAGGTGTGGGCGAAGGTCTCCAGATAGCGCTCCAGGGAGCCGGAGTCGGCCGCGTCGCGGAACCAGACCGCGAGCGCCGCCGGATCCTCGGTCGGCAGGCCCTCGTAGCCGCACGCGCGGGCCAGTTCGACGATCGTGGCGGGGCGCAGACCACCGTCGAGGTGGTCGTGGAGGACGGCCTTGGGCGCGCGGCGTATCCAGTCGGCGACGGACTGGGCGGCAGGGTTGTCAGACAAGTGCATGACCGGGGAGTGTACAGCCTCGGTCGCGCGGGCTAGCCGCTCTGCAGTACGGGCAGCGCCGGGGAGCCGGTCGGGAGCATGTGCTTGGCGGCCAGGACGGGGGTGCCTTCCACCCGTACGACCTGCGTGATCAGTACGGCCGGGGTGTCGGCAGGGCGGTCCAGCTGCTCGCCCCGGCGGCGGCCGAGGAGGGTCGCCGTGACCCCGCTGTGCGCGGTCAGCGGCACGCCACGGGAGGCGTCCGCCAGGACCGCGAGCATCGACCGGGCGGGCTCGTCGGCGAGGGCCGCCGCGAACGCCGGGTGCAGGCGTTCGAGGACGTCCTGGGGAGCGGCCCACTCATGGCAGAGCGCCACCGCCAGCGCCTCGCCGACCAGCACCGTCTCCCAGAACCGCAGCTCCGCGCCGGCGGCCGGGAGCAGGTGCTGGGTGGTGAAGTCGGTCGGCTCCTCGACGCTGCGCAGCAGGGCGCGCACCCGCACCGGGCCGCCCGTGCCGAGCAGCTCCTCCAGCGGCTGGAGCTGCTCGAAGCCGCGCCGGGGCGGCCGGTCGTTGACGGTCCGCCCCACGCCCCGGCGCACCGAGAGCAGCCCGTCCTCCTGGAGCAGCAGCAGCGCCTCGCGCAGCGCCGGGCGACTCACCCCCAGCTCGCCCGCGAGCCTGGGCTCCGAGGGCAGGGTGGAGCCCGGCGGGTAGGTGCCGTCGTGGATCGCGTCGGCGATCCGCTCGTACAGGGCGACGACCGGCCTGCGCTGCTGTCCGCTGACTGCCATGGCGCAAGCATGGCCCGGCCGTCACTTGTCTGACAAGGCGGGCCCGGGTGGGTCGCCCCGCGCCGGTCCGGACCGGGATGCCCGGCTCACCCGTACGGACCGCTTCAGCGCCCCTTCCCGTACGGGACCCGTCCATCCTGTACGGAAGGGGTGTCCACCACTCCTCGAAGGTACGCACCCAGCAGCACCCCCAGAAAGGGCCGGGTCATGAGCCCCAAGGACGCGTCGGGCGGGACGAAGGGCGGCACGGGGTTCGGAGGCGCCCTCACGCCGTCGAGGATCGCGGTCGGCGCGATCGCGGTCCTCGCCCTGATCTTCATCTTCGAGAACACCCGCCAGGTCAAGATCCGGCTGCTGATCCCCGAGGTCTCCATGCCGCTCTATCTGGCACTGCTCGCGGTGTTCGTGGTCGGGGTGATCTGCGGGGGCTACTTCATTCGCCGCAAGGGCTGATTGTTGTGGCCGGGTAATCGTCAACTCGCCGTATATCGTGTCCGTTTGGCAGGGCACAGGCGGTGAGGGCGAGGAGTGCGAGCATGAAGTTCAAGGCCACGGTCATCCCGTCCGGGAACGCGCTGGGCGTGGAGGTGCCGCAGGAGGTCGTCGACGGGCTCGGGCAGGGCAAGCGGCCGCCCGTGGTCGTCGCGGTCAACGGCCACTCCTGGCGCACCCGGATCGCCGCCATGCGCGGCCAGATCCTCATCGGCATCAGCGCGGCCAACCGCGAGGCGAGCGGGGTCGACCTGGGCGAGGAGATCGAGGTCGACGTCCAGCTCGACGACGAGCCGCGCGTGGTGGAGGCACCGGACGACCTCGCGGCGGTGCTCGACGCGGATCCCGCGCTGCGGGGGCGTACGAGCGGATGGCGTTCGGCCTCAAGCGCAAGCAGGTGGGGGAGATCGAGAGCGCGAAGAGTCCGGAGACGCGGCAGCGGCGGATCGAGAAGTTGGTGGAGTCCTTGCGGGGCAAGTAGGTCTTGGCCCGGGGTTTGTCTGCGGGCCGGTGGTGGGTTGCTCGCGCCGTTCTTCGCACCCCTGAGGGGGGTGCGAAGCTCGGGGCGGGCGGGCTGCCCGGGGGCCCGGTGTTTGTCTGCGGGCCGTCCCCAACTGGTCGCGCCGTTCCCCGCGCCCCTAAAGGTGCCGCTCCGCGGCAATCCCCTGGGCGCCCCGCAGGGGCGCATCTAAGGGGCGCGGGGAACTGCGCGACCAGCCCACCACCGGCCCGCAGACGAACCCCGGGCTACCCTGACCCCGTGTCCGACAAGATCACCTACCTCGCCGAGGGGCCCCGCGTGGGCATTCGGGGCTTTACGTTCGAGGACGCGGGGAGTTCACCGCGCTCGCGCGGGAGAGCCGGGGGCTGCACGCGCCGTGGTTGTTTCCGCCGACCGAGCCCGACGCGTACGCGGCCTACGCGGGGCGGCTGCTGGAGGACCCGGACCGGTACGGGTTCCTGGTCTGTACGCGCGAGGACGACCGGATCGCCGGATTCATCAACATCAACAACGTCGTCCAGGGCGCCTTCCGCAGCGGCGCCCTCGGCTACGGCGCCTTCGCGCACGCCGCCGGGCGCGGGCTGATGGGCGAAGGGCTGGACCTGGTCACCCGGTACGCCTTCACCACGCTCGGCCTGCACCGCCTGGAGGTGAACATCCAGCCCGGCAACACCGCCTCCATCGCCCTGGTCCGCCGAGCCGGATACCGTCTCGAAGGCTTCTCGCCCGACTTCCTCTTCATCGACGGCGCCTGGCGCGACCACCAGCGCTGGGCGATCACGGCGGAGATGGTGCCTCCAGCACCCGAGCCGCGCTGACCCCCCGCCGGCGGACACCCTTTGCGCAATCCTGACCAGGGGATCCTCTGGTCAGTGTGGCGCGCGCCGTGTTCCATGGTCACGGGGCGGCCGCAGGGACGGGGCGGCCGACCGCGCGAGGGAATGAGGTTGCCTTGGCCACGACCGTGCGACGTGCCGTACTGACCCTGCCCGCCGCCCCGTTGGGGCCGCCCAACCCGCTGCCCGCGCTGCGGCCGCTCGACGAGGTGCACACCCTGGACGAGCGGGCCCGCGCGGACCTGCCGCGCGACATGGCCCGCCAGATCGGCTACCGGCCGCTGGAGACGGTCCTGCCGGTACGGATCCTCGACGGCTACGGCCGCGAGCGCACCCCCACCGACCTCGACACGCTCGTCCTGGAGAACTCCCAGCTGCGCGTCACCGTACTGCCCGGCCTCGGCGGCCGGATCCGCTCCCTCTTCCACAAGCCGACCGGGCGCGAACTCCTCTACGTCAACCCCGTGTTCCAGCCCGCCGACTTCGCCCTGAACGGCGCCTGGTTCTCCGGCGGCATCGAGTGGAACATCGGCGCCACCGGCCACACGACCCTCTCCTGCGCCCCCGTGCACGCGGCCGTCGTCCTCGCCCCCGACGGTGGCGAGATGCTGCGCCTGTGGGAGTGGGAGCGGTTGCGCGACCTGCCGTTCCAGGTGGACCTGTGGCTGCCCGAGGACTCCGACTTCCTGTACGTGGGCGTCCGCGTGCGCAACCCGCACGAGCGGACCGCGCCCGTCTACTGGTGGTCCAACATCGCCGTGGAGGAGGACGAACACACCCGCGTCGTCGCCCCCGCCGACCGGGCCTGGCACTTCGGATACGAACGCGCGCTGCGGCGGGTCCCGGTTCCCGAGTGGGACGGCGCCGACCGTACGTATCCGCTGCGCGGCGAACACCCCGCCGACTACTTCTACGAGGTGCCCGACGGCGCCCGCCGCTGGATCGCCTCGCTCGACGCGGCCGGGCAGGGCCTGGTCCAGACGTCGACCGATCCGCTGCGCGGGCGCAAGCTGTTCCTGTGGGGCTCCGGCCGGGGCGGGCGGCGCTGGCAGGAGTGGCTCACCGAGCCCGGGACGACCGGTTACGCGGAGATCCAGGCGGGCCTGGCGCGCACCCAGTTGGAGCACGTCCCGCTGGAGGCGGGCGCGGAGTTCGCCTGGCTGGAGGCTTACGGCCCGCTCGCCGCCGCCCCCGACCTCGTACACGGCGACGACTGGGCGGCGGCGCGCGGCGAGGTGGCCCAGCGGCTGGAGACGGTGCTGCCGCGCGAGCGCGTCGAGGAGGCGTACGCGGCCTGGCGCCCGTACGCCGACACCGAGCCCACCGAGTCGCTGGCCACCGGGTCCGGGTGGGGGGCGCTCGAAGTGCTGCGGGGGAGCCTGAAGCTGCCCGGCACGCCGTTCGCCGAGTCGACGCTCGGCGAAGAGCAGGCGCCCTGGATGGAGTTGCTCCACGCCGGCGCGCTGCCCGAGCCGCGCCGGGTCGTCCCGCCCGGGCCGACCCTGGTGGCCCCGCACTGGCGGGACATGCTGGAGACGGCGCCCGCGTCCCCGCTCACCGAGTACCACCTCGGGGTCGCGCAGTGGCACGCGGGCGACCGCGCGCAGGCCGTACGCAGCTGGGAGCGCGGGCTGCCGCTCGCCCCCTCGCGCTGGCCGCTGCTGCGGTGCCTGGCGGTCGCGGACCGGCTCGCGGGCAACGCGGACCGGGCCGCGTCGCTGTACGCGGAGGCGTTCGACGACCTGTGCGAGGAGCGGCGGGACGGGGAGCAGTGGGTCGCCGCGACCGCCGCGCTGGGACGGGAGGCGATGGGGGCGCTGCTCGACGCGGGGCGCCCTGCCGACACGCGTGCGGTCTGGGAGCGGCTTCGGGCCCCTGTGCGGGAGCGGGGGGCTTTTCGGCTGCTGGAAGCACAACTTCTGCTGGCTGAGGGCGACTTGGCGGGGGCACGTGCCGTCTTCGACGCGGGGTTCGAGGTCGCGGACTTGCGTGAAGGCGCGGAGATACTGGGTGAGGTGTGGGCGCGGATCACGGATGAGCCGCTGCCGGGGCGGTACGACTACCGGATGCGGCCGTCGCTCCGCTAGGGGGCGCGTTTTCGGCTGCGGGTCATCTGTGGCTGGTCGCGCAGTTCCCCGCGCCCCCAAGAGGGCTCCCCCTAGGAGGACTTGTGGTCCACGTACTCGAACACCGACCCGTCCGGATGCACCGCGATCAGGTTGCGGCCCACCGGGGTGGGGACCGGGCCCGCGATCACATGGGCGCCCACCCCGGTGAGGGCCCGGTAGGCGTCCTCGACGTCCTTCACGGCGATCGTGGCCGACACCTTGCGCAGGATCTCCAGCTCCGACTCCGGACCGCTCATCAGCAGGAAGCAGCCGACCGCGGCGACCGAGACCCCGCCCCGTTCGAAGCGGAGGGCTTTGCTTCCGGTGAGGCGTTCGTAGAAGACCACCGAGGTCTCCAGATCGTCGACGCAGATGCGCAGTGTGGTTCCGAGGATCTCCATACGTACGAGCCTAGTTGGTGACCGTCACACGCGGCAGAGGATCTCGCCGTGGGGGACCATGAACCACGCGTCGTCGTGGGCGCCCCACTCCCGCCACTCCTCGGCGATCTCCGCGAGCACCGCCTCGGTCGCGTGTCCGCTGTCCACCGCGAGTTTCGCGTACGAGGACGCCACCGTGCGGTCCGCCCACAGACCGCTCCACCAGGCGCGCTCGTCCGGCGTGGCGAAACACCAGGTCGAGGCGGTGGAGGCAATGTCGGTGAAGCCCGCCTCGCGGGCCCAGGACCGCAGCCGCCGCCCGGCGTCCGGCTCGCCGCCGTTGGCCCGGGCGACCCGGTGGTACAGCTCCAGCCAGGTGTCCAGGGACGGGAGTTCGGGGAACCAGGTGAAGGCGCCGTAGTCGCTGTCGCGCACCGCGACCAGACCGCCCGGCCGGGTGACCCGGCGCATCTCGCGCAGCGCCTGGACCGGGTCGCCGACGTGTTGCAGCACCTGGTGGGCGTGGACGACGTCGAAGGAGCCGTCGGGGTGGTCGAGGGCGTGCACGTCCGCGACGGCGAACGCCATGTTCCGCTGCCCGCGCCCCTCGGCGTACGCGCGCGCCTGCTCGACGATCGCGGGCGCCGCGTCGGCGGCGGTGACGTGGCCGTCCGGGACCAGCGCCGCCAGGTCGGCGGAGATGGTGCCGGGTCCGCAGCCGATGTCCAGGACCCGGGCGTCCGGCTTGAGTTCACCGATGAGGTACGCGGCGGAGTTGGCCGCGGTGCGCCAACTGTGAGAGCGCAGTACGGACTCGTGGTGGCCGTGCGTGTAGACGGCGGTCTCCTTCGGCATGACCGGCTCCCTCTCTCGACGTTCTCCCGACCTTCTCGCGGTCGGTACCGCCACCGTACGCCGCCGTGTCGGATGGTGAGACCTGCGTTTCGTCATATGGACAGCGCGGCGTCGTCCGCCGGGCGCGCTCCGGGGCAGCCGGGCCCCGTCGAGTCGGCACTACCGGCGAGGTGGAACAAGCCGTAGCGTCGGGTGCGTTACCCCTGCCGAGCAAGAAAGATCACTTGGGAGGGCACCATGGGTGAGGTATCGATCCGGTACGTGGGCGGGCCGACGGCGGTCGTGGAGATCTGCGGATTGCGGCTGGTCACCGACCCGACCTTCGACGCGCCGGGCGACTATCCGGTGGGCCCCGACCGCAAGCTGGTGAAGACGGCGGGACCGGCCGTCGAGGCCGACGAGACCGGGGCCGTGGACGCGGTGCTGCTCTCGCACGACCAGCACCCCGACAACCTGGACGAGTCCGGGCGCGCCTACTTGGCCCGGGTGCCGCTGGTCCTGTCGACGCCCGCCGCGCACGGCAGGCTCGGGGACGTGGTGACGGCGCTGCCCAACTGGGAGACGTACGAGCTCGGCGAGCGGCTGCGGATCACCGGGGTGCCCGCGCTGCACGGGCCCGAGGGCGCCGAGGCGCTGACCGGGGAGGTCACCGGGTTCGTCCTGCACGGCGACGCGGTGCCGACCGTCTACGTCAGCGGTGACAACGCCTCCCTTGACCACGTCCGCGCGGTCGCCGAGCGCTTCGGCCCGGTCGACGTGGCCGTCCTCTTCGCCGGGGCCGCGCGCACCCCGCTCTTCGACGGCGCCCCGCTGACCCTGACCAGCGAGGCCGCCGCCGAGGCCGCCCAGATCCTGGGCGCCCGCCATGTGGTGCCGCTCCACTTCGAGCACTGGGTCCACTTCAGCGAGGGCGCGGACACCCTGACCGAGGCGTTCGCCGCCGCCGGACTCAGCGAGCGGCTGCGGCTGCTGAAGCCGGGGGCGACGTTCACGGACTAGGGCTGCCGTGGGTCACGGGCGCACCGGCGGCCGGTACACCGTCAGCGCCTCCGGCAGCTTGTCGACCGTCAACTCACCCTCTATGCGGGCGACCTCACCGTCGTACGCCACCGGTGTGCCCGGCGCGATCCGGCCGATACGCAGTCGGCGCATCCGCCGGGCCGCGTGGACGGGGGAGCGGCTGAGCGGTCCGGCGAGCGCGGCCGCCAGCAGCCGGAGGCCGGGCAGCCGGCCGCCCTGCACCACCCGGACGTCGAGCAGCCCGTCCGCCAGGTCGTAGCGGTGGGCCGGGGCCGGGCCCAGGCGCTGGTAGATGCAGTTGCCCGCGAACAGCAGCCACAGCGCGTGCGGCCTGCCGCTCAGTTCGGCCTCCAGGGGGCGCTCGCCGCGCAGCACCTCGTACGCCGCGAGCACCCCGGCCGGCCAGCTGCCGATCCGCGGCGACCAGCGCTCGCGCAGCCGCACCAGCTCCGGGTAGACGCCGAGGCTGAAGGTGTTGACGAAGTATCCGGCGGCGGCGCCGTCCGGGCCCGGCGTGAACCGGCCGAGGTCCACCTTGACGGCGTCGCCCGAGGCCAGCGCGCGGGCGGTGTCCTGGACCTCCTCGATGCCCAGGTCGTACGCGAAGTGGTTGAGGGTGCCGCCGGGGAACACCGCGAGCGGTACACCGTGCCGGGCGGCCGCCACCGCCGCCTGGTTCACCGTGCCGTCGCCGCCGCACACCCCGAGCGCCCGGCCGCGCCGGGCCGCCTTGTCGAGCGCCGCTGCCAGGTCCTGCGGGGCGCACTCCACCACCTCGGCCAGCGGCAGCGCCTCGCGCACCGCCGCGGCCTTCGCGGCGGCCGAGCCGGAGGTCTCGTTGACCACGACCACCAGGTGCTCGCCACCGGGCAGCGCGGGCGCGTCCGCGTGCGGCCGTCCCGGCGCGGGCAACTGGCGCCGGGTGGGCACCAGGCCCCGTACCGCGAACGCCGCGCCGACGCCGAGGGCCGCGCCCACCAGGACGTCGCCCGGATAGTGCACCCCCGTGTAGACCCGGGAGGCGGCCACCGAGAAGGCGACCGGCGCCACCGCCGCGCCCCAGCCCAGCGACTCCAGGGCCACCCCGGTGGCGAAGGCGGCCGCCGACGCGGAGTGCCCGGACGGAAAGGACGTGGTGATCGGCTGGTGCTTCAACTGCCGTACCAGCGGCACCAGGTCGATTATCGGCCGGGGCCTGCGCACCGACCGCTTGACCACCGTGTTGACGGTCGCCGAGGCGAGCGCGAGCGAGGCCACGCCGCGCAGCGCCGCCCGGCGCGCCCGGGGCGAGCCGGTGGCCGCCATCGCGGCGGCGGCGCCGAACCACAGCAGTCCGTGGTCGGCGGCCCGGCTCAGCCGCGGCAGCACGGCGCGGGCGCCGGGCCAGTTGCGGTCGGCGGCCACCTTGAACAGCGCGCGGTCACCGGCGCCGAGGCTGCGGGGCAGGGTCCACACGGGCCGCTCGGCGGAGTCGGGCGGCAGGGGCGGTACTGACGGCAGGGACGGAAAAGACATGGCCCATGGGTACCCGCGCGCAGTCGGCGCAATCCGTGCCCATCCCTGCTTGAGCCGTACGCCCCGGTCGGGAAGAGTGAGCTCATGGACTCTTCTGCGTCTGCGGACCACGCCCAGCTCCTCGACCGGCACCGCGAGGCCGTCGCCTTCTTCGGCTCCCGCGTCCACGCGGTCCGGGCCGACCAGTGGGACCTGCCCACGCCGTGCACCGAGTGGACGGTGCGGGACCTCGTCAACCATCTGGCCGTCGAGCAGCTGTGGGTGCCGCCGCTGGTCGCGGAAGGCCGCACCATCGCCGATGTCGGGGACGCCTACGACGGCGATGTGCTCGGCGCCGACCCGGTGGGCGTGTGGGAGTCGGCGCGGGCCGCGGCGGTGGCCGCGTTCGCCGGGCCGGGCGCGCTGGACGGCACGGTCGAGCTCTCGTACGGCAAGACGCCCGTCGCCGCGTACTGCTCGCAGATGGTGGCGGACGCGGTGGTGCACGCCTGGGACCTGTCCCGGGCGATCGGCGCGGACGAGCGGCTGCCGCGGGACCTGGTCGACGCGGCGGCGCGGGAGTTCGGCGGATACGCCGACCAGCTGCCCCGCGCTCTGTTCGACGCGCCGGTCGCGGTGGCCGAGGAGGCCGACGCCCAGACGCGGCTGCTCGCGATGCTGGGCCGGAACGCCTGACGGCGGGTCAGAGCACGTGAGGGGGGCCGGTCCGGTCGGCGGGCCCTCCTTGCCGGGGCACCTCCGGCCAGCCCTGCGGGGCCGCCCGGCTGATGTCCCCCAGCGGCGAGCGGGGGTCCTGGTGGGCGGCGACGTCACCGAGGCTCAGCATGCCCAGCGGCCGCCCGCCCTCGACCACCGGCAGCCGGCGCACCGCGTGCCGCCGCATCAGCCGCACCGCCGTCGCCAGCTCGTCGTCGGGACCCACACACACCGGTGAACGGGTGCACACGGACTGGACGCTGACGGTCAGCGGGTCGGCGCCGTCGGCCACCGCGCGCAGGGTGATGTCCCGGTCGGTGAGCACCCCGATCAACTGGTCGCCCCGCGCGACCAGCACGTCCCCGATGTCCTGGGCGCGCATCAGCTGGGCCGCTTCGACCAGCGAGGCGTCGGGCCGTACGGCCGCCACACCCGCCGTCATGACTTCCCGCACGTACCGTGCCATCGCTTTCCGCCTCGTCTCCGTCTCGGTTCCGTGTCCGCGTCTCGGTTCCGTCCCGGCGCAGTACCCCGCCCCGTCCCGTCCATGCCGGACCCGGGGCGTTTGGAGCGGATGACCCCGGGCAGGCGCTCATCGTGCTTCGGACCGGAGGCACGTCCGTGGGAGCGGCTGTCCGCTCCGGGCGTGCCCGTGTCATCGGCCGGGGCACCCGGCGCAGCCCTCCCGGCGGTAACCACCATCCGAGACCACCGTTCAGGGAGCTGTCCCACATGCGTACACACGCACAGGCCACAGCCAAGCACCCGCACGACGACGCCCCCGATACCGCCGCCGCGTTCGCGCGGCTCGCCGCACTGCCCGACGGACCCGAACGGCATGCGCTGCGCCAGGACCTGGTCCGGGCCTGGCTGCCCATGGCCGAGCGGCTGGCCGGCCGGTTCCGCAACCGGGGCGAGGCCCTCGACGACCTGCGCCAGGTGGCCGCCCTCGGCCTCGTCAAGGCCGTCGACCGGTACGACCCGGAGCGCGGCGCCGCGTTCGAGAGCTTCGCGGTGCCGACCATCACCGGCGAGCTCAAGCGCCACTTCCGCGACCACATGTGGACCCTGCATGTGCCCCGCCGGGTCCAGGACCTGCGCGGCCGGGTCCGCGCCGCCCGCCAGGAGCTCATGCAGACCGCCGGCGCCCGCAACCCCTCCGTGGCGGACATCGCTGCGCACACCGGCATGACCGAGGACGAGGTCAAGGCCGGTCTCGAAGCGCTCGACAGCTTCTCCGCGCTCTCCCTCGACGCCGAACTGCCGGGCGCCGAGGACGGCTACAGCCTCAGCGACTCGCTGGGCGCGCCCGACCCGGCGCTCGACGTCGTCGTCGACCGCGAGGCCGTCAAACCGGGGCTGCGCCGGCTCCCGCCGAGGGAGCAGCAGATCCTCTACATGCGGTTCTTCCGCGACATGACGCAGAGCAGGATCGCCGAGGACCTGGGCATCTCCCAGATGCACGTCTCCCGGCTGATCAGTCGCTGCTGCACTCGGCTGCGGGATCAGGCGCTGCGGGAGCAGGCTCCGGCAGCTCATCACCCGGCGGAGCGGGACGCCGCATAGCCAGCGCCACATGACGGGACATCACGTCCATCGCCTGCGCCTCGGCCATGGAGAACGGCCGGGCCGGCCCCGTACGGAAGAGCGTCAGCACTCCCTGTACGGGGCCGGGCGCGCCGAGCGGCACGCACAGCAGGGACGTCACGTCCGCGCGGGCCAGGACCGGCGCGCCCGACGGGTCGTGGCCGAACCCGTCGGTGTCCTCGGGCTGCACCTGGAGCGAGGTCACCCCCGCCCGGGCCGCCTCCGCGACCAGCGGGGAACGGGCCGGGTCCTGCCCGGCGACCGCGTGGCGCAGCGCGGCGTCCGCCTCGGCCGCCGGGCCCAGCACGGCGACGCGCCGCAGCCCGCCGTCCACCACATCGGCCACCACCCACTGGGCGAAGCGCCCGCACAGTACCCGGGCGGCCGTGGCGAGCACCTCGGTGCGGTCGCCGGGCGGCAGCCGCAGCAGCGCCGCCGCCATCGTGTCCACCAGGTCCATCAGCCGGGCGTGCCGCGTCGACTCGTCGAGGTCGGGCACCTCGGGCGGCGCGGCGGTGGCCGAGGCCGCCGCGGATATCCCGGGCTGGAAGACCACCAGGACGGCCGCGTGCGGCTCGTCCGGCGGCCGCAGCGCGGTCAGGGTGGCGTGCAGCGGCTCCTCGGGGCGCTGCTGGAGCCGTACGGTCAGCCCCCGGTCGCCCTCGCCGCGCGCCACGGCCGCCGCCTGCGAACGGAACGCGGCGCGGTCGCCCGGCATCAGCAGGGCGGCCAGCGGCCGGCCGGTCGCGTACCCGGCGCGGGCGCCGGTCAGCCCGCTGGCCGCGAAGTTCAGCCTGCGCACCACGGTCTCGCGGTCGACGAGCGCCACCGGCAGCGGCAGCCGCTGGAACAGCGCCTTGAGCAGCAGCCGCTCCTGCCGGTCGCCCGGCGAGCCGGGCGCGCCCGCCGCCTCGGTCACGAACTGCTCGTAGCGGGGCCACAACTGGTCGACCACGTGCTGGAGTTCGAAGAGCGCGGCGTCCAGGACGGTCAGCCGCTCCCCGTCGGACTGCGAGCGCGCGGTGCGCAGCTCGCCCACCCGTCTGACGAAGTCCGCCAGTTCCTCGCCGAAGTCGTCCGCCGTCTGCGTCATGGCAGCAAGTTAGCCGCTCGGACCGTTTCCCGGACCGGGCGCAGGGAAGGCGCGGTTCAGGAGGTTCTCCCATGTTCTCCGAGACGGAACGTCAACGGCCGCACTCCGCCTCCCCCGTGGGCCGGCTCTCCCGGCTCGCCGAGCAGTCGTTGCGCTGCGCGCCCGCCGCGTGCGGCGCCGTGGCAACCATCGCCGACAGCGGACCCGACAGCCGGGTCACCGCCACGCACCCGGACCTCGCGCCGCTCGCGAGCGTCCAGCTGGCCTGCGGCGACGGGCCCATCCCGACCGCGCTGGACGTCGGCGCCCCGGTGGACGCCGAGGACCTGCTGACGGAGAGCCGCTGGCCCGGCTACCGCGCCCTGGCCCTGGAGTCGGGCGTACGGTCCTGCGTCACCCTCCCCTTCCGCCGCTGCGGCATCGAAGTCACCCTCAGCCTCTACAGCTTCCGCCCCGGCTCGCTGGACGACGCCGCCGTGTGCGGCCCGGTGAGCATCCTCGGCGAGGAGACCACCGCGGGGATCGCCCGCGACCGCCGCTACCACGCGGCCCTGGCCGAGGTGGGGCAGCTGGAGACGGCGCTGCGTTCCCGCGCGGTGATCGACCAGGCCAGCGGCATCGTGATGCATGTGCTCGGCTGCGACGCCGAGGAGGCCTTCGCGGTGCTGCGCACCGTCTCGCAGCACGCCAACCGCAAGCTGTCCGAGGTCGCCGAGGGCGTGGTCCGCACCAAGGGCCGCGGCCTGGAAGGCGAGCTCGCCGCCGTCCCCCGCCCCGTGTGACCGCCGCCCGCCCGCGACCCGTACGGCACATCCCCGTACGCATGCGGAGCGGCGCCGCCGAGCAAACCTCCGTATAAAGGGCTCAAGGAGCCGAAACGGCGGACCGCGGGGCGCGAAGGAGGCGGCGCATGCACGGGACGGTGGCGGAAGGCCGGGGACCCGTCCGCTACGGACCGCCCGCACCCGGCACCGGGCTGCCCGTCCTGCCCGAGCTGGCCGGGGTCCTGGCGGGCGCCGCCGGACGCGCCGCACCCGAACCGCCCGGCGGCGGACCCCGGCTGCGCGAGGCCGCCTGCGGCTACTGGCGGCGGCGCGGGCTGCGCGGCGACCCCGAGCTGGTGGCCGCGGCCCCCGGCGCCCCGGCGCTCCTGTTCGCCCTGCTCGCCTCGTACGGGGGCGACGTCCTGCTGCCCCGGCCCTGCCCGGCCTGGTGGACCCCGCAGGCCCGGCTCCTGGGACGCCCCGCCTACCACGTGCCGACCCCGGCGGAGTGCGGCGGCGTCCCCGATCCGTACGCCCTGCTGGAGACCGTGCGCCGGGTGCGCACCGAGGGCGGGGTGCCCCGGCTCCTGGTGCTCTCCGTCGCCGACGACCCGACCGCGACGGTCGCGCCGCCCGAGACCGTACGGGAGGCGTGCGAGGCGGCCGTGGGGGAGGGGCTGCACATCATCAGCGACGAGACCTGGCGCGACACCCTGCACCACCCGCACGACACGGTCCTGTTCAGCCCCGCCGAGATGTGCCCCGACGACGTGACGGTCCTGTCCGACCTGTCGGGCGCGCTCACCCCGGCCGGGTGGCCCGCGGCCGTCGCCCGCTTCCCGGCCACCGAGCGTGCGGAAAGGGCCAGGGCCCGCACCCTGGACATCCTCACCGCGCTCGGCTCGGTCGTGGCGGGCCCGGTCGCGGACGCCGCCGCCTATGCCCTGGGCGAGCCGGACCCGGTCGCGGTGCGGATGCGCCGGGCCGCCGCCCTGCACGGCGCCCTCGCCGAGGCGGCCCACCGCGCGGTGCTCGCCGCCGGGGCCTTCGCCCGGCCCCCGCAGGCGGGCCGCCACCTCTACGCCGACCTCGGCCCCCTCCGCAACCGGCTGGCCGCACGCGGGGTCACCGACTCGATGGAGCTGGAGGAGTACCTCACCGGCCGGCTCGGCGCCCCCGCCCCCGGCGGCCACCGCTTCGGCGACGAACTGGGCGCCCTGCGCGTCCGGCTCGCCACGGGGCCGCTGCTCGGGGCGACCGAGGAGGAGGGCGCGCGGACGCTGGAGGCGGCGGACCCGCTGGAACTGCCGCATGTACGGCGGGCGTTGGACGCGTTCGGGGAGGCGCTCGACGGGCTGTGACCCCCGCCGGGCCGCCCGGCACGCCGCCGCAGATGGACCGCCACCGGACAGGAGCCGCCTCGATGACGGAACAGACGGGACAGACGGGACAGACCCAGGAGTCGGAACGAGCCCTGCGCCCTGGGACCGCCCCGCCGGTCATCCCGCCGGTCACCGCGCCGCCCCCGCGCCCGCTCGGCGAGCACCGCCGCTGGCCCCGGTCGTTCGCCGACCGCCTCTCCGCCCCGCTGCCCGGCGTGCGCGCGATGGCCCGGCTCGCCAGGGAAGGGGCGCTGCGCCCGTCCCCGCAGGGGCTGCGCGGCATCGCCGAGCTGCCGTTCGCGCCCGGGCCGCTGCCCGCGGTGGACACCGCGACGGTGGCCGTGACCTGGGCCGGGCACGCCAGCTGGGTGGTGCGGATCGGCGGTCTCACCGTCCTGACCGACCCCGTCTGGTCCCGCCGCATCCTGGGCACCCCGGCCCGGCTCACCCCCGTCGGGGTGCGCTGGGAGGACCTGCCGCCGGTCGACGCCGTCGTCATCAGCCACAACCACTACGACCACCTGGACGCGCCCACCCTGCGCAGGCTTCCGCGCCGCACCCCGCTGTTCGTCCCGGCGGGCCTGGCCCGCTGGTGCAGACGCCGCGGGTTCACCCGGGTCACCGAGCTCGACTGGTGGGAGTCGGCCGAACTGGCCGTGCCGGGACGCGAACCCGTGCGGTTCGACTTCGTGCCCGCCCACCACTGGTCCAAGCGCTCCCTCACCGACACCTGCCGCTCGCTGTGGGGCGGCTGGGTGCTCGGCGACCGCCGGGGACAGCGCGTCTACTTCGCCGGGGACACCGGCTACGGCCACTGGTTCAAGGAGATCGGCCGCCGTCACCCGGACCTCGACCTGGCCCTGCTCCCCATCGGGGCCTACGCGCCGCGCTGGTGGCTGCGCGATGTGCACGCCGACCCGGAGGAGGCCGTCCAGGCGTGCGAGGACCTGGGGGCGCGGCGGATGGCGCCGATGCACTGGGGCACGTTCGTGCTCTCCGCAGAGCCGGTGCTCGAACCGCTCGCCCGGGTGCGGGCGGCCTGGGAGCGGACGGGCCGCCCGCGCGCGCATCTGTGGGACCTGCCGGTCGGCTCCTCCCGGGTGCTGGCCGTCTGATCGCGTCCGGGGCTACTTGGGGTGCGGGGCCTCGGCCGGTGCGGCCGCCGCCCCGTGCCGCAGTCGGCGCCACACCGTCGGGGCCGCGCTGATCAGCAGCGTCAGCACGACCGCCGCGACCACGCCCTGCCACGGCTCCGGGAAGAGCGAGCCGCCCAGGATGCCGATCAGTCCGTACGCACCGGCCCACGCCACACACGCGGGCAGGTCGCCGCGTACGAACGTGCGCAGGGGCATCTCGCCGAGCAGACATGCCAGCATCACCGGGATCCGGCCCGCCGGGACGAGCCGGGAGAGGACCAGGACCGCCGCCCCGTGCCGGTTCAGCTTCTCCTGGGCCTGCTCCAGGCGGTCCGGCGCGGCCCGCTCCCGCAGCGCCGCCAGCCACCGCGACCCACCGCGCGAGCGCACCCCGCGCTGCCCCAGCCAGTACAGGCCGACGTCCCCAGGAACGCGGCGAGCGCGCCCACCGCGAAGACCAGCAGCAGCGAGAACCACGCCGTCTGGTGGAAGGCGACCACCGCGGCCGTCGACACCAGCGCCCCCGTGGGCACCACGGGCACCAGCGAACCCAGCACCACCAGGATGAACAGGGACGGATAGCCGAGCGCCTGCTGGGTCGACTCCGGCGGCACCTGGCCCGCCGCCCGTGCCAGGAACGCGGCGATCACCGGGCGACCTCCGGCCGTACGCTCTCGCCGTGGGCGAGGCGGTGCACCGTCACCCCGGGCGCGAGCCGGGCCGCGTGGCGCACGAAGTCGTCGCCGGGCGCGTGGAACTCGTGCGGGCGCACCCCGTCGAGCCCGATCGGCCAGTACGTGCCGTAGTGCACCGGCACCGCGGCCCGCGCCCCGAGCCGGGCCAGCGCCTGGGCGGCCCGGCCCGCGTCCAGATGGTGCGGACCCAGGTACGGGCCCCAGCCGCCGACCGGGAGCAGCGCCACGTCGACCGGGCCGACCTCCTCGGCCATCTCGTCGAAGAGCCCGGTGTCCCCGGCGAAGTAGGTGCGCGCCCGGCCCTCGATGACATAGCCGAGCGCGGGCGCCCGGTGCGGCCCGAACGGCAGGCGCCGCCCGTCGTGCCGAGCGCTCACCGCCCGTACCCGCAGGTCACCGGCGTCGACCAGATCCCCGGCGCGCACCTCGGTGAGGCGCAGGCCGAGCTTGCGCAGGCCCGGCACGGCCCGGATCGCGCCGTGCGGCACCACCAGGCGGGTGCCGGGCGCGAGCCGGGCGAGCGAGGGCAGGTGCAGATGGTCGGAGTGCAGGTGCGAGACCAGGACCACCTCGGCGACGGCTGCCTCGGGCGGCGGCACCGCCCCCCGTCGCCTGCGCAGATGCGCCAGGCGCCGGGCGAAGAGCGGATCGGTCAGCACCCGCACCCCGGAGTCCTCGACCGTGCAGGTGGCATGACCCCACCAGGTGATCTCCACCGGCACCCGAAATCTCCTCCGCTCGAAAACCACCGTGCGCGCTGTTGGGTACGAGCCTAGGTGTCGTGGGGCGCACCGGACCGGGTCCGGGGTAGGCATCGGTCCACGAAGGGAAGGCCCGGCATGATCATGCACTCTGAGCAGTGCCCGCGCTGCGGCGGGATACTCGCGGTCACCCAGGACGGCTGGAAGATCTGCCACTCCTGCGGCTACTCCTCGCCGCCGTGAACCAGGAGTAGGGTCGGCACCACAGACGAAGGGCATGGGGGTCGGTCATGGGTGACGTACGAGTGGCGGCGATCGCCAGTCTGACCCCGCTGGAGGAACTCGACCTGGACCCCTTCCTGGTGGACACCCGCAGCCAGCACGAGATGTGCGCGCGCTGGGCCGCCGACAAGGGGTACGTCGTCACCCGGCAACTGCTCTTCTACGGCCTGCGCCCCGACCACCTAGGTCTGTGGGCGGACGTGGACGCGGGCCAGGTGGATCTGTTCGTCGCGCCCAACGAGCGCGTCCTGGCACGGGCGTTGACGTCCGT
The DNA here is from genome assembly GCF_002846415.1 of Streptomyces sp. TLI_146. Taxonomy (NCBI): domain Bacteria; kingdom Bacillati; phylum Actinomycetota; class Actinomycetes; order Kitasatosporales; family Streptomycetaceae; genus Streptomyces; species Streptomyces sp. TLI_146. The sequence goes on from NZ_PJMX01000001.1 coordinate 7,179,299, forward strand.
GCCGGACTTCTCCGCCGAGTGCGAGCGGCGCGGGGTGCGGCTGGAGACGGCCGGGCTCGACGAACCGTCGTACGACGCGGCCAAGAAGGCCCACATCCACCGCAGGCTCTCGATGCCGACCGCCGGGTACGACGGCTGCTGAGGCGCCCGCCGCCCGCCGCGCAATCAAATTCGTCGGCCGGTTTCCGCCCCTGTGACACGCTGGGAGGGAACGGCGAGGCGAGAGGCAGTGACGAGCGGCGTGAGCACAGGGCGATGGCGGACGGCGGGCAGCGCCCTGGTGCGGGTGGTCGTGGTGTGGGCGGTCTCCACCCTCACGATGATGGTGCTCGCGGGGATCCTGCCCGACTTCCGGCTGAAGTCCGCGGGCGGCGACAGCATCACCCGCGTCGCGCTCACCGCCGCCTGGGGCGCGGGGGCGTTCGGTCTGCTCAGCGCCCTGGTGTGGCCGCTGGTGGTACGCGCGTTCCTGCTGGTCCCGGCCCTGGTGCTGGGCCTGTTGGTGTTCTTCCTCAACGGCTCGCTGCTGCTGATCGCGCTGAGCCTGATCCCCAGCGGGCGCGGCGCGGCCCAGCCGGAGACCGCGGTGGTGGTGGCCGCCGCGATGTCCGCCGTCGCCTCCGCCACCTCCACCGCGCTCGCGGTCCGGGACGACAACGCCTACCGGCGCAGACTCTCGCGGCTGGCCGACCGGCGCCGCCGCAGACGCGGCGACGAGGACCGGGGCCCCGAGACGCCCGGCACGGTCTTCCTCCAGCTCGACGGCGTCGGCCACGACGTGCTGTGCCACGCGGTCGGCGCCGGTCTCATGCCGACCGTCGCGGGCTGGCTGGAGCACTCCCACCGGCTCACCCCGTGGCGCACCGACTGGTCCAGCCAGACCGGCGCCAGCCAGCTCGGCATCCTGCACGGCTGCACCTTCGACGTGCCCGCCTTCCGCTGGTACGAGAAGGAGACCGGCGAGCTGATGGTCTCCAACCGCCCCGCCTCCGCGGTCGAGCTCCAGCGCCGGGCCGTGGAGCGCACCGGCGACGGCGGCCTGCTCACCGTCGACGGCGCCAGCCGCGGCAACCTCTTCTCCGGCGGCGCCGACCAGCTCGCCCTGGTCCTGTCGATGGCGGCCCGGCGCGGCCGCCGCAACCGGTCCCGGGCGGGCTACTTCGCGTACTTCTCGGACCCGGCCAACGCCGTCCGCACCGCGCTCTCCTTCGTCGCCGAGGTCGGCCGCGAGATCGGCCAGTCCACCCGCGCCCGGCTGCGCGGCGACGCGCCCCGTGTGCGGCGCGGCGGGCTCTACCCGTTCATCCGGGCGTTCGCGACCGTCGTCGAGCGCGACGTGGTGGTCGCGGCGGTGATCGGCGACATGCTCGCCGGGCGCACCGCCGTCTACGCCGACCTGGTGGCGTACGACGAGGTGGCCCACCACTCCGGGCCGCGCGGCCGGGACGCCCAGAAGGTCCTGGAGCGCCTGGACCGGTCGATCGCGCTGCTCGCCAAGGTCGCCGAGCACGCCCCGCGCGCGTACCGGATCGTGCTGCTCTCCGACCACGGGCAGAGCCCGGGCGAGACGTTCCTGGGCGCCTACGGGCTGACCCTGAAGGACCTGGTGCGGGCCGGGTGCGGGCTGCCCGTGCCGCGCAGCGCCGGGCGCACCAAGAGCGGCGCGGAGGCGCGCGACGCCGTGCGGGTGGCGCTGCATCGGCCGGTCCCGGAGAACGGGGAGCCGGGGCCCGGCTCCGACCCGATCGTGCTCGCCTCCGGCAACCTCGGCCTGGTCTCCTTCCCGGACACCGAGGGGCGGCTCAGCCGCGAGGAGATCGACCGCCGCCACCCCGCGCTCCTGCGCACCCTCGCCGGGCACCCCGGCATCGGGTTCCTGCTGGTGCGCAGCGAGGAGCACGGCGCGCTGGTCATCGGCGGCGCGAGCACGGACGCGGTCCACGAGGTGCCGCTCGCGGAACTGGAGGACGGCAAGGGCCCGTTGACCGGGTTCGCGCCCGGCGCGGCCGACGCCGTGCGGCGCACCGACACCTTCCCGCACACCGCCGACATCATGGTCAACTCGATGTACGACCCGGTCACCGGCGAGGTGCACGCCTTCGAGGAGCAGATCGGCTCGCACGGCGGCCTCGGCGGCGAGCAGGCGCACCCGTTCCTGCTGTGGCCGCGCGAGCTGTCGGCGCCGGTGCCCGAGGGCGGCCAGCTGGTGGGCGCCGAGCAGGTGCACCACGTGCTGCGGCGGTGGCTGCGCGAGTGCCTGGGGCCGCAGGTGCCGGTTTCCGCCGCCACGCAGATTCCCCGGTCCGAGAGCGAAGCGGACGGACCATTTCCGGTTGAAGGGGCCGCTCTGCGGGACAAATCCGCGTGATTTTGAGCGGGGCCCTCCGTACCCGACCATGAACGGGTTTTGGCACGGAGAGAGGCGCACCACCCCATGACCACGCAAGAGACCCAGAGCAGGCATGCCCGGCAGTTCGGATTGCCGGTGGCGACCGCCCTGGTCATGGGCAACATCATCGGCGGTGGGATCTTCCTGCTGCCGGCGTCGGTGGCCCCCTTCGGCACCATCAGCCTCGTTGCCTTCGCGGTCCTGACCGTCGGCGCGATCGCGCTGGCGCTGGTCTTCGGCCGTCTCGCCGAGCGGCTGCCGCAGACCGGCGGACCCTACGTCTACGCGCGCGAGGCGTTCGGCGACTTCGCCGGCTTCCTCGCCGCCTGGTCGTACTGGATCACCACCTGGGTCTCCAACGCGGCGCTCGCCGTGGCGGCCGTGGGCTACCTCGACGTGCTGATACCCATGCACGGCAACAAGGCCGCGACCATCGCGGCGGCCCTGCTCCTCCAGTGGCTCCCCGCGCTCGCCAACCTCGCGGGCACCCGGTACGTGGGCGCGGTCCAACTGGTCTCCACCATCCTGAAGTTCGCCCCCCTGCTGTTCGTGGCGGTCGGCGGGCTCTTCTTCTTCGACCCGGCCAACCTCGGCCCCCTCCAGGCCGACGACCACAGCGCGATGGGCGCCGTCTCCGCCTCGGCCGCGATCCTGCTCTTCAGCTACATCGGCGTCGAGTCGGCCGCGGTCAGCGCGGGCGAGGTCCGCGACCCGCGCCGCAACGTCGGCCGCGCCACCATCCTCGGCACCGTCGCCGCCGCCCTGATCTACCTGCTTGGCACCCTCTCGGTCTTCGGCACCGTGCCGCACGACCGTCTGGTGACCTCCACCGCGCCGTTCACCGACGCCGTCAACGCCATGTTCGGCGGCAGCTGGGGCGGCACCGCGGTCGCCGTCGCCGCCCTGGTCTCCATGGTCGGCGCCCTCAACGGCTGGACCCTGCTGAGCGCCCAGACCCCGTACGCCGCGGCCAAGGACGGCCTCTTCCCCCAGGCCTTCGCTCGCAAGAGCCGAGGCGTGCCCACCGTCGGCGTCCTGGTCACGGTCGTCCTCGCCTCGTCGCTGACCGTCTACAACTACACGGCGGGCTCGAAGGGCGTCTTCGAGATGCTGGTCCTGGTCACCACCTTCACGGCGACCGTCCCCTACCTCCTGTCCACCGCCGCCCAGATCTACTTCCTGGCCTCCGGCCGCGCCGACCGCGTCCACCGCGGCCGACTGGTCCGCGACGGACTGCTCGCCGCCCTCGCCGCCGCCTTCTCCCTGTGGCTGGTCGCCGGCTCCGGCTACGCGGCGGTCTACCAGGGCGTGCTGTTCCTCTTCGCGGGCGTGCTGGTGTACGCGGTGCTCGCGGCCCGCAAGGAGCGCCCGGCCCAGGACGCGGTGGAGCTCCCCGAGGAGGCCGTACGGGAGAGCGCCCGCGTGTGAACGGGCGCGCGGCGCCGCTGTTCACCCCCAAGGGGCCGGTGTTCCGGGTGCGCTGACGGGCGTTCACCCGGGAGGGGGGATCTCGCCCGGATCCTGGCAGTTCATGGGGTTTTGCGGGCAGGGTTGAGGCATGCCGCCCGCTCTCCCCGCCGCCCTGCGCCGCGCCTTCGTGGTGCTGCTCGTGGTGGCCGCGCTGCTCGGGGCGGCGCCGGGGGCGGAGGCGGCGGGACCGCCCGCCGCGGAGCGGACGGCCGTGTCGTCGGCGGTGCCGGGCCCGGCGGGCGAGGAGCAGCCGGACGAGGCCGCGCCCGCGCCCGAGGCGGCGGCCCGCGCGAGCCGCCCGGCGCCGGAGACCCGTTCCGTACGAGTGGCGCCCCGGCCCGTCGTACGGGAGCCCGGTGGCCAGGGCCCCGGGCGGCCCGCTTCCCTCGATGCCCTGCGCTGTGTGGTGCTGCGCTGCTGAGCGTTCCGTGCGGAACAGAGCTCAGCGGTACGTCAACTCACCAGCACAGCGAGGTGGTTCAGCCATGCCCATCGACCCCTTCGCGGCGCTCAACGCGATGTTGCGCGCCGAGGCCGCCCGGATCCGGCCCCCGGCCCCCGCGACCCCCGACCGCGAGGACCCCGAACCGGCGGAGGAGCCGCGCCGAACCCCGGCGGACCCGCACGGCAAGTAGCCGGGCCCGACCTCGGCAGGGCGGTGGACGGACTCCGGCCACCGCCCTGATGACCTGCTGTTCTCACAGGGAGTGACGACGGCGGGCGATCCGTCGTGCGGTACTCCGTTCGGCGGCTTACGTTTGCTGCGGGGGCACCCCGACCGAAAGGTCTGCCATGCGCGGACGTACGACAGCGGGCGCCGCCGGTGCGGCCCTGGCGCTGCTCGCCCTGGCGGTCCCGGCCACGGCGGACAGCCGCAAGCCCGATCTGACCCGCTTCTACACCCAGCATCTGACGTGGGGCGGCTGCACGGTCCCGGACGCCCCCAAGGGCATGGAGTGCGCCGAGCTGACCGTGCCCATCGACTACGCCCGGCCCGAGGACGGCACGATCGCGCTGGCGGTGGGCCGGGTCCGGGCGGCCGAGTCCGGCGAGGGCCCCACCGGCACGGGCACCGGGGCGGGCACCTCCCCGACCGCCCCCAAGGGCTCGCTGGTCTTCAACTTCGGCGGCCCCGGCGAGTCCGGCCTCAAGGACCTCGGCGGCTTCACGGCGGACACCACGCGGCTCGCCCCGGCGTACGACCTGGTGAGCTTCGACCCCCGGGGCGTGGGCCGCAGCGCTCCCGTGCGCTGCGGCGCCAAGGCCGAGCAGGACATCGAGAGCTCCTCGGACGCCACGACCGACGACGCCGAGGGCCGGGCGCAGCTCGTCGACGAGCTGCGGACGGTGGCCGAGGAGTGCCGCAGGAACACCGGCAAGCTGCTCCCGCACGTGGGCACCATCAACGCCTCGCGCGACCTGGACGTCCTGCGCCAGGCGCTCGGCGACAAGAAGCTGAACTACTTCGGCATCTCCTACGGCACCCGGCTCGGCGCGGTCTACGCCGCCCAGTTCCCCAAGCGGACCGGGCGGATGGTCCTGGACGCCGTGGACTCGCTGACGGCGAACGCGGCCGAGTCGGCGCTCGCCCAGGCCACGGCGTTCCAGAAGGGCCTGGACACCTTCCTGTCCGACTGCGCCGCCCAGGGCGCCCGCTGCCCGCTCGGCGCCACCACCGCCAAGGCGACCAGCACGCTGGACGCGACCGTCGCCCAGCTCGACCGCAAGAGCGCCACGACCGCCTCCGGCGCCGACTTCACCTCCGCCGACCTGCGTACCGCGATCACCAACTCGCTCTACGCCGAGCAGCTGTGGCCGACGCTCGCGCAGGGCATCGCCACCCTCCACGACAAGGGCGACCCGGCCGTCCTCGACGAGATCAACAAGCAGTTCGCGGGGGAGGACCCGCAGGGCAACCGCGCCGACGACGACAACAGCCGCGAGGCGCTCCTCGCGGTCAACTGCGCCGACGACCCGGAGCGGGCCAAGGACCCGGCCGCCGAACTCGCCTCACTGGAGAAGAAGTTCGCCAAGGCCTCCCCGATGTTCGGCCCGGACCAGGTGGGCGCGGCGATCTCCTGCACGGGCTGGCCCGCCGGTACGGACTACATCCGCAGGATCGACAAGACCGGCGCGCCCCCGGTCCTGCTCATCGCCACCAAGGGCGACCCCGCCACCCCGTACCAGTGGGCGGCACAGACCGCCCGCCACCTGGGCAAGGGCGTGGTCCTCACCTACGAGGGCGAGGGCCATGGCGGGTACACGGCCTCGCAGTGCGTCCGCGATCTGGCGGACACCTTCCTGCTCGACGGCGTCCTGCCGGCCGAGGGGACCTCCTGCGCCCGCGAGACGCCCTCGTCCTGAGCCCGCCCGGGGGGCTCAGTTGCTCATCGCGGCCGCCATGGGGGCCGCCCTGGCCCACCGGCCGATGGCCGTCTCGGCCGTGATGCCGGGGCCGAAGCCCGCGATGAGGCCGCCCGCGCCGTCCGCCGCGCCGCCCTCGTCGAAGAGCCGGGCCAGCGCGTCGAAGACCACGGAGCTGGCGATGTTGCCGCGCTCGGTGAGGGTGGCCCGGCTGAAGCGGAACATCTCCGGCGGCAGGTCGAGGAAGTGGCACAGGTCGTCCAGGATGCGCGGCCCGCCCGCGTGGACGATGAAGAAGTCCATCTGCGGGATCTCCCAACTGTGCTGCGCCACCAGCGCCTTGAGCGCGGGCGCGAGCATCTCCATGGTGCCCGGGACGCGCTTGTCGAGCAGGAAGTGGAACCCGGTGTCGCGCACGGCGTACGAGATCCAGTCCTCGGTGTTGGGCACCAGGTGCGAGCCGTTGCGCTCGATCCGCATTCCGGTGCCGCCCTCGCCGCGCACCACGGCCGCCGAGATCGCGTCCCCGAACAGACCGTTGGAGAGCAGCGAGCCGACGCCGATGTCGGTCGGCTGGTAGCAGAGCGAGCAGAACTCGCAGGACACGATCAGCACGTTGGAGCGCGGATACGCCGTGCAGAAGTCGTGCGCGCGGTTGATCGCCGCGCCTCCGGCGGCGCAGCCGAGCTGGGCGATCGGCAGCTGGCGGGTCTCGGTCCTGAACCCCATGGTGTTGATCAGCCACGCGGTCAGCGACGGCATCATGAAGCCGGTGCACGACACGTAGACGATCAGGTCGATGTCCTTGGGCTCCACCTCGGCGTGGGCCAGCGCCTGCCGGACGACACCGGGCACCCGGGCCTTGGCCTCCGCCTCGTACAGCAGGTTGCGCTCCTCGAAGCCGGGGTGCTTGAGGGTCTCCTCGATGGGCTGCACGAGGTGGCGGGTGCGGACCCCGGTGTTCTGGATGAGGCGCAGGACGAGGTCCCGCTGGGGATGGTCGGCGTGCGTCTCGCGGGCGAGCGCGAGCGTCTCCTCCTGCGTGATCACATGGTCGGGTACGGCTACTGCGGGTCGGCACAGGGTGGCCATGGAACTTCCTTGTCTCCTGCCGGGCGGACGCCTGCGGTTTCCACGCGGGTGCTCCAGGGGTGTGCGGTCGTGTGCCTGTCACGTATCCCCGACCGTGGTCATGCGCATGTCCCCGAAAGGGGCAATTAACCGATTAGGGGGAGATTCCGGAGCGGGTAGCTCATTCGGGTGGCGCGCTACGGCCGAACGGGGGACGGGAGCGCATCCCGGGCAGCGCGCGGCGCGCGGACGGCCGGAGCCTCCCGCGTGCCGTTCTCGGCGGCCCTGCCGGTGGTCGGCCGCTCGCGCCTCAGCCGGTGAGTTCGGAGAAGGTGAACGCGAACTCGGCTGGTTCCGCGTGCAGTTGGTGCTGCGGAAGCGGGCCAGGTCCGCACGACTGGGAGCCGATGCCGTGCTGGCGGTGGTCGAGTGTGACCCAGACCGTGTCGCCCGGGACGAGGTCGGTCAAGTGCCTGGCCGCGTCGAGCTGTTCGGTCGTCCAGCGCCGCGCGCTGAACCAGAACTCGGGGTCGCCCTCGACGCGCAGCCCTCCGATCTCGGCCCAACGGACGTCCGCCCGGGCCCCGTTCTCCTGCGGCCGGACGTACGGCGTCTGGAGGCTGTCGACGTCCGCCTCCCACAGCCCGACCGCCGACGCGCTGGCCGTGTCCGGGTACGCCTCGCCCGGCCCGCCGCCGAACCAGCGCACCGGGACGCGGCTGCCCGGGGCGGTGCCCGTGAGCCCGAACCGGACGCCGAGCCGGGGCAGCGGCACCGGCCACTCGCCCTCCGGGGTGACCGCGACCGTCAGCCGCAGCCGGGTTCCGTCGGACGTCCACCGGTACTCGGTGGCGAGGCCCACGTCACGGGCCGCCGGGGCGACGCGGGTGCGCACGACCAGCGCGTCCCCGGTCACCTCCACCGAGTCCAGGCGGTGGTGCATCCGGTGCAGCCCCAGCTCGCGCCAGCGCGGCGCGTACCGGCGATCGGGCTGCCAGGCCGCGCCCTCGTCGTTGTCGGTGGGCGCGCGCCACACGTCGAGGCGCGGCCCGGCGACGGCCACGGCGCCGAGGGACACGAGAGCCCCCGTCGGGGCGTCGAAGAGGGCCGGGCCGAGAGCGACCCGGTCCCCGGAGCGGGAAGGGCGAGCACCTACGGCGACATGACCCAACACCCGTGTGTCTACAGGAAGTTGAGCCCAGGCCATCTCATGCCCGCGCTCTGCCCACGCCGTCGCCTCCGCGAGCACCGCCCGTACCGTCCACCGGGTCTCGGCCCCCGGGGCGGCCCCAGCGGGACGCTCGGGGAGCTTCAGCTCCGCCCGCTCGCCCGGCCCGAGCTCCGGCACCGCGAGGGTGCCGGAGGCGAGGGGCACGCCGTCCGCCTCGTACGACCAGGTGAAGGCGAGCCCGGAGAGGTCGGCGAAGGCGTACAGGTTGGTGACGCGGACCGTGCCCGCCCGGCCGTCGCCCTCGATGCGTACCGGCTCGATCACTTTCTTGTACTCGGCCAGACCGGGGGACGGGGAGCGGTCCGGGAAGAGCAGGCCGTCGCAGACGAAGTTGCCGTCGTGCAGCTCCTCGCCGTAGTCGCCGCCGTAGGCGTAGCCGTACGCCGGGTGCTCCAGGCCGTGGTCGATCCACTCCCAGACGAAACCGCCCTGGCAGCGCTCGTACGTGTCGAACAGGGCCTGGTACTCGGTGAGTCCGCCGGGGCCGTTGCCCATCGCGTGGGCGTACTCGCACAGGACGAAGGGGAGTCGGCGGCGCGCCCGCGGGCCGCCGTCGAGGCGGCGGCCGATCCGCTCGACCTCGGCGTGCGAGGCGTACATCCGCGAGTACATGTCGGTGTCGTGGCAGTCGGGGTCGCCCTCGTAGTGGAGGAGGCGCGAGGTGTCGCGGGAGCGGATCGCATGGGACATGGCGGTCAGTCCGCGCCCGGTCCCGGCCTCGTTGCCGAGCGACCAGACGACGACCGACGGGTGGTTCTTGTCGCGCTCGACCATACGGGCCGCCCGGTCGAGCAGCGCCGGGGTCCAGCGGTCGTCGTCCACCGGATTCTCGCGCCAGGCCTGCTCGACGAAGCCGTGCGTCTCCAGGTCGCATTCGTCGACGACCCAGAGCCCGAGCTCGTCGCAGAGGTCGAGGAAGGCGGGGTGCGGCGGATAGTGGCTGGTCCGCACGGCGTTGATGTGGTGCCGCTTCATCAGGAGCACGTCGCGGCGCATGGTCTCCGCGTCCAGGGCCCGGCCGGTCGCGGGGTGGAACTCGTGCCGGTTGACGCCCCGGAACAGCAGCGGCTGCCCGTTGACCTTGATCAGGCCGTCCTCCAGGGCGACCGTGCGGAAGCCGATCCGCAGCGGGACGCCCTCGCCCGCCGTGGCCAGCACCCCGTCGTACAGGCGCGGGGTCTCCGCGGTCCACGGCTCGACCGGCACGGTCGCCTCGGCGCCGGTCACGAGGTCGATGCCGAGCTCGGGCACGGTGACGCGGCCGGCGGTGTCGCTGTCGACCCGCAGGGTTCCCTCTCCGGTGCGGTGGTCGTAGGAGGCGTGGACGAAGTGGTCGCCGACGCACCCCTCGGGGCGGTGCAGCAGCGTGACGTCCCGGAAGATGCCGGGCAGCCACCACTGGTCCTGGTCCTCCAGATACGAGCCCGACGACCACTGGTGCACCCGCACCGCGAGCACGTTCCCGCGCGCCTTCAGGAGCGGCCCGACAGTGAACTCGTGCGGCAGCCTGCTGCCCTTGAAGTGGCCCAGCTCCCGGCCGTTGAGCCACACCCGGGCGCACGACTCGACACCGTCGAAGCGCAGCACCGCGCCGCCCTCGCCCCTCGGCCAGTCGTCCGGCAGGTCGAAGACCCGCAGATGGTCGCCGGTCGGGTTCTCGGTCGGTACGCGGGGCGGGTCGACCGGGAACGGGTAGAGGTGGTTGGTGTAGATCGGCCCGCCGAACGCGCCGTCGCCCTGGAGCACCCAGTGCCCGGGCACCCGCATCTCGTCCCACTCCCCGGCGTCGTACCCGGGCGAGGCGAACCCGTCGTCGTGCGCGTCGGCGGTCCCCGCGAGCCGGAACCGCCAACTCCCGTTCAGCGAGAGCCGTCTGGCGTCCGAGTCCGCGTACCAGGCGCGCGGTGGCAGCAGATGCTCCCCGCCGCCGGGCGAGAGGGATGCGACGTAGTGGACGTCCGTGACGCCGGGGCTGCGGGAGGACACGATCCGGAGGCTAGGGGGGTGATCGGGGTGGGGACAAGGGGGCGACGGGGGGCGCGAGCGGGAGGGCGGGTGGCGGTGGGGGTTGCGAGCGGGACGGCGGGTGGTGGCGGGCGGCATTACCTCCCTGGTAATCGACCCCCAGCACCCCCGCCGGGCAAGGTGGAGCCATCGGGTCCCGGGCGGCGCACTCCGGCCGGGGCCCGGGTTCCAGCACCGTGTTCCTTCTTGATCCAGATCCTTTCGGAGGCTGATTTCCATGTCCCAGAACCGCTACGAGACCGCCGTCGCCCGCTACTTCGAGGCGTGGAACGCCAACGGCTCGGCCGAGGAGCTCGCCAAGGCCGTCGAGGCCGCCTGGAGCGCGGACGGCTCCTACACCGACCCGCTGGCCGACGTCACCGGGCACGAGGCGATAGCCGCGGTGATCGGCGGGGCCCACGCCCAGTTCCCCGGCTTCGAGTTCCGTCTGGACGGGGCCGTCGACGGGCACCACCACCTGGCCCGGTTCCGCTGGGAGCTGGTCTCGTTCGCGGACGGGTCCGCGCCGGTCGCCGGGTCCGATGTGGTCACGCTCGCCGAGGACGGCCGGATCGCCACCGTCGCCGGGTTCCTCGACCGCGTACCGCCTACGGCGTGAACGACTGGAGGTAGGCGAACGTCTCCGGGTCGGCCGGCAGGAACGTCTCGATGGCCAGCTCGGAGACGGTCACGTCCATCGGTGTGTTGAACGTGGCGATCGTCGATATGAACGACAGCACCGTGCCCCGGTGTTCGATGACCAGCGGGAGCGCCAGGGGGCAGTCGACCTGGTCGGGGCCGTCGTCGTCCCCCGCGTCGGGCACGGGGTGCGCCGCGACCTCCTCGTACAGCTCGCGCAGCGCGTCCGAGCGCATCAGGGCGATCTGGCGCTCCATCTGTTCGAGCAGATGGCCGCGCCACTGGCGCAGATTGCGGATGCGCGGCGCCATGCCCTGCGGGTGCAGGGTCAGGCGCATCGCGTTGAGCGGGGGAGTCAGCAGCCGCTCGGGCACGCCTTCGAGGAGCATCTCGATGCCCCGGTTCGCCGCGAGGACCGTGTACGTGCCGTCGACTATCAGCGCCGGGAACGGCTCGTACCCCCGCAGCAGCCGCTCCATGGCCTCGCACAGGGAGCTGATGGACGGGTCGTCCAGGGACGTTTCCGTGTACTGCGGGGCGTAGCCGGCCGCCAGCAGCAGGGCGTTGCGCTCGCGGACCGGCACCTCCAGGTGCTCCGCGAGGCGCAGGATCATCTCCTGGCTCGGGCGCGACCTGCCGGTCTCGATGAAACTGATGTGGCGCGCGGACGAGTCGGCGCGCAGGGCCAGCTCCAGCTGGCTGATCCTGCGCTGCTCGCGCCAGCCGCGCAGCATCGGCCCTACTCCCGTGTCGATCCCGGCAGTTGTCGTCATACGTCAGACATTAACCCGGGCCACTGACAACGCCCTGTGCCGCACCCCCCACCCGGCCAGCGCGAACGCCGCCGCCACCGCGTAGGCGCTGGTCCTGACGGCGTCGAAGGAGTGCGGCATCGCCCACGCCGTCACGTAGCAGACGGCTCCGGCCGCGGCGACGGCCAGCCACTCCCAGCGGCCGTCCAGGGCCACCAGCGCGACGAGCAGCAGCGCGTACCACGAGTAGCCGGGCGTCATCAGGCAGAACGCCCAGCCGAGCACCAGCAGCGCGCCGCTCCACGGGCGCTCCGGATCGCCCCGGCGCAGCACGTACAGAGTCACCAGCGCCATCAGGACGAGCGCCGCGGGCAGCGCCCAGGAGTCCGGGAGGACCAGCCGCAGCAGCCCGTAACGGCTGCGGGCGGAGGCGTCGTCGTACCCCTCCTCCTCCGCGTAGCCGCCCAGATAGCCGAAGACGGACGCGTGCGAGACGAGGACGTACGGGAGGTAGGAGAGCGCCACGAAACCGGCGGCCGGGACGAGGACCGCGGCCGCGCGCCGCCAGTCGGGGCGGCGCCCCGCGAGCACGCCCGCGAGGGCGCCCGGCAGCACCACGGCGGGCAGCATCTTCGCCGCGATCCCGGCGCCGATCAGCACGCCCCCGACCGCCCGGCGGCGCACCGCGACCGCGCCGAGACCGGCCACCGCCAGCAGCACCGCCAGCACGTCCACGTGCGCGTTGTTCACCCCCTCGATCGGCACCGCCGGGCACCACGCCCAGTACGCCGCCCGCCCCACGTCCTCCCCGCGCCGCCGCAGGACCAGCACCAGGACGCCCGTGGTGGCGACGGCGAGCACGGCGCCGCCGGTCTGCAGCGGCTTGTGGCGGGCGGCGGCGGGGGACAGGCCGTGGACGCCGAGGAAGTACGCCTCGGCCACCGGCGGATAAATGGTGTGCACCTTGGGGCGGTTGAGGCGGGTGCAGCGGTCCGGCTCGCCGAACCGGGCCCGGCCGGGGCCCTCGCACGCCGCGCCCCTGGGGAACAGCCAGTCGTCCCGCAGCCCGGCCAGCTCCCGGGCCGCGGGGGTGTGGTCGTACGGCGAGATCCCGGCCGCCTGCACCCGGCCGTCCCAGGCGTAGCGGAACATGTCCGTGCTGGTGGTCGGCGGCGCCGCCAGACCGGTCACGGCGACCAGCACCCCGCCCGCCAGGACCAGAACGGTCCGGTGGCGGGCGGGCACCCGGCGCAGCGACCACACGGCCGCCGCGAACAGCAGCCAGCAGGCCAGGTACCACCAGGAGAGCGTGCCCGGGCGGAAGTAGTAGCCGTCCTCGACGACCGTCAGGACGAGCACCGCGGCCAGCGCGGCGAGGAGCAGGACGGTCGGGGCCGTACGGCGCAGGGCGCCCGGTGCGGCGGTCGGCGGGGCGGCCGGGGCGGTGTCGGTACGCGGGGCGATCACCCGTCCACATTCGCAGGCCGAGGGGCGCCCGGACGGCCCAGCACACCACACGTCCGTGAACCGTAAGGTGTCAGGAGCGCTGTTCAGGGCCTTCCGGGGATGTCATGGAGCCATGAAGCCACGACTCCCGCTCCCACCGCCGTCGGCGCTGCTGCCGTCCTTCCGGGGCGCGCTGCACGACCGGCGTACCGCGACGGCGATCGGCCGGCTGCTGGGTCCGGCCATGCTCGTCTGCATGGTCACCGGTGTGCTGAGCCACTATCTCCAGCACCCGCCCGGCTGGCTGGCGGACGACCTGCCCGCCCGCCCCGCCTGGGGGTACCGGCTGAACCAGGGGCTGCACGTGGGGGTGGGCATCGCCGCGATCCCGCTGCTCTTCGGCAAGCTGTGGACCGTCTACCCGAAGCTGTTCGTGTGGCCCGCGCTCACGGGCGTACGGCATGCCCTGGAGCGGCTCTCGGTGGCGGTGCTCGTCGCGGGCGCCGTCTTCGAGCTGCTGACCGGGCTGCTCAACACGGTGCAGTGGTACCCGTGGCCGTTCAGCTTCGTCCCCGTCCACTTCGCGGTCGGCTGGCTCCTCACCGGCGCGCTGCTGCTGCATCTGGCCGTCAAGTGGCCGGACATCAAGGCGTACTGGTGGCAGCGCTCGGCCGCCACGCGCGCGTTGCCGCAGGAACCGGAGAACGCGCCCGACCGGCGCTCGCTGCTCACCGGGCTCGCGGTGGCGGTGGGCGCGGTCACCGTGACGACCGTGGGCCAGTCGTTCACCCCGCTCAAGGACCTCGACCTGCTGGCGCCGCGCCACCCCGACCACGGCCCGCTCGGTCTGCCCGTCAACCGCACGGCGGCCGCCGCGGGGACGACCCGGGTGGATCCGGCGGCCTGGCGGCTGACGGTGGCGGGGCCGCGCCCGTACGAGCTGACGCTCGACGAACTGGCCGCGCTGCCCCAGTACGAGGTGGAGCTGCCCATCGCGTGCGTCGAGGGGTGGAGCAAGAACGCGCACTGGACCGGCGTACGGATCAAGGACCTGACGGAACGCGCCGGGGCGCCCGGGGCCGCGCTGCGGGTCGTCTCGCTCGAACAGCACGGCGCGTACCGCGTGATGGACATGGGCCGCACCTACGCGCGCGACCCCCTCACCCTCCTCGCCCTGCGCCTCAACGGCCAGGTCCTCACCCCCGACCACGGCTATCCGGCCCGCATCATCGCCCCCAACCGCCCCGGGGTGCTCCAGACCAAGTGGGTCACGCGACTGGAGGTGCGGTGATGGCGGGCCGTTACGCGGTGGGCGCGCTCGGGCTGGCCCTGATGGGCCTCGGGGTGTCGCTGGTGTGGGCGCAGTCGCCGTGGGATGTCGCGGTGTGGCTGGTCGGTTCGATCGTGCTGCACGACGGCTTGGTCGCACCGCTGGTGCTGCTGGTGGGCGTCGGGGTCGCCCTGACCCGGCCGGGGGTGCGCGGCCCGGTCCGGGCGGCCCTGGTGACCGCGGGCTGCCTCACGGCGATCGCCCTCCCGGTCATCCTGCGCCCGGGCCCGTACAAGAACGCGACGGTACTGCCGCTGGATTACGTACGGAACTGGTTGGTGTCGCTGGGGGTGGTGGGCGTGGCGGCGGGCCTGACAGTGGCGGTCAAACGTGTACGAGCCGGGCGCCGCAGCCGCTCTTAGGGGCGCGGAGAACCACCCGCAGCCGAACACTGACCCGATAAGGGGCGCGGGGCTGTGACATTTGCGGCTCCGCCGCGTGGGCGCGACCAGCCCCACGGTCCGCAGCCGAACACCGCACCGCACCTACACCTACAGGGCTCGCGCAGCCCCCCGCATCGTCTCCGCCCCCTCCCACACCGTGAGGAACGCCAACCGCAGACACGCCGCGAGGGCCGGATGCTCGATGTACAGCGCGGTCGTCGCACCTGTCCCCGCCACCGGATCCGGCATGTCGCACAGCACCAGTGACGCGTCCGCGATCACCAGCTTGAGGGGGAGTTCCTCGGTGAAGCGCGCCTCCTCGCCCGCCTCGCCGAAGCGCGCGACGCTCTCCAGGACCTCCTCGTCGCGGAGCGCGTCGTACGTGTACAGCGCCCGCACCGTCCCACCGCCCCGCCGCAGCCGCCGCGCGGCCTTGAGACCCGGCAGGTTGGCGGCGGGCGCGACGAACGGCGGGCGGCAGAACGTGAGGAGCTCGCTGTCCGCCTGGTCCTGGATGTCCGCGAACCGCTCGGCGATCGTCTTCGGGTCGCGCAGCACCTCGATGTAGTCGAGCGGGTCGGTGTGCGAGCGCCCGGCCTCCCACAGCGGGAGCAGCGCCGCCGTGAGCCCCGTGGAGACGTGTTCCAGCCGCTCCAGGGCCTCTCTCTGACGGGCCATCAGGCGCGTCAGGGCGAGCTCCGGTGCCACCGCCCCGAACGTGGCCACCCGCCCCTGGTGCGCGACCGCCAGCTGCGCCCTGACCAGGCCGTCGAGCACGTCGTAGACGCGCTGGCGGGGCACCTCGGCCTCCCGTGCGACCTCGGCCGCCGTATAGGAGTCGCGCCGCACCAGCGCGAGGTACACACGCGCCTCATAGCGCGAAAGTCCAAGGGCGACCAGGTCGTTGACCGACTCCTGCTCCGGCTCCATGGTCGACCACGGTATACGCGATCAGTGCGGTGTGATCCAGCCGAACCCCCACAAGAATCTGGGAATCCTTGCCTTGCGCTTTGCCCTACCGGAGTTGTCGGCACCCGGCGGCTGTCCTACCTTCAACCGTGCCACCACTCAACAGGGTGGCACTTTCTCAGAGGCGATCTTGTCATGCACCCGCCATGCAGACCCAATGACGGTCGCCTTCCGCTCGCCCCTCATCCCGGCGAGCCGACCCCCCCCATGGAGGGCAGTTCCATGTACGCGAACAGATCCCCCCACGCGAAGAGATCCTCGTACGCGAAGAGACCCGTCGGTCTGGCGAAGCCCATCGGCAGAGCCGCCACCGCACTCGTGTCCCTGGTGGCGCTCGCCACCGGCGGACTGCTGGCCGCCGCCCCGTCCGTCTCCGCCTCCCCCTCGCACGACGCCGCCGTCCCCACCGAGCGGCTGTGCGCGCAGGCCACCCAGCCGGGCCGGATGTCCTGCCTGGCCCTGGCCCGTACGGATGTGAAGCACCGCCTCGGCGTCGTGCCGGACGCCGCACCCTCCGGCTACGGCCCCTCCGACCTGCAGAGCGCCTACGCCCTGCCGTCCGGCGGCTCCGGCGCCACCGTGGCCATCATCGACGCCTACGACGACCCCAACGCCGAGTCGGACCTGGCCACCTACCGTTCGCAGTACGGCCTGCCGGCCTGCACCACCGCCAACGGCTGCTTCAGGAAGGTCGACCAGAACGGCGGCACCAGCTACCCGACGCCCGACTCCGGCTGGGCCGGTGAGATCTCCCTCGACGTCGACATGGTCAGCGCGGTGTGCCCGTCCTGCCACATCCTGCTCGTCGAGGCGAACCAGCCCACCATGGAGGACCTGGGCGCGGCCGTGAACCGCGCGGTCACCATGGGCGCCAAGTACGTCTCCAACAGCTACGGCGGCGGCGAGGACTCCACCGACCCGTCCTCCGACTCCGCGTACTTCAACCACCCCGGCGTCGCCATCACCGTCTCCTCAGGAGACAGCGGCTACGGCGTCGAGTACCCGGCGGCCTCCCAGTACGTGACCTCGGTCGGCGGCACCTCGCTGAGCCGCGCGAGCAACGCGCGCGGCTGGTCCGAGTCGGTCTGGGGCAGCAGCTCCGGCGGCCAGGGCGCGGGCTCCGGCTGCTCCGCCTACGACCCGAAGCCCTCCTGGCAGAAGGACACCGGCTGCGCCAGGCGGACCGTCTCCGACGTCTCCGCGGTCGCCGACCCGGCCACCGGCCTCGCGGTGTACGACAGTTACCAGGCCGGCGGCTGGAACGTGTACGGCGGCACCAGCGCCTCCGCGCCGATCATCGCGGGCGTCTACGCCCTGGCGGGCACCCCGGCGGCGGGCAGCTACCCGGCCTCCTACCCGTACGCCCACGCCTCGTCGCTGTACGACGTGACGTCCGGCGCCAACGGCTCCTGCGGCACCTATCTGTGCAAGGCGGGCACCGGCTACGACGGCCCGACCGGCCTCGGCACCCCGAACGGCACCGCCGCGTTCACCGGCGGCACCGGCCAGGGCAACACCGTCACGGTGACCAACCCCGGCAACCAGAGCACCCAGGTCAACACGGCGGTCTCGCTCCAGATCAAGGCCACCGACTCGGACGCCGGGCAGAGCCTGACGTACAGCGCCACGGGTCTACCGGCGGGGCTGTCCATCAACTCCTCGACCGGTCTGATCTCCGGCACCCCGACGGCCGTGGGCACCTCCAGCGTGACCGTCACCGCGCGGGACACCACCGGGGCCACCGGCAGCACCTCGTTCAGCTGGACCGTCACCCAGACCGGCGGCTGCCAGCCCGCCCAGCTGCTCGGCAACCCCGGCTTCGAGACCGGCTCGGCCGCGCCCTGGTCGGCGACGGCCGGGGTCATCGACAACAGCGCCAGTGAGGCCGCGCACTCCGGCTCCTGGAAGGCCTGGCTGGACGGCTACGGGTCGACGCACACCGACTCGCTCTCCCAGACGGTGGCCATCCCGCAGGGCTGCCACGCCACGCTCACGTACTACCTGCACATCGACACCCGCGAGACGACCACCTCCACCGTCTACGACAAGCTGACGGTGACGGCCGGCTCGACCACCCTGGCCAGCTACTCCAACCTCAACAAGAACACCGGTTACGCGCTGAAGACGTTCGACCTGTCGTCGCTCGCCGGGTCGACGGTGACCCTCAAGTTCAACGGCACCGAGGACTCCAGCCTGCAGACGTCGTTCGTCGTCGACGACACGGCGCTGAACCTCAGCTGATCCCCCTAAGGTTGATCCCCCCCCACGGCTGATCCCCCCACGGTGAGACGGGCCGGGTCCGGACTCCTCCCCGGAGTCCGGGCCCGGCCCCCCGTTCACGTCCGGCGCAGTGCGACGAACGGGCGCCCGGCGGCCGTCCACCGCTCGGCCGCCCGCCAGCCGGTGGCGCGCGCGTACCGCAGCAGTGCGGCGGTGCCGAGCCGCGACCAGGGGAACCCGGCCCCGAAGGCGCCCCGGCCGTCGGCCACCCGCACCTCCACGCGCTCGTCCACGTCGAAGGGCGCCGCCTCCACGAGCAACTGCCCTTCAGGACAAACCAGTTGGGCCGCCCGTTCCAGCAGTGCGGCGGGGTCGCCGCCGATGCCGACGTTGCCGTCAAGGAGCAGCGCGGTGTGCCAGCGGCCCTCGCCGGGCAGCGGGTCGAAGACCGACCGGCACAGCGCGCTGCCGCCCGAGCGCTGGGTGCGGCGGACGGCCTCGGGGCTGACGTCGACGCCGAGCGCGGCCGTACCGAGCGCGGCGAGCCCCACCACCAGGCGCCCGGGCCCGCACCCGATGTCGAGCACCGCGCCCCGGCACCGCCGCAGCACGGTCAGATCGGCCGGGTCCGGCGCCGCGCACCAGCGCTCCACTTCGAGCGGCAGCAGCCACCCGTCCCGGCGGTGCAGGAACAGCGGCCCGCGCCCGCTGCGCAGGGCGGCGGTGTACGGATCGGCCCGCCAGGCGAGCGCGGCGGGCACGGTGGTCGTGGTCATCGCGCGACGCCCGCCTCGACCGAGCTGCCCCCACACATGGCGACGGCGCGCGCGAACCGGCCGTCCGGCGCGAGCGCCGCCACTTCGCGCACGTCGGCCGCGGTGTCGACGTCGCGCAGCGGTGGCAGTTCGCGCACGGTGAGCCCCGCCTCGACGAGCCGTCGCCGCTGGACCGCGCCCGTCTCGGGGACGGACATCGGCACCCCGCGCAGCAGCGCGGGATCGGGCGCGGTCAGTCCCAGCGACCAGAAGCCGCCGTCGGACGCCGGGCCGAACCACGCCTCGCCGGGCCCCCAGCCCGCCAGGGCCGGGGCCAGCAGGGCCGGGCCCACCTGCGGGGTGTCCATGCCGATGAGCAGGGCGGGGCCCGGATCGAGCGCGAAGGCCGCCGCGAGCCGTTCGTCCAGGCCGCCCGCGCCCTGCGGGACGACCTCGATGCCCGGCGGGAGCCATGGGCCGGGCGCCCCGTCGAGGACGAGGACCCGGCGCCGGGCCGGTGCGGCGAGCACCGCGTCAAGGGTGTCCGCGAGCGCCGCCTCGGCGATCCGCGCGGCCTGCTCGGGCGAGTACGGCGGGGTCAGCCGCGTCTTGACCCGGCCCGGCACCGGCGCCTTGGCGATCACCAGCAGGGCGACCGGCGCCGTCACCGCACACCCGCCGTCGTGGCGGGGAGCGGCGGCAGGGCGAGCACCGCGCGCATGTCCCGTACGGCCTGCCAGGTGCCCCGCCAGGTGCCGGTCACCTTCGACTTCCCGGTGCGCGGCAGATACGGCACGTCGTGCTCGCGCACCCGCCATCCGGCGTCCGCCGCGCGCACCACCATCTCCAGCGGGTAGCCGCTGCGCCGGTCCGCGACGCCGAGCGCGAGCAGCGGCGCGCGCCGGGCCGCCCGCAGCGGGCCCAGGTCGTGCAGGCGCAGCCCGGTGCGGCGGCGCAGCATCCCGGCCAGGGCCAGGTTCCCGGCCCGCGCGTGCGGCGGCCAGGCCCCGCGCGCGGTGGGCCTGCGCCGCCCCAGGACCAGGTCGGCGTCACCGGCGGCCACCTCCCGTACGAAGGGCGCCAGGAGCGAGGGGTCGAGCGAGCCGTCGCAGTCGCAGAAGCAGACGTACTCGGCCCGGGCCGCGAGCAGCCCGGCGTGGCAGGCCGCGCCGAAGCCGCGCCGGGCCTCGTGCACCACGGTCGCGCCGAGCGCGCGGGCGATCTCGGCGGAGCCGTCCGTCGAGCCGTTGTCGACGACGACGGCCCGCCAGCCCGCCGGGATCCTGGCCAGTACCCAGGGCAGCGCCTCGGCCTCGTCGAGGCAGGGCAGTACGACGTCCACCGTCGTGGGGATCGAGTCGGTCACGCCCCACACGGTACGAAGGCGCGGCGGACAAATCGGGACTTCGGGTTCTTACGAAACAGGGACATCGTTCCGGGTCCGCCGTTCGGGTGGCGACGCGGGGCCCCGCCGGATGCGACGCTGTGGCCATGCACAACGCCCAGTCCCGCATCCTCGTCGTCGACGACGACCCGACCGTGGCCGAGGTGGTCACCGGCTATCTCGAACGCGCCGGGTACGAGGTCGAGCACGTCGGCGACGGCCCCGCCGCCCTGCGCGCGGCCGGTGCGCGCAGGCCCGACCTCGTCGTCCTCGACCTGATGCTGCCGGGCATGGACGGCCTGGAGGTCTGCCGCACCCTGCGCAGCGCCGGTCCCGTACCGGTCATCATGCTCACCGCGCGCGGCGACGAGGACGACCGCGTCCTGGGCCTGGAGGTGGGTGCGGACGACTACGTCACCAAGCCGTTCAGTCCGCGCGAGCTGGTGCTGCGCGTCGACTCCGTGCTGCGCCGCAGCCGGGCCGCCGCCGCCCGGCCGGGCCCGCCGGTGGCCCGCGCGGGCATCGTCCTGGACCCGGCAGCCCGCCGGGCGGTCAAGCAGGGCGCCGAACTCGCCCTGACCCTGCGGGAGTTCGACCTCCTTGCCTATCTGATGAGCCACCCGGGCGAGGCCGTCACCCGCGAGCGGCTGATGCGCGAGGTATGGGGCTGGGAGTTCGGCGACCTGTCCACCGTCACCGTCCATGTACGGCGACTGCGCGGCAAGGTCGAGGACGACCCCGCCAAGCCCCGGCTCATCCAGACGGTGTGGGGCGTCGGCTACCGCTTCGAGGCGGACGCGGACGACGCGCCGCAGGGCGCGGCCCTCGCCGCGGAGGAGGGCCGGCCGTGAAGGACGTCCTGCTCATAGCCGTGTACGCGTTCCTGGGCGCCGCCGCCGCGGGCCTGCTCGGGGCGCTCGCGCTGCGCCTGCTGCGCCACCGCTCGGTCACCGCCTCGCTCGCCGTGGTGGCCGCCGTCGCGGTCAGCGCGATGCTCGCCGGGACGCTCGCCGTGGCCTGGGAGATGTTCCTGTCCTCGCACGACCTGAAGGTCGTCACCCTGGTCATCGCGATGGCCGCGGCCGTCTCGCTCGCCACCGCGCTCCTCCTGGGCCGTCGGGTCGTCGCCAGCAGCCACCAGCTCGCCCTGGCCGCCCGCTCGTTCGGCGACGGCGGCAGCTTCGCCGCGCCCGAGGGACCGGCCACCGCCGAACTCGCCGCGCTCAGCCGCGAGCTGGCCGCCACCAGCGCCAGACTCTCCGCCTCCCGCGAGCGCGAACGCGCCCTGGAGACCTCCCGCCGCGAGCTCGTCGCCTGGATCTCGCACGATCTGCGCACCCCGCTCGCGGGGCTGCGCGCGATGGCCGAGGCCTTGGAGGACGGCATGGCCAAGGACCCCGAGCGCTATTTCCGGCAGATCCGCACCGAGGTGGAGCGCCTCGACGGCATGGTGGGCGACCTCTTCGAACTCTCCCGCATCCACGCGGGCGCCCTCGCCCTCAACCCGGCCCGGATGTCCGTGCACGACCTGGTCGGGGACGCGCTGGCGGGCGCCGACCCGCTCGCCCGCGAGCACGGCGTACGGCTGGTGGGCGAGCGCGTCGAGCCGGTCCCGGTCGAGGTGGACGGCAAGGAGATGACCCGGGTCCTGGCCAACCTGCTGGTCAACGCGATCCGGCACACCCCGGCCGACGGCACGGTCGCGGTCGCGGCCGAGGCGCGCGCGGAGTCGGTGGTGCTCTCGGTGACGGACGGCTGCGGCGGCATCCCCGACGACGATCTGACCCGTGTCTTCGACACCGGCTGGCGCGGCACCGAGGCGCGCACCCCGCCGGGCGGCGCGGGCCTGGGCCTGGCGATCGTGCGGGGCATCGTCGAGGCGCACGCGGGCAGCGCCGCCGTCCACAACGTGCACGGCGGCTGCCGCTTCGAACTGATCCTCCCCGCGGCCCGTTCCTGACAAAGTGTCAGCCGACGGCCGGGCGCAGCTCGGCCCGCGCGAACTCCGCCATCCCCTCCGCGAACCCCACCGCCGGCCGCCACCCGAGCTGCTCGCGCAGCCGCGCCGAGTCGGCCGTGATGTGGCGGACGTCCCCGAGCCGGTACTCGCCGGTCACCACCGGCGCGGGCCCGCCGTACGCCGCCGCCAGCGCCTCGGCCATCTCGCCCACCGTGTGCGGGGTCCCGCTGCCGGTGTTGTACGCGGTGAGGGTCCCGGGCGGGCGCTCGCCCAGGGCCTCCAGGGCCACCGCGTTCGCCTGGGCCACATCGCGTACGTGGACGAAGTCCCGGCGCTGGCGGCCGTCCTCGAAGACCCGGGGCGCCTCGCCGCGGGCCAGCGCCGAGCGGAAGAAGGAGGCGACCCCCGCGTACGGGGTGTCGCGCGGCATCCCCGGCCCGTACACGTTGTGGTAGCGCAGCGACACCGCACGCCCGCCGGTGGCGCGCGCCCAGGTGGCCGCCAGGTGCTCCTGGGCCAGCTTGGTGGTGGCGTACACGTTGCGCGGGTCGGCGGGCGCGTCCTCGCCGACCAGGCCCGGCGTCAGCTCCGCGCCGCAGCGCGGGCACAGCGGCTCGAAGCGCCCGGCCGCCAGCTCCTCGTACGGCCGGGGCCCGGGGCGTACGGGGCCGTGGCGCGGGCACTCGTAGTGCCCCTCCCCGTACACCACCATCGACCCGGCGAGCACCAGGTCGCGCTGCCCCCGCTCGGCCATCGCGGCGAGCAGCACCGCCGTGCCGAGGTCGTTGCACGCCACGTAGTCGGGCGCGTCGGAGAAGTCCGTGCCGAGGCCGACCATCGCGGCCTGGTGGCAGACGGCGTCCACGCCGCGCAGCGCCCGGGCGACCGCCTCCGGGTCGCGGACGTCGTCGCCGGACCGGACCGCGCGGTCGAGGACGACTGGTTCATGGCCCCGGGCGGAGAGGGCCGTGACGATCTGCGAGCCGATGAAGCCCGCGCCTCCCGTGACAAGTACACGCATAGGGGCGACGCTACGGAGACGGAGCCGGATATACCGCGCTCCACCCCGCACCGTCACCACCTCGTAAGGAGTCCGGTCATGCCCGTTGAGCCGCTGTCGCAGAAGGACATCGAGGACCGCCTGCGCGAACTGCCGGGCTGGTCGCTCCCGGACGGCGAGGAGCGCCTCGCCCGCACCTACCAGCTGGCCTC
Organism: Streptomyces sp. TLI_146; assembly: GCF_002846415.1. Lineage (NCBI taxonomy): Bacteria > Bacillati > Actinomycetota > Actinomycetes > Kitasatosporales > Streptomycetaceae > Streptomyces > Streptomyces sp. TLI_146. The sequence continues at coordinate 7,202,878 of NZ_PJMX01000001.1, forward strand.
GCACTTCGCGGCGACCGCGATGGTCATCCACATCGCGCAGATCCAGGACGAGCTGAACCACCACTCGGACCTGACGCTCGGCTACAACACGGTGGCGCTCACGGTGAACAGCCACGACGCGGGCGGCCGGGTCACCGAGAAGGACTTCGAACTCGCCCACCGCGTCGAGGCGATCGCCCCCGGCCACGGCGCGGGCTGAGAGCCTGTTTTCGAACCCCCGTCTTCGCCCCGACGCCCGGCACGGCTCTGACCTCCCGGGGCGCGCGGGCCCCGGGAGGCGCCGGGGTCACGCGTCGAGCGCCGCCACGTCCAGGTCGGCCAGCCGCTCCAGGTCGGCGAGGATGTTGATCTCCACGATGCGGTCGTCCCGGACGGTGAAGCCCAGCACCGCCATCGTCCGGCCCTCCGGGGCGTTGACCACGCCCATGGCGCCGTTGACCAGCGCCGGACGGGCGAATCTGGCGTACTGGGCGAAGGACAGCGCGTTCTGGACCACGGCGTGGGCGCCGAGCACCGTCTTGGACGGGGTGAGCGAGCCCGGCCCGTAGTCGGCCCGGAGCACGATGTCCGGGTCGAGGGTGGCGAGCAGGCCCTCGAAGTCGCCGCCGCGCGCCGCCGCGAGGAACGCGTCGACGACCTTGCGCTGCCGGTTCAGGTCCGGGTCGGGAACGGCCCGGCCCTGCACCCGGCGGCGGGCCCGGCTGGCCAGCTGGCGGGTCGCCGCCGGGGCGCGGTCCACGATCGGCGCGATCTCCTCGAACGGCACCCCGAACATGTCGTGCAGCACGAACGCCAGCCGCTCCGCCGGGGCCAGTGTGTCGAGCACGACGAGCAGGGCGAGCCCGACCGAGTCGGTGAGCAGCGCCTCGTGCTCGGGGTCCACCCGGTCCGGGCGGTCCACGATCGGATCGGGCACGTGGACGTCGAGCGGATCCTCTCGCCGGGCCTGGCGCGAGCGCAGCATGTCGAGGCAGACCCGCGAGACGACCGTGGTGAGCCAGCCGCTCAGGTTCTCCACGCCCTCGCTGGAGCTGGCCGCCCGCAGCCAGGCCTCCTGGACGGCGTCCTCCGCCTCGCTCAGCGAGCCGAGCATCCGGTAGGCGACCGCCCGCAGGCGCGGGCGGTTCTCCTCGAAACGCTCCGCCAGGGATTCGTTCTCGTCCATCGGTTCAGCTTCCTTCGTCGCGGCGTGTCGTCAATGCGGTGACAGACGAAAACCTAGTCCGAAGGAATGCCGACTACCCGACGGCAGGCCCCGATTGCGGTAATCGGACGCTCACGGAGGGCGTGGTGTTGGTCACGGCAGGTTTCGGTCACCTGGCCGGAGATCAACGATCGAGGCGGTCGGGCGGGCCCGGCGGGCCCACCCGGCCCGGTGCTCAGCCCTGCCAGTCGCCGGCCGCCGCCGCGTCCCGGGCGAAGTCCGCGAACGCCTTGGGCTCTCGGCCCAGGACGCGCTTGACGCCGTCCGTGGTCGAGGAGTTGTGCCCGTCGAGCAGCGTCGTGAACAGCTCCGCGAGCCACCGCGCCTCGCCCTGCGGGAGCCCGTACCGCTCCAGCAGCCCGGCGTACTCGGCGCCGGACATCGGCACGTACCGCACCGGGCGCCCGGTCGCGGCCGACAGCGCCGCGGCGACGTCGGCGAGGGTCAGCAGCTGAGGGCCCGTCAACTCGTGGATCAGGCCCGTGTGCCCGTCCTCGGTGAGGGCCTTGACCACGACGTCGGCGAGGTCGTCGGCGTCCACCCACGGCTCGGCCGTGTCGCCCGCCGGGAACGGTATCTCCCCCGCGAGCACGCCCTCCGTCATCGCGCCCTCGCTGAAGTTCTGGGCGAAGAACGCGGCGCGTACGACCGTGAGGTCCGCGCCCGACTCGCGCAGGGCGTCCTCGGCCAGGACCGCCGCCGGTTCGCCGCGCCCGGAGAGCAGCACCAGGCGCCGCACACCGTGCCGGCCGGCGAGCTCGCCGAAGGTCCGCATCGCCTCGACCGCGCCGGGTGCCGCGAGGTCCGGGAAGTAGGTCACATAGGCGGCGTCGGCGCCCGCGAGGGCCGGGCCCCAGGTCGACTCGTCGGCCCAGTCGAAGCGCACCTCGCCGCTGCGCGACCCGGAGCGGACCGGCACCCCGAGCGCGGTGAGCCGCTCGACGACCCGGTGCCCGGTCTTGCCGGTGCCGCTGGTCACGAGCACGGTGTCCGGCGTGGTGGAGGTGGTCTGATGCGTGTTCAGCTCTGTGTTCGTCATGCGTCCAGCTTCGTGGGCGCCGCCCCGACTCTCCATGCGCCAGGGGCTCATGCGCATACGTCTGCGTCCACGGGCCCGCCACTCGCCCCGATCGGGCTCCGACTAGGCTCGCGGCCATGGACGCACTCGCCGGACTGCTCGACGGACCGCGCGCCCGAGGGGCGTTTCTGCTGCGGATGGTCATGGAGCCGCCGTGGTCCGTACGGATCGAGGACCGGGCGCCCATCTGCCTGATGTCGATGACCCACGGCGAGGCGTGGATCGTCCCCGAGTCGGGGCCGCCGGTGCTCGCCCGCCCCGGTGACATCGTCGTCGCGCGCGGCCCCGACCCGTACACCGTCGCCCACGCGCCCGACGCCGAGCCGTTCGCGCGGATCGGGCCGGGCGGGGTGTGCACCACGCTGCGCGGCGAGCCGCTGGCGCAGTCCATGGAGCTGGGCGTACGGACCTGGGGCAACGCCGCCGACGGCTCGGCCACCATGCTCGTCGGCACGTATCTGATGGAGGGCGAGATCAGCGGGCGGCTGCTCGATGCGCTGCCGCCGCTGCTCGTGCTCACCGCCGAGGAGTGGAACTGCTCGGTGATGCCGTTGCTCGACGAGGAGATCTCCCGGGACGAGCCCGGCCAGAGCGTCGTCCTGGACCGGCTGCTGGACCTGCTCCTGATCGCGGTACTGCGGGCCTGGTTCAACCGGCCGGGCGCCGACGCGCCCGCCTGGTACCGGGCGATGGGGGACCCGGTGGTGGGGGTCGCGCTGCGGCTGCTCCAGAACGATCCCGCGCACCCGTGGACCGTCGCCGCGCTCGCCGCGAAGTGCGGGGTCTCGCGGGCCGGTCTGGCCCGGCGGTTCGGGGAGCTGGTCGGGGAGCCGCCGATGGCGTATCTCACCGGCTGGCGGCTCGCGCTCGCGGCGGACCTGCTGCGCGAGGGCGACGCCACGGTCGAGGCGATCGCGCGGCAGGTGGGGTACGGGGGCGCGTTCGCGCTGAGCGCCGCGTTCAAGCGGGTACGCGGGGTCAGTCCACAGGAACACCGGATGAATTGCCGAAACGGCAAAGGGATTCCCGGCTTCGAGGAGGCCGGGGGCAGGGTGGAGCCATGAGCGACTCACACGGCCACGAGGGCCGGAATGGGCAGGAGAGCCAGCACGCAGGCCGCCGGGGTCACCCCCATGGCCACGGTCACGGTCACGGCCACGGCGAGGGCTGGGCCGACTTCGACTGGGAGGCCCTGCTCCCGCTCCTGGTGGGCGAGGCCGAACTGTTCTCGGGGGCGTACGGGGAGGCCGCGGCCTGGATCGGCGGGCAGCGGCCGGACGCCGAGGTGCGCCGGATCCTCGACATCGGCAGCGGCCCGGGGGTGGTGACCTGTCTGCTCGCCCAGGCCTTCCCGCAGGCCGAGGTCGTCGCCGTCGACGGCAACCGGGCGCTGCTCGGCCACGCGCTGGCCCGTGCGGAGCGCCTCGGCCTGGCGGACCGGGTCCGTACGATCGAGGCGGAACTCCCGGCCGACTTCGGCAAGTTGGGCGAGGCGGATCTGATCTGGGCGGGCAACTCGCTGCACCACCTGGGCGACCAGCGGGCCGCGCTCGCGGGGTTCGCGGGCCTGCTGCGGCCGGGCGGCACGGTGGCCCTCGCCGAGGGCGGGCTGCCCACGCGCCGGCTGCCGCGCGACATCGGCATGGGACAGCCCGGCCTGGAGGCCAGGATCGACGTGCTGGTGGACGAGCGGTTCGCCCGGATGCGGGCGGAGCTGCCGGATGCCAAGGAGGAGACCGAGGACTGGGCGGCGCTGCTCACGTCCGCGGGCCTGACGTCCCCGGCCACCCGCACCTTCCTCGTCGACTTCCCGGCGCCGCTGGACCCGGCGGTGCGGGAGCAGGTGGTGTCGGCGTTCACCCGGCACCTGGAGACGGTGGGGGAGGGGCTGTCACCGGAGGACCGGGCGGTCCTGGGGCGCCTGCTCGACCCGGCCGACGAGGCGGGTCTGGCGCTGCGGCCGGATGTGTTCCTGCTGGCGGCGAGGACCGTTCATACGGCGCGGCGGGCGAATTGAGGGGCCCGGGGTTCGTCTGCGGGTGAGTGGGGGGTTGCTCGCGCAGTTCCCCGCGCCCCTGAGATGCGCCCCTGCGGGGCGCCCCCAGGGGATTGCCGCGTCAGCGGCATTTAAGGGGCGCGGGGAACTGCGCGCTCAGCCCATCACCGGGTCGCAGACGAAGGCCGGGCAGGCAAGGGGCGTCAGAAGTCGAAGTCGTCCGGGTCCGGCCCCAGCCGCTTCGCCTCGTCCAGCGCGGCGATCGCCGCGATGTCCTCCGTGTCGAGCTCGAAGCCGAACACGTCGAAGTTCTCGGCGATGCGCGACGGCGTCACCGACTTCGGGATGGCGATGGTGCCGAGCTGGAGGTGCCAGCGCAGCACGATCTGCGCCGGGGTCTTCGCGTACTTCTGCGCGATCGCGACGATCGTCGGGACCTCCAGGAGGCCCTTGCCCTGGCCCAGCGGCGACCAGGCCTCGGTCGCGATGCCGTGCTCGGCGTGGAAGGCGCGCAGCTCGGGCTGGGCGAGCTGCGGGTGGAGCTCGACCTGGTTGACCGCCGGGACCACGCCCGACTCGTCGATGATCCGGCGCAGCTGCGGCTCCTTGAAGTTGGAGACGCCGATCGCCTTGGCGCGGCCGCTCTCGGCGAGCTCGCCGAACGCCTTCCAGATCGTCACGTAGTCGTCGCGCATCGCGCGCGGCCAGTGGATCAGATACAGGTCGACGTAGTCGAGGCCCAGCTTCGACAGGGAGGCGTCGAACTCGCGCAGGACGCCGTCGCGCGTCCACGTCTCGCTCGCGTTGTTCCACAGCTTCGTGGTGACGAACAGCTCCTCGCGAGCCACTCCGGACGCCGCGATCGCCTTGCCGGTGCCCACTTCGTTCTCGTAGATCGCGGCCGTGTCGATCGACCGGTATCCGGTCTCGATCGCGGTCGTGACCGCCTGCGCGGCCTCGTCGTCCGGCACCTGCCAGACACCGTAACCGAGCTGCGGCATCTCGACGCCGTTGTTGAGGGTGATGGAGGGGACCTTGCTCACGAGCGGTCGATCCTTACGTCGTCGGTTTCGTACTCAGAGCGTCAACGATCAAGCGGACACAACCATTCCCGACGATTCCGGCGGCGACAACCCGAGGGTGATCGTGGCCTGATTTCTGCGCTACAGATCCGACCTTCTCGGTTCAGACCATTGACCGCGCACCAACAAGACGCGACTCTATGGCACATAACTGAACGCGGTACATCCTTGTGAACGCCGCGTCCGGTCCTGCCCCTGCATATGCCGTGCAGAGTTCACTCCTGAACCCCACCTCCCAGGAAGATCTGGAAAGGCAGGTACGACCCCATGAACGACAGCAAGGAAACATCGGAGGAAACGCCCGTCTGGGTGACTCCGGACTATGTGGTCGTCGAGACCGCGCTGGAAGTCACCGCCTACGCCCTCACCGACCGGTAGACCCACCGCCATGCTGCTCCAGGTGCTGGGCACCTCGGCGGGCGGCGGACTGCCCCAGTGGAACTGCGCGTGCCCCGGCTGTGGCGGGGCACGCGCCCACCCGCACCGGCGCCGCCGCCACGCGTCACTGGCCGTCAGGGTCGCCGACCACCGCTGGTACGTCGTCAACGCGGGCCCCGACCTCACCGACCAGATCGAGGCCGCCCCCGCCCTCCACCCCGGCCCGGGCCTGCGGGACACCCCCGTCGCCGGTGTCGTCCTCACGGACGCCGAGCTCGACCACACCCTCGGCATCGCCCGGCTCCGCGAGGCCCGCGCCGGAGTCGAGATATGGGTGGCCCCGCCCGTACGGCACGCACTGCTGAACGGACTGCGCCTCGGGGATGTCCTCGGGCCCTACACCCCCTGGAATGGCGGGAGTTGGGGCCGGACCCGCGCCCCCTCGGTGACGCCCTCGAAGTGAGTGCCCTGCCCATCTCGGCCAAACGGCCGCGTTACGCGCACGGACTGCCCCCACTGCCCGGAGCCCGTGACGACCTCTCCTGGGTCGTCGCCCTGCTCCTCCACGAACCTTCCACCGGCGCCCGCGCCGTCTACGCCCCCGCCCTCGCCGCCTGGCCCGACGCCCTGGGCAAGGCCGTCGAGGACGCCGACTGCGTCCTGGTCGACGGCACCTTCTGGGACGACGACGACCCCGTACGCACCGGAATCTCACCCCGCACCGCCACCGCCATGGGCCACCTGCCCATCGACGGGCCCGACGGCACCGCCCACCGGCTCACCGGTATGCGCGGCCGGTGCCTCTACACCCACCTCAACAACACCAACCCCCTCACGGACCCCAACGCGGCCGAGCACACCCGGCTCGCCGCACTGGGGCTCGAAGTCGCCGCCGAGCGGATGGTGATCGAAGTATGAGCTCCCCTGGAAAACTCGTCGCGGACGCTCAAGTGCCTTGGACTGAGGACGAGTTGGAGTCACGCCTGCGCGCCGTCTCCGACGCGCGCTACCACGACCGGCACCCCTTCAACGTACGGATGCACAAGGGTGACCTGCGCCCCGGTGAACTGCGGCGGTGGATCGTCAACCGCTTCCACTACCAGCGGTACATCCCCGTCAAGGACGCCCACATCCTCGCGAAGCTCGACACACCCGCTCTGCGGCGTACATGGCTGCGGCGCATCCAGGACCACGACGGCGTACGCGACGGTGAGGGCGGCATCGAGCGCTGGCTGCGGCTGGGGGAGGCGGCCGGGATCGACCGGGAACGGCTCACCTCGGGCGCCGAGGTGTTTCCCGGCGTGCGGCTCGCGGTCGACGGATACGTCAACTTCTGCCGGGTGCGACCGCTCCTCGACGCCGTCGCCGCCTCGCTCACCGAGCTCTCCGCACCGGGGCTGATGCGCACCCGCATCGAGGCGTTCGAGCAGCACTATCCGTGGATCGAGGCGGACGGGCTCGCCTACTTCCGCACCCGGATCGAGCAGGGCGGCCGCGACGGCGGCGAGGCGCTCGCCCTCGTCAAGGCCTGGGCGCGCACCCGTGAGCAGCAGGAACGGGCCGTCGCCGCGCTCGCCTTCAAGTGCGACGTCCTGTGGTCGCTGCTCGACGCGGTGGAGCGCGGCGGGCCCGACGCGTCCGGGGGTGCGTCATGAGCCCCTGGCGGCCGGCGCTCTCCCGGTCCGTGCTGCTGCGCCACGACCGGGTGCGCGGCGCCGATCTGCTGGTGCTGCCCGAGCGCGTCGTCGTGCTGCGCGGCCCCGCCGGGCACATCGTGCGGCTGTGCGACGGCCGCCGTGATGTACGGGAAATCGTCGACGAGCTCGGCGTGCGTTTTCCGGGCGCGCCGGTCGCCGACGAAGTCCCGTTGTTCCTCGGCAGGTTGCGTGACGAGGGGTGGCTGAGATGACCGTGGACCCGCCCTGGGCGCTGCTCGCCGAACTCACCCACGGCTGCCCGCTGCGCTGCGCGTACTGCTCGAATCCGGTGGAGCTGGTACGCCAAAGCCGCGAGCTGGACACCGACGGCTGGCGGCATGTCATGGCCCAGGCGGGCGAGTTGGGCGTCGTCCACACCCACCTCTCCGGCGGCGAACCGCTGCTGCGCCGCGACCTGCCCGAGATCGTCGCCGCCGCCGACGCGGCCGGGATCTACACCCAGCTCGTCACCAGCGGGATCGGACTGGACGCGGAGCGCCTGAGCGTGCTGGTGCGCGCCGGACTGCGGGCCGTGCAGCTGTCGGTACAGCACGCCGACGCGCGGGCCTCGGAACGCATCGCGGGCCGTCGCCGCTCCTTCGCCGCGAAGGAGGCGGCCGCCGCCCTGGTGCGGGGGGCGGAGCTGCCGCTCGGGCTCAACGTGGTGCTGCACCGTGACAACCTGGACGGCCTGGACGCGATCGTCGAGCTGGGGCTCGGCTGGGGCGTCGACCGCATCGAGCTGGCCAACGCCCAGTTCTACGGGTGGGCCCTGCTCAACCGGGACCACCTGCTGCCCGAGCGCGCCCAGTTGGAGCGCGCGCGGGAGGCGGTGGAGCGCTGGAGGGAGCGGCTCGCCGGGCGCGTCGAGCTCGTCTGGGTCGTCCCCGACTACTTCGACGGCACCGCGAAACCCTGTATGGGCGGCTGGGGCGCCGTCTCGCTCACCGTGGCACCCGACGGCAGCGTGCTGCCCTGCCCGGCCGCCGCGTCGCTGCCGGGCCTCGACCCGCCGAACGTCCGGGACCGGCCGCTGGAGTGGATCTGGCGCGAGTCCCCGGCGTTCAACGCCTACCGGGGCACCGCCTGGATGCCCGACCCCTGCCGCGGCTGCGAGCTGCGCGCCACCGACTTCGGCGGCTGCCGCTGCCAGGCGTACGCGCTGACCGGCGACCCGGCCCGCACCGACCCGGCCTGCCACCGCGCCCCCGACCACCACCTCGTCGCGGAGTTCACGGCCCGCCGCACCCCCGACCCGGCGCGGCCCCTGCCCGTACCCCGTTCGTTCCGGTCGTCCCCCCAGCCGTCCCCATGAGGTGACCATGAAGAGAACCCGCGGCCGCGGCCGCGCGCACCCCACCCCACCTCCCGCTCCCCACGCCTCCAGCCGTATCTCCCGCCGGGCTCCCCGCCTGCTCACGGCCGTGCTGGCCGCCGCGCTCGCGGCGGGCGGGATCGGCGCCGCCACCGGGCCCGCCACGGCCGCCCGGCACCGGGCGGTCCAACGGTCCGACATCCGGGCCACGGACTGGTCGGTCGCCCTGACCAAGTCGACGACGGCCCGCTTCACCCCGTCGTCGATCGGCGGCTGGTCGTACCCGGTCGGGCTGTACCTCTTCGGCCAGTACCAGGTCCACCAGCGCACCCACGACCCCAAGCTGCTCTCCTACATCAAGAGTTACGTCGACCGGTTCGTGGACAGTTCGGGCAGGATCGGCCAGAGCTTCAACAACCTCGACAGCATGCAGGCGGGCCGACTGCTCGTGATCCTCCACCACGAGACCGGGCAGGACCGCTACCGGATCGCCGCCAAGAAGATCCGCGACCGGCTGACCACCTACCCGCGCACCGCCGACGGCGGCTTCTGGCACGCCGACAGCAGCAGCCGCGCCCACCAGCTGTGGGCCGACGGGGTGTACATGGTCAACCCGTTCCTGGTCGAGTACGGCAAGGAGTTCGGCGACTCCGCGTACGCCAACGACGAGGCGGCCCGGCAACTCGCCGTATACGGGCGCCATTTGCAGGTCGCCAACGGCCTGCTCAAGCACGCGTACGACGAGTCGCGCACCGCGAGCTGGGCCGACAAGTCCACCGGGCTCGCCCCAGAGCACTGGTGCCGCGCCATCGGCTGGTACTCGATGGCGATCGTCGGTGTGCTGGACGCGCTCCCCGCCGGGCACCCCCGGCGCGCCGAGCTCCTCACGTATCTGCGCAACCTCGCGGGCGGTCTTGAGCGCTACCAGGACCCGAAGACCGGCCGCTGGTTCCAGATCGTCGACAAGGGAGCCAAGTCCGACAACTGGACGGAGACGTCCTGCTCCAGCATGTTCACCTACGCGCTGGACCGCGCGGCCCGCCAGGGCTACATCGACCCGCACTACGAGGCGGTCGCCCAGCGCGGCTACCGGGGTGTCCTCGACCGGATCTCGCTCGGCGCGGACGGCCGGACCAACCTCACCGACATCTCCGTTGGCACCAACGTCGGTGACTACGCCTACTACGTCGCACGCACCCGGGCCACCAACGACTTCCACGGCCTCGGCGCCTTCCTGATCATGAACGAGCAACTGGAGGAGGACAGGTGAAGAGATGCTCCGCGCTGCTCGGCCTCGTCGTGGCCGCGTTGCTCGTACTCGTCCAGCCCACCGCCCTCGCGGCACCTTCGCAGTCTGTCGCCCAACCAGCGGCGCCCGCAGCCGAGTTCAACGTCAAGAGCTACGGCGCCAAGGGGGACGGGTCCGCCAACGACAGTCCGGCCGTCGACAGGGCGATCACGGCGGCCAACGCCGCCGGCGGCGGCACCGTGCGGTTCCCGTCGGGCACCTACAAGTCGCAGAACACCCTCCATCTGAAGTCCGACGTCACCCTGCAACTCGACGCCGGGGCCACGCTCAAGGGGTCGGGCGCCGGCAAGTACGACCCGCCCGAGTCCAACCCGTACGACAAGTACCAGGACTACGGCCACAGCCACTTCCACAACGCCATGATCTACGGTGACCGGCTCACCAACATCGGCTTCACCGGCTCCGGGGTCATCGACGGCGGCGGCAACCTCATCACCGGCAACCCCAAGTCCGGTCAGGCCGACAAGATCATCTCGCTGACGCGGTGCGACGGGCTGACCCTGGGCGGCGGGCTCACCCTGCGGCGCGGCGGCCACTTCGCCGCCCTCATCAACGGCTGCTCGCACGTCGCCTCCGACCGGCTGCGCATCGACACGGCGAGCGACCGGGACGGCTGGAACATCATCAGCACCACCCATGTGGCGATCACCCACGCCGACATCGCCGCCAACGACGACGCCCTGGTCTTCAAGAGCGACTACGCGCTGGGCGCCAAGCTGCCCAACGGCCATGTCACCGTCCAGGACAGCAAGTTGTCCGCGAAGTGCTGCAACGCGCTGATGTTCGGCTCGGAGACCTGCGGCGACTTCACCGACTACCAGTTCCGGGCGATCACCATCAACGGCGCCGACAAGTCGGGCCTGGGCATGGTGTCGATGGACGGCGCCGACATCAGCGACGTCCACTACCGCGACATCACCATGACCCACGTGCACTCACCGATCATGCTGAAGACCGGCACCCGCAAACGCTGCGGCAACAACCCCGGCGTGGGACACATCGGCAACGTCACGTACGACAACGTCACGGCGACCGGCAGCAGCCCCTCCTTCAGCCCGACGCTGTGGGGCGAGTCCGGTGCGAACCACATCAACGGGGTGACGTTCACCCACGTCGATCTCACCGTCCCCGGCGGCAACGGCACCATGTCGACCGGGGTGCCGAGCAACAGCTCCACGGACTACAACCCGAACAGCATCGGCACCCGCCCCGCCTACGGCTGGTATCTGCACAACGCCGACAACGTCTCCTTCACCGACAGCTCGGTGCGGTTCGCCGCCGACGACGGGCGCCCCGCGGTCATCGCCAACGGCGGCGGCCCGGTGCGGTTCACCCGGTTCACCGCGCAGCGCGGCAGCTCCAGCCCGCACGACCTGGGCTTCCAGAACATCACCGGCTACTGCGTCACCGACAGCGCCAACACCTCCGGCGGCGCCCTGCGCGTCGCCCACTCCGGCTCCAGCTCCTCGTGCACCCCCCTCACACCCCGGTACGGGACCAACCCGCGCCAGGACTTCCTGCGCGCCTCGACCTCCGGGCTCTTCCTGCACTGGGGCGAGCGGACCGCGCCCGCGCACACCAGCTGCTCGGCCTGGGAGTCCGATGTCACCGGCGGCGGCTGGACGCCCGACTACTGGGTGAGCGAGGCACAGAAGCTGCACGCGCAGTACCTCGTCCTCGCCAGCTTCCACAGCCGGCTGGGCTACGCCCGCCCCTGGCCGTCGAAGATCCCCGGCAGCTGCTCGACCAAGCGGGACTTCCTGGGCGAGCTGATCGCGGCCGCCAAGGCCAAGGGCCTGAAGACCATCCTCTATATGACCGACGACCCCCAGTGGCACAGTGAGGGCGGCCATGAGTGGCTGGACTCCGGCGCCTACTCCTCGTACAAGGGCAGCCATGTCGACCTGACCACCCGCGACGGGTTCGGGCAGTTCAGCTACGACAACTTCTTCGAGGTCATGGACCGCTACCCCGACCTCGGCGGCTTCTGGATCGACAACGACAACGCCTACTGGGAGAGCCACCACCTGTACGAGCAGATCCAGCAGAAACGCCCCTCCTTCACGCTCAGCAACAACAACGAAGACACGCCGGTCATGGATATGATCAGCAACGAGCAGAAGACCGGGATGAGCCCCGCCTACGACTATCCGCAGGCGCTCTACACCGCGCAGCCGCGGCTCACCGAGGCCGACTTCAAACTGCCGTCCACCGGCGCCTGGTGGTACGACGGATCGAATCCGGGCGTCGACAAGAAGCTCACCCTGGGACGGCTCGTCACCAACGCCGGGTCGTCGGTGAAAGCCCTCATGGCAGAAACGGCCCAGGTGAACGGGAAGTTCCCGGCCAACCAGGCTTCCTTCAACGACTTCGCCAACGGCTATCTGGGCCCCATCTGGGAGTCGCTGCACGGCGTCGAGGGTGGCGGATACCTGTACGGCGGGCTCAAGCCCGGGTTCTGGAACGACGGCGCCCACGGCGTCACCACGATCAGCAGGACCGACCCCGACCGGCAGTACGTCCACGTCATCACCCCGCCCAGCACTTCGGTCCTCAAGCTGCGCGACAACGGCTACCGGGTTTCCGCAGTGACCAACCTCCGCACCGGCGCGGCGATTTCGTACAGCCAGTCCGGCGGCACGCTCACCCTCAGCGGCCTGGGCGGCTGGGACCCGTACGACACCGTCTTCAAGGTCACCACGGCCGGGCGCACCGGGATCATCCCCGCAGACACCTACACCATGACCGCCAGCGCCTCGGCGAGCGGACACGGGGCCGCGGCCGCGGCGGACGGCAGCTATCTGACGTACTGGGACAGCGGCAAGACCCTCCCGGTGCGGCTCGACTACGACCTCGGCTCGGCCAGGAAGATCCAGTACCTGGGCGTCAACCAGCGTGAGGACTCGGTGAGTTACGCGAGGTCCGACACCGAGCAGTCGGCGCGCATCAAGGGCTACAAGGTGTACGTCAGCGCGGACGGGAGCACCTGGGGGAGCCCGGTGAAGTCCGGCACGCTCCCCAGCGCGCGGGGCGTCGCGATCATCGACCTCCCGGCGACCACGACCCGCCATGTGCGCCTCGAAGTGACCAGCACCTACGCGGCCTCCTCCGACAGCGCCCGCTACAAGCGTCTGCGGATCGACGAGACGTGGCTGGGCTCGGCGTACGCGGCACCCGGATCGCGAGCCCCGGAAGCCGGTTCCGGGCGGGGCTGATCCCGGGCGCTCCCACCCCAAAACCCCCAACATGCCTGCCACAAGCGGAAGTTGGGACTACGCGAGGCATTGACATCAGGCGCTTCAGGCACTGCTATGCAGTGATGGTTAGGAAGCTTTCCTAACTCGTCTTTCCTGACGCACCTTTCCCCCCTCGAAAGGACCGACCCCCCATGCACGTTGCCGCTCCCCGACGCCGCGCCGCCGCGGTCGCCGCCGGCCTCGGCTGTCTCGTCCTGCCCCTGGTGGCGTCCGGGCCCAAGGCCGTCGCCTCCGCGCCGCTCGCCGCGGGCACCATGGCCGCCGCCCCCTACGAGTATCTGGGCTGGGGCAACCCGCAGAAGCCCACCGACGTCATGGCCGCCACCGGCGTCAAGTGGTTCACCCTCGCCTTCGTCCTCTCCGACGGCGGCTGCAACCCGAAGTGGGACGGGTCGCGGGCGCTCACCGGCGGCTCGGACCAGTCCGCGATCAACGCCATCCGGGGTGCGGGCGGCGACGTCGTCGTCTCCGTCGGCGGCTGGAGCGGCAACAAGCTCGGCGAGAAGTGCTCCAGCGCCTCCGCGCTGGCCGGTGCCTACCAGAAGGTGATCAACGCGTACCACCTGAAGGCGCTGGACATCGACATCGAGAACACCGAGTTCTCCAACGCGACCGTACGCAAGCGGGTCGTCGACGCACTGAAGATCGTGAAGACGAACAACCCCGGGATCGTCACCTACGTGACCATGGGGACCACGCCCGGCGGGCCGGACGCCGACGGCAAGGACCTCATCAAGAAGGGCGCCGCGGCCGGGCTCGCCAACGACGGCTGGGTGATCATGCCGTTCGACTTCGGCGGCCACAGCGGCTCCATGGGCTCGGCGACCGTGAGCGCCCTGGAAGGACTGAAGTCCGCGGTGAAGAGCGCGTACGGCTACGGCGACGACGCCGCGTACCGGCACATCGGTGTGTCGTCCATGAACGGCAGGACCGACGAGGCCGGTGAGACCGTCACCACCGGCGACTTCCGGACCATCCTCGGCTACGCCAAGCAGCACCACATCGCGCGGTACTCCTTCTGGTCGGTCAACCGGGACCGCCAGTGCGGCTCGGGCGGCAGTGGCGACGCGTGCAGCGGGGTCTCCCAGGCGCCCTACGCCTTCACCAAGATCGTCGTCCAGTACACGGGCTGAGGGAGTGACGATGACACAGCAGCAGTCCACAGGGCCGCGCGGTCGCGTGGCGGGTGTCCTCATCGCCGCCGTGGGCCTCCTGGGCACCGCGCTCGCGACCACGCCGGCGGCCGCCGCGGCCGGTCCGGCAGTCCCGTTCGGCAGCCACCAATTCCCGTACGCCGCAGGCACGTTGAAACCGAGCGGTACCCAGGCGGCGGTCGACCAGCAGGTCGTCACCACCTACAAGGCGTGGAAGTCCGCGTTCGTGAAGCACAACTGCGGCAACGGCTGGTACCAGGTGCTCTCGCCGGACGCCGACCACCCCTATGTGGCCGAGGGGCAGGGGTACGGGATGGTCGTCACCGCATTGATGGCGGGGGCGGATCCCGACGCGAAGAAGATCTTCGACGGTCTGGTCAAGTACACCCTGGCCCACCCCTCGGTGAACAACTCCGCTCTGCTCGCCGCCGAGCAGGACTCCTCCTGCAAGAGCGTCGACGGCTCCGACTCGGCCACCGACGGCGACCTCGACGTGGCGTACGGACTGCTGCTCGCCGACAGGCAGTGGGGGAGCACCGGTACGTACGACTACAAGCAGCTGGCGGTGAAGCACATAGCCGGCATCAAGAAGAGCGAGGTCAATGCCACCACCCACCTGATGCTGCTCGGCGACTGGTCCGGGTCCGGCGAGTCGCACCACTGGATCACCCGCTCCTCGGACTGGCTGATCGACCACTTCCGGGCGTTCCGCACCGCGACCGGCGACGGCGCCTGGGACACCATCCGCGCCGCCCACCAGAACCTCATCACCTCGCAGCAGTCCAAGTACGCCGCTGCCACCGGGCTGCTGGCCGACTTCGTCGTCAACACCGACGGAACGCCCAAGCCCGCCCCGGGCAAGGTGCTCGAAAGCTCCCACGACGGCGACTTCGGCTGGAACGCCTGCCGCGACCCATGGCGGATCGCCACGGACGCGGTGACCAGCGGGGACGCCGCCTCGCTCGCCTCCGCGCGCAAGCTCAACGGCTGGATCAAGGCCAGGACCGGCGGCGACCCGAACAAGATCGGCACGGGCTACCACCTCAACGGCTCGGCCTACGAGAGCGGCAAGGACATGGCGTTCACCGCCCCGTTCGCCGTCGCGGCGCTCACCGACCCCGGCTCGCAGACCTGGCTCGACGCGCTCTGGGGCAAGCTCGCCGCCACCCCGGTGGACCCGAAGCTCTACTACGGCGCCAGCGTCCAGCTCCAGTCGATGATCGTCGCATCCGGCAACTACTGGGTGCCATAAAGGGTTTGAAGGAGGATCAGATGCGTCTCGCGCAACCCCCACGACCTGCGAGAAGCCTGGCGCGGAAGACGGCAGCGAGCGCCGTGCTGCTGCTCTGCGCGGGTCTGGTGCAGGCGGTCCCGCAGTCCGCGTCCGCCGCCCCCACGCGGTACGAGGCGGAGAAGGGCACCTACTCGGCGGGCTCCACCGTCGACACCAACCACACCGGATATTCGGGCACCGGGTTCGTCAACTCCAACAACGCGGTGGGCGCCTACGTCGAGTTCACCGTAGACGCGGCCGCCGCGGGCAACGCCACGGTCGGCATCCGCTACGCCAACGGCACCACCGCCAACCGCCCCGCCGACGTCCTGGTCAACGGCACGGCCGTCGCCACCGCGCGCGCGTTCAACGCCACCGCCGACTGGGACACCTGGGCCACGTCCACCCTCACCGCTCCGGTGAAGGCGGGCAGCAACAAGATCCGGCTCAGCGCCACCACGGCGACGGGGCTCGCCAACATCGACTACGTCGACTTCGCGGCCTCCGGCGGCGACGGCCAGGCCCCCACCGCGCCCGGCGCGCCCAGCTGCTCGGCGATCACCGAGGACTCGCTCACCCTCACCTGGGGCGCCTCCAGCGACAACGTGGGCGTGGCGATGTACGACGTGTACGAGCACGGCAACAAGATCGGCGAGGTGGCGGGCAACCTCACCTCCGACACCCTCACGGGTCTGACCCCCAACACCGCGTACAACCTCACGGTGTTCGCCCGCGACGCGGCCGGAAACGTCTCCCCGGCCAGCCCCGCCGCCGACTGCACCACCCGGCCCAGCACCGACACCACCCCGCCGACCAAGCCCGGCACGCTCACCGCGTCCAACGTCACCGCCGGCAGCGCGGACCTGAAGTGGGGCGCGTCCACCGACGACAAGGGCGTCACCGCGTACGAGGTGCGCAGCGGGACCAGCGTCTACCAGAGGGTCACCGGGAAACCGCCCGCCACCAGTACCACCGTGACCGGGCTCGCCTGCGACAGCGCGTACACGCTCACCGTGGTCGCCAAGGACGCGGGCGGCAATACCTCGCCGGACAGCAACGCGGTCGCCTTCACCACCGGCGCCTGCCGCAGCGACGGAGGTGTGCCGTCCTCCATCAGCACGCTCTCCAGCGGCTGGACGATTCCGTGGGGCACGTTCTGGATGCCGGACGGATCGAGCGCACTGGTCACCGAGCGGGACAGCTTCAAGGTGTTCAAGGTGACCCCGAGCGGCACCAGGACGCAGGTCGGAACTGTGCCGGAGTCGGTCACCACCAACGGTGAAGGCGGGCTGATGGGCGTCGCCGTCGACCCGAAGTGGGCGAGCAACCACTACGTCTACTTCATGCACAGCGCCTCCGAGGGCAACCGGGTGGCGCGTATGACGTACAACGGGAGCACGCTCGCCGACTACACCGTCCTGCTCAAGGGGATCAAGAAGAGCAAGTACCACAACGGGGGACGGCTCGCGTTCGGCCCGGACGGGTATCTGTACGCCTCGACCGGTGAGGCCCAGACCCCCGACCTCGCCCAGGACAAGGGCTCGCTCAACGGCAAGATCCTGCGTATGACCACCGACGGCAAACCGGCCCCCGGCAACCCGTTCGGCACCTACGTCTACAGCTACGGCCACCGCAACCCGCAGGGCCTGGCGTTCGACCGCAACGGGCGGCTGTGGGAGGCCGAGTTCGGCAACAGCTCCAAGGACGAGCTCAACCTCATCAAGCCGGGCGGCAACTACGGCTGGCCGGTCTGCGAGGGCTCCTGCTCCACGGCCGGGATGACCAACCCCAAGGCGTCCTGGCCCACCGGCCAGGCCTCGCCCAGCGGCATCGCCGTCGTCCGCAACGTCGTCTACATGGCGGCGCTCAAGGGCGAGCGGCTGTGGCGCGTCCCGATCAACGGCGACACCGAGAGCGTGGGCACCCCCACCGCGTACTACGTCGGCTCCTACGGACGGCTGCGCACGGTCACCAAGGTGCCCGGCGAGGACGCGCTGTGGCTGTCGACCACCAACTGCGACAACAACGGCGACGCACCCGACGGCTCGGACAAGGTCTTCAAGGTGCTGATCAAGTGAGCTGAACGGGAGGTGAGTCGACCGGTCTACGGGGGGCGGCGCGCCCTGTACCACGACGGCTCAGTGGTACAGGGCGTCCACCTCCACCGTGTAGGCCTCCTCGATGGCCCGCCGCTTCAGCTTGAGCGACGGGGTGAGCAGACCGTGCTCCTCGGTGAACTGATGGGCGAGGATCCGGAAGGTACGGATCTGCTCGGCTTGGGAGACCAGGGTGTTGGCGGCGACCACCGCACGCCGCACCTCGGTCTCCAGGTCGGGGTCGCGCACAAGCTCGGACGCGGTCATCGACGGTTTGTTGCGCATCGCCAGCCAGTGGTCCACGCCCTCCTGGTCGAGGGTGACCAGGGCCGCGATGTACGGGCGGTCGTTGCCGACGACGATGCACTGGGCCACCAGCGGGTGGGCCCGGACCCGTTCCTCCAGGGCCACCGGCGAGACGCTCTTGCCGCCGGAGGTCACCAGGATCTCCTTCTTGCGGCCGGTGATGGTCAGATAGCCGTCCTCGTCGAGCGCGCCGATGTCACCGGTGGCCAGCCAGCCGTCCTTGAGCACCTTCTCGGTCGCCTTGGGCTCGTTGAGGTAGCCGGAGAAGACCTGGCCGCCGTGCAGCCACACCTCGCCGTCCTCCGCGATGTGCACGGTGGTGCCGGGCACCGGCTGGCCGACCGTGCCGAACCGGGTGCGCTCGGGCGGGTTGGCGGTGGCGGCGGCCGTGGACTCGGTCAGGCCGTACCCCTCGTAGATCGTCACGCCCGCGCCGGCGAAGAACAGCCCCAGACGGCGGCCCATGCTGGAGCCGCCGGACATGGCGTGCCGCACCCGTCCGCCCATCGCCTCGCGGACCTTGCCGTACACGACCTTCTCGAAGAACTGGTGCTGCATCCGCAGCCCCGCCGAGGGCCCGGGCCCCAGGCCGAAGGACTTCTGCTCCATCGCCTCCGCGTACTTCACCGCGATGTCCACGGCCTTGTCGAACGGACCGGTCTTGCCGTCCGCCTCGGCGCGCCTGCGGGCCGCGTTGAAGACCTTCTCGAAGATGTACGGCACGGCCAGGATGAAGGTGGGCCGCAGCGACTGGAGGTCGGGCAGGAGCGCGGAGGCGGAGAGCGCGGGCTGGTGGCCGAGCTTGACCCGGCCCCGGACCGCGGCGACCTCCACCATCCGGCCGAAGACGTGCGCCAGCGGCAGGAACAGCAGGGTGGCCGCCTCGTCGCCGGGGCGCGAGTGGAACACCGGCTCCCAGCGGGCGACCATGGTGTCCGCCTCGAACATGAAGTTGGCGTGGGTGATCACACAGCCCTTGGGGCGGCCGGTGGTGCCGGAGGTGTAGATGACGGTCGCGGTGGACTCGGGGGTGACCGCGCGCCGGTGGCGGTGCACCACGTCGTCGTCGATCTGCTCGCCCACCGCCAGGAGCTCGCCTAGCGCCCCCGCGTCGAGCTGCCACAGCCGTTTGAGGTGCGGCAGCCGGTCCACCACCGAGCCGATGGTCATGGCGTGGTCCTCGTGCTCGACCACGCACGCGGTGACCTCGGAGTCGTGCAGCATCCAGAAGACCTGCTCGGCGGAGGAGGTCGGGTAGATGGGGACCGGCTGGGCGCCGATGGACCAGAGCGCGAAGTCGAAGAGCGTCCACTCATAACGGGTGCGGGACATGATCGCGACCCGGTCGCCGAACCGCACACCGTCCGCGATCAGCCCTTTGGCGAGGGCCAGCACCTCGTCGCGAAAGCGTGCCGAGGTCACGTCCTGCCACTGGCCCGCCGCGTCCTTGCGGGCCAGCGCGGCCCGGTCGGGATCGTCGAGGGCGTGGTCGAACACGACGTCCGCCAGCCCGCCGACGTGAGGCGCCGTCGCCATGGGTGGGACAGTGAACTCGCGCAATACCTTGCTCCTTGTGGCGCTCCGCACAGCGCCGGTGACGGTACCCCACCCGGGGTCCCGACGGGAGGGGCGTCAAGGAATACGGTCAAGTGCGACGAGGTCCACCATCACCACAGGTCAGCACCGTGAGCGCGGCGGTGCCAGGCCCGCCCGCCCCGCATCGCGACCCCCGAGTCGGATGCGGTCGGTTTTTTCTCCACGGAATCTGTACGACCTGGTCACGCCCGCTCTACGGGGACCGCGACATTGGTCCGTACCTGGGCGGGCGCGGCCTTCGGCGTCCGTACCAGCGCGAACACGGCGAGCCCGGCCACCACGGCGAGCGCCCCGGCCGCCACCGCGGCGCCGTTCAGGCCCGAGGCGAACGCGGAGTGCAGCGCCTCGTCGGGGACCCGGCCGCGCAGCGAACCCGCCGCGCCGCCCGCGAGCGCCCGGGCCTCGGGCGCGCTGTGCAGCGAGTCGGCCATCCGGGAGGTGGCGAGGGTGCCGAACACCGCGATGCTCACCGCGTAGCCGAGCTGGCGCATGGTGTTCATGGCGCCGGTCGCCATGCCGCTGCTGCGCTGCGGCACCGAGGCGAGCGCCGCCGACGCCAGCGCCGGGCTGACCAGGCCCACCCCGATGCCGGTCACCACGAGACCCGCCACCAGCGTCGTCCAGTCGGAGCCCGCGTCGAGCATCGCCTGACCGAACAGCCCGGCCGCGATCAGCAGCAGCCCGAGGCAGATCAGCAGCCGCTGCGAGACGCCGTGCAGGAACCGCCCGCCCAGCGCCGAGGTCACGAAGGACGCCAGCGCCAGCGGCACAAGGGCCAGACCGCCGGTCACCGGGCTCATGTCCAGGAGCGTCTGGAGCCAGATCGAGGTGTACGGGAGCACGCCGAAGGCGGCCGAGTTCAGCGCGAGCGCCGCCACCAGGACGCCGACGAACGCCGGGCGCCGCAGCAGCGACAGATCCATCAGCGGCCGTTCTGTACGCCTCTCCACCACGACGAAGACCAGCAGCGCGGCCGCCGAGGCGGCGAAGGAGAGCAGGGTGCGGGAGTCGCCCCAGCCGTCGGTGCCCGCGTTCACCGCGCCGTAGGTGAGGGTGCCGGCGAAGAGCGCGAACAGGACCGTGCCCGCCCAGTCGGTGCGCCCGCCCGCCGGGCTCTTGGACTCCGGGACCACCCGGACCGTCAGCCACACCGCGGCCGCGCTCACCGGCAGGTTGACGAAGAATATCCACCGCCAGCCGAAGCCCTCGGTGAGCAGCCCGCCCAGAATCGGGCCGAGAGCCGCGGCCGCGCCGTTGACCGCGCCCCACACGCCGAGCGCCACCGAGCGGTCCCGGCCCTGGTAGGCGGCGCCGAGCAGCGGCAGCGTGGTGGCGAACATCGCGGCGGCGCCGACCCCCTGGAGCGCGCGCATCGCGATCAGCGTCCCCGCGTCGCCCGCCAGACCGCAGGCGAGCGAGGCGCCCGCGAAGAGCACCGTGCCCGCCGCGTAGAACTTCCGGCGCCCCGCCTTGTCGGCGCCCGCGCCCGCCCCGAGCAGCAGCGCGGCCAGCGCCAGCGCGTACACGTCGATCACCCACTGAAGGCTCGACAGCGAGGCGTCCAGCGAACTCGCCATGTCCGGCAGCGCCACCGTCACGATGGTCACGTCCAGCAAGAGCATGAACGTTCCCAGGGACACGGCGACCAACGGCCCCCACTTGCGCATGACATTCCTCCGACCTAGTTCTTTCGACGTCCCGTACGATCGGTTCCGGCCGGACCGAAGCTCCACCCAGTCCGCCTGACACGCAGGAATCCGACATCGGGAGGGCTCAGGCCGATGGATTCACCCGAGTTCGACGAACTGGACCAGCGGCTCGTGAGCGCGCTCGTCCTGGACGGTCGGGCCCCCTTCAGCAAGATCGCCGCCGTGCTCGGCGTCTCCGACCAGACCGTCGCCCGCCGCTACCGCAGGCTGTACGCGGAGGGCGAACTGCGGGTCGTGGGGGTCCGCGACACCGAACGGCTCGGCCACACCCGCTGGATGCTGCGGCTGCGCTGCACCCCCGACGCGTCCGTCTCCATCGCCACGGCGCTGGCCCGGCGGCCCGACACCGCCTGGATCGGGCTGACCTCGGGCGGCACCGAGGTGGTCTGCACGACCGAGTCGCGCCGGCCCGAGGACCACGAGGCGCTGCTGCTCGGCAAGCTGCCGCGCACCCCGAGCATCGTGGAGATCGGCGCCCACCAGCTGCTCCACCGCTTCTACGGCGGCCCGCTCGGCTGGTTCACCAAGGGCTCGGCGCTCACCGCCGAGGAGCGGGCCGCACTGCTGCCCGCACCGGTGCAGCCGCCGTCCGGCCCGATCCGGCTCGACGAGGAGGACGAGGCCCTCATCGCCGCGCTCGCGCGCGACGGCCGGGCGTCCTACCCAGAGCTCCAGAAGGCCACCGGCCGCTCGGAGTCCGCCGTCAAACGGCGCCTGGACCAGCTGCTGCGCCGCGGAGCGCTGTTCATCGACGTCGAGTTCGACAGCACCCGGTTCGGCTTCCGCAGCAGGGCGCTGCTGTGGATCACGGTGGCGCCCTCGGCGCTGGCCAGTGTGGGCGAGGCCCTCGCCTCGCACCCGGAGGTCGCCTTCGCCGGGGCCACCTCGGGGCCCGCCAACCTGGTCGCGGTGGTCATCTGCCGCGACCCGGCCGGCCTCTACACGTACCTCAGCGAGAAGCTCGGCACCCTGGAAGGGGTCCGGCACGTGGAGACCGCGCCCTTACTGCGCCAGGTCAAGCGGCTGACGTACGCGGGCTGAGGCCGCTCGCCAGGATCGCCGCCGCGAGCGCGTCCGCCGCCTCCTGCGCCGAGGGGCGGCGCCCGCCGTGCAGCAGCACGAAGTCCACCGGCCCGAGCTCGGGCAGCCCCGACCTCGGCGGCAGCGGTACCAGCCCCGGCGGGACCAGACCGCGGGTGTGCGCCATCACGCCGAGCCCCGCCCGGGCCGCCGCGACCAGTCCGCTCAGGCTGGCGCTGGTGCAGGCGATCCGCCACGGCCTCCCGTGCTCCTCCAGCACTTCGAGCGCCCGCGCCCGGGTGATGCCCGGCGGCGGGAAGAGGATCAGCGGCACCGGCCGGTCCGGGTCAAGGCGCAGTCCCGGCGCGCCGATCCAGCACAGGGTGTCCTGCCAGACCCGCTCGCCGTGGGTGTCGCCGGGGCGCCGCTTGGCGAGCACCAGGTCGAGGCGGCCCGCCTCCAGGCGGCGGTGCAGGGTGCCGGAGAGCTCGACCGTCAGCTCCAGGTCGACCTCGGGATGGTCGCGGCGGAACGCCTCCAGGACCTCCGGCAGCCGGGTGAGCACGAAGTCCTCGGAGGCGCCGAACCGCAGCCGTCCGCGCAGCCGGGTCCCGGTGAAGTAGGCGGCCGCCCGCTCATGCGCGGCCAGGATCGTCCGGGCGAAGCCGAGCATCGCCTCGCCGTCCTCGGTGAGCCGGACGCTGTGCGTGTCGCGGCTGAACAGCGGCCGCCCGGTCGCCTCCTCCAGGCGCCGCACGTGCTGGCTGACCGTCGACTGCCGCAGCCCGAGGCGCCGCGCGGCCTGCGTGAAGCTGAGCGTCTGGGCGACGGCGAGAAAGGTCCGGAGCTGGTGCGGCTCGTACACGGCAGCAGGTTATCGCGGAACGCGATGACAGTCAGAGTGGTGTACGGGATTCCCGATCGGTCAGGCGGAGGGAATGATCGGGAAGGTCCGACCGGGCGGGGTGGGACCCGCCGTACGACCCGACCGGGCGCGACCCGCGGTACGACTCGACGGAGGGCGGCCGGACCCGCCGTACGACCCGACCGCCCGTGAAGACCCGCCAACGCGCCGAGCGAAGAGCCGAGTGGAGCCGATGAACCGCCGCACGCCCCAGCTGCCGTCCTGGCTGCCGATCGACCCGTTCATCATGACGCTGATCGGCACGGTCGCCCTGGCGGCGCTGCTCCCGGTCTCCGGCGGCGCCGCGCGGGTGGCGAGCGGCGCGTCGACCGGGGCCGTCTCCCTGCTCTTCCTCCTGTACGGGGCCCGGCTCTCCACCCGGCAGGCGCTGGACGGGCTGCGCCACTGGCGGCTCCATGTGACGGTCCTGGCCTGCACGTTCGTGCTCTTCCCGGTGCTCGGGCTCGCCGCGCGCGCTCTGGTGCCGGTGGTGCTGACCCCGGACCTCTACCACGGCCTCCTGTTCCTGTGCCTGGTCCCGTCGACCATCCAGTCCTCGATCGCGTTCACCTCGATCGCGCGCGGAAACGTGCCCGCGGCGATCTGCGCGGGCTCCTTCTCCAGCCTGGCGGGGATCTTCGTGACCCCGCTGCTCGCGGCGCTGCTGCTCGGCGGCGGCGCCGGAGGCGTCTCGGCGGACTCGGTGCTGAAGATCGCCCTCCAGCTCCTGGTCCCGTTCGCCTGCGGGCAGTTGCTGCGGCGCTGGGTGGGAGGTTTTCTCACCCGGCACCAGAAGGTGCTGGGCCTGGTGGACCGGGGCTCGATCCTGCTGGTCGTCTACACCGCGTTCAGCGAGGGCATGGTCCGGGGCATCTGGCACCAGGTGAGCCCGGCCCGCCTGGGCGCGCTGCTCGGGGTCGAGGCGGTGCTGCTCGCCGCGATGCTCGCGCTGAGCTGGTACGGGGCGAAGCGGCTCGGGTTCGGTCGGGGCGACCGGATCGCGATCCAGTTCGCCGGGTCCAAGAAGAGCCTCGCGGCCGGACTGCCCATGGCCGGCGTCCTGTTCGGCGCCGACGCGGCGCTCGCGGTGCTGCCGCTGATGCTCTTCCACCAGATGCAGCTGATGGTCTGCGCGGTGCTCGCCAGACGGCGGGCGCGCGACCCGCTGGAGGAGTCCGGCCCGGTCGCCCGGGGCGCGGCGGCGCCCGTCCTCACGCGGCGCCGGTGACGAGCACCACCTTGCCCAGGTTGCGCCGCGAGTCGATCAGTTCGTGCGCGCGGGCGGCCTCCTCCAGCGGCAGTTCGGCGTGGACGGCCGCGCGCAGCGCGCCGCCGCGGTGCAGCTCCCACAGCTCGTCGCGCCAGGCCGCGTACAGCTCCGGCTTGCCGCGGGCGATCAGCGCCATCTGGAAGGCGATCACCGACTTGCCGCCGACCAGCAGGTCGTAGACCTCGACGGTGCCGCCGCCGGAGCTGAAGGCGACCAGCCGCCCGCCGGGCGCCAGCGCCTTCACCGCGGGCTTGAGCAGCCCGCCGCCGACGCCGTCGAGGACGACGTCGACCGGCTCGCCCCAGGACTCGTCGCCGTAGAGCACGACCTCCTCGGCGCCCATCTCCCGTACGAAATCGGCCTTCTCGGCCGAGCTCACGGCCGCGACCACCCGGCTCGCGCCGCCCGCCCTGGCCAGTTGGAGCGCGATCTGCCCGACCGCGCTGGCCGCCGCCGTCACCAGGACCGACTCGCCCGGCCGCGGCCGCGCCGATTCGTAGGCGCCGCGCGCCACCAGCCCGCTGCGGACGAGCGCGACCGCCTCGACGCAGGAGGCGTGGTCGGGGATGCGGGAGGTCATGGCCTCGTGGAGGACGGCCAGTTCGGCGTACCCGTGCGAGAAGCAGAGCCCTGTCACGCGGTCGCCCGGGGAGAAGGCGGTGACGCCCTCGCCGACCTCGACGACCGTTCCCGCGACCTCGCCGCCGAGCGGGAACGGCTCCTTGCCCTCGCGCACCTTGCGTACGACGGGGAGGGTGACGCCGATCGCGTCGGCGCGGATCAGCAGTTCGCCGGGGCCGGGCGCGGGGGCCTCGACGTCCTCGGTGAACAGGACCTCGGGGCCGCCGTTGACCTCGAAGCGAACACGGCGCATGGACTCTCCCGGGTGAGTGCGATGGATTCATTGGTGGTCCCAACGAGTTCAAACGATAGACCGGAAGTCATTGGGGAGTCCAATGGTTTCTGGGTAAGGTCGACACCGTGACCGAACGCGCCGACTCCCTCCCCGCCCTCCAGCGCATCCAGGCCCTGCCCAGCTGGGTCCTCGGCCGGGCGGCCACCCGGGGCCGCGCCCTCGTGGCGGCGGCCATCGCGCACGAGGGCGCCAAGATGTGGCACCACGCCGTGCTGGCGGCCGTCTCCGAGTACGGGCCGCTCGCCCAGGCCGACCTCGGGCGCCGGATCTCGCTCGACCCCAAGGACCTGGTCGGCGTCCTCAACGACCTCCAGGCCGACGGATACGTCGTACGCGAGCCGGACCCCCGCGACCGCCGCAAGAACGCGGTCACGGTCACCCCTCGGGGGGAGGCGATGCTGACGCGCTGCGCGGTGGCAGCCGAGCGGGCCAACGACGCACTCCTGGCACCGCTGGACGCGGCCGAACGCGAGCAGCTGATGGCGCTGCTGCGGCGGATCGGGGCGGAGGAGCTGGAGTAGGGCGACTGCCGCGAAGGGCGCCTTCGGCCGTCGCGGTGGCCGCAAGTGCCGCCCCCGGCCGCCTTCTTGATCATCGGGGCGGTAGCGTGCCGTCATGACCGCACCTGACGCTCCGCTGGATCCCGCCCGTACCGCGCTCGTCCTCGTCGATCTGATGGACCGCATCACCGCGCTGCCGCTCGCACCCCGCTCGGGGGACGAAGTGGTCGCCACCGCCAAGGAGTTGGCGGCCCGCGCCCGCGCGGCGGGCGCCACCGTCGTACTCGTCCGCGTCGAGCGGCCGCACGTCGAGGTGCAGCCGCCCGGCAGCGACCTGGTGGCGGGACTCGCGGCGGAGGGCGACCTGACCGTCGTCAAGCGGACCATCGGCGGCTTCCACGGCACCGGTCTGCACGAGCTGCTGTCCGAACGCGGTGTCACCACGCTCGTGTTCGGCGGCATCGCCACCAACCTCGGGGTCGAGTCCACCGCCCGCGCCGCCGCCGACCTCGGCTACGAGCTCGTCTTCGCCGAGGACGCCATGGCGGCGCTCACCGTGGACGAGCACCGGGCGGCGGTCGGCCTGAACTTCCCGCGTCTCGGCACCGTCCGGCCCGCCCCGGAGGTCGTCTTCGCGACGGCGCACGGCGTGTAGGACGCCGGCGGCGGGCCCGTCAGCCCTGGGTGGCCGGAGCCTCCAGGGCGACGCGGTGCTCGCCCGCGTACACGTTCATGGAGGCGCCCCGCAGGAAGCCGACCAGGGTCAGGCCGGTCTCGGCGGCCAGGTCGACGGCGAGCGACGAGGGCGCCGAGACGGCGGCGAGCAGCGGGATCCCGGCCATCACGGCCTTCTGGGCCAGCTCGAACGAGGCCCGCCCCGAGACCAGGAGCACCGCCCGCGACAGCGGCAGCCGCCCGTCCTGCAGAGCCCGCCCCACCAGCTTGTCCACCGCGTTGTGCCGCCCCACGTCCTCCCGTACGTCGAGGAGCTCGCCCTCCTCCGAGAAGAGCGCGGCCGCGTGCAGACCCCCGGTCCGGTCGAAGACGCGCTGGGCGGCCCGCAGCCGGTCCGGGAGGCTCGCGAGCAGCTCGGGGGTGACGCGGACCGGGGGAGCGTCGGCGATCGGGAAGCGCGCCTGCGTACGGACGGCGTCCAGGCTGGCCTTGCCGCACAGACCGCACGACGACGTGGTGTAGACGTTGCGCTCCAGCGTGATGTCGGGGACCTCGACGCCGGGGGAGAGCTTCACGTCCACCACGTTGTAGGTGTTGACGCCCTCGGCGGTCGCCCCGGCGCAGTAGACGATCGACTGCACCTCGTCGGCCGCCGCGATCACGCCCTCGCTGACCAGGAACCCCGCCGCCAGCGCGAAGTCGTCGCCCGGGGTGCGCATGGTGATGGCGAGCGGTCTGCCGTTCAGCCGGATCTCCAGTGGCTCCTCGGCCACCAGCGTGTCCGGCCGGGCGGAGACCGCCCCGTCCCGGATGCGGATGACGCGGCGGCGCTCGGTGACCCGTCCCATCTCAATTCCCGATTCTGTACGTGCCGGAAGCCGGAGCGGCCCTTGGTGCGAGATGCCGTGGGCCACCTGGCGATCGTGCGGCGAGGTGACCTCGACGATCTCATTGTCCTGCACGCGCAGAGTGAGGCTTCCGCGGGCGCCGCGGTGCGCGCGGGACGCACGGGAGCTGACACAAGGCTCCAAAGGCACGCCGGGAAGCCTGTTGGATCTCTTGCCCCTGTACCGGTCGGTAGCCACGAAGACTGGATGGCTCCTGATGTCCTACGAGGGGAAACCGCGGCATGACCGGCATGCGAGGTTCACGCGTCGTCGCGCTCGGGCACTACCAGCCCGCCAAGGTGCTCACCAACGACGAGCTCGCCGCCATGGTCGAGACCAGCGACGAGTGGATCAGCAGCCGGGTCGGCATCCGCACCCGCCACGTCGCCGGGCCCGACGAACCCGTCGACGAGCTGGCCGCGCACGCCGGCGCCAAGGCGCTGGCCGCCGCCGGGCTGACCCCCGCCGACATCGACCTGGTCCTGGTCGCCACCTCCACCGCGATCGACCGCTCCCCGAACACCGCGGCCCGGGTCGCCGCCCGCCTCGGCATGGGCTCGCCCGCCGTCATGGACCTCAACGTGGTCTGCGCGGGCTTCACACACGCCCTGGCCACCGCCGACCACGCCGTCCGGGCCGGCTCGTCCACCCGGGCCCTGGTCATCGGCGCCGACAAGATGACCGGGGTGACCGACTGGACCGACCGCACCACGTGCGTCCTGGTCGGCGACGGCGCGGGCGCCGCCGTGGTGGAGGCCGCGGACGAGGAGCTGATCGGCCCGGTCCTGTGGGGCTCGGTCCCCGAGATGGGCCACGCCGTACGCATCGAGGGCACCCCGCCCGTCTTCGCGCAGGAGGGCCAGGCCGTCTACCGCTGGGCCACCACCCAGCTGCCGCCGATCGCCCGCCGGGTGTGCGAGCGCGCCGGGGTGACCCCCGAGGAGCTGGCCGCCGTCGTCCTGCACCAGGCCAACCTCCGCATCATCGAGCCGGTGGCCCGCAAGATCGGCGCGGTGAACGCGGTGATCGCCCGCGATGTGGTCGACTCCGGCAACACCTCGGCCGCCAGCATCCCGATGGCCCTGTCCAAACTGGTGGAACGCGGCGAGATCCGCACCGGCGACCCGGTCCTGCTCTTCGGCTTCGGCGGCAACCTGTCGTACGCGGGACAGGTCGTCCGCTGCCCGTGACGGAACCCGGCGGCGAGTGGGACCGCTGAAACGCGCGTGACCGGACGCCGGGACCGGGGGTTCTCCGCGCCCCAACAGCCCCCGGCCTCAAGTGATGTCACTCATAATTGACCGTGGGTGCGTATCGCGGCAGGTCCCCGAGTCACTAACGTCGCCGTACGGCCGCCCGGTGCGAGGGCGGCCAGCGCCACCTCCTGCCCCGCCCTAGTTGAGCGGAGACCCACAGATGGCACCCACCCTCATCCTCAAGCCCGGCACCGCCTGGGCCGATGCCTGGCAGCGCTGCCGGGCGATCGCCCCCGAGGCGTTCCGGGACGACCGCGTCCTCAACCTCTGGGGCGGCCAGTGGCGGCCCGACGGACGCGCCCTGCCGGCCGCCAGCCCGATCGACGGCAGCCCCATCGCGGGCCCGCCGCGACTGGACGCGCCCACCGCCCAACAGGCGGTCCGCGCCTCCCTGGACCAGCACCGCGCCTGGCGGCACACCCCGCTGCCCGAGCGCCGTGCCCGCGTCGGAGCCACCCTCGACGCGCTCACCGAACACCGCGAACTCCTCGCCCTGCTCCTCGTCTGGGAGATAGGCAAGCCCTGGAAGCTGGCCCAGGCCGACGTGGACCGGGCCATCGACGGAGTCCGCTGGTACGTGGAGAACATCGACGCGATGCTGGAGGGCCGCACCCCGCTCGACGGCCCCGTCTCCAACATCGCCAGCTGGAACTATCCGATGAGCGTGCTCGTTCACGCGATGCTGGTACAGGCACTGGCGGGCAACGCGGTCATCGCCAAGACCCCGACCGACGGCGGCCTTTCCTGCCTCACCCTGGCCAGTGCGCTGGCCGCGCGCGAGGGCATCCCCGTCACCCTCGTCAGCGGCAGCGGCGGCGAGCTCTCCGAGGCCCTGGTGCGCTCGCCGGAGATCGGCTGTGTGTCGTTCGTGGGCGGCCGCGACACCGGCGCGCGCATCGCCACGGCCGTCACCGACATCGGCAAGCGGCACATCCTGGAACAGGAAGGACTCAACACCTGGGGAATCTGGAACTACTCGGACTGGGACGCGCTGTCCGCCGTCATCCCGAAGCTGTACGACTACGGCAAGCAGCGGTGCACCGCGTATCCGAGGTTCGTCGTGCAGCGCGCGCTCTTCGACCGGTTCCTCGCCGCGTACCTCCCGGCGGTCCACACCGTCCGCACGGGCCACCCCCTCGCGGTCGAGCATCCCGAAGACGCCCTGCCCGGGCTGGACTTCGGGCCGCTGATCAACGCGGCGAAGGCGAAGGAGCTGGACGACCAGGTCGCCGAGGCGATCGACCGGGGCGCCGTCCCGCTGCACCGGGGCAGCCTCGCCGACGGCCGGTTCCTGCCGGGCCAGGACACCAGCGCGTATCTGCCGCCGGTGACCCTGCTCAACCCGCCGTCGTCCTCACCGCTGTTCCACGCGGAGCCGTTCGGCCCGGTCGACACCATCGTCCTGGTCGACACGGAGGCGGAGCTCCTGGCCGCCATGAACGCGTCGAACGGGGCGCTGGTCGCCAGCCTGTCGACCGACGACCCCGAGACGTACGCGCGCCTGGCGCCGCAGATCCGGGCGTTCAAGGTCGGCCGGGGCAAGCCGCGTTCGCGCGGCGACCGCGAGGAGCTGTTCGGCGGCTACGGCGCCTCGTGGCGCGGCGCCTTCGTCGGCGGCGAGCTCCTGGTGCGGGCGGTGACCGAGGGTCCGGCGGGGGAGCGGCTGCCGGGGAACTTCCCGGAGTCGTACGCGTAGGAGGCGTCGGCCTCCCGGGTACGCGGACGGCCGGCCGGAGCCGGGGTGCTGCCCCGGCCCCGGCCTGCCGGAGCGAGGGCGTTCCCGCACGCGTACGGGGAAACCGGCACGGAAAAATCGGCCCGTATACGGGGGCTGGGGATACCGAAGGCCTACGCGCCGCGCTGGCGCAGGGCGGCGAGGGCACGGTCGGCGTGGACGCTCATCCGGATCTCGCTCTTGACGACCTCCAGCACCCGCAGGTCGGTGTCGATGACGAAGGTGACGCGCTTGGTCGGGGCGATGCTGAACCCGCGCTTGACGCCGAACAGCTCCCGTACGGTGCCGTCCGGGTCCGAGAGCAGCGGATAGCCGAAGGAGTGCTTCTGCGCGAACTCCGCCTGCCGCTCCACCGCGTCGGCGCTGATGCCGACCGGCTGGGCCCCGAGCGCCCGGAACTCCCCGGCGATGTCGCGGAAGTGGCAGGCCTCGGCGGTGCAGCCGGGGGTGAAGGCGGCCGGGTAGAAGAAGAGCACCACCGGGCCCTGGGCCACCAGCTCGGAGAGGGTACGCGGGGTGCCCGTCTCGTCGGGGAGCTTGAAGTCGTCGACCTTGTCGCCAATTCTCATGGGCGCAGTCAACCACTGGCGGCGGGGAGGGCGGGGCCCGGGGCGCACGGGCGCAGCGGACTGTCGTCGCATTCCCACCTGCCCCGCGACGCCTGGCACGGGCAGGGCCGCCCTCGGGGCGACGACGGGAATGTGACGCCGAGCCCTAGCCGATCCCCTGCCGGTCCGCCTCCAGTGCGAACGAGCGCTCGGCCGCCTCCGGAACGGCTCGTTCCACGGCTTGGACGAGCAGGGCGCGGTGCCGCAGCAGCGGCGGGCGCCGCTGCTCGGGAGCGAGCCGCAGCAGTTCGTCCAGGGCCGCCACGAGCCGCCGGGTGACCTGCGGGCTGCCGACGGAGTAGATACGGATCTCGGCGAAGCCCAGGTCGACGAGGTCCTCCCAGGAGGGGACGGGCTGCACCAGCCGTACGGCACCCTGGCGGTCACGGTGTCCCACCGCGCCGAGCGGCCGGTGGGCGAGCTCGGCGAGCAGCTGCACGATCCGGTCGAGGCACTGCACGGCCGTCGTCGGATCGTTCACGGCGGGGGAGAGGGCCCGCAGCGCGATGTCGCAGAGCTGCCGCAGCCCGAACCCGAGGTCCTGGTGGAACGTGCGCTCCACCCCCACCGACACGGTGTACCCGAGCGCGCCGCGCGACGGCGCCCGCCCGCCGTGCACCGCGAGCACGGGCGTGCCGGGCACCACGAAGTCCCCGATCCTGGGGATCAGCCGCAGCACGACGCCCTGGCGCCGGGCCGCGCGCACGAGCCGCGCGATGTTCACGTCCCGCAGCACCCCGGCGCGCCCGCTGTGCCCGATCTGCCCGCTCTCCGCCGCCGGCGGCTCGTCGCCCATCCGTCCCCGCGGCATCTTGTGCACCACCCGGAACGCCTCGGTGGTGATCCGGTCGACGACGTGCCCGACGCGCATCAGCCGCAGCGTGGCGTTCACGTACGCGATGAAGAGCAGCAGACTCAGCGTGACCATGGCGATCGTGAGCAGGCTCTGGGTGAAGGGCACGCTGTCGACGATCTTGGGATCGGTCTCCCCGCTGTACGAGGTGAGGACGAGCAGCGACAGGGCGAAGGTCGCCAGGAAGACGGCGAAGGTCAGCTTGGTGATCCGGGACCGTACGAAGATCCGCACCACACGTGGGGTGAACTGCCCGCTCGCCATCTGCACGGCGACCAGCGAGATGCTGAAGACGACACCGATGAAGGTCATCATCGCCGAGCTGACCGTGGTGATCACGGTCTTCAGATCGTCGACGATCCCGATGAGATCGCTGACAGCGTCGTACTCCCGCTGCCGCTGGAGCTCCTGGACGATCGCCGTGTCCAGCCAGAACGCCAGTTGCCACAGCACGCACACCAGCGCCAGCGCCGCGCTCGGCGCGAACCAGAAGGTGTCCCGCAGATGCTCCCGCAGCGGCGACAGCATCCGGGGCCGCCGATAACGCTCGCCGTTGCCCACACCCCGAGGCTAGGGCCCGCGCCCCGCACGACCTGCGCCCCACGCCCGGCGAGCCCACCGCCGTACCCACATGGTGGCGCGGACGCGCCCTCTGCGACTTTCACGCTGGGTGCGCGCACGGCCACCCTCGGCCCCCACCCCGGCGATCCATGGCCGAAGAGCCCGAACGTCACCCATGCCAAGGCCCGGCGATCGCCTGACCACGCAATATGCGGGTGAACACCACCTCAAACCCCTGGTAGAGTTATCTCTGTCGCCGCGGGGGAAAAGCCCGCGAGACACACACCTGGTCCGGGTGGCGGAATGGCAGACGCGCTAGCTTGAGGTGCTAGTGCCCTTTATCGGGCGTGGGGGTTCAAGTCCCCCCTCGGACACCAGCGAGAACCCCAGTTGATCTGGGGTTTTCTGCGTTTCTGGGGTGTGGCGTGACCAATCGCGTGACCAACAGCCCAGAGAGTTGCCTGGTCAGACCAGGGATGAGAGGCCGCGGCCCGCACCGGAGGCGGCGAGCTTGCGCGCCCCGTCCTTACGTGAGTGCCCGTAGCGGGCCATCGTGTAGCCACGGCGAGTGGTGCCGCACGTTAGCAGAGACCTCTACGGGGTTCTCCCCGGCCTCCAGATCGTTCGCGACCTTGCTGTGCCTCCAGTCGTGGATGCGGAAGTCGTCCGGCAGGTGCAGCCGGTTCCGGAGGGTGCGCGCACCGTGCGGATACCTTCTCGGGGTCCTGGGGGCCGCCTGCCTCACCCCTATAGGGCTTGAAGCCGTCCCGAGCGAACACCAGGTCCTGATCCGCCCAGGCGGAGCCGAGCCGCTTCCGCTCGGGATCGCGACGTGAACCGCGCCACGGTCGTCCAGCTCGACGCCTACCGCCCGGCCCCGGCCCCGGTGGATGCCCCCGCGCCGAAGCACCCGGAACCGCTCCCGAACCCTTCTTGGCGCTGCTCTGATCAGCTCGAACAAATCAACGAATGCCCCTGCCGAATCGGCAGGGGCATTCGTTCGTTCGAGCCTATGGCCGGCTGATGACGTTGTTCGGGTCGTCCAGCCATACGCGTTGTCCGCTGCCATCGACCGACAGCCCGAATCGGGAACGGCCGGGCTTCCCTAGGTCATGCCAGTTGAGGAAGGCCGTCTGTACTTCGGCCCATAGGGCTCGGGGACCGTACTGCTCGACCTCGTATGTCTCCGCGCCGGGGGCGTATTCCACGGTTGCCCACGACTTCCGATCGTCGGAGAAGAACCACAGCGTGGCCTCTCCGCTGTCGTCGTCCGCATCGCACCATCGGTACCAGGCGTCAGTGACACTCAGGCTCGTGAAGAACGCCGGATCGTCCTGGATGACGTTTTGCGGAGCGATTTCGGTCGTGCCCTTCTCCCCCTCCTCCTGGTGGTACAGCTCAGAGATCCGTCCCGCTCCGGCCCGGTGCGAGCGGTCCCACATGAAGGCGGGATAGCCGGAGAACCCGCCCTGCGCCTCGCCGTCCACCACGTCGAGCGTGGCGTAGGAGCCGCTGAAGAAGCTACTGCCCCACGGGGTGACGATCCGTCCCGAGGGGCACTGCTCCAGCCAGGTTCGCGGGATCTCGCGCATGGTGCATGTACAGATGATTCGCCGGTACGGGGCACCTCCCGGGTATCCGTGGCGGCCGTCGCCGGCCACGACGGTTGGGCGGAACCCGGCGTGTTTCAGGTTCTGCCGTGCGAGGGCTGCCACTTCCGCGTCCACCTCCACGCTGAACACGTTGTGATCGCCCAATCGGTGGGAGAGCCAGGCCGCGTTGTAGCCGGTGCCCGTGCCGATCTCCAGCACGGTGTTGCCGTCTCGTACTTCGAGCAGGGCCAGCATTTCGAGCATGACCGACGGCATCGACGAGGACGACGTGGACAGTCGGAACGCCCCCTCCGGGGTCTCCTGTCCGTCGTTGACCTGAGTGACTACCGGCACGTCGCTGTAGACCAACTGCGCCCAGGCTTCGGGATCGGCGCTGATGTCGCCGCCCTCGAACACCTCGGGGACAAACAGAGACCGGTCCACCGAGGCGACGGTATGCCGCCATTCCTTGGGTAGAACGCTCTTGCTCTCCAGACACTCGACGAGCTCTTGCTGGCTGGCCATGGGCCCTCACTTCTTCGGCGGCTCGTACGGCTTGGTCGGCCCCGGCGGCCTGTCGCGGTGGCCGTCACTGTCGGAGGTGTCCGGCTTCCCGGAGTGGTCTCCGCCCTTCTTGCCCATGATGTCCTCACTCTCCTTATGGATGGGGTGGATGGGGGTGCAGCCCGCTCCCCGCCGGGACCTCACACCAGCAGGGAGCGGATGATCAGGGGGTGAGCTTGCCGGTGGCGGTCAGAGTGATGATCAGAGCTGCTGTGCCCCAGCTGAGGAGAGCCAAAGTTCCGCCCCAGAAGGAACCGTCACGGATGATCTTCCAGCCCCTGTAATCGACTCACCTCTCGCCCCTGATGGCGGCGGGGGCGCGCACGTTGCGGTTATGTCTGACCAGCGCTCTGAGCTGGATCAGCTCCCTGTCATTGGCGGCCCGAACGGCCACGGTACGGGTGTGCCAGCGAAGTCCCGAGGGACGAGTGAGGATCAGCTTCGTGCCGTGCTGCTCGTGGACCACGCCCACCATCTGACTGCCCCTGTCGAATACGGCCGTGCCGCGCTTCCAGTCCGCTACCGGGGCCGTTCCAGGCTCACGTGCGTTCGTCATGCTCCATGCCTCCGGGCCGCTTCATCTCTTGCGGATACCGTGCAGCCGGAAGCGAGCTCAGCCCAGGGACAGGGCGTGCGAGTGCTCAAATCAGGTAGGACGCAGTGTCCCAGTTAGCTCTCAATCTCCAAACGGATCGCCAGATCTCTGATGGGGGAACTACGGCGCCGCTCGCGCTCCCGCAGCTCCGCGATGAGGTGCCGGGATGTGGAGTGGTAGCGCATCCACTCAGGGGCTGTCTGTTCAGCAGCCAGTAGAGCCCTCGTAGCTTCTGGGGCACGGTTCATCTCCGCGTAGGCCAGAGCGCGGTCCAGATGATGCCGGGCGAGCCAAGTAGGCGGCAAACTAGCCGAGTTGGTGATGCGTCTGGCGTGGCTCAGAGCCTTGTCCGGCTTTCCCATGTCCACGTACGCGTTCACCGTCGCCACTCCGGCGTTCGTCGGTCCGAAGGGCGTCGCGTAGTCGAGTCGGTCAACACCGATGCGTGCGGCTGCCGCCGTGGCCAACGACAGCAGTTCTTCGGCCGTGTCGGTGCGCTCCGCCCGGACTGCGGCACTGGCGCCGCGAAGCAGAAGAATCCCCCACAGCGACAGGTCGATCGGCGCCGACCTGAAACCGGGCTCGATGCGCTCCGCCATCCGGACTGCAACTTCTTCGGCATCCGTCACGCGCCCTTGCTTGGAAAAGATCCAAGAGAGCGACGAGAC
The DNA here is from genome assembly GCF_002846415.1 of Streptomyces sp. TLI_146. Lineage (NCBI taxonomy): Bacteria > Bacillati > Actinomycetota > Actinomycetes > Kitasatosporales > Streptomycetaceae > Streptomyces > Streptomyces sp. TLI_146. The sequence goes on from NZ_PJMX01000001.1 coordinate 7,238,932, forward strand.
CCCGATGATTTCCAAGCGTGGATCGTCGGACTCCTTCGCGGCAGCCATGGACCGCTCCAGAGCCGTATAGGCAGCGTCCTCCTTGCCGAACGCGGTGAGCGTCGTGGCTGCCACCTGGTACGCCTCGGCAAGCACGCCGCAGGCCGCTGCACGATCGGCGCCCGTGTACTCATGGACGGCGGCACGGGCATCGGCCAAAAGGGTCGGCAGCAGTGCGGTGATCTTCGTTAACTCACCCTGGCGACGGATCCGCTCGGTGCTTCGGATGCTGTCGCGAAGCTGGGCGACTGTAGGCGGCGACACCTCGTCAGGCTCACCGAGTCCTGGAAACCCCGATACCGGGGTGACTGCCTGCCTCAACGCGAGGAGGCTCGGCGGCTCTCCTCCGTCGCTCGGCTCCAACACCCTGGGCGCTCCGAGAAGTACAGACGTCTCCACGTCCAGCGCCCGCGCGAACTTGTTGAGCGTGCTCATTCGAGCCGTCATCCGCTGGTTCTGCTCCAGCTTCCGAACCGTATCCACGCTGAGCTGAGACTTCTCGGCAAGCTGCTCCTGAGTCATGCCACGACGCATGCGCAGCTCGATCAGCCGGTCCCCAAGTGTTGTCGCCATGGCCCTGCCTGTCGGAAGAGTGAAGCGCCTCGGGACTACGGTACGCCGCACGGGCTTGGCCCGGACGCGCTCCAGTCCCGTTGACCACGTGACCAACGCATGACCAACAGCGGTCCGAAAGGGCCCGAAACAGGGTGAATGCATGACCAGCGGAAGCGGTCAACTCTGCGGTGTGTCGCGGGTCGTCGAGCAGGTCAGAGCTATAAAGTGCTGGTGTCTGAGTGTCCGAGTGGAGAGTTCAAGTCCCCCCTTCGGACACCAGCGAAAACCCCAGTTGATCTGGGGTTTTCTGCGTTTCTCAGGGCCCTGGGAGCCGCCTGCCTCGCCTCGGTGGAGCTTGAAGCCGTCCCGGGCCAACACCAGGTCCTGATCCGTCCGGGTGGAGCAGAGCCGCTTCCGCTCGGCCTCCTGCCGCTCCCTCTGCCACTTGAGTACGAACACGCAGTCGCGGACGCCGTAGCACTTGGGGCAGTGGACAGAGCCGCCGATGTGGGGCTGCCGGAAGAACTCCACGAGGTCCGCGTAGCGAGGATCGACCCACGCGACCACGGCTCAGGGGGGTCGAGGAAGCGGATGGCGACGCCCCGGCGCCGCAGCTCAGCTGCGGCGCAAGCTCACTCATGACTGACCGGTGTGGTCGAGGCTCCCGAGCCGGATCACCTCGGCGACTCTCTCGGCCAGGTATGCCGGGAGCTGACCCACCTCGACCCAAGCCGTCCCCTTGCGGCTGAGCATGGGCCGCAAGCGCGCCGTCCGAGTCGCCTCAGCCCCCATACCGTTCAGAGCTTCCCTGAGCGCGTCCGTGGCGTTCTGAGCGCGGTCCCAGGCATCGCGCCATTCCTGCATCTCCATCATTTCCCCCGCTTCGCGTGGGGGTGATTGCGCACCTCTGCCGCAGCGTCGTACGCCGCACTCCACTTCTTCGCCGCCTTGGCTTCCCTGAGCTCCCTCACGAGAGCCACGCACACACCACAACCTTCCGCCGGGGTGCAGTCGTACAGATATGTCTCCACGGCTCCGGCCAACTCCACCGGCGGTTCCGGGTACTTGAGCGGACTGGTCATGGCTTCCTCTCGTCGGCGTATTCGGTACCTGACGAGTGTCTGCCTGATGCCGCCTCCGGCCGGCCTTTATTGTCGTTGTGGGGTAAATGATCACGCACGGCAGTCTGCGGCCCACCGGCCGAGCAAGGCTCTGGCTTCGTCGCCGAACAATGCGTGACGCTCGTACATGCGGAAAACTTCGAGATGTTCCGCAATATCCCTGGCGTCCTGGAAAACAATACGGCCGGTGAATGTCTCGACAGTCGCCAGCCGCTGGTCATAGACGGTGAAGGTGTTCATGGGCCCACGACCCACAACTGTGCCTGTAGGGATGACCCCGATACGCACATTGGGCAGGTGGGAAATTGAGGCGAGCCGATCCATCTGGACGGCCATAGCCGCAGGCGGGACAACGGCCCACCTGACAGCTTGTTCTGTCAGCAGGAACGTGAAATGTTTCGTGCTTTCGTAGAGGACTGCTTGCCGTTCCAGCTTCCTCGCGACCGTCTTGGTTGTGTCCACTGGGGAGTTACTTAGGCTGGCCCTGATGTATTCAGGTGTGGCGAGGAGTCCCGTCACCATCGCAGGCAGGAAGTAGCGGAGCGCCGAGGCTTCCCCTTCAAGGCTGGCCAGCTCGGCTTGTCGCTTCTCCAGCCCTCTTCGCCACGATGCCCGCTTACTTTGCCGCTCTGTATTGGCTAGCCGCGCCAGGGCAGTAACTTCGGCCAAGAGTTCGGGAGGCGCATCGAGGGCTCTGAGAATCAACTCAACATCGACAAGACCAGGGGTGACTCGACCAGTCTCGATATTGCTCAACTTGGTCTGAGAAATATTGCAGCGCCGAGCTAGCCAGACTTGAGTACGCCCGGCTCGCTTTCGCATGCTGCGGAGTGTTTCTGCTAGGTCAGCTTTCGACTGGCCTAGCTGGTCAGGGTCGAGCGTCAAGGCCCCTCACGTACTCCTCGAAAGGTACTGCGTGCTCCCTGGCGACCCGCTTCCACTCCCGATAGGGGGTCGGATCACCTTCGTACGCTTCACGATTTATCTGAGTTCCGTCCGGGCGGAAGTTCAGGTGGACGATGCGGGAGTCGTCGAACATCCACCAGTCTCGGCCTGAGAGCGGCAACCCGAAGTCGTCAAGCGTCACATCCAAGATGCGAATGTCTTCCCCAGCGGAAATGTTTCCGGGGATGCCCCAGGCGAATTGATACAGCTGGTAGTCGGTGAGCGGCTGACGCACGATGCGGACACGTCCGATGCGCTTGCCGGATTCGATGTACCCACGCACTCGTTCGTGCCAACGGGCATTGTGGCCGGTGGGCTTGTCCTCACCGCGCAGGAAGCGGGCTACGTTCTCCTGCTCCTTGGGCATGGTGTACGTGGGCTGCGCCTCGAACCGCCACGCTTCGCGCTCGAAGGCGTCGAAGGAGCGGCGCCAGTCGTCACCATCCAAGAGCACGGACAGCCTCCCTCAGAACGTGCTCCGGGATCTCCACCAGTCCCTCGCCCGGGAGCGGAGTGAAGGCATGGGACACGTCACCCTGGACGACGATCGAACCGCTCTTGGTCCGGTAGACGTTCGGACAATCGGCGTCGTCACAGTTGGGTCCGCCGACGCTGTCAGTTCCTCACGCGCCATGATTCCCCTTCTCGGGTGCAGGGGCGTTCCCTGTCGCCAGGAGGACGGTAGGCCGGGCCCGCATGCCAGGTCTATGGCACTTCGTCAATATTCGTGTTGTCGGGTAGAGGATCTTGAGCACCCTGACCAGTCACGCGCACGTGAGGGTTGGCCACGCGACCAACGCATGACCAACAGCGGGAGGCCCGGCACCCCTCGCGACTCCCGCTCCAGCCGGATGCGGTACACACGGACCAGGTTCGTGGTGAGCGGCTTCCTGACCGCCCCGATGTGCGTGACCCGCTGCCCGGCGCGGCGTATGCCATCGAAACAAGACCGTAGTGCCTGGTTCCGTTCGGTGGAAGATCCCTTTACCGGGTCTTCTGTGGCATTTGAGGCCTGCTTGAGGTTGGGCAGCGGCTGGAAAAATGAACCGCTCGGTAGGTATTCTTAGGTGTTCCATCGCGAGCCGCCGTTGTCCCCGCACCGTCGGCACCGCCATCCCCGCCGTCACCCCCACCCCACCGAACACCTCGCAGGGGAGCAGTACTTGAACGCCACAGCCACAGCCACAGCCACAGCCAGAGTCACAGCCGCAGCCACAGCCAGAGTCACAGCCGCAGCCGCAGTCGTCACCGCCATGGCCGAGCCCACCTGGGAACTCCTCGCGCGCGAAGTGCCGCGCGAGCTCCCGCTCGGCGCCTGACTCGCGGGCGCCCGCCGGACGTATCCGAGGCGTCCGGCGGGTGCCCGCGGCCGACCCCCCCGCCCGGGGTACAGCGTCACCACGTGGCCCGGGTCACTCAACTCGCGGCCGGGCGGGGGCTGTTGGCCCGGGTGTTCGGATGTCTACCCTGTTACAGGCCTTGAGGGATGGAACGCCTGAGGGGGAGACGCATGAGTACCGATATCAGGAGCGGCACCGAGGACACAGCGCGACCGAAAGAGCCGGCGAAGGGTGAGAAGCTGGCCGACTGGGCGGACGGGCGCCTCGGCATCTACTCCATCGCCCGGACCCAGATGCGCAAGATCTTCCCGGACCACTGGTCCTTCATGTTCGGCGAGATCTGCCTCTATAGTTTTCTCGTCCTCATTCTCACCGGCATCTATCTGACGCTCTTCTTCGAGCCGAGCGGTGTGGAGGTCGTCTACCACGGCTCGTACACCCCGCTGAGCGGCGTCCGGATGACCAGGGCCTATGAGTCCACCATCGACCTCAGCTTCGACGTACGCGGCGGGCTGCTGATCCGTCAGGTCCACCACTGGTCCGCGCTGGTCTTCTGCGCGGGTCTCCTTGTGCACATGATGCGCGTGTTCTTCACCGGGGCCTACCGCAAGCCCCGCGAGCTGAACTGGCTGTTCGGCTGGACCATCCTGTTCACGGCCCTCATCACCGGCCTCACCGGCTACTCCCTCCCGGACGACCTGCTCTCCGGCACCGGCATCCGGTTCGCCGACGGCGCCATCCTGTCGATCCCGATCGTCGGCACGTACATCTCCTTCTTCCTCTTCGGCGGAGAGTTCCCCGGGCACGACATCATTCCCCGGCTCTACTCGGCGCACGTGCTGCTGCTGCCGGGGCTCATCCTGGGGCTGGTCGTCACCCATCTGATCCTGGTCTTCTACCACAAACACACCCAATTCGCCGGTCCCGGGCGGACCGAGAAGAACGTGGTGGGTGCTCCTCTGATGCCCGTCTACACCGCCAAGGCGGGCGGGTTCTTCTTCCTGGTCTTCGGGCTGCTGACGATCATGGGTGCGGTGGCGACCATCAACCCCGTCTGGGCGATGGGGCCCTACCGGCCGGACCTCGTCTCGACCGGCGCCCAACCCGACTGGTATCTGGGCTTCTCGGAGGGCCTGATCCGGGTGATGCCCGGCTGGGAGATCAACGCCTGGGGCCATACGCTCGCCCTCGGCGTCCTCATCCCCTTCATGCTGTTCCCGGTGCTGCTCGCCGCGATCGGTGCCTATCCGTTCATCGAGGCGTGGGTCACCGGGGACAAACGCGAGCACCACATCGCGGACCGGCCGCGCAACCACCCCGTCCGCACCGGCCTCGGCACGGCCTGGCTGGCCATGTACTTCGTGTGTCTGATCGGCGGCGGCAACGACCTGTGGGCCACCCACTTCCACCTCTCGATCAACTCGATCACCTGGTTCGTCCGGATCAGCTTCTTCGCCGGACCGGTGCTCACCTTCATCGTCACCAAGCGCATCTGCCACGGACTCCAGCTCCGCGACCGCGACAAGGCGCTGCACGGCCGGGAGAGCGGCATGATCAAGCGGCTGCCGCACGGTGAGTACGTGGAGGTGCACGAGCCGCTCGACCAGGGCCAGCTCTACAAGCTCACAGCGCACGAGCAGCCCGCGCCCTTCGAACTGGGCCCGGAGGTCGACGAGAACGGCGTACGGCGCAAGGTCCCCCGCTCCCAGCGGCTGCGCGCCAAGCTCGCCAAGGCCCTGTACGGGCCGGGCTCGCACGTCCCCAAGGCGACCGTCGAGGAGTACAAGCAGATCCAGGCCTCGGGCCACGGCCACGAGCAGGTGGAGGAGCAGGAGCGCCAGCCGCGTTAGCGGCAACAGGCATCAGTACGGAACACGGGCCCCGCCGGTCGTCGCGGCGGGGTCCTGTTCGTCTTGCGTACCGCCGCTCGACATGGATACGCCACTGGGTCTTCCGTATTGCTCGCTGTTCTTGGAACACTCCAGTCGCTTCTGTCCCCACACCCTTGCAGAGGTCACCTCACTCATGGCTGAACTCAATCGGCGCCGGTTCATGCAGCTCGCCGGCGGCACCGCGGCCCTCACCATGCTGTCCGACAGCATCGCCCGCGCCGCCGCCATCCCGGCGCAGGGCAGCACCGGCAGCATCCAGGACGTCGAGCACATCGTCGTCCTGATGCAGGAGAACCGTTCCTTCGACCACTACTTCGGCTCGCTCAGCGGCGTCCGCGGCTTCGGTGACCCGCGCCCGGTCACGCTTCCCAGCGGCAAGTCGGTCTGGCACCAGGAGGGCGGCGGCAAGGAAGTGCTGCCGTTCCGGCCCAAGGCGGACAACCTCGGTCTCCAGTTCATCCAGGACCTCAACCACGACTGGGCCGGCGGCCACAAGGCGTTCAACAACGGCAAGTACGACCAGTGGGTGCCCGCCAAGACGTCGACCACGATGGCGTACCTCACCCGTGAGGACATTCCGTTCCACTACGCGCTCGCCGACGCCTTCACCATCTGCGACGCGTACCACTGCTCGTTCATCGGCTCCACCGACCCGAACCGCTACTACATGTGGACCGGGTACACCGGCAACGACGGCACCGGCGGCGGGCCCGTCCTCGGCAACGACGAGAAGGGGTACGGCTGGACGACGTACCCCGAGCGCCTGGAGAAGGCCGGGGTGTCCTGGAAGATCTACCAGGACATCGGCGACGGTCTGGACGCGGCCGGCGGCTGGGGCTGGATCAACGACGCCTACCGCGGCAACTACGGCGACAACTCGCTGCTGTACTTCAACAACTACCGCAACGCCAAGCCCGGCGACGCGCTGTACGAGAAGGCGCGCACCGGCACCAACGCCAAGGCGGGCCAGGGCTTCTTCGACATCCTCAAGGCCGACGTGAAGGCCGGGAAGCTGCCGCAGGTCTCCTGGATCGCGGCGCCCGAGGCGTTCACCGAGCACCCCAACTGGCCCGCCAACTACGGCGCCTGGTACATCGCCCAGGTGCTCGACGCGCTGACCTCCAACCCCGATGTGTGGGCGAAGACCGCGCTGTTCATCACGTACGACGAGAACGACGGCTTCTTCGACCACATCGTGCCGCCGTTCCCGCCCTCCTCGGCCGCCCAGGGCCTGTCCACGGTCTCGACCTCGGCCGACTACTACGCCGGCGACATCAGCCACGGCGCCGGCGCCTACGGGCTCGGCCAGCGCGTCCCGATGCTCGTCGTCTCGCCCTGGTCCACCGGCGGCTACAGCTGCTCCGAGACCTTCGACCACACCTCGATCATCCGCTTCATGGAGCGCCGGTTCGGGGTCCAGGAGCCCAACATCTCGCCCTGGCGGCGGGCCATCTGCGGCGACCTGACCTCGGCGTTCGACTTCGGCAAGTCGAACACCACGCCCGCCTCGCTGCCCTCGACGGCCGGCTATGTGCCGCCGGACCACAACCGGCACCCGGACTTCGTGCCGGTGCCGCCCGCGACCGGCAGCGTGCCCAGGCAGGAGCGGGGCTCGCGCCCGACGCGGCCGCTGCGGTACGCGCCCTACGTGGACGGCTCGGCGAACGTGTCCACCGGCAAGTTCACGCTGACCTTCGGCGCGGGCGCCTCGGCCGGGGCCCAGTTCTTCGTGACCTCGCCGAACCGCACCGACGGGCCGTGGACGTACACCACCGAGGCGGGCAAGACGCTCTCCGACGCGTGGAACACCGCGTACTCCAAGGGCACCACCGACCTCACGGTCTTCGGTCCCAACGGGTTCCTGCGCACCTTCCGCAACCCCGGCAAGACCGCGGGCCCCGAGGTGACCGCCCGGCACAACGCGGCCACCGGCAACCTCGACCTGACCCTGACCAACGCGGGCACCTCCAGCGCGCGCCTCACGGTCACCGACGGGTACAGCGGCGCCTCCCAGGCGCTCACCGTCCAGCCGGGCGCCACCGTCAAGTACACGGTCGACCTCACCGCGAGCAAGCGCTGGTACGACGTGTCGGTGGTCTCCAGCACCACCGCCACGTTCCTGCGCCGGTTCGCCGGACACGTGGAGACCGGCGCGGTCGGCGTCAGCGACCCGGCGATCCTCACCGCCTGACCGTCCCGTGGCAGTGGCCGGGCCGTCCCCCTGGGGGCGGCCCGGTCCGCGTGTAGGGGTCCGGTCAGCGCGCCAGGAGCTCGCGCACGGCCTCCACCACCTCCGCCGGGGGGCCTCCTCCGCCATGAAGTGGCCGCAGGAGACGGTCCGGTGGACCAGGTCGGGGGCCCAGGTGCGCCACAGCTCGGCCGTCCCGGCGTCGGGGGCGGCGCCCCAGTCCTGCTGGAGCACGGTCACCGGCATGCGCAGCCGGTTGCCGGAGCGGCGGTCGGCCGTGTCGTGCTCGATGTCGATGTGAGCCGAGGCGCGGTAGTCGGCGACGATCGAGGGGACGGCCGCGCAGCAGGCCCGCGGATACGCGGCGCGCACCTCGGCGGGGATGGCGGCCAGGTCGCGGGTCCACCGATCCTGGAGTCCGGGGGAGCGATGCGGTGGGTGCGTTCCCTGGGGCCTGACCTGTGCCGAGCGAGCGGCCGGATCGGGCCAAATCGTATGACTCCGGCAGGTGGAGGGTATTGCTGCGCGTCATACTGGTCGGCCACGGATCGCGGCGGACAAGGGGAAGCACGGTGTTGGAGAGGGTGAACGGGACGGGCACGTCCCGGAACGGGGGGCGGCACGCCGTCGTCATCGGGGCGAGTCTGGCGGGGCTGCTCGCGGCCCAGGTGCTCGCGGACCACGCCGACCGGGTCACGGTGATCGAGCGCGACCGCCTGCCCGACGGGCCCGAGCCGCGCGGCGGTGTGCCGCAGAGCCGCCACACCCACGTCCTGCTGACGGCCGGTCAGCGGGCCTTCGACGAGCTGCTGCCGGGCATCACGGACGAGCTGCGCGAGCACGGCGCGCCCCGGATCGGCATGCCGAGCGACATCGCGCAGTGGCAGGCCGGGAGCTGGTACCGGCGCACCGAGGCCACGGCCCATATCTTCTCCCCCTCGCGGCCCCTCCTGGAGTGGCTGGTGCGCCGCCGGGTTCTGGCCAACCCGCGCATCGAGACCGTGCAGGGCACCGAAGTGGTGGGGCTGCTCGGCGACGCCCGGCGGGTGCGCGGGGTGCTGCTGCGCGAGCGCGGCGCGGCGGCCGCCGCGGTGGGCCGCGAGCCGCAGCTGCTCGTTGCCGACCTCGTGGTGGACGCCTCCGGCCGTGGCACCCGTGCCCCCGACTGGCTCACCGCGCTGGGCGCGGAGCGGCCCGAGGAGGAGACCCTCGACACGGGGCTCGCCTATGCGACGCGGGTGTACCGGGGCCCGGCGCGGGGGTCCGACTACGACGACATGAACGGCCACTTCATCGTCCCCAACGCCGGCCAGACGTACGGGGCGGTGGTCATGCCCGCCGAGGGCGACCGGTGGATGGTCACGCTCTCCGGGCTGCGCGGCGCCGAACCGCCCACGGACGACGCGGGGTTCACCGAGTTCGCCGACCGGCTGCCGCACCCGATCGTGCGCCGCTGGCTCGACGGGGCGAAGCCCGAGTCCGCCGCGCTGTCCTACCGCACCACCGCGAACGTCCGCCGCCGCTACGACCGCCCGGGCCTGCGCCCCGCCGGGTTCCTGGCCACCGGCGACGCCCAGTGCGTGTTCAACCCGATCTACGGACAGGGCATGACGGTCGCGGCCCTGTGCGCCGTCGCCCTGCGCGACGTGCTCGGCGACACCCGTCGTACGCCGACGACCCGCCGCGTACAGAAGGCGCTGTTCGCGGCGGCGCGCCAGGCGTGGGACATCTCGGCCGGGTCGGACAAGGGCATGCCGGGCGCCGAGGGCAGCGCGGCGGGCGGCACGGTGGCCGACCGGATCTCCGGCTGGTACCTGGAGCGCGTCCAGCTGCGGGCCACCGGGGACCCGGTGGTGGGCGCGGCCTTCCGCGAAGTCCTGTTCCTGACGGCCCCGGTGACGTCGCTGTTCGCGCCGCGCATCGCGAAGGCGGTGCTGTTCGGCCCGGTGCGCCCCGCGCCGCAGGAGCCGCCGCTGCGGCGGGAGGCGATGCAGTAGCTGCCCCGCGCCCCGGTCAGCTGGCCGCCGCCTCCTGCGAGGCGGCGCCCAGGCCCTCCGCCGCGTCCGCGACCCGGCGCAGCAGGTCGAGGAAGACGGTCTGCTCGGCGGGGGCCAGCGGGGCGAGGAAGACCTCGTTCATCCGGGCCGTGCGGACGGTGAGTTCGCGGTGCACGGCGCGGCCCTCGTCGGTGACGTCGAGCCGGGAGCGGCGGCCGTCGCGCGGGTCGCGCGTCTTGCGCAGCAGCCCGCGCCGGGTCAGCCGGGTGACGACCTCCGCGATCGTCGACCGGTCAAGGCCCACCCGCTCGCCGACGGTCCGCTGGTCCAGGCCCGGGGAGGCGACCAGCGTGTTGAGGACGGCGAACTGGGGGGACGTGGTCTGCTCGGAGACCATCGTGTTCCAGAGCAGATAGTGGACCTGCTGGAGCCGCCGGGCCAGATGTCCGGGGTGGCCGCTCAAGTCGACTGCGGACACGGTGTGTTCCTCTCCTGCTGCCGCTCGACAGCGAGCGCTTTCGGTCAACCGCGTACGGTCAAGTGTTCAGCCCACTGCGGGTGTTGACCCGTCCGACTCGTCCCGTTAGCTTCGGAAGGCGGTAGGTGCTCAGTGCACTGACTAAACACTGAGCCTACCGCTACGGGGAAGCGAAGGGCAGGGGGAAGCAATGGCCGAAATTCGAGGGCTGCGCGAGGCGGTGGCCGACCTGATCCGCGATGGGGACACGGTCGCCATGGAGGGGTTCACCCATCTCATTCCGTTCGCGGCGGCCCATGAGGTCATCCGGCAGGGCATCACCGATCTCACGCTGGTGCGGATGACCCCGGACGTGATCTACGACCAGCTCATCGGGGCGGGGCTGGCCAGGAAGCTGGTGTTCTCCTGGGGCGGCAGCCCGGGCGTCGGCTCCCTGCACCGGTTCCGCGACGCGGTGGAGAACGGCTGGCCGCGGCCGCTGGAGCTGGACGAGCACAGCCACGCGGGCATGGCCAACCGCTATGCGGCGGGCGCCTCCCGGCTGCCGTTCGCGCTCCTCAACGGCTACCGCGGCAGCGACTTGGGACGCCGTACGACAACGGTGTCAACGCTCGACAGCCCCCTCACCGGGCAGGAGCTGGCGGCGGTCGCCGCGGTCAACCCGGACGTCACGGTCATCCACGCCCAGCAGGCCGACCGCGAGGGCAACGTCCAGCTGTGGGGGCTCGCCGGGGTGCAGAAGGAGGCGGTCCTGGCGGCCGAGCGGGTGCTCGTCACCGTCGAGGAGCTCGTCGAGGTGCTGGAGCCGCGCCCGGGCGGCGTGGTGCTGCCGGGCTGGGTCGTCGACGCCGTCGCCTGGGTGCCGGGCGGAGCCCATCCCTCGTACGCCGCCGGGTACTCGGAGCGGGACAACGACTACTACCGGGAGTGGGACCGCGTCTCGCGGGACCGGGACGTGTTCCAGCAGTGGCTCAGGGAGTGTGTGACCGGATGAGCGACGGGCTGGGCGGGGCCGGGCCGGGGCCACAGCGGCGGCGACAGCAGTACGGGGCATCGCCCGACGGTCTCGACCAGCACGTCATCGACACCGAGACGGCCGAGGTCCGGGCCGCTGTCCGGGAGAGCGGCGCCGGCCACCCGCCGTACGTGGGCAGCCCGTCGCGCCTCCCGCGGCGTCCGCCGCTCCCGGTGCGCGACCCGGACGCCGTCGAGCTGAGCGGGCCGGTCTTCGGCGCCGGTGATGTCGGCCCGCTCGACCACGATCTGACCGTGCACCACCGGGGCGAGCCGCTGGGGGAGCGCATCACGGTCAGCGGCCGGATCGTGGACGGCCGGGGGCGGCCGGTGGCGGGTCAGCTGACCGAGATCTGGCAGGCCAACGCGGCCGGACGGTACGCCCATCGGCTCGACCGGCACCGCGCGCCGCTCGACCCCCACTTCACCGGCTTCGGCCGCTGCCTCACCGACGCGGACGGGCGCTACTCCTTCACCACCATCAAGCCCGGCGCGTACCCCTGGCAGCACCACGAGAACGCCTGGCGGCCCGCGCACATCCACTTCTCGCTCTTCGGGACCGCCTTCACCCAGCGGCTGATCACCCAGATGTACTTCCCGGGCGACCCGCTCCTTGAGTACGACCCGATCCTGCTCTCGGTCCCCGGCGAGGCCGCGCGGAGTCGTCTGGTCGCGGCATACGACCCCCAACTATCCGTCCCCGAATGGTCGTTGGGCTACCGCTGGGACATCGTGCTCGGCGGGCCGTCCGCCACCGCGTTCGAGGAGGGGGAGCGGTGAGGCAGCCCACGCCCGCGCAGACCATCGGGCCCTTCTACGGCCACGCCCTGCCCTTCGCGGGCGGCGAGGCGATGGCCCCGCCGGGCCACCCGGGCACCCTCACGCTGCACGGCCATGTCTACGACGGGGACGGCGAGCCGGTGACCGACGCCCTGCTGGAGTTCTGGCAGCCGGGGCCCGACGGCTCCCGTACCGGCAAGCCCGGTTCGCTCGCCCGCAACGGGGTCGACTTCACCGGCTTCGGCCGGGTCCCCACCGACGGGTCGGGCCACTGGACCCTGCGCACGCTGGCGCCGGGCGGGGTCCCGTACCTCTGCGTCGCGGTCTTCGCGCGCGGCCTGCCAAACCACTTGTTCACCCGGGTGTATCTGGCCGAGGCGCCGGACCCGCTGCTCGACTCCCTGGAGCCGGAGCTGCGCCGCACGCTGGTGGCCGCGCCCGACCCCGCCGTGCGCGGCCACCGCTTCGACATCCATCTCCAGGGGCCGCACGAGACGGTGTTCCTGGAATTCCACTGACCCGCCGCCGACTCCGCCCGCGCCGTGGCCCGGCGCGTGCCGGAGCCGACGGCGCAGGCGGAGTGACGGGCCGTCAGCTCTGCGGGACGTACGACGGACGGCCCCGGCCGCGCGTCAGCGCGTACCCGGCGACACCGGCGAGCGCGCCGAGCACACCGCCGACGGCCGTCCAGATCCAGCGGTCGGTCCACCAGCCGGACGACCAGCCGTCCTCCGGCTCGGCCTTCGGGCCGCCCGCGCCCAGCGGCGTGGACAGGCCGCCGTCCACCGCGTGGGAGCCCCCGGTTTCCTTGGTGGTCGGCTTCATCTCCGCCTTGACGGGCAGACCCCGCTCGGAGGCGGGCAGCCCGACGGCGGTCAGCCGTACGTAGTAGCTGCCCGGCAGCGGATCGTTCGACCAGCCGTCGGCCCAGGCGCGCACCGGGCGCAGCGTGCAGGAGAGCGTCACGCTGGTGGCGTCGGGCGCGGCCGCGCGGGACTGCGCCCCGTACATGCACGGCTGGCGGCGGCGCAGCCCGTCGTACACGTCGATCCGCCAGGTCGTCGCGGCCTGGCGGCCGGCCGACGGCAGCGTCACCGTGGCGTCGACGGTGGGGCGCTGCCCCGCGTCGGCGGGGAAGACCCAGTACAGGTAGTCACCGCTCGACGCCGTCGCGGTGGCCTGCTGGCCCTGCTTGACGACCGTGGCGGCCCGGAACGTGGTGCCCGCCTCCGTCGGCGCGCCGGAGGACTTGCTCGGGCTGGGCGACGGCGTGTCCGCCAGCGCCGGTGCCGCCGGGGCGAGCAGCGCGGCGCCCGTGAGCAGCGCCGCGGCCAGCATCCTTGTGGTACGCATCAGTTGGTCCTCCAGACAGCCACGCGCCAGCGCGAGATCCAGCCCCACAGCAGACCGGCGAGGAGGCCGGTGAGCACCAGCACGCCGAGCAGCCACCAGCCGCGGCCGAGGCCGAAGGCGGCCACGTCCGAGGGCTGGTCGGGGCCGTCGACGACGTCCACGGTCAGCTCGACGGGCATGCCGGGCGTGGTCTTCACGGACGCGGGCGCCGAGAAGGAGTTGCTGACCTGGAGGCAGACGGTCTCCACGGCGTCCTTGTCGGCGTCGTCCTTCGCCTCCGGCTTGGGATAGCGCAGACCGGTCGAGATCAGGTCGGTGCGGCCGTCGCCCGCCTCGGAGCCGCGCACGATCTCCCGGCCGTGCCGGGTGACGGCCCGCATCAGGACGCCGTAGTCGTTGTTGACGGCGCGGTCGGCGCCGATGCTGACGGCGGCGCGCAGCTCCTGGCCGGGCTTGACGTCGACCTTGTACCAGCGGTGCTCGCCGAACGTCTCGCGGTCGGTGTACAGGCCGGGCTTCAGCTGGGGCGCGCTCTCGCAGCTCGCGGCGCCGTTGGTGGCGACCGGGACCACCACCGGGTCGGCGGCGCGGTCCACGGACTGCTTGACGCGGTCCTTGAGCTCGTCCTTGTGCTTCACCGAGGTGTACGTGCCGCCGGTCGCCTGCGCGATGCAGGTCAGCTGGTCACGGGTCTTGGCGTCGGGGTTGAGCCCGAGGGTGTCGATGACCAGGTGGATGCCCTGGGCGGCGATGTCGCGCGCCACCTCGCACGGGTCGAGCGGGGCGCAGGTGTCCTCGCCGTCCGTGATGAGCACGATCCGGCGGGTCGCCTCGCCGCCCTTGAGGTCCTGCGCCGCGCCCTGGAGGGCGGGGCCGATCGGCGTCCAGCCGGTCGGGGCGAGGGTGGCGACGGCGGTCTTCGCCTCGGTGCGGTCGAGCGGGCCGACCGGGTACAGCTGGCGGGTGTCCTTGCAGCCGACCTGGCGGTCGTTGCCCGGGTAGTTGGCGCCGAGCGTGCGTATGCCGAGCTCGACCTCCGGCGGGGCCGAGTCCAGTACGTCGTTGAAGGCCTGCTTGGCGACGACCATCCGGGACTGGCCGTCGATGTCGCGGGCCCGCATGGAGCCGCTGACGTCGAGCACCAGCTCGACCTTGGGTGCGGCCTTCTGCGCGGGCGGTCCGTCGGCCGCGACCGCGTCGGCCGGGAGGATACCGGTGGCGAGGGTGGCGAGCAGCGCGCCCACCCCGGCCGCCAGCCGTTTTCTGGTGATCATCGCCGGATCCTATGGAAGATCGGATCCCCGCCCAAATCCGGCGACGCGGCGGCCGGTTCCGCCGAGCGGCGGGCCGAGGGCCGCCCGGGTCAGGGATCCGCGCGCTTCACGCTCTCCAGGAGCATGTCCAGCCACTCGGTGACCTTGTCCCGGTGCTTGTCCGTGGGGAGCTGGGCGGCCCGCCAGGCGATGCCGCGCACCCCGTGGTCCTGGAGCAGGCGCTCCAGCGGGTCGTCCCCGGCCGGGGCGAGCGCGTCGAGTTCGCGCTCCCGGTCGTGCTCGCGGGCGGCGAAGGCGTGCAGCAGCTCCTGCTCGGTGCGGAGCAGCGCGTCGCCGAGGGCCTCGCTGTCCTCGGCGGTGAGATAGCCCGCGTGGACCTTGAAGAAGCGCTGGATGGCGTCGCAGTGCTCCATGGTCGGGCGCCGGTCGCCGTTGATGAGCGCGCCCGCCTGCTGCCGGGACATCCCGGCGCCGTCGGCGATCTCCTGCTGGGTGTAGGGGCGGCCGTTCGGTTTCAGCCGGGAGCGGCGCAGCGCCGAGAACCGCTGGAGGAACCGGGCCTGGACGTCCGGTTCGCCGGCCGGGCGGCCCTCCAGCAGCGCCTGGACGACATCGGCCGGAACACCGGAGGCGTCGGAGAGCTGGTGCACGTCGAAGACCTCTGCCTGGCTCATTCCGAGCTTGCGGGCCAGTTCGTCGACGCGGGCGGCGATGTCCCCCAGAGGGCCCGTGGCCGCCGGTCCCGGATCCGAGAAGCCGTCCGTCACCAGTAATTCTCCTAGATCACACGAGTTGCTCCGCACACCTCGAACACAGAGTGAAGATGTCCGGAGGCTACTTGCTCACACCGCAGAGAACCAGAACTTGCCACAGCTGTGGCGTATTTGAGGCGTTCTCGGGCCGGAATGCCACGATGGTTGACATTGTCTCGTCGGCGGGAGCAGGATCGCACCACGGTGCGAAGATCGACCTCTGTGCGGCGAGGCCGCTGGGCCATGAGGACGCAGAGGACGGCAGGCGCACCGCGTGCCTGCAAGAGGAGTCGCGTTCTCGATGGTGAAAGAACCGTTGGTGAACAGGTCAGCCGGCCCCGTACCGGAGAACGGACGGGGCGCCACCGCCACCGACCAGTGGGACGCCGAGGCGCGTGCCTACGTCGACGACCACATAGCGATGATGGACGCCACGGACTTACCGTCGTTCCTCGTCGACCGCAGTTGGAACGTCGTGCACGCCAACACCGCGTACGACACGCTGTTCCGGGCCGTGGGCCCCCACCCCACCGCGATGCCGGGCGACAACTTCCTGCGTTTCGTCCTCTTCCACCCCCACGCGGGCTCCGTGCTCGCCCAGCACGAGACGGGTTGGTGCCTCCCCATGCTCGCGCAGCTCTCGTCCGCCCTGGAGCGCGACCCGCACGACCCCGAACTGCGGGCCGTGCACCGTGAGATCGCCGACGACCCGCTGATGAGCGCGGCCTACCAGCAGGGCCTGCCGCACTGGATGCGCATGGTCGGCCCGGCCGCCGTGCACCACGACGGGACCGTACGGGCCGTGCGCCACCCCGACCCCGGCTGGGACGCCGTGGAGTGCCGCGTCCTCGACGAGTCCTCCGGCACGCTGGGCGAGCTGGGACTGCGCCGGGTCACCCTGGTCCTGCGCCGCGAGAGCGCCGAGCCCCGCGCGCACGCCCCCGAGAGCGCGCCGAGAAACGTCGTGATCACCCGGCGCCGGGGCCATCTGAGCGTCGTCCGCACGGAACCGGCCCCCGTCGAGAGCTGATCCGGAGCCGCCCGTCACGGCCGCCGTGGACAATGGGCGGGTGACACTCCGCTACCGCGTACTCGGACCGACGCGGGCCCTGTGCCCGGACGGCGGCGAGGTGCCGCTCGGCGGCGCCCGGCTGCGGGCCCTGCTCGCCGCCCTCGCGGCGGGCGCCGGACGCGCGGTGCCGGTGCCGGAGCTGGCCGCCCGGGTCTGGGACGACGACACCGCGCCCGCCGACGAGGCCGCGGCCGTGCAGGCGCTGGTCGGACGGCTGCGGCGGGCGCTCGGCCGGGACGCCGTGGAGTCCGCGCCGGGCGGCTACCGGCTGGCGGCCGACCCCGACGACATCGACGTGTTCCGCTTCGAACGGCTGGCCGGGGAAGGCGCGGACGCGCTGGCGGACGGGGACGCGCGCAAGGCGGCACAACTGCTCGACGACGCCCTCGCGCTGTGGCGGGGGCCGGTTCTCGCCGACCTTCCGGTACGGGAGCGGGACCCGCTGGTCGTCCGGGCCGAGCGCCGCCACGCCGAGGCGCGCCGCTCCCGCCTCGCCGCCGACACCGCGCTCGGCCGCGCCGAGCACACCCTGCCGGAACTGGCCGCCCTGGTCGCGGCGGCGCCCCTGGACGAGCCGCTGCGGGCCCTGCACCTGCGCGCGCTGACGGCGGCGGGGCGCCGGGCCGAGGCGCTGGTGGCGTACGAGTCGGCCCGCCGCGCGCTCGACGAGGCGCTGGGCACCGCCCCGGGGCCAGAACTGCGGGCGTTGCACGCCGAGTTGCTGCGGGACGACCCCTCGACGATCCCGTCCGCCCGAGCCGTGTCGGGCCAGTACGAGGAGAGCGCTCCCCGCCCCGGCAACCTCCGTGCCCGCCTCACCTCCTTCGTCGGGCGCGAGCCGGAACTCCTCGCCCTGCGCGCGGACTTGGCCGACGCCCGGCTCGTCACCCTCACCGGGCCCGGCGGCGCGGGCAAGACCCGGCTCGCCCTGGAGGCCGCCGAGGCCGTCGCCGCCAAGTGGGCCGACGGCGTCTGGCTGGCCGAGCTCGCATCCGTAAGGGAGGCGGCGCAGCTGCCGCAGGCCCTGCTCACCGTGCTCGGCGCGCGCGAGAGCGTGCTGCTCACCGCGGCCGAGACCGGACCCCGCGACCCGCTGGAACGGCTCGTCGCGCACTGCGGCCACCGCCGGATGCTGCTCGTCCTCGACAACTGCGAGCAGATCGCCGCCGGGGCGGCCGAGCTGGCGCACGAACTGCTCACCGCCTGCCCCGGCGTCACCGTCCTCGCCACCAGCAGGGAACCGCTCGGCGTTCCGGGAGAGCGGGTGCGCGCGGTGGGCCCCCTGCCGCTGGACACCGCCCTGCGGCTGTTCGGCGAACGGGGCGCGGCGGCCCGGGCGGGCTTTCGCGTGGCCGAGGACCCGGAGGCCGCCGCCGAGGTCTGCCGCCGCCTCGACGGCCTGCCCCTCGCCCTCGAACTCGCCGCCGCCCGGCTGCGGATGCTCACTCCGCGCCAGCTCGCCGACCGCCTCGACGACCGGTTCCGCCTCCTCGGCGACGGCGCCCGCACCAGCCGCACGCTGCGGCCCCGGCAGCAGACCCTGCGGGCCGTGGTCGACTGGTCCTGGGAGCTCCTGGACGCACGCGAGCGGGCCGTGCTGCGCCGCCTCGCCGTCTTCTCCGGCGGCTTCGCGCTGCCCGAGGCGGAGGCGGTCTGCGCCGATCCCGCCGACCCGTCGCCGCACCCCGGCGACGTACTCGGCCTGATCGCCTCCCTCGTCGACAAGTCCCTGGTCGTGGCGGCCCCGGACGGCGGCGCGATGCGCTACCGGCTCCTGGAGACCGTCGCGGAGTACGCGGCCGAGCGGCTCGCCGAGTCGGGCGAGCGCACGGCGGCCGAGCTGCGCCACCTGGTCGCGTACCGCGAACTCGCCCGCACCGGCGAGGCCGTGCTGCGCGGGCCCGGGCAGGCCGACGGGATTCGGCGGTTCGAGACCGAGCACGGGAACGTACGGACCGCGCTCGGCCGGGCCGTCGAGCACGGCCGCGAACAGGACGCGCTCTGTCTGACCCTCTCCATGAGCTGGTTCTGGCAGTTGCGCGGCCACCAGAGCGACGCCCGCGCCTGGTCGCTCGCCGCGGCCGGGATGGGGCCCGACCCGTTCGCCGAGCCGGTGCGCCCCGCCGTGCCGCTCGCGGCCCGCTGCACCGACGCGCCGCCGCCGTGGTCCGAGGAGCAGCTGTGGGAGGCCCGGCGCGGGGTGCGGATGATGCTGTTCGCGGGCGGCGGCGAGGGCGAGGGTGCGGAGTTCGCCAATCCCGCGGCCCGGCCGTATCTGGGTCGGATCGTGGCCGCGTACGGCTCGGCGATGCCGCAGAACTGCCGCCAGCCCGGGTCCGTCTGGTACTTCGCCCGGATGCTCACCCGTGAGTTCGCCGGGTTCCCGCAGGCCGTCGACGCGATGGTCCAGGACTGCCGGGCGCTGGGCGAGCCCTGGGACCTCGCCTTCGCGCTGCTGCTGAGGGCCAAGCTGGCCGGCGGTCCCGACGCGGACGAGGCGCTGGCCCTGTTCGAGCGGCTCGGGGACCCGTGGGCGATCGCCGAGACGCTCTCGGCGCGCGGCGAGGACCACTCGCGGCGCGGCCGGTACGAAGAGGCCGCCGCCGACTTCGAGCGGGCCATGGAGTCCACCACCTGGACCGGCGCGCACGCCCAGGGCCCCATGTTCAAGGCGCGCCTCGCCACCGTCCGCCTCGCCGTCGCCCGGACGGCCGAGGAGAGCGGGCGGGCCGAGCGGCTGCTGCTCGACGCCGTCGAGGAGTCGCGCCAGTACACGGGCGAGGGCGTCGGCACCGCCCGGATGCTGCTCGCCCACCACTACGCGGCCACCGGTCGCGTCGGCCGGGCGCGTGAGCAACTGCGCCTGACGGAGGGCGAGTTCACCAAGAACGTGCCCGAGATGTTCCGCGGTCTCGTCGCCGGTGCGGACGGCTGGCTGGACTGCCTCTGCGGCGCGTACGCCGACGCGCTCGGGCAGGTGCGCGAGGCGGTGCGGCAGCTGGAAGGACAGGCGTATCTGGTCGCCCCCAACCTGATCACCAGCCAGTTCCTCGTCGCCGCCTGGGCCAAGGCGCACCTGGGCGCCGCCGAGGAGGGCGCCCGGCTGCTCGGGGCGTACGACCGGCACGCCGACGGGCGGCACGGCGGCTTCGGGCTGCGCCCGCTGCCGTCCGAGCCCGCCGTCCGGCGCCGCGCCGAGGCCGAACTGCGCGCCGTGCTCGACGACACCGCGTACCGCCGCTCGTACGAAGAGGGGCACGGGCTCGCCGTGGAGGTGGCCGCGGGCCTGGTGTGAGGTGCGGTGGTGAGCCGCGTGGAGGGGGAGCGCGCGAGGGGCGCGTGAAGCTCGGCTGTTGGCCCGCTTAAGAAAACCTCGATGGACGCGAGTGGCTCTTGCTCGGCAGATTAGTGATCAGCCATGGAACCATGGCTTTCGCCCCTCTTTGTACGTCCCGGGAGCCGCCCCCATGAAGGCCCTTGTCAAGCAGCACGCCGAACCCGGACTGTGGCTCATGGACGTCCCCGAGCCGGAGACCGGCCCCGGCGACGTACTGATCAAGGTGCTGCGCACCGGCATCTGCGGCACCGACCTGCACATCCGCTCCTGGGACGGCTGGGCGCAGGGCGCCGTCAAGACCCCCCTCGTCCTCGGCCACGAGTTCGTCGGCGAGGTCGCGGCGGTCGGCGCGGACGTCCGGGACATCGCGGTCGGCGACCTGGTCAGCGGCGAGGGCCATCTGGTCTGCGGCAAGTGCCGCAACTGCCTGGCGGGCCGCCGTCACCTGTGCCGCTCCACGATCGGCCTGGGCGTGGGGCGCGACGGCGCCTTCGCGGAGTACGTGGCGCTGCCCGCCGCCAACGTGTGGGTGCACCGCACCCCGGTCCCCCTCGACGTCGCCGCGATCTTCGACCCGTTCGGCAACGCCGTGCACACCGCGCTCTCCTTCCCGCTGGTCGGCGAGGACGTCCTGATCACCGGCGCGGGCCCGATCGGCATCATGGCCGCGGCCGTCGCCAAGCACGCGGGCGCCCGCAACGTCGTGATCACCGACGTCAGCCCCGAGCGCCTGGAGATCGCCCGCAAGGCGGGTGCCACGCTCGCGGTGAACGTGGCGCAGTCCTCCATCGCGGAAGCGCAGCGGCAGCTCGGTCTGCGCGAGGGCTTCGACGTCGGCCTGGAGATGTCGGGCCGCGCCGAGGCCATGCGCGACATGATCGACAACATGACGCACGGCGGCAAGATCGCGATGCTCGGCCTGCCCGCGCAGGAGTTCGCCGTCGACTGGTCGAAGATCGTCACCTCGATGATCACGGTCAAGGGCATCTACGGCCGTGAGATGTTCGAGACGTGGTACGCGATGACGGTGCTGCTCGAAGGCGGCCTCGACCTCTCCCCGGTGATCACCGGCAGCTACGCCTACCGGGACTTCGACGCGGCCTTCGACGAGGCCGCCACCGCCCGCAGCGGCAAGATCATCCTCGACTGGACCGCCTGAGTCCGCTTCACGGCATCTAGGAGCCTGAGCATGTACGCGTCCGTCCGCGACGACCTCCAGAAGACCCTCGACGAGATCCGCGAGGCCGGTCTCTTCAAGCCCGAGCGGGTGATCTCCACCCCGCAGAACGCCTCGGTGGCCGTCCCCACCGGCGAGGTCCTCAACTTCTGCGCCAACAACTACCTGGGCCTCGCCGACCACCCCGAGGTGATCGCCGCCGCCAAGGAGGCGCTCGACCGCTGGGGCTACGGCATGGCCTCGGTCCGCTTCATCTGCGGCACCCAGGACGTCCACAAGGAGCTGGAGGCGCGTCTGTCGGCGTTCCTCGGCCAGGAGGACACCATCCTCTACTCGTCCTGCTTCGACGCCAACGGCGGTGTCTTCGAGACCCTGCTCGGCGCCGAGGACGCGGTGATCTCCGACGCCCTCAACCACGCCTCGATCATCGACGGCATCCGGCTCTCCAAGGCCGCCCGCTACCGGTACGCCAACCGCGACATGGCCGAGCTGGAGGCGAAGCTCAAGGAGGCCTCCGGTGCGCGCCGTCGCCTCATCGTCACCGACGGTGTCTTCTCCATGGACGGCTACGTCGCCCCGCTCCAGGAGATCTGCGACCTCGCCGACCGCTACGACGCGATGGTCATGGTCGACGACTCGCACGCCGTCGGCTTCGTCGGCCCCGGCGGCCGCGGCACGCCCGAGCTGCACGGCGTCATGGACCGGGTCGACATCATCACCGGCACCCTCGGCAAGGCGCTGGGCGGCGCCTCCGGCGGCTACGTCGCGGCCCGCGCCGAGATCGTCGCCCTGCTGCGCCAGCGCTCGCGTCCGTACCTCTTCTCGAACTCGCTGGCCCCGGTGATCGCCGCCGCCTCCCTGAAGGTCCTCGACCTGCTGGAGTCGGCGGGCGACCTGCGCGACAAGCTCGCCGCCAACACCGCGCTCTTCCGGACGAAGATGACCGAGGCGGGCTTCGAGATCCTGCCCGGCGACCACGCCATCGCCCCCGTCATGATCGGCGACGCCGCCGAGGCCGCCCGCATGGCCGAGCTGCTCCTCGAGCGCGGTGTCTACGTGATCGGGTTCTCCTACCCGGTGGTCCCGATGGGCGCGGCCCGCATCCGGGTCCAGCTCTCCGCCGCGCACTCCACCGAGGACGTGGAGCGGGCGGTGGCGGCGTTCGTCGACGCTCGGGCGACAATGGCCGGGTGATCGACCCGCGCCGGCTCCGCATCCTGCGCGCCGCGGCGGACCACCGTACGGTGACCGCCGCGGCCGCAGCGCTCTATCTGACCCCCTCGGCCGTCTCCCAGCAGCTCGCCGCCCTGGAGCAGGAGACCGGCCACACGCTGCTGACCCGCAGCGGCAAGGGCGTACGGCTCACCGCGGCCGGCGAGATCCTCCTGGAGCACGCCAACGCGGTCCTCGCCCAGCTGGAGCGGGCGGAGGCGGAGCTCGCCGCGTACGCGGGCGGCGCGGCCGGCGACGTGACGGTGGCGGCGTTCGCCACCGGCATCGCGGAGGTGCTCGCCCCGGCCGTGGCCCGGCTGCGCGGGACGCACCCCACGATCCGGGTCCGGGTGCGCGACGCCGAGGGCGACGAGTCGCTGCCGATGGTCCTGGACGGCGAGGCGGACGTGGCGCTCGCGGTCGAGTACCGGGGCGCCCCCAGGGAGGACGACCGGCGGCTGGCCCGGGTCGCGCTCTACGCGGAGTCCTTCGACGCGGTGCTCCCGGCCGGGCACCCGCTGGCGCCCGCGCCGCAGGTGCGGCTGTCCGAGCTCGCCGAGGACGACTGGATCGGCCCGTACCCCGGCAACCCCTGCCACGACGTGGTCTTCCTCGCCTGTGAGCTGGCGGGCTTCGAGCCGCGGCTCGTCCACTCCTCGGACGACTTCCGTGCCGTGGTGGCGCTGGCGGGAGCGGGGGCGGGCGTGGCGCTGGTGCCGCGCTCGGCGCTGCGCGGCATGGAGCAGAAGAACACGGTGGTGCGCCCGGTGGCGGGCCCCGCCGCCACCCGCCGCGTCTTCGCGGCGGTCCGCAGCGGCGCCGAGCACCACCCGCTGATCAGCCCGGTCCTGGACGCCCTGGTGCGGGCGGCGGAAGGTCTGACGACGGGCTGAGCCCGTGGGCGGGGAGGTCCGGTCCGTAGGGGGCGAAGTCCCACCCCGGGTCGGCGCGAAGGGCGAGCGAACAGGCTAGGTCCATGCCGGTGCCGTTCCAGTCAGCTGGCATACCACCAGGTAGAGCGGGATGGGGGGTGTGTACGGGCTGGTGCTGTCGGGGCAGTGGATCATCCGCCGTCCCGGGTTCTCCGGAACGCGCGCGTCCGGGGCGTAGCGGGCCGGGTGCGGCCAGGTCAGGTCGTGGTCCGAGCCCGCCGGGACGACCCACCACCAGCAGTCGGCGTCCGCGAAGACACAGCCCGAGCGGGGCAGCCGGGCCAGCACCCGGAAGCCGTAGGAGGCGGGCACCGCGACCGCGTCGCAGCCCAGAGACGCCGGGAGCGCCGGCGGCAGCACGAGTCTGCCGCCGGTCGCTCCGGCGCCCCCTTGCGAGCCGGGCCCCCGAGGCCCCCCAGCCTCTTCCCGGCCGCCTCTGGACAGAAGTGTGCGTGGGCCCCTCAGCATGCAGGGACCGCCCCGAGCCGGGCCCAGACGATCCGGCCGGTGCCGTGCGGCACGTCGTGGGCGCCCCAGGCGACGCTCAGCGCGTCGACGAGCAGCAGCCCGCGGCCACCCTCCTCGCCGTCGGTGGCGTCGCAGAGCGTGGGCCCGCCCGTGCCGTACCCCTGGTCCCTGACGGCAACCGTCAAGTGCCCGGAGGTGAAGGAGAGTTCGCAGGACACCCGGGTGCCCGCGGTGTGCACGACGGCGTTGGTGACGAGCTCGGAGACGACCAGCGCGGCCGCGTCGCCCAGCTCGTCGCACAGACCCCACCGGACGGAGACCTCGGCGGTGTGGCGGCGGGCGGCGGCGGCGGATTCCGGCCGGGCGGAGAGTTCGAACGCGTACCGGCGGACGTCGGCGACGGACACCGTGGAGGCCGCGCCTATGAGCTGCGGGACGAGCGCATTACCAGGGGCCACGACCGGGTCCTCACAGTGGGGAAGCGGTGCCGCACGCGACAACCGCATGTGCGGGCGTTCACCGACCTACCTTCCACCCATCCGTGACACTTGGCAAGGGGCACTCTGAAAATTGCAGAGTGCTGTGTTCTGGGCTGAGGTGGCATGGCACACTGCTCGGCAACAGGGTTAGGGGAGGTCTGACGTGAGTGAACCCCGGTCCGCCCCGACCGTGGGGCAGGTCGTGCTGGGCAGACGCCTGCAGGACCTGCGCGAGCGCGCCGGCCTCAAGCGCGAAGAGGCGGCGAAGGTGCTCCGCGTCGCTCCCGCCACGATCCGCCGCATGGAGACGGCCGAGGTCGCGCTGAAGATCCCGTACGTACAGCTGCTGCTCAATGCGTACGGCATCGGGGACGAGGAGACGGACCGTTTCATCGAACTCGCGGAGGAGGCCAACAAGCCGGGGTGGTGGCAGCGCTTCCACGACATCCTGCCCGACTGGTTCAGCATGTACGTCAGCCTGGAGGGGGCGGCCTCGCTCATCCGGACGTACGAGCCGCACTTCGTTCCCGGACTGCTCCAGACCGAGGAGTACGCGCGCTCGGTGATGGTCAGCGGCGCCCTCGGGCAGACGAAGACCGCCGACATCGAGCGGCACGTGGCACTGCGCATGGAGCGCCAGTCGCTGCTCACCCGGGCCGATGCGCCGCGGTTCTGGGTGATCATGGACGAGACCGTGCTGCGCCGCCCGGTGGGCGGGCCCGAGGTCATGCGCGGCCAGCTCGACCGGCTCCTGGAGGCGGCCGAGCTGCCCCATGTGACGATCCAGCTGGCCGAGTTCGCGACGGGGCACCACCCGGGGACGTACGGCCCGTTCGTCCTGTTCAGATTTGCCGTGCCGGAGCTGCCGGACATGGTCTACAGCGAGTACCTGACCGGCGCGGTCTATCTCGACGCGCGTCCCGAGGTCGACACCCACCTCGAAGTCATGGACCGCATGGCGGCCCAGGCCGCGACTGCACGACGCACGAAGGAGATCCTGGCGGATCTCCGCGAGGAGCTGTGAATGGATCACATATACAACGGCATGCCGGCCCGCGAGCTCGGGACCGAGGGCTGGCACAAGCCGTGGAGCGGTGGCAACGGCGGCAACTGCGTCGAGGCCATGAAGCTGGCCGACGGCCGGGTCGCGGTGCGCCAGTCGGCCGACCCGGAGGGCCCCGCTCTGATCTACACCAGCAACGAGATCGCCGCGTTCATCCTCGGCGCCAAGTCGGGCCAGGCCGACTTCCTGCTGACGTGATCCACCGGACGGCCGCCGCCCGGCGCCCCCTTGGGGCCCGCGCGGCGGCCGAGCCGTGTCAGCCCACGTCGAAGATGTTGGGCAGCCCCAGGCGGTAGCGGAAGCGGTCGTCGCGCTTGAGCAGGTCCAGCTCCGGGGCGCTGTAGAGGGAGGCCACCGAGCAGCGCGGTGCGGCCGAACCGGCCCGGTCGAGCAGTGCGTTGGCGGCGAGGCGGCCCGAGGTGTTGGCCCCCTCCATGGTCGCCAGGTCGATGGGGACGGCCACGTAGTCGCCCGCCAGATAGAAGTTGGAGATCTTCGTGCCCGCCGAGGGGCGGTTGTGGAACGTGCCGACCGGGTGGATGAGCAGCTCGTCCTCGTTCCTCGGCTCGGGCGTGCCGATCCCGGAGACGCCCGGGTCCAGGAACCACGAGTGCAGCTTGCCGTCGCTGAGCACCGTCTTGCCGGTGTCGTTGACCGAGGCCTTCAGCTGCGCCCACACCTCGCGCGCGACCTCCTCGCGGGTGCACTGCTTGGCCGTCTTCCCGTACAGCATCCCGGGCTTGTCCCACTCGGAGATGTCCACCGAGAGGCAGTCCACCACCGTGCCGTCGCCGTAGTCGGTGCGGAAGTCGTGGTGCGGCCAGTGCTCGGCCTGGGCGATCGCGGTGAGCGACCAGGGGGAGTCGATGCAGTCGAAGTGGCCGTGCACCCCGTCGGGCCGCTCGGTCAGATAGAACTGGATGCCCGTCATCCAGTCCGTGCGCAGCTTGTCGCAGCGGGCCAGCTGCGGGTCGGCCGCGCGCATCGCGGCGCTCCAGGTGGGCCGGGCGTGCTCGACGGGGAGCGCGCAGACGTAGTGGTCGGCGCTCACCGTGCGGCGCGCCCCGCCCGGGTCCTCGACCACCGCCCCGGTCACCTTCGTGCCGTCGTACGCGAACTCCCGCAGCGTCCAGCCGACTTGGAACTCCACGCCGAGGGTGCGCAGATGGGCGACCCAGGGGTCGATCCACGCCTCGTTGGTGGGGGCGTTGAGGATGCGGTCGAGGGGGCCGTCCGCGCCCCGGCCGAGCGCGTTGAAGACGAACGCCTCCAGGAGCGAGCCCACCGTGCGGGTGCTCGCCTCCTCCGCCTTGGTGGCCACGATGTTGCGGGTGACGCCGACGGCGAGGATGCGCTGGTACTCGTAACTCATCTGGCCCGCCTTGGTGAACGTCCACCAAGGCGTCGCCTCCCACTGGTTGTTGCGGCGCTCGTCGCAGCTGGTCAGGAAGGTGACGAGGCGGTCGGCGAAGTACGCGATCTCGCGCGCGGGCAGCCGCTGGAAGGTGCCCAGCACTCCGGTCAGGGCGCGCCGCAGGGCGTCCAGGGTGAGCTGCTGCGGGGTGCCGGACCAGGGCAGCGGCAGCCGCAGGTCCTCGTAGCCGGTGCGGGCGAACATCATCTCCTTGGGCGCGACCAGGTTGTCCCAGACGCCGTGCGGGTTGCCCGGGAAAGGGATACGCCGCATCGTGTCGGGCAGGTTGTGGTAGATCCCGGGGATGAACCGGAAGCCGTGCTCGGCCGGGAGCGGGCCGCGCCCGCCGCGCGCGCTGTCCGGCACGTCCATGCTGCGGGCCTTGCCGCCGAGCGCCCGGCGCTCGTAGAGCGTGACGCGGAAGCCGCGTTCGGCCAGCTCGTGGGCGGCGGTGAGCCCCGCGACCCCGCCGCCGAGGACCACCACCGACTGACCGGCCGCCGGGGCGGCCCCCGCACGTGCCGCGGCCGCGGCGGGCACCGCCGCTTCGAGCCCCAGGGCGGTCGCCGCGCCCGCCACCGCCGCCCCCGCGACGAACGTGCGTCTCGTACTGCCTGATGTACTGCCCGAAGGACCGCCCGAATCGCTGGTCGCCGTGCTGGCCGCAGTGGTGCCCGAACGCTCCATGGTGCCCCCTATTACCGGTGGTAACAATCACGTCGGCGCAGGAGCATACGGATGCGGCGGCCAAGCCGGAAGAGACAATCGAGCCCAGTGTTCCGTGGGAGCACGGCAGTTGCGGCCACCACCGGCCGAGCCGTGCGGGGCCGTACGGGGCCGTACGCGATCGGGCACGAGCGGGCGGATGTGGTCAGATAGGGGCATGGCCCGACGCACCCCCCGACCCGCCCGCCCCCAGGTCCCCGAGGACTGCCCCTGCGGGCTGCCCGCGCCGTACGCCGAGTGCTGCGGCCGCTACCACGCCGGGCAGGCGGCGCCCACCGCCGAAGCCCTGATGCGCTCCCGCTTCAGCGCCTTCGCCGTCCAGGACGAGCCGTATCTGCTGCGCACCTGGCACCCCGACCACCGGCCCGCCGGTGTCGACTTCGACCCGGGGATGCGCTGGACCCGGCTGGAGATCCTGGACACCAAGGACGGCACCGCCTTCCACACCGCCGGCGAGGTCGCCTTCCGCGCGCACTACACCGAGGGCGGCGGCGAGGGCTCGCTGCACGAGCGGAGTCGATTCGTCCGGTACGAGGGTGCCTGGGTGTATCTGGACGCGGTCTTCACGGAGTGAACCAGGTCGGGTCGTTCGGCGTCCTTTCCCGTATATACGGCCGAATGCGGCCGTGATCGCCCGGATCACGGGGGAAACAGGGGGAAAGATGTCCGACACCGCCGGGGACGAACTCGTCCCGTACACCGACCGGTTACCGATTCCCGAAGTGCTGCGGCCCGCCAGGGCCGATGTGCACCACGAGACCGAGATCGCCGTCCGCCCCACCTGGGTGCGGCTGCACAGCCAGCTCCCGCCCACCTTGATGTGGGGGTACAACGGCACCGTGCCCGGCCCCACCATCGAGGTGCGGCGCGGCGAGCGGGTGCGGATCGCGTGGACCAACCGGGTGCCGCGCGGCAGCGAGTACCCGGTCACCGCCGTCGAGGTGCCGGTGCGTCCGCCGGGCACCGCGCCCGCCACCACGGAGGCCGGGCGCGGGGGCGTCGAGGCCAGTGCGGACGTGGCCGCGCTGCCCGCCTGGACCGTCACGCATCTGCACGGCGCCCAGACCGGCGGCGGCAACGACGGCTGGGCCGACAACGCGGTGGCGGAGGGCGACGCCCAGCTCTCCGAGTACCCGAACGACCACCAAGCCGTGCAGTGGTGGTACCACGACCACGCCATGAACATCACCCGGTTCAACGTGTACACCGGGCTCGTCGGCACGTATCTGGTGCGCGACGACGAGGAGGACGCGCTGCGGCTGCCGTGCGGGGAGCGGGAGATGCCGCTGATCCTCGCCGACCGCAACCTCGACACCGACGAGGACGGGCGCCTCAACGGGCGGCTGCTGCACAAGACGATCGTCGTCGACCCGAAGAACGCCGAGACGGGCCGGCCGGTCTCGGCCCCCTTCACCGGCCCGTTCACCACGGTCAACGGAGTGATCTGGCCCTACCTCGAAGCCGACGCCGCCTGGTACCGCTTCCGGCTCGTCAACGCCTCCAACGCCCGTATCTACGACCTGGTCCTGCTCGACGAGGAGGACAACCCGGTGCCCGGCGTCCTGCACCAGATCGGCAGCGACGGGGGACTGCTGCCCGCCCCGGTGACGGTCGGCTTCGACGCGGCGCTGCCGACGCTGACCGTGGCGCCCGCCGAACGCATGGACCTGCTCGTCGACTTCCGGCAGCTCGAAGGCCGCAGCCTGCGCCTGGTCAACAAGGGCGCGGGCAAACCCGCCGGGGTGCCCGACCCGGTGAACAACGTCCGCTATCCGCAGGTGATGGAGTTCCGGGTGCGCGAGTGCCCGGAGCCCGACACGTTCGTCCTGCCGCAGGTCCTCTCCGGCTCCTTCCGGCGGTACGAGCACGGGCAGGTGCACCACGGCCACCGGCTGATCGTGCTCACCCCGCCCGG
The DNA here is from genome assembly GCF_002846415.1 of Streptomyces sp. TLI_146. Lineage (NCBI taxonomy): Bacteria > Bacillati > Actinomycetota > Actinomycetes > Kitasatosporales > Streptomycetaceae > Streptomyces > Streptomyces sp. TLI_146. The sequence goes on from NZ_PJMX01000001.1 coordinate 7,268,455, forward strand.
CACCGTCGGGGGCGGCGGCCACCCGGAGATCTGGGAGATGGCCGAGGTCACCGAAGGGCCGACCGGGCCGGCGGAGGGGGTGGTCCAGGTCCAGGGCGCCGACGGCACGGTGAAGACGTACCGGCGGATCTCGCGCACCTTCAACGACGGCCTCGGGTTCACCGTCGCCGAGGGCACCTTCGAGCAGTGGAGCTTCCTCAACCTCGGCGGTCCCGTCCACCCGATGCACATCCACCTCGCCGACTTCCAGCTGATGGGCCGGGACGCGTACACCGTGGACGGCTTCGACGCGAAGCTGGGCGGCACCCGCAAGCCGGTGGCCTACGACGCGACCCGGCCGGTCCCGCTCGCGCCCAACGAGCGCGGACTGAAGGACGTCTTCCGGGTCCCGGCGGGGCAGCTGGTGCGGGTCCTGGGCCGCTTCGACGGCGCGTACGGCCGGTTCATGTACCACTGCCATCTGCTGGAGCACGAGGACATGGGCATGATGCGGCCGTTCGTGGTGGCGCCGCCGGAGGCGCTCAAGTTCGACCACGCCGGGCACGGCGGCCACGGGGGGCATACGGGCTGAGGCACGGGGACTCCTCGGATCGGGGCGCGGTCAGGACCTGGCCGCGCCCACTGTCTCGCGGTCGGCCGGGGGCAGGCCGTTGGCCAGGTCCTCGGCCAGCAGCCGCTTGGCGATGGCGTCGGCGGCGGCCCGCAGCTCCGCGCTGCGCGGCCTGCCCCGGTCGCGCTCCAACTGCTCGTTGAGCCAGTCCGACCAGGACGCGCTGATCGCGTCGACCTCGCGGCGGCCGCCCTCGGTGAGTGTGAAGTAGGTGCCCTCGCGGGTCAGGAAGCCTTCGTCGACCATCCGCTGGAAGACCGGCACCAGCACCTCCGGCGGCACATGGCGGCGGGCCGCGATCAGACCGAGGCCCGCGTGCCCGACCATCCTGGTGAACAGCTCCACCTGCATCACGGCCCACGCGCCCGCCATGTCGAGCCGGGAGTCGGAGCGGGTCACGATGTGGCGCGCGGTGTCGATGCCCGTACTGCGGACGATCTTGCCGACCGACAGTTCGAGGAGCCGCTGCGAGTCGCCGGCCGACGGCTGCGCGAAGCCCTCGCCCATGTCGGTGGAGGAGGAGCGGGCGGTGTCGCGCAGCTCGACCTGCTTGAGGAACAGCGCCACCAGGAACCCGACGGCCGCCACCGGCACGGTCCACAGGAAGACGGTGTGCAGCGAGTCCGCGTACGCCTGGACGATCGGCGCGGCCGTCGCCGAGGGCAGCGACTTGAGGCCCTCGGGGGACTGCGCGGCCCTGGCGAGCGCCGCCGGGTCCGCGCCGCCCGCCTTCGCGGCGGCCGCGATCCCGTCCGCCAGGTTCGGCTTGAGGGTGTTGGCGTAGATGGTGCCGAAGACCGCGGTGCCGAACGAGCTGCCCAGCGTACGGAAGAAGGTCACGCCGGAGGTCGCGGTGCCGAGGTCGGCGTAGTCGACGGTGTTCTGCACGGCGATCGTCAGGACCTGCATGCACAGGCCGATGCCGAGGCCGAGCACGAACATGTACAGCGACTCCAGCCAGGCGCCGCTGTCCGGTCCCATCAGCGAGAGCAGATAGAGCCCCACGCCCATCACCAGCGCGCCCACGATGGGGAAGATCCGGTACTGGCCGGTCTTGCTGACCACGTTGCCGCTGAAGACCGACGCGATCAGCAGCCCGACCACCATCGGCAGCGTGCGCACGCCCGAGACGGTCGCCGAGTCGCCGTCCACGTACTGGAGGTAGGTCGGCAGGAACGTCATCGCGCCCAGCATCGCGAAGCCGACGATGAAGCTGAGGACCGAGCAGACCGTGAAGACGGGGTTGCGGAACAGCCGCATCGGCAGCATCGGCTCGACGGCCCGGGTCTCCGCCCAGCAGAACAGGGCCAGCGCCGCCACCCCGCCCGCGAAGAGCACGAGGATGACCGGCGACGTCCAGGCGTACTCGTTGCCGCCCCAGCTCGTCGCCAGGATCAGGGCGCTCGCCCCGGCCGCGACCAGGCCGATGCCGAGGTAGTCGATCACCGGTCTGGCGACCGAGCGGATCGAGGGGATGGTGCGGGCGGCGGCGATGACCACCAGGATCGCGATGGGCACGTTCACGTAGAACGCCCAGCGCCAGCTGAGATGGTCCGTGAACAGCCCGCCGAGCAGCGGCCCGATGACGGTGGCGACGCCGAACACCGCGCCGATCGCGCCCTGGTACTTGCCGCGCTCGCGCAGCGGGATCACATCGGCGATCAGCGCCATCGCGGTGACCATCAGCCCGCCCGCGCCGATGCCCTGGAGCGCCCGCCAGGCGATGAGCAGCGACATGTTGGTCGCGAGCCCGCACAGGAACGAGCCGGTGATGAAGACGACCGCCGAGACCTGGAAGACCACCTTGCGGCCGAAGAGGTCGCCGAACTTGCCGACCAGGGCGGTCGCGACGGTCTCCGCGAGCAGATACGAGGTGACCACCCAGGACATGTGCGCGGCGCCGCCGAGGTCCGAGACGATCGTCGGCAGCGCGGTGCCCACGATCGTCTGGTCCAGCGCGGCCAGCAGCATCCCGAGCATGATCGTGCCGAAGACGATGTTGCGCTGGCGGACGTCCAGCACGGGCGGCGCGGCGGGTGCCGAGGGCGCGGTGTCGCTGGCTGTGGTCACACTGGCACCCTCACACCACCGCAGGTGGGGCGCATGCCCTGTAGGCCGTGCGGGTGAGCCCGGACAGTGGGTCAGCCGGGCAGGGGCGCGCGGGCTGGGTCCGGCTCGGCGGGCAGCGGCGCGCCCGTGCGCCGCAGTCTCGGCAGCGCCGGGACCGACGCCAGGAAGACCAGGGTGGTCAGGACGAACGGCCAGGTGAACGGGCGGCCCCCGGCCGGGGCGAGGAGCGCGCTCAGCGCCGGGCCCAGGACCGTCGCGGCCGCCGCCCCCACCACCGCGAACCCGAGGCTCCACCGGTCGGCGGCGAGCAGCACCCCGCACAGCGCCATCGCCACCAGCACCGCGTTGTACCCCATCGTCCCGTCCGCGATCCGCTCCGCCGGTGCCCCCAGCGCCCAGGCCGTGAGGATCCCGACGGCGCTGCCCGCGCAGGCCATCGCGCCCGCGAGCCGGTCGGCCGCGAAGATCCCGGCGAGGAAGATCAGCCCCACGTACCACTGCGGCACCAGGAAGATCTGGGCGACGTTGGCGAAGAAGCCGTGCACCAGGTCGCGCAGGCCCGGGGCGACCGGGCCCTCGGCGGCGCGGGCGAGCGCGGCCGGGCCGTCGCCCTGGTGCCACACCTTGCCGAAGGCCGGCGCCGCGATCGTCATGGCGCTCGCCGTCAGACAGAAGGGGAGCGTCAGGGTCGGCAGGCCCCAGGTGCGCAGCACGGTCGCGGTCGCCCCGGCGACCACGGTGACCACCGCGCAGCCGCCCGCCGCGAGCAGCGCGGTGGACAGGTGCCCGGCTCCCAGGACCACCGCGAAGCCCACGGCGACCAGACAGGCGTTGAACCCTTCGAGCCCGGCCGCGACCCGCCCCCGCTCCACGCCGAGGAGCCGGGCGGTGCCGGTGCCCACGGCGGTGCCGAGCAGCCCGTACAGGCCGTAGTGCCAGCCCGCCACGAAGAGCCCTACGGAGAAGACCGCGCCGGTCACGGCGCTCGGCACGAAGTCGACCTGAGCCTGCCCCCGCAGGACGTGGACGGCGAACCGCCCCCACCGCGCGGCGCGCGAGTGCCCCACCTGAATCCCTCCCGTCCGACGGGCCCCCGACGGCCCAGGGCACTGTAAGGGGCGCGGGCCAGGCCGGGGCAAGAGGTGCGCTCTGGTCGGAACCTCCCACGATCGCCCGCCCGGCTCGGCGGATCCGGTGGGATTGATTTCTCGTTACGCGACGGTAAGTTGACCAGTCAGTCATCTCTCGTACCACCGGTAAGTGCTCCGTACCACTCCGCCCTGAGCCGAGCAGAGGAGTCGACGCATGGGCGTACGGAAGGATCTGAGGACGGCCGTGCGACGCGGCGGTCTCACCGGGCGGGCCCGGGTGGAGCTCGTGCGCGAGGGCGGTGAGGTGCGCGAGGCGCGGGTCGCCCCGCTCGCCGCCGGGCCCGGCACGGGCAGCGTCGCCGACATCCCGTTCACCAACGCCGCCGAGGCGCCGGACGCGGTGGTGCTGCGCCGCAAGCGCGGCGGGCGCTGGCGGCCGGTCACCGCGGCCGCCTTCGCCCGTGAAGTCGCCGACACCGCCAAGGGGTTGGTCGCCGCCGGACTCGAACCCGGCGGGCGCGTCGCCCTGATGTCGCGCACCCGCTACGAGTGGGCCGTCCTCGACTTCGCGATCTGGGCGGCGGGCGGGGTGAGCGTCCCCGTCTACGCCACCTCCTCGGCCGAGCAGATCGACTGGATCCTCGCCGACTCCGGCGCCGGGATGCTCATAGCGGAGAGCGGCGCCGAGGTGCGGACGGCCGGGGCGGCCACCGAGGGTCGCCGGGTGTTCGTCATCGACGACGGCGCTCTGGCCCAACTCGCCGTCGGCGGGCGCGAGACGGACGACGAGGAGCTCGCCAAGCGGCGCGCCGCACTCGGCCCCGACACCGTCGCCACCCTCTGCTACACCTCCGGCACCACCGGAAGGCCGAAGGGGTGCGTGCTCACCCACGGCAACCTGTACGCCGAGGCCGCCAACACCGTCGAGCTGATGCACCCCGTCTTCCGGGAGGTCAGCAAGCGGGCCGCCGCCACCCTGCTGTTCCTGCCGCTCGCCCACATCCTCGGCCGCACCCTCCAGCTCGCCTGCATGCTGGCGCGCATCGAGCTCGGCCACTGGCCCAGCCTCAAGCCCGACGAACTGCGCCCGGAACTACGGGAGTTCAGACCCACCTTCGTCGTCGGCGTCCCGTACCTCTTCGAGAAGATCCACGACACCGGGCGGGCCACCGCCGAGCGGATCGGCCGCGCCGCCTCCTTCGACCGCGCCGACCGGATCGCCGTGCGGTACGGCGAGGCGGCGCTGAACCACTTCCTCGGCAAGGGGAAGGGGCCCGGCCCCGCCCTCCGCCTCGGCCATGCGCTGTACGACCTGCTGGTCTACCGGCGTGTGCGCAAGGAGCTCGGCGGGCGGCTGCGGTACGCGCTCAGCGGCGGCTCGCCCCTCGACCCCGAGCTGAGCCTCTTCTTCTACGCCGCCGGCATCCTCGTCTTCGAGGGGTACGGGCTCACTGAGACCTCCGCGGCCGCCACCCTCACCCCGCCGCTCGGCCCGCGCCCCGGCACGGTCGGGCAGCCTGTGCCCGGCACCTCGGTCCGTATCGCCGACGACGGCGAGGTCCTGGTGAAGGGGCCGATCGTCTTCGGCGGCTACTGGAACAACCCCGAGGCCACCGACGGTGTCCTGGCCGACGGCTGGTTCGCGACCGGCGACCTCGGCCGGCTCGACGACGACGGCTATCTCACCATCACCGGCCGCAAGAAGGACATCCTGGTCACCTCCGGCGGCAAGAACGTCTCGCCCGGCGTCCTGGAGGACCGGCTGCGCAGCCGTCCGCCGGTCGGCCAGTGCGTCGTCGTGGGCGACAACCGCCCGTACGTCGCCGCGCTGGTCACGCTCGACCCCGAGGCGCTCCGGCACTGGCTGGCCGTGCGCGGGCGGCCCGAGGACACCCCCGTCGAGGAGCTGGTGGACGACCGGGAGCTCGTCGCGGATGTGCAGAAGGCCGTGGACCACGCCAACGCGGCGGTCTCGCGGGCCGAGTCGATCCGCCGGTTCCGGCTGGTGGCGGGGGAGTTCACGGAGGAGAATGGACTGCTCACCCCGTCCCTGAAGGTCAAGCGGCGGGCGGTGGCCGCCGCGTACGCCCACGAGATCGAGGAGCTGTACGGGCAGGGGTGACCGAGGAGGCGGGCAGGGCGTCGGCGCGCTCGCGCAGATGCATTGCGCGCAGCACGACCTCGGTGGCGAAGCGGTGCTCGGGGTCGGCCAGCCGGCGCCCGAACGCCGCGTCGAGGTTGCGCATCCGGTAGCGGACGGTCTGCGGGTGGATGTGCAGCACCTCGCCGATCTGGGCGGCGGTGCCACGGGTGGCCAGCCACGCCCGCAACGTCTCGATCAGGCGCTCCCGGCGGGTCGCCGTATGGCCCTGGAGCGGGGCCAGTTCACGGGCCGCGAGCAGTTCAAGGAGCGCCGGGTCCGACATGAGCAGCAGGGTCACCAGATGGTCCGTGCAGTGGACGACGGGCGCCTCGGTGATGATCCCGGACAGCGCGAGGCCGAGCGCCTGGCGCGCCCAGCGCAGCGAGTCGGCCGCCCCGGCCAGGGCCACCGTGGGCCCGGCGGCCGCGCGCGCCCCGCCGAGCGCCTGGGCGAGGGCCGAGCGGCGCTCCGCGTCCAGGGCGCCGGGCACCAGCAGATACGGCTGCGGGTCGCCGAGGTCCATCAGCACGTCGCCGTGCAGGGCGGTGCGGGCGGGGTGGGCCCCGGCGCTCAGCGCGACCAGGGTCAGCTCCTCCGGCAGCTGCCAGCCCGCCCGTTCGGCCAGCTCGACGAGGGTGGCCCGGGGCGTGCCGCTGCCCGACGCGATGAGCCGCAGGATCTTTCTCCGTAACTCGTCCTGGTCGTCCTCGGCCGACGACCTGGCCTCCATATAGCCCTCGCTGGCCAGCGCCTCCAACTGGTCCATGTACGCGAACAGGGTGTCCGCGAACGACAGCATGAAGACCGGGGAGAGGTTGTAGCGCTTGCCCACCTTCTTGGTGTGGCGCAGCGCGACCCGGGCGCCGATGCGGAAGGTGCCGCGCAGGGTGTCGAGACTGCGGCCGTGGGCGGCGGCGAACCGGCCGAACGTACGGATCATCTCGTCCCGCAGCGGCGAGGGCACCGAGGGCCGTACCACCTGGTCCACGAAGATGGTCAGGCTCTGCTCGATCGCCGAGTGCACGAACCGGCCGTGCGGGCCCGCGAAGACGTCCGCGAACTCCGGGTAGGCGCGGATCACCTCGGCCTTGATCTCGTCGAGCAGCGGCGGGAGTTCGGGCCACATGATGGTGGCGAGCTCCCGGGGGATCGGTCCCAGCTGCTCCGAGGAGGCCGAGGCGTGGAGGGCGTTCGGCATGCGCTGTCCCTTTCACTGGCCGGGACGTACGGCTCGACGTTCGGCTCGGGTGGGCGACGCACCGTGGGCCTGCTGCGGGGCCGACGTCAACTCACAACATCTGCAACATAGACCAGCCCGCGCCCGAAGGCACCAGTGCGTACGGAGGAAATGTGTGCCCCGTGACGGGTTCTCGTACTGGCCGGACACAAAGGTGCTCGCCCCGGCGTACAAGTGGCAATGGGATTGCCCGAACATGACGGAAAACGTTGACCTGTGTACGAATTTCCGGGGGTGGTCGGCGCACGCGCAATAACATGCGTGCGCGTGGCGGCCGCGCGCTCGGCGGCCGGATTCGGCCGTCGGGTATTGCACCGCCCGATTCCCCGCGCGTAGCGTCCTGGGTGCCCCGGGGTCGACGGCTCTCGCCGCCCCTCACGGCGGGCCGCCGCCCGCTCCCCGGCGGCGCGGCCCACGCCCCAGGGCTGCGGATCCCGGCGGGGTCCCGCGATCCGTCCCCCCGGATCGCGGGGCCCCGCTTCTGCGTGCGCGGGGTTGTGTGCCGCCGTTGATAAGGCGAGCGCCCGGAATTGTGGCGCCGGTGACAAGTAATCACCGGCGGGCGAGGAGCGCGGAGATTCGCGCGGAAGCGGTATTGCGGCACCGGGTTACCCGTACGTAACGTCACGGCGACATCGGCCGTTCCCGGCGCCCGTAGAACCGCTATTCACAGGAGCAGAGCCATGGGCGGTGCATTCGACCGGCGTGGTGCCGCTATCGCCGCCACGCTCGGCGTGATCGCGCTTCTCCTCGGCCTTGTTCCGGCGTCGGGGACAATTGCGCGGGACCGTGAGACGGGCGTTCAGGCCATTTACGACTGTGCGGCGGGCTCCGTACACCGGGCCGTCACCGTCGGGTTCGCCGGCGTCCATCCGACGGGCGGCCGCCCCGGACAGCCGCTGCGGACCGAGCGGTTCACCGTACGCCCCGAGCTGACCCGGGACGCGGTCACCGCCCTCCTGCCGCCGGGCACCGCCGAGGTCTCCGGCACCGCCCGTCTCGCCGTCGAGGTCGCGCAGAACGGGGCGTCGGCCCGCGCCGACTGGGCGGGGCTCGTCGCGCCCGCCGCCCGTGCGGGGGCCGATGGGCCGCAACCCGTGTTCGCGGGCGAGGTTCCGGTGATCACGCTGGGCTCGCCGGGGGAAGTGACGCTCGTGGCGGGGGAGTTGACGCTGATGCTTCAGGCGACACCGGCACCGGCCTCGCCGTCGGGCCCGGCCTCCCCGTCGGCACCGGCCTCCCCGTCGGGACAGGCTTCGACGCCGGCTCCGGGAGCCTCGGACTCGCCCGGTGCACCTCAACTCCCCGCTTCCACAGCCCCGTTGGAGCTGCGCTGCCGACCCGCAGCACCCACCGGCCCGCGTCTCGCCGTCTGGACGGTGACCGAGCCCTCCGCCCCGAGTACTGCCCCGGCCCCCTCCACGACTGCGGGCACCCGGACGCACCAGCCCGCGATCCAGGTCGGTCCCGCCCCGCTCGCCACCGCGCCCGTCTGCCCGGCGGACCCGCCCGCCGGGGAGCTCGACCCGAGCAGGCTGCCCAAGCCGCCACCGGGCGCGGTCGAGGGGCACTTGGGCGCCTCGCTCTGCGTGGTGGCTGTCGGGTACGCCACCGTGCACAAGCTCGGCAGCGCGATGGTCGTCAACGATCCGCACGACAGCCCCGGCCCGATGCACCTCAACCTCGGCAAGCGCACGGTCAGCGCCCCCGACTACGACGAGTCGGACTCGGTGGGGCTGCTGCGCTTCCCCGACGCCCGCTCCACGTTCCTCACCTTCGGCTTCCAGCCCACCAGCGCGAGTGTCGGCTTCGAGCCGGAGCCGGTCACCGTCGTCAACATCCGGCGCGGCGAGACGTTCACCACCACCATCGCCTACCGGCAGCACCTGCGCATCCACGACGTACGCGTCAACGGCGTGCCGCTGGACGTCGGGCCGCGCTGCCGCACCGCCCGGCCCTTCGACACCGTGCTGAGCGGTGCGTACAACTTCCTGACCGGCGGGGTCCTCGACGGGGAGATCGCCATCCCGCCGTTCGCCGGCTGCGGCAGTCGGGGCGAGGACCTGTCGCCGCTGTTCACCGCCGCCCTCTCCGGCCCGGGCAACGCCGTCCGGATCCGGCAGGGGCAGCTCGCGGGGGCCGGCAGCGCCCCGCCCGTCCCCGAACTGCCCCGGCGCTGAGGAGCTGCGAAGCCATGGGAATCGACGTGGTCGTCGAGGGGCTGACCAAGGCCTTCGGACGGCAGACCATCTGGCAGGACGTCACGCTCACCCTGCCCGCGGGCGAGATCAGCGTGATGCTCGGCCCCTCCGGCACCGGCAAGACCGTGTTCCTGAAGGCGATCGTCGGACTGCTGCGCCCCGACCGGGGCCGGGTCCTCGTCGACGGCGTCGACATGGCCAACAGCCGCGAGAGGGACATCTACGAGGCCCGCAAGCTCTTCGGGCTGCTCTTCCAGGACGGGGCGCTCTTCGGCTCGATGAGCCTCTTCGACAACATCGCCTTCCCGCTGCGCGAGCACACCCGCAAGAAGGAGTCGGAGATCCGCCGGATCGTCATGGAGCGCATGGAGGTGGTGGGCCTGGTGGGCGCCGAGCGGAAGCTGCCCGGCGAGATCTCCGGCGGGATGCGCAAACGGGCCGGGCTCGCGCGGGCGCTCGTCCTCGACCCGCAGATCATCCTCTGCGACGAGCCGGACTCGGGCCTCGACCCGGTGCGCACCTCGTACCTCTCCCAGCTGCTCATCGACATCAACACCCAGCTCGACGCCACCATGCTGATCGTCACGCACAACACCGACATCGCGACCACGGTCCCGGACAACATGGGGATGCTGTTCTGCCGCGAGCTGGTCGCCTTCGGTCCCCGCGAGGTGCTGCTGACCAGCGAGGAGCCGGTGGTCGAGCAGTTCCTCAACGGGCGCAGGGCCGGCCCCATCGGCATGTCGGAGGAGAAGGACCGGGCGACCCTCGCCGAGGAGGCCTCGCACGGTCTCGTCGTCGGCCCGCCCACCCGGCGCGCTCTCGCCCCGCAGCTGAAACCCACCCCCGGCCTGCCGCCGCGCCGGGCGGTCCAGCGCCGCCGCGCCCGGGTGCGCGAGCTGCTCGACGAGCTGCCGCCCGCCGCCCGCGCGGCCGTGGAGGCGGATCTGCGGGATACGGCGACACCACCCCGTACGTCCAACGGCGCCGAGACGCTCGTACGGACCAGGCCCCTGCACACCTACGAGGGCGGGGGACCCGCATGAGCGCGCCCTCCGAGCCGGTGGCCGAGAAGGCCGTCGCGGTACGGCCGCCGCTGCGGGTCCTCAACCCGCTGCGCGAGACCGGCAGGCTTTTCGCGCTCGGCTGGACCGTCGTACGGCTGACGTTCCGTCGGCCCTTCCAGGTGCGGGAGTTCGTCGAGCAGTTCTGGTTCATCGCCAGTGTCACCATCCTGCCCGCGATGCTGGTGACGATCCCGTTCGGCGCGGTCATCGCCCTCCAAGTGGGCTCCCTCATCCAGCAGTTCGGCGCCCAGTCCTTCACCGGGGGCGCGAGCGTCCTCGTCCTCGTCCAGCAGGCCAGCCCGCTCATCGTGTCGCTGCTGATCTCCGGGGTCGCGGGCTCGGCGATCTGCGCGGACCTCGGGGCGCGGACCATCCGCGAGGAGCTGGAGGCCATGGAGGTCATGGGCGTCTCGCCGGTGCAACGGCTAGTCGTACCCAGGGTGCTGGCGGTCATGTCGGTCGGGCTGCTGCTCAACGGCCTGGTCTCGGTGGTCGGGACGCTCGGCGGCTACTTCTTCGCGGTGATCGTGCAGCACGGCACCCCCGGCGCGTACCTCGCCGGCTTCTCCGCTCTCGCCCAGCTCTCCGACCTGCTGATCGGCGAACTCAAGGCGGTGCTCTTCGGGTTCATCGCCGGAGTGGTCGCCGCCCACCGGGGCCTGAACCCCAAGGGCGGGCCGAAGGGTGTGGGGGACGCGGTGAACCAGTCGGTCGTCTTCACCTTCCTGATCCTCTTCTTCGTCAACATGGTGCTCACCGCCCTCTACCTCCAGCTCGTCCCGGCGAAGGGGCTGTGACATGGCGCTCCTGGACCGGGCCCGCGGCCGCACCGCCACCGACACGGGGACACGCGAGCCGAGCCGGCTGTTCGCCTGGCTGGACCGCCCCGGCGACGAGCTCCTGTTCTACCTGCGCGCCCTGCTGTGGATCCCGCGCGCGGTCCGCCGCTACCCCAAGGAGGTCCAGCGCCTCCTCGCCGAGGTCTCCTTCGGCAGCGGCGGGCTGAGCGTCATCGGCGGCACGGTCGGCGTGATGATCGGCATCACCGTCTTCACCGGCACCGTCGTCGGCCTCCAGGGGTACGCGGCGCTCAGCCAGATCGGCACCGACGCCTTCACCGGCTTCGTCTCCGCGTACTTCAACACCCGCGAGATCGCCCCGCTGGTCGCCGCGCTCTCCCTGTCCACCACGGTCGGCGCGGGCTTCACCGCCCAGCTCGGCGCGATGCGCATCAACGAGGAGATCGACGCGCTGGAGAGCATGGGCGTGCGGTCGATGCCGTATCTCGTCTCGACGCGGATCGTGGCGGGCGCGGTGGCGATCGTCCCGCTGTACGGGATCGGGCTGCTCGGGTCGTTCCTGGCGTCCCGGATGGTCACGGTCCTCTTCAACAACCAGTCCACCGGCACCTACGACCACTACTTCCACCTCTTCCTCGCCCCCACGGACGTGCTGCTCTCCTTCCTCAAGGTGCTGGTCTTCAGCGTCATGGTGATCATGGCGCACTGCTATTACGGCTACCGCGCCACCGGCGGACCGGCGGGCGTCGGCGTGGCCGTCGGCCGGTCGGTGCGGACCGCGATCGTGCTGATCAGCGTCACCGACTTCTTCCTCAGCCTGGCGCTGTGGGGCGCCACGACCACGGTGAAGGTGGCGGGATGAGCGCGCCCGTGCGGGAGATGCCTGCGAGTGTCCGGGTGAAGGCGCGTCCGGCGGACACCGTGCTCGCCCGTCGCCGCAGGCTGGCCGGGCTGGTGTATCTGCTGCTGCCGGTCCCGCTGATCTGGCTCTCGCTCGCCTTCTACCACCACGACTTCGAGTCCACCGCCCGGGTGGTCGTGGAGGCCGGAACGGTCGGCAACGAGATGCGTCCGCAGGCCGACGTGAAGCTGCGGGGCGTGGTGATCGGGCGCGTCGCGAAGGTCGACACGGACGGCCGGACCGCCCGGCTCACCCTGGCCATGAAGCCGGGGCAACTGCGCCGGGTGCCCTCGGACGTCACGGCCCAACTGCTGCCCACCACGCTCTTCGGCCAGCGGTACGTGGCGCTCGTGCCGCCCGCCCGGCCCTCCGCGCGACCGCTGGCGCCCGGCAGCGTCATCCCGAAGGACCGCAGCCGCAACGCCGTCGAACTGGAGACGGCGCTCGACCACCTGCTGCCGCTGCTCACCGCCGTACAGCCGCAGAAGCTCTCCGCGACCCTCACGGCCGTCTCGGACGCGCTGCGCGGACGCGGCGACAGGATCGGCGCCTCGCTCGCCCAACTGGACGCCTATCTCGGCAAGTTCAACCCTCAGCTGCCCGTCCTCAACCGGGACATCAAGGAGTTCGTACGGGCTGGCGAGGGGTACGCGCGGGCGGCGCCCGACATCGTCGACGCGCTCTACGACGCGACCACCACCAGCGCCACGCTCGCCGCCGAGCAGCACCGGCTGGCGACGGTGTACGCGTCGGTGACCACCTCGTCCCAGGACCTCACCACCTGGATCCGGCAGAACCGGGCCAACCTCATCCGGGTCACGGCCGCGAGCCGCCCCACCCTCCGGATCCTCGGCCGGTACGCCCCGGCCTTCCCCTGCACCCTGAAGACCCTGGCCGACTTCGTCCCCGCGATGGACCGCGCCCTCGGCAAGGGCACCGACGCCCCGGGGCTGCACGTCGACGTGACGGTGGTCCGGGACCGGGGCGCCTACCGGCCGGGCCACGACGCCCCGGCCTACACCGCCACCGGCGGCCCGGCCTGCTACCCGGTCCCGTACGGTGGCGGGCCCGGGTCCGGGCAGGCCCCGGCGTCCCCGGCGCTCGCCACCGTCGGCGGCGGGCTCGGCGTGGCCAACTCGCCGCAGGAGAACGCCCTGGTGAACGAGGTGCTCGCGGCCGGGGAGCGACGGACGCCCGACGCGCTGCCCGACTGGTCGAGCGTGCTCGCCGGGCCGGTGCTGCGGGGCGCGGAGGTGAGGCTGAAGTGAACCGGGCCCCCCTCACCGGACCGCTCCTCAAGTCGGCGGTCTTCGTCCTGGTCACCGTGCTGGCCACCACCGTGCTCGCGCTGAGCATCAGCAACACGGGCCTGGGCGACAAGGACACGTACAAGGCGTGGTTCACCGACGCCACCGGGCTCACCGAGGGCGACTCGGTACGGATCGCGGGCGTCAAGGTCGGTCAGGTCGAGTCGGTCGAGATCGTCCAACGGCGGTACGCGGAGGTGCGGTTCTCCGTGAAGCGAGGCCGGGTCCTGCCCGCCTCCAGCACCGCCTCGATCAAATACCTCAACATGGTCGGTCAGCGCTATGTCGCCCTGGAGCGCGGCACCGGCCCGCTCGGGCAGCCGCCGATGCGGCCGGGCGGCACCATACCGCTGCGCCGCACCTCGCCCGCGCTCGACCTCACCCAGCTGTTCAACGGCTTCCAGCCGCTGTTCCAGGGGCTCTCCCCGGCCGAGACCAACAAGCTGGCCGGTTCCGTCGTCCAGGTCCTCCAGGGCGAGGGCCCCACCGTGGAGAGCCTGGTCACCACCATCGGGTCGGTCACCAGCACGCTCGCCGCCAAGGACGCGGTGATCGGGTCGGTGGTCGACGGCCTCAACACCGTGCTGCGGACGGTCAACACCCGCGAGACCCGGCTGACCGGCCTGATCGACACCCTCGACGAGCTGGTGGCGGGCCTCTCCGGCGACCGCAAGCCCATCGGGCAGGCGATCAGCTCCCTGTCGGCGCTGACCACCAGCACCGCCGGACTGCTCGACGAGGGCCGGGCGCCGCTGCGCGACAGCATCGACCAGCTCGGCCGCGTCTCCGCCAATCTCGCCGACGACGGGCCGCTCCTGGAGCAGTTCCTGCGGCGCACCCCGGACAAGATGCGGGCCGTCACCCGCCTCGCCTCGTACGGGAGTTGGCTCAACCTGTACCTCTGCGAGGCCAGGGTGACAGGCGTCGCCACCGACGACGGCAGCCCGCCGCCCACCGGCATCGCGACCAAGGACCAGAGGTGCCGCCGATGATACGAGCACGCGTCCGGCGCGGCCGCGAGCGGGCGCGCAGACCGCTCGCCGAACGGCACCCCGTGGCGATCGCCGTCGTCGGTCTGCTCACCATGACCCTCATCGGGCTGCTCGTCTACAACGTCAAGGCGCTGCCGTTCCTCGGCGGCGGGACCCGCTACACCGCCGACTTCAAGGAGTCGGCCGGGCTCCACCCCGGCGACGAGGTCCGCATCGCGGGCGTGAAGGCCGGGGAGGTGAACGCGGTCGGGCTCGACGGGCCCAAGGTGAAGGTGTCCTTCACCGTGAAGGACGCCTGGGTCGGCGACGCCAGTACGGTCGGGATCGCCATCAGGACGCTCCTCGGCTCCAAGTACCTGGCGGTCGACCCGCGCGGCACCGCCGCCCAGAACCCGCACCGGCGCATCCCGATCACCCGCACGACCTCCCCGTACGACGTGCTGGACGCGCTCGACGGACTCGGCGAGACCGTGGGTGAACTCGACACGCGGACGCTCGCCAAGAGCTTCGAGACGCTCTCGGCCACCTTCAGGAACACCCCGCCGGGCGTGCACAAGGCCGTCACCGGACTGGCCGACCTGTCGCTGACCATCGCGAGCCGCGACGAGCAGATCACCCGGCTACTCAAGGGCACCGACCAGGTCACCAGGACGCTGGACGGCAAGAAGGACCGGGTGCGCGGCCTGCTGGCCAGTGGCGGGCAGCTCCTCGCCGAGGTCGGCTACCGCAGGGACGCCATCCACGGCCTGCTCACCGGCGCGCGGAACCTGAGCATCCAGCTCAGCGGGGTCGTCGCGGACAACAGGGCAAGGCTCGGGCCCGCGCTGGACTCGCTCGACCGCGTCACGGCGGTCCTCGCCAGGAACAAGGCGGGCCTCGACCGGATCCTGGCCCAGGCGGGCCCGTACTACCGCCTCGTCGGCAACACCCTGGGCAACGGCCACTGGATGGACAGCTATCTGTGCGGCCTCGTCCCCAGGACGTATCTGCCCCCGGGCAGCCCACCGCCGGACGGCTGTATGCCGCCCAAGGCCACGGGACCGAAACCAGGGAAGGAGAGCCGGAGTTGAGGCCTTCGCGATTCACCGTGGCCCGGCCGCGCGGAGCCGCTGCGCCCCGGCCGCGCAAGCTCCTCGCGCTCGGCGTCGCGTTCGCGTTGCTGGTCGCGGCCGGCGTCTCGGCCGTCGCCGTGCGGGTCCTGGGCGACGACGGTGCCCTGCACCTCACCGCGTACTTCGACCGGACGGTCGGCGTGCACGAAGGGTCGGATCTGCGCGTCCTGGGCGTAAGGGTCGGCAGCGTCGGCCGCATCCGGCCCGAGGGCCGCCAGGTGCGGGTCGCTCTGCGCGTGCGCAAGGGCGTACGGATTCCGCAGCTCGTGCGGGCGGTCGTGGTCGCCCCGAGCGTCGTCTCCGGCCGTTTCGTGCAGCTCAGCCCCGCCTACAGCGGCAGCGGGCCGATGCTGGCGGACGGGGCGGTGATTCCGCGCGAGCGGACCGCGACCCCGATGGAGGTCGACGAGCTGGCCAAGAGCGTCAGCGGCCTCGTCGAGGCGCTCGGTCCCGACGGCGCCAACAAGAAGGGCGCGCTCTCGGACCTCATCGACACCGGCGCCAAGAACCTCAAGGGCAACGGCGACGCCGTCGGCCGTACCGTCCAGCAGCTCGGCGGCGCCGCCAAGGTGCTCGGCGGATCCAGCGCCGACCTGGTCAGGACCGTGCGCCGGCTCCAGTCGTTCGTCACGATGCTGAAGGAGAACGACGGCACGGTCCGCACCACCGAACAGCGGCTCGGCGACGTCACCACCTTCCTCGCGGGCGAGAAGGACGACCTCGCGGCCGCCCTGGGCCGGCTCGGGACGGCCCTCGGCCAGGTGAGGACCTTCATCCGCGACAACCGGGGCAAGCTGAAGAAGGACGTCGACCGGCTCGCCACGCTCACCCAGTCGCTCGTCGACCAACGGGCCTCCCTGGGCGAGGCGTTGGACACGCTGCCGCTCGCCGCCGCCAACCTGGAGAACGCCTACGACCCGGCGACCCGCACCATCGACGGCCGCGCCGATCTCAACGAGCTCGGACCGCTGCCGCTGCCCGCC
Organism: Streptomyces sp. TLI_146; assembly: GCF_002846415.1. Taxonomy (NCBI): domain Bacteria; kingdom Bacillati; phylum Actinomycetota; class Actinomycetes; order Kitasatosporales; family Streptomycetaceae; genus Streptomyces; species Streptomyces sp. TLI_146. Next base: position 7,284,969 of record NZ_PJMX01000001.1, read on the forward strand.
GCCGAGACGTACGGGCGGCCGAGCGCACCGGGGGCCGGGCGGTGAGGCGCGCCGTCGCGCGGGGCGGACTCGCGCTGTGCGCCGCGGCCGTCGTCACCGGTCTCGCGATGGTGCCGGGCGTCGGGCTGCCCTCGTTCCACGGGATCGAGGATCTGCCGCTGCCCGGCGGCGCCGACCTCGGCAGCCACCCGTACCGCGTCACCGCGGTCTTCAAGGACGTCACCAGCCTCTTCCCGCAGTCGTCGGTCAAGGTCGACGACGTTCCGGTGGGGCGGGTCGAGAAGATCACGGTGAGCGGGGACGACTGGCTGGCCCGGGTGACCATGAAGGTCAACGGCAAGGTGCGCCTGCCCGCCGACGCCTACGCCAACTTGGAGCAGTCCAGCCTGCTCGGCGAGAAGTACGTCCAGCTCGTCGCGCCCGGCGACCTGGCGCCGCGCCCCGACCTCAACGACACCACCGGCCCGCGCCGCGCCGCCGTCGTACGCGACACCGTTCCGCTGGCGGACGGCGCGGTGATCCCGCTCGCCCGCACCAACCGCAACGCCGAGGTCGAGGAGGTCTTCGGCGCCCTGTCGATGCTGCTCAACGGCGGCGGGGTGCAGCAGATCAACACCATCACGCGCGAGCTGAACCGCGCTCTCGACGGCCGGCAGTCCTCGGCCCGTTCCGTGCTCACCCGGATCGCGGCCTTCGCCAAGGACCTCGACGGGCACCGCGGCGATCTCACGGACGCGCTCGGCGCCCTCGACCGGCTGTCGTCCACCGTGGCCGCCCGGGACACGAAGGTCGGCACGGTACTGGACCGGCTCGGCCCCGGCCTCCAGGTGCTCCGGGACCAGCGCGGCTCGCTCGTCACCATGCTCAGGTCCCTGGACACGCTGTCGACGGCGGCCGTCGCCACCGTCGACCGCACCCGGGCCGACCTCGTCGCCGACCTGCGGGCGCTCGCCCCCACCCTGAAGGGCCTGGCCGACGCGGGCCGGAACCTGCCCGCCTCGCTCCAGGTGCTGATGACGTATCCGTTCACCGACGAGGTGCTGACCGGCGTCAAGGGCGACTACCTCAACGTCTATCTCAAGGTCGCCGCGCCGCCCGGCACCGTGATCCTCCCGGCGCACGGCGGATCCGCGCCGCCCGGCGGCGCGCTGCCGCTGCCGCCGGTCGGGAAAGGCGGTGCCCGGTGATCACCCTCGGCACGCACCTCAAGAACCTCGCCTTCCTGCTGCTCGGGGCGCTGGTGCTGGGCTACATCGCGGTGACGTACGCGGACCTGGGCCGCTTCGTCGGCGCGCCGGGCTCGTACACCGTACGCGTCCAACTCGCCGAGACCGGAGGCCTGTTCACCGGATCCGGCGTCACCTATCGGGGCGTCGACGTCGGCCGGGTCCGCGGTATCGCGCTGACCCGAGACGGCGTCGAGGCGCGCCTCGCCATCGACGACGGGACCCCGCCGATCCCCGCCGACCTGGAGGCGAAGGTGGCCGGTCTTTCGGCGGTGGGCGAGCAGTACCTCGACCTCGCGCCCCGCACCGACCACGGGCCCTACCTCCACGACGGCGACACGGTCGCCCGCGAGGACACCCGTACGCCCGCCCCGATCACCCAACTCCTCACCGGCATCGACTCCTTGGCGTCCTCGGTGCCGACGGACGAGCTGCGCACCGCCGTCGACGAGCTCGGCAAGGCGTTCGCCAACCAGGGCTCCAACCTCCAGGTGCTCCTGGACGCGGGCAGCCAGTTCCTCAACGCCGCCGACCAGGCGCTGCCCGCCACCACCAAGCTGCTCGCCGACGGGGAGACCGTGCTGAGGACCCAGGCCGACAGCACCCGGGCCCTCTCCTCCTTCGCCACGGGTGCCCGCCGGCTCGCGCGGCAGCTGAAGGACTCCGACTCCGACCTCCGCCGGGTCATCGACCAGACCCCGGGCACGGCGGACGAGTTCACCGCGCTGCTGCGTGACACCGACCCCGGTCTGAGCGTGCTCCTCGCCAATCTCACCACCACCTCCGAGCTTCTGGTCACCCGGCAGCGCGGCACCGAGGAGCTGATGGTGCGCCTGCCCCGGGTGGCCGCGGCGGGCTCCACCGCCGTCGGGCCCGGCGGAGTGAACTTCGGCATGGTCACCACCTTCTTCAAGCCACTGCCCTGCACCAAGGGCTACGAGGGCACCCCCTACCGCAACGGCCACGACACCTCCGGGAGTACGCACGTGAACACCTCGGCGCGCTGCACCGCCCCGGCCGCGAGCGGCCAGAACGTGCGCGGTTCGGGCAACGCGCCCAGGGGCCCGATCCCCACCCCGGCCGTGCCGGGCTCGCTGTCCGGCTCCCGTGGAGGAGCCGGCGTGCTCGGCGCGCCCTCGGTGCCGCCGGGGAGCCCGACGAGCCTCGCCGGTCTGCTGGGAGTGGGGGAGTGACGGCATGAGACGCCGACGGCCGGTTCTCGTCCTGGGGCTCGTACTCGCCCTGGCCCTGTGCGGTGTGTCCGGATGGTCGTACGCGCGGGCCCGGGGCGACGCCGACCTGGCGTACGCGCACAGCCGCGACGCGGTACTCGCCGCCGGGCGCCACCACATCGCCCGGCTGAACTCCGTCGACGCCCACGACGTCGACGCGGACCTGGACGCCTGGCTCGACGCGACGACCGGCCCGCTCCGGGACGAGTTGCGCACGACCCGCGCCGAAAGCGCCCGCGTCATCGCGGAACAGGGCACCACGACCCGCGCCGAGGTCACCGCCGCGGCCGTCACCGAACTCGACGACCGGTCCGGCACGGCCCGGCTGATCGCGACCGTACGGATACAAGGCGAGCCGCGCACGGGCACCCCGACCACCGACCGCAAACGCTTCGAGGCGGGCCTCACGCGCACCCGTGGTGGCTGGAAGCTCGCCTCACTGACCGCCGTCGGGACCGGCTGAGAGGAGGGGACGCCATGACCACGACCGAGGAGACGGCCGCCGAGGCCCGTGCCGCCGAGGAGACGGCCACCGCGGCCCGCGCCACCGGGGAACCCGCCGCACGCAGACACCTGCGCCGCTTCCTGCTGCCGCTGCTCGTCGCGGCCCTGGTGGTGGTCAGCGGCGTCCTGCTGCTGCTCGCCGGGCGGACGCAGCACTCCCCGGCCGCCGCCAACCGCGCCCTCACCGACCGGGCGGCGACCGACGAGGTGCTCGACGAGGTGGGGGCGGCGGTGAGCCGCGTGTTCAGCTACGGCCCGCAGACCCTGACCCGCACCCGCGCCGACGCCCGGGCCCTGCTGAGCGGCCAGGCGGCCAAGGAGTACGACGCGCTCTTCGCGCAGGTCCAACAGCGCGTGAGAGAACAGGAGCTGACGCTCACCACGCGAGTCGCCCGCGCCGGGGTCACCCGGCTCACCGGCACCCGTGCGGAGCTGCTGCTCTTCCTCGACCAGACCAGTGTGCGGCGCGGCGCCGAGGAGACCACGGTGGCCGCGCAGCTCTCCGTGAGCGCCGGGCGCGACGGCGGGCACTGGCGGATCACCGCGATCGAGGCCCGTTAGGGCGAGAGGGGAGGTGCCATGGCACGGCTGACACCGACGGCGCGCAGACGGCCGTCCCGTACCGCGACGGCCGGACTCGCGGCCGCGCTGGCCTGCGCGTTCGCCGTCTGGACGGGCGGTTCCTGGTATGCGTCCGCACACGACGAGCGGGCCGCCTTCGCCCGTACCAGGGACGAGGTGCTGCAGGCGGGCGAGCAGGGCGTACAGAACATGAACACCCTCGACCACGGCGACCTGGCCCACGGTCTCGACCTCTGGGAGGAGTCGGCCACCGGCGACCTGCTCAAGGAACTCAAGGACAGCAGGAAGCAGTTCGCGCAGCAGGTCGAGAGCGCCGGGACCACGACCACCGCCAAGGTCCTCTCGGGCGCGGTCACCGAACTCGACGGACGGGCGGGCCGGGCCCGGGTGATGGTCGCGATCCGGATCACCGTCGTCGCGGCGGACCGCAGGAGCAGCACCAAGGACAGCCGGATGCTCGGCGAACTCACCCGCACCCCGGCGGGCTGGAAGCTCAGCCGCCTGGGCCAGGCACCCGTCGGCGACGCGCCCGGTCCCGCCGCCACCCCGTCCGCCGGTACGCCCACCCCCAGCGGCAGCTGACCCGGAGGCCCGCGATGTCCACCACCCGCCACCTCGTCAACCGGCAGCGCCGCCTGGCCGCGCAACGGCCGCCTGCGCAACAGCCGTCCGCGCAACGGCCGCCCGATCCCGTGCGGCGCCGGAGACCCACCGCGCCGGCCGCCCGCCCCGCCACGAGCCTCCTGTCCCGGCCACTGCTGCTCACCGCCCTGGCCGTGCTGCTCGCCGCGTTCTCCGTCCTCGCATACGTCCAGGGCGGGCGGCAGGACACCGCCGGGAGCAACACCGCGCTATCCGACACCGCCCATACCGGCGAGGTCAAGGGTGCCGTCGACGACGCCGTGCAGGGGATCTTCTCGTACGACCACACCGACCCGGCCCGGACCGAGGCGGCGGCCGCGCGCCGGCTCACCGGTGCGGCCGTGGGCCAGTACCGGACCTTGATGGGGCCGGTACGGGAACAGGGGCCGGGGCAGAAGCTCGTGCTGACCACCACCGTCACCGACAGCGGTGTCGAGGTGATCGACGGGGACCGCGCCCGCGTCCTGGTCTTCGCCGACCAGAGCAGCACCCGTACCGGCAAGGACGGGGGCACCACCGTCGCCGCCGCGATGTTCGCGGTCGACGCGGTCCGCCGCGGCGGCATCTGGCGGATCGCGAGCCTCGACACCTTCCAGCGCGCCCCGGGCACCCCCACCGGCCAGGGCAAGGAGTGAGAGCCGTGTTTCCTCGACAGCTGAACCGGACCGTGGCGCGCCTCGCGCTGCTCGCCGCCGTCGGCCTGCCGACCGCCGCGTGCGGATCCTCGGCGCAGCCGCCGCCGGAGGTGGACTGGGCGGGCGGAGTCTGCGCGCACCTGGCGGACAGCGGGGCCGGGCTCGCGGTGCCCACGGTCGACCAGGCGCAGCCGGTGCGGGCCAAGGGGCAGATGGTCTCCTTCCTCACCGCGCTCTCCGAGCGGCTGGGGGCGCTGCGCGCGGACATGCGCAAGGACGGGGCGCCGCCCGTCGACGGCGGCGCGGCCGCCTTCGACACGGCCCTCGCCCATCTGGACCGGGCCCGTACGGCGGTGGGCGACGCGGTCGCCACGCTCTCCAGGGCCCAGGTCACCGACCAGAAGTCGCTGAAGTCGGCGCTGGACGCGGCAGGTTCGTCCCTGAAGGCGGTGAGCGCGTACAAGGGGCCTGCCGACGACCTGCGCGCGGACCCGAAGCTGCGGAAGGCGTTCGACGACAACCCGGAGTGCGCCGCGGCCGTCGACGCGGCCAGGGGCGGGCAGGAGCAGGGCGATGGATCCTGAACCCGACCGCCCAGACCGCGCAGACCGCCCCGAGAGCCCCGAGAGCCTGCGGGAGCTGTCGCGCGGGCAGCGGCTGACCGTCGTCGCCGCCGCGATCGCCGTCGCCGTCGGCCTGCTCGTCCACACCGGCGCGACCTTCCTGCACCTCGCCCCGCGCAACGCGGCCACCGATGCCATCGGCGACACCGTCAACTCCTATATGGCGCCCGAGTTCACGCAGAGCTGGCAGCTCTTCGCGCCCGACATCACCCGGACCACGACGGCGGTCGCCGCCCGCGTCGACCTGCGCGCGGCGGACGGGACGACCCGCACCGGCCCCTGGCGCGACCTGACCGCCCAGGACCTGGCCGAGCTGCGCGGCAACCCGCTGCCGAGCCGGATCCGCCAGCAACTCGCCACCGCCTGGAGCACGATGCTCGCCTCGCACGACGCCCAACAGCGGCCCGTGGGTGCCGTCGGCCTCGACAGCGAGCAGTACCTCAAGCGCCTCGCCCTGTCCCGGATGCCCGCGACCCCGCGCGGCGCGCGCATCGAACGGATCCAGTTCCGCTCCACCGACACCACCGTCCCGCCCCCGCCGTGGAAGACGGGCGCCACCCGCACCGCCCCGGTGGTGCGCGTCTACCCGTGGTGGCCGGTGGGCACCGACGACCTCGCTCGGGGGAGTACGTCATGAAGCCACGACCAGCCGGTGGGGGAGCGCTGGACCGGGCCCTCGGGCGGGCGTGCGACGCGCGCGTGTGGGCCCATCAGAGCGCGGCCGTACGGATCGGCATGGCCGGGGTGTGGCTGCTGCTCCTCGTCCACGAGTTCCCGCGGCGCGAGCGGATCTGGGGGCCGGACGCCCCGTGGAGCTGGCGGCTGGCGGAGCACTCGCTCGACCGCAGCCATGCGTTCAGCGTGCTGCGCTGGTCCGGCGGCGAGCTGTGGTTCGAGGTCTTCTACGTGCTGTCGGCGGCCGTCGCCGTGGCGCTCCTGCTCGGCTGGCGCACCCGGACGGCCTCCCTGCTGTTCCTCATCAGCGTGCTCTCCCTCGACCACCGCAACGAGAACGTGCTCAACGCGGGCGACACCATCTTCCGCATCACCGCCGTCTACCTCGTCTTCACCCGGTGCGCCCAGGTGTGGTCGCTGGACGCCCGTCGGCGCGGGCGCGCCCCGGACACGGGCGACCGCACGGGCGTGGTGCTGTGGTCCGCGTGCGGCCTGGTCCTCGCCTGGGCGACGCTCCTCGCGCTGCTCACCGGCGGCTGGGCGCTGCTGCTGTGGGGCTGCTGGGCGGGCCAGGCGGCGTGGCGCGGGGTGCGCGGCCGACCGGGCGTGCGCCGGACCCTGGAGCTGATCGGCCATCTGCTGCACAACGGGGCGGTGGCGATGATGATGATCCAGCTGTGCCTGCTGTACGGGTCGGCCGGCTGGTACAAGATCCAGGGCGCGCCCTGGCAGGACGGCACCGCCGTGTACTGGTCCGCCGGGCTCGACTGGCTGGAACCGTACCCCGCGCTCTCGCACGCCCTCTCCTCGCACGCGCTGACCGTCCTGGCGCTCACGTACGGAACCGTGCTGGTCCAGGTCGCGTTCCCGTTCAGCCTCCTCGACCGGCGGGTCAAGAACGTCCTGCTCGCGCTGCTGTTCGCCGAGCACATCGGCATCGGGCTGCTGCTCGGGCTGCCGTACTTCTCGCTCTCGATGATCGTGGCCGATCTGGTGTTCCTGCCGACCGGGTTCCTGGTGTGGGTGGGGGAGCGGGTCGCCGGGCTTTGGCGGCGCCTGGCCGGTGGGGCGGGTGCCCTTGGGGAGCGCGGTGGACGACCGGCCCCCGACGCCCGGGGCGCGGAGGCCGGTACGGCGGCCCGCTCGGAGGAGCACACGGAGGAACCCTCGGAGGAAGGGGAAGGGGTCACCCCTTCTTGGCGAGCGTCATGTTGATCGTGTTCCCCGGGCCCGAGGTGAAGGCGCTGAGGATGTCGTTGAACGCGCCGCAGCTCTTGAGCGGCGGCAGGGTGTACGTGCCCTTGAGCTTGCCGCCGCCGAGCGGGTCGAACCTGCCGTCCGACGCCAGGTTGACGTCGGCGGGCGTGCCGGTCTTGCAGTCCGTGCCGCCGCCCAGCGGGATGCCGAAGACGGCGATCTCGGGGAGCTTCACGTACATGCTGGACTTGGTGGTGAGGTCACCGGCCGTGTTGAGGGTGCCGTTGGTCCGGCCCACCTGCTGGAACTCGATCTTCGCGGTCGCGGGGAGGAAACCGAGGATCGAGAACTTGCCCGAAGTCGGGTTCAGCGTCAGATCGGCGTTGTACGTGCCCGAGGCGAGGTCGAAGTCGGCCTCGATGCCACCGGCCAACGCGGCGGTCCCGTTCGCGGCCTTGATGACCGAGCTTCCGGTGAGGCCGTAGCTCAGGTGGATGGGCGGGTTGGGGTTGGTGGGGTTGGTCGGACTAGTGGGATCGGTCGGACTGGTGGGGGTCGTGGGGCTAGTTGGGTTGGTCGGGTTCGTTGGGTTCGTTGGATTGGTGGGGTTGGTCGGGTTCGTGGGGCTGGTTGGGTTCGTCGGGCTCGTGGGGTTGGTCGGGTTGGTGGGATTGGTTGGGTTGGTCGGGTTCGTGGGGTCGTTGTCCACGACCTTGAAGCGGTGCAGGGTCTTGTCCGTCGACGTCAGCGTGCACGCGGCGTCGAACGTGTCCTTGCCCGTGACGAGTTGAACCGGCTTGCCGTTGGCGTCCCGCGCGATCATGTCGTGCAGCGAGATGTTGTTGACGTCGATGCTGCCGTCGCCGGTCTTGTCGAAGGTCAGCGAGGGCGCGTTGCCCTTGGCGACGACGGTGAAGTCGGCGGGCGGGCTCGGGATGTTGCCCTTGGCCACGTCGTTCTCCACCTTGATCCCGGAGAGCGGCCCGGACGGGGTGTTCACCGTGACGTCGGCGGTGGCCTTGCCCTCCAGGGTCTTGGCACCGACCAGCCCCAGGCCCTGCGCGGCCCGGGAGCTCACCAGCGTGTTCGCGTCGATCTCGAAGGCCGGGGTCGCCTGGCCCTTCTGGATCTCTGCCGGTATGTCGGCCGTGATCGTGATTTTGATCGGGTCGGCGTTGATCAGGGGGAACACGCAGGAGTAGTCCTGCACCAGCTTGGCCGGAACCGCCGCTGCCGTACCGACGGCGGTGACCGACACCGTGGTGGTGACCACACCGATGGCGGCGGTCACGGCCAGGGTGGACAGCGCCCCCTTGGTCCGCTTTCTCTGAATTCCCATGAGCTGCCTCTCGAAGTGGTGAAACCATCGTGTTGCGGATCGGAAACTACTGAGCGGTAAGGTGCGGGTCAAGGTTAAATTCAGTACCGAACAAACCGGGAATTGCGAATTGGCACACCTTGATGAATCGGGCGGTCTTTTTTCGTCGTCCCGTGCGCATTCCGTACGCCTTGGGGAGGTGATTCGGACGTACTGGCGGCGGGCGTGAAATGGCTGTTGACCGCCCTCTGTGGCCTCACTACTTTCCTTGGGGTATGGGAGTTCCTAAAAGCAGAACCAGGGTGAAATGCGCGCTCGGCGGCTCGGCCGCTCTCGCGCTGGCGGGCGGCGCGCTCCTCTCGTGCGGGGTCGGCAGCGCGGCCGCCGTGGAGGCCCGGCTTTCACAGACGTACGAGTGCAAGTTCCCGCTGATCGGGGCGGATCCGCTGAAGGTGGCAATCACCGCCGAACTGCCCGCCTCGGTTCCCGTGAACACCCAGACGGGCGCGATACGGATCGACGCGCTCTCCACGGTGAGCGCGCGGGCGGCGCAGGGGCTCGGGCTGGTGGGCGCGAAGAGCGTGGAGGGGATAGCCTCGGCGAGCGCCACCGTGAACCTGCCGGGCGGCGATCAGCTCGACGTGGGCCTCGATACCACCGTGGCGAAGGCCGAAGTACCCAGTCCGGCCAGGGATTTCGACGTCAAGGCGGCCGGCGCGGCCCCTTCGCTCTCCTTCCGCAGGCCCGGCTCGGCCACCATCGACGTCAACGCCCTCACGCTGAAGCTGACGGCCCGGGACGGAGCGGGCAAGGTCGTCCAACTGCCGCCCTACGGCGACGTGTTCGAGGCACCTTGCACGCTCAAGCCCGCCGACCAGAACAAGACACTCCACCGGTTCACCATCACCGGCGCCGACCCCACGGGCGCGACCCCCACCGCCCCGACCCCCTCCGGCCCCACCCCGACGGCCTCCGCGACGGCCGGTCCGGGGCCGACGGGACCGTCCCCGACCGGCCCGAGCCCGACCGGCCCCGGCGGCACCCCCGGCCCCACCGGAACCACCGTCCCCAGCCCGTCCGTCCCGCCGCCCGGGACGACCGGCGGCACCTCGGCCGGCACCGCTGGCGGCACCGACCTGGTCACCCACGTCAACGGCCCCGGTTCCGGCGGCGGCAGCCTCGCGGGCACCGGCGCCGCCGCCGCGGGCTGGCTGCTCACCGGCGCCGGGGTGCTCGGCGCGGCGGGCATCACGGCCCTCCACTACGTGCCGCGCCGCCTGCGGGGCGAGGACGAGGAGGGGACGGCATAAGAGGCTGGCACCGGGACCGTATGAGGCCCCAGGGACCGTATGAGGCCCCAGGGACCGTATGAGGCGACGACACCGCGCGAGCCGCACGCGTACGGCCGATTCGCGGGACGACACCGCGTCAGCCGTACACCCACGGCCGAAGTCACCCCCTCCGCCCCGCCGCCCGGCGCCGCAGCGCCCACCACACCACCACCCCGGCCAGGACGAGTCCGGCGAGGGCGACGACCGTCCAGTTCACCGTGGCGTAGCCGACCTCGGCGGTCTCGACGAGGTTGCCCGCCGTGTCGCTGGCGGTCACCTCGACGTTCCCCCAGTCCACCAGCGGCGGCCCGACCCACTTCTGGGTCACCTCGACGCGCTGGCCCGGCAGCAGTTCGGCGGGCAGCCGCCGCCCCGGGGGCTCGAAGGCGGTGTGCCCGAACACTCCCTTCGCCCGCAGCGTGACCTGCGGCGAGAGCATCACATTCCCGCTGTTGACCAGCGCGTACGAGATGGTCGCGGCGCGTTTCGCGCCCGGCACCAGCGGCGCGGTGTAGCGGAATCGCACGTCGTCGATGCGCAGCCCCTGCACACGGGCGCCGTTCACCTTCAGATAGACGCGGGCCCCGACGGCCTGCTGGACCGCGACCCCGTTGCCGTCGGCGCGGCCCAGATGGGTGTCGAGGGCGACGATCGCCCCCGGATGGTCGCCCGGCTCGGCGCCCTTGGGCACGGTGAGCGTGAACGGGACGGTGACCTCGCCGCCACCGGGAACGGTCACCTCGGTGCGGTCCAGCCGGGTCCAGGCCCCGACGCCGGTCATCCGTTCGCCCTTGTTCCGTACGGCGAAACCGCCGTCGCGCGGCGTGTTGTAGCCGTCGGTTCCGTACAGCTGGAAGGTCGTCGTCCGGGCGTCGAGGTTCTTCACGGTCACCTTGTCGCGCACGGTCGCGCCCCGGTCGGCGGTCATCCGGAAGTACGCCCGTGCCGGTGTGTCCGGCGCGCCCTGGTGCACCGGGAAGACCGACCAGCGGCCGTTGTCGGCGGCCCGAGCGAGGGGCGCGGGCAGCGCGGCGAACGCCGCGAGCAGGCCGAGGACGGCGACGGCGGCGAGGAGCGGCGCCCACCGCCGCGAAGTGCTGCGCTTGCTCATACGGGTTCCCCCTGGGAGCTCGTGGGGACGGAAGCGGGCCGGTCGCGGGGTGCGACCGGCCCGGGGGAGGCGCGACTCACGTCAGGGTGAGGGTGAGCACGGCCTTGTAGTCGCCCGCGGCTGCCGTCGCGGGGATGGCGAGGGAGAGCGCGCTGTCCACGGCGAACTGACCGCCGGTGGCAGCCGCGTCGGGCGCCCCGGCCAGGGTGGCGCCGACGGTTCCGACGGGGCCCTCGGTCCCTGGCACGCAGTTGCTCTTGGAGCCCGGGGACGTCGTGCACGCGGGCTTCCAGCTGAGCTTGTCCGCGCCGATCGCACCGGCCGTACCGGTGAAGTCGGTGACCTTGCCGGTCAGCGACCAGCCGGTGACGCCGTTGCGGGCGTCCTTGACGGTGACGGTCTGGAGGCTGCCGCTGGAGACGCCGCCCACGCCCTGGTTCACGGCGGAGAGAGGCACGCTGTCACCGGGCTGGCTCATGGAGAGCGTCCCGGCCGCGGCCTTCACCTGGGTGCTCAGGTTCTGCTGAGCGGTGGAGCCGGAGGGGGCTGTGGGGTTGGTGGGGTCAGTCGGGTTGGTGGGGTTCGTTGGATTGGTGGGGTTGGTCGGGTTCGTAGGGTTGGTCGGGTCGGTTGGGTTCGTCGGGTTCGTTGGGTTGGTGGGATTCGTAGGGTTCGTGGGGTTCGTGGGGTTCTTCGGCACGATCTTGAAGCTCGCGAGGACCTTGTCCGTCGACTTCAGCGTGCACGGGGCGTCGAACGTGTCCTTGCCCGTGACCAGCTGGATCGGCTTGCCGTTGGCGTCGCGCACGATCATGTCGTGCAGACCGATCCCGTTCACCTCGATACGTGCGTCGCCCGCCGTATTGAAGGTGAGCGAAGGCGCGTTGCCCTTGGCGACGACGGTGAAGTCGGCGGGCGGGCTGGGGATGTTGGTCTTCTCGACCGTGTTCTCGACGCCGATTCCGGAGAGCGGCCCGTCCGGTGTGTATACCGTCACGGTCGCCGTCGCCTTGCCCTCCAGCGTCTTGCCGCCGACGAGCCCGAGCCCCTGTGCCGCCCGTGAACTCACCTTCGTGGCCGTGTTGACCGCGAAGGCGGGCGACGCCGTGCCCACTTCGACCTCGGTCGGAATCTCGGCGGTGATGGTCGCCTCGATCGGGTCGCTGCCGATCAACGGGAATACGCAGTCGTACTGCTGGACGAGCTTTGCCGGGGCCGCCTGCGCGGTCCCGGCGCCCGCGAATCCGAGCAGCCCCGCGACGACACCGCCGGCGGCGGCGACGGCCAGGGCGGATCTCGTCCCGGACTTTCTCTGCTGAGCTCCCATGAGCTACCTCTTGTGTGTTGTACGGACAGTGCGGAACTGGCGCGAACACTCGCCCGTGAAAGGGCGTGAGGCTAGGTGAAGGGCGGAAAGTTCCGCGTTTCGGATGCGTAAACTACTTGCGAGTAGGGGGACGGTCAAGGTGCGCGATATGCAAGGGTGGCGGAGGTCCCGGGCGTTACTGTTTCTTGTCACCGCGGTGAGTGCGGCCGCGCCCTTTCTTGTCTCCGCCGCACACATGCTCACCGGCGTGACAAATTCCGAAAGGGAACTGGAATGGAGAGAAAGGGGAAATGAAATCCCGGATGCGGTGAGGAATGATCCGTATCCGGTGCGCCGATCTCGTCGGTCCCGCCGGGTGATCCCGTATCCGTCCATCTGCCGCGCGGGCGCGATTGCAATATGACGGCGTGTCAGATATGACGGAACGTCAGGAAAGGTGGGGAGCCCATGGGGAAGCCGGGACGGCAGGGGGCAGCGCGGCGGGGTGTGAGGCGCCCTGGCAGCCGCTCCCCGCGATCGGTAAGGTCGGCCCCGGCCGAGCGGCAGCCGGCCGCGTCGACCCGTAAGGCACCACGCTCGCCCCGGTCCTCCCCGTCGGGCGGCGCCGTCGAGAGTCCCCGCCCCACCGCACGTCCCGGCAGCGGTACGAGTTCCGGCACCAGCGCAAGTCCCCGTATCAGCGCACGTCCCGGCAGTGGTACGAGCTCCACCAGCGGCCCGGCGCCGCAGGGCGGTCCACCCCCCGGCCGTCCGGCGCCCCCGCCGCCCCCGACCCTTCGGGGCTCTCCGCTGCCGCCACCCCCCTCGCAGCATCATCGGTCTGATTCGGAGTGTTCATGACGCCCGTAGCGCCGAACCCTGAACTTGTCATCGGAGTGAGCCCGTTGGGCCTGCCCGACCCCCGTCCGGTCGCCGAGGTCCGCCGGGCCGGCGGACTCGGAGTGCTGGATCTCGGAGCGGGCGACCGCCGCGCCAGAGAGGCACTCGCGCGCGTACGGCACTGGACGGCGGGCGCGTTCGCCGTCCGGGTCGGGCCGTACTGTGCGCTGACACCCGAGGAGGTGGCCGAGGAGTGCGGCGGCGCCCTCCCGCCCATCGTGCTACTTGCCGCCGACGCCGACTGGAAAATCGGCCAACTGGCCGACGAATGCCGGGTGTTGGCGGAGGTCGGGGACCGGGACGAGGCGCGCCGGGCCGCGGCGGACGGCGCGTACGGGCTGGTGGCGCGCGGCAGCGAGTGTGGCGGCCGGGGCGGTGACCTCGGCACGTTCGTCCTCCTCCAGGCGCTGCTCGCCGACCCGGCGTACGACCTGCCCGTATGGGCCTGCGGGGGCATCGGCCCGCGTACGGCGGCGGCGGCCGTGGCCGGCGGCGCGGCCGGGGTCGTCCTCGACACCCAGCTGGCCCTGCTCGCCGAGTCCGGCATCGACGACGAGGCGGCGGCGGTGCTGCGCACGGCGGACGGATCCGGGACGAGCGTCGTCGACGGCGTCCGGGTGCTGCGCAACGTCCGCACCGGCCTCGAACTCCCCTTAGGCCAGGACGGGTTCCTCGCCGCCCGGTTCGCCGACCGGTGGGGCACCGTGGCCGCGGCCGTACGTGGAGTGCGCGAGGCCATCCTCGCCGCCGTGGGCGATCCGGCCGTGGCCCGGACCCTGGCGGCGGGTTCCGCGATGGCGGACGCGCTCGGCACCCGCCTGCCGGTCGTCCAGGGCCCGATGACCCGGGTCAGCGACCGCGCGGGCTTCGCGGCGGCCGTGGCGCGCGAAGGGGCGCTGCCGATGCTGGCGCTCGCCCTGTCCGACGGCGACCAGAGCCGCGCCCTCCTTGAACGAACCCGCGACGAACTGGCCGGACGTCCCTGGGGCGTGGGCATCCTCGGCTTCGCGGACAGCCGGATCAGGGCGGAACAGCTCGCGGCCGTACGGGCGGTCCGGCCCACCCACGCGATCATCGCCGGGGGTCGCCCCTCCCAGGCGGCCGACCTGGAGGCGGTCGGCGTCAAGACGTTCCTGCACGTGCCGTCGGCCACGCTGCTCGAACAGTTCATTGACATGGGCATGCGTAAATTTGTCTTCGAAGGCGCCGAATGCGGCGGACATGTCGGACCGCGCAACAGCTTTCCGCTCTGGGAGGCGCAGTTGGCGGTGGTCGAGGAGTACGTGGCCCGCGCGCCCGGCACCGCGGGCGACTTCCAGGTGCTGCTCGCGGGCGGCATCCACGACGAGCGCTCCTCGGCCATGGCCGCCGCGCTCACCGCCCCGCTCGCCGCACGCGGCGTCGCGGTCGGCGTCCTGATGGGCACCGCCTACCTGTTCACGGCCGAGGCGGTCGAGCACGGCGCGATCCAGCCGGTCTTCCAGCGCCAGGTGATCGCCGCCGGGGCCACCGCCCTCCTGGAGAGCGCCCCGGGCCACGCCACCCGCTGCGTCGCCAGCCCGTACACCGCCGACTACGCGGCTGCCCGCGCCCGTCTGCGCGCCGACGGCACCCCCGACCGCCAGGCGTGGGAGGAGCTGGAGCGGCTGAACATCGGGCGGCTGCGGATCGCCAGCAAGGGAGTGGAGCGGGAGGGCCCCGAGCTGCGGCCGGTCTCCGAGCAGCGCCAGCTCGACGCCGGGATGTTCATGGCCGGTGAGGTGGCCGTGCTGCGCTCGGCGGCCACGACCGTCGGCGCGCTGCACGACGCCGTGAGCCGGGGCGCCACCGCCTTCGCCGAGCGGCGCTCGGCCGAGCTGCGCGAAGCCCTCGGCGTGTCCGAAGAGGTCGTCGAGGAGCCTGCCGCGCAGCCGCTCGACATCGCTGTCGTGGGCATGGCCTGCATGTTTCCGAAGGCCCCCGACCTGGCGACGTACTGGGCGAACGTCATCGGCGGCGTCGACGCGGTCACCGAGGTCCCCGCCGACCGCTGGGACCCGGAGATCTACCACGACCCCACGGGCGAGCGCGCCGGTACGACCGCGTCGCGGTGGGGAGGCTTCCTGCCGCCGATCCCCTTCGACCCGTTCGCGTACGGCATCCCGCCCGCCTCGCTCGGCAGCATCGAACCCGTACAGCTGCTCGCCCTCGAAGCGGCCCGGCGGGCGCTGGAGGACGCCGGGTACGGCGAACGGCCCTTCGACCGCTCCCGTACGTCCGTGGTCTTCGGGGCGGAGTCGGGCAGCGACCTGTCCGGCGCGACCACCCTGCGCATGGTCCTGCCCGCCTATCTGGGGGAGATACCGGCCGCCGTCGAGGAGCAGCTGCCCACGCTCACCGAGGACTCCTTCCCCGGCATGCTCGCCAACGTCATCGCGGGCCGGATCGCCAACCGCCTCGACCTCGGCGGCGCCAACTACACAGTCGACGCGGCCTGCGCCTCCTCGCTCGCCGCGCTCGACGTGGCCTGCAAGGAACTCGCCTCCGGCACCAGCGAGATGGTGCTCTGCGGCGGCGCCGATCTGCACAACGGCATCAACGACTACCTGCTGTTCTCGTCGGTGCGCGCCCTCTCCCCGACCGGCCGCTCCCGTACGTTCGACGCCTCGGCCGACGGGACCGTGCTCGGCGAGGGGGTGGCCTGCGTGGCGCTGAAGCGCCTGGCCGACGCCGAGCGGGACGGCGACCGGGTCTACGCCGTGGTCAAGGGCATCGGCAGCGCCAGCGACGGCCGCTCCCTCGGGCTCACCGCGCCCCGGCCCGAGGGCCAGCGGGCCGCGCTGGAACGGGCCTACCGGGCGGCCGGGATCCCGCCCGCCCGCGTCGGCCTTGTGGAGGCGCACGGCACCGGGACCGTGGTCGGCGACCGCACCGAACTGGCCACGCTGACCGCCGTGTTCACCGAATCGGGCGCGGCGCCGGGCGGCTGCGCGCTCGGCTCGGTCAAGTCCCAGCTGGGCCACACCAAGTGCGCGGCGGGCCTGGCGGGCCTGATCAAGGCGGCGATGGCCCTGCACACCGGCATCACCCCGCCCACGCTCCACCTCCAGGAGCCGAACGCGGCCTGGGACCCCGCCACCAGCCCCTTCGCCTTCCACGCCGAGGCCCGGCCGTGGGCGGCCCCGCCGGCCGAACGGGTCGCCGGGGTCAGCGCGTTCGGCTTCGGCGGCACCAACTTCCACGCGGTGCTCACCGCCCACGCCACGGACGCGCCACCGGCCCAGGGGTACGAGGAGTGGCCGGCCGAGCTGTTCCTGTTCCGGGGCGCGGACACGGCGGCGGCGGGGCGGGAGGCCCAGTGGCTGCTGGGCGAGCTGGGTGGGCCGGGCGCGGGGCTGCGGCTCCGGGACGCGGCGCTGGTGGCGGCCCGGCGCGCCGAGACGCGGCCGGGTCCGGTGCGGATCGCGGTCGTCGCGGAGAGCGTCGACGAGCTGCCCGGGCTCCTGCGGAAGGCGGCGGCAGGGGAGCGGGGACAGGGGGTGTATCTGGCGGACGGGTCCGAGCCGGGCGCTGGCTCACCCGGGACGGGCGGGCCCGGGAGCGAGGGCTTCGGGGCCGACGCCAAGGTGGCCTTCCTCTTCCCCGGCCAGGGCAGCCAGCGGCCCGGCATGCTCGCCGAGCTCCTCGTCGCCTTCCCGGAGGCCGCGCAACTCTTACGGCAGGGCGGGTCGTACGCCCACGCGCTCTATCCGCCCAAGGCCTTCGACCCGGGCGCGGCCGACCGTCAGCAGGAGACGCTGAAGGACACCAGGATGGCTCAACCGGCCCTGGGGATCGCTGGGGTGACGGTAAGTCACATTCTGGAGTGGGCAGGCGTAAGGCCCGACATGGCGGGCGGGCACTCCTACGGGGAACTGGTGGCCCTGGCCGCTGCCGGAGCCCTCACCCCCGACGCGCTGCTCGACCTGAGCGCCCGCCGGGCCGAATCGATCCTGGACTCGCTCGGGGAGGACCCCGGCACCATGGCGGCGGTCGCGGCCGCCCCCGCCGACGTGGAGCGCGTCCTCGCCGATGCGGGGCTGACCGGCCGGGTCGTGGCGGCCAACCGCAACGGCCCCCGCCAGACCATCGTCTCCGGCCCCACCGCCCTGGTGGACGAGGCGCTGGACCACCTCCGGGGCGCGGGACACGCCGTGCGGCGCATCCCGGTCGCCTGCGCGTTCCACAGCCCGCTGGTCGCCGGTGCGGGCGAACGGTTCGCCCCGGCCCTGGCCCGGCACCCGGTCAGGGCGCCGGAGTTCCCGGTCTGGAGCAACCGCACCGCCGCCGTCTATCCGGCCCGGCCCGAGGGCGTACGCGCCGAACTGGCCGCGCAGATCGGGTCGCCGGTGCGGTTCGCCGAGCAGGTCGAGGCGATGTACGCGGCGAGGGCGCGGATCTTCGTCGAGGCGGGGCCGGGCACGGTGCTGACCGGCCTCGTCGGCCAGATCCTGGGCGACCGGCCGCACCTGGCACTCGCCTGCGAGCCCCGCCCCGGCGCCGGGCTGCGCGGCCTGCTGGAGTCGCTGGCGCGGCTCGCGGTCGCGGGTGTGCCGGTACGCGCCGGGCGGCTCCTCCAGGGCCGGGGCGCGGTGACGGTACGGCCGGAGCCGCCCGGCTGGACCGTGGACGGCCACCTGGTCCGCACCCGCTCCGGCGACCTGCTGCCCGGAGCCCTGCAACCGGCCCGACGGGTCAGTCTGGAGACGAACACGGTGACGCGCGACAGCCCCTCCCAGCACGACCTCATCGCGGACTTCCTGCGCACGACGCGCGAGCTGGTCGCGGCCCAACGGGACGTCCTGCTCACGCACTTGGGGGCGACGGGCGGCGCCGCGTCCCCGCCGCCGGTCCCACCCCGTACGGAATCCGTCTCCGTCGTACAGGCCCCGGTGGCGTCCGAGGAGGCCCCGCAGCCGGTCGTCGTCGACATCGAGCAGGCCGTGCTCACCGTCATCAGCGAACGCACCGGCTATCCGGTCGACATGATCGAGCCCGATCTGGACCTCGAAGCGGACCTGAGCATCGACTCCATCAAGCGCACCGAGATCGTCGGAGAGCTGGCCCGCCACCTCGCGGGGACCCGCACCTTCGATGACGCGGAGATGGAGGAGCTCTCCCGGGCCCGTACGGTCGCCGCGATCACGGCGTGGATCACCGGGCACGAGACACAGGCCGGGCCCGAGTCCGGGCCCGCGATCGCCGCACCCGAACCCGAGCCCGTCCGGGGCGTCGCCCCGCGCCGCTTCCTCCTGGAGGAGACGCCTCTCGACGTGCCCGCCACGCCACCGGACGCCGACCTCCACGGCAGGCGCTTCGCCCTGCTCGGCGGCGGTGCGACCGCCGAGGAGCTGGCGGCCCGGCTGCGGGAGCGGGGCGCGCAGGCCGTCGCGTACGACACCGACCGCAGGCTCGACCCGGCCGACGGCCCCCTCGACGGGGTCTTCCACCTGGGAGCCATGGCCCCGTCCAGCGGTGGCGAGGCGCTGCTCCCCGGGGCCTTCGAGGTCTTCCGGGCCGCACTGCGCCTCGGACCCCGGTGGCTGATCTGCGGCAGGACCGCGCCCGGCGCCGCAGAGGACGCGGGGGCGGGGCTGCACGGGCTGTTCCGGACCATCGGGCGGGAGTACGGCGACATCGCCGCCCGCGTCGTCGACCTGGACCCGGCGGCCACCGCCGCGCGGCGGGCCGACTTCCTGCTGGCCGAGCTGTACGCAGAGGACCGCGCCCCCGTCGTGGTGCGCACCGATGCCGGGCGGTACGGGTACGAGCTCGTGGAGCGCGCCCTCGGCGGGCTGGCGCGGACCGGTGCGGGGCCCGCCGGGGACGGGGCCGCCGAAGCGGCGGCGCTCGGGCTCGACCGGGACTCCGTCGTCGTACTCGCCGGAGGCGCGCGCG
Source organism: Streptomyces sp. TLI_146 (assembly GCF_002846415.1). Classification (NCBI taxonomy): domain Bacteria; kingdom Bacillati; phylum Actinomycetota; class Actinomycetes; order Kitasatosporales; family Streptomycetaceae; genus Streptomyces; species Streptomyces sp. TLI_146. The sequence goes on from NZ_PJMX01000001.1 coordinate 7,304,167, forward strand.
GCATCACCGCCGACGTCGCCCTGGCGCTCGCGGCGGCCTCCCACTGCCGCATCGAGCTCTTGGGCAGGACCCCGCTGCCCACCGGGCCCGAGGACCCGGAGCTGGCGGGCGCCGCCGACGCGGCCGCGCTGCGGGCGCTGCTCGCCGCCCGGGGGGACCTGGCCCCCGCCGCGATCGAGCGCGAGGTGAGGAACGTCCTCGCGGGCCGCGAAGTCACCCACACCCTCGACCGGTTGGAGCGCCTCGGCAGCCCCGCCGCGTACCGCGTCGCCGACATGTGCGACGGCGGGGCCGTGGCCCAGGCCGTCAAGGAGATCCAGGCCGAACACGGGCGCATCGACGTGGTCGTGTACGCGGCGGGCGTGATCGAGGACCGGCTCATCGAGGAGAAGGACCCCGAGTCGTTCCGGCGGGTGTACGCGACGAAGGCGGACGGCGCCCGCGCCCTGCTCGACGCCGCGTCCCAACTGCCCCACGGCCCCGGGACGGCCGTCCTGTTCGGCAGTGTCTCCGCCGTCCTCGGCAACCGGGGGCAGAGCGACTACGCCGCCGCCAACGACGCGCTCGCGCAACTCGGCGAGCGGTGGGCGCGGCGCACCGGGCGGCGGGCGCTGACCGTGCACTGGGGGCCGTGGGCGCCGTCCGCGGTGCACGGCGGCATGGTCACCCCGCACCTTGCCCGCGAGTACGCGCGGCGTGGTGTCGCCCTCATCGACCGCGAGGAGGGCGCGCTCGCCCTGCTCCGGGAGCTGGCCTGGGGCGACGCGTCGACCACGTCCGTGGTCTACACGGCGTCGGGTTGGTGACATGACCGCCGAGACGTCACGGGCAACGGATATGAGGGGGCGTCAAGTCCCCGTCGCCATCGTCGGCATGGCCGTCCTGCTGCCCGGCGCCGGGGACCTGGACGCGTACTGGCGCAACCTCGTCGACGGCGTCGACGCCGTACGGGAGGTGCCCGAGGGGCGCTGGGACCCGGTCTACTACCGGCCCGGCGACCCGGGCGGCGCCGCCGACCGGATCTACTGCCGGCGCGGCGGCTTCGTGGACGGCCTCGCCGAGGTCGACGCCGCCCGCTTCGGCATCATGCCGAACTCCGTCGCGGGCACCGAGCCCGACCAGCTCATCGCGCTGTCGGTCGCGGCCCGGGCCCTCGCGGACGCGGGCGGCGAGGAGCGGCTGCCCGAGCGCGGCCGGGTCGGGGTGGTCCTCGGCCGGGGCGGCTACCTCAACCCGGGCCTCGTCCGCCTCGACCAACGGGTGCGTACGGCCCACCAGTTGACGCGGATCCTGGGCGAGCTGCTGCCCCACCTCGCCCCGGACCAGCTCGACCGGGTGCGGGCCGCCTTCACCGAGACGCTGGGACCCGAGCACCCGGAGTCGGCCATCGGGCTCGTCCCCAACCTGGCGGCGTCCCGCGTCGCCAACCGCCTGGACCTGCGGGGCCCGGCGTACACGGTGGACGCGGCCTGCGCGTCCTCGCTCATCGCGGTGGACCAGGCGGTGGGCGAACTGGCCTCGGGCCGCTGCGACCTGATGCTCGCGGGCGGCGTCCACCACTGCCACGACATCACCCTGTGGAGCGTCTTCGCCCAGCTCCGCGCCCTCTCGCCGAGCCAGCGCAGCCGCCCCTTCCACGCGGCCGCCGACGGCATCCTCATCGGCGAGGGCACCGGCGTCGTCGTCCTCAAGCGCCTCGCGGACGCCGAACGCGACGGCGACCGCGTGTACGCGGTGATCCGTGGCACCGGCGTCGCGGGCGACGGCCGCGCCGCCACTCTGCTGAACCCCGACCCGGGCGGCCAGACCCGCGCGGTCCGCCAGGCCTGGCGGGCGGCGGGCCTCGACCCCCGCGACCCCGGATCCCTCGGCCTCCTGGAGGCGCACGGCACCGGCACCCCGGCGGGCGACACGGCCGAACTGGCCACGCTGGCCGAGGTTTTCGGGCCCGGCGCGGACGGCGCGGACGCGCCCGTCATCGGCTCGGTGAAGTCGATGATCGGCCACTGCATGCCCGCGGCGGGCGTCGCCGGACTGGTGAAGGCGGCCCTCGCCGTGCACCACGCGACCCTGCTGCCGACCCTGCACTGCGATGACCCGCACCCCGCCCTCGCCCGCACCCGCTTCCGCCCGGCGGCGGCCGCCCGGCCGTGGGAGGGGCCGCTGCGCCGGGCCGCCGTCAACGCCTTCGGCTTCGGCGGGATCAACGCCCATGTGGTCCTGGAGCAGGCGCCGGGAGCCGTGCCCGCCCGGCGCCGGGCGGCCGTGCGCGAACCGGAGCGCGTGCTGCGCCTGTCCGCAGACACCGTGGAGTGCCTGGCGCGGGCCCTGGACGCGGACGACGCGACGGTACGGGAGCGGGGCGCCGCCCCGTACGCGCGAGACACGCTCACGGCCCGGCTCGGCATCGTCGACCCGACCGCCAAACGGCTGGCGCTCGCCCGCCGTGCGGTGGCCCAGGGCCGCCCGTGGCGCGGCCGCAGCGATGTGTGGTTCGCCCCGCACCCGCTGCTCGGGGAGGCGGGCGGGGGCAAGGTGGCGTTCGTCTTCCCCGGCCTGGAGGCCGAGTTCGCGCCCCGGGTGGACGAGGTGGCCAAGCACTACGGGCTGCGGCTGCCGGGCCGTACGTACACCGAGGCGACCGACGTCGCCCGGCACGGGCTCGGCGTGCTCCGCGTCGGCCGGGTCCTCGACGAGGCCCTGCGCGCGCTCGGCGTCCGGCCCGACGCCGTCGCCGGACACAGCGTCGGGGAGTGGGCGGCGATGATCGCGGGCGGCATGTTCGCGGCCGACAAGGCGGACGCCTTCTTCGCCTCCTTCGACCCGGACTCGCTCCGGGTGCCGGGCCTGGCGTTCGCCGCGATCGGCGCACCTGCGGCCCGGGTGAGCGAGGCGCTCGCCGACTGGCCGGACCTGGTCCTCTCGCACGACAACTCGCCCGGCCAGTCGATGGTGTGCGGCCCGGAGGCTCCCGTAGAGGAGTTCGCGGCGAAGCTCCGGGCCGAGCGCGTGATCTGCCAGGTGCTCCCGTTCCGCTCCGGCTTCCACACACCCATGCTCGCTCCGTATCTGGGCCCGATGAAGCGGGGCGTGGACGCCGCGGAGATCCTTCCGCAGCGGGTCCCGGTCTGGTCCGGCACCACGGCGGCCCCGTTCCCGGCCGACCCCGACGGGGTCCGCGCCCTGTTCGTCCGCCACCTCCTGGAACCGGTACGGTTCCGGCCGCTCGTCGACGCCCTGTACGCGGCGGGCTTCCGCGCCTTCGTCCAGGTGGGCACGGGCCGTCTGACGTCGCTGATCGACGACACCCTCAAGACCCGCGACCACCTCACGCTCTCCGCCAACTCGCCCCGGCGCGGGGGGCTGGCACAGCTGTTGCGGGTGGAGACGGGGCTGTGGGCGGAGGGGTACGCGCTGTCGCCCGCCCGGCCGGTCGGGGCGCGCTCCTCCGCCGCCGCCCCGATTCCCCTCGACCTGGGGGCGGCGCTGGTTGCCCTGGACCCTCGCCGGGTGGAGGAGTTACGTGCGGAGCTGAGCCCTCGTACCGAGGTACGGGCCGAACACCGCCTATCAGCAGGCGTGTTGGGGGCGTCGCTCACCCCGCACCACCCCGTCGCGGCAGAGCTCGACGCGCTGATGCGGGAGACGGCGGACAGTGTCGCGGCGGTACTGGAGGCGGCGGGCCCGCCCCCCGAGCCCGAGCCCGAGCCCGAGTCCGATCGCGAGCACCGCACCCGGCTCCGCGTCTCCACCGCCGACATGCCCTACCTCCTCGACCACTGCTTCTTCCCCCAGCGGCCCGGATGGCCCGATCTGGCCGACCGGCATCCGGTCGTCCCCGCCACCACCGTCCTGCACCATCTGATGGCCGCCGCCGAGCGGGCCGCGCCCGGGCACCGGGCCGTCGCCGTCCACGACGTGCGGCTGGAGCGGTGGGTCAACGCCATCCCGGCGGTGGACGTGACGATCACCGCCCGGCCGGACGGCCCCGGGCGGTGGGCGGTCGCGTTCGGGCCGTACGCCCGCGCGAGCGTCGAGCTCGCCCCCGGCTACCCGGCCCCGCCGCCCGCGCCGCCACTGGACGCGGCCGACGAGCGGGCGCCCGGCATCGCGGCGGCCCAGCTCTACGAGGACCGGTGGATGTTCCACGGGCCTGCCTTCCAGGGCGTCACCGCCCTGCGCGGGGTCGGGCCCCGGCACGTCCGGGGCACGATCACCACGCCTTCCGCGCCGGGCGCGCTCCTCGACAACGTGGGCCAACTCCTCGGCTACTGGCTGATGTCGACCCACCCCACCCGCACCGTCATCTTCCCCGTCGCCCTGGCGGAGGCCCGCTTCTTCGGGCCGCCCCCGCCCCCCGGAACCCCCGTCGACTGCCACGCCGTCATCACCTCGCTCACCGAGGACACCCTCCTCGCCGACGTCCGGCTCACCCTGCCCGGCGGGGCGGTGTGGGCGGAGCTCTCCGGCTGGCGCGACCGCCGGTTCTCCGGGCTCGACGCCCGCAGGTCCGGCGGCTACCCGGAGCACCTGGCCCTCGCCGAGGCCCGGCCCGGCGGCTGGTGCCTGCTGCGGGACGTATGGCCGGACCCGGCCTCCCGCGACCTGCTGATGCGCATCCAGCTGGGCCGGGCCGAGCGCGAGGCGTACGAGAAGAAGCCGCCGCGCGGCCGGCGGCAGTGGCTGCTCGGCCGGATCGCCGCCAAGGACGCGGTACGGAGGTGGCTGTGGGAGCGCGGCGAGGGCGCGGTGTTCCCGGCCGAGATCGAGATCGTGAACGAGGAGTCGGGGCGGCCCCGTGCCGTGGGGGTGCACGGCCGTACGCTCCCGGCGCTCGACCTCTCCCTCGCCCACCGGGGCGATCTGGCCGTCGCTGTCGTACGCCCCGCGCGCCCCGGCCCGTACGGCAGCGGTGTCGGTATCGACATCGAAGAGGTCGCGGAGCGCACCCCCGAGACCCGGCGCGTCGCCCTCGGTTCCCGTGAACTCGCCCTGCTGGAACGGCTCGTGGCCGGATCGGGAGAGCCCGAGGCCCTCTGGTTCACCCGGTTCTGGACGGCCAAGGAGGCCGCCGCCAAGGCGGAGGGCACCGGGTTCGGCGGGCGGCCGCACGCCTTCGAAGTGACCCATGCGGCCGGTGAGGCCCCCGACTCCCTCACCCTCACCGTCACCGTCGACGGCCGCCGCCACCACGTCCACTGCACGCTCGTCGACCCCACCCATGTCGTGGCCTGGACCACGGCTGCGACGACCCTTGAGGAGAACACCCAGTGACCACCAGCGAACGGCCGCCCGGCCCCGTCCCGCTCGCCCCGCCCGACGAGGAGCAGGTCCTGGCCGAGATCGCCGCCCTGATCGTGGAGGTGCTCGGGGACTACGCCCCCGACCCCGCCGACATCCGCCCCGAGACCCTGTTCGGCGACGATCTGGAGCTGGAGAGCATCGACCTCGTCATGCTGTCCGGACATCTCCAGGAGCGGTACGGCGAACAGGTCAACTTCGCCGAGTTCGTGGCCTCCCTGGAGATCGACGAGGTGATCGCGCTGTCCGTGGGGCGGCTCGTCGACCATGTCCTGCGCAGCCTGGGCGCGGCCCCGGAAGCGGGAGCCGCCCCATGGTCATGATCCGCGCGAACGGTCTCGGCCTGCACGTCCAGCGGCTGCGCCCGCCCCACCGACGGCCGGAGGCCACCGTGGTGTTCGTCCACGGCGCCTTCATCGACAGCCTCGCCAGCTACTACTTCACCCTCGGCCCCAGGTTCGCCGAGGCCGGGTTCGACGCCGTCATGTACGACCTGCGGGGACACGGCCGCAGCGAACGCCCGCCCAGCGGCTACACCCTGGAGCACTTCACCGCCGATCTCGACGCGCTCCTGGACGAACTGGGCATCGCCCATCCTGTCCACCTCGTCGGCAACTCCTTCGGCGGCACGGTCGCCCTCGACTTCGTGGTCCACCGGCCCGAGCGGGTCGCCACCGTCACCGTGGTCGAGTCGGGGCCCGCCAGCCGGGCCTGGTCCCACACGATGACGAACGCCCTGCGCCACGCGGGGGACATGGGGGACGACGAGGCGCTGGTGTGGTTCACCGAGCAGTACGGGACGCTCTCCTCGACCCGGACCGGCGACGCTCGCCACGACGCGCACATCCGCCGCCTCGGCCGGGCCGCCGCCCGGCTCGTACGCGCCACCACCATCGCCGAGGACATGCCCACCGGGCGGGTGCTCACCGACGAGCAGCTGGGCGGGGTGCGCTGTCCGGTCCTGCTGGTCAACGGGCAGGAGGGGCTGGTGGCGGCCGAGTCCGCCCGGCTGCGGTCGCTGCTGCCGCACTGCCGGGTCGCGGTGGTGCCGGGGCAGAAGCACTCGGTCCTGGTCGAGGCCTCCGACGCGGTCGGGCGGCTCGCCCTCGACTGGGTCCGCGAGCACGCCGCAGCCGCGCCCGAGCCCAGTGGACCGGGGCCGGTCCGGTGAGCCGCTTCCTGTTCGTGGTGCCGCCGCTGACCGGCCACATCAACCCGGCGGCCGCCGTCGCCGCCGAGCTGACCGCGCGCGGCCACGAGGTGGCGTGGGCGGGACGGCCCGCGATCGTCGAGCGGCTGGTGGGGGAGCGGCCCCGGGTGTACGGGTGCGCCGGGCCCGACCACCTCGCGGGACGGCCTCCGCAGCTGCGCGGAGTGGCGGCGCTGAAGTTCCTGTGGGCCGACTTCCTCGGCCCGCTCGCCGAGGCGATGGCGCCCGGGGTGGAGGCGGCGATCGCCGCGTTCGGCCCGGACGTGGTGGTGGCCGACCAGCAGACCGTGGCGGGCGCCCTGGTGGCGGAGCGGCTCGGCGTGCCCTTCGCGACCTCGTCGACCACCTCGGCCGAACTCACCGAGAGCATGGCCGGAATGCCCGGGGTGCGCAGCTGGCTCACCGGGCTGCTCGGCGAGCTGAGGCAGCGCATCGGCGACCCGGCCGCCACCCACGACCCGCGCTTCTCCCCGGCCCTCACCCTCGCCTTCACCACCCCCGAGCTGACCGGCCCGTACACCACACCGCCAACGGACCTGCGGTTCGTCGGACCGGCGCTGGCCGCCCGGCGCTCCGCCGCCGGGGACTTCCCCTGGCAGTGGCTGGACCTGGCGCCGGGCACGGCGGCGGTCCTGATCACGCTGGGCACGGCCAACACCGACGCGGGCGGCCGCTTCCTCGCCGAGAGCGTCGCGGCGGTCCGCGCCCGCACCGGACAGCTGCGGGCGGTGGTGTGCGACCCCGGCGGGCTGCTCGGGGCGGTGCCGGCCGGGCCCGATGTGCTGGTCAGGGCGGAGCTGCCGCAAGTCGCCCTGCTGGAGCGGATGGCGGCGGTCGTCTGCCATGCCGGGCACAACACCGTCACCGAGGCGCTGTGGCACGGGGTCCCGCTGGTGGTCGCGCCGATCCGGGACGACCAGCCGGTCGTGGCGGCCCAGGTGGTGGGCGCCGGGGCCGGGGTGCGGGTGAAGTTCGCGCGGGCGGGGCGCGAGCAGATCGGCGCGGCCCTGGACGCGGTGGTGACCGAGCCGGGCTACCGGGACGCGGCCCGCCGCGTCCGGGACGCCTTCCGCGCCGCCGGCGGCGAGTCGGCCGCTGCCGCGCACCTCGAAAAGCTCGCCGCCGAGGCGCCCGTCGCCGGGCGCGCCCGATAGCCCCCACAGAGAGGGACGCACATGCCCGACAGCGAACGGATCGCCGAACTCCGCCCGTCGTACCGGGACGAACTGGCCCGCGGTACGGGCCGCTTCTTCCTGCCCGCGCGCACCGACTGCCCCTGGTGCCTGGGCACGGACCTGCGCCGCAAGTTCCGCACCACGGACCTCATCCAGGGCAAGCCCGGCGAGTTCGTCCTCGACCGGTGCCGCGGCTGCGGTCACGTCTTCCAGAACCCGCGCCTGAGCCAGGAGGGCCTGGACTTCTACTACCGGGACTTCTACGACGGCCTCGGCGCCGAGACGACCGCCAAGATGTTCGAGGGCAGCGGCAGCAAGAAGCGGTTCCGCCGCAGCGCCCGCGCGCTGCGGCGGGTGGCCCTGCCCGGCCGGTGGCTGGACGTCGGCACCTCGCTCGGCCACTTCTGCGCCACCGCCAAGGAGGTGCTGCCCGACACCCGGTTCGACGGCCTCGACATGGGCGAGGGCGTCGAGCTCGCGGCCAAGGAGGGCCGCGTCGAGGAGGCCTACCGGGGCCACTTCGTGGACCTCGCCGAGGAGATGGCGGGCCGCTACGACGCGGTGAGCATGTTCCACTACCTGGAGCACACCCTCGACCCGCACCGCGAACTGGCCGCCGCGCACCGGGCGTTGGCGCCCGGTGGACATCTGCTGATCGAGGTCCCCGACCCCGAGTCCCTTTCGGGGCGGCTGCTCGGCCGGCTCTGGCTGCCCTGGTTCCAGCCCCAGCACCTGAACATGGTCCCGATGGGCAACCTGTGCCGGCGGCTGGGCGAGCTCGGCTTCACCGTCGAGGTGGCCGAGCGGCGCGACGCCCACATCCCGGCCGACCTGGTGTGCGCCACCTGGTTCCTGTTCGACTGGCTGCTGCCGCGCGACGACGCGCCCTGGCGCCCGCGCCGCCCCGGCCGCGCCGCACGGGCCGTCAGGTCCGCGCTGGTGTGGGCGGCGCTGCCGGTGCTCATCGCGGTGTACGGGCTCGACCAGCTGCTCAACCCGCTGGCGCGGCGGACCCGGTTCTCCAACGCGTACCGGGTGATCGCGCGCCGCGACGGCTGAGCGCGCCGCTCATCCGCCCGACAGCACCTCGGCCAGGTCGTAGCGGACCGGTTCCTCCAGCTGGGTGTACGTACAGCTGTCGGGGGACCGGTCCGGGCGCCAGCGGCGGAACTGGGCGGTGTGCCGGAAGCGGTCGCCCTCCATGTGGTCGTACGCCACCTCGCACACCCGCTCCGGCCGCAGCGCCACCCACGACAGGTCCTTCTTGCCGGTCCAGCGGCTCTGCGCGCCCGGCAGCCGGGCGCCCTCGTGGGCGGCCTCGTCCAGCCAGGCCGCCCAGGGGTGCCCGCCGCCCACCGGGTCCTCCAGCAGCAGCGGCGCCAGCTCCTCGACCAGCTCGGCCCGCCGCTTCATCGGGAAGGCCGCGCAGACCCCGACGTGCTGGAGGGCGCCGGAGGCGTCGTACAGGCCGAGCAGGAGCGAGCCGACGACGGGGCCGCTCTTGTGGAAGCGGTAGCCCGCCACCACCACGTCGGCCGTGCGCTCGTGCTTGATCTTGTACATCAGCCGGGCGTCCGGGCGGTAGCGCAGATCGAGCGGCTTGGCCACCACGCCGTCGAGCCCGGCGCCCTCGTACCGCTCGAACCACTCCTGGGCCTCCTCGGCGTCGGTGGTGGCGGGCGCCAGGTGTACCGGCGCCGTGACGCCCTCCAGGGCCTTCGCCAGGGCCGTCCGGCGCTCGCTCAGCGGGGTGTCGAGCAGCGAGTCGTCGCCGAGCGCCAGCAGGTCGAAGGCGACGAAGCTGGCCGGGGTCTGCTCGGCCAGCAGGTTCACCCGCGAGGCGGCCGGGTGGATGCGCTCGGTGAGCCGGTCGAAGTCGAGCCGTCCCTCGTGGACGATGACGATCTCGCCGTCCACCACACAGCGCCGCGGCAGCCGCTCCTTGAGCGCCTCGGCGAGCTCGGGGAAGTAGCGGGTCAGGGGCTTGCCGTTGCGGCTCCCGATGACGATCTCGTCGCCGTCGCGGTGCACGATCGCCCGGAAGCCGTCCCACTTCGCCTCGTACTGCATCCCGGGCGGAATCCTGGCGACCGACTTGGCGAGCATCGGCTTCACGGGCGGCATCACCGGCAGATCCATGCCATTGATTCTCGCCGGACTGTGCCGATATGCGCCATTTGCGGCTCCCGCCTACCGTGGCCTGCATGGGCACGAGCAAGGGCGAGGCCGTCGAGCTGGACGTGGCCGGACGGGCCGTCCGGCTGTCCAACCCGAACAAGGTGTACTTCCCGGAGCGCGGCTACACCAAGCTCGACGTGGCCACGTACTACCTGGCCGTCGCCGACGGGATCACCCGCGCGCTGCGCGACCGCCCGACCACCCTGGAGCGCTACCCCGACGGCGTCGACGGCGAGTCCTTCTTCCAGAAGCGGGCCCCCAAGAACCTGCCCGAGTGGATCCCCACCGCCCGCATCTCCTTCCCCAGCGGCCGCCACGCCGACGAGATCTGCCCGGCCGGGCCCGCCGCCGTCCTGTGGGCCGCCAACCTGGGCTGCCTCACCTTCCACCCGTGGCCGGTGCGGCGCGCGGCCACCGACCACCCCGACGAACTCCGCATCGACCTGGACCCGCAGCCCGGCACCGACTTCGACGACGCGGTCCCGGTCGCCCACGAACTCCGCGCCCTGCTGGCCGAGTCGGGCATCCGGGGCTGGCCCAAGACGTCCGGCGGCCGGGGCATCCACGTCTTCGTCCCGATCGAGCCGCGCTGGACCTTCACCGAGGTGCGCCGCTGCGCCATCGCGATCGGGCGCGAGCTGGAGCGGCGCATGGCGGGGAAGGTCACCACCGCGTGGTGGAAGGAGGAGCGCGGCGAGCGGATCTTCGTCGACTACAACCAGACGGCCCGCGACCGCACCATCGCCTCCGCCTACTCGGTCCGCCCCAAACCGCACGCCCCGGTCTCAGCGCCGCTGCGCTGGGACGAGCTCGACTACGTCCACCCCGAGGACTTCGACCTGAAGACCATGCCCGCGCGGTACGCCGAGGTGGGGGACGTCCACGCCGACATGGAGGACCACGCCTTCGGCCTGGAGCCGCTGCTCGAACTGGCCGCCCGCGACGAGCACGAACACGAGCTGGGCGACATGCCCTACCCGCCGGACTACCCCAAGATGCCGGGGGAGCCCAAGCGGGTGCAGCCGAGCCGCGCCAAGAAGGAGGAGGCGTAGCCGCCTAGGCGGTGGGCGGGCGGCGCTCCGCCGGGGGCAGCAGGAGTATCTCCAGGGCCTGCGCGCACGCCCGCGCCTGGGCCAGGAACCAGGCGCCGCGCTCGTCCGTCATCACCGCGGGCGCGGCCCGCAGCGAGAGGGCGAAGCGGGCGTGGCCGGAGCGGTCGAGGACCGGCACGGCGAGCGTGCGCGTCCCGTATCCGGTGCCGTACGCACCGGTGGGCGCCGTCTCGCTCTCCTCGCGCGCGAAGCCGTCGGCCCGGACATCCGCCAACTCCTCGTCGAGCGCCGCCGGTTCGTCGGTCCGGGGCCAGGCGAGCAGCACCCGGCCCGGCGCGGTCGAGCGCAGCGGGCGGCGCAGCCCGGCCAGCGGGGGCACCGGGCCGCCCGCGACGCTCACCACGTGCGGGCCGCTGCGCAGCGCGAGGTCGGCCGCGGCGCCGGTCCGCGCGGCCAGGTCGGCCAGTTCGGGGGCGGCCAGATGCAGCCCGCGCTGGTGGTACGAGAGGCGGCCGAGCTCGGTCATGGCGGGGCCGAGCCGGTAGCGCGCGGTCCGCACGTCCTGCTCCAGGAAGCCCGCGCCCACCAGCGTGCGGGCCAGCCGGTGCGCGGTGGAGACGGGTAACCCGAGCCGCCGGGAGAGATCGGACGCGCTGAGGTCGGGACCGTTGTCGTGGAAGGAGTGCAGCACCTCCAGGGCGCGCTGCACGGCCTGCGCGCCGGTCGGGGTGCGCACCGTGGTGGCCTCGGTCATATCGGCTCCCTGCCGGGTCGTGATCGACGAAGGGCTCCACACTACGGCCGGGTCATCTGGTCGCTCAGGGCAACGGCGAAGGCGACCGGAACCGCTCCGGCAACGCGTTGCCCATGGCCGGTGGAGGACCGGGAAGGGCCGGTGAGCGGTGCCCCGGCAGCCGTAATCGGCCAAAGACCGCGCGGCGGGAGAAGATCGTTCAACGATCATTGACCGGACGTTGATCCGGCCGGGCCAGCATGGATGTCATGTCGATCAACACCACCATCGCCGGGCAGGAACTCGCCTGGCAGGAGACCGCGTTGTGCGCCCAGGCGGGGCCCGAGTTCTTCTTCCCCGCGCCCGGGAGCTCGACGCGGGAGGCCAAGCAGCTCTGCGGCAGCTGCGAGGGGCGCCAGGCGTGCCTGGAGTACGCGCTGGCGAACGACGAGCGGTTCGGCGTCTGGGGCGGCCTCTCCGAGCAGGAGAGACTCCAGCTCCAGCGCAGCCGGGCCTGACACCGGGAGCCCGAGCCACGAACCCGGCCGCCTCAGGAACGGCCGGGTTCCGCCGGCGGACGCGCGTGCCCGTTTCGGGGGCGGGCCGCGCGTCCGCGCTCTGGCACGTCCGGCCCCGGCCGGTCATGCTGGACGAGCTGGAGGACCCAACGTCACGGCCTGGGGGGCGTGTTGAGGACAGCGGGCGGTACGGCGCGCACATACGACTACATCGTGGTGGGAGCGGGTTCGGCGGGCTGTGTGCTGGCGGCGCGGCTCTCCGAGGACCCCGGCGTCCGGGTCGCGCTCGTCGAGTCGGGCCCGCGCGACCGCAAGCCGGAGATCCGCGTCCCGGCCGCCTTCCCGAAGCTCTTCAAGACCTCGTACGACTGGGACTTCACGACCGCGAAGCAGGAGGCGCTGGGCGGGCGCGAGCTCTACTGGCCGCGCGGCCACACCCTCGGCGGCTCCTCGTCCCTCAACGCCATGATGTGGGTCCGCGGCCACCGCGCCGACTACGACGCGTGGGGCGAGGCCGCCGGGCCCGAGTGGGCGTACGACGCGTTCGTCCGGTACTTCCGCCGGGCCGAGCGCTGGACGGGCCCGACGCCCCGGGATTCGGTGTACGGCACGGACGGGCCGCTGTGGATCTCGCCGCTGCGCGACCCGAACCCGCTCACCTTCGCCTTCCTCGCCGCCTGCCACGACCGGGGCATCACGGGGCTCAGGGAGCTCAACGGCCCCGACCACTCCGGGTACGCCACGACGCCCGTCAACCAGCGGAAGGGGCGCCGGTGGAGCGCCGCCGACGGCTATCTCAAACCGGCCGCGCGCCGTCCCAACCTGGACATCCTCACCCAGACACGGGTGCGCGGGCTGGAGTTCGAGGGGACGAGGGTCACCGGCGTCGTCACCGCGGGCGGCCCGGGCACTCTCACCGCCCGACGCGAGGTCGTCCTCAGCGCGGGCGCCGTCGGCTCGCCGCACCTGCTGATGCTCTCCGGGATCGGCGACCCCGAGCGGCTGCGGGAGGCCGGGGTCGAGGTGAAGGTGGCGTCACCGGACGTCGGCCGCCACCTCCAGGACCACCTCGCGTACGCGGTGACCGTGCGCTGCCCCCGGCCCGTCACGCTGACCGGCGCCGACACGCTCCCCAACCTCGGCCGCTTCCTGCTGCGCGGCCGGGGCCCGCTGACGTCCAACCTCGCGGAGGCCGTCGCGTTCGTGCGCACCCGGCCCGATCTGGTGGCGCCGGACATCGAGCTGATCTTCGCCCCGGCACCGTTCGTCGGCCACGGGCTCACCCCGCCCACCGAGCACGGCCTCACCGTCGGGGTGGTCCTGCTGCAACCCGTCGGCGAGGGCCGGATCGACCTGGGCGGCACGGCCGCCGCCACCCCGCCCCGGATCGACCCCGGCTACCTCACCGCCGAGGAGGACCTGCGGCGGCTGATGGTGGGGGTGCGCCGGGCGGAGCAGCTGCTCGCGACCCCGGCCCTGGCCGAGCACACGGCGGGGCCGCTGGCGCCCTACCCGGGCGTCGTCGACGACGAGGCGCTCGCGGCGGCGGTGCGCGGCTCGGCCGAGACGCTGTACCACCCGGTGGGCACCTGCCGCATGGGCCGTGACGAGGGCTCGGTCACCGACCCCCGGCTCCGGGTGCGCGGCGCCGAGGGCCTGCGGGTGGTCGACGCGTCCGTCATGCCGCGCATCACCCGCGGCCACACGCACGCCCCCACGGTCGCCCTGGCGGAGAAGGCCGCGGAGCTGATCCGGGAGGACGCGCGGTAGCGGGGTCGGCTCAGGCCTTGCCGCGGGCCAGCAGCCGGGCCTTGCGCGCGGCGAGCTTCTCGTCGAACTTGCTCGCCTCCGAGTCCAGCCCGCCCATGTACAGGCCGAGCTCCTCCTGCGCCTTCAGGCCCTCCGGGCCGAGCCCGTCGATGTCCAGGACCTTCAGGTAGCGCAGCACGGGCTGGAGGACGTCGTCGTGGTGGATGCGCAGGTTGTAGATCTCGCCGATCGCCATCTGCGCGGCGGCCCGCTCGAAGCCGGGCATGCCGTGGCCGGGCATCCGGAAGCCGACGACCACGTCGCGTACCGCCCGCATGGTCAGGTCGGGGGCGAGCTCGAAGGCCGCGCCGAGCAGATTGCGGTAGAAGACCATGTGCAGGTTCTCGTCGGTCGCGATCCGCGCCAGCATGCGGTCGCAGACCGGGTCGCCCGACTGGTGGCCGGTGTTGCGGTGCGAGATGCGGGTGGCCAGCTCCTGGAAGGCCACGTACGCCACCGAGTGGAGCATCGAGTGCCGGTTGTCGGACTCGAAGCCCTCCGCCATGTGCGCCATGCGGAACTGCTCCAGCTTGTCCGGGTCCACGGCGCGCGAGGCGAGCAGGTAGTCGCGCATCACGATGCCGTGCCGGCCCTCCTCGGCGGTCCAGCGGTGCACCCAGGTGCCCCAGGCGCCGTCGCGGCCGAAGAGGGAGGCGATCTCGTGGTGGTAGCTGGGGAGGTTGTCCTCGGTGAGGAGGTTCACCACCAGCGCGATCTTGCCTATGTCGGTGACCTTGGACTGCTGCGGGTCCCACGCCTCGCCGTCCTCGAAGAGACCGGGGAAGTTGCGCGCGTCCGACCACGGCACGTACTCGTGCGGCATCCAGTCCTTGGCCACCTTCAGGTGCCGGTTGAGCTCCTTCTCCACGACCTCCTCCAGCGCGTACAGCAGCCGGGCGTCGGTCCACACGTCCGAACTGCCGAGGTGGGGAGAAGTGATCGTCACGAGGGTGCTCCAGGGGGACGGGGAGGGGGGACGGGTTACCTACGCCTACGTAGGTTACGAGACCGTAGGTTAAGCGCGCGGTAAGCCGCAGCCAAGTCCCGTCCTCCCTCCATCCGACCACTCTCCGTCATAAGACCAGGTCATAGTGGGTCAGGAGGAGACAAGTCAGACATCCGTCAGCTGCCTTCGCGCACCTCCTCGGCCGTCGTGGCGCGCAGCTCGCCGTCGAGCAGCAGCCACCGCGTGACCCCGATCGACTCCAGGAACGGCACGTCGTGGCTCGCCACGATCAGCGCCCCCTCGAAGGCGGCCAGCGCGTCGGTGAGCCGCCGCACGCTCGCCATGTCCAGGTTGTTCGTCGGCTCGTCCAGCATCAGGAGCCTCGGCGCGGGCTCGGCGAGCAGCAGCGCGGCGAGCGAGGCCCGGAAGCGCTCGCCCCCCGAGAGCGTTCCGGCCGGGCGGTCGGCCCGGGCCCCCTTGAACAGGAAGCGGGCGAGCCGCGCCCGGATCGCGTTGCCGGTGGCGTCCGGTGCGTACCGCGCCACGTTGTCGACCACGCTCAGCTCGTCGTCCAGCACGTCGAGGCGCTGCGGCAGGAACCGCAGCGGCACATGCGCCACCGCCTCGCCGGCCGCCGGTGCGAGCTGCCCGGCGAGCGCCCGCAGCAGGGTCGTCTTACCGGCCCCGTTGCGGCCGACGAGCGCGATCCGCTCGGGCCCGTGGATCTCCAGACTGCCCAGCGCCCGCTCCGCGTACGGCAGCCGGAGGTCGCGCAGGGTCAGGACGCCCTGGCCCGGGTGGACCTTGGTGTACGGGAGCTCGATACGGATCTCGTCGTCGTCCCGGACCGCGTCGACCGCCTCGTTGAGCCGGTCCCGGGCCTGGGCCAGGCGCTCGGTGTGCAGGATGCGGTGCTTGCCCGCCGACACCTGGGCATCGCTTCTGCGGCCGTTGGCGACGATCTTCGGCACCCGCTTGTTCTCGTAGCTCTTCTGGGCGAACCGCTGACGCCGGGCCAACTTGACGTTGGCGTCGGAGAGTTCGCGCTTCTGCCGCTGGACGTCGGCCTCGGCGGTGCGCACCATCCGCTCGGCCGCCTCCTGCTCCACGGCAAGCGCCTCCTCGTACGCCGAGAAGTTGCCGCCGTACCAGGAGACCTCGCCGTCGCGCAGATCCGCGATCTGGTCGACCCGGTCCAGGAGTTCGCGGTCGTGGCTCACCACGACCATCACTCCGGGCCAGGCCGCGACCGCGTCGTGGAGCCGCCGACGGGCCCGCAGATCCAGGTTGTTGGTCGGCTCGTCGAGCAGCAGGACGTCGGGGCGGCGCAGCAGCAGCGCGGCCAGGCGCAGCAGCACCGACTCGCCGCCGGAGAGCTCCCCGATGGTCCGGTCGAGCCCGACGGCGTCGAGGCCGAGCTGTCCGAGCGCCGCGCGGGCCCGCTCCTCCATGTCCCAGTCGTCGCCGACGGCCGTGAAGTGCTCCTCGCGGGTGTCGCCCGCCTCGATGGCGTGCAGCGCGGCCCGCACCCGGTCGATCCCGAGGGCCTGGTCGACGCGCATACCGGTGGCCAGGGTCAGGTTCTGCGGCAGATAGCCGATCTCGCCCGCCGTGCTGACCCGGCCGCCGGCCGGGGTGAGTTCACCGGCCAGCAGGCGCAACAGCGTGGATTTTCCCGAGCCGTTGAGGCCGATCAGACCGGTGCGGCCGGGGCCGACGGCCAGCTGGAAACCGTCGAACACCGGGGTGCCGTCGGGCCAGGCGAAGGTGAGGTCGGAGCAGCTGATGTGCGTCGAGGACGCGGTGTAACTGGACATGGATGTCTCCCTGTTGCGGGAAGGGCGGGGGCAACGGGAACTGAGACACCGGTGTCAGGGCAGCAGGAGAAAAGAAAAGAGGCCCTGGTCGTGGAGGACGGCTCGGAGGCAGGTCACACCGCGCGCGCGACACGGAAGGGAGTGCGCGAAACGGTGTCTCAGATGCCTCAGACGAGCAACGTCCTACTCCGATCGACGACAACAGGGCCGAGATGAACGTACGACGTGACGCCGACCGCGTGCAAACGATTTACGGCACGCGGTTGATCGGTGCGAAACCGACCGCCACGAGGCCGGTCGGCGCGGCGGTCGGCGCGGCGGCGGCCGCGCTCAGCAGGCGTCGCGCAGCAGCGCGGTCAGGTCCCCGTCGAGGTCGAGGTAGTGGTGCTCGTGGCCGGCGGGCACCATCAGCTGGGTGCGCTTGAGGAAGCGGCGCAGCTCGGAGGTGCGGATGTGCACCATCGCGGTGCCCTCCGGGGCGTGGAACTCCACGACCGTGCGGTCGAACCCGTACGGCCGCACCCGCACGTCGCCCATCCCCGCCGAGGTGTCCACCCCCGTTTCCAGGAGTTCGCGCGAGAACGCCCAGCAGACCTCCACCCCTTCGAGGGTGGCGGGCGCGGGGAAGACCATCCGGACGGCGAACGGGTCCTCGCGGTCGTAGGTCAGCGTCGCGGGAACGGTCTGCACCCGGGGGTCGGACGCGATCAGGCGGGCCTCGACGGCTTGCTCGATGACAGTGGACAACGCCCTGCTCCCCTAACCTCACGACCGGGTACTTCACTTCCTGCTGCTCACGAAGACGGCAGAAAACACGGTTGCGTGCACCAGAGCGGAGGGTGAGCTGTGTCACCTGATCGCTACGTGTGCGTCACTTACCGGTGCGTCACCGCTCGGTCTTACGCGGTGCTTAACGGGCTCCGGATTGATGTCGATACGGTCGAATTTCGCCCTCTGGACGCCCCTCGCGCGGGTCGGCTAGCTTCCAGCGCCATGAAGCCCATGGGGAAGACGAGACGCATGCTGTCAGTGGGGCTCGGCGGGGTGGCCCTGGCGGCCGCGCTGACCGCACCGGCCCAGGCGCACGGCCACGGCGAGGGCGGGCCCGCGCCGAAGTGGCAGCTCACACAGACCGGTACGGACGCCCGGTTCCGGGGGCTCGCGGCGGTCAGCCGGACCACCGCGTGGGTGGCGGGCACGAAGGGCACGGTGCTGCGGACCGTCGACGGCGGGCGGCACTGGCGCGATGTGTCGCCCCCGGGCGCGGGCGGGCTGGAGTTCCGCGACGTGGAGGCCTTCGACAGACGGCGGGCCGTGGTGCTGGCCATCGGCGAGGGCGAGGCGTCCCGGGTCTACCGGACCGAGGACGGCGGCGCCACCTGGAAGGAGTCGTTCCGCAACCTCGACCCCAAGGCGTTCTACGACTGCCTCACCTTCTTCGACCACCGCCACGGGCTGGCGGTGAGCGACCCGGTCGACGGCAAGTACCGCGTCCTGTCGACCGCCGACGGCGGCCGCTCCTGGAAGGTGCTGCCGAGCGCCGGGATGCCGGACGCGCAACCGGGCGAGGCGTCCTTCGCGGCGAGCGGCCAGTGCCTGGTGAGTTCCGGCCCGCACGACGTGTGGTTGGCCACCGGCGGCGCCGCCACCGCGCGCGTCCTGCACTCCACCGACCGGGGCCTGACCTGGACGGCGGCCATGTCGACGATCCCGGCCGGCGACCCGGCGCGCGGCGTCTTCGGCCTCGCCTTCCGCGACCGTACGCACGGGCTCGCCGTCGGCGGCGACTACCGGGCAGGCCAGGCCTCGCCCCGGGCGTCCGAGGCCACCGGGAACGGCGGCCGGAGCTGGTCCCCGGCGACGGTCCCGGTCGCGGCCTACCGCTCCGGCGTCGCCTGGCTGCCGCACAGCCGCTCGACGGCGCTCGCGGTGGGCCCCACCGGCACCGACGCCACCACCGACGGCGGCCGCACCTGGCACACCGTCGACACCGGCTCGTACGACACCGTGGACTGCGCGCCCGACGGGGCCTGCTGGGCGGCGGGCGAGAAGGGCCGGGTGGCCCGGGCGACCCGCTAGGAGGCGGGCAACTCCTGCCGGAAGGGGGCGAGTCCGGGGGCGACCTTGGTCGCGAAGAACTCGGTGATCCGGTACGCGCAGACGCCGTTGACGCTGAAGGGGTCGGTCGCCACGATCTCCTCGATCGCCGCGCGGTCGTCCCCGACGGCCAGGATGACCCCGCCCTCGCGGGGCTCCTTGCGGCCGGAGGCGATGAACACCCCGGCCTCGTACTGCCCGTTCAGCCAGGTGACGTGCTCGGCGAGCAGCTCGTCGACGCGCTCGATGGGGGCGGTGTAGGTCAGGTCCAGTATGAACATGATCGTCAGGCTACTCCGGCCCGCGTCTAGGGTGAGGGCATGGTGACGCTGACGGAGATCCCCGAGGGCTGGCCCGCCGACGAGGCGCGGGCGCTGGCCGTGCAGGACGAACTGCGCGGCCGGGTCGTGCTCGACGAGCCCGGCCCGCCGCCGGGGACCGGTCTGGTCACGGGCGTGGACGTGGCGTACGACGACGAGCGGGACGTCGTCGCGGCGGCCGCCGTCGTCCTGGACGCGGCCACCCTGGAGGTCGTCGAGGAGTCCACCGCCGTCGGCCGCGTCGCCTTCCCGTACGTGCCCGGCCTGCTCGCCTTCCGGGAGACCCCCACGGTCCTGGCGGCCCTCGGCGCGCTGACCCGGGACCCCGGCCTTGTGGTCTGCGACGGGTACGGGCTGGCTCACCCGCGCCGCTTCGGCCTCGCCTCCCACCTCGGCGTGCTCACCGGGCTCCCGGTGATCGGCGTCGCCAAGAACCCGTTCACCTTCACCTACGAGCAGCCGGGCACCCGCCGGGGCGAGGCGTCGGCGCTGCTGGCCGGACCGGGCGAGGAGGTCGGCCGGGCGCTGCGCACCCAGGACGCGGTCAAGCCGGTGTTCGTCTCGGTCGGCCACCGGGTGACCCTGGACAACGCCTGCGCCCACGTGCTGAGCCTGACCCCGCGCTACCGCCTGCCGGAGTCGACGCGCAGGGCGGACGCGCTGTGCAGAGAAGCCCTGCGTACGGCGCTGCACCGCACCCCCTAGGGGCGCGGGGAACTGCGCGGCCAGCCACGCACGGTCCGCAGCCGAAGGACTCACCGCGCGTCGGCCACCCGAAACCGGATCCCCGCCTTCTGGATCCGTTCCAGAAGGGCATCGCCCATCGCCGTAACGGTGGTCAACTGGCCTGCCAGACGCGGCAACTCGTCGAACGCCAAACTGAGCGCCCCCTCCGCGAGGATCTTGGCCGTCTCGTCGTACCCCGGGTCGCCGCCGGACACCTCGGTGAACACCCGCCGGCCCCCGCCTTCTCCCACGAACCGCAGGGAGAACCAGCTCCGGTCCCGCCGCTCCTGGTCGGGCCCGGTGCCCGGCTCGTAACGGTTGATCAGAAACCGCCGCGCGGCGGGCACTTGGGCCACCCCCAGCGCCGCCCCCGCCCCCGCCACCGCGCCCAGCGCGAGCGGCAGCCGTCGTACGGCGGCGAAGTGGCGGTAGCGGAAGTCGGGCCCGTAGCGCGCGCTCGCCGAGGCCGAGCGGGCCACCACCACCGGGTCGAGGACCGGCAGCGGCAGCGCCCACGCGCCGGTCTCGCGGCTGAAGTGCGGCGCGCCCAGCGGCGCACGGGCCCGGCGCCCCACGAGCCGGGGCTCGTGCAGCCGCCGCTCCCGGGCCGCCCGCAGCTGCTGCGGGCCCCGCCCCATCGCGGTGATCGCGGAGGCCAGGGTGCCGCCCGAGAACATCGCGTTGGACCGTACGAACCCGTCCACGCGCAGCGGCACGCCCTCGGGCAGCTGCTGGACCGTGTAATAGACACCCAGGTCGCACGGCACCGAGTCGAACCCGCAGGCGTGCACCAGGCGCGCGCCGGTCTCCCGGGCCCGCGCGTCGTGGCGTACGTACATCGTGTCCACGAACTCCGGCTCGCCGGTCAGATCGAGGTAGTCGGTCCCCGCCTCGGCGCACGCGGCGACCAGGCCCTCGCCGTACCAGACGTACGGGCCGACCGTGGTCGCCACCACCCGCGCGGACTCGGCGAGCGCGCGCAGCGAATCGGGGTCGGCGGAGTCCGCGGTGATCAGGGGGAGCGAGGCGCACGCCGGGTCGATCGCGGCCAGCTTCTCGCGCAGCGCCTCCAGTTTCGCGGCCGAGCGCCCCGCGATCGCCCAGCGGCACCCCCGCGGCGCGTGCGCCGCCAGATACTCCGCCGTGAGCGTGCCCACGAACCCCGTCGCCCCGAACAGGACGAGGTCGTACGGCCGCGCCGCCCGCCGTGCCTGCTGCTCCGCCGAACGCTCCGACCGCTCCGACCGTTCCAAGGGGGTGCCCTCCGATTCATCCTGCCCCGGTCGCGCTCCCGCGCCGTTGTCGGTGGCTGAGGCTAGCGTGAGAAACGGCGTCGCGGGTGATCAAGGAGGACGGACATGGGAGCACCGCCGAAGGCCGCGCTGGCGAAATGGGAGAAGGTGCGGGCGTTTGCCCTGGGGCTGCCGGGGGCCGTGGAGGAGCACCCCTGGGGGGAGACCGTCATCAAGGTCAACAAAAAGATTTTCGTCTTCCTCGGTGTTGACGACGGCAGCCATCCGCTGGGCATGGGCATCAAGCTGACGGACGACGCCACGCACGCGCACGCCCTGACCTCACCGGGCGCCCAGCCGTCCGGGTACGGCCTGGGCAAGTCGGGCTGGGTGCGGGTGCCGCTGGCCGAGAAGGGCGCGCCGAGGGCGGAGCTGCTCTGCGAGTGGGTGGAGGAGAGCTATCGGGCGATCGCCACGAAGAAGCTGATCGCGGAGCTCGACGGCGGCTGAGCCGGGGGGCGAGGGAACGCCGGTGTACCACTCGGTAAAAACCAAGCGCTTGCTCGCGCAAGGGGCTTGTGCGAAGTGGAACGTGTTCTTAGCATCACTGATGTTACATCAGTTGTGTCACAGTGCTGGGGGCTCGATGACAGGTTCGGGAAACGGCCCGCTCACCGGGGTGCGCGTGGTCGAGCTGGCGGGGATCGGGCCCGGCCCGTTCGCCGCGATGCTCCTGGCCGACCTCGGCGCCGACGTGGTCAGGATCGACCGCCCGGGCGGTGCGGGACTCGCCGTCGACCCCGCGTACGACCTGACCAACCGCAACAAGCGCTCCGTGCTGATCGACCTGAAGTCCGCCGACGGCCCCCGGCGCGTCCTCGACCTGGTCGAGAAGGCCGACATCCTCGTCGAGGGCTACCGCCCCGGCGTCGCCGAACGCCTCGGCGTCGGGCCCGAGGAGTGCCTGGCCCGCAACCCGGGGCTGGTCTACGGGCGGATGACCGGCTGGGGCCAGGACGGCCCGCTCGCCGCCCGCGCCGGACACGACATCGCGTACATCGCGGTCACCGGCACCCTCGGCATGATCGGCAGGCCGGACGAGGGGCCGACGGTCCCCGCCAACCTCGTGGGCGACTACGCGGGCGGCTCGCTCTACCTCGTCGTCGGCGTCCTCGCCGCCCTCCAGCACGCCCGGACGTCGGGGGAGGGGCAGGTCGTGGACGCCGCGATCGTGGACGGCGCCGCCCACCTCGCCACCATGATCCACGGCATGATGGCGGCCGGCGGCTGGCAGGACCGGCGCGGCGCCAACCTGCTCGACGGCGGCTGCCCGTTCTACGGCACCTATGAGACCTCCGACGGCCAGTACATGGCGGTCGGCTCCCTTGAGCAGCAGTTCTACGACGAGTTCATCCGCCTCCTGGGCCTCGACGCGGTCGCCCCGGCCCGTAAGGACCTGGCCCGCTGGGAGGAGCTGCGCACGGCCATCGCCGAGCGGTTCCGTACCCGTACGCGCGAGGAGTGGACGGCCGTCTTCGAGGGGTCGGACGCGTGCGTGGCGCCCGTGCTCTCCCTGCGCGAGGCCCCTGCCCACCCTCATCTGGCCGCCCGCGCCACCTTCGTCGAGCACGGCGGCCTGACCCAGCCGGCGCCCGCGCCCCGGTTCTCGGCCACCCCCGGCTCCGTCCGCCGTCCGCCCGCCCTGCCCGGCGCCGACACCGCCGAGGTCGCCCGCGACTGGGCCGTGCCGGAGCTCGCCGGGGCCGGGAACGCCAAGCCCACCAAGGAGAACGACCGTTGAAGCGGCAGATCTTCACCGCCGAGCACGACGCCTTCCGCGAGAGTGTCCGCACCTTCCTCGCCAAGGAGGTCCTGCCGCACTACGACCAGTGGGAGAAGGACGGCATCGTCTCGCGCGAGGCCTGGCTGGCCGCCGGGCGCCAGGGGCTGCTCGGGCTCGCGGTGGACGAGGAGTACGGGGGCGGCGGCAACGCCGACTTCCGCTACAGCGCGGTGCTCGCCGAGGAGTTCACCCGGGCGGGCGCGGCGGGCCTCGCCATCGGGCTGCACAACGACATCATCGGGCCGTATCTGACCGGGCTCGCCACCGACGAGCAGAAGCGGCGCTGGCTGCCGGGCTTCTGCGACGGCTCGCTGATCACGGCGATCGCCATGACCGAGCCCGGCGCCGGATCCGACCTCCAGGGCATCGCCACGCACGCCGAGGACAAGGGCGACCACTGGCTGCTCAACGGCTCCAAGACGTTCATCTCCAACGGCATCCTCGCCGACCTGGTAATCGTCGTCGCGAAGACCACTCCCGAGGGCGGCGCCCACGGGCTCTCGCTGCTCGTCGTCGAGCGGGGCATGGCGGGCTTCGAGCGCGGCCGCAACCTCGACAAGATCGGCCAGAAGTCCCAGGACACGGCCGAGCTGTTCTTCACCGACGTACGCGTCCCCAAGGAGAACCTGCTCGGCGAGCTCGACGGCGCCTTCATCCACCTGATGACCAACCTGGCGCAGGAGCGCATCGCCATCGCCGTCGCCGGGATCGCCGCCGCCGAGCACCTGGTCGAGATCACCACGCAGTACGTGAAGGAGCGCGAGGCGTTCGGGCGGCCGCTCGCCACCAAGCAGCACATCCGCTTCGAGATCGCCGAAATGGCCACCGAGTGCGCCGTCACCCGTGCGTTCCTCGACCGCTGCATCGTGGATCACTCGAACGGGGAGCTCGACGCCGTACACGCCTCGATGGCCAAGTGGTGGGCCACCGAACTCCAGAAGCGCACCGCCGACCGCTGTCTGCAACTGCACGGCGGCTACGGCTATATGAGCGAGTACCGCGTCGCCAGGGCTTTCACGGACGGACGCATCCAGACCATCTACGGCGGGACCACCGAGATCATGAAGGAGATCATCGGTCGTTCCCTGCTCGGCTAACCCTCTTTGAAAGGCTTTTCCGTGAGCACCGAAGCGTATGTGTACGACGCGATCCGCACCCCGCGCGGCCGGGGCAAGGCCAACGGCTCCCTGCACGGCACCAAGCCGATCGACCTCGTCGTCGGGCTGATCCACGAGATCCGGGGGCGCTTCCCGGACCTCGACCCGGCGGCGATCGACGACATCGTGCTCGGCGTGGTCGGCCCGGTCGGCGACCAGGGCTCCGACATCGCCCGGATCGCGGCGATCGCCGCCGGGCTGCCGGACACCGTCGCCGGGGTCCAGGAGAACCGCTTCTGCGCCTCGGGCCTGGAGGCGGTCAACCTGGCCGCCGCCAAGGTCCGTTCGGGCTGGGAGGACCTGGTGCTCGCGGGCGGCGTCGAGTCGATGTCGCGGGTGCCGATGGCCTCGGACGGCGGCGCCTGGTTCGCCGACCCGATGACCAACTTCGACACCAACTTCGCCCCGCAGGGCATCGGCGCCGACCTCATCGCCACCATCGAGGGCTTCTCGCGGCGCGACGTCGACGAGTACGCGGCGCTCTCCCAGGAGCGGGCCGCCGAGGCGTGGAAGGACGGCCGCTTCGCCCGGTCCGTCGTCCCCGTCAAGGACCGCAACGGCCTGGTCGTCCTCGACCACGACGAGCACATGCGCCCCGGCACCACCGCCGACTCCCTCGCCGCCCTCAAGCCCTCGTTCGCCGCCATCGGCGACATGGGCGGCTTCGACGCGGTGGCGCTCCAGAAGTACCACTGGGTGGAGAAGATCGACCACGTCCACCACGCGGGCAACTCCTCGGGCATTGTCGACGGCGCCGCCCTGGTCGCCATCGGCTCGCGCGAGGTCGGCGAGCGCTACGGGCTCACCCCGCGCGCCCGTATCGTCTCGGCCGCCGTCTCCGGCTCCGAGCCCACCATCATGCTGACCGGCCCCGCCCCCGCCACCCGCAAGGCGCTCGCCAAGGCCGGGCTCACCATCGACGACATCGACCTCGTCGAGATCAACGAGGCGTTCGCCGGAGTGGTGCTGCGCTTCGCCCGGGACATGGGCCTCTCGCTCGACAAGATCAACGTCAACGGCGGCGCCATCGCCATGGGCCACCCGCTGGGCGCCACCGGCGCGATGATCCTCGGCACGCTCGTCGACGAGCTGGAGCGCCGCGACCGGCGCTACGGCCTCGCCACGCTGTGCGTGGGCGGCGGCATGGGCATCGCCACCGTCGTCGAGCGTCTCTGACCGTCCTCTTCCCGGCCAACCCCGTTACGGAGCAGCATCACATGACCGAGAGCACGACCATCCGCTGGCAACAGGACGAGACCGGCGTCGTCACCCTCGTCCTCGACGACCCCAACCAGTCCGCCAACACGATGAACCAGGCCTTCAAGGACTCGATCGCTGCGATCGCCGACCGCGCCGAGGCCGAGAAGGACTCCATCCGCGGCATCATCTACGCCTCCGCCAAGAAGACCTTCTTCGCGGGCGGCGACCTCAAGGAAATGATCCAGGTCGGCCCGGAGAACGCCCAGCAGGCGTTCGAGACCGGCACCGCCATCAAGCACTCGCTGCGCCGCATCGAGACCCTGGGCAAGCCGGTCGTCGCCGCCATCAACGGCGCGGCGCTCGGCGGCGGTTACGAGATCGCCCTCGCCAGCCACCACCGCATCGCCCTCGACGCCCCCGGCTCCAAGATCGGCCTGCCCGAGGTGACGCTCGGCCTGCTCCCGGCGGGCGGCGGCGTGACCCGTACCGTACGGCTCATGGGCATCGCGGACGCGCTGCTGAAGGTGCTGCTCCAGGGCACCCAGTACTCACCGCAGCGGGCCCTGGAGAACGGCCTGGTGCACGAGGTCGCGGCCACCCCCGAGGAGATGCTCGCCAAGGCCCGCGCCTTCATCGACGCCAACCCCGAGTCCCAGCAGCCCTGGGACGTCAAGGGCTACCGGATCCCGGGCGGCACCCCGTCGAACCCGAAGTTCGCCGCCAACCTCCCGGCCTTCCCGGCCAACCTCAAGAAGCAGCTGAACGGCGCCCCCTACCCGGCCCCGCGCAACATCCTCGCGGCCGCCGTCGAGGGCTCCCAGGTCGACTTCGAGACCGCCCTGACCATCGAGGCCCGCTACTTCACCGAGCTGGTCACCGGCCAGACCGCGAAGAACATGATCCAGGCGTTCTTCTTCGACCTCCAGGCCGTCAACTCCGGCGCCAACCGCCCCAAGGGCATCGAGCCGCGCCCGGTCCGCAAGGTCGCCGTGCTCGGCGCCGGCATGATGGGCGCGGGCATCGCGTACTCGTGCGCCCGGGCCGGCATCGACGTCGTCCTCAAGGACGTCTCGCTGGAGGCCGCACAGAAGGGCAAGGCGTACTCGGAGAAGCTCCTCGCCAAGGCGCTCTCCCGGGGCCGCACCACCGAGGCGAAGCGGGACGAGCTGCTCGCCCGGATCACCCCCACCGCCACCCCGCAGGACCTGGCGGGCTGTGACGCGGTGATCGAGGCGGTCTTCGAGAACACCGAGCTCAAGCACAAGGTGTTCCAGGAGATCCAGGACATCGTCGAGCCGGACGCGCTGCTCTGCTCCAACACCTCGACCCTGCCGATCACGGGCCTCGCCGAGGGCGTCACGCGGCAGGCCGACTTCATCGGGCTGCACTTCTTCTCGCCCGTCGACAAGATGCCGCTCGTCGAGATCATCAAGGGCGAGCGCACCGGCGAGGAGGCGCTGGCCCGCGCCTTCGACCTGGTCCGCCAGATCAAGAAGACCCCGATCGTGGTCAACGACTCGCGCGGTTTCTTCACCTCGCGGGTCATCGGCCAGTTCATCAACGAGGGCGTCGCGATGCTCGGCGAGGGCGTCGAGCCCGCCTCGATCGAGCAGGCGGCGGGCCAGGCGGGATACCCCGCCAAGGTGCTCTCGCTGATGGACGAGCTGACCCTCACCCTGCCCCGCAAGATCCGCGACGAGACGCGGCGCGCGGTCGAGGAGGCGGGCGGTGTCTGGCCCGGCCACCCGGCGGACGCGGTCATCGACCGGATGGTCGACGAGTTCGGCCGCCCCGGCCGCAGCGGCGGCGCGGGCTTCTACGAGTACGACGGCGACGGCAAGCGCGTCCGGCTCTGGCCGGGGCTGCGCGAGCACTTCGGCAAGCCCGGCGTGGACGTCCCCTTCGAGGACATGAAGGAGCGGATGCTCTTCGCGGAGTCGCTCGACACCGTCCGCCTCTTCGAGGAGGGCGTGCTCACCTCGGTGGCCGACGCCAACATCGGCTCCATCATGGGCATCGGCTTCCCGGCATGGACGGGCGGCGTGATCCAGTACATCAACGGTTACGAGGGCGGGCTCCCCGGCTTCGTGGCCCGCGCCCGCGAGCTGGCCGAGCGCTACGGCGACCGGTTCCTGCCGCCCGCGCTGCTCGTGGAGAAGGCGGAGAAGGGCGAGAAGTTCGCCGACGCGTGAGCGAGGGGTGAGGGCGGGGGAGCGCGGAGCCCCCCGCCCGTCACTCCGACTCGGCGCGGAACGCCGCCCGCAGCTCCTCCTTGAGCGAGCGCTGGAACGCGGTGACCAGCGCCTGCACCACCATGGGCTGCATATGGGCCGACAGCGACCGCATCGCCGCCACATGGTCGGGGTCCGACTCCCGCTCCCGGTACGGGTTCCACACCTCGTCCCGGAACAGCCGCGTCAGCTCGTGCGCGGCCGAGCGGGTGTGTTCCAGCAGCACGGTCCGCGCCGCCAGGATCGTCTCGTGGGCGATCGGCACGTCCAGGAGCTGCACCCCGAGCGCGAGCAGGCCCGGGTCGACCAGGAACGCGTCGGCTTCGCCCTCGGTCCGCTCGAGGACGCTCATCGCGGCCAGCCGGTCGAGGTCCGTGTCGGACAGCGCCCGCCCGGCCCGCCGCTCCAGCTCGGCCCGGGTGGCCTCCTCGGCCGCGTCCGGGGCCCAGGAGGCCACCACGGCGCGGTGGATGGCCAGGTCGTGCGCGCTGAGGTCGGGCGGCAGCTGCTCCAGATACCGCTCGATCGCGGCCAGCGTCATCCCGTGGTGCTGCAACTCCTCGATCAGCGCGAGCCGGGACAGATGCGCCGGGCCGTAGTGGCCGACGCGGCGCGGACCGATCGCGGGGGGCGGCAGCAGACCGCGCGTGCTGTAGAAACGGATGGTGCGCACGGTGACCCCGGCCCGCGCGGCCAGTTCGTCGACCGTCAGGGTCGGCTCCTCGGTCTCCGTCGCCATGGCGGTGCCTCGTTTCCCCGGGTGCGCGGACTGCGATGCAACAGTATTGCTGTCTCACCACTGTTGTCACCCACGCCGTGGTCACCCGCGCTGCGGTCACCTACCCGGGGAACGGGCCGCCCGGCTCAGCCGCCCGCGACCAGCGGGTAGTGGTCGGAGAGGTTGGTGTACGTGTAGCTCTTGCCCCAGCTGCTCACCGTCCAGGGCTCCGACTGCTCCTTGACGACGTTGTTGTTCCAGCCGGACGGGCGCGCGTGCCCCTGGTAGTGCAGCACGTAGTCGAGGTCCTCGCGCGCCTCCCCGGGGTAGCGGTAGGCGGCGATCGAGTTGTCGACGGTGTCGAACGAGTAGGTGTGGCCGGTGCGCGAGTCCGCCGCGACCAGACCGCCGTCCGCGAGCATCGAGGCGTACTCGGAGCTGTGCGAGTCGACGTTGAGGTCACCGGCGAGCATCACCTGCTCGTTCGCCGGGATGTTCTTGGCGTCCAGGAACGACTTGACGGCCTTGAGCTGGAGCGAGCGGTCCTTGGCGGCCTCGCCCGCGCCGCAGCCGGAGTCGGTGGACTGGAGGTGGGTGCCCACGACGTGCACCTTGGTGCCGTTGACGTTGAGCACGACGTACGCGATGCCCTTGTTGGACCACCAGTCGGCGCCGCAGGCGTCCTTGAAGATCACCTGCTCCTTGCGGACGATCGGCCACTTGCTGAGCACGGCGACGCCGCCGTCCTCGGGGGTGGTCGAGGAGTACGAGCCGCCGGTGGCGTCCCAGCCGTCCTTGCTCCGGCCGACGACCGGCGTCTGGTACGGGTACTGGGCGGCGGCGTTCCGCTTCAGCGCGTCGGAGGTGGTGTTGTCGAACGCCTCCTGGAGGACGACGACGTCGTTGCCCTGGAAGAAGGGCGTGGCGGGTATCGCCTGGGCCCGGTGCTCCTGGCCCCAGTTCGGGTACAGGCTGGTGCTCATCATGAACGTGTTGTACGTCAGGACCTTCAGCCGGGGCGCGTCCGTGGAGGCGGTGTCGGCCGAGGCCGACGGGGCGGCGGCGGCCAGCGTGGCGGCGGCGAGCGCGGTGGCGAGGGCCGCGCCGGGGACACGGTGAAGCGCGGAGTGCGGCACTGGAACTCCCGTGGGTGGAGTGGGGGGTTGGGCTGGCGGCCACATCAAACCAGCCACAGTTACTTCGGGGTAACCGTTCGGTGGCGCATTTCTTGCCGGGGTCGTAACCAGCGGGGGATCTTGGTGTGGAAACGCCGGATGTCGGGCGGGGTGTCAAGGCGGATGGGCCGGCTGTCAGGGCGGATGACAGTGGGGAGAATGTGTCATCTGTTATCTGATATCCCTGAATACATGATCGAAAGTCGTTCGCTGTCAGCCCCCGCCCCGCCGCCGCCCGGCGGTGTCCTGTGGAGTCTCGCCGGCGACGTGCGGATGCTGCTCACGCTGCCCGCCGCCCTCACCCTCCAGGTCGCGCACCCGGCCGTCGGCGCCGGGGTCGACGAGCACTCCGTGTTCCGGACCGACCCCTGGGGGCGCGGCGAGCGCTCCCTGCGCTCCCTCCAGCTGTGGGTGTACGGCGGCGAGGCGGCCGTAGAGGAGGGGCGGCGGCTGCGCCGGCTGCACCGGACCATCCAGGGCACCGACACGCGGGGCCGCCGCTACCACGCGCTGACCCCGGCCAACTACGCCTGGGTGCACGCCACCGGCTACCCCGTCTTCGCGCACTCCCAGAAGTATCTGAACCGCCCCCTCACCGAGGCCCAGGAGCGGCAGCTGTACGCGGAGTGGCTCCAGGTGGGACGCGTCCTGGGCATCCACGACCGGGACATGCCGCAGACGATCGAGGAGTTCTGGCCGTACTACCGCAAGATGCTGGGCGACGAGATCGCCTCGAACGCGGTCGTCGAGGAGCTGATCTCCGTGGACGCGAAGGTCCCGGCCCCCGACCGCGGCCCGCTGCCCGTGCGGCTGCTGCTCCGGCTGTGCTGGCCGGTGCTGCTGCCGCGCATATCCCGCTTCCGGCGGTTCGTGACCCTCGGGTTCCTGCCGCCGGACGCGCGCGACGCGCTGGGCCTGGAGTGGACCGACGCGCAGGAGCGGAAGCTGCGCCGGTTCGGGCGCGTGGTGCGGGCCGTCGTGCCCGTACTGCCCGAGCGGCTGCGCTACCTCCCGCTCGCCCGGGAGGCGAGGGCACGGTACAGAGGCTGAAACAGAGCCACCGGTCCCATCGGGTACCTCCAGATACCTTCAGATGTTTTCAGGCCGATGCCCGGCGTACCAGCGCCGTCTCCGTGATCACCGGCGTGGGCACGTCCGCCGCCCCCTCGGCCAGGCCCCGCAGCAGCAGCCGGGCCATCAGCCTGCCCATGCCCTCGATGTCCTGGCGGACCGTGGTCAGCGGGGGGTCGGTCGTCTCGGCCACCCCGCGCATGTCGTCGAAGCCGACCAGGGCCACGTCCTCGGGGACCCGGCGCCCGTGCTCGCGCAGCACCCGCAGGGCGCCCGACGCCATCAGGTCGTTCGCGGCGAACACCGCGTCCAGGTCCGGGCGCCGCTCCAGAAGCCGGGCCATCGCGCGGGCCCCGCTCTCGGCCGTGAAGGCGCCCTCCTCGACCAGCTCCGGACCGGTGCCGGGCAGCACGTCGTGGAACCCGTCGAGCCGGTCCGTCGCCGACGTCTGGTCGCACGGGCCCGCGATGTGGGCGATCCGGGTGCGGCCGAGCGCTAGGAGGTGGCGTACGGCCTGCCGCGCGCCGCCCCGGTTGTCGGCGTCCACATACGGGACGGGCCGCTCGCCCGGCGCCGCCGGCCAGCCCGGGCGGCCCCCGTACACCGTCGGCATCCCGGTGCTGCGGGCGATCGCGGGCAGCGGGTCGTCGGTGTGCAGCGAGAAGGCGAGGGCGCCGTCGACGTGGCCGCCAGCGAGATAGCGGGCGATCCGGTCGTAGTCGCCCGGCCCCTCCACCAGGAGCAGCACCAACTGCGTGTCGTGCGCGGTGAGTTCCCTGCTGATGCCCCGGATCTGGTGCGAGAAGAACGGGTCGGAGAAGATCCTGATCTCCGGCTCGGGGATGATCACGGCGACGGCGCCGGTGCGGCGGGTGACCAGGGTCCGGGCCGCGTGGTTGGGGACGTACCCCAGCTCCTCGACCGCCCGGCGCACCTTGTCGACGAGCGGCGGCCGCACTCCCGCACCGCCGTTGACGACCCGGGAGGCCGTGGCCCGCGAGACTCCGGCGTGCGCGGCGACGGCTTCCAGGGTGGGGCGGGCCCCGGGGTGCTGCACGGTCAAGGGGGCTGCTCCTCGCACGCGACGGCGGTGTGCCACCTACAGCTTATGCCGCGCTGAGCGCTTCACCGGAGGCGTATGCCCCCGCTGCGGACCCCCGCGCCCCTGATGAGGGGCGCGGGGCGGTGACATATGCGGTTCCGCCACGTGGGCGCGACCGGCCACAGACGGGCCCGCAGCCGAATCACCACATCACCAGCGGAGCGCTCAGTGGTCGTGGATCTCGTTCGTCGCCGCGATCTTCTTCCAGGACTTCGGCTGCGTCACGGTCGAACCGGCCGAACCGGCCACCAGTTTCGCCTTCTTGGCGGCCGGGGCGGCGGGCTTCGACGGCTGGTAGAGCCAGGTGTCGAAGAGCCCGGCGAGCGGCTTGCCGGAGACCTTCTCGGCGTACTGCACGAAGTCGCCCACCTTGGCGTTGCCGTACTGGTGGGCCGCCGGCCAGCCCTTCAGGATGGCGAAGAACGTCGTGTCGCCGACCGTGTTGCGCAGCGCCTGGAGGGCGAGCCCGCCCCGGTCGTAGACGGCGAGGTCGAACTGGTTGTCCGCGCCCGGGTCGCCCGGCTTCACCTTCCAGAACGGGTCGTCGGCCGGGTGCTGCGCGTACACGTAGTCCGCGAGCTCCTGCGCGGTGCCCTCGCCCTCCTTCTCCGACCAGAGCCACTGGGCGTAGCGGGCGAAGCCCTCGTTGTTCCAGATGTCCTTCCAGCCGTCCACCGAGACGCTGTCGCCGTACCACTGGTGGGCCAGCTCGTGGACGACCACCGACACGTTGGCGCCGTTCGCGAACTGCTTGGGGCTGTAGTACGGCCGCGTCTGGGTCTCCAGCGCGAAGCCGGTGGTCACGTTCGGCACATAGCCGCCGACCGAGTTGAACGGATACGGGCCGAACACGTCACCCAGCCACTCGGCGACCTCCTTGGTGCGCTCGATGCTGGCGCGCGCGGCCCCGTCGTTGTCGCCGAGGTCCTTGCTGTACGCGTTGATCACCGGCAGCCCGTTGGCGGTGGTGTCGGTGGTGATGTCGAACTTGCCGATCGCGAGCGTCGCCAGATACGTGGCCTGCGGCTTGTTGGAGCGCCAGTTGTAGCGGGTCCAGCCGAGCTTGGAACTCTGCGACTGGAGCGTGCCGTTGCTGATCGCCTGGGTGCCGTCCGGCACCAGCACCGACACGTCGTAGGTGGCCTTGTCCAGCGGGTGGTCGTTGGACGGGAACCACCACACGGCCGAGTCGGGCTCCTGCGCCGCCACGCCGCCGTCCGGCGTGCGGTGCCAGGCGGTGTACCCGTCGATGCTCAGCTCGGACGGCTTGCCCGCGTACTTCACCACCACCGAGACCGACTTGCCCTTGGCGAGCGGCGCGGCCGGGGTGATCTCCAGCTCCTGGGTGCCGGACTTGGCGTACTTCGCCTTGGTGCCGTTGACCCTGACCTCGCTCACCGCGAGCCCGAAGTCGAGGTTGAAGCGGGAGAGGTTCTGCGTGGTGGTGGCGAGGATCGTCGCCGTGCCCTCCAGGAGGTCGGTGGCGGGCTGGTACTTCAGCCGCAGGTCGTAGTGGGAAACGTCGTAACCGCCGTTGCCGCTGCTCGGGTAGTAGGGGTCGCCGATACCCGGGGCGCCCGGTGTGAAGTCGGTCGCGGAAGCCGGGATCGCCAGCAGCAGGGACGCGGCGAGCACGCTCGGGGCGAGGATTCTGCGGTGCACGAGTGCTCCAAGTCGTCGGGGTGAACGATCTGTTCGGAGCCTATTCAGCGCCCGCCCGGCAGGTCATGTCCATGGCCCCTTCTGTCACACGATCGCCATTGCGCCGACATGGTGACCTGCTCGTCCAGGAGCACTTTCGGACCGTGCATGCCCCCTTTTGCACGGGAGTTGACGGGAGTACCGTCCGCCCATGCCGATTCCTGCGCGGTCCAGCCGCACAAGGTTCAGATCGCTCCGGTCGCCCGGTGGGGCGCGCCTGCTCGTGATGGCGGCCGCGGCCGCCCTGACGGCCCTGTTCCTCTCCCCGGTCGGCGCCCAGGCGGCCCGTGCCAGGGAGAGCACGCCCGTCTACTCGTACGAGAACGCGATACGCGAATCCGTCTGGGTCGACACCCGGCTCGACGAGGACGGCGACGGCAGGGGCGACCGGGTCGCCGTCGACATAGTCCGCCCCCGCGAGCCCGCGAGCCAGGGCCGCAAGGTTCCGGTCATCATGGACGCCTCGCCGTACTACTCCTGCTGCGGACGCGGCAACGAGAGCCAGCGCAAGACGTACGACGCGCAGGGCCACGTCGTCCAGATGCCGCTCTTCTACGACAACTACTTCGTGCCGCGCGGCTACGCCTTCGTCGGCGTCGACCTGGCCGGAACCAATCGCTCGGACGGCTGTGTCGACATCGGCGGCCCGTCCGACATCCAGTCCGCCAAGGCGGTCGTCGACTGGCTGGGCGGCCGCGCCCGCGGCTACACCACCCGGACCGGGAACCAGCGGGCGAGCGCGGGCTGGACGAACGGCCGCACCGGCATGATCGGCAAGAGCTGGGACGGCACCATAGCCAACGGCGTGGCCGCCACCGGCGTGGAGGGCCTCAAGACGATCGTCCCGATCAGCGCCATCTCCTCCTGGTACGACTACTACTTCGCCAAGGGCGCCCCGCTCTACGACTCCGGACCCGACTGGCTCTCCCACGCGGTCGAGAGCCCCGAGGCACAGGCCCACTGCGGCGCCGTGCAGCAGCGGCTCGTCGACGGGGCGCCGCGCACCGGCGACTGGACGCCGCTGTGGAGCGGGCGCGACTACGTGGCCGACGCGGGCGACGTCAAGGCCAGCGTGTTCGTGGTGCACGGCATGCAGGACCTGAACGTACGGACCAAGAACTTCGGCCAGTGGTGGGACGCGCTGGCGGCTCAGGGCGTCGAGCGCAAGATCTGGCTCTCCCAGACCGGCCACGTCGACCCCTTCGACTACCGCCGCGCCGACTGGGTCCCCACCCTCCACAAGTGGTTCGACCACTACCTCCTCGGCTACGACAACGGCATAGAGCGCGCGCCGATGGCCGACATCGAGCGCCACCCCGACCAGTGGTCCACCGACCGCACCTGGCCCCCGGCCGGCACCCGTGACACCGTGCTGCGCCCGGTCACCGGCTCCGCGCCCGGCGTCGGCGGCCTCGGCCTGACCCCGGCGCCGGCCGGCGCGACCGAGACGTTCACCGACAACCCGCAGCTCGACGAGGGGAACTGGTCCGCCGCCGTCGACAAGTCCACCCCCGAGAAGGCCGGGTTCGTGACCGGGCCGCTCGGCGCCGACCTGCGCCTGTCCGGCTCCTCGAAGGTCACCGTCACCGCCACCCCGACCACCACCAGCGCCCACCTCTCGGCGGTCCTGGTCGACCTCGGACCCGACACCATCCGCAACTACGGCGGCGACGGCGAGGGCATCCTCACCGGCACCGCCCGCACCTGCTGGGGCGCGAGCACGGCCGGGGACAGCGCCTGCTTCAAGGTGACCTCGGCCGACACCAAGGCCGTCGACTACACCGTGTTCAGCCGCGGCTGGGCCGACCTCGGCAACTACGCGGGCGACACCGGGCAGCCGCTCACCCCCGGCAAGCCGTACACGATCACCCTCGACCTGCACGCCACCGACCACGTCGTCCCGGCCGGCCACCGCCTCGCGCTGATCGTCGCGGGCACCGACAGGGACCTCATCGACCCGCCCGCGAGCCGCCCCACCCTCACCCTCGACCTCGCCCGCACCTCGGCGAAGCTGCCGCTCCTCGGCGGTACGAGGGCGTTCCGGTGGGCTACCTCCGCCACCCCGCACCAGATCGCCCCGCGGGTCCCGCACCCGGCCGGCGTCGAGGCGCCGCACCTGCTCCACCCGGTCCCGGAGGCGCGATGAGAGCCCGCACCCTGCTCCTCGGCGTCACGGGCGCCGCGCTCGCCGTGCCCCTGGTGACGGTCCCGGCGCGGGCGACCGCGAGCCCGCCCCGTACCGGCTTCGAGGTGAGCGCCGGGGCGCGCTGGACCGGCGAGCGCGAGGAGCAGGACTTCCTCGCGGCCCTCGCCCAGGGCAGCGACCGGGCCTCGGTCCAGCGGATCGGCACCACCGGCCAGGGCCGCCCGCTCCAGCTCGTCCGCGTCGGCACCGGGCACACCGCCCACCGCGTCCTGCTGGTGTGCAGCCAGCACGGCGACGAGCCGGCTGGACGCGAGGCCTGTCTCGCCACCGTCCGCGACCTCGCCTACGCCGAGGACCGGGCGACCCGGCGGCTCCTCGCGCACACCACGCTGTACGTCGTGCCGACCGCCAACCCGGACGGCCGGGCCGCCGACACCCGCGTCAACGCCGACGGCGTCGACATCAACCGCGACCACATCGCCCTCAGGACGCAGGAGGCACGGGCCGTCGCCGCCGTGCTGCGCGACGAGCAGCCCGACGTCGTCTACGACCTGCACGAGTACAGCGCCACGCCCAAGTACTACGACAAGGACCTGTTCGACCTGTGGCCGCGCAACCTCAACACCGCCCCGGCGGTGCACGAGGAGGCCCGGACGCTGTCCGGCGCGTACGTACGGGAGGCCGCCCGGGCGGACGGCTTCTCCACCGGCACCTACGGCATCTGGACCGACCCCGTCACCGGCGAGCCGGTCAAACAGGTCGCGGGCGACGGCCAGGAGCGGATCCTGCGCAACACGGCGGGCATCAAACACGCCGTCGGGCTGCTCATCGAGAGCCGTGTGGACCCGGCCACTGAGGCCGAGAAGGCCGACCCGGCGCTCAACAACCGGCGCCGGGTGGTCTCCCAGCTGAGCGGGCTGCGCGGACTGCTGAGCTTCACGGCCGAGCGCAGGGGCGCCGTCGAGGCGGCCACCACGGCCGCCCGGCTGACCGGATACCGCGACCGGGGGCCGGTCTACCTGGGCGGCGCGGACAACGAGCCCGCCAAGCCCGAGCAGACCCTGACCGACCCGCCCTGCGGCTACCGCCTCACAGCCGCCCAGTACACCGAAGTGAAGGACCGCCTCGCCCTGCACGGCATCCGGGCGAGGCGGTCCGCGGACGGCGCGTTCGTCCCGCTGCGCCAGCCGCTGCGGGCGCTCGTGCCCCTGCTGCTCGACGCCCGTGCGCAGTACGGGCTGACGGCGGCCGAACCCGTTCAGCGCTGCTGAGACGGGTCAAAGGAGGGGAGTGCGGGAGGCGGCCAGCGCGGCCGCCTCCCGCGCACACCCCCAGGCGACGGTGACCCCGGCGCCGCCGTGCCCGTAGTTGTGCACCAGCAGACCGCCCGACACGGTGGTCTCCGCCTCGATCCGCACTCCCGCGTCCCGCACCGGCCGCAGCCCCACCCGGTGGGCGAGCACCCGCGCCCCGGCGATCTCGGGACGCACCCGCGCGCATCGCGCCACGATCTCCTCGGCCATGCGCGGATCCGGGGCGAGGTCCCAGTCGCCGTCCTGCGCGGTGCCGCCGAGCAGCAGCCCGTAGGGCTGGGGGAAGAAGTAGGTCGTGTCGGAGGAGGAGTGGTCGACGGAGGTGTACCACTCGCTCACCCCGGGGTTCTCGACGACCACCAACTGGCCGCGCACCGGCCGCACCCCGGGGTCGGGAACGAGCGTACGGGCGCCCAGGCCCGTGCAGTTGACCACGACCGGCGCGTCCGGCCAGGAGTCCGTGCCGCGCGAACGGAGTCCAGAGCCCGGGGAAGCGTCCAACGCGCGTATCTCCACCGTCCCGCCCGCCGCCTCCAGACGCCCCCGCAGCCACGCCAGATGCACCGGCATGTCGATCAGCGGTATCCGGGCGCGCACCCCGTCCGGGGACTGGCGCAGCCCGTCCACCTCGGCCGCCCACGGCCCGAGTTCGGAGAGCCGGATGCCCGACTGCAACCCCTCGACGAGCCGCACCCCGGTCCGCCCGGGATCGGCGGCCAGCTCCTCGTACACCCGCAGGGAGGCGAGCGCCCAGTCACCGACGCGCCCGGCGGGCTCGATGCGGTACGGCCACCACAGCGCCCCCGCCACCGCCGATGTCGTCTCACCGACCGGGTCCCTGCTCCACACCCGCACCTGCCGGCCCGACTCCGCCAGGACCACCGCCGTGGTCAGACCGATGACTCCGCCACCCAGCACGATCATCTGCTCGCTCATGCCCGGACGTTAGCGGAATGGGTGACCCCGTGCTCGGAACAGCCGCAGATGGGAATACTCAGGACATGTCTGCCGCGTACGCGACCTTCGCACTCGCCCCCGCGATGCGGGCAGGCGACGTGGCGGGGGCCGACTCTCCCCAGCTGCACCGCGACTTCATGGACTTCGTCGTCGACGGCCGGCCGCTGCTGCTCCAACTCGCCGACCTGGACGCCGTCTCCCCGCTCGCGGCGGACGTGCCGCCCGCCATCCTCGATGCCCAGGTGCGCAGCCTCCTCCTGGAGACCGAACCGCCGCTGGCCGACGGGCGGTACGTGGTCTACGCCTGCCCGGAGTGCGAGGACCTGGCGTGCGGCGCGGTCACCGCGGTCATCGAGCGCTCCGGCGACGACATCATCTGGCGGGACTTCGCCTGGCAGACCGGACCCGTACCCGATCTGCCGCTCAACGGCTACCACGGGATAGGGCCGTTCCGCTTCCGCGCCGAGGAGTACAGAGCCGCCCTGGAGCGGCTGCTCGGCGACGAGCCGCCCCGGCGGCGTCGGGTCCTGCTGATCGGCACCCGCGCGGCCGTCCTCGGCAAGCTCGCGGCGGCCCTGCGCTCGATCGGCATCGGCGCGGACATCGCCCACGACGTGACCGACGCGATCCCGGAGGAGCTCGCCGCCTACGGGGCGGTCGCCTTCGGCCGCGCGCTCCCGGAGGCCGAACGCGCGGCGGTGCGCGCCGCGTTCCAACGCGCCCACGCGCACCCCGTGTACGTGACGGGCCTGGCCCCCATCACCCCGCTCCTGGTGGCCCAGCTGGAACAGGCCCTGGACCGCACGCCGCCGGCCCAGCGCCGCCTCACCTACCTCTCCGCCTCCCCGGACGAGGCCCGGCTCGCGGTCGGCGCGACCTGCCGGGTGCGGCTCACCGCGTACCGCCTGGACCGGCTGCACCGCGTCCACACCCAGGAGGTCCTGGACGCGGTCCTCGACCCCGGTCCGCACCGCATCCCGCTGGACGAGCGCGCCCTGCGCGGAGAGTCCTTCCTGGTGGCCCGCACCACGGGCGGAGTGATCACGGCGGCGGTGGTGCGCTGAAACGGTCCGCTGGGCGTGACGTGCCCGGCCCCGGCCGCTGATCGTCGGCCGTTCGTCGGTCGCTGTCAGCGCACCCCAGTAGGATCTATGTCCTCATGACTGCCACTCTCGTCGCCAAGGACCTCGCCGCCGGCCACGGCGACCGCACGCTCTTCGCCGGGCTCGACCTCGTCGTCGCCCCCGGCGACGTCATCGGCCTCGTCGGGGCGAACGGGGCGGGGAAGTCCTCCCTGCTCAGGCTGCTCGCCGGACTCGACACGCCGGAGGACGGCGAGCTGAAGCTCTCGCCGCCCGGCGCCACCGTCGGGCATCTGCCGCAGGAGCCGGACCGGCGCCCCGGCGAGACCGTGCGCGCCTTCCTCGCCCGCCGCACCGGCGTGGCCGCCGCCCAGGAGGCCATGGACGCGGCCACCCAGGCCCTGGTCGACGGAGCGCCCGGCAGCGACGACGCGTACGCGGAGAGCCTGGAGCGCTGGCTCGACCTCGGCGGCGCCGACCTGGACGAGCGCGCCGAGGAGGTGGCGGCCACCCTCGGCCTCACCGTCGGCCTCGACCAGCCGATGACGGCCCTCTCCGGCGGCCAGGCCGCCCGCGCCGGTCTTGCCTCGCTGCTCCTGTCGCGGTACGACGTGTTCCTGCTCGACGAGCCCACCAACGACCTCGACCTGGACGGTCTGGAGCGTCTGGAGTCCTTCGTCAAGGGCCTGCGCGCGGGCACGGTCGTGATCAGCCACGACCGCGAGTTCCTCACCCGCACGGTCACCAAGGTCCTCGAACTCGACCTCGCCCAGCAGCAGATCACGCTCTACGGCGGCGGCTACGAGGCGTATCTGGAGGAGCGGGAGACCGCCCGCAGGCACGCCCGCGAGGACTACGACGAGTACGCGGACAAGAAGTCGGCCCTGGAGAGCCGGGCCCTGATGCAGCGCGGCTGGATGGACAAGGGCGTCAAGAACGCCCGCCGCAAGGCGGGCGACAACGACAAGATCGGCCGCAAGTTCCGCAGCGACGCCAGCGAGAAGCAGGCCTCCAAGGCCCGCCAGACCCAGCGGATGATCGAGCGCCTTGACGTCGTCGAGGAGCCCCGCAAGGAGTGGGAGCTGCGGATGGAGATCGCGTCCGCCCCCCGCTCGGGCGCCGTCGTCGCCACCCTCAGCCAGGCCGAGATCCGGCGCGGCGACTACACCTTCGGCCCCGCGACCCTCCAGATCGACTGGGCCGACCGCGTGGCGATCACCGGCGCCAACGGCGCGGGCAAGTCCACCCTGCTCGCCGCCCTGCTCGGCCGCCTCCCGCTGGACGCGGGGCGGGCGACGCTCGGCTCCGGCGTCGTCGTCGGCGAGGTCGACCAGGCCCGGGGTCTCTTCGTCGGCGAGGAGTCCCTGCTGGAGGCGTTCTGCGCGGCCGTGCCCGACACCGAGCCCGCCGAGGTGCGCACGCTCCTCGCCAAGTTCGGCCTGCGGGCCGACCACGTGCTGCGCCCCGCCGCCTCCCTCTCGCCCGGCGAGCGCACCCGGGCCGCGCTCGCGCTGCTCCAGGGCCGGGGCGTCAACCTGCTCGTCCTGGACGAGCCGACCAACCACCTCGACCTCCCGGCGATCGAGCAGCTGGAGTCCGCCCTCGACTCGTACACCGGCACCCTGCTCCTGGTCACCCACGACCGCCGGATGCTGGACGCGGTGCACACCACGCGGCGCATCGAGGTGGCCGACGGCAAGGTGACGGAGCAGTGAGCCGCCCGACCTCGCGGTGACCCGAGCCCCGGGACGCGCCCCGGGACGCGCCCGCGTTACGTGAGCGGCGGGCGGTGCGCGCGTACGGTGAGCGGGTGGACCGCGAGCGCGACCGACTGCAGGCCGTTCTGGAGGCGCTGCCCCGGGCGGCGATCGTGCAAGGCGGCGACGAGCACGTGGTCGCCGTCAACCGCCGCTTCGTGGAGATGTTCGGCCTGGCCGGACGGGTTGCGTACGAGCCCGGGGACCCGCTCGGACCGGTGGTCGAGGCGGTCTGCGACACCTTCGCGGACCGTCCCGCCTGGGTGGTCGAGACCACCCACACGATCGCGGCCCGCCGTATCCACCGCGCCGCCGAGATCGACCTCACCGACGGCCGGGTCATCCGCCGCGACGTCGAGCCGCTCTACGACTCCGATGGGCGGCCCTTCGGATCGCTGTGGACCGCCGAGGACATCACCGAGGACAAACGCCGTGAGCACGCGCTGCGCCGGGACAACGAGGCGCTGGCGGAGCTGGCCCGCCAGCGCAACGAGTTCCTCGCCTCCGCGTCGCACAATCTGCGCACCCCGCTGACCTCCATCATCAGCTTCTGCGATCTGCTCGCGGACCCGGCGCCGGGCCCCCTGGACGCGGACCGGCTGGACTTCCTGGACGCGATCCGCCGCAACGCGCGGCGGATGGCGACCGTGATCACCACGCTGCTCGACACCACGCGGATGCGCGAGCCCCAACTGCGCCTGGAGTTCGGCGAGGTGGACATCGGGCGGATGCTGGAGCACGCCGTACACGACCGCATGTCGACGCTGACGGAAGCGGGCCTGTTCACGGTCCTCTCCTGCGAGCCGGGCCCGCCGCTGTACGGCGACGAGCACCGTCTGGAGCACGTCCTGGCGAACCTCCTGGAGAACGCGGCCAAGTTCACGCCACCGGGCGGGAGGGTGGGGGTCGACGCGGCGCCCGAGGGCGAGGGCTGGCGCATCACGGTCTCGGACACGGGGATCGGGGTGCCGCGGGCGTACCGGGAGGAGATCTTCTCCGGTTTCGTACGGGCCCCCAACGCGGAGAGCGGCGGCTTCCCCGGCACCGGCCTGGGCCTGACCTTCAGCCGGGACATCGTGCGCCGCCACGGGGGTGACCTCACCGTCTCGGACGCGCCGGGCGGGGGAGCGGTCTTCACCCTGCGCCTACCGGTGGCCGGGCCCGGGCGCGGCGGGGAGGAGCCGTGACGCGGATCCTGACCGTCGAGGACGACCCGGACGTGGCGACGGCGCTGCGGGTACTGCTGACCCGGGCCGGGTACGAGGTGGTGGCCGCCGCCGACGGCCGCGAGGGCCTGCGCCGCCTCTTCGCCGACGGCCCCGACCTGATGATCCTCGACATCGGCCTGCCCGGCCTCGACGGCTGGCAGGTCCTGGAACGCACCCGGGACATGACGGACCTGCCCGTACTGCTCCTCACCGCACGCGGCGCCGAGAGCGACCGGGTGCGGGGTCTGCGGGCCGGGGCCGACGACTACCTGCCCAAGCCGTTCGGCAACGACGAGCTGCTGGCCCGGGTAGAGGCCCTGCTCCGCCGGGCCGCCCCCGCGCGCTGGGCGGGAGCCGCCCACGACGACGCCCTGCGCCTGGTCCCCGAACGCCGCGCGGCCCTCTGGCACGGCGAGGAGGTCCGCCTCAGCGACATCGAATACCGCCTGCTCCAACTCCTGGTCCGCAACCGAGGCCGAGTGGTCACCACGGACCAGCTACTCGACCAGGTCTGGGACGACCCCCAGGGCATCGGCCGCGACCGAGTGAAGTTCGCGGTACTGAGACTGCGCCGAAAGCTCCAGCAGGCGGCGGGCGAGGGGGAGTGGGATCCGATCGAGGCGGTGCGGGGGTTGGGGTATCGGTATCGGGGGGAGGGCGGGGGCCACTAGAGGGGGCAGGGGCAGGGGGCGCAGCCCCCGCCCCTCCAGGGGCGCGGGGAACTGCGCGACCAGCCCTCCACGGTCCGCAGGCGAACACAGCGGGGTGCAGGGGCCGCAGGCCCCGCAAAGGGGTCCGGGGGCGGAGCCCCGGGAAACGAGCCTCCACCCCCACCCACCCCCGGAGGGTTCAGGGAAGGGGCGGGGAGGGGGCCAAAGGTCCCGCCCACCCGGGGGCCGAACGTCACGAACCCCCACACCGCAACCATCCCGCAACCAACCACCACCACCCCCCGCAACGCACCCCCCACACGCTCATGGACGTCCCGCCCGGCCGTCCGAGGAGCCCCCGTGCCCACCTCCCACCCCCTCCCGCCCCGCAGCATTGCCATCGTCCTCGGCACCCGCCCCGAGCTGGTCAAGCTCACCGAGCTGATCCGCCTGCTCGGCCCCGCCGCGCACGTCGTGCACACGGGCCAGCACTACGACGAGGAGCTCTCCGGCCGGTTCCTCACCGACCTCGGCATCCCCGAGCCGACCTACCTCACCGGCATCGGCGGCCGCCCCCGCGCCGTCCAGATCTCCGCGGCCCTGGCCCAGCTCGACGCGCTGTTCCTGGCGGAGCCGCCGCTGGCCGTGGTCGTCCAGGGCGACACCAACGCCGCGCTCGCCGGCGCCCTCGCCGCGAACGCCCGGTCGGTACCGCTCGTCCACGTCGAGGCGGGGCTGCGCAGCCACGACCGGAACATGCCGGAGGAGCACAACCGGGTCCTGATCGACCGGCTCGCCGACGTCCTGTGCGCGGCGACCCCGGAGAACCGCGACAACCTGCTGGCCGAGGGCGTGGCCCCGGAGCTCGTGGAGGTCACGGGCAACACGGTGGTCGAGGCGGTCCACAGCCGGCTCCCGGCCGCCGACGAGCGCTCCGCGCACCTGGAGGAGCTGGGTCTCACCCCGGACGGCTACGTCCTGGCCACCGTCCACCGCCCCGAGAACACCGACGACCCGGCGGCCCTGCGCGCGATCCTCACGGAGCTGGCCGCGCTCGCGGCCGACGTGCCGGTGGTGCTGCCGCTGCACCCGCGTACCCGGGCGCGCGTCGAGGCGGCGGGGCTCGCCGCGCTGCTCGGGCCGCTGCGGGTGACCCGTCCGCTCGGATACCGCGACTTCCTTGCCCTGGCGCGGCACGCGGCGCTGCTCGTCTCCGACTCCGGGGGCGTCCAGGAAGAGGTCACCGTGCTGGGGCGGCCGCTGGTGGTCGTCCGCAACTCCACGGAACGGCCGGAGGCGATGGCCGACTTCGCGACGCTGGTGGCGCCGGGTCCCGCGCTCGGGCGTGCCGCACGGCAGGTGCTGGCCCTGGGGGCGGCGGGCCGCGCCCGGCTCGCGGCCCTGCCGAGCCCGTTCGGGGACGGACGCGCGTCGCGCCGGATCGTGGGCCTGCTGACGGAACTGGCCGCCACGCCGTACGCGACGGCGGCGTAGCGCTTCGCTTGAAGGCCGCCCGCCGACCGCGGGTCGTTGCCGACTGATCGCGCAGTTCCCCGCGCCCCTCAGTGGCCGAAGGCCGTCGGTCGGCTGCCGGTCGTCGTCGGCTGGTCGCGCAGTTCCCCGCGCCCCTTGCGAGGGCGCCGCCCCCCACTCACCGAAAGCCCCCCATGCTCGACAGCCTCCTCATCCTCCTCTTCCCCTTCGCCCTCCTCACCTGCTTCCTCCTGTACTGGGCCGGAGCCCGGCACGCCTACCTCAACCGGCCGCGTACCGAAGCCGGTGACCCCGCCGCCCTCGACTGGCACTTCTTCGTGCCGTGCCGGGACGAGGAGGCCGTCGTGGGGGCCACCGTCACGCAGTTGCGCGGCGACTTCCCCGCCGCGCACGTGTGGGTCGTCGACGACGACAGCGACGACCGGACCGGGCTGATCGTCGCCGCCCTCGCGGAGGACGACCGCCGGGTCCATCTCGTACGTCGAATACGCCCCGACGCCCGCACCGGCAAGGGCGACGCGCTGAACGCCGCGTACGACCAGCTCGGGGAGTTCCTGCCGGAGGGCGCCGACCGCGACCGGGTCGTGGTGTGCGTCGTGGACGCCGACGGGCGGCTCGACCCGCGCGCCCTCGAACTGGTCTCGGGCCCGGCCGCGTTCGGGGACCCGGAGGTCGGCGGGGTGCAGATCAGCGTGCGGATGCGCAATGTGGACGACCCGCGTCCGCTGCCCGACCGCGGCCGGACCGCCAACGCGTTCGCGCGGCTCCTCGTCCGTGTCCAGGACATGGAGTTCGCCGTCTCCAACGCCGGGATGCAGCTGCTGCGCG
Source organism: Streptomyces sp. TLI_146 (assembly GCF_002846415.1). Taxonomy (NCBI): domain Bacteria; kingdom Bacillati; phylum Actinomycetota; class Actinomycetes; order Kitasatosporales; family Streptomycetaceae; genus Streptomyces; species Streptomyces sp. TLI_146. The sequence goes on from NZ_PJMX01000001.1 coordinate 7,348,914, forward strand.
GCCGTACCGGCTCGGTCGGACTGGGCGGAAACGGCCAGTTCACCCGGCTCTCCGCGCTCGACCGGATCGCCGACGCCGAACGCCGCCCGTGGCAGCGCGGCGCGCTTCTGGAGGACTACGAGCTGGGCCTGCACATGATCCTCGCGGGCTTCCGCATCACGCACATCGCCGACACCTGGGTCTCCCAGGAAGGCCTGCCGCACGCCCGCCGACTGCTCACCCAGCGCACCCGCTGGGCGCAGGGCAACTTCCAGTGCGTGCGCTACGCCCCGCGCATCGTCTCGTCCCGCCACTACAGCGGCCGGGGCGTGCTGGAGACGCTGTACACGTTCTGCCAGCCGGTCGCGCATCTGCTGACGCTCGCGCTGAGCGCGTTGCTGCTGCTCCTCGGCGGCGTCGGCTCACTGGCCCTGTGGCCGCTCATGCTGGTGCTCGCGGCCCTGGCCATCGGCCCGTTCGTCCTGTGGGGCCCGGTGTACCGCCGCGACCACGCCCCGGACGCGTCCCGTCTGACGGCGGTGCTGTGGGGCGTGGCGCTGTGGCTGTACGCGTACCACCTCTTCGTGGTCTCGGCCCGCGCCTTCGTCCGTATGGCCCGGGGCCGCAACGGCTGGGCGAAGACGCGACGAAACGCGGAACCGCTCACGACAGGCCCGGTGGCCCTGGAGGCGTGACCCATGCCCCGCGCCCCTGAGGGGCGCGGGGAACTGCGCGATCAGCCACAGCGGACCCGCAGCCGAAGTCACCGCACGCCAGCGGTCACCTGCGACCCTTCGGGTCCAGCAGCCCCGCCTTGCGCAGGGCATCCGCCATCGCCCCGTTCGCCGGGGGCGGCGGCGACTGGCGGCCACCACGATTGCGGTCGCCACCGCCCCGCTGCTGCTGCCGCTGCTGAGGCGGCCGTCCCTCCCGCTTGGGCCCGCCGCCCGAGGCGCCGGCCTCGTCGTCGAGCCGCAGCGTCAAGGAAATCCGCTTGCGCGGCACATCCACGTCAAGGACCTTCACCCTGACGATGTCCCCCGGCTTCACGACCTCGCGCGGGTCCTTCACGAACGTCCTGGACAGCGCCGACACATGTGCCAGCCCGTCCTGGTGCACCCCGATGTCGATGAACGCGCCGAACGCCGCCACGTTCGTCACCACGCCCTCGAGGACCATCCCCGGTTCCAGGTCGCCGATCTTCTCGACGCCTTCCTTGAAGGTCGCCGTCTTGAAGGCGGGCCGCGGGTCGCGCCCGGGCTTCTCCAGCTCGCGCAGGATGTCCGTGACCGTCGGCAGACCGAAGGTCTCGTCCACGAACGCGTCGGCCCGCAGCGACCGCAGCACCGCCGTGTTGCCGATGAGCGCCGCCACCTCGCTGCCCGTGGACTTCACCATCCGGCGCACCACCGGATACGCCTCGGGGTGCACGCTGGACGCGTCCAGCGGGTCGTAGCCGCCGCGGATGCGCAGGAAGCCCGCGCACTGCTCGTACGCCTTCGGGCCCAGGCGGGCCACGTCCTTGAGGGCCTTGCGGGAGCGGAACGGGCCGTTGGCGTCGCGGTGCGCCACGATGTTCTCGGCGAGTCCGGCGCCGATGCCCGAGACGCGCGAGAGCAGCGGTGCGGACGCGGTGTTGACGTCCACCCCCACCCCGTTCACACAGTCCTCCACGACCGCGTCGAGCGAGCGCGACAGCTTCACCTCGGAGAGGTCGTGCTGGTACTGGCCGACGCCGATCGACTTGGGGTCGATCTTGACCAGCTCGGCGAGCGGGTCCTGGAGGCGGCGGGCGATGGAGACCGCGCCGCGCAGCGACACGTCCATGTCGGGCAGTTCCTGTGAGGCGAACGCCGACGCCGAGTACACGGAGGCGCCCGCCTCCGACACCATGACCTTGGTGAGCTTCAACTCGGGGTGCTTGGCGATCAGTTCACCGGCGAGCTTGTCGGTCTCGCGGGACGCCGTGCCGTTGCCGATGGCGATCAGCTCGACCGCGTGCTCCTTGGCGAGCCCCGCCAGCTTGGCGAGCGCCTGGTCCCACTTGTTGGCCGGGACGTGCGGGTAGATCACGTCCGTCGCCACGACCTTGCCCGTCGCGTCCACGACGGCCACCTTCACGCCCGTACGGAACCCGGGGTCGAGCCCCAGCGTCGCGCGCGTCCCGGCCGGGGCGGCGAGCAGCAGGTCGCGCAGGTTCGAGGCGAAGACCCGCACCGCCTCGTCCTCGGCGGCCGTGCGCAGCCGCAGCCGCAGGTCGATGCCGAGGTGCACCAGGATCCGGGTGCGCCACGCCCAGCGGACGGTGTCGGCCAGCCACTTGTCGCCCGGCCGGCCCCGGTCCGCGATGCCGAAGCGGCGCGCCACCATGTTCTCGTACGCCGAGGGGCCGGGCACCGCCGCGTCCTCCGGGGAACCTTCGGGCTCCAGGACGAGGTCCAGGACCTCCTCCTTCTCGCCGCGCAGCATCGCCAGGACCCGGTGCGAGGGCAGCGCCGTGAACGGTTCGGTGAAGTCGAAGTAGTCGGCGAACTTGGCGCCCGCCTCCTCCTTGCCCTCGCGCACCTTGGCCACGAGGCGGCCCTTGGTCCACATCCGCTCGCGCACCTCGCCGATCAGGTCGGCGTCCTCGGAGAACCGCTCGGTGAGGATGGCGCGGGCGCCCTCCAGGGCCGCCGCCGGGTCCGCGACGCCCTTGTCCGCGTCGACGAACGCGGCCGCGGCGGCCAGCGGCTCCACCGACGGGTCGGTGAGCAGGCCCTGCGCCAGCGGTTCGAGGCCCGCCTCGCGCGCGATCTGCGCCTTGGTGCGCCGCTTGGGCTTGAAGGGCAGATAGATGTCCTCCAGGCGCGCCTTGGTGTCGGCGGCGCGGATCTGCCGCTCCAGCTCCTCGGTGAGCTTGCCCTGCTCGCGTACGGAGTCGAGGACCGCCGTGCGGCGGTCCTCCAGCTCGCGCAGATACCGCAGCCGCTCCTCCAGGGTGCGCAGCTGGGCGTCGTCGAGCATCTCGGTCGCTTCCTTGCGGTAGCGCGCGATGAACGGCACGGTCGACCCGCCGTCGAGCAGCTCGACGGCGGCCTTCACCTGCCGCTCCCGTACACCGAGTTCCTCGGCGATCCTGCCTTCGATGGACGTCGTCACGATCCCGTACCGCCTTCTCGCAGAGCTTGAGGCGCCATTGTGGCAGGCGGCACCGACAATCGGCGGTCAGCCCTTGCCGGTCAGCCCTTGCCGGTGAGGTCGGCCGGGAACGCGCCCGCCGCCAGCGCCGTCATCAGGAAGCCCCGGGCCAGCTCGGTCAGCCGGGCCACGCCGTCCGCGCCGAGCAGCTCGTACGGGGCGCGGTCGAGCCGGTCGGTGCGCTCCTCGACCTCGGTGCGCAGCGCGGTGCCCGCCTCGGTCAACTCGCCCTCGGCGTCCAGGATCCCGCGCTCGCGCAGCCGTCCCACGGCCGCGTCCCAGTCGGCGCGGCGCCAGCCGCGGGTGCCCAGGATCCAGCGCGGCGCCATGCCCTTGCCGGTGGCGGTGTGGCTGACCAGCGCCTCCAGCGGGTCGAGTTCCGCGTCGAGCAGCGCCATGAGGTGACCGTCGCCCCGGTGCTCGCGCAGCAGCGTCGCCGCGTGCCAGTACGCCAGGTGCGGCTCCTCGGGCACCGGCAGGTCGGCGTGGGCGGCGTACAGCGGCCGGGCGTGGCGGGTGCAGCCCTCGGCGGCGCGCAGGGCGAGACGGGCGGCCTCGGCCATCTCCGGGGAGGTGAGCACTTCCTCGCCGAGCAGGCGCCGCAGGGTGCTGTCGACGGCCCGCAGCCGGGCGGCGAGGACCGCCTCGGGGGAGGCGATGTCCCAGACGGCGGGCACGTGCAGGGCGACCAGCTCGTGGTTGAAGTTGTAGAAAGTGGCGGTGACGGTGCCGGGTCCCACCGCGCCCAGCGCGGCGGCGCGTCCGGCGAAGTAGGCGGCGCGCGCGTCCTCGATGCCGATCCCCGCGAGCTCCTTGGCGAGGTCGGGGGAGAAGTAGACCGTCGAGTGCAGCGGGTTGACGGAGTTGTGGCAGTGGCGGCCGGCGCGCGGCGGGAGAGACGTCATAGCCGCAGGTTACCGACTGGTCGGTACGGCGTGAAGCCCTGGGGCGGGACGGGCGCGGCGTGGCAGGAAAGGTGGGGTACTCGTCATTGCGGACACCTCGGGCGCCCCGAAGAATCAAGGGCATGGCACAGCGAACCGTCCTCATCGTCCTCTTCGAGGACGTCCAGAGCCTGGACGTCACCGGCCCCATGGAGGTCTTCACGGGGGCCGGCCACTTCGCCCGGGCCGTCGGCGACGAGTACCGCGTCCGCACCGCCTCGCTGGACGGCGGCCCGGTCCGCAGCTCCAGCCGGCTCACCCTCGTCCCGGACTTCTCGCTGGCCGAGGCGCCCGGGCCGCACACCCTGCTGGTGCCGGGCGGCAGCGGCACCCGCGCCCCGGACCCGGCCCTGATCGCCTGGCTGCACGAGCACGGGCCCCGGGCCGAGCGGCTGGTCTCCGTCTGCACCGGGGCCGAGCTCCTCGCGGCGGCGGGGCTGCTCGACGGGCGCCGGGCGACCACCCACTGGGCGTACTGCGCGTCCCTGGCGCGCCGCCACCCCAAGGTCACCGTCGAACCCGACCCCATCTACGTACGCGACGGGAACGTGGCCACCTCGGCCGGGGTGACGGCCGGGATCGACCTCTCCCTCGCGCTGGTCGAGGAGGACCTGGGGCGCGAGGCCGCGCTCACCGTGGCCCGCCACCTGGTGGTGTTCCTGCGCCGCCCGGGCAACCAGGCCCAGTTCAGCGCCCAGCTCTCGGCTCAGACCGCCAGCCGCGAGCCGCTGCGAGAGGTGCAGCACTGGATCACCGAGCACCCCGGCGAGGACCTCTCGGTCCCGGCACTGGCCGCCCGCGCCCGGCTCTCGCCGCGCCACTTCGCCCGCGCCTTCCAGGCCGAGACCGGGACGACGCCCGGCCGCTACGTCGAGCGCGTCCGCGTCGAGCACGCCCGGCGGCTCCTTGAGGACACCGCCGACGGAGTCGAGGAGATCTCCCGCGCCTGCGGCTACGGCACCCCGGAGGCCATGCGCCGCGCCTTCCTCAAGTCCCTGGGAACCGCGCCCGCCGAGTACCGGCGCCGGTTCCACCCCGCCAACTGACCTGTCCGCCCCACTCCGAGAGGAACCCGATGCAGATCGCCATCCTGCTCTACGACCGCTTCACCTCGCTGGACGCGATTGGCCCGTACGAGATGCTCTGCCGCCTGCCCGACACCGAGACGGTCTTCGTCGCCGAGCAGGCCGGTCCGGTGACCAACGACAAGGGCAGTCTGCGCATCGTCGCCGAGAAGACCCTCGACGAGGTGCCCCGCCCGGACGTCGTGGTCGTTCCGGGCGGCCCCGGCACCGAGGAGATGCTGCGGAACGAGGCCCTGACCGGCTGGCTGCGCGCCGTCGACGCGACCACCACCTGGACGACGTCGGTGTGCACCGGTTCGCTGCTGCTCGCGGCGGCCGGGCTGCTGAAGGGCCGGCGCGCCACCACGCACTGGCTCGCCTACGACGTCCTGGCCGCGCTGGGCGCCGAGCCGACCGGCGAGCGCGTGGTCACCGACGGCAAGTACCTCACCGCCGCCGGGGTCTCCTCCGGCATCGACATGGGGCTCACCTTGGTCGGCCGCCTCGCGGGCGACGAGTACGCGCAGGCCGTGCAACTGCTGACCGAGTACGACCCGCAGCCGCCCTACGACGCGGGCTCGCCCCTCAAGGCCCCGGCCGAGCTGGTGGCCAGGCTGCGCTCGGGCGGCCACCTCGTCGTGCAGTAGCGCGGCCAGCCCGAAGCGGCCCAACCCCAAGCGGCCCAACCCCAAGCGGCTCAGCCCGAAGCGGTCCAGCCGAAGCGCGGGTCCCGGCGCTCCAGGAACGCGGCGACACCCTCCGCGGTGTCGCCGCTGCCGCGCGCCTGCTCCTGCCAGTACACGTCCCGGTCGGTGCGGCCGTTCGCGAACTCCTTGGCCGCCGCCTGGGTCAGCTGCGAGCGGGCGGCGAGGACACGGGTGAACTCGGCCACCCGCTTGTCCAGTTCGCCCGCCGCCAGCACCTCGTCCACCAGGCCGGTCCGCAGCGCCCGTGCCGAATCGATCAACTCGGCCGAGAACAGCAGGTACTTGGCGGTCGACGGACCCACCAGCGCGGCCAGCCGCCGGGTCGAGGACGACGCGTAGACGATGCCGAGCTTGGCCGGGGTGATCCCGAACGAGGCGCCCTCCTCCGCGAAGCGCAGGTCGCAGGCGGCCGCGAGCTGGCAGCCGCCGCCCACGCAGTAGCCGCGCACGGCGGCCAGCGTCGGCTTGGGGAAGGCGGCGAGCGCCTCCTCGGCCGCCACCGCGAGCGACTGCGGGTCCTCGCCGGGCCCGGGCGCGCGCAGCGAGGAGATGTCCGCGCCCGCGCAGAACGTCGGCCCGGCGCCGGTCAGCACCAGGGCCCGTACTCCCGGGTCGGCGGCCAGCTCGTCGAGCAGCGGCGGCAGCGCCCGCCACATCCCGGCGGTCATCGCGTTGCGCTTGGCGGGGTTGCTGATGACGACGGTGGCCACCCCGTCCGCCACGGTGTGCTCCAGCTGCGGCTCCATGCGCCGGATGCTATCCGGGCTGACCGCTCCTATGATCAAGAGGGGGCCGACCGGCGATGCCACGAGGAGGCGCTGATGGCCGCACCCGCAACCGCACGCGACAGCAGGAAGCTCCGCCGCAGTTTCGGACGGCTGACCGTCCTCGGCGCGGTCCTCGCCCTCGCGGGCCTGGTCGGACTCGTCTACACGGGCGTGGCGACCCTCACCTCGATGCTCCTGTTCGGCTGGCTGCTCCTGGTGGGCGGCGTGGTCGGTCTGTTGCACGCGATCCAGTCGCGCGGCGCCAACTTCTTCTGGCTCGGCGTGGTGGTCGCCGCCCTGAACATCGCGGCCGGTGTCGTGGTCATCCGCCGTCCCGAGGGCTCGGCCGAGGCGCTCACCATGTTCGCCGCGCTGCTCTTCCTCACCGGCGGGGTGTTCCGGCTCGCGGGCAGCGTGGTGGTGCGCGGGCCGCAGATGGGCTGGACGCTGGTGCAGGGCGCCTTCGGCGTGCTGCTCGGCGTGCTGGTGCTGGCGAGCTGGCCGAGCAGCAGCCGCTATGTGATCGGCTGCTTCTTCTCGCTCGGCCTGCTCTTCGACGGCCTCGGCCTGATCGCGCTCGGCGTCGGCGGCCGGCGGATCGTGGGCCTGGTGGCCGAGGGGCGGCCGGACACCGACGCCCGGGAGCCCGAACCCGTACCGCAGACACCCCCGCAAGCCATGGCAAAGCCGTCAGACAACGATCAGGGGCGCATGGGGATGTGACATCGGCGGGCGGTTGTGATCAGAAAGGGTCGATACGCGCTGACTTCTGTTCAGTGGCCCGGTCCGGACCATGCCACTCCCAACACTCGTTACGAAGAGCGTGACAGCCGAGTGCGAGGGTGGGTGCCGGAACATGGAGATCCGCGGGAGCGTGCCACCCGACGCCGCGCCGGCCAGGCCGCTCCCGTACGAGGGGGTCTGGCGCTTCACCGCACCCGCGATCGACGCCTCGGTCCCGCAGGCCCGGCACGCCGTGCGCGACCTGCTGCGGCGGCAGGGCGTGCCGGTCCACGACGACCTCGTCCAGGGCCTGCTCCTGATCGTCTCCGAGCTGGTCACCAACGCGGTCAGGCACGCGGCCCTGCTCTCCCCGCAGGTGGCCGTGGAGGTCGCCATCGGCGCCGAGTGGATCCGGGTCTCGGTGGAGGACAACCACCCCTACCGCCCCAAGGCGCTGGAGACCGACTACGGTCAGACCGGCGGGCGAGGACTGCTGCTGGTGCGCGAGATCACCTGCGAGGCGGGCGGGGCCTGCGACGTCGAGCAGACCGCGAGCGGCGGCAAGATCATCTGGGTGGCCCTGCCGCTGGCCCCGCCCCCCGGCGCGGTCACCAGCCCGCGGCAGGCCCTGTGAGCTCCCTGACCGCGGGCCGGGCCGCGTCCAGGACCGTCATGAACCACGCGGAGAAGGGCGCCCGCTCGTGCAGCCCGGTCAGCTCCTGCGGCGAGACGAAGGCGGTCTCGTAGACCTCCTCCGGGTCCGCCTGCACCGGCGCCTGCACCAGACCGACGAAGAGGTGGTTGTACTCCTGCTCCACCAGGCCCGAGTCCGGGTCCGGGTGGTTGTAGCGGACCGTGCCCGCCTCGGCGAGCAGCGAGGGCGAGACGCCCAGCTCCTCGTGGGTGCGCCGGGCGGCCGCCGCGAAGGGGGACTCGCCGGGGTAGGGGTGCCCGCAGCAGGTGTTCGACCAGACGCCGGGGGAGTGGTACTTGCCGAGCGCGCGGCGCTGGAGCAGCAGCTTGCCCGTGGAGTCGAAGAGGAAGACGGAGAACGCCCGGTGCAGCTTGCCCGGGGCCTGATGGGCGGAGAGCTTCTCCGCGGTGCCGATGGTCCTGCCGCTCTCGTCGACCAGTTCGAGCATGATCTCTTCGGCGGTCCCGTTCGACGAGCTGCTCGCCGTAGTGGCTGGTGTGGTCGGCATAACCATCCTTCGCTTCGGTCCTCGGCTGCCAAGTCTGCCGTACAAAAGCGGCGTGTCCGCACTTCGACGGGCGGCGCATGTCCGTAATGCGTCGGGTGCGCGACACCACCGAAGAAGGGATCGTGCCCAGCCGCACCGAAGCGGAACCATCGAACGTGCGAGCGAGCAGGGGTGTCCGGCCCGCCGCCGGTCAGTGGCAGAGCCGGGCCTCGTGGGCCGCGTGGCCGCTCGGCTCCAGCTGGAAGGTGCAGTGCTCCACGTCGAAGTGATCACCCAGGCAGCCCTGGAGGTCGTGCAGCAGCTTCTCGTGGCCCACCGAGTCCAGGGCCTCCTGGCTGACCACCACATGGGCCGAGAGCACCGGCATCCCGGAGGTGATCGTCCAGGCGTGCAGGTCGTGCACGTCCTCGACGCCGGGCAGGGCCACGATGTGGGCGCGCACCTCGCTCATGTCGACGCCCTTGGGCGCGGCCTCCAGGAGCACGTTCAGTGTCTCCCGCAGCAGCTTCACCGTACGCGGGACGATCATGAGGCCGATCACGAGCGAGGCGATCGGGTCGGCGGCCTGCCAGCCGGTCGACATGATGATCACGGCCGAGATCAGCACCGCCACCGAGCCGAGCGCGTCCGCGAGCACCTCCAGGAAGGCGCCTCGCACATTGAGGCTGTCCTGCTGGCCCTTGATCAGCAGCGAGAGCGAGACCATGTTGGCGACCAGGCCGATCAGGCCGAAAACGATCGTCGTGGGCCCCGAGGTGTCGGCCGGCTCGACGAACCGCTGGACCGCCTCGTACAGCACGTATCCGCCGACGCCGAGCAGCAGCAGGCAGTTGGCGAGCGCGGCCAGGATCTCGGCGCGGGCGTAGCCGAACGTCCGGTTGTGGCCGGCCGGGCGGTTGGCGAAGTGGATGGCGAGCAGCGCCATGGCCAGCCCCAGGGCGTCCGTCGCCATGTGCGCCGCGTCCGCGACCAGCGCCAGCGAGTCCGCGAGCAGCCCGCCGACGATCTCGACCACCATCACGCCCAGCGTGATGCACAGGGCCACCCGCAGCCGCCCCTTGTACGCCGCGGCGGCCGTCCCGGTGGGCGCCGGCCCGCCGTGCGTGTGTCCGTGGTCGTGCCCAGCCCCCATGGAAGGCCACCTCTCAGACGGTCGGCAAGGTTGTGCGATCTCCGTACGAGGGGCCAGTGAACTACGGGCGGGGGGTATGGGGCAACACGGCACTGAACACCGTTGTCATGTGCCCTGACCTGCGGAAACGTACTGCCTTCCCAGTTTGTACGCCGTTCGCACACGCGTCGCAGGTCAGAGCGGTGCGCGGCCGTCGCGCACGGCGCGCAGCCCCGGTGCCGGCCGACGGGGGGCGGTTTGTGGGGCGCGGCCTTGATCGACGATGATGATCCACGCGGCGGTCCCCCGCCGCAGGGCCCGATCGGGGCGTAAACAGGCGATGAACTCCCGGTTCCACGCATCCGATAGCCTCCCGATAGCCTCTGCCGACGCGCCGCCCGCCGCTTGTTTCCGGGCCGGGCCGTCGGACATCAGCCATGCCAGCTCCAAGGAGTGAGTTCGTCTGTCGACCGCCATCCTGACCGGACTTCCGGTCCCCGGGTCGCAGCTCGCACCCGAGCTGCGCTCGCTGGGCTTCGACGTACGGTCCGCCCAGCGGCCCGAGGACCTGCCCGGCCTGCTCGCCGAGGTCCCGCCCGGTGAGCGGGTCGCCCTGGTCGATCCGTCCTTCGTGGGCCACACGCACGCCCTGCGCCTCGCCCTGACCGACCCCCGGTTCCCGGCGGCGGCGGTCACCGGAGCCATGGCGGTCCAGGCGGAGGCCCGCCCCGCGCTCGGGCGCGCGCTCGCGGAGCTCGCCGGGGCACCTGCCCCGGCCGCCTCGGGCGCTCAGGTCGCCGTGAACGCCCCGACCACCGGGACCGGCGTCCTCGTCGACCGCCTCGCCTCCGCCCTGGAGGACCGGGGCACCGCCGTGCACCGCCCCGAGCTCGGCTCGCTGGTGGCCACCGTGCCCGCCGGGCCCGAGGCCGCCTTCGCCGCCCGCAAGGCCGTGGACGCGGTGGACGACGAGGCCGTCCGGCTGCGCACCGCGGTGAAGTCCCGCGACGGGTTCTTCACCACCTTCTGCATCAGCCCGTACTCGCGCTACCTCGCCCGCTGGTGCGCCCGCCGGGGTCTCACCCCCAACCAGGTCACCACCGCCTCGCTGCTCACCGCGCTGATCGCGGCCGGCTGCGCGGCGACCGGCACCCGGGGCGGCTTCGTTGCGGCCGGCGTGCTCCTCCTCTTCTCCTTCGTCCTGGACTGCACCGACGGGCAGCTCGCCCGCTACTCGCTCCAGTACTCCACGCTCGGCGCCTGGCTGGACGCGACCTTCGACCGGGCCAAGGAGTACGCGTACTACGCGGGCCTGGCGCTCGGCGCGGCCCGCGGCGGCGACGACGTATGGGCGCTGGCGCTCGGCGCGATGGTCCTCCAGACCTGCCGCCACGTCGTGGACTTCTCCTTCAACGAGTCCAACCACGACGCCAGCGCCAACACCAGCCCCACCGCCGCCCTCTCCGACAAGCTCGACTCGGTCGGCTGGACGGTCTGGGTACGCCGGATGATCGTGCTGCCGATCGGCGAGCGCTGGGCGATGATCGCGGTCCTGACCGCCGTCACCACGCCCCGTACCGTCTTCTACGTCCTGCTCATCGGGTGCGCCTTCGCGGCCTGCTACACCACGGCCGGGCGCGTGCTGCGCTCGCTGACCCGCCGGGCGACCCGCACCGACCGGGCCGCTCAGGCGCTCGCGCAGCTCGCCGACAGCGGGCCGCTCGCCGAGTGCGTGGCGGCGACCCGCTTCCGTATCAAGGGTGCCTGGGCCGCCCCGGTGACGGCCGCGGTCGGCGCCGCCGCCCTGGTGAGCGCCGCGCTCACCCAGCCGTTCGGCAGCCGCCAGATGATCGTCGCCGCCGTCTTCTACGCGATCACGTCCGGCATCGCCGTCTCCGCCCCCCTCAAGGGCGCCCTCGACTGGCTGGTGCCGCCGTTCTTCCGGGCCGCCGAATACGGCACGGTCCTCATCCTCGCCGCCCGCTCCGAGGTGAACGGGGCCTTGCCCGCGGCCTTCGGACTGGTGGCCGCGGTCGCCTACCATCACTACGACACGGTCTACCGCATCAAGGGCGGCTCCGGCGCGCCGCCGCGCTGGCTGGTCCGGCTGACCGGCGGCCACGAGGGGCGGACGCTGGTGGTCGCGGTGCTCGCGGCGGCCCTCGCCGACCGGGGCACGGACTTCACCCTGGCGCTCACCGCCCTCGCGGTGGCCATCGCGCTCCTGGTGGTCGTGGAGTCCATCCGCTTCTGGGTGTCCTCCGGAGCACCCGCAGTACATGACGAAGGAGAACCCGCATGATCGGCCTCGTACTCGCAGCCGGTGCCGGACGGCGTCTGCGCCCCTACACCGACACGCTCCCGAAGGCCCTCGTGCCCGTCGACGGCGACACCACGATCCTGGACCTCACGCTCGGCAACTTCGCCGAGATCGGTCTCACCGAGGTCGCGATCATCGTCGGCTACAAGAAGGAGGCCGTCTACGAGCGCAAGGCGGCGCTGGAGGCGAAGTACGGCCTCAAGCTGACCCTGATCGACAACGACAAGGCCGAGGAGTGGAACAACGCCTACTCCCTGTGGTGCGGCCGTGACGCGATCAAGCACGATGTGATCCTCGCCAACGGCGACACCGTGCATCCGGTCTCCGTCGAGAAGACGCTGCTGGCCGCCCGCGGCGAGGGCAAGAAGATCATCCTCGCCCTCGACACGGTGAAGAGCCTCGCCGACGAGGAGATGAAGGTCATCGTCGACGCCGGGAAGGGCGTCCGGACGATCACCAAGCTGATGGACCCGGCGACGGCCACCGGTGAGTACATCGGCGTCACCCTCATCGAGGGCTCCGCCGCCGACGAGCTCGCCGACGCGCTGAAGACCACCTTCGAGCGCGACCCCGACCTCTACTACGAGGACGGCTACCAGGAGCTCGTCAACCGCGGCTTCACGATCGATGTCGCGCCGATCGGCGAGGTCTCGTGGGTCGAGATCGACAACCACGACGACCTCGCGAAGGGCCGTGAGATCGCGTGCCAGTACTGACCCGGCTCATCCCTTCGCCGGTCGTCGTCGACATCAGCCGGGGCGCCCTGGACGACCTGGCGGGCCTCCTGGCCGACCAGCGGATCTCGGCCTCCGGCAAGCTGGCGATCGCGGTCAGCGGCGGCTCGGGCCAGGCGCTGAGCGAGAAGCTCGCGCCGGTGCTCCCGGGCGCCGACTGGTATCCGGTCGCCGACGGCACCATCGACTCCGCCGTACAGCTCGCCGACGACATCAAGGGCAAGCGGTACGACGCGGTCGTGGGCCTGGGCGGCGGCAAGATCATCGACGTGGCGAAGTACGCCGCGGCGCGGGTCGGGCTGCCCATGGTCGCGGTCGCCACCAACCTCTCGCACGACGGCATCTGCTCGCCGGTCTCGATCCTGGACAACGACAACGGCCGCGGCTCCTACGGCGTGCCCACGCCCATCGCCATGGTCATCGACCTCGACGTCATCCGCGAGGCACCCGTCCGGTTCGTCCGCTCCGGCATCGGCGACGCGATCTCCAACATCTCCGCGATCGCGGACTGGGAGCTCTCGCACGAGGTCAACGGCGAGCCGGTGGATGGCCTGGCCGCCGCCATGGCCCGTACCGCGGGCGAGTCGGTGCTGCGCCACCCCGGCGGCGTCGGCGACGACGAGTTCCTCACCGTCCTGTCCGAGGCGCTGGTGCTCTCCGGCATCGCCATGTCGATCAGCGGCGACACCCGCCCCTCGTCCGGCGCCTGCCACGAGATCAGCCACGCCTTCGACCTGCTCCACCCCAAGCGCTCCGCGCTCCACGGCGAGCAGGTCGGCCTCGGCGCCGCCTTCGCGATGCATCTGCGCGGCGCCGCCGAGCAGTCCGGTCTCTTCACGGAGGTGCTGCGGCGGCACGGCCTGCCCGTACTCCCGCAGGAAATCGGCTTCTCCGCCGACGAGTTCGTCCGGGCGGTGGCGTACGCGCCGCAGACCCGGCCGGGCCGTTTCACGATCCTGGAACACCTCAACCTGTCCACAGCCCAGATCAAGGACGCTTACGCCGACTATGCAAAAGCCATCGGTAGCTGAACTCCGCCCGGTCGTGCACCCTCCGGGCGTCAAGGACCGGCGGAGCGGCGAGCACTGGGGAGGCCGGCTCTACATGCGCGAGGTCTCCCTGCGCGTCGACCGGCATCTGGTGACCACGAAGGTCACGCCCAACCAGCTGACCTACGTGATGACCGTCGCCGCCGCCTTCGCGGCCCCGGCCCTGCTGGTGCCGGGGATCTGGGGCGCCGTGCTCGGCGTGGTGATGGCGCAGGTCTATCTGCTCCTTGACTGCGTCGACGGCGAGGTCGCCCGCTGGAAGAAGCAGTACTCGATGGTCGGCGTCTACGTGGACCGGGTCGCCGCCTATGTGCTCGACGCCGCCGTGCTCGTCGGCTTCGGGCTGCGCGCCGCCGACATCTGGGGCACCGGCCGCATCGACTGGCTGTGGGCCTTCCTCGGCACCCTCGCCGCCCTCGGCGCGGTGCTGATCAAGTCCGAGACCGACCTCGTCGGTGTCGCCCGCCACCAGCAGGGCATGCCGCCCGTCAAGGAGGCGGCGTCCGAGCCGCGTTCGTCCGGCGTGGCGCTGGCCCGCCGGGCCGCCGGCGCGCTCAAGTTCCACCGGCTGATCCTCGGCATCGAGGCGTCCCTGCTGATCCTGGTCCTGGCGATCGTGGACCACGTGCGGGGCGACCTGTTCTTCTCCCGCCTCGGCGTCGCCGTCCTCGCGGGCATCGCGCTGCTCCAGAGCGTGCTGCACCTGGTGTCCATCCTCGCCTCCAGCAGGCTCAAGTGAGCGCCCCGCTGAAGGTCGGCGCGGTCGTCATCACCATGGGCAACCGCCCGGAGGAGCTGCGCGCGCTGCTCGACTCGGTCGCCAAGCAGGACGGCGACCCGGTCGAGGTCGTGGTGGTCGGCAACGGCGCCCCGGTCCCGGACGTCCCGGCGGGCGTGCGGACCGTGGAGCTGCCCGAGAACCTGGGCATCCCCGGCGGGCGCAACGTCGGCATCGAGGCGTTCGGTCCGTCCGGCGCCGAGGTCGACATCCTGCTCTTCCTCGACGACGACGGGCTGCTGCCGAACACCGACACGGCCGAGCTGTGCCGCCAGGCGTTCGCCGCCGACCCGGCGCTCGGCATCGTCAGCTTCCGCATCGCGGACCCGGAGACCGGGGTCACCCAGCGCCGCCACGTCCCGCGGCTGCGCGCCTCCGACCCGATGCGCTCCTCGCGCGTGACGACCTTCCTGGGCGGCGCCAACGCCGTACGCACCAAGGTCATCGCCGAGGTCGGCGGGCTGCCCGACGAGTTCTTCTACGCCCACGAGGAGACCGATCTCGCCTGGCGGGCGCTGGACGCCGGCTGGATGATCGACTACCGCGCGGACATGGTCCTGTTCCACCCGACGACGGCGCCCTCCCGGCACGCGGTCTACCACCGGATGGTGGCCCGCAACCGGGTCTGGCTGGCCCGGCGCAACCTGCCGGCCCCGCTGGTCCCCGTGTACCTGGGGGTCTGGATGCTGCTCACGCTCGCCAGGAAGCCCTCCGGGCCCGCCCTCAAGGCGTGGTTCGGCGGCTTCAAGGAAGGCTGGACCACTCCGTGCGGACCGCGCCGCCCCATGAAGTGGCGTACGGTCTGGCGGCTGACCCGGCTGGGCCGTCCGCCCGTCATCTGACACTCTCGGATCTGAACATCGGGTGCGGGCCACCGGGCTCCGGGCACTTCGGTCATCGGGCGAACTTATGAAAGCGAAAGTTTCCTCTTGTGAGTGACACAACTCTGTCCCCGGCGGACCTCGCCGCCAAGCACGGCCTGGCGGTGAGCGGCGCCCGGCCGGGGCTGCTCGACTACTGCCGCCAGCTCTGGGGGCGGCGCCACTTCATCCTGTCGTTCTCGCAGGCGAAGCTGACCGCCCAGTACAGCCAGGCGAAGCTCGGCCAGATCTGGCAGGTGGCGACCCCGCTGCTCAACGCGCTGGTCTACTACTTCATCTTCGGCGTGCTGATGAACGCCAAGCGGGGCATCCCCTCCGACGTGTACATCCCGTTCCTGGTGACGGGCATCTTCGTCTTCACCTTCACCCAGAACTCGGTGATGGCGGGCGTCCGGGCGATCTCCGGCAACCTCGGCCTGGTGCGCGCGCTGCACTTCCCGCGCGCCTCGCTGCCGATCTCCTTCGCGCTCCAGCAGCTCCAGCAGCTGCTGTTCTCGATGATCGTCCTGGTCCTCGTGGTGGTCTCGTCGGGCAGCATGCCGATGGCGTCGTGGCTGCTGATGGTGCCGGTGCTGGCGTGCCAGTTCGTCTTCAACACCGGTCTGGCGATGATCATGGCCAGGCTCGGCAGCAAGACCCCGGACCTGGCTCAGCTGATGCCGTTCGTCCTGCGGACCTGGATGTACGCCTCCGGCGTCATGTTCAGCATCAAGGTGGTCCTCCAGGGCAAGCCGCACTGGCTCGCCCAGGTCCTCCAGGTCAACCCGGCCGCGGTCTACATGGACCTGGCCCGGTTCGCCATGATCGACGGCTACGGTGCGAGCAACCTGCCCCCGCACGTGTGGGCGCTGGCGGTCGGCTGGGCCCTCGTGGTGGGCGTCGCGGGCTTCGTGTACTTCTGGAAGGCAGAGGAGCAGTACGGCCGTGGCTGAGGACAACATCCGTATCGCCGACGCGAGCGGCGAGCGCATCCCGACCGTCATCGCCGACGACGTGCACATCGTGTACACGGTCAACGGCGCGGGCGGCGGCCGGGGCAGCGCCACCGCCGCGCTGAGCCGGATAGTGAAGCGGGACAAGGGCGAGTCGCGCGGCATGCGCAAGGTGCACGCCGTACGGGGCGTCTCCTTCACCGCGTACCGCGGCGAGGCGATCGGCCTGATCGGCACCAACGGCTCGGGCAAGTCGACCCTGCTGCGGGCGATCGCCGGGCTGCTGCCGCCGGCCAGGGGCCGGGTCTACACCAACGGCCAGCCGTCGCTGCTCGGCGTCAACGCCGCGCTGATGAACGAGCTGACCGGCGAGCGCAACGTGATCCTGGGCGGCCTGGCCATGGGCATGTCGCGCGAGGAGATCAAGGAGCGGTACGCGGAGATCGTCGACTTCTCCGGCATCAACGAGAAGGGCGACTTCATCACCCTGCCGATGCGGACGTACTCCTCGGGCATGGCGGCCCGGCTGCGGTTCTCCATCGCCGCCGCCAAGGACCACGACGTCCTGATGATCGACGAGGCGCTCGCGACCGGTGACCGCAAGTTCCAGATCCGCTCCGAGGAGCGCATCCGCGAGCTGCGCAAGCACGCGGGCACGGTCTTCCTGGTCAGCCACAGCATCGGCTCCATCAGGGACACCTGCAACCGGGTGCTCTGGCTGGAGCGGGGCGAGCTCCTGATGGACGGCCCCACCGACGAGGTCGTCAAGGCGTACCAGAAGGAGACCGGCCGCTGACAGTCGGTCACCGTTCGAACGATCCCGTGAGCCCCCGTCGATCAACCCCGGCGGGGGCCTTCGCGTCCTTGGGGGCGGTCCGCGGGACGGGCCGGAATGTCAAGGCTCCGTCAAGTCGCCTGCGTCGGGGGAAGGTTGGCCCGGATTGAAGTGTTCTTGTAATGCGCGCAACACCCCGACGTGTTGTCAGGCGTTGTACAACGTAAGCTGTACCGGTGTTGATCGTGACGGATGGGCGGTACCGCCCCGGGCAGCCCGCGCGGGAGTCGTCCGTCACTCGGGAGGCTCGGCGGCGTGTCCGAAATGGGATGTTTTGGGTCGGCGGTGTAGAACGGGAGATGTGACGGCAATGGCTACGGGAAATCTCCAGCTACGAGAGACCTCCGCCGTTCCCGTACCGGGCGGCCCCCGGTGACAGATGTCCGGGACGTGCGCACCGACTCCCCCTCGCGCACCACGCTCGACAAGGCCACGGAGGAGAACTTCCCGGTGGCCCCCTTCTTTCTGCCGCGCGCCTGGCGCGACGACCTGATGGCGGTGTACGGCTACGCCCGCCTGGTCGACGACATCGGCGACGGCGACCTCGCACCCGGCGGCGCCGACGCCCGGCACCTGGGCGTGGCTCCCGCCGACGCGGACGACCGGCTCGTGATGCTCGACGCCTTCGAGGCCGATCTGCGCCGCGTCTTCGACTCCACCCCGCGCCACCCGCTGCTCAAGGCCCTGCAGCCCACCGTCCGCCGCCGCTCGCTCACCCCCGGCCCTTTCCTCGGCCTGATCGCGGCGAACCGGCAGGACCAGCAGGTCAGGCGGTACGAGACCTACGAGGACCTGGTCGCGTACTGCGAACTGTCGGCCAACCCCGTGGGGCGCCTGGTGCTGGCGATCACCGGCACCGAGAGCCCCGAGCGCGTCCGGCGCTCGGACGCCGTCTGCACGGCGCTCCAGATCGTCGAACACCTCCAGGACGTCAGCGAGGACCTCGCCCGGGACCGCGTCTATCTGCCCGCCGAGGACATGAAGCGGTTCCATGTGACCGAGGCCGACCTGGCCGCGCCGCGTGGGGGCGCGTCGGTGCGCGCCCTGGTCGCGTTCGAGGCGGAACGCGCCGCACGGCTGCTGAATGAAGGCACCCCCCTGGTGGGTAGCGTCCACGGCAGACTCAGACTGCTGCTGGCCGGTTTCGTGGCCGGGGGACGCGCCGCGCTCGACGCGGTCGCTGCCGCCGGCCACGACGTACTCCCTGGACCTCCCAAGCCCACCAAGTCCAGTCTGCTGCGCGAAGTGGGAGCCGTGTTGCGTAGAGCGCGTAGAGAGGGGTGAGCCGGACCGTGGATCCACACGCACACGTGTCCGCGCCGGTACAGGCCGCGTACAGCTACTGCGAGGCGGTGACCGGACAGCAGGCGCGCAATTTCGCGTACGGCATCAGGCTGCTGCCGACCGACAAGCGCCAGGCGATGTCCGCGCTCTACGCGTTCTCGCGGCGCGTCGACGACATCGGCGACGGACTCCTGCCCGCCGAGGCGAAGAAGCAGCGCCTGGAGGAGACCCGCGCGCTGCTCGGCCGGATCGCCGAGGGCGCGGTCGAGGAGGACGACACCGACCCGGTGGCCGTGGCGCTCGCGGACGCGGCGCGCCGCTTCCCGATCCCGCTGGACGGACTCGACGAGCTCATCGACGGCGTCCTGATGGACGTGCACGGCGAGACCTATGAGACCTGGGACGACCTGAAGGTCTACTGCCGGTGTGTCGCGGGCGCCATCGGCCGGCTCTCGCTGGGCGTGTTCGGTACACAACCGGGCGCACCGGGCGCCGAGCGCGCCCCCGAGTACGCCGACACGCTGGGTCTCGCGCTGCAACTCACCAACATCCTCAGAGACGTTCGCGAGGACGCGGGCAACGGGCGCACCTATCTGCCCGCCGACGACCTGGCGAAGTTCGGGTGCGCCGCGGGCTTCCACACCCCGGTCCCGCCGGCCGGCTCCGACTTCGCGGGCCTGGTCCACTTCGAAGTGCGCCGCGCCCGGGCCCTCTTCGCCGAGGGCTACCGGCTGCTGCCCATGCTCGACCGGCGCAGCGGCGCCTGTGTCGCCGCGATGGCCGGAATCTACCGCCGGCTGCTCGACCGCATCGAGCGCGACCCCGAGGCCGTGCTGCGCGGCCGGGTCTCGCTGCCCGGCCGGGAGAAGGCGTACGTGGCGGTACGCGGACTGTCGGGGCTCGACACCCGTACCGTCTCCCGGCAGACCGCCAGGAGGCGCGCCTGATGGCCCATGGGCACCTGGACGTGCGGCCGAGGAGCATTACGCGTGGAGGGTGTGCAACCCCCGCTCCGGCCGGGGCGTCCCTGACTGCGACGGCCGGTCGTGCGCACGACACCGGCACGGCCGGAGGGGAGGGCGCATGACAACCCCGCAGCCCGAACGCGCGGTGGTCGTCGGCGGAGGCCTGGCCGGAATCACCGCCGCGCTCGAACTCGCCGACGCCGGCCTCGGCGTGACCCTGATCGAGGGCCGCCCGCGGCTGGGCGGCCTCGCCTTCTCCTTCCGGCGGGGCGAGCTCACCGTCGACAACGGCCAGCACGTCTACCTGCGCTGCTGCACGGCCTACGGCTGGTTCCTCGACCGGGTCGGCGGCAGCCACCTGGCACCCCTCCAGGACCGCCTGGACGTGCCCGTCCTGGACGTCGCCCACCCCGGCGGCCCCCGGCTCGGCCGGCTGCGCCGCTCGGCCCTGCCCGTGCCTCTCCACCTGGCCAGGAGCCTCGCCACCTATCCGCACCTCTCGCTCGCCGAGCGGGCCTCCGTCGGGCGCGCCGCACTCGCGCTCAAGCGCCTCGACCCGGCCGACCCGGCGCTCGACGGGGTGGACTTCGCGACCTGGCTCGGCCGCCACGGCCAGTCCGCCCGCACCGTCGAGGCCCTGTGGGACCTGGTCGGCGTGGCGACCCTGAACGCGACCGCCCCGCACGCCTCCCTGGGGCTCGCCGCGATGGTCTTCAAGACCGGTCTGCTCTCCGAGCCGGGCGCGGCCGACATCGGCTGGGCGCACGTACCGCTGGGCGAGCTCCACGACACGCTGGCCCGCAAGGCGCTGGCCTCGGCCGGGGTGCGGGTGGAGACCCGTACCAAGGCGGAGTCGCTGTCCCGTACCGAGAGCGGCGGCTGGCGGGTCGAGGTGAGCGGCGAGACGCTGGACGCCGAGGCGGTCGTCCTGGCCGTCCCGCAGCGCGAGGCGCACGACCTGCTGCCGCACGGCGCGCTCGACGACCCGGGCAAGCTGCTCGACATCGGCACCGCGCCCATCCTCAACCTCCATGTCGTCTACGACCGCAAGGTGCTGCGGCAGCCGTTCTTCGCCGCCCTCGGCTCACCCGTGCAGTGGGTCTTCGACCGCACCGAGTCCTCGGGGCTCACCGGCGGGGGCCAGTACCTGGCCGTGTCCCAGTCGGCCGCCCAGGACGAGATCGACGAGCCGGTGGCCGCGCTGCGCGCGCGCTATCTGCCCGAGCTCGAACGGCTGCTGCCCGCCGCGCGCGGCGCTGGCGTACGGGACTTCTTCGTGACCCGGGAGCGGACAGCGACGTTCGCCCCCACCCCCGGCGTGGGACGGCTGCGGCCGGGCGCGCACACCAATGCGCCCGGCTTGTACCTGGCGGGCGCGTGGACCGCCACCGGCTGGCCCGCGACGATGGAGGGCGCCGTACGCAGCGGATTCAGCGCCGCGGGCGCGGCTCTCGCCGTACTCGGCCGCTCCCACGCCCACCCGCTTCAGGAGGCGGCATGACCCTTAGCAGCACTGGAACAAGAGGAGAGACTGTGCCGACTGTGCCTTCGGCTGACTCGGCTGTCGACACCGTGGACGTCGCCGCGCTTCTGGAGCGCGGACGGACGATGTCCACCCCGGTGCTGCGCACGGCCGTGGACCGGCTCGCGGCTCCCATGGACACCGTCGCCGCCTACCACTTCGGGTGGATCGACGCCCAGGGCAACCCGGCGGACGGCGACGGCGGCAAGGCGGTGCGGCCCGCGCTCGCGCTCCTGTCCGCCGAGGCGGCCGGGGCCCGGCCCGAGGTCGGCGTGCCCGGCGCGGTCGCGGTCGAGCTCGTCCACAACTTCTCGCTGCTCCACGACGACCTGATGGACGGCGACGAGCAGCGCCGCCACCGCGACACGGTGTGGAAGGTGCACGGCCCGGCGCAGGCGATCCTCGTCGGCGACGCGCTCTTCGCGCTGGCCAACGAGGTCCTCCTGGAGCTCGGCACGGTCGAGGCGGGGCGCGCCACGCGCCGGCTGACCACCGCGACCCGCAAGCTCATCGACGGCCAGGCCCAGGACATCTCCTACGAGCACCGCGAGCGGGTCACCGTCGAGGAGTGCCTGGAGATGGAGGGCAACAAGACGGGCGCGCTGCTCGCCTGCGCCTGCTCCATCGGCGCGGTGCTCGGCGGCGCCGACGACAGGACCGCCGACACCCTGGAGGCGTACGGCTACCACCTCGGCCTCGCCTTCCAGGCCGTCGACGACCTGCTCGGTATCTGGGGCGACCCCGAGGCCACCGGCAAGCAGACCTGGAGCGACCTGCGCCAGCGCAAGAAGTCCCTGCCGGTGGTGGCGGCCCTCGCGGCCGGCGGCCCGGCCTCCGAGCGGCTCGGCGAGCTGCTCGCCGCCGACGCCAAGAGCAACGACTTCGACACCTTCTCCGAGAAGGAGTTCGCCACCCGGGCGGCGCTCATCGAGGAGGCGGGCGGCCGCGAGTGGACCTCGCAGGAGGCCCGCAGGCAGCACGCGGTGGCGATCGAGGCACTCGGCGCCGTCGACATGCCCGAGCAGGTGCGGGCGCAGCTGACCGCGCTGGCCGACTTCGTGGTCGTACGGAAGAGATGATCACCATTCGCATATGACGCGACGTCGCCGGAGCGGGCCCGCCAGGGGGCCGCGTCCGACGGAGACCCCAGCACAGCAGACGTACCACTGCACTTGCATTAAGGGGAAGCCATGACAGCGACGACCGACGGAAGCGCCGGGGCCCCGCGGCCCCCGGCCGCCGCGGCCAGCGGACCGACCGCACCACCCGGCGCGGACGAGGTGCTCGACGCCGCCCGGCGGGCGGCGGACCGCGCGGTCGAGCATCTGCTCGGCAGGCAGGACGCCCTCGGCTGGTGGAAGGGCGACCTGGAGACCAACGTCACCATGGACGCCGAGGACCTGTTGCTCCGTCAGTTCCTCGGGATCCAGGACGAGAAGACGGTCCGGGCGGCCGCGCTCTTCATCCGGGGCGAGCAGCGCGACGACGGCACCTGGGCCACCTTCTACGGCGGCCCGCCGGAGCTGTCGGCCACCGTCGAGGCGTACGTGGCGCTGCGGCTCGCCGGGGACCGGCCGGACGACCCGCACATGGCGCGGGCCTCGGCGTGGGTCAGGAGCCAGGGCGGCATCGCCGCCTGCCGGGTCTTCACCCGGATCTGGCTGGCCCTGTTCGGCTGGTGGAAGTGGGACGACCTGCCGGAGCTGCCGCCGGAGTTGATCTTCCTGCCCAAGTGGTTCCCGCTGAACATCTACGACTTCGGCTGCTGGGCCCGGCAGACGATCGTGCCGCTCACGGTGGTCTCCGCCAAGCGGCCGGTGCGGCCCGCGCCCTTCGCGCTCGACGAGCTGCACACCGACGCGCGCGACCCCAACCCCGCCAAGCCGCTCGCCCCCGCCGCGAGCTGGGACGGCGCCTTCCAGCGGCTCGACAAGGCGCTGCACGTCTACCACCGCCTCGCCCCGCGCAGGCTGCGCCGCGCCGCGATGAACACCGCCGCCCGCTGGATCGTCGAGCGCCAGGAGAACGACGGCTGCTGGGGCGGGATCCAGCCGCCCGCCGTCTACTCGGTGATCGCCCTGCACCTGCTCGGCTACGACCTCCAGCACCCGGTGATGCGGGCGGGCCTCGAATCGCTCGACCGGTTCGCGGTGTGGCGCGAGGACGGCGCCCGGATGATCGAGGCCTGCCAGTCCCCGGTGTGGGACACCTGCCTCGCCACCATCGCGCTCGCCGACGCGGGGCTGCCCGCCGACCACCCGGCCCTGGTCAAGGCCGTCGACTGGATGCTCGGCGAGGAGATCGTCCGGCCCGGCGACTGGGCGGTGAAGAAGCCGCAACTGGCGCCCGGCGGCTGGGCGTTCGAGTTCCACAACGACAACTACCCGGACATCGACGACACCGCCGAGGTGATCCTCGCGCTGCGCCGGGTGCGCCACCCCGACCCCGAGCGGGTCGAGGGGGCGATCGGCCGGGCCGCGCGCTGGACGCTCGGGATGCAGTCGAGGAACGGGGCGTGGGGCGCCTTCGACGCCGACAACACCAGCCCGTTCCCCAACCGGCTGCCGTTCTGCGACTTCGGCGAGGTCATCGACCCGCCGTCGGCCGACGTCACCGCGCATGTGGTGGAGATGCTGGCCGTCGAGGGCCGGGCCCACGACCCGCGCGTGCGCCGGGGCATCGAGTGGCTGCTCGCCGAACAGGAGGCGAGCGGCGCCTGGTTCGGGCGCTGGGGCGTCAACTACGTGTACGGCACCGGCTCGGTGGTGCCGGCGCTGACGGCCGCCGGGCTGCCCGCCTCGCACCCGGCGATCCGCCGGGCCGTCACCTGGCTGGAGTCGGTGCAGAACGAGGACGGCGGCTGGGGCGAGGACCTGCGCTCCTACCGCGAGGAGCAGTGGATCGGACACGGCGCCTCCACCGCCTCCCAGACCGCCTGGGCGCTGCTCGCGCTGCTGGCGGCGGGGGAGCGGGAGAGCAAGGCGGTCGAGCGGGGCGTCGCCTGGCTCGCCGGGACCCAGCTGGCGGACGGCTCCTGGGACGAGCCGTACTTCACCGGCACCGGGTTCCCCTGGGACTTCTCGATCAACTACCACCTCTACCGCCAGGTGTTCCCGCTCACCGCGCTCGGCCGCTTCGTCCATGGAGAACCGTTCTCTCCCAACGGCCCCAAGGGGAAGTGATGGACGTACTCCCGGCTGACGTACTGCCCGCCCTCCCCGAACCCGTACCGCTGCTGGTCGCCTGCGCGCTCACCATCGAGGAGCTGGCGCTGCGCAGCGGCGGCCGGGGCCGGGCACCGGGCCAGGTGGTCACCGTGCTGCGCAGCGGCATGGGCCCCAGAGCCGCCGAGCGGGCCGTGCTGCGCGGCCTGGGCACCTCGGCGAACCGGGAGGCGGCCGTGATCGCCTCCGGATTCTGCGCCGGTCTGGCCCCGGGGATGCACCCCGGGGACCTGGTCGTCGCCTCGGAGACCCGCGACCCGCGCGGCACCACCGCCTGCGTGGGTACGGAGGTGCTGGCCAAGGCGCTCACAGCGGCGCTGCCCGGCCGCACCGTGCACACCGGTCCGCTCACCGGCTCCGACCACGTGGTGCGTGGTCATGAACGGGCCGAGCTGCGCGCGACCGGGGCGATCGCCGTGGACATGGAGTCCGCGGCGACGCTGTGGAGCGCCGTCGGGGCCGGAGAGCGTCCGGTTGCGGCCGTACGGGTGGTCGTGGACGCTCCAGAACATGAACTCGTCCGGATCGGCACGGTACGCGGTGGAATATCGGCTTTCCGCGTTCTTCGTGCCGTCCTTCCCGCTTTCTTTGAATGGCACCGTTCTTTGCCGCTCCCCAGGAGGTGAGCCAGATGGCCATGCCGCTTCGCCAGTCCATCAGGGTCGGGACCTATCTTTTTGAACAGAAGCTCCGCAAGCGTGAGAAGTTCCCGCTGATCGTCGAGCTGGAGCCGCTCTTCGCGTGCAATCTGAAGTGCGAGGGCTGCGGCAAGATCCAGCATCCGGCCGGGATCCTGAAGCAGCGTATGCCGGTGGCCCAGGCCGTGGGCGCCGTCCTGGAGTCGGGTGCCCCCATGGTCTCCATCGCGGGCGGCGAGCCCCTGATGCACCCTCAGATCGACGAGATCGTGCGCCAGTTGGTGGCCAGGAAGAAGTACGTCTTCCTCTGCACCAACGCCCTGCTGCTGCGCAAGAAACTGGAGAAGTTCACCCCGTCCCCGTACTTCGCGTTCGCCGTGCACATCGACGGCCTGCGCGAGCGGCACGACGAGTCGGTGGCGAAGGAGGGCGTGTTCGACGAGGCGGTGGCGGCGATCAAGGAGGCCAAGCGCCAGGGCTTCCGGGTCACCACCAACTCCACCTTCTTCAACACCGACACCCCGCAGACGATCATCGAGGTGCTCAACTTCCTCAACGACGACCTCAAGGTCGACGAGATGATGATCTCGCCCGCGTACGCCTACGAGAAGGCGCCCGACCAGGAGCACTTCCTGGGCGTCGAGCAGACCCGCGAGCTGTTCAAGAAGGCGTTCTCCGGGGGCAACCGGCGGCGCTGGCGGCTCAACCACTCGCCGCTCTTCCTGGACTTCCTGGAGGGCAAGGCGGACTTCCCGTGCACGGCCTGGGCGATCCCCAACTACTCGCTCTTCGGCTGGCAGCGGCCCTGCTATCTGATGAGCGACGGGTACGTACCGACGTACCGGGAGCTCGTCGAGGAGACCGACTGGGACAAGTACGGCCGGGGCAAGGACGACCGGTGTGCCAACTGCATGGCGCACTGCGGCTACGAGCCCACCGCCGTCCTCGCGACCATGGGGTCGCTCAAGGAGTCGCTGCGCGCGGTCCGCGAGACCGTGCAGGGAAACCGCGGGTGACGTGATGAGGACCGGAGAGCCCGTCTCCCTGGGCCTCCCCGCGCTGCCGGCCCGGCCGTTGGCGATGCGCCGCCCCTCGCGGCGCATCCAGGTCGGGTCGGTGGCCATCGGCGGGGGAGCGCCCATTTCCGTGCAGTCGATGACGACGACGCGTACGTCGGACATCGGCGCGACCCTTCAGCAGATCGCGGAGCTGACGGCTTCGGGTTGTCAGATCGTGCGGGTGGCGTGTCCGACGCAGGATGATGCGGATGCGCTGGCGACGATTGCGAAGAAGTCGCAGATTCCGGTGATCGCGGATATTCATTTCCAGCCGAAGTATGTGTTCGCGGCGATTGATGCCGGGTGTGCGGCGGTGCGGGTGAATCCGGGGAACATCAAGCAGTTCGATGACAAGGTGAAGGAGATCGCGCGGGCGGCGAAGGACGCGGGGACGCCGATTCGTATCGGTGTGAACGCGGGGTCGCTGGATGCGCGGTTGCTGAAGAAGTACGGGAAGGCGACGCCGGAGGCGTTGGTGGAGTCGGCGCTGTGGGAGGCGTCGCTCTTCGAGGAGCATGATTTCCGGGATATCAAGATCTCGGTGAAGCACAACGATCCGGTGGTGATGGTCGAGGCGTACCGTCAGCTGGCTGCGCAGTGCGAGTACCCGTTGCATCTGGGGGTGACGGAGGCGGGGCCGGCGTTCCAGGGGACGATCAAGTCGGCGGTGGCGTTCGGTGCGCTGTTGAGTCAGGGGATCGGGGACACGATCCGGGTTTCCCTGTCGGCGCCGCCGGCGGAGGAGATCAAGGTGGGGATGCAGATTCTGGAGTCGTTGAATCTGCGTCAGCGGCGGCTGGAGATCGTGTCGTGTCCGTCGTGTGGGCGTGCTCAGGTGGATGTGTACAAGTTGGCTGAGGAGGTCACGGCGGGGCTGGAGGGCATGGAGGTGCCGCTTCGGGTCGCGGTGATGGGGTGTGTCGTGAACGGGCCCGGCGAGGCCCGTGAGGCGGACCTGGGTGTGGCTTCGGGCAACGGCAAGGGGCAGATCTTTGTGAAGGGTGAGGTCATCAAGACCGTGCCCGAGTCGAAGATCGTCGAGACGTTGATCGAGGAGGCGATGAAGATCGCCGACCAGATGGAGGAGGAGGGCGTCGCCTCCGGCGTCCCGAGCGTCACCGCGCGGGGCTGACCGGCACCACCGAGAGCTGAACGGGATCCGAAGGGGGCTCCAGCGTGACGATCTTGGAGAATGTTCGGGGGCCGCACGACCTCAAGGCGCTGGACGGCGCCGAACTCACCACGCTGTCCCAGGAGATCAGGGAGTTCCTGATCCACGCGGTGGCGCGGACCGGGGGCCATCTCGGCCCCAACCTGGGGGTGGTGGAGCTCTCCATCGCCCTCCACCGCACCTTCGACTCGCCGGTCGACCGCATCCTGTGGGACACCGGCCACCAGAGCTACGTACACAAACTGCTCACCGGGCGCCAGGACTTCTCCAAGCTGCGCTCCAAGGGCGGGCTCTCCGGCTACCCCTCGCGCGCCGAGTCCGAGCACGACGTCATCGAGAACTCGCACGCCTCGACCGTGCTCGGCTGGGCCGACGGGCTCGCCAAGGCCAACGAGATCCTGAAGAGCGACGCCCATGTCGTCGCGGTCATCGGCGACGGCGCGCTCACCGGCGGCATGGCCTGGGAGGCGCTGAACAACATCGCCGCCGCCCGGGACCGGCCGCTGATCATCGTCGTCAACGACAACGAGCGCTCGTACGGCCCCACCATCGGCGGCCTCGCCAACCATCTGGCCACCCTGCGCACCACCGACGGCTACGAGCGGTTCCTGGCCTGGGGCAAACAGGTGCTCCAGCAGACGCCGGTGGTGGGGCGGCCGCTGTACGAGTCGCTGCACGGCGCCAAGAAGGGGTTCAAGGACGCGTTCGCGCCGCAGGGGATGTTCGAGGACCTGGGGCTGAAGTACGTGGGGCCCATCGACGGGCACGACATCGAGGCCGTCGAGTCGGCGCTGCGCCGCGCCAAGCGCTTCCACGGCCCCGTCCTCGTGCACTGCCTCACCGAGAAGGGGCGCGGCTACCAGCCCGCCCTGGACGACGAGGCCGACCGCTTCCACGCGGTCGGCGCGATGGACCCGCTGACCTGCGAACCGCTGACGCCGTCCAACGGCCCCTCCTGGACCTCCGTGTTCGGCAAGGAGCTGGCCGCGCTCGGCGAGGAGCGGCCGGACGTCGTGGCGATCACCGCGGCGATGCTCCACCCCACCGGGCTCACCGAGTTCGCCGCGCGCTTCCCCGAGCGGGTCTGGGACGTGGGGATCGCCGAGCAGCACGCGGCCGTCTCGGCGGCCGGACTCGCTACCGGTGGCCTGCACCCCGTGGTCGCCGTCTACGCCACCTTCCTCAACCGCGCCTTCGACCAGGTCCTGATGGACGTGGCCCTGCACAGGTGCGGGGTGACCTTCGTCCTGGACCGGGCCGGGATCACCGGGGTCGACGGCGCCTCGCACAACGGCATGTGGGACCTCTCCGTCCTCCAGGTCGTGCCCGGCCTGCGGATCGCCGCCCCGCGCGACGCGGCCCAGCTGCGGGCCCAGCTGCGCGAGGCGGTCGAGGTCGACGACGCCCCGACGGTGCTGCGCTTCCCCAAGGAGTCGGTCGGCCCCGACATCCCCGCGCTGGAGCGCGTCGGATCCATGGACGTACTGCGCCGCGACGAGGAGGCCGAAGTGCTGCTCGTCGCGGTCGGGGTGCTCGCGCCGGTCTGCCTCCAGGCCGCCGACCTGCTCGCCGGGCGCGGCATCCGGTGCACGGTGGTGGACCCCCGGTGGGTCAAGCCCGTCGACGAGCAGCTGGCGCCGCTGGCCGAGCGGCACGCGCTGGTCGCGGTCGTGGAGGACAACAGCCGTGCCGGAGGCGTCGGCTGGGCCGTCGGGCAGGCGCTGCGGGACGCCGGGGTGGACACCCCCCTGCGCACCTTCGGCATCCCCGCGCAGTTCCTCGCGCACGCCAAACGCGCCGAGGTCCTCGCCGACATCGGACTCACCCCGGTGGAGATCGCGGGACGGATCAGCGCCGCGCTCGCGGCGCGCCAGGACGCCGCCGCGGCGGCCGAGAAGGAGAACGACGGATGACCGACGGCGAACCCAAGGGCTTCGACCTGGCCCGGCTCCTCGCCGAGCGCGGGGCCGAGCGCTACGAGCTGCACACGAAGTACCTCAACCACCAGCTGCCGCGCATGCTGCGCACCATCGGCTTCGACAAGGTCTACGAGCGGGCCGAGGGCGCGTACTTCTGGGACGCGGACGGCCAGGACTACCTGGACATGCTCGCCGGGTTCGGGGTGATGGGCCTGGGCCGCCACCACCCCGTCGTGCGCAAGGCGCTCCACGACGTGCTGGACGCCTCCCTCGCGGACCTCACCCGCTTCGACTGCCAGCCGCTGCCCGGCCTGCTCGCCGAGAAGCTGCTCGCCCACAGCCCGCACCTGGACCGGGTGTTCTTCGGCAACAGCGGTACGGAAGCGGTGGAGACCGCCCTGAAGTTCGCCCGGTACGCCACCGGCCGGCCCAGGGTCCTGTACTGCTCGCACGCCTTCCACGGGCTGACCACCGGCTCGCTCTCGGTCAACGGCGAGTCGGGATTCCGCGACGGCTTCGCCCCGCTGCTGCCCGACACGGCGGTCCCGCTCGGCGATCTCGCCGCCCTGGAGCGGGAGTTGAAGCGTGGCGACGTGGCCGCGCTGATCGTCGAGCCGATCCAGGGCAAGGGCGTCCACGAGGCCCCGCCCGGCTATCTGCTCGCCGCGCAGGAGCTGCTCCACCGGCACAAGGCGCTGCTGATCGCGGACGAGGTGCAGACCGGGCTCGGCAGGACCGGCGACTTCTACGCGTACCAGCACGACGAGGGCGTCGAGCCGGACCTCGTCTGCGTCGCCAAGGCGCTCTCCGGCGGCTATGTGCCGGTCGGCGCCACCCTCGGCAAGGAGTGGATCTTCAAGAAGGTCTACTCGTCGATGGACCGCGTCCTGGTCCACTCCGCCAGCTTCGGCTCCAACGCCCAGGCGATGGCGGCGGGCCTCGCGGTGCTCTCGGTCATGGGGGACGAGGAGGTCGTCGCCAACGCGCGCGTCACCGGCGAGCTCCTGAAGTCCCGGCTGGCCGCGCTGGTCGACCGCTACGAGCTGCTGCACGACGTGCGCGGGCGCGGCCTGATGGTCGGCATCGAGTTCGGCAAGCCGTCCTCGATGCGGCTGCGCGGCCGCTGGACCATGCTCCAGACCGCCCGCAAGGGCCTCTTCGCGCAGATGGTCGTGGTGCCGCTGCTCCAGAAGCACCGCATCCTGACCCAGGTCTCCGGCGACCACCTGGAGGTGATCAAGCTGATCCCGCCGCTGACGATCGGTGAGCGCGAGGTGGACCGGTTCGTGGAGGCGTTCACCGCGGTCATGGAGGATGCGCACGGCGGGGGCGGCCTGATGTGGGACTTCGGGAAGACCCTGGTCAAGCAGGCCGTGGCCAATCGGTAGGGCTTTTTGCCTCTGGGGCAAAAAATTTGCCCCAGAGGCAACCCGCTGACTGAATGGAGTGCATGAGCACTCCCGCCGAAGGCGCCGGGGAGCC
This sequence comes from Streptomyces sp. TLI_146, assembly GCF_002846415.1. Classification (NCBI taxonomy): domain Bacteria; kingdom Bacillati; phylum Actinomycetota; class Actinomycetes; order Kitasatosporales; family Streptomycetaceae; genus Streptomyces; species Streptomyces sp. TLI_146. Next base: position 7,379,383 of record NZ_PJMX01000001.1, read on the forward strand.
GTCCGGCCCCGCGCTCCCCGATGTCGCCCCGCGCCTGCGCGACCTGCGGCGCCGCCGGGGCCTCACCCTGGAGGCCGCCGCCCCGCGGGCCGGTCTCTCACCGGCGCACCTCTCCCGGCTGGAGACGGGCGCCCGCCAGCCCTCGCTGCCTATGCTGCTCGCGCTCGCCCGTACCTACGGTACGACGGTCTCCGAGCTGCTCGGCGAGATGCCGCCCGAGCGCGAGCCCGTCATCCGGGGCGGCCGGGCCGAGCCCGCCGAGGCCGACGGCTGGACCTACCACCGGGCCGGGCACCCCGGCCGCGCCATGCAGGCCCTGCGCGTGGAGGTCCCGTACGGCACCCAGCGCGAGCTCGTCCGCGTCCACCCCGGCGAGGAGTGGCTGTACGTCCTGTCCGGGCGGCTGCGGCTCACCCTCGGTGACGCCGCGCACGAGCTCGACCCCGGCGACAGCGCGCACTTCGACTCGCTGACCCCGCACCGGATCTCCGCCGTCTCGCACGGCGGGGCCGCGTTCCTGTTCGTCCACACCCTGCTCCAGAGCCCCGATCCGCATCCGCACCATCCGCACGGCTGAGAGGTACGACATGTCGCAGAACCAGGGACGGTCCGGCGCGAGCACCCAGGAGACGAAGTTCCCCCGGGGGCTGGTGATCCGCCTCTTCGCGTATCTGATCGCGGGGCACATCTTCGCGGCCTTCCTCTACCTCCTGTTCACGGTGGGGAAGTGAGCGCGCCCCGCGCCCCCGGGGGCGCGGGGCGGTGACACCCGCGGTTACGCCGCGTCCTCCACCAGCCGGTCCCGCAGCCGCTCCCGCGTCTCCTGCGTCAGGCCCAGGCCCTCGGCCAGATACCGGTCCGTGCTGCCCCACGTCTCCTCGATCGTGTCGAACGCCGCGTGCAGATAGGTCGCGCGGGCGTCGAAGAGGGGGTTGAGCAGCTCCACGATCTCCGCGCTCAGCCCGGCCGGGGAGGTGTCGCTGCGGTGCATCTTGTAGCGGCGGTGCGGGTCGTTGGACTTGAGGTAGTCCGCCTCGATGGCGTCCCGCTCGACGCCCACCGCCAGCAGCGACACCGCGATCGACAGGCCCGCGCGGTCCTTGCCCGCCGCGCAGTGCATCAGGGCCGGGACGCTGTCCTCGGCGAGCGCGTGCAGCACCCGGCTGTGCTCGGCCGTGCGCTCACGGATGATCGTCCGGTACGAGTGGGCCATCCGGTCGGCGCCCCGGCCGTCGGAGAGGACAGAACGCAGCTGGTTGATGTCGCCGTCGCGGACCATCTTCCAGAACTCGGCCCCGTCGGCGGGGTCCGTCAGCGGTATGTTCACATTCCGCACCCCCGGCAGGTCCACGTCCGGGCCCTCCAGCTTCTGGTCCGCCGCGTTGCGGAAGTCGAAGATGGTGTGCAGCCCCAGGGTGGCGAGGAAGGCCGCGTCCTGCTCGGTCGCGTGTGCCAGGTGGCCGCTGCGGAAGAGCCGTCCGTGCCGCAGCCGGCGGCCGTCCACGGTCGGCAGTCCGCCCACATCACGGAAGTTGCGCACCCCGGAGAGCTCGGGTTCGGTCGAAGGGACCTGCGGAGTCTGCTGCGTCACGTTGGCTCCTGATGTGGTTCGAAAAAAAGATCACGCCGCCTCGATCCGACGATACGACATGGGTTCCCGGGGCAATCATCTCGACGGCCGGACCGGAAGGCGACCCCCGCGCACCCGTTGCCCTCACGGGTGTGGCACCCCGATGCTGTTGCTGATGTTCGTGCCTGTGCGTACCTGTGCGGAACTGGGGGTCGGGGATGATCGAGACCGCGGACGGCGGACGGGTGTGGCTGCTCTCCGGCCGCACCAGCGGCTATGCGCTGCACCTCACGGACCACGGGGAGCTCCTGCATCTGCACTGGGGCCCGCGCCTGGCCCTCGCCGACGCCGAGGCACTGGCCGCCCAACCCCTGCCGCCCTACCGGCCCTTCGAGTCACCACTGGATGGTCAGGAGGAGTACGTGGTGGAGGGCGGGCCCCGTTTCGCGCGCCCCGCGCTCTCCGTACGCACCCCACAGGCGCGCGGCACCGAATGGACCTTCGAGGACGCCTCGGCCGACGGCGACGAGCTGCGGCTGCGCTTCACCGACGCCCTGCACCGCCTGAGGCTCACCCTGCACTACCGGATGCGCGACGACGCCGACGTCGTCGAGCGCTGGGCGACCGTCGCCCACGAGGGCGCGCCCGGGGACCCGGACCTGGAGCTGCTGCGGGCCGACGCCGCCGTGTGGACGCTGCCGCTGCGCGACGGCTGGCGCCTCAGCCAGCTGCACGGCCGCTGGGCGGCCGAGTCCCGGCTCGTACGGGCGGAGCTCACCCCGGGCGACAAGGTGTTCGGCAGCCGCCGCGGCCACACCGGCCACCAGCACCTGCCCTGGGTCGCCCTGGACGCCGAGGGCGCCGCCACCGAGGAGAGCGGCGAGGTGTACGGGTGCGCGCTCGGCTGGTCCGGGTCCTGGCGCATCGCCGTACAGCACCTGCCGGACGGCCGGGTGCAGATCAGCGGCGGCGCCGGGTACGACGACTCCGGGCTGCTGTCGCTGGCGCCCGGGGCCTCGTACACCACTCCGGTCTTCGCCGGGCTGTGGAGCCCGGACGGCTTCGGCGGGGCCAGCCGGGAGTGGCACGCCTGGCAGCTGGCCCGGGTGATCCCGGACGCCGAGCGGCCGCGGCCGGTGCTCTTCAACTCCTGGGAGGCCACCGGGTTCGCCATCTCGGAGCCGCAGCAGCGGGCCCTCGCGCACCGGGCGGCCGCGCTGGGCGTCGAGCTGTTCGTCGTCGACGACGGCTGGTTCGGGGAGCGCACCCACGACGCGGCCGGGCTCGGCGACTGGACGCCCAACCCCGACCGCTTCCCCGGCGGGCTCAAGCCGCTCGCGGACGAGGTGCACGCGCTGGGCATGCGGTTCGGGATCTGGGTCGAGCCGGAGATGGTCAACCCCGACAGCGCGCTGTACCGGGCGCACCCGGAGTGGGTGCAGCACCAGAGCGGGCGCCGCCGCACCGAGTTCCGCAACCAGCTGGTCCTCAACCTCGCCCGCCCGGACGTGCGGGAACACCTCTGGGAGCAGCTGGACGGCCTGCTGTCGAGCGCGCCCGTCGACTATGTGAAGTGGGACTTCAACCGCTGCTTCACGGACGCGGGGTGGCCCGGCGAGGAGTATCCGCAGAAGCTCTGGCTCGAGCATGTCCAGGCGCTGTACGGCCTGTTGGACCGGCTGCGGGCCGCGCACCCCTCGGTCGACTTCGAGTCCTGCTCGGGCGGCGGCGGCCGGATCGACCTCGGCATCCTCTCCCGTACGGACCAGGTGTGGACCTCCGACAACACCGACCCGCTGGACCGGCTCGCCATCCAGGACGGCTTCAGCCAGCTGCACCCGGCCCGGGTGATGGCCGCCTGGGTCACCGACAGCCCCAACACCCTGCTCAACGGCCGCCGCAGCAGCCTGCGCTTCCGTTTCGTGAGTGCGATGGCCGGGGTGCTCGGTGTCGGCGGGGACCTGACCCGGTGGAACGAGGACGAACTGGCCGAGGCGCGCGGGTGGGTGGAGCTGTACAAGGAGATCCGGCCGGTGGTGCAGCTCGGGGCCCAGTACCGGCTGCGGCCCCCGCGCGGCGGGCTCAGCGCCGTCCAGTACGTACGCGGCGACGACACCGTGGTCCTCGCCCACCTCGGGGCCCAGCACTACGGCGAGCTGCCCCCGGCCGTGCGGCTGCGCGGCCTGGATCCGGCGGCGGCCTATCGGTGCCTGGACACCGGGGCCGTACACAGGGGAGCGGTATTGCTGCACCGGGGTCTGGACACCGGGCTGCGGGGCGATCTTGATGCGGCGGTGTTCCGATTCCGGCGGCTGGACGAGCGCCCGGCGTAGCCCGGCATAGCCCGGCATAAGGAATGCGCGTTCTCGGCGAGGAAAAGGATCTTCCTCGGGACGCACGGGTCAAAACTGGACATAGCGGGGCGATAGATGGTGTGACGGGGTGAATGGGCGGGAACTTTCGTCCGGATTGAGCGATTTGATGGATCCTGTCCATCTCCCCGGCCGCCAAGGGTGGTTGTCCGTGAGGAGCGTCATATCCGTGACGTTCCGTGGTGGCGGACCCGAATGAATTCCCCCGTCCGGCGGGGCCTGTTGGGAATTCCGGTCGACGCAGGGTGACCGCAATTCCCGGCTGAATTCCCGGCCGGGAATGCCGAAGGTGAATGGGCACTTGTCGCGGCCCACCGGGCTCGCTTACGGTCACCGCAATCCGGGTGGACCGCCGAATCCTGCCACCGCTCGGAATCCGCACCCATCCACGCGTGGCAGGAGCGGGGGACCCAGGTAAGCGCCGTCCGGAATTCCGGCACGGCTCGGGGTGAAGCCGGAGCACCGCACACGGTGCCCCGGCCGGGCAGCTCCAGCCCGAACCCGACAGCTCACCTCGCAGGCGCCGGAGAGGAATCCGCCATGCCCGCGAAGGGTAAGCACCGCCGTCCCAAGTCCAGTCCGATATCCCGGGGCATGGTCGCCGCCGGTACGGGCGGCGCCGCGCTCGCCATCCCGCTGCTCGGCGCCACGGGTGCGCACGCCGCGGTGAAGACCGCCGCTCCCGCCACCGCCCCGCAGCAGGCCGCCCGCACCCTCCCCGCCGCCGCGGCCGCCGCCCCGCAGGCCGCGCCCACCACGTACAAGGTCAAGAGCGGCGACTGCCTGTCGCAGATCGCCGAGGACCACCGGCTCGGCGGCTGGCAGCGGCTCTACCAGGACAACCGCGAGGTCGTCGGCTCCGACCCGGCGCTGATCCGCCCGGGCATGAAGCTCGTCCTCGGCGCGAAGTCCCAGGCCGGCGCCGTTTCACACGGCTCCGCCAAGGCGAGCGGCTCGCACGACTCCGGTGCGAAGGCGTCGGCGCCCCACACGTCGAAGGCGTCCGGGACCACCGCCGACACCGCCTCGGCCCCCGCCGCCAAGCAGGGCTCCTCCTCCGGCTTCCGCGCCCCGCTCGACAGCGTGAGCATCGGCACCCCGTACCGCATGGCCGGATCCATGTGGTCCAGCGGCTACCACACGGGCGTCGACTTCGCGGCCGAGACCGGCACCGCGGTCAAGGCCGTCGGCGCGGGCACGGTCGTCTCGGCCGGCTGGGGCGGCGCGTACGGCAACCAGGTCGTCATCCAGCACGCCGACGGCATGTACTCCCAGTACGCCCACCTCTCGCAGCTCTCCGTCTCGGCCGGGCAGACCGTCACCGAGGGGCAGCAGCTCGGGCTCTCCGGCGCCACCGGCAACGTCACCGGCCCGCACCTGCACTTCGAGATCCGCACCACGCCCGACTACGGCTCCGACGTCGACCCGCTCGCCTACCTCCGACAGCAGGGCGCGAGCCTCTGACGGGCGTTGTTCCCGCCGGGAATTGGCGCGTATTCCCGCTGCGGGAAACTGACCGGGTGGCCTATATCACCCACCGTCAACCCCTCCTTACGGTCGCGTAGGTCACACCCGTAAGGGAAAGATATGGTCTCGTGGCAGACGATTCGAGATCATTCAGCAGCGGTACGTTCGGGTCGTACACGGCGCTCGGCGACAGCTTCACGGAAGGCGTCGGCGACCCCGGCCCGGACGGGGCGTTCGTCGGCTGGGCGGACCGGTTCGCCGTGCTACTGGCGGACCAGCGACCGGAGGGGGCCTTTCGCTACGCCAATCTCGCTGTCCGCGGCAGGCTCCTCGACCAGATCGTCGAGGAGCAGGTGCCGCGGGCCAAGGAGCTCGCGCCCGACCTGGTGAGCTTCTGCGCGGGGGGCAACGACATCATCCGGCCGGGCAGTGACCCGGACGACGTGGCCGAGCGCTTCGAGCGCGCCGTGGCCGACCTGAAGAGCGCGATCCCGACGGTCATGGTGACCACCGGGTTCGACACGCGCGGGGTGCCCGTTTTCAAGCATCTGCGGGGCAAGGTCGCCACCTACACCGCGCACGTGCGCTCCATCGCGGACCGCTACGGGTGCCCGGTGCTCGACCTGTGGTCGCTCAAGTCCGTGCAGGACAGGCGGGCGTGGGACGCCGACCGGCTGCATCTGTCGCCGGAGGGGCACACCCGGGTCGCGCTGCGCGCCGCCCAGGTGCTGGGGCTGCCGGTCCCGGCCGACCCGGACCAGGCATGGCCCCCGATGCCGCCGCGCAACACGCTGGACGTGCGGCGCGACGACATCCACTGGGCACGCGAGCACCTGGTGCCGTGGATCGGCCGACGGCTGCGCGGCGAGAGCTCGGGCGACCATGTGGAGCCCAAGCGCCCGGACCTGCTGCCGCTCTGACGGCCCGTCCGGTCCGCTCGTAGCTTCTGACGGACCGTCATACGGGTGGCGCCGCGCGCACGGCTCAGCCGTGCAGCAGCTTGCGTTCCGTCTCCGGGTCGAGGCCGACCCGGGGGCGGTCCGGCCGCTGCGGCGGCTCGCCGCCGATCGACTGGAGCCAGGCCCAGGTGTCGGCGACCGTCTCCTCGACGGGACGGCAGCGCAGCCCCGAGAGCACGGCCTTCCACACGTTCGAGCCGTGCATCGTGGTGTGCAGCTCGCCCGGCGGGATCCACACCGGCAGGTGGTTCCACGGCTCGACCCCGGCGGCCAGGATCGGCTCCGGGTCCGTCCAGCGCAGCTCGGCGCCGCCACCGGTGACCCGCGCGCACGCCTCAAGGAGTGCGCCCATGGTGGTGTGGTCCGGCGGGGAGACCAGGTTGTACGGGCCGCAGAGCCCGAAGTCGGCCGCGCTGACGATCCACTCCGCCAGGTCCCGGGCGTCGATGAACTGGACCGGCAGATCACGCGGCCCCGGCGCGAGCACCTCGCCGCCGCGCGCCATGCGCCCCAGCCACCACGGCAGCCGCCCGATGTTCTCGTACGGGCCGAGGATCAGCCCCGCGCGCACCAGGAGCGAGCGGTCCGGGCCGAACTCCCGCACGGCGGCCAGCTCGCCACCGCGCTTGGCCTGCGGATACGCCACCTCGTCCGCGGCGTCGGGGGAGCCGTCGACCAGCGTCGCGCCCTCGTCGGCCCCGGCCGGGACCGGGTGCTCGTAGACGGACCGGCTGGACACGTACACATACCGGGCGACGCGCCCGTCGGCGAGCAGCCGTGCCGCGTCGCGCACCGCCGAGGGCGCCCCCGACCAGGTGTCCACGACCACGTCCCACCGCCCGTCGGCGAGCGCCGCCAGACCGCCGTCGGCCGTCCGGTCGCCGATCAGCGCCCGCACGCCCGCGGGCGGCTCGTGGCGGCCCCGGTGGAAGACCGTCACCTCGTGCCCGCGCGCCACCGCGGCCTCGGCCACGGCGCGGCCGACGAATTCCGTCCCACCCAGTATCAGCAGCTTCATGGCCGCAACTCTGCCTGCCGCGAAGGCTCCTGAGAACCGTTGCATGCTGAGGGCGAAATCCGGTCGGGCCCGGGCACGTCAGGGGCGGTAGAGCTGGCCGGGCTTGGGGGCGGCGGGGGAGAGCAGCTGGGGCACGGTCACGAAGGTGAAGCCGCGTGCCTTCAGGGCGTCGATGATCCCGGGCACGGCGGGCACGGTCCCGTCGTAGATGTCGTGCAGCAGGATGATGCCGTCGCGGTCGGCCTGGTCGAGGATGCGCTCGGTGATCAGGGCCGAGTCGTTGGTGGAGTAGTCCTTGGCGGTCGCGCTCCACAGGATCTGCGAGAGCCCCAGCTCCTTGCTGACCTTGGTGACGTCCTTGTTCGTACGGCCCTGCGGCGGCCGCATCAGGACCGGCTTGCGGCCGGTCAGCGCGGCCACCGCCTCCTGGGTGCGGTCGAGTTCGGCGCGGATCTCGGCGGGCTTCAGCTTGTCCAGGCGCTCGTGCGACCAGGTGTGGTTGGCGACCTCATGGCCCTCGGCGGCGATGCGGCGCACGGTGGCGGGGTACTTCTCGACGTGGTTCCTGCCGAGCAGGAAGAAGGTGGCGTGCACCTTCTTCTCCTTGAGCGTGTCGAGCAGTTGGGGCGTCTTCGCGCCCGGCCCGGCGTCGAAGGTCAGGGCTATGCACTTGGCCTTGCGGCAGTCCACCCCGGCCGCGGCGCCCGCGTCCGCGCCCGCCGCGGCCTTGCTGTCGAGCGCGTCGCCGCGGGCGGAGCGCGGCGAGACGGCGCCGTCGGAGCAGCCGGTCAGCGTCGCACCGAGCGCGGCGACCGCGACCAGCGCGGCGGCCGCCCGTCCCCGGGCACGGCGGACTTCGGAATTGCTGCTGCGCATGACGCGCCTCCCCTTCGGCCTGGTCCAGAACATGAACCGGACTATACGCGAGGTGTATACACGGGGTGCATAGTGGGGTGGCGTAAGAGGGCAGGAGCGCAAGAGCGCAGGTGGGGCCGGGTGGGCGGGCGGTCCGGCTACTTGCGGCGCGACCCGGCCCGGCCGGAGCCCTTGCGGCGGGAGGCGCCGGGCTCGCGGGAGGGGCCGCCCTTGGGGGCCGAGGGGGAGTCCTTGCGCCCGGACGGCACGGGCGCGGCCGAGGCGCTCCAGTGCGACGGGCGCTCAAGCCCGGCCGGCAGGAGGGTGCCCGCGTCGCCCTTCGCCGCGTTGACCTGCGTCTGGGTGAGGAAGAGGCAGTCGGTGAGGTCCGCGCCCGCGAGGTTCGTGTCGCGGAAGTCCGCGCCGATCACGTCGGCGAGCCGCAGGTCCGCGCCGCCCAGGTCGGCCGCGATGAGGTACGCCCCGCGCAGGTCCGCGCCGCGCAGGTCGGCGCCCTTGAGCCGGGCACCGAACAGGTCGGCGCCCCGGCGGTCCTTCTTCTTGCCGCGGACCTCGGCGCGGACGAGCTCGCTGGTGCGCAGCAGCAGCGTGTTCACCTCGGCGCGGTGCGCCGCCACGTCCAGCGCGAGCAGCGTGTCCACATCGCTGAGGGTCAGCTGCTCGATCTTCTCGTACGCCGCCGCCACCTGCCGGTGGACGGGGCGGGCGGCCGGGCGGGCCCTGGCCTCGGCGAGGTACCAGAGCAGTTCCTGGAGCTGGCGCATCACGGGCAGCGCGGCGAACATCTGCCGTGATCCGTCCGGGGCCTCGCGCCAGTTCCGGCCGACGAAGGTGACCTGGGAGATCTTCTGGCCCGCGCCGAAGCAGTCGTACACCGTGCAGCCCTGGAAGCCCTTGGGGCGCAGCTTGTCGTGGATGCCGCAGCGGAAGTCCTGCCGGAGGTTGGAGCACGGGTCCCCGACGGCCTTGTCGATCGCGAAGTCCGTCGACCGCGAGAACGCCAGCGCGACACAGCACAGGCCGAAGCAGTTCGCGCAGTCGGCCCGCAGCCCGGAGCGGTCGTCCGCCGGACCGGGGGCGGTGGCCTGCCCACGTACGCGGTTCTCGGATGTCTCGGGCAAGGCGGTCGCTCTCCTGCGGTGTCGGTCGGCCCGGGGCGGCTGGGGAGGGGGTCTGCCGCAGGCCCGGTACGGGTGAATATGCAGGTCGAGCCTATCGCCCGAGCCGCGCCGCCCAGGGGCGGCGGCGGGGCTACGCGGCTTCGTCGAGGTCGGCGGTGGTGGCCGCCGCCCACAGCGCGAGCAGCCGCTCGTACTCCTCCGAGGGCCAGCCGCCGTCCGGGTCCGCGCTGTCGACGAGGTCGCGAATCGCCGCGTTGGCGGCTTCGGCGTCCGGCAGTACGGAACCAGGGACGTGGGCGGAAGTGGACATGCGTCCAGCGTAAGCGCACGGTCCGGCAATCCGCCCCGAATAGTCACTGCCAGGTCCATCACACGGTCATCGACCCTTCCCCACATCGCCTTCACCCCGCGTGCGCGGGCGCGGGAATCGGATGTGTGCGCGCGCTGTTCCATGGCCATGACGGCATTCGACGCACATGAGGAAGCGCTGCTCAAGCTGGTCGCGGCCGAGAAGGGCGGCGTCCTCGCCACCCTCAAGCGCGACGGGCGGCCGCAGCTGTCCAACGTGAACCACGCGTACTACGCGGACGAGGGCGTGATCAAGGTCTCCCTCACCGACGACCGCGCCAAGACGAAGAACCTGCGCCGCGACCCGCGCGCCAGCTACCACGTCACCAGCGCCGACCGCTGGGCCTGGACCGTGGCCGAGGGCACGGCGGACCTCTCCCCGGTGGCCGCCGACCCGCACGACGCGACCGTCGAGGAGCTGGTCCAGCTGTACCGGGACGTCCAGGGCGAGCACCCGGACTGGGACGACTACCGGCGGGCCATGGTCCGCGACCGGCGCGTGGTGCTCCGGCTGCGGGTCGAACGCGCCTACGGACAGCCGCGCGGCTGAGCCGTCCCCGGCGGGTCGCTGCCGCGTAACGGCGCGGTTCCCCCGTTGTCGTACCCGCCGCACATAATGGAACGACCCCCGAGCCCCAGGAGGTGCCGTGACCGGCGCTGGTTCTCTGCTCCCACTCCGCTCCCGGCTGCGCGAGCTGCGCCCCGCCGCGTTCGGGGCCGACCCGGCGGGGGAGCGCCTGGAGCGGATCCGCCGCTCGCCGAACTTCGCGGACGGGGTGTTCCAGAACCCGGAGGGCGCGCGGACGCGGCCGTCCGGCTCGATGCTGGAGTTCGCCAAGATCTACTTCGAGAAGGAGCAACGCGCCCGGCGCGCCCCGGTGGGCAACATCCCGGTGCACGCGACGACGCTCGCCGACCTCGCCAAGCCGCCCGTCACCGGGCTGCGGCTCACCTGGATGGGGCACTCCAGCGTGCTGGCCGAGATCGACGGCCGCCGGGTGCTCTTCGACCCGGTGTGGGGCGAGCGCTGCTCCCCCTTCGCCTTCGCCGGGCCCAAGCGCCTGCACCCGGTGCCCGTGCCGCTGGCCTCGCTCGGCCCGGTCGACGTGGTGGTCATCTCGCACGACCACTACGACCACCTGGACCTGCCCACCATCCGCGGCCTTGCGGGTACGGGGACGGTGTTCGCGGTCCCGCTCGGCGTCGGCGCCCACCTGGAGCACTGGGGCGTCCCGGCCGACCGCGTCCACGAGCTCGACTGGAACGAGTCGACGAAGGTCAACGGGCTCAGCCTCACCGCCACCCCCGCACGCCACTTCTGCGGCCGCGGCCTGCGCAACCAGCAGCACACGCTCTGGGCGTCCTGGGCCGTCGCCGGCCCCGAGCACCGGATCTACCACAGCGGTGACACGGGCTACTTCGAGGGCTTCAAGGACATCGGCGCCGAGCACGGCCCGTTCGACGCCACGATGATCCAGATCGGCGCCTACAGCGAATTCTGGCCGGACATCCATATGACTCCGGCCGAAGGCATGCGGGCCCACCTCGACCTCCAGGGCGGCCGGCCGCACGGCGTGATGCTCCCCATCCACTGGGGCACCTTCAACCTCGCCCCGCACCCGTGGGCCGAGCCCGGCGAGGGCACGATGGCCGCGGCGGCGGCCGCGGGCGCCGGGATCGCGCTCCCCATCCCGGGTGCACCCTTCGAACCCACCTCGGAAAACGTGCCGTCCGCGCCCTGGTGGCGCCCGGTCGCGCCGACCCCGCCCGGCGGCTGGCCGGTGCACACCCGCAAGCCCGCCAAGGCGGGAGAACAGGAGGCGGCCCCCGTCGTCTCCTAGGAGCCGACCGGGGTATTTCGCGCTGCCGTACGAGGCGTCATACCAGAGCGGGACGCGGTAGGGGGAACTTTTCCAACTGCGCACCGAGGGTGAGGGGTTGACCACTACTGTGAGTGGCCGACGATCAACGCGGGCCCGCATCGATTGAGTTGGGCCCGGGACCACGATCTCTGGGACCCCACGTACCGAGGACGCAGATGTCTCATCTTCGCGCACCCGCCGCGCGGTCCGAGCGCCGCGAGGGCGGGCGGCACGGACGCACCGCACACCGGCCGCAGCCCCCGGCCGCACCCGCGAGCGCCCCGGCTCCGGCGAGTCGGCCGCCGAGCGGGCCGCGCCCGTCCACCGAGGGCCGTATACGCCCCCAGCTGCTGCGCACCGCGGTGCTGCCCGCCGTGGCCGCCGTGGTGTGCGGCGCGGCCGCCGTCGTCTTCACCCTCCACTCCACCCACGCCCACCCCTCCGAGCTGCTCTGGGCGGCGCTCGGCGGCATGGCGCTCCTCGCCGTCGCGTCCGTGGCGGCCGCCGCGGTGGGCGCCGACCGTGCTGCCAAGACCGTCCTCGGCCGCGCCAACGGGCTGCGCCGGGGCAGCGCCCGCTCGGCCGCCGACCTGCGCACGGTGGTCGAGGGGCTGCGCCGCGGCGAGGGCCCGCCGGCCCGCCGGGCGGCGGCCCAACTCCCGCCGGACGCCGACGAGTTCGAGCTCCTGGCGCACGAGCTGACCCGCTCCCACGAGGCCGCCGTGGCCGCCGTGGTGCAGGCCTCGCAGCTCTCCAGCAGCGTCGGCAACGAGCAGAAGGTCGAAGTCTTCGTCAACCTGGCCCGCCGCCTGCAGTCCCTGGTCCACCGCGAGATCCAGCTCCTGGACGAGCTGGAGAACGAGGTCGAGGACCCCGAGCTGCTCAAGGGCCTGTTCCACGTCGACCACCTCGCCACCCGCATCCGCCGGCACGCGGAGAACCTCGCCGTCCTCGGCGGCGCCATCTCCCGCCGCCAGTGGTCCCACCCGGTGACCATGACCGAGGTGCTGCGCTCCTCGATCGCCGAGGTCGAGCAGTACCCCCGGGTCAAGCTGGTGCCCCCGATCGACGGCACCCTGCGCGGCCACGCGGTCGCCGACGTCATCCACCTGCTCGCCGAACTCGTCGAGAACGCCACGCTGTTCTCCGCCCCGCACACCCAGGTGCTGCTGCGCGCCCAGCTGGTGACCGCCGGGCTCGCCGTCGAGGTCGAGGACCGCGGTCTCGGCATGCCCGTCACCGAGCAGAACAAGATGAACGCGCTGCTGTCCGACCCCGATCAGGTGAATGTCGCCCACCTTCTCCAGGACGGCCGGATCGGCCTGTTCGTGGTCTCCGCGCTGGCCCGCAGGCACGGCATCGCGGTCCGGCTCCAGACCAACATCTACGGCGGCGTCCAGGCCGTACTGGTACTGCCGCAGGGCCTGTTGGGCGCCGACTCCGAGAGCCACAAGGAGGGCCAGACGGCCGAGCGGCAGCCCCTCCCGGAGCCCGTCAGGACCCCGCTCCCGCCCCAGCCGCAGCCCCAGGCCGCCCCCCAGCCGCCCGCGCCCGCCCCGGCCCCCGCGCCGATGCCGGCGCCCGCGCCCGCGCACCGCACGCCCGCGCACGGCACCGCGCTGCCGCCGCTGCCCCGCCAGCCCCAGCACGGCGAGACCGCGTCCACCCACGGCACCACGCCGCTGCCGGTGCGCGCCGCCCACGAGGAGCGGCCCAACCCGGCCGCCGCCGTCCCCGGCCACCGGGGCACGGGGGAGGCGGCGGTGCCCCCGATACCCGTCGCGAACGGTACGGTGCGCGGCGCGGCCCGGCCCGACCTTCCCCGGCGCCGCAGCCAGGAGCACCTCGTCCCGCAGCTGCGGGACGCTCCCGCCGCGCGCAAGGAGGACGAACACGCCGTGCACGACCCGGGGTTGATGGCGGCGTTCCAGCGGGGCATCGGCCTCGCCGAGTCGCAGCCGGCCCCGCACGACATCCCCGCGGTACCGCAGCCGCACCCGCCCCACCCCGCACAGCCGTTACACCACCCCCAGGCAGAAACTGACGCCGAACACTCCAAGGAGTAGATGCACCATGGCGAGCGATGCGCCGACCGGACACGTCTCGGACCTCGACTGGCTGCTCAGCGGCCTTGTCCAGCGGGTGCCCTACACACGCAACGCGGTCCTGCTCTCCTCCGACGGGCTGGTGAAGTCCGTGCACGGTCTGGACGTCGACAGCGCCGACCACATGGCGGCCCTGGCCTCCGGTCTCTACTCGCTGGGCCGCAGCGCGGGCGCGCGCTTCGGCGACGGCGGCGAGGTCCGCCAGGTGGTGGTCGAGCTCGACTCCACGCTGCTGTTCGTCTCCACGGCAGGCTCGGGCACCTGTCTCGCCGTGCTCGCCGGACGCGAGGCGGACGCGGCGGTGCTCGGATACGAGATGGCGATGCTGGTGAAGAGCGTACGGCCCTACCTCGTGACGCCGGCCCGGCAAGGCGCCGGGACACCGAGCGGCACGAGGCACTGAGCGTGCCGGCCCCGCAGGACGGCCCATGGCTCGACGACGCGGCCGGGCGCCTGATCCGGCCGTACACGGTGAGCAACGGCCGCACCCGGCCCACCGCCACGCTGGACCTGCTCTCCCAGGTGATGGCGACCGGGCAGCCGCCCCAGACGCACCTCGGGCCCGAGCACTCCCAGGCGCTCGGGCTCTGCGAGGGGCCGACCTCGGTCGCGGAGATCGCGGCCCATCTGCGGCTGCCCGCCGTCGTCACCAAGGTCCTGCTGTCCGACCTGGTGGACTGCGGGGCGGTGACGGCCCGCGCGCCCCGCTTCCACCACACCCCCACCGACCGTTCTCTGCTGGAGGCAGTGCTCGATGGCCTACGACGACGGCTCTGACGTCAGCCCCGCCGTGGATCTCTTCCCCACCGCGCTGAAGATCCTCGTCGCCGGCGGCTTCGGGGTCGGCAAGACGACCTTCGTGGGCGCGGTCAGCGAGATCGAACCGCTCTCCACCGAGGAGCTGCTCACCACGGTCAGCGTGGCGCACGACAGCCTCGAAGGGGTGGAGTCCAAGACCACCACGACGGTCGCCATGGACTTCGGGCGCATCACGCTCGACGAACGGCACGTCCTGTACCTGTTCGGCACGCCCGGGCAGGAGCGGTTCTGGTTCATGTGGGACGAGCTCTCCGAGGGCGCGCTCGGTGCGGTGATCCTCGCCGACACCCGGCGCCTGGAGGACTGCTTCTCCGCCGTGGACTTCTTCGAGCGGCGCGGGATCGGCTTCCTCGTCGCGGTCAACGAGTTCGACGGGGCCTACCGCTACACCCCGGAGGAGGTCCGGTCCGCCATAGACCTCAAACCGGAGGTTCCCGTCGTGCTCTGCGACGCCCGTATCGGCAGCTCCGGGATCGGCACCCTGGTCACCCTGGTCCAGCACCTGCTGTCCACCTTCCCGGCCGCCACCAGCCATGGAGCGCACACATGACGTACGACCCGACCGGCCATCTGCTGCTCACCCCCGTCGACCGGGAGGCGCCCGTCCGCGTGCAGCGGCTGCGCCAGCTCGGTATGGGGGAGCAGCCCGATCCGGCCTTCGACGAGTTCGCCCACAAACTCGCGGAGGTCACCGCGGCGCCCTATTCGATGGTCAACTTCATCGACGAGCACCAGCAGTTCTTCGCCGGGCTGCACACCCCGGAGGGGGCGCACGCGGGCACCGATCTGAACGCGGTGGCCGCCTCGGGCGGGGTGAGCCGGTTCATGGCCCGCGACCACGGCTACTGCCCGCATGTGGTGGTGCGCCGCAAGGCCCTGGTCCTGGAGGACGTCTGCGACTACCCGCGCTTCGCGGGCAACCCGGTGGTCGACGAGATCGGCATCCGCTCCTACCTCGGCGCGCCGCTGATCGACCGGACCGGTATCGCGCTCGGCACCATCTGTGTCGTCGACACCGAGCCGCGGCCGTGGGGCCGGGCCGGTCTGGAGACGATCAAGTCGATGGCGGCCGAGCTGATCGAGCAGATCCACCGCCGGGAGGACGGCGGCTTCTGACCGCCGCCCCGCCGGTTGCTGTGCGGTCAGTGGGCCGCCGCGAACTCCTCCGTGCGGACGACGTCGGAGAGCCGCTGTGACCACTGGCCCTTCGTCGTGCCCAGCGCCACTTCGGCCAGCCGCAGCAGCTGGACGTCGGTGGTGCCGGCCGGGGCGAAGATGTGGTGCGCGTCCCGCAGGTACCGCTCGATCGGGCGGTCGGTGAAGAGCCCGGCCGCGGCGTGGATCTCCATGGCGGCGCGCGCCGAGTCCAGCGCGGACTCCACGTTGACCACCTTGGCGTTCATCAGCTCGGCGTCGCACGGCAGGCCCTGGTCGAGCAGGTGCACCGCGTGGTACGCGGCGAGCCTGGCCGTCATCAGCCGGGACTGCAGCTGGCCCAGCTTGATCTTGATGTTGGGCAGTTCGTACAGCGGTTTGCCGTAGCGGATCCGCTCGGTGCAGAACCTGGTGGTCTCCTCCAGGATCGCCCGGTGGATCCCGAGCGAGACGGCCGTCAGATTGGCCCGGCCGTACAGGACGCTGGAGGAGTAGGCCACGGCGAGCCCGTCGCCCTCCTCGCCGAGGCGGCTCTCCACCGGCACCCGGCAGTTGTCGAAGTGGAGCTCGCCGAAGCTGAAGCCGTGCAGGCCCATCGTGTCGCGCTCGGCGCCGAGCGAGAACCCGGGCCGGTCGGGCTCGACGAGGAACGCGGTCAGCCCCCGGGAGCCGGGGCCGGTGCGGACGACGACGCCGTGCACATCGCCGACATGGCTGTTCCCGACGTACACCTTGCGGCCGTTGAGGATGTAGTCGTCGCCGTCGCGGACCGCGGTCGCCGTCATCCCCAGCACATGGCCGCCGGACTCCGGCTCGGTCACGGCGATCGTCGGAAGGCAGTCACCGGCGGCGACGGCGGGCAGCCAGTGCTTCTTCTGCTCCTCGCTGCCGAAGTGGACTATCTTGGCGACCCCCAGCTGGGAGGCCTGCGCCATGGCGCCCATGGCCGCGCTGACCCGGGACAGCTCCTCGATGATGATGGTCTTCCCGAGGTGTCCGACGCCCATTCCCCCGTACGACGGGCTGACAGTGGCGGCTATCCAGCCCTGCCGGGCGATCAGCCGGGACAGCTCGTACTGGACGGAACGTGCCGCCTCCATCGCCGCTATCCGGGGCCGGATCTCGCATTCCGCGAACTGCCGTACACACTCCCGTAGTTGGTGATGCGGGCGGCTGCTGAAGTATCCGTCCATGGCGAGCCCTCCTCCGCGAAACGCCTGCTCGCAACGGTGTTCGAGCAGGTGGTGCATCGGCAGTGGTCCCCGTCCCGAAGAGGCCGACCCCATCATGTTGTTGATCATTCAGTGGCGCTTCAACGTCCTTGTCAACTTTGGCCGAAACGCAGCGTGTTGACGTTTGACTACTGGTGTGTTCTGTGAGGTTGGCCTCCCCGGTTCCACTCGGTTGGCATTCCCCTGTCCCGCCTCCTTGCCACATGCCAAGGGCAAAGGTTTCGTGGGCATACGGCACTGAGGGACAGCTTTCGGTCCCGGATGCACCCGGGGATGGCATCGAGGAGCACCCCGGGACGCGATTGGACGCCGGGCGCGAACGCATTCGGAAGCGGCTGGGCCGCCCGCCGTACGGCCTCCGCCTGTGCGAACCTGATCGTTTCCCGCCGTGCGGGGCAAGCGCTGTTCCGGACCCGCGCGTTGGAGTGCCGTCAGGTGACGGCGGCGCGAAACAGTTGTCCCCGGCGCGTGGTCCGGCGTGCGGCATCCCGCCGGGCGCCGATGTCATCATCGGCGGCACCGGACCACCCGGCGCGCCGGGTCACCAGGCCCCGAACGTAAGGAAGTTGACCATGACCGACCTCCGTATCGGCGTCCTCGGCTTCGGCCTACGGGGCAGCCTCGCCCGCGTCGCCCACCGGCCGGGCCGCGGCTCCGCCGTGACCGCGCTCGCCGACCCCGACCCCCGCGCCCGCGCGGAAGCCGCCGGGGCCTTCCCCGACGCCACCATGACCGGCGAGCACCGCAAGGTCGTCGAGGACCCCGACATCGACGCGCTGCTCGTGCTCACCCCCGACCACACCCACGCCGACCTCGCCTGCGCGGCCCTGCGGACGGGCAAGCCCGTCTTCGTCGAGAAGCCCCTGGACATCTCGGTCGAGCGCTGCGACACGATCCTGCGCACGGCGTACGAGACCGGCTCGCGCCTGTACGTCGGCCACAACATGCGCCACATGCCGGTGGTCCGGCTGATGCGCGACCTCGTCGAGCGCGGGGCGATCGGCACGGTCAAGACGGTCTGGATCCGCCACTTCGTCGGCTACGGCGGCGACTGGTACTTCAAGGACTGGCACGCCGAGCGTGCGAACACCACCGGTCTGCTGCTCCAGAAGGCCGCCCACGACATCGACGTACTGCACTGGCTGGCCGGCGGCTACGCGCGCGACGTCCAGGCGATGGGCGACCTCATGGTCTACGGGGACAACCCGCACCGGCGCGCACCGGGCGAGCCCAAGGCGGACGACTGGTACACCAAGGACGGCCACTGGCCGCCGCACACCCAGCGCGCCCTGAACCCGGTGATCGACATCGAGGACGTCTCGCTGCTGAACATGCGCCTCGACAACGGCGTGCTCGCCGCCTACCAGCAGTGCCACTTCACCCCCGACTACTGGCGCAACTACACGGTGATCGGCGACGCGGGCCGACTGGAGAACTTCGGCGACGGGCCGGGCAGCCGGGTCAAGGTGTGGAACGCCCGGCGCTCCCACTTCCGCGACGAGCCCGACGAGGTCCACGAGGTGCCCACCGCCCCGGACGGCTCGGGGCACGGCGGGGCGGACCCGCTCCTGATGGACGAGTTCCTGCGCTTCGTACGCGAGGGCGGCCGTACCGACACCTCGCCGGTGGCCGCCCGGATGGCCGTGGCGGCGGGCTACCAGGCGACCATGTCGCTGCGCGACGGCGGCACACCCCGGCGCATCGAGCCGCTGGATCCGGAGCTCGCGGCCTATTTCGCCGCCGGTCAGGTCCGCTGAGGCGGCCCGCCGGACCGGGCGGCCGAAAGGGGTTCGTGACCACCGGTCGAAGTGCGGTATTGTTCTCGTGCACGTTCGGCCCGGGGAAACCCCAGGTCAGACGGGCATCGGGACGTGGCGCAGCTTGGTAGCGCACTTGACTGGGGGTCAAGGGGTCGCAGGTTCAAATCCTGTCGTCCCGACCAGCTTTTTCGCAGGTCGGAAGCCGTCTTCTCCATCGGAGAAGGCGGCTTTCCGTGCGTCCGGGCGGGGAAAATCGCCGCTTCCACCGGGCCGGGCCCCTGTCCGGCCCGGCTCCGTCACGAGATATCTTGATGTCGAGCAATGTTGCATACGTGGAGTGGAGCACCCGGTGACTGACTCGACCATCATCTACACCCACACTGACGAGGCGCCCGCGCTGGCGACGTACTCGTTCCTGCCTGTGGTCCAGGCGTATGCCTCGACGGCCGGGGTCACTGTGGAGACGCGGGACATCTCGCTGGCCGGGCGGATCATCGCCCACTTCCCGGAGTACCTCCAGGAGGGGCAGCGCATCGACGACGCCCTCGCCGAGCTCGGCGAGCTGGCGAAGACGCCCGACGCCAACATCATCAAGCTGCCGAACATCTCGGCCTCGATCCCGCAGCTCAAGGCCGCCGTCGCCGAGCTGCAGGCGCAGGGCTACGCGCTGCCGGCCTACCCGGACGACCCGCAGACCGACGAGGAGCGCGACATCCGCGCCCGCTACGACAAGGTCAAGGGCAGCGCCGTGAACCCGGTGCTGCGCGAGGGCAACTCGGACCGCCGCGCCCCCGGCTCGGTGAAGAACTACGCCAAGGCCCACCCGCACCGCATGGGCGCCTGGACCCCCGAGTCGAAGACGAACGTGGCGACCATGGGCGCCGACGACTTCCGCTCCACGGAGAAGTCCGCCGTCGTCTCCGGCGCCGGCTCGCTCCGCATCGAGCTGGCGGCCGAGGACGGCACCACCACGGTGCTGCGCGAGTCCGTACCGGTCCTGGCGGGCGAGGTCGTCGACGCCTCCGTGATGCGCGTCGCCGCGCTCCGCGCGTTCCTCACCGAGCAGATCGACCGCGCCAAGGCCGAGGGCGTGCTGTTCTCGGTGCACCTCAAGGCCACGATGATGAAGGTCTCCGACCCGATCGTCTTCGGCCACGTGGTGCGCGCGTTCTTCCCGCGGACCTTCGAGAAGTACGGCCAGGCGCTGATCGCCGCCGGACTGTCCCCGAACGACGGCCTGGGCGCCATCCTCAAGGGCCTGGACTCCGTGCCGCAGCTCGGCGCCGAGATCAAGGCGTCCTTCGAGGCCGAGCTCGCCGAGGGCCCGGCCCTCGCGATGGTCGACTCCGACAAGGGCATCACCAACCTGCACGTGCCGTCCGACGTCATCGTCGACGCCTCCATGCCGGCCATGATCCGCACGTCCGGCCACATGTGGGGCCCGGACGGCCAGGAGGCCGACACCCTCGCCGTCCTGCCGGACAGCAGCTACTCCGGTGTGTACCAGGTCGTCATCGACGACTGCCGCGCCAACGGCGCCTTCGACCCGGCGACCATGGGCTCGGTCCCCAACGTCGGCCTGATGGCGCAGAAGGCCGAGGAGTACGGCAGCCACGACAAGACCTTCGAGATCGCCGCCGCGGGCACCGTCCGCGTCGTCGACGCCGAGGGCAACGTCGTCCTGGAGCAGCCGGTCGCCGCCGGTGACATCTTCCGGATGTGCCAGACCAAGGACCTGCCGATCCAGGACTGGGTCAAGCTCGCCGTCACCCGCGCCCGCGCCACCGGCGTCCCGGCCGTCTTCTGGCTGGACGCCGAGCGCGCCCACGACGCCGTCCTGATCGAGAAGGTCAGGACGTACCTCGCGGACCACGACACCGACGGTCTCGACATCAAGATCATGTCCCCGGTCGAGGCGACCGCGTTCTCCCTGGAGCGCATCCGCCGCGGCGAGGACACGATCTCCGTCACCGGCAACGTGCTCCGCGACTACCTGACCGACCTGTTCCCGATCCTGGAGCTGGGCACCAGCGCCAAGATGCTGTCGGTGGTCCCGCTGATGAACGGCGGCGGCCTCTTCGAGACGGGCGCCGGCGGCTCCGCCCCCAAGCACGTCCAGCAGCTGGTCAAGGAGAACTACCTGCGCTGGGACAGCCTGGGCGAGTTCCTGGCCCTCGCGGTCAGCTTCGAGCACCTCGCCACGACCAAGGGCAACGCGCGCGCCCAGGTCCTGGCCGACACGCTCGACCGCGCCACCGGTTCCTTCCTCAACGAGGACAAGTCCCCGAGCCGCAAGCTCGGCGGCATCGACAACCGCGGCAGCCACTTCTACCTGGCCCTGTACTGGGCCCAGGAGCTGGCCAAGCAGACCGACGACGCGGCGCTCGCCGAGGCGTTCGCGCCGCTGGCCAAGACGCTGGCCGAGCAGGAGGAGACCATCGTCGGCGAGCTGATCGCCGTCCAGGGCTCCCCGGCCGACATCGGCGGCTACTACCAGCCCGACCCGGCGAAGGCGGCGGCGGTCATGCGCCCGTCGGCGACCTTCAACCAGGCCCTCGCGACCCTGGCCTGATCCGACAGCGGCACCCGTACCGCCCCGGCCGGCCATTGCGCCCGGCCGGGGCGGTCCCCTTTCCCGGGGCCGCTCCCCGGATTTCCCCGCCCGACCTTCGCGGACCGGCCGCGAAAGCGCCGCCGCGCTGGCACGATGGGGAAACTGCGGCGCCGCTCAAGGGGGAGCAATGGTCGAGTTAACCGTGGAAGAGCGTCAGCGGCTCGTGACCCTGCTGGCCGCCGTGCCGGTCCTCGGCTCCCCGTCCGGGCGCGCCGAGATCCTGAACCTGGCCGGTCTGGGCGACCTCGTCCCGCACATCGACCTCGAAGGCCCCACCCTGGTCGCGGTCAGCCGCCTCGTCACGCACCTCTCCTCGTACGGCAGGGTCTCCTACGACCACGAGGCCCTCGGCCTGCTGCTCAACGTGATCGCCACCCTCACCGGCAAGGAGCAGCAGGACTTCCTCGCCGCCCTGCTGCTGCGCCACCGCATGATGGTCCCGGTCTCCCCGGCCCCCGCGGTCACCGCCTGGAAGGGCGCCACCAGCCCCGGCCTGGTCGAAGAGAAGATCATCGCGGCCAACACGCTGCGGCCGGTGCACTTCCTTGAGCTCGCCCTGACCGCCGCCCGCCCGGTCTGCCACATCGTGGTCGAGCACGGCACCGGCCACTGGACCGGCACCGGCTTCCTGGTCGCCGACGACCTGCTGCTCACCAACGAGCACGTACTGCCGCACGCCGATCTGCTCGGCAGCACCCGCTTCCTCTTCAACTACGAGGACGACTCGGCGGGACGGCCGCGCCCGGTGCACGAGGCCCGCGCCACCGGGCGGCTCCATCTCGCCGACGCGCGCTGCGACTTCGCGCTGGTCGAGCTCGCGCAGAGCCCCGGCGGAAAGTGGGGCCACCTGGAGATATCCGGGGCGCCGCCCCGGCCGGGCGACCGCGTCAACATCGTGCAGCACCCCGCCGGGCGGCCCAAGCAGATCGCCTTCCAGAGCAACTTCGTGGAGTACGTGGACGCCGACGTCGTCCAGTACGTGACGGCCACCCTGCCCGGCTCCTCCGGCGCCCCCGTGCTCACCGACGACTGGCGGGTCTGCGCGGTCCACCACGCCGGCGGCAACCTCCAGGAACCCGCCACCGGCAGCTACTACTACCGCAACGAAGGGATCCTGCTGAGCCGGATCCTGCGCGAGCTCCCGCCCGACGTCCGCTCCCGCCTCGGCTGAGCACCCGGCGCACCTGGGGGAGACCGCCATGCCAGATTCCGACCGCGGCGGGCCGCGCGGCAGACTCATCCAGGCCCTCGCCACCCTGCCCGGCATGAACGACCCCGGGCAGCGGACGTTCCTCCTGGAGAGCGCCGGCTACGGGGAGGCGCTCCTGCACGTCGCCCCCGGCACCACCACCGTCACCTTCTTCACCTCGGTCGTCGCCCGGATCGCCCTGGACGGCCCGCGCGCCCTCGCGGACTTCGTGCGCGCGCTCGCCGCGGTGGCGGTCGTCGGCGTGGACCGCCAGGAGGCGATGGCCCGGATCGCCGACGAGGTCGCCGGACTCGACGCGGCCGGGCTCGACGCGCTCACCGCCACCGGCACCCCCTTCGCGGGGCTGCGCGAGCGGGCCCGGCGCGCCACCCTGCGGGAGATCGCCGAGATCGGCTCCAAGTACCTGCGCGAGCTCTACTTCCGCCACCACGAACTGGAGGACCGGGTCGAGGAGTTCCTGGCCAACGACAGCACCTGTCTGCTGGTCGTCTCCAAACCGGGCCGGGGCAAGACCAATCTCCTCTGCTCCCTCGCCGAGCGCCGCCTCGACGACTCGCCGGTGCTGCTGATGTCGGCGCGCGTCCCGGTCTCCGAGCCGCACGGGCTGCTCAGCCTGATCGCGACCCGCCTCGGCTACGGCGCCGACTGGCCCGGCTGCTTCGCGGACCTCGCCCGCACCGCCGCCCCCGGGCGACCGCCGCTGCTGCTCCTCGACGCGATCAACGAGTCCCCGGCCAAGCCGGACGCGATGAAGGCGGCGCTGCACGAGCTGCTGCGGCAGGCCGAGAGCGCCGGAGTGAAGGTGGTGGTCACCTGCCGCACCGACTTCTGGCAGTTCTACCGCGCCCCGTTCTGGGCCAGCTACGTCTGGCAGCGCGAGCCCGTGCAGAACGGCCCGAGGGTGACCCCCGCGACCCGGGTCGAGGACGTGCCCCTCTTCCCGCTCGCCTCCTTCCCCGAGATCACCGCCGCCTACTTCGGCGCCTTCGGTATCCGGGGGCAGCTGCGCGGCGAGGCCGCCGAGCGCTGCCGGCACGCCCTGGTGCTGCGCATCCTGTGCGAGGCGTACCGCGACCGCGACATCGGCGTGGTCGAGGACTTCCGGCTCTTCCGCCTCTTCAAGCTGTTCTGGGAGCGCAAGGTCGAGCAGGTCGCGTACGCCACCTCGCTCAAGAGCCGGGGCGCGGTGGCCGAACTCGTCCTGGAAGTGGCCCGGTTGATGCGGCAGAGCCGCTCCACCTCGGTGCCGCGCAGCGCCGTCGGCGCCGCCCTGCGCGCCACGGCGGCCGAGCTCGACAGCAGCGACTCGCTCTACAGCCGGGTCATCGACGAGGAGATCATCCTTGAGGAGAGCGTCGACGACGAGATCGGGGTGCGCAACGTCGTCTTCATCTACGACCGCTTCGCGGAGTACGTACTGGCGCTGAGCCTCTATCTCGACCACGGCTG
This sequence comes from Streptomyces sp. TLI_146, assembly GCF_002846415.1. Taxonomy (NCBI): domain Bacteria; kingdom Bacillati; phylum Actinomycetota; class Actinomycetes; order Kitasatosporales; family Streptomycetaceae; genus Streptomyces; species Streptomyces sp. TLI_146. The sequence continues at coordinate 7,403,320 of NZ_PJMX01000001.1, forward strand.
GGAGGCCAAGCACCCCGACGGCATCGCCGCCGACGCCCTCGCCCTGATGGCCCAGGAGCCCGGATTCGCCACGCTGCGCGGCGCCCTGGAGTTCCTGGTGCTGCGCCTGGAGGACCGCAGGGCGGCCGACGAGGCGCACCTCGCGGTGATCCGCGCGATGCTGGAGCACGACTGGAAGTGGCGGGGCATCGGCACCCAGCTGGTCTTCCAGCTGGACCCGCACGGCGCCCGGTTCTGGGACTTCGTCCACGAACTCGCCGCGCAGGAGCACGACTTCGTACGGCGTATCGTCGCCGACCAGATGGACCGGATCGCGGCCACCGGCGGGGCGCATGTGCTGGCGCCCCTCAACCGGCTGCTGTGGGACGGGAACGCCACCGTACGGGCGGCGGCGCGGCGCAGCCTGCTGCGGCTGCCCGCCGACGTGGCGGCGCAGGAGGTCCGGATGCTGCTGGCCCGCCCCGACGGCGACGCGGTGAAGCTCGCGGCCCGGCTGCTGGTGGGCACTCCGGAGGGCGGTCCGGGACTGCCCGCCGAGCAGGTCGCGCGCCTGGCCGCCGAGCACGCCGCGCACCCGCGCCTGCCCGACGCGGTCCTCGCCGAGGTGGAGGCGAGCCGGGGGATCGCCTACACGGAACTGCCCTGGCTGGCCGCGTGCGAGGACGCGTTCGCGGCGGCGCCGGGCCGCGCGGCCGAGCGCTGCCGCGAACGCGTGCGGGCCCTGCGGCTGCGCCGGGAGAGTGAGCTGGAGCAGGACCGGAGGTTCCTGCGGGAGTTGTTCGAGCGGATCCGTCAGGCGCCCGAGATGACCGGACTGGCGGACATGCCGAGCCGCGAGAGGACGTACTGGATGGAGGTCCTCTGGGAGCGGATCAAGGCGGAGGGACTTCCCGGTCCCCGTCTCAAGCGCTTGCGGGCGGAGTACGGGGGCTGGCTGTTCCCGTCTACGATGAGCGATCTGTGGAACATCGGCCGACTGGTCCTCGGCTCGCCGAGCCTGCGGCGCGGCCCGGCGGAAGGCCGGACCGAATGGGTCCAGTTCTGTCTGCGCACAGCCGGTCTGGCCGAGCGCCGTATGGCGGAGCGCGAGGCCCTGGCGATGGCCCACCCGGAGCAGCTGGTGCTCTGGATCTGGGAGACCGAGCAGGTCCGACGGGCGCGGGTGAGCGCGCTCGACGCGCTCGTGCTGCGCCTGGAGAGCGTGCCGGTGGCGCGGCTGGCCGAGGAGTTCGAGGCCTACCAGCACCAGGGGCAGCTGGCGCAGACCTCCCTCGCCGATCTGCTGGAGGCGCTCTGCCAGGTGCTGCGCGGCAACCCGACGGCCCCCGCCCAGGTCCTCGCCCCCCTGGTCGTCTGGCACGAGACCCGGGACAGCCGGGTGGTCGAGGAGGCGCTGGCCGAGCTGCACTGGATGGACCCGGACGCGTTCTGGTTCCTCCTCCAGTCCTTCCTCAACCACCCCGACCAGCGTCTGATCGACATGGCCTCGCGGGCGGGGGAGTGGGCCGAGCGGACCGGCGAGCGCGGGTCCGACCGGCGCCGGGACATTCTGGACGGGCTCGCGGAGATCATCAACGAGATCGCCGGGGTCCCCGTCGAGGAGGTCCGGATGGGCGCGCGCTTCGCCGAGGACCTGGACATCGACTCGCTGTCGATGGTGGAAGTGGTGGTGGCGGCCGAGGAGCGCTTCGATCTGCGCATCCTCGACGAGGACGTCATGGACGTACGCACGGTGCGGGAGGCGGTGGACTACATCGCCAACTCTGCTTCCACGAGGCCGATATGACGGGCAATCAGCCGACGCGTACGGCCGCGCGCCCCGCCTCCGCCCCGGCGCGCTCCGATGCGGCCCCCCGTGGCCACACCACCGTCGCCGCCCCCACCGCGCCCAGCGCGATCACCCCGAGCACCCCCGCCGTCACCGGCACCCCGGCCCCCGCCGCCAGCCACCCCGCGAGCGGGTACGTCAGCAGCCAGCAGCCGTGCGAGAGGGAGAACTGGGCGGCGAACGCGGCCGGGAGGTCGGGTGCCGCCGTGCGGCGGCGGATCAGGCGGCCGGCCGGGGTCAGTACCGCCGAGCTCGCGGCGCCGATCGCCGCCCAGGTCAGCAGGATCCCGGCCCAGCTCCAACTCCCGGCCGGGGCAAGGGTGGTGGCGGCCACCGCGACCAGGACGCAGGGCAGGGCGTAGGCCGCCGGGAGCATCACCGCGCGGTCGCCCGTACGGGCCAGGAGGCGCGGGAGCCACAGCGCGGCGGCGATGGAGCCGGTCCCGTACGCGCCCAGGGCGAGCGAGACCGCGCCGGCGGGCTCGTGGAAGTGGCCCCTGACCACGACGACCGTGTTGACGAACACCATCGCGCCCGCCGCCGCGACCGCGAGGTCGAGGGCGAGCAGCGCCCGCAGCCGGGGGTCCGCCCAGAACAGCCGGGCTCCGGAGGCGGCCTTCGCGTACGCGCTCGTGGTGCGGGCCGCCGGGGTCGCGCGGGGCAGCACGGCCGACACCACGAGGGCGGCGGAGCCCAGGAAGCCCAGGGTCGTGCCCGCGAAGAGCCAGTGGTACGAGACCACGGTGAGCAGCAGCGCGGCGAGTGCGGGGCTCAGCAGGCTCTCCAGGTCGTAAGCGAGGCGGGACATGGAGAGCGCGTGGGTGTAGTCGCGCTCGGCGGGCAGGACTTCGGGCACGGTCGCCTGGAAGACGGGGGTGAACGCGGCCGAGGCGGCCTGGAGCAGGAAGATCAGCGCGTACACCTGCCAGACCTGCGAGACGAACGGGAGCGTCAGGGCCACGCCCGCGCGGATGAGGTCCGTCGCCACCAGCAGGGTCCGGCGCGGGATCCGGTCGGCGCAGGCTCCCACCAGCGGGGCCACTCCCACGTACGCCACCATCTTGATCGCGAGCGCGGTGCCGAGGATCGCCGAGGCGTGGCCGCCCGCCATGTCGTACGCGAGCAGGCTGAGCGCCACGGTGGCCAGACCGGTGCCGAGGAGCGCCACGACCTGGGCGGTGAACAGGTGGCGGTAGGTGCGGTTGCGCAGTACGGACAGCATGGGACCCGTCCCGGGGCGCGAGAAGGTGCTGGGACTGTCATCGTAACCAATACGTGCGTACCTATGCACATATTGGCCGGATCAAGGCCCCTGGGGCGGGCGGGGGCCTGCGTCAGTCGTGCGGCGGGAGGGCGCCGAGCTGGTGGTCGGCCACGTTCAGGGCCTCGTCGACCAGGCGCCGCAGATGGCCGTGGCGCAGCGAGTAGACCACCCGGCGGCCGTCCTTGCGGGTCGCCACCAGGCCGGCCAGGCGCAGCTTGGCCAGGTGCTGGCTGACCGACGGGCGGGCGGCCCCGCAGGCCTCGGTGAGGGTGGTGACATCGGCCTCGCCCGCGCCGAGCTCCTTGAGCAGGGCGAGCCGGGTGCGGTCCGCGAGCAGCGTCAGCACGGCGACCGCGACGTCCAGGCGCTCGTCCTCGCCAGTGGTGTGCGGGTGCGGGGCGTGCGCATCTGACAGGTGCTTGCTCGCGCTCATGTCCCCATCGTAGAGGGCCGGTACGGGCCTGAGCGGTCTCGGGGAAGCGGGGCACGCCCCCACGCCGCCGCGGAAACGCACCCCACTTCCCCGAGACCGCTCAGCCGGGCGGCCCGCCCGCACCGGTTCGCCGTGGAGAGCCTGTCCTTGAACCCCCGCCCGCGCGGCGATGCCCGGCGGACAGGCTCTCAGCGGGTCGGGATCACGCCGCCGTCGACGCGGACGACCTGACCGGTGATGTGCCGGGCGGCGGGCGACGCCAGGAACCGTACGACCTCCGCCATGTCCTGCGGCTGTCCGGCCCGGCCCACCATGGTCTCCGCCACCCGGGCCTCGTGGAACTGCTCCGAGCGGCGGTCGCGGAAGAACTCCGTCTTCTCGACATAGCCCGGCGCGACCACGTTGCAGGTCACCCCGCGCGGCCCGAGCTGGCGGGCGAGGAAGATGTTCCAGCTGTTCATGGCCGCCTTGGCCGCGCCGTACGAGCCGGCGCCCCGGTCGGCCGCGAAGGAGCTGATGTTCACCACGGCCCCGCCGGAGGCGAGCTGCTTGTCGACGGCGGCGGTGGTCAGCACGGCGCCGAGCAGATTGGCGTCCAGGTTGGCCCGCCAGCGCTCGGCCAGGCTCCGCAGATCGCCGGGCGGCGGGGCGTCGAACTCCCGGTTGCCGCCCGCGTTGTTGACCAGGACGTGCAGCACGTCCGGCAGCCGTTCGCCGAACGCCTCCAGCTGCTCGGGGTCGGTGACGTCGCAGGGCAGCGCCGTCACCCGGCCGCCGAGCTCCTCGGCGGTCCGCAGCAGCACGTCCTCGCGGCGGCCGCTGATGACGACGTGGTCGCCGTCGGCGAGGAACGCCGCCGCTATCGCCTTGCCGATGCCGGTGCCGCCACCGGTCACCAGGACGGTTCGAGTCATCTCCACACACTCCAGGGGTCGTTGCAGCGAGGTAAGGCGGGGTCGTGGCGCGGGCCGCGCTCAGGCCGAGGTGCCGAAGGCCCGGGCCTCCATCAGGTCGTGGCTCAGATAGCCGTCGTGCGGACTGGTCCGGCCCGCCTGGTACGTGGGGATGGGCCCGAGCAGGACCTTGCGGATCGACCGCTCCCGCAGCGCCTCGCGCGCCAGCGGCTCGTCGCCGCCGAGGATGGTGAGCGCGAGCGTGTCCCGCAGCGGGCCGAACCCCTGCTCGCGCCGCCACGGCAGGATCCACACGCACGGGAACGAGAGCTCGATCCTCGCCCCGGGGTGGTCCGCGCGGTCGCAGAGCAGCACGGCGGGGCGCAGCGCCCCCGACCCGTCGCCGAGGTCCGCCACCGGCCCCTCGGGGTAGAGCGGCGCGGCCACGTCCACGGCCCCTTCCAGCCGTCCCTCCAGATGCTTGCGCAGTGCCTGCGCCTCCGCGAGCGGCAGCACCGGCACCTGTGCGTCGGGCGACTGGGGCGGCGCCGGGGTCAGCCGCGCCAGGCGCTCGGCCACGGCCGCCGCCAGGGCCGCCGGGTCGGCGTCGGTGAACACGGCGGTCGCGTTGGTGCAGCGCATCCCCGCGTCGTAGCCGACCGACCGGCAGATCACGTCGAGGGTCTGCTCGGTGATCTCCCCGGTGTGCAGCAGCTTGGAGCGGCCCGGGCCGCGCAGGATGACCCGGCGGTCCTCGCCGTAGCGCCGCGCCGCCGCGTCCCCGCCGAAGACCAGGCTCAGATCGGCGGCCTCGACCAGCGCGTCCCCGGTGGCGTGACTGCCGGGCAGCAGCGAGAGGTAGTGCGGGGCGACGCCCGCGTCAAGGAGTGCGGCGATCATCCGGGCCGGGGTGAACGGATCCCGTGTCCCCGGCCGCACCACCAGCCGGTACCCGCAGGCCAGCGCGGTGAGCCACTGGGTGTGCGTGCCGGGGTTGTTGCTGGGCGCGATCACCGCGAGCACATCGCCGCGCCGCGTCCACACCGTGGAGATCTCCCCGGGCACGGGCGCGGCCGAGGCGCCGGCCGGGCGCTCGGCCAGGAACTTCGCCCCCACGTTGGCGAAGGTCTCCGCGACGTCGTGCAGCGAGTGCCGGGCCACCGCGACGGGCACCCCGGCGACCCGGGACTGGAGCTCGCAGTAGGCCTGCGGGGAAAGCCCGTTGAGCGTGGCCGTCTCGAACAGCTCGCCCGCCGCCGCGATGCGCTCCGGCTCCGGCGTGTGCTCGGCCCCGGCCCGCGCGTCCGCGACGGTGAGGCGCGCCAGGAGCGGCGGGGCGAGGTGCACGAGCGCCAGCAATGTGCCGTCCACGCCCGCGAGTTCGGCGCGCTCGGCCGAGTGCCTGGGCAGGCCCGCCCGGATCAGCGGGATCTCGTGGAGGTCCTTGGCCTCGGCCATCAGTAGACCCCCTCGACCACGGAGGTGGACGCCGACTCGTAGGGGCGGACCCCGGAGAGCTCGATGCCGGGGGACTTGTCGGCCGAGGTCCGGCGGGTGGCCACGTCCCGCTCCAGGGTGGGCGGGGTGAAGTAGTCCCGGGTGAGCACGGTGATGACGACCCGGCCCTCCTCGTCGTCGGCGACGATCCGGTCGGGCTGTGCCGGGTCGACGAGTTCGACCACGGTGTACGGGTAGAACGGGCGGAACACGCACGGGGCCTTGTCGCCGGGCCTGGGCGTGCGCTGCGGCGCCACGCCCATCATCGTGTTGCCGTACGCCCCGGCCAGTTTGGCCTGCGGGAACAGCTCCTCGTCGATCAGGCGCAGGGTCTCGCCGTCCATGCTGGTGCCGCCCCAGATGATGCCGCGCACGCTCTCGCGCAGCAGGGCGTACACGTCCTCGCGGGCGCCGATGGACTCCAGGATGCGCGGGGTGGTGGAGATGCCGCGGATGTCCTGGGTGCGCAGGACGTCCTTGACCTGGTCGAGGATGTGGTCGACGTAGCGCCGGAACTCGCTCTGGCGGCCCTCGGCGACACAGCGCCGCACCCAGCGCGGGTCGAGGTCGACGAAGTAGCAGAGGTGGCCGCGCAGTTCGGAGAGGGTGGTGATGTTCTTGGCCATGACGTGCGGGCCCGTCGGGCCGATGTGCAGCCAGTTGCCCTCGCCGGAGGGGAAGCCCTGCTCGTCCAGGAGCAGGCTCTGCCACTGGACGTTGCGGCGCCGGGAGGTCGCGTCCACGATCCGCTTGGGCGCACCGGTGGCCCCGCCCGACTCGTAGATCCCGTACCGCACCCCGGGTGTGCTGCCGCGCGGCACGAGCTGGTGGGCGGGTATCCGGCTCCAGTCCACCGGCACGTCCGCGAACAGGCGCAGGTCCGCGAGGCACTGGACGTCGGTGCGCGGGTCGAAGGAGAAGCCCTTGGCGCGTTCGACCCAGTACGGGCTGCCGGTCAGCGGCGAGAAGTGCCACTCCATGGTCGCGCGGACGAGGTCGTCGATGTCGGGCAACTGGTCAAGTGGGGGCTCGAACACGGAACTGAAGTCGTCGGCCATCTCGGTTCGGTCCTGTCCGTTCTGGGTGGCGATCGTTGACCCGGCGGCTCGACGCGCGGCGGGCGTAGAACAGTTGACTGATTGTCAGAGGTGCTGATTGTTGGCAGTATGTTGAGCGCGGGAAGGGGCGTCAAGACTCCCCGCGCGTCAGTGGGGAGCTGGCCGTGCGGGTGAGACGCCCCGTTCGGCCGGAGGGTCGGGCCAGGCCCTCCGGCCTCACTCCGTGGACGGTGGCGCCGGACGGGCCCTGGGGCCGGGGAGCGCCCCGGCCGGCCGGATGCCGTGCCCGGCGAAGGCGGCCAGGAACGTCCTGGTGAGCCTCGGACGGCAGATCAGGGCGAGGGGCGCCGCACCGGAGGACCCCCCTCGGGGACCGGGCCGCCCCTCCTGCGCGCCGGCCAGTCTGGTCACCTGCAACCCCGCCGCGTCCGCGACCCGGAACAAACCCTCGTCGCCCCAGTCCCAGTCGCCCGTGGTGTGGATATAGGCGTCGGCGTCGCCCTGGACCACCGCCAGGGTCTTGGCGCCGGGCGAGCCCATCGGGACCAGCTCGGCCCCGGTCTGGCGCACCACCGTACGGGCGAAGGGGGCCGGATCGCGCGTGTCGACCACCACCCGGGGCCGCTGCCGGGGCACCGGCGAAGGGTGCCGCCACCCCGCGTCCCGGTCCGCCGTGCACACCACTTCGCACAGCGCGGGGACCGCGACGGCCGCGGCCACCACACCCCGCTCGCGCTCCCACAGCGCGAGCCGCACCGACCAGTGCGGATTGCCGTCGGCGTGGTACTCCTCGGCCGAGTCCAGCGGCTCGACCAGCCACACCCGGCGTCTGCGCAGGGCGTCCGGCGGCCGGGCGGCCGGGCCGGTGAGCACGCCGTCGCGCGGATAGCGGGCGCGGATCCGGTTGCGCAGGAGCAGCCCGGACCAGGTGCGGCCCAGCTGCGCCAGCTTGGCGCCGCCGGGTCCCAGGCCCTCCTCGTGCTGCATGCGCAGATCGAGGAGCAGCCGTCCGGCCGCCACCGTGGCGCGGGCCGCGAAGCCGGCGGCGAGGAAGTCGTCGGCCACGACGGTCCGTTCGGCGGTGCGCGGGATCGCGGGCATCGGCTCAGCCTCCCGAGTCCGGCAGGAAGTGGTGCAGGTGCTCCTTGAGGAATTCCGCCACCGGGCGCGGCTCGTGCCCGGTGATCCGGCGCACGTCCTCGGTCACCGGCTCACCCGCGCCCTCGCGGAACTGCCCGAAGAGCGCGTCGAGTTCGGCCTCCCACGGCCGGTGCTCCCGGGCCAGCCACGCCGCGAGCTCCGGCCCGGCCAGCTCGCTCGCCGAGACCGGCGTGGACATCAGCCCGGACAGGAGCTCCGCCAGCTGGGCGAAGGTGGGCGCGGCCGGGCCGGTGAGGGCGTAGGTGCGGCCCTCGTGGCCCGGCTCGGTGAGCACCCGCGCGGCCACCTCGGCCACGTCGTGCTCGTCGACCACGCTCACGCCTCGCCCGCCCGCCGGATCGACCAGCACCCCGCGCCGCCGCACCTCGGGCGCGTAGTGCCGGATCAGCTCCTGCATCGGGTAGTTGGGGGACAGGATGGTGTACGGCAGGTCCCGCTTGGCCAGATACCGCTCGGTGATCCAGTGGTGGCGGGCGCCGGGCGCCGGGCTGTCCTCCCGTACCGCCGCCTGCCACGGCGACATCTTCACCAGCCGCGCGCCGACGTCGGCGGCGACGTCCACGGCGGCGCTCTGGCACTCGACGTCGCAGGAGGCCGAGAGGAACAGGCTGGCGCAGCCCTCGGCGGCCGCCCTGACCGAGGCCGGGTCCGACAGGTCCCCGGCCACCACCCGTACGCCCGGCCCGGCCGGGACCCGCTCGGGGTCCCGGGCCAGGACGGCCACCTCCACGTCACGTTCCCGCAGCGCGCGGACCACCAGCTGCCCGAGCCCGCCGGCCGCGCCGATCACGAACACTGTCACGGCCGCAGGGCCCCTTCCGTACGTACGCGCTCGGTCGGCATCGGTCAGTGCTTGTGCTCGTGGTGGTGCTTGTGGCTCTGCGGGTGGTGCCCGTGGTCGCCGTGCCCCTCGGGCAGCACACCGCCGTGCGCGGCCAGATGGCAGGCCGGGCAGACCATGCGGCCGCGGTGGTCGTGCAGCGTCTCCACGCTGGTGGGCTCGCCGCAGTCCACGCAGAGGTCCGTGCGGGCCAGGTGCTTGACGCCCGGCGCCGCGGCCTCGACCTTCTCGGCCACCAGGATCTCCTCGTCCGCCACGCTCAGCAGCGCGGAGATCCGCTCGCCCTGCAGCCGCTCGAAGGCCGCCCGGTCCTCCAGGGTCGCGGTGCCGTCGTCGATCCGGCCGGCCAGCGCCCAGATCTCCTCGGTGCGGAAGACGATGCTGTCGGCCTTCGCCCTGATCCGCACCCCGGCGGAGCCGTCGCGCTCCCAGAGCGTGAACACGTTGCGGCCCGCGTCCTGGTGGATCAGGTTGCGCTTGCCGTACGTACAGCCCGTGAGCACCTGGAGCGCGTCGACCGCGCAGGCGTCGGTCTCCGAGACCAGGACCAGGGGCGTGGCCGGGTCCTTCAGGTCAAGGGCGGTGAGGGCGGCCTCCGCGACTCGTACGCCGAAGGCGGCGCCGGGGCATTCGTGGCCGTGGAAGCGGATGACGTCGTTATAAGCCTGGGTGCGATCCATGACGACCTCTTGATGAGTGAGAGACGGAAGGGTGCGGAACGGGCGTGTGAGGGAGGGCGGTTCAGGCCCCGGCGGTACGCGTTCCGGGCAGCGGCGGGACGATGCGGATCGTCGCCTCGCGGTCGTTGTCGCCCTCGAAGAACGCCCGCAGGACCGGGCGGTGCAGATCGACGACGGACAGGATGAAGGTCCACTGGCCCGACTCGGCGGCCAGCACCCGGTCCAGCCGGGTGCAGGTGTCGCGGAGCGGATCGTGCGGCCAGGGCACCCGGTGGGTGTGGTAGTTGCCGAACAGCACCCAGCCGGCGTCGTCGCAGGCGTCGTCGATGTCCATCAGCTCGCGCGGATCGGCGATCCAGCCGCGCTGGTCCATCGGCGTCTCGGACGGGATGGCGTGCTCCTCGACGACCTCGTCCATCCGGGCGCGGTGGCCGCTGTCGTGGCGCATGTTGACGATGAGCGGGAAGACGGAGCCGACCTGGATGCCGCCCGGCACCGGCCGGCCCGCCAGCATCCCGAACGCCTTGCGCTCCTCGGTCTCGCCCGCCAGGTAGTGGCCGGTGAACTTCCGTACGGCGTGGGCCACCAGGCTGGAGTAGAGCGGGCGGGGAAAGATGATCTGGCGGGCCCGGGATATCTCCCCGGTGTCCGGCTCGGCGGTCGCGGTCGCGGCGCTCATCGCGCGTCGCCGCCTTCCGTCCGCGCGGGCCGTGCGAGGGCCGCCCGGGCCCCGGCCACGGCACGGCCGGTCAGGGCGACGGACTGGCCGAGGTAGGTGGCCGGGTCGAAGATCTCGTCGAGGGCGGCGGCGTCCAGCGGCGCGCCCGCCAGTCCGTCGCGGCCGGTCACCTCGCGCATCGAGGAGCCGTTCTCCCGCGCCGCCTGGACGAGTTCGTACACGTACTCATGGGCGGTCTGCTTGCCGATGTGCTTGCCGAGCGCCAGCATCAGCTTCTCGGTGGCGATCTGCTCGGCGACCGCGGAGACGTTGGTACGGATCCGCTCCGGCCGCACCGCGAGGCCGCCGACGAGGTGCGTGACGATCTCGCACGCGGAGAGCGCGTAGTGCGAGGCGTCGGGCACACAGGCCCATTCGATGCGCAGGGACCGCGAGTCGCGCTCGTGGTCGCCGCCCATGCAGGCCAGCGCGTTGGCCATCTGCGCGGCCGCGAGGCGGGCCATCACGACGGCCTGCTCGCACGCCTCCGGGTTGCGCTTGTGCGGCATGGTGCTGCTGCCGACCTGGCCGTGCCGCCAGCCGATCTCCAGCTCGCCGAACTCGGGGCGGGACAGCGTGCGCACCTCGTCCCCGATCCGGCCCATCGTCCCCGCGACCATGGCGAGGCACGACACGAACTCCACGACCCGGTCCCGGGACACATGCCAGCCGACCGCCGGCGCCGCGAGCCCCAGGCGGGCGGCGAACGCGTCAAGCAGTGGCAGTGCCTGCTCGCCGAAGCCGGCCATGGTGCCGACGCCGCCGAAGAGCTGGGCCGCGAGCACCCTCGGCCGCAGCTGCTCGATGCGCTCCAGATGCCGGACGATCTCGTCCAGCCAGCTGGCGATCTTGACGCCGAAGCCCATCGGCAGGGCGGGCTGGGCGTGGGTGCGGCCCAGGGCCACGGTGGCGCCGTTGGCCTCGGCCAGCTCGGCGAGCTGCCCGGCGAGCGCCCGCAGCAGCCGGTCCAACTCGTCCAGGACGTCCCGCATTTCGAGGACCTGCGCGGTGTCCTGGATGTCCTGGGTGGTGGCGCCGTAGTGCACGTACTCGCCGGCGCCGCCCTCGCAGGAGGCCTGGAAGACCCGCAGGAAGCCGACGAGCGAGTGGCTGGTGCGGCGGATCTCGGCCTGGATGGCGGGCAGATCGAGCCGCTCCACCCGGGCCGCGTCCGCGATCATGCGGGCGGCGTCCGCGGGGATGATGCCCAGCTCGCCCTGGCTGAGGGCGAGCGCCGCTTCGACGTCGAGCCATCGTTGGTACCGACATCGGTCACAGAAGATGCGGTGGCTGGCTTGTGTGCTGTACCGGTGCCCGTAGAACCGCGAGTCGGTGATGTGACTGCGTAAATGGGCGCACTCGGCCTCGGCCGGAGCCTGGCTGGTGATCGGGGTCTGCGGCGAGGGTGCGGTGGTCATGACGGTCGCCTCTCGGACTTCTGCGGGGTACGGACGGAACGCCCCCGGCCGCCCCGGGGCGTGGGGCGGGTCGGGCGGTAGGGACTTGCGCCGTAGGGCTTGTCGCCGGGCGAGACGATCGCTGAGGCCGCGATGTCGGCGGCCACCTGACGGGGACTCACCCGCCGGTCGCGCGCACCGCACAGGATGTCCCCGACGAGCTCGCGCATCATCGCCCCGATGGTGTCGAGCACCTCGGGCGCCGTCGGGGTGGCGCGGGGCCCGAAGAGCGCCTCCATCGAGGCCGAGCCGCCGATCCCGCCGATGAAGTCGGGGACGACCACGACTCCCCGGTCGAGCAGGAGCCGCTCGGCGGTGGCGCTCAGCCCGCAGTTGGCGCCCACGGCGACGATCGGCACCGGCAGCACCGCCGCCTGCGAGGCGGTCACCGCGTCCTCGCCGGCCGCGAGGACGAGCACGTCGGCGGGCAGTTCGAGCAGGGCCTCGCGCGGCAGCCGCATCGGCTCGGCCAGCAGGCTCTGGACCGGGCGGCTCTGGTCGAGGGTGAGCATGCGGGCGATGTCGAGGCCGCGCGGGTCGACCGCGCAGCCGTACTCGTCGGCCACGACCGTGATGCGTACGCCCGCTTCGAGCAGGGCGAGGGCGGCGGCCCGGCCCAGGTTGCCGAAGCCCTGGAGGGCGACGCTGACCTGGCTGTCGCGGCGGCCGGTGTGGGCGGTGGCGGCGAGCGCGGAGTGGGCGAGGGCCTGGCCCGCCCGGCGCTGGCCGAGGGTGAGCAGACCGACCCGTGTGCCGAGCAGGTCCATCCGGGCCCGGAACTCCCGCTCGGTGATCCGCTGGGCCCGCCGGACGGCGGTCTTGGCGGAGCCGATGCCGAGCGCGGCGGCCATCCTGTCCAGTTCCTCGAACCGGGTGCCCATGTCGCAGCCCATGCTGAAGCGGGTGGTCAGCTCGCCGGCCAGGAAGGCGACGAACCGGCGCAGTACCTCCTCGCGGTGCGGCCCGTGCGGGTCGTAGGCGATGCCGCACTTGGCACCGTCGACGTTGACCCCGAGCACGCGCTGCTTGAGCGTCATGCGCCCCGCGAGGGTCTTGAGGGTGTCGGCCGTGAGTCCGGCCTGCATACGGCACCCGCCCGCCGCGAGGCGGCAGTCGGTGGCGTCGTACACCAGGTAGCCGGGACAGTGCACAACCGGATCCGCATACTCGATGACGCTGACCATGGTTCCCCCGTCGGTCATGAAGAGCGCGCGGCAGAAGGCGCGCGAATTGAGCAAGATAGATTGTCTGCTACAGTGACAATCAGGTGCTCTGTTGAACCGGGAGCATGGCCGACCGGTGACTGGGGAGTCAAGGGTCCGGATTCGCGGCCCTCATGATGGACCGTCACCACTGGAGGGTGAACCGAAAAAGTGGTGGCGAACCGGGAACCGAACAGTGGGACACAGCCGTTGTTCCAGGGGTTGCAAGGCTGGCACGGCTTCCTTCTCCGCAAGGCCGGCCAGCGCTTCACCGAGCAGGCCGAGCAGGCACTGGCCCATCTGGACATCACGCTGCGTCAGTTCGGGGTGCTGAACGTGGTGGACTCCGAGCCCGGTATCAACCAGCGCATGGTCGGTCAGACCCTGCGGATCGACCGGACGACCATCGTCGGGCTCGTCGACGACCTGGAGCGCAAGAACCTCCTGGAGCGTCGTCGCGGCGCCGACCGCAGAACCTTCGCGCTCTATCTGACCGACCACGGCACCGTGTGCTTGCGGGATGCCGGGGACCTGATGGTCAAGATCCATGAATCGTTCCTGCAGCCCCTGTCGGCGGCGGAGCGCGATGTGCTGCGTGAGCTACTGCAACGGCTCGCGGTCGCGGACGACTCGTCGGCCCTGTAGCGGGAAGCTCCGGGGCCGCGCCCCAACTCTCGTATTGCCACGCCATTTTGACGATCCATCAGCCCATTGCTGTCTGTCACTCTTGCGCATCATGTGCAAGTGCGCCAGCCTGGCAGTGGGTCTGTCGGTCTGCCCGTATGCGCTACGGACCCCCGTCCGCCCGGCCGCGTCGCGCGTCCTGGGCGGCACCGCCCTCTGTCGGGGGTCAAGGCGGCTGCGTACGTCAAAGGGTTCGGGCTCGCGGCGGACGGCCCCGGCAGACGGAAGTACCAGAACATCTCAGATCCCCAGGGGACACCGCGGTACGCCCGCGACCCCGCGCCCGCCTACGCACACCCCCCTCCCCGGTGACCCGGGAGGCGCGCCTCACGACATGCGCCGAATCGATTCGCCGCGGGCCCGTGCGGCCGCCTCCGGATGGTGCGCGAACCTCGGCCGCAGCTCCGCCGCGTCGTAGGTGCGGTGGAACACCTCGGTCGTCGCGCCCGACATCGGCGGCACGATCCACGACCAGTCGGCGGGTACCGAACGGCCCTTGTGCTCCTCGCGCTCCAAGTGCCGTACGAAGCGCCGGGACTCCGTGTGGTGGTCGGCCATGGTGACCCCGGCCCGGTCGAAGGAGTGCAGCACGGCCCGGTTGAGCTCGACCAGGGCGCGGTCCTTCCACAGCGAGCGGTCGTCGGCGGTGTCCAGGCCGAGCCGCTCGGCCACGCGCGGCAGCAGGTCGTACCGGTCGGTGTCGGCGAGGTTGCGGGCGCCGATCTCGGTCCCCATGTACCAGCCGTTGAAGGGCGCGGCCGGATAGTGGATGCCGCCGATCTCCAGACACATCCCCGAGATCGCGGGCACCGCGTGCCAGCGCAGCCCCCACTCCTGGCTCCACGGGTGGTCGGGGTGGTCGAGCGGCACCTCCAGGACGGCGTGCCGGGGCAGTTCGAAGACCCGCGGCTTGTCGTCGACGCCCTCCACGACCAGCGGCAGCACGTCGAACGCGGTCCGCGGGCCGCCCGGCCAGCCGAGCCGCAGCGCCAGGTCGGTGAGCCCCGCGTTGCGCGGGTCGCCGAGGACCCGGCCGTCCTGGGCGCGGTAGCCCGCGTACCGGATGAGCTGCTCGTTCCAGATGCGCGGGGCCGGGCGGCCGGGCGCGTCCGGGGCGAACACGGTGATCAGGGGCCGGATGCGGCCGCCGTTGGTGGCGTGGACCAGATGCTCGGCGCACGCCTCGGCGATCGGCTCGGCGTCGGTGAGGCGGCGCAGATCGCGCACCCGCAGCGAGCGCCAGTAGAGGCGGCCGATGCAGCGGTTGCTGTTGCGCCAGGCCACCCGGGCGCCGAACGTCAGCTCCTCGGTGGTGTGCCGGTACGTCCCCGTGGCGCGGATCTCGTCGCGCACCTCCGCGAGGCGCCGCCGAGGCCCGCCGAGCGCGGGCTCCTCCGCGTGGTGCAGCCGGACGAACTCGGCGGCCTCCCGCCACAGCGCCGCTTCGGCCGGAGCCGGACCGCCGCTCGCGGGGCGCCTCGGCCTGGCGAGGAATTTCCGTATCACGCGTACCTCCGGGCCCGACGACGCTCGATGGGCCCCGATGATGCCCGCGATCCGCCCGCGGCGGACGGCCGTTGCGGAGCAGTGATGGGCAATGGCGTGTTCGGATCGCGCGATGACTGTTTTCGATCGGGTGGAGGGTGGGGCGGCGGGGGAGAGAGTTCGCCGCAGGGGACGGGGGATCCGTCGGTGCGAGGGGTGTACGGGCGGCCTGGCCGAGCTCGCCGCGTGGGACCGGGAGCACCCCCGTGACTCCCGGTCCCACGCGGCCCCGCCCGCCCCCCCCGGCCGGGCGGCCCCCCTCGTACATGGTGGCAAGCGCCCCATGTGAGCCACGTCAACCCTGCGTTGGGCCCGGGGTAAACCCGCGCGGTACACCGGACCCGGTCGCGGCCCGGCGCGCGCCCGGCGTGTGCCCGAACGCCCGCCGGAAGACGTCGATGAACGCGCTCGTCGACGACCAGCCGCACCGCTGGGCCACCGAGGTGACCGAGGCGTCCCCGGCCAGCAGCACCAGGGCGTGGTGCAGGCGCAGTTGGGTGCGCCACTGCGGAAACGTCATCCCCATCTCCGCGCGGAACAGCCGGGCCAGCGTGCGGGCGCTCGCCCCCACCGCCGCGCCCAGCGCCGCCAGCGACCGGGGGTCGGCCGGGTCGTCGTCCAGGATCGCGCAGAGGGCAACGAGCCGGGGATCGCGGGCCGTGGGCAGGTGCAGCGGCTTCTCGGGCGCGTGCCGCAGCTGGTCCAGGACGACCGCCAGCATCCGGCGCGCCTCGGGCGTCTCCTTGGGACCCGGCGAGCTGTACGCGATGATCAGCTCGCGCAGCAGCGGCCCCACCGCGAGCACCGCGGGCCGGGCAAGCCCCAGCGGATCGCGGTCCACCGGAACGCCCACGGTGTGCAGGGCGGTCTCGCCGTACGCCCGGTGCTCGTGCGCCGTCCCGGCCGGCACCCAGATCGCCCGGGTGGCCGGGGCGACCCAACTGCCCGCGTCCGTCGTCACCGACAGGACGCCCTGGCCCGCGTAGACGACCTGATGCACCTCGTGGCGGTGCGCCAGCACACCCGTACCCGGCGCCAGGTACCTCGTCGTGGTCGGAATGTGCGGCGGACCGTGGCGGAATATCGGCACAGCCCGGCACTTTATCGGAAGCCCGCCGACAGGCCGCGCTCGCAGGATCGAGGGGTGACGACCACAGCGCAGCCACCGGGCTCCACCAGGAAACCGTCCGCGACAGCCGTGATGGCCCTCGGCCACGCCACGGTCGACTTCTACCAGGGGGCGGTGCCCGCGCTCGTCCCCTTCCTGGTCGCCGAGCGCGGCTACGGCTACCCGGCCGCCTCCGGCATCGTGCTGGCCGCGACCCTGCTCTCCTCCCTCGTGCAGCCGCTGTTCGGGGCGCTCACCGACCGCCGGACGATGCCCTGGCTGATCCCGGTGAGCAGCCTGTGCGCGGGCGTCGGCATCGCGCTGTCCGGGCTCGGCGGCTCCTACGTCCTGACCTGGCTCGCGGTCGCGCTCGCCGGGATCGGCGTCGCCGCCTACCACCCGGAGTCCGCCCGGCTCGCCCGCACCGCCGCCGGGGGCAGCCACGTCGCCATGGGGTGGTACTCGCTGGGCGGCACCCTCGGCTTCGCGCTCGCGCCGCTAGCCGTAGGGCCGGTGCTCACGGCCGGGGGGCTCGGCGCGACGCCGTGGCTGGTGCTGCCCGCGGCGGCCGGGGTGCTGGGGACGGCGGCCTCGGTCCGGGTGCTCGCGCGGCGGGCGGCGGTCGGGCGGGCCGCCGCCGCCCGGTCGGCCGCGCCGGACAACTGGCCGGTGTTCCTGCGGCTTTCGGCGATCGTGGTCTGCCGCTCGGTGGTGTTCGTCGGGCTGAGCGCCTTCATCGGGCTGTACGCCCAGGAGCGCGTCGGCGGCGGCCCCGCGACCGGGTCGGCCGCGCTGTTCACCCTCTTCGCGGGCGGGGCGGCGGGCACGGTCGCCGGGGGGCGGCTCGCGGTGCGCTGGGGCCGGGTCCGTACCGTACGGCTCGCGTACGCAGCCTCGGTCCCGGCCGTGGCGGGCGTGGTCCTGGTGCCGGGGCCCGCGCTCTTCGCCTTCGCGGCGCTCGCGGCCGCCGTGCTGTACGTGCCGTTCTCCCTCCATGTGACCCTCGGGCAGGACTTCCTGCCGAGCCGGGTCGGCACGGCGAGCGGGGTCACGCTCGGACTCGCGGTGAGCGTCGGCGGAGTGGTCTCGCCCGGGATCGGCGCGCTGGGCGAGGAGGCGGGGCTCGGCGTGGCGCTCGCCCCGCTGACCGCTCTGTGCGCCCTCGCCTGGTGGCTGGCGCGCGGGCTGCCCGAGCCGGACGCGGCGGCCTACGGGGCGAGCACCGGCAGCGCGCGCGGCACCACGTCCAGCGTGTAGCGCGCCGAGCCGGTGTGCAGCAGGTCCCCGTCGTGCTCGAAGAACAGCGGCTCGCCGTCCGTGCGCTCCACCACCACCCGGCGCCCCCGCGCGTACACCACGCCGTCCCGCCCCACATGGCTGCCGTCGCGGGCCAGGCGCACCATGTCCCGCAGCGGCAGTTCGGCGCCCGCCACACAGATGTCGAGCAGCCCGTCGTCCAGCACCGAGCGCGGCAGCGGCATGAACTGCCCGCCGCGCCGCCGTCCGCCGCCCACCAGGACCGAGACGGTCGCCCCGGACTGCACGACGACCCCGTCCACGCTCACCCGGCCTCGGTACGGCCGGAAGGCGATCATCGTGCGCGCCACCGCCGTCTGATAGCGCCGCCGGCCCGGGCCCAGCGCGTCCCGCACGCTGGTGAGCGCCTGCGCGGCGAGCCCCGACGAGGCGCCGAGCAGGGCCAGTTCACCGGTCTCCTCGATCCGCGCCAGATCGACGCGGCGCACATGCGGCGCCGACAGGGCGGCCTCCAGGGCGGCGGGCCACGGGCGGTCGGACCAGAGCTCCCGGTAGAAGGAGTTGCCGCGGCCGCCGGGCAGGACGAGCAGGGCGGCGCGCCGCTCCTCCCGCCCGGCGAGCAGACCCGTCATGATCTCGTGGGCGGTGCCGTCGCCGCCGACGCACACCAGTACGGCCGGGCCGCCCGGCCCGCCCGCGGCGCGGGCGAGCTGACGGGCATGGCCCGGCCGCTCTGTCACAGCCAGCTCGACGGGCGTACCGGCCCCCGCGATCCGTCGCGCGACCTCGTGAGCCATCTCCCGGGAGTACGTTCCCGCGGCTGGATTGGCCACCACCAGAACGGACTTGGGGGACGGACTCATCGACGGACACCTCGGCGCGCTCGGCGAAGCAGTGCTGTGGCGGAGAGGACAGGATTCGAACCTGCGCGGGCTGCTCGTGCCCGGTCCGGAACACGCCCGGAACCCCCGTTGGACCTCTTCGGGTACCTCTCCCATCGTCGTACGGATGGATCCTCGCGGGGGCCGCTGAGACCCCACTGAGACGACACTGAGACGCGTGTCTTACCCGGCCCGCCACCTGGTCACGCCGTCCGCCCGGCCCGTGGCCCGATCCGCCCGCGAACAACTGTCCCTGTGCCACGGGCAGTTGACTACCGGCCCGCCGGTCATTACGACGGCAGCGCGGGGGCGAGCGAAAGGCTGGGCTGTGCGATGGAGGACGACGATCCGCGCTGTCTGCGCCCGGGCGAGGCCCGGGCCCTGCTGGCCGGCCGCCCATGGCGGCGGGCCGTGGTGCTCAGCGGACAGGAGGGCAGACTCGCCCGGAACGCCGTGGTCCCCGGCTACCGGCCCCGGGTCTGGCCCGACCGGGTGGCCCGGGCGCTGCGCGAGGCCCGCCCCGGCCTGGCCTGCCTCCTGGTGCAGGCCAGGCGCGAACTCGTACTCGCCGAGGTGCGCTCCCGCCAGCTGGCCCAGGCGCTTGCCTTCCGGGCCGACCTGGCCCTGATCGCGTGCGGCGGGCCCGATGTGCGGGCGCGCCGGTTCGACGCGGACGTGGTGGAGACCGAACTCAGCCGAATTCTCGCCTCGTTGAAGGAGACGGAGTGCCGCCACACCGTGGTGGTCAGCCCCTTCGACTGGTCCGCCTCCGGCCAGGTGGCCCCCGCCCAGCGCGACCGGGTGCGCTCCCGCCAGCGCCTCCTCGTGGAGCGCCTGACGATAGTGACGCTCCGTCATGGGGCGCTGCACATCGACCTGATGGGCCAGCCGGACACCGACCCCGGAACACTGTGGGGCCCGCAGCCGGGCCGCCTCAACAGCCGGGGCCACGCGCTGGCGGCGGCGCTGGTGGTACGGACACTGGCGGCCCGGCTCGCACCCTGACCCCTGTCGTCGTGGCCGCTCAGTTCCTCAGGCGGCGGCCCGTCTCGGCCCGGCAGGACCGGTCCAGCGCCTCGTACAGATGGTCCAGATCGGCCCGGGTGAGCACGGCGGGCGGGGCGAGGCGCAGGACGTGCGGGGCCCCGGGCGCCCTGCCGGTGATCACGCCGTGCCCCACCAGCTCGATGAGCAGCCCGGCCGCCGCGTCCGGGCCGGTGAACTCGATGCCGAGGAGCAGCCCCCGCCCGCGCACCTCGCGCACCGCCGGGCCGTAGTGCCCGCGTACGATCCGGCCGGTCACCCGCAGGATCTCCGCGCCGAGCACCCGGGCCCGCCCGACCAGGTTGTCCTCGCGCAGCGCCGCGACGGCCCCGCGCGCGGCCGCCATCGCCAGCGGCGCGCCGGAGCAGGGGTACGGGTCGGCGTACGGGGCGTGGTCGAACGCGGCGGACACCCCGGCCGTCGCCACCACCGCCGCCAGCGGGACCACCCCGGCGCCCAGCGCCCCGCCGACCAGGAGCAGATCCGGCGCGACCTCCTCGCCGCCCGCGCCCCACCAGGCCCCGAGCCGCCCGAGCCCCGTCGCGGTCTCGTCCAGGGCGAGGAGCGCCCCGTACTCCCGGCACAGCGCGGCGACGCCCCGCAGGAAGCCGGACGGCGGCAGCACCACCCCCGCACCGCCCTGGACGGGCTCGACGAGGACACAGGCCCGCCCGGGCACCCCCGCGAGCATCCGCCGCAGCGCGGCCGCGTCTCCGTACGGGACCACGGAGGCGCCCGCAGGTATCAACTCTTCGAGATATGCCTCGTGCTGACTGCCTGTCATTGAGACGAGCCGGGTCCGGCCCCGGGCGCGGGCCATACGGGCCGCGAGGGTCAGGGCCTGGACAGGCGAGCCTGTGAAGTGGACCCGTTCCAGGCCCGGCGGGGCGACCGAGAGGAGTGCGTCGGCGGCGAGCGCGGACTGCGGCTCAGGGAAGAGGCCGCTCGCCACCGGCCGGCGCTCCAACTGCTCGCGGACGTGGCGCAGTACGGTCGGATGGCGTGCCCCGGTCAGCGGGATGCCGAGGCCGCCACAGTCCAGGAACCGGCCGCCCGCGTCGGTGGTGATCCAGGCGCCCTGGGAGGCCACCTCGACCTGGCCGCCGAGGAGTTCGCCGAGGGCGCGCCCCTCGCCCGTCCGGGAGCGGTACAGCCTGCGCAGTGCCTCGCGGCCGGTCCGCTGCCGGACGACCGCCGCGACCGTCATCTCCCGGTTCGCCCCCTCTCCCGAAGAACACCGGAAAACTGCCACCGCCCGCTGAGATGAATCTGAGACGCGACTGAGACGGGTGTGTCAGGGAATTGGGGCCCGCGGCTGCGACGATGCTCATGACAGGGGGGAATGTCATGAGTATCGATACCTTCGCCGTTGACGGCGGCGACACGGTTTTCGGGGCGTTACGGGCCCACGGAGAGAATCCCAGCGCGTTCCTCGCGATGAACGAGGGAAAAGAGTACTTCACTGTTGCGGGCAGGCCCGGAGTGATCCCTTATCGGGATACCGGCGGCCAGCTGCGTCAATCCGCCGGAGTGATCGCTCCCCACGACGGCCAGGAGCCGTTGCTGCGCGCCTTCATTCAATTCGCCGCGGAACGCCGCCGCAAAGTGGTCGCCACCCGGCTGCGGCGCCCGGAGGCCCAGCTTTTCGCGCGCTGCGGCTTCACGGTGAACCAGGCGGGCTCGTCCTATTCGGTCTATCTGCCGGAATTCCACCTCGGCGGCCCGCGCCTGGCCGACCTGCGCCTCGCGGTGTCCCGGGCGTGGCTGGCGGGGCTGCGAGCGGCCGAAGCGGCGGACGGGGACAACGCGGCCCGGCGGGGGGAAGTGGCCGACGGGCGGCGGGTGTTCGAGGGCCGGATCGGGGACGAGGTCGTCGCGTCCGTCACGTATCTGCCGGTCTTCGGCACCCGCCCGGGGTGGCTGCACCACACCGCGCACCGGGCGCCGGGCGCGCCCCAGGGCGCCCTGGAAGCGGTCGGCCTGGAGGCGGTACGGGTCTTCGCGGCCGAGGAGGCGCAGTGGCTGCACCTCGGGTTCACCCCGTTCGCCGGACTCGGCGCGCAGTACGAGCTGGGGTCCGCCAGTGTGCTGGCGGCGCGGCTGCTGCGGCTGGCCGCCGAGCGCGGCGAGTGGCGGCACACGGCGGCCGGGCGGCTCGCCCACCAGCGCATCTGGGATCCGCATCTGGTGCAGCCCGGCTATCTGGCCTGGCAGGGCCGGGCGGCCGCCGGGGCGCTCGGCGAGCTGCTGAGGCTCGCCAAGTCGCCCTGACGGACGCCCGGGTGGCAGAGATCAGAGGGCGACCGGCTCTCTGCGCAGGATGTCCTGGAAGCGGGCGCGCAGGGCGTCCCCGGGCTCCAGGCCGAGGTGGTGCGAGAGCCGCTGCCGGGTGCGGTGGTAGGCGTCGAGTGCCTCGGCCTGGCGCCCCGACCGGTACAGCGCGGTGATGAGCTGCTCGCAGAACCGTTCGCGCAGCGGGTACTGGGCGTGCAGCTGCTGGAGTTCGGTGATCACCTCGCGGTGCCTGCCGAGGTCGAGCTCGGCGTCGAAGAGGTGCTCGTACGCCATCAGCCGCACCTCGGTGAGCCGGGTGTAGGCGAGCCGGCTGATCATGCCCTGGCCGGTGTCGAGGAGCGCGGGTCCGCGCCACAGGGCCAGGGCCTCGGTGAGCAGCCGGACCACGCGCTCCGGCGACGCCCGGCGCGCGGCCGTGGCCTGCCGCACCAGGGTGGTGAACAGCGAGGCGTCGACGTCCCGTTCGGGCAGCGACAGCGCATAGCCGAAGCTGGACGTCTGGATGAGGCCGCGCAGCCCGTCGCGCCCCGTGCGGGACTCGATGATGCGGCGCAGCCGGGCGACATGGCCCTGGAGCGAGTTCTCCGCGTTGCGCGGGAGTTCCTCACCCCACAGCTCGTCGATGAGATCGTGGCGTGAGACGGGCCGGTTGGGCGACAGGGCCAGTGCGGCCACGATCGCCCTGAGCTTCTCGCCGGGAATCCGGAAGGTGAGATGGCCGTCGGTGATTTCCAAAGATCCGAGCAGGCGAACTTTCAACGTGCTTCCCCCGTGCTTCGTGCTGAATCCTGCGACTCCGCCGACGCCAGATCGGGATCTTCCGGCAGCGCCGGTGGATTTCGATGATCACCGCTCGAAGAGCGGTGATCTTACCCCGTAACGAACATGAATGAAGAGTATTTGTCGCTTCTGACACGGTCAACGCAATTGAAAGTCGAGTGACCCACTGTGAGGGGGCTCACGCGGGAGCGCGCCCACGGCTCGGCGCGATTCAGCCGACGAGCCGGAGCGCGGTCCGCGACCGCCCCACGCTCACCGTCTGACCCCACGTCAACTCCAGTGCGTCCGACTCGATTCCGTCGCCGAAGGCGACGAGCCGGTCCGACTCCACCGTCAGGCGCAGCCGCTCCGCGCTCTCCAGCACCCCTTCCACCAGGCTCGTTCCGGTGGTGGGCGAGGGCCAGGCCTCGCGTACGAACCAGATCAGCCGGGGGTCGGCCGGGGCCGGCAGCGCGAGGTTGCTGCCGCGCTGCTGCCACAGCGAGCGCAGCCAGCCGGTCGACCCGGTCCCGGTGCCCACGAGCAGACCGGAGGAGGCCTGGGGCTCGGGGGTGGTGGCCGGGTCGTCGGGGCCCAGGCGGTAGCGGGCCGTCTGGTGGCCCGGCGGGCCGAGGTAGATCTCGTTCAGCGCCAGCAGCCGCTGGGTGTCGTCCGCGACCGCCTCCACCATGGTGAGCTCGTCGGCGCGGGCCGTGGCGGCGCACGGCAGCAACGCGCCCGCGTCGGACGGGCGGTGGCGCACCAGCACGCCCGGGTTGCGGCCCGGGTCGGTGTCGATGCCGACCACGGGCTGCCCCGAGAGGTACTTGGCCGTGTTGGCGACCAGGCCGTCCTGCCCGACGACCACGACCACGTCCTGTGGCGCGAACAGGAACCGGTCCAGATCGGCGCGCTCCACCCGCGACTGCCGCCACTGGAGCGGCACGGCCGCCGCCACCTCGGCGAGCGCCCGCCGGGTGCGGTGGTGGCGCTCGGCCACCTCGTCGAGCGAGCGCCCGCGCGAGGCGAGGAAGAACGCGGCCTGGCCGTGGGTGCCGTGCCGGGCCAGCAACTCCTCGTACTCCGTGGTGCGGTGGACGAGCACCGCGCGCGGCGCGAGGCTCACCGCTCCTCCCCGGCCGGGCGGGCCAGCTTGGCGAGCAGCCCGGTGAGCACGTCGGGGGAGAGGGTGAGGCTGTCGATCCGGGGCAGGTTCTCGGCGAGCCGGGTCGCGGTGAGGGCGTGGAGCGTCGCCGTGTCGGCGTCCGCGTGTACCCGCAGCCAGGCCGCCTGCGCCTCGGCGCGGGCCTCGCCGGTGGTGCGGGCCGCTTCCGCCTCGGCCTGCGCGAGCCGGACCGTACGGGCGGCCTCGGCCTCGGCGCGTACACCGTCGGCGGCCGCGTTCTCCTCGGCCTCGCGGCGGGCGTTGGTGCCGCGCTGCTCGACCAACTGCTCTTCCCTGCGGGCGAGTTCGACCTTGCTGGCGAGCTCGTTCTCGGCGATGGTGCGCTCGCGCTCGACGGCCACCGCACGGCGCTCGTACGTCGCCCGGTCGGCCTCCTGCTGGATCTGCTCGCGGGCGGGGGTGCGCAGCGCCCGCTCCACCTCCGGCTCGGGGCGGATGGCGACCACCCGGACCGCCACCACCTCGATGCCGGTGGCGGGCAGCCGGGGCTCGGCCGCCAGCCCGGCCGAGATCCGCTCGCGCACCGACGCCACCCCGTCGACGAGGGCGGCCGCCAGCGGGGTGCGGGCGAGCACGTCGAGCGCGTGCTGCTGGGCGGTCTCGGTGAGCAGCGTGGACAGCTGCTCCAGCGGGGCGCCGCGCCACACACCGCTGTCCGGGTCGATCGAGAAGTCGAGCCGGGCGGCGGCGACGGCCGGGTCGCTGACCCGGTAGGTGACGGTGGCCTGCACGGTCACGTCCTGGAAGTCGGACGTCCTGGCGTGGAAGGCCATCGCCAGCTCCCGGTCGTCGACCGGCACTTCGGAGAGGGCGGCGGACAGCGGCCGGAACCAGAAGCTGAGCCCGGGGCCGTCGTGGACGAGCCGGCCGCGCTTGTGGTGGCGGATGTAGGCGGTGGGCGCGGAGCGCGCGTGCCGCCAGCCGAACCGGCGGTTGATGTCGGCCATGGTGGGACCCCCTTTGTTTTCGTCATGGCGACGATATGGGGTCTCCTCGATATCGTCAAGATGACGAAATGAAGGTCTCGGGGCCCATGGCTTTACCCGTCCGGTATCCGCGAAGCCGTTGACATGTACCGGCCGCGTCGTGAATCTTGATGCTCGAAACTGCACGGTTCCAAGCATGAATGCGCACGCACTGCCCCCTCATTGTTCGGAAGTGGCTTCGGAACCAGCTTCGGAAGCGGCTCGGTACGAACGGAGAACACTCCTTGCGGAACCTTCGACACCGCCGGGGGAGAGTGGCCGCCGCCGTGCTCGCGGCGGCCGCCCTCACCCTCACCGCGCTCACGGTCCCGGCCGCCTCGGCGGCCGACGCCGCCCCGCCCTCCGGCACCCTCGACGGCACCTCCAAGAGCGTCACCTGGCAGAGCCCGGTCTACCCCAAGGGCACGGTCGGCTCGCCCGACAAGTGCGGCACCCCGGCCGATGACCCCTCCAACGCGGTCTGCGCCCGCTTCGACCTGACGGTGAACCCGCCGGCGGGCGAGTGGGACGACAACCCCGAGGGTGGCGTCCCTGTCTCCATCCAGTGGGAGAGGCCCACCGACGACTTCGACCTCTACATCTACGACTCGGCGGGCAAGAAGGTCGCCGAGAGCGCCGGGACCGCCGACCCCGAGGCGACGGTCATCCCCAAGGCGTCGGGCACGTACCACGTGGTCGTCGTCCCCTACGACGTGCACGACAACTCCTTCACGGGCAAGGCCTATCTGCCCGAGGCGAGCGACGCCGGGAACCTCACCGGCTTCACCGGCGGACACGGTACGTACGAGATCGCGGCGGGCCCGCTGAAGGCCCGCGCCGAGTTCTTCGAGGACGACACCCTGCGGCTGCAGGCCTCGCCCGACGGCGTCCTCGCGGACCCGCCGGGCAGCCGCATGATCCAGCACCAGCCGAAGCCGCGGCGGGCGACCACGTCCTTCGACGCGGGTGCCTACTACGGGATCCGCGCCAAGGACACCGTCCTGCGCGTCTACAAGAAGCCCCTGCGGTTCGGGCTCTACAAGGCCGACAACCGCACCGCGATCTGGCAGGAGGCCGACCCGCTCCGCTGGACCACCGGCGGGCTGCGGCAGAGCCTGACGCGCGGCGCCGCCGAGCAGTTCTTCGGCGGTGGCGAGCAGAACGGCAGCTTCTCGCACCGCGACCAGGTGATGAACGTCGGCAACAACACCAACTGGAACGAGGGCGGCTACAACAACTCCCAGCCGTTCTACGTCTCCTCGGCCGGCTACGGCGTCTTCCGCAACACCTTCGCCCCGGGCGTCTACGACTTCGGCCCCCACGTCCGCACCGGCCAGCAGGAACGGCGCCTGGACGCCTACTACTTCACCGGTGACGTGAAGTCCGTGATCGGCAAGTACACCTCGCTGGTCGGCAAGCCGTTCATGCCGCCTGTGTACGGGCTCGAACCAGGCGACTCCGACTGCTATCTGCACAACGCCAACCGGGGTGAGCGGCACACCCTGGACGCGCTGAAGGTCGCCGACGGATACACGCAGAACCAGATGCCGCTCGGCTGGATGCTCGTCAACGACGGCTACGGCTGCGGCTACGAGAACCTCGCCGAGACCGGCCAGGGCCTCCAGGCGCACCACGCCCAGCTGGGCCTGTGGACCCAGGACGGCCTCGACAAGCTCGCCGACCAGGTCAAGGCGGGCCAGCGGGTCGCCAAGCTCGACGTGGCCTGGGTCGGCAACGGCTACGGCTTCGCCCTCAACGCCTGCGACCAGGCGAAGGCCGGCATCGAGGACAACAGCGACGCCCGCGGCTTCGTCTGGCTGCCGGTCTCCTGGGCGGGCGCCCAGCGCTGCGGCGTCCTGTGGAGCGGCGACCAGAAGCTGAGCTGGGACTACATCCGCTGGCAGATCCCCACCTACGCGGGCGCCACGCTCTCCGGCATCGCCTACAACACCGGTGACGTGGGCAGCATCTTCGCCCACGACCCGAAGATGTACGCCCGCGACCTCCAGTGGAAGGCGTTCCTGCCCGCCATCATGACCATGGACGGCTGGTCGAGCGACCTCACCACGCACAAGCCGCACGACCAGCAGCCTTGGCTGGACGGCGAGCCGTACACGTCCATCAACCGCAAGTACCTCCAGCTGAAGGAGCGGCTCATCCCGTACATGTACGGGCTCTCCAAGGACGCCACGAAGACCGGCGTCGGCGCGGTCCGCCCGCTGTCCCTGGAGTACCCGGACGACCCGAATACGCTGGGCCCGAACGCCAAGTACGAGTTCCTGGCGGGTCCGGACTTCCTGGTCGCCCCGGTCTACAGCGACACCGAGGTGCGCGACGGCATCTATCTGCCCAAGGGCACCTGGACCGACTACTGGACCGGGAAGACCTACCAGGGCCCGACCACCATCAACGGCTACAAGGCGCCGCTCGACACGCTTCCCCTGTTCGTGAAGGGCGGCTCGATCGTCCCGATGTGGCCCAAGGGCACGCTGTCCTGGCAGACCCGGGACAAGGGCGAACTCGACTACGACATCTACCCGCAGGCGGGCAGGTCCGCGTACACGCTGTACGAGGACGACGGCGTGACCCGGCAGTTCGCCCAGGGCTTGTCGGCCACCCAGCGGGTCCAGGTGCTCTCGGCGGGCCGCGGCTCGGTCATCGAGGTCGGCCCCAGCGTGGGCAGTTACACGGGCAAGCCCGCCGCTCGCGCGTACCGCTTCACGGTGCACGCGAAGTCCGCGCCCGCGGCCGTCGCCGTGGGCGGCGACCGGCTGCACCGCTACGGCTCCGCGCAGGAGCTGGCGGCGGCCGGGTCGGGCTGGTTCCACGACGCCACGACCGGTGTGACGGAGGTCAAGACCGCCTCGGTCCCGACCGCGCACGGCTTCACGGTCACGCTCGGCTGACCGACGGGCAGCGGGGGCCGCACCGGAGTTGCCGGTGCGGCCCTTCGTCGTCACGGCTTCGCCGTCGGGTGGGTGCGCGCGGCGACGGTTTGTGCGCTCTGAGGCTCCGGTGCGCTCAGACGGGCACGTGGACCGGTTCCGGCGCGCGCGGGGCCGGGACCTGCACCGGCTCCGCGCCGGTCAGCATGATCACACCGCGTGCGGCGACCGCCGCCGCGGCCGCCGCGGTGAGCCAGCCGAGCGGTCCGCCGTGGAACCGCTCGCCGAGCAGCGCCACGCCGATCACGGCGGCCGCCGCCGGGTTGGCGAGGTTCACCACGGCGAGCGGCGCGGCCAACCCGCCCCGGAACGCGGACTGCGAGAGCAGCAGCCCGCCCACCGCGAACGCCGCCACAAGGACGGCGAGCAGGGTCGTCTGCCACCAGGCCATCGGCCCGCCCGGCAGTTCGCGGGCGAGCGAGGCGGTGACCGTCTGGGTGAGCGCGGAGGCCACGCCCGAGGCGACGCCGGAGGCGGTGGCGTGACCGAGGCCGACGCGGCCAGAGCCGGATCCGGCGCGGGAGGCCACCGCGATCAGGAGCGCGGTGGCCGCCGCCACGGCGAGTCCCTCGCGCAGGCTCAGCGCGTCGCCGGGCGTCGCGGGCCCGGTCAGCGCGATCAGCCCGGTCAGCCCCGCGAGCGTCCAGGCGGCGCCGCGCCACTCGCGCCGGGTGACCCGGCGCCGCTGGTAGTACGCGCCGATCGGCAGCGCCGCGACCAGGGTGAGCGCACCCAGCGGCTGGACCAGGGTGAGCGGGCCGTAGTGGAGGGCCGCGACGTGCATCAGCGCGCCCGCCGCGTTCAGCCCGACGGCCCACCACCACTGCGGCCGGGCGAGCAGGGCGGCGAGTCCACCGCCCCCGTTCGCGGAGGCCAGCCGGGACTGGGCGACGGCGGCGAGGGCGTACCCGGCGGCCGAGGCGAGCGAGAGCAGGATGGCGAGGACCGCGGACTCGTTCATCGCAGCGCCTCCGCGAGCCGGTCGGCGTCGGCGGTACGGGAGACGCCCGTGCGCCCGGTGGTCAGGGCAGATTCCGGGGCACGGGCGGGTTCAGGGGCCACGGCGGGCCGGGGCGCGGGGCTCCGGCGCACGTGGACGGCGACGGTGCGACCGCTGCGTACCGGCTTCGGACGCGGCACCAGGTACAGGGCCGCGCCGAGGAGCGCGGCCGCGACGAGCGCGTCCAGCCAGTAGTGGTTGGCGGTGCCGACGATCACCAGCAGGGTGAGTGCCGGGTGCAGCAGCCACAGCCAGCGCCACCGGCCGCGGGTCGCCGCGACGAGGCCGATCGCCACCATCAGCGCCCACCCGAAGTGCAGCGACGGCATCGCCGCGAACTGGTTGGCCATGGTGTCCGTGTCCGGCTTCGCCGAGTACACCGACGGCCCGTACACCTGCGCGGTGTCCACGAGCCCGGCCGACGCCAGCATCCGGGGCGGCGCCAGCGGCAGCAGGATGTGCAGCGCGAGCGCGGCCGTGGTCACCAGCGCCAGGACCCGGCGGGACCAGAGGTAGTGGGCGGGCCGCTTCACGTACAGCCAGACCAGGAAGGCGATTGTCGCGGGGAAGTGGACGGCCGCGTAGAAGGTGTTGGCGACCTGGATCAAGGTCTCGTTGTGGAGCAGGAGCCGCTGCACCGCGCCCTCGCCGGGCAGATGGAGCGCGCGCTCCCAGTCCCAGACGCGGTCGGCGTTGTGGAAGGCGCGCGTCTCGTGGCCGTTCGCCAGCTGCCGGCCGAACTTGTACACGACGAAGAGCGCGGTCACGAGCAGCAGCTCGCGCACCAGGGGCGGCCGGGAGGTACCGGTCGTCTCCGGTCCGGTGGGACGCCGGGTCCCTGGACGTATACCGGCAGCCATTCTCCGGCCCCTTTGAGCAAGAAATCGAGCAGAAATCGACAAGCGAACGTACGAAGGCTAGATCGGATTTCATCGAGACGCAAACGTCTCGATACGTTTGCGTCTCGGTTGAGCGGCGCCTACTCTCGTATGTGCAGGAGCACGGCCCCACGCACCGGAGGAACGCGATGTCGACGCAGGCCGCGACGGCCGCCGCACGCCGCAGCAAGATCAGCCCCGAGCGGGAGCTTGAGCTGTACGAGGCGGTGCTCGACCTGCTGCGCGAGGGCGGCTACGACGCCGTGACCATGGAGGGTGTCGCCGCGCGCACCAAGTGCGGCAAGGCCACGCTCTACCGCCAGTGGAAGTCCAAGTCGGTCCTGGTCACGGCGGCGCTCGGGGCGAGCCGCTGCTCGTTCTTCACCGGGATCGACACCGGCACGCTCGCGGGCGACCTGCGCGAGGCGGCGCGGGCGGCCTCCCGCGCCAAGGGCCGCGACACCGAGCTGATGGAGGCCGTCGGCCAGGCCTATGTGATGCACCCCGACCTGCGCGAAATGCTGCGCGAGACCATGCTGAACCCGGAGATCGCCGCGCTCGACGCGATGCTGCGGCGCGGGGTGGAGCGCGGTGAGGTGGACGCGGACAACCGGGCCGTCGACTTCGTCGCCCCGGCCTTCATGGGCGTCCTGCGCGTCGAGCCGCTCTTCGAGGACCGCTTCGCCGGGAGGGACGCCCTGCCGGAGTTCCTGGAAGCGGTGATCCTTCCGGCGCTGGGCCTCAGCTGACGCTCAGTCAGTTGCCCTGTACCGTACGGGAGTTCAGACCGCCAGTACCGTGACGCCCGCGTCGGTGAACCGGGCTGCCGTCTCCTCGGACACCCCCGCGTCCGTCACCAGCGTGCCCACCTGATCCGTCGCGCAGATCCGCGCGAACGTCCGCTTGCCCAGCTTGGTGGAGTCGGCCGCGACGATGACCCGCTCGGCCCGCTCGCACAGCAGCCGGTTGATCCCGGCCTCGTCCTCGTCGTGCGCCGACGCGCCGTGCGTGACGTCGAAGGCGCCGACGCCGAGCACCGCCACGTCCATGGTGATCTGGTTGAGCACGCCCCCGGCCAGCGGCCCGGTGAGCTCGTAGGACTGGGGCCGGGCGACCCCGCCGGTCACCACGATCTTGAACTGGGGCCGCACGGCCAGCTCGTTGGCGATGTTCAGCGCGTTGGTCACGATCGTCAACGCCGGTGATCCGGAGGCGAGTTCGGGCCGTACGGCGAGCGCCCGCGCCACCTCCGTGGTCGTGGTGCCGCCGGTGAGCCCCACCGCCTCGCCGGGTGCGATCAGATCCGCCACGGCCTTCGCGATGCGCTGCTTCTCCGACGCCTGCCGGGCCGTCTTGTAGCGCAGCGGCAGCTCGTACGACACCCCGTGCACGACCGCGCCGCCTCGGGTGCGGACCAGCATCTGCTGCTCGGCGAGCTGGTCGAAGTCGCGGCGGATGGTCGCGGCGGACACGCCGAGCGCCGTCGCCGCCTCCTCGACGTCGAGGCGGCCCTGCTCCACGAGCAGTTCGAGCAGCGCCTGCCAGCGGGCGTCGCGCGACATCCGGAACCTCTTCTCTGCCGTGCTCTGGGGTACTTCTCGGCCGTGCCCTTGGGCGCATCCTGCCGTCGTCACCGTCGGTGATGACTTTAACTCACCTCAAGATGCTTGATTGTGCTTGAAAGCTAGCTATATTTTGCAGAAACACGCATCCGGTTACGGATCCGGGCCACGGATCCAGAGCGAGTGGGAGCCCGGCATGAGCCATGTCGAGAACGAACTCAGCAGCCAGCCCGAGTGCTGGAAGCGCGCCGCCGAGCTGGCGGTGCACCACAAGGACGCCCTTCCCGCGCCGGGCGAGCGGGTCGCGATCGTCGGCTGCGGCACCTCGCTGTTCATGGCCCAGGCTGCCGCCGCGCTGCGCGAGGGCGCGGGCCAGGGCGAGACCGACGCGTTCGCCGCGTCCGAGTACCCGGCCGGCCGCTCCTACGACCGGGTGGTCGCCCTCACCCGTTCCGGCACCACCACCGAGGTCCTCGAACTCCTCGCCCAGGTGCGCGGCGGCGCCCGCACCACCGCGATCACCGCCGACCCGGAGACCCCGGTGATGCGGGCCGCCGACGACGTGGTGGTCATGGAGTTCGCCGACGAGGAGTCGGTGGTCCAGACCCGCTTCGCCACCACGGCGCTCACCCTGCTCCGCGTCCACCTCGGTCTGCACCCCGAGCAGGCCGTCGCCGACGCGCGTACCGCGCTGGCCGAGCCGCTGCCCGAAGGGCTCGTCGGGCGCGCCCAGTTCACGTTCCTGGGCCGCGGCTGGACGGTCGGGCTCGCCCAGGAGGCCGCGCTGAAGATGCGCGAGGCGTCGCTGTCCTGGACCGAGGCGTACCCGGCCATGGAGTACCGCCACGGCCCGATCAGCATCTCCACCGAGAACACCGCCACCTGGATGTTCGGCGAGGCCCCCGACGGGCTCGCCGAGCAGGTGCGCGCCACCGGGGCCCAGTGGGTGGCCGGAGGCCTCGACCCGCTGGCCGAGCTGGTACGGGCGCAGCGCCTCGCCGTCGCCGTCGCGGCCGCCCGGGGCCTGGACCCGGACCGCCCGCGCCACCTCACCCGCTCGGTGATCCTCGACAGCCAGTCATAGGGGCCGCGGGGGAACCGCGCGACCAGCCACGCACAGCCCGCAGCCGACCCACCGCACGGAGAAGGACCCCGGATGCCACTCGCCCAGACCGCCACCCTGGTGACCGACGCCGCGGCCAAGCGCAGCGCCGTCGCCGCCTTCAACATCATCACGCTGGAGCACGCCGAGGCCGTCATCGCGGGCGCCGAGGCCGCGCACTCGCCGGTCGTCCTGCAGATCAGCGAGAACGCGGTGAAGTTCCGCTACGGCCGGGTGCTGCCGCTCGCCCGGGCAGCCGTCGCCGCTGCCGAGGCCGCCGCCGTACCGGTGGCGCTCCACCTCGACCACGTCCAGCGCGACGACCTGCTGCGGCAGGCGGCCGACGCCGGGTTCAGCTCGGTGATGTACGACGGCGGCCAGCTGCCGTACGAGCAGAACCTCGCCGCGACGCGGGCCGCCGCTGATTGGGCGCACACCCAAGGCCTGTGGATCGAGGCCGAGTTGGGAGAGGTCGGCGGCAAGAACGGGCAGCCGCCGCTGGACGCGCACGCGCCCGGCGCCCGGACCGACCCAGAGGAGGCGCGCGCCTTCGTCGCCGAATCGGGGGTCGACGCGCTCGCCGTCGCCATCGGCAACACCCACGCCATGACCACCCGCACGGCCGCCCTCGACCACGGACTGCTCGCCCGCCTCGACGCGGCGCTGCACGTCCCGCTGGTGCTGCACGGCTCCTCCGGCGTCCCCGACGGCGAGCTGACGGCGGCGGTCGCGGGCGGCATGGCCAAGATCAACATCGGTACGGCGCTGAACATCGCCATGACCGACGCGATCCGCGCGTATCTCGCGGCCCACCCGGAGGCGGTGGACGCCCGCAGCTATCTGACGGTCGGGCGCCAGGCGATGGTGCAGGCGGTCACCCGTCTGATCGGGGTGCTGAGCACCGGAGCCTGACGCGCGCGGCGCGCCGCCGGGCCCCCTTCCCCGGGCCCGGCGGCCGCCCGCGCCCCTCGCCGGTCACCGACCACGGGCACTTCCGGCGCGACCGGTGCTCTTCCGCCGTGGACCCGCTTCGTACACGATGAGCCTGTGGACAGGCATGAGCACGCACGGCTCGACGCGCTCCAGCGCGACCCCTATCCGCACTACGCGCGCGCCCGCCGCGCCGAGGGCCTGACCTTCGTGCCCGAACTGGACGCGTGGCTGGTCGCGCGCGACGCCGACGTACGGGAAGTGCTGCGCCGCCCCGAAGCGTTCTCGTCGGCGAACGCGCTGCGCCCGGACGTGATCCCCGGCCCCGCCGTCCTCGCCGAACTCGGCAGCGGCTTCGGCGGCCGCCCGGTCGTGGTCACCTCGGACGGCCCCCAGCACCAGCGGCTGCGCGCCCCCATCGTCCACGGCCTCTCGGCCGCCCGGGTGGCCGCCGTGCTCCCGTACGCCACCGAGCGCGCCACCGCCCTCGTCGAGGCCTTCAAGGCACGGGGCCGGGCCGAGCTGATGGGGGAGTACGCGATGCTGCTCCCCGGCGATGTCATCGGGCGGCTGATCGGCCTGGACGCGGTGGACGTGCCGGTGGCGGTACGCGGCGGCCACCGGGCGGAGGAACTGCTGTTCCGGCCGCTGGAGGAGCCCGAGCAGATCGCGGCGGCGCGGGACGTGGTGACGATGCAGCAACTGCTCGACACATATCTGCGGGCGAGACGGGCCCGGCCGCGCGACGACCTCTGCACGGCCCTGCTGACGGCCCTCGCGCCGGGCACCGGCGAACTGACCCTGGAGGAGCGCCACGAGTTGGTGGCCCACCTCCAGAACTTCCTCCTGGCAGGCCATCTGACGACGACGGCGCAGATCGGCACGACGGTGCTGCACCTGCTGCGCCACCGCACGCAATGGGAACTGCTCTGCGAGAAACCGGAGTTGATCCCGGCGGCGATCGAGGAGGCTGTGCGCTACGACACGGCGCTACAGGGCTTTCGGCGCATCACGACCCGCCCGGTCCTGCTGTCCGGGACCGAACTCCCCACCGGGGCCGCCGTCTTCGTGGCCTTCGGCTCGGCCAACCGCGACGCCCGCCGCCACGAGCGTCCCGACACGTTCGACATCACCCGACCGCCGTCCCGCCACCTGTCCTTCGGCCACGGCGCCCACAGCTGCCCCGGCGCGAACCTGGCCCGAGAACAACTCCACCTGACGATCCACCTCCTCACCACAAACTTCCCGACCCTACGCCTGGCCACCCCGGACACACCGGTACGGATGCACCCGACGCTGATCCATCGGTCGCCGGAGGTGTTGGAAGTGGTGTGGTGAGGGTTCGCGTGCGGGTGGTCTGTGGCTGGCCGCGCAGTTCCCCGCGCCCCTAGGGGGTACGGGGTGATGGCGAGTGCGAGGGCGAAGCCGAGCATTTCAGGGGCGCGGGGAACTGCGCGACCAGCCCGCCACGGTCCGCAGACGAACACAGCGGGGTGCAGGGGCCGCAGGCCCCGCGAGGGGGCTCGGGGGCAAAGCCCCCGGGGAAGGGGTGGGGCGGGGCAAACTATCCTCGGCACCATGCCCGCCCCCCACGCCCTGATCCTCGGCGGCACAGCCGAAGCCCGAACCCTGGCGACCGCCCTCACCGAAACCGGCATCCGTGTCACCACATCCCTCGCGGGCCGCGTCGCACAGCCCAGACCGCTCCCGGGCGAGCTGAGAACCGGAGGGTTCGGCGGAGCCGAAGGCCTGGCGCGCTGGATACGGGAGCACCACGTCACCGCACTCCTCGACGCCACCCACCCCTTCGCCCACCGCATCAGCGAGAACGCGGCCGACGCAGCCCGAAACACCGGCACCGAGCTCATCGCGTTGCGCCGCCCCGGCTGGACCCCCGCCCCCGGCGACATCTGGCACAGCGTGCACACCCTGACCGAGGCCGCTGCCCTCCTGCCCACCCTCGGCCGCCGGGTGTTCCTCACCACCGGCCGCCTGGGCCTCCAGGCCTTCGTCCCCGAGGACCCGGTGGATCCCCTCCACGCCCTCTGGTTCCTCATCCGCTCCGTGGAGGCCCCGGACCCGCCGACCCCGCGCCACTGCGAAGTCGTCCTCGACCGGGGCCCGTTCACCCTGGACGGGGAGCGGGGGCTCCTGCGGGAGCACCGCATCGACGTCCTCGTCACCAAGGACAGCGGCGGCCCCGCGACCGCCGCCAAGCTCACCGCCGCCCGCGAGCTCGGGCTGCCGGTCGTGGTGGTGCGGCGGCCCGACCCGCCCGCCGGGGTGCGGACCGCCCCCGACGTACAGACCGTGCTCGCGCTGCTCAGCCCCGCCGCAGCAGATACGTATCCATGATCCACCCCTTGCGCTCCCGCGCCCGCGCCCGCAGCTCCTCGATGCGGTCGGAGACCTCGGACAGCCGCCCCTGCACCAGGATCTCGTCCGGCGTGCCGACGTACGCACCCCAGTAGATGTACAGGTCCTGGTCGAGGTGACGGGTGAAGGCCTGGCGCGCGTCCAGCATCACCACCACGTCGTCGACCCCCTCCGGCCAGCCCTCCGCGAGCCGCCGCCCGGTGGTGATCTGCACGGGCCGGGCCACTCTATTCAGCCCCGTCCGGTGCTTGGCGAGGAGCGCCGAGACGCTGCTGATGCCCGGCACCACCTCGTAGGCGAACTCCACCGCGCCCCGCTCCAGGATCTCCTCCAGGATGCCGAGCGTGGAGTCGTACAGCGCGGGATCGCCCCACACCAGGAACGCCCCGCACTCGTCCTCGGCCAGATCGTCCACGATGAAGCGCTCGTAGAGGTCGGCCCGGCGGCGCCGCCAGTCGTCGACGGCGGGCGAGTAGTCCGATGTCTTGCGGTCCCGCTCAGGGTCCCGCGCCTCGACGAGCCGGTACGGCCGGCCGGTCACATGCGTGTCGAGGATGTCCCTGCGCAGCCCGGTCAGATCGGACTTCTCCTCGCCCTTCTCCATGATGAAGAAGGCATCCGCCTTGTTCAGCGCCTTGACGGCCTGGAGCGTCAGATGGTCGGGGTCGCCCGCCCCGATGCCGATCACATAGATCTTTCTCACGGCCCCGAGTCTGCCGCATCCGTGCCGGGGCACGGACAGCGAGGCCTACCGGGGCCGGGACCCACCGCCTATCCTCCGACCATGCGTGTCGCACTCTTCGTCACCTGCGTCAATGACGCGGTGTACCCGGCCACGGCCGTCGCGACGGTGACACTCCTCGAACGCCTGGGCGTCGAGGTCGACTTCCCGCCCGGACAGACGTGCTGCGGACAGGCCCAGTTCAACACCGGCTACCGCCGGGAGACCGAGCCGCTGGTGCGCCGGATGGGTGCGGTCTTCGAGGGGTACGACCACGTGGTCACCCCGTCCGGCTCCTGCGCGGCGATGGTCCGCGAGAACTACCCCCGCATCGCCCGCAAGGCGGCCGCCGAGGGCCGTGGCACGGAGCTCGGCGGGATCGCCGGATCACTCGTCCCGCGCGTGTACGAGCTGTCGGAGTTCCTGGTCGACGTCCTCGGCGTCACGGACGTCGGCGCGTACTTCCCGCACACCGTCACCTATCACCCCTCCTGTCACGGTCTGCGCACGCTGGGGCTCGGGGAGCGGCCGCGCCGGCTCCTGGAGGCCGTCAAGGGTTTGGAGCTGCGCGAACTGCCCGGCGCCGAGGAGTGCTGCGGCTTCGGCGGCACCTTCGCCCTGAAGAACCCGGCCGTGTCGGCGGCGATGGGCACCGACAAGGCGGACAGCGCGCTCACCACCGGCGCCGAGGTGCTCTGCGGCGCCGACAGCTCTTGCCTGATGCACCTCGGCGGCATCCTGCGCCGCCGGGGCGACCCTCTGCGCCCTCTGCACCTCGCCGAGATCCTCGCCAGTACGGAAGCGGAGCCCCACCCATGAGCGGCACCTTCGTCGGCATGCCCGCCTTTCCCGAGGCCGCCAGGGAGGCCGTCGGCAACAGCACCCTGCGCGCCAACCTCCGGCACGCCACCCATACCATCCGCGACAAACGCGCCAGAGCGGTCGCCGAGCTCGCCGACTGGCAGCAGCTGCGCGAGGCGGGTAAACAGATCAAGAACCACACCCTGCGCCATCTCGACCGCTATCTGGTGCAGTTGGAGGAGTCCGTCGTACGGGCCGGGGGCACCGTCCACTGGGCCGCCGACGCCGACGAGGCCAACCGCATCGTCGCCGACCTGGTCAAGGCCACCGGCGAGCGCGAGGTCGTCAAGGTCAAGTCGATGGCCACCCAGGAGATCGGCCTCAACGAGGCACTGGTCGCCGAGGGCATCTCCGCGTACGAGACCGACCTCGCCGAACTGATCGTGCAGCTAGGCCACGACCGTCCGTCCCACATCCTGGTCCCGGCGATCCACCGCAACCGGGGGGAGATCCGGGACATCTTCCGCGAGGAGATGGGGAGTTGGGGCCGACCGGCCCCGGACGGTCTGACCGACAGCCCCGCCGAGCTGGCCGAGGCGGCGCGGCTGCATCTGCGCGAGAAGTTCCTGCGCGCCAAGGTCGGCGTCAGCGGCGCGAACTTCATGGTCGCCGAGACCGGCACCCTCGTCGTCTTCGAGTCGGAGGGCAACGGCCGGATGTGCCTGACCCTCCCCGAGACGCTGATCTCCGTCGTCGGAATCGAGAAGGTGATCCCCACCTGGCGGGACCTGGAGGTCTTCCTCCAGACGCTGCCGCGCTCGTCCACGGCCGAGCGGATGAACCCGTACACCAGCATGTGGACGGGCACCACGGACGGCGACGGCCCCTCGGTCTTCCACCTGGTCCTGCTGGACAACGGCCGCACCGACACCCTCGCCGACGAGGTCGGCCGCCAGGCGCTGCGCTGCATCCGCTGCTCGGCCTGCCTCAACGTCTGCCCGGTGTACGAACGGGCCGGCGGCCATGCGTACGGCTCGGTCTACCCGGGCCCGATCGGCGCCATCCTCAGCCCCCAACTCCGGGGCACCGCGAGCGAGATCGACGCCTCGCTGCCGTACGCCTCCTCGCTCTGCGGGGCGTGTTACGAGGTGTGCCCGGTCGCGATCGACATTCCCGAGGTGCTGGTCCATCTGCGCGAGCGCGTGGCGGACCGGGGCGGCAAGGGGCACCGCCTGGAGAAGGCGGCGATGAAGGCGGCGAGTTGGGCGATGGACCGGCCCGCGGTGCTGGCGGCGGCCGAACGCGCGGCGACCCGGACGCGCCGACTGCACCCGAAGAAGGTGCCGGGCACCGGAGCGTGGACGGCCGGCCGCGAGCTGCCGGAGCTGCCGGAGAAGTCGTTCCGCGACTGGTGGAAGGGGGAGGGGCGGTGACGGGGCCGGTGCCGATGGATGGGGGAAGGGCCGTGACGGGCTCGGTGACGACGGAAGGGGGAGCCGTGGCGGGACCGGTCCGGAGCGCGAGGGGTACGGGCGGAAGCTCCCGCGACCGCATCCTGGCCCGCGTCCGCACGGCCGTGGCCGACGCCCGCGAGGCCCCCGAGGTCACCCGGGCCTACCTGACCAGCCACACCCCGGACGACCCCGCGGCCGTACTCGACCTGCTGCACGAGAACCTGGCCGAGTACCGGGCGCTCGTCCACCGCACGGACGCCGAGGGCCTGCCCGCGCTCCTGGCGCGGCTGCTCGCCGAGCACGGCTCGTCGACGGTCCTGGTTCCGCCCGGGCTGCCCCCGGAGTGGCTGGGCGAAGCCGGTCCCGAACGCGTCCAGGACCGGTCCGAATCCACCGCGGCCGAACTGGACACCGTGGACAGCGTCGTCACGGGGTGCGCCCTCGCCATCGCGGAGACGGGCACGATCGTCCTGGACGGCGGCCCCGACCAGGGCAGACGCCGCATCACGCTCGTCCCCGACCACCACGTCTGCGTCGTACGGGCGCCGGACCAGGTCGTCGCGTCGGTGCCCCAGGCGATGGCGCGCCTCGACCCCACCCGCCCGCTGACCTGGATCTCGGGCCCGTCCGCGACGAGCGACATCGAGCTGGACCGGGTGGAGGGGGTACACGGCCCACGCACGCTGGAGGTCGTCCTGGTCATCGGCTGAGCCTCGCGGATGAGCCGATGAGCCGGTCAGGGGGACGGGGGGACGGGGAATCACGGGCGCAGCTGGTCAGCGGGTCAGTCGCGGCGCCTCGGCCCGCGCGTCCACCGGCCCCGGCAGCCGCTCGCTCAGCTTCCGCGCCCACGCCATGAGCCCGCTCAGGTCGACCCCGTAAACCGCTGTCCCCGCATACCGCCCCAACGAGTCGGCGCCCCGCGCGAGCAGCGCGGCGCCGCCCTTCGCGTTGCCGCGCGCGGCGTGGGTGAGCCCGACGGCGAGCTGGGCGAGCCCCCGCCACAG
This sequence comes from Streptomyces sp. TLI_146, assembly GCF_002846415.1. NCBI lineage: Bacteria > Bacillati > Actinomycetota > Actinomycetes > Kitasatosporales > Streptomycetaceae > Streptomyces > Streptomyces sp. TLI_146. Next base: position 7,442,852 of record NZ_PJMX01000001.1, read on the forward strand.
TTCGCGCTCACTCTCCGGCCCCGACTTCCAGGCGTCCTCGAACACCTCGTGCGCGTGGAACGGCATCCCCGCGTCCAGCAACCGCTGCGCCTCCCGCACGGTCTCGTCCGGGGTGCGCACGACCCCCTCCGGCTGCCGCTCCACTCCGGCCGCCCCGTACGGCAGCGGCCGCCCGAGCCCGTCCCTGGGCCGCGCGTTGCGGGCCCGCCCCTCGGTGTCCCGGTCCCGGCGCGAAGAAGTCTCCATGCGCCCATTGTCCCCCGCCGCCGCTCCCCGTACCGGAACACGGCCACGAGTGAGGTATGGTTCTCATGCACGACCGGCCAGGGGAAACCCCAGGTCAGACGGGCAACGGGACGTGGCGCAGCTTGGTAGCGCACTTGACTGGGGGTCAAGGGGTCGCAGGTTCAAATCCTGTCGTCCCGACCAGCGTTCTTCGCAGGTCGAAGCCCGCTTTCGCAGAGATGCGAAGGCGGGCTCATCCGTTTTTCCAGGCGTTCGCGCGCGGGCTCCCGCCCAGCGTCGACCGCGGGCTGCCCCCGGCTCAGCGGGGGAGCTGATCTGGCCCAGGAGCAGCCCGCGTGCTGCCGTCGACTACGGCGCCGACACCGTGCCGGATCCCGGGCACGGTGCTGCCAACGTATCGCCGGGATCGACGTCGGCCGATCCGGGATGCGTGGCCGTTTCACGCAGGCTAGGGGGTGCCCAGGGTCTGCGAGGGGAGTTCGCCGAAGCGCCTGCGGTAGTTGTCGGCGAAGCGGCCCAGGTGGGTGAAGCCCCAGCGGTAGGCCGCCTCGCCCACGGTCAGTTGGGCGGGGTCGGCCTGGCGCAGCTCCGTGTGGACGCGGGTCATGCGGACGTCGCGCAGGTACGCCATCGGGGACATGCCCAGATGGCGGCGGAAGCCCTCCTGGAGCCAGCGGGCGCCGACTTGGCCTATGCCGGCGAGTTCCGTGGTGGTGAACGGGCGCTCGGGGTGGGCGTGGATCGCGTCCACGACCCGCTTGACCGGGCCGGGCAGCGCCGCCCCGACCGGCTCGTCGAGCTCCTCGCGGTAGGCGTGCTCGGTGGCCAGCAGCAGCCCCGTGAGCAGGGCGTCCTGGAGCCGGGCCGCCATGAGCGGCTGGGCGAGCGCCCCGTGCTCGTTGTCCATCTCCTTCACGACCAGCGCGACCAGGCGCGCCCAGCTCAGGCCCGGGCCCCGGCTGAGGTCGAATTCGGGCGCGAGCCGCACCCCGGTGGGGACCGAGCGGTCCAGCAGGACCTCCAGATGGCGCAGCAGGTCCGGGGCGCCGATCTTGACGGCGAGCAGGCGGCAGTCCCGGTTCCACCGCTCCAGGGTCGACTCGCCCCGGGGCTGGAAGACGGCCGCGCGCCGGGCGTTCGCGGTGGTGGGCGTCCGCGACCCCTGCCGCCAGGCGAGCTCCCCGGAGAGGGGGACGTCGACGTGGTACGCCCCCAAGTCGCCGAAGCGCATGTGCACATCGGTGCCGCAGCGCAGGTCGCCCAGGGTCAGCGGCCCCAGCTGCACCACTTCGAAGGCGGCGTCGAGCCGGTGCTCGCGGTCCAGTACGTCGATGGAGTTGGCGTAGTACATCTCACCGATCACCTGGCGGGCCTCGTCGAGGTCCCCGGTCCGGAACGAGAGCCGGGACGCGGTCGGCGCACGCCGCGTGCCGGTCTGCGAAGTTGCCTGCATGGCCCACATCTTCCCGGTGGGCGGGCCCGGCCGTCACCTGTCCTTCATGGACCCGTCTCCGCCGGTGGCCGCGCACCCGGTCGGGTCGCGGGAATCGCCGTCGCCCTATGGCGGTCGTGCATTGCGGCCGTCGTGGAGAAATCCGGTGCGGCCCCTCTGTGTTTGCCGTGAAAGACGTTGAACGCGTCGTACTCTGAGGCGGTTATCGGCTATCGGGTTAATTCAGAACTCTCCGGTCCGTACGTCGAGGGCCCGTGGGACGACTGACGGGAGAGGCGATGCGCGAGATCACCCGAAGGGGACTGCTCGGGGCCGGACTTGGTGCCGTCGCGGCGGCCGGCCTCGCCGGCTGCGGTACGGAAGGCCGGGACGGCGATGCGGGGCGAGCGCATGCGCCGGGGAACGGGCCAGGCCATCCGGCGGCGCCCAACGCGCCGGTAAAGCCCCAGGTCAAGCTGATCGGTGACGGTTCGACCGCTGACGCCGGGCCGCAACCGCACCAGCCCGACAAGCCCGTGCCGCTCGAACCGGGCCAGACCCCGCCGCAGTTCGTGATCTTCTCCTGGGACGGCGCCGGAGAGGTCGGCAATGGGCTCTTCCCGCGCTTTCTGGAGCTCGCCCGCGACCACGGCGCCTCGATGACGTTCTTCCTCTCCGGAATCTATCTGCTGCCCGAATCCAGCAAGTCGCGCTACCGCCCGCCGAACAATCCCGTCGGCGCCTCCGACATCGGCTATCTGACCGACGCACATGTGCGCGAGACGCTGAAATATGTGCGCGAGGCCTGGTACGACGGCCATGAGATCGGGACGCATTTCAACGGGCACTTCTGCGGCGGCTCCGGCTCGGTGGCCAACTGGTCGCCCGACCAGTGGCGCAGCGAGATCGAGCAGGCCGTCTCCTTCGTCACCGAGTGGCGCACCAACACCGGCTGGCACGACCTCGAACCGCTGCCCTTCGACTACCGCAAGGAGCTCGTCGGCGGCCGTACGCCGTGTCTGCTCGGGCAGGGCAACCTGCTGCCCACCGCCCGGCAGCTCGGCTGGCGCTACGACGCCTCCTCGCCCGGCGGGCGTCAGGTGTGGCCCGACAAGCGCCAGGGCGTCTGGGACCTGCCGCTCCAGGGCGTGCCCTTCCCCGGGCACTCCTTCGAGGTGCTGTCGATGGACTACAACATCCTCGCCAACCAGTCGAAGAACACCACCCGCGGCATGCCGTCGCGCTACCCGGGCTGGCGCGAGCAGGCGACCCGCGCTTATCTCGCCGGGTTCCAGCGCGCGTACGAGACGAACCGCGCGCCCTTCTACATCGGCAACCACTTCGAGGAATGGAACGGCGGCATCTATATGGACGCCGTCGAGGAGGCGCTGAAGGGGATGGCCGGGAAGAAGGACGTACGGCTGGTCTCCTTCCGCCAGTTCGTGGACTGGCTCGACGTCCAGGATCCCCGGGTGCTGGACAAGCTGCGCGCGCTGGACGTCGGCCAGGCCCCGGCGGGCGGCTGGAACGCGTACTTCAAGACCGGCTGACTCCTATGGCTCCGAGGCCGTCCGGGGAACTCGGCCGACCTACCGCCGACCCGGACCTGTCCGACGCCGACCGCTACTGCGCGGCCTGCATGGCGGCCTGCTGAGCGGGCGGTCCGTCACTTGCCGGAGACCTGCTCCTCGTGCCGTATCTCGGCCGGTACGTGCGGCGCCGCCAGCCGCGTGCCCAGCGTCAGCCACACCGCCGCGAACAGCCAGCCTCCGAGCACATCGGTGAGCCAGTGCACCCCGAGGTAGACACGGGAGAGGCCGACCGCCGCGCCCCACCCGAGGATCAGCGCGGCGGTGAGGTGCGCGGAGGTCGAACGGGAGCGCCTGGTCACGCCCCACACCAGGAGCCCGGCCGTCAGCGCGGCGGTGGTGGCGTGGCCGGAGGGGAAGGAGTGGCCCGAGGCGTGCGTGGCCCAGTCGGCCATCGCGGGGCGCGGGCGCCCGAGAGCGTTCATCACTCCGTACCGCACGGCCTGGCCGAGGGCGAGGACCGCGAGCGCCCCGGCCGCCGCGCACAGGCGCTGCCGGGCGTCCCGCCCGGCCAGCAGCCCGGCGCCCACGGCCAGGAGATACGGGAGCGCCCCGGTGCCGGTGGCGGTGACCGCGCGGGCGACCGCGAGTGCCACCGGCGGCCGGTGCTCCAACGCCCAGGTGTGCGAGGCCCGGTCGCCGGGCAGCGGTGCCCCGTCCCGTACGGCGACGAGCACCGTGAGCAGGACGAACAGCAGCAGGCACACCGCCGCGCCGACGAGCCGGGCCCTCCTCATCGGGCGGTCACCAGCGGGCGCGGCCGGGTCCCGCCGAGCCGGGCCACGAGCGGCGCGGCCGACGCCGTGGCGAGCCGGGCGCCGCCGACCCGCCGGGCCCGCCACCAGGCGAGGACCATAAAGGCCGCGAAGAGCCCCGGACCGTAGTCCGACCAGAGCCGGACGGCGGTGTCGACCGGGCCGGGGGTGTCCCGCGCGAGCTCGGTGACCCGGCTGTACCACCCGTCGTCGAAGTGCATCAGGGGGTGTCCTCGGTAGTGCGGGCGCGGCGGGCCCGCAGGATCTCCAGGGCGATCGGGAGCAGCGAGACGGCGACGACAAGCGCCACGAGCGGGAGCAGATAGCGGTCGACGTCGGGGATGGAGGAGCCCAGCGCGTACCCGCCGAGGACCAGGCCACACGTCCACACCGCGCCGCCGATGACCTGCCAGAGCGCGAACACCCCGGCCGGGACGCCGAGCACGCCCGCCAGCGGGTTGAGCACGGTCCGGACGATCGGCACGAAGCGGGCCAGGACGATCGCCTTCGCGTGGCCGTACTTGGCGAGCAGCTCCTCGGCGCGGGCCGCGCCCTCGTGGAGCTTGCGGGACTTGGCGCGGGCCAGCAGCGCGCGGCCGCCGCGGCGGCCGATCCAGTACCCGACCTGCGCTCCGACGAGCGCGCCCGTGACGGAGGCGAGGAGGACCTGCGGCAGGGAGAGCGAGACCGGCCCGTCGCCGCCCGGCACGCACAGCAGCCCGGCGGTGAACAGCAGCGAGTCGCCGGGCAGGAAGAAGCCGACGAGCAGCCCGGTCTCGGCGAACAGCACGACGGCGACGCCGATCGCGCCGAACGCCGAGAGCAGCGAGCCCGCGTCCAGCACGTTCACGGCCTGGGGGGCGGCGGCGAACAGGGGTACGGCCATGGCGGTGGGCCCTCCCATAATGGATTTCGGGCCACGAGCAGCGCGGAGCCCGACTGACTACAGTGGTGTAGACGGTCTACAGAACTGTAGACGAAAGATCGAGGAGGATCGTTCCCATGGCGGTCGTTGACGGGCCCGGCCACTTCGGCGGCCGTGCGGGCGGCGACGCGCGGCGCCCCGCCGGTGAGCTGGAAGCGGGCGTGCTCGCGGCGCTGTGGGCCGCCGGAGGACCGCTCACGCCCGGCGAGGTGCAGGGCGCGCTTGGCGGCAGCCTGGCCCGCACCACGGTGACGACGATCCTCACCCGGCTGTACGAGAAGGGCGCCGTCACCCGCGGCCGCTCCGGCCGGGGCTTCGCCTACACCCCCACCGAGGACTCCCCGGGCCTCACGGCCCGCCGGATGCACACCGAACTCGCCAAGGAGGAGGACCGCTCCACGGTCCTCGCCCGCTTCGTCTCCCAGCTCAGCGACGAGGACGAGCAGTTGCTGCGAACCCTGCTCGACGGGGAGGCGGGGGCGTCCGGCGAGGCGATATCCGGCGCCGGGGCTGCCTCGGGCCATGACCGGTTCAGTTCGGGCCACGACCGGGCCGCCTCGGGTCATGAGCGGACCAGTTCGGGCCACGACCGGTTCGGTTCGGCCCGCGACCAGGCCGCCTCGGCCCACCGCCAGGCCAGCTCCGATCGCGGACGAGCGCCCTTGAGCCACGATCACGACCCGGCCCCCTCGGCCCCCGACTCCGCCGGCGGTGGCCGGGGATGATCTTCGCGGTGCGGATCCCGCCGCTCGTGCCCTTCCTCGCCGTCCCGGCCGCGCGCAGACTCGCCGATTCGCTGCCGCCAGGGCCCGCCGCCCCTCTGCACCCCGCGCTCCGCCCCCTGCGCGCGCCCCTCGAATACGCCCTGGAGCGCTGCGCCGACGAGGCCGCCGCCTCAGCCGTGGGCGACCGCGGGCTCGCCGCCCGCGCCATCGGCCGCGCCGCCCTCGCATCGAGACCGCCCAGGGCGAGGACTGACCCGTCCGGGCACGCGGTGGCACCCCAACGGCCCAGCAACGCTGAGGCCCGGCGCCCGCCGCCCCGGAGAGTGGATCCCGTACGCCCGTGACGGCGTGCCATGCCACGAACGGCCAGCGCGGGAGGCAGCCATGACATGCATCAACCGACGGGACCTGGGACTCCTCGTCCTGCGGGTGGGCACCGGCGCCGTCCTCGCGGCGCACGGCACCCAGAAGCTCTTCGGCTGGTTCGGCGGCGGCGGGATCGAGGCCACCGCCGCCGGGATGGAGCACATGGGCTTCCATCCCGGCAAGCAGAGCGCGGTGGCCGCCGGGCTCGGCGAGGCCGGCGGCGGCGCGCTCCTGGCCCTGGGCCTGGCCACCCCGGCCGCCGGGGCGGCGGCGGCCGGAGCGATGGCGGGCGCGGTCGCCGTGCACGCCCCGGCCGGGTTCTTCGCCCAGGGCGGCGGCTTCGAGTACCCCGCGTTCCTCGGCTTCACGGCCGCCGCGATCGGCGTCGCCGGAGCCGGGCGCTACTCCCTCGACCACGCCTCCGGCCATGTCCTGGACCGGCCGTGGACGGTCGCCCTGGCGTTCCTCGGCAGCGCGGCGGCGGCCGCCCTGGTCGTCGGCCGACGGGCGCAGGGTCAGGACAACGGCGACGTCGAGGGGGAGCGGGCGGAGGCCGACGCCTCGCCGGAGGCCGGGACGTCCGCGTAACCCAGGGGCCCACGGCGGGCGCCGGGCATTCAACTCGCGCCGCTGTTGAGATCGAGACGCAGGCCACAGGCCCGCGCGGCGGACCGGGGCCGTACCCTGTCGTCGACGGCGCGTACCCCGACCGGGGGCGCGACCCTTTGTACGCCAGGGAGTGACGCAGTGCTGCGCACCATGTTCAAGTCCAAGATCCACCGAGCCACCGTGACCCAGGCGGACCTCCACTACGTGGGGTCGGTGACGGTCGACGCCGAGCTGATGGAAGCCGCCGATCTGCTGCCCGGCGAGCTCGTCCACATCGTCGACATCGACAACGGCGCCCGCCTGGAGACCTACGTCATCGAGGGCGAGCGCGGCTCCGGCGTCATCGGCATCAACGGCGCCGCCGCCCATCTCGTCCACCCCGGCGACCTGGTGATCCTCATCAGCTACGCCCAGGTCGACGACGCCGAGGCGCGCACCCTGCGCCCCAGCGTCGTCCACGTCGACGCCGACAACCGCATCGTCGAACTCGGCGCCGACGCCTCGGCCCCGGTGCCCGGCACCGACCAGCGCCGCGGCCCGCACGCCGTGGCCGCCGTCCCCGTCCCTTCCAGCCCCGCCGCCGTTCCCCAGCACTGATCCGGGAGAAACGTATGCTCGCGCTGCTCCACACCTCGATGGTGCACGTGCCGGTCTTCAACGCCCTGCGCGACGAGAACCACCCCGGCCTCGAACTGCGCCACCTGGTGTACGAGGAACTGCTCGGCCGCGCCCGCGGGCTCGGCCCCGCCGGTGCCGCCGAGGCCACCAGGACGGTCATCTCCGAGATCACCGCCGAGGGCGCGACGGCGGTGCTGTGCACCTGCTCGACGATCGGCGCCGTCGCGGAGGCCGCCGGGGCCGAACTCGGCGTGCCCGTCCTGCGGGTGGACCGCCCGATGGCCGCGGCGGCGGTCGCGTACGGCTCCCGGATCACGGTCCTCGCCGCCCTGGAGGCCACCCTGCGCCCGACCTCGGACCTCCTCCACGAGGAGGCGGCCGCGGCGGGCCGCGAGGTCTCGCTGCGGCCGGTCCTGGTGCCCGACGCCTGGCGCCGCTTCGAGAAGGGCGACCTGGAGGGCTACGCGTGGGCGGTGGCCGAGGCCATCGAGGAGGTCGAGGACGCGGACGTCATCGTCCTGGCCCAGGCCTCCATGACACCGGGCGCGCAGCTCGTCCCGTCGAAGATCCCGGTCCTGTCCAGCCCGCGCCTCGGCCTGGAGGCGGCGGCGAAGCTGGTGTGAACGGGCGCGGTCCGGGGACCCTGGGCCCCCGGACCGCGCCCGCCGCTCAGCCCGCCTCGACCTCGGTGCGGTCCCCGCCCCACAGCGTGTGGAACGAGCCCTCGCGGTCCACCCGGCGATAGGTGTGCGCCCCGAAGAAGTCCCGCTGCCCCTGGGTGAGCGCCGCCGGCAGCCGCTCGGCCCGCAGCGCGTCGTAGTACGCCAGCGCCGCCGAGAAGCCCGGCACCGGCACGCCCTGGCGCGTCGCCGCCACGACCACCGCGCGCCAGTCCTCCTGCGCCGCCCCGATCTCCTCGCCGAACCGCTTGTCCGAGAGGAGGCTCACCAGGTCGGGCTCGGCGTCGTACGCCGCCCGGATCCGGTCCAGGAAGGCCGCCCGGATGATGCACCCGGCCCGCCAGATCGCGGCCACCGAGCCCAGGTCGACACCCCACTCGTACTGCTCGCTGCCCGCCCGGATCTGGTGGAAGCCCTGGGTGTACGACACGATCTTCGACGCGTACAGCGCCTGCTCCACCTGGGCGGCGAAGGCCTCCGCCGCCTTCTCGTCGAGCGGCTCGGGCACGGGTCCGGCGAGCGCGCCGGACGCCTCGCGCAGATCGGCGTGGCCGGAGAGGGAGCGCGCGAACACCGCCTCGGCGATGCCGGAGACCGGCACCCCGAGGTCGAGGGCGATCTGCACGGTCCAGCGCCCCGTGCCCTTCTGCTCGGCCCGGTCCTGCACGACGTCGACGAACGGCTTGCCGGTCGCCGCGTCCTCGTGGGCGAGCACCTCCGCCGTGATCTCGATCAGATACGAGTCGAGCCGGCCCGTGTTCCAGCCCCGGAAGGTCTCCGCGATCTTGGCGGGGGAGTAACCGGCGACCGTGCGCAGCAGGTGGTAGGCCTCGGCGATCAGCTGCATGTCGGCGTACTCGATGCCGTTGTGCACCATCTTCACGAAGTGGCCCGCCCCGTCCGGTCCGACGTGCGTCACGCACGGGGTGCCGTCCGGGGCCTTCGCCGCGATCTTCTCCAGGAGCGGGCCCAGCGACTCGTACGACTCGGCCGAGCCGCCCGGCATGATGCTCGGGCCGTGCAGTGCGCCCTCCTCGCCGCCCGATACGCCCGCGCCCACGAAGTGGATGCCGCGCTCGCGCAGCTCGCGCTCGCGCCGGCGGGTGTCCTCGAAGTGCGCGTTGCCGCCGTCGATGATGACGTCGCCCTCTTCGAGCAGCGGGGCGAACTCCTCGATCACCGCGTCCGTCGGCTCGCCCGCCTTCACCATGACGACCAGCCTGCGCGGCCGCTCCAGCGCCGCCACGAACTCCTCGGGCGTCTCGGCGGGCACGAACCGCCCCTCCTCGCCGAACTCCTCGACCAGGGCCCGGGTCTTGGCCGCCGTCCGGTTGTGCACCGCCACCGTGAGGCCGTTGCGAGCGAAGTTGCGGGCGAGGTTGCGCCCCATGACGGCGAGTCCGGTCACGCCGATCTGGGCTGTTCCACTCATGGCTGTGCTCCTGAATCATCGGATGCGCTGCTCGATCAACCCTACGGAAGACTCCAAGCCGCGCGACTCGGCCGGCATTCCCCTCGAAGCGTGGGTACGCACTCTTGTCACGGTCCGTTCAGAGCCCCTAGTTTGGCGGCTCCCGAGGCATTCGAGGGGGACCCATGTCCGTACGCGGGCGGCACCGCCGGTATCAGCCGAGCCGTATCAACCGGGCCTCGCTGACGGTGACGGCGGGCGGGGCCGGTATGGCCCTGCCCCTGATCGGCGCGGGCGCCGCGCACGCCGCGTCGATGGATGTGTGGGACAAGGTCGCGGCCTGCGAGTCCACCGACAACTGGAAGATCAACACCGGTAACGGCTACTACGGCGGGCTCCAGTTCAGCCAGTCGACCTGGGTGGCCTACGGCGGACGGCAGTACGCGCCGCGCGCCGACCTGGCCTCCAGGAGCGAGCAGATAGCCGTCGCGGAGAAGGTGCTGGACGCCCAGGGCCCGGGCGCCTGGCCGGTCTGCTCGGGCGAGGCGGGGCTGACCCGGGGCGCCGCGCACACCACCACGGCGCACACCACCGCCGCGCACACCGCCCCGGCGGCGCAGCACGCGCGCGTGGCGAAGAAGGCGGCGCCGCAGGCGAGCCCCACCAAGGTCCCGGGCAAGCGCGAGGGCTACACCGTCATCCCCGGCGACTCCCTTTCCCGGATCGCGCACACGGAGCATGTCAAGGGCGGCTGGCACGCGCTGTACACCGTCAACCGCAAGGTCGTCGGCCCCGACCCCGATCTGATCCTGCCCGGCCAGCGCCTGGCCCTGCCGGACACGGCGACCCCGCCGAAGACCCACCCGCAGCCGAAGCCCCACCCGAAGCCGAAGCCCCAGCAAAAGCAGCCCGCCAAGCCGCAGCCCAAGAAGCCCACCGCCCCGCACAAGCAGGCGCCGACCCCGGTCGTCCACAAGAGCGCCGGGTTCAGCGCGCCCGTCGACGCCGGCCCCAGCACCCCGTACCACAAGGCCGGTTCGTCCTGGGCGAGCGGCTACCACACGGGTGTCGACTTCCCGGTCTCCACCGGGACCTCGGTACGGGCCGTGGCCACCGGCAAGGTCGTCGAGGCGGGCTGGGGCGGGAGTTACGGCTATCAGGTCGTGATCCGGCACGCCGACGGCAAGTACAGCCAGTACGGCCATCTCTCGGCGGTGAACGTACGGGCCGGACAGCAGGTCAACTCCGGCCAGCGCATCGGCCGTTCCGGCTCCACCGGCAACGCCACCGGACCGCATCTGCACTTCGAGATCCGCACCGGCCCCTCGTACGGGTCGGACATCGACCCGCTGGCCTACCTCAGGGCGGGCGGCGTCAGCCTCTGATCGGCCTTGGTGCTCTTGCCCTCGGCGCTCTGGCCGGGCGCCGGGATGCCCGGCAGGGTCGTGCGCTCGGTGCGTGAGCGGCGGGAGGCGGCGCCGAGCCGCTCGGTGGTGAGCAGGATCAGCCCGCCCGCCGCCACGACGCCGCTGGCGAGGGCGAAGACCAGCCCGGCCGTCCCGTAACGGAACTCCTCGCCGAACATGGTGAGCCCGACGGTCGCCGCGACCACCGGGTTGACGACGGTGACGGTCGCCAGCGGCGCCGCGAGCCCGGCGCCCCGGTAGGAGGCCTGGGAGAGCAGCAGACCGGCGGCGGCGAGCACCGCTATGGCCAGCAGGCTGGGCACTTCGGTGAGCTGGAGGCCCGCGTCCCAGTCCTCGGCCACCAGCTTGGTGAAGACCGACGCCATGCCGAAGGAGACACCGGCCGCGGCGGCGAGCAGCACGCTGCGCACCACCGGCCCGTGCACCACGCGCGAGGCGAGGAAGAGCACGGCCATCCCGCCGAAGGTGACGGCCGCGAGCAGCAGGCGCTGGCCGCCGCCGACCGAGTCGGCGTCCGCGTCGGTGGTGAGGGCGAGCAGCCCGGCGAGGCCGGCCGTCGCCATGACCGCGCCGCGCCAGGCCGCCGCGCCCGCCTTGCGGCGGACGAAGACGGCGGCCATCGGCAGCGCGAAGACTATAGTCAGCGCGCCCAGCGGCTGGACCAGGGTGAGCGGTCCGCAGGCGAGTGCCACCACGTGCAGGAGGGCGCCGAGACCGTTGAGTGCCACGGAGCCCCACCAGGCGCCTTGGCGGAGGTAGGTGCTGTCGGGGGTGGCCGCGGCCACGCGCTCCTGGACGATCGCCGCGGCCGCGTAGGCGACGGCGGAGACCAGGGAGAGCAGCACGGACAGGGCAAGGGCACTCATGCATCCACGATCTCTCGCGAATCGCCTTGCGTCGTCGTCCTTGAGACCGCATTGACACGTACTGCCATAGGAGTAGGCGTCTACTCCAGAAGTCGTCCATACATCGGACATTCGGCACAACTGCTGGTGAGGGTGGGTGTCTCCGGACCTTTTCGGCCAGGTGCGCGACGGGGGATGTCCGGTAGTAGTCGTACGCGAGTTCGAGGGGAAATCTGTAAGAATCCACGGGTGGACGGCAGGAGATCGGGGGACGAGTGGTGGATCTGGCCGCGGTGGCGTCGGTGGGCGGGTTCTTCGCGCTGCGCACCGGACCGGCCGACGGTGCGCACCTTCCGCTGGCGCGGCTGTACGCGGGCGAGGGCGCCCCACTGACGGCCCGGATCGACACCGTCGCGGCCGCCCTGCGCGCGCCCGAGCGCCGGACCGCCGCCTCCATCGCCCACCTGGGACTCGTCGCCCGGCTCTGGTCGATCGCCCTCGGGTCCGCCGTGCTCCACGGCGAGCTGCCCGACCTCGATCCGAAGGCCCTGTCGTGGGACGGCGGCCGCGGCGCCCCCGACGACCTGTTGCTCGACGCGGTCCGGCCGCTGCCCGGCACCGCCGAGCGGATCCGCGAGAGCGTCCAGTACGGCCACCTCGTCCCGCTCGCCGAGGCCTTCCGCCGCGACACCTCCATCTCGTCCGGCCTGCTGTGGGGCAACGCGGGCTCCGCGCTCGCCGGGGCCGTCCGCGAGCTGCACCGCTGGGCGCGGCGCGAGGGCCGCCCCGACGCCGCCCGGCGGGTGCTGGAGCTCGGCGCCGAGCTCTTCGCCCACCCCGACCTGGCGGGCACCGGCACCCTGCTCCCCGGCCCGGCCTTCCGGCGCCGCAGCTGCTGCCTCTACTACCGCTGCCCGGGCGCCGGACTGTGCGGCGACTGCGCCTTCGACCGGCCGCCGGCACGCGCCTGACCGGCGGCCGGTCAGGCTCGCGGTTTGGTGTGCGGTTTGGTATGCGGCGCCCTCGATCCGTACGATTCCGCTTTTGGGAACTTCCACACGCGGGCGAGACCGCACATATGACCGAGGAACGGCGACGGCGATGACGGTGACAGAGGACATCCAGGACCAGGGGTACGGTCCCGGCATCGGCCAGGAGCCCGGCGAACCCGACGTGGAGTACGGCCCCGGCATCGACCCGGAGCGGCTCGCCGTCTGCCTCAGCGTGCTCGACGAGCTCGACACCATCGAGGTCGACCACCCGGACGCGATCGCCGTGCGCCGCGCCACCGCCGCCATCTACCGGACCGTGAAGCAGCGCCGCCGCCAGGAGCGCCGGGCCGCCAAGACCGCCCACGACCGGGCCGTCACCGAGGCCACCGCCACCGGCTCCGCCGAGCGCATCGACGACGAGACCGAGGGCATCCTGCCGTCGTCCGCGACCCCCACCGGAGAGATCGCGGGGATACTCCAGCGCCCGCGCTCCTGCTACATCTGCAAGACGCGGTACGTCGAGGTCGACTACTTCTACCACCAGCTCTGCCAGAAGTGCGCCGCCGAGAACCGCTTCCGCCGGGACGCCCGCACCGACCTGAGCGGCAAGCGCGCGCTGCTCACCGGCGGCCGGGCGAAGATCGGTATGTACATCGCGCTGCGGCTGCTGCGCGACGGCGCCCACACCACGATCACCACGCGCTTCCCCAAGGACGCCATCCGCCGGTTCAAGGCGATGGAGGACTCGGCGGAGTGGATGCACCGCCTGGAGGTCGTCGGCATCGACCTGCGCGACCCGGCGCAGGTGGTCGCGCTGGCCGAGCAGACCGCCGAGCAGGGTCCGCTGGACATCCTGATCAACAACGCCACCCAGACCGTGCGCCGGCTGCCCTCCGCCTACGCCGCCCTGGTCGACGGCGAGGGCGCCCCGCTGCCCGCCGGTGAGCTGCCCGCCCACCACGTCATCGGCGCCTTCAACTCCGGCGCGGTCGGTGAACTCGTCGGGTCGGCCGCGCTGCCGCTCGGCACCTCCGGCCTCGACGCCCAGCAGGTCGCCGACCTCGCCCTGGTCGCGGGCAACGCCAGCATCGCCCGGCACCACGACGGCACCGCCATCGACGCGGGCGGTCTGCTCCCGGACGTCGTCGACACCAACACCTGGGTGCAGTCCATCGACCAGATCTCCCCGGTCGAGCTGCTGGAGACCCAGCTGTGCAACTACACCGCGCCGTTCATCCTGATCAGCATGCTCCGCCCGGTGATGGCCGAGGCCGCCCGCAAGGCGCCGAACGGCCGCGCGTACGTGGTGAACGTCTCGGCGATGGAGGGTGTCTTCAGCCGCGGCTACAAGGGCGCCGGTCACCCCAATACCAACGCCGCCAAGGCCGCCATGAACATGGTCACCCGGACCAGCGGCCAGGAGATGTTCGAGACCGACAAGATCCTGATGACCTCGGTCGACACCGGCTGGATCACCGACGAGCGCCCGCACCACGACAAGCTGCGGCTCGCCGAGGAGGGCTTCCACGCCCCGCTGGACCTGGTCGACGGGGCCGCGCGCGTGTACGACCCGATCGTGCGCGGCGAGGCGGGCGAGGACCTGCACAGCGTCTTCCTGAAGGACTACGCGCCCGGCAACTGGTAGGCCCACCGGATACGCGAAAGTGGCCGGCCTCCCTCGGGGGGAGCCCGGCCACTTTCGCGTATCCGCCGGGGTCAGGCGCCCCCGTGCCGCGCGGCCACCAGCTCCAGGACCGGCCGCCAGTCCTCCATCACGCCCACGTCCAGGCCGACCACCTTCCCCGCGTCGTCGGCCTGGCGCAGGGTGAGCGCCGCCTCGGCCTCCGGGCCGAGCGCGAAGGCGTCCGCCTCCTCGGGCGTCATCACCCCGCCCTGCGCCCGCAGGGTCAGCTCGCTCTGCGGCGACAGCGTCCGGTCGGGCTCGACCGCCGCGAGGTAGCGCTTGGCCGGAACGTGCAGCCGTACGAGCCGGGCGACCCGCGCCCCGAGCAGCGGGCGCACCGCGTCCGCCGCGCGGTCCGCGTGCCCGGCGTCGTCACCCGGACGGAGCAGATGCCCCAGATCGTGGACGAGCCCCGCGACCTGGAGCTCCTTGTCACTCGGATGGGCGCGCCGCAGCAGATGGGCGGTCTGCAGGGCGTGGTCGTGCAGATCGACCGGATCGCCGCTGCGGTCCGGTGTGTCCCAGGCGTCCCGGCAGGCGTGCAGCAGGTCCATCAGTTCCGCGACGGACCGAGGCCGGCTCGGCAGGTCCATGTGAACTCCTCCCCGGGTGGCGACCGACGCCGGCCAGCAGATCATGGCTGGATGAACTCCGTGCTGAACGGGCGGCGAAGGAAAGTTGACGCAAAGGAAGTGGCCCCATCGAGCGGAGGCCCGCTCATTTGGTTACTCTGACCCCGACGGAAGCCATCAAAGGATCCACCAGTCCTCGATGCCCGTTCCGGGACCGGCCTGCAACCTGGCCGTGCTTCCGACAGAGTGCCGGCGCCACCGCGTCAGAACTGCCCCTGCCCCCTGCCCCCTTGGGCGGCCGGCGACCGGGAAGAGACCGGAGTCGCCAGTACGCCCAGGGTTACGCGACACAGAGGAGTGCGCGGTGACACCAGAGATGACAGAACGCGAACAGCGGACGCCGGAACGCGGCGACCGGCCGGGCCGGCCCGAAAAGCTCCGCAACCTCGAAGTCTGGGCCCGTTCGGCCCCGATCCGGCTGGCCGGATACGAGGACGACCTGGCCGAGCCGCACATTCTGCCTGGCATTGACTGAGTGGTTCCGTGCGACGTGTGCCCCCTGTTCCGGCAGGGGGCACACGTCGTTCCGGCGTGCCGCCAGGGGTGCGGCCGGGCTACCCGTATGCCGGTCGTCCGCTTGCGGGACCGGCGGACATCCGGCAGACAATAAGGGATAACTCGGGGCAAGAGGTGGGAGATTTACGTGCGCCCGATCCCGCGCCGGTTCACCCTGGCGGCAGCCGTCATGTCCATCGGAGTGTTCGTCGCGGCCTGTGGCAGCGACAGCGGCGGCAACAGCGCCTCCGATCAGAAGGAGCTGTTCCTGCAGCCCGTCGCGGCGTCCGGCCCCGACCCCTTCACGGAGTCGACGGCCAAGGCCGCCAAGCCGCTCACGCCCTCCCAGCCGCCGCCCAGCGCCCCGAGCAGCCCCACCGCGACCGTGCAGGCCATCCGCGCCGTGTCGGGCTCCACGCCCGGCCTCTACGGCGGCACCCAGTCGGTGGCCAGCTGTGACGTGGAGCAGCAGATCCGCTTCCTCAACGCCGACCGGGTCAAGGCGCGCGCGTTCTCGGAGACCGCCGGGATCAACCCCGACGACCTCCCGACGTTCCTGCGCGGGCTGACCCCCGTGGTGCTGCGGGCCGACACCCGGGTCACCAACCACGGCTTCAAGGACGGCCACGCCACGGCCTTCCAGTCCGTGCTCCAGGCCGGCACCGCCGTCATGGTCGACGACCACGGCACCCCGCGTGTGCGCTGCGCCTGCGGCAACCCGCTGAAGCCGCCCGTCGCCACCCGGGGCGCCGCCTCGCGCGGCCAGTCCTGGCCCGGCTACCACCCGCAGCGGACCGTCGTCATCAACCGCACCACCACGGTCATCAACAGCCTGATCATCGTGAACGTCATCAACAACACCTGGATCGAGCGGCCCACCGGCGACCACGGCATGCACGACCGCGAGCGGCCCGACATCCAGATCGACCCGACGGCGCCGGTGGTCACCGACTCGCCGAGCACGCCGGTGAGCCCGGACCAGTCCAGCCCCGCCGTCTCGCCGAGCGAGTCCACGCCGTCCACCTCCAGCACCTCCCCGAGCACCAACTGCCCGAGCACGACCCCGACGGTCACCGTGACGAAGTCGCCCCCGTCGGTGCCGCCCGGCGGCACCACGCCGAGCGCGCCCACGACCTCGGGCTGCCCGACGGCCACCGTCACCGTCAGCCCCAAGGTGACGACGAAGCCGCCGTCGGTCCCGGTCACGCCGAGCGAGCAGATCGTGCCGACACCGTCCACCGAGCTGCCCACCCTGCCGTCCGAGCCGCCCCCGGTCTTCCCGCCCGACTCGTCGGGCGGCCAGATCCCGTCGGGCACCTCCGACTTCGACACCGAGCCGCCGCTGGACGCCAGACTCTCCTGACCGGCGCCCCCGATCGGACCGAGGATCGGAGTGACGATGGACGAGTGGCCCGCGCCCCCCGGTCTCGGCCTCGCCCTCAACCGCATGGGCACCTTCGACTGGGACCTCATCAGCGGGCAGCTGCACATGGACCGGTCCGCGCTCGCCGTCTTCGACATGGAGCCCGAGGAGTACGACGGCCGGCCCGAGACCCTGGGCAGCCGGGTGACCCCGGCCGAGGGGACCCGGCTCGACGCCCTGGTCTCGCAGGCGCTGAAGAACGGCAGCGTCCACTACGGCGCCTACTTCCGCGTCCGGCTGCGCGACGGCTCCGCGCGCTGGACGCACACCCAGGGGTATGTGGAACGCGACGCCACCGGCCGCCCGCAGCGCATCATCGGCGTGGTCCGGGACGCCACCCAGGAGCTCACCGAGTACTCCGACCGCCCCACCGCCGACGACGAGGAGCAGCGCCGCAGTACGAGCGTGGTGGACAGCACCACGGCCGCGCTGGCGCACGCCCGTACCGTGCAGGACGTCATCGACGTGCTCAAGGGCTCGCACGGCCTGGAGCACCTGGGCGCCACCAGCCTGGTGATGGGGCTCCTGGAGGCGGGCCGGATCCATCTGGTGGCCGAGGGCCCCGAGGACAGCTTCGTGCCCGGCACCCGCTGGACCCGGGTCGACGAGCAGTACCCGATGAGCGAGGTCGTACGCACCCTGGCCCCCCGGTTCATCCAGACCGCCGACGACTTCGCCCGCTCCTACCCGCGCCTGTGGCCGCACATCAGCGGCCTCGGCATCACCGCCGCCGCCTATCTGCCGCTGATCGCCCAGGCCCGCCCGATCGGCGCCCTCGGCCTGCTCTACAGCGACAAGACCGGGTTCACCGCCGACGAGCGCAACCTCCTGGTGGCGCTGGGCAGTTCGATCGCGCAGAGCCTGCAGCGGGCGGTCCTGTACGAGCAGGAGCACGACCTCGCCGAGGGGCTCCAGCAGGCCATGCTGCCGCGCCGCATCCCCGAGGTGCCCGGCGCCCAGATCGCGGTGCGCTACCGCTCGGCCCGGCTCGGCCGGGACATCGGCGGCGACTGGTACGACGTCATCCCGCTGCCCGGCGGCCGGGTCGGCGCGGTCATCGGCGACGTCCAGGGCCATGACACGCACGCCGCCGCCGTCATGGGCCAGCTGCGGATCGTGCTGCGCGCCTACGCCGCCGAGGGGCACACCCCGGCCACGGTGATGGCCCGCGCCTCGGTGTTCCTGGACGAGCTGGACACCGACCGCTTCGCCACCTGCACCTACGCCGAGGCCGACCTGTCGACCGGAGTCGTCCAGCTGGTGCGGGCCGGACACGTCGACCCGCTGCTGCGGTACTCCGACGGCAGCTGCCGCAGACTGCCCGTCGAGGGCGGCCTCCCGCTGGGCCTGTCGGCCGAGTTCGGGCGGCTGGAATACCCG
This sequence comes from Streptomyces sp. TLI_146, assembly GCF_002846415.1. NCBI lineage: Bacteria > Bacillati > Actinomycetota > Actinomycetes > Kitasatosporales > Streptomycetaceae > Streptomyces > Streptomyces sp. TLI_146. The sequence continues at coordinate 7,461,086 of NZ_PJMX01000001.1, forward strand.
GTCACCACCGTCGAGCTGGACCCCGGCCAGACGCTGCTGCTCTATACCGACGGCCTGGTCGAGCAGCCCGGCGCCGACCTCGACGACGGTATGCAGCTGCTCGCCGCCCTCGTGCGGTCGGGGCCCGGCGACCTCCAGGAGCTCGCCGACCGGCTGTGCGACGTGGTCGACGACCGGGCGGGCGACGACGACGTGGCGCTGCTGCTCCTGCGCCGGCGCGCCCTGGAGGCCCCGCGGAGCGGCGGCCGGCTCCAGCAGCACGTGGCGCAGAACGACCCGGAGGCGCTGAGCTCCTCGCGCCATATGATCCGGGCCGCCGTGCGGGCGTGGGGCGCCCGGGAGCGGGCCGACGAGATCGAGCTGGCGGCCGACGAGCTGATCACCAACGCGCTGATGCACACCGACGGCGGCGCCATCGTGACCGTACGGGTGCTCGCCGGGCCCGAGCGGCGGATGCGCGTCGAGGTCGAGGACCGCTCCAGCGCCCTGCCGCGCCGACGCGAGGCGGGCGACTCCGGGGTGTCGGGGCGCGGCCTGATGCTGGTGGACCGGCTCGCGGACGTGTGGGGCGTGGAGTCGAGGGGCAGCGGCAAATGCGTGTGGTGCGAGTTCATCGTCCCCGAGCGCGCTACTTGACGGTAACCATCCGTAATCCGACCGTACTTGACCGTAAATGGCGCCGCTGGCCCGCGGCCGGTCCCTCGTGGTCGCCCTGTCCGCGTACGGCGGCCGGGTCCACGTGGGCCTGGTCGCCGACGGCAAGCCGTCCCGGACGTCGACCGGCTGGCGCGGGCGCTGGGCGAGGAGCTCACGGAGCTGGTTAATCTGTGAGGTATGCCGGAATTGCCCGAAGTGGAAGCGCTCCGCGACTTCCTCGCCACGCATCTCGTCGGCCATCGGATCGCCCGCGCGCAGCCGGTCGCGATCAGCGTCCTGAAGACGTACGACCCGCCGCTGACCGCCCTCGACGGGCGTGCGGTCACCGGGGTGGGGCGGTACGGCAAGTTCCTCGACATCGACGCCGACGGCCTCCACCTGGCGCTCCATCTGGCCCGGGCCGGCTGGCTGCGCTGGCACGACGAGCTGCCCGCCGGGCCGCCGCGCCCCGGCAAGGGCCCGCTGGCGCTGCGGGTCGCTCTGGAGGGCGGCGCCGGGTTCGACCTGACCGAGGCGGGCACCCGCAAGAGCCTCGCCGCGTACCTGGTCCGCGACCCGCGGGAGGTGCCCGGCATCGCCCGGCTCGGGCCCGACCCGCTCGCCCCGGAATTCGACCGCGACCGGTTCGCCGGACTGCTCGCGGGGGAGCGGCGCCAACTCAAGGGCGCGCTGCGCGATCAGTCGCTGATCGCCGGGATCGGCAACGCCTACAGCGACGAGATCCTCCATGTGGCGCGGATGTCGCCGTTCAAGCAGGTGGACCGGCTCACCGACGACGAGACCACCACGCTGTACGAGGCGGTCCGCGCCACCCTCACCGACGCGGTGGAGCGCTCGCGCGGGCTCGGGGCGGGCCGCCTCAAGGCGGAGAAGAAGAGCGGGATGCGGGTGCACGGCCGCACCGGCGAGCCCTGCCCGGTCTGCGGCGACACGGTCCGCGAGGTCTCCTTCGCGGACTCCTCGCTCCAGTACTGCGCCACCTGCCAGACCGGCGGCAAGATCCTCGCCGACCGCCGGATGTCCAAGCTGCTCAAGTAGCGCTTCCCGTACGGAGGATGGTCACCCCGTACTCAGCCCGACCTGGTCAGGGTCGCGAGCCGGGCCCCGTCCCGGGTCCGTACCTCGAAATGGGAGATGTCGGCGGGCGCCAGCGCCGCGGCCCCGCGCATCGTCACCTGGGCCCCGTCCTGAACCGCCCAGGTCGCCACCGTGTCCTCCTCGCCGCCGCGCCCCACCGCGACCAGCGTGCACACCGCCGGGCCGCGCACCCCGCCCACGTCGAGCCCCACGTCGGTGCCGAACCCGGCGGGCGCGGCCGCCAGCGTCGCCGTCACCCCGGGCGCCGACGCGGTCGCCGTCCAGTGCGGCGCGGCCGGGTCCGCCATCAGGCCGAGCGCCGCGAAGGGCGCGCCCACCACCAGCGCCGCCGCGGCCACCAGCAGCCCTAGCCGCCTCCTGCGCCGCGCCCGCAGCCGGGCGCCCACCGCGCCGAGCGCCGCGTGGAGCAGCCCGGGCGACGGCGCGGCGACCGGGTCCACCCCGGGCGGCGTCCAGCGGGCGTACGCGGCGAGCAGCGCCTCCACGCTCCCGAGCTCCTCCAGCAGGCGCGCGCAGTGCGCGCACCCCGCCAGGTGCTCCTCGAAGCGGAAGGTTTCGGCGACACCGAGCACCCCGAGCGCGTACGCCCCGACGTCCCGGTGGAGTTCCAGCGGCCTCATGCCGTCTGGTACGCAGACGGCGGCCCAATCACTCAAGTCACACGGGAAGGGACAGTAAGGAGTCGGCGCACCTACAATCCGACCGCATGCTGCGCGTACTGGCCGTCGACGACGAAGCCCCCGCCCTGGAGGAGCTGCTGTACCTCCTGCGCTCCGATCCGCGGATCCGCAGCGCCGAGGGAGCCACCGGGGCCACCGACGCGCTGCGCCTGATCGGCGGCGCGCTGGACGCCGGGCCCGACGACGAACAGGGCGTCGACGTCGTCTTCCTCGACATCCACATGGCCGGGCTCACCGGACTCGACATCGCCCGGCTGCTCGCCGGGTTCGCCCGGCCGCCGCTGATCGTCTTCGTCACCGCGCACGAGGGCTTCGCCGTCCAGGCCTTCGACCTGAAGGCGGTCGACTACGTGCTCAAGCCCGTCCGCAGGGAGCGGCTCGCGGAGGCGGTGCGCCGGGTGGCCGAGATGACGGGGGAGCGCGGCCCGGCGCTCCCGGAGGTGCACGAGTCCGCCACGGCCCACATAGCCGTCGAGCTCGGCGGCGTCACCCGGTTCCTGGCCGTCGCCGACATCGCGTACGCCGAGGCGCAGGGCGACTACGCCCGGCTGCACACCGATTCCGGCAGTCATCTGGTGCGCGTGCCGCTGTCGACGCTGGAGGACCGCTGGCGCGCGCACGGGTTCGTGCGGATCCACCGCAGCCACCTGGTGGCGCTCGCCAGGATCGACGAACTGCGCCTGGAGGCGGGCAGCATGACCGTCCGCATCGGCGGGGCCGAGCTCCCCGTCAGCCGCCGCCATGCCCGCACCCTCCGCGACCAGCTGATGCGTCGCGGCGGTCGTTGACGCTCCACCGCCTGCCTACTGATGGTGCGTCAGAACAGATGGATCGCCAGATGCCCGAGCGGCAGGCCGAGTTCCCACGCCGGGGTCCACACCCGCGGCTCGTCCTCGGCCTCGGCGCGCGGGTCGACCCCGCCCGGCACGACCGCGTCCAGGTCCGCGGCCAGCAGCTCGGTCTCCTCCAGCCACCGCCACGCGTCCCGCGCCAGCGCCAGGTCGGGGCCGGACCCGGCCGCCTCCCGCTCGCGCAGGCGCTCGCGGACCCAGCCGTGCCACGGCCGCCCGGCCGCGGTGAGCGAACTCCACTCGTCGAGTCTGGCCACCACCCGCGCGCCGCCGACCGCGCCGTCCGACAGGAAGATCGTCAACGCCAAGGCGTTGCGTCCGGCCCTGAATTCGAGCGTCGTCGGCGGCATGAGATCGCCGGTGCGCAGTAATTCGTCGGCGATGTACTCCGCGTACATCCATGCCATCGGCACCAGCAGTTCGCCACCACTGGTCCCGTTCGTACCCTCCGGACGCATTCCGTCTCGCCTCTTTCATCGACTGTCCAGGCGCTCCAGGGAGCTCCAGGGAGCATTGAACCGGGGGCGCGTGCCCGCCGTGGCCAGAAGGGCAGGATCCGTCATCCCCTACGAGGTGCCCATGCATGTGCGGCAGTCGCTCGGCGCGTACGTCCTCGGCGCCCTCGCGCCGGACGAGGACCGCCGGGTCGCCGGTCATCTGCGCACCTGCCCGGACTGCCGCGCGGCCTACCTGGAGGTCGCGGAGGCGCCCTCGATGCTGGCCCTGCTCTCCGAGGAGGACCTGGCGGACGGGCCGCCGGACGAGTAGCCCGGCAGGACCCGCGCCAGGGCCCGCAGAGCATAGTACGAGCGGGACTTGACGGTGCCGCACGGCACCCCCAGGACCTCCGCCGCCTCGGCCACGCTCAGTCCCCGGAAGTAGATCTGCGCCAGCACCGCCCGGTGCTCGGGGCTCAGGGTGCGCACCGCGTCCCGGACGTCGAGCGCCGCCGCCGACCGCTCGGCGTGGTCGTCCTGCGCCTCCACGCGCGCGTCGAGCACGGCGTCGTGCACCTCGACCGGCCGCGCCTGCCGGTTGCGGCGGGCGTCGATCGCCAGCCGCCGCCCGACGGTGAACAGCCACGGCCGCATCGAGGCGTACGGGCCCTCGAACGCCTCCGGGTGCTGCCAGGCCCGCACCAGCGTCTCCTGGAGCAGGTCCTCGGCGCGCTGACGGTCGCCGTAGGTGAGGCCGAGCAGGAAGTGCATCAGGGCGGGGCCGTGCTCGCGCTGGAGTGCCGCGAGGTCGGGCTCGCGGGTGTACCGCCGCGGCGGCGCCGCACCTCGTGGGGCCGCGTCCGCCCGTGGGGCCGCGTCCGAGATACCCGTGCTCACCGTGGTGCTCCCTTCCCGAGAAGTCCGCAGGCCGCAGCCCGTATCCGAGCGCAGTCGGGCGCGAAGGGACAGCCGCCGGACCGCGACATGCGACGAACGGTCGAATGGAGCGGCGAATGGTGCGGCGAACGGTTGGGGAATCGGACTATCTATGCATGATGTGGATATCTGATAATCAATCAGGTATTTCCGACCCATGGAGCCCGGTGCCATGACCAGCAGCACGAGCCGGCGGACGGCGGCCGTCGCGGCCCTCGTCCTCGCCGCGACCGCCGGGTGCGCGGTGGAGCACCCCGCCCCCGCGCGCCTGCCGCACCACCAGGACTCCGAGCGGCCCGGCACGCCGTCGCCGGCCGGCGGCTCCGCGAAGGCGGGGCCGCGCCCGTTCACGCTGGTCGCCACCGGTGACGTACTGCCGCACTCCTCGACCATCGAGCGCGCCGCGGCCGACGCGAGCGGGGACGGCTACGACTTCCGGCCGATGCTCGCCGGGGTCAAGCCGGTGATCTCCCGGGCGGACCTGGCGATCTGTCACATGGAGACGGTGTACGGGCCGGACGGCGGGCCCTTCACCGGCTATCCGGCGTTCAAGTCGCCGCCGCAGGTGGCCGCCGCGCTCAAGGACACCGGGTACGACTCGTGCTCGACCGCGTCCAACCACAGCCTCGACGACGGGGCGGACGGGATCGCCCGGACCCTTCGCGCCTTCGACAAGGCGGGCCTCAAGCACACCGGATCGGGCCGCACGGCCACGGAGTCGGCGGCGCCCGCCCTGCTGGAAGCGGGCGGCGCCAAGGTCGCCCAGCTGGCGTACACATACGACACCAACGGCTATCCGATGCCGGACGGCCAGCCGTGGGCCGTCCACCTCATCGACGAGCGGAAGATCCTCGCGGACGCGCGCGCGGCGCGGAAGGCGGGGGCCGACGTGGTCGTCGTCAGCCTGCACTGGGGCACCGAGTGGCAGACCGAGCCCGACGAGCAGCAGCTCACGCTGGGCAAGGCGCTCACGGCCTCCCGCACCGGCGGCCGCCCCGACATCGACCTCGTCCTGGGCACGCACGCGCACATCCCGCAGGCGTACGAGAAGGTCAACGGCACCTGGATCGTCTACGGCGAGGGCGACCAGATCGCGGGGGAGATGTTCAACAACTCCGGCGCGCGCGATCCGCGCGGCAACATGAGCTCCATCGCCCGCTTCACGTTCACGCCGCCCGCCCGGGAGGGGGCGCGCTGGGAGGTCACCAAGGCGGAGTTCATCCCCCAGTGGGTCGACGCGGACCGCGGCCGCGTCATCAACCTCCCCGAGGCCCTGCGCACCTCCCCCGACCGGGAGGACTACCGCACGGCACAGACGGAGATCCGGGAGGCGGTGCTGGGCCGCGGGGCGGTGAGGGACGGACTGACGATGGCGACGGGGTAGGGGACCTCTCGTTCGGCTGCGGACCGTGGGTGGCTGGTCGCGCAGTTCCCCGCGCCCCTAACCACCTAGGGGCGCGGGGAACTGCGCGAGCAACCCACCACTCAGCCGCGGACAAAGGCCGGGCCGGACCTACGGCACCACCGTCACCGGCCACCGCCCCGCCTTGACCAACCGCACCGCCACCGACCCCACGATCCGGTGCCCCGCAGACTCCGACGCACCCACCACCACCGCGTCCGCCTTCAGCGAATCCGCGGCCGCCACCAGCCCCCCGTACGCGTCCCCGCGCAACGTGTGGAACTCCCAGCGCACGGTCCAGATGTCCCGCACCCGTTCCGCCGCCGCGCGGATCTCCTCGGCGAGGCCCTCCGCGATCTCCCCGGTGGTGTCGGGGACCGGCGCCCCCATCGCGGCGCCCGCGGGCACCAGTGGCTGGACGTAGACCACCGCGAGCAGCGCGTTCTGGCGCCGGGCCAGCCCGCTCGCGTACGCCGCCGCGCGCAACGAGGAGTCGGAGCCGTCCACCCCGACGACGATGACCTTGGGACCGTCCGTACCGCGTTCGAAGGCTGCTGTCACACCATCGAGGCTAGTCCCACGCGGGGGCGCGCCCGACAGGCGGCCCGGCGTGCCGCTCCCTAGAGTGCAAGGCATGCGTGTCAGCGAGGAGACGCCCATACCGGCACGGGCCCGGACGCCCGCGCGGTCCCGGTTCCTGAGCCGGGTGCCGGAGGCCTTCGCGATGTTCTTCGCCGGGCTCGGGCTGTACTGCGGCGCCATCGCGCTGGTGCCCGTGCTGCGCCGATGGCTGCGGCCCCTCTCCTGGTTCCTCGACCGGGTCACCGTCCCCGTCAGCGCCAACCTCGCCTACGCCGTCTTCCTGCTGCTGCTCGCCGCCGCGATCGGCGCCCGCAAGAAGGTCGCCTGGTGGCTGGTGGTCGGCTACCTCGGGCTGCTCTTCCTCGCCGACGTGCTGCTCGTCGCCGTCGCCGAGTGGATGTGGGCCGCCAACGGCATCGTGTGCGGGGCCGCGCTCCTCGTGCTGATCCTGGCGCGCGGCGAGTTCTACGCCGAGACCCGGCGCGGCGCGGTCCGGCGCGCGCTGCTCGTCCTGGTGCTCGGACTCGCCGCGGGCGTCGTGGCCGGCTGGGCCCTGGTGGAGATCTTCCCCGGCACGCTCCCGCGCGGCCAGCGGCTGCTGTGGGCCAGCAACCGGGTGCTCGGCGGCCTCGCCTCCAGCGGCCAGTTCGACGGCCGCCCGCCCCGCCCGCTCTACTTCTTCCTCGGTCTGTTCGGCGCGATCGCCCTGCTCAGCGCGGCCACCACGCTCTTCCGCTCGCAGCGCATGGAGGCCGCGCTGCACGGCGACGAGGAGCCGCGCATCCGGGCCCTGCTGCGCGCCTACGGCCGGGACGACTCGCTCGGCTACTTCGCCACCCGCCGCGACAAGGCGGTGGTGTTCTCGCCGAGCGGCAAGGCGGCCGTCACCTACCGGGTGGAGGCCGGGGTCGCCCTGGCCAGCGGCGACCCCGTCGGCGACCCGGAGGCGTGGGGGCCCGCCATCGCCGCCTGGCTGGACGTGGCCAGGAAGTACGCCTGGGCGCCCGCCGTGATGGGCGCGTCCGAGGAGGGCGCCACCGTCTACGCCCGGTACGGTCTGGGCGCCATGCAACTGGGAGACGAGGCGATCCTGCACGTCGCCCGGTTCGACCTGGACGGCCGCGAGATGCGGGTGACCCGGCAGGCCGTCCGCCGCGTCGCCAGGACCGGCGCCACCACCCGGATCCGCCGCCACTCGGCGCTCACCGACGAGGAGATGGGCCAGATCGTCGACCGGGCCGACGCCTGGCGGGACACCGAGACCGAACGCGGCTTCTCCATGGCGCTCGACCGCCTGGGCGACCCGGCCGACGGCGACTGCCTGCTGGTGGAGGCGTTCGACGCGGACGGCAAGCTGATCGCGCTGCTCTCGTTCGTGCCCTGGGGCCCGGACGGCATCTCGCTCGATCTGATGCGGCGCGACCGCAGCGCACCCAACGGCGTCATGGAGTTCATGGTGGCCGAGCTCTGCGCGTACGCACCGAAGCTGGGCGTACGGCGGATCTCGCTCAACTTCGCGGTGTTCCGCTCCGCCTTCGAGGAGGGCGCCCGGATCGGCGCGGGCCCGGTGCTGCGGCTGTGGCGTCGGCTGCTGCTGTTCTTCTCCAAGTGGTGGCAGCTGGAGGCGCTGTACCGGTCGAACGTGAAGTACCAGCCGCAGTGGTTCCCGCGCTTTCTCTGCTACGGGGACGCGGGCTCGCTCGCCCGCGTCGGGCTCGCCTCCGGCATCGCCGAGGGCTTCGTCTCCGTACCCAGTCTGCGCAAGCTGTGGGGCAAGGGGCACCCCAGGGGCGTCACCAGTCCTGGCAGCACCGAGGGCCTGCCGTCCATCGAGGCGCTCGGCCTGTCCGAACAGGGCGCCGCGGGGGCGGGGGAGCGGCGGCTGCCCGATCAGGTGCGGGTGCGCCACCGCAAGCTGGAGCGGCTGCGGGCCGAGGGCGCCGAACCGTATCCGGTGGTCATTCCGACGCGCACCCACACCCTGGCGGACCTGCGCGCGGCCGGTGCGGGCACGGCCGCCACGGTGGCCGGGCGCGTGATGGCCGTACGCGACTTCGGCGGGGTCGTCTTCGCCGTACTGCGCGACTGGTCGGGCGACCTCCAGCTGGCGCTCACCCGGGACGGCACGGGCGCGCGGGTGCTCGACCACTTCACCCGTGACGTCGACCTCGGCGACCACATCACCGCCACGGGCACCACCGGCACCACGGTCAAGGGCGAGTACTCGCTCTTCGTCACCGGCTGGCAGATGACCGGCAAGTGCCTGCGCCCGCTGCCCGACAAGCGGCTCGGCCTGGCCGACCCCGAGGCCCGGGTGCGCCGCCGCTACCTCGACCTGGTGGCCCGCCCCGAGGCCCGCGACGTCGTACGGGCCCGCTCCACCGCCGTCCAGGCGCTGCGGCAGGGCCTGCTCGACCGCGGCTATCTGGAGGTCGAGACACCGATGCTCCAGCAGATCCACGGCGGCGCCAACGCCCGCCCCTTCACCACCCACATCAACGCCTACGACCTGGACCTGTATCTGCGGATCGCCCCCGAGCTGTATCTCAAGCGGCTGTGCGTCGGCGGGGTCGAGAAGGTCTTCGAGATGGGCCGCACCTTCCGCAACGAGGGCGTCTCGTACAAGCACAACCCCGAGTTCACGATGCTGGAGGCCTACCAGGCCTTCGCCGACTACGACGTGATGCTCGATCTGACCCGCGAGCTCATCCAGGGCGCCGCGACCGCCGCGTTCGGCGCGCCGGTGGCGCGCAAGGCCGGTCCCGACGGGCGGCTGGTGGAGCACGACATCTCCGGACCCTGGCCGGTCAAGACGCTGTACGGGGCGCTCTCCGAGGCGCTGGGCGAGGAGGTCGACGCCGACACCGAGGAGCGGGAGCTGCGCCGGCTGTGCGACCGGGCCGGGGTCCCGCATACACCTGAGAACTCCCGGGGCGACGTGGTGTTGGAGATGTACGAACGGATGGTCGAGGAGAGGACCCAGCTGCCCACGTTCTACAAGGACTTCCCGACCGACGTCTCGCCGCTCACCCGCCAGCACCGGAGCGATCCCCGGCTGGCCGAGCGCTGGGACCTGGTGGCGTTCGGCACGGAACTGGGCACCGCCTACTCGGAGTTGACCGACCCGGTGGAGCAGCGGCGGCGGCTCACCGCGCAGTCGCTGCTCGCGGCAGGCGGCGACCCGGAGGCGATGGAGCTCGACGAGGAGTTCCTGGACGCGCTCGAATACGCCATGCCGCCCACCGGCGGACTCGGCATCGGAGTGGACCGGCTCGTCATGTTCCTCACCGGCCTGACGATCCGTGAGACACTGCCGTTCCCGCTGGTACGCCGCCACTGAGCCACGGCCGTCAACGGTTCGCCCGGGTGCGTCCCAACGGGTGTTTTCGGCCGCGCGGGCGGTGCGCTTCAGCCGCCGGGACCGCGTGTCGTGCGAGCCATGGGTCATGAAAAAGGATGAGATGCTCCCCGGGCGGCGCATGTTCCTGCGCGTCGGCGCCTGTCTGGGAGCCGCCGCCGCCCTGCGGATGCTGACCGCCGAGGACACCGGCGCTCCGGAGCGGAAGGCCGCGCAGGCCGCCGCCGGCCCGCAGGCCGCGGCGCCCCGGCTGAAGTCCACCGCGTACCGACTGGAGCCGATGACCGCCGAGGCCCCGCCGCAGTACCGCACCGCGCTGCCGCCCGTGCGGCGCCGGCCGTTCCTGAGCATGCCCGAGCTCGGCCCCGACACCATGGTGCTGACCTTCGACGACGGCCCCGACCCGCGCTACACGCCGGAGATCCTGCGGACCCTGCGCGAGCACGACGTGCGCGCGATGTTCTTCGTCTGCGGCGAGATGGCCACCGACAACCGCGACCTGCTGCGCGAGATGCGCGACGACGGGCATGTGATCGGCAACCACTCCTGGACGCACCCGCTGCTCATCAAGATGTCGCGGGAGGCGGTACGCGACGAGATGACCCGGACCAGCGAGGTCGTCGAGGAGGTGCTCGGCGAGCGGCCGCAGTGGTTCCGCGCCCCCTACGGCGCCTGGAACCGCAACTCGTTCCAGATCGGCGCCGAACTCGGCATGGAGCCGATGGGCTGGACCCTCGACACGCTGGACTGGACGACGCCCGGCACCGACACGATCGTGCGCCGGGTCCAGCAGGGCGCCGCCCCGGGCGTCGTGGTGCTCTCGCACGACGCGGGGGGCGACCGCTCGCAGAGCGTGGCGGCGCTGCGCACCTATCTGCCCCGGCTGCTGGCCGCGGGCTACCGCCTGCGCGTACCGCCCAAGCGGCGCTGAGGGCGGGGAGGTTCAGCGGGTGGCCACCATCCGGGCGAAGACCACCACGTTGCCGTCGTAGCCCTTGGTCCTGGTGAAGCCGCCGCCGCAGGTGATCACCCGCAGCTCCGGGTGCCCGGTGTCGCCGTACACCCGGGCACCCGGGAAGTTGTTCTTGTCGTAGACCTCGACGCCGTAGACCTCGAAGACGGCCACATGCCCGTCGTAGCGGGTCACCTCGACGTGGTTGCCCTTCTTGAGCGAGCCGAGTCCGTAGAAGACGGCGGGGCCCCGCAGGGTGTCGACGTGGCCGACCATCACGGCGGTGCCGCGCTGGCCGGGGGCGATCGCGTTCTGGTACCAGCCCGCCAGATTGGGGTCGTCCGGCGGCGGCGCCTGCACCCAGCCGTCCTGGTCGATGCCGACCTCGATGACCGGGGCGTCGACCTTGATCGCGTCGATCCTGACCCGGGAGGCCGGCGCGTACCCCAGCGGCTCCACCGGGGCGGTGGAGGTGGCCGGGACGAACACCTCCGGCCGGCCCGCCAGCGCGGCGGCCGCCGCGGGCTGCGGGGGGCCCATCGTGACGTCCGCGCCGTTCCGCATCAGCGCCAGACCGGTGAGCATCACCAGGGCGAGCGCCCCCCACGGCGACCGCCTCCGATGCTCCGAGCCGCCCTCTTCCTGCCCCATCTCGCTCCCTCCAAAGCCCTCCGTGCCACCTCTAGGCACGGTAAGGGCGTACTCGCACCCCGGCGATCAGAGAGGTGCGAACGGGTGGTGGCGGAGGCGGCCGCCGATCCGGGCGGCCACGGGGGGTGACCCATCCGTGTCATTGGTCCGACAAAAATTCTGACGGTCTGTGACCTGCGGGTCCGTCAGATCGGCGGTTCGCTCACCGGCGTGTCGGCTCACCAGGGTGGACCAGCGCGACATGCGAGGTGAGAAGCCTGCGGTGAGGGTTCGTCATGGGAGGCGTACTCGTCGAATTTCCCGGAGCACGGCTTTGGGGCGCCCTCCCTCGGAGGTTCAACCATGCGTGCTGCACGCGCTCTCCCGGTGGCCGTGGCCGCCTTCGCGGCGGTGGGGCTCTCAGCCCCGCTCGCCTCCGCCAACTTCGGCCCGAGCAACGTCACCGTCAACCCCAGCGCGGTGCACCCGGGCTCCACGCTGACGATCACGGCCAACGGCTGCGGCCACGGCGGCATCGTGACGTCGAACGCCTTTTCCCCCACGTCCCTCTCGGGCGGTGACACCGGGTTCGCGACCGCCAGGATCCACGACCACATCACCCCCGGGTCGTACAACCTGTCGGTCCGCTGCAACGACAACCCGCGGACGGAGACGCGCAGCTTCACCGTGCTCCCCGGCCGCGGCGCGATGGGCGGCCTCGGGGGCGCCGCGGGGCCGACCCAGACCGAGATGGCCGTCGGCGGGTCCCTGGTGGCGCTCGCCGCCATCGGCGGTGCCGTGTTCGTGGCACGGCGCCGCCGCACGAGCGGCGGGCGGGTCTGACCGGCCGAACCTCCCGGACAGAGCCGAACCGCCCGTCGCCCCGAGTCCTGGCCAGGACTCGGGGCGACGGGCGGTTCGCGGCTCTCTGTGCCGGAGCTTGCCTGCCGGACGGGCTAGTTGTCGCGGCGGCGCAGATAGAACATCAGGCCGCCGCCGGCCGCGGCGACGAGCGCGAGGCCGACCGCGATCTCGCCCTTGTCGATGCCGTCCGCGGTGCCGCCGAGGCCGCCCCGCACACCGCGCGAGGGCGCGGTGGTGGTGCTGATGGTGGGCCTGGTCGTGGGGCGGAGCGTCTGCGGCCCGCCGGTGATCGTGAGATCGGTGGTGCCCCGCTCGCCGGCGCACATGAACGTCACGGTGTAGGTGGCACCGCGCCTGGCGTTGAAGTCGACCTGGGCGGTCGTGGAGCTGTTCGGCGAGATGGTCACCGTGTTGAAGACGCCGGAGGAGGCGGTGGCGGTGGAGGGGCACCCGGTGACGTTCAGCGTGACCGTACCGCCGGGGGCGATGGTGGAGGGGGACACACTGAACGCGAACGACGTGATGTTGCTGCCGTGCGCGCCGCCGCCGTCGGCGGCCAGCGCTGCCGCGGGGGTGGCGAGGGAGAGAGCCGCGGCGCCGAGCAAGGTGGCGGATGCGATGCGTATCGCGCCCATGGACAATCCTCCGGGTCCCCGAGGAGCACTGCGGAACCGTTTTCCACAAAAAGCGGGAAATGCACCTCGTGCCCGACACGCTAGGAGCGGGCGGCCCCGGTCGCGATCGGTGTCCGGCGAATGGGGCATTCGCTTCCCCCACCCGGCGGACCTGTCGGGGTGTCACCGGGGATTTCGGCTGAGCGTGCCGGGCGTCGGGGCGCAGGCGGGGGTCCGAGGACAGGCGCTCAGGTGAACAGGTCGGGGAAGAGGTCGCGGAACGGCGCCGAGGTGGCGGACAGGCCCCGGCCGAACGGTGCGTCGAAGTCCCAGATCAGGAAGAGCAGGAAGGCGATGAGCACGCTGAAGAGCCCGGCCAGCAGCAGTTCGCGCCCGGTGCGGCGGATCTGGAGCGTGAAGATCAGGCCGACGGTCACCACGGCCCCCGTGATCAGCCCGAACCAGACGACCCCGGGCATCGTGGCCCCGGCGCCCGCGCCGCGCGTGTTGCGGGCTTCGTCGACGGCCGCCACCTGGTCGACCAGCGGCTGGTACGCCTGGCCCTCGTGGTCGGTCTTGGGCTCGTAGTCCGTGACGTCCCGGCGCAGCTGGGCGAGCAGGACCGACCCCCGGTCGCCGAGCTCGCCCTTGACCTCCATGTGGTGCCACTCGGAGCGGACGACGTAGGTGACGTACGAGTCGACGTCGGCGCGGATGCGCTCGCGGGCCGGGCCCGGGTAGACCTGGACGCGCTCGCTGATCTCGTGGAGCGCCTGCGCCTCCTGGCGGACGGTCTCCGAGGCCGAGCCCCGGGCCTCCCAGACGCCCGCGATGGCGAGGCCGAGGACGATCGCGTAGATCACTCCCATCATCATCGTCATGTACTCCATGACGTCCGGGGTCTGGGAGGGGTCGTCGTCCTCGCCGATGCGGCGGTGGTTGACGATGACGATGGTCAGCACGACGACGCAGGCCGCGGCCATCGCGATGGCGAGGACGATCCAGTCCTTCAAGGGGGAACCTCCGACGAGGGAGAAGCGGGAACGGCGCGGCGCGGGGCCGACGGCTAGCTGGAGCGGGGGCGGAGCACCGCGACGGCGACCACCGCGGGCACCGTGACGAGCAGGGTGAGCGTCACCGTGGAGAGCCCCGGAGCGTGCTTCTTCCGCGGCGGCCTGCGGTACGCGGGCAGCGCGATGGGCCGCTGCCGGGGCGGCGGAGTGGCGGAAGGGCTCGGCGGCACGGGCGCGGGGGGCGGCGGGGGCGCCGGCTCCGGTGGTACGGGCGCCACCGGCCGGGGCTTCGGTGGCTGCGGCGCGGGCGGAGCGGGCGGCGCGGGAGGGACCGGCTTCGGCGGGGCCGGTGGATGCGCCGGCGGGGGCTTCGGCGGCGCTGGAGGCTCGGGCGGTTCGGGAGGCTTGGGCGGCGGCGGTTTCGGCGTGGGCGGCGGGGGCGACGGCGTGCAGATGCCGCCCCCGGCGACCGCCACCGCCCAGTCGTCCCCGGCGCCGCCGGAGACCGAGGCGTACGCGCAGGCGTCCGCGCGCGCGTACGGCGCCGGGCCGGTCAGCAGCAGGGCGAGGGCGGCGGCCGAGAGCAGCCGCCGCGCCAAGTGGGTTACGGGCACGCCAGGATCATCCGGCCCGGGGGACCGCACGGCCATGAGACCGACGCGGATTCGCCTGATGGGGGGAGGTTGGGTGGGTTTGCGTTTGGAACCGCCGGGGGGCGGTTCGGCGGGTGCGGGAAAATTCTTTCGCAGGCTTTGAACACTCCAGGGGCCGCCACGCGTACCTAGGGCCATGAAAGGCGCACCCAGGCGCCACAAGAAGCAGCGGATCAAAGGGAGTTGACATGGCAACCTGGCGCAACGCCTCGCTCGCGGTGACGGCGGCGGCAGTACTGGCACTCACGGCGACGGCCTGCGGCCAGGACAAGGGAAGTGCCTCGCCGAAGGGCCAGTCCGTCGGCAACGCCGCTCAGGCCGCGGGCAGTGGGAACGCGTACGGATACGGCGACGCGGGCTACGGCTCGGGGTCGGGCACGGCCAACCAGGCGGCGGCCAAGGCGGCCGGGCAGCTGGCGGTGTGGGACAGCAAGGAACTGGGCAAGGTGGTCACCGACAGCGCCGGATTCACGCTCTACCGCTTCGACAAGGACACCGCGAGCCCGCCCAAGTCGAATTGCGACGGCGACTGCGCGAAGCTGTGGCCGGCCGTGCCCGCGGGCAGCGTCACGGCGGCTCCCGGCACCGACGCGAGCCTCATCGGCGAGGTGACCCGGACCGACGGCAGCAAGCAGCTGACGCTCGCGGGCTGGCCGATGTACCGGTACACCAAGGACACCAAGCCCGGCGACGCGACCGGGGAGGGCGTGGGCGGCACGTGGCACGCCTCGGCCCCCGACGGCAAGAAGGCGACGCCGTCCGCCGACAGCGCCGGGGCCGGGGGCGGGGCGGAGACGCCGAGCCTGCCGGGCCTCTCGGTCCGCGAGGACCCCAAGCTCGGCAAGATCATCGTCGATTCCCGCGGGATGACCGTCTACCGGTTCAAGAAGGACTCCGCCTGGCCCATGAAGTCGGCCTGCACCGGCGACTGCCTCAAGAAGTGGCCGGTGGTCGCGCCGGTCGACAAGAAGGACACCGAGGGCATCATCCAGAAGGGCTTCGTCACCTTCAACCGGCCCGACGGGATCAAGCAGCAGTCGGTCAACTGCTGGCCGATCTACACCTACGCCGGTGACAGCAAGCCTGGCGACACCAATGGCCAGGGCGTGGGCGGCACCTGGTGGGCCGTCTCTCCCGAGGGAAAGCTGATCGCCACCGCCAAGTGACCCCCCTCCCAAGGTCGTCGGCCCGTCACCGTGTCCCCCGCGCGGTGGCGGGTTCGACGTGCGTTCCGGCGGGTGTGACCGAACTTGTGTGTGACCAATAACGGATCGGCATTTTCCGTTTTTACTCGCCCTCCTGCCTGACGATCAGTAGCCTCAGCTCGAACACTGACCATGCACATGGCCATCACACCCCCCGCGGCGAGTTGTTGGAGACATAGATGGAGCGTCCGGCCTGGGCCCCTACGGGCATCGACATCTCGGTGCCGAGTGTGTCCCGCATCTACGACTACTACCTGGGCGGCTCGCACAACTTCGAGGTGGACCGGGAAGCCGCGCGCAAGGCCATGGAGTTCATCCCCGGGCTGCCCAAGGTGATGCAGGCGAACCGGGCCTTCATGCGGCGGGCGGTCCGTTTCGCCCTGGATGAGGGAATCACCCAGTTCCTGGACATCGGCTCGGGCATCCCGACGTTCGGCAACGTCCATGAGGTCGCCCAGAGCGCTGCCCCCGAGGCGCGGGTGGTCTACGTCGACCACGACCCGGTCGCCGTCGCGCACAGCAAGGCCGTCCTGGAGGGCAACGACCGGGCGGGCGTGGTCGCCGCCGACCTGCGCAAGCCGCAGGACATCCTCAGCAGCCCGGAGGTCACCCGGCTGCTCGACCTGGACCGGCCGGTCGCCCTCCTGCTGGTCGCCGTCCTCCACTTCGTGGAGGACTCGGACGACCCGCGCGCCGCGGTCGCCGCGTTGCGCGACGCGCTCGCCCCCGGCAGCCTGCTGATCCTCACCCACGCCGCGTACGAGGGCATCCCGCTCAGCGAGGACCGGGCCGGCGGCGCGGTGGGCGTCTACCGCAACATCCGCAACCCGCTGGTCATGCGTACCAGCGAGGAGATCGCCACCTTCTTCGACGGGTTCGAGCTGGTCGCGCCCGGTCTGGTGCAGATGCCGATGTGGCGCCCGGAGAACTCGCCGGAGCAGGAGGACCCCTATGCCTTCTCGGGGTTCGCCGGCGTGGGACGCATAGCGTGAGCACCCCGATCCGCACGGACGGGCAGCTCGTCGATCCGGACGGCCCCGAGTCGCGGCTGAAACGGTTCGCCACGATCTGGAGCCGGGCCATCTTCCCGGTGACGGCCACATCGCTGACCCGCCCCGAGTTCGAGCGCCATCTGCTGCCGCTGGCGCGCCGCCTCATCGAGGCGCTGCACCGCCGCCACTTCGACCCGGCGCCCGCGCACGAGATCGGCGCCGCGCTGGTCGGCGCCCACTGCACCGACCCGGACGCGCTCAGCCGTACGCTCGGCGTGGTCGACTCCTACCTCGTCCTGTACTGCGGTACGGGTGGCGACCTGCGGGCCGAGGAGGCGCGGGCCCGCTGTGCCCGCCTCCAGCACGCGATGGCCGCCGGGTTCGCCCAGGCGCTGCGCGAGCGCACCCTGAGCGAGCAGGAGGCCATCGCCCGCTCCGCGCTGTCCGCGCGCAGCGCCGCCGAGGAGGCCCTGCACACCACCGAGGCCCGGTTCCGCGCGGTCTTCGAGGGCGCCGCCGTCGGCATCGGTATCGCCGACCTCGAAGGCCGCGTCCTGGAGGTCAACGAGACGCTCACCCGGATGTTCGGCGGCGTCGAGGGCCAGCTCCGCAGCCGCAACGTCAGCGAGTGGGTGCACCCCGAGGACGCGCCGCAGGTCTGGAAGCTGTACGAGGAGCTGGTGCGGGGCGAGCGCGACCACTACCGGGTCGAGAAGCCGTACTACCGCGGCGACGGCACCGTCCTGTGGACCAATCTGACGGTCTCGCTGCTGCGCGACGCCGAGGGCCGCCCGCAGTACCAGCTGGCCCTCCTGGAGGACACCACCGAGCGGCGGCTGCTGAATCTGCGGCTGCGCTACGAGGCCACCCACGACGCGCTGACCGGCCTGCCCAACCGCACCCTGTTCTTCGAGCGCCTGGACAAGGCGCTGGCGGCGGGCGAGGGCAAGCGCTTCGGGCTCTGCTATCTCGACCTCGACGGCTTCAAGGCGGTCAACGACAGCCTCGGCCACTCGGCGGGCGACCGGCTCCTGGTGGAGGTCGCCGACCGGCTGCAGAGCTGTGCGACCGGGCCCGGCGAGATGGTGGCGCGGCTCGGCGGCGACGAGTTCGTGGCGCTGACCACCGGCACCGACACCCTGCGCGAGGTCGACGAACTGGCCTCGCGCATCCTCGGCGTGCTCTCCGCGCCGATCCGGCTGGAGGGCCGCGAGCTCACCGTGCGCGGCTCGATCGGCGTGGTCGAGGGCCCGGCGGGCGAGCGCGGCCCGGCGGAGGTGCTGCGCAGCGCCGACATCACGATGTACCGGGCCAAGGCGGCCGGCGGCAACCGCTTCGAGCGGGCCGACCCGGAGGCCGACGCCCGTGCGATCACCCGGCACGGGCTCACCAACGCGCTGCCCGCCGCCCTGGAACGCGGCGAGTTCTTCATCGAGTACCAGCCGCTGGTGCACCTGGGCGACGGCAGTGTGCACGGGGCGGAGGCGCTGGTGCGCTGGTCGCATCCGCAGCACGGCGTCCTGGGCCCGGACCGGTTCATCCCGCTCGCCGAGCACACCGGTCTGATCGTGCCGCTCGGGCGCTGGGTGATGGAGGAGTCCGTACGCCAGGCGAGGTCCTGGCAGGAGCGCCACCCGGGCTCGCGGGCGGGCGGCCCGCTGCGGGTCAACGTGAACCTGTCGCCGACGCAGCTGCACCACCCGGGCCTGGTGGCCGACACGGTGGAGATGCTGGAGCGCTCCGGTCTGGAGCCGGGCGCGCTGTGCCTGGAGGTCACCGAGTCCGCGCTGATCGGCGCCGACGACGATCTGCTCAAGCCGCTGCGCCAGCTCGCGGACATGGGTGTGGACATCGCCCTGGACGACTTCGGCACCGGCTACTCGAACCTGGCGAACCTGCGGCGCCTCCCGGTGAGCGTGCTGAAGCTGGACCGTTCCTTCACCCAGTCCATGCAGCAGCACCCGGCCGACCCCGTCGACATCAAGATCGTCGAGGGGATCGTGTCACTGGCCCACAGTCTGCAACTGGCCGTCACCGTCGAGGGCGTGGAGACCGGGGCCCAGGCCGAGCAGCTGCGCGAGCTGGGCTGCGACACCGCCCAGGGCTGGTACTACGCCCGCCCGGGCGCACCCGACCGCATTCACTCGCTGGCGCTCACCGACGCGGTCTGACCCGTACCGATGCTCAGCAGGACCCGCTGCAACTCCCGTGCGGCGCGCGGCGGGTCCACGTCGCTGCGGTGGGCGAGCGCGATCGTGCGGCGCAGGCCCGGGCGGGCCAGCGGGGTCACCCGCAGATCGCGGCCCGCCCGCGCCGCCACCATGCTCGGCACCACGGCGATGCCGAGCCCGGCCCGTACGAAGCCGAGCACCGCGTCCATCTCGCCGCCCTCGACCGTGAACACCGGCTCGAAGCCCTCGCCGCGACAGGCCGCCACGGTGAGCTCGCGCAGGTCGTAGCCGTGCCGGAACATCACCAGCGGCGCGTCGCGCAGATCGCGGATATGCACCCGGCCGCCGCTGCCCGGGGCGGGTTCGGCGGCGGCCGAGACCACCACCAGGTCCTCGTGGAAGAGCTCGACGCTGGTCAGCGCGGGGGAGCCGGGCGGCAGCGGGAGCACCACCAGGGCCAGGTCGAGGGCGCCGCGCGCCAGCTCCCGTACGAGGTCGTGCGAGCCGCCCTCCTCGATCAGGAGCTGGATCCCCGGATGGCGGTCGTGGAAGGCGCGCAGCACGTCCGGCAGCAGACCGGTGCACAGGCTCGGGGTGGCGCCGAGCCGGACCCGGCCGCGGCGCAGCTGCGCCAGCTCCTGCACCTCGATCCGGGCGGTGTCCGCGTCGGCGAGGATGCGGCGGGCCAGCGGCAGCAGCGCCTCGCCCGCGTCGGTCAGCGCGATATTGCCCCGGGCGCGGCTGAACAGCTCGGCGCCCAGCTCCTTCTCCAGCGCCCTGATCTGCTGGGAGAGCGAGGGCTGCGCGACATGGACCTGCTCGGCGGCGCGGGTGAAGTGGCGGGTCTCCGCGACGGCCACGAAGTACAGGAGCTGCTGGAACTGCATGGGCCCACGATAGGCCATGGCTATCGAATTGAGCGTATTCATGTCTTGGACCTCTCGGGACCTCCGGCCCTAGCGTCTACGACATGGCTCTGGCAACGCGGACGGACCGAAAACCGTCCTTGACGCGCACCGTGTGGGACTCGACCGTCGGCAAGAAGGCGGTCATGGCCGTCAGCGGCCTGATCATGCTGACGTATCTGGCCGTCCACATGTTCGGCAACCTCAAGATCTTCTTCGGGGCGGGCGACTTCAACGGGTACGCGCACTGGCTGCGCACCGTCGGTGAGCCGTTCCTGCACTACGAGTGGGCGCTCTGGATCATCCGGGTGGTGCTCGTCGCCGCCGTCGTCGCGCACGCGGTCTGCGCGTACCAGCTGAGCCGGCGCGACCTCAGGGCGCGCCCCAGCCAGTACGTGCACAAGCGGCCGCGCGCGAGCTACGCCACCCGCACGATGCGCTGGGGCGGGATCATCCTCGGCCTGTTCATCGTCTGGCACGTCCTGGACCTGACCACCGGGACCGTGCACCCAGGCGGCTTCCAGTCCGGGCACCCGTACCAGAACGTGATCGACACCTTCTCCACCTGGTACGGCAACACGATCTACATCGTGGCGATGCTCGCCCTCGGCCTCCATGTCCAGCACGGCTTCTGGAGCGCCGCCCAGACCCTCGGCGCCGGCAGCGCGGCCCGCGACCGGATCCTCAAGACCCTCGCCAACGTGCTCGCGCTGGTGCTGACCCTCGGATTCATCTCCGTCCCCGTCGCCGTCATGACCGGAGTGGTGAGCTGAATGACCTCATCCATCGACTACACGCGCTACACGCTGGGCGAGCCGATCGCCGACACCAAGGCGCCCTCGGGCCCCGTCGCCGAGCGCTGGGACACCCGTCGCTTCGAGGCGAAGCTGGTCAACCCGGCCAACCGCCGCAAGCACACCGTGATCGTCGTCGGCACCGGACTCGCGGGCGGCTCGGCCGGGGCGACCCTGGCCGAACAGGGCTACCACGTCGTCCAGTTCTGCTTCCAGGACTCGCCGCGCCGCGCCCACTCCATCGCCGCGCAGGGCGGTATCAACGCCGCCAAGAACTACCGCAACGACGGCGACTCCATCCACCGCCTCTTCTACGACACCGTCAAGGGCGGCGACTTCCGGGCGCGCGAGTCCAACGTCCACCGCCTGGCGCAGATCTCGGTGGAGATCATCGACCAGTGTGTGGCCCAGGGCGTGCCCTTCGCCCGCGAGTACGGCGGACTCCTCGACACCCGCTCCTTCGGCGGCGTCCAGGTCTCCCGTACGTTCTACGCACGCGGCCAGACCGGACAGCAGCTGCTGCTCGGCGCCTACCAGGCACTCTCGCGGCAGATCGCCGCCGGGAACGTCGAGTTGCACGCCCGCACCGAGATGCTCGACCTGATCGTGGTGGACGGGAAGGCGCGCGGGATCGTCGCCCGGGACCTGGTCACCGGCCGGATCGACACCTACTTCGCGGACGCGGTGGTGCTCGCCAGCGGCGGCTACGGCAACGTCTTCTACCTCTCCACCAACGCCATGAACTCCAACGCCACCGCCGTGTGGCGGGCCCACCGGCGCGGCGCCTACTTCGCCAACCCGTGCTTCACCCAGATCCACCCCACCTGCATCCCGCGCACCGGCGAGCACCAGTCCAAGCTGACCCTGATGAGCGAGTCGCTGCGCAACGACGGCCGGATCTGGGTGCCGAAGGCCAAGGGCGACACCCGGCCCGCCGCCGAGATCCCCGAGGACGAGCGCGACTACTACCTGGAGCGCATCTACCCCTCCTTCGGCAACCTCGTCCCGCGCGACATCGCCTCGCGCGCCGCCAAGAACGTCTGCGACGAAGGGCGCGGGGTGGGGCCCGGCGGCCAGGGCGTCTACCTCGACTTCGCGGACGCCATCGCGCGGATGGGGCGCGACAAGGTCGAGGAGAAGTACGGCAACCTCTTCGAGATGTACGAGCGGATCACCGCCGAGAACCCGTACGAGGTGCCGATGCGGATCTATCCCGCCGTGCACTACACGATGGGCGGACTGTGGGTCGACTACGACCTCCAGACCACCGTGCCGGGGCTGTTCGCGATCGGGGAGGCCAACTTCTCCGACCACGGCGCCAACCGGCTCGGCGCCTCGGCCCTGATGCAGGGCCTGGCCGACGGGTACTTCGTACTCCCCTCCACGATCAACGACTATCTGGCGCGCAACCCGCACCAGGATCCGGTCACCGCCGAGCACCCTGCGGTCGCCGAGGCCGTCGCCGAGACCGAGGACCGGCTCAACCTGCTGCTCGCGGTGGACGGCGACCGCACCCCCGACTCCTTCCACCGCGAGCTCGGCGAGCTGATGTGGGAGTACTGCGGGATGGCCCGCACCGAGGAGGGGCTGCGCAAGGCGCTGGAGCGGATCCCGCAGATCCGCGACGAGTTCTGGCGCCGCATCAAGGTCCCGGGCACCGGAGAGGAGTTCAACCAGTCCCTGGAGAAGGCCAACCGCATCGTCGACTACCTGGAGCTCGCCGAGCTCATGTGCCTCGACGCGCTGCACCGCGCCGAGTCCTGCGGCGGCCACTTCCGCGAGGAGTCCCAGACCCCGGACGGCGAGGCGGCCCGGCGCGACGAGGAGTTCTCGTACGCCGCCGCCTGGGAGTTCAGGGAAACCGGCACCGCCCCCGTCCTGCACAAGGAAGACCTCGTCTTCGAGTACGTCCACCCCACCCAGCGGAGTTACGCATGAAGCTCACCCTGCGCGTCTGGCGGCAGCGGAACGCCGACGCCGAAGGAGCGATGTCCACGTACGAAGTGGACGGCATCTCGGCCGACATGTCCTTCCTGGAGATGCTCGACACGCTCAACGAGGAGCTCATCCTGGGCGGCGAGGACCCGGTCGCCTTCGACCACGACTGCCGCGAGGGCATCTGCGGCGCGTGCAGCCTGGTCATCAACGGCGACGCGCACGGCCCCGAGCGCACGACCACCTGCCAACTGCACATGAGGGCGTTCGAGGACGGCGACACCATCGATGTCGAGCCGTGGCGGGCCGCCGCGTTCCCGGTGGTCAAGGACCTGGTGGTGGACCGCTCGGCGTTCGACCGGATCATCCAGGCGGGCGGCTACATCAGCGCCCCGACGGGAGCCGCGCCCGAGGCGCACGCCACGCCGGTGCCCAAGCCGGACGCCGACTTCGCCTTCGAGCACGCCGAGTGCATCGGCTGCGGCGCGTGCGTGGCGGCCTGTCCCAACGGCTCGGCCATGCTGTTCACCTCGGCCAAGGTCAACCACCTCAATGTCCTGCCGCAGGGCGCGCCCGAGCGCGAGACCCGGGTGCTCGACATGGTCGGCCAGATGGACGCGGAGGGCTTCGGCGGCTGCACCCTCACCGGCGAGTGCGCCACCGCCTGCCCCAAGGGCATTCCGCTGCCCTCGATCGCGGCGATGAACAAGGAGTGGCTGCGGGCCACCAGGAAGGCGAAGAAGGTCGGCCGCTGAGCGGTCGGCCGGTGGACGTGCCCCGGGCCGCGGGTCCGGGGCACGCCCCTTTCGGCGTACGGCTCAACTCGTGACGGTGATCTGCTGGGCCGGGTCGGTGGTGTCGCTGACGTCGTACGTCGCGCTGAAGGTGGCCGTCTGGTTGCCCGTCGGGCAGAGGAACCCGCCCGTGCCGGTGGCGGCCACGGGCGCGTTGGCGATGGCCAGCCTGGACGGGGAGCCGTTGGTCCAGGTGCCCGGGACGCTGGTGGGGCCGCCGGGCGACGCGGTGAGCGTGCAGCTGGCCAGGCCGCTGGTCTTGATGACGACGCCGCCCTTCGGCATGGTGAGCCCGGCCGAGATGGGCGAGCCGTACTGGGCGGAGATGCTCCACTGGCCGTTTGTCGCGTTGCTGGTGACGGTCACGCCGACGCCGAAGATGCTGGTGGTGCAGCCGCTGAAGGTCGGCGGGTTGATGGCGGCGGAGACGGGACCCGCGGCGTTGTGGTTGCCGGGGGCGGCCGGGATCTGGTTGGTGCCCGTGCCGTTGGGGAGCGACGCGGAGACCGTACAGGTCATGGTGGTGGAACCGGCGGTGAAGGTGGCCTTGCCGTTGAGTTTGGCGCCGAAGGAGTGGCCGGCCGGGTTCACCGTGGTGGAACCGGGGGCGACGGCGCTCGCGGCGGTGGTGGCGCCGAGGGCGAGAGCGGCCGCGGTGGCCACGAGGGCGGCGGGCACGCGGAATCTGCGGGTTGCCATGGGGGGCTCCTCGGTCGGACGACTTCGATGGGGTGGGGGTTGCGAGGAGGAACTCAGGTGAATCCGAACCCTGGTGAACTTGAGAGTAAGTCCGCTTTTTCGGACCGAACAGCGGCTGTTCCGCCATGAATTGACGAGCCGTCAGCTTGTCGCCCGGTGCAGTTCTGCTACTGATCGGCGCTCGAATGCCGACTGGCCGAGCGGACTCGTGGCAGGCCGGTGCGGTACCGCGCCCTATGGGGGCGCGGGGAACTGCGCGACCAGCCACGGACGCCCCGCAGTCGAATCACGGCGCTTCCAGCGGAGCGCTCAGCGCCTTCGCCAGATACGGGGCCGTGCGCCCGGCCCCCGCCGACGCGACCTCGCGCGGCGGGCCCGCCGCCACGATCCTGCCGCCCTCGTCACCGCCGCCGGGCCCGAGGTCGACCACCCAGTCGGCGCCCGCCACCACGCTCATGTCGTGCTCGACGACCACCACCGAGTGGCCCGCGTCGACCAGGCCGTGCAACTGGCGCAGCAGCACCTCGACATCGGCCGGATGCAGCCCGGTCGTGGGCTCGTCCAGGAGGTAGAGGGTGTGGTCGCGGCGTACGCGCTGGAGTTCCGCCGCCAGCTTGATGCGCTGGGCCTCGCCTCCGGAGAGCTCGGTGGCGGGCTGGCCGAGGCGCAGATAGCCGAGGCCCACGTCGAGCAGCGCGGTCAGGCTCCGGGCGGCGGCCGGGGTGTCGGCGAAGAAGTCCGCCGCCGCCTCC
Source organism: Streptomyces sp. TLI_146 (assembly GCF_002846415.1). Taxonomy (NCBI): domain Bacteria; kingdom Bacillati; phylum Actinomycetota; class Actinomycetes; order Kitasatosporales; family Streptomycetaceae; genus Streptomyces; species Streptomyces sp. TLI_146. The sequence continues at coordinate 7,486,060 of NZ_PJMX01000001.1, forward strand.
ACGGTCAGGTCGAGCACCTCGGCGACGGTGAGCCCCCGGTGGGTGACCTCCAGCGTCTCGGGGTTGTACCGGGCGCCGTGGCAGTCCGGGCAGGGCGCGTACGTACTGGGCAGGAACAGCAGCTCCACCGAGACGAACCCCTCGCCCTGGCAGGTCTCGCAGCGCCCGCCGGGCACGTTGAAGGAGAACCGGCCCGCCTTGTAGCCGCGCGCCCTCGCCTCCTCGGTGGCGGTGAAGAGCTTGCGTACGACGTCGAAGAGGCCGGTGTAGGTGGCGAGGTTGGAGCGGGGGGTGCGGCCGATCGGCTTCTGATCGACCGTCACCAGGCGCCCCACACCCGGTAGTTCCTCGGTGACCTCGCCCACCAGGGTCGACTTCCCGGAGCCCGAGACGCCGGTCACCGCCGTGAAGACGCCCAGCGGCAGCCGGGCCGTCAGGCCCCGCAGATTGTGCCGGGTCACCGGGCCGACCTCCAGCCACCCGGACGGCTCGCGCACCTCGCGTACGGGCGCGGGCGCCGTGTCGAAGAGGAAGCGGCGGGTCTGCGAGGCGGCCACCTCGGCCAGCTCGTGCGGCGGTCCGCTGTGCAGCACCCGCCCGCCGTGCACTCCGGCGTGCGGACCCACGTCCACCAGCCAGTCCGCGTGCCGCACCACATCGAGGTGGTGCTCGACCACGAACACCGAGTTCCCGGCCGCCTTCAGCCGGTCGAGGACCGTGAGCAGGGCCTCCGTGTCGGCCGGGTGCAGCCCCGCCGACGGCTCGTCCAGGACGTACACCACGCCGAAGAGCCCGGACCGCAGCTGGGTGGCGAGCCGGAGCCGTTGCAGCTCACCGGCGGAGAGGGTGGGCGCGGTCCGGTCCAGGCTGAGGTAGCCCAGGCCGAGCTCGGTGACGGGGTCGATCCGGCTCAGCAGGTCGGCCGTCAGGACCTCGGCCGTGGGCCCGCCGTCGGCCGAACGCAGCACCTGGGCGAGGGAGGTGAGCGGGAGAGCGGCCAGCTCCGCGATGGTGCGGCCCGCGAAGGTGACCGCCAGAGCCTCCGGCCGCAGCCGGCTGCCGCCGCAGACCGGGCAGTCGGCGGCGGTGAGGAACCGCTCGGCCTTCGTCCGCAGGGTGGGGCTCTTGCTCTCGGCGAACGTCTTCATCACATAGCGGCGGGCGCTCATGTACGTGCCCTGGTACGGGCGTTGGATGCGGTTCGCCTCGCGCACCGGGTGCACCGTGACCACCGGCTGCTCGTCGGTGAACAGGATCCACTTCCGGTCCGCCGGGTCGAGCTCGCGCCAGGGCCGGTCCACGTCGTACCCGAGCGTGTCCAGGACATCGCGCAGGTTCTTGCCCTGCCAGGCGCCCGGCCAGGCCGCGATGGCGCCCTCCCGGATCGACAGGGACGGGTCGGGGACGAGGAGCCCCTCGCTGGTGCGGTGGACGCGGCCCAGGCCGTGGCACTCGGGGCAGGCCCCGGCGGCCGTGTTGGGCGAGAAGGCGTCCGAGTCCAGGCGCGCGGCGCCCGCCGGATAGCTGCCCGCGCGGGAGAACAGCATCCGCAGCGAGTTGGAGAGCGTGGTGACCGTGCCGACCGAGGAGCGCGAGGTCGGCGACGAGCGCCGCTGTTCGAGCGAGACGGCGGGCGGCAGCCCCGAGATCTCCGCGACCTTCGGCGCGCCCACCTGGTGGATCAGCCGCCGGGCGTACGGTGCCACCGACTCGAAGTAGCGCCGCTGGGCCTCCGCGTAGATCGTCCCGAAGGCGAGCGAGGACTTGCCCGACCCGGAGACCCCGGTGAAGACCGCCAGCGCGTCCCGGGGGATGTCCACGTCGACCCCGCGCAGATTGTGCTCGCGGGCGCCCCGCACCCGTACATACGGGTCGTGGGCGCGGTCTTCGGGGGCTCCGGCGGGGCTTTGCATACCGGAATTCTAGGCGGGGCCGCCGAAGAGGCCCGCGAGCCGCCGGTAGGAGTCCAGCATCGCGCCCCGGTCGTACGTACTGGTCGTGACCAGGTACTCGTCGGCCGCGCTGCGCGAGAGCAGCTTCTCCAGGGCGTCCTCGACCTCGTCCTCGGTGCCGTGGATCTGGCCGCGCAGGGCCTCCTCGAAGAGCGCTCGCTCGCGGCCGGTCATCGCCAGGGCCTGGATCTCCTCGGCGGGGGAGAGCGGCGGGAACTCGCCACGGGTGCGCGAGTACGCCGTCGACCAGGCCTCGGGCAGCAGGATGCGGCGGGCCTCCTCGGTGGTGTCCGCCACCGCGACCGTGCCGGAGACCACCACGTACGGGCGGTCGTTCCACGCGGACGGGCGGAACGCGTCGCGGTAGTCGTCGATGGCGCGCAGCATCGTCTCCTCGCCGCGCACATTGGCGATGACCAGGGCGAGACCCGCCTCGGCGGCGAGCCGGGCGCCCTGCCCGGTGGCGAGGACGAAGGCGGGCACCCGCAGGCCCTCGGCGGGGCGGGCGTGCACCTGGGGGTGGGCCGTCTGCGTACCGTCGAAGTAGCCGAGGAGCTCGGTCAGCTGCCCCGCGAAGTCGTCGGCGTCCCGCTTGTCGCGGCCGAGCGCCGCGCGGATGCCGTCGGTGAACCCGACCGAGCGGCCCAGGCCCATGTCGATACGGCCGGGGAAGAGGGATTCCAGCACCCCGAACTGCTCGGCCACCACCAGCGGTTGGTGGTTGGGCAGCATCACCCCGCCCGTGCCGACCCGGATCGTGGAGGTGGCGGCGGCGACGGCCGCGGCGAGCACGGTCGGCGCGGAGCCCGCGACGCCCGGCACGCTGTGGTGCTCCGAGACCCAGAAGCGGTGGTAGCCGAGCCGCTCGGCCTCCTGGGCGAAGGCCACGGTGTCCCGCAGCGCCCGCGGGCCGTCGTGTCCCGCGCGGATGCGGGAGCGGTCCAGGACGGAGAAGCGCGTCGACGCGATCACTGAGCTCACACAACCTTCAACGTCTGTGCCGCGCCAGGATTCCCTAGGGTGGGCGCATGACCGAGAACAGCAGGCCACTGGCCGTATTCGATCTGGACGGCACGCTCGCGGACAGCGGCCACCGCCAGCACTTCCTGGAGGGCGCGAAACGGGACTGGACGGCGTTCTTCGCCGCGGCCCCGGCCGACCCGCCGCTGGCGGAGGGCATCGCGCTGTGCCTGGCGGCCGCCGAGGAGTGCGAGGTCGTCTACCTCACCGGCCGCCCGGAGCGCTGCCGCCGGGACACCCGGACGTGGCTGGCCGCGCAGGGCCTGCCCGACGGGACGCTCCATATGCGGCCCAACGCCGACCGCAGGCCCGCCCGGACCACCAAGCTGGAGCTGCTGCGCCGGCTCGGCGCGGGGCGCGAGGTGCGGATGCTGGTGGACGACGACGAGCTGGTCTGCGACGCCGCCGAACGGGCGGGCTTCCGGGTCGTACGGGCGCGGTGGGCCGCCCCTTCCGAGGCGCTCAAGGACGCGCAGGAGCGGGAGGGGCGGACCTGAGCGGGCGGGGTCCGTCGGACCCCGCCGCCCCGGCCGTCACACCTCCTGGTCGTCGTCCAGCCGGAAGCCGACCTTCAGACCCACCTGGTAGTGCTCGATCCGCCCGTCGGCGATCTGGCCGCGTACTTGGGTTACTTCGAACCAGTCCAGATTGCGCAAGGTCTGCGACGCGCGGGCGACGCCGTTGCGAATGGCCTGGTCGACGCCCTCGGGGGAGGTGCCGACGATCTCGGTGACGCGGTACGTGTGATTGGACATGGAGGTGCACTCCTCTTCGTCGCGTCCCTCCACCGTGCCCCACCTCGCGCCGGTTCGCGAGGCGTCGGCCGGGCGCGGGCGCGGGGACGGGGGCGGCCTCGGTTCCGTAACGGGGCTTGACCGGTCCATTGGTACAGACCAAAATCGGCCGCACCCGAACTAGCCAACAGCGCTTTCCCCCAGAAGAGCCGTCTGCGCTTTCCCCACGTCGGGTCATGACTGCCCGTGCCATGACGCAGAAGGTGACCTCCGTGAAGAACCGCTTCCTCCATGCCCCCGTCGTGCTCGTCACGGCCCTCGCACTCGGCGGCTGCGGCGCGCTGCCGGGCGTGGGCGGGGACTCCGGCACCACCGTCACCGTGTGGCTGATGAAGGACAGCGCCTCCGACGACTTCGTCAAGCGGTTCACCGACGAGTTCGAGAAGGAGCACCGCTCGGTCAAGCTCGACGTACGGATCCAGGAGTGGACCGGCATCGGCCAGAAGGTGAGCGCCGCCCTCAAGACCGGCGAGGCGCCCGACGTCATCGAGGTCGGCAACACCCAGGTCTCCCAGTACGCGGCGAGCGGCGGACTGCTCGACCTCACCCTGGAGTCGCTGCGCGACTGGGGCAGCAAGGACTGGCTGCCGGGCCTCGCCGAACCCGGCAAGGTCGACGGGGTGCAGTACGGCATCCCCTGGTACGCGGCGAACCGCGTCGTCATCTACAACAAGGACCTGTTCGACGCGGCGGGCATCACCAAGGCCCCGAAGACCCGCGCCGAGTGGCTGGCCGACACCGACAAGCTGAACACCGGCGCGCAGCAGGGCATCTACCTGGCCGGACAGGACTGGTACACCCTCGCCGGGTTCGTCTGGGACGAGGGCGGCGAGCTCGCCCAGGAGAACGCGGGGGAGTGGACCGGCACCCTCGCCACCCCCGCCGCGCTGCGCGGCATGGACTTCTACCGCCGCCTCCAGGCGCTCGGCGCGGGCCCCAAGGACGCCGACGAGGCCACACCCCCGCAGGCCGAGGTCTTCGCCAAGGGCAAGGTCGCCCAGATCATCGCGGTCCCGGGCACCGCCAAGGCCATCCAGAAGGCCAACCCCGCGCTCGCCGACAAGCTCGGCTACTTCCCCATCCCCGGCAAGACCGCGGCCGGTCCGGGCGCGGTCTTCACCGGCGGTTCGGACCTCATCGTGCCCAAGCGGTCCGCGCACCACACCGAGGCCGTGGAGGTGGTCAAGGCGCTCGCCGGGGAGAAGTGGCAGCAGGACCTCGCCGCCACCATGAGCTATGTACCGAACAAGCCCAAGCTCGCGGCCGCCGTGGAGAACCAGGCGGGCACGGCCGCGATGGCGCAGGGCGCGGCCCGGGGCCGGGCCACGCCCAACTCGCCCCAGTGGGCCGCCGTCGAGGCCGACAACCCGATCAAGCCGTACATGACCGCCGTGCTCACGGGCGCGGACCCGAAGACGGCGGCCCGTACGGCCTCTTCGCGGATCAGCTCACTGCTGTTCCCGTGACGCGGCCCTCGCTGCCCAGGACCGCCAGCGACAGCGCGAACCGGCCGTCGGCGTCGGTCCACCAGTGGGTGGCCGTCAGCCCGGCGGCCGCGAGCTCCGCCCGTACGCCCTCGCGGCGGAACTTCGCCGAGATCTCGGTCCGCAGCTCTTCGCCCTCCTCGAAGCGGACGACGAGGTCCAGCTCGGGGATCTTCACGGTGAGGTCGGCGCGGGCCCGCAGCCGCATCTCGATCCACTCGTTCCCGGCGTCCCAGCGCGCCACGTGCGCGAAGTCGTCGAGGTCGAAGTCCGCGCCGAGCTCCCGGTCGATGACGGCGAGCACGTTCTTGTTGAACTCGGCCGTCACCCCCTCCCGGTCGTCGTACGCCCGCACCAGGACCGACTCCTCCTTCACCAGGTCGGTGCCGAGCAGGAAGCTGTCGCCGGGCTCCATCATCGCGGCGACCGAGGCCAGGAACCGCGCGCGCTCGGCGGGCAGCAGATTGCCGATGGTGCCGCCGAGGAAGACCACCAGGCGCGGCCCCGGCGTGGCGGGCAGGGCGAGCGGCCGGGTGAAGTCGGCGATCAGGGCGTGCACTTCGAGCTTCGGCCGCTCCTCGATCAGTGCTTTCGCCGCCCCTGTCAGGGCGCTCTCGCTGACGTCCACCGGGATGTACGTGAGCGGGTCCGGCAGCGCGTCGAGCAGCAGCCGGGTCTTCTCCGAGGAGCCCGAGCCCAGCTCGACCAGGGTGCGGGCGCCGGAGGCGGCCGCGATCTCGGCGGCCCGGCGGTCGAGGATCTCGCGCTCGGCGCGCGTCGGGTAGTAGTCGTCGAGCCGGGTGATCTCCTCGAACAGCTCGCTGCCCCGGGCGTCGTAGAACCACTTGGGCGGCAGGGTCTTGGGCGTACCCGTCAGCCCGTGCAGCACGTCGGCGCGCAGCGCGGCCCCGGTGGCGTCCTCGGGCAGGGTGCGGGTCAGCTGGAACGGGTGGGACTGGTGCACGAGGAAGGCTCCTTGAGGGGGGTCAGTACGAGGTCGGTACGGGTCGCGGACAGCAGGGTGCGGTCGGGGACCTCGTGCCAGTGCGGATCGTCGTCGTAGGGCTCCGAGGCGACGACCGTGCGGTCGCCCGGCCGGGCCAGGTACCACAGGGTGTCGCCCCAGGCCGTGGCGGCGATCGTCTCGCCGTCCGTGAGCAGCAGGTTCAGCCGCGAGCCCGGCGCGGCCCCGGCGACCTCGGTCACCGTCTCGGCGAGCGCCCGGCCCGGCTCGTCGCCCGCCCGCAGGCGGTGCAGCAGCAGGGCCCACACCAGTGCGGAGTCGCAGCGCGCCTCCAGGCGCAGCAACTCCTCCGCGGGCAGGGTCGCGGCCAGTGGGGCGAGCGAGCCGGGCCAGCCCTTGACCGCCCCGTTGTGGCTGAACAGCCAGTTCCCGGCGGCGAAGGGGGCGGCCGCGGCCTCGCCGTCCGCGCCGGGTTCGGTGGCGTCCCGGACCGCCGCGAGCAGCGCGCCGGTGCGCACCACCCGGGCCAGGTCCGCGAACGACGGGTCGGCCCAGATCGGCCCCGGGCGGCGGTAGCGGCCCGGCACCGGGTCGCCGTCCGCGTACCAGCCGACGCCGAAGCCGTCCGCGTTGACCGTCCCGTACCGCTGGCGGCGCGGCGCCCAGGACTGCCGGTACAGCGCGTGCGGCGGGCTCACCAGGAGCTCTCCGAGCGCCAACGGCTCGCCCAGAAAGGCGAGGTGACGGCACATCAGGCATCCCTCGCGGTCCGGAACCCGGCGAAGATCTGCCGCCGCACCGGAAGGTCCCAGTTGCGGAAGGTGCCCCGGCAGGCGACCTGGTCCACGGCGAAGGAGCCGCCGCGCAGCACCTTGTGGTCGGGCCCGAAGAACACCTCCGAGTACTCCCGGTAGGGGAACGCCACGAAGCCCGGGTAGGGCATGAAGTCGCTGGACGTCCACTCCCACACGTCGCCGATCAACTGCCGTACCCCCAGCGGGGACTCGCCCGCCGGATAGGCCCCGGCGGGGGCCGGGCGCAGATGGCGCTGGCCCAGGTTGGCGTGGTCGGAGGCGGGGTCGGCGTCGCCCCACGGGTAGCGCCGGGAGCGGCCGGTGGCCGGGTCGTGCCGGGCCGCCTTCTCCCACTCCTCCTCGGTGGGCAGCCGCCGCCCGGCCCAGCGGGCGTACGCGTCCGCCTCGTACCAGCTCACATGGAGCACGGGCTCGTCCAGCGGTACGGGCTCGGTTACCCCGAAGCGGCGGCGCAGCCACTGGCCGCCCTCGCGGTGCCAGAACAGCGGGGCCGTCAGCTCGTGCCGGCGGACCATGGCCCAGCCCTTGGGCTCCCACCAGCGCTCGTCGGTGTAGCCGCCGTCCTCGATGAACCGCAGATACGCGCCGCAGGTCACCGGGGTGGTGTCGAGATGGAAGGCCGGGACGATCCGGTGGTGGGCCGGGCGCTCGTTGTCCAGGGCCCACGGCTCGGCCGAGGTGCCCATGGTGAACGGGCCGCCGGGTACCAGGACTTCGGCGGGCAGGTCCGCGGTGGAACCCTTCGGCGGCTCGGGGGCGGCGAGCGCGGCCGGGCCCTTGCGGAGCTGATGGGTGATCAGCATCGTCTCGTCGTGCTGCTGTTCGTGCTGGGCGATCATCCCGAAGGCGAAGCCCGCGTCGACGAGCCGGGGGCCGCCCTCCAGCGGGGTGCTCTCCAGGACGTCGAGCGCCCGGCCGCGCACCTCGGCGGCGTACCGGCGTGCCTCGGCGGGCGAGAGCAGCGGCAGCGAGGGCCGGGAGGCGCGGGGGTGCTCGAAGGCGTCGTACAGCGAGTCGATCTCCGGGCGCATCGCGTCCCGCCCGGCGACGGCCCGCAGCAGCCACTGCTCCTCCTGGTTGCCGATGTGCGCCAGGTCCCAGACCAGCGGCGACATCAGCGGCGAGTGCTGGGCGGTGAGGTCGTGGTCGTCGACGCAGGAGGTGAGGGTGGCGGTGCGCGCCCGTGCGGCGGTCAGCGCCGCAAGCGCGCGCTGCCGCAGCGCCTCCGGGTCGGTGGGGGCCGCTCCGGTCGGTTCGGGGCCGGTCATGAGGAGGTGTCCTTCCCGGGGGCGGGCGCGGGCGAGGTGTCCGCGGGGGAGAGGCCCCGTGCGACGTAACGGTCCGTGAAGGCGGCGACCGCCCGCCGGACCTCGGGGGTGGCGCCGAGCCGGGGCAGCGCCTCGATGGCGGCGGCGAAGCAGATCTCGGCCGCCTCCCGCAGTTCGGGGTCGGTGAGCCCCGAGCGGGCCGCGTCGACCCAGAGCGGGTTGCGCGGCGCGGGCGGCGAACCGGCCCTCTCGGCAAGGGACTTGACGGCCCGGTAGGCGGTCTCGGCCGCCTCCTGGTCGTCGAAGAGCGCGGTGGTCACGGCGAGCGGGACGATCCAGCCGTCCTCGCCCGGCTGCGCGTCGATCATGCGCAGCTCCAGGTGCCCGCGCGGCCGCACCGGCGGGAAGAGCGTGGTCAGGTGGTAGTCGAGGTCCTCGCGGGTGGGCCGGCGCGGCTCGCCCGTGCGCAGCCACTCCCGGAAGGTGAGCCCCTCCGGCGCGTCCCAGGGGCCCTCGTCGGAGCGGACGCACATCACCGGCGCGTCCAGGACGTGCGCGGCCCAGGCCGCCCGGGGCTCGGCGTCCAGCGGCGGCGCCAGCGACCGCACCGGGTCGATCGCGGTCCACACCGCCTGCCGGGAGGAGCGCCAGTCGGTGCGTCTGCCCTCCTGCCAGGGGGAGTTGGCGAACGCGGCCACCAGGACCGCGCCGAGCAGGTGGGCCAGGCGCCAGCGGCGCCCGAAGCCGAGCGGGCCCGGCTCCTCGTACCCGGCGTCGAGGCAGACCTGGACGGAGGCGGAGGTGCACATCATGGCCCGCCCGGCCGGGCCCGTCCGGTCGAAGTGGGCTTCCATGGCGTCGTACCGGGGGTCGTGCAGGAAGCGGCGCGGCGGCTGCCACGGATCCTGGCCGAGCCCGGTGAGAGTGAGGTCCCTGGCGCGAAGAGCGGCCCGGACGGCCGTCAGATCGGCCGCCACGGAGTCGATGCACTCCATGAGGGAATCGGCGGGAAGCGAGCTGAGCTCCAGCTGGCCGCCGGGTTCGACGGTGAGTGCCGACCGCAGGGGCAGTGCCCTTAACGAGGCGTAGGCGGCGGCGAGTCGATGGTGCTGTACGGGGAGGTGCGGGTCGTGCAGATCATGGACGAGCCATTCCACTTCGACGCCGACGGCGCGAGGTGGGCCGGTCTTGAAGCAGATACATCGAAGCAGATCATCCGCTTCCGTTTCTGTGAACTGTCTGGTCAGCATGGTCGCTTCCCCAACTCGGGGGCCTTTTCGGTGCACTGTCCCACCTAAGCCACTGCCGTCGTCTCGCACAAGAGTGCCCATCCGGACGGAAAGTATGTTGCGGGAGTGTCGTCCCGACGTCAACGATGCTAGATATGAGTGCACGACTGCGCGAGCTCGCGCGCCACACCGTGGCGATCACCGAAACCGGGGCGTACGAGGCGCCCGGCGGGGCCACGGTCTCGATCGCCGCCTGGCTGGCGGCGGCCGTCGACGGAACCCGGCTCTTCGGCCCCGGCCCGGTGCCGGTGACACCCGACCTCGACCGCTCCAGCGTATGCGCGGTGACCGGCGAGAGCAGCCTGGAGGCGGCCCGGCGGCTGGTGGGCGAGGGCCCCGGCGAGGTGGCCGTGCTGAACTTCGCGTCCGCACGCAACCCCGGCGGCGGCTTCCTGAACGGCGCGCAGGCCCAGGAGGAGGCGCTCTGCCGCTCCTCCGCGCTGTATCCGACGCTGCTGACGGAGCCCGGGTTCTACGAGCACCACCGCGCCGACCGCGATGTCTTCTACACCGACCGGGTGATCCACTCGCCGGGTGTGCCGGTCTTCCGGGACGACCGGGGACGGCTGCTCGACGAGCCGTTCCGGGTGGGATTCCTGACCTCGCCCGCGCCCAACGCGGGAGTGATCCGCCAGCGCAGCCCGCAGGCCCTGGACCGTATCCCGCAGGCCCTGGCGCGGCGCGCCGAGCGGGTGCTGGAGACGGCTGCCGTCTGCGGCTACCGGCGCCTGGTGCTCGGGGCCTGGGGCTGCGGTGTCTTCCGCAACGACCCGGCGGGGGTGGCGGGCGCCTTCCACGGCCGGCTCACCGGCGAGGGCCGCTTCGCGCGCCACTTCGACGAGGTCGTCTTCGCGGTCCTGGACCGCACGCGGGACCGGGCCACGCTGCGGGCCTTCGAGACGGTGTTCGCGACGGCCTAGCGGCCCCCGTGGGGTGAGAGCCGCCTGCCCGCTTGCGCCGGACGGCGCAGTGTGCGGGGCCCCGGGGGCGGACGGCGGCCAGGCTCGGGGGCATGATCATCCGAGCCCTCACGGCGCTGCTCGCCGCCCTTCTCGCCGTCGCCGCACCCCCGCCCGCCTCCGCCGCGGAGCCCGCGCCGCCGCGCACCGTCTCCGCCTGGCTGCCGTACTGGGACCAGGAGGGCGCGTACCAGGACGCCCTGCGCCACGCCGCCCAGCTCCACACCGTCAGCCCGTTCTGGTACCAGGCGATCAGCGCCGAGCGCGTCGACGGCCACCCGGGCGCGGGCGACCGGCGCATCGTCGACGGGCTGCACGCGGCCGGGATCGCCGTGGTCCCCACCGTCATGGAGACCATGAAGCCCGGCGTCCTCGCCACGATCCTCGCCGACCCGGCCCGCCGCGCCGCCCACATCACGGCCCTGCTCGCGGTCGTGGGCAGCCGCTCCTACGACGGCCTGGACATCGACTACGAGTCGATCGCCCCGACCGGCGACGCCGCCTACCCCGCGGTACGGGCGAACTACGCCACGTTCGTCACCGAGCTGTGCGAGCGCCTGCACGCCCTGGCCAAGAGCTGCGTCAGCACCGTCTCGCCGCAGACCGCGACCACCGGGCGCGTCTGGGACTACGCGACGCTCGGCCGGGCCGCCGACCGGGTGCGGATCATGGCGTACGACCGGCACTGGTCGGGCGGCGCCCCCGGCCCGCTCGCCGGGGTCGACTGGTACGAGGAGATCCTGCGCCGGGCCACCGCGCTGATCCCGCCCGACCGCATCGAGATGGCCCTGCCCGCGTACGGCTGGGACTGGCCGGCGGACGGCGGCGCCCGCGCCCGGCACGTCACCATGCGCGAGGCGGAGGCCCTGCGCGTGGCCGAGGGCAGGCCGTACCGCCTCGACCCCGTCTCGCAGACCCCGCACTTCAGCTACCAGGACGGGGACACGGCCCGCGAGGTCTGGTACCAGGACGCCCGGGGCATCGAGGCCGACCTGCCGGTGCTGGCCCGCCACGGCATCCGCAACACCTCCCTGTGGGCCCTGAACTTCGAGGACCCGGCGGTGTGGCCGGTGCTGGCCAAGGTCAGCCCGTGACGATGGCGGTCGGGGTGTTCCACCCCGAGATCCGCAGCCGGGGCGCGGAGCCGTGCAGGTCGGCGGTGCGGTAGGTGGCGGTCAGTGTCGCCGACTCGCCGGGCCACAGGCTGACCTGGTTGTCGGACCAGTGGACGGGCAGCACCGGGGTGTCCTCGGCGTCCACGAGGTGGGCGTCGGTGAGCAGGGCCGGGGTCCTGCCCGGGCCGGTGTTGGTGAGCGTGACGGAGGTGGTCGAGATGCCGTCGCCGCTGGTGGTCGTCGCGGTGGCGCCCACCCGCGCCTTCGCCATCGCGCTCAGGCCCTTCAGATCGGCGTAGGCGGTGGTGGGGGTGTGGTACCAGTCGGTGTGCGCGTAGTCGAGGACGTCCGCCTTGGTGGAGAGCCAGTAGACGTTGCGGCTGACCTCCTTGCCGGTGGCGTCGGTGAGCAGTAGCCGGGCCAGGTACGTCGTGGACAGGCCGCTCACGTTCGCCGGAACGGTCAGCGCGGTCGTCCTCGCCCCGTCGCCGCCCACGGCCACACCCGTCGCCGTCCTGTCGTACTTCTGCGTCCCGTCGGTGCTGAACAGCGTCACCCGGGCGGTGAGACCGGACACGGGGGTGTGCGCGCCGTTCACCACGGCGACCGTGCGGTTGTCGTAGGAGTACTGGATGTGCAGCGGCTCGTTCGCCTTCTTCGCGCCGAAGTACGCGCCGCCCTGGTCGAGGTATCGGTCCGTCAACTGCCAGTGCAGGGAGGTCCAGCCGCTGTTGAACATCCAGTGGACGACGCCGGTCGCGGGCTTCGATGCGTCCTTGGCGTTGCGGGCGTACGCCTCGTACTGGGCGCGCACGTTCTCGTACTGGGCGAGCTGCGCCTTGCGCACATAGTCGTCCAGGCCCGTCGGGGCGCCGTAGCGGCCGGTCAGGGCCGCGTCGTAGAGGGCCAGGGTGGCGAAGGCCGAGGAGGGGGAGCGGTGGTACTGCTTGGCCGACGGGCTCTTCCAGAGCGTGTCCAACTCGGCCGGTGACATCATGCGGCGCAGGGTGTCCAGGGTCGGGACGTCGGGGCCCGCGCTGGTCTCGGAGTTGAAGCCGGTGGCCCCGCCCTCCTGCTTGTTGTACCAGTAGGCGGGCGGCACCCAGTCGTACGGGCCGGTCATCTTCATGCCCGAACTGCCGGTGATCGGCGCGGAGTTGTCGGAGGCGGCGGCCACGACCGGGGTCGGCCAGTCGGCCGCCCGCAGCGCGTCCACGTACCCCTTCTCGATCGTCTTGTCCGGGGCGAAGTCGCTGCCGATCAGGAACGAGATCACACTGGGGTGGTCGCGCAGCCGGGCCGCCTCGGCGGCCATCGACGCCTTCGCGACCGGGTAGTCCGCCGCGGTCCACTTCTCGCCCGGCTCGCTCCCGTTGACCTGGCCCTCCCACTTGTCGCAGCACTCCCAGCCGGGCAGCGTGAGGATGCCGTACCGGTCCGCGAGGTCGAAGAACTCGTCCGGCTCGATGTGCCCTTCGAGCCGGACGGTGTTGAGGCCCAGATCGAGCGCGTACTTGAGCCGGTCCTCCACATAGGTGCGGTCCCAGCGCAGATACTCGTCCGGTGACCAGCCGCCGCCCTTGATCAGCAGCGGGCGGCCGTTGACGGAGTACTGGCGGGCGCCGTCCGCGTTGAGCGGTGCCTTCACGTCGCGGATGCCGAACGACTCGTGCGCGGTGTCGGAGGGGGCGCCGGAGACCGACGCGGTCAGGTCGAGTCCGTACAGCGCCTGCTCGCCCATTCCGGCGGGCCACCACACGCGCGGTGAGGTGAGATGGAGTTGGGGGAAGGCGGCCGGGGTGAAGGTGACCGTCTTCGTCTCGTGCGCGGCGAGCGTGACGTCCTGGCTGAAGGAGGCCGCGCCGATCGTGCCGGAGACGGTCGCGGTGACCGTCCCCGCCGAGTCGTTGCGCGCCTGGGCCTTCACCGTCAGGTCGGCGCTCGCGAGCGACGGCACGGCGAGGGCGGTGACGACGTGCGCGTCCCGCAGCGCGACCGGACCGCCGCGCCGCACCAGCACGTCCCTGACGATGCCCATGTTCTCGTCGGGCGGGGGTTGCAGCCAGTCGATCCACCCCATGGTGAGGTTCTTCCTGGGATCGTTGGGCTGGATACGGAAGGCCACGGTGTTGGTGCCGGACCTCACCGCCGAGGTGATGTCCAGCTCATGGCGGGTGTACGCGCCGGCGACCGCGCCCTTCTCCGCGACCTGCTGCCCGTTGACGAACACGTCGGCGGCCGAGATCACCCCGCTGAAGTCGAGATACGTACGGGAGGAGGTGTCCGCGACGGTGAAGTCCGAGCGGTACCACCAGGGGACGGCGAAGTCCGCTGTGGGGATGTTCTTCTGGTTGGTGGAGTAGAAGGGGTCGGCGTACCTGCCCGCCGCGAGCAGGGCCGCGAGGACAGTGGAGCGGGGCCCTGCCGGGTACCAGCCCGCCGCCGGGTAGCCGGGGCTGGAGACGGCCGCGGCGGAGTCGGTGACCTTGGCGGAGGACTGGATGGTGTACCCGGAGAGCGCCATCGTGGTGGGGACAACTGCCGTGTGGGCGGCGGGAGTTGCCTGCTGGACGCCCGAGGCGAGGGCGAGGGTCAGGGTGAGGGCGGCGGCCGCGGCGGTCCTTCGGCGGACGAAAGCTCGACGGTGGAACACGGTGGTCTCCCGGCATCCAGGTCAGGCATCAAAGTTAGGAACCCTTACTAACTCGCATCCTGAAGGTAGAGACCTGAGGAAGCCATGTCAACGACCGGAGTTGCCCGAGCGGGTGCGCCGCTCGAACGTCACGTCGCGTGCCGTCCCCAGCGCCGTCGCCACCGCCCCCAGCAGCACCGCGTCCTCGCCGAGCGAGCTCGGTGCCACCTTCGGGCGCAGCGGCGTCAGGGTGCGCAGGGTCTCCCGTACGGTCCGCAGCAGCAGATCCGCGCTGTGGCCCACGCCCCCGCCGAGCACCACCAGATCCGGGTCGAGCACCGCGGCGACGGCCGCCACCGTGTGGGCCAGGCGCTCGCCCTCCAGCTCGACCGCCTTGACCGCGGCGGGATTTCCGGCCCGCGCGGCCTCGAAGACGTCCTTCGCCGTGAGCGGCCCGGCCATGCCGTGCGAGCGCGCCGCGGCCACCACCGCGTCGCCGGAGACCGCGTCCTCAAGGGTGTCGGGCTTCTGCCGCCCGGGCCAGGGCAGGAAGCCGATCTCACCGGCCCCGCCGTGCGCGCCGGTGAAGAGCTGGCCCTCGCTGACGACGCCCATGCCGAGGCCGGTGCCGATCATCACGTACACGAAGAGGCGGCTGCCCGAGCCGACGCCGAACGTGTATTCGCCGAGCGCCGCCAGATTGGCGTCGTTGTGGACCGCCAGCGGCATCCCGAGCCCGTCGCGCATCCGGTCGAACAGGCCAGGGCGGCCCCAGCCGGGCAGGTGCTGGGCATAGCGGACCCGCCGCTTCTCCGCGTCGTACACACCGGGCGTGCCGACGACCGCCTGGGCGATCTTCTCCGGGTCCACGCCCGATCCGGCGACGAGCTGATGGGCGGTGGTGACCACCAGATCGGCCATCGTGGAGGAGGTACGGGCCTGGTTGCGGACCTCCGAACGGGCCACCACCGTGCCGTCCAGATCCGCGAGCGCGACCCGCAGCCAGGCCCGCCCGATGTCGATGCCCAGCGCGTATCCGGCGGTCGGGTCCGGGGCGTAGAGCACCGCGGACCGGCCGCGCTCGGGGATATGCGTGCCCGCCTCGCGGACCAGGCCGGTGGCGGCGAGCGCGGCCAGCGCGCTGGAGACCGTGGGCTTGGACAGGCCGCTCTCGCGGGCGAGCTGGGCCCGCGAGGAGGGGCCGCCCGCGCGCAGCCGGTCGAGCAGCAGCCGCTCGTTGCTGTTGCGCTGACGCTGTGGGTTCCAGGGCTGCTCACCCTCGTCGCTGCTGGTCATCGCATCATTCTCACGCATCGCTCCGGACGGTTTCCCGGCGACCTCTTGACGCCAAAAGTAAAGGTACTTAACTTGAGCACGCCCGGCGCCGGGGCGCATCCCCGCACTGGCGAAGAACCGCCGCTCGCACCGCCGTTGCCCACGTCCCCCGAGCCCCAGGGAGGTCCCTCGTGTCCGGAACCCCGCCGCCGACCGGCGGCTTCGTCCGCCGTATCGGACTCTTCCAGGCCACCGCCATCAACATGAGCCAGATGTGCGGCATCGGCCCGTTCGTCACCATCCCGCTGATGGTCGCCGCCTTCGGTGGACCGCAGGCCGTCCTGGGCTTCGTCGCCGGGGCGGTGCTCGCCCTCGCCGACGGGCTGATCTGGGCCGAACTCGGCGCGTCCCTGCCCGGTTCCGGCGGCAGTTACGTCTATCTGCGCCAGGCCTTCCAGTACCGCACCGGGCGCCTGATGCCGTTCCTGTTCGTGTGGACGGCGATGCTGTTCATCCCGCTGATCATGTCCACGGGCGTGGTCGGCTTCGTCCAGTACCTCGGCTATCTCGCCCCGGACATGGGCAGCACCACCGGCGACCTGGTCGGGCTCGGGGTGATCGCGCTGGTCGTCCTGCTGCTGTGGCGCGGCATCGAGCACATCGCGCGGATCACCACCGTCATGTGGGCCGTGATGATCGCCTCGGTGGCCCTGGTCATCATCGCCTCGGCCACCCACTTCAGCGCCGACCGCGCCTTCACCTACCCCTCGGGCGCCTTCGAGCTCACCAGCAACCACTTCTGGCTCGGCTTCGCCGCGGGTCTCACCATCGGTATCTACGACTACCTCGGCTACAACACCACCGCGTACATGGGAGCCGAGATCAAGAACCCCGGGCGCACCCTGCCGCGCTCCATCGTCTTCTCGATCCTCGGCATCATGGTGATCTATCTGCTCCTCCAGATAGGCACCCTCGGTGTCATCAACTGGCAGCGGATGACCGACCCCGGCGACATCGCCTCCACGTCCGTGGCGTCCGCCGTCCTGGAGAAGACCTGGGGCAAGGGCGCCGCCGACGTCGTCACGGTCCTCATCCTCGTCACGGCCTTCGCCTCCGTCTTCACCGGACTGCTCGGCGGCTCCCGGGTGCCCTACGACGCGGCCCGCGACCGCGTCTTCTTCCGCCCGTACGCCAGGCTCCACCCCCGGCACCGCTTCCCGACGCTGGGCCTGGCCACGATGGGCGTCATCACGGCGATCGGCTTCCTCATCGGCCGCCACACCGACCTGGCCACGCTGATCCAGCTGCTCACCACGGTGATGGTGCTGGTCCAGGCGCTGGCCCAGATCGCCGCGGCGACGGTCCTGCGCAGCCGCCAGCCGAGCCTGCGCCGCCCCTACCGGATATGGCTCTACCCCCTGCCCAGCGTCGTCGCCCTGGTGGGCTGGCTGGTGATCTACGGCTACGCCGACAAGAACTCCCCCGGCCGCCACCCGATCGAATGGTCCCTGGCCTGGGTCGCGTTGGGCTGCGTGGCGTTCGTGGCGTGGGCGCGGTTCGAGAAGGTGTGGCCGTTCGGGGCGCGGGAGGTTCGGGAGGAGTATGTGGAGGAGGGGGTGGGGGCGGTCTGAGTGTCGTACGGGGTGAGTTCTGATGGCCCCCCGGCCGGGCCCGGCCCGGTTCCGGGTTCCGGCGGGGCCAACTCCGCACTGTCCGTGCCGCACTCGACAGCGTGTCCTACGCTTCCACCATGATCCGCACAGTGGCCTTCGACGTCGGTGAAACCCTCGTGCGCGACGACCGCTACTGGGCTTCCTGGGCCGACTGGCTCGACGCCCCCCGGCACACGGTGGCCGCCCTGGTCGGCGCTGTGGTCGCCCAGGGGCGGGACAACGCGGACGCACTGCGGCTCATCCGGCCGGACATCGACGTCGCCGCCGAGTACGCGGCTCGCGAGGCCGCCGGGCAAGGCGAGTTCCTGGACGAATCCGATCTGTACCCGGACGTACGCCCGGTCCTGACGGCCCTGCGCGACCGGGGCGTACGGGTCGTGATCGCCGGAAACCAGACGGCTCGCGCCGCCGAACTCCTGCGGGCCCTGGACCTGCCCGCCGACGTGATCGCCACGTCCGGCGAGTGGGGCGTGGCGAAGCCCTCGGCCGCCTTCTTCGCCCGAGTCGTCGAGGCCGCACGGACCGCGCCGGGCGAGACGCTGTACGTCGGCGACCACCCGGCGAACGACGTCGGTCCCGCCCTCGCCGCAGGCCTGCGGACGGCACACCTGCGGCGGGGCCCGTGGGGCCACCTGTGGGCGGACACGGCGGAGGCGGCTGCGGCGGACTGGCGGATCGACTCCCTGGACGAGCTGGTGCGGATCGTCACCGGCTAGGCGGGGGCGTCCCCAACTCGGGCTCCGGGCAAGGGCCGTTCATGTGCGCACAGCGTGCGCGGACGGGTACGGTTCGGAGCAGCCCGAACGGAGTTCAGCATGTCCGCCGACCGTGCACGCGAGGTGGGGCAGCGCATCGCAGCCACCCGCCACTCCCGCCGTATGACGCAACAAGACCTCGCCCGCGCTTCCTTCCTCTCCCTCGCCATGGTCAAGGCCGTCGAGCGGGGCGCCCGTATGCCGAGTGATTCATCCCTCGACGCCCTGGCGGACAGCCTTGGCGTGGACCCGTCCGCACTGCGCACCGGCTACGCACGGACTGAGCACCGTGTGCACCGGGCGCTGCCCGCGATCTCCGCCGCGCTGGCCGCGTACGACGCCCCGGAGGGGCCACCGGTCCGGACGCTGCCCGAGCTGCGTGCGGCTATGGACGAAGCCGTGAACTGGCGCCTGGGTGCCCAGTACGGCCGCATCTCGCAGGTGATCCCGGGCCTTCTTGAGGACAGCCTCCGCGCCCTGCACGGGGAACGGGGCGCCCAGGAGCGCCGCGCCGCCGCGCTGGTCGTCTCCGCCGCGCGGACCGCCGATGCCGTGGCGTTCAAGTTCGGTGCCCACGACCTGTCCGCCCGTCTGGTGGACCTGATGAGGTGGGCCTCGCTTCGGGCCGAAGAGCCGCTGCTGGCTGCTTCGGTCGCGTACGTGCGGACGGAGCCGTTCTTCGTCGCCCGTGCCCACAGGGCAGGTCTGCGCGCCCTGGAGGCGGCCATCGATGCCAGTCCGGCGCCCGATCGGGGCAGTGCACGTGCCGCCCGGGGGTCCCTGCACATGCGGGCAGCCGTCATCGCCGGCCGGGCCGGAGACCCGGATGCGGCTGACAGCCACCTCGATGAGGCACTGCGACTGGCCGATCAGCTCCGGGAGGACGTCTACGACGGCACTGCCTTCGGTCCCGACTCGGTCCGCGTTCACGAGGTGTCGGTGGCCGTGAGTCTGGGCGGCGACCACGTCGAACGTGCCCTGAGTGTCGCCCGGGACTGGAAGCCGCCGAGCGGCATGCCCGCTGAGCGGCGGTCCGGCTACTCCATCGAACTGGCCCGCGCCCAGCTGTGGGCCGGTCTCATGGACGATGCCTTCGAGTCGCTGAAGGTTGCTCGCCGCATCGCCCCGCAGCACACGCGTGAGCACCCCTGGGCGCGCGAGACAGCGGCGACGCTGCGTCGGCTGAAGCGAACCGACGACGAGTCGTTGACGCGGTACGCGGAATGGATCGGCGCGATCGAGCAACCCCTTCGAGGGATCTGAAGGGATACAGGCTGTAGCCCTTGTGCCCCTTCCACGAGTCCACCATCTGCCGTGTCCACATGACATGACCTGGCAGATGGGAGTCCGAAGCATGAGAGACACCAACGAAGCTGCACGCTTGGCGCAGTACCGGCGTTGCGAGGTCTGCAAGGAGCCCGGCGCCGACACCATCACCCGTATGTTCGTCGCCGACACCGGCGGTGACCACACCAGCTACGCGCACGCCGACTGCGCCAAAGTGGCCGGGGCCGGGGTGATCACGCCGTGATGAATCAGGCCGCGCGAACCGTCACCGACTGGCTCGCCTCCGCACACCCCGCACCCGCCCAGGCCCGTCGCGAATTCGACGTAGGTATCGCCCTCGTGCCGACCGGCGAGAAGTTCGACGCGATCCGCCTGCCCGCGCCCGTCGTCCACGCGGCCGCAGGCAGCGAAGACCCCGACGCCGTCGCCGCGTCCCTCGCCGAAACCCTCCCCGGCGGGGCCGTCATCCACGACGCGTACGGCATCGGCGTCTGGTACTACGCCCTCGTACCGCCAGGCACGTACGCCAACTGGCAGGCGCCAGGCGTCGAGTGCCTCCGTCCAGGGACGTGGCTCGGCGTGCCCCGCCCCGACCTCACCGCACGACCCGGCCCCCACTGGGCCCTGCCACCCCACACGGCCGCCAGCGTCTGCGCGGCCCAAGCCGTCGCCGACCTGGTGACGCGCGGGCAGAACAGTCTGCGCCGGACACCGGCATCGACACCGGAGCGGACGCCATGAGGTCCGTGATCCGGTACGCGGAATGGACGCTCGGCCCGGACACCACCCCCGGCGCCTCCGCACCCGTCTACGCCATGGAGTGCACCACTTGCCTCGACACCTCCCCGCCCTCCGACACCCGTGACGGGCCGGAGGACTGGGCGATCCGGCACACCGCACGGCACCACGATCACGCCGGATTCCGGGCCGTCGTGACGTCGTTCGGCCGGGTCACTCCGGCGCCGGGCAACCCGTTGTACGAGCAGCAGTCGCCCCGTTGAGCGCCCGCCTCGCGTCCCCCGCCCCGGACGGTGTATCCGGTCCCCGCCGTACCGACTTCGGCCAACCGCCGGACCGGGGCACCGGTGGTTCTGCAAGGATGCCGAACGCGATGAGCGATCCCTCGAAGCAGCAGCAGCCGCAGCAGCCCGCCGAGCGTCCGGTCCCGACCAGTGCCGACGTGGCCCGACTGGCCGGAGTCTCGCGTGCGACGGTGAGCTATGTACTCAACAACACCTCGGCCGTACGCATCAGCGAGCCCACCCGCCTACGGGTCCGGGAGGCCGCCCAGGAGCTGGGTTACGTGCCGCACGCCGCCGCCCGCAGCCTGCGTGCCGGACGCACCCGGATCGTGCTGCTGCCCAGCGGGCACATCCCGGTCGGACCGCTCTACAGCCGTTTCCTCAACGAGCTGCAAGGGGCGCTGCGGCGCCTCGACTACACGGTCGTGCAGTACAGCGGCCTCGGCCTGGGTGCCGACGACGCGGCCCGCGCCTGGGCCGAGCTGCGGCCGGTCGCGGTCATCTCGCTGGCCGAGACCGAGCTCACCGCCCAGGGCGTCGAGCTGCTGAAGCGGTCGGGGGCGCGGGCGGTCATCACGCTGGGCCCGCACCGTGTCGAGGGCGCGCACTCGCTGCTGATGGACCAGCGCGAGATAGGCAGGTGCGCGGTCGGCCACCTCCTGGAGCGCGGCCACCGCCGCATCGGCGTCGTGGTGCCGTCCGAACCGGGCCTGGAACTCTTCTCCACCCCCCGCCTGGCGGGCGCGCGCAAGGCCGTCGCGGGCACGGACGCGGTGGTCGAGCCGCTGGAGCTGGCGTACGAGGAGGAGGCTGCGGCCGGACTGGCCCGGCGCTGGCGGGGGCTGGGTCTGGACGCGGTGTTCGCGTACAACGACGAGTACGCGATGCTCCTGATGCGCGCCCTCCAGGACGCGGGCGTGGACATCCCGGCGGAGGTGGCGATCGTGGGCGCCGACAACCTCCTCCTCGGCAACCTCCTCCGCCCCCGCCTGACCACGGTCAACATAGACATGGTCGCGGGCCGCCACCTGGCGGAACTGGTGGACGCGGCGGTACGCGACCCGTCGGCGGTGGGGGAGCGGAGGGACCTGATGGGGGCGACCTTGGTGAGGCGGGAGTCGAGTTAGCGCGACTTGTCCATACCCCTCCGTTGTGGACGCGCCTTCCGGTCGGTAATGAGCCTTGTCTTTTACGGGGTGCAGGGGCGGAGCCCCGCCGGGGTCCGGGGCGGAGCCCCGGAAGCGCCTGGGGCTTGCCCCAGCCATCTCCCCCAGCCGCCCGCAGGGCTTTCGGGAAGGGGCGGGGTGGGGGAAATTCCGCCCCCGCGAACGGAGTGGCACCGCACACCCCCCGCCCCCACCCCCCTACCGTCCCCCCATGCACCCCTCCCGCTTGGTCATCCTCATCGTCCCCTCCCACGTGGAAACCCGCGGCACCGCCTCCGTAGCCGACAGCGCCGTCCGTTCCGCCCTCGTCGAGGCGACGGGCGAGACCGGCGAGACGGGCTACCCCCGCTACGCCGGCCACGGCATCGTCGCCGACATCGACCCCCGCACCCGTACCGTCGAGGCCCTCCTCGTGGACGGCGCCGAACTCGACTACGGCCTCACCGCACTCATCGCCCCCGAAGAGTGACCGGGCGCCCCCGACACCCCCAGCACCGCAAGATCCGCCGAGATCCCCGCCGCTGCGGCCCGCAGCTCCGGGAGCAGCGTCCGCAGCATCTCCTCCGGGCGCCCACGCCCCGCGTGCTGCGCCACGTTCACCGCCGCCACCACCCGCCCGCCCGCCCCGCGCACCGGCACCGCCAGCGAACGCAGCCCGACCTCCAACTCCTCGGCCACCAGGGCGTACCCGTCGGCCGCGCACCGCTCCACGATCCTGGTCAGCCCGGCCGCGGACGTCACCGTGTTCGGGGTCAGGGCGGGCAGCCCGTCGGGCAGCGGCGGGCGTTCCCCCGGCGCGAGAGCGGCGAGCAGCACCCGCCCCATCGACGTCGCGTACGCCGGGAACCGCGTCCCCACCGTGATGTCGATGCTCATGATCCGTACGGTCGGGACGCGTGCCACATAGCGGATATCGGCCCCGTCGAGCACGGCCATCGACGCCGACTCGCCGGTCCGCGCCACCAGGCGCGCCAGGTGCGGCCGGGCGACCTCGGCGGGTCCGAGCGCCGAGAGCCGGGCACAGCCCAGTTCGAGGACCCGGGGGAGCAGCCGGAAGCGGTGGCCCTCAGGACCGCCGCGCTCCACATACCCCAGCTCCACGAGGGTGAGGAGCGAGCGCCGCACGGTGGCCCGCGCCAGGCCGGTCGTCTCGGAGACGGCCGTGAGCGTCAGGCCCTCGCCCCGGTCCGCGCCCAGCGCGCACAGCACCGCGAGGCCACGGGCCAGGGACTGCAGGAAGTCCGGCCCCAGCTCCCGCTTGAGAGCGCCGGACGCGTCGACGAACGCGGCGCCCTGCATCGGATCCGCCCCCGCCACCGGATCCGCCCCATCCACCACGGTCCGCTCCGCGAGCGCCGCCTCCATCGCACCCCCCGCCTCCCGCAGCCGGGGCAGCACCGCTTCCCGCAGGGACCGGGGGCTGTGCCTGCTCGTATGGCTCGCCACGCTCACCGCGCACACCGTCGCGCCCGCCCCGTCCCGTACCGGCACCGCCACCGCGATCAGCCCCGGCTCGATCAGCTCCTCGTCGAGCGCCCACTCCAGCGCGCCGTCGGCGAAGAGCGCGCCCGGCGCGCAGCGGTCGGCGGGCAGCAGGTCGCCGACGCGGAAGGCGAGCGACATCGTGCGGCGGCGGGCGGCGGTCCGCAGGACGACGCGGACGCCGTCGCCGTCGGGCACGCCCACCGAGACGGACTCGTCCAGCTCGTCCGCGAGCCGTCCCACCAGCGGGCCGAGCGCCGCCGGGATCCCGCTGCCGCGCAGATAGGCGCCGGACAGCGTCATCAGGCGCGGCGCGAGCGCCACGTCCCGGCCGTCCACGCGGACCAGGCCGAGCCGGTCCAGGGTCGCCACCACCCGGTCGACCGTCGCTCGGGGGAGCCCGGTGGCCCGTACGAGCGTGCCGCGGTCCGTGCCCCGGTCCGGGTCGTACGCGGCGAGCGCGCGCAGCACCGCGAGGCCGCGTTCCAGCGGGCCGACCGACATGTCTGGGGACACGGGTCCTCCTGGGGCCGTTGACAGCGCGCCGCGGGCGGGCCGAGACTCGGGACTGATTGTGAACCAAAGTTCACTGGGCGAACAGAGTGCGTCGGACCGAAGGCGTCGCGCACCACGCGGGCACGGCCGACCGAGCAGCGGGAGAGAACCGATGAGCATCCGGGACGTGTACATCGTCGACGCCGTGCGCACCCCCATCGGCAAGTTCGGGGGCGCGCTCGCCTCGGTGCGGCCCGACGACCTGGCCGCGCACGTGGTGAAGTCGCTCGTCGGCCGCTCCCCGCAGCTCGACCCGGCCCGTATCGACGACGTCTACTTCGGCGACGCCAACGGCGCGGGCGAGGACAACCGCGATGTGGCCCGGATGGCCGTGCTGCTCGCCGGGCTGCCGGTGTCGGTCCCCGGCGTCACCGTCAACCGCCTGTGCGGTTCGGGCCTGGAGGCCGTCATCCAGGCCGCCCGCGCCATCGCGGTCGGCGACGCGCACATCGCGGTCGCGGGCGGCGTGGAGTCGATGTCCCGCGCCCCATGGGTGATGCAGAAGCCCGAGCGCGCCTTCCCGGCCGGTCACCAGCAGCTCTTCTCGACCACGCTCGGCTGGCGGATGACCAACCCGAAGATGCCCGCCGAGTGGACGGTGGCGCTCGGCGAGGGCGCCGAACTGATCGCGGACCGGCACGCGTTGACCCGTGAGCAGCAGGACGCGTTCGCCCTCGACAGCCACCGCAAGGCCGCCGAGGCCTGGGCCAAGGGGCTTTACGACGGCGAGGTCGTCCCGTACGAGGGCGTCGACCTCGCCCGTGACGAGTGCATCCGCGAGTCGTCCTCCATGGAGGCGCTCGCCCGGCTCAAGCCCGCCTTCCGCGAAGGCGGTTCGGTGACGGCGGGCAACTCCTCGCCGCTCAACGATGGCGCCGCCGCCCTGCTGCTCGTCGACGAGGAGGGGCTGCGCGCCACCGGCCGCGAACCGCTCGCCCGGATCCGCACCTCCGCCGTCACCGGGATCGAGCCGCAGCTCTTCGGCCTCGGCCCGGTCGAGGCGGTGCGCACCGCGCTCGCCAAGGCGGGCAAGGGCCTCGGCGACCTGAGCGTCTTCGAGCTCAACGAGGCTTTCGCGGCGCAGTCGTTGGGGTGTCTGGCCGAGTGGCCGGAGCTGGATCCGGCCGTCGTGAACCCGCGCGGCGGCGCCATCGCCATCGGCCACCCGCTCGGCGCCTCGGGCGCCCGCCTCGCCGGGGCGGTGGCCCACCAACTGGCCGCCAAGGGCTCGGGCGTGGGCCTCGCCGCGCTCTGCATCGGCGTGGGGCAGGGGCTGGCGCTGGTCCTGGAGCGCTAGGCGCTCCGCTGGGAGTGCGGTGATTCGGCTGTGGGTTGTCGGTGGCCGGCCGCGCAGTTCCCCGCGTCCCTTTGGGGGGCCGGTAGTCCGCTTGGGAGACCCGTATCACGAGTGACGGGCGGGACATTTGTTCGTGCGGCCCCACTAGGATGCCGCACGGGACTTCCCCGCGATCATGGCTTCCCCTCGGTCATCGCTCTCGATCACGCGTGAGACTGGAGATCCTTCATGACCCTGCTCGACCCCAAGACCTGGCAGGCGCGGACGCTGTCGGGGGTGAGTACGAGGTCACCGAGCCCGCCACCGGAGAGGGCCTGGGCACGTACACCCTGGCCACCGCCGACGACATCGCGGCAGCCGTCGCGGCGGGCCGCGCGGCCCAGCCCGGCTGGGCGCGCTCCCCGCACTTCGCCCGTGCGGCCGTACTGCGCCGTGCGGGCGACCTGTTCACCCACTATGCCGACGAGCTGCGCGAATGGCTCGTACGGGAGTCCGGCTCGATCCCCGGCAAGGCCGACTTCGAGCTGCACGTGGCCGCCCAGGAGTGCTACGAGGCAGCCGCGCTCGCCTCCCGGCCGCTGGGCGAGGTGCTGCCGAGCGAGGAGCCGAGGCTCAGCTTCACCCGGCGGGTGCCGGTCGGGGTGACCGGGGTCATCGCCCCGTTCAACGCCCCCCTCATCCTCGCCATCCGCTCGGTCGCGCCCGCCCTCGTGCTCGGCAACGCCGTGATCCTGAAGCCCGATCCGCGCACCGCCGTCTGCGGTGGCTTCTCGCTCGCGGCGGTCTTCGAGGAGGCGGGGCTGCCCGAGGGGCTGCTTCACGTACTGCCGGGCGGTGCCGAGGCCGGGCAGGCCCTGGTCGCGGACCCCGGTGTCCCGGTGATCTCCTTCACCGGCTCGACCGCCGCCGGGCGCAGGGTCGGCGAGGCCGCCGGGCGGCTGCTCAAGCGCGTCCACCTGGAGCTCGGCGGGAACTCCGCGCTGGTCGTCATGGAGGACGCCGACATCGAGGGCGCGGTGGCGCAGGCCTCCTGGGGCTCCTTCTTCCACCAGGGCCAGATCTGCATGACCACCGGCCGTCACCTCGTCCACGCCTCGCTGTACGAGGAGTACGTGGAGCGGCTCGCCGCGCGGGCCGACGCACTGGCGGTGGGCGACCCGTACCGCGAGCAGGTACACCTCGGGCCGGTCATCGACCGGTCCCAACTGGCCAAGATCCACGGCCTGGTGGAGGCCAGCACCGCGCGCGGCGCCCGGCTCGCGGCGGGCGGCACCCACCGGGAGCTGTTCTACCGCCCGACCGTCCTCGCGGACGTCGACGACCACATCCCGGCGTACGCGGAGGAGGTGTTCGGTCCGGTGGCGCCGGTCCGGCCGTTCCGGAGCCTCGACGAGGCCGCGGCCCTGGCCGCCGACGGCCCGTACGGGCTCTCCCTCGGCATCGTCACCCGCGACACCGCGCTGGGCCTGGAGCTCGCGGACCGCATCCCGACCGGCATCGCCCACGTCAACGACCAGACGGTCAACGACGAGGCGGTGGCCCCTTCGGCGGCGTGGCGGCGTCCGGGACGGGGGCGAGGTTCGGCGGTACGGCGAACGTGGAGGCATTCACCGAGCTGCGCTGGACGACGGTACGGCGGGAGCCGGCGACGCACGGTTTCTAGGAGGACATCGCGGTCCGGGGCAGGCCGTACCCCCTAGGGGCGCGGGGAACCGCGCGACCTCCACGCACGGTCCGCGGCCGACCAACTGCCCCACCGGCGGAGCGCCTACGCTGACGCGGTGCACTCAGTGATCAGCGGCTTTCTCCCCATCTGGGTCCTGACATGCTGCGGCTGGGCCGCCGGGCGCTACCAGGTGCTCGGCGCCCAGGCCCAGGCGCAACACGTGCTCGGAAGGTTCGCGTTCACCTTCGCCATGCCGTCGCTGCTGTTCCTGACGATGTCCCGCTCGCACCCGGGCGACCTGGCCCGCCCGGGCGTGGCCGTCTTCGCCGCCAGCCTGCTCACCGTGTTCGCGGCCGGACTGCTCGTCAGCCGCTGGATGTTCCGCCGCAAGCGCGGCGAACAGGCGATAGGCGCGATGGCCGCGTCCTATGTGAACTCCGCGAACCTGGGCATCCCGGTCGCCGTGCACGTCCTGCACGACACCTCGTTCATCGTCGCCGCCGCGCTCTTCCAGATGCTCTTCATCACGCCGCTGATCCTGGTCCTGATCGAGCTGGACGTACGCAGGGCAGGGCGCGAGCGGTGGACGCGGATCCTCCAACTCCCGTTCCGCAACCCGGTGATCGGGGCATCCGCGCTGGGGCTCACGGTCGCCGGGCTCGGGCTGCGACTGCCCGAGGAAGTGGTCTCGCCGCTCCAGATCCTCGGCGGCGGCGCCGTGCCGGCCGCGCTCTTCGCGCTCGGCATGTCGCTGAACGCGCGTGTACGGCCCGACGCCGACGGCCGGACCGAGCGGCTGATCCTGGTGGGGCTGAAGGTCGCCGCGCAGCCCCTGCTCGCCTACGCGCTGGGGCACTGGCTCTTCGGGCTCGACGGGCACGCGCTGTTCGCGGTGGTGCTGTGCGCCGGACTGCCGACCGCGCAGAACGCCTTCATCTTCGCGTCCGAGTACTCCCTGGACACGGAGCTGCCCAGGGACACCGTGCTGCTCTCGACGCTCCTGTCGATGGTGTCCCTGTCGCTCATCGCCTGGCAGCTGGGCTGAGGCTCAGGACGAGCGGGCCGACCCTACTGCGCCTTGTTGGCCTCTTCCACCGACTTGCGGACCTCGTCCATGTCGAGGGCGCGCGCCTGCCTGATCACGTCCTCCAGTGCCGCCTCCGGCAGCGCGCCGGGCTGCGAGAAGATCGCCACGTTCTCGCGGACGATCATCAGCGTGGGGATCGAGCGGATCTCGAACGCCGCCGCCAGCTCCTGCTGGGCCTCGGTGTCCACCTTGGCGAAGACCAGGTCGTCGTGGCGCTCGGAAGACGCCTCGTAGACCGGGCCGAACTGCCGGCAGGGACCGCACCAGGAGGCCCAGAAGTCGATCAGGACGAAGTCGTTGTCCGACACGACCTGGTCGAAGTTCTCCTTGGTCAGCTCCACAGTCGCCATCACGCACTCCCTCTTCCTGGCCTCACCGTGAAGCCGCTTCGCACAACGGCGGCCGCCGTCGTGGTATTCCGGATGTTTTCCGCTGACTCACGGCTGCCCCTGTGGCTCCGGGGTACTCCCCGCACCAGACTGTGCGTATGACGGAAGCCCTGGAATACGACGTGGTGGTGCTGGGAGCGGGACCGGTCGGCGAGAACGTCGCCGACCGGGTGCGGGCGGCGGGCCTGAGCGCCGCCGTGGTGGAGAGCGAGCTCGTCGGCGGCGAGTGCTCGTACTGGGCGTGCATGCCCAGCAAGGCGCTGCTGCGGCCGGTGATCGCCCGCTCGGACGCGCGCAAGGTGCCCGGCCTGCGCGGGAGCGTGGCGGGCCCGCTGGACGTGCCCGCGGTCCTCGCACACCGCGACGAGTACGTCTCGCACTGGAAGGACGACGGCCAGGTGCGCTGGCTGGACGGCATCGGCGCGCACCTCTACCGGGGCCACGGGCGCCTCTACGGCACCCGCAAGGTCAGCGTGACCAGCCCCGAGGGCGAGCACCACGTGCTGACCGCCCGGCACGCGGTCGCCGTGTGCACCGGCAGCCGCGCGGTCGTGCCCGACCTGCCCGGCATCGCCGACGCCAGGCCCTGGACCAGCCGCGAGGCCACCAGCGCGCAGGAGGTGCCGGGGCGGCTCGTGGTCGTCGGCGGGGGAGTGGTCGGCGTCGAGATGGCGACGGCCTGGCAGGCGTTCGGCGCGCAGGTGACCGTGCTGGTGCGCGGTGACGGGCTGCTGCCGAAGATGGAGCCGTTCGCGGGCGAGCTGGTCGCCGAGGCGCTGAAGGAGGCGGGTGCCTCCGTCCGTACGAACGTGTCCGTCTCCGGGGTCGTACGGGACGGCGGCACCGGCCCCGTCACCGTCCTCCTGGACGACGGCGGGCGCATCGAGGCGGACGAGATCCTCTTCGCCACCGGCCGGGCGCCGCGCACCGACGACATCGGCCTGGACACCATCGGGATGGACCCCGGCTCCTGGCTGCCGGTCGACGACTCCTGCCGGGTGGCGGGCAGCGACTGGCTGTACGCGGTGGGCGACGTCAACCACCGGGCGCTGCTGACCCACCAGGGCAAGTACCAGGCGCGGATCGCGGGCGCCGCCATCGCCGCGCGCGCGGCGAAGGTGCCGCTCCTGGAGACCGACCCCTGGGGCGCCCACGCGGCGACCGCCGACCGCGCCGCCGTCCCCCAGGTCGTCTTCACCGACCCCGAGGCCGCGTCGGCGGGGCTGACGCTCGCCGAGGCGGAGGCGGCCGGGCACCGCGTCCGGGCCGTCGACCAGGACCTGGGCGGCGTGGCGGGCGCGGGCCTGTACGCCGACGGCTACCGGGGCCGCGCCCGGATGGTCGTCGACCTGGACCGCGAGGTCCTGCTCGGCGTCACCTTCGTCGGCCCCGGTGTGGGCGAGCTCATCCACTCCGCGACGATCGCGATCGCGGGCGAGGTCCCGATCGGACGGCTGTGGCACGCGGTACCGGCGTACCCCACGATCAGCGAGGTGTGGCTGCGCCTGCTGGAGGCGTACCGCGACCAGTAGGAGCGGGCGCCGGGGTCAGCGCTCCTCGAAGACGAGGTTCTCCGGCGGCTCGGTCATCCGGACCGTCTGATCGGCGACGTCCACGACCGTCGACAGGGTGGTGAACTGCCCCTTGGACACGATCAGGACGCGATCGGGCCGCTGGTCGAGGAAGGCCTTGAACCCGGCGAGCGAGGGGTCCCCGGCGCCGAGGACCAGATAGTCCGCGAGCCGCCGGAACAGCTTCGGCAGCACGACCGCGCTGTCGGTGAGCGAGAGCAGACCGTCGATCTTCGCGCCGCTCGTGGTCAGGTCCACCGGCCACAGCCCGTTGGCGGCCGTGCGCGCCTCCTGCACCGCGGCCGTCATCGCCGCGCGCAGCTCGACGAACAGCTTGGTGTAGTACGTCGGATAGGCGAGCCCGTCCGCCAACTGGGCGAAGTTGGCGGTCTGCTGGAGCAGCGCCGCGTCGACGAAGTGCTGCTGGCCGCTGGGACCGGGCGCCGGGCCGCGTCCCGCGATGGCCACACAGCGCCCGTGCAGGTCCGCGCCCCGGGTGAGGACGAACCCCGGGGCCCGGTCGGGCTCGGAGGCGGTGACCGTGCCGTGAGCGTCGCGCTCGACGCCGGTGAAGCCGAGCCAGGCGGTGAGCGCGTCGGCCGCCCGGTCGGCGAACGGCGGGGGCTGGTGCGTCTCGCGGCCGTGCGCCGGGATGTAGTGCGTCTCCAGGGTGTCGATGCCGTCGAGCCGCAGCTGGGCGCCGCCGGTCCGGTTGCGCTGGACGCGGTGCGGCCCGGGCACGAGGTCCCACTGGGCGGGGTCGGCCGGGTAGAAGCGGACGGAGTCGCCGTCCGGGCGGGCACCGGTGATCCGGTACGTTCCTTCGATCACGAGCATTCCCACGACGGCCTCCTCAGCGTGCACACCGGGCACCTCCAGCATCCGCCGCGCAGCCGCCGGGGGCGCCCGTACGGCGCGATACTTACGGTCCGCCGGGCCCCGGCGCGCACAGGACCGTACGCCGTTGCGCGTACGCCCCGTCCGCTCCGGCCACCACCTCGTCGAACGCGTGCGAATCGGCCGGGCCAGGGGCACGGCAGGGCCTCGGTTCGCCCGTACGGCCCTCCATCGGTAATACTCACCGCATGACTTCACGCATTACGGGCTCGGGTGGCGAGGCCGTGCGGATCCGGCGTGCGGTGGCGCGCGACGCCAAGCGCCTCACCCGGCTCGTACGGTCCTCGCGGGCGTACGAGGGCCCGTACGCCGCGATGGTCGCGGGCTACCGGGTGGGACCCGACTACATCGAGACACACGAGGTGTACGCGGCGGCCGGCGCCGACGACCGGCTGCTCGGCTTCTACGCCCTGCTGCTCGCCCCGCCCGAGCTCGACCTGATGTTCGTCGCCGACGACGCCCAGGGGCTCGGCATCGGGCGCCTGCTCATCGCGCACATGACGGACCGGGCCCGGGCCGCGGGGCTCGACCGCGTCCGGGTGGTCTCGCACCCGCCCGCCGAGGGCTTCTACCGCAGCGTCGGCGCGCTGCGGACCGGCACGGCCCGCGCGAACCCGCCCGCGGTGATGTGGGACCGGCCCGAGCTGGAGATCCAGATTCCCTGACCGGTCCCGGACCGGCTCAGCCGAGCGGCACCCCGACCTGGCTCCACGCCTTGGTGACGGCCTGGAGCTCGTCGCCGTCGCCGAACAGGGTGCGGGCGGTGGCGACGGTGAGGCGCCCGAAGTCGGCGAACTGGGCGTCGCTCGCCAGCTCCCCGCCGGTCAGCGTGGAGTACCAGATCTTCCCGGCCCGCTCCCAGGCGTTGCCGCCCAGCGCCGTGGCCACCAGGTAGAACGCGTGGTTGGGGATGCCCGAGTTGATGTGCACCCCGCCGTTGTCCCGGCTGGTGCGCACGAAGTCGTCCATGGTGGCGGGCTGCGGGTCCTTGCCGAGCTGCGGGTCGTCGTACGCCGTGCCCGGCGCCTTCATCGACCGCAGCGCCTCGCCGTGGATGCGCGGGCCGAGCAGACCCGCGCCGATCAGCCAGTCGGCCTGGTCGGCGGACTGGCCCAGCGCGTACTGCTTGATGAGCGAGCCGAAGACGTCCGAGAGCGACTCGTTGAGCGCGCCCGACTGCCCGAAGTACTCCAGGTTGGCGGTGTACTGCGTGACGCCGTGGGTGAGTTCGTGGCCGATGACGTCGACCGGGATGGTGAAGTCGAGGAAGAGGTCGCCGTCCCCGTCGCCGAACACCATCTGCTCGCCGTTCCAGAAGGCGTTGTCGTACTTCTCGTCGTAGTGGACGGTCGCGTCGAGCGGCAGCCCGGCGTCGTCGATGGAGTGCCGGCCGTACGCCTTGAGATACAGCTCGAACGTGGCACCCAGCCCGGCGTGCGCCCGGTTGACGGTGGCGTCCTTGGACGGCGTGTCGCTCTCGGAGTGCACCTTGCGGCCGGGCAGCGTCGTCTGCGTCCCGGCGTCGTAGATCGTGCGGTTCGGCTTGTCGGACGGCGTGCCCGTGGGGGGCGTGATGCCACGCACGGTGGTGATCCGGCGCCGGGTGCGCTGGAGCGCGTCGTGCTCCAGGGTGCGGCGGGCGGGCTCAAACATGGCGGGGTCCTCGGCCTGCGCGAGCTTGTCGAGGACATGCGGCGGGACGATCGTGCAGAACACGGTGTTGGTCTCCATGCCGAGCAATGTGGCACAGCGTGACCGCTTCGGTGATGCCTGTAGTCGAGTTGGCCGAAAATCGGTGGCGGAGTCGGAACGCCCGCTTCTACGGAGCGTGACGGTGACCCCTCAACCGACCGATCAGAGCCAGCCGTTGCGGCGGAACCCGCGGTGGATGGCGAAACAGGCGACGGCCATGACGGCGAGTGCGAGGAAGTACCCGTACTTCCAGTGCAGTTCGGGCATGTGGTCGAAGTTCATGCCGTAGATCCCGCACACCATCGTCGGCACCGCGACGATCGCCGCCCATGCCGTGATCTTGCGCATGTCCTCGTTCTGGGCCACGGTCACCTGCGCCAGATGGGCCTGGAGGATCGAGTCGAGCAGCGCGTCGAAGGAGCCGATCTGCTCGTTGACCCGGGCCAGATGGTCCGAGACGTCACGGAAGTACGGCTGGGTGTCCGGGCCGATGAGCGGTATCGGTCCGGTGGCCAGGGCCTGGAGCGGGCGGGTCAGCGGGGTCACCGCCCGCTTGAACTCCAGGAGTTCGCGCTTGAGCTGGTAGATGCGGCCCGCGTCACCGCGCCCCGCGGTATCGCTGAACACGGCGGTCTCCACGGCGTCCACGTCGTCCTGCATGGCGTCGATGACCACGAGGTAGTCGTCGACGACGTGGTCCGCTATGGCGTGCAGCACCGCCGCCGGGCCCTTGGCGAGCTGGTCGGGCGTCTCCTCCAGGGCCTCGCGCAGCGGGCCGAGGGAACCGTGCCTGCCGTGCCGCACGGTGACCACGAAGTCGGGCCCGGTGAAGATCATCAGCTCCCCGGTCCCGACGACCTCGCTGGTCGCGGTGAGCTCCTCGTGCTCGACGTAGCCGACGGTCTTGAAGACCGCGAACAGCACGTCGTCGTACGGCTGGACCTGCGGGCGCTGATGGGCGCGGACCGCGTCCTCGACGGCCAGCGGATGCAGCCCGAAGAGCTCGGCGATCCCGGCGAACTCCTCGGCGCTCGGCTCGTGCAGCCCCACCCACACGAACCCCTCCTTGGCCCTGCGCACCCGCCGTACGGCCTCCTCCACCGGGCAGTCGCCGGGCTGGCGCACCCCGTCCCGGTAGACCACGCAGTTCACCACGGCGCTGCCGAGCGGCGAGCGGGCCGGGTGGCTGAGGTCCACCGTGCGGCGGTAGGCGCGGCGGACCGCCCTGCGGAGGTTGCGGATCATGGGCACGGCTGGGCACTCCTTCGGCGGATCGGCGGCCAGTGTGCCATGCGCGGCTCAACGGCCGGTCGGGACGCCGAGGCCGCAGGTCACCGCGGTGCGGCGACCTCCCCCGTGACGTCTCCGTCGAAGGCGGCGGCGAGGCGCAGATAGCGGGCCGCGTCCTCGGGCCGGCCCTGGCGCTCCAGGGTGCGGCCGAGCATCAGCGTGGCGTACTGCTCGACGGGGTCGCGCTCCAGTACGGCACGCAGCTCCCGCTCCGCCTTGTTGAGCTGGGCGGAGTGGTAGTAGGCCCGGGCGAGCAGCAGTCTCGGCGCGACCTGCTCGGGCACCTCGTCGACGATGCCGGTCAGGATGCGTACGGCCGTGACGTACTCCTTGGCCTCGAAGAACAGGTGGGCGCGGTCCCAGCGCTCGGCGGTGGTGCCGGACTCGTAGTAGCTGTCGACCACGGAGGATCCTCTCGTAGCTGGTCTGCTCTGCCCTTACGGACGCCACAACACGAGATTGTGGTTGAACATTCCACAACCTCGCGGGTGCGGCGCGCGTGGGAGGCTGCCACCGGGTGCCCCGACAGGAATAGGTTGACCGACATGAGCAATCTCGATCGTCAAGCCACGCTCTCCGTGTGCGGCGGCCGCGGCTTCGTCGTCGCCGAGCCGGTGCGCGAGCTCCTCTCGCCGCGCACCGTCAAGCTCGGCGAGTCCACCGAGGTCCGCCGACTGCTGCCGAACCTCGGCCGCCGTATGGTCGGCGCCTGGGCCTTCGTCGACCACTACGGCCCGGACGACATCGCCGACGAGCCCGGCATGCAGGTGCCGCCGCACCCGCACATGGGGCTCCAGACGGTGAGCTGGCTGCACGAGGGCGAGGTGCTGCACCGCGACAGCCTCGGCAGCCTGCAGACCGTACGCCCGCGCGAGCTCGGCCTGATGACCTCGGGGCGGGCGATCAGCCACTCCGAGGAGAGCCCCCGCCCGCACGCCCGTCTGCTGCACGGCGCCCAGCTCTGGGTCGCCCTGCCCGACGCCCACCGTCACACCGAGCCGCACTTCCAGCACCACGCGGACCTGCCCACGGTGACCGCGCCGGGCCTGAAGGCCACGGTGATCCTCGGCGAGCTCGACGGCGCCGCGTCGCCGGGCACGATCTACACGCCCCTGGTCGGCGCCGACCTGACCCTGACGGCGGGCGCGGACCTCGCCCTGCCCCTGGACCCCGACTTCGAGTACGCGGTCCTGTCGATGTCCGGCGAGGCCCACGTGGACGGCGTCCCGGTCCTCCCCGGCTCCATGCTCTACCTCGGCTGCGGCCGCACCGAACTCCCCCTGCGCGCCGCCTCCGACGCGGGCCTGATGCTCCTGGGCGGCGAGCCGTTCGAGGAGGAGATCGTGATGTGGTGGAACTTCATCGGGCGTTCGCAGGCGGACATCGAGGAGGCACGGGAGGAGTGGATGTCGGGGGCGCGGTTCGGCGAGGTGAAGGGATACGACGGGGAGCGGCTCTCCGCCCCCGCGCTGCCGCCGGTGCCGTTGAAGGCGCGGGGGAGGGTGCGGTGAGCGGGGGCTGACCTTCTGGCTCGTTACGTGGCGGTCGTCAGCCCCGGCACCCCTCTCGGCGTGCCGTCCGCGTCGATCGCGACGAACGTCAGCTGGGCCGTCGCCACCTCCGTCGTGGGGCCGGACGCGTTCCAGCGTTCGGCCGTGACCTGGACGGTGACGTCCATCGAGGTGCGGCCGGCGCGTTCCAGCTCCGCGTGGACCGTGAGCAGGTCGCCCGCGCGGACGGGGGCGAGGAAGGCCATGCGGTTCACCGAGACGGTGACGGCGGGCCCGTCCGCGTGGCGGCCCGCGGCGGCCGCGGCCGCGTCGTCGATCAGCTTCATGACGACGCCGCCGTGGATGGTGCCGTACAGGTTGGTGTCGTGCTCGCTCATGATGTGCGCGAGGGTGACCCGGGAGTCGGCGGGCGCCTTGTGGGCGCGGCCGGTGGTCGTGCGGATGCCCATGGGGTTCACGGGACTCTCCTTCGCGAGTCGCGGCGGGGATCCCGGCGGTCGGTGCGAGGAGCCGGATTTCGCCAAGGTCGCGAAGGGCGTGGAGGAACGGCAGCGCCGAAGGCCACGCGCGATGGGTGCGTGACCGCCCGCTCCGCCGGCCCTCCCCTCGAAGGCCGCCGAGATCGCCGTACGCACGGGTGGCGTACGGGCAGTGGCAGGTCTTCGGACTCGCGGGCGCGCCTGCCGGTCTCCCGGCGGACCCCTACTGGCCGTCGCTTCCCGGGCCCGGTGGCCGGGCCCAGTGCTGATGACGGCGGTCGTTCCCGCTCACCGCTGCGGGGCAGTCCCGGATTCCCACCGGGTTCCCTCTTACGACGCCTCCCGCCTGGCGGACGGGGCGAACCAGCTGCGGTGACAGCGTAACCAGAGACCGGCAATCGGACGGCAACCGGCTCCGCGGGCGACCCATCACCCCTCGCCGTACCGGTGGAACCCCCGCCCGCTCTTGCGGCCCAGCAGGCCCGCCTCGACCATGCGCTGGAGCAGCGGCGGCGGGGCGTACAGCGGCTCCTTGAACTCCGCGTACAGGGAGTCCGCGATCGCCGCCACCGTGTCCAGGCCGATCAGATCGACGAGCCGGAGCGGGCCCATCGGGTGGGCGCAGCCCCGTTCCATGCCGGCGTCGATGTCGGCCGCCGAGGCGAAACCGGACTCGGCCATGCGGATCGCCGCCAGGAGGTACGGCACCAGCAGGGCGTTCACCACGAACCCCGCCCGGTCTTTCGAGCGGACCGTGGTGCGGTCCAGGACGGACGACGCGAACTCCTCTGCTCTGGCCAGGGTTTGGGCCGAGGTGTGCAGGGACGGGACCACCTCCACCAGTGGCATCACCGGCACCGGGTTGAAGAAGTGCAGCCCCACCACCCGGTCCGCGCGCCCGGTCGCCATGCCCAGGCGCATGATCGGGACCGACGACGTGTTGGTCGCCAGGATCGCGTCCGGGTCCTCCACGGCCTTGTCGAGCGCGGCGAACACCTCGGCCTTGAGCGCCGGGTCCTCGGGGACGGCCTCGACGACCAACTGCCGGTCGGCCAGGTCGTCCAGGCTGCCGCTGAACACGAGCCGGGCCAGGGCGTCGTCCCGCTCGGCCGGTGTCGCCTTGCCCCGCTCGACGGCGCGGTCCAGGGAGTGGACCAGCCGCTCGCGCGCCGCCCGGGCCGCTCCCGCGTCGGTCTCGCAGACGACGGTGTCGAGCCCGGCCCGGGCACACACCTCCGCGATCCCCGCCCCCATCTGGCCGCCCCCGACGACCCCCACGCGCTGGATAGTGCTCATGATCCCTCCGTACGTTGTCGGCAAGCCCTCGTGGGCGGACGCGCTCGCACGCGGACGCGCGCACGCGTCAGTGGAACTGCTCCTCCTCCGTCGACCCGCGCAGCGCGAGCGTCTCGGCGGCCGGGTTGACCGCCGTCGAGACGAGGTCGAAGTAGCCCGTGCCGACCTCCCGCTGGTGCTTGACGGCGGTGAACCCGTCGCGCTGGGCGGCGAACTCCCGCTCCTGGAGGTCGACGTACGCCGTCATGCCGGACTCCGCGTAGCCGTGCGCCAGGTCGAACATGCCGTGGTTGAGGGAGTGGAAGCCCGCCAGGGTGATGAACTGGAAGCGGTAGCCCATCGCCCCCAGTTCGCGCTGGAACTTGGCGATCCGGTCGTCGTCCAGCGCCGCCCGCCAGTTGAACGACGGCGAGCAGTTGTACGCGAGCATCTGGTCCGGGTACTGGTCGTGGATCGCCTCGGCGAACGTACGGGCCTGCACCAGATCGGGTGTGCCCGTCTCCATCCACAGCAGGTCCGCGTACGGGGCGTAGGCCAGGCCGCGCGCGATCACCGGGCCCATGCCGGGCTCGACGCGGTAGAAGCCCTCGGCGGTGCGCCCGCCCGTGGCGAACCGGGCGTCCCGCTCGTCGACGTCGCTGGTCAGCAGGTTGGCGGCGAGCGCGTCGGTGCGGGCCACGATCAGGGTGGGGACGTCGGCGATGTCGGCGGCGAGCCGGGCGGCGTTGAGGGTGCGGATGTGCTGGGCGGTGGGGACGAGGACCTTGCCGCCGAGGTGGCCGCACTTCTTCTCGGAGGCGAGCTGGTCCTCGTAGTGGATGCCCGCCGCACCGGCCGCGATCATGGCCTTGGTCAGCTCGAACGCGTTGAGCGGGCCGCCGAACCCCGCCTCCGCGTCCGCGACGATCGGCGCGAGCCAGTCCGTGGTGTCGCCCGCGCCCTCGGCGGTGGCGATCTGGTCGGCCCGCAGCAGCGCGTTGTTGACGCGGCGCACCACGGAGGGCACGGAGTTCACCGGGTAGAGGCTCTGGTCGGGGTAGGTGTGACCGGCCTGGTTGGCGTCGGCGGCCACCTGCCAGCCGGAGAGGTAGATCGCCTGGAGCCCGGCCTTCACCTGCTGGACGGCCTGGCCGCCGGTCAGCGCGCCGAGCGCGTGGATGTAGTCCCGCTCGTGCAACTGCCGCCACAGCCGCTCGGCGCCGCGCCGGGCGAGGGTGTGCTCCTCGCGGACGCTGCCCGACAGCCGTACGACGTCGGCCGCGCTGTAGGTGCGTTCGACCCCCTTCCAGCGGGGCTCCGATGCCCAGCGCCGGGCGAGTTGCTCGGCGGCTGCCGTGACGTCCTGTGCCATGTCCGTCTCCTGGGAGTGCGAAGGGTGTTAAGGAGGGTGGGGGAGTCGTCGCCGGGGATGTGCGGCCGCCCGGAGCCGTACGCCCGGTGAACGGGGAACCGCGCCGCCGGGCAGGTCGGGATCGCCGGGAGTGGAGTGGAGCGGCTTCCCGACCGGTCGGCCCGGGGCTTCGTTCCGGGCGGCCGCGGTACGACTGTGGCAGGGGCTCCGGGCGGGTGTCGATGCTGGCCAAAAGCCATGTTGTGCGAATCTTCCGGCCCGGATCTGCCAACTTTGCCAACCCGCCCGTGAGTTACGCTGATCCACGTCCGATCGGCTCGCGGGGCGCGCGCGCCCACCCGCACGCGAGGGACGCGAAGGGGGACTGGGTGAGCAGGACGTACGCCGGTGCGCGGCTTCGGCGGCTGCGCGAGGAGCGTCGGCTCAACCAGGCCGAGCTGGCCAGGCTGCTCGCGATCTCGCCGAGCTATCTGAACCAGATGGAGCACGACTCGCGCCCGCTGACCGTGCCCGTACTGCTGCGGCTGACCGAGGCGTTCGGCGTCGACCCGTCGTTCTTCTCCGAGCACGACACCACCCGGCTGCTCGCCGGACTGCGCGAAGCCATGGCCGACGAGGTGTCCGCCGCCCGTGTCTCGCCCTCCGACCTCGCCGACCTGGCGGCCAGGCTGCCGGCCGTCGCCGAGGTGCTCCTGGACCTCGGCAGACGCAACCAGGACCTGACCGAGCGGCTGGCCGAACTGACCGACGGACGCGACGACTCGGCGCCGCCGGTCGCGGCCCGCACCCCGCACGAGGAGATCCGCGACTTCTTCTACCGCCGCCAGAACTACCTCCACGACGTGGACCTGGCCGCCGAGGAGCTCGCCGCCGAGGTCGGCATCCGCCCCGGCGAGGTCCGCCGCGCGCTCGCCGCGCGCCTCGCGGACCGCCACGGTGTGCGTCTGGTCACCGAGGACGGCGATCGGCTGCACCGCTACGACCCGGCGACCCGCGTCCTGCACCTCTCCCCGCGCCTGCGCCCCGGCCAGCAGGCGTTCCGTCTGGCCACCCAGCTCGCCCTGCTCGAATACGCCGACGAGCTGTCCCGGCACGCCGCCGAGGACTTCGACCCGGCGGCCCCGGCCTGGCCGCTCGCCCGCATCGGCGTCGCCAACTACTTCGCCGCCGCGCTGATCCTCCCGTACCGCACCTTCCACGCGGCGGCCGAAGAGGTCCGCTACGACATCGAGCGGCTCGGCGACCGCTTCGGCCTCGGCCACGAGACCGTCTGCCACCGGCTGAGCACCTTGCAGCGTCCGCGCGCCCGTGGCGTGCCGTTCTCGTTCGTACGGGTCGACCGGGCGGGCAACATGTCCAAGCGCCAGTCGGCGACCGGCTTCCACTTCTCGCGAGGCGGCGGCACCTGCCCGCTGTGGAACGTGTACGAGGCCTTCGCCTCGCCCGGCCGGATCCATGTGCAGATCGCTGCCATGCCCGACGGGCAGCGGTATCTGTGGACCGCCCGCACGGTCAACCGGCACCGCGGCGGGTGGGGCGAGCCCGCCAAGACGTTCGCGATCGGCCTCGGCTGCGAGCTGCGGCACGCCTCGCGGCTGGTCTACTCCGACGGGCTCGACCTGGACAACGCCTCCGCCGCGACCCCCATCGGCATGGGCTGCCGCATGTGCAAACGGCTGGACTGCCCCCAGCGCGCGGTGCCCCCGCTGGGCCGCGCCCTGGCGATCGACGAGAACAGCACGACGTTCGTGCCCTATCCGGTGGCCGAGGGCGCCGACCGCGAGGTATGAATCGGCGGCGCGGTCACATGGCGTGGCCGCTGCCGTACGGGGCGTACAGATCGAGCAGTCTGGTGCGGGCCGCGTGCAGCCGGTGGGCCAGGACGCGGCTCACCCAGCCGGTGACCGCCGCGCTGAAGGCGGGGTCGGACTCCATCTGGGCGCGTACGGCGTGGGCGTCGAACTCGAAGGCGTGGACGGGTGTCTTGACCTCGGCGCCCAGCTGCCACACATAGGGGCGGAACAGCCAGGACCAGCCCACCAGTTCGTCGGAGCCGAGCGTCTCGATGACGGCCGGGCGTCTGCCGGGGACGTGCATGTCGAGGGTGACCGTGCCCGAGCGCAGGACCCAGAACCGGTCGGCGTGGCCGCCCTCGTTGAAGAGACGGGTTCCGGAGGGGAAGTCGACCTCGTGGGCGAGGCCGGTGAGGCGGGTGCGGTGCTCGTCCGCCAGGGCGCTGGTGAGCCGGGGGAGCGCGGGACTGCTCATGGGCGGCCTCCTTGTCGAGTCCCCCTGGTGGCGTTTCCCCTCCAGTGTCACCCGCCCGCGACCAGGACCGCCTCCTCCAGGGTGGGAACCACGCGCAGCACCGCGCCCAGGCCCGACAGCGCCAGGATCCGCAGCGTGAACGCGTGCGCGCACACCACGGTGAGAGTGCCGTGGCGGGCGGCCACGCGGCGGCGGGCGGAGCTGAGCAGCCGCAGGCCGGAGCAGTCGAAGAAGGTGACCGCCGTCAGGTCGATCACGACGTGGGGCTCGTACGGGGCGGTCACCGCGTCCAGGTGCGGGACGACCTCGAGGGCGGTGGCGATGTCGATCTCGCCGCGGAGGGCCAGCACGGTATGCCCGTGCAGGCGGTAGACGCGCGACGGTGGAGCGAAGTCCGGAAGGACGGTGACCATGTGCTCACCTCGGCGGAGGCGACCCGCCCGCCGGGGGCGGACGGAGGAGAGGGGGTGGCGGACGACGTGCGGTGGAACGGTGGAGACGTTCGGCCCCACGTGTGCAGAACCGGAGCCTCCGGTGTGTGCATGCCCGTCCCAAGTGGCCGTTGAACATGGTGCGTTGGCATATGACGAATCGGTTCGGCAGACAGTCCGGCGGTCGGCCGACGAACCGTCAGGAACCGTCGTCCGTGGGGGTCGCCCCTGGCCCTACTCCGAGCAGATCGTCGATGCCTGCCTTGATGCGCTCCGGTGTCACCCGCCGCCCGACGGTGAGGTGCTCCATCAGGCTCGGGACGAACGGCGCGAGCAGCAGATGGGCCAGGACCGCCGTGTCCGCCTCGGGCCGCGCCTCGCGCAGGAGCATCGACACATGGGTGTGCAGCGTCGCGTACACCCCGCTGGTGTAGCGCGCGCTCGGTGACGCGGCCTCCGCCAGCTGCATGATCTCGCGCTGCTCCACGATCCGGTCGGCGAGCGCGTGCAGGAAGGCGCGCAGCCGTTCGGCGGGCGGGGCGCCCGGGCCGAGCGGCGGGGGGCCGGTCAGGAACGACTGCTGGAAGCGCTGCTCGCTGTCGTCCAGGAGGGCGAAGAGGAGCTGGCTGACGTCGCCGAACCGCCGGTAGACCGTGCCGACGCCCATGCAGGCGGCGTGCGCGACCGCGTTCATGGTGACGGCCTGGGGCCCCTGCTCGGCCACCAGACGAGCCGCCGCGTCGAGGATCTTCCGGCGGTTGCGAGCGGCGTCGGCGCGCTCGGGCGGGGCCTGGCCCGTGACGGAGAGTTCGATGCGGGTCATGTCCCGAGGCTATCGGATAGCTATCCGCTTCGCCCCGCGGTGCCGCAGGGCAGGGGGCAGGGGCCGGTGGAGGCGGGCAGGGGCGGTCTCCCAGAAAATCGCTTGCGAAGTGGATTGCTATCCGCTTTACTCGATCCCGTCGGAACCGGATACCTATCCACTTCTCCGGTCCCGTCGTCCGTCTTACGAAGATCTCTGCTTGGGAGGGGCCTCGTCATGAGTGCCAAGGTTGCGGTCGTCTACTACTCGGCCACCGGAAACGTCCACCAGCTCGCCAAGGCTGTCGCGGAGGGGGCGGAGAAGGCCGGCGCCGAGGTGCGGCTGCGCCGGGTCCCCGAGCTGGCCCCGGACGCCGCCATCGACGCCAACCCGGCCTGGCGCGAGCACGTCGAGGCGACCAAGGACACCGTCGAGCTCGCCACACTCGACGACCTGGAGTGGGCCGACGCGTACGCGTTCGGCTCGCCCACCCGCTTCGGCAACATCGCCGCGCAGCTGAAGCAGTTCATCGACACCACGGGCGGCCTGTGGCAGCGCGGTGTCATGGCCGACAAGCCCGTCACCGGATTCACCAGCGCCCACAACAGGCACGGCGGCAACGAGTCCACCACGCTGGCCCTGTACAACACCTTCCACCACTGGGGCTCGATCATCGTCGCCCCCGGCTACACCGACCCGGTGGTGTACGGCGCGGGCGGCAACCCGTACGGCACGGCGCACTTCGGCACCGACGCCGTCGCCGAGGAGACGCTGGTCGCGGCCCGCTACCAGGGTGAGCGTCTGGCCACGATCACGGGACGCCTCCAGGCCGGCGCCCGCTGACCCTGCGGCTGCCCGGGCGCCCCTGACCGTACGTAGCGGTCGGGGGCGCCGACGCGTACTCGGGCGTTAGGCGTGGACGCTGAGGGGCACCCGTACGAACCGACCGTACGTGCAGTCGAGTTCGGAGGTACAGCCATGGGTCTGGGCGGATGCATTCTGCTGATAGGCATCGGAGCGATTCTCACGTTCGCGGTCGACTGGCACGTTCAGGGCATGAACATCCATGTGGCCGGTCTGGTCCTGATGGCCGTGGGCATCATCGGAACCGCCGCGTACGTGAGCATCTTCAAGCGTCGGCGGGTCCAGCCGCCGCCTCCTGCCGCGCCGGTGGTCGAAGAGGACCGCCGCTACTACTGAGGCGTGGAGGGCCTGGGATGGAACCCCTGTCCAAGAAGGTGACGACGGAGTCGACGGGCTTGGTCGAGGCGGCGGTCCTCGCCCTCGACTGCGCCGAGCCGGAGACCCTGGCGGAGTTCTACGCCCGGCTGCTGGGCGGCGAACCCCCCGGAGAGGACGAACGCTGTACGGAACGGATCGAGATCACCGGCCGCGGCGGTACGCGGATGGCCTTCCGCCGCGACCACGGCGCGGCCCCCAACAGCTGGCCCCGCCCCGACGACTCCCAGCAGGCGCACCTGGAACTGCTGGTGGCCCGGGAGGACATGGACGCGGTGGAACGCCAGGTGATCGCGCTGGGCGGCCGTCCGCTGGACACGAAGGACAACGGCGGGCCGCACGACACCAGGCTGTACTCCGATCCGGCGGGGCATACGTTTTCGCTGCGGAGCCGGTGAGCGCGGGCGGTCCGCCGGGCGCGGAGGCGGAGCGGTCAGTCGATGCCCTGCCCGAGCAACTGCCATGCGGTGAGGGCCAGTCTCGCCCGCATCAGCCCGGTGGGCTCGGTGAGTTCGATGTCCAGGGTCCTTCCGATCTGTTCGAGCCGGCGCGCGACGCTGCTGTGGTGCAGGTGGAGGCGTTCGGCGGCCCGGCGCAGGGAGCCGGTGGCGCAGTAGGTGTCCAGGGTCTCCAGATCGTCCGGAGTGTCGGCGATGCGGGCGATCGCGGCCACGTCGGCGTTCTCCCGCGCGGTCTCCTGGGGTATCTCGGCGAGCAGGGCCAGCGCCCCCAGGCGGTCGTAGTGGACGACCGGTTGGCGTGGCGTGGTGAAGCGGAGGGCGGTGCGGGCCTCGCGCCAGGACCGGTCGGGGGCTTCGGCGGCGCCGATGCCCGCGCGTACGCCTGCCGGGAGGCGGTTCGGGTCCAGGGCGGTGGCGAGGATGACGCCCGCGTCGGCGAGTGGCGCCGCCTTGACCGGACGGTCCGGGCAGAGCAGCCCGGCGACCTGGTCGAGGGGAAGGCGCGACCGTACGGCGGCGACGCGCACCGGAAGGCCGGGGGCGAAACCCAGGAGCCGTAGCGCCCGGGCTCTGGCGGCCTCGTCGATGTCGGGGCTGACCGCCAGCTCGACCAGTGCGGGGTCGGCCATGGTGGTGCGGGCCGGGCCGTACCTCTCGACGACGGCCGCGGCGGCGATGGCGAGCCGTTCGAGCAGCACGTCGTCGAGCGAGCCGGGGGGGCCGGGGCGCTCCAGCCACACCGCGCCGATCTCCTCGTCGTCGAGGGTGATCGGCACCGTGGTGGAGGCGGGCCGTGGAGGTGTGGCCGCTTCTCTGCCGTCGGGCGAGAGCCGCAAGGCCCGCCTGGAGCTGTGCAGTCGAATCCCGGCCACGCATTCGGCGAGCCCCGCGGAGGCGCGTGCGAGCGCCGGGAGATCGACGCGTCGGCGCATGAGGGTGTCGTAGAACATGACGACGCGGATCGCGCCTTCGACGTGCGAGTCCAGTTGCGACAAACGTATGGCCAGTGCCTCCATGCCTGGAGGATAGGCGGTGACAGGCGAGGTCATGGGGCGGGCGCCGATCGGTGCGTGATCGGGGCGAGTTGCCCGACGTATGGCGGATGACCTTGGTGGGCGGCGGCGGTGAGGATGGTCGACATGGA
This sequence comes from Streptomyces sp. TLI_146, assembly GCF_002846415.1. Classification (NCBI taxonomy): domain Bacteria; kingdom Bacillati; phylum Actinomycetota; class Actinomycetes; order Kitasatosporales; family Streptomycetaceae; genus Streptomyces; species Streptomyces sp. TLI_146. The sequence goes on from NZ_PJMX01000001.1 coordinate 7,530,438, forward strand.
CCCCGAACTCGAAGCATTCATTCCGTTGTTCCCCCGAGCCGACCTGACCGACCCGGTCGCCGAGCGCAAGAACTTCGCGGAGCTGGCCGCCGCGATCCCGGCGCCGGACGTCACACGTATGGAGGTGGAGGACCGTATGGTGCCCGCCGATGTGGAGGTGCCGGTGCGGATATACCGCCCGCACCGAGCGCAGGGCGCCATCGTCTGGTTGCACGGCGGTGGATTCGTCATGGGCGACCTGGACACCGAGCACCCGTGGGCCGCGCGGCTCGCGGACAGCTCCGGCGCGGTGGTGATCTCGGTGGGCTACCGCCTGGCTCCCGAGCACCGTTTCCCGGCCGCGCTGAACGATGCGTACGCCGTGCTGGCTTGGGCCGCCGAGCATGCGGCCGAACTCGGTTTCAATGTGGGGCGCATCGCGGTGGGAGGCCACAGCGCCGGCGCGGCGATCGCCGCGGCGGTGGCGCTGCGGGCACGGGACGAGCGGGGCCCGCGCATCTGCTTCCAGCTGCTGAACCAACCGGGCCTCGACGACCGCCAAGAGACCTGGTCCGCGAGGCAGTTCACGGACACACCCTGGATGAACCGCGACAAGGTCACCGCGATCTGGCGCCACTACCTGGGCCCCACACCCGCGTCCCCGTACGCGGCCCCCGCCCGGGCCACCGACCTGTCCGGCCTACCGCCCGCATACCTCACCACAGCGGAGTTCTGCCCGAACCGCGACGAAGGCATCGGCTACGCGTTGCGTCTGCTCCAGGCGGGCGTACCGGTCGAACTGCACCAGTGGGCGGGCACGTTCCACGGCTCACAGGCGATCTTGTCGGCCGAGGTGTCCCAGCGGCAGATGGCGGAGCTGGGGGCGGCGTTGAGGCGGGGGTTGGTGGGGTGAGGTGGAGAGGGCGCGCTCTGCCTGGTTGGTTGTAGGCCTACTCGACCACTCGGTATCCGCTGCGCACACACCGTCCGCTACTGTTGAACGCGTTCAAGTTGGCGCGTAGGGCCGGCGTGGGGTGCTGTGCGGCGGGGCGAGAGTGGGGGGTGCCTGAGATGGCGCAGAGTGCGAGTGGGAGTGCTGCCGGGCACACGGGATCTGTGCCGTCGTCGGTGTCGATGGCTGTGCTGTGCGTGACCGTCGCCGCGCTGGCATTGGTATGGATTGAGTGGTTCGGCAGTTCCCTCGGGGCCGCTGTGTTGCTGATTCCTGTCGCCGTCGTGGTTGGGCCGGTGGTGCTTTGGTCGGTGAGCGCGGCGGTGACCGTCGCGTACGTCCTGCCTGCTGTAGCCCTTGCTCATTGGTTCGTGCGGCGCACCGGCCGCACGAACCAGTGGCGGTGGGTGGCCGCGAGTACCGCACTCGGGCTGCTGCCCGCGGTCGGCCTGCCCACGATGGCCCGGATCCTGCACGGCGGGCTCCATGACTGGCGCCAGATAGCCGTGCAGGGTCTGGTGTTCGCGGGTGTGCTGTGGGTTGTTGCGACTCCGGCCGCTCTTGCCGCGCACATGGCCGTGTTGCGGGAAGGCGCAGGAGAGCCGGTCCGGCCGGTTGGCGACATCCTCCTCTGGGGGACGCTGGGGCTGTCGATCGAACTCACAGGGTGGCTGGCATGCCTCTGAACCAGGCGGTGGGTTGTGAGTGGACCGCCGTGCACCCGTAGCAGTCGTGCTTTTGTCGGTGTGATCAGGCGACCAGCTCGCTGATCTCGAACAGATGCTCGTCAGGGTCGCGGAAGAACGCCCGGATCTCGTATCCGCGATCCACCGGCGGGGTGAGGAAGCGCGCCCCACGTGCCCGGAGCGTTTCGTACGCGCCACGACAGTCGCGTACTCGAAAGATCAGTTCGGCGCTGACCCGGTCGGGATCCGTGGGCGGCGTCATGGTCACGTTCGGCTTGTCCTCGGTGGGGCCGCCGCCCGGGACCAGGAGCAGCCAGCCGCCCAGCATTCGCAGCACGCACGCGGACTCGTACTCGTGGTCGACGTGCGCGCCCAGCACCTCCTCGTACCACTGACGCGAAGCTGCGACGTCGGAGACGACGAGCAACCGGGTCATTTCCATGTCCTCGGTCGGGAAAGCACTCACGGGGCACACCTCCTTGGGGCGAAACCCCGCCGCTCCGGGGTGGCCCTTGTTTCTCATCGTCGGGGGTTGTGCCCGTCGCGCCACCGGAGCCAGCCGCATGCACCTACCGAGTCGCCAGCGGTGCGGGGGCGAGCCACGATGGGCGGGCACATCTCGTATGTCTCGCGTATCCCGATGCGGGGAGGCTTGATCCCATGGCCGCAGACACCGCGCCCGAGCCGGAACGCGGGCCCGTAAGAGTGCTCGTCTTCGGGGGCTCGCTGCGCGCCGGATCCCTGAACGGGCGCCTTGCCTCGCTCGTCGCCCGGCTGGTGGAACGTACCGGCGCGGCAGTCGAACTCGCCCATATGCGGGACTTCACCATGCCGGTCTACGACGGGGACGTCGAGACGACCGAGGGACTGCCGCCGGGCGCACTGGCTCTGCGCGAGCGCATCGAGGCGTGCGACGGGTTCGTGATCTCCGCTCCCGAGTACAACGCGTCGGTGTCCGGGGTGCTGAAGAACGCCATCGACTGGGTCTCCCGTGTCCGCCCCCAACCGTTCAAGGACAAGCACGCGCTACTCGTCTCGGCCTCGCCCTCCATGGTTGGAGGAAACCGGGGGCTGTGGGCGCTGAGGGTCCCGCTCGAACACCTCGGCACCCGCGTCTACCCGGACATGTTCAGCCTCGCCAAGGCGCACGAGGCTTTCACCGAGAGCGGTGACCTGTCCGACTCGGCGCTCCAGGAGCGCCTGGCGGACACGGCGGCGTCGTTCGTACGGCTGGTGGAGGCCGACACCCGTTACGTATGTCTGCAACGTCGCTGGTACGAGTTCCTGGGGGACCGCACGGACGCGCCGGTCACCCTGCGCGCCCAGGACTGAGCGTCTTTCGGGGCGCCGTGGCGGACCGTCACAGCGACGTCCCCCCGTCTTCTCCGTCGTGCGGGGACCACGGCGGCGTCCAAACAGGCCATTGTTTAGGTAATTTAGCTATTTCGAGACATTTGATCATCATTTCTTACATGATGTGAATATTTTCCGTATAGGTTAGGTGTTGTCAGTCGGAGAATTTCTTCGGCTGTACAACCGAAAGGCTTACCTCATGCGCTCCATGCGCACCATCGCCATCCCCCGAAGCCTTCTCGTCGCCGTGTTCGCCGTAGCCGGCCTCGCCGCTACCCCTGTCCTCGCTTCCGCGACGGCACAGACCAACACGGGCATCGCCCGCACCCACACCGGCCTTGGAGCCCTGGGGCTCCCCGGTGGCAACGGAGCCAATGGAGTGGGGAGCAACGGTGGGATCGGTGGCCTGGGCGGCACCGGTGGCGCGGCCGGCGCCAACGGCAACGGCGGCAACGGAGGCGCGGGCGGCAACGCCAACGGCATCCTGAGCGTCGGCGGCGCCGGTGGTGCGGGAGGTGCCGGCGGGGCCAACGGTAATGGCGGCACTGGCGGGTTCGGTGGCGCAGCCACACTCAATGGCACCGGTGGCAAAGGCGGCGTAGGGGGCGTCGGCGATGCCGGGGCCGGTATCCCCGGTGGCACGGGCGGCAACGGTGGTGCCTCCACAGCGGGAGGCGGCCACAAGGGCGGTACGGGTGGCGCCGGCGGCGCTGCCAGCCCCGTATGCCCGGGCAAGCCGGGTGGCAACGGCACCGCTGCGACGTTCGGTGCTGACGGCACCACAGGTGTCACCGGCGCTGCCGGTCGCACCACCCTTCCCTGCTGAGCGCCGCACGACCTCGCACGACCAGTGAAAGGCCGGTCCTCTTGCCCCTTCAGGGGTGGGAGGACCGGCCTTTCGCGTGGATGCCGAGGCGCGAGGGGGGGGGCGGCCACATCGGCCGACAGGAAGCCTCCGCTCCCTCGAAGAGTCTGGCACCATGCAGCGACATCGCAGTGTGGGACAGCATCGACCCAAGGAAGCAGGCATCGAAGATGACCGATCCCGACGGTACGAGGCAGCACCATCCGGTCGTCGTTGCGCACCGAACCCACCGCGCGGGCGACGCCCAGTTGCGCATCGCCGATGCGATCACCAAGTTCGCCGGCTCCATGCCGTTCGTCTATCTGCATGCCGTCGGCTTCGCGCTCTGGATGCTGTTCGTGGAATCCAACCCATGGCCCACGCTGACCCTCGTCGTATCCCTTGAGGCGATCTTCCTTTCGACGTTTGTCATGATCGGCCAAAACCGGCAGGCGGAGTTCCAGCAGGCGAAAGCCGATCACGACTTCGTCGAGCAGGAACTGGAGCTCAAGACGAACACCGAGCTGACCAGGGCCATTCACACGATGACCGCGGAACTCCACCGTCGGCTGCTGACCACCCCCGAGACGCAATAGCGCCGCCGTAGTCTCCAATTTCGGTCTCCTGTGCGCGGCGCCCAGGACTGAGCGCGATCAGTCGGTGTCGAGGCCGTCGATCAGCCGGTTGAGGAACCGGGTGAAGGTAGCTTCGGGGGTGAGGGGGCGGCCGGGGGCGGAGAGGGCTTCGGCGAGTTCCGGGTGGTGGCCGTCCGTGGCGACGGCGGCGAGGTAGCGGGCTTCGGCGGCGGCCCGGTCGGGCGACTGCGAGGCGGTGGCCTGCGCGATCTCATGCGCGGTGTGCCCGGCCACGAATGCTGTGAGCTGGGCGAAGACCTCCAGCTTCGCCGCACCGTCCAGCCCGGTGGGCCGCAGTGCGGCGAGCGCGCGCTCCAGGAAGGCCAGGGTGTTGGGCCCGGGGACGCGGCGGCCGGTCAGGGCGGCGGGCAGCCAGGGGTGGCGCAGCATGTGGGCGCGCTGGAGGTGGGCGATGGCCTTCAGGTCGGCGCGCCAGTCGCCGGTGGGTGTGTCCGTCGTCGGCAGTTCGCCGCTGACGTGGTCGACCATCAGGTTCAGCAGCGTCTCCTTGTCGGGGGCGTAGCTGTAGAGCGACATGACGCCGGCTCCGACCTGTGCGGCGACCCTCCGCATGGTGACAGCTTCGAGCCCCTCGGCGTCCGCCAGCGCGACGGCCGCGGCGGTGATCGCCTCTCGGGTGTAGGCGGGCTTGCGGCCTCGGCGGGGCTGGGCGGGGCTCAGCCAGAGCTGCTGAGGATCGATGCCCGGGGCGTCGTTCTCTCCCTCGCGGGACATGGTCCCTGCTCCTTCCCTTGATCGCGGAGGCCTTGCGGGTGTCAGTCAAGCATGCTCTATTCTCGTACAGTGTACGGAAATGAAGGAGGGGAAGGAACGATGACATCCCGCACGCACGGTCCTGCTGTGCCGAGGCCGACCTGGGCAGCGCCTTCCGGGAAACCGCCACTGTCCTCGCGGATGCTGAGGGCGACTTGGCGCCGCCTCCCGGCCAAACTGCACGAGGTTGGGTGGGAGCCGGGGCTGGTGGTACCGGCCGACGACGGCAGTCCGCTGATCGCTGACCACTACTTCCCGCGCGTCGACGGGAGTGGCGCCGGGGGCGACTTCCCCACCCTCCTGGTGCGTTCGCCGTACGGCAGGGGCCTGCCGTGGTCGCCCATGTACGGCCTGCTCTTCGCCGAGCAGGGGTTTCATGTCATCCTGCAGAGCTGCCGTGGCACGGGTGGTTCGGGGGGCACCTTCGACTTCTGGCGCAACGAGGTCGCCGACGGCCGGGCCACGGTGTCCTGGCTGCGCGAACAACCCTGGTTCAACGGAACACTCGGGACTGTCGGTCCCAGCTACCTGGGTTACGTGCAGTGGGCCCTCGCCGCCGACCCGCCGCCGGAACTGAAGGCCATGGTGGTGCAGTTGGGCCTGCACGACCCCTACGCCCTGTTCCACGCGGACGGTGTGCTGCGCCTGGAGACCGCCCTCGCCGTCGGTGTAGGTATGAACTACCAGCACCAGGGCATGGCACCGTTCCTGAAGGCGACCCTGCGCCTGCAACGCCGTCTGGGTGAAGTCACCACCGCGAAGCCACTGCGCGGGGCGTACGTCTCGGCCTTCGGAGGTGAAGTGCCCTGGTTGGACGAGGTGATGGCCCACCCGGACGCCAAGGACGCGTACTGGAACGGCGCGTCAATGGCACAGTCGGCGGAACGGCTCAGCGTTCCCACAGCCCTGATCACCGGATGGCACGACGCACTGGCCGACCAGACCTTCGAGCAGTACGACCGGCTGCGGCGGGCCGGATGTGACACCTCCCTGCTCGTCGGCCCCTGGACGCATACCTCCGCCCTGCAACAGGGGTGGCCGGAGGTGTTCGCCGAGAGCCTGGCCTGGCTACGCGCCCACCTCGGCGCCGGTCCCTCCGATCTCCGTCCCACGAGGGTGCGCGTGCACGTCGGCGGCGAGAACGCCTGGCGCGACCTCGACGACTGGCCGACGGCCACCGCCGCCACCCCGTGGTTTCCCACCGCCGAGGGGCATCTCACCCAGCAGGCCCCCACGGACTCCGCACCGCTGACGTCGTTCCGCTACGACCCGGAGGACCCCACTCCGTCCCTCGGTGGCCCGTTGCTCTCCCGCACGGCCGGTTCGCGCGACAACAGCGACCTGGAGGCCCGCGAGGACGTACTGACGTTCACCGGCCCGCCGTTGACCGAGCCGGTGGACATCCTCGGCCCGGTCTCCGCGTGGTTGAGTATCTCCACGGCCACCGGTCACGCCGACCTCTTCACCCGCCTGTGCGACGTGGACCCGCAAGGCCGCTCCGTCAACATCTGCGACGGCCTTGGCCGTCTGCGTACGGAGGGGGAGGAGCCGTCGCAGATCACCGTCCCGATGAGCTCGACCGCCCACCGCTTCGGCGTCGGCCACCGCATACGCTGGCAGATCAGCGGCGGCGCCCACCCGCGCTACGCCCGCAACCCCGGCAACGGGGAGTCGCCGCTGGACGCCACCACTTTCACACCGGTGCGTATCACGCTCCATGCGGACTCGGCGCTGATGCTTGCGACGCGTACGGCGGTGCGTGCTGCCGAGGCCGAGGACACCGTTTGACCGGTCTGGGACCGTTCCTGGCTCAGCCGACGAAGTCCTGTGCCCACCAGTAGTTGCCGTTGCCGTCGACCGTGACGCCGACGCCGGTGTACTTGTAGGCGTCGCCCAGGATGTTCTGCTCGTGCAGCGGTTCCTTGATCCACGCGTCGACGACCGAGGGGGCGTCCTTCCAGAAGCCGGGTGCGCCGGCCGCGTTCTCGGCGAGGGGCCCGACCGGGCGGGAGTAACCGTACCGGGCGAGCGAGTCGCGGATCGCCGCGAAGGTCCAGTGGCCCTGCTGACCACGGCGGGCCTGCTCGTTGGCCTCGTCCTGTGCGGCGCGGGCCACGGCGTCGTCGTACTGGAGCGCCGCCTTACCGTGCTGTACGCGGTAGTTGTTGACCAGGTCGAACACCTGGCGCTGCAGTGCGGCAGGCGGGTTCTGGCCCTGGTCGCCGCCCCACTTCCACACCTGGGAGGGCGTGAAGTTGCAGGTGTAGATCTGTACCGGGGTGTTGTCGGCGGTGTTCCCGCCGGAAACGTCCAGGCACTTGTTGGACCGCGGGTTGATGAGCACGTCGCCCTGGTAGCGGACCCACTTCTGCGCTGGGCTGCCGTTGCAGTCCCACAGCTGCACGGGAGTGCGGTCGGTGGTGCCGCTGGAGGCGACGTCCAGGCACTTGCCTAACGCGCTCACCGTCGAACCGATCTCGCCGGGCTGCTCGGTGTAGGTCCATCGCTGGGACGCGGTGCCGTTGCAGCCGTAGATCTGTACGGGGGTGCCGCTGGCCGTCTTCCCGCCGCGGACGTCGAGGCACTTGCCCCCGAGCCCGACGACCTGACCGGTCAGCTGCGCCGCCTGTGCCGCCTGCGCCGTGGCCGGAACGGCGGCGATACCCATCGCGGCGACGGCCAGCGTCCCCCATATGTGCGACTTCTTGAGTGCCAGTGTCATGACAGTCGGTCCTTGCCCTCGAATCCGCGGCCCGGGTGTGCCACCAGGGCCGTTCATGTCGTCGAGGACGCTAGGGACGGGCTCTCAATATCGAATAAACGCCTTGTCAGCGGTCTTGGTCGGCGCCCGAGAAGGGCGTCAAGCCCCGTACGGCCTCCGCGTCGCCGTCGACGGGAGTCGCTCAAGTCCGAGTGGCGAGCCCACACCCCTTGCCGGTCCGCTGCTCCAGCGGCGCGCTGCGGTCGTACGGGTCGATCCCGGGGCCGTCACCCGTCCCGGCGGTGTTTCCCGCGCCGAATGTCGGGACGAGGTAGCCCGTCGTGGTGCCGCAACCGCCGTTGGTGATGTGGACTTTGTACGAGACGACGGAGAACGTTCCCGGCTCGGTGATCACCTTCGCGGGGTTGTCCCAATTCACCACGACTTCGCGCCGCACGATCGTACGCTCGACCTCGTCGCTGCCCGCAGCTGCGCGCACAACCGGGTATACGTAAGTGATGTCGGTGGACACCTGGAGCGCGCCGCGCTCACCTTGCTGATACGTCATCCGGCCCCGTGTCTTCACCACGTCCCCGACGAGACGTGTACGCGTCTTGTCGAACCGGCTGAACAGCAGCAGCGGGTCGTTCTTCTCGGTGGGTGTGCGGAACGCGGCCGACAGATAGTCCTGGACGTCTTTCTGGTGCGGATTGATCCGGGCGATCGCCTTGGTGGGGTGATCGCCGTTCAGTACCGCCGAATCCAGGCTGGCGGCGACGAGGAAGTCCCGGGTGCGGCCGAGTGCCTGTGCCACCTCGGCCGTACTCATCCACCCGGTCGCCTTGGCCTCGGGAACTGTGATCCCGGCGGCGTTGTCGGCCCAGCGTGCTGCAGGTGATCCCCTGAAGGGTTGGTCGAGGGTGGGCCGTTCCGCAGCCGGTGTGGGCGGCGGTTGGTCGGGGCGTCCCGACTCGGCGGCAAGAGGGGTGTCGGCCTGTGCGTCATCGCCGAACCATCCGACGACCAGCCCCGGAGACAAGGCCACGACCAGCAGAACGAGCGACGCGAGGAAGCCGACGACGTACCAACCCTGCTTCCTCCGCCTCGGCCGGGCAGGCGAGTGGCCACGCCACACCTGCGGCGACTCGGGTTCCTCACGCAGCCGCCGAGCCACCATGCGGGCTCGCGCGGACGGCTCCTTGGGCGCGTCCGCCACGCCGTCCGCGGACTCCCGAAGAAACCGCTCCCACTCCTCATCAGGCACCGACGATCCGCCGCCGTGCTCCGCAACCCCACCCACGCCAATTCCCCCTGCGTCACCCACCGCCCAGGCCCTCCCCGGCGGCCTGCCAATGGTCGCACAGCGGGTTGCTGGACCAGGTCTACGGTGCATCGGTACGGGCGCTCGGTAGGGCAGTGGCATCGTCCATGACGCCCGATCCCCAATGGCGCCCGCTGCTCCATGGCGCCCGGTTCCTCAGACTTCCGGCTCCGAGCGTTCCGCGCCGCCCCGGTGCAGTACCGCTTCCCGGGCCCGCCGGGCGGATCCCTCGGCCGCGCTCCGGCCGGTTCCCCGGTCGGCGACGATCACTGCGCCCACACTGCCCTTGTCCGCCCAGCCGCACGCTACTTCGGGGACGCTGGCGGCGGGTTTGTACGTCACGCACTTCATCCAGCCGCCGTAGCGGCCCGGGTCGGCGTTCCACTCGGCGCTGACGGTCAGGCCGGAGCTCTCCAGGCCGTGGCGCAGCTCGTCGAGGAGGTCGGGGGTCATGGCATGGAAGTCGCCCGTCGCACCGAGGACGACAAACGCCGTCCGGCCGAGCTCCTTGTCCCCGTAGACATAGGTGAACGTCTCGCGCGCCACACCCGCGAAATTCCCCTTCAACTGGTCGGCCATACCTTGCTGGACGGGTGTGAGCTCCAGCCTGTCCAGGCGGCCGAGGCTCGTGGGCGCGGCGACCGTGTAGCGGGGATAGTCGCGGTACTGGATCTGCGACCAGGTCACGGAACCGGCGGCCGCTCCGACGGCGGTGGCGAGGACGAGCGCGCCGGTGATGCGGTCACGTGGGGTGGGGGCCGGTACGGGCGGCAGCACCGGGAAGGTGAGGTCCTGCGGGGTGGGGGAGGGGGCGGGAGAGGTGTGTGTCCGGGCCCTGCGTCGAGCTCCGCGCAGGACGAGGTGCAGGGCGGCTGACGGCAGGAGCGGGAGTACGGCGGCGCACGCGGCCCATGCCGGGAGGGGTACTGCGGGCACGGCGAGGAGTATCGCCGCGTAGGCCACCCAGGACAGCAACGTGCTCGCCAGTGGGCGCACGACCATCAGGCGCAGCGGACTCCGGCCCGGCCGGACCAACGCGCCCAGGGTTTCGGCGAGCACCGCGAGGCGTTCGTCTTCGGGGCGGGCGCCTGCCTGGATCCGGGCCCGGTCCGCGGCCGTGCGGGGGGTGGGAGAGAGCCTCAGTACCAGCCGCGCGTCGTGGCGCTGCACTCGGGCGGGCTCGGGTACACCCTTGCCCCCGGCAGCACGCTCGGCCCGGAGCGCCTGGACCGAGCCCGGGGCCAACTCCCGTACGCGTGCGGCGAGTTCCGGTCCACGACGGTGACGTCCGGGCCGTTCCAGGTAGTCGGCGTTGAGGCACAGTTCCGCGTAGGCGGACAGCAGGTCGATGTCGTCGGGGAAGGCGTCCAGGCCTGCACGGTATGCGACCTCGGCGCGGTCGTCGTGGTCGTCGTCGCCTTCGGCGGCGTGCGCGCGGCCCAGGACGGAGTAGAGGCGGGCGCTGGGCCGCACGCCGGCGTCCAGCGCGCGCCGCGCAACTTGCCGGGCCTCGCTGAACCGTCCCTCGTGGAGCAGGACCTCGGCCTCCTCAGCTGCGGCTGCGGCTGCGGCTGCGGCGGCGGTTGCTGTGTCGGCTGGCGCGTTGGTGGCGGTGTCCGCCTTCGCGTCACCCGCAGCCTCAGTCTCCGCTTCCGCTTCCGCGCATGCCGAACTGTCTTCTTGCCCCTTGGCCTGCATGATTTCCCACCCTGTGAACGCTCCGAACGGTTCGGTCAGAATTCCGTTCAGTGGGCAACTATTGTTGCTGGGTGGTGGGACGGTCAACCGGGTTGATCAGTGACCAATGCCAAGGCTGGCCCGGCCCTACGCTCCGACCTGCGGTGGTACCGGTCGGCGTGGTGCGTTGCGGCTCGGCAGCAGGGCCGGTGTGGCCGAAGGTGCTTCCTGCGCGGAGGGAAGCCTCGCACGGTCGAGACGCCCCCGCATGCGGGTACCAAACTGATGCCGCTCCGAGCAAAGATCATTCCGGGAAACCGGCCTCCGGTGCCGCCGCAGATCGCGATGCCGACGGGACGCTGGTTCGCGTAACGGATGAGGCAGCCTGCCGATGTGCAGGCCGAGGGGCCGGTGGCGGGCTTGGTGGTCTCCAGGCCTTCGCGCACGTAGTCGAGGCGGTCGGGGGGGGACAAGCCAGACGATCTCGGCCTCGTCGGTGAGCCGGTCGGGCGCTGGCCGGTGCATACACATCCTCTCCAAGAGCAACGTGCCCAGTGTCCGTCGAGTATTGCGGCTCATGGCGGCGGCACCTGGCGGCGCCGTCGTGGTGACCGGCGGCCGTTGTGTGCCAGGGGCTCAGAAGGACTGAGTACGGCGACTCATGCTGTGGACCAGCGCGTTCTCGTAGCGTCCAGCTCATGATCCGTATGGGAATAACGCCCGCCCCGCGCCGCTCGCGTGCCGCGATGGGAGCCATAGTGCTCGGCTGCACGGTGCTCGTCGGCGCGGCGACCGTCGCGGCTCGGACGGTGCCTGCGGCCCTGCACAAGATCGCGGCAGGGACGCCGTATCCGACGGCCGACCCGGATGCGGCCGCTGAGCGTCTGCAGGGGTACTCCCGCCAGGCGTACACGGCGCTCGAACTACCCGAGCCCACCACAGTCGCTCTGAACAGCCTGGATTCCGGGCCCTGTTACTCCCACGGGTTCATGCAGATCGACAAGACGGAGCCGGGCGTGGTCAGCGTTCGGCACTCCTGGGGTGTCGCACGCGTCCCGCAGGTCACTGCCGACGCGGCTCTGGACCGGCTGGAGGCTCGGCTTGCCGCCCGGGGGTGGACGCGGACCTCCGATGATGACCGAAGCGGTCCGGGATGGAGCGAGCTCGGTTTCCGCTACGAGGATCCGCACGGCGGCGACAAGCTCGACGCGCACTGGAACAGCTCCGGCGGCGGCCTGTACGTCGACGTCTACGCCCCCTGCGCCACGATCCCGACCGGCAATCCGGCCCACGACGACGCGCCCCTGACGTGGACGCCGCATGCTCCCTTCCTCGCCACCAGCCGGCGCGGTTCCTGAGGACAGGGGTGGGCCCGGGCCCGCCTGCGGTGGCGCAGCGTTCAGGGCTGCTGGCGGTTGAGCGCGCGGAGCCGGTCCAGGGAGGAGTGGTCGGCCGGGGCCGGAACGTACTGGCCGGCATTGGGAACGAAGTAGCCCCGGGTGCCGCGACGGCCCTGGCCGCAGGTGCGCGGACCCAAAGCCCGGTCAGTTGCCCGGGGCTTGGTGGTCGGGATCACCCCCGCAGGCGCGGGGACCACACGATGCCTGCGGCGCCCGCGTTGCTGCCGCCGGGATCACCCCCGCATGAGCGGGGGACCACAGGCCGCGACCTGTGGGTTCGGTCGGTCGGGGAGTGGATTCTACTCACTTTCACAGAGTCTGGCATTTCCATCAAATAGCCAATGTTGGCCGAAAGTTGTAGCTCGTGGGGGTGCTTCTCGCAGCAGGTCACCGGTGCTCCAAGCATCCGCAGTGCCCTTAGAACTCCTAACAGAATGATCAGCACCCGCCCCCGGGGACTGGTCGGCTGAGGGCGTGTGCATGATGAGTCGGCGCACTCACACGGCCCAGGAGATATGACATGACCGAGCGCGGTCCAGTGGACCTCATCCACCTTGTTGATGAGGAGAACAGCGTGGTCGTTCGGGTAGCGGGGCCAGCATTCGCAGTGTCCCCATGGGACGGCTGCCTTGAAGTCGACATCGTGGTGACCAGCGAGTTCGCGAAGGGCCACCTCGCAGGGGTGTGCCTACTGCCCGAGGATCTGGATGATTGGGCAGAGGCGCTCGAACTGCTCGCCGTTGGCCAACCGGCGCACTGGATGGACGACGGTCGGAACCCGGAGATCCGGATCACGCCGAAGGGGCCGTATCCTCCCGCGGTGAGATCCTCAACGCGATCGAGGTGGTGGTGAGGGACACAACGGTGTCCCTCACGTCGGTTTGTGTATTGGCGCGCCTGCCCGACGACTGGGTCGATGCCCAGCGTCTGCGGCTCGCCCAGGTGCGTGCCGCGTGGCCCTTCGGCCAGGGTTGAGGACAGCAGCTCTCAGCTGCGGGTAGTGGCCTCACGGGTGATGAGGCGCCTCCAACAGATGAGTGCGCATCCGAGCGTGAGGAAGGCTTCGTGGATGTCATCGCGGATCTCCCACCGGATGCGCAGGCGGCGGAACCAGTGCAGGTGGGCGAAGGCGCGTTCCACGACCCAGCGTTGGGTTCCCAGTCCGGAGCCGTGTTCGGTACCCCGCCGCGCGATCAGCGGTTTCACTCCGAGTGCGCGGACGAGGCGGCGGTACTTGTCGTGGTCGTAGCCACGGTCACCGAGTACGACGTCCGGGCGGCGCCGGGGCCGGCCGCGCTTGCCGCGTACCGGCGGAACGGCTTCGAGCAGCGGAATGAGCTGGGTGACGTCGTTGCGGTTGCCGCCCGTCAGGGTGGCGGCGAGCGGGATGCCGGTGGCATCGGTGATCAGGTGATGCTTGCTGCCGGTTCTACCTCGGTCCACGGGGCTTCGTCCCGTCTTGGGCCCCCTTTTAGCGCCCGGATGTGGGAGCCGTCGACCGCCGCCCGGGAGAAGTCCAGGGCGTTCGCGCTGCGCAGCTCCGCCAGGAGCACCTGGTGCAGCCGGGGCCACACATCGGCCTCGGTCCACTCGGCCAGGCGGCGCCAGTACGTCATGCCCGAACCGAAGCCGAGTTCCTGCGGCAGGTGTTCCCAGGCGATCCCGGTGTGCAGGACGAACAGGATGCCCTGAAACATCAGCCGGTCCGGATGCCGCTTCCGTCCCGGATGCGGAGTTCGGCGTTCCATCTTCGGCAGCAACGGCTCGATCACCGCCCACAACTCGTCATCCACATGCCACGGCTTCGGACGAGCCACCCCACACCCCCGGATCAACAGTCCCGGAGCGATCCAACCACCTCGAAGATCATTTCGTTAGGAGCTAACAGAGCGGATGTCGGCGGTTCGGAACCGTGCGTGCTCGCTTCGCCGCAGAGCCGATCACGGCGGGAGATGTTGATCTCGCCCGGTTGTTGGCCCGGGGGAAGGGGGCGTGCAGGAACGGGACCTCAACGCACGGTGCCACGGTTGTGCGTATCGAAGCGGCGTCGTGCGGTGTCGATTTCGTCGAGGTAGCGGCGGGTCCAGGCGCACATGCCGTTGACCGTGTCGCGCAGCGGCGCGCCTGCCTCGGTGAGGTGGTAGTCGACGCGGGGCGGCACCGTCGCGTAAACGGCCCTGTGCACCACCCCGTCCCGTTCCAGCCCGCGCAGGGTCTGAGTGAGCATTTTGTGGCTGATGCCCTCGACTTCGGCTCTGAGCCCGGTGAACCGCAGCGTGCGCGTCCCCAGGGCGTTGATGACGAGCGGTGCCCACTTGTTGGCCACCCCCGAGAAGATCTCGCGGGCGAGGGAATGGGCGCGTGCCACGTCCGCGTCGTCGGGGACGGGCTGGGGCTGCTCGGTTTCCATGAGGTTCCTCTCTCATCGAAAAGTGCGTTCTTCCACGCCCGAGGCTACGCACCTACGGTTCCAGAGAACCCGGAAGAGACTTGAGCCGGCGGAGACTTGAGAGGGCACGGCCATGACCATCCTGAAGGCCTACGCACGCCTGTGGACCGACGACCTCGACCGCGCGCTGCCTCTCCTGGAGCAACTTACTGGCGAGCAGCCCCACTTACGGCTGGACTTCCACACGGTGGGCCTCGCCGCCATCGGTGACTTCCTGGTGATCGCGGGCCCGGCCGAGGAGCGAGCGAAGTATGGCCACGCCTCCGCCACCGTCGTCGTCGAAGATCTCGACGCCCTCCATGCGACGCTGGTGTCTGCGGAGGCCACCATCACCACTCCCGTAGCCGATGGCCCGACGGGGCGGTTCCTCTATGCGCGCCATGCGGATGGGGCAGGCGTGGAGTATGTCGAGTGGAATCGGAGCTGGTTGACAGGCTCATCCGTGCGTAGGCCCTGATACGGCCCAGATGGTGGGCTGTCCGTACCGGAGTGTGCCGTTCTCACTGCGGATGCGGGCGTGTTCGCGGCGGACGGCCTGCATGGTGAGGTGGCGGACGTCGAGGGCGTGCTGCCGCAGTAGCCCGAAGTCCGCCTGCGTGTACGTGGGGGGGGCACCCGCGCCGTCCACCTTCCTGGTCCGCCAGGTAGCTGGACGGTGTCTTCGGCAAGCCGCTCGGCATGAGGCCCCTGAGTGCGCCCGGCGGGCCGTATCCCGACTGTCATTCACCCGGGCGGGGACGGTTCATGGGTGGTCGACGGGGGATGGGCTCGCGGCCCGGGAGGGGGCGCCGCTTGCGTGGGCCGTGGCCGTGGCCGCGCCCGTGACAGCCTTCACGTCGTACCGGATCAGCCGGTGACCCAGCTCGCCGATGAGCAGGCCGGTGGCGATGATCGCGGCTGCGGGAAGGCCGAGGTGGTTCACGGACACCACGTCGTCCAGGAGGAAGCCGCCGACGATGGGGGCGAGGGAGACGCCGATGTAGTTGGCGGAGGAGCTCAGGGAGATCGAGAGCTGGGAGGCGGCGGGGTTCACGCCGACGAGCCGGTGCTGGATCGGGACGAGCATGGCCCAGCCGCAGGCACCCCAGATCACGACGGCGATGAACGCTGATACGAGGTGTCGGCTGCTCCATGGGGTGGTGAGGAAGACGAGGACCGCCGTGACACCCGCGGTGTTGATGACGATGCGGTTGCCGAACGTGTCGGTGAGGCGGCCGGCGAACAGGTTGCCCACGACGGCGGCGGCGCCCCAGGCGAACAGCAGCCAGGCGAGGGTCGTGCCGTCGCCGCCGGTGGCCGGTCGGAAGACCTGGCTGACGTAGGTGTAGAGGACGAAGAGACCGCTGTAGGCGACGAGCAGGAGGAGCAGGGTGAGGGTGATCCGTGCGTCGGTGAGCGGGGAGAGGCGCTGCTTGAAGGGGACGGCGGGTGGGCGGGGGATGGCGGGCAGCCCGATGAGTACGGCGACGACGGCGAGTGCGCCGACGACGGCCACGAACATCATGGTGCCGCGCCAGTCGGTGATCCCGCTGATGGCGGTGCCGATGGGGGAGCCGAGGGCGGTGGCGGCGCTGAGCCCGCCGAAGAGGATCGACAGGGCGGTGGCCCGCTTCTCGGGTCCGGCCAGGGCGACGACGGCGCCTGCGGCGGTGGGGGTGAACATGGCGCCGCCGAGCGCCGCGACGACGCGGAAGGCCATGGCTGCTTCGAAGGTGGGGGCGAGCCCGGTGCCGACGTTGCCGACGACGAAGACGGCGAGTCCGCCGATGAGCAGCAGCTTGCGGGAGGCCCGCCCGGCGACCGAGGCCACGAGCGGCGACAGGATCGCGTAGGCGAGGGCGTAGGCGGTGATGAGTTCGGCGCTGGTGGGGACGCCGACGTCCAGGTCCTCGGCGACGCTCGGCAGGATGCCGGCGACCACGAAGCTGTCGGTGCCGATGGCGAACATGCCGATGGCGAGCGCGATGAAGCGGAGGTTGAGGCGCTTGTGCGGGTCGGTTGGTGTCATGGGTTGTTCCTAGGTAGGTGCCCTTGGCCGAGAACTCGCGCCCTAACGGTAAGGGCTTTTATTTGCCGTTGTTGGCTGGTCGGCGTGACGGTACGTCGAGTCACGGCAAATCTCAACTGATACCGTTAGGGGCGTGAACGCCGCCGAACGATCTTCCTCAGCGCAAGGGCCCGCCCCTGGCGAGGCCGAGCACCACTCGCTGGCCCTGGTCAACACCGAGTTCGAGCTGCCTGGTGGGCCGTACGAGGGGCTGCCCGACGGGCCGGCTGCGGGCCGGTGGCTACGAGAGCGCGGCCTCGGCCCCGTGGGGTCGGTGACTCAGGCGGAGCTGAGGCGGCTCAGGCTGCTGCGCGAGGCCACGCGAACGATCTTCAGCGCGCACATCGCGGGCGAACGCCCGGAGGAGCAGGCCCTGGAGTGCTTCAACGACGCGTTGGCTGCGGCGCCGGGCGTACGCGAGCTGGCCTGGAGCGTGACGGGCCCGCGACTGGCCGTGCGGGAGAGGCCGGGAACGCGGATGGAGGCGGTGCTTGCGCAGTTGGCCGAGGACGGGGCAGACCTGCTGACCGGGCCGTCGGCCGCCAAACTCTCGATCTGCGGCGCCCAAGGCTGCACGCGCCTGTTCATTCGCTCGCATGCGGCTCGGCGCTGGTGCTCGGACCGCTGCGGGAACCGGGTCCGGGCGGCGCGGCATTACGCGGAGCGGGAGCGCAACCCGAGGTGACGACCGGAGACTGGGGCCCCGTCTATGGCCCATTCTGCTTCAGTGGCGAACGGGCGCTGGAGGGCTCGGCGTTGGCGCCCCTGGGTGTCACGGCGAGAGCTGTCGAACCGCCCGGCCGTCACGGTGAAGGCGGTTGAACTGCCCAGCCGTCACGCCCCTTCGCGCCGCGATCTCGACGACGGCGGTGATGGGATGGTCAGCTCGGCGCGGGCGGCGGTGAGCTCCGCGGCCGCGGCTGAGGCTGTGAGCGACACACGGAGGACCGCGCCCTCGCCCGGGCCGGTCTCTACAGCTCCACCTGGCCGCCGTGGGCACCAGTGCCGAGCCGATGGCCAGGCCGAGACCGACGCCGCCGCCGGTCTGTAGGCTGCGCGAGGCGACGACGCAGCAAAAGCGTGCGAAGACGCGGGCAGCCTGTTCGAGCGCGAGCCCGCGACCCGAGCCGACGACCTCGAAGATGTCGCGGCCTTCCGCGGTGCCCACCCCGATGCGTACGGGAAAGCCCGGAGGTATGTCGCGACGACGTTCACGACGAGGTCCGCGACCACCTGGCGCAGCCGCGCCTCGTCGCCGGGTACCGGGTAGTACATGAGTCCGGACGCCACCGGCGCGGACGAGTCACTCTCGCGTCGGCGGGAAGCACATCGCCAGCGGCAGCAGCGGCACCGGATCACCCCCGCACTGGCGGGATTGATGGGGCTCGTTGAATTTCCCGTGCTCAAGGGTGGGAGAGACCTGCTCAGCGGGATTCCCCACCCGCGTCGACAGCAGCGTCAGTGGGGAACCCTTCCGGCAGTGAAACCCTCGCCGTCCTGGAACTCGATCAGCACTCCGCTGTCGACGAGGTAGATCCAGCATTCAGGAGAGCACGCCAACACCGCTTCCGCCTGGACTGCTACAAGCGCAGCAGGCAAAGCCACGGACGGGACTGCGAGATTGCTCCAGAACACAACTGCGAGTTCGTCTGTCCGAGCACACGAGGCCACCAGCCTGCGCAGCTCGTCCGCGTCGAACGACTCGCACCGCTCGATCACTTCGGCCCCTGCCCAGTCCAACCGAGCCGATCCCACAGCCCCGAAGCGCCCCACACTGAGGGCGGCGAACGCGCGGTCCTCCCGGAAGGACAGCACCATCGCTGCATCGCCGACAGCTTCCAGAAGCGCCGCGATCTCCTCTGGGTGCGTCCCATACATTTCGCCAACGCTCAAAGCGGCCCCTTACCTGCCTCAACCCTCAACGATGTGCCGTGTGGCAGCAGGCTACGTCTTTGCAGACAAGTCAATCGATCATCGGTGTACGGGCGGGGGCTGAGGAACGAAGAGCAGGCCAGACCTGGACCGGGGGCGTTTCTCCCAGATCCCCATCAGGAAGGACGCACGGGAGCGGCGAACGGCACTGGCGGATCAACCCCGCACCGGCGGGAAGCACGGACCAGGTGGTGAAGCCGATCCAACCATCGGCGGATCAACCCCGCGTTGGCGGCAAGCACGGCCGTCTCTCCAATCCCGCTCGGACGCAGAGCGGAACACCCCGCGTCGGCGGGAAGGACCGCGGCTCGGGATGGGACCGGTTCCCGAGGAGCGGAACACCCCCGCGTCGGCGGGAAGGACACTTCCTGACCTGCACTTCAGTAGGGGCTTTGCATTTCCTTTGACTTGGCCGAGGTGCGTGGGGTGCAGAGCATGCGGTCACTGTATAAGACCCCATACCGCGACGGCTTGGCCTGTCCTCTTCTGCCTGCTGGAACAGCCTGCCGGAAGCGAAGCGGGCCTGAACAGCCTCGCCAGCCATCATGAGGAAGCGCCCGAAGTCGACCACCCTCCCTGGCGGGTAGCCGAGGAGCTGTGCTGACTCACCGCACGACGCAGCCCCAGCGCTGAGCCCTGCGAGACGTCGCCGAAGACCACCCCGCACTAGCTACGCCATCTCCCGAACGCTGAAACCCCAACGGTTCCCCGAGACTTGCCAGACTGATCGTTTCCTCCTCTGCCCGTTAACCGGCCAGTCGCAGCCGGCCCGAATCCAGGAAGAGAAACTGTCTGCCGCGAAGAACGAACCACCCCGCCCCGAACACAACGCTGACTGCTCCGCTCGCGCTCACCCTCAGCCCGTCAGAACCCCCGAAACGGAACTCACCGGAGACGCATCACCCGGCACCGACACCTTCACAGCCTGCCCGTGATCCGTGAAGTCCACCGTCACCGCCACATGACCCTGACCCAGATCACAACGCAGACGAGCCCGCACCAACCTGCCCTGACCGTCCACCCACGTGTCCGCGTACATCGGCACCTCCCCGACCGCGCCGCGCAACTGGCTGGTCTGCTCGCGCAGCTTGGCCGAGCCGCGGAGGGTCAGCGCATCGGCGCTGAGGAGTCCGTGATAGCGGACGGCCGCCGTACCGTTCACCTGCTCCGTCTCCTCCTTGGAGATCTTGCCCATGGCGCCGAGCTGGCGCAGCACATGCTCCGGATCGTTCAACGGTGCCCTCAGCAGATAGTGTGCTTCCGCCTTGTCGCGGCCGATCACACCCCATTCGCCATCCAGGCCCGCCGCACCCCGCACGTACACCTTGTTCTCCGCGAACACCTCGTCCACGTGGCTGATGCCGCCCTCAGGGAAATCGACGGCGAGCATCCCCTTGTCGCCGCCGAAGTCGAAACGGCCCTTGACTCCGATCGCGAAATTCTGGCCGTCGCCGGCGATCTCTACCTTCTCGTCGAATGCCGCCGTCGACTTAATCATCGCGGCTACAGCCGTCCGTACCGTCGGGCCGTAATCCGGGGCAGGCGACTCGGCCGCCCCATCCGTCTTCGTACCCGAGCAGGCCGCACAAAGCAGCAAGGCAGCACTGGTCAGTGCGAGGTGAGGGCGGCGCATGAGTGGTTCTCCGAAGTCGTGCAGGAGTTGTACAGGACCGGCCACAGCCAACGTCCGTCCGAGTCCAGGGAAAAGAGGAGTGAGGCCCTGCGTTCGGGGGATGTCGCAGGGCCTCACTCACATCCACTTTACTCTCTCTTTTCCAACCCGGCAGCGGTCGGTCAGCCGATCGGCCAGAGGGTACGGACTACCCGCTTCACCTCCGCCAGAACAAGTGATGCACCACCCCACTCGAACTCGGCACCACCTCCAAATGGAAGCGGTCCCGCAGTTCATCCGGTGAATCCCACAGCCGGATCCCCGACCCCAGCCGCACCTGCGGCGACACCACGACATGCATCGTGTCGACCAAGTCCGCCTCAAGGAACTGCCGGATCGTCGTGACTCCGCCGCCCAGTCGTACGTCCTTGCCCCGCGCAGCCTCCCGCGCCTGCGCGAGCACCGCCGCCGGATCACCGTCCACGAAGTGGAACGTGGTGTCCGAGAGCGTGAACGACGGCCGCTTGTGGTGCGTCATCACGAACACCGGCGTGTGGAACGGCGGCTCATCCCCCCACCACCCCTGCCACTCCTCGTCCTGCCACGGCCCCCGCAACGGCCCGAACTTGTTCCGGCCCATGATCTCCGCACCGATGTTGTGCGCGAAGTCCCGCGTGAAGTAGTCGTCCAGGCCCCGGCCGCCCCCGGGATCGGTACGCATCGGCCAGCTCGCCGTCGCGCCCGCCCAGGCGAACAGCTTGCCCGGATCGGGAAGGCCGAACGGGCTCTCCAGGCTCTGGTCCTCGGCGGCACCCGCGCCGATACCGTCGCTCGAAACGTTGAAGTTCTGCACCCTCAGTAGCTGTGTCACTTGGTCCCTCCTGCTGCTGGCGACATTGCCGACACCGGTGTGACTGTTCGGGCCGCCCAAACTCATCGGCGCGGCGGTCACCCATGACAACGGGCTGCCGCGATGGGCAGGGCCGCGTGGGCACCACCTGATGGGTTACGACGCGCTGTCGGCGGGGCGAGGGCGGGGCCACTCCCACGGCCGGCCCACGCCGAGGCAGCGAAAAAGCTGGTGTGCGGGGCCGACGGAACCGGGTAAGGTCCTTGTCATGTTCTTCCAGACGCCGATTTACGAGTGAGAGCGTGACGGGCCCCCGCTGACGTCCTTCTACGTCGCCGCCCGTCCCCCACCGTTGAATCCGTAGATCACTTCACATCATTACCGGGAGAACCCGTGACCGTGAGCAAGAACATCAACAACCCCGTGGGCCAGGGCGGCGGCCAGCGCAAGAAGCTGTCCCGCGCCGAACGGCAGAACAACGGGCCGCACCGCAACCGCGACCGCCAGAGCGCAGCCGAGCAGAAGGCCGAGCTGGTGCGCAAGATGCGCGAGAAGGCAGCCGGCGCTGAGGGCGCCGCGCAGGCGGGCGACGACACCGCACAGAGCTGACGCACCGCCGCCGCAGGGCGGCACAGCACGGGGCAGGGCCCGGACCGCGACGCGCGGTCCGGGCCCTGCGTTTGCCTCCGCGCCGTACGGCAGCAATACAGCGCACCGTCTCCGCCTACCCCCCAGCACGCCGCCGCGCACAACGGCCTGCCCTCCGCCCCGACGCCTCTGCTCTCGGCATCGGGAGCAGCCCCGGCCGCCGCCAGCCGCAGGCCGGGTGATCTCCGCCTTCCCGTTCACCACCTGGCTCGCGCGCACGAGCTATGGCTCCCGGCCGACACCATCGCGGCTCAAGCCACCGGTTCAGCCTCGATCTCGATCACCTGCGCCGGCCCCGC
Source organism: Streptomyces sp. TLI_146 (assembly GCF_002846415.1). NCBI lineage: Bacteria > Bacillati > Actinomycetota > Actinomycetes > Kitasatosporales > Streptomycetaceae > Streptomyces > Streptomyces sp. TLI_146. The sequence goes on from NZ_PJMX01000001.1 coordinate 7,552,597, forward strand.
CCTGAACGCCGGGCTGGCGGCGTCCGCGGCAACCATGTGGGCAGTGACATCGTGGGCCGCCAACGCCTCCCGCGACGCCCACAGCTCGACGAGAACGAACCGATCCGGATCACCGACCACCCGGTGCAGGTCATATTGCAGACACCCCTGCTCAGCCCGCACGGTCGGCGCGAGTCGCTCAAAGGCATCGACCTGCTCCTGGCCGCGGCCCGGAAGGGTGGTGATCAGTATGTGAAGGCGTACGGGCTGTGACATGCGTGCGAGCGTAGATCAGCGGGCACGGCAGGAGAACCGGGATCTCAGCAGGCAGACACCAGCGGTACAACCTGCCCGTGCCCAGCTGGCAACCCCACCAACCCCACCGATCCGGCAGCCATACCAGCTCAGCCGCCATTCCCGGTTGTAAACCTGGCCCTCGCACCCGCACACCCCATCCACCACCACCCCCCACCCCATCGGCCCATCCCCCCGCGCGCCCACCCCGCCCCCCACCTTCCAATAAGAACGTGACCGCCGGACCGCTCACCGCGGTGCTGCCGCCCACCGACGCCGCGGCACCCCACGACTGCCTCGCGCGCAACGAATGGATCTGCGGTGACTACCTCTCCTCCCGCCGCCAGATCCTCTGGGACGCCGTCGTCCAGCACCTCCAGCTGACCGCCGTCTCCGTCGTCATCGGGCTGGCCGTCGCCCTGCCGCTCGCCGTCGCCGCGCGGCGGTGGCGATGGGCCGCCGGGCCCGTCCTCGGGGTCACCACCGTCCTCTACACCATCCCCTCCCTCGCGATGTTCTCGCTGCTCCTGCCCGTGTACGGGCTCTCGGCGACGCTCGTCGTGGCGGGACTGGTGCTGTACTCGCTGACCCTCCTCGTACGGAACATCCTCGCCGGGCTACGAGCCGTACCCGACGAGACGCGGCAGGCCGCCCGCGGCATGGGATACGGGCCCGTACGGCTGCTCCTCGCCGTCGAGCTGCCGCTCGCGCTGCCCGCCGCCATGGCCGGGCTGCGCATCGCCACCGTCTCCGCCGTCTCCCTCGTCACCGTCGGCGCCATCGTCGGATACGGCGGCCTCGGCAACCTCATCTACTCCGGCATGAACACCTACTTCAAGGCGCAGGTCCTCACCGCCTCCGTCCTCTGCGTCCTCATCGCCATCGCCGCCGATCTTGTCCTCCTCCTCGCCCAGCGGCTGCTCACCCCCTGGACCCGGGCGGTACGCGCATGAGCACCCGCGCTGAGTCCCCGGGGGGTACGGACGCGGGCGGTACGGACTCACCCCCGCACCCCGTGCCCCCGGCCGGTACGGCCACAACCCCCCACCCCCCGCCCCCGGCGGTACGACGCCCATGACCACCCTCTCCCACGCCTGGTCCTGGCTCACCACCTCCAGCCACTGGCACGGCGAGAACGGCATCTGGCACCGGCTCGGCGAGCACCTCTGGCTCACCGCCCTCTGCCTCGTCCTCAGCTGCCTCATCGCGCTGCCCGTCGCCCTCGTCCTCGGCCACCTCGGCAAAGGCGGCGCCCTCGCCGTCAACCTCTCCAACATCGGGCGGGCCGTGCCCACCTTCGCCGTACTCGTCCTGCTGCTCCTCACCCCCCTCGGCAGGCACGGCGAGGCACCCACGATCGTCGCCCTCATCCTGTTCGCCGTACCGCCGCTCCTCACCAACGGGTACGTCGGCATGCGCGAAGTCGACCGCGACGTCGTCCGGGCCGCCCGGGGCATGGGCATGACCGGCAGCCAGATGCTGTGGCGCGTCGAGCTGCCCCTCGCACTTCCGCTGCTCCTCACCGGCGTACGCATCGCCGCCGTCCAGCTCGTCGCCACCGCCACCCTCGCCGCACTCGCGGGCGGCGGCGGGCTCGGGCGGATCATCACCGCCGGGTTCAACCTCGCCTCCACACCACAGGTCGTTGCCGGGGCCGTCCTCGTCGCCGTCTTCGCCCTCCTCGTGGAGGCGATCTTCGAGGTCGTCCAGCGCCTCGCGCCCGCCTGGGCGAGGGGCGGCCCCGCATGAGAGTCCGACACGCGCTCCCTGCCGCGCTCCTCACCCTCACCGCCTGCACCACCGGCCCCACCCTCGAAACCCAGGGCACCGTCACCGCACCCCCCGGCGACAGCAAACACCTCACCATCGGCACCGCCGGGTTCACCGAAAGCGACCTGCTCGCCCAGATGTACGCCCTGCTGCTCCAGCAAGCCGGCTACCGCACCACGATCCTTTCCGTCACCAACCGCGAGCTCTACGAACCCGCCCTCGAAGCCGGGCAGATCGACGTCGTCCCGGAATACGCCGCCACCTTCGCCGACTGGCTCAACGCCAAAGCCCACGGGCCCGACGCGCCGCCCGTCGGCTCACCCGACCTCGCCACCACCATGGCCGCCCTCCGCCGCCTCGCCGCCCCCCGCGGCCTCACCGTCCTCGAACCCGGCAAAGCCGTCGACCAGAACGCCTTCGCCGTCACCGCCGAGTACGCCCGGCAGCACGAACTGCACACCCTCAGCGACCTCGGCGCCGCCAAACTGCCCGTACGGCTCGCCGCCGGTGACGAATGCGTCCAACGCCCCTACTGCGAACCCGGGCTGAAGAAGACGTACGGCATCGACATCACCGCCGTCGACCCCAAAGGCGTAGGCACCACCCAGTCCAAACAAGCCGTCCAGAACGGACAGGACCAGATGGTCCTCACCACCACGACGGACGCCACCCTGGACGCCTTCGGGCTCGTCCTCCTCGCCGACGACAAGCACCTCCAGAACGCCGACTACATCGTGCCCGTCGTCAACCGCTCCCGGGCGGGCAGTCAGGGAGTCACCAAGGCCCTCGGTGCGCTCAACACCGTCCTGACGACCGGCGACTTGGCCGGTCTCAACCAGCAGGTCGACAGCTGGCGGCGACTGCCCAAAGACGTCGCCAAGAACTACCTGGTGTCGAAGGGATTGCTCCGGTCCTGACGTCCCCAACGGTCCTGACGTCCCTAACGCTCCCGACGTCCCTACCGGTCCTGACGCCCCTGTCGACCCGGAATCCTGTCCCGCAACCGATCCTTGCCGCGCCGGTGCAGCCGCCGCTGGACACGCCCGAGCGTACGGTCCGGTGGCGCCTCCTCCACCAGGTCGTCGGCGCCCTCCTGCACGCACACATGGACGTGCACGTCGTGCCAGCCGTCCGCGTGCAACTGCGCGCTGCGGCGCGTGCTCTCCGGGACGAAGCCCGACTTCAGGGCCACCCGGCACGCCGCCTCGTTCGCCATCGGATGCGCGATCTCGATCCGGTGCAGCCCCACCGTGTCCAGCGCCCACGACGCCAGCGTGGCCACCGCCGCAGGCGCCACCCCATGGCCCCGCACCGACGGCAGGATCCAATACCGGCAGTCCGCGCGGCCGACCGCCAAGTCGAGGCTGCACAGGGCGACCCACCCGATCAGCGCCCCGTCATGCGCCTGCACAATCGCCCAGTGCGCGTCCGTCTCCGCACGCCAGCCCTGCCGCCAGCGCGCGATCCACCCCCTCGTCTCGATCTCGCAGTCCGCGCGCCGCCGCGTCCAGTGCTGGATCGCCGGATCCTGGTACGCCTCGTAAACGAACGGCGCGTCCTCAAGTTCCCACGGCCGCAAGAAAAGACCGGCTGACACCGCCAGGGCCGGTTGGTCGGACCGACCGAGACGGCCTGCCGGGACAACGGCAGGGACCAACTGGGGCATGGACCCATCATGGCAGCGGATCACCGCCGGAGGGGGCCGCTCCAGACGGACCACCCACCCGATTTTTCACGTCCACATTTTCACGTCCCTACGGGACTTGACGAGACCCGATGTCACTCCCGTACCGCACCCGCGCGACCCGCCCCAACGGCCCGACCCCGACAATGGCGGATAAGAGGAAGCATCGGCGAGAGGGACACGAGGGTATGGATCACGACGAGCTCCGCAGCCGCTTCGCGACACTGACCACCGCACACCTGGCGGACGCCTGCCTCCGCGCGCGCGTGCCCGTGCGGTGCGCGCCGTCCGCAGTACGTCCCGTGGTGGACGGCGGACGCGTCGCCGGGCGGGTGGCACCCGCCCGGCACGTCGGCAGTGTCGACATCTTCCTGGAGGCGTACGAGGAGGCCGCGCCCGGAGACGTACTGGTCGTCGACAACGGCGGACGGCTCGACGAGGCCTGCGTCGGCGACCTCGCCGTCCTGGAGGCCAAGGACGCCGGGCTCGCCGGGGTCGTCATCTGGGGGCTGCACCGCGACACCGCCGACATCCGGGCCATCGGGCTGCCCGTCTTCAGCATGGGCGCCACCCCGGCCGGACCCCAGCGGCTCGACGGCCGCGCCAAGGACGCGCTGGAGGCCGCCACAGTGGGGGAGTGGACTGTCAGCCGCGCGGACGTCGCCTTCGGGGACGACGACGGCGTCCTCTTCGTGCCCGCCGACCGGGCCGCCGAACTCCTCACCGTGGCCGAGACCATCCGCGACACCGAACGCCGCCAGGCCGACCGCATCCGCGAAGGCAACTCCCTGCGTGAACAGGTGCAGTTCGCCCGCTATCTCACCGACCGACGCGGCAACCCCGCGCTCACGTTCCGTGAGCATCTGCGCGCTGTCGGTGGGGCGATCGAGGAATAGCATGGTGTACGTGGCGTATGGCGCGCATGACCGTGTACCTCTCGACGGAAGGGACGGGTGACCGATGCTGATCGGCGCGCACGAACCCCTCGCCGTCGACGTGACGGCGGCGATCCGCACCGGTGACGTCCGGGGCCTCCAGGAGCTCCTCGCCGCCCACCCCGGTCTCGCGGCCGCGCGGCTGGGCGACGAGCTGGTGAACCGCACCCTCCTCCACGTGGCCACGGACTGGCCGGGCCACTTCCCGAACGGCCCGGCGGTCGTGGCCGCGCTCGTCGCGGCGGGCGCGGACGTGGGGGCGCGGTTCACCGGCCCGCACGCGGAGACCCCGCTCCACTGGGCGGCCAGCTGCGACGACGTCGACGTCCTCGACACGCTGCTCGACCTGGGCGCCGACATCGAGGTCGACGGCTCGGTCATCGCGGGCGGCACCGCGATCGCGGACGCGGTCGCGTTCGGCCAGTGGCGGGCCGCCCGCCGCCTGTTCGAACGCGGCGCCCGTACGACCCTGTGGCAGGCGGCCGGCCTCGGCGAACTCGACCGCGTCGCCGCCTACTTCGCCCCCGGCACCCCGCCACCGCCCGCCATCGAGATCACCGAAGCCCTGTGGTGCGCCTGTCACGGGGGCCAGCGGCCGACGGCCGCGTACCTCCGCGACCGGGGCGGCGACATCGACTGGGTCGGCTACGACGAACTGACCCCGCTGGACGCGGCCGTCCGCGCGGGCCACGACGAAGTGGCCGCGTGGCTGCGGGGGCTGGGCGCGAGGTCGGCCAAGGAGCGCACGTAAGGCGTAGTCGTATCTCCTCGACACTCCGCCGTCGCACTGACTCCTCGTGATGACCGCGCCCATTGTCAGTGGGGCGTGCCATGGTGGTTCGCATGGGAACGACACGTACGGCACCTGACGGGCGGCCCATTCCGCCGCCGCACGCCGATGAACGCGCCATGCTGGAGAGCTGGCTGGACTTCCAGCGGGCCACGCTCGCGCTGAAGTGCGACGGCCTGGACGACCACCGGCTGCGGCTGGCGTCGGTGGAGCCGTCCGCGATGACGCTGCTCGGCCTCGTCCGGCACATGGCGGAGATCGAACGGAACTGGTTCCAGCGGGTGTTCGCCGGTCAGGACATACCGTTCCTGTTCGGCAAGGACGGCGACGCCGGGTTCACGCTGGACCCGGACCGGGGAATCGAGGACGAGCTGGCGCTCTGGCGCGCGGAAGTCGCCCGGGGCCGCGAGCTCATCGCCGACGCGTCCCTGGAGGACGCCGGGCCGCTGAGCGCGGAGAACGCGGCCGTCCTGGGCGAATCGACCGTCTCCCTGCGCTGGATCCTCATCCACATGATCGAGGAATACGCCCGGCACAACGGGCACGCGGACCTGCTCCGGGAGCGCGTCGACGGGGTGACAGGCGTCTAGGGGCGCATTGAAGCAGAGGGAGGTTCTGGAGCGCCCAGGTCGCACATCGATCGGACCTGTCGACGTGGGCAAGGCGCTGCCCTTGAAGCACTCCGTTCGGGACACTGGGGTGCGGGGGCGGGGCGCGCGCGGTCCTGTTCCCGTGTGTCGGCGGACGGGAGGCAGTCATGGCCTTGCATCGCAGCACGCGGTCGCGGCCCGTGGCCGTCGCGATAGGTGTGCTCCTCGCCCTGGTGTCCGTCGCGGGCTGCTCGGACGATGGTCTGCCGAAGCGGCGCACCGTACCGATGAACCAGGGGGACCAAGGCAGCGGTGCCGACGACGCCTGGACGGCGGAGGCCCGGGACGCCGTCAAGGTGGTGGACGACTTCTGGCGGTCGCACTGGAACGAGCACTTCACCGGTACCTATCGCTCCCCGAAGGTCGTCGGCACGTACACGCCCCACACTCCCCAGGCCCCGAGGTGCGGGAGCGAACCGGCCACCCCGTACAACGCGTTCTACTGCCCCGCCGGGGACTTCATCGCCTGGGACGGAAAGCTGATGCGCGACGGATACGCCCAGGGCGACTCCTGGGTGTATCTGGTCATCGCCCACGAATGGGGCCACGCCGTGCAGCGCAGGGTGCTGGGACTCAAGGACGTGGCCCAGGAACTCCAGGCGGACTGCCTGGCCGGGGCCACGCTCTTCGGCTCCGAGGAGCTGCGGTTCGAGCCGGGGGACACCGACGAGCTGGCCCAGGCGCTGACCGCGCTCGCCGACGAGTCGCCCTGGACCAACTCCCAGGACCACGGCAACGCCGACCAGCGCCTGTCGGCCTTCAGCACGGGCGGCCGGGGCGGGGCCGACGCCTGTCTGCCCAGGTGAGCGGCCGGGACACCTCCGTCGTCAGCGATTCCGCGCGGACCGGCCCGTACGCTCACATCCCGCCGTGGTGCTCGACGGCGTATAGCCGACCGCCCAAGTCGGCGACGTACACCACCCCGTCCGACACGGTCGGTGACGCCTGTATCGGGCGGGCCGTGGGGAGCCGCCACCGCAGGGCGCCGGTCTCGGCGGACAAGGCGTACAGATGGCCGTCCGCGCTGCCGACGTACACCGTTCCACCGGCCACGGCCGGGGGCGACTGCGTCGGGATGCGCTCGGCGGACACCCACCGGCTCTCGCCCGTCACCGCGTCGATGCCGCACACCGGACCGGCGTCGGTGCAGACACAGACCAGGCCGTCCGCCAGGACAGGCGCCACGCTCACACCGCTGCCCACGGAGGTGCGCCATCTGATCTGCCCGGTCAGCGCGTCGATCGCGTACAGGCCGCCACTGCCGCTGCCCACGTAGAGGAACCACTCGGACAGGGCGGACCGCGACGAGACCGGGGACGGAACCGCGGTCCGCCATTTGCGCTTCCCGGTCGCCGCGTTGACGCCGTACACGGCCCGTGCGGTGGCGGTCCACACCAGGCCGCCCGCCGCCGCCACCCACTGGAAGGGAGCTATGCGCGGGCAGTACGTCCAGCTCCGCTCACCGGTGGCGAGGCTCAGGGCGTACAGGCTGTTCGAGTTCGCGAGGTAGACCGACCCGCCGTCCGTCTCGGGGAGGGCGGTGACCCGTTGGCGCACCCTGAACTGCCAGCGTTCCGCGCCGGTGCGGGCGTCCAGCAGATGGAAGTACGGGCCCGCCGTGACGCCCACGGTCCCTTCCGGCCCGGCGAGGACGGCGTGCACGGGGTTCCCGGCGTCGAAGCACCAGCGGTCCCGGCCGGTGGCCTTCTCCACCGCGTACACCCGCCCCCGGTTGTCGCCGACGTGCACCGAGCCGTTGACGACGGCGAGGGAGGCGTGCACGGATGCCTCGGTGGGGGCCGACCAGCGGACGCGGTCCGGCGCGGGGGACGGGGCCGGTGGCGCCTGGGGCTCCGGCGGAAAGGCCGAGGCCAGGGCCGGGGCCGTGGCCTGTGGTGGCGGGACCGGGGTCGGCGATGTCGGGTCCTCACCGGCCCCCGCCAGCGTCCGCAACCTCCTCTCGGCCGCCGCCGAAACACTGCGGCTGTCGTCGTCCAGGAGACGCCGCATCTCCTCCTCGACCCGCTGCCGTACGGTCGCGTTGCCGATCCGGTGCCGATCGGCGAGGCCCTCGATCGCGCCGAGCCGGTCGGCGGCCAGCGGACTGGCCAGCGCGTGCCGCACGTGCGCGGGCAGCTGCCAGTTGACGTTGCGGGCGATGACGATGCGGCCCTCGACGTTCTCCTGCTTCTTCGGGCGTTGCTGCGGCATCTCCTCGACGACCTTGTCGTGGACGTACGCGTACAGCTCGTCCAGGGTGATGTCCCCGTCGCCGTCGAGGTCCGCGCTGCCGTCACGCAGGCCGGACACCAGATGGCGGGTGAACACCGACTGCTGGGCCAGGCCGTGGACTTGGTCGCCCTCGAAGGAGTACTGGGTGGCGTCGGATGCGGTCAGGACGCTGCGACCGCGGCCCCGGAACCGCTCCAGGGTGTGCATGTCGGCGTCGCCCTTGGCCAGGCGGCCGGCCGGGAAGGCGCCGCTGTAGCAGCAGTCGAGGATCAGCACCTGCTGCCGGGACGCGCACCCGGTCATCGCGCGGTCGATCTGCTCGGCGGGCAGCGAGGTGAACGCCAGATTGTCGCGGCGGGTGTTCCCCATCGCCAGATGCAGATGCCCCTCGTCGTCCTTGAGGCCGTGCCCGGTGAAGTACAACAGCGTCAGATCGTCGCGCCGCCGGTCGCGGAACAGGTCACCGATGGCCTCACCGACCCGGTAATGGGGCTCGTTGATGAGCGTGGTGACCTCGAACCCGGCGATGTCCGGGTCCCGCAGCACGCCCGCGAGGGCCTCGGCGTCGTGCGCGGGCGCCGTGAGACTGCGCAGACCCGCGTCCTGGTACTCGTACGTCGCGACCAGAAGGGCCAGCCGACGGCCCACCGCTACTCGCCCGACCGGTGGCGGCGCACGAACCCGTCGATCAACTCCCGGCGCTCTTCGGCGGTCGCGTGCTCCAGCTCGATCGTGTCGCCGTCGATCGTCACCGAGATGCGGTGCCGGGCCGACTGCCGGCCGAGCCAGTCCCGCAGGGTGTCGATGAGCACCGTGAACACGCCGCCGGACGCGCTCAGCGCCACCACGATCGCCCCGACCGTCACCGGATCGCTGCCCTTGGCACCCGGCGGAAGCTGCCCGACGGGCTCCGGACGAAGCACGTCGACGCCCAACTCGCGCAGCTCCGTACGCAGTCGGCGCACCAGCCGCTCGGCCTCCTCCGCGTCCGACTCCTCGTCAGGTGCCAGCGCCAGCAGCACTTCCATCACGCGCCCCCGCTCCAAACCCGCAGCCCACACATCTCGGTGGTCCGCACGGACAGTACGGTCCATTACATCAGGCGGACCCGAAGCTGGTTTCAACTTCCCTGTCACGGCAACCCGGTCGGCATGTCCAGACGCTACGGCGGAAACCCGGCCGCGACGATCATCCTCATCATCGCGGATGTCACGGCGGTGATCCTGATCCTGTGGATCGCCTTCTTCCTCTTGGACGCCAACACCGCGAACGACCTGGTGTCGTGGGTCCACCACGCGGCGAACTGGCTCTCGGGCTGGTCGCGCGACATGTTCAACGTCGAGTCCGACGACTGGCGCACGATCCTCAACTACGGCCTGCCCGCAGTGGTCTACCTGATGATCGGCCACGCGGTCGCCGGGCGGGTCAACCGGTCCTAGGGCCTGTCGGGCGCCTCACCGCAGCGGCCGCCGACGGGCGCGCCGGGACCACCGCACGGTGAAGAAGGCGATGTCGGCCACCAGGACGACGACACCGATGGCCAGCAGATAGCCCAGGCCGTCCGCGACCGCGCCGATCAGACCCAGGACGACGGCCACCAGGATGAGGAACAGGAACAGCGCCATGGTGTGGCCCTCTCCTTCGTACGTGGACGGTGGTCGGCGTGGTCACGGGCGGGCGAGTCGGCGCTCGCCCGCCGCGCCCGGCCGGTACTCCAGCTCGTAGTACTGGAAGATCGCCTCTTCCTGGTCGGCGGGCAACACGTCGTCCGTCCCGATGGACGGCGCCTGCCGGACCATCCCCCGGGGATACGGGACCTTGACGTAATACGGACCGAGGACCGCCTCGCCGAGCGGGACGAAGACCAGGCGGCGACGGGTCGGCAGACCCGTCAGGACGGTGGCCATCGCCGGTTCGTCGGTGCTCGTGTCCACGTACACCGCCTCCAGCACCCCGATCTTGTGCCCCTTCTCGTCGACCACGTCCTGGTTGCGCCACTCACGGACATCGGCTGAGGTGATCACGGTCGTTTCCTCCGGTAGGGACCCGGATCGGCGGGTCCTCGCCCTTCCAGCCTGCCCCCGATCGCGTACGACCGCCACGGTCGCCACGCCCACCGGCCCCCGAAGTCACCCGAGCCGCGTCACCTTCGCTCCGAACGACGGCTCGCGGAGATCCTTCTGGAGGGCCACCGGCACGGCCGGGGCGTCGGCACCGGAGCCGACCGTCAGGGTGCCCACCACCGCACCGGCCCCGGCCGCGTGCGGTACCGGCTTGCCGGAATCCGTCAGCCGCAGGGGCAGCCGCTGGCCCGGTACGCCGATCGCCTTCAGGTCCCTGGTGGCGATCAGCGGCGTACGGCCGCCGAGCCCGTCGTCCACGTACCCGGCCACCTGGCCCTTCCGCACCACGACAGCGGAGGTCAGCGCGTCGCGCACTGCCGCGATGACCTTCTTGCTGTTCTCCTTCACCAGCGTGAGGCTGTTGCCGCCGTTGGGGTCCGGGCCGTCGACGCGCTGGTCCAGCATCGTGCCGAGGATCAGCGGTGTCCGGTCGCCGACCGTCTTGTACGCCGCCCACATCAGCGCGCCGCCCGCCGCCGTGTTGGATCCCGTCTTGATTCCCTTGATGCTCAGCCCGGCGAGCAGCAGGTTGTCATTGTTGTTGTTGATCGGCTGGGGCAGACCCTTGATCGTCGCGTTCGGCAGCGCCACGATCGGCCGGAAGGCGTCGAACCTCATCACCGCCTCGGCGAGCTTGAGCTGGTCGACGGCCGTGCTCACCGTCTTGGAGTCCAGACCGCTCGGATCGGTGTACGTGGTGTCGTTCATGCCGAGCGCCTTGGCGGCCTCGTTCATCTTCGCCACGAACGCCGTCTCGTCGCCGCTGCCCGTGGACCAACGTGCCAGCAGCCGGGCGATGTTGTTGCCCGAGGGGATCATCAGCATCTTCAGCATGTCCTGCTGACTGAACTTCGCCCCGGCCGTCAGCCCCTCGATGCGCGACTCGTCCTTGGCCTCGCCTTCCCGTACGGCCTTCTCGTCGACCTCGATCGTCGGCCCCGCCTCGTCCTTCTTGAGCGGATGCTCCTTGAGGACCACGTACGCCGTCATCACCTTGGCGACACTCGCCGTCGGCACCGGCTTTTGCTCGCCGAACGTGCCGAGGCTCCCCGCCCCCTGGACCCGCACGGCGCCCTGACCCTTCGCGGGCCACGGGAGGCCGAAGCGCCCGTCGAAGCTGTACGACGAGGTGTCGGCGCCCAGCTTCAGGGACGGCGTGGGCAGGGGGCGGGCCGCCTGGACGACCACGAAGACCAGGGCCAGGAGGAGGACGATCGGCACCCAGATCTTGAAGCGGCGCGTGAGGGTACGGGCCGGGGTCTCCGGCGGTCTGGGCGTGTTGGTGAGCTCCGCGAGCAGGTCCAGGGGCGGGAGCGGGGCCGCTGCGGGTGCGGGCTCCTCGGTGTCGGGGGCGGGTGAGGTCGGTGCGGCCGCCTCGACCGCGGCCCGGGCGCCGGGTGCGGGACCGGCCGTCACCGGCCGCGGCGGCTTCAGGGCCGGTACGTCGACCGGCTTCAGCGCCACGAACTCGCTGGTGCGCTCGGAGTCCGACTCGGAGTCCGGCTCGGAGTCTGATTCGGGGAGCGCGTCGGCGGCATCGGCGGTATCGGGTGTGCCGGCGGGATCGGGTGTGCTGCCCGAACCGACCGGACCGACCGAACCGACCGAACCGACCGCCTTCTCCGTCTCCGCGCTCGTCGCCTCCGCGTCGGTCTTCTGCTTGCTGCCCTCGTCGGGGGACTGGTCCGCCACTGCTCTCTTTCCCTGTTCGCTCTGAAACCGTCGTTGCCACACCGCCGCCGCCACCTGGCGGCGTTACTTCTTCAGCACCGCCCGCATGACCGCCTTCGCGATCGGCGCTCCCAGGCGCCCGCCCGCGATGGCGTCGCGCGAGATGTCCATGTCCTCGGGGTCGACGAGCACCGCCACCGCGACCGGCGAAGTGCCGTCGCTCTGCTTGGCGTACGCCACGAACCAGGCGTACGGGCGCTCGTCGCGCACATCGGCGCCGTGCTGCGCGGTGCCGGGCTTGCCGCCGACCGTCACACCCTCGATCTTCACCTTGCTGCCCGAGCCGTCGGTCACCGTGAACTCCATCATTTCCTGCACCTTCTTCGCGGTGGCCTCGGAGACGGCCTGGTTCAGCACCTCCGGCCGGGTCTTCGCGAGCGGTGACAGATCGGGGCCGCGCAGCTCCTCGACCATGTACGGCTTCATCACCTTGCCGTCGTTGGCGAGCCCGGCCGTGACCATGGCCATCTGCAACGGGGTGCTGGTCAGGCTGCCCTGGCCCATGCCGGTCAGCGCGGTCTGCGGCTTGTCCAGCTTGTCGGGGTAGCCGCTCGCCGCCGTGCGTACAGGAGTGAACTGCTCCTTGTTGAAGCCGAACTTCTCCGCCGTCTCGCGCATCCTGTCCTTGCCGGTCTTCAGCGCGGCGTCGAGGAAGACGTTGTTGCAGGACCACTGGAGGCCGGTCTTCATCGAGACCTTGTCGCACTGGGAGTCGGGGACGACGTTGCCGATCTTCGTCGTGCTCTGCGGCAGCTGGTACGGGGCCGGGGCGCCGGACGGCGCGTTGATGTCGGTGACCGTGCCGTGCTCCAGGGCGGCCGCCGCCGTGAGGATCTTGAAGGTCGAGCCGGGCGGATAGATCTCCCGGATCGCCCGGTTGCTCAGCGGCTTGTCCTTGTCCTGGTCGAGCTTCTTGAACACCTCGCCCTCCTTGCGCGAGATGCCCGCGAAGACCGAGGGGTCGTACGAGGGCGTGCTCGCCATGGCGAGGATCCGGCCGGTACGCGGGTCGAGCGCGACCACCGCGCCCTTCGCCTTCAGGTCGGTGAGCCCCTTGTACGCGGCCTTCTGCGCCTTGGGGTCGATGGTGGTGATGACGTCGCCGCCGCGCGGCTTGACCCCGGTCAGCGTGTCGAGCGGCCCGGCGAGCAGTCTGCTGTCCTTGCCGCTGAGCACGTCACTGTGGACGCCTTCGAGGAAGGTGGCACCCTGGGCCTGGGAGAGATAGCCGGTGACCGGCGCGTACATCGGGCCGTCCTTGTAGACGCGCTTGTACTTGAGGTCGGAGCCGGGCGTCGCCACGGAAGCGGTGATGGGTGCGCCGCCCACGATGATGTTGCCGCGCGGCTGGGCGAAGGTCTCTATCTGCACCCGGCGGTTGTTCGGGTGGTTGGCGAGGGTGTCGCTCTGCGCGAACTGCACCCAGGTCGCCCGTACGAGCAGGGCGAACGTGAGCGCCCCGCAGAAGACGGCTATGCGTCGCAGTGGCCGGTTCATCACTCTCCGTCGGACGTCGTGGGTCGGGCGAGGGGCATAGGAGGAGAAGATCAGCAGTCTGTGCCGTATGTCCAAGTTCAATATCGGCCACAGATCAATAAAATTGCGATATCGTCCCTGGTCGTGGACTTGATACGGCATCTGGAGTGCTTCGCGGCTGTTGCAGAAGAGTCACATTTCGGTCGGGCCGCGGAACGGCTCGGCATGGCCCAGCCGCCCCTCTCACAGCGCATCCAGCGCCTGGAGCGCGAGCTCGGCGTACGGCTCTTCGAGCGCACCAGCCGACAGGTGACGATCACCAAGGCCGGGACGCTGCTCCTGGCGGAGGCGCGTGAGCTGCTCGCCCGCTCCGAAGCCCTGATGGCCACCGCGCGCCGCATCCGGGACGGCGAGAGCGGGCTGCTGCGCGCCGCGCTGCCGCCGGACATCGCGGGCGAGACCGTCGCCGCGATCCTGGCGGACTTCGCACGGCTCCACCCCGGGGTGGAGCTGGAGCTGCGCGAGCTGACCACCACTCAGCAACTGGCCCAGTTCGCCTCCCACGACCTGGACGCCGGGCTCATCCACCACCCCTGCGACGTCTCCGGCCTCGAACTGGGTCCGGTGCTCCGCCGCGAGGTGGGTGTCCTGCTGCCGCGCGACGCCCCGCAGGCGCGGCTCGACGCGGTCCCGCTGGCCGCCCTCTCGCCGTACGACCTGATCCTGTTCCACCGCGCCGCCGCGCCCGCGCTCCACGACGACGTCCTGACCACGTGCGCGCGCAACGGCTATACGCCCGCGGCCGTACGCCACGGCCAGGGCGCCAGTTTCATCCGCGGTCTGATCCTCTCGGCGAACGCCGTCGCCTTCAGCCCGAGGGACGCTCACCCCGCGCACACCGCCGACCGGGACCCCGACCTCGTCTGGCGGCCGCTGGCCGGGGCGCCGCTGTCCTGGCGGCTTTCGGTCGCGTGGCCGCGCGGGCGCAGCGACACGGCGGTGAGTACGTTCGCCGAGGCGGCCACGCGCGCGTTGCGGGAGACTTCGGCCGTGAGCACCGAACTGCCCCCGCGCCCGCTCCATCTGCGCCCGGCCGCGGAGTACTGGCTGTGACCGCCGCCGCCCGCATCCGCGAGGCCTTCGACCAGGCCGGCGTCACCGGCCGGCTGCACGCCCTCGACATCGACTCCGGCGCGGAGATCGGCTCGGGCGGCGACCAGGCGGTGGTGACGGCGAGCGTGCACAAACTCTGCGTGCTGGTCGCGCTCCACGAACAGGCGGCGGCGGGACGGCTGGACCTCACGGAGCAGCTGGAAGTCCCGCTGGAGGGACGGGAGTTGGGCCCGACCGGTATGGCCGCCATGCTCGATCCCGTACGCATGTCGCTACGAGACGCCGCGTACCTCATGATGGCGGTCAGCGACAACACGGCCGCCGAACTCCTCCTGGGCCGTATCGGCCTGGACGCCGTCAACGCCACCACGGCCCGGCTCGGCCTCGCACACACCCACGCGGTCCACACCTTCCGCGAACTCCTCGCCACCATCAAGGAGGACGCGGGCCCGGGCGGCGCCCAGGCGCTCGCGGACCCGTACGTCATCGCCCGCCTGCGGGCGCTGGACCCCGCCCGCACCAACCGCAGCACGCCCCGCGACATGACCCGCCTCCTGAGCGCCGTATGGCGGGACGAGGCGTGCACCCCCGAGCACGGCGCCGCGATCCGCCGCCTCCTGGGCCTCCAGGTCTGGCCCCACCGGATGGCCTCCGGCTTCCCCTTCGACGACGTCCATGTGGCGGGCAAGACGGGCAGCCTGCCGACCCTGCGCAACGAGGTCGGCGTCATCGAATACCCCGACGGCGGCCGCTACGCCGTCGCGGTCTTCACCCGCGCCGCCAGCACCGCCGCGACCCTGCCCCCGGCGGACGCGGTCATCGGCACGACGGCCCGGATCGCGGTGGAGGCACTGCGGGCGGGGTAGTCGCGCCGTACGCCCTGCCCATGCCGTGGGAGGCGGCCGACCCGGGGCTCGTCGGCGAGACCCTCACGCATCCGCCACGGACACCCCTCACGCGTCCGCCACAGAGTCGAACTCCACCTCCCCCCGCTCCACCCCCTGCGCATCCGCGTCCACCGACCGCCGCAGCGCCTCGTGGAGCTTCGCCGGGGTGAGGACGCCCGCGAAGTGGGTGCCGTCCAGGACCGCCACCCAGCCCGCGTCGTACTGGAGCATCTCGCTGAACGCCTGCTTCAGCGGGGCTCCCAGCGGGACCCAGGCCTCCATGCGGCGGGCCAGGTCCGCCACCGTGGCCGGGGTGCCCGCGAGCGACAGCTCGTCCGTGGAGGCCCAGCCGTGCAGCTCGCCCGAGGCGTTGAGGACGACCGCCCAGCGCGCCTGCGCCTCGCGCAGCCGCGCCGCGGCGGCGTCGGCGGGCTCGTCGAGGCGGGCCAGCGGCGGCTGCTCCAGATCGGCCTCCTCGACCGTGGTGACCGACAGCCGCTTCAGCCCCCGGTCCGCGCCCACGAACTGGGCGACGTACGGGGTGGCCGGGGCGCCCAGGACCGCCGCCGGGGTGTCGAACTGCTCGATGCGGCCCTGCCCGTACACCGCCATCCGGTCGCCCATCCGCACCGCCTCCTCGATGTCGTGCGTGACCAGCAGGACGGTCTTGCGCACGGTCGCCTGGAGGCTCAGGAACTCGTTCTGGAGCCGCTCGCGCACCACCGGGTCCACCGCGCCGAACGGCTCGTCCATGAGCAGGACCGGCGGATCCGCCGCCAGTGCCCGGGCGACTCCGACCCGCTGGCGCTGGCCGCCCGAGAGCTGGGCCGGATAGCGGGAGCCGAACGTCTTCGGGTCCAGGCCCACCAGGTCCAGGAGCTCCGCCGCCCGGGCCCGCGCCTTCGCCCTCTTCCAGCCGACCAGCGCCGGAACCGTCGCCGTGTTGTCCAGGACCGTGCGGTGCGGGAACAGGCCCACCTGCTGGATGACGTAACCGATGCGGCGGCGCAGTTTCACGGGGTCGACCGACGCGATGTCCTCGCCGTCCACCAGGATCCGGCCCGACGTCGGCTCGATCAGGCGGTTCACCATCATCATCGTCGTGGTCTTGCCGCAGCCCGAAGGGCCGACCAAGGTGACCAGCTCCCCCTCGTCCACCTCGAAGGAAAGGCCGTCGACGGCGCTCGTGCCGTCCGGATACACCTTGCTGACCCGCTCGAACCTGATCATGGATCCACGCTAGGAGCCGCCGTGGCCGTACGCACACGGACCGCCGCCACGGGAGTGCGCTCCCGGTCGGCCGGATGGCATCGGGCGGGGGAGTGCGCCCGGCGGCCGGTGTGATCCACTGGGCCGAGCCGGACGTACGACCGAGAGCAGGAGCCCGCACCCTTGACCACCGCGCCCGCCTACCGCCAGCCCGGAACCGTCCTCGTCGACCACCGGTTCGCCGTACCGCTCGACCACGCCCGCCCCGACGGCGAGCAGATCGAGCTCCACGCGCGCGAGGTCGTCGCCGCGAGCCGTGCCGCCGACCGGGAGCGGCTGCCCTGGCTGCTCTATCTGGAGGGCGGACCCGGCTTCGGCGCCCGGCGGTTCATCGGGCAGCAGGCCTGGCTCGGGCGCGCCCTGCGCGACTTCCGGGTGCTCCTGCTCGACCAGCGCGGCACCGGCCTGTCCACCCCCGCCAACCGCCAGACCCTGCCGCTGCGCGGCGGACCCCGCGAACAGGCCGACTACCTCGGCCACTTCCGCGCCGACTCCATCGTCAAGGACTGCGAGCTGATCCGCCGCCGGCTCACGGGCGGCGCGCCGTGGACCGTCCTCGGCCAGAGCTTCGGCGGCTTCTGCGCCACCCACTACCTCGGCACTGCCCCCGAAGGCCTCGACGCCGTCCTGATCACCGGCGGACTGCCCTCGCTCGACGCCCACGCGGACGACGTGTACCGGGCCGCCTTCCCCCGCATCGAGCGCAAGAACGCCGCGTACTACGCCCGCTATCCGCAGGACGTCGAGCGGGTCCGCCGCGTCGTCGAACACCTCGCCACCGAACGCACCACCCTGAACAGCGGATACGTGCTGACCCCGGCGGCCTTCCAGTCGCTCGGTATCCTCCTCGGCGGCGGCGACGGCGCCCACCAGCTGCACTACCTCCTCGAAGACGCCTTCGTGCGCACGGCCGCGGGCCCCGCGCTCTCCGACGCCTTCCAGGAGGGCGTGCACACGGCCCTCTCGTACGCCGCGCACCCCCTCTACGCCGTCCTCCACGAGGCGATCTACGCCCAGGACACCCGCCCCACCGACTGGTCCGCCGACCGGGTCCGCGCGGAGTTCCCCCGCTTCTGTGCCGAGAAGGCCCTCGCCGGGGACGGCCCCGTCCTCTTCACGGGCGAATCCGTGCACCCCTGGCACTTCGAGACCGACCCCGCGCTGCGCCCCCTGCGCGAGACCGCCGATCTGCTGGCCGCCCGCACCGACTGGACCCCGCTGTACGACCCGGCCGCGCTCGCCGCCAACGAGGTGCCCGTGGCGGCCGCCGTCTACCACGACGACATGTACGTCGACACCGCCCACTCGCTGGCCACCGCCCGCGCCGTCCGGGGCCTGCGCACCTGGGTCACCGACGAGTACGAGCACGACGGCGTACGAGCCGGTGGCGAGCGCGTACTGGACCGGCTGCTCGCCCTCGTACGCGGCGACGCGTAGCCGGAAGGCGGCGCGGCGGTGTCCGCCCGGGCTCGTAAGCTGCGGCTATGACAGAGCAGTTGGAACAGTTGGAAGAGATGCCCGACGACTGGCAGCGGGCCCTCGCGGTGGTCGCCCACCCGGACGACCTGGAGTACGGGTGCGCCGCCGCGATCGCCGGATGGACCGACGCGGGCCGTGAGGTCACGTATCTGCTCGCCAGCCGCGGCGAGGCGGGCATCGACGGCATCGAGCCCGCCAAGTGCGGGCCGCTGCGCGAGCAGGAGCAGCGGGCGAGCGCGGCCGTCGTCGGCGTCTCGGCGGTGGAGTTCCTGGACCACAGGGACGGTGTGATCGAGTACGGGACCGAGCTGCGCAGGGACATCGCGGCCGCCATCCGCAGGCACCGGCCCGAGCTGGTCATCACGCTCAACCACCGCGACACCTGGGGCGGCGTCGTCTGGAACACCCCCGACCACCGGGCCGTCGGCCGGGCCACGCTGGACGCCGCCGGGGACGCCGGAAACCGGTGGATCTTCCCCGAGCTCATCGAGCAGGGCCTCCAGCCCTGGAACGGGGTGCGGTGGGTGGCCGTGGCCGGTTCCGACTCCCCGACGCACGCCGTGGACGCGACCGCCGGACTCGAACGGTCGGTGGACTCGCTGATGGAGCACCGCAGTTACATCGAGGGCCTGACGGACGAGGAGCCGGAGACGTACTGCCGCACCTTCCTGACCGCCAACGCGGAGCGCGCGTCCGCCCGCTTCGGGGGCCGCCCGGCGGTGGCGTTCGAGCTGTTCCCCCGGTAGGGGCGGACACCGGGGTGCGAGCGGGTCTTCTCCCGCTCGCACCCGACCCCCACTATTCTGACGGGCCATCATCTAACGTTTGTGTGAATGGGGGGCTCTCGATGATCGACACCCTCGACCGGGTGATCCCGGACGGCGAGGAGCGGATGCGCCTTGAGGTCGCGGGGGACGGGCTCGGCGTCCTCACCCTCTGCCGCCCCGAGAAGCTGAACGGCTGGAGCTGGGAGTCCAGCCGTCAGCTCGGCCTCCTCGCCGACCGGATCCGCTTCGACGACGCGATCCGCGCCGTCCTGCTGCGCGCCGACGGCCGCGCCTTCTG
Organism: Streptomyces sp. TLI_146; assembly: GCF_002846415.1. Classification (NCBI taxonomy): domain Bacteria; kingdom Bacillati; phylum Actinomycetota; class Actinomycetes; order Kitasatosporales; family Streptomycetaceae; genus Streptomyces; species Streptomyces sp. TLI_146. The sequence goes on from NZ_PJMX01000001.1 coordinate 7,572,074, forward strand.
CGCCGGGATCGACGTCACCGCCCCCGGCGGCGCCATCACCGGCCGCTCCCCGGCCGAGCGCACCCACCGCTACCACGAGGGCATCCGCTGGGTCCACGAGCGCTTCGCCGCCTTCGCCCGGCTGCCGCAGCCCGTGGTCGCGGCCGTCCAGGGCTACTGCCTCGGCTTCGGCTTCGAGCTCGCGCTGATGGCCGACATCAGGATCGCTGCCGAGGACGCGGTCTTCGCGCTGCCCGAGACCGGGATCGGCGTCGCCGTCGACGCGGGCGGCGACCTGCGGATCGCCCGGGACGCGGGCGCGGGCTGGGCCAAGCTCCTGGCACTCACCGGCCGCCGTATCGACGCACCCACCGCCGAGCGGCTCGGACTCGTACAACAGGTCGTGCCCGAGGCGGAGTTGGAGAAGGAAGCGCGAGCGCTCGCATGTGAGATCGCGGCCAACGCCCCGCTCGCCGTGCGGGCGGTCAAGCGGAACATCGACGCCTTCGCCGACGCCGGGCTGGCCGAGGCCCTCGACCGTACGGCCATGGCCGCCGCGCTCACCCTCACCTCGGAGGACGCCCGCGAGGGGTACGCGGCGAAGGCGGCCCGCCGCCCGCCGACGTTCGAGGGCATGTGATCCGGGCGGCGCCGGTGGGCTCACCTCCTGAACGGCTCCCGCCCCAGCTGTTCCCGTACGGGAGTCACCGGCGGGGCCACCACCGTGCGGCGCTGCCAGTTCGCGCCGTCGACCACCAAGGTGTGGCCGCTGATGAAACGTGCGTACGGGGAGGCGAGGAAGGTCGCCGCCCAGCCGAGCTCGCGCGGCTCGCCCACCCGTAACGCGGGCTGCCGGGCGTCGAGTTCACCGCGCGCCGCCGCCTCGTCGAGCCCCGACCGGATGGCCTCGGGCATGTCCGGGTGCGGGAAGAGTCCGGGGACGAGCCCGTTGACCTGGATGCCGTAGGGGCCCCACTCCACGGCGAGTGTCTCCACCAGGTTGCGCACCCCGGCCTTGGCCGCCGCCGAGTGGGCGTACCCCGGGCCGCCCGTCCAGGCGTACGACGCCCCCACGTTGATCACCGACCCGGGCGTCCCGGCCGCGAGATGGCGGCGGCCGAACTCGCGGGTGGTGAACCAGGTGCCGGTCAGCGTGATGTCGACGACCGCGCGCCAGGCGTTGGGCGACAAGTCCTCGGCGGGAGACGGGAAGTTGGCGGCGGCGCTGTTGACGAGCACGCCGGGCAGGCCGACCTCCCGTTCGGCCAGGTCGAAGGCGGCGCCGACCTCCTGCGGCTCCCGGACGTCGCACACGGCGACGACCACCCGGCCCCCGAGCCCTGCCAACTCCTCCCGAGCCGCCCTCAGCCGCTCCTCGGTGCGCCCCACGAGCACCAAGTCGGCCCCCAGACGGGCGAATTCGGCGGCCATCGCCTTGCCGAGCCCGGATCCGCCACCGGTCACCAGGACCACGGCCTTGTCGTACGTCCCCGGCGGCAGCGCGCGGGCGCCGGGCGGGGGAGGGGCGGGCAGCCCGGGGAGTGGTGCGGTGTCGTCCGTCATGGCGGCCATCCCTATCGCCGACACCTCGAATCCACCAGACACGACCGCTGAGTTGCCGTCAAAATCCTTCTGTGGCAGTGACTCAGGACGAATCGGCGATCGCGGCGGTCTGGGACCAGCAGAACGTCTGGTCGCGCAGCGCGGACCGGCTGAAGAAGGCTGTGGAGGGGGCGCGCAGCAAGGCGCTCGCGCTCGCCATCCTCGCGGCGGTGCTCGGCACCGGCTCGGCCCAGGCGATGGGCCGGAACGAGGCGGCCGGCAAGGCGCTCGCCTTCGCCGCGGCCCTGGCGGCCGCAGCGGCCCCGCTGTTCGCCCAGCGCGGCGGGGCGGCCCGGCTCAGCGACTGGATCCGGGTGCGCGCCGTGTCCGAGGCGCTGAAGGCGGAGGTGTACACGTGCCTGGCGCGGGTCGGGCCCTACCGGGACCTGGCGGGCGCGGGGGCACTGCTGGCCGAGCGGGGGCGTGCGTACCGGACGGACGGCGGCGACCTGATTCGCTACACCGCCGGGATCGCCGCCCTGCCGAGGCCGCTGCCGCCGGTGACCGACCTCGATTCGTACGTCGAGCACCGGCTGCGGCGCCAGATCGAGACGTACTACCGGCCCAAGGCCGAGTGGATGCGCCGCAAGGTGGTCCTGGCGGGCCGCGTGGAGCTGGGTCTGGGTGGTCTGGCAGCCGTGCTGGCCGCGGCGGCGGGCGTGTTCTCCGTCGGTGGGCTCGCCGCGTGGGTGCCGGTGGTGGCATCGGTCTCGGTCGCCCTGACCGCGCACGCCATCGCGCAGCGATACTCGTACCAGCAGCTGGAATTCCTGCGTACGGCCGAGGAGTTGGAGCGGTTGCTCGCTCGCCGGGAGGGGGCGCCCGGGGCGGTGGGGACGCCCGAGGCGGCCGAGGCGTTCGTCGCCGAGTGCGAGCACGTCATCTCGATCCAGAACGAGGCGTGGATGATTCGCTGGACGGTGGGCTGATGGAACAATCCCGTGTGCCGCTGCCGGACGCGGCGTTCGAGAGCCGGTATCTCGACTACGTGGCCAAAGCCTACGACCGGGTCGAGATCTTCGGCATCGACATGCAGTCGAGGCGGGCCATGCGCAGCTGGCCGTTGCGCGATCTGTACACCGATCCGATGGCGTTCGGCGATACCGGGACCCCCACGGAGACGACTGCGGGGATAGCCCTGGCCGGGCGCCGGCGGACGCTGGTGCGCGGCGCGGCGGGCTCCGGGAAGACGACGCTGCTGTGGCACATGGCCGTCTCGGCCGCGCAGGGACAGCGCACCGCGAGCGATCATCTCCACGAACACATCCCCTTCGTCCTGCCGGTGAGGAGCCTCCAACGGCGTCGGCAGGGGCTGCCCCGCCCCAAGGACTTCCTCGACGCGGCGCGCTCGGTCATCGCGGACGAGCAGCCGGCCGGCTGGGCGGAGCGCGTCCTGGTGGCCGGGCGGGGCCTCCTGCTCATCGACGGCGTCGACGAGGTCGGGGAGTCCGAGCGCGCCGGGATCCGCGCCTGGCTGGGCGAGTTGCTCACCGCCTACCCGCTCTGCTCGTACGTCGTGACCACGCGCACCCAGGCCGTACCCGAATCATGGCTGTCGGAATGGGACTTCGCCGCCCTGGAACTGGGGCCCTTGGACCCCGACGGCATTCGCGGGCTCATCACCCGTTGGTACGCGCTGAACTCGGCGGACGTGGGCGGCCCGGTGGAGAAGGCTGCCTCGGCGGGCAGACGCGACGGGCTGCTGGCCGTCGTCGTCGAACGGCCCGACCTGCGGGAGATGGTGGGCAACCCGCTGATGTGCTCGTTGCTGTGCGTCGTCAACGAGCGCGGCGGGCTTCGTCCTCGTACTCATGGGGAGCTCTACGGCGCCGTGCTTTCGATGATGCTGGGCCGACGGGACGAAGCGCGGGCCATCTCCGCGCACGACATCACCTCATTTAGGGAAGAGGCGCAGATCCTCCTGCTGCAGCACCTCGCCTACTGGTTGCAGCGCAACGGCCGCACGGAGACGGACCTCGACAGGGCCGGCACCCTGATCGCCGGGCTCCTGAGATCCATGCCCGGCCTCGCCGCCGAACGGCCCCCGAAGCTGCTCGCGTATCTGCGCGAACGCACCGGCCTCCTCCAGGAAACCGCACCCGGCCGTATCGGCTTCGCGCACCGAAGCTTCCAGGCCTACCTGGCGGCGAAAGAGGCCGTCGAACAGGGAGACTTCGGGCTGCTGGTCGACAAGGCCGACGACCCGGGCTGGCAGGACGTCGTGCTGATGGCGTTCGGCCACGCCCGGCGGCGCGATTCAACAGAGCTGTTCACGAGCCTCCTGGACCGCGGTGAGCGGGATCCGGCGAGCCGCGTCCGCCTCGATCTGCTGGCCGCGGCGGCGCTGAAGTACGTCCATGAGGTCGACCCCGGGATCCGTGAACAAGTCGAACACCGGCTGGCGCAGTTGATCCCGCCCCGGACACCCGACGAAGCGGACGCCTTGGCCGAAGTGGGTTATCTGGTGGTGGAGTTGATGCCGGGGCCCGACAATCTCGACCCCGACGGTCCCGAAGCGCGCATGATCGTGCGCACCGCCCAGCGGATCGGCGGCTCCGCCGCCCATGAGCTGGTGCGCCGTTTCGTCGAGGCCCGCAGACTGCGGGCCGCCCGGGTGCCGCGCCCGGCCGCCCGGCCCGCCGCGGAGTCCGTCCCGGTGGAGTCGTGGACCACCGCATCACAGCAAGGGGGCTACGGGGCAAGGGTGTTGGAGATCGCAGGTTCCGATCCGCCGCCGGACCTCGACCGCCTCGCGTACACCGTCCACCACGTCGTCTGGCGCGGCGCCGCAGCCCCGTACACCGTCCTGGGCCGGCTCCCCCTGCTGCGCACACTGGTCATCGCCGACAGCCCGGCCCTGACGGACCTCGACGGGCTCCCACGCCTGCCCCGGCTGCGTACGTTGCGGATCACCGGATGTCCGGCCCTCCGCGACCTCACGGCCCTCGCCCGCACCGGTGTCGTGTTCCTCGACGTGGCGCCGAATCCGGGGACCGCCGCGCTCGCCGCACTCGCCGGGGTTGCGCGGCTGCGGGTGCTCGGATTCCCTTGGCTCGAAGGGGAGTTCGACCTTGAGGCGCTGCGGCGCAGACTGCCGGGCGTGGAGCTCGTGCCGCGTTCCGGCGTCCGCACGTGAGGCGGGGCGCGGGCGTGCAGAATGACGTGCGGACGCACCGTTGAGGGAGGGCCGCGTGCTGCGGTACGACAAGGAGTTCGACCCGAGGAGCGACGGTTCGGGAGGCGACGGCCCGGGAGGTCCGGTCGCCGGTCCTGGGCGGTACGCCGCCGACGACGAGGTGTACGTGTTCGACGACGACGAAGCCGTCCTCGCGGTCAACGTCGCCCTCAAGACGGGGCGTCCCCTCCTCCTGTTCGGCCCGCCGGGCTCCGGCAAGTCCACCCTCGCCCCCAACGTGGCCAGGATCCTGGGCTGGGAGTACTACGCGCACGTCGTGACGGCCCGCACCGAGCCGGAGGACCTGCTCTGGCGGTTCGACGCGCTGAAGCGGCTCAACGACGCCCAGGCGCAGCGGCTCGTCGACGACATGGGGCACTACTACACCAAGGGCCCGCTGTGGCGGGCCTTCGAGGCTCCCGGCGGAAGGCGTTCGGTCGTCCTCATCGACGAGATCGACAAGGCGGACCCGGACCTGCCGAACAGCCTGCTGGGACCGCTGGGTTCGCTGTCGTTCCCGGTGCCGTGGGACGACGAGCAGTCGGTCTCCGTGCCGCCGGAGCAGGCGCCCTTCGTGGTGATCACGACCAACGACGAACGCGAGCTCCCCCGGCCGTTCCTGCGCCGCTGCATCGTCTTCGAGCTGCGCTCACCCACCAAGAAACATCTGCTGAAGGTCGCGGGCTCCCACCTCGGCGAGCGGTACGAGCCGGAGCTCGCGGACAAGGTCGCCGAGCACATCCTGGACGTCCGCAAGAAGCTGGAGGATCCGGCGGCCGGGCCCAGCACCGCCGAGTACCTGGACGCGCTCAAGGCCAGCCAGCAGCTCGGTGTGGTGCCCGGCACGCCCGAGTGGGCGGCGCTGGAGGCGGTGACCCTGCGCAAGCGGCGCGACGGAGCGGAGCCCACCGGGTGAGCGGGCGCGGCGAGCTCTTCCTCGGCGATCTGGCGCGGGCCGTCGCCGAGTTGCGGCCCGCGGACCTGGCCACCGCCGCCGCCATGGCCGCGCTCCTTGGGCAGGGGCACCGTACGCCCACGGCTCTGTCGCAGAGCGACTCCGTGCGGGCCGTCGTCGGGGGCGCCGGCCGTCCCAGGGCCGTACGGCTGGAGGGGGCGTCCGGCGGGCCCCTGCGCGGCACGTCCGCGCAGCCTCCCCGGACCGTCACCGCCGAGCGGACACCACGTCCGGCGCCGCCCGAACCGTCCGAGTCCGAGGAGGACGGCGCCGGACACGACGGCGAGCCGCGGGCGGTCCGGCTGGCCCACCGGCCCGTCGACTTCTCGCTCACCGCGATCGGCGGTCCCGCGCCCCCGGCCGGCGAGGCGAACGGCGCGAACGGTACGCAGCCCGGCGCCGGGCTGCCGCGGCGCAGGACCGCCGCCGTCCCGCTCACCCACGAGCCGCCCTGGAAGAAGGACTGGGCCCGGGGAATCATGTTCGCGGCGGTGGCCACCCCGGTCGAGAGCAGGGAGGTCGACCAGCGGGCGCTGCTGCGGGGCGTCGCGGGCCGCCAGGCGCTGCGGGCCGTACCGCGCAGGCGGCGGCTGAGCACCCGGCGCGGAGTGCAGCTGCTGCTCGACCACGGCCCGGGCATGGCGCCGTTCCGCGACGACGGACTGTGGCTGCGCGACCTGGTGGGCAGCATCGCCGGGCGCGACCGGATCGAGGTGCTGAGGTTCCGGGGCGCGCCGGGACGCGGGGTGGTGCGCAACGATCCCCTCACCATCGACCCGTACCGGCCGCCGCCGCCCGGCACCCCGGTGATCCTCTTCTCCGACCTCGGCCGGATGCGGCCGCCGTTCGCGGGTCAGGTCGTCGCGGGTCCGCGGGAGTGGCGCGCGTTCGTCCACACCGTGGCGCACTCCGGCTGCCCCGTCATCTGCCTGACCCCGTACGAGAGCACGGACTATCCGGCACTGCTGCGCAAGAAGGTGGCGTTCGTCCCGCTGGACCGGCGTGTCTCGCTGCGGCACGCCCAGCGGGCGACGGCGCGGGTGCGGGGATGGCTGGAGCGCCCGTGACACAGCCCGAGGCGCCGCGGGCGCAGCTGCCGCCACGGTCCGGCCGCACGATGGAGGAGTACATCCCGCAGCTCGCGCGCAGCCGTCCCCAGCTCGTCCGGCTCGCCGAGTGCCTGTCGCTCGCGGCCGGGGTGGAGCGGCCGCTGCTGCGGCGCGCCCGGCTGCGCTTCCTGCCGCGCTCGTCGGCGGGTCTGGAGGCCGAGCTGTGGTTCTCCCCGCTGGTGGAGTCGGCGAGCGACCACTCCCTGGTGCTCGACCCGGCCGCGGCGGCCGTGCTGCGCCGACGCCTCGCCCTGCGGCCCCGCCGGTTCGTGCAGGACGTACGGGACCTGATGGTCCAGGCACATCTGGGCGCGCAGCCGGTCGCGCGCTGGTTCGAGGACCTGCTGTGGGCCGACCTCTTCCCGGCCACCTCGACCCCCGAGTACGTCGAGGAGCAACTGCGGCGCGTCCTGCGCGCGGTCACGGCCACCGGTGCCGCGGGCGACGAGGTCGGGCGCTGGGCGCTGCACTATGTGCCGCGCCTGCCGAGCGGGGTGCGGCGGTACGACGACGCCTGGCGGATCCAGGTCGCGTCCTCCGAACGCCTCGGCCTGGCGCCGCCGCAGGACCACTTCCCGCGCCCGCCGGGCATGACGGCGGCGGCACGGGCGCTGGTGCAGCGGGACATCCCCGTCGGGGTGGTGGCCCGCTCCGACGGGGTGGTGCTCAGCTGTCCGCCTCTGGACGGTGTGCGTACGGTGTCGGCTCCGGGGGTGCGGACGGCCCGCATCGAGGTGGCGAGCGTGCTCGCGCCCCAATCGACCCCGGTGCGGCTGGAGTTGGGGGAACGGCAGAGCGTCCGCCTCCCCTTCACCGTGGTGCAGCGGCTGTCCGTGGACGGCGAGCCCGTCCAGGGCCTGGCGCACGCCGGGGTGGCTTACGAGGTGGCGATCGCGGCGGGTGCGGTGGTGGAGCATGCGCGGTACGCCGTACTGCTTTCGGACAGCTCGATCGTGCTGCACGCCGACGACGGCACGGAGTTCGGCCGCATCCCCGCCGCCGTCAACGGCGCGCCTCGGCGATCCCTCACCTTGTCGGCGGACGGGGCGGCCGTCGCCTGGATCGAGGGGGAGAGGGTGATCGAGTGCGAGCTCCTCATGGGAAGGCAGGGCCTCCACGAACGGCGCAGCGGTGAGGCGGCGGTGCTGGGTGTGCGGTTCCTGGCGCACCGCGCCGGGGGTCTGGCGCAGCTGTCCCTGTGGAATGACAACCAGGTTCTCCTGACCACACCGACGGGACAGCGGATCTGGGTCAGTGCCGAGTCGGCCATCGTGCGGGCGTGGTGGCTGTCGGACGGGGGAGGGCATGTGGCCCTCATCGACAGAGCGGGCGAGCTGAGCATGTACGGAGTGGAAGCGAGGCGGGTGTTCATGGCCCGCCAGGTCACCGCCGTCGCCGGTTCCCCGGACGGGTCGCGCTTGGTCTGGGCGTGCGCGGACGGAAGGGTGGAGGGGTGGTCCGCCGACAGCGGGGGTACGCCGATGCACTACGGCACGGCGCCCTGGCAGGTCACCTCGCTGGGCATGAGCGCGAAAGGCAGGCGGGTCGCCGCGGTGGGCGGCGACTACCGGCTCCTGTTCTGGAACCTCGGCAGAGGGACGGCCGTCGGCAGCGAACGACGGCTGGCCTTCTGCGCCGACCGCGTCTTCGCCCTGCCCGACGGCGAGTGGGCCGTGTCCGGCACCGGCGGGCCGGTCGAGCTCACCACCGACGACGGACGCCAGTACGTCGTCACACCGGACACCGAAGCCCTGTCCGGCCCGGTGGACGTGCCCGCCTGGATCCGGGGCGAGGTGATCGCCGAGGTGCGCGCGGGCCGGGCCCCGGTCACGTTCGTCGACCTGGCGGAGTCGATGGCGTCCATCCGGGCGGCCGGCGTCACGTGCCTGACGGTCGGGCCGATCACCCCGACCGTCAGGGGCGACGTGGAGGGAATCCCCGACGAGGAGATCCCCGACTCCCTGGGGGACTTCGGAGGGTTCGCGTCGCTGCTCATGTCCGCCCACCACCACGGCGTACGGATCGTCGTCGACATGGATCTGCGGGCCGTGTACGCGGTCGGCCGGATCCTCAACTCGATGCGCCAGTGGCTGGACCACGACATCGACGGCCTGCGCCTGGTCGGGGACCGCCGCCTCGACGCGGACGTACTGCGCGATGTGCGCCACCTGCTGGACGGCTACGACGACCGGGTGCTCATCGGAACGCACACCACCGGGCTCCCCGCCACGGCGGACTCCGACTTCGGTGCCACTGGTGCCTTCCTGGCCTGCGATGTCGTGGTGCGGGCCCTGCAGGGGGAGCTGATCACTGGTATGACGGAAGGCGCCCTGGTCAAGAACGCCCTCGTCAACGCCCGGTTGCCGCTGGGCACGGCCAGGCCCGGAGCGCAGTGGGGCCATCTGCTGCCCGACTACCTGAGCGCATCCGGACGAACGACGTTGGCCCTGCGGGTGTTGCTCGGCCTGCCGGGATGCCCGATCGTTCCCCTGTCGCTCCTCCAGAACCAGGACCCGGAGGTGTCGAGAATGCTGGAGCTGCGCCGGGACCATCTCGCCCTGTCCCGAGGTGACTGCCGTGAACTTCCTTTGCCGCGACCGAACTTGCACGGAGTGATACGGCGACACGGCGACGAGATCGTCTTGTGCGTGGCCAACGCCGGTACGGATCGGGAGGTGATCCGCGTCACCCCGGACGACCTGAACGCCCCGGGCGACGCCCGGCTGCTCGACCTCTTCGACGGAACCGTCGTCCCCTGCGCCGACAGCGCCCCCGCGACCGTGGCCGTCGAGGGCGGCGCCGTCCGCTGGTACCGGCTGCTCCCCATACCGCGCACCTTCGGCCCGGGGGAGTAGCGGCCATGGCACGTCCCCGGATCTTCCTCAGCCACAGTTCGCAGTGCACCCCCGAGTCGGGGTGCGACTGCCGGGCCTATCTGCTCGCGCTCGAAGCGCACCTCGTCGACCTGGGCTGCGAACCCGTCGTCGACAAGGGCGTCCTGAACGGCGGCGACACCTGGTACGGCAAGGTGCTCACCGAGATCAAGAAGTGCCACGGCATGATCATCCTGCTGTCGCCGCACGCGCTCGGCTCGTACTACGTGATGGTGGAGGCGATCGTTGCCGACGCCGAGCGGGCCGGGACCGACGACGCCTTCGTGGTCCTGCCCGTGACCCTGCCCGGAGTGCGGCGGCGCCAGCTTCCCGACAGCGGGCTCGGCAAGCTGAACCTCGGGCGGTTCGACATGGTGGACTGGAGGCGGCAGGACGGCCCCGCCCGGCCCCCGGAGAAGATCGCCACGTCGCTGCGGCCCCTGATCGAGAGGCAGGGCGCGCTGCCGTACCCGGAAGTCACCGACTTCCTCGCGGGGCGGATCTCCGACCTCTCGGACGCGGCCCTGGAGCACACCGCCGAGATCCTGGGCGTCGCCACCTTCGCCTACGCGCGCGGCCACTCGCGCTACGCCGTGGCCCAGGGGCTGCTGACCGAGCGGCCGGTCGAGAACGTCGGCGACAGCTGCGCGATGCGCAAGGCGGTCAAGCACTTCCTGCCCAAGGTGAGGAGCCGGGAGCACCGGCAGGAGATCGTCGACCTGGTGGTGCCGTTCGCCCGCGTCCCCAAGAAGGCGGCCGAGCAACTGCGGGTGGTGGGGGAGAGCGCGGGCGAGCGGGTGGCGCTCCTCGGGTCGACGCTCAAGGAGACCCCGGACATGTACGTGCGCCGGGCGAGCGAGACGCCCAAGCCCTGGCTCATGAGCAAACCCGCGCCCCGGCACGACGGGGCGGACTTCGTCGAGAGCGTGATCGCCGAGGTGCGCGCCTGCGTGGTCGCCTCGATCGGGTACGGCTTCGAGTGCGACGACGACACCCTGCGGCGGCTGCTCGCGCGGCACGAGGAGGAGTCGGGGCCGTTCACGGTCGTGCTGTACCAGCCGCCGGACGCCGACCTCCTCGACCGGCTGCTCGCCGTGTTCCCCAGGTTGCTGTTCGTCTTCGCCCACCAGCAGGCACCGACCGCGCCGGGGCGGAACGGCTCGGTGCGGCTCGCGGGGCTGACGCCGGGGCAGGAGCAGGACATGGTGATCACACACGGGGAGTTCCAGGAGCTGGCCGCCACGCGGGAGCGGCCTGCGGTGAGCCCCGATTGACAAACGGCCTTGCCGATTCTGCAATGGACGGATGGACGAGGAACGCGCACTCGACGACGTGCTGACCGAAGTCGGCCCCCGGCTCCGGCGGATCCGCAAGGAGCGCGGGGCCACGCTCGGGGACCTGTCGGCGGCGACCGGGATCTCCGTCTCCACCCTCTCCCGTCTGGAGTCCGGGAACCGGCGGCCCAGCCTCGAACTCCTGCTGCCGATCGCCCGCGCCCATCAGGTGCCGCTCGACGATCTGGTGGGCGCGCCGCCGGTCGGGGACCCCCGGGTGCGGGCCAAGCCGATCGTGCGCGGCGGCAAGACCCTGGTGCCGCTCACCCGCCAGCCCGGCGGGCTCCAGGCGTACAAGGTGGTGGACCGGGAGGTGGGCGGCGCGCCCGAGCCGCGCGTCCACGAGGGGTATGAGTGGCTGTACGTCCTGGCGGGGCGGCTGCGGCTGGTGCTCGCCGGGAACGACGTGGTGCTGGGGGCGGGGGAGGCGGCCGAGTTCGACACGCGGCTGCCGCACTGGTTCGGGCCGGCCGGGGACGCGCCGGTGGAGTATCTGAGCCTGTTCGGGCCGCAGGGCGAGCGGATGCACGTACGGGCGCGGCCCAAGCGGGGGTAGCCGGAATCCGGCGGGGAACAGTGTCCTGTATCGCCTGCCTCCAGCTGTTCCCTCAGCAGCAAGCGACCGCTTAGTATGCCGGGGAGCAAGGGTACGCAGCCGTACCGCCTACAGCGCGTGGAGGCCCCGAATGCAGGCATGGCGAGTGCACGAGAACGGCGAGCCGGGCGAGGTGATGCGGCTCGAAGAGGTCGAGCGCCCCACCCCGGGCCCGGGGCAGGTGCTGCTGAAGGTGCGCGCCGCGAACATCAACTTCCCGGACGCGCTGCTGTGCCGGGGGCAGTACCAGATCAAGCCGCCGCTGCCGTTCACGCCCGGGGTGGAGATCTGCGGGGAGACCGAGGACGGGCGGCGGGTCATCGCCAACCCCGTGCTGCCGTTCGGCGGGCTGGCCGACCATGTGATCGCCGACGAGCGCGCGCTGCTGCCCGCGCCCGAAGCGCTGGACGACGCCGAGGCCGCCGCCCTGCACATCGGCTACCAGACCGGCATGTTCGGGCTGCACCGCAGGGCCGGCCTCCAGGCGGGCGAGACGCTGCTCGTGCACGCCGCCGCCGGAGGGGTCGGCAGCGCGGCCGTCCAGCTCGGCAAGGCGGCCGGGGCGAAGGTCATCGGCGTGGTCGGCGGGGCCGACAAGGCCGAGATCGCCCGGCAGCTGGGGTGCGACCTGGTCATCGACCGGCGCACCGACGACATCGTGGCCGCCGTGAAGGAGGCCACCGGCGGGCGCGGCGCGGACGTGATCTACGACCCGGTCGGCGGCGACGCGTACGCCAAGTCCGCCAAGTGCGTCGCCTTCGAGGGCCGCATCCTCGTCGTCGGCTTCGCCAGCGGCAGCATCCCCGCCCCGGCCCTCAACCACGCGCTGGTGAAGAACTATTCGATCGTCGGTCTGCACTGGGGGCTGTACGCGCAGAAGGACCCCGCGTCCATCCTGCGCTGCCACGAGCAGCTGACCGAGCTCGCCGCCAAGGGCGCCGTGAAGCCGCTCATCAGCGAGCGCGTGGCGATGAAGGACGCTGCCGCCGCCGTGCAGCGGGTCGCCGACGGCACCACCACCGGTCGGGTGGTCGTGCTCCCGGACGGAGCCGCCCGATGAGCGAGCAGCAGCCCGACGCGGACGAACTGCGCGCTCGTACACAGGAGTTGCTCGCCGCGCATCCGCCCGCCGCCACCGAGGCGATCGACTTCCTCAAGGCCCGCTTCGACGCCGGGCTCGCCTGGGTGCACTACCCGGTGGGTCTCGGCGGGCTCGGGGCGCCGCGCTCGCTCCAGCCGGTCGTCGACGCCGAGCTGGCGGCGGCCGGCGCGCCCGACAACGACCCGCGCCGGATCGGGATCGGGCTCGGCATGGCCGCGCCGACCGTGCTCAAGTACGGCACCGACGAGCAGAAGCGGCGGTTCCTGCGGCCGCTGTGGGTCGGCGAGGAGGTGTGGTGCCAGCTGTTCAGCGAGCCGGGCGCCGGCTCCGACCTGGCCGCACTCGGCACTCGGGCCGTCCGGGACGGTGACCACTGGGTCGTCACCGGGCAGAAGGTGTGGACCTCCAGCGCCCATCTCGCCCGCTGGGCCATCCTGATCGCCCGCACCGACGTCGATCTTCCCAAGCACCAGGGCATCACCTATTTCATCTGCGACATGACCGACCCCGGCGTCGAGGTGCGGCCGCTGCGCCAGATCACCGGCGAGGCCGAGTTCAACGAGGTCTTCCTCACCGGCGTCCGCATCCCCGACGCCCACCGCCTCGGCGCGGTCGGCGAGGGCTGGAAGGTCGCGCAGACCACCCTGATGAACGAGCGGGTCTCCATCGGCGGGATGCGGCTGCCCCGCGAGGGCGGCATGATCGGGCCGGTCGCCAGGACCTGGCGCGAACGCCCCGAACTGCGCACCCACGACCTGCATCAGCGCCTCCTCACCCTCTGGGTCGAGGCCGAGGTCGCCCGCCTCACCGGCGAGCGACTGCGCCAGCAGCTCGTCGCGGGCCAGCCGGGACCCGAGGGCTCGGGCATGAAGCTCGCCTTCGCCCGGCTCAACCAGGAGATCAGCGGCCTGGAGGTCGAACTCCTCGGGCAGGAGGGGCTGCTGTACTCCGACTGGACCATGCGCCGGCCCGTGCTCGTCGACTTCACCGGCCGCGACGCCGGATACCGGTATCTGCGCTCGAAGGGCAACTCCATCGAGGGCGGCACCAGCGAGGTGCTCCTGAACATCGTCGCCGAGCGCGTCCTCGGGCTGCCCGCCGAGCCGCGCAACGACAAGGACGTCGCCTGGAAGGACCTGGCCCGATGACCGAGACCGCCCCCGACCTGCTGTACTCCGAGGCCGAGGAGGACCTCCGGGCCGCCGTGCGCTCCCTGCTCGCCGACCGCACCGACACCCCGTCCGCGCCGGCCCGCGCCGAGTCCGACACCCCCTACGACCCCCGACTGTGGCAGGCGCTCGGCGCCGAGATGGGGCTCGCGGGTCTTCTCGTCCCGGAGAAGCTGGGCGGCCAGGGCGCGGGACACCGCGAGGCGGCCGTGGTCCTGGAGGAGATCGGCCGGAGCGTCGCCCCGGTCCCGTACCTCACCAGCTCGGTCGTCGCCACCGAGACGCTGCTCGGCCTCGACACCGCGACCGGTGAAGTCGCGGCGCTGCTCGGCGAGTTGGCGTCGGGCCGCAGGACCGCCGCGCTGGCCGTGCCGTTCTCGTACGGGCCCGACTCGCTGCGGCTGCGCGGCGGGCTCGACGGGATCGTGCGGACCGTGGCCGACGCCGCCACCGCCGACGTGCTGCTCGTGCCGACCGGCCAGGGGCTCTACGCCGTCGAGGCGGGCGAGGCGGCCAGCACCGCGCTCACCCCGCTCGACCTCACCCGCCCGCTGGCCGACGTCGCCCTCGACGGGGCGCGCGGCACGCTGCTCGCCGATGTGGACACCGGCCGGGCCGCCGCCCGCCGGGGGCTGCTCGCCGGGGCCGGGCTGCTCGCCTCCGAGCAACTCGGCGTCGCGGAGTGGTGCCTGACCGAGACCGTCGCGTACACCCGGGACCGCAAGCAGTTCAACCGGCCCGTCGGCTCCTTCCAGGCGCTCAAGCACCGGATGGCGCAGCTGTGGCTGGAGGTGGTCTCCGCGCGGGCCGCCGCGCGCAACGCGGCCGACGCGCTGGCGACCGGGAGCCAGGAGGCGCCGCTGGCGGTGGCGGTCGCGCAGGCGTACTGCTCGCGGGTCGCGGTGCACGCGGCCGAGGAGTGCGTCCAGTTGCACGGCGGCATCGGGATGACCTGGGAGCACCCCGCGCACCTCTACCTCAAGCGGGCCAAGTCGGCGCAGAGCGCGCTGGGTTCGGCCGGTGAGCACCGCGCCTCGGTCGCGGAGATCGTGGGGCTGCCCGGCCCTGCATAGTCTGCGCCGAGTGTCCCGTTTTTGACCGCCCCTTTGCAGGCTGTTTAAATGGCGAGCTGTTGCGACCAGTTCGCAATAACAGTCGATCTTCAATAAGGGGTGTGGGGCATGGCCGCCCGTTCGATCCACGGGGCGATGCGAGGAGCGGGCGCCGCGGCGCTGGCCGGAGCACTGGCCCTCACCGCGAGTGCCTGCTCCAACCCGGGCGGGGAGAGCGGCGGCACGGCCGTCAAGGACACGGCTGTCGTCGGCATCGCGTACGAGCCCGAGACGCTCAGCCCGCTCCTCGGCTACGGCAAGGACGGCAACTCCAAGATCTTCGACGGGCTGCTCACGCAGGACGCCGACATGAAGCTGAAGCCCGCGCTCGCCGTCGCGCTGCCCGAGGTGAGCGCCGACCGGCTGACCTACACGTTCAAGCTCCGCAAGGGCGTGACGTTCAGCGACGGCAAGCCGTTCACGGCCAAGGACGTCGTCTTCACCTACTCGACGATCCTCGACCCGAAGACCAACAACCCCTCCAAGGGCGAGCTCGACGCCGTCAAGGAGGTCCGCGCCGAGGGCGACGACACGGTGGTCTTCACGCTCAAGTACCCCTACGCACCCTTCGCGCAGCGCACCGTGCTGCCGATCGTGCCCGAGCACATCGCGGGCAAGCAGGACGTCAACACCGGCGACTTCGCCACCGCGCCCGTCGGCACCGGGCCGTACAAGCTCGTCAAGTGGTCCAAGAGCGAGAAGATCGCGTTCGAGGCCAACCCGTCGTACTGGGGCGGCGCGCCGAAGGTGAAGAAGTTCACCATGGCGGTCATCAAGGACGACGACGTGCGCGCCACCCGGCTGCGCTCCGGCGACCTCGACGGCGCGATCCTGCCGCCCAACCTCGCCCAGGGCTTCGAGAAGGACAAGCACAAGAAGACCTGGACGGCGAAGACCTACGACTACCGCAACGTGACCCTGCCCACCGGCAACAAGGTCACCGGCGACACCGCCGTGCGCCGCGCGCTCGACCTCGCCGTGGACCGCGAGGCGATGGTCGACAAGATCCTCGACGGCGCCGGCAAGCCCGCCTACGGACCGGTGCCCACCGGCAGCCCCTGGTTCGCCAAGGGCACCGAGCGGCCGCACGACCTGGCCGGGGCGAAGAAGATCCTCGACGAGGCGGGCTGGAAGCCCGGCGCCGACGGCATCCGCGAGAAGGACGGCGTCCGCGCCGCCTTCCCGCTCTGGTACCTCTCCGGCGACAAACTCCGCCAGGACCACGCCCTCGCCTACGCCTCCGACGCCAAGAAGGCGGGCATCGAGATCACCACCAAGTCCGGCACCTGGGAGGTCATCGAGCCGAGGATGAAGGACGAGGCGGTCCTCGCGGGCGGCGGCTCGCCCGGCGACCCCGACTTCGACCAGTACACGCTGCTCAAGTCCTCGCTCGCGGGCGACGGGTTCAACAACATGGCGTGGTACACCGACCCGGCCGTCGACAAGGCGCTCGACGACGGCCGCAGGAGCGGTGACACCGCCGTCCGCAAGGCCGCGTACGACACCGTCCAGCGCGAGCTGGTGAAGAACCCCGGCTACACCTTCCTCACCCACATCGACCACCTCTACGTCGTCAACGACCGCTGGGACGGGCTCTCCACCCAGACCGAGCCGCACGACCACGGCCTGGCCTCCGGCCCGTGGTGGAACGTCGAGACGTGGGCGCCGAAGAAGTGAGCCGCCGCCTCCCCTGGGGGCCGATGGCACGGATGGCGGGGCGGCGGACCCTGTTCGCCGGCCCCGTCCTGCTCGTGGTGACCTTCGGCGTCTTCGCGGTGGCCGCCGCGTCCCCCTTCGACCCGGTCAAGGCCTACGCGGGCACCGCCGGGCTCACCGCCTCGCAGGACAACCTCGACCAGCTGCGCGCCAACCTCGGCGTCGACCAGCCGCTGGTCACCCGCTGGTGGGACTGGCTGACCGCCGCCCTCACCGGCGACCTCGGCGACTCCAGCACCCTGCGCCAGCCCGTCGCCGACGTCATCGGCGATCGGCTCGGCTGGTCGGTGCTGCTCGCCGCCACCGCGTTCCTGGTCGCGATCGTGCTCGGCACCGGGCTCGGTGTGCTCGCCGGGCGCCGCCCGGGCGGCTGGCTCGACCGGTGCGTCAGCTCCGCCGCGTACACCCTGGAAGCGGCGCCCGCCTTCTGGCTCGGGCTGCTCGCCATCTGGTTCTTCGCGCTCAAGCTCGATGTGCTGCCCGCCGGCGGGCTGACCGACACGGCGAGCGACACCGTCACCTTCGGCCAGGTGGCGAACCACCTGGTGCTGCCCGCCGCCGTCCTCGGCATCTCCCAACTGCCCTGGTTCTACCTGTACGTACGCCAGGGCGTCGCCGACGCCCTGGAGGAGGACCCGGTACGCGGCGCCCGCGCGCGGGGGCTGAGCGAGCGGACCGTCCTGCTCGGCCACGCCCTGCGCTCGGGCATGCTGCCGATGCTGACCCTCGTCGGCTCGCGCGTCCCCGAACTCATCACCGGCGCCCTCCTCGTCGAGACCGTCTTCAGCTGGCCCGGCATCGCCGCCGCCACCGTGCAGGCCGCGACCTCCGTGGACTTCCCGCTGCTCGCCGCGCTGACCGTGCTCGCCACCGCGGCCGTGCTGCTCGGCAACCTCCTGTCCGATCTGCTCTACGGCATCGCCGACCCGAGGGTGGGCTTCGATGGCTGACACCGTCTGGCGCCCGTGCGGGCGCACCCGCCGCTCCACCCGGACGCTGCGGGTCCGCGTCTCCGCCGTGATTCTCGCGGCGGCGGTCCTCGCCGTCCTGCTCGTACCGCCGCTCGTCCACCTCGACCAGCAGGCCGTCGACCTGTCGCACAAGCTCCTCCCGCCGTCCTGGGAGCACCCGTTCGGCACCGACGACGTCGGCCGCGACCTGCTGCTCCGCTGTGTCTACGGGCTGCGGATCTCGCTCCTCGTCGGTGTCGTGGCCGCGCTCGTCGCCACCGTCGTCGGCACGGTCGTGGGCGCGGCGGCTGCGGCCCTCGGCGGCTGGACCGACCGGCTGGTGATGCGGCTGGTGGACGTGTTCTCGTCGGTGCCGCACCTGCTGCTTGGCATCTTCGTGGTCGCGATGTTCCGCCCCGGGGTGTGGCCGGTGATCGCCTCGGTCGCCGTGACGCACTGGCTCTCCACCGCCCGTATCGTGCGCGCCGAGGTGCTGTCCCTGCGCTCGCGCCCCTACATCGACGCGGCGATCTCCGGCGGCGCCTCCAGGCTGCGGGTGACGACCCGTCATCTGCTGCCGGGCGTCCTGCCGCAGGCCGGGCTCGCGGCCGTCCTCATGGTGCCGCACGCCATGTGGCACGAGTCGGCGCTCTCCTTCCTCGGCCTCGGCCTGCCCAGCCACCAGGCCAGCCTCGGCAACCTCGTCCAGTCCGCGCGCGGCTCGCTGCTCGCCGGGCACTGGTGGCCGACCCTCTTCCCCGGCCTGCTGCTCATCGTGCCCACCCTCGCCGTCGCGGGCCTGGCCGGCGCCTGGCGCGAACGCCTGGACCCGCGCCGCCGATCGGAGCTGATGCTGTGACCAAGGCTGCTGTGACCAAGGCCGCTGCGACCACGGTCCTTTCGGTACGCGGCCTGTCCGTGCGCTTCCGGATGCGCGGCGGGCGCCATATCGCCGCCGTCACCGACGTCTCCTTCGACCTGGCGGCGGGCGAGTGCCTGGCCCTGGTCGGCGAGAGCGGCTGCGGCAAGTCCGTCCTCGCCTCGGCGCTGCTCGGCCTGCTGCCGGGCAACGCCCAGACAGCGGGCAGCGCCGTGCTGCGCGGCGGTGGCGACCCCGTCGACCTGCTCGCCGCCGACGAACGCACACTCGCCCGTACGGTACGGGGCCGCCGCATCGGTCTCGTACCGCAGAGCCCGGCCGCCCACCTCACGCCCGTGCGGACCGTACGGGCGCAGCTCGCGGAGACCCTGCGCGAGCTCACCGGAACGCCCAGGCGCGAGCTGCGCGCGGCGACCGAAGCAGCGGCCGAACGGGCCGCGTTCCCGCTCGGGCACCTCGACCGCTATCCGCACGAGCTGTCCGGCGGGCTCGCCCAGCGCGCCGCGACCGCGCTCGCCCTCGTCGGGGACGCGCCGCTGCTCCTCGCCGACGAGCCGACCACCGGGCTCGACCGCGACCTGGTGGACCGCACGGCCGACGAGCTGCGCCGCACCGCCGACGACGGCCGGGCGCTGCTGATGATCACCCACGATCTGGCGGCCGCCGAGCGGATCGCCGACCGGGTCGCCGTGATGTACGCCGGGCGCGTCGTGGAACTCGCCGACGCAACCTCGTATTTCGGCGGGACCGGACCCCGTCACCCGTATGCTCGGGGCCTGCTCGACGCGCTCCCGGAGCGGGCTTTCACGCCCGTCCCCGGGATGCCGCCCGAGCTGGGCGATCTGCCGGACGGCTGTGCGTTCGCACCCCGTTGCGAACGGGCCACCGGCCAGTGCGGCACCCTGCCGCCGTTCGACGGCCGGGTCGCCTGTCACCACCTGGAGGAGCCCGGCCGTGCTTGACCTGAAGAACATCACCGCCGGGTACGAGCGCGGCAGGCCCGTGGTCCGCGAGGTGAGCCTCGCCGTCGCCCCCGGCGAGGCGGTCGGCCTGCTCGGCCCCAGCGGCTGCGGCAAATCCACCCTGGCCCGGGTCGCGGCGCTGCTGCACCGGCCGGACGACGGCACGGTGACCCTCGACGGCGCCCTCGTCACCGAGTGGCGCCACCGGGCCCCGCGCGCCCAGCGCACCACCGTCGGGGTCGTCTTCCAGTCGCCCCGGCTCGCCGCCGACCCCCGGCTGCGGCTGCGCGAGATCGTCGCCGAGCCGCTGCGGGCCACCGGCCGCCAGATCGAGGTGCGCGAGCGCGTCGACGAACTCGCGGACCTGGTCGGCCTCGGCGGGGACCTGCTGAACCGCCGCCCCCACGAGGTCAGCGACGGCCAGCTCCAGCGCGCCTGCCTGGCCCGCGCCCTGGTCCTGCGCCCGCGCCTGCTGGTCTGCGACGAGATGACGGCGATGCTGGACGCCTCGACGACGGCGGCCCTGGTGGCGGCGGTCGAGCGCTACCGCAGGGAGACGACGGCCTCCCTCCTCGCGGTGGGCCACGACCGGACGCTCCTTGAGCGGTGGTGCGACCGGGCGGAGCAGTGGGGCGAACTCTCGGGGTGACCGCGCAGTAACGTGCCTGCCACCCGGATCTCCCCGGACGGCCGCCGGGTGGCCGGGCGGCGAAGTACCGGCCAACTCTGCGAAGCAGCCTGCCCGTTGGGACAGGCGCGCCCGCATACTCGGTCGCGTCCGCCCGTCCCACCGCCCCGGGAGCACCCCTATGGCTCGACTGACCCGCCGCGGCGCCGTCGCCGCCCTCGCCGCGGCCGCCGCCTCTGCCGCCATCGCGCCCGCCGCCTCCGCGGCCGAACGCGCCCACCCCGCCGGGCCCAGACCGCTGCGCCGGACCCACGCGCACAACGACTTCGAGCATCCGCACCCGCTCTTCGACGCCCTCGACCACGGGTTCACCAGCGTCGAGGCCGATGTCTTCCTGGTCGACGGGCAGCTCCTGGTGGCCCACGACCCCACCCAGCTCGACCCGACCCGTACGCTCGAATCGCTCTACCTCGACCCGCTGCTGGCCCGCGTCCGCGCCCACCACGGCTCGGTCTACCGGGGCTACCACCGCCCCGTACAGCTCCTGGTGGACATCAAGACCGACGGCGCCGCCGCCTACCGGGAACTCGACCGGCGGCTGCGCCCGTACCGCCGGATGCTGACCGGTTACGCGCACGGCCGCGTCTCGACCGGCGCCGTCACGCCCGTCGTCTCCGGCGACCGCGCCGCCCGGGTGCCGATGGAGGCGCAGAAGGTGCGGTACGCCTTCTACGACGGGCGCCTGGACGACCTCGGCACCGCCGCCACCGCCGCCTTCATCCCGCTCATCAGCAGCAACTGGACGCAGAGCTTCAGCTGGCTGGGCGCCGGGCCGTTCCCGGCCGCCGAGCGCGAGAAGCTGCGCGCCATCGTGGCGCAGGCCCATGCGCACCGGCAGCGGGTGCGGTTCTGGGCGACCCCCGACGTCGCGGGACCGGAGCGGGACGCCCTGTGGCGCGAACTGCTCGCCGCCGACGTCGACCACATCAACACCGACGACCTCGCGGGGCTTGAGGCCTTCCTCCGCACGCACGGAGAGTAGTACCGGCCGCATACCGGGGCCGCACGCGTCACTCGCCTCCCGGGCCGTCACCCGCAGTCAACACCCGTACGGCGGACACGCCATACGCCCGACCGGCCCGCCTCCTCCGCCACACTGGCCGCCGAATGCCGCAATTCCGGCGCGGTGGAGGAGGTTGGCCATGGCCATTTCGATCTCGGTGGTGCTGTTGCTCGTGGTGCTGGCGGTGATCTTCCTGCGCAGCGGCGGACTCAAGGCCTCGCACGCGATGGTCTGTGTGCTCCTCGGCTTCTTCCTCGCCGGTACGAGCATGGCCCCCACCATCCAGGACGGGCTGAACGCCACCGCGAGCGTGGTCGGTAGCCTCAGGCCATGACCCCGGCCCGCCAGAAGATCACCGCCGAGGCGCGGCGCGCCCGGCTCGGCCCCCGCCACCTCCTCACCCCGGCCACCCGCGCGGCCACCCCCGAGGCGGTCGCGGACGCGCTGGTGGCGCTGCACGCCACCGACCCCGCGACGGTGTATCTGGCGGTCGCCGCCCGGATGGGGAACGCGTCGGTGGGGGAGCTGGAGCGGGCGCTGTACGAGGACCACTCACTCGTACGGATGCTGTGCATGCGCCGCACCATGTTCGTGCTGCCCACGGCGTTCGCCCCGGTGGCCGACGCGGCGGCCGCCCGGGCCGTCGCCGTCCGTGAGCGCGCGGGTCTGGCGAAGGTCGTCGAGGAACAACTGGGCTTCGGCGCCCAGTGGTTCGCCGCCACCCAGGAAGCGGTCCTCGCCGCCCTCGCCGCGCGCGGCGAGGCGACGGCGGCCCAGCTCGCCGACGACGTGCCCGACCTGAAGTCGCAGATCGTCCAGTCCCCGGGCAAGCCGTACGAGGCACGGCCCCGCATCACCAGCCGCTTCCTCGGCGTCCTGGCCGCCGAGGGCCGCATCCGGCGCGGCCGCCCGCTGGGCACCTGGGCGTCCAGCCAGTTCCGCTGGACCGTCGCCGAGCCGCACCCCGAGCTCGCGGCCGACGAGGCCAGGGCCGAGCTCGTCGCCCGCTATCTGGACGCCTTCGGCCCCGCCACCACGGACGACGTGAAGTGGTGGACGGGCTGGACCCTCACCGACACCCGTAAGGCGCTGGCCAGGACCGACGCCGTCGACATCGAGCTGGACGAGGGCCCGGGGCACGCCCTGCCCGGCCAGTTGGACAAGCCGCCCGCCGCCGAGCCCTGGGCCGCGCTGCTCCCGGGCCTCGACCCGACCCCGATGGGCTGGCGCCACCGCGACTGGTACCTCGACACCGGGCACAAGGCCGAACTCTTCGACGGCACCGGCAACATCGGCCCCTCGGTGTGGTGGAACGGCCGCATCGTCGGCGGCTGGGCCCAGCGCCCGGACGGCGAGATCGTCACGCACGTGTTCACCGACCAGGGCCGCGACGCGGCCGCCGCGATCGAGGCGGAGGCGGCCCGGCTCGCGGCCTTCTTCGGCGACGTACGGATCCGGCCGAGCTTCCGCACCCCGCTCGAACGACGGCTCTCCGCCTGAGAGCCCGTCTCTGAGTGTCGGCCGATCATGAAGCGTGTGTGAAGCGCCCATCGATTCCATGGACACTTCAACCCCGCGGCTCTAGCGTCGGGCGCCGGCGCGACACCCGATGTACGTACCCGGCGTACGTGTGGACCACGTACGCATGCCGACGTACGCACCCAGAGGAGCCGTATGTCCCGCAGAGCGCTCGCCCGCGCACTGGCCCTGACGCTCACCGTCTCCGCGACCGCCCTCGCCGGGCCCGCCGGAGCCGCCGAGATACCCAAGGCGCCCGGCCACCGCCTGGTCAGCCAGTACGAGGGCGCCCCCGCCACCGCCCGGCCGGTGCCGGGACCGGCCCCCGCCCAGCACCCCTACCTCGCCCCCAACGGGCGCAGCGGGATGCACGGCGACGCCTGGGGCAGCGGCACCCATCCGTACGCGGGCCCGCTGGGCCGGGACCCGCAGGTGACCAGCGAGCGGATCGCGGCACTCGGCGGCGAGTGCGCGACGGCGACGTTCGACGCGGCCGGGCGGCTGATCACCGTCTGCGGCACCTTCCAGGGATTCAAGCTGAAGCTCTTGGAACCGCGCACGCTCGCCACCCTCGCGGAGTACCAGCTGCCCCAGCGGTCGTCGACCGTCGAGGCGATCACCCGCCTGGACTTCTCGAAGATCTTCAAGGACACCTCGGGCGGCGCCTACTTCTACCTCGACAACGAGGACCGGGTGGTCCTCGCCGACTCCCGCCACCACATCCTGCGCATCGCGCACGAGCAGGCGGCGGACGGCAGTTGGCGCTTCGCCGTGGTGGACGACTGGGACCTCACCGGGGTGGTCCCGCACGACTGCGTCAGCTGGACCAACCTCTTCCCCAGCGGCACCTGCGACCCGGTCACCTCCGTGATGCCGGACTGGCAGGGCCGTATCTGGTGGGTGACGCGGCTGGGCCGGGTCGGCACGGTGGACCCCGGCACGGGCCGGATCCGCTCGGTCGAGCTGCCCGGGGAGGAGATCCAGAACTCCTTCTCGGTGGCCGAGGACGGCGTCTCCATCGTCTCCGACCACGCCCTGTACGGCTTCCGCGCGGGCGCCGACGGCACACCGGTGGTGCGGTGGCGCCAGACGTACGACCGCGGCACGGGCACCAAACCCGGCTCGGTGAACCAGGGTTCGGGCACCACCCCCGACCTCTTCGGCGACGGCTATGTGGCCATCACCGACAACGCCGACGACCGTATGAACGTGGTCGTGTACCGGCGCGGGGCGGACGTTCCCGACGACCGACGCCTGGTCTGCAAGGTCCCGGTGTTCGGGGCGGGCCGGTCGACGACCGACAACTCCCTGATCACCTGGGGCAACAGCATCGTCGTGGAGAACAACTACGGCTACGAGAACGTGACCTCGCTGACCTTCGGCAGGAGCGTGACCGGCGGCGTGACCCGCATCGACGTGCGCCCGGACGGCAGCGGCTGCGACACGGTGTGGGATAGCGCCGTCCGATCCCCGTCGACGGTCCCCAAGCTCTCGACGGCGAATGGGCTGTTGTATTTCTACGAGAAGGAGCCCAACGCCCTCGGGATCGACGCCTGGTATCTGACCGCCGTCGACTTCCGTACGGGCGCGGTGCGCTGGAAGCGGCTGACGGGGACCGGCCCGGCGTACGACAACAACTGGGCTCCTGTGACGATCGGCCCGGACGGCACGGCGTACGTGGGCGTGTTCAACGGGATCGTGGCGGTGCGCGACCGGGACTGACCCAGGGCGGAAGCCTGGGGCACGGCCGTCAGATCAGCCGGGAGCGGATGAGGAAGCGCACGCCTTCCGGAGCCTCCAGGGAGAAGCCGCTGCCGCGCCCCTCCACGACGTCGACGATCAGCCGGGTGTGCCGCCACACCTCGTGCTGGCTCACCGACATCCAGAACGGGACGGGCTCCTCCACCCCGTCGACGGCGAGGCGTTCGAGCAGGACGTCGGAGCCTCCCGTACGGAACTCGCCGTCCGGGTAGCACATGGGCGCGCTGCCGTCGCAGCAGCCGCCCGACTGGTGGAACATCAGGGGCCCGTGGGCCGCCCGCAGCCGCCGCAGCAACTCGGCGGCAGCAGGCGTCAGTTCCACGCGCGCGTGCCCGGTGCTCGTGTCGCTTCCCGCGTTCGGCTCGGACATGAGGATCACGGCCCTTCGGTACGGCGTCCGGACCCCCAATCAACCACGGAAGGGGTTGCCGTCACGTTGCGGGCAGGTCGGACGACCGTCACCGGGTCCGCTACCCCTTGAGGTGCGCCCGTACCGAGTCGTCCTGGGCCTCGCGCGGATGCGGGACCGGGAGCGGTGACGAGGGCGTCGGTTCGTCGTGCTGGAGCGAGACCGTCCGGGTGGGGGCCGGGATCGCGATGCCCTCCGCGCGGTAGCGCTGGTGCAGGCGCTTGATGAACTCGTGCTTGATCCGGTACTGGTCGCTGAACTCACCCACGCCCAGGATCACGGTGAAGTTGATCCGCGAGTCCGCGAAGGTGTGGAAGCGGACCGCCGCCTCGTGGTGGGGGAGCGCGCCGGTGATGTCGACCATCACGCTGTCGATGACTTCGAGGGTCACCCGCTCGACGTGCTCCAGGTCGCTGTCGTACCCGACGCCCACCTGGACGAGGATCGACAACTCCTGTTCGGGGCGGCTGTAGTTGGTCATGTTCGTCCGGGCGAGCCGGGCGTTGGGGATGATGACCAGGTTGTTCGACAGGTTGCGCACCACGGTGTTGCGCCAGTTGATGTCGACGACGTACCCCTCCTCGCCGCTGCTGAGCCGCATGTAGTCACCGGGCTGCACCGTCTTGGAGGCGAGGATGTGCACGCCCGCGAAGAGGTTGGCGAGGGTGTCCTGGAGGGCGAGCGCGACCGCGAGGCCGCCCACGCCGAGGGCGGTGAGCAGCGGCGCGATGGAGATGCCCAGGGTGTCCAGGGCGATCAGCGAGCCCATCGCGACCACCACGACGCGGGTGATGTTCACGAAGATGGTGGCCGACCCGGCCACACCGGTCCGCGAGTGCGCCACGGACTGCACCAGCCCCGCGATCACCCGGGCCGTGGAGAACGTGGTGATCAGGATGAGCACGGCGGTCAGCGAGTGGTTGACGATCGCCGCGATCCGCGTGGTGAGCGGCAGCGCCGAGGCCGCCGCCGCGGTGCCCGCGATGACGGCGGCCCAGGGGGCGGAGGTGCGCAGCGCGTCGACGATGATGTCGTCCCCGCTCCACCGTGTCCGCAGCGCGTGCTTGCCCAGCCACCGCAGCAGCGCGCGCAGCAGCACCGCGGCGAGGAGCCCCGCGGCCACCGCGATGGCGGCGACCACCCAGTCGTGCAGGACGAGGCCCCGGGTCAACGGACACCCTCCGAGGCGCGTCGGGCCGGGGAGACGCCGTGGGGGGCCGAAGGAACGGCGAGGGCCGCCACTGGCCGCCGTATATGAAGTGTCGCCATCTTGTCACCTGTCAGTTCGTCTTGCGCGAAGCCTCGTTCGGCGGTCCGCGTACGCGCCGAACGGGCTGCCATCCTGCCCCATGGGCGGAGCGACGTCGCAGGTGGGCCGGGGTGACACCGGGCACCGGCTCATCCGCACGGGGTCTCGCCCCGGACCACCGGGTCCTCGGGCGCGGTGAGGCGGGCGCGTTCGGCGAGCACACCGCCCTGGAAGCGGCTCTCGGCGCCCAGCTCCTCCAGCAGGTCCGCGATGTGGCGGCGGCAGGTGCGCAGGGACATGCCCATGCGCCGGGCGATCACCTCGTCCTTGGCGCCCTCGGCGAGCAGCCCCACCAGCGCCCGCCGCAGACTGTGGCCGACCTCCTTGTACGCGGCCTCACTGGTGCCCAGGAACGGGGTCGCGCCGGACCAGTGCTGCTCGAACACCCGGCAGAGGTAGGCGACCACATCGGGGTCCCGGACCAGCACCGCGCCCTCGCCCGAGCCGCCGTCCGCCCGCCGGGGCAGAAAGGCCACGGCCCGGTCGAACACCACGGCCCGGTCGGGCAGTTCGGCGGCGGTGCGGTACTCGGCACCGGCCTCGGCGAGCGTCTCCACATACCCCTGGGTGGACAGGCTGGAGCGCGCCGAGTGCTGGTAGAGCGTGCGCATCCGGATGCCCCTGCGGAGCATCGCCAGATCGCGGTCGATGGCGTCCCCGAGGCGGTGGGGTGCGCGGCCGCCGCCCGGCTGGATGCTGAACACCTCCTCCCGGCACTCCGCCGCTGCCTCGGTGAGCATCGCCGACGCCGCCGACAGGTCGGGCAGCAGGTCGATGCCCTCCCGGTGGCCGCGCCGGCGCCGGGCGGCCCGGTAGTGCGGCATGAGGGAGTGCAGGTCGTCGCGGACGGACTGGGCGTGCGCCGCGTCCCGCGCGAGCCTCGCCTCCAGCGGGCCCACCACCTCCGCGGCGGCGGCGTCGGGGCTGACCGGTATGAGCTCCTCGGGCCTGCCCGGCGCGGGGCGCAGCAGCCGGAGCAGCAGCAGGGTCCGGCAGGCCGCCTCGACCTCCTCCTCGGTCAGGCCGAGCGCCGGGGGCGCGTCGGGCGGCCACCGCTTGAGGCTGCCCCGTGACAGCACGTACTCGAAGACGGCGACGGCTCTCGCGTCCAGCTGCGGCAGCCCGTCCATGTTTGCACCGATAGTCATGAGTTTCCCCCGCAATGCGGCCGTACGACTTCCGTGCCATGCAGGCTATTGCCAGGTCAAAGCCCTGGACCAACGGGGCTTGCCGGGATGGACTTTGGTCGTCCGGCCGGGCAAACCCCGCCAGGCCGACATTTGGGACCCGGTGGGTCCATGCGTTCCTGATCTCCCGACCCTGGAGCCGTGCCATGCCCGGAGCAGTCCGCTGTCTTCTCGTCCTCACAGTCCTGGTGGTGGGTGGCGCGTGCGTCACCACGGCGAACGGCGGCCCGGGGACGGCGGCCGGAGCGCGCGGGGGTGTGACCGTGACGGTCGCGGCGGACATCCTCGACACGAGCTGGGGCGACGACTACGTGCGGCCCGAGCTCTAACCCCTCTCCTTCGGCTCCTTCTGCTCCCTTCTGCCGCGAACTGTGAGGTCGAACAGCGTGTCCACCCTGCCCGCGGCGCCGCCGCCCGCCCCGCTTCCGGCCCTGCCCGGACCCCGGCGGGCCCGCGCCGAACGTCCGGCGGACCTCGCGCTGTTGCCCGATCTGGTACGGGCGGTGGTGGCCCGTACCGCATCCGGGGCGGACTGGACCGTGGAGCCCGGCGACTTCTGGTGCCACGTCGTCCCCGCCGGGGCCGCCCGCCGCGCCCAGGGCTGGAAGCTCCACGTCTCGGCCACCCCGCTCGCCGCGCCCCTGACCCTGGCGCGGGCCGCCGAGGTGCTCGTCGCCCACCGGGCCGCCTTCAAGTTCGCGGGCAGCCCCGCCAGGGTCGCGGCCCTCGTCTCCGGGCGCTACGAGCGCGGCGGTGGCGGCAAGTTCATCACCGTGTATCCGGCCGACGACGACCACTTCCGCCTCCTCGCCGAGGAACTGCACCTCGCCACCGCCGGGCTGCCGGGTCCCGCGGTGCTCTCCGACCGCCGCTATCGGCCGGGAAGCCAGGTGTACTACCGGTACGGCGTGTTCGCCGCCACCACGGAGCTGACCGCCGACGGTTGCTTCGCCGCCCGGCTCACCGACCCCCAGGGGCGTCTGGTCGCCGACGAGCGGAACGCCTGGTTCAGCCCGCCTGCCTGGGCGGGCGATCCGTTCCCCGACCGCCCCGCGGCCCCGGCCCGCAGCAAGGCCACGGCCAAACCGGTCCTGCTGAACGACCGCTATCTCGTACGCGGTGCGATCCAGCACTCCAACAAGGGCGGGGTGTTCCGCGCCGAGGACACCAGGACCGGCGCCCAGGTCGTCGTCAAGCAGGCGCGGCCTCATGTGGGGGCGGGCCTGGAGGGGCTGGACGTCCGCGACCTGCTGCGCAGGGAGGCGGCGCTGCTCGACCGCTTCGCCGGTGCCCGCCCCGACCGGGTCCCGCGCCTCGTCGAGGTGTTCGAGCAGCAGGGCAGCGAGTTCCTGGCCGCCGAGTCGGTACCGGGCGCGACCCTGCGGCGCACCGTCGCCGAGCGTCTGATCCAGGACGGGACCGGCTGCCCGGACGACCGTACGGCCGACTCCCTGGTCCGGCAGCTCGTCGAACTGGTCGGCACCGCCCACGGACTGGGCGTCACCCTCCACGACTTCAACCCCAACAACGTGATGGTCACGCCGGAGGGCCAACTCCTGCTGATCGACCTGGAGATGGCGGCCCGGGAGGGCGAACTCTGGGTGCTGGGCGCCACTCCCGGCTACACCGCCCCCGAACTGCGCGCCCTGGACCAGGTGGCGCCCGCGTTGACGCCGGACGTCGACCTGTACGCCCTGGGGGCGACGGTCCTGCACGCGCTGACTGGCGCGGACCCGCTGTTCGCGGCGGACCGGCCGGGCGCGGGGGCCCGGCCGGAGGAGGAGCGCCTGGCCGGGCTCCTGGAGCTGCTGGCCCGGGACAACCCGCCGGTAGGCCGTTTCGCGCCGCTGATACGGG
Source organism: Streptomyces sp. TLI_146 (assembly GCF_002846415.1). Classification (NCBI taxonomy): domain Bacteria; kingdom Bacillati; phylum Actinomycetota; class Actinomycetes; order Kitasatosporales; family Streptomycetaceae; genus Streptomyces; species Streptomyces sp. TLI_146. The sequence goes on from NZ_PJMX01000001.1 coordinate 7,601,319, forward strand.
GGTTGATGCGGGACGACCCCGCCGAGCGGTGGACGTTGGAGCGGGCGCGGCGGTTCATCACCGGGGCGGGGGCGGACGCCAACGGTGTGGCGATGCAGAGCTGCGCCCGTACGACAGCGGACGCGGCCCCGGCGTTGCCGCCCGCCGCACCTCGTACCGCAGTGGATCCGACCCCGGAATTGCCGCCCGCCGCACCTCGTACCGCAGTGGATCCGACCCCGGAATTGCCGCCCGCCGCACCTCGTACCGCAGTGGACCCGGAGCCGACCGACACCGCGCGCCTCACCCTCGCACGGCTGCTCCACGACGGTGTCGCCCATCTCCTCGCCACCATGCGGCCGCACGACACCGAACGGCTCTGGCCGTCGGAGGCGTTCGGCGCGACCTGCGACCCGGTGGCCGTGCAGCACGGTTCGGCGGGCGGTGTGAGCGTACTCGCGAGGGCGCTGCGGCACTGGGACGGCGACGGCGCCGGATCGGCGCCCGTGCCGCGGGACGCGCTGCGCGAAGGGCTGCGGTCCGCCGCGTACTGGACCGCCGACCGGCAGGACGCCCTGCCCGGGAACCTCCCTGGCCTGCACTTCGGCCGCTCCGGCACGGCGTGGGCCCTGCTGGACGCGGCCGGGGCGCTCGACGACACCGCGCTCGCCGCACGCGCCGCCGACCTCGCCCTGGCGCTTCCGGTCGCGTGGCCCAACCCCGACGTCTGCCACGGCGCGGCCGGATCCGGTCTGGCCCAGCTGCACTTCTGGCGCACCACCGGGGACCCGCGCTTCCTCGACCGTGCCACACGGGCCGCAGACGGGCTGCTCGCGGCGGCCCGGCGCACCCCGGAGGGGATCTTCTGGCCGGTGCCGGAGGACTTCGCGTCCGCCCTCGCGGGAGCCTGGCACTACGGCTTCGCGCACGGCGTGGCCGGGGTCGCCACCTTCCTGCTGCTGGCGGCCGAGGCCACGGGGGAGGAGCGCTTCCTGGGCGCGGCCGTCGAGGCGGGCGCCACACTGGCCGCCGCCGCCCGCCGGGGACCCGCGGGTGCCCTCTGGCCGGTCGACCGGGCCCGCCACCTCTCCGGCTCACCCGACCTCGCCCGGCACTGGTGCAGCGGCTCGTCCGGAGTGGGCACCTTCCTGGTCCGGCTCTGGTCGGCCACCGGCGCGCACGACGACGCCCTGCGCGAGCTGGTGGAGGACGCCGCCCTCGCCGTACGGGCGGGCAGGGCGACCGATTCGACGTCGACCTGCCACGGGCTCGCGGGCAACGCCGAATTCCTGCTCGACGCGGCCGAGTTGACGGGCGACGCACACCACCGGGCCGGGGCGGAGCTGCTGGTCGAGCATCTGGCGGCGCAGGCGGTCCTGTACGACGGCCGGTTGCTTGTGCCCGGCGAGAACCGCAAGGCGGTGCTCGCCGAGTACGCCACCGGCCTCGCCGGAAGCCTCTCGCCGCTGCTGCGGATGCGTTTCGGCGGCCCCCGCGCGTGGCTGCCCGAGGGCGAACGCGCCCACCCCTGAACGTCCGGTGGCCGCCCGGCCGCCGGCAGCCGGACCCGACGGGTCCGGCCGGTCCCTCCCGAACGAAGGAGTCCACCATGATGGAGCACGACATCGACGCCCTCCAGGTCCTGCCCGAGGACATCCGTACCGAGAGCCTCGGCGGCGAGGACCACGCCGCCGCGCTGATCACGGCCTGTCGCATCCACACCAGCGGCTGCTGACGCGCCGGTGGAGGGGACCGGCTCCAGGTCCGGCCCCCTCCACCGCACACGTCCCGTCGAGCCGCTAGCGGTGCAGCAGTTGGGTCCGCGCCAGCTCGCGGTACAGGCTGTCGCCCGCCAGCAGCTGGGCGTGGGTCCCCACCGCCCGTACGCACCCGGCCTCCATGACCACGATGCGGTCGGCCGTGGTCACGGTGGACAGCCGGTGGGCGACCACCAGGACCGTGGTGGTGCGGGCCGCGTCGGCGATGGTGTCGCGCAGGGCCGCCTCGTTGGCCGCGTCGAGCTGTGAAGTGGCCTCGTCGAGCAGCAGCAGCCGCGGGCGCCGCAGCAGGGCCCGGGCGATCGCCACGCGCTGGCGCTCGCCGCCGGAGAGCCGGCAGCCCCGATGTCCTACGTGGGTGTCCAGGCCCTGGGGCAGCCGGTCGGCCACGTTCTCCAGCCGGGCCAGCCGCAGGACGCGGCGCAGCTGGTCCGCCGTCGCCTCGCCGACCCCCAGCATCAGGTTGTCGCGCAGGGTGCCCGCGAGGACGGGGGAGTCCTGCTCGACGTAGCCGATGCCCGCCCGCAGCTCGGCCAGCGGCCACTCCCGTACGTCCTTGCCGTCCAGCGACACACGGCCGGCGTCGGGCTCGTAGAACCGCTCGATCAGGGAGAACGCGGTGGTCTTGCCCGCGCCCGACGGTCCGACGAACGCGGTCAGGCCGCAGCCGGGGACCGTGAAGGAGACCCGCCGGTGGACGTCGGGCAGCCCGGGGCGGTAGGCGAAGCGCACCTCGTGGAACGTCACGGTGGCGGGCCGCGGCTCCTGTCCCGGTGGTGCCGGGGCCGCGAGACCCGGCGTCCCCACGTCCTCCACCTCCAGCTCCTCCACCTCCCGGATGCGGGCGGCCGCGGCCGAGCCGATCTGGAACTGACCGACCCCTTCGACCAGTTGGCCGATCCGGGGTGCCAGCGCGAAGAGGTAGAGGAGGAAGGCCACCAGCGTGGAGACACCGATCGCGCCGGAGGTCACGCGCGCGCCGCCCACGCCCAGGACGACGAGGAAGCAGACCTGCACGACCACCGCCGACACGGTCGCGGAGACCGCTTCCCACGCGGCGGCGCGCACCCCGGTGCGGCGGGCGTGCTCGGCCGCCCGGTGCAGCACCGCGGCCTCCCGCTGTTCGGCGCCGGACGCCTTGAGCGTACGGAAGGCGCCCAGGGCCCGTTCCAATGCGGCCCCGATACGGCCGACCGCCTCCTGGGTGTGCCGGGTGGCGCGGCCGATGCGCGGGGAGACCACCGCGACGACGACGCCCACGAACGCGATCACGGCGAGCGTGACGCCGAGCAGCACGGCGTCGAGCAGGCCCATCATGACGACCGTCGCCACGGTGACCAGCGTGCCCGTGACGGCGGCCGACACCGCCTGGGGGGCGCTCTGGCGCAGCAGCGCGGTGTCGGAGGTGGCGCGGGCGATCAGATCGCCCGGCTCGGTGCGCTCCACCACCGGAACGCGCAGCCGCAGCAGACGGTCGGTCAGCCGGCGGCGGGCGGCGCAGACGACGGCCTCGGCGGACCGGTCCAGTACGTAGTGGCCGAGTCCGGCGAGGATGCCGCCCGCCACCACCAGCGCGCTGAGCGCGACGACGGGCCCGGCCGCCAGGTGCCCGCGGCCCATGTCGTCCATGACGTGCTTGGCCGCGAGAGGTTGTGCCAGTCCCATCAGACTGCCCAGCAGACCGAGGAAGACCCCGGCGAGCATACGGGCGCGCTGCGGGCGGAGGTGGCCCAGGAGGGCGCGGTGGCCGGAGCGGAGGCCGTCGGCGCGCCGCGGCTCGTCCGGCCGGGCCGTCGCGGGAGCGTCGTCGGACGTGCGGCGGGTCGCGACGGGAGGCGCTGGCGTCACGGCCTCACTCCACCGCGAAGAAGCGCTGGAAGTAGTCGGCCGGTGTGCCCTCGCCGACGGGCTCGCCCTCGGCCTCCACCCAGGCGTGGGCGGCGAACGGCGGACGGGTGCGCACCCCCACGCACCAGGTGGGCCACTGGCCGCGGCAGCGGCACAGCAGCACCGTGGCCAGCGACCGGGGCAGGCACCCCTTGTGCCCGCCCGCCGCCAGGCTCACGGCGAGCACCGTCTCCCGCGCCCGGGTCGCCTCCGCGAGCGTCGCGGGCCGGGCTCCCCTGCGCAGCACGGCCAGGACGGCGCGGATACGGCCGGGCGGCAGCGCGGCCAGCGCGTGCGCACAGCCCACCACCAGCCGGGCCGCGGCGCGGCGGCCCAGGGGGACGGATCGAGGGCGGTAGGGAACCGCTTCGGGCGTCGACATGCCGTTCCTCTTCTCTGCGGCGGGTCCGCTACGGGGGCTTACGGGGCGATGAGGCCCGCCGAGCTCAGGTCGTCCACGATGCGCGTGACGTCCTGCGCCGCCGTCTCGGCGTCGACCCCCTCGTACCGTTCGACCAGGCTCGCCACCGCCCGCTCGGTGCCGTGGCCGTCGAGCAGGGTCTGCAGGACGAGCGCGGCGGTGGGGTTGAGGGTCCAGTACTCGGCGCGCTTCTGGTCGAGCAGGGCCATGCCGTACTCGGTCCGGGTCAGCAGGACGTCGGGCTTCAGCGTGCACATCGGCTCACCCTTCTCGGCCGGCCGGAGGTCCGGCCTGGGACGGTGTCATCTCCCGGGAGCGCAGCCACACTTCGCAGGCCACGGTCGAATGCAGCAGATAGCTCTCGGTCTCCGCGGACTGCGCGCGGCCGCACCACTCGCGCAGCACCCGCTCGTCGACGAGCCCGAGCCGGGCCAGCCGCGAGTCCTCGCACAGCGCGAGCAGCCGGGCCCGGTGGCGGCGCAGCCCCGTCTCCTCCTCGAAGGTGGCGTTGGCCTTGGTGCCGCGCGTACGGCTGGCCTCCGGCACCACGCCGCGCATGGCCTCGACGATGAGCGGCTTGTAGCGCCAGGGAGTGATCCGCTCCCGCGGCCGCACCGCGAGGGCCGCCTCGATCACCCGGTCGTCGTAGTACGGAGCCGCCACGGTGATCCCGAGCGGCGCCGCCATCTGCCCGATGTGGCGGGTCCACTGGGAGATGCCGTCCATCGCGACCAGTTCCCGGTGTTCGCCGTGGTCCCGGCCGCGCGGCCGGACGTCGCGCAGGCGGTCGCGGAGCAGGGCGCGCACCGCCTCGACGGCCTTCGGGGTGGCCCACGGAGGCATCCTGGGCGGCACCGCCCAGTCGAGCAGCGGCTCGTCCACGGGGGCGGGCGGCGCGGTCAGATCGCGGGCGACCCGGCCGAGCCAGGACCGGTACGAGCGCCGGTCCAGCAACTGGTGTGCCGTTCGCCCCCGCGACCACTGGTACTTCGCGCCGTACCCGCGGATGTGGTGCAGGGCGAGGAGGGGATGGGTCCGTACCAGGGCGTGCAGCCGGGCGGGCGTTCCGGCGAGGAGTTCGTCGCCTCCCAGTCCGGTCAGATGCAGCCCCGAGCCCCGGGCCGCCGCCAGCTCCACGATGTGCATGCGCCGGTTGCGGTCCACCGTGAGGATGCTGGGGGTGTCCAGGACGTCGCCGAGCACGTCGATTCCGTCGAACGTCATGGCCACGTCCTCGGCCGGTACGACGTGGTGCTCGACGGTTTCCAGAGCCTGTACGGTCCGCCGCGCCCAGTGCACGTCGTCGCCGAGCACGTCGTGGAGGGCGGCGGTGTACGCGACGACCTTCGCACCGCCGCGTGCGGCGGTGCAGCACACGGCGGTGGAGTCCAGGCCGCCCAGGTCCGCCGTCACCAGATCGCGCCCGCGCGTGCGCGCCTCGACGGCGGCCGCCAGCGCCTCGCGCAGCTGCGCGGCGCCCTCGACCAGCGGGATCTCGGGCTCGGGCGGTGACCACCAACGGGCCGTCCCGGCCCGGCCGCGGGCGTCCAGGGTCAGACCGTGGCCGCCGGGCACGGCCCGTACGCCGCGCCACATCGGGGATCCGGCGAGCGGATACGGCACCGACGTGATCAGTTCGAGGGCGAGCCGGTCCTCGTCCAGCTCGGCGCCGACGAGTTCGGCGAGCACATCGGCCCGGTCCGACGCCAGGCTCACACCTGTGGAGCCGGGCAGCGCGGGGTCGGTGTGGAACACGCGCCGGATGCCGACGGCGCCGCCCCGTACCAGGACCCGCCCGCCGCAACTGGCGATCAGGTGGAAGCTGCCGGTCCAGGTGGCGGTGAAGCGGTCGAGCGCCGTGAGGGAGGACCCCGCGGACATCGCGGCGGCGGCGCGCTGCGCCTCCTGGGCCGTGACGGAGTGCTCGCCGATCAGGGCGACGCGTACGCCGCGGTGCTTCGTCGCGACGATCGTCTCGGGTGCCCAACGGCCCACCAGCCACGGGCGGCCGGAGGCGTGGGGCAGGCTCCGGTTCGCGTGGGCCAGCGCCTTGGCGGCGAGGGCGGCGGCCGCGTCCGTATCCGGCAGGACGACGAACCAGGCGGGCAGCGCCCGCAGGGAGAGGAACTCTTGCACGGCTTTGGCCTCCGGTCGGCAGTGTCCAAAGGGGAGGGCTCACGCTTCACGGCAAAGGGATCGGGTGGCGGCTGGACGCCGCCACCCGATGGCCGGGCCGGTTCAACGACCGGCAGGCCTACAACGGGACTCGCACCGCGAGGCGGTCACGAGCCGTCCGTGTCAGAGGAGCTGCTTGCCGCCGAGGACGTCCTTGGGCCCGGTGTTCTTCAGTCCGGTGACCTTGCGGAAGCCGCCGGCCTTGGTGAGGGTGGGGCGCTCGTACGTCATGGTGGAACTCCTTTTCCCTGTGGGGACGATGAATTTCACAGGCGCGCCTAAAACGGATTCACGAAGGGAATGCCGTTTCCGGTCCCCCCGAGCGGTGAAATCCGCAACACCTACCTAAATGCGATAAGCGCATCTTCACAATGGTCACCCGGAGGTGACAGGTAGTGCCCGGGGGGCGCGTCTTTCGGCCGTGCGACCGTGGTGGGGGCGCACCCGCCCCGGGGTGTGGCCAGTGGGGCTTGAAGTTACGAGCGGGGCTCCGGTCAATAGAACCCCCCTTCGGTCAGGGGGGCATTCGATCGACATTCGGCGCCCAAGTGTCGAAGAGCCGGATCGCGCGTCGGGCTGTCCAACGCCGCCCGCCCTCTCTACGGTGGTCTCGACCGGCCCGACGGGCGGGAGACACGAAGGGGGCTGGGTGGAAGCCGAGTTGACCGCGCTCGCGGCGTCGGGTGCGACGAGCCTGGTCGGGCTCATGGTCTCGGACTCCTGGGGGCAGGCCAAGGAGCGGCTGGCGCGCTTCTTCGCCCGCCGACGCGGAGACTCGGGCGGGACGGACGGCACGGGCGGGACGGACGGCACGCGCGCCGCCGGGGAAGCCGAGGACGAGCTCCAGGCCGCCGACGACGAGCCGGCGGCGCACGGCGTACCGGACGCGGGCGCCGTGGCGGACCTGGAGAGCCGCTGGTCGCAGCGGCTTCTGCGGATCCTCCGTGAGGACCCGGACGCGGCCGGGGAGTTGCGACGGCTGCTCGACGAACTCGCCCCCGCCCGGCCCCGGCCGCCCCACCCCGACGTCCGGCCGGACCAAGTGCCCGCCCTCACCGTCGCGTTCGTCAACCGCACGGCCGACCTCTCGGCCCTGGACCGGTGCTTCGCGGGAGGCGGGGACCGCGCCGCCGCCCCCGTCGGCATCGGCGTGCTCCACGGCCTGCCCGGCGTCGGCAAGACCGCGACCGCCTGCCACTGGGCGGACAGGTCCCGGGAGCTGTACCCCGACGGCCAGATGTACGTGGACTTCGCGAGCCTGCGCGGACAGACCGGCGGCGACGTCTCCGAGGCCGTCGCCATGTGCCTCCGATCGCTCGGGGTGAGCGACGACTGGATGCCGCGCTCGCTCGCCGAGCGCACCGCCCTGTTCCGGTCGCGCTCCGCACAGCGCCGCATGCTGGTCGTCCTCGACGACGTCAGCCACCCCGCGCAGGTCAGACCCCTCGTGCCCAAGGGACCCGGCAGCGCGGTACTCGTCACCAGCCACGGGAAACTCGGTGAACTCGTCCTGGACGGCGCCCGGTTGATCTCGCTGGACCCGCTGGACCGGGACGGCGGGATGCGGCTGCTCGCCGACCGCTGCGGCGAGGACGCCGTGGCCGCCGAACGGACGGCGGCCGAGCGGCTGGTGGCGGTGTGCGGCGGCCTTCCGGTGGCGCTGCACGTGGTGGCGGCCCGGCTGCTCACCGACCGCCGGCTGACCATGACCGGCCTGGCGGAGGAGCTCGCCGACGAAGCCGGGCGGCTCGCCGGACTGTCGATGCGAGGGGAGCGCCAGGTGTCCGCCGTACTCGGCCCGTCGTACCGCATGCTGCCGCCCGACGCGGCCCGGCTCTACCGGCTCCTGGGGTGGGCGCCGGTGCGCACCTTCGACTCCGCGACGGCCGCCGTCGCCGCCGGAGTCGACAGCCCGCGCGGCGGAACTCCTGGAGGTACTGGAGACGGCGAGCCTCCTTGAAGGCTCCCTGGACGGCCGGTACCGCCTGCACGACCTCGTACGGCTGCACGCGCGCGAATGCGCCGAGCGGGAGGAGGCGGACGGCGAGCGGACGGCGCTGACGCGGCGCGTCGCCACGCACTACCTGGCCCTCACCGCCCTGGCCGACCGGGCGATCCGGGCGGACCGCCTGCGCATCGCCGACCTCTCCGCGCTGGTGGCGGACACGCCCGACCCGTTCGCGTCGCCGGGCGGCCCGGCCCCGCTGGAGTGGCTGGAGGCCGAGCGGACGAACATCCTCCAGGTGCTCCGGGCGGCCTCGCAGCGTCAACTGCACGATGTGGTGTGGAAGTTGGCGGAGGTCTTCACGGTGCTGTTCCTGCACCACCGGCACCTGGCCATGTGGCGGGAGTGCCTGGAGCTCGGCGCGGCCGCCGCCGCGGCGGACCTGATGCCGGCGGCCGAGGCGCGGCTGCGCAGCCTGCTGTCGCGGCCCCTGCTCGACCTCGGCGAGGACGACCGGGCACGCGCGGAGCTGGAAGCGGCCGTGAGCTGCGCCGAGATCGCCGACCACGTGGTCCTGCGGGCGTCCGTGCAGGAGTTCCTCGGGCGGTACTGGGACCGCGCCGACCCCGCTCGCGCCATCGACGCGTACACGCGCTCCCTCGATCTCAACCGCCGGGCGGGCGAGGCGCGCGGGGCGGCCATCGCGGCGTACTTCCTGGGCTGCGCGCAGGACGCCCACGGCGACCACGCCGACGCCCTGACCACCCTCCGCCGGGCCCGGGAGGAGCTGCTCGACTGCTCGGACGCGCGGATGGCGGCGCGGGCGACGGCCGCCATCGGGACCGTCCACGACCACCTGGGCGACACCCAGGAGGCCCTGCGCGCGCTGCGCGAGGCCGCCCGCACCCTCCGGGACCTGGACGCCACCCATTACGAGGCGCAGGCCCTGGTCCGACTGGCCGACATCACCGAGCGGAGCGGTGCTCCCCGCTCCGCCGCACGCCCGTACCTCGTCCGGGCCCTGGAGATCCACGAGGCGGGCGGCAGCCCCGAGGCGCGGAGGCTGCGCGAGCGGTTGGAGGGCGAGTAGCGCGCGCTGTACGACGACGGTTCAGCGCGGGCGCAGCCGCAGGACGACGTCCGCGTCGCGCAGCCCGCCGACCCTCAGCGTGACCATGGTGTCGTCCAGGGGGCGGCCCGCGCGTAGACAGCCGTACACGGCGGCCGCCGACAGCCCGGCGTCCAGGGCCGGGCCGGTGGCCGTCGCTTCGACGACCCGCCCGTCCCGAAGCCCGATCAGCCACCCGGCCCCTGCCCCGGTCGCGGCCAGGCCGCTGCCCGGCAGCCGGGCCAGCGTGTTCTGGATCCAGTCCAGGGCCCCGGCCGCCGTCGCGGCCGGGCGGGCGCGGACGACGACCGACGCGCTCTCGGCCAGTCGCGGGTCGCGTTCCTCGTCGGTGCACGCCAGATGGACGTACGGGCCCGGGCCCTCGGCCCAGTCCTCGCAGACGGCGGCGGGGAACCGCTGCACGGTGACCACCGGTTGTCCCGCGTGCTCGGCGACGGCGGTGATCACCCGCCATGAAGTGACCGCCGCCGACGGGGGATCCGGCGGGAGCAGGATCGGCGCGGCGGGCGGCCGCGAGGGCGGCTCGGGCAGCCGGAGCAGCTGGTACACGGCGGTGCGGAGACGGGCGAGCGCCTGCCCGGAGTCGCTGAAGGCCCGCCGGGCCACCTCCGCGTACCGCTGCGGCTCATGGCTTCGGACGGCGTCCTCGATCTGCCGCCGCAGGTCTCCGGCCGGATCGAGCCGGGGCGCGATCCGCCCGAGATCGGCGCCCGCCGTTCCCGGCACGGCGTCGCCTCCGAACGCGGCGAGCAGGACGGGCTTGTCCAGGGCCGCCCCGTACAGCGTCACCGAACCGTGGTCGCCGACCACGAGGTCGGCCGCGACCAGCGCGGGGCGCCAGCTGTGGACCGGCGGCATCAGGGACAGCCCCGCGTCGAGCGCGGTGGCCTGCGCCGTGCGGAGCTGCCAGGAGCCGTGCGCCGACCACACGTTGGGGTGGACGATCGCGCCCACCCGGTATTCGTCGTAGGGCAGCGCGGCGAGCAGGCGCGCGGGCAGTTCCGGCTCCCGGCCGATGAGGGAGGTCGGCCCCCAGGTCGAGCTGACCATGACCAGGCGCTGCCCGGGGCCGACGCCCAGCGCCTCCCGGTAGGCGTCCCGGTGCCGCGCGCTGACGAGCAGTTCGTCGAAGCACGGATCGCCCACCAGCAGGGTGCGGCCGGCGGTCTTGGGATGGCTGGCGAGCAGTTGGGCTTCCTGGTCCGGGTGCGACACGGCGAGCCAGGCGCGCCCCGCCTCCAGGAGCGCGTCGGGGACCACGCCGGACAGCCGGGTGCGCCGCGCCCGGGAGTCCGGGACGAACTTCTGGAAGCCGATGCCGTGCGGCAGGACGAGGACCGGGCAGTCACCGTCCGGTACGTCGATGTTCTCGCTGGCGGAGACGATCAGATCCGCGTGGATCTCGCCCAACTGCCGCCAGGGCATGACCCGGCAGCCCGAGTCGTGCAGCAGCTCCAGGACGCCGTTGTCGAAGGCGGACGTCGGGTCGTACGCGAAGACCACGGACACGCGCGTGTCGTCGCGCAGGAGGGCGGGCAGCGACTCCAGGACACGGGCGGTCGAGGTGACCGTACGGGCGGCGACGACGAGGGTGCGCCGGGCCTGGAAGGTGCTCCACCGCTGGGCGTCATGTCCTACGGGTACGCGCAGGGGCGGGCTAGGGTGCATGGCCACCCCGAGAAGCTACGCCCCGAATGTCCCTTGTGCCCGAGCGGCTCGCGGCTCGCGGCTCGCGGCTCGCGGCTCGCGGCTCGCGGCTCGCGGCTCGCGGCTCGCGGCTCGCGGCTCGCGGCTCGCGGCCACCGTCGCTCTATCGCACTTCAAACCGCGGAACAACCCTTCTGGGGACGTGGCCTGACCGGGCTACAGATTACCGGCAGGGGGCTGGCAGGGGTTCGGCCCCGGCGCGGGAGAGTGAAGTTCTGCCCGGCGCGGGTACGCGCTCGGCGGACGGTGCACATGTATGCGCCATGTGGAAGTTCCCCCGAACCGGCCGCACCCTGCGGGCGCTGATCCCCGCCGCGCCCCTGGCGCTGACCGTCGGCGTCCTGCCCGCGTACGGCGTGGCGCCCCCGACGCCCGCGAGTGCCCCGCTGGCGTGCTCGACGGCCGACGGCCCGTATCAGCGCCAGGTCGAGGAGCTGCTGGGTCTTGAGGCGGACGGCTCGCAGTCGCCCGCCGACTGCCAGGCGATCCAGCGGTACCAGGAGAGCCAGCTCATCGTGCCCGCCGACGGCTCCGCCGGAGCGATCACGTACACCGCCCTCTACTGGGAGTGGGCCCAGAACTATCCCGAGCAGCTGCGCGGCTGCCCCGAGCGCAAGGGCCGGGTCGCCTGCGTGGACCTGAGCCACCAGATCATGTGGGTCGCCCTGGACGGCAAGGTGGCCTTCACGCCCGTCGCCATCCGGTCCGGCCGGGCGGAGCTCCCCACCCGTACCGGCTGGTTCCGCGTCGAACGGCGCAAGGAGGACGACTGGTCGACGCTCTACAACTCGCCGATGACGTTCAGCCAGTACTTCAGCGGCGGCCAGGCCATCCACGGCGTCTACAACAACCTCTACGAAGGCGTCGGCTCCCACGGCTGCGTCAACCTGCGCCACGCCGACGCCAAGCGCCTGTGGACCGTATTGCAACAGGGGGACGCGGTGTATGTGTGGGGGACGAAGCCGGGAGGGTGACCCGTCGGCCGGCCCTCCGGCGGTTCCCGGACGGCGGGCTCCCGGCGGCTGGGGCATCGCGACAGGCGCTCACTCACGGTTATCGAGTGTGGGGTTTCTGTCACCGCCGCCGTGCGCGGTCCGGCGGCCCTCGCCGAAGGAGAACGACATGAACGCTCGCAGGGCGGCTCGGATGGCTGTGGCGGTGGCCGCGGTCGTAGGTACCGAGTTCGCCATCGCGAGGTGCCCGAGCGGAACGCCCAGGTGGTCTGCCTGCCGATCGCCTGGCCCCGCTCTCGTAGGCATAACCGCACGTCCGCTCCGCGTGCGCGCGCCAGGCGGCACCCCCTGAAGGGCCGAACACAGGTCGGGTTACCATATGAGCGCCGCCTAGCTCGAAAGATAAACTCGTGACTGTCAATGACGACTCGTTCACCAATTGGAAGAACCGCGAGGAGATCGCGGAGTCGATGATCCCGATCATCGGGAAGCTGCACCGGGAGCGGGACGTCACCGTCCTCCTCCACAGCCGCTCCCTGGTGAACAAGTCGGTGGTCAGCATCCTCAAGACCCACCGATTCGCCCGGCAGATCGCCGGTGAGGAACTCTCGGTCACCGACACGCTTCCGTTCCTGCAGGCTCTCACCACCCTCGATCTCGGCCCCTCCCAGATCGACATCGGCATGCTCGCCGCGACCTACCAGGCCGACGACCGCGGTCTGTCCGTGGCCGAGTTCACCGCCGGGGCCGTCGTCGGCGCCACGGGTGCCAACAAGATCGAGCGTCGCGAGGGCCGCGACGTGGTGCTCTACGGGTTCGGCCGCATCGGCCGCCTGGTGGCGCGCCTGCTCATCGAGAAGGCCGGTTCCGGCAACGGCCTGCGGCTGCGCGCCATCGTCGTGCGCGGCGGCGGCGAGGCGGACCTCGTCAAGCGCGCCTCGCTGCTGCGCCGCGACTCCATCCACGGCCAGTTCCAGGGCACGATCACCGTGGACGAGGCGACCAGCACCATCGTCGCCAACGGCAACGAGATCAAGGTGATCTACGCCAACGACCCGTCCGAGGTCGACTACACGGCGTACGGCATCAAGGACGCCATCCTCATCGACAACACCGGCAAGTGGCGCGACCGCGAGGGCCTCTCCAAGCACCTGCGCCCCGGTATCGACAAGGTCGTCCTGACCGCGCCCGGCAAGGGCGACGTGCCCAACATCGTGCACGGCGTCAACCACGACACGATCAAGCCGGACGAGCAGATCCTGTCCTGCGCGTCCTGCACCACCAACGCGATCGTCCCGCCGCTGAAGGCGATGGCGGACGAGTACGGCGTGCTGCGCGGCCACGTGGAGACCGTCCACTCGTTCACCAACGACCAGAACCTGCTGGACAACTACCACAAGGCCGACCGCCGTGGCCGTTCGGCGCCGCTGAACATGGTCATCACCGAGACCGGCGCCGCCTCCGCCGTCGCGAAGGCGCTGCCGGACCTGAAGGCGCCGATCACCGGCAGCTCGATCCGCGTCCCGGTGCCGGACGTCTCGATCGCGATCCTCAGCCTGCGCCTCGGCCGCGAGACCACCCGCGAGGAGGTCCTGGAGTACCTCCGCGACGTCTCGCTGAACTCGCCGCTGAAGCGCCAGATCGACTTCACCACCGCCCCGGACGCCGTGTCGATGGACTTCGTCGGCTCGCGCCACGCCTCGATCGTCGACGCGGGTGCCACGAAGGTCGACGGCGACAACGCGATCCTCTACCTCTGGTACGACAACGAGTTCGGCTACTCGTGCCAGGTCATCCGCGTGGTCCAGCACGTCTCCGGCGTCGAGTACCCGACGTACCCGGTGCCGATGAGCTGAGGCTCCTGACGTACGAGAAGAGGCGCCCGGCCTGGAGAAATCCCAGGCCGGGCGCCTCTTTCGGATCGCTGGATCAGACGAGGTCGAACCGGTCCAGGTTCATGACCTTCTCCCACGCCGCGACGAAGTCCTTCACGAACTTCTCCTTGGCGTCGTCGCTCGCGTACACCTCGGCGAGGGCGCGCAGCTCCGAGTTCGAGCCGAAGACCAGGTCGGCACGGGTGCCGGTCCACTTGACCTCGCCCGTGGCGGCGTCGCTGCCCTCGAAGGCGGTGGCGTCCTCGGAGGTCGCCTTCCACGTCGTGCCCAGGTCGAGCAGATTGACGAAGAAGTCGTTGGTCAGCACGCCGGGGGTCTCGGTGAACACGCCCGCCGACGACTGCTGGTGGTTGGCGCCGAGCACCCGCAGACCGCCCACCAGGACCGTCATCTCGGGAGCGCTGAGGTTCAGCAGGTTCGCCCTGTCGAGCAGCAGGTACTCGGCCGGGAGCCGGTTGCCCTTGCCGAGGTAGTTGCGGAACCCGTCGGCGGTCGGCTCAAGAGCGGCGAACGACTCCACGTCGGTCTGCTCCTGCGAGGCGTCCGCTCGGCCCGGCGCGAAGGGCACCTCGACGTCGAAGCCCGCGTCCTTGGCGGCCTTCTCCACGGCGGCGGACCCGGCGAGCACGATCAGGTCGGCCAGGGAGACCTGCTTGGCACCGGAGTTGAACTCGCGCTGGATCCCCTCCAGGGTGCTCAGCACCACGGCCAGCTGGTCCGGGTCGTTGACCTCCCAGCCGCGCTGCGGCTCCAGGCGGACGCGCGCGCCGTTGGCGCCGCCGCGCTTGTCGCTGCCCCGGAAGGAGGAGGCCGACGCCCAAGCGGTGGACACCAGCTGGGACACCGAGAGGCCCGAACCGAGGATCCGCTCCTTGAGGGAGGCGACGTCCGCGGCGGAGACCAGCTCGTGCGTCACCTCGGGCAGCGGGTCCTGCCACAGCAGCTGCTCGGCCGGGACCTCCGGGCCGAGATAGCGGACGACCGGGCCCATGTCGCGGTGGGTCAGCTTGAACCAGGCGCGGGCGAACGCGTCCGCGAACTCGGCCGGGTTGTCCTTGAAGCGCCGCGCGATCGGCTCGTACACCGGGTCGTACCGGAGCGAGAGGTCGGTCGTCAGCATGGTCGGCGCATGCGTCTTGGACGCGTCGTGGGCGTCGGGGACGGTGCCCGCCCCGGCTCCGTCCTTCGGCCGCCACTGGTGCGCGCCCGCGGGGCTCTTGAAGAGCTCCCACTCGTAGCCGAAGAGGATCTCGAAGAAGCTGTTGTCCCAGGTGGTCGGCGTGTTGGTCCAGATGCCCTCCAGACCGCTGGTGATCGCGTCGCCGCCCACACCGGTGCCGTACGAGCTGCGCCAGCCGAGGCCCTGCTGCTCCAGCGGGGCGGCCTCGGGGTCGGGGCCGACGGCGTCCGCCGGGCCCGCGCCATGGGTCTTGCCGAAGGTGTGGCCGCCGGCGATGAGCGCCACCGTCTCCTCGTCGTCCATCGCCATCCGGCGGAACGTCTCACGGATGTCGCGGGCCGCGGCGATCGGGTCCGGGGTGCCGTTCGGGCCCTCCGGGTTCACGTAGATCAGGCCCATCTGCACCGCGCCGAGGGGGTTCTCCAGCTCCCGGTCGCCGGTGTAGCGCTGGTCGTCGAGCCAGGTGGTCTCGGGGCCCCAGTAGACGTCCTCGTCGGGCTCCCAGACGTCCGGGCGCCCGCCGCCGAAGCCGAAGGTCTTGAAGCCCATCGTCTCCAGGGAGACGTTTCCGGCGAGGATCATCAGGTCGGCCCAGGACAGGCTCTTGCCGTACTTCTTCTTGACCGGCCACAGCAGTCGGCGGGCCTTGTCCAGGCTGGCGTTGTCCGGCCAGCTGTTGAGGGGGGCGAAGCGCTGCTGACCGGCCCCGGCGCCGCCGCGGCCGTCGCTGATGCGGTACGTGCCGGCGCTGTGCCACGCCATACGGATCATCAGCGGGCCGTAGTGGCCGAAGTCGGCGGGCCACCAGTCCTGCGAGGTCGTCAGCACCTCGGCGATGTCCCGCTTCACGGTAGGAAGGTCGAGCGACGTGAACGCCTCGGCGTAGTCGAACTCCTCGCCCAGCGGGTTGGCCACCGCGGGGTTCTTGGCGAGGATCTTCAGGTTGAGCCGCTCCGGCCACCATTGACGGTTCCCGCCGCCCTGCGTCGGGTGCGGGGCGCGACCGTGCGCGACCGGGCAGCCGCCGCTTCCGTCCTCCGCTTTCGGGTCCGTGACGATCGCGTCGTGGTTCTCAGACATCGGAATCCTTCCTGGGTGGATCACACTGCTCAGGGGACTACGGGGGTCGAGCGGTTCGATGCGGCGGAACGGTCCCGTCGCGGTCATGGGTGGACGGTGGACGGCCGGTCCGGAGCGGGGCCCGGAGGGGACGGACGGACCGATCGGACGTGTCCGCTCCCTTGGCCGTCTATGGGATCGATCCTACGATGGACGCAGTCCAGGTCAAGAAGCTCACCGGTTCCGTTCTCAGTCGGAAGCTGTACGGCCACCGGTGAACAGGCACCCCGTCACTGCTCCACTCGATCTCCACCGGGCCGGAAGGGAAGGACCACTATGAGTGACCTGCTGGAGCGGCTCCGCGGACGCGGCTGGCGGGTGACCTCGCAGCGGCGTGTCGTGGCGGAGGTCCTCGACGGCGACCATGTGCATCTGACGGCCGACGAGGTGCACGCCCGCGCGGTGCGACGGCTGCCCGAGATCTCCCGGGCGACCGTCTACAACACGCTGGGCGAGATGGTCTCCCTCGGTGAGGTCCTGGAGGTCTCCACCGACGGCCGCGCCAAGCGCTACGACCCCAACGCGCACCGCCCCCACCACCACCTGGTCTGCTCCGGCTGCGGCGCCATCCGCGACGTCCACACGACGGGCGACCCGCTCGCCCAGCTCCCGGCCCAGGAGCGGTTCGGGTTCACGGTGTCGGCGGCCGAGATCACCTACCGAGGGCTGTGCCCGTCGTGCGCCTAGGGCCTGTCCGGTGGGTCCGGTCGGCTTCGGCGCGGGAGGCCCCCGCGTGCCGACCGGACCCACCGGACAGGCCCTAGCGGCCACCCGGCGTGGTTCACCGCCCGTCGAGGAGCGGCCGCAGGGCCGCAGCGAGGCGTTCGTACTCCGCGGCCACGTTGTAGATCTGCCCGCAGACGCGGATGCCGCCGCCGCCCGGCCAGGGCCAGACCAGCACCCGGAAGCCGAGCCGGGCCGCGATCTCCTCGCGCAGGGCGGCGGCCTCGGCCGGGGTGCGGGCGAGGCCGGACGGCAGGCGCAGGGCCCGCATGGCGAGGCGGTCGTCGGCGGGCAGCGGGGTGACGCCCGGGAGGCGGGCCAGGAGGTCGGCGCCGTGGCCCGCCAGGGCGCTGTTGTACGCGCGTACCCGCTCGGGGCCGTGGTCAGCCGGCAGGTCGAGGCCCTCGGGTGCGGCGAGCCGGCCGGTGTAGTCGACGGTGGCCCGGTATTCGAGCGCGCGGGGGAAACCGCGGTCGTCCTCTTCCAGGCGGTGTTGAAGTACGCCTTGAGGTCGCCGGCCCGGCGTTCGAAGCGGGCGGCCGTCCGGCGGTCGCCCTTGGCGCGGGCCGGCGAGGCCATCGCCCGGTAGGCCTGGTACTGGGAGCCGATGGCGTCGCCCGCCTCGGCGAGCGGCTCGGCGAGCGGCTCGTCGTAGCTGGCGACGTCCTCGAAGATGCCCTTCCCCGTGCCTTCGGCCACGCGGACCCGGCCGTTGTCCTTCATGCCGCCGTGCAGGGCGACGAACTCCTCGGTGGCGTGCCGGTAGAAGTCCCACAGGGCCGGGTCGTCGAGGTAGGCGCGGTCCCCGCTCCAGCGGTACGCCTCCTCCGCCTTCTGCACCAGCTCGAAGAGGGCGGGCACCTCGCGGACGAAGAGATCGGGGGAGCGGTAGTCGATGGAGAGCGGGATGCGGTCGTCGAAGTTGAGCGCCCACACCGGGTAGTAGGCGTGCCGGGCCGTCGCGGACGCGGCGAAGGCGCGCAGCATCTCCTTGTCCTCGGCGCGCAGCCCCAGCACCTCGGCGTCGCCGAGCTGGTGGGCCATGTCACGCGAGTAGTAGCCGCTGCGGTGGGCGTAACCGGCCCAGTAGGACGGGGAGTAGACGCCGCTGCCGGTGCCGCCGGTCCGGCGCTCGTCGGCGTCGAGGGCCCACGGTGCCGGGTGACCGGACCCAGCTGTTGGCCTTGCGCGCGCCCCAGTCGAACATCGCGGCGACCTCGGGGTCGCTGGAGGTGACCCGGGGACGGGCCGGGGCCGGGGCCGCGGGGGAGACCATCGCGTCGTCGGCGTCCACCCAGCCCCGCCCCGACTCGAAGGCGATCTCCAGACGGTCGCCGGGCGCCAGGGCGACCGGACCGAGCGTGCAGCGGCGGTAGCCGGCGGAGACGGGCAGGTCCAGGGAGGCGGCGACGGCGCCGTTGGCCCGCAGGACGTACCGGCCGCCGGGGCCGCCGGGGTGGCGATCCACGCGGAGAGACGAGGCGGGCGCCGCGGCCGCTCGCCGTCACCGTCTGGGAGACCTTCCTGCCGCTGCCCGCGTCGAGGTGGACCAGTCGGCTTCCGCTGTGCGGGTTGTTGGTCGCGACGCCGGTACCGGAGGTGAACTCCCAGGGAGCGCCGCCCGCTTCGAAGCCCGGGTCGCCCACGGTGAGCAGAGCCGGCGCGGCGGCGACGGGTGCCTTCGCGGCGGACGGCCGGGCCGCGGACGACTGGGCCATGGGGAGCGGAGTGAGCGGGGGCCACCGCGATCGTCGCGGCCAGCGACTACATGGCCCTCGGCGCGATCCGGGGCCTGCGTCGGCAGGGCCTGTCGGTACCCGGCGACGTCTCGGTGGTGGGGTACGACGGCTCGTCGGTGACCGAGTTCACCGACCCGGCCCTCACCACGGTCCGCCTGGCCCTGGAGGCGGGCCGCAGCGTGCTGTCCCTGGTGAGCAACCGCGAGGTGCCCACGGGCGAGCTGCTCTTCGACCCGGAGCTGGTCATCCGCGCCTCGACGGGGCCCGCACCTCGGTGACAAGGAGGCCGGCGTCGTCGAATAGGGTGCACAAGTAGACCTGGTAACGCTTCCGTATGCAGGTAGACGGAGGATACTGGCTGGGCCCCGACCACCTACAGAACGACTCTATGGCCAAGAAGAGCACCTCCTCGACCACCGTCCCCGGCACCGCGTGGCTGGGGCGCGCGCGCCACCTCGGGCCCGAGCCCGAGCAGGACGTCCGGCGCAACCTGATCGCCCTCAAGGCGGCCGGGGTGCTCGACGACTTCCTGGACCTCGACCCCGTCGAGGCGGCGCGCTCCACCGTGCTGCACCCGCGCGACGAGTCCGCCGACCCCGGCCCCTCGGCCCGCCGTGTCTTCGAGGCCCGCTGGCGGGTGGCAGACGACGTCACCGTACGGGCACAGCTGACCACGTACGACCCCGAGTCCCGCCGCAAGGAAGGCGACGGCGTCACCTGGGTCCTCGCCGCCGAGGCGGAACGGGAGTGGGAGGCGCACTGGCCCTCGCCCGCCACCATGTTCTGGCCCGACAGCGACCGGATCGCCTGGGACCACGACACCGTGCCCGGCGTACGGCTGCGCACGACCAACCAGCTGCCGAAGGACGACGACGAGCTGCGCCACCGGCTGCGGGACTGCACCAGGCAGAGCTGGTTCGTCCATGTCGTGGTGCACGAGGCGATGACGCCGGACGCGGCGGGGCAGCGGCCGGTCTCGGCTTTCCTGCCGCCGAGCCTGCGCCACCGGGTGGTCGAGCACCGCAGCACACCGGAGCAGGCGCAGATCGCCGACTTCGCGATGAAGCGGGAGCTGGGCGTGCGGCTGCCGCGCGGCGGCGCCGTCGTCCTGCCCACGGCACCGCAGAGCCCCGACTACGACGCCGACCGCTTCACCGTGCGCAGCGTCTTCCTCGACGGCTCCGAACCCACCGAACTCCTCGACAGGATCAAGGAGTTCGCCGCCCTGCCCCGGCCGCTGCCCGCCGACGCCGAGCGGGCCCTGACCCGGCTGCGCCAGGGCTGGCACCTGCTCACCCCGGACGAGGAACTGGTCCACGCCCAGAGCATGGTCACCAAGTACGCCGAGGCGCTCGACGCCATGACGAAATCCCGTGACCTGTACCGGGAGGCCGCCGAGGCGGCCCAGGCCGCGCTGGCCGAGGCGACCGACGGCGCACCCCGGCTGCCCGCCCCCAGACCGGCCAAGCCGGACGGCTCACCCCTGGGCGCCCTCACGAAGGCACTCGGCCGCTTCCGGGACCCGAACAAGTAGGACACGCCCCGGCGCGCGACGACGACGAGCAGAAGGCGACCCTGACCGTCCCCGCACCCTGAGACGCCCCGGCCCCTTCGTTGAACGACCGTGCTGGGAGGCGCCCTTGAACGCCTCCCAGCACGCAGTCGTCACGCCCAGCCCGTCACCCGGGCACCATCACTTCCCGTAGTACGCGTGGTGGATCGTCAGTGTCGACTTGTTGCCCTGCTTGTCCGTGACGTCGGCGCGGAACGAGACGGCCCTGTCCTTCGCCGGGTTCTTCACGGAGATCCTGCCGTTCTCGACCTTTACGAGCTGCCAGGTCTTCCCGTCGTCGTAGCTCACGGACACAGCGAGCGACCTGAGGTCCTTCCCGGCCGCCGCGCCCTGCACGGTCACCGGGATCTGGACCGTCCTGCCCGCCGGGGCGCGCGAGGCGAGGTCGACGGGGGCCGTGAAGCGGACCGTGGACACCGGCAGAGCCGTGGTCGCCGCGACCCGCTGGGAGCGGAACGTGAAGCTGGCGTCGATACGAGTGGAGACCGCGGAGACCTTCGCCAAGCGCTCGACGGAGGTCGTCAGCCGGTACTCGGCATCGGCGGAGTCGACCGTGAAGGGCTTCTGGCCGGTCAGAGGGTCGTCGTTCTCGCCCACCTTGACGCCGTCGCGGTAGAGCACCGACGTGGCCGAGGTGTACGCCGAGATGCCCGGGTGCCCCTTGCCGTCGGCGAACAGGGGCACGGCGCCGACGAGCTGCTGCTCACCCGTGGCCGGGTCGGGTGCCGTGCGGAAGACGCCCGCCTTCTCGCCCAGGAGCGGGCCGAACACACCGGTGTTGAACGTCTCCTGATACGTCCTGCCCGCCTCGTAGCGCTTCGGCTCGGACGTCTCGTACGAGCCGTCGAAGGCCGGGTAGCCCCACTTGTCGGGCTCGCCCAACTGGTCGGACTTCGTCTGCCACTTGACGCCGTCGGCAGTGGACACGTAGTAGGTGCGCGTGCCCGGCGTCGGCTGCGGCGCGGAGAAGCCGTTGCCCTCCGGTGCGCCCGGCAGATGGGCGAAGGGGGAGGTGAGTGTGGTCTTCCCGGGCGCGGAGGCACCGACGTCGGCCTTGAGCGTCGCCAGCTCGTTCGCCTTCACGTGCCTGGTGTAGCCGGTCGCGACCTTCTGCGTCTTCCCGCCGAAGGCCACCGAGTACTGGGCGGTGTCGCCCTTGAGGAAGTGCGCGTCCCAGGTCTGCAGGAGCGAGCCGTCGGTGACGGCCGGACCCAGGTGGGCGGTGCGGAAGTCGGTGAAACCTCGCAGCACCCAGCCGTTGCCCACGCGGCCGATGTCGGTCTTCGCGAGCTCGTAGTACGTGCCCCCGAAGTCCGCCTTGTCGAGGCCGGGCACAGTGAGGTCCACCGGCTTGGCGGTGCGCGCGTCGGCGGTGACCGTGGTGTCCGCGAAGACGTCCAGCTTCGGCTGGGCGATCCAGTCGGTGCCCTTGGCGAGGTCCGACGGGTCCTGGTAGACGGCCGCGTTGAACATGTACGAGCCCTTGGGCACGCGGATCTTGTGCGTGCCCGGCTCGTTGTCGACCCGGGCCTGGAAGCCCTTGCCGGGGCCGGAGGTGCCGATCAGGCTGTTGGAGAAGTTCCGGGCGTCGGTGCCGTCGCGGTCGACGGTCCTCAGCGTCACGTCGTAGGACTCCGCCTCACGGACCGCCGCCGCGGCCGTGCGGACGGACTGGCCTCCGCCGGTGGCGGTGACATAGCCCGAGTAGGTGCCGTCGGCGTCACCGAGACGGGTGTCGGCAGTCAGGTCCACTTCGGCCCTGCCGCCCGCGGGCACGGTCACCTTGGTGGCGCCGAGCGCGAAGAACCGGGCAGGGGCGGGCCTGCCCGCCGGGTCCAGCGCGGACACCGCCAGATCGAGGGTGACGTCGCTGGTCCCGAGGTTGCGGTAGCCGACCTTCTTGGTGAGCGGCCGGTCGTCGGTGTGCGGCCACTGCGCGACGCCGAAGCTCAGCGAGACCGGGTCGGCGATCACGCTCTGGGACAGCGCCTTGTCGACCTGCACGCGGCCCGAACCCTGCTGGAAGACGGTGTAGTCGCCGCCCTTGGCGGACGCGGTCAGCGCGCCCTTGAGCTCGGCCGACCTCCAGTCCGGATGCCGCTGCTTCAGGATCGCGGCCGCGCCCGCTACATGCGGGGTGGCCATGGAGGTGCCGTCGATCTGGAGGTAGCCCGGGGCCGGGTGGGGCGTGGCGGGGTCGGTGTCGATCGCACTGCCCGCGGCGGCCGCCGCGGCGATGGCGACGCCGGGCGCGGTGACGTCCGGCTTGACGGCGCCGTCGCCGGTGCGCGGGCCGATGCTGGAGAACGGCGCCAGCCTGTCGTCCCTGTCGACGGCGCCGACGGTCAGCGCGGCGTCCGCACTGCCCGGCGAGCCCAGCGTCGACTCGCCGCCCTCGCCCTCGTTGCCCGCCGCGATCGCGAACAGGATCCCCTTCTCGGCGGACAGCTTGTCGACCATCGCCTCCATCGGGTCCACGCCGGGGGAGTCCGGGCTGCCGAGGCTGAGGTTGACCACGTCCGCGCCCTCGGCGGCGGCCCACTCCATGCCCGCGATGATGCCGGAGTCGTCCCCGCGGCCCCCGTCGTTCAGCACCTTGCCGCTGATGATCTTGGCGCCGGGGGCGACACCCTTGTACTTGCCGCCCGACTTGGCGCCGGTGCCGGCGGCGATCGAGGCGACGTGCGTGCCGTGTCCGACGTGATCCGCGGTGTCGGGCGAGGAGGAGAAGTTCTTCTCCCCGACGACCTGGTCCTTGAGGTCGTCGTGGGTCTTGTCGACGCCGGTGTCGAGGACGGCGATCTTGACGCCCTTGCCGTCGTACCCGGCCTCCCACGCTTTGTCGGCGCCGATCTGCCGGACGCTGCGGTCCAGGCTCGCCGTGCGTACCCCGTCCAGCCACACCTTGTCGATGCCGGAGGCGGTGGCGCGTACGCCGCTCTTCTGCGGGCTGGTCAGCGCCGCCCACACCGTGGCCACGTCGTCCCGCGACGTACGGATGGCGTCGGCGTTGATGGTGGGGAACGTGCGCCGCACCTGGGTGTCACCGGCCGCACGCACGGCGGCCCGCGCGGCACCGGCGCCCCCGGCATACTGCACGATCAGCTTGAGCCCGTCGCGGTGGCTCTCGCGCAGCAGCGGGTCGGTGAGCGCGGTGACGTCGAAGAGCCGCTGGTCCAGCCTGCCCGTGGCGATCAGGCGCTGAGCGTCGCTGGGCACCACCAGCGTGCGGTCCTTGATGCGCTGCACCTGTACGGGTATGCGCTCACGGCCCTTGGCGGGCTCGAAGCCCACCACCTGGCCCTGGGTGCCGACTCTCACGTGGTCGCCCGTGATGAGCTGGATCCGCTGAGTGCCGTTGAGCCGTGGGGTGTCCGGTGTGGTCGTCGTGTTCGCGGCGACGGCAGCCGCGGGGCCGGTCATGCCCGCCACGAGGGCCACCGAAGTGGCCGCCGCGACGGTGAAGGCGCGTGCTCTGTGCCTGTGTGCGCGCAAGTCTCCCCCAGGAGCTTGGGATGAGGTCGGGTGGTCATCTCCGGCCAGGGGCGCAAGGGCGCTCGCCCGGTCGGTCAGCGCAGTATGTGACGTGATCAACGGCGGTACGGGAGTGGGGGATTGAGGTACGTGGGTTCAAGCCATCCCGAAGTCGTCGAGTGCGATGGGGCCGCGACAGTGGTGTGACCGCTGTGTGACGGCCGGGCGATCCTTGTGCGACACCTGCGCACGGCGGCTCCTGCGGATCGCGGTCCAGGACAGGCCCAGCGCGCCTTTCGGGGTCCGGCGCCCCCGCGATCGGTACGTGCCCTTCCACTTGGCCGTATCCGCACCCCGGAGGGAAGCCGTTGCCGTCCGGCCCGTGGCCCTTCGACGCGTACCATCGCCACAAGATCGGGAAGGAGCCCACACTCATGCACCACTTCGATGTGGAGACACTGCCCGCGGGACGGTGGCGCAACGGCGGCGGCGCGACCAGGGAGATCACCTCACGGCCGACGGGCGCCGAGGACTTCGGGTGGCGCGCGAGCGTCGCCGACATCAACCGGGACGGGCCGTTCTCGGCGTTCCCGGGTGTGGACCGGACGCTCACCCTGCTCACCGGAGACGGTGTGCGGCTGATCTGCCCCGGGGAGTTCGACCGGCTGCTGGCGCGTGCGGGGGAGCCGTTCGGGTTCTCGGGCGACCTCGCGCTCGACGCCGAACTGCCGGGCGGCCCCTGCCGGGTGCTCAACCTCATGGTGCGGCGCGGCCGTTGGACGGCGACCGTGGACCGGGTCGGGGGCCCGGTCGCACCCCGCGCGGGGCACGCGGGGGTGCTCTATGTGCTGCGTGGCCGCTGGCAGGCCGACGCACACGGGCCTGTCCTGACGTCGGGTCAGGGTCTGTGGTGGGACGCAGACGAGGCATCGGCCGGAGCGGTCACACCGCTCTCGGCCGACGCCGCCGCCCTGTGGGCGGATGTCATGCCGACGGAGTGACGCGAGGTCAGGCGACTGGCGTCGCCGCCTGTCCGCCGCTCTCGGTGGCGGCCGGATGGATGGTCTCCGAGGGCGGGTTGGCGGTGCGCCGCGCCCACAGCCAGTACAGGGCCGAGGTGATCACCAGGCCCACGATCCACGAGATGTCGGCGCCGTCGAGCTTCTTGGTGATCGCGCCGGTGTACAACTTGGTGGCCAGGAACGGGACCTGCACGGCCACGCCGACGACATAGCAGGTCAGCGCGGTGACGTTCCAGCGCCCGTAGCGGCCGTCCGGGTCGTACAGGGCAGGGATGTCGACGCGTTCGCGGGAGAGCAGGTAGTAGTCGACCAGGTTGATCGCGCTCCACGGCGTGAACACGGTCAGAAGCAGCAGGACGAAGTTCTTGAAGTTGGTCAGGAAGTCGTCGCTGGCGGCGAGCGCGATGACCATCGACACGGCGATGAAGCCGACGATGTAGGCGGCGCGTACGGCGGCCGAGATGCGCGAGCGGCGGTCGAACGCGGTGACGGTGGTCAGGATCGACATGAAACCGCCGTACGCGTTCAGGCAGTTGACGGTCAGCTTCCCGACCACGATCACCAGGTAGATGAGGAACGCCAGGAACGCCGGGCCCGCCAGATCACCGAGGAAACCCACCTGGTCGGGCAGGAACGCCTTGCCCGCGACGGCCGCGGTCAGCGCGCCCAGCGTCATGGCCCACTGGGACCCGATGACGGAGCCGGCGAAGGTGGACCAGAACGTCGCGCGCGTGCTGGTGTCGCGGGGCAGATAGCGCGAGTAGTCGGCGACGTACGGGCCGAAGGTCAGCTGCCATCCGGCCCCGAGACCCACCGCGAGCAGGAAGGTCGCCGCCTCGAAGCCCTTGTTGCCGACGTGCGCGCCGACGTCGTACTGCGTGAACAGCCGCACCAGCAGATAACCGAGGCCGAGCGCGCCGACGACGGTCGCGATGCGGCCCGC
This sequence comes from Streptomyces sp. TLI_146, assembly GCF_002846415.1. Taxonomy (NCBI): domain Bacteria; kingdom Bacillati; phylum Actinomycetota; class Actinomycetes; order Kitasatosporales; family Streptomycetaceae; genus Streptomyces; species Streptomyces sp. TLI_146. The sequence continues at coordinate 7,626,961 of NZ_PJMX01000001.1, forward strand.
GATATGGATGAGGCGGTAGCCGGTGACGGCGACCACGGCGGTCAGCGCCCCGAAGACGAGGATCCCGGCATCCGTGTTGATGTGCAGCATCTCGGACACCGCCTGCCCGGCCAGCACACTGCCGGTCGCGGCGAAGCCGAGGTACATGAGGATCACCAACACCAGGGGCAGCACCGCGCCGTAGACGCCGAACTGCGCGCGGCTGGAGATCATCTGCGGTACGCCGAGCCGCGGCCCCTGCGCGGAGTGCAGCGCCATCACGATCCCGCCGAGCACGTTGCCGATCAGCAGCGCGGGTATCGCCCACAGCGCGTCGGCCCCGAAGACGACCGACAGCGCGCCGTCGACGATCGCGGTGATCTGCATGTTGGCGCCGAACCACAGGGTGAACTGGCTGCGCGGCGTGCCGTGCCGCTCGGTGTCCGGGACGGCTTCGATGGTCCGCCTCTCCATCGCGAGACGGTCCCCGGGGGCGTGTCGAACCGGCATGGTGGTGGCCTCTCCCCGCAGCTGTTCCGGCGTGTTCGGGACGAACTCCGCCGTTGACCCAGGTGGTGCTGCGCCGAATCTGGCATGGGCATGAACAAACATCAAGATCTTGAATGGCAAATTTCACGGTGGGGTGTCGGGCCGATGAGGCGTCCTGGTTCGGGGCGTTGGAACCTCGGGGCCTCTGGGTGCGTCGCCGAGCACATGGATGATCACGATTGAGTACGCGTACTCATGGCTGGCCTGAATTCGCCCTATAGCGTGCCGGAAAGAAGATCAGCAAGGGGGAGGGGCGAGCGTCATGTCCACACCGATCGGTGGTCCCACACGGGGCTTCTGGATCACACCGGGTGAAGTCCAGAAGGCCGGCGACTCGGCCCGCAAGGTGGCCAAGGACATCCCCGACGAGATCAAGACCCTGTACACGCCGACGGACGCGGCGGTGGCGGGTCTCGCCGGATTCGAGACGGCCAAGGCGATCGACGACTGCCTGGAGGCGTGGGCGAAGGCGCTGCGCTCGCTGGCGGGCATGGTCGAGGGGGCGGCGGACGCGGTCGGCTCGTCCAGTACGAGCTTCGTCCGGGAGGACCACGAGCGCGGGAAGTCCTTCCTGGGCTTCGGTCCGTACACCCCGTACGCGCCGGGCGTCACGGCGCCGGGGGCGCACAGCTCGTACACCCCCTACCCGGGAGTGACCCTCCCGCCGCCGTCGAACGGAGGGCACTGACGCATGAGGGTCTCGCAACTCCGGGACGCCAAACCGCTTCTGCTGACGGACGCGGGGGACGCCTGGGACAAGCTGGCGGAGAAGTTCGCCACCCACACCGCCGACTGCGGCAAGTATCTGCACCAGCCCCTCCAGCAGGGCAACTGGGGCGGGATCGCCGCCGAGTCCGCCGCCGACCGGCTCGCCCGGATGCAGCGCGACCTGGTGGTGGCGAAGAAGGAACTCGACGCCGTGGGAACGGTGTTGAGGGCGTGCGGTGAGGAGTTCGCCGCGCAGCAGGGCAAGCTGACGAACGCGATCGCGGACGCCACGGGGGCCGGGTACAGCGTCGCGGACGACGGCAAGGTCACCGCGCCGAGCGTCGACACCGCCGGGATGAAGCCAGGCGACGTGGCGATGATGCAGCGCGACCAGGCCACCCGCGCGCAGGGGTACGCCGACCGCATAGGCGACGCCCTGACGGCGGCGCAGAAGGCCGACAAGGAGTACGCGGCGGCCGTCAAGCTCTTCACCGACGCGGCCAACCGCTGCGCGAAGGGCGACTGGAGCGCGGGTTTCGTGGAGCTGGCGAAGGCGGACGAGCTCAACCGCGAGCTGCTGCACGAGCTCGGCATGCCGGACGCCAAGGGCTCACCCGCCGCCGTACAGCAGTGGTGGGCGCAGCTGTCCCCCAGCCTCCAGGCCGAGCTGATCCAGGACTACCCGCAGCAGATCGGCAACCGCGACGGCATCCCGGCCGCCGACCGCGACAAGGCCAACCGGACGTATCTGCCGATGCTGCTGAACAGCCTGGAGGCGGAGTACGCGGGCGCGGACGGCGACAAGGCGAAGGCCCTCAAGGACAAGATCGATGGGCTTCAGGGCATCAAGAAGCAGCTGGCGGCGGAGGGCGAGCCGCGCCCGTACCTGCTGGGCATCGGCTCGGAGGGCAAGGGCCGGGCCATCGTCGCCTTCGGCAACCCGGACACGTCGAAGAACGTCTCCGCGTACGTACCGGGGCTCAACACCAAGCTGAGCGGCCACTTCGCGGCGTCGGACGTGGACCGGGCCCGGAACGTGGCGACCATGGCGAACAAGATGTACCCCGACACCACGACCTCCTCGATGGTGTGGCTGGGCTACGACTGTCCGCAGCTCGACAGTTTCTCGTGGTCGGCGACGGACGTGATGAGCAAGGACGACGCGAAGGCGGGAGCTCCGGCGTACGACAGGTTCCTGAGCGGCCTCAGAGCCACCCACGAGTCCGGCTCGCCGCATGTGACCGCCATCGGCCACTCGTACGGCTCGCTCACGGTGGGCCAGGCGACACAGCAGCCCGGCGGTATCCCGGCGGACGACGTGGTCCTGGTCGGCAGCCCCGGCGTGGGCGTGAACAAGGCGTCCGACCTGGGGGTGGGGGCGGACCATGTGTACATAGGCGCGGCGGAGAACGACCAGGTCACCTATCTCCCGTCGCCGAACCTCCTGGAGTACGTGGCACCGGGAAGCGAGTACGGCCCGAAGAAGAACTGGTTCGGCACGGACCCCGCGGACAACCACTTCGGCGGCCACCACTTCGCCGTGGCCCCGGGCAAGGACACGGGCCTGACGGGCTTGGCGACGGGTGACCTCCCCGCGCACTCGATCTACTTCGACCCCGACGCGGGCGGCGACTCCCTCCCCAACATCGCGAGCGTGGTGACGGGCCACGGCGACCAGATCAAGACGACGGCACCGCGATGAGGCGGGGGGTGGGTTGCGTGTTCGTGATGACGGTCCTGGCGGCGCTGACGGCGTGCGAGCCGGACGGAGCCGGGCAGGCGAAGAGCGACCAGTCGGTACGACAGACGCAGAAGGCATCGACGATGGACATGCAGCAGGCGGGCGAGGGCTCGGAGAAGATCCTGGACGACACACTGGCGGCGATCCGGCCGCCGGTGAAGTGGGCGTACGGCGCCCCCATGCGGGAGGCGTGCAGCACCGACCTCAACGAGCCGACGGGCAGGACGACGGTCACCCGCAGCCGCAACCTCCTGACGGTGGTAGCCCCCCACCGCCGCGGCAGCCTCCTGGGCGTGGTCCAGCGCCACTGGGAGCAGCAGGGCTTCAAGGTCACGAGCGTGCGCAACGACGAGTCGATGCCCTGGCTCCGCGCCACCCGCCCGGACGGTTTCAGCGTGTCGCTGCAGGTGGGAAGCGTGGGGAACGTGTTCATCAGCGCGAGCTTCGGCTGCGCGCGGGACTCGGCGATGACGTATCCGGCTGGTACGCCGGGGCAGCCCGGGGGCCCTCGGGCGGAGCAACTCCGGCCTACGGAACGGTCGGAGTTCTGGTCGGCGGAGGGGTGAGGGGATCGGGGCTACAGCGGTTGCACCCCCGTTGACCAGGAAAAACCACACGGACGGCCCCGCTGCCACGCCGACCTGGCCCGCCCCGAGTCGGACCACCGCACCGTCGAGGCCATAGCCGCCCGCTGGGGTTTCGCCAGCGCCACCGCTTTCGGCCGTGCGTTCCGGAACACGTACGGGATCACCCCCGGCGAACACCGCGCAGCCGCCCGGTCCTTCAGTACGGCACCAACTGTCCAGCAGCCCCGCACGTCTGAAGTCGACCGCGACCGACCGGGCCGGGAACGAAGAGGCGGCCCCAAGCGGCACCCGCATCACCGCGATCCGGCTGCCCCTCCCACCAGGTAGGAGTGCGCGGACGTCTGCCCGGTCATGTGACGGCTCTCGCCGCATCGATCATCGCGCCGGTCGTCAGCAGGACGACCGGGAGGACGATCAGCAGGAAGGCCATGGCCCAGCCCGTCCGTGCCGTGGTCCTGCTCGCGATCCTCCGGCACAGCAGGGTCACCGGCACGAGGTAGAGGATCGCGGCGAAGAAGGCGACGTACAGGATGCCCATGAGGAGTTCTCCGATGGTGTGCACGAGGAGAAAAAGGGGGGTGGCCTGTAACGGCCGCCCCCCTCTCCTCGCATTACATCACGCGATGGCCGACACGGTCACCGGGTGAGAGGGGCAGTGAACTCGTTGGCCGGGTCGTCGCAGTGGACCACCTTGTTCGGCCGGTTTCCCGGGCCGTCACCGATGATCGGTGCCGGGGCGTCGACCCCCCACGGGTTGCCGCCACTGCCACGGGTGGCCGCCGAGCAGGTTGCATAGGCGTTGCCGTTGGGAGCGGTGGCGGGGAAGTTGGAGAAGTTCCTCCAGTCTCCGCCGTTGATCCGGTGGTTCGACGGGCGGCCGAGGTTGTCGGTCAGCTGGTCGTCGACGTACAGGTACAGGTCGGGCATGTAGGACTGGAAGACGATGCCGTTGGACGGAGTGGCGTCGCTGTTCCTCTGCAGGTGCATCGGCTTCACGGACCCGTCGGCGCAGAAGGCCGCAGCGATGTCCTGCCAGATCGGAGGCGCATTGCCGATCATGGAGCCGCCCATGTTGTTGTTCCAGGACCCGGAGTTCTTGAAGAACATCGCGTAGACGTCTCCGGCGAACCGCTTCACCGCGTGGTTGGCCTTCAGGCTCGCGTTGACCTTGTCCACCCACGCCTTGACGTTGTCGTTGATCGACTTGTGGCCGATCATGGCGCGGTAGCCGTGCACACCGCCGCCGACGGCACGGAAGTCGACGCACTGCTTGGCGTCGTCGATGCGTGCCCCGCGGAAGTGCGGGAAGTATGCCTGGCCCGGAGTGTCCCCGTCCGTGTAGGGGTGGGAGGTGTGGACGTTGCCGTATTCCAGCGCGTCCTGGGTGGTGTAGTCGATGTCCGGCGCCGGAATCCCGTAGTCCGCCTCGATCGTCTTCATGATCTTGGTCACGAAGTGGGGCAGATGGGCGTTGCCGACGCGGGCCCGGTAGTTCGACCCGGCACTGCCGTCAACGATCTTCCCGTCCTCGCCGACCACGAACGTCACGTTCACATCAGACTTGATCTTGTAGCTGTTCGGGTCCCGGTACGCCTCGGAGGCGGGCTTGGACACGTCCGGACGCAGGTTGGACATGGCCATCCATACGGGAATCGACATCGCGGGGGCGGAGCCGTCTGCGCGCGGAGCCGACCCGCCCGCCCTGATGTCCTTGGCCCACTGATCGGCCGCGTCCCACGTCTGCTGCCCCGTGCACTCGCCCACGGCCTGGGCCGTCGGGCAGCGCGCCTCGGAGGACAGACCGCGGGCGTCGGCTCCCTCCGGGTTGTTCCACAGCGGCCCCTTGTCGGCCAGGCCCAGCCCCCAGTCGTAGAGGGCCTTCATGGACCGCACGGGCGAGTTGATCTCCGTCGACACCGGCCAGTTGGAGTTCAGCTCCTGGTTCGGGTCGAAGATCGCGGCCGCTGTCAGGGAGCGTTGGACGAACCTGCCCTTGATCGGCTTGAAGGCGACGGAGTTCCAGGCGATGTCGCGGTCGGCGGTGGCCCCCTTCGAGTAGTTCGTCAGTGTCACCTTCGGCGTGGAGGTGAACTTGTACGCGCCCAGCGGCACCCACTGGCCGTTGTTCGCGTCCTGGTCGACGTACCGCTCGTACGGGCCGCCGACAGCGCCGCTGATGACGTACTTCGCGTCCTTGGTCTGCGCTCCGGTGTCGGGGATGTAGGCGTAGACGGCTGCGAGGTCGTACGTCTTGCCCGCCGTCCACTCGCCTCCGATCGTCATCCGGTTGCCGTCGCCGCCGAGGTGGTTCTCGTCACGGGTGTGGGTGTACCAGAAGTGGCCGCCGTGGCCGCCGCCGATCGCATGCAGATCGGCCTTCGCCTCGTAGTGCTGGTCCCAGTCGGGATGGAAGGTGAACTGGAACGTGCCCGTCGACGCCGCCGCCCCGCAAGCCGACCACGTCGGTGTGCCGGTGGGGATGGAGGTGACGACGTCGGAGCCCGCCGGGGTGCCGGCGCACACCGGAGTGCCGTTCTTCAGCCGGTAGCCCCGGCCGGGCTCGGCGCGCAGGGTCTGGTACTTGATGTTCTCGTGCCCGCACGTCTGGTCACAGTCGGGCTTCCACGTCGCGTTCTCCTGGTTCCACCAGAACTGCCGGTAGCAGGCCTCGTCCGGGCAGTCGACCGGGCTGGCGGGGTTGCAGTTGTTCTTCGTATTGCAGAAGGTGCTGATCGGCGGGCTGACGCGGGAGCGGTCGGGGACGGTGGTCCACCAGGCGGGGTTGAAGCCGGCGGAGTTGAACCCCGATTCGCCCTTCCAGTCCTGGCGGCCGTCGGTGCCGTAGGAGAAGCCGGTGTCGATGGACCAGGCGGACCAGCCCATCACCTTCATCTCGTACGGCCAGTACTGCGGGGTAGCCGCGTCACGGATGTTGTTCGAGTTGAGGCTCACATCCATGAACGGGTGGTCCCAGGCGCCCTTCTTGTACATGGGGTTGGCGGGGTTGTTGTACCAGCCCAGGCCCCAGCTGCCGCCGTTCTGGCCGGCCGCCGATTTGGGGTTGAAGCCGAGGTTGTAGTTCCAGGCCGCCGTGAACCAGTTCTCCACGCGGGAGGGATCGTCGTTGTTGACGGTGATCTTCTGCCCGTCGGCGTGCACCTCGTTCCACTTGTCGGTGAGGATCTTCATGGAGGCGGCGATGTTGGTGGCGTAGTCGACGGCGATCGCCTTCTGCAGCGCCGGCTCAAGGCTCGTTTCGCCGGTCTTCTCGTGCCCCTTCAGACGCATGCCGTCGGTGACCTGGCCGACGCCGTAACCGCAGTCGGACTTGTCCCAGTTGATGCGCCAGTAGCCGAGCAGGGTGTCCTTCGTGCTGTGGCCGTAGTAGCCGTCCACGGCTGCCAGCGGGCTGCCCATCTGGCCGGGGACCGCGCCGGACTCGGCCTGCCACAGGTTGGACTCCTGCGCCAGGATGCCGAGCAGCACGTTGGCGGGGATCCGGCCGCCTCCCTTCAGCTCCGGGCGGGGGAACAGGCCCTGCGGGTCGATCGAAAGGAGCCCGGCCTGGCCGCGGTAGTCGCCCTGACGGATCCAATTGCTGCGCAGCTCGCCGCGTACGGCCATGTCCACCGCCCACTCGACCTGGTTGGACGTCGGCTGCAGCGCCTGCACGCTCATGTCGTTACGGGAGACGGAGCACCAGCGGTCGGTGTCACGGGGGTCGTGGGAGTCGGGCGCGGCCGCGGCCGCACGGGGCAGCGTACGCGGCTTGGCGTCGCCGGTCAGTGCAGGGGACAGGCCCTCGACGGGGCTCTGCCGCGCCGGTGCGACCCGCTGCTGGACCTCCTTGCCCGTCGCCGTGACGGTCGACGTGACCGTGATCGTGGTGTCGTCGTCCGACGTCTCGGGGGCCGTCCCGGAGCGGGCACGCACACCCGCCTCGGGCTCGGCCGGCCTGTCGAAGTCCTTCCCGGCCGCCCTGATCCGGGTCAGTCCGGCGCGGACACCGGGCGTGAGTACGGGAGCGACGGCGAGGCGACCGTGGGAGGAGACGTCGGTGTCGGCCGGCGCGTCGAGCCGGGTGACTCCGCTCCCCTCCACCTTGACGTTCTGGGGACGGCCGGTGAGGAAGACACGGCCCTGCGCGCCGGACACCAGCTCCAGGTCGCCCAGGGGCCCGGTGGCGACCGTGAGCGGCTCACCGCTGCCGCCGTACACCTTGGCCTGTGCCGTCTTCGTGTCCTTGCGGTCCACGAAGCCGATCCGGTCCCCTGCCATGGGGCGGATGTCGAAGGGGATGCTGTCGCCCCTGGCGAGTCGGCGGATCTTCCCCTTGCCGTCGATCCGGACGAGATCGCGGCCCAGACCGGCGACGACACCGCCCTTCACCGGCGCCGCCGACGACACCTGCCCGCGCAGCTCACCCGTCTTCACGACGGTGGTGCCGGCCGTGTCCACGGTGATCACCTGCGTCTTCACCTGCGCCACGTCGTTCATGTCGCGGTACTGGGTGAAGGCGGCCGTGTGCGTGGTGGTGTTACAGGTGGGGTCGAAGTAGGCGAGCGTGGCGGTGAACGGCAGCTTCGTCACCTCACCCGTCCTGGTGTTCACGATCGCCGTGAACGCGCCGCCCTGCATGAGGTCGGGCTTGTTCGTGAACGCGCGCGGGGCATACACAGCGGCGACATGGGAGTCGTCCATGACGCACTGGTTGCCGATCCACGAGTCGGCGGGCACTCCCGGCTCCGCCAGCGCGGCGACCGTCTTCCACTCGTACGCCTTCGCCTCGTCGGCGACAAGTATCTTGAAGGCCCTGGCGTCGGCCGCGCCGGTCACAGCGCGGTCCTCGGAGGTCTTCCAGCCCTTGCCCAGTGTCTCGTCCGGACTGTCCACACGCCCGGCGGCGGCGGGTGGCGGGGCATCCCCGGTGGAGGGGGTTGGCGCGGCGGCCGCAGGGGCGGCTTGGAGCAGGCCCCCGGTCAAGGCCGCACAGGCGGCCACCGCGGCTACCGGTATGCATGCCCGTCGGATGGATCTCAAGAGAGAACTCCCCCGTGTCTCGTCGGTGAGGGGCTGTGCCCGCTCGGGCGCAGCCGAGTTCACCCGACCGGTGGGACCAAGCCCCTCACGGGGCTGCCCCCGCCGGTGCGGGCGTCTACTGAGTGGGTCCGCACACCTGGTGCGGCCAACAGATCTGCGATGAATGGATCGCCCGCATACCTGAGGGCGCCCACCGATGTACGTGGTCTCGGCGGAGCTGGAAACCCCCCGCCCGTACCGCAAGTCATGAGGCTCGTCACAGCCAGGAACACCGGCCGAGCAGGGGGTCTACCTGCTCCGACCGGCGCACGAGAGGGCATCACATGCCGCGTGGGCGGACATGGCCTGCCCTGCTGTCCGCCGGCCCACGGCGGCCGGACAGCAGGCGACTTCCCCTGTCGCACGGGCGCGTTGCCGCATCACACCCGGCCGGGATCGGAGCCCGTCCTTGAACCCGCGTGCCCGCCGCGCCCTGACCACCGGGCCGGGGCCCCGTCAACGGGTGTGCCGCCCGTCAGTACCGCATCATCCAGTGCTGCTCCGGCGGAGAGTCCGAGGCGCAGGTCCACAGGGTGAGGTAGGTGCCGTTGCCGGACGAACCACCCTTGTTGGTGAGGCACTTGTCCGAGTAGTTGGTCTTGATGGACCAGTCGTCCGACCAGAACTGCTGGCTGCGGTTGTTGCCGCTGTTGTCGCACGGCCAGAGGGTGAGCACCGCGCCGTTGACGTTGTACCCGTCGCCCTGCGGGGTCAGGCACTTCCCGCTCGCCTTGTGGACGATCTGGTAGTCGTCGCGGTCCCACTTCTGTAGTTCGTCCCCCGTACAGGTCCACAGGGTGATGATGGTCCCGTTGGCCGTGCTGTTGCCCTTGGGAGTGGCGCACTTGCCGGGGTACCAGCTGCCGGGGCCGACCGGTGTGAAGAGCTCTCCCCAGTTGGGGCCGGCCGCCGAGGCCTGCGGGGCCATGGCCGTATGGAAGCCCACTGCCAGGAAGACCGCCGACAGGAACGCCATTGGCTTGCGCATGACACGCCTTTCATCAGAGATGCCGTCTGCAACACCGGTGAATCTAGCCACGCGCGGCGGGCCGGGATGTGCGAGGCGTGCAGAGTTTCTCCACAATCCATGCAGCCCCCACGTGTCACATATCGCCGCTGCCCGGGGCGGCGAGGTCGGAGAACCGCGGCGGGACATGGACCGGGTCTCGCTCCAAGGGGGCCGAGCGGAAGGCGCCTGACCGGCACAACCCAAGGTCAGGCGCCATTTCTTGGGCCTCTAGAAGAAGCCCAGCTTCTTAGCCGAGTAGCTCACCAGCAAGCTCTTCGTCTGCTGATAGTGATCCAGCATCATCTTGTGGTTCTCCCGCCCGATCCCCGACTGCTTGTAGCCGCCGAAGGCGGCGTGCGCCGGGTAGGCGTGGTAGCAGTTCGTCCAGACGCGGCCCGCCTGGATCGCTCGGCCCGCGCGGTACGCCTGGCTGCCGTCGCGGGTCCAGACGCCGGCGCCCAGGCCGTACAGGGTGTCGTTCGCCGTGCGGATCGCGTCGTCGAAGTCCGTGAAGGACGTCACCGCGACGACCGGGCCGAAGATCTCCTCCTGGAAGATCCGCATGCGGTTGTCGCCCTCGAAGATCGTGGGCTGGACGTAGTAACCGCCCGCCAGCTCGCCGTCGTACTCGATCCGCTGACCACCCGTCAGGATCTTCGCGCCCTCCTGCTGGCCGATGTCCAGGTAGGAGAGGATCTTCTGGAGCTGGTCGTTGGAGGCCTGGGCGCCGATCATCGTGTCGGTGTCCAGGGGGTGGCCCGCCACGATGGCCTCGGTGCGGGCGATGCCCGCGTCCAGGAACTCGCCGTAGTGGCCGCGCTGGATCAGCGCCCGGGACGGGCACGTGCAGACCTCGCCCTGGTTGAGGGCGAACATCGTGAAGCCCTCCAGCGCCTTGTCGCGGAAGTCGTCGTCCGCCGACCAGACGTCGTCGAAGAAGATGTTCGGGGACTTGCCGCCGAGCTCCAGCGTCACCGGGCGGATGTTCTCCGACGCGTACTGCATGATCAGGCGGCCCGTCGTCGTCTCGCCCGTGAAGGCGATCTTCGCCACGCGCGGGCTCGACGCCAGTGGTTTGCCCGCCTCCACGCCGAAGCCGTTGACGATGTTGACCACGCCCGCGGGGATGAGGTCGGCGACCAGGGCCAGCCAGACGTGCACGGATGCCGGGGTCTGCTCGGCGGGCTTGAGGACCACCGCGTTGCCCGCCGCGAGCGCGGGCGCCAGCTTCCATGCGGCCATCAGGATCGGGAAGTTCCACGGGATGATCTGGCCGACCACCCCGAGCGGCTCGTGGAAGTGGTACGCCACCGTGTCCTCGTCGAGCTGGCTCAGCGAGCCCTCCTGCGCCCGCAGCGCCCCCGCGAAGTAGCGGAAGTGGTCGATGGCGAGGGGGATGTCGGCGGCCAGCGTCTCGCGGACCGGCTTGCCGTTCTCCCAGCTCTCGGCGACCGCCAGCTCCTCCAGATGCGCCTCCATCCGGTCGGCGATCTTGTTGAGGATGTCGGCGCGCTCGGCCGGGGCGGTGCGGCCCCAGGCGGGCGCCGCCGCGTGCGCCGCGTCCAGGGCACGCTCGACGTCCTCGGCGGTGCCGCGGGCGATCTCGGTGAAGGGGCGGCCGTTCACGGGGCTCGGGTTCTCGAAGTACTGGCCGCCGGCCGGCGGGACGTACGCGCCGCCGATGAAGTGGTCGTAGCGCGACTCGTACGAGACGATCGCGCCCTCGGTGCCGGGCGCTGCGTAACGGGTCATCTCCGTGGCCTCCCTCCGGCGCCGCCCGCCCTTGGACGGCGCTCGCGGTGGAGGCTAGGGAAGTCCACGTTGCGGCCGGGTTGCGAGGTTCGACGGCACTCACATGCTTCCCGCGAACCCCGCCCCCAGCGCCCCGTCCAGCTCCCGCACCCTCGCCAGCGCCGGCCCCCGCCGGCACTCCGGCAGCGCCGCCACCAGCGCCCGCCACACGCTCACGTCCTCCTCGCCCCACGGGCTGCGCGCCCAGTCCGCGAGCAGCCCCGGATCGCCGCGCTCGATCAGGGCCGCGCGCAGCTGTCCGGCGAGGCGGGCCCGTATCCGTACCACGGCGGGCGCCTGCGAGGTGGGCAGCAGCGGGCCCGCGTACGCGCCCATCGCCGCCGCGACCGCACCCGAGCCCAGGCGGCGGGCGACCATGTCGAAGTCGGTGTCGATGGGGAGGGCGAGGCGGTACGGGCGGGAGGAGAGGAGGTCGGGGCCCAGCAGGCGGCGCAGCCGGGAGAGTTCGGCGCGGACCGTCACCGGGGTCACCGACTCGTCCTCGTACATGTCGACCAGTACCTGATCACCCGTCAGACCCTCGGGGTGGCGGGAGAGCAGCACCAGCAGTTCGCTGTGGCGGCGACTGAGGCGGACCTTGCGTCCGGCGGCGACCAGCAGCGCCTCGTCCCGGCCGAGGGCGCTCAGCTCGATGGTGTCGCCGGTGGGCGGCGGGGCGAGCAGGGCGAGTTCCGACTCAGCCGCCCGCGCCACCGCCTGCACGAACGCCAGGCTGTGCGGATGCGCCAGGCCGTCGCCGCCGGTGATGTCCACCGCGCCGAGCAGCCGCCCCGTGCGCGGGTCGTGCAGCGGGGCCGCCGCGCACGTCCAGGGGTGCACCGGGCGCCGGAAGTGCTCGGCGGAGAAGACCTGTACGGGTCGGTCCTCGGCGAGCGCCGTGCCCGGCGCGTTGGTGCCCACCGCCGACTCCGCCCACCGCGCGCCCGGTACGAAGTTCATCGCGCCCGCCTTGCGCCGGGTCCCCGGGTGGCCCTCCACCCACAGCAGCCGTCCGTGGGCGTCGCAGACGGCGACGAGATGCTCGCCGTCCTTGGCGTACGAGTCCATCAGCTCCCGGATCACCGGCATCGCCCGGGCCAGCGGATGCCCCTCCCGGTACCCGGCCAGTTCGTCGTCGCACAGCTCCACACCGGCCGTGCCGTCCGGGTTCACCCGGGCCCGCGCCGAGCGCCGCCAGGAGGCGGCCACCAGTGGGCGTACGGGCCGGACCACCCGTCCGGCCGAGGTGAACGCGTCATGGGCGCGGCGCAGCTCGCCGGTCCGCTCGGCGGGGTCGGCCCCGGCCTCCAGGGCGACCCAGGACTCGTACCGGGTATCGGTCAACTGGGCCTCCGGGCGGGCGGGGCGGGCGGGGACCGGTCCATCGTCGGCCCGCCGGGCGCGCCCGGCAAGGCGTCCCGCACACCCTCGGCGCATCCCCGCCCCGTCGGGGCTCGGGCCGGGCCGCGTCAGGCGAAGTTGACCAGCCGGATGTAGCGCACCCAGTCCCAGTTCGGCCCCGGGTCGGTGTGGTCGGTGCCGGGGACCTGGTAATGGCCGATAATGTGCTCCCGGTCCTTGGGGATGCCGTGCCGGTCGCAGATCGAGGCGGTCAGCCGCGCCGACTCCTCGTACAGCGCGTCGGTGAAATAGGCGGGTTGGTCCACCCATCCCTCGTGCTCGATGCCGACGCTGCGGGTGTTGTAGTTCCAGTTGCCCGCGTGCCAGGCGATGTCGTGCTCGCGCACCATCTGCGCCGTATAGCCGTCGGCGGAGCGCACCACGTAGTGCGCGGAGACCTTCTTCGCCGGGTTCTGGAAGATCTGGAGCGTGGTGTTGAACGACTCCTGGGTGACATGGATGATCACCCGGTCGACCGCATAAGTGAAGGGACGCTGGGAAACGGTGCAGTTGGCGTCCGAGGCGGGGACCCAGTGCGCGCCCGGGTAGTCGGTGTCGGCGGCGGCCTCGGCACGCGTCGCGGGGAAGAGCGCGCCCGCGGCCACGGTGGCGGCGGCGCCCTGGAGGAGTCTTCGGCGGTCCACGGGCAACGGAGCTCCTGAATGTCGTGTCGTGTGCACGTCGTCAATGCGTCGATACGTCACGTTCAACCGGCAAGAACCTCGCCGAGGTTACGGTACGGCGCGGTGTAGGGGCGTGGAAGGGCAGCGGCGGCGCGTGGCGCGGGACGGCGCGCCCCCGCGTACGCGGCGGCTGCGGCAAGCGCCGCGACTGACCGACTTTGGCGTAAATTCCGGCCAGGGGTCGCGAGATGAACCGTTTCGGGCCGACTCTGGAGGCTATGGCCACGCCGCCCGTACCTCCGCGCCCACCCGGGCCGCCGTCCTCGCCGGGCGGGGGCTTCGGTCCCCCCGACTGGCAGCCCCCGACGCCGCCGCCCCCGGACCCACCGGCCGCAGGGGGCCGCCGGGGCGTCTTCATACTGCTCGCGGTCGTGGTGGCCGCCGCGGCCGTCGTCGCCATCGTGCTGGTGGTGAACGGCAGCGGCGACGGGGCCGACGGCAAACCGACGAAGACCCCGACGAGCGAACCGGCCCCGACGCCGTCGCTGAGCCTTCCGAGCGGGATCCCGACTGAGCTGCCCTCGGAACTGCCCACGAACCTTCCGTCGAACCTTCCGTCAGGGCTTCCCACGGAAGTGCCGAGCGACCTGCCGGAGGTGCCGGATCTGCCCACCGAGATCCCCGGCGGCATACTCCCGTCGGCGGCGGACGGAACCGGCGACGGCACGCCGGTCTACGAGATCAGGGCGGGTGGGGAACCGAACCGCGGGGCGCCTCCCAGGACATAGGCCCCCACCCCCGCACCCCTACCGTTCCAGCACCGCCCCCGGATCCGGGTCAGCGGGCCCCGCCGGTACCCACGCCCCGCGCTCCTTGCGGTACGGCCACCACCGGCCGTCCCGTCCGAGCCGCAGCTGCGCGCCGCCCCCGACGACCGTCCAGCGGTTCGCCCCGGAGGCGCGCAGCACGGGCCGGTCCTCGTCCTGCCAGGCCCGCGCCAGCGCGTCCCCGGCGCGGGCCTGGGCCTCCGGGCCGGGGGTCCACTCCTCCTCCAGTACGGAGAGGGAGGCGGCGCCGCCGTACCGCCACGCTTGTACGGCCAGGTCCAGCTCGGCCGGTCGCCGTCCGGAACCCGCCGCCAGCCGACCCGCGATCCGCCCGTCCTCACAGCCCGCCGCCAGACGTACCGCGTCCTGACGATCGGTCAGATCGGTCGGCAGTGGCTGGAGTTCGTGGCCCGGCGCCAGCGCCTCGGCCAGCATCTCCCGTGCCCGCCGTGCCGCGTCCGCCGCCAGGAACTCCAGCGCCGCGGGATCGACGCCGGGCTCGGGGGCGGCCTCCGTGTCCAGGTGCGGCGGCGCCCCCGCCTCGGCCGGTATCCCGGGCACCCCGGGCAGCGGCGGCACGATGTCCCGCGCCGCGAAGACCTCGGCGGCCGGCACCCCGGCCGGAACTTCCGGTTCCGTGGAGCGGGGCGCCGCGCTGCGCTCCTCCAGGTCCGCCAGCAGCGCCCGCTCGCCCCGGCCCCGCATGAGGAGCAGGACGAACGGGTCCTGGTCGAGGAGCCGCGCCACCTGGTAGCAGAGCGCCGCCGTGTGGGGGCAGTGGTCCCACGCCTCACAGGTGCACTCGGGCTCCAGGTCGCCTATGCCCGGCAGGAGTTCCACCCCGGCCGTCGCCGCGTCCTCCACCAGGTGCGGGGGCATGTCACGGTCGAGGAGCGCCGCGATGTGCCCCGCCCGCTCCGCGGCCATGCCGAGGAAACGGTCCCAGTCGTCGTCGGAGAGCCGCTGCCACACCACGTCGCTGCGGTGGGAGGTGCCGTCCCGGTCGCGCACCACCGCGGTGATCCGCCCCGGGCGCACCGACACCGCGCCGACCGCGCCCTCGCGCGCGTAGCGGCGGCCCCTCTTCAGCTGCTGGCCGTCGAGCGCCGTGTCCTCAAGGGCCTTGAGCCACGCCAGGCCCCACCACGTCTGGGCGAAACCGCGCCCGTGCGTGGGCGGCAGCGCCGCGAAGGTGCGCTCCTCGGCGCCGTCCCCGTACACGTGCTCCTCCGAGAGATCCCCGTACCCGCTCATCGCCCGCTCCCTCGCAGTGCCACCAGATCCGCCAGCTCGGCGTCGGACAGTTCCGTCAGCGCGGCCTCGGCCGACTCGCCCGTGCCGAGGACCGCGTCCGCCAGCTCCCGCTTGCGCGTCAGCATCTCGGCGATGCGGTCCTCGATCGTCCCCTCCGCGATCAGCCGGTGGACCTGCACCGGCTGGGTCTGGCCGATGCGGTACGCGCGGTCGGTGGCCTGTGCCTCGACGGCCGGGTTCCACCAGCGGTCGTAGTGGACGACATGGCCCGCCCGGGTGAGGTTGAGGCCGGTGCCCGCCGCCTTCAACGACAGCAGGAACACCGGGACCTCACCGTCCTGGAAGCGCCGCACCATCCGCTCGCGCTGCTCCACGGGCGTACCGCCGTGCAGGAACTGCGTGGCGACCCCGCGCGCGGCCAGATGCTGCTCGATGAGCCGCGCCATCTGCACGTACTGGGTGAAGACCAGCACCGCACCATCCTCGGAGAGGATGGTGTCCAGCAGCTCGTCGAGCAGCTCCAGCTTGCCGGAGCGGTCCGCGATGCGCGGCTGCTCCTCCTTGAGGTACTGCGCTGGGTGGTTGCAGATCTGCTTCAGCGCGGTGAGCAGCTTCACCACCAGCCCGCGCCGCTCGAAGCCGTCGGCGCCCGAGATCTCCGCGAGGGTCTCGCGCACCACCGCCTCGTACAGACCCGTCTGCTCCTTGGTGAGCGACACCGCCCGGTCGGTCTCCGTCTTGGGCGGCAGCTCGGGCGCGATGCCCGGGTCGGTCTTGCGGCGCCGCAGCAGGAACGGGCGCACCAGGCGCGACAGCCGCTCGGCCGCCGCCGGGTCCTTGCCGCCCTCGACGGCCGCTGCGTACTTCGTACGGAACGTACCGAGGCGGCCGAGCAGCCCCGGCGTCGTCCAGTCGAGGATCGCCCACAGCTCGGAGAGGTTGTTCTCGACGGGTGTGCCGGTGAGCGCCACGCGCGCGCGGGCGCCGATGGTGCGCAGCTGGCGGGCGGTCGCCGAGTACGGGTTCTTGATGTGCTGCGCCTCGTCCGTGACGACCATGCCCCACGCCACCTCGCCGAGCTTCGCGGCGTCGAGCCGCATCGTCCCGTACGTGGTGAGGACGAACTCCCCGTCCGCCAGGCCCTCCAGGCGCCGCGCGGAGCCGTGGAAGCGGCGCACGGGCGTGCCCGGCGCGAACTTCTCGATCTCCCGCTGCCAGTTGCCCATCAGGGACGTCGGGCAGACCACGAGCGTGGGACCGGCGGTCGCCGGATCGCTCTGGCGGTGCAGATGCAGGGCGATGAGGGTGATCGTCTTGCCGAGGCCCATGTCGTCGGCGAGACAGCCGCCGAGGCCGAGCGAGGTCATGTCGGCCAGCCAGTTGAGGCCCCGCAGCTGGTAGTCGCGCAACCGCGCGGCGAGCGCGGCGGGCTGCTCCACGGCGTCCTCACGCGCGCCCTCGGGGTCGGCGAGGCGGTCGCGCAGGCCCGCGAGCCAGCCCGACGCCTCGACGTCCACCCGGCGTCCGTCGACCTCCGTCGAGCCGGTCAGGACCGTGCTCAGCGCGTCGACCGGGGTCACTTTGCGGTCCTGCGCCGCGCGGGCGCGCCGGACCTCCTCGGGGTCGATCAGGACCCACTGGTCGCGCAGCCGCACCACCGGGCGGCTGGCCTCGGCCAGTTGGTCCAGCTCCGCGCGCGTGAGCTGGGTGTCGCCGAGCGCGAACCACCACTCGAAGGCGAGCAGGGCGTCCGTGGAGAGCGTGGAGGGGGCAGCGGACTGCGTGCTGTCCGGCTGCGCCCCGGAGGTGCCCCGCTCCGCGCCGTCCGGTACGGGCCCGATCACCGCGCGCGTGGTGAACTTCCGCGCGAGGTCCTTGGGCCAGTGCACCTGGACGCCGATCGCGGCGAGGGTGCGCGCGGCCCCGCCGAGCAGCTCGCCCACCTCCTCGTCGGCCAGCTCGATCGCGTCCGGCACGGCGGCCGAGAGCAGCGGTGCGAGCGGCGCCCACGCGCGCGTGGCGCGACGCAGCGCGAGGAGCGCGTCCATCCGCGCGTGCGGGCCGAACGCACCGGCGGCGGGACCGGACTCGCCCCACACCTCGGCCGCGTCCGCCACCAGCGCGGGGTCGCTCACACTGTGCAGCTGGAGCACGGCCCGGAAGACCGGCCCCGCCGCGTCCGGGTCCGCCGACTCCAGGCCGGGCAGTTCGACGCGGAGCGAGATCCGCACGCCCGCGTCGTGCCCGGCGGCCACCTCCGCGGCCCAGGCGCGCTGCTCGGGCAGCCGCTGGGGCGGGTCCGCCGCGAAGGCGGGGGAGCCGGTCGCCAGGGCGGCGGCGGGCGTACGCGGAAGCCCGTCCGCGACCGCGTCGAGGAACTGCCGTACCAGCACCTCGGGCTCGGGCAGCAGCAACGGTTCGCCACCTGTGTCGAGCGGTACCGCGTGCGCCTCGGGCGGCATCGAGGCCGCCAGCTCACGGACGCGCTCCAGCTCGTCGGCGCCCAGCGGCCCGATCCGCCACGCGTCGTGGTCGGTGGCGGTGAGGCCGGGCAACAGCAGGCCGCGCGCGGCGAGTTGCAGCGCGCGCAGCGCGGCCGTCCCCCAGAAGGCGGCGGCCCGCGAGGCGTCGGCGCGGGGCCGGGCCCTGGTCAGGACGGGCAGTGCGTCGCGTACGGGCAGCAGGACCGCGCGCACCGCGTACGCGTCGGCGTCGGCCCCCGCCACGGTCAGCTCCTCGGCAGGCTCCTCGACGCGGTCGGAGAAGGCCTGCGGGGCGGAGCCGTCGGTGTTCCAGAAGGCGATACGGCCGAGCCGGGCGGGGTCGGCGGGCAGGAAGGTGACGTGGCAGCGGGCGAGTTCGTCGATTTCGGAGGGTGTGGGCGCGGGGAGCCTGTGTACGGCGATGACACATTCCTCAAACTTGACTACTGCGGTTCCGGAATCGCCGAGGGTACACCGGTCGCGCCGCGACCGGGCGAATGCGCGCCGTGAT
Organism: Streptomyces sp. TLI_146; assembly: GCF_002846415.1. Classification (NCBI taxonomy): domain Bacteria; kingdom Bacillati; phylum Actinomycetota; class Actinomycetes; order Kitasatosporales; family Streptomycetaceae; genus Streptomyces; species Streptomyces sp. TLI_146. The sequence goes on from NZ_PJMX01000001.1 coordinate 7,645,503, forward strand.
CTGTATCACTCGATGCGCGGACTGGGCTCTCTCCCGCCCGCCGGGGTGGAGCCAGCACCACCATGCCTCCGGGGCAGTCCCCCGTCCGGCCCGGGTGGTGGCGCCATGGTGGCCAAGGGCCCCTGATTCGTACGTTTCATGAGGTCAGCGCAGGTGACTGCGGGAGACGAACGACCGGAGACCTACGATGCCCCAGGCCATGCCCCAGGCCCCTGCGAATGCCCGGAGTGGCGCGGGCGCCACCCTGCTCGCGCCACCGCGCCCCGCCGGACGGGGCAGCGAGTTCGCACCCCTCCTGAAAGAGGCGAAAGGGCAGGGGCTGCTGGAGCGGCGCACCGCCTGGTACGCGAGGGGCATCGCCGTCAACCTCCTCGCCCTCGCCGTGACCGTGACCGCGATGGCGCTCACCGGCGACACCTGGTGGACCCTGCTGTACGCCGTGCCGCTCGCCGTGTTCTGGGCCCGGACCGCGTTCTTCGGCCACGACGCGGGCCACGCCCAGATAACCCGCGGCCGCCACGCGGGCCGCACCATCGGCCTGCTCCACAGCAACCTGCTGCTCGGCATGAGTTACGCCTGGTGGAACGACAAGCACAACCGCCACCACGCCAACCCCAACCACGTCGACAAGGACCCGGACGTCGGCGTCGGCGCGCTGGTGTGGACCGAGAAGCAGGCCGAGCGCCGAGAGGGGTTCGCCCGCTGGCTCACCCGCAACCAGGCCCGGCTGTTCTTCCCGATGCTGCTGCTCGAAGGCATCGCCCTCAAGGTGTACGGATTCCAGGACCTGCGCAGGCAGCCCCGGCGGGAGCGGGCCGCCGAGGGCACGCTCCTCCTGGTGCACCTCGCCGCCTACGCGGGCCTGCTGCTGGCCGTGCTCTCGCCGGGCAAGGCGCTGGCCTTCGCACTGCTGCACCACGCCCTCTTCGGGCTCCACCTGGGCATGACCTTCGCGCCCAACCACAAGGGCATGGAGATGCCCGACGCCGACGACGACGGCTGGGGCCATCTGCGCCGCCAGGTCCTCACCTCGCGCAACGTACGTGGCGGACCGCTCACCGACTGGTTCCTCGGCGGACTGAACTACCAGATCGAGCACCACCTCTTCCCGAATCTGCCCCGCCCCCACCTGCGGCTCGTCCAGCCGCTGGTCCGCGCCCACTGCCGGGCCGTCGGCATCCCGTACGCGGAGACCTCCTTGATCGACTCCTATCGGCAGGCCCTGGGGCACATGCACGCGGTGGGAGCGCCGCTGCGCCGGAGCGGTGCGGCGTAGCTGCCGCGCCGTGAGACCGGGGCGCGCGACTGCGCCGTGGCCGGCCGCCACACGGCTGCCCTGCCGCATAGTGGAAGCAGACGGTCGGCGTACCGCGCGGAAGCGGACACGTGGCCGGGAACCGGAGGACGCGGCCACGCGTTCCCTGGACAGAGAGCGGCAGCAGCAGCGGCCGCGAAGGAGGCGACGGACATGTCGAAGCGCGCGATGATCGCCGCCGGTGGAGTGGCGGTGGGACTCATCCTGATCCCGCTGATCGGATTCCTGCCGGCGCTGCTGGTGCTCATAGGGGTGCCCGTCGTGGCCTATCTGATGCTGGACCCGAGCCAGCGCCGCAGGCTGCGCCACATCAGCCGTAAGGAACTGCGCTGAGGGTGGGGCGGGGTCTGGGGCTGGGTGTGGGGCTCGGGCTGGGCCGCATGAGGCTGGGAGTGGCTCGGGGTTGAGCGTGGGTGCGGGTGCGGGTGCGGGTGCGGGTGCGGGCCTGGCCGCGCCCGGCCCCAGCGGTCCGGCCCTCAGCCGTCGAGGCCGCTCCCGGGCTCCGGCTCGCCCGCGTAGTAGTCCCGCATCAGCTCCGTGGACCACTCCGGCTGAACCGTCTCGCCGCGTGGGCCGAACTCCGCCATGTACGGCTTGATGTCCAGCACCGGAGTGCCGTCCACCGCGTCCAGGCCGGTGACGTGGACGTCCAGCCCTTCCACCCTCACCACACGGCAGCGCGAGACGCCGAGCCGGTTCGGGCGGTTCTTGCCGCGCTGGGCGAAGATCCCGACCAGAGGCCAGTCGGGGTTGCCGCGCGGGTGGCGCGCACCCGACTCGACCTTCTCGGGCGCCACCCGGTCGAAGTGGTACACGACCTCCAGATGGGAGAAGTCCGCCAGGCCGAACAGCGCCTCGGGGCCGAACTGTTCGGCGTCGAGCCGGATCACCGCCGACTCGCCACCCCAGTGGTCATCGGCCACCTCGGCCCGCCCGCCGACCACCCGCCCCACTGCCCGGCACACCACTTCCACGCCGTGCTGTTGGATTTCGCCGTCCGCCATGTGAGCCCCTCCCGGTTGCCCGCCCGAAATCGCCTTGCCCGTTGATCGAAGCGCGGCCGACGGTCCGTACACCTATCGCTATGCCCAGGGCAGGAAGCTCGTCGCCACCGTCGTCGCGGAACGCGACCCGGCGGCGGGCCTGGCGCTGCTGCGCGACGCGCCCCGGCTCATCGGGGAACGCGCGGCCGTCGCCCTCCTGCGACGCCCCGCCGAACTCCTCGACGTCCTGCGGGGCCTTCGCGCCCTCCCGCCCGTTCCACCGGGGGAGGAACCCGGACCCTTCGAACTGACCGTACCGGCGGGCCCCTTGGCCAGGACGACCGTCGCCGCACTCCGATCCCTGTCAGAACCCGACCTCGTCGAACTGGCCACCCGCTGCCGCGCCGGCGGCGGCCATCTGCGCGCACCGGGACGGCAGGAGGTCGCGGCCGACCCGCTGCTCGCGCTGCTGCCCCCGGCCGAACGGCGACGGCTCGTCGCCGAACGGGCGGGCAGCGCGGGGCACCGCGTCCCGCTGGCCGCCCTCGCCGCCCTCGAACCGGCCGACCGCGCCGAGTTCAGTGAGGCACGCCTCGAACGCTGGAAGCGACGCCCGGTCCATCTCATCGCCGTGGCCGTCGGCCTGCCCCTCGCGGACGCCGAACCGATCCTGCGAGAACAGGCCTCCCACCACCGGATACACCAGCGCGTGTACGCCTGGCCCGCACTACTGGCCTGCGCCGAACTCAAAGGTGACCCGCACGAGTTCGCCCGCATCGCGCTGAGCTGCGAACGGGCCTGGCACGACCAGGAAGAGGTACGGCGCCATACGCTGCGACAACTGACGGGAACCACCGCGCGACTGCTGGCCGCCCTACCCGAACAGGTACTGCGGGACGCCACACTGACGACCGTCCAGTCCCGCGACTCCAAGGCGGAGACGCTCGCCGCCGCCGCGTCGCTGCTGCGCCGCACGACGGAGAGCGCCGCCGCACGCGGCGACTGGCGGCGCGCCGCGACCGCCGCCCGGCTCCTCTGCCAGGTTGTCACGGACCCGCGTCACCGTGGCTCGTACGGTCCGCTGCGCGTCGACCTGCCGACGGCACGCCACATCTGGGCGACGGCAACCCCGTCCGGCGAGGCTTCCGAGGACCCGGCCGTGCGGATCGCGCTGGCCGAGCTGCTCGCCTCTCACCTCACCGAACTGCCGGACGCCGACGCCCTGATGCACCGAACCGCGCTCACGTACGACGACCCCCGGGCCGCCGCCCGCGCAGCCGCCGTGTGGGTGACTCCAGCCCGTGTCCGGGAGGACCGCTGCGCCCAGCTGATCGCAGCGGACCCGTCGTTCGCCGCCGTCGCCGAAGTGCTGACGACGATCACCGAACGCCGCACCGATCTGCTCGCATCCGTCCTCGCCTCGGCCCGCACAGCCGTGGAAGCGGGCGACAGTCGGGGGCTGCGCGGCAGGGTCCGGCCGCGAGGTGGGGCATGGGTACCCCGGCCGAGAGCCGGAGCCACCGGACGCTGGCAGCCGAAGGAACGCCGCCAGTGGTACGAACTGCTGGCGGCGGCCGCCACCGACGAGCGTGCGCCGATGCGCGTCCGCGCCGACGCGGCGGCCCAGCTCCGCTCACCCGCTCACCTCCACCCCCTCGCCGAACATGCACCCCAGCCGGTCGCGGCAGCCGCCCTCACCGCCCTCGGCGAGAGCGGTCCGGCCGCGCCGGAGCTTCTGGCCACGCTGCTGCGGCACGCCGGAACCGGCGGCGTGCGCGGCCGCGCAGCCGTCGCTTCCCTGCGCTCCCTCCTGGCCGAAGCGCCGGACGGCCAAGCGGTCGCACTGCTCATCCCCCTTCTCAACGCCCCGACATCGCCGGTTGGTTCCCGCAAGGAGGCGGCCCGCACGCTCGGGGCCCTGGGCGGGGAGGGCGCCGACACGGCACTGCTGGAGGCGTGGGACCAGCCGCACCAGCACCGGGACGTACGCGCCGCGATCGCCCCGTTCCTGCTGCGGCTCGCGGACCGGGACGACGTCTCCCGCCGACTGCTGGAGGGGACGCGCGAACCGGCCGTCCGGGACGCGGTCATCACGCGGTCCGTGACGTCCGCCGCGTACATCGCGTTCCTCGCGCGCGTGGTCCGCGAGGGCGACGACGACAGCGCCGCGGCGGCCTGCGCCACTCTGCACGGGCGGATCGTGGGGGAGGGCCCCGCCATGCGGGACGCGGCCCACGCGCTGGCTGAGGCCGCGGTCGCGGAGGGGCGGCCACAGAAGGTGTGGCACGCGTCGATTGCGGGGATCGCGGCGATTGGTGAGAACGGTGCGATCGGTGAGATTGGTGAGGGCGCTGACGTCGCGATGGGGCGTCCGCCGACTGACGTTCTGGGGCAGGTTCTCGGCGCGCTCGTCGACAAAGCGACAGCGAATTCGAGCACAGAGCACGTGAGGCGAGACGCCCTGCGACGGCTCGAAAGATGCGCCGACGCGGTCAGCTCCGGCTACGGCTCGTACGTGGACATGCGCCGCGCCGACGCGATGGCGGCCGCTCTGGAGGACGCCGGGCTGCTGCACGAGGCCGCGCGCCTCGCGCTGGACGCCGCGTGGGCCGCACTCCGGCGCGCCGACCCCGCGCCCAAACGCTGGGCAAAGGCGCTACGGCTGGTCGAGAACCACCCCGGCCGGCTGCCCGACCTGAGCGGGTTCAGCCTCGGAGCCACACCCGTCCGCCACGCCGAGGCGACGCTCCGCACCGCCCGCATGCTGCGGGAACGCGGCACGCCGTCCGCCGGACTGCTGGCGATGGCCCTTGTACGGGCAGCGGGGGCGCGTACGGGTTGGGACGCGCCATGGCGCACCGAACTGTCCGCGCTCCGGCGCCACACCGACCCCGATACGGCGATGGCGGCGCTGTTGACCGAGCCTGTCGGGGGCGGGTGAGGGGAACGGGGGCGCGCGCGGCGTCGCGGGCGCGGCTCAGGAGGGCCGTACGGCGATCGCGTCCAGGGCTTCCAGGAGCCCCGGCAACTTGGGCCCGCGCCCCACCGGCGTCACCTCGCCCGGCTCGTCGTCCAGCAGCACGAACGCGATGTCGTCGGTCCTGGCAACGATCGACCACCCAGGACCGTCGGCCCGCAACATCCGCGCCCCACCCGGCGCGAAGCTCGACCGGACACGCCCGAGCGGGGGAGGGGAGTCGAGGTACTGACGTACCTCGTCGAGAACTCGCGCTACGCGCGCGTTGAGGTCGTCGGGGTCGGCGGAGGGGTCGGAGGAGTCGGTGTTGGACTCGTCCGGGGCTTCCGGGGCTTCCGGGGCTTCCGGGGCTTCCGGGGCTTCGGAGGTTTCGGTTTCCGAGGTTTCCGGGGGCCCCAGGGTGTTTGAGGTCGACGGGTCGGCGGCCCCTGCGGCGTCCGCAGGGGCTTCCAGCGCGGCATCCGCGGATCCATCCGCAGCATCACGCGGGGTCGCGGCCGGTGACTCCGCGGATGCCGTCGGCTCCGGCTCCTCGTCGCCGTCCTCGTCCTGGTCGTCGGCTATCTGCCCGCGCCACATCGCCCACTGAAGGGCGATTTCGTCCGCGCCGAGGCGCCTTTGCGGGGAGCCCCACACGCTCGTGTCGGGCGGGGTGAGCGGCGGGCGCACCGTGCCGTCTTCGTCCGGCTCCGGCTCGGGATCGTGCGGCGGGGCCACTCCGGGCGCGGCGACGGCGAGTTCCAGCGGCCACCCGGGCAGCGCGGCCACCACCGTACGCTCGCCCGGCGACAAGTCGTACTCCATCCCGCAGTCCCACGACGCGATCGCCACCGCGACCAGCGAGACGTCGTCGACGACCACGGTCCAACGGGCGCCGCTCCCGTCCTGGCCGAGGACCAGGCCGTAGCCGCCCGGGTACGGTTCGAGGCCGAGGGTCGCGCACGCCTCCGGGAAGTCGTCACCGAGCACGCTGGGGAACTGCGCGGGCGTGAGCAACACCGCCGTGAGCACATACAGCGCGTCGTCATCGACCGCGTCGGCTGCGGCTGTGGCAGCCGCCGCCTCGTCCGTCCCGGTCACGGAACCCTCCCCTTCGGATCGCTCGTCGGCGCACCATAACCAGTCGGTAACCCGATCGTCGAGGGTTTGCGGCACCCAGCCGGTACGAGGTCAGGCGACCGGCAACCCCATCAGCGAGCGCGCGACGGCCTGCGGCGACTCGTCGCGCTCCCGCGCCAGCGCGATGAGCGCCCGGCACGCCAGCTCCCGAACCCCGAAGGACATCGCCTCCGGCGACACCCACCCGACCGCCTCGTCGAGCGCCTCCTGGTCGTCGTCCGCGCAGGCCGCGACGTAGGCGGCGGCGGCCTCGAAGATGTTGTGCTGCCGCACGGGCTCGCGCCGCTCCGGCTTCCGGAATCTGCCGAACATACGAAACATCCGGACCGCCTTCCTCACAGGTGCGCTCACCAGGTACCAATCAACGTGCCTTTCTCAAGCTAGAGTTGACAACCTGGTGACAGATAGGGGTCGTAACGGGTCGGTTGACGTGAACCGCTGATGTGAACCGTCAGCGAGTGCCGACCGTGAACGGCTTACGAGCGGGTCCGGCCGCGCTACCCCGTTGCGCCGGTCGAACGGTTCGAGCCGGAGGCTCCCTTCGCGCCGGTCGTATCGGCCGCGCCGCCCGGCTCGGTCGATCTGAGCGAACGGAGGGTGGCGCGCAGCCACTTCAACTCCGCCGCGCTCGTGGCCCGGGCCACGGTGAGAATCCCCTGTCGGAACGGGTCGTCCAACTCCTCCGCGCTGAGCGGTCGTTCGCCTTCGTAGAAGAAACTCGCGGGCTCTTCGAGGAAGCTCAGTCGTCGTCGCAGCACCTCGGCCTGCCGGGCGGGCTCGGGCAGGTGCCGCAGAAACGCCAGCAGTGTGAACCACCGGTTCTCATCCGTGATCTCCACCTGCTCGGGCTCCGCGAGCCGCCGCACCAGCTCCGCCCTGCCCTCGGCGGTGAGCGTGAGCGTGTGGCGGGGCGCCGCCACCGCGCCGGGCTGTGTCTCCCTCGCCAGCAGCCCCGCCTTCTCCAGCCGCTTGATCGCAGGGTAGAGCGTGCTCTCGGCGACAGGGCGTACGTGCCCGGTCAGCGCGGTGATCCGTTTGCGCAGCTCATAGCCGTGCAGCGGCGCTTCGTACAGAAATCCCAGGATGGCGAGCTCAAGCATGCCCGCATTCTGCCGCATGCACGCTGTACATCGGTGTCGCTATACATCGTGGCCGATGTATAGTCGCCGAACCGAAGCAAGCGGCTGGAGTGCCTGACAGGCACGAGCAGAACGGGGGACGGAACCGTGCGACAGACGGCATTCGACAAGCAGGGCAGCCAGATTCGCTGGACCGAGTCGGCGGGGCTATCGGTGTCCGGGCAGCTGCCGGGCTCGGAGGGGCTGCCTGAGCCGGAGGAGCTGATCGAGGCACAACGACTCGACGAGGCGAGCCGGACGCAGGGTCGACCGCAGACCGGTCGCCCGCAGACCGGTCGCCCGCAGACGGGGCGCCCGCAGGCGGGTCGCGACGAGCGCGGCCCGAACCCCGCCCAGCCGCCCCTCGTGTACGTACACGGGCTCGGCTCAGCATCGACCGTCTACCACGCCCACACCGCCGCCGACCCCCGCCTCGCCGCCCGCAGGCAACTGTTCGTGGACCTGCCCGGCCACGGCATCAGCGACCGCCCGGCCGACTTCGGCTACAGCCTGGAAGAACACGCGGACGCCCTCGCCGCCGCCCTCGACGCGGCAGGCGTCGCCGGAGCCGACATCGCCGGGCACAGCATGGGCGGCGCCGTGGCCATCGTGCTCGCCGCCCGCCGCCCCGACCTCGTGTCCCGCCTGGTACTCACTGAGGCCAACCTCGACCCCCACCCCGTCCCGACGGCCGGAAGCAGCGGCATCGCCACTTACACCGAGGACGACTTCGTCCACGGCGGCGGCTTCGCGGCCGTCCTCGACCGCATCGGCCCGCTGTGGGCGGCGACGATGAGGCTCGCCGACCCGCTCGCCCTGCACCGCACCGCCCTCGGCCTGGTACGCGGCACCCAGCCCACCATGCGACACCTCTTGATGGGCCTGCCGATCGACCGCACCTACCTGGTCGGCGGCATCGACAACGACCTCTCCGGCCGCGAGGAACTGACCGCGTCGGGCGTCCACATCGAGGTCGTACCGAACGCCGGCCACAACATCATGTTCGACAACCCCCAGGCCTTCATCAGCGCGGTGGTGGGTGGCGGCGTCAGCAGGTCTTCGGCCGGCTGTCGCCAGGCGTCGTGAGCGGAACTGCCGGAACTGTAAGCCGTACTGCCGGAAGCGTCAGCCGTACGGGAGGGGGCCCTCCCCCCCTCCCTCCCCCCACCCCCGTCACCCCTCCCGCACAGCAATCGCCAGAAAGCGCGCGTCCTCGTCCACGTACGACACCATCCGCCAGCCCGCCCCCGCGAGCAGCGGCCGCAGCTGTGGCTCCGCCCGGAGGTCGTCCGGTGTGATCTGCTGCCCCTGGCGTGCGGCGAGGGCCGCGCGTCCGATGGGGTGGAAGAGCGCCAACCGCCCACCCGGCCGTACCACCCGCGCCAACTCCCGGAGATTCGCCTCAGGTTCCGGAAGGTGTGAGATCAGCCCCGCCCCGAACACCGCGTCCAGCACCCCGGTTCGCAGAGGCAGCCTGGTCACATCGCCGAGCGCCAGACACCCGGCCCGGTCGCGCTCGGCCCGTACCGCCGCTTCCAGCATCTCAGGCGTCAGGTCGAGGCCGAGCACCGTGCCCCCGGGGCCTACCGCGTCCCGGAGCCGCGGCAGTGCGCGGCCCGTCCCGCACCCGGCGTCGAGCACGGCGTCTCCGGGGCGCAGTCCCAGCTCCGCGACCGCCGCCGCGTACGCCGGCCCGTCGTCCGGAAAGCGGCTGTCCCAGCCCGCTGCGCGAGCGCCGAAGAATTCCTGAACGTGCATGTGGTCATCGGCCATATGCCCATGATCTCGCACAGGCTCGAACGGTCCACCGCTGACTCGTCTGGCTGAAACAAGTCCTCGGTGCGCATGTTCGAACTCGGCACGATCGTTCAGGGGCCTAGTTGTGTCAATTTTCAACGGCTTTCGAAATGCGCCCCTGCCGTGCGCCCCCGGCCGGACTAGCGTCCCGGGGCCATGGGACACCTGGACCACGCCGCCTTCGGCTGGCTGACCCCCGTGCTGTCGTACGTGATGGCCTGTATCGGCGCCGCCCTCGGGCTGCGCTGCACCGTCAGGGCGCTCTCGGCGACCGGCCGCTCCCGCCGCAACTGGCTTGTCACGGCAGCGTCCGCGATCGGCACCGGCATCTGGACCATGCACTTCGTGGCCATGCTCGGCTTCGCCGTCACCGGCACGGACATTCACTACAACGTGCCACTCACCCTCCTCAGCCTTCTCGTCGCGATGCTCGTCGTCGGTGCCGGTGTCTTCGCCGTCGGCTACGGCAAGGACCGCACCCGCGCCCTGCTCCTGGGCGGCCTCACCACCGGCCTCGGTGTCGCCAGCATGCACTACCTCGGCATGGCGGCCCTGCGACTGCACGGCCAGATCCACTACGACCCCGCGCTCGTAGGTCTCTCCGTGCTCATCGCGGTCGTCGCGGCCACCGCAGCCCTATGGGCCGGACTCAACATCAAGTCGCCTGCCGCTGTCGCAGTCGCGGCCCTGGTCATGGGTGCGGCCGTGAGCAGCATGCACTACACCGGCATGATCGCCGTGAGTGTGCACGTCACTCCGTCCGGCGCAGATCTGCCGGGAGCGACGGCCATGCAGTTCATCTTCCCCCTCGCGGTCGGTCTCGGCTCCTATCTCTTCATCACCTCCGCCTTCGTCGCGCTCTCGCCCACCGCAGGGGAGCGCAGCGCCTACCGCTCCGCCGAACTCACGGACCTGAACGCGCCACCCGCCGCTTCCCCACGCGACGCGAGCACCCCTGAGCGCATGCGCACATCCGGCCCCCTCTGACCCCGTTTCACCCCTCGCCCATCCACTCTCCACAACGACCGCTCATGGCCCGAAGTTCCGGTCACAGAACAGCCGTTCCCAGATTTTTTGCAGAACCGTTCCCGTAAGCGAGGCGATCCGTGCGCACACCCCGCAAGGCCCCGGGCGCCGCCCCCGGGCCGCTTCCCCCGGCACCCTCACCCGCACGCGGCCGACGCGCGCACGCCGGCCCGCCCGCTGCCGAGTACGACTCCGCAGAGGCAGGCCGGGGCGAGGGTCCCGGGGCGTATGAGCGAGCGTTCCGTGCGCGCCCGGAATCAGGGCAGCCGGGTGAGCCGGTGGAGTCGGGGCTGCGCGGGCGGCTGCGCCCGACGACCGTCCGAGCCAAGATCGTGTCGTTGCTGATGGTTCCGGTCGTCTCGCTGCTGGCCCTCTGGGGATTCGCCACCGTCACGACCGCGCAGGACGTCTCGGCCCTGCGCCAGCTGCGCCGCATCGACGAGCAGGTGCGTACGCCCGTGGCCGCGGCGGTCGCCGAGCTCCAGGCCGAACGGCGCTCGGCAGTCAGGTACTTGGCCGCTCCGGCCGACGACCGTGCGGCCGCGTTCACCCAGCAGGCCAAGCGCACCGATGGCGCGCTCGCTCAGCTACGCCTCGGCGACAAGAACACCGTCGCGGACGAGGGCGACCTTCCGGGCGGCGCGGCCGACCGGCTGCGGCAGTTCGTGTCCCGTGCCCAGCAACTGCCGGCCCTGCGGGCGAGTGCCCTCGGTCGCAAGGCGGGCTGGGACACCGTCTACCAGCAGTACACCGACACCATCGCGCTCGCCTCCGACGTAACCGGTGCGCTCACCGGCCTCAAGGACGGCTCACTCGGCTCCGACGCGCGCGTGGTTCACGAGTTCAGCCGCGCGGCGGAGATGCTGGCCCGTGAGGATGCCCTGCTCAGTTCGGCGCAGCTCGCGCGCACGTTCAGTTTTGCCCATCACACCGCGTTCGCCGGTGCTGTCGACTCGCGCCGCACCCTCACCGACGCCGCCACAGCCGACCTCAGCGGCGCGGAACACGATGCCTGGCGCACTCTGAGCGGGCAGCCCGCGTACACCGCGCTCCGCGCCGCCGAGGACAAGGTGCTGGCCGCGGCGCCCGGACGCGACGCGGCCCAGGCCGTACCGGAGGCTTCCTGGGACGACGCGCTCACCGCGGTTCAGAAGGGCATGCGCGACATCGAGTCCGGTGCCGCGCGCGATGTCGTGGGCCGCGCCGATCCGTTCGCCCGAGGCCTGCTCACCCCGGCCGGGTCGGCCGTCCTGTTCGGACTGGTGGCCGTGGCCGCCTCCCTGGTCATCTCCGTCCGGATCGGCCGGGGCCTCGTCGTCGAGCTGGTCAGCCTGCGCAATACGGCCCTGGAGATCGCGCGGCGCAAACTCCCGGCCGCCATGGGCCGGTTGAGGGCGGGCGAAGACTTGGACGTCGAGGCCGAGGCGCCGCAGGGCCCGGTGTCCGAGGACGAGATCGGCCAGGTCGGGGAGGCGCTCGGCACCGTCCATCGGGCGGCGCTGGCCGCCGCCGTGGAACGCGCCGAACTCGCCAGCGGCATCTCGGGGGTCTTCGTCAACCTCGCCCGCCGCAGTCAGGTCCTCGTCCACCGGCAGCTCAACCTTCTCGACAGCATGGAACGCCGTGCCGAGGACCCGGGGGAGCTTGGCGACCTGTTCCGCCTCGACCATCTCACCACCCGGATGCGCCGCCACGCGGAGAGCCTGATCATCCTGTCCGGGGCCGCCCCCGGGCGTGCCTGGAGCGTGCCCGTCCCGCTCACCAGCGTCGTACGGGCGGCGGTGTCCGAAGTCGAGGACTACGCGCGCGTAGAGGTACGCCAGCTTCCCGAAGCGGCTGTCACCGGAGGCGCGGTCGCCGACCTCACCCATCTGCTGGCCGAACTCGTCGAGAACGCCGCGCAGTTCTCGCCGCCCCACACCAAGGTGCGTGTCAGCGGCGAACCCGTCGGCAACGGCTACGCCCTGGAGATCGAGGATCGGGGGCTTGGCATGGGCAGAGAGAGCCTCGACGAGGCGAACCACCGGATCGAGCACTCCGAAGCCGTTCACCTCTTCGACACTGACCGCCTCGGCCTCTTCGTGGTGAGCCGGCTCGCCGCACGGCACGGCATCAAGGTCCAGCTGCGTACCTCGCCGTACGGCGGCACCACTGCCGTCGTCCTTCTGCCGACGGGGCTGCTGGACAGTGCCATCACCGCCGTCGCCCGACAGACAACGCGCTCCGGGCTCGACACGGAGCGGGTACCCCTTGCCAGGTCCGCCGAGCGTGATGGCAGGGCGCCCACTGCCGTGCGAGGGAAAGGACGCAGACCGCTCGCCCCGGCGCCAGGCCTTCGGCCCGAACCGGCAGACGACGATCACCTGGAGAGCCCCAGCCGGACCGAGTCCACCGCGTCGATCGCGGTGCGCCCCACCCTCGTCGCCCCGGTCGAAACTCCATCCACGCGCGCGACGACCGCGCCCGCGACGGTGCCGACATCACCGCCCGGTGTGGCCACGCTGCGTCAGCGGGCCCGGACTGTCGCCCCCGACAGCGCTCATGGCGACGGACTTCCGCGCCGCGTACGCCAGGCGAGTCTTGCCCCCCAGCTGCGCGAGGCCCCCGCCGAGCAACCGCCGACTGAGGAATCCGCCGACACGCGCACCCCGGAGCAGGTCCGGGACCGCATGACGGCCTACATGGGCGGCTGGGCCCGTGGAGGCGCCTCCCATGCCGGCGCGGCCCAGGACACAGCCATTCGCGTCCCTGAGGCCGACGCTGACACCGACCGCACCACCAGCGGCCCTTCCGCCGCCGAAGACGCCTGCGGTGGCGACCAACCGAGCGAAGGAGACCACGCATGATCGACCACCAGAGGCTCGACTCCCCGCTCCGCGCCGGGGAAGTCGACTGGCTGCTCGACGACCTGGTCCTGCGGGTCGGAGAGGTCCGGCACGCCGTCGTCCTGTCCAACGACGGACTGGCTGTCGGCTCGTCCAACGGCCTCAGCCGTGAGGATGCCGAGCATCTCGCGGCCGTCGCCTCGGGGTTCCACAGTCTCGCCAAGGGAGCCGGACGCCACTTCCACACCGGAGGTGTGCGACAGACGATGGTCGAGATGGACGAAGGTTTCCTCTTCGTCGCCGCGGCGGGGGACGGCTCCTGCCTCGCCGTGCTGAGCACCCTCACCTCGGACATCGGCCTCATCGCCTACGAGATGGCCCGCCTCGTCAGGCGTGTCGGCGAGCATCTGCACACCCCACCCCGGCACACCGCGCGGCCCCCGGCCGCTGGTTGACCGGACGACAAGGGACGTCACACCCCATGACCGAGCACGAGGAGGCCGCCCCGGCGCCGGCGGGAAGCCGCTGGTACGACGCCGACGCGGGTCCGCTCGTCCGCCCCTACGCCATGACGGGCGGCCGCACCGAGCCGGCCGCCGGCGGCATCCGGCTCGACTTCATCGCCCTGGTCTCGATGGCCGCCGACGCCCCGGGCCTCGCCGAGGAGTCGTTGCTGGGGCCCGAACACCGGTCCCTGCTCACCCTGTGCCGGACGGAGACCCAGTCGGTCGCCGAGCTGGCCGCCGACGCGGATCTGCCGGTCGGGGTCGTCCGGGTCCTCATCGGCGACCTCCTCGAAGCCGGGCACATCAGCGTGCACCGGCCCGTACCGCCCGCGCAGTTGCCCGACGAGAAGATCCTGAGAGAAGTGATCGATGGCCTCCGAGCACTCTGACCCCACTCCCGCCCTCGCGCTGAAAATACTGGTCGCGGGCGGATTCGGGGTCGGCAAGACCACCCTCGTCGGCGCCGTGAGCGAGATCCGGCCCCTGCGCACCGAAGAACTGCTCAGCGAGGCGGGCGAGAGTGTCGACGACACCGACGGCGTCGACCACAAGACGACCACCACGGTGGCCATGGACTTCGGCCGCATCACCATCCGGTCGGGGCTGTCGCTCTACCTGTTCGGCACCCCTGGGCAGGACCGCTTCTGGTTCCTGTGGGACGAGTTGTCGCAAGGCACGCTCGGCGCCGTCGTCCTGGCCGACACCCGCCGCCTTGAGGACTGCTTCCCCGCCGTCGACTACTTCGAGCACCGCCGCATTCCGTTCGTCGTCGCCGTCAACTGCTTCGCGGGCTCGCGCGCCTTCGGCGCCCACGAGGTCTCCCAGGCCCTTGACCTCGACCAGGGCACGCCCGTCGTCCTGTGCGACGCCCGCGACCGCGACTCCGGAAAGGAGGTCCTGATCCGCTTGGTCGAGTACGCCGGGCGCTTTCACACCGCCCGGCTGCTCGACTCAGTGGGCTGAGCGCTGCCGCTGCCCCCCGGAGGCCCTGCTTGCCCCCACGCGAACCATGGGTAAGGCTTGCCGCAGACCTGGGGGGAAACGGGGAACGCATGAGTGGGGTGAGGCTGTAATGGCACTGAACAAGGAACTCGACTGGCTGCTCGACGACCTGACCAAGCGGGTCGAGCACGTGCGGCACGCCATCGTCCTGTCCAACGACGGTCTGGTCACCGGCGCCAGCGCCGACCTGCCCCGCGAGGACGCGGAACACCTCGCCGCGGTGTCCTCGGGGCTGCACAGCCTGGCCAAGGGGTCAGGCCGCCACTTCCGGGCCGGCCGGGTGCGCCAGACGATGGTCGAGTTCGACGAGGCGGTGCTCTTCGTCACGGCTGCGGGCGACGGGAGCTGCTTGTGCGTGCTGGGCACCGCCGAGGCCGACATCGGCCAGATCGCGTACGAGATGACGCTGCTGGTCAATCGTGTCGGTGAGCACCTCGGCGTCGCGGCACGGCGGCCCGGCCCGCCGGTTTCCGGCCTCTGACCAGCGGTTCTCCGGCGAAGACGGTCCGATCGGCGAAAGTTATCCACAGGCCGAGCGGGATGTCTGAACGGAGGGTTACGGTCGTCACCGAGAGTATTCGCAACTCGCGGGGGAGGACCTCATGACCACCACGACCACGGCCGAAGTGACCGGAAAGACAGTCGCCTTGGGCCGGGCTGCCCAGCAACTCGAGCTGAAACGAGGAGAATTCGACCTCGCTGTGCAGCTCGGCCATGTCCGCACCGTGCGGGAAGACCTAGGTGCGCGCCCACGGGTCGCACAGGAGGAGATCGAGCGGATCCGCTCGGCCGAGGGCTTCCCGGAGGCCCTGCGTGAACGAGTCCGCGTGGTGGGTACGGCGGAGGCATCGCAACTGCTCGACGTGCCTGCCCACCGTTTCACGCGGCTCGCCCGAGGCGGCCACTTCACGCCGGTGAAGTGCTACCTCAACCGCTACAGGGCCGTCGTCTGGCTCTACCTCGCCGAAGAGCTGACCGACCTGGCCCTTCGGTATCCGGAGCTGCTCAACGACCGTCAGCTGCCCAAGGAGACGCTCGTCCGGCTGGGCGCGGGCGAGGACCGGCGCCCGCGCAACTGGCGCGGTCGGCGCGCCGCCATGCTGCTGCAGCAGACCGACGACCCCTGGGAGCGAGCCGCGGGCATCGCCTCCGCACTCGACGCCGCGCATCTGGCGGAGGTGGTCACGGACCCGTACGAGCGGGCGTATCTGAGCCGGCTCCGACCCGAACCGGCCCGGGTCGGCCCGGATTCGCCCGCCGTCCGGGAGATCATCGAGCGGCTGCAACTGGCCCAGGACCCTGACGAGGTCCTGTGGTACCGCATGGATCTCGCGCAGCACCTGAGCATCGCCCGCTCGGCCCGTCCGGCACCGAGGCCGGAGTGGGAACGCCCCGCGATCGGTGCGACGGCGACTGCGAGCGCGCTCCGGGCCCACGTGCCTGCGCCGGCTCCCTCTCTCGGGTCGTTTGGGCCCACGCCGAACGAACTCAGGCAGAGTGCCGCCGAGGGCAGGGAACTCGGGCCGGTCGTGGTCGAGCGGGCGGAGCGGGGGGACGGCCACGGAAGGCTGAGGCGCGGTCTGGCACGCTTCCGTCGGCCCAGGACGGCCACCCGCTCGTCCACCACCGCGCCCTGACGCCGGTGACAGCGATGACAAGGACAGGATTCCTCAGCGCGATCGGAGCTGCTGTCGGATCAGCTCTGCATCGAATGGTGTGCGGTGGCCGGAGGCCGTCGTCCGCGCCGCCCGTGTCCGCGCCTGCGTGTGCGGTCCCGCTGCGGCCACACCAGTACGTACGTCGTGGAGATGACCACGAACGCGAGACGTATCAGGCCGCGTGCCGAGTCGTCCGGGACGACGAAGACGCTGCCGTACAGGGCGATCAGCGCGAGCCAGCTCCACCATGGCACCAGCCGGCGCTGCCCGATCACGTCCCACAGGAGTGTGCCCAGCAGGACGGACGCCGTGTAGTACGTGTAGACGCTCGGGTCCAGGACGATGCGGGCGTTGGCGCCGAGCAGCACCACGGCCGTCCAGCGTTTGCGCCAGACCGCGATACCGCCGAGCGCGAGGCTCAGTGCTGCCTGCGCGGGCCGGTCCCAGCCGGGGGTCTCGGCGTCGCCGACGCCCAGCCAGCGCAGCGCGGAGGCGGGCTGGTTGGGTATCGCGAATCCGGTGGCGGCGAAACTGTCCGCGTTGCCGATGAAGAACGGCAGCCAGGCCAGGGCGACGAGCCCGGCGCACCACAGTCCGGCCCGCAGCCACGACTGTCGGGGAAGCGCGAAGAGCAGCATGGCGAAGCCCAGCGCGGTCGGTTTGGAGTCCATGGCCAGGGCGAGCCAGATGCCCGTTCCGGCCGCGTTGCCGCGGGTGACCGCCCGCACGGCGAGGGTTGTGAAGAACAGCGCCAGCACATCGTCGAGATGGCCGAACCGGACCGAGACCTCGATCCACATCGGGATGAAGGCCAGTCCCGCGATGAGGACGCGCTGGCGCAGCCGCTGATGGTTGGTGCCCGTGCCCAGGAAGTGCCAGGCGGCGCTGCGGCCGACCAGCACCACGATCACCAGGCCGAGCACCGACATCAGCGCCGCGGCGAGGAACTGCCCGGTCGAGTCGGGGAACGGGTTGAACAGCCCGGCGATCAGGAAGCTGACCGGCCCCATCTGGAGCTCGGGATGGTGGGCGTACAAGTTGAGCCCGCCGGTGCCGTCGCCGGACGGCCCCTGGTAGATCAGCTCCCCGCCTGTGCGCAGATAGTGCCAGGAGAAGCCGCCGTTCGGCTCCACCACGGCGAACCAGAGAGCGGTCCATGCGGTGAGCAGCACGAGGTGCATCCGCTGGCTGATGGCCGGCACGTCTGTTCAGCTCCTGTTTCCCCGCCGGGTACGTCGACAGCTCGCAGGGGCCTGCGGAGCCCGGCAGGGAAGACGGGAGTCCGGTGCGACTCGTTCATCGGGGCACGCAATTGTGCTTCCGCCCACACCCGAAGCGTGCGGAACGGGTCATCCCACACTGATCACTTTTGCGATGCTCGGTACGCCGTCTGTATTCAGGGCGAACAGCAGGTACGTGCCGGGGAGTGCGACTCCGGGGTCGCTCGGGATGGAGAGGTCGTAGGCGCCTTCGCCGCTCTGCCGGAAGGTCAGTGGCACCCGGCGCTGGTCGTTGTCGACGGAGTGGGTCGCCGCACCGGTGCGTACCAGGGCGAAGGCGCCGACGGGCGACCCGGTGGTGACCGGCAGCGTCGAGCCGAGCGCCACATGGGCGGGCGGGGTACTGGTGATCACGGGCCGGGGTCGCTCGCTGCCGTCCGGGTTCAGCAGATAGGGCGGGGTGAAGACCGCACCGTCCAGGTGGTTGGTCGCGCAGTCGCCGCAGAGCCCGCCGCCGCCCGAGAAGATCCGTCCGTCGGGCAGCAGGTTCGCGGTGCTGTGGTAGTTGCGGGGCACCGCCATCGTGGCGAGGGGTGTGAAGCGGCCGGTGGCCGGGTCCCAGATCTCCGGGGTCATGACCGACTTGGCGTCGCTGAACGGAACCGGGGTCTCCTGGCCGCCGAAGACCGCGACCTTTCCATCGGGCAGTACGACGCTGTTGCTGAACGCGCGGGCGGCGGCCATGTCTCCGGTGCGGGTGGCCGTGGGCCGACCGCCGCCGTTGAGGTCGACCGTGTAGGCACGGCGGGTGGCAGGGGTGTCCTGGTAGGCGGGCGCGCCGCCCAGGGTGAGCAGCTTGCCTATGTCGTACGAGACAGCGTTGCCGTTCATCGCGTCCGCGCTGTCGGCCCGTGGGCCGGCGGGGGTGATGCTGCCGTTGCCGTCGGTGGTGATCCAGTTCATCTGCTTGCTGGGGCCGAGTTGGAGGACGCGCCCCTGGGAGGTGGCGTGCAGCCACATGTGGTTGTCGGCGCGGTAGGCGCCCTTGGGGTCGGCGGTCATGGCGCCCTCGACCCGCACGCCCGGGAGTCTGCGCCAGGTGTGGGCGGCGGCCGACCACACTTCGCCGTCCCTGGGGCCGTCCCCGCCGCTCCAGGAGCCGCCGAGGACGAACGCGTCGCCGTTGGAGAGAAGCGTCATCGCCTGGTAGCCGCGGGCGATGTTCATGTCGGCCGTCGAGGACCAGGTGTCCGTGCGGGGGTCATAGATGCTCGCACGGGTCGCGTTGCTGCCGCCCGTGACCAGCACCCGCCCGTCGGAGAGCAGGGCTATGCCGGGGCAGAACATGTCGTGGCCCGTGTTGTCCACGCGGCGCTGGGTCACTCGGCCGGTGGTGAGGTCCATGACGGCGGTCTGGGTGTAGCCGTTGCTGCCGCCGTACCGGTCGACGGCGTACGCCGACCAGGCCAGCAGTTTGTTGCCGGGCAGGACGGCCGTGGCGACGGGCACCAGGGGGAACCCGGTGACCGGTCCCCAGGAGCCCGACACGGAGGGGTCACCGGGGCCGCTGAGCCGGATCTCGGCGGCGGAGCTCCAGGGGCCGCGCTGCCCCGCCTCGCTGAGGGCGACGAGTCGTACGTACCGCGCGGAGACGGTGCGGGTGAAGAGGGCGGTCTTGACGGTCGCGTCGTCCTTCCAGTGGCCGCTCGCGACCGGCGCGTCGAACGAGGTCCCGTCGAGGCTGGTGGAGACGGCATAGGTGCCGATGCGGCCGTTCACGCCGGTCTGGCGCGGCTGATAGGTGAGTGCGGAGACGGCGGTCGTGCGGTGCATGTCGATGACGAGGGCGTGCGGGAGCCGTACGGTCTTCGGCGACCATCTGCTGTGCCAGAGGGTGGTGGGGTCACCGTCCAGGACGTTGGCGGCGAGGCCGTTCGCCTGGGCCCTCTCCTCGTCGGTCGCGGAGACCGTCCAGCCGTCGACCGGCAGGAGGGCGGTGAACGGCGCCGCGAGGCCGGGGTCACCCAGGAGGCGGACGTCGGCTGCGGAGGCGAGGGGCGCGGGCGAGGAACTGGAGGATATTCGCTCCGTTCCGGCAGCCCAGCCGTTGTGACCGGCGGCCGGTGTCGTAGCCGAAAGCCGCACATAACGGGTGCCCTCGGCGGCGAAGTTGAGGGTCTTGGCGGTGGTGTCGTCGGCCAGGGTTCCGGTGGCGACGGGTGGGGTCCAGTGCCGCCCGTCCGTGCTGAGACGGATGGCGTACTCGGTGACGCGGCTGCCGCCGCCGGTCCTGCGCGGCTGGTAGACGAGCGCGGAGACGACGTCGGTCCGGTGCATGTCGATGGTGAGGGAGTTGCCGCTCGCCGTGACGCTCCAGCCGGCCCCGGACAGGACGGGGGCGGTGGGGCGCATGGCGTCGGCGGGTGTCACTCCGTGGTGGGGAGACATCGGAGACGCGTTGGGGTCGATCACAGGGGAGGCATGGCGGCCGGGGACGGCCGCGTCGCTGGGGGTGACCAGCGGCAGCAGTGCGGCGGTCGTCGTCGCCGTGGCGAGGAGGACGAGTGCACGTGGTCTGAGGCGGGTGAGACGGAACGATGTACGCGAGAACCTGAATGTCACCCGAGCCCCCCGGCTGAGATGTGGTGGCAATGTTCCGGCTGAACCTAGGACATGTGGGAGCCATGTCAAGGTCACCGGCCGGAAATGTCCCGGTACCGGCCGCCGCCGGGCACGCGCTCAGCGCTCGCGCTGTCCCGCCGGTGGGACACCGGTCGGCAGTCGCCCGTAGCTGGGGCCGCTGCCGACCGGATCCTCTCGCACGCCGGACGTGTGAGGCCGAGGCGGTTGAACGCGATGCCGTGCACCGTGAACGGGCCCGGGTTCCGGTGAGCCCTGTCGAGCAGTCGGGTTCATCCCCGGCATCAGCCCGCCTGCTCTCGACAGGCCCTAGCGGGCCGCCTCGTATGCCGCCACGCCTGCTCGGCGGCCGGCGAGGGCCAGCAAGGCGACGCCCGTCAGGGTTGCGGCGACGAGTACGGTTGCCCCGGTCCACGCGGCGTAGCCCACCGCGTCCGTGAAGGCCGCGCCCGGGTTCTTGGCGCCTGCTGCCAGCTGGTCCGTGAAGCGGGAGGTCATCAGGGTGCCCAGGATGCTGGTGCCCAGGACCGCGCCGACCTGGCGGGCCGCGTTGACCGTGCCGCTCGCCTCGCCCTCGCGGCCGCGCGGCACATGGCTGACGCCGAGTGCGGTGGAGGGCGCGTTGGCCAGTCCGCAGCCGAGGCCGAAGACGACGAGGGCGGCGGCGTACCCGGTGAAGGTGTCGCCCGGTTCGACGGTGGCGAACAGTGCCGCACCGAGGGCGGCCAGGAGGAGTCCCGAGATGATGAGCGGCCGGGGGCCCCACTTGCGTACGAGGATGCCTGCCGCCACCGAGGCGACGATGAACGTGCCGAACTCCGCCAGGAGTTGGACGCCCACCTCCAGGGCGCTCAGCCCGCGTACCTGTTGCAGCCACAGGACTTGCAGCAACGAGATGCCGACGAAGCCGAAGAGGACGGTGGCCGCGAGCAGGAGGGAGGCACTGTAGGACGGGTCGCGCATCAGGCGCAGATCGACCATGGGGTGGTCGCGGCGCAACTCGACGGCGACGAAGGCGCCGAGGAGGACGACTGCTCCGGCGAGGGAGGAGAGTGCGCGGGCGGAGGCGTAGCCGTGGTGGCCGCCGTCGATCAACCAGTAGATGAGCAGGGCGAGTCCGGCCGTGCCGAGTACCTGCCCGGCCCAGTCGGGTCGGCCTCCGGGGACGCGTGACTCCTCCACTCGGGTCAGCGCCACGAGGACGGCCAGGGCGGCGAGTGCGAGGTTCAGCCAGAAGGCCGCGTGCCAGGTCCACCAGCGCAGGGCGAGTCCGGCTGTGACCGGGCCGATGGCCAGGCCGAGCCCCGAGGTGGCGGCCCAGGCGGAGATGGCTCCGGCGCGGCGGCGCGGGTCGGGGAAGGCATGGCTGACCAGCGCGAGCGAGCTCGGCGTGATGAGCGCCCCGCCGAGGCCCGCGAGGGCCTGCCCGGCCAGAACCGTCGGCAGGTTGGACGCGAGGACCAGGACCAGTCCTCCCGCGCCCATCGCGACGGCACCGGCGAGGAAGATCCTTCTGCGGCCCCACCGGTCCGAGAGGGAACCAGCGCCGAGGACGAAGGAGGCGACGACGAGGGTGTACATGCTGGGCACCCAGACCAGGTCGGCGGGGGCGATGCCCAGGTCGTCCTGGACGTCGCTGAGGGTGCCGATGGTCTGGGTGGTCTGGAGGAAAACGGTGAACAGGCCGAGGCAGGCGGCCACGAGGACGGCCATGGGGCTGCCTTTGGAGCGGAGTTCAGCGCGCGGCATGCGGCACCCCCGAGAGCGCGGCCTTGACCTGGCGGGTGATCTCGTCGGCGAGCACTTCTTCCCGGCCGGCCTCGACCGCGTCGAGAACCTGGTGGGCGACGTCGACGGGGCTCGTCTTCGGCTGGTCGACACCCGCCGCCATGTCGGTGTCGATGAAGGCGGCATGTACGGCGACGGTCAACGTGCCCTGTGGGCGCAGCTCTTCGCGTATCGCGTTGGTCATCGACAGCGCGGCCGCCTTGGAGACACCGTACGAACCGATCTGCGGGAGGGTGTGCCAGGACAGTACGGAGAGCATGTTGACCACGGCGCCGCCACCGTTCCGGGCGAGTACGGGGGCGAAGGCGCGGCACATCGCGAGAGTGCCGAACAGGTTGGTCTCCAGTTCCGCCCTCGCCCCTTCGAGTGAGTCCGCACCGATCAGGGAACTGCCGCTCAGAACCCCCGCGTTGTTGAGGAGAAGGGAGGTGTCGGAGCAGAGTTCGGCGGCCGCGGCGACTTGTGCGGGATCGGTGATGTCGAGCGCGACCGGGGTGAGACCCGGGTCGGTCACCGTGCGCGGATCGCGCGCCGCCGCGTAGACGGTCTTGGCGCCCCGCTCCAGCAGGGCGAGGGCGAACGCACGCCCCAGCCCTCGGTTGGCGCCGGTCACGAGCGCCGTGGTGTTGCGCATGCGTGTCTTCCTTCGGGAGTTGTGGAAGGCCGCCCGGCTCGAAGCCGGGTGAGTAGGAAATCTGGACTCACCCTAGCGGAGTGCGTTGGATATTCAAATGGACGGGGGATGGGTGTGGGGATGGGTGCGGGGATTGGTGTGTGGGTGGGGCGACTGATGCGGGCGAGAAATGCGGGGGGGGAGGAAGGGTGAGGGGTGAGGGGCGGTCGATGAAGTGGTGTGCGGTGGCGGGGGTCAGGGCGCCGCCTCGACCTCCAGGTGGCGGCGGCGGCGCGCGCCCCGGTATTCCAGCGCCTCCCAGCCCAACGGCCGCAATGCGTCCGCACATTGGCGCAGCGCCTCGGGTTCCTCCTGGACGGCGCCGCTCCCGGCCGGGCCCAGCCACTCCACACGGACGACCCCGGGCTGGTCGGCCGGGCTCACGCGGTAGCCCGTCGCGGTTCGCTGTCCGGCGGCGTCCGTGGCCGACGGTGGAATGCCCGCGGCTTCCAGTGCCAGAGCGACCGCGCGCACCATCTGGTTCCGCTCCCAGGCTGCGGGCAGGGAGAGCGGATCGGGGTGCGCGGCGTTCATCAGGCGCCGGATCTGTCGCAGCCCCTCGAAGGCGACCCGTACCGCCGCCTCCCGCTGGGCGGGTGGGTCCGTCGGCGCGGGTCCGTCGCCGGTCGCCGCCTCGAAAGCCGCTGCCGTGGGCCGCTCGTTGTGCTCATGGGGAGGCGTCACCGTAATCCCTTCTCCGGGGCGGGCGGGGAGGGTAAGTGTCGCCGACCTTGCGGGGGAGTGAGGCCGAGGCCTGTGGCGGGCTGGGATGGTTTGGTGAGCAAAGTTTGCGCCATGTGAGACAAATTTGTATCATTCGAGACGTGAAAGGATCGCCATGCTGAAAGATGAAGCACTGCTCGACGCGGCGGCGCGTGTCCTCGCGGACAATCGCGGTGCTTCGCTGGTCCAGGTCGCCACCGGGATCGGCATCAGCCGCGCGACGCTGAGCAGGCGCTATCCGACCCGGGAAGCGCTGATCAGAGCCGTCGCGGCGCGGGCCATCGACGTCATCGACGAGCGGCTGGCCGCCACCGATCTGCCCGACGACGCGGACGCGGCGGCGTTCGATGCCTCACTCGAACGGCTGATCGCGGATCTCGCGCCCGCCGTGGACCTGTACGGCTTCACCGCCCACGACGGCCTCGTCCTCGCGGATCCCGTCTTCCGGGCCGGCCTTGAGCGCCACGACCAGCGCGCCCTGCGCTTCGTGACCCTGGGGCAGCGGCTCGGGCGTCTCCGCGGCGACCTGCCGCCGTACTGGATCTGGTACATGCTGTGGGGGCTGCTCGACGCGGCCGCCGAGGGCGTCCGTGACGGTCACCTCGGGCACCGCGAGATCCGCCGCCTGGTCGGCACCGTGTTCCGCCACGGCGCGGAACCGCCGGACGCCTCGTCCTGACAACAACGTCCTATTCGTACTGCCTGGGCGACACGTCCTGGGCCCCTACGGACCCCGAGTACACCGCTTCGAACGGAACCCCCATGTACGCCCCTGTCTCCCGGCCCGCGGCCGACCTCACCGAGCGCCTGGATCCCCGGCGTTGGATCGTCCTGACGATCCTCTCCGGGAGCCTTCTGCTGATCGCGATGGACACCACCATCCTCAACGTGGCCTTTCCGTCGCTGGTGGCGGACCTCCAGCCTGGTTCGGTCCAACAGCTGTGGATCATCGACGTCTATGCCCTGGCCCTCTCCGGCCTGCTCGTCACCGCCGGTGGCCTCGGTGACCGCTGGGGGCGCAAGCGCCTGCTTCTGCTCGGCTTCGGGATCTTCGCGCTCGCGTCGCTGCTGGCCGTGTTCGCCACCGAGGCCTGGCACGTCATCGGCGCGCGGGCGCTGCTCGGCGTCGGCGGCGCCGCGATCATGCCGTCCACCCTGTCGATCCTGCGGGACGTCTTCACGGACGTGCGTGAGAGGGCGTTCGCGTACGCCGTGTGGGCCGCGGTCCTCGGTGGCGGTATGGCCCTCGGGCCGATCATCGGCGGTCTGCTCGTCCAGGACCACGGCTGGCAGTCGGCGTTCCTGGTCAACATCCCCGTCGCCGCGCTGGTGATCGGGTTCGGCCTGCGATTCCTGCCCGAGTCGCGCTCCGCGCGGAGCGGCAAGTGGGACTGGTGGGGTGTGGGGCAGTCGATCGTCGGCATGCTCGCCCTCGCGGGCGGGATCAAGCAGCTCGGCAAGAGCGGTGTCGACGACCCGATGCCGTGGATCCTGCTGGCCGTCGCGGCGGTCGCCCTGACCGTGTTCGTACGCCGTCAGCTCCGCCTGGAGGTTCCCCTCCTCCAGGTCCGGCTCTTCGCCAACCGGTCCTTCAGCCTGGCCGCCACCGCCATCTTCCTGGGCATGGTCGGCATGGGCGCGGTGCTCTTCCTGGTGACGCAGTGGTTCCAGTACGCGCAGGGGTATACGCCGCTGCAGGCCGGTCTGCGGCTGCTGCCCGCGCCGCTCGGCCTGATCGTCACCTCGATGACCACGCCCGCGCTGATGCAGCGCTTTCCCATCCGGCATGTGATGGGCGCCGGACTGGTCGCGATGGCGGCGGGGCTCGCACTGCCCTGGGTCGTCCAGCAGTTCGCGGAGGTGGGCTACCCGGCCTTCGCCGTCGCCCTCGCGGTGCTCGGCCTCGGCGTCGGCGTGGCCACCACGGTGGCGTCCGTGACGCTGATGGCCGCGGCGCCCACGGACGACGTCGGCGGCGCGGCGGCGATCGAGGAGACCTGCTACGAACTGGGCGCCGCCATGGGCGTGGCCATCCTCGGCAGCCTCGCCACCGTCCTCTACACGGCCAACCTCCCGTCGCTCGACCTGACCGGGCAGGCCGCCGACAAGGTGTGCGACTCCGTCGGCGAGGCGGCGCACGTGGCCGACGAGATAGGCGGCCCGGCCGGCAAGGCGCTGCTCGACACCGTCTCGCACGCCTACAGCACGGCCGTGACCCCGGCCTTCCTGGTCGGCGCGGGCCTCGCGCTCGCCGCCGCCGCGATGGTGTGGGCGTGGATACCGAGGGACCTGCGTCCGACGGAGAACGCGCACTGAGGCGCACGAGCCCTGCCCGGCTCCCACCCCCTGCCCCGGCCCGGCTCCCGCTCCCGGCCCGCGGCGCCCCCCGGCCCGGTCAGTCGCCGAGGCCGGGCCGGAGGCCGTCCAGCTTGTCGGGGTTGACCTGGAAGCGCAGCTGGTGGATGCGCCCGTCCAGCAGGTCGAAGGTGAGCGCGCCCAGCGGGTGGCCGTCCACGCTGAAGAGCAGGCCCTGCTCGCCGTTGAGCGACGCGGTCCGGATCTCCAGGGGTTCGAGGTGGGGCTTGGCGAGGACGCCGACCATCCACCGCGCCACCTTGTCGGCGGTGTGCAGGGGACGACGGGCGGCGGTCACCTTGCCGCCGCCGTCCGACCAGGCGGTCACGTCGGGGGCGAGCAGTTCCATCACGGCGTTGAGGTCGCCGCCCTGGCAGGCGGCGATGAAACGCCGGGTGACCAGGGAGCGCTGCTCCGCG
The DNA here is from genome assembly GCF_002846415.1 of Streptomyces sp. TLI_146. NCBI lineage: Bacteria > Bacillati > Actinomycetota > Actinomycetes > Kitasatosporales > Streptomycetaceae > Streptomyces > Streptomyces sp. TLI_146. The sequence continues at coordinate 7,671,647 of NZ_PJMX01000001.1, forward strand.
TCGGTGTCGTACCGGGGGCGGCGCGCCTGGACGTGCGCCCGTGCGCGGTGGGCGATCTGACGGATCGTCGGTTCGGGGCGTTCGACGACCTCGGCAATCTCGGCGTGGCTGTAGCCGAAGACCTCGCGCAGCAGGAACACGGCCCGTTCGACGGGGCTGAGGGTTTCCAGGACGACCAGCATCGCCATGGAGACGGTGTCGGCCAACTCCGCCTCCTCGGCGATGTCGGGGGTGGTGAGCCAGGGTTCGGGCAGCCAGGGGCCGACGTACGCCTCGCGGGTGACGGCGGCCGAAGTGAGCCGGTTCAGCGCCAGGTTGGTGACCGTGCGCACCAGATACGCCTTGGGGTGCCGCACCTCGCTCCGGTCGCTCTCGGACCACTTGAGCCAGGCGTCCTGGAGGATGTCCTCGGCGTCGCTGACGCTGCCGAGCATGCGGTAGGCGGTGGCGAACAGCAGCCGCCGGTGCTCGGTGAACGGGTCGGGGGCAGCGTCGTCGCCGGTCGTACTGATCATGGCGGCCAGGCTGTCAGACGCCCAGGGAGCGGGCAAGCGAGCGCACGCCTTCCACGCTGTCGGCCTGGCCCGGCTTCCAGCCCAGCTCCTCCTTGGCCTTGCTGCTGTCCAGGCGCAGATTGGTCGCCATGACGGTGTGCGCGAGCGGGGCGGGCTTGAGCAGCCACAGCGGCACCCGCAGCGGAGCCGGTGCGCCGAACGCCTCGGCGACGCGCGGACATGGCTGCCGAAGCCGGTCGGCAGGTCGTCCGCGATGTTGTACGCCTGCGAGGGGCGGCCGTGCTCGACGGCGGCCGCGACCGCGCGGCCAGCGTCGTCCACGTTCACCCACGCCAGCTCCCGGCCGTGGTCGGCGACGACCGGCAGCCTGCGCTTGCGCAGCATGGTGAGGACCGTCGTGTCGGTGACGTCCTTGCCGTAGAAGAGGCCGAAGCGCAGGCTCACCGCGTCGATCCCGTCGGCGGTGAAGGCCAGTTCCTCCTTGGCGCGCATCGCGCCGACGTGCTGCTCCAGCCAGGGGTTGGTCCCGGCCGGGCCGAACGGTGTGCCGTCCTCGGTGAGCGGCCGGTCGCCGTGGTCGCCGTATCCGTAGCCGAACATCATGTTCTCCAGGACGATCCGGCGGGCGCCGGTGGCGCGGGCGGCGGCCAGCAGGTTGGCCGTGCCCCGCACCCGCAGGGCGTTGGTGCCCGCCATCTCCTGGTGGCGGATCAGGGACGTGCCCTGGAGGGCGGTGGCCGCATGGATGACGACGTCGAACGCCATCCCGTCGACCGCGCGCAGCACCGCGTCCCCGTCCAGCAGGTCCGCCCGTACGGCGTTGGACGCGCCGCGCCCGAGTCCGGCCACCTCGTGTCCCGCGGCCGTCAGCTCCCGCACGGCCCGCCGCCCCAGCACCCCGCTCGCCCCTGCCAGCAGAATCCTCATCGCGCTTGCCTCCGTCTCGCGTCTCCGCTGTGGTGACGTCCATGGGACAGCCGGGGGAGCGTGGCCGTGACAGCCCTGAATGTGACCTACATCATACCTTTCAGGTGGTCGATGCCGATCTTGTCGGTGGTGTCCGGATCGCCGCCGAGCCGGTGGACGAGGACCCAGGCGCCGTCCGGCAGGGCGCCGGCGAAGACGGAGGCGTCCTTGGTGGCCCCGTTGTGCCAGATCAGGCGCCCGGCCCGCTGCCAGGACGGGGCGGGCTCGCCCAGCCGGTGTTCGACGAGCAGCGAGGTGACCAGCCGGGAGGCCGCGACCGGGGTGGCCCACAGGCCCCCGGCCGGGAGGATCGCACCGGTCATCGTCCACGGTCTGACGGGACGGCCGAAGACTCCGCGCGCGACCAGGCGCCGCCGCGGCGCCGGGGCGGAGGTGACGTCGGTGATGTCGAGCGGGCTCAGGACGTACTCGTCGAGCAGCTGCTCGTACGGGGCGCCGCCCGCGGCCGCCAGTGCCGAACCCAGTACCGCGTAGCCGAAGTTGGAGTACTCCTCGTCCTTTCCCGGCGGCGCGGTGGTCAGGGTGTCGAGGCGCCGGACGAGCGCGTCGAGCGCTTCGGCGTCGAACGGGGCGTACGGATCACGGCGGTTGAGGCCCGGAGGCAGCCGGGGCAGGCCGGAGGTGTGGGTGGCCAGGTGCCGCAGGGTGATGCCGGTGCCCGCCGGTACGGGCAGGAACCGCTCCAGGGGATCGTCGGGATCGAGCGCGCCGGCGACGGCGAGGCGGACCAGCAGCGTGCCGGTCAGGGGTTTCGTCAACGAACCGATCTGGACGAACAGTTCGGGGTCATGGCCGTGCTCCACCCGCGGCGGGGCGGAGCTGCTGAGGACGCAGAGGGGTACGGGGCGCACCCTTCCATGATCACCGATGCGGGTGAGCGGGTGCGCCGCGGGCCCGCCCCGACGGAGGGGAGCGGGCCCGCGCACCACTGCCCGGCGTCAGCCGCGGGGCAGCGTCAGGCTCTGGACCTGGGGAAGCGCGGTCCAGTCGTTGGAGGCGATGGTCGCGTGGGACTTCGCGAGCAGGGCGATACGGGCCTGGGCGTCGGCCGGAGGCGGGTTCTTGCTGTCCAGGGTAGGTGCGACGCTGTGGGCGTCGGTCATCACCAGCAGATAGTGGCGGGCGTCGTACCAGGCGGTGTCGATGGTGCCGTTGAGATACGTGGCGGCGTCACCGTCGAACAGGACGAACCACGGGCGCAGCGAGGCGTCCGCGTAGCGGGTGCGGGGGTCGCCCGGCTGAGCCCCGTGGACCGTGGGGAAGATCTGGGCCTGGGCGGTGCGCCCGGCGGTGTGCAGATCGCGGAGGTATGTCGCGTACTCCTTGTCCGTCCACAGGGTGTCGGTCGGATTGCCCTCCTCGACCGTGCCCGGGATGATCTCCAGGATCACCTTTCCGGCGAGCTGCGCGCGCGTCGGCCAGTTCCCGGCCGTGGCCGCCTCGTCGAGCGTGGCGTACTGGCCGCCGCCCGGCTTGGCCAGCAGATCGGCCGGGCGGAAGACGGCCGACCCGAGGTGGGCGCTGATCGCCTGGTCCAACTGGGCCGGGCCGAGGCCGAAGCGGGACTGGAACCCCGCCTTCATCTCCAGCTTGATCATGAGCGGCCCGTGCCCGGGGTGGGCCGCGAGCCAGACCCGTACGTCGTCCAGGCAGCTCTCCAGGTTCTTGTTGGCGCTGCCGGAGTAGAGCTGTGCGGGCGTGCTCGCGTTGACGCAGTTGTTGCTGTTGCCCAGGGGGTTGGAGTGACTGACCTTCCACTCCTTGGTGATGAAGTCGTCCCATACATCGAGCTCGATCATGGAGGTGCCGGTGTCGAGCGCCTGTGCCAGATACGGGAAGGCGGCCGGGTCGTAGGTGTTGTGCAGGCCCGACGAGGTGGCGCCGGACAGCGGCAGGTCCTCGGACCCGGCGGCGGAGGCGGCGCCGGTGCCGCCGCCCGCGCCGACGAGCGCCAGGCCGACGGCGACGGCGCCGGCCAGCGCGGTGCGCAGGCGGGGAACGCGGCGTCTGGGCAACGGTTCTGACAGCGGCTCTGACATGGGGACCTCCTGTGGGGGGACGACTCTCGTCGGACGGTGACAGCAGAGTGTGAATCGACGAAGTCATGACAAGCAACAGAAGCTGCATTCCGGGGGTCTCCGTGTCTCCGTGTCTGCGCAGAAACGAGCGTCAGCGGAAGGGGATTGGGCGAAGCCCCCGCTGCCCGTCGGCTCCTCGCCCCTTTTCGGCCGTTCCGGCCGCCACGGTTGTTTCCCGTGACCGGATTACGCTCTGGCCGCCCCGTGATCCGCACAGCAGGATGCTGCGGACGGTGGGCCGGGGCAGTGCCGTGACCATCGGCCCCAAGGCGCCCCATGACACCGCACGTCCCTCAACCGGCTGGGAGGCCGAGGCAATGACCCGTACGGCATTCCGCACCGCATCACGCTCCAGACGCGGACGCGCGCTCCTCGGCGTGGCCACGGCCTGTGCCGCCTTCGCGCTCGCCCTTGTCGGCGCGCAACCCGGCTCGGCCGCCTCCGCGTCCGCTTCCGACGGGCCCACCCTCAAGGTCGACCGGAGCACCGGCATCCGCGACGGCGACATCGTCAGCTTCCGGATCACCGGTGGGCCACCCAAGGAGTACGTCTGGGTCGAGCAGTGCGTGGCGGCCTCCGGCGGGGGAACGGCCTGCGACGAGAACACCGCGCGCCAGTTCCGCGTCTACCCCGACGGCACCTACCAGGCCTCGCCCAAGAAGCTCTACACGCGCCTGGCCACCCCCGCGGGCCCGGCCGACTGCCGGACCGCCACCGCCGCGAACCGGTGCCTGCTGGCGCTCACCGACAACGCGGGCACCGTGCTCACCACCGTGCCCCTGCGCTTCCTGCCGCTCGCCCCGCTCGAAGCGCCGCCGACCCTGCGCGCCACGCCGAACAGCGAGTTGACGGACGGGCAGACTGTCCACCTCGGTGGGCAGCGGTACGAGCCGCAGTACCACATCCCGATCCTGGAGTGCCTGGCCGGAGCGACCGACACGTTCGCCTGCCGCCCGGGCGGCCGCCCGCCCGCCACCACCGACCAGGGCCGGATCGACCAGGACACCACCCTCTCGGCCGCCTTCACGACGATCGACGGGCGCGCGGTCGACTGCCGCGAGGCCACCTGCGAGCTGGTCGCGTTCGCCTCCCGCTACCACGGCCCATTGACGGTCCGCACCCCGATCAGCTTCGTTCCGGTGCCGTCCGCGGCGCACTGACGCCTCCGCACGCGACGGGCCGGACACGTACGTGTCCGGCCCGCCAGGAGGTACGGGTGGGCGTCAGCCGTTGATCGAGAAGACGACCCGTATACCGGTGGTGGAGTTGATGCGCTCGTTGATGCCCCAGATCCGTCCCGTGTCCGGCGAGTAGCCGAGGTTCTGGGTGAGGACCGGGGAGGTGGTGTACACGTGCGGGGCGTCGTCGGGCAGGGCCCGGTGGATGCACGAGTAGTCGATGGCGTCGCCGGAGCCGCCGCCGGTGCCGGTGGGGCAGGTGCCGCTCATGTACCAGTACTGGCCGTTGGTCGCGGCGCCCTGCATCGCCCAGACCGGGGACGAGTAGCCGACGGTGGCGTGGCTGACGCCGTGGCCGGAGGGGTCGGTGGTGGCGGGGAGCGCGGTGAGGTAGTTCAGGGGCCAGCGCACGACGCGGCCGCCCGCGCCGCCGGGCTTGTACTCGGCGGAGACCAGGCCGTCCTGGCCGGTGCGGTCCAGGCTCAGCGAGTTCAGGCAGGGCGTGGTGCCGGTGGCCACCACGCAGGCGGTGTTGTCGTCGGCGGTGGTGCGGTAGCGGCCGATCATCGGCAGCGCGTAGGTGCTCCAGCGTGCCGAGGACGTCGTGCCGCTGATGCCGACCGACTCCTGGCTGGAGTTGACCTTCCAGATGTGCTGGAGGTCGTACACCTGGAGCCAGCGGCCGTTGGCGACGAAGACCTTGTTGCCGTACCAGACCACGCCGTCGGCGTGGGTGCCCTGGACGGCCCGGAAGTTCCCGTCGCCGCCTGCCTGGGTGCCGGTCGGCTCGACGAGCAGCAGATGGTTGTACGTGATCTTGCCGTTGTCGGCGTTGACCAGGCTGACGCGGGCGAACTCGTTCGCCACCGGGTTCGCCCCGCCCAGGCCCCGGCTGAAGTGCCAGGAGGCCAGGAACGCCTTGTGGCCGTCCACCAGGCCGCCCGGCTGGGCGTCGTACGAGCCGGTCAGGCCCTGCGGTGTCCAGCCGCCCGCGTCGGTGTACGAGTTGGACGTGTCGTCCGCCTTGTCCCAGCAGAAGCCCGAGGGGCTGAGACTCGACGCCAGGCCGGTGGTGTGGCACAGCCCGTTGATGCCGGTGCGGCCGCCCGAGGTGAGCACGCTCGTGGCGTTCACCTGGGCGACCGCACCCTTGGCCTCCACCGCCTTGATCGCCTCGTCGTAGACGTCGAAGGTGTTCTGGCGCTGCCCGCCGAAGTCCGCGACCGGGTCGAGGGCGAACTGGCCGACGACGGCGCTGTCGATCGAGCCGAACGGCGTGGCCGCCTGGGCGGGCCCGGCCGTCACCAGGGTTGCGGCGACGGCGGCGAACCCGGCGGCCAGGGCGGTGAGCCCCGTTTTCCATGATCTTGTCATGGGCAGGAAGGGTATGCCTCAGAGTGGCGGGCGCACATCCCGGGCCGGGGACGTGAAGTGATATATGGGGCCTTGTTCCGCGTGCGGGAAGGTCAGCAGGGTGATTTCCACCGTGCGGTGGTGCTGGTCGCGCACCTCGCGGTGGATCTCCAGCTGCGGGACGCCGTCGGAGCGGTCGTCGCCGGGGGCCATGGTGAGCTGCTCGTTGTGCTCCAGGCTGAGCCCCGCGTCCGCCGCCCATGCGTAGAGGCGGCGCAGATCGCTGTGGGTGTGGTGGGACAGCGTCCGCTCGTAGCGGGCAAGCAGCGGGATCTGGGCGATGAGGCTGGGGGAGAGGTAGCTGACCGCGTGCTGGATCACCCTGTCGCCGGCCGAGGCCGTGTAGTAGTGGACGAGGGTGCGGGCGCCGGACCGCAGGCCCAGCCTGCTCGCGTACGTCGCCGGGGCGGCCTCCCAGACGAGCCGGGTGGCGGCGGCGATGCCCGCCCGGGGGCTGAGTGCGCCCAGCGGGAACTGCGCCTCCGGAGGCGCCTGGAGCAGCCGTGCGTGCGCCTCGCCGGGGCGGTCGCCGCGGACGAAGGAGCCGCGCTTCTCGGTGCTGATGAGCCCCTCCTGCCGCAGGACGTCCAGGGCCTGGCGGATCGTCTGGCGGTTGCTGCGGTAGTGCTCGGCGAGCATCCGCTCGGCGGGCAGTCGGTGTCCGGGGGCCGAAGTGCCGGACTCGATCGTGGACTTGAGGTCGTGGGCGATCTCCAGGTACCGGGGAACGGGGGGCAGGGAATGACCATGTGTGCCGGGCATGTGTCTCCCTAGAGTGATCACTGCGGGTGTCTGGGCGGTTCTGTGGAGCGACTGCCTTTGTATCATTGGTCTAGACCGCCAAAGCGATCCGGAGCCTGTTCCTTGGCGAGATTGCAACACGCGGGCAAGGGGGCGCGCGGGTCACGCGGCCAGGAATGGCCGGAGCGCGTCGTTCGCGTCCGGAAATCCGCCCGGGTGTGCTCGTGCCGTGGACGCGTGCGCCGGGTGGCCGGAGGCGGGCGCGTCCGCCCCGTCGGGGACGCCCTGTGGGGCGCCGCCGACGGGGTCGTGGACCTCGCTCCGCGCGGCCGCGGGTCTTGTGCCGGGTGAACGGGGGGTGGCCGGGCGGCGGGGTGCGGGGGTCTTCCCGCAGGGCGACAGGCTGGGCGTGTGCGTGCGGAGCTGCCCGAACGGAGCGCCGTCCGCGCGGAGTTCGCCTCCGAGCCGTGCATATGGGTCCCGCATGGCGCGCACCCTTCCGATCGCCGTCACCGCCTCGCAGCCCCATAGTGGCAGGCGCGCCCCGTGCTCATGGGCCCGAGGCGCAGGTATCGGTCTGGAGGTCCTCCACCAGTGCGAACAGTCTTGCCTCGTTGCCCGCGAGGCCCGCCGCCCGCAGGGACTCCTCCGCCTCGGCCATCGGCCCGGCGAGCAGCGCCAGGGCGCGCGGGGCCGTGGCCGGGTCGGCGAGCACGGCCTGGGCGGTGCGCAGCAGCCGGACGTACGCCTTGGCGGCCGTCCGCTCCGGTTCGGTCATCTCGGCTTCTCCTCGTGTCCTTCGGATCCTTCAACAAGGTGTCGGACCGTCAAGCATCTCTCGCGGCACTGACAATGAGGGTCGCGCGGCGCGCGGGCGGGCAGGCCGCCCCTCCGTTCCGTGCGGCGCGAGTTCACCTATCCCGTCGCAGGTTCAAAGATTCCCCATGGTCTAGTCCAAGTCGTTGACGCGCCCCGGACACGGCTCGATTCTGCTGGGAACCCATCCCCCCGGGGGTCCCCTCGGGACTCCGGGGAACTCCCCCCACCCAGGAGACCTGGACATGAAGCGTCTTCGCGCTCTCCTCTGCGGTGCCGCCACCGCCGCGCTCGCCACGGCGGGCCTCTCGGCCTTCGTCGCGGGCCAGGCGTCCGGGGCGCCGGCCGCCGCAGCCGCGCTGAGCAACCGGTGGTACGCGGCGGCGCCGTATCTGATGCCGCTGGACAACAACCCGCCCGACGCGGGGGCCATCATGGACGCCACCGGCCTCAAGGCGTTCCAGCTCGCGTTCGTCCTCGCCCCCAACGGCGGCGGATGCGGCCCCACTTGGGGCGGTACGGCGCCCGTCTCCTCCGACACGGCGGTCGCCTCCGTCATCGCCTCCATCAGGGCCAAGGGCGGCGACGTGTCCGTCTCTGTCGGCGGCTACGGCGGCACCAAGCTCGGCCAGACCTGCTCCGACGCGTCGAGCACCGCGGCCGCGTACCAGCAGGTCATCACCAAGTACCAGCTGAAGGCGATCGACTTCGACCTGGAGGAGCCCGAGTACGAGAACGGCACGGCCATCGCCCATGAGATCGGCGCCGCCAAGATCCTCCAGCAGAACAACCCCGGCCTCTACGTCTCGGTGACCACGGCCGGAACCGCCGACGGCACCGGCTGGTTCGGCAAGCAGATGCTCAACGAGGCCAAGGCGCAGGGCTTTGTGCCCGACAACTTCTCGATCATGCCGTTCGACGGGGGCTTCAACGGCGCGGCCGCCCAGACGAGCGCGCTGACCAACTTCAACTCCATCCTCCGGTCGACGTTCGGCTGGAGCGCGGCGACCGCCTACGCCCACGAGGGCTTCTCCGGGATGAACGGCCGCAGCGACACCGGCGAGTACTTCCGCCAGGCCGACTTCCAGACCGTCCTCGACTACGCCACCGGCCACGGCATGGACCGCTTCACCTTCTGGTCGCTCAACCGCGACCGGCAGTGCTCGCCACCCGACAACAACGGCACCACCTCCGGCACATGCAGCAGCGTGGCCCAGGCCGACTGGGACTTCGCCAAGTACGCGGTGCGGTTCGCCGGTGCCACGCCGCCCACAGACCCGCCCACCACGCCTCCCACGACGCCGCCCGGAAGCTGCTCGGTGGCGGCGTGGAGCAGCGCCGCGATCTACACCTCGGGCAACGAGGTCTCCCACAAGGGCCACAAGTGGAAGGCCAAGTGGTGGACCCGGAACGAGGAGCCCGGGACCACCGGCGAGTGGGGTGTATGGCTGGACGAAGGGGCGTGCTGAGTCGCTCCGAGGAGCCCGTGTGTCCGGCGCGCCCCCTTGACCGGGGGCGCGCTCACATGTTTTCGGCGGGCGATGGGGGCAGTTGAGTCGGTTCTGGCGCGCGGTGCGTATGTGAGGTGGTGGAATCCGTCACTAACACCACTGTCCATTTCGTCATAGAGGACATAGAGACGACGCTGGTGCCCGTCCCGAGGGGGGAGACATGGAAGAGATCTGCGTACCGCTGTATGTGGAGCTGCTGCACGAGGGGGGTGATGCCATGACGCCGGTGGATGCCGTGATGACGTACGACTCCGACGACCCGCTCGCGGTGTCCGTGGACTTCGTGTGCGGCAACGGCACCCACACCACCTGGACGATGGGCCGGGACCTGGTGGCCGAGGGGCTGACGTCCCGCCGCCCGGTCGGCCTGGGGGATGTGCGGGTCTGGTACTGCGGCGACGGGGGGTTACGGATCAGGCTGGATTCGGACGAAGGCAGCGCCGACCTGCTCGCCGGTCTGGAGGACGTCGCGGAGTTCCTTTCCCGTACGTACCAACTCGTTCCGGAAGGGAGTGAGCTGGACGGCTACGACGTGGACGCGGTCCTGGACCTGCTGTTCGCGCCGACGTCACCGGCCCCGGCCTGCCGCTGGTGCGGCCGGGAGTGTCCGTGTCTGGACCACGGCGCTCCGTAGGCCCGACGGGGGGAACGGATTCCTGAGCCTGCCGCCCGCCCCGGTCCTCCGGAGCGGGCGCGGCTCGAAAGCATCCCGCGTGAATGCGTGTGGCTCCTGCGGCTATTGACAGTTCTGTCAATGACATGGACATTACAGTCGCTTATCCGGTTCCGCCGCGGCGCACCATCCCGCGCCGCCGCCGGACCGTGCTCCCACCCCCACCGTCGTACCCCATGACGTCCGGATCCCGGTCCGGTCTGGAGGAGCCACGTGAACAGACACACGCCCACCCGAGCGAGGTCTGCCAGATCCGCGAGAACCGCCCTCGCGGCCGCCCTGCTCGTCGCCGCCACCCTGGGCGGCGTGCACAGCGCCGGGACCGCCGCCGCCCGGCCCGCCGAACACCCCGGCGCCGCCCCCTCGCCCGACGCCCCGCACCACGGCGCCGTGGCGGGAGCCCGCACCCCCGGCCGCGACGCGGGCCGCGACCGCGCCGTCGCGGCGCTCAGGGACGGCCGTACCGCCCACCGCCACGCGCGCGCCGCCGCCCTCACCCACAACTGGTGGGGGATCTTCCCGCAGCCCGGCACCCACGACGGCATCACCGCCACCCACAGCGTCGACACCGCCTACCGCGTGAGCAACGCGGACAACTTCACCTACGCGCCCACCACCAAGGCGCAGAACTCCTGCATCGAAGTGGTCACCGCGTACTGGAACAGCGGCAACGAGCTGTGGGCCTGGGACTGGTGCTCGCGGGACGGCGGGCCCGCCAAGATCCTGCCCCTGGACGCCGACTTCCGCGCGAAGTACACCACCGCCGTCGACGGCCGCCCCGCCTTCAGCATCCAGCTCGTCAAGGACGCCGGATCCGGCAACCGCTGGTCCTCGTACCTGTACAACCACCGCACCGCCCAGTGGGAGCTGCTCTACCGCCAGTCCGGCACGGACCAGAGCGACCTGGACTACGGCTGGGACATCTTCGAGATATACGCGAGCGTCAACCCGGCCACCGGCGTGGGCTACTACTGCACCGAGGCGAGGAACACCGTCTTCGACAGCAGCACGATCCAGCTGCGCAAGAACGGCGTGTGGAAGCCCGCGCGGCCGGCCGACTCCCCGTGGACCGAGGCGAACCCGTCCGGGCGGGACTTCCTGTGCCCGCCCCTGAAGTTCCTCCAGGCGGGCGCCAACGACCACTGGACCGTGCGGCAGTGACCGCGTTCTGAACGCCCCCGTCGACGTCCGGCCGCCGCTCCTGGGCGGCCGGACGTCATGCCCGGTCGGCCGTCCACCACCGCGCCTTGTACAGGCTCGATCCCCTGAGCTCCTCCTCGCCGCCCGGGCCGTGGAAGCGGATGCGCGAGGTGCACCAGGCGCAGGGTGCGCCCGGCTCGGGGCTGACGGTCAGGATCTGCCCGGTGACCGGGTGCTGGCTGACGCTCTTGACGGTCGGGCGGTCGACGGCGCTCTGGTTCGGGTACGGCACGAACGCGCCGGTACGGGCGGCGAACTGGCGCACATGGCCGCTCGTCGACAGCCATATCGGGGTGTCCGCGCCGAGGGCCCGCGCCAGGTCGTGGCCGCCGGGCTCGGGCAGGGGATAGCTGCGTACCGCCGTCAGCCGCGGGCTCGCCGCGCCGCCCTCCACGGCGAGGCCCACGAGCAGCCCGGTGCCGAGCGCCCACAGCAGCCCGCTGCCCGCGTCCCAGAGCAGCCCGTGCGCGCCCGGCAGCGCGAACGAGGCGTGCACGCCGGAGCGCGGGCCCTGCGAGGCGGTGTAGACGCGGACGAAGCCGCCGGTGCTGGCCGCCACCGCGATATTGCCGTCCGGCAGCAGCTCGACGGTGTGCGGGTTGGTCCACGCGGGCAGCGAGGCCGCCCAGTACACCGCCGCGCCCTCATGCTGGACCGCCGCCACGAAACCGCCGGAGGCACAGGTCAGCAGGAGCGGGCCGGAGGAGGTGGAGCGGGCCTTGGCCTCGCTGACGTTGCGCCAGCCGCTCCTCGGATCGAGATCCGCGAGGCCGGGGTCGGCCACGGGCGTCCAGGACCACAGCGCCAGCAGATCGGCGGCCCGCGCCGTCCGGTCGGTCTTCCCGGAACGCCAGTAGGCGCTGGTCGCATCGAGGAGGAGCACCGACTGGGACGCCTGGTCGCAGGCGAGGATCTGGGTCGGCGGCGCCCCCGGTGCGGACGGGGCCCGCCCGGCGGCACGGGCCGTCGGCGTGGCCAGCCCGGCGAGCCCGCCCGCCACGGCGGCGCGCAGCAGGGCCCGGCGGGGAGCGCGCGAAGGGAATGCGGATCGCGTCGTGGACACGGGGCCCTAGGTTGACAGGCGCTGTCATTTCATACGGTGACGGGGCGCCGCGCCGCGCGCACTCCACCCGGACGGGCCAGCGGGCTCGGCGGGCGGGGCCGTCGCGCGCACCCGACTATGGAGCGGTGAACACCACGTCGCACATCGCACCCGGGGGGTTCCTGGCGCGGCCGATGGACAAGGCCGACGTGCCCGCCTGGCTGGACCTGCGCGTCGACGCGGAGCGGGTCGACCGGACCGGCCACCACGTCGACGCGGACGACCTCGCCGAAGAGCTGGAGAACCCCAAGCTGGACTCGGAGCGGGACACCCTGACGCTGTGGGACGGCGCGCGGATGGTCGCGTACGCCCTGGTGCACACCCCGGAGGGCGCCGTGGACGCGGCCCGCTTCCGCGGCGACGCGGCGGTCCGGCCCGAGTGGCGGCGCCAGGGGCTCGGCCGCCATCTGGTCGCCTGGATGGACTCCCGCGCCCGCGCGCTCTACGCCGAGGGCTTCACGCATTTGCCCGGCGAGCTCCTGATCAGCGGGAAGTCCCGGGACCCGAACCTGGAGGCGCTGGCGGCGAGCGCCTCCTTCACGGCCTGCCGCTGGTGGTTCGAGATGACCCACCCGCTCACCACCGGCCGCCCGATGACCGGGGGCGTGCCGCAGGGGCTGCGGCTCGTGGCGTTCGAGCCGGCGTACGACGAGGCCACCCGGCTGGCCCACAACGACGCCTTCCGGGACCACTGGGACTTCACCGAGATGGACGGGACCGACTGGCGGACCTGGGTGGTGGGCGCTCGCTCCTTCCGCCCGGCCCTGTCGCGGCTGCTCCTGGACGGGGACGAGGTGGTGGCGTATCTGATCGCCGAGGAGTACGACGCCGACACCGCCGCCGACGGCACCCGCGACTGCCACATCGGCTACCTCGCCACCCGCCGCTCGCACCGGGGCCGCGGAGCCGCCCCCGCCCTGATGGCCGCCACCCTCGACGCGGCCCTCACCCACGGCTACGACAGCGCCTCGCTCACCGTCGACACCGCCAACCCGTCCGGCGCCCTCGGCCTCTACGAACGGCTGGGCTTCACCGCCCACCGCGAGTACGTCACGTATGCCCGGCCGCTGCCCCGGGCCTGAGCGGGGCGCCCGTACGTACGGAGTTCGCGCGGTTAATCGCGATGATCTTCGGGTACCCGTGGCGGGCATGTCCGCATTCCCGGTGCTCAGGGGCCCGGAGGAGTCAGGGAGGCACGCATGGACGGTGTGACGGTGGACAGCGGGGCGCGCGGCCGGACCATCACCACCGAAGTCCCCGCGCGACTGGACCGGCTGCCCTGGTCGCGCTGGCACTGGATGATCGTCATCGGGCTCGGCACCGTCTGGATCCTCGACGGCCTCGAAGTCACCGTCGTCGGCAACATCGCCAGCCGCCTCTCCGAGGACGGCAGCGGCCTGGCCATCACCGACGCGCAGGTCACCGGCCTCGGCGCCGCGCTGTACGTGACCGGGGCCTGCTCCGGCGCGCTGTTCTTCGGCTGGCTCACCGACCGGTACGGCCGCAAGAAGCTCTTCCTGGTCACCCTCGCCGTCTATCTGGCCGCCACCGCCATGACCGCGCTGTCCTTCTCGGCCTGGTGGTTCTTCCTGTTCCGCTTCCTGACGGGATTCGGCATCGGCGGGGAGTACGCGGCCATCAACTCGGCGATCGACGAGCTCATCCCCAGCAAGTACCGCGGCCGGGTGGACCTGATCATCAACGGCAGCTACTGGCTCGGCGCGATGGGCGGCGCGCTGCTCTCCGTACTCGCCCTCAACACGGACATCTTCCCCAAGGACCTCGGCTGGCGGCTCACCTTCGGCCTCGGCGTGGTGCTCGGCCTGGTCATCCTGGTGGTGCGGCGCCATGTGCCGGAGAGCCCGCGCTGGATGTTCATCCACGGCCACGAGCAGGGCGCGGAGGAGCTCGTCGAGGGCGTGGAGCGGAAGGTCGAGGAGGAGAGGGGCGAGCCGCTGCCCGCGCCGGGGCGGCCCATCACCATCGAACAGCGCGAGAGCGTGGGGTTCGTCGAGATCGCCCGGACGCTCTTCCGCTCCTATCCCAAGCGCGCGGTGCTCGGCTTCGCGCTCTTCATCGGGCAGGCCTTCCTCTACAACGCCATCACGTTCGGCTTCAGTTCGATCCTGGTGAAGTTCTTCGACGTCTCCAGCGGAGCGACGGGCTACTTCTTCGCCGTCATCGCCTTCGGCAACTTCCTCGGGCCGCTGCTGCTCGGCCGGTTCTTCGACACCGTCGGGCGCAAGGTGATGATCGCCGGGACCTATCTGCTCTCCGGCGCCCTGCTCTTCGTCACGGCGTGGTTCTTCAGCCAGGGGTGGCTGAACGCGACCACGATGACCGCGTGCTGGTGCGTGGTGCTGTTCTTTGCGTCGGCGGGCGCCAGTTCGGCGTATCTGACGGTGAGTGAGATCTTTCCGATGGAGACGCGGGCGATGGCGATCGCGTTCTTCTACGCCATCGGCACGGCGGCCGGCGGCATCTCGGGGCCGCTGGTGTTCTCGGACCTGACGTCGAGCGGAGTGGTCGACGACGCGGTCCTGGCGTTCTGCGTCGGCGCGGCCCTGATGACGGTGGCGGGCATGGTGGCCGCGTTCTTCGCCGTCGATGCCGAGGGCAAGGCGCTGGAGGACATCGCCACGCCGCTGTCGGTGCGGGAGGCGGGCGCCGGGGGATGAGACGGGCGACACCGGTAGGCCACCCCTCGCGGGGCGGCCCCCCGGGCCGAGGTCAGTTCACGTTGACGGCGCTCCAGGCCGCCGCCACCGCCGCGTACTCGGCGCCGGTCGCCCCGTACAGATCGCGGGCGGCGGCGAGTGTGGCGGTGCGGGCGGCACGGTAGTTGGCGTTGGAGGTCAGGTACTGGGTCAGGGCGCGGTACCAGACCGCCGCCGCCTTGGTGCGGCCGATGCCGAGGAGCTTGGCGCCGTTGACGGTCGGGCTGTCGTACGAGATCCCGTTGATCACCCGGGGGCCGCTGCCCTCCGCGAGCAGGAAGAAGAAGTGGTTGGCCACACCGGAGCCGTAGTGCGGGTCCAGGGTGGGCAGCGACGGTGACCAGTAGTCCGGCGAGACGCCGTCCCGGGAGGGGCGGTCCAGGTAGCGCAGGGGTGTGCCGTTGCCGTTGAAGTCGGGCTTCTCACCGATGAAGTAGTCCGGCACATCGGCCGGGATGTCGGCGTGGAACTCGACCATGGTGGCGAAGATGTCCGAAGTGGCCTCGTTGAGGGCGCCGGGTTCGCCGCTGTAGCCGAGCCCCGCGGTGGCCGAGGTGAGGCCGTGCGTGATCTCGTGGGCGCCGATGTCGAGAGCGGTGAGCGGGTGTGCGTTGCCCGGCCCGTCACCGTAGTTGATGCACCCGCATGTGTCGCTCCAGAAGACGTTGGGGTAGTTGGAGCCGTAGTGCACGACGCTGCGCACCCCTTTGCCGTCGTTGCGTACACCCAGGCGGTTGAACGACGACTTGTAGTAGTCCCACACCGATGCCGCCGCGAACTGGGCGTCCACCCCCACGGACTGGAGGTTGGTCGGCAGCCCGTTGCCCCACACGTTGTCGGCATCGGTGAGGATGGCGTGGGTCTGTCCGTCGACGGTGTCGGTCTTGCCCCGGGTCGGGTCCTGGAGCAGGTACGACGTGGCCGTTCTGGTGGTCGTCAGCGCCACCTTGCCGTCGTGGACCCCGGTGCCGGTGCCCGGCGCGGGCGAGTCGGCGGCGGCCGGTGGGGCGCCGGTCAGGCCGGCGACTGCGGCCGACACGGCGAGTACGGCCGCCGCGAGCGCGGCCCGGCCGCGTCGGGTGGTGTGCGTGCGTCCGGCGCTGCGGTTTCCCTGTCGGTGCATCTGCTGTCCGCCCCTCGGTCGGCGACGCGGGCGCGGTGGCGCCTCGCTCTCGGGGCGCCGGGTGGGCGCCGCGTCGCAGCATGGGGGAGCGGCGCCCCGCTTGGCAGGATCCCGTCAAGAAAATGGCTCGGCTTCGCCGCTGGGACGACGGGATCCGGTCATCGAACGGCGAAGGCGCCCCCGCGGGTTCCGCGGGGGCGCCTCCTGGGAACTGTGTCGCGTGTCAGTGCTTCGGCGTGTTGGCCGCGGTGACGTTGACGGCGGCCCAGGCCTTGTCGACCGTCTTGTACTCGACGCTGCTCGCGCCGTACAGGTCGGTCGCCGCCTTCAGCGTCGCCGTGCGGGCGTCGTGGAAGTCGGTGGTGGAGACCATGTAGCGGGACAGGGCGCGGTAGAAGATCTGCGTCGCCTTGTCCCGGCCGATGCCGGTCACGGTCGAGCCGTCGTACGTCGGCGAGTCGTAGTCGACGCCGCCGATCGTCTTCTTGCCGCTGCCCTCGGCGAGCAGGTAGTACGCGTGCGAGGAGACACCGGAACCGGCGTGCACCTCGGTGTCGTACGACGCGGGCGACCAGTAGTCGACCGTGCCCTCAAGAGTGTCGAGCGACGGCTTGTCCAGACGGCGCAGGAACGTCTGGGCCAGGCCCAGCTTCTCGCCCATCAGGTAGTTCGGCGGGTTGTTCGGGTTGTTGGTCTGGAACTCGACCGCGGTGCCGAAGATGTCCGCCAGCGACTCGTTGAGCGAGCCCGCCTCACCGAACTGGTTGTCGTTCGCGTCGACCCGGGTCGGCTGGAGGTTGGCCGTGGCGTCGACGACGCCGTGGCTCAGCTCGTGGCCCGTGACGTCGAGCACGACCAGCGGCTTGGTGAAGGTCTGGCCGTCACCGTCGCCGTAGAGCATGCAGCCGCAGTCCGAGTACCAGAAGGCGTTGCCGACGTTGGTGCCGAAGTGCACCATCGCGCGGGCGCCGACGCCGTCGTTCTTGATGCCGTTGCGGCCCAGCACCTTCTTGTAGAAGTCGAGGGTGCTGGCGACGCCGAACTGGGCGTCCACGGCGGCCGTCTGACGGCTACTCAGGGCGCTGTTGCCCCAGGTGTTGTTGGTGCTGGTGAACGGCTTGCCCTGGGAGAACTGCACCACCTCGCGGCCGCCCGCGTCGCGCGTCTCGGTGTTGCCGCGCGAGGCGTCCTTGAGCAGGTACGAGCTGGAGCCGGTCTTCAGCGTGTTCAGCGGGACCTTGCCGACGAACAGCGAGTTGCCGCTGCCGAGCGAGGGGATGCCCGCGGTCTTCGGCGGGTTGAACGGCCGGGCCGGGGACGCCGTGGCGGCCGCACCGGAGGAGGCGGTCGCACCGGTCAGGGGCGCGACCTTCTCGCCGCGCTGGCGCAGCTTCGCCTTCAGCTGCGGCGAGACGAACTGGTCGTTGACCGGGGCGTTGCTGAGCACGGCACCGGTGGCGGCGTCGACGACGACCGTGCGGGCGCCGCCCGCCTCGGTGGTCTTGCTGCCGGTGACCTTGATCTGGTACGCGAGCGCCGTGCGGCCGGCGCGCGCGTCGACGACCAGCTCGGCCGAGCCGGCGTCGCCCTTCGCCACCGAGGCCGCCTTCGCCTTGGCCTGCTCGGCCGTCAGCTTCGGGGCCTTGGCGGCGACGGCGACCTGCTTGCGGGTGGCCCGGGTCACGTCCAGGTACGCGGACTTGGCGTCGAGGTGGACGACCAGGTCGCCGCCGAGGACCGGCAGGCCCTTGTGGGCGCGGACGAACCGGACGTGCTGCTTGCCGTCCGGGTCGATCAGGGTGTCGGTGGCCGTCAGGGTGTCGTCCTTGGAGACACCGGTGGCGGCCGCGTGCGCGAAGGCGGCGGCGCGCGCCGCGTCCACGGCCGACTGCGCGGACTTGACGGAGGCGACGGAGGAAGTCCCGGTGGTGGCGGAGGTCGCGACGGCGGTGCCCACGCCCCCTGCCGTGATGGTCGCGGCCGTGGTGACGGCCAGGGCGATCGCCAGTCTGCGTATGTGGGGTGTACGCACTATGGAGGGTCCTTATGTGTTGCGGGGGCGGCCGGCTACAACCGCCCGTACGCACGGTGCCCTTGAGCACCGCGGGGACTGTGTGGCCCCGAGCGAACCCTGCTACGCCTGACATGTGCATGTAAAGGTGTTTGTTCGGCTTGTGTGCCTTTGGAACTCAGATTTAACAATCGTCCCCACCCGACCGAACGGAGGGCGACGGACTGTGTGTTCTCTGTGTTCCTTCTGTGTGCCACTGGTCCAGATGCGCGCACGGCGAGGTTGGTTGCGCCGCCCGCGCACTGTGCTGGTGATCACAGCGCGGGGACGGTGCTTTTGTCGCGTAGGTGCGGTGGCTTCTCCATGTACGGGGGGAAACGTGCATGTTCCAGCAGGTCGGCCGGGGTGTGATCCTCTCACCCCGCCGGGGCCGCGGCCGGTGCGGGGGTGTCAGCGGGCCGAGGGGCCGGTCCAGTCGGCGGCGACATGGCCGATGCGCACCCGCTGCGGATGGTCACCGACCGCCACGGACACCGTCTTCTGCCCGGTCGCGAAGTCGATCGCGGTGATCCGGTCCGCCCCGGCCTCGGAGATGACACAGGACCTGCCGTCCCCGCTCACCGTCGCCCAGTACGGCTTGGAGGCGGGAACCAGCGGGCCTTCTCGCAACGTTGTACGGTCGACGACCGTCGCGTAGTCGTCCATCGTCCCGGCGACGCAGAGCTTGGCCCCGTCGGGGCTGATCGACAGCCCGTGGTGGCGGGAGTCGTTGACCCAGGTGGTGCGGTCCTCGCTGGTGGCCGGGTTCTTGGGCAGCGTCTTGGAGCGGGTGATCCGGTCGCCCGCGATGTCGTATTCGAGGAAGCCGTTGAAGAACGACACCTGGAAGTAGAGCTTCGACTCGTCGGGGGTGAAGACCACGGGCCGCACGGCGTCGGAGAGGTCCTTGCGGCCGAACGCGTCGAGCCGGTCGCGCATGTCGATGGTCCTGACGGGCTTGAAGGTGTGCGCGTCCACCACGGTGATGTGCCGGTCGCCCTTCGTCCAGTCCAGCCACGGGTCGTCGAGCGCCGTGTTGACGTCCCCGATCGCCATGTTCCACAGATACCTGCCGCCGTCGGTGAAGACGTTTTCGTGCGGTTTGTCGCCGGTCGCGAACGAGCCGAGCTGCTTGCCGCTTGCGATGTCGAGGACGTGCACGGTGTTCGAGGTGGAGGCGGAGACGGCGACCCGGGTGCCGTCGGGGGAGACGGCCATGTGGTCCGAGCGGTAACCCGACACGGGGAAGCGCCAGTTGATGTGTCCGGTGGCCAGGTCGATGGACACGACGTCGGCGAAGCTGGGCCGGGAGACCACGACGGCGGAGCCGTCGGGCGTGGAGTACATGTCGTCGACGAACTGGTCGTGGCCCTCGCCCGGTCCCTGTCTGATGCCGAGGAAGTAGGCCAGTTTGATCGGGTTGAGGTAGATCTCGGTCATCCGCTGATCCTTGTCCGGAATGACATTGATCCGCCCGATCCGGGCCAGGGCGCCGCTGGACTCGACGACGTCGGCGGTGCCGTCCCAGTTGTTGCCCACGAACAGCACCTCGCGCAGCCCGGTCGCGCCGGAGGACTTCGCCCCGGTCGCGGCGTCGGAGGCCGACGGGGGCGCGGAGGCGGTCGCGGTCGCGGCGGACCCGGCCACGGCCAGGGTCACCACGGCCGCCAGGGAGCCGAGCGTTCGGTAGAAGGACATCGTCACTCCGGATGATCTTGTGGGGGGCATGACAATCGCGGTGCGCGGTGGCTACGGGACGGTAATGAGCGGCGCCCGACAAGACAAGAGCCATGACGAGGGCGTCCGGACATGCACGAACCGCCGCCCACCCGCGAAGGGTGGACGGCGGTTCGTATGACGCGACCCCGGGGTCAGCTCACGTCGAGCGCCGTGTCGTCGATGACGAACGACGTCTGGAGCTGGGAGCCCTCGGTGCCGGTGAACTTCACGGTGACCGTCTGCCCGGCGTACGCGCCGAGGTCGAAGGTCCGCTGCGTGTAGCCACTGGCGGCGTTGAGGTTGGAGTACGTGGCGAGGGTGGACAGCACCGTTCCGCTGCCGTTGACCACCTGCGCCTTCAGTGTGTCGTAGGCCGTCGTCGTGCTCGTCTCGGCCGTGTCGACGTGCAGGTAGAAGCTGAGCTTCGCGCTGGTGCAGCCCGCCGGGATCGTCACCGACTGGGAGAGCGTGTCGGTGCGGGCCGAGCCGTAGCCGTTCAGCCATGCCTTGTACGTGCCGGTGCGCGCGGCCTCGCCGGAGTCGTCGGTGATCACACCGCTGGTGCCCGACCACGCCGAGGTGCCGGACTCGAAGCCGGGGTCGGCGAGCAGTTGGGCGGCGGTGCAGGTGCCGCCGGTCCCGCCACCGTCTCCACCGCTGCCCGAGCCCGCGGCGCCCGCGAGCCACTCCGTACCGTTAAGGGCGAGGGCCGCGTCCGTGCCGGCCGGGTCGTTCCAGCCGTCGTAGAGGGTGTTGCCCGACTGGCCGGTGCCGTCGTCGATGGGCGAGCTGTCACCCCAGAACGCCACCCGGCCGCTGCCGAAGGTGCTGGTCGCGAAGAACGCGCCGGTGTTGCCCGAGGAGCCCGTGCGGTACACCAGACCCTTGACGGCCGGGTTGTCCGCGGGCTTCAGGGTGGCCGTGGTGCCGTTGCGGATGATGCTGCCGGTGACCTTGCCGAAGGAGCCGTTGAGCACCGGGTCCGTCGTGCTGGAGACGGCCCTCGGGTTGTCGGTGCCGATGTTGAGCGAGTCGATGGAGAACCCGAACGGGTCGGTGCTGTCCACGCTGTTGTTGGTCATCAGGTCGTTGAGGACCTCGACCGCGTCGGCGCCGTCGTTGTTGCGGTCCGAGTTGATGTGGTCGGAGATCATGAAGAGACCTCCGCCGTTCTGGACGAACTTCATGACTGCGGTCTTCTCGGACGCCGAGAGCAGCACGTTGGGTTCGGGCAGCACGAACGTGTCGAAGTTCTGCAGGTCGAGCGCCGACGACGTGCCGTAGGTGATCGTGTTGCCGGAAGGCAGCGTCTTCAGCGAGTAGCCGCCGGTCTTCTGGAGCGCGACGCCCCAGGAGGACAGTGCGCCGGTCCAGTCCTTCTCGGTCGTGGGGCTGGCCTTCTGGCCCAGCGGGTCCGGCTGGCTCGTACCGATGATCCAGTCGGCGTTGCCGGCGGTCTCGGCCTTCGAGTTGTCGAACAGCACGCGGTGCGGGGTGGTGGCCGCGGCCGCCGGGGGAGCGGTGACGGCCAGCGCGGCGGTACCGGCGCCGAACACGGCGAACGCGGTGAGCGCGGTCGCGAGTCTCTGCCGTGATCTTGGGGAACTCCGGGGTCGGAGCATCCTGCTACCTCCATGAGGGGTGGGGGAGAGGCGGTGCGGGCGCCCAGTCTGCGCGCGTAGAACGGCAGTTGGGGTACCGCCGGACGACACGCATTTGAACGGTACATGGCGAGATCGCATCGGTGCAGTGTCCGGGCGGGACCGATGTGAACCGGCCACGGTCGACCGCGCCGTACCCGGGCGTGCGAAGGCCCCCGCCGGCCGTGCCGACGGGGGCCTGACGATTCGTCAAATCTACTGTTCGGTACGGAGACTGTAGAAGCCGCGGCCGAAGGTGGCCGCCACCAGGCGGTGGTGGACCTGGTCGTATGTGATGTCCGACACCGGCACCAGCGGCAGCCCGCCGCCGAGCCGCCGCCACCCGCCCCGGCCGCTCACGAACACACCCTGGTCGGTGGCGGCATAGAGCGTGTTCCGGCCGCCGATCACCACGTCGTTCACCGGGGCCTGGGGAAGGTTTCCGGACAGATCGCTCCAACTCGCGCCCGCGTCCCGGGTCCGCAGCAGATGCGGCTGCGAGGAGCCCGACCGGTACCCGGAGAGCGAGACGTACGCCGTCGACGGGTCGTCCGGGTCCACCGCGATCCGGGTCACCCACGGCTGCCCGGAGAGGACCCGGGCCCAGTGCGCGCCGAGGTCGCGGGTCACCCACACCCGCCCGTCGTCCGTGCCCGCCCAGACGGTGTGCCCGTCACGCGCGGCCGCGACCGTGGTGATCGTGCCGTAGGGGTATGTGTCGTGGCCCGGGCCGCCGGTGAGGTCGGGGCTGATGGGCTGCCAGGTGGCGCCGCCGTCGGTGGACCGGTTGAGGCGGTTGCCGCCGTAGTACAGGACGTTCGGGTCCACCGGGTCGAACTGGACGGGGGTGAGCCAGTTGCGCCGGTCGGCGGTGGTGGAGTCGGTGTACTCGGTGAGGGTGGCGCCGCCGTCCGTCGAGCGGAAGCAGTTCCCGTACTGGTAGCAGGCGTACACCCGGTTGACGTCGGTGGGATCGATCAGGTTCTGCAGCCCGTCGCCGCCCAGGTACTCGTTGAAGCGGTCGCCGCCCCAGGACCGCAGGGAGCCGTTGTCCTGGGCTCCGCCGGAGATCCGTTCGGTGTCCTGCGGGGTCGCCGCCACGGTGTAGAGCTGGGTCCACGGCTCGTACACCGCCTTGGTCCAGCCGCCGTCGCCCCGTGCGTCGGAGCGGTAGACACCGCCGTCGTTGCCGAGGTAGACGCGGCCGGGTGTGCGCGGGTCCCAGAGCATGACGTGCTGGTCGGCGTGGACGGTGTCCTGCTCCGTCCAGGTGGTCCCGCCGTCCTTGGTGGTGAGCAGGTCCACCCCGGCCACATGGACGTGCCGGGCGTCGGTGGGGTCGACCCACACCTTGCCGAACCACCACGAGTAGCTGGACTGGGACTCCTTGAGAGCCGCGTTGTCCGGCAGCCTCGCCCAGGTGTCGCCGCCGTCGGCCGAGGTGAGGAAGGAGCCGAAGGTGCCGTCGGTGGCGCCGACCATGGCGTAGAGGCGACCGGGCTCGGAGGCGGCGATGCCGAGGCCGATGCGCCCCGAGTCGGCCGTGGGCAGCCCGCCGCCGAGGCGCCGCCAGTGGGCGCCGCCGTCGTCCGAGCGGTAGACGCCGGAGCCCGTACCGCCGTAGGTGCGTCTGTCCGGCTCGCGCCGGTGGTCCCACAGCACGGCGTAGACCCGGTCGGGGTCCACCGGGTCGCGCTGGACGTCGACGGCTCCGGTGAACGCGTTGGGCACGTCGAGCACCCGCCGCCAGGAGCCGCCCGCGTTCTCCGAGAGGTACACGCCCCGGTCGCCGCCCGGGTTGTAGAGCGAGCCGGTCGCCGCGGCGAGCACCCGGCGCGGTCTGCGCGGGTCCACGGCCAGCGCGCCGACGGCCGCCGAGTCCCGCAGCCCGACCGCCCGCCAGCTGCGGCCCTGGTCGGTGGAGCGGTAGACGCCGGTGCCCTCGTACGTGACGCTGCCGCCGCCCGGGTTGGGCTCGCCGGTTCCGGCGTAGAGCGTGCCGTCGGGAGCGGCGGCGAGCGCGCCCATGGCCTGGGTGCCGCGCTCGGGCCACGCGGGGGTGAACGTCCTGCCCGCGTCGGCCGAGCGCCACACCCCGCCGCTGGCGGCGGCCGCGTACAGGGTGTCGGCGTGGTGCGGGTCGAGGGCCAGCGAGACGACCCGGCCGCCGATGTTGGTGGGCCCGACGGGCTGCCAGCCGCCGCCGGTCGCGGGCAGTGCGGCGGCCTGCGCGGCGGCGGTGTCGTAGGCGTGCCGGGGCAGCGGCTGCCCCGGTATCGCCTTCTGCAGATAGCTGTATTCGGCGGGGGCGGCCGGACCGCCCTCGTCGTCCTCCTCCTGGGCCCCGGCACCGGCGGCCGGGCCTCCCGGGACCAGCAGTCCCGCGATCGCCAGGAGGGCGACCGCGGCCGTACGCATCCCTCTCGATCTCCCTGTACGCATGGACGGCTCCTTACGCGGCCGGTGCGACCGGCGCGCGACGAGTGGAAGAGCTTTTCCGGCACGTAACAGGGGAAGAGTGTTCATCAACTGCCGCAGAGGCACCAGTAGTTGGGGCGTATGAGGGGTCTTGGCCCGCCGCCGGGCCGCCGAAGCGGAAGCCGCTTCCCGGGCCTCGCCGCCCCCCACCCGCCTCGCCGCTCATCTGAGCGCAGCTTCATCACGATCGGATCTCGGAGCGCGGGCAGGGGCTTGTCCGGGCGCCTGTAATCGATTCCAATCCTCCGTGTAATCGATTCCACGGGGCTCGTACCGGGCTCACCAGGAGGTGGTGCGGCGCATGGCGAGCATCAAGGACGTGGCGGCCCGCGCGGGTGTCTCCGTCGCCACGGTCTCCCGTGTCCTCAACAGCCACCCGTCCGTCAGCCCCGAGGCGCGCGCCCGCGTCCTCGCCGCCGTCGACGCGCTCGGCTACCGGCCCAACGCCGTGGCCAGGTCGCTGCGCACCGACCAGACCCGCACCCTCGGCCTGGTCATCAGCGATGTGCTCAACCCGTACTTCACCGAACTGGCCCGCTCCGTCGAGGAGGAGGCCCGCGCGCTCGGCTACAGCGTCATCATCGGCAACGCCGACGAGCGGCCCGAGCTCCAGGACCACCACGTCCGCACGCTCCTCGACCGCCGGATCGACGGGCTGCTCGTCTCGCCCACCGACGGCGGCTCCCCGCTGATGCTGGACGCGGCCCGCGCGGGCACCCCCATGGTCTTCGTCGACCGCTGGATCCCCGGCGTGGACGTCCCCGTCGTACGCGCCGACGGCCGCGCCGCCATCCGCGACCTGGTCGCCCATCTGTACGGCCTGGGCCACCGCAGGCTCGCCATCATCGCGGGCCCGGCCGCCACCACCACCGGCAGCGAGCGCGTCGAGGCCTTCCGGGACGCCCTGCGCGAACACCGCCTGGCGCTGCCCGAGGCCTGTATCGGCCACGGCGACTTCCAGGCCGACAGCGGCCGCCGCAGCACCGAGGCCTTCCTCGCGCTCCCCGAGCCGCCCGAAGTCGTCTTCGCCGCCGACAACCTGATGGCGCTCGGCGCGCTCGACGCGATCCGGGCGCACGGACTGCGCGTGCCGCACGACATCGGGCTCGCCGCGTTCGACGACATCCCGTGGTTCGTCCACACCGATCCGCCGATCACCGCGATCGCGCAGCCCACCAAAGAGCTGGGCCGGGCCGCCGTCCGCGCCCTGGTCGACCGGATCGAGGGGCGGCCCCCGCAGTCCGTCACCCTGCCCGCACGCCTGGTCGCCCGCAGCTCCTGCGGCGAGCACGCCCCGACCCGTAGGAGCAAGCCGTGAGCGCTTCCCCCGACCTGCTGCGCGTCGAAGGCATACGCAAGGCCTTCCCCGGCGTGGTCGCGCTCGACGGCGTCGACTTCGAGCTGCGCCGCGGCGAGGTGCACGTCCTGCTCGGCGAGAACGGCGCGGGCAAGAGCACCTTGATCAAGATGCTCTCCGGCGCCCACCGCCCCGACAGCGGCCGCATCCTCGTCGACGGGCGCGAAGTGCGCGTCCACGGCGCCCAGGACGCCGAACGCCTCGGCATCGCCACCATCCACCAGGAGTTCAACCTCGTCCCCGACCTCACGGTCGCCGAGAACATCTTCCTCGGCCGTCAGCCGCGCCGCTTCGGGCTGATCGACCGCAAGCGGATGGAGGCGGACGCCGCCGTGCTCCTGGAGCGGGTCGGCGTGGATGTCGCTCCCCACGCGCGCGTACGTGAACTGGGCATCGCCCGGCTCCAGATGGTCGAGATCGCCAAGGCGCTCAGCCTCGACGCGCGCGTGCTCGTCATGGACGAGCCGACCGCCGTCCTCACCTCCGAGGAGGTCGACAAGCTCTTCACCATCGTCCGCTCGCTGCGGGCGGACGGGGTGGGCGTCGTCTTCATCACCCACCACCTCGAAGAGATCGCCGCCCTCGGCGACCGCGTCACCGTGCTGCGCGACGGAAAGAGCGTCGGCCGGGTACCGGCCTCCACCCCCGAGGACGAACTCGTCCGGCTGATGGTGGGACGCGGCATCGACCAGCAGTACCCCCGCGAACGCCCGGATGTCGGTGCCCCGTTGCTGTCGGTGCGCGGCCTCACCCGCCACGGCGTCTTCCACGACGTCGGCTTCGAGGTGCGCGCCGGTGAGGTCGTCGGCCTCGCGGGGCTGGTCGGCGCGGGCCGCACCGAGGTCGCCCGCGCGGTCTTCGGCGCCGACCGCTACGACAGCGGAACCGTGGAGGTGCAGGGCGCACGCCTGCCCCGGCACGACGTGAACGCCGCCATGGGCGCCGGGATCGGCCTCGTCCCCGAGGACCGCAAGGGCCAGGGGCTCCTGCTGGACGCCTCCGTACAGGAGAACCTCGGCCTGGTCACCCTGCGTTCGGCCACCCGCGCCGGGCTCGTGGACCGCGAGGGACAGCGGGTGGCCGCCGCACGGATCGCCGAGCAGCTGGGCGTACGGATGGCCGGACTCGGCCAGCAGGTGCGCACCCTGTCCGGCGGCAACCAGCAGAAGGTCGTGATGGGCAAATGGCTGCTGGCCGAGACGAAGGTGCTCATCCTGGACGAGCCGACCCGTGGCATCGACGTCGGCGCCAAGGTCGAGATCTACCAGCTCATCAACGAACTGACCGCCTCCGGGCACGCCGTCCTGATGATCTCCAGCGATCTGCCGGAGGTGCTCGGCATGAGTGACCGGGTGCTGGTCATGGCCCAGGGACGGATCGCCGGTGAACTCCCGGCACACCGGGCGACCCAGGAAGCGGTCATGGAACTCGCCGTCGGCGCCGCCCCCGCGGCCGCCCCGGCACCGCACGAAGAGGAGGGCTCCCGTGGCCACTGACACGCTCCGGAACACCACGGGCGCGAGCGGCGCCCTCGCGGTCCGCCGGCTGCTGCTCGACAACGGGGCGCTGAGCGCCCTGGTGGTCCTGGCGGTGGCGATGTCGCTGCTCTCCGGCGACTTCCTGACCACGCAGAACCTGCTCAACGTCGGCGTCCAGGCCGCCGTCACCGTGATCCTCGCCTTCGGCGTCACCTTCGTCATCGTCTCGGCCGGCATCGACCTCTCCGTCGGCTCGGTCGCCGCGCTCAGCGCGACCGTGCTCGCGTGGACGGCGACGAAGCAGGGCCTGCCGGTGTGGCTCGCGGTCGTCCTCGCCATCGGTACGGGACTGGCCTGCGGCGTCGTCAACGGCGCCCTCGTCTCGTACGGCAAACTCCCGCCGTTCATCGCCACCCTGGCCATGCTCTCGGTCGGCCGCGGACTCTCCCTGGTCATCTCGCAGGGCAGCCCGATCGCCTTCCCCGAGTCCGTCTCCAAGGTCGGCGACACCCTCGGCGGCCACCTGCCGGTCCCGGTGATCGTGATGGTCGTCATGGGCCTGCTCACCGCCCTGATCCTGTCCCGTACGTACATCGGGCGCTCCATGTACGCGATCGGCGGCAACGAGGAGGCGGCCCGGCTCTCCGGGCTTCGGGTCAAGCGGCAGAAGATCGCGATCTACGCGCTCTCCGGCCTCTTCGCCGCCGTCGCGGGCATCGTGCTCGCCTCCCGGCTGGTCTCCGCGCAGCCGCAGGCCGCCCAGGGCTACGAGCTCGACGCGATCGCGGCCGTCGTCATCGGCGGCGCAAGCCTGTCCGGCGGCGTCGGCAAGGCGTCCGGCACCCTCATCGGCGCGCTGATCCTCGCCGTGCTGCGCAACGGCCTCAACCTGCTGTCGGTCTCCGCCTTCTGGCAGCAGGTCGTCATCGGTGTCGTCATCGCGCTCGCGGTGCTGCTCGACACGGCGCGCCGCCGCGCCGGGGCCGCACCGGGGGCGGCCGCGACGGGAGCGGGCGGCGGCTTCGGCGGCAGGCGGGGCGCGGCGAAACTCGCGGTCGCGGCCGTCGCGCTGGCTGCGGTCCTGGGCGCCCTGTCGTTCGTGAACACCGGCTCGTCCGGCGCGTCCACCAAGGTGGGCATGTCGCTCTCCACCCTCAACAACCCGTTCTTCGTGCAGATGGCGGCCGGGGCCAAGGCGGAGGCGAAGGCGGCCGGAGTCGACCTCACGGTCACCGACGCCCAGAACGACGCCTCCCAACAGGCCAACCAGATCCAGAACTTCACCGGCGCCGGGGTGAAGTCGATCATCGTCAACCCGGTCGACTCGGACGCCGTCGGGCCGTCCGTGCGCGGCGCCAACAAGGCGGACATCCCGGTGGTCGCCGCCGACCGGGGCGTCAACAAGGCCGAGACCGCCACCCTGGTCGCCTCCGACAACGTCGCGGGCGGCAGGCTCGCCGCCAAGACCCTCGCCGACAAGCTCGGCGGCAAGGGCAGCATCGTCGTCCTCCAGGGCACCGCGGGCACCTCCGCGAGCCGCGAGCGCGGCCAGGGCTTCGCCGAGGGCATCAAGGCGTACCCCGGCATCACGGTCGTCGCCCGCCAGCCCGCCGACTTCGACCGCACCAAGGGCCTGGACGTCATGACCAACCTGCTCCAGTCGCACGCCGACGTCACCGGAGTCTTCGCCGAGAACGACGAGATGGCACTCGGCGCGATCAAGGCGCTGGGCGCCAAGGCGGGCACATCGGTCGCCGTGGTCGGCTTCGACGGTACGCCCGATGGCCTGAAGGCGGTCGCAGCGGGCACGCTGTACGCGTCGGTCGCGCAGCAGCCCGCCGAACTCGGCCGCATCGCCGTCCGCAACGCGGTACAAGCGGCCAATGGCGACGCGGTCCAGAGCACCGTGAAGGTCCCGGTCAAGGTCGTCACCCGGCAGAACGTCGCCGACTTCTCCTGACGGTCCACCCGCCAGTCAGCCCCACCCGCCCCTCAGCGAAAGCAGGACAGGGATGTACGACTACGACCTCCTGGTCGTCGGGTCCGCCAACGCCGACCTCGTCATCGGCGTCGACCGGCGGCCCGGTCCCGGCGAGACGGTCCTCGGCTCGGACCTGGCGGTCCACCCGGGCGGCAAGGGCGCCAACCAGGCAGTGGCCGCCGCCCGCCTGGGGGCGCGCGCCGCGCTCCTCGCGCGCGTGGGCGACGACGGGTACGGACGGCTGCTGCTCGACTCCCAGCGGGCGGCGGGCGTCGACACCGTCGGCATGCTCGTCGGCGGGGCGCCCACCGGGGTCGCGCTGATCACGGTGGACCCGTCGGGCGACAACAGCATCGTGGTCTCGCCCGGCGCCAACGCCCGCCTCACCCCCCAGGACGTACGCGCCGCCGCCAGCCTCTTCCAGGCGTCGCGGGTGGTCTCCGCGCAGCTGGAGATCCCGTTGGAGACGGTGGTCGAGACGGTCCGCAGCCTCGCGTTCGACAGCCGGTTCGTCCTCAACCCGTCGCCGGCCGGGCCGCTGCCCGCCGAGGTCCTCGCGGCCTGCGACCCGCTGATCGTCAACGAGCACGAGGCACGCTTCCTGCTGGGCTCCTCGGCGGGCCCCGAACCCGAGGACTGGGCGCGGGCGCTGCTCCTGCGCGGTCCGCGCTCGGTGGTCATCACCCTGGGCGCGGCGGGCGCCCTGGTCGCGGCCGGCAGCACGAGCTCGTTCGTCCGCGTGGAGAGCCCACGGGTCGACGCGGTCGACACCACCGGCGCGGGCGACGCCTTCACCGCCGCCCTAGCGTGGCGGCTGAGCCTGCGCGAGAGCCTGGCGGAGGCCGCCGCCTTCGCCGCGCGGGTCGGCGCGGCCGCCGTCACCCGGCAGGGGGCGCAGGAGTCGTTCCCCACCGCCGAGGAGGTCTTCGCCCGGTGAAGAGGACCGGCATCCTCAACCGTCATCTGTCGGGCGCGCTGGCCGAGTTGGGGCACGGCGACGGGGTCCTGGTGTGCGACGCGGGCATGCCCATCCCGCCCGGCCCGCGCGTGGTCGACCTGGCCTTCCGGGCCGGGGTGCCGTCGTTCGCCGAGGTCCTGGACGGACTCCTCGCCGAGCTGGTGGTGGAGGGCGCGACCGCCGCGCACGAGGTCCACGAGGCGAACCCGCCCACCGCGCGCCTGCTGGCCGCGCACTTCCCCCGCCTCGAACTGGTCGCGCACGACGAGCTGAAGGCGCGTTCGTCGGGGGCGCGGCTGGTGGTGCGGACGGGGGAGGCGCGGCCGTACGCGAATGTGCTGCTGAGGTGCGGAGTGTTCTTCTAGGCGCCGGCTGCGCAGATCCCACATCGGTTATCGGCCATACGTGTACATATCCCGGAAGGCGCCCCCTCGCGCCCCTTACCGTGATCCCCGTGCGTCGACCGGCGCAGCACCACACGGCCCACGGGGGCCTCGGGCCAGGGAGTTGCGGGAATGAATCGACGGTTGGGCACCCTCGCGGCGGTCGGCGCGCTGACCCTGGGCGCGACCGGCGCGGGCACGGCGGCGGCGTCGGCCCCCTCCTCGACCGGGTCCGGCCACACCACCGCGACGGCCGAGATCTTCGCCACCGACAACACGGCCACCATCACCGACCCCGCCGACCCCCGCCTCAAGGCGCGCCTGGTCCGCTTCGACCACGAGGTCCGCGAGGTCATCCGCACCCAGGGCGCGAAGGCCGGGCGCTCGACGCTCCTGGACGGCGTCTTCTGGTCGTCCGACCTCAAGCAGGCGACGTACGAGCGCTCGCGCGAGTTCGACGTCAACCACGTCAGCGCGGCCGGGCTGCACCACATCGCGGACGTCATCCGCAAGCAGTACAAGCAGGAGTCCGTCCTGACGTTCCGCCACCTCCCGCGTACCTCGCCCGAGACCAACGCGGTCGACATCGAGGCGACCGGAGTGACCTCGCGCAAGCTGCACGACGCCCTCCTGGCGGACCCCGAGGCCCGCGACGAACTCGGCGGCGGCTCGGTGACCGCCCGCGACGGCCGCCTCATCCTGATCGCCCCCGTCGCCGACCTCCCCCTCGCCAAGAAGTTCGTGGGCGAGCTGGGCGTGGACTGGAACAAGGCGCAGGTGCGGTACGGGGCCGAGGAGTTCGTCGGGGGGTAGCGTGCCGGGGCCCTCGCCGACATCGGTCGACGAGGGCCCGGGTCATACCGGTTACGAGACGTACAGCTTCCCGGGGTGCGGGTAGTTGGACCGGTAGCCGGCCAGATCACGGGCGTCGGACGGCTTGAGCTTTATGCAGCCGTTCGACTTGTAGTCGCTGTTGCCGTCCCAGCGGTAGGGCTCGGTGCTGCCCTGCTTGCCGTTGGGGAGCATCTCGCTGTGGACGAAGAGCGCGTCCCGGTTCGTTCCACCCGGCTTGCACCGGTGCTCGCCGACGTACCAGGCGAGGCCGTGGATGCCGTGCGGCCCGCCGTCCTTGTGGGCCTCGAACGAGCGGATCTTGTAGTCGCCGCTCGGCAGCACGCCCCTGTTCTTGAGGCACGAGTTCGTGCTGCCCGTCCCCGACCCGGCGCGCCAGGTCTTCACCGTGTACGTGCGGACCTTGTCAGGGTTGATCACCTGGACGTAGACCAGGCTCAGCCGGGAGTTGGAGGTGTCCTTGCGGTTGATCTTGAAGGAGAGGTAGGTGTAGCTGCGGGACGCGGCGGCCTTGGTGGTGGCACCGGTGGCCGACACGGCCGACTGCTGCTGCGGGGCCTTGGCGGGCGTCGGCGCGGCGTGCGCCGGCAGGACGCCGATCCCGGTGACGGCCATCGCGACGACGGCGCCGTACGCGAACTTGGACTTCCCCCGTACCGTGGTCATGGAATCGTTCCTTTCCTGAGTGGTCCCCGGAGGACTCATGTCCTCGGTGTGCGGAACACCATAGGAACCACGGCCACCGCTCGGCATTCACCGTGGGATTGAACCCATATGAACTTCGGTGGCAGCTCCGGAAGGCGGCTCATACCTGGGCGGTAGGCCGCTCGCGGTAGCCGGGGCATGCCCGGCGGGCGGCGCCGTGGGGTCCGCGCCGGCCAGGAACGCCGTGGCCTGTGCCTCGATGTGGACGGCGCCCAGCGCTCCCGCCCAGCGGGCGATCTCGCGGGCCAGCGCCTCGGCGCCCGCCGTGTCGCCGGTGGTACGGGCGAGGACCGCGAGCAGCATCTGCTGCGAGAGCGTGCCCGGGACCAGACCGGCCCGCGCCCCCAACTCGGCGGCCCGCTCCCAGCGTTCGCGCGCCCGCACAGGGTCACCGGCGTCGTGGTCATGGTCGCCGAGGTGGCGCAGGGCCTCCCGGGCCAGGCGGTCGTCGCCGTGTCCGGCGGCTTTCAGGGCGGCCGCGTAATGCGCGGGCGCGGCGTCGCGCTCGGCGAACAGGTTGTCCGCGATCAGACCGAGGTACATCTCGGCCCACCCCGCCCGTACGGCATCCGGCGCCCGCTCGCGCAGCGACGCGGCCCGGCGTCGGACCTCGGCGAGCTCCTGCGCGTCCTTGCCCTCCGGTCCGAGCCGGAAGCTTCCGCCGACGAAGATCTGGCCCGCGTAGTCGTGCCGCAACCGCAGGAACGCCAGGTCCCAGCGGCCGTCGGCATCGAGGTCGGCGGCGACCTCCTCCGCGACGGCCAGCCGCTTCGCCGCCAGACCGGTCCCGCCGAACCAGTCGCTCTCCAGGGCGACTTCGACCGCCGCCAGGGCGATCCGCGCCCGGCTCTCCTCGTCCCTGGGCGCCGTCGCATCGAGGAGACCCGCCGCCCGGCGCCACCGCCCGCCCCGTGCCAGCTCCAGCGCGGCCGCGATCACCTCGTCGACCGGGACCCGACTCCTCTTGTCCATCTCGGTGTTCGTCATGGCGAGGAAGGTAGTTATCCGAAAAACTATCCACAAGAAAACTACTTGGGCGTAAAGCCGTGAAGCATCGAGACGGACGGAGGAATTGCCGTGCTGGAGGACTCGGCCGACCGGCAGGTGGCGCGCTGGGCGCGGGAGTTGGATCCGTACGACCCGGTGAAGGAGGCGATCGTGATGCGGCTGGCGATCCTGGGGCGGCACCTCGCCCGGACCCGCCGGGAGACCCTGGACTCCGACGGGCTCAGGCACGGGGAGTTCAAGATGCTCCTGATGCTCCGCCGCCAGGGCCCGCCGTACACCACGAGCCCGTCCCGGCTGGCCGATCTCCTCGGCCTCACCCGGGGCGCGCTGTCGTCCCGGCTCGGGCCGCTGGAGCAGGCCGGGCTGCTCACCCGGACGACCGACGCGACCGACCGCCGCCGCGTCCACGTACAGCTGACCGAGGCCGGGCACGAGGCGCTGCGGGGGCATCTCGACGCCGAGGGGCGGGGCGAGGACGCCCTGCTGTCGGTGCTCGACGACGAGGAGAGGCGCGCCCTCGCCGGTCTGCTGCGCAAGCTGGTCGTGGGCGTCGAGTCCGGGCCCGGGGCGGCCTGACGCGCCCCGTCACCCTGACCGAACCGGCCGGTCACGCCGTGTGACCACGTGCGCACCGCTCGCCCCGCCGCTCACAGTGCGGCCCTGGGGCCGCCGGATTGGCCACTTTAAGTGGTCGCACAACCCGTGCATTTCGCGGAAGTACGGCGCAAGCTGGAATCGGAGCCGGGCCGTCTATCCCCGAGCAGACGGCCCCGCTCTCTTTGGGGCGCCGCCGACCGCGGGAGGACGGCGCCCCGAAAACGCGCCCGCGTACGGGCTCCGCTCAGCCCACCAGCTCCGGGTGGTGCAGCCGGGCCACCTGCGGATGGGCCCGCAGCCACCCCTTCAGCTCATTGCGGCCGTACTCGGCGTGCAGCGGGTTGTCCGCGCTGTGCGCCACGCCCGGCGCGTGCGCCAGGTAGTCGCCGGGGACCGTGTCGACACGGGCGTCCAGACGCGGGTTGTAGAAGAACGGCACCGAGTACCGCTCCACCGCTCCGGGCGGCGAGACCACCCGGTGGTCGGTCGCGGAGAGGTAGCCCTGCGTCGCGATCTCCAGGAGCTCGCCGAGGTTGACGACGAAGGCGCCGGGCAGCGGCGGCACGTCCACGAAGCCGTCCCCGAGCCGGACTTGGAGCCCGCCCACGGAGTCCTGGAGCAGCAGCGTGAGGAACCCGTAGTCCTTGTGGGCGCCGACGCCCTGGCCGTCGCCCTCCGGCGCGCTGCCGGGGTAGCGGATCAGCTTGGTGTGCAGATGCGGGCGCTCGGCGAAGGCGGCGTCGAAGAAGTCGGCCGGGGCGCCGATCGAGGCGAGCAGCTCCTGGAGCAGCCGGTGCGCGACGGCCGCGAGCCGGTCCTGCCAGTCCAGCACGACGGTGCGCAGCTCGGGCAGCGCGTCGGGCCACTGGTTCGGCCCCTCCAGCCAGCGGTACGCCGGGTCGCCCGGCCCCACCTCGGGCGCGGGCCGCTCGGCCCCGACGTCCAGCTGGTCGCGCCAGTCCGAACGCCCGCCCGTCAGCTCGTGGCCGATGCGCGTGTAGCCACGGAAGTGGGGCGAGCGCAGATTGCTCAGGGCGAGCCGTTCGGCCTCGGGCAGTGCGAAGAACTCCCTGGTCAGCCGCAATATACGGGCGACCTCGGCGTCCTCGATGCCATGCCCGGTGAGATGGAAGAACCCGGTGTCGCGAGCCGCTCGGTGCAGCCCCTCGCGGAAGGCGTCACGCGTGGCCGGGTCGTCGGCCTGCGAGAGGTCGACCACGGGGAGTGAGGTGGAAAGCAGGGTGGTGCTGGACATGAGCGGGTTCCGTTTCCGTTCCGGGATGTACGGAGGTCCTGTTCCCGGGGTTGGCGGGAGGGACGGCCGGAACGGATCGGCGTATGGGTACGCCGGAACCGGAGGGACCGCGACAGGACCGTTGGCAGAAGGGCGAGGGCCGGGGCGGGCGGAAAGCCGGGCCGGGGCCGTGGCCGCGAAGGCCGCGAGGGTCAGTCCTGCGGGCGACAGCTCATGCTGGTGACGCGCACGTAGTCCACGTGTCGTCGCATCACCAGAAGAGTCATGCCATGAGGGTACGCCCCCGGCGCCCGCTCGCGGAGGAGACCTTCCCCACACCTCTGCTTCACGCCCGGTTCAGGTACCGGACGCATTGATCCCCCGGGAACGGACCCGGGTGCCCCGGACGCGCGGTCGCCCGGCTAGCGGACCATCCCCTGCTTCCTCGCCTGGCGTCCCGCCGCGCCGTCGCGGCAGCCCTCCACCCAAAGGCCGGGGTTGTAGCCCGCCTTCACCCCGCCCCGCCCGGCCGACCGCCACCGCTCGCAGCCGCCCTTGAGCAGCATGCGGGCCTCGGCGCCCGTCCGGTCGTAGTGGCGCGCGCGGGAACCCGCGATGAACCCCGACTCGTACGCGATGTCATCGGCCCACGGTGGCCGGTCGTTGTACTCCCGGATGAGGTACGAAGCCGCTGTCAGCAGCAGGGTGACGGCGGCGGCGATCGCGCCGACCCTCTTCAGCCGCGCGCGGGCCGGGGTGCGGTGCGCGCCGATGTCGTGATGCCCCAACAAGACCATGACCGCACCATGTCAGCCGGGACCTTTCCCGGATGTTTCGGCGAAGGCCACCGGCGGGATTCCGGGGGCGGGCCCGCTGATCCGATCGGGGCAACCCCCAGCCTGCCTACCGCGCCCGGCGTCCCCGGTTGGCGAGAGTCGTACGCGATCAGCCGCACACGCCGGCCCCCCCACCAGCCAAGGGACTCCCTATGCTCCGTCGCCTCGCCGTCGTCCTCGTCAGCCTCTCCGCCGCGGCCTGCCTCACCGCCGGAACGGCGGCGGCCGCCGCCCCCTCCGACGAACCCCGGGAGCTGACGCCCCGTGAGCAGGCGGGCCTCGCGTTCGCGGGCCAGGTGCTCGGCAGCTTCCTCGGTGGTTCGCCGCTGCGCGGCGCGGGCCTCTGACAGCGCGAGGCGGGCGCCCACCCCTCCAAGGGGTGGGCGCCCGCTGTCACGCGTTCCGCAGCCGGATCAGCTCACGCTGACCGCGGCCCAGGCCGCGTCGACCGCCTTGTACTCGGCGCTGCTCGCGCCGTAGAGCGCGCTCGCCGCGCTGAGCGTGGCGGTGCGGGCGCCCTTGTAGTCGGTCGTCGACGTCATGTACGTGGTGAGCGCCTTGTACCAGATCTGGACGGCCTTGTCGCGGCCGATGCCGGTGACCGTGGAGCCGTTCGCCGTGGGGGAGTTGTAGCTGACGCCGTTGATGGTCTTGGCGCCGCTGCCCTCCGAGAGCAGGTAGAAGAAGTGGTTGGCCGGGCCCGACGAGTAGTGCACGTCGAGGTTGCCGAGGCCGGAGTACCAGCTGTCCTTGGAGCCGCCGTCCTTGCTCGGCTTGTCCATGTACCGCAGCGGCGTGCCGTCGCCGTTGATGTTGATCTTCTCGCCGATGAGGTAGTCGCCGACGTCGGTGGAGTTGTTGGCGTAGAACTCCACCGAGGTGCCGAAGATGTCCGAGGTCGCCTCGTTGAGGCCGCCGGACTCACCGCTGTAGTTCAGGTTGGCGGTGGCCGCCGTCAGACCGTGCGACATCTCGTGCCCGGCCACGTCCAGCGAGGTCAGCGGGGCGGCGTTGCCGGACCCGTCGCCGTACGTCATGCAGAAGCAGCCGTCGTCCCAGAACGCGTTGACGTAGTTCTTGCCGTAGTGCACCCGGCTGTAGGACGCCACGCCGTCGTTCTTGATGCCGTTGCGGCCCAGCACGTTCTTGTAGAAGTCCCAGGTGACCCCCGCGCCGTAGTGCGCGTCGACGGCCGCGGTCTGGGTGTTGGAGGCCAGCCCGTTGCCCCACACGTCGTCCGCGTCGGTCAGGAGGGTGCCCTTGCCCGCGGTCTTGTGGGCCAGGTCGTACGTCTTGTGGGCGCCCCGGGCGGAGTCGTTGAGCTGGTAGGTCGACCCGGAGAGCGTGGTGCCGAGGGTCACCTTGCCGCTGTACTCGCTGTTGCCCGTACCGGTCTTGACGGCCTGCCACTCGGAGAGCTTCTTGCCGGTGTTGGCGTCCGTGACGACGTGCAGCTGGCTCGGCGTGCCGTCGTCCTGGAAGCCGCCGACGACCGTCTCGTAGGCGAGCACCGGGGTGCCGCTCGCGGCCCAGATCACCTTGCGGGGTGCCTGGTCGGCGGTGGGCTTCTGGGCGCCCGCTCCCTTGGCGGCGGTGAGCGCCTTCTGCTGGACGGTGGCCGCGCCGAGCGCGGGGGTCGTGGAGGCGACCTTGACGGCGGCTCTGGTCGCCCGGGTCACGCCCGCCGGCTTGCCCGCCTTGGTCTCGTGCACGACGAGGTCGCCGCCGAGGACGGGCAGTCCGGCGTAGGTGCGCTCGTAACGGGTGTGGACGGTGCCGTCGGCGTCCTTGATCACATCGCGGACGACCAGCTTCTCCTGGGCGCCGAGGCCCAGTTCACCGGCGGCCTTGGCGGTGGTGGCGTTCGCCTCGCGGATCAGCTCGGCCCGCTGGGAGGCGGAGAGGCGGAGCGGCTGCGCGGAAGGACCGTCGGCCGTGGGGGAGGCGCCGGCGGATCCGGTGGACAGGCCGGTGAGGCCTGCGGCGAGCAGCGCGGCAGCGGCGACGGAGCCGCCGACGCGCGTAGAACGCGATATACGAGAGGTCACGCGAGCGTCCCTTTCTGAGGGGGGAGGTGTGGGGGGTGCGGGTGCCACGTGCGACCACAGCGTTGCAGGTGAGACGCGTACATGTCAGGAAGGTGTCGACGGAATGACCGGAAAGCATCTTCGGGGCGGTGGGTCGAGGCGGAAGGGGAAGGTGCTTTCCGGCCAAGGAATTTCAGGAGTGCCTGGTGGTCGGGCGTCAAGCTGTGAACCGGCTGTGACTTTCCGTGGTGGCTGGAAAGTGACCTTCGATGTGAAGGCGGGTGCGGCCGTGAGGGAGGGGCCTGGACGTGCGGCCGCGCGCGTGGCTACTGTCTTCTGCACCTACTCAAAAAATTGAGTATGCAAGGGGAGAGGTGGCTGATGGCGATGAGCGCCTTCCGCAAAGCCGTGGAGTCCGGCGACCACGCCGCGATCGAGGAACTGCTCGCGGAGAACGTGGTGTTCACCAGTCCGGTGGCGTTCAAGCCGTACCCGGGCAGGGCCATCACGGCCGCAATCCTGCGGGGTGTGGGCCGGGTCTTCACCGACTTCCGCTATGTACGGGAGATCGTCGGCGCCGACGGCCGTGACCAGGCGCTGGTCTTCACGGCCAAGGTCGGCGGACTGGAGGTCAACGGCTGCGACTTCCTCCACTTCGACGAGGACGGGCTCATCGACGACTTCACGGTGATGGTCCGTCCGCTGTCCGGCGCGAACGCCCTGGCCGAGGCCATGGGGGCCCAGTTCGACCGCATCCGCGCGGAGGTGGCGGCGGGCTGAGCGCCTGTCTTCGAACGCCCGCGCCGCGCACGACGAAGCCCGGGCCCACGAGGTGTCCCTCGTGGGCCCGGGCTTTTTCGTCGCGGGAGCCGTTACTCGATGACGAGCTCGACCTCGATGTTGCCGCGCGTCGCCTTGGAGTACGGGCAGTAGGCATGGGTCGCCTCCACCAGCTGGCGGCCCGTCTCGCCCGCGAGCTCGTCCGGCAGCTCGACGCGCATGACGACCGCGAGGCCGAAGCCGGTGTCGTCCTTGCCTATGGAGACCTCGGCGGTGACGGAGACGTCCTTGGTGTCGACCTTCATCTGGCGGCCGACCGCACCCATGGCGCTGGCGAAGCACGCCGCGTACCCGGCGGCGAAGAGCTGCTCGGGGTTGGTGCCCTCGCCGTTTCCGCCGAGCGCCGGGGGCATGGCCAGCGGGAGGTCGAGCCGGCCGTCCGAGCTCACGGCCCGGCCCTCGCGCCCGTTGGCGGTCGCGGCGGCGGTGTACAGCGCGTCCATGGGATGCCTCTTCTTCCGTCCGGTGGTGAGCGGCGTCCGCTCTCCTCTGCGCTAAAGAGTTGCACACAACTAAATTGTGCGCAACTCAATGACGGGCGACAAGCTACCCTGGTGTCATGAGCTCCTCGTCGACCCCCGCCGCCGCGTCGCACCCGCCCCTGGCGTCCGACGTGGATCTGCTCCGCCTGGACCACCAGGTCTGCTTCTCCCTGCACGCCGCGTCGCGCGCCTTCGGCGGCGTCTACCGGGACGCGCTCAAGGACCTGGGCCTGACCTATCCGCAGTACCTGGTGATGCTGGTGCTGTGGGAGCACGGCCCGCAGCCCGTCAAGGTGATCGGCGAGCGGCTGCGGCTCGACTCGGGCACGCTCTCGCCTCTCCTGAAGCGGCTGGAGACGGCGGGTCTGGTGACCCGTGAGCGCAGCGCCGAGGACGAGCGCTCGGTGACGGTCCGGCTCACCGAAGAAGGCTCCGACCTGCGGGAGCGTGCGCTGCCCGTACCCCTGAAGATCCTTTCGGCCACGGGTCTGTCGGTGACGGAGGTCCTGGCGCTCCAGCAGCTCCTGGGGCGGATCACCAACGCCCTGGACCAGGCGCACTGAAAGAGCCGGGCCGCGCCCCGGCGGGGAGCGGCCCGGGCGCCGCGGCTACTTCAGGCCCATCTCGGCGCAGGCGTCCTTGACGTTGGGCGTGCAGATCTCGGAGGTCGCGTAGACGCCGTCGCGGATGACCGTCTCCTTGATGTTGGCCTTGGTGAGGGCCACGACCGGGATGATCATCGAGGGGATGGCCTTCTTCGTGGGGGAGTCGACCGTGGTCTTGGTGATGATGGTCAGCGGCTGCCCCTTGGCCAGCGCCACGGCCATCTGCGCGGCGACGGGGCCCTCTTGGACGTAGGGCTTGTAGACGCTCATGAACTGCTCGCCCATGACGATGCGCTGCACACCGGCGAGTTCGGCGTCCTGGCCGGTGACCGGGGGGATCTTGGGCAGGCCGGCGGCCTTGAGGGCGGTGATGATGCCGCCGGCCATGCCGTCGTTGGCGGAGTAGACGCCGACGATCTTGTCCTTGCCCAGGGCCGAGATCGCGCCTTCCATGTTGGCGTTGGCGTTCTCCGGCTTCCACTCCTTGGTGTCGTACTCCTTGCCGATGGTCACCTTGCCGTCGAGCTCGGCGTGCGCGCCCTTCTTGAACAGCGCGGCGTTCGGGTCGGTGATCGCACCGTTCATCATCACGATCTGGCCGTCCTTGGCCTTCGTGCCCAGCGCGTCGACCAGGGCCTTGCCCTGCACATGGCCGACCTGCTCGTTGTCGAACGAGGTGTACGCGTCGATCGGACCCTCGGCCAGACGGTCGAAGGCGACGACCGGGATGCCCCGGTCCTTGGCCTTCTTGACCGCGCCCGCGATCGCCTTCGAGTCCACCGCGTCGACGATCAGCGCGTCGACCTTGTTGGTGATCATCGTGTCGACCTGCTGGGCCTGGACCGTGGCGTCCTGCTTGGCGTTGGCGTAGATCACCTGACCCTTGCCCGCCGTGAGCTC
The DNA here is from genome assembly GCF_002846415.1 of Streptomyces sp. TLI_146. Lineage (NCBI taxonomy): Bacteria > Bacillati > Actinomycetota > Actinomycetes > Kitasatosporales > Streptomycetaceae > Streptomyces > Streptomyces sp. TLI_146. The sequence continues at coordinate 7,711,831 of NZ_PJMX01000001.1, forward strand.
CTTGACCATCTTCTCGATGAGCGGCTTGTCGAACTTCTCGTAACGCGCGGTCTGGTTCTCCGGGAGCAGCAGACCGATCTTGAGTGCGCCGCCCTTCCTCGCCCCCGAGACCTTGCCGGTGTCCCCGGACTCCTTGGCGCTTCCGCAGGCGGCGAGAGAGACGGCCATCGCGGTGGCGGTCACGGACACGGCGGCACGACGCATACGGGTGTTCATCGAGAGACCTCCCTGACATGGCCACGTCCTCGCGGCCGAGGTGGCTGGAAGTCAACTGGGAGGTGCAGGAGGCGTCAAGGAGTTGAGGGTGACCGAGACCGCAATGAGTCTTTCCGTTGATTAGTCGAACAGGCAACAACTCTGAGCTGCGGAAAGGTGGTTGGACCGGCCGCGCGGACGCGGCGCCTCCGGCACCCGCGGCCCGCCCTTCACGCGAGCCCTTCACGCGAGCCGGAACGCGTCCGCCAGAGCGTCGGCCTGAGCCATGAGCAGCGTCCGGGTCCGGTGGCCGATCCCGCCGTACTGGCCCGACACCGCGAGGCTCACCGTGCCGTGCAGCTGCGACCAGGCGAGCACCGCGCCCGCCAGCGCCGTCCCGGCCGCGGTGTCGCGCGCGGGGCGCCCGGTGTGCTCCCAGACCCACGCGGCCAGCGAGACGTCCTCCCGTACCCACTGGGCCATCTCCTCGACCACCGGGCGGAACGCCTCAGGGGGATCCCCGGCGGCGAAGACCGCGAGGAAGGGGCCGAGCGCGGCCCGTGCGCGCTCCAGGGTGTCCGGCGGCGCGGCATAGCCCGGCACCGGGTTCCCCTGGATCAGCAGATAGCGGTGCGGCTGCGCGGTGGCCCAGTCCAGGAAGGCGTCGGCCAGCGCGTGCAGCGCGGTACGGGCGTCGGTGGCGCCGCTGCCCCCGGCGTGCGCGACGGCGTGCGCCAGATCGTCGTAGGCGTCGCGCATCAGATCGCCGAGCAGCTCGTCGCGGCTGGCGAAGTAGCGGTAGAGCGCGGGTCCGGAGAGCCCCATGTCCTTGGCGATCCGGGTCAGCGCCACAGCCTGGGCGCCTCCCTCGGCGAGCTGTTCCAGCGCCGCCGCCTTGATGTCGGCGCGGGTCTGCTCCCGGTAGCGGGCCCGGGGACTCTTCACGTCGGCGGTCATGGGTCCTCCTGCGTGCACCGGTGTTCCCGTGCGGCGCGGCGGCCGGACGCGGTGCCCTTGCGGCGGTCCCCTCCTCCCATGATCACTCCCGTGAGTGCGGATCGCAATGGCTACGGGCCGTAACAAGGCCCAACCATGGCGGCGCGGGAGGGCGCGGGCGGTGTGCGCGCTGGGCCATCATTCGGATGCGTACCGTCCGTATGAGCGAGCGCGCGAGCGTGAGAAAGAAGGCCGCCGGTGGCTCCGCATTCCGAAAGCGGTCGCGACAGCGCGCCGGGCCGCGCCGCCGCGACCGCCGCCGAGCCCCTGTCCGACCGCGGCCGCTGGCGGGCGCTCGCGGTGTGTCTGGTGGCGGGCTTCATGACGCTGCTCGACGTGTCGATCGTCAATGTGGCCCTGCCGTCGATCCGCGTGGCGCTGGACGCCCCGGAGGCCGATCTGCAGTGGGTGCTCTCCGGGTACGCGCTCGCCTTCGGTCTGTTCCTGGTCCCGGCCGGGCGGATCGGCGACGCCCGGGGCCGACGCGCGGTGTTCATGACCGGGCTCGCCCTGTTCGTCGTCGCCTCGGCGGCCTGCGGGGCGGCGCAGTCCAGCCTGTGGCTGGTGGCGGCCCGCGCCGTCCAGGGCCTGGCCGGAGGGCTGATCTCGCCCCAGATCTCGGCCCTGATCCAGCAGATGTTCTCCGGCGCCGAACGCGGCCGCGCCTTCGGGATGCTCGGCAGCGTCATCGGCATCTCCACGGCCGTGGGCCCGCTCCTCGGCGGGCTGCTCATCCACGCGGCGGGCCCGCACGAGGGCTGGCGCTGGGTGTTCTACGTCAACGTGCCCATCGGCATCGCCTGTCTGGTGCTGGCCCGGCGCCTCCTCCCCGACACCCCGTCCGCCCGCCGCATCCCGCTGCGCGCCCTCGATCCGGTCGGTGTGCTGCTGCTCGGCGCCGGGGTCCTGGCGCTGCTCCTGCCGTTCGTCCAGGCACAGCAGTGGCACGGCCCGGAGAAGTGGCTGCTCCTGGTCGTCTCCGCCGCGCTGCTCACGGCGTTCGTGGCGTGGGAGCGGCGTCAGCGCGCGCGTGGTGCGTCCCCGGTCGTCGACCTGGCCCTGTTCCGTGAGCGCAGCTACTGGCTGGGCTGCGCCCTGATCCTGCTCTACTTCGGCGGATTCACCTCGATCTTCTTCATCACCGCGCTCTACCTCCAGGCCGGGCTGCACCTGAGCGCGCTGCTCGCGGGCCTCGCCATCACCCCGTTCGCGGTGGGCTCCGGCGTCGCCGCCACCATCGGCGGCCGCCTGGTCGCCCGCTTCGGCCGCCGGCTGGTCGCGGTGGGCCTGGTCATGGTCGCCACCGGCCTCGGCGCCACGGCGCTCGCCGTCCATCTGGCACCGGGCAGGTCGGCGGCGTGGGCGATGACGGCCCCGCTGCTGCTCGCCGGACTCGGCAGCGGCCTGGTCATCGCCCCCAACCAGACGCTGACGCTCTCCCAGGTCCCGGTCCGCTCGGCGGGCAGCGCGGGCGGCACCCTCCAGACCGGCCAGCGCGTCGGCTCGGCCGTCGGGATCGCGGCCGTCGGCGCGGTCTTCTTCGCCCAACTGGGGCGCGACGGCTGGGCCACGGCGTACGACCACGGGCTGCTGGTGTCGATCGCGTTCGTGCTCGGCGCGCTGCTGCTCGCGCTCGGTGACCTGAAGGCCGGTATCGGGGAGAGGTGACCGGCCCCCCGCTCAGGCCGTCCCCTTCGCCACCCGAACGGCCCGGCGCCAGGCCGAGTCGACCGAGAGCAGGGCCGCCGGGGCGAGATCGGCCGGTACGTCGGGCAGGAATCCGGTGCCGAGGAGGGCGCCGGAGCCGTCCGCCGCGACGGGCCGCGCGAGGCCGCGCGCCGCCGCACCCCGTCGGCCCGTCCAGTGCTCGCGGGCCTCGTCCCGTACGTCGACCAGGGCCTGGAGGCGGTCGACCGGGGGCGGGGCGAAGAGGCCGCCCGCCGCACGTGTCTGCTCCTGCCACCGGTCCTGCCAGAACTCGACCGTCCAGCCCGGCCAGCGCGACGCCATCTCGTACGCCCCGGCCTGCGCGTCGAGCAGCCACCAGCCCACCCGGCGCCGCGCCGGGTCGACATGCAGCCCGGACAGCACGGCGAGCTCGCAACGGCCGTGTTCCGGCGCCGAGTCGAGGCGCTCCAGCAGGGCGGGGCCCTCGGCGACGGGGTGGTCCCCGGTGGCGGCCAGGAGGTGGCAGCGGCCGGTGCCCACGGTGACGACCGTGGCGAGCGGATCGTCCTCGGCCAGCTCCTCGTCGCCCGGCGCGAGCGTCACGCCCGTGTGCACCTCGCCCAGCGGATCGCGTACCACGCCCGGGTCCAGGCCCAGGTAGGCGCGGGGTTCCGCCGGGCCGTCGTAGGTCCAGCGCACCTGCCAGCCGGGCCAGGCGTGGCGCAACAGGTCCAGGGCCGCGGCCCGGTGGCGCAGACAGGTGGTCGGCCCGTCCGAGACGAAGACGAGCAGCACCCGGCGGTGCGGATCGACCAGGACCGCGCCCTCGCAGTGGACGTCGTCGCGCCAGCCGTGCCGCGCCGGGTCGTGGGCGCGCAGGAACGGCAGGACGACGTCGGGGCCCGCCAGCAGGTCGAGATCGAGCCCGGCCGCGCCGAGCCGGGACTCGTACAGCTCGTACCGTTCGTGGTCGCCGTCCTCGGGAACGACGGCGAAGGTTGCCCAGTCGGCCATGGCGAGAGGATCTCAACCCGGTGCGGCCCCCCACCAGTCCATACTTGGCTGTGCGCGCAGTGATCCACACCACGGCCCGCACCGCCGCGACGGCCGTAGGGTGCGGTCCCGTGAACAGACACATCGAGTTCGAGCGGCTGCACAACTTCCGTGACCTGGGCGGCTATCGCACCGAGGACGGCCTGGCGGTGCGATGGGGGCGGCTGTACCGCTCCGACTCGCTCGGCAAGCTCGCGGGCGAGGACTGGGAACGGTTCCTGGGCCTGGGCGTCCGCACCGTCATCGACCTGCGCTACCCGTGGGAGATCGAGGGCAAGGGCCGCGTCCCCGAGCACGCCTCGCTGGCGTACCGCAACCTCAGCATCGAGCATCGCCCGTACGACCAGGCGAGCCTCGGCGCGGACGTGGAGACCGGCCGGTTCCTCGCCGACCGCTTCCTGGAAGTCGCCCACGACGGGGTCGAGGAGCTGCGCGAGGCGCTGCGGACGATCGCGGCGCCCGACAGCGGGCCGCTCGTCTTCCACTGCGCCTCCGGCAAGGACCGCACGGGTCTGCTGGCGGCGCTCGTGCTGGCGCTGCTCGGGGTCCCCGAGGGCGTCATCGTCGAGGACTTCACCCTCACCGAGCTCGCCACGGACCGCCTGATCGCCGACTGGCGGGCCGCCAACCCCGGCCGCGAGATCACCTGGCCGGGCTACGGCCGCGCCCCCGCCGCCATCATGCGGCTCTTCCTCGCCGACCTGAGTGCGCGGCACGGGTCGGTGCGCGGGTACGCGACCGAACTGCTCGGAGTGGACGAGGAGTTGGTGGCCGCCCTGCGTGCCGGACTGCTGGAACCGGCGGTCGAGCCCGCCCCCGCCCCGTAACCGAGGCGCGGGGACGCGGCCACGGGGAGCACTTCTGTCCGCAACGCGCCACGCCTATGGTGGGTCGTCACCCGTGTCCGGCCAGAGGGGAACTGATGGTGCGTAGGACCAGGATCATCCGGCACACCGCCGCGTTCGCGGCCGCCCTGCTGTTCGGCGCGGGGTTCGCCCCGGCCGCCGCCGCTGCCGAGGGCGGCCCGGCCGGGGCGAACCCGGCCGCCGCCCTCGACGCCTACTGGAGCCCCGCCCGGATGGCGGCCGCGCTCCCCGGTGACGCGGGCAAGGGCGCCGGGGCCGGGCCGTCGGCGCGGGCCGTGTCGCCCAGGCAGTCCACGGAGTCCACGCAGTCCACGGATCCCACCGAGGACGGGCCCCGGCCCGGCGAGTACATCCCGCCCAGCAGGAGCTTCGACGGCATCCCGCAGGCGGGCACCTTCTTCTGGACCGACGCCAACGGCACCGGGCGCACCTGCAGCGGCTCGGTGGTCCGCAGCCCCGGCCACGACCTGGTGCTGAGCGCCGGGCACTGCCTGAAGGGCTACGCGGGGCCCTCGCCCCGGCGCCATCTCGCCTTCGTGCCGCAGTACCACGACGGGCTCAAGCCGTTCGGTGTCTTCCCCGTGGCGGCCGACGGGGTCTACGTGCCACAGGAGTACTACGACCTGGGCGAGCACGCCGGAGCCGCGTACGACTTCGGCTTCGCGGTCACCCAGCCCAACCAGGACGGCACCCGGCTCCAGGACGCGGTGGGCGGCGTGCGCCTGCTCACCGGCACGGGCTACTACCACCTTCCGGTGCGCATGATCGGCTATCCGGGCAACGCGCAGAAGCCGCTGGAGTGCTGGAGCTGGACCACCAAGTGGGTCAGCGACGACCCGGCCGACCCGGGCACCTTCCCGCGCATCGCCTGCGACGCCTTCGTCGGCGGGACCAGCGGCGGCCCGATGCTGGTGCCGCGGCCGGACGGCTGGGCGGTGATCGGGGTCATCGGCGGCTACCACACCGGCGGCAACACCCCCCAGGTCTCCTACAGCGCCTACTTCGGCGCCGCCACCCGGGACCTCTACCGCGCCGCGGTCACCGGCGCCCCGCCGACGGGTCCGGCAGCCTGATCCCCGTCGGACACCCGACGGTCAGCGTCCGAGAGCCGACAGGCCCTTGCGCAGATCGTCCCGGTCCATGACCGGTGTGTAGGAGACCTTGGCGCCGAGTTCCAGGAAGAACGGCTCCGAGAACTTCGGCATGCTCGACGAATCCGTCATGTCGAACACGATGAACGCCGTACGGCAGCCGTTCTGGGAGGTGAAGTAGGCAGCTTCGGGGTGGAGCGCCTCCAGCGCGGATTCCATGGTCTTCTGGAGCGTGCCGTTCCTGATGGCCTCGTTGGCCTTCTCCGTGTCCATTTCGACCTTCAACAGTGTGCGCACGAAACTCACCCCTTCCCGACCGGGTGGGTGCTCGCTCTTCGGCGCACCGGTCACTCCCGGCCGCATCCACCTCAAGCGTCTCGCTTAACCGCCGGTACCACAACGCGAGGGATCCCGCACGGCGGCCGGAAGGCTCATTCGGACGGGTGCATTCCGGGGTGCGCGGGCCGTCGTACAAAATGAGGGCCGAGTTCCCGTTATCCCCGTGTCCGCCAGGGGTCTCCGAACGACGGGAGCGTACGGACGACGCCAGCGGGTGAGGGAGCAGATGCACAGGGACAGTACGTCCATGCCGGAGCTGGTGGGCGCCGCGCGGACCGGCGACGCACGGGCCCAGGAGCGGCTGGTCTCCGACTACCTCCCGCTCGTCTACAACGTGGTCGGCCGCGCCATGGACGGGCACGCCGACGTCGACGACGTCGTGCAGGAGACCATGTTCCACGCCCTGGAGGGGCTCGACGGGCTGCGCGAGCCGTCCCGGTTCCGGTCCTGGCTGATCGCCATCGCGATGAACCAGATACGCCACCGCTGGCGGGCCCAGCAGTACACGACCGCGACGCCCCCCGAGCAGCTGGCCGAGGCGGCCGAGCCGGAACCGGACTTCGTGGACCTCACCATCCTGCGCCTGGGACTGTCCGGGCAGCGCCGCGAGGTGGCCGAGGCGACCCGCTGGCTCGACGAGAGCGACCGCGAACTGCTCGCCCTGTGGTGGCAGGAGGCGGCGGGCGAGCTCACCCGCGCCGAGCTCGCCGAGGCGATGGCCCTCACCCCGCAGCACGCCGCCGTACGCGTCCAGCGCATGAAGGCCCAGCTGGAGGTCGGCCGGATCGTGGTGCGGGCGCTCGCCGCCCGGCCGCTCTGCGACGAGCTGGCCCGGACCGTCGCCGGGTGGGACGGCCGCCCCGCCCCCGTGTGGCGCAAGCGGATCGCCCGCCACACCCGCGACTGCCGTACCTGCTCGGGCCGGGGCGCGGGCCTGGTGCCCGCCGAGGGCCTGCTCGCCGGTCTCGCCCTGCTCGTGCCGTTGTACGGGGCCGCCCGCTTCGTCCCAGGCGCCCGCCTCGCCCCGGTCGCGTCCACGGCGCCGCTGCCGGGGAGCCCCGCCCCGGGCCCGGCCACCCCGGCGAAGCCGCGCGCGTACGTGGTCGGGGGCGCCCTCGCCGTCGCCGTCGTCCTCGGGATCCTGGCCGTCCTGCTGTGGCCCGACCCGCGTCCCGAGGCGAAGCCCGCCGCACCCGTGGTGCCGCGGGCCACCGTGACGTCCGCCGCGCCGACCCCCTCCGCCACTCCCGTACCGCAGCCGACGAAGGCGAGCCCGTCGCCCAAGGCGACCCCCAAGCCCGTCCGGCCCACGCCGACCGCCGCCACCCCCGAGCAGCGGCTGCTGCGGCTGGTCAACAGCCGCCGTGGCGCGGCCGGTTGCGCACCGCTGCGCATGGACCCCCGGCTGACGACGGCGGCGGTCCGGCACGCCCGGGACATGGTGGCCCGCCACTACTACGACCACGCGAGCCCCGAGGGGCAGCACGCCGACGCCCGGATGCGGGCCACCGGGTACGCCGTGGGGGCCTGGGCGGAGAACCTGGACCGGGGGACGGCCGACCCGGCCGCGATCGTCGACGACTGGACGGACGGCGCGATCCACCAGCAGAACATGCTCGACTGCTCATACCGGGACACGGGCGTGGCCGCGGTGCCCGGCCCCGACGGCACGGTGTGGGTGCAGGACTTCGCGGGTTCGCCGTCCTGAGTCGGCCCACACCGCGCCGGGCTCGGCTCAGCTGCCGAAGTTCTGCACCCACCACGGGCCGTTGCCGCTCAGGTTCACGCCCACGCCGATGTCCTTGAAGCCGCAGTCCAGGAGGTTGGCGCGGTGGCCCGGGCTCTTCATCCAGTCGCGCATCGCGTCGGCCGGGCTCTTCGGACCCCGGTGGATGTTCTCGCCCCACTTGTGCCAGTCGTATCCGGCGGCGCTCATACGGTCGCCCGCGTTGCGCCCCTCCGGGCTGTTGTGCTCGTAGTAGTTGCGCGCCGCCATGTCGTCGGCGTGCGCCTGGGCCGACGCGTTGAGGCGGCGGTCGGCCTTGAAGGGCGAGCAACCCGCCTTGGCGCGCTCGGCGTTGGCGAGATCCACGACCTGCTGGACGTACGCGGCGGCGGTGCCGGTCGGGGCGTTGTCGGTACGCGGCGGCGCGGTCCTGCGGGGCGCCTGGCCACCACCCGCGTGCCCCTTGGTCGTCGTGGTGCCCGTGCCCGTCCCCGCGCCGGTGCCCGGGTGCGTGGAGCCGGACGCGGGGGCGGTCCGGGTGGGCTTCGGCTTGGGGGACGCGGTCTTCGTGGGGGCGTCGGAGCGTATCGGCGAGGGCGAGGCGGACGGGGTGGCGGCGGCCGGGCCGGCGCCGGTGTCCAGGGGGTGCCCGGCGGGCGGGGCCGCCTGGGTGCGGACGGCCTCGGCGGGGTCGTCGGAGTGCGGCCACAGAAGCGCTCCGGCGACGGCGGCGACCGCCACGGTCCCGGCCACCGCGGTGCCGACGGCCTGCCGGGACCGCTGCCGGTGAGCGCGTCGGCGCCCGGCCCGGCCCTCGCTCGCCGCGGGCCGTACGTGGGGGTGGTCGTCGTGGTGCTGCATGGTGCTCCGCTCTCTGTCCGGTGCTGCCGGGGTGTCCGGCACCTGGGAGAGCCGGGGGCGGCGGAGCCATAACAGTTTCTCCGGGCGTGACCTGGGCCACAAGCAACCGTCAGGCGCGCAGGACCGCGGGTTCCGGCCCGGCGGTGTCGGCGGTCGACGCGTTGAGCAGGCCGATCCCGGCCGCGGTGGGGGTGTGCAGGACGGCGTTGCGGTCCCGGGCCGTGCTCACCAGTCCCGCCGACCGCAGCACCGTGGCGTGTTCGCTCGCGCTCGCCGGCGAGATGCCCGCGCGGGAGGCGAGCTGACTGGTCGTCAGGCCGGGGTGCTCGGCGATCGCGCACAGCACGGTCGCCCGGGTACGGCCGAGAAGTGCCGCCAGGGAGCGCGGTGTCCCGGTCAGGGCGCCCGCGGTCACCGTCGCGGGCAGGGGGAACCACGGTGTGCGGTCGTGGCCGATGGGGAAGCTGATCCAGGGCTGCGGCCCGGCGTCTTCGAAGACGGGGAACGCCGAGCCGAAGAGCGTGGGGATGAGCAGCAGGCCCCGCCCTTCGAGATACAGATCGCCCTCGTGGCCGGAGGCCATGGTCAGTTCGAGCACCGGTGGGTTCCAGCGCACCCGGCGCGGGTTGAGCCCCTGGAGCAGCCGCTCCACCCCGCCCTCGGCGAGCTGGCGCATCCGCATCGCCCGGTCGGTGTCCGCGAGTTGTCCGATCCGGGGCCAGTACGGCGCGACGAGCTGCTCGTAGGTGTCCTCGAAGACGTCGACCAGCTCCCGTACGAAGAGCGGGTCCTCGGCGAGGCGGCCCGCCCACGGGGGAATCCGCCGGACCCGGCCCGCCCACTGGTCGACCTGTTCGCGTATCCGCGGCGCCGGGGTGGCGCGCACCCTCTCCCACAACTCCTGGGCGCTGCCGGGCTCCGCCGGCAGGAGGAACTCCAGCGACCAGCCCTTGACGGGCACCGCCTCGAAGGCGAGCCGGGCCCGGGGCGCCAGCCGGGCGAACGACTCGCGCCGCCACGCGTCGAAGCGCACCGGGTGCGCGGACTCCCGCAACACCCGCAGGGCGACGTCCAGTTCGAGCAGCGGACGCGGTCCCTCCGCCAGCCGGGTGCGGGCGAGGTCGTCGGCCGTGAAGTGTATGCGCAGCGTCACGCGCCCGAGCATCGCCCTCCGCCGTGTTTCGGACCAGCCCGAAACACGTCACCTCCGCGCCGAGGGGGCTGTCACGGTGGAGGTGCGCAACAACGGGGGAGTGCCGGCTGGTCCACACCGGAAGTACGGGGGGCGGTGGACCGGCCGGCACTTGCGTGACCGCGCGGCATCCTCGTCATACCGAACGGCTCGGCGGCGCCGCGCCCCTGGACAGGTGCGCCGCCTCACCGTCCCACCAGCAGTCCCCCACCGCCGCCACCCCCGCCCGGATCGCCCGCTCGCCCACGTTGCCGAACCCCAGCACCAGCCGGGGCGGGGCCGTCGCGCCCGTCGAGCGGCACGGGCTCATGCCGTACAGGCCGACGGACCGCTCGCGCGCGGCGGCGATCACGGCGCCCTCCTCGGCCGCGCCGTCGAGGTGCGCGACCGCGTGGAAGCCCGCCGCGAGGCCGCTCACCTCGACCCCGGGCGCGTGCTCGGCGAGGGCGTCGAGCAGGGCGGTGCGACGCGCCGCGTACGTGGTGCGCATCCGGCGCAGATGCCGGTCGAAGCGGCCGGACTCGATCAGCCGCGCGAGGGCGAGCTGGTCCAGGGTGGGGGAGCCGCGGTCGCTCAGCCGCTTGTGCTCGACGATGTCCTCGGCGAGCGCGGGCGGGCAGAGCAGCCAGCCGATGCGCAGCGCGGGCGCCAGGGACTTGCTGACCGTGCCGATGGAGACCACCCGGTCCGCGGCGAGCCCCTGCACCGCCCCCACCGGCTCGCGGTCGTAGCGGAACTCCGCGTCGTAGTCGTCCTCGACGACATATGCGTCCCGGCGCACCGCCCAGGCGATGAGCTCGCGCCGCCGCCCGGGGGAGAGCACCACCCCGGTCGGCCACTGGTGGGCGGGGGTGAGCACCACCGCGCGGGCGTCCGTCGCGGCCAATGCCCGCACGTCGACGCCGTGGGCGTCGACCGGCACCGGGACCGCCGCGAGCCCGGCCGAGGCCGCCGCCGCGGACACCGTGGCGGGTGAACCCGGGTCCTCGTACGCCACGGTGCGCACCCCCGCGCGGGCGAGGGCCCGCAGCGTCAGGCCCAGGCCCTGCGCGTAGCCGGAGCAGACGACCATGCGCTCCGGGTCGGCCGCCGCGGCCCGCACCCGGCGCGCGTATCCGGCCAGCACCTCGCGCAGGACGGAACTGCCGCGCGGGTCCCCGTAGTCGAGCGCCGCCGTCGGCATGGCGCGCCCGGCCTCCCGCAGCGCCCACAGCCAGTCGTCGAGGGGGAAGGTGCCCAGGTCGGGCACGCCCCAGCGGAAGTCGGCCAGCAGGCCGGGACCGGTCCCGGACGGCGGGGCGGGCGCCGGTGGGGTGTGCGCGCCGGCCGCGACCCGAGTCGCGGCGCCGACCCGGGTCACCAGGTATCCCTCGGCCTGGAGCTGGGCGTAGCACTCCTGCACCAGGCCCCGCGACACCCCGAGCCCCAGGGCGAGTTCACGCGAGGACGGCAGCCGCTCGCCGACCCGGAGCCGCCCCGAGCGGATCGCCTCGCGCACCTGCCGCTCCACCTGCGCGCGCAGTTGCTCGCCGCTCTCGCGGTCGAGCGAGAGCAGCAGACCGGGGGTGCGACCGGACCACTGGACAGTCATGGAATTGGAGCTTACCGGTGCTCCGGTCGGCCCCTAGCGTCGCTCCCATGACGACCTCCTCGCCCTCCCGCACACCGGCCGCCCCCACTCGACCGCCGCTTCTGACCCGGGCGTTGGCCCTCCGCTTCGTCAGCATGGTCGGCGCCTCGGCCAGCCTCTTCCTGCTGCTGTCCGCCGTACCGCTGTACGCGCGCGAGTCCGGCGCGGGCGGTGACACGGCGGGCCTGGCCACCGGCGCGCTGATGCTGGCCACGGTGCTCGGCGAGCTGGGCGCGCCCCGGCTCGTCGCCCGCTTCGGCTACCGGGCGGCGCTGGCGGCGGGACTGTTCCTGCTGGGTGCGCCCGCCCTGGTGCTGACCGCCTCCGGGACCATGGCGTGGATCGTGGCGGTGTGCTTCCTGCGCGGCCTCGGTTTCGCGCTCACCCTGGTCGCCGGCGGTGCGCTGACCGCCTCGCTGATCCCGGCCGAGCGCCGGGGCGAGGGGCTCGCGCTGGTCGGTGTGGTGGGCGGGGTGCCGAACCTGGTGGCGCTGCCGCTGGGCGTCTGGCTCGGCGCGCACGTCGGATACGGGACGGTCTCGGTCATCGCCGGGGCCGTCGCGCTGGTCGCGATCGCGTCCGTACCGGGGCTGCCCGACCGGGAGTTGATGTGCGGCGAGTCGGTGGGCGTGCTCGCGGGGCTGCGCACCGGCGCCCTGGTCCGGCCCGGCACGGTCTTCGCCGCGACGGCCGTGGCGGCGGGCATCGTCGTCACCTTCGTCCCGCTCGCCGTTCCGTCGTCGATGGGCGCGGTGGCGACGGCGGCCCTGTTCGTGCAGCCCGCCGTGTCGACGGCGGGCCGCTGGTGGGCTGGCCGCCTCGGCGACCGGCACGGCGCCGCGCGGCTCGTCCTGCCCGGTCTGCTCCTGTCGGCCGCCGGGGTGCTGATGACCGCGCTGATCCGCACGCCCGTCGCCGTGCTGGGCGGGGTGGCCCTGTTCGGCGCGGGCTTCGGCATCGCCCAGAACGCCACCCTCACGCTGATGTACGCACGGGTCTCCACGGCGAGTTACGGCACGGTCAGCGCGCTGTGGAACCTGGCGTACGACGGCGGGATGGGCGTCGGCGCGGTGGGGTTCGGGGTGCTCGCCGACCGTACCGGCTACTCCTCGGCGTTCGTGCTCACCGCCGCGCTGATGCTGGTCGCGGCCGTCCCGGCGGTGCGTGACCGCCGTACCGACCCTGCTACGCGCCGCCCGTGAGGCTGTCCACGACCGTGCCCGCGAACTCCTGGGCGAGCGGGCCCAGCGCGTCCCACTGGCGCACCGCCCAGCCCGCCGCCAGCGGGGGCAGCATCGGCAGGGGCACGAAGCGCAGGGCGCCCTGGCCGGACGTGGTCCAGCCGGGCAGCGCCGGCACCACGGCGTGGCCGAGCCCGAGCTCGGCCAGCAGGATGGCGGTGTCCCAGTCGGTCACGCTGGTGGTCGACGCCAACGTGATGTCAAGACCGGCCAGTTGGACGTCCAGGTGGTGCCGGGACCTGGAGTTGGCGGGCAGCTGGATATGGCGGATCTCGACCAGGTCCGCCACCTCGATGCTGCTCTTTCGGGCCAGGGGGTCGTCCGCGTGGACGGCCAGGACCCAGGGCAGCTCGATGACCGGGCGCTGCTCGATGCCCCGCGCGGGGGTGCCGGTGGTGATCCAGGCGAGGTCGGACTCGCCCGCGGCGAGGGCGTTGAAGCAGCCCCGGCTGGAGTTCTCGGTACGGAACTCCAGCTTGACGTGGGGGTGGGCGCGCCGGAAGCGCACCACCGCGTCGGACATGAAGTGGCGCACGGTGGTGGCTCCGGTGGTGATCCGGACGGTCCCGCCGTCGCCCTCCCTCAGCTCGCGGAGCTGACGCAGCGCCAGTTCTATGTGGCCGATGCCCTGGGCCGCGGCCTGTTGCAGGATGCGCCCGGCCTGGGTGGGGGCGACGCCCCGGGGCCGCCGCTCCAGAAGGGGCAGGCCGAGCTCGGCCTCCAGGCGCTTGACGTGCTGGCTGACCGCCGACTGCGTACGGGACAGATCGCGTGCCACGGCGCTGAGATTGCCGCTCTCACAGGCGGCGACGAAGACACGGAGGTCGTCGAGAGTCATGAACCCCAAGGTATTGCTTGGATCTTTGAAAGAAAACCAGAGGATTGACTTGGGTAGGCGTCGTCACAAGGATTTGTGTCCGGGGCGGCAACCCGTCCGTGGGCGCCGCCGGGGATCCGGACCCGGGCGGCGTGGTCCACGGCGGGTGCCGACCCCTCCGCTGTCCCGAGTGAACTGACGGCCCACCAGATCACGTCACACCAGGCCTGTTTCACGCCTGGTGTTACTCATGAGAAATGTGTGACCCTCTGACACGGCGCAGACGGCGCAGGTGACGAAGGGACAGTCGATGGCAGGCTCGGGTCGTCCGGAGCAGCAGGACGGGGCCGTCGCCCCCGAGCCGGGACGGCGGCGGTTCCTGGGATATGTGCTCGCGGCCTCGACGCTGACGGTGGCCGCGCAGCTCGGCGAGGCGGTGGTCGCACCCGCCCGGGCCGAGGCGGCGATCCCTTCGCTGCCCGGTCCGTCCGAGATCTACGACCTCAACGACATGCTCACGGACGCCGCCCTGGCGACGTCCGGCCTGATCACGATCGAGGTCCACGACGACGGCACGGCCTCCTTCGTGCTGCCGCGCGCCGAGGTGGGCCAGGGTGTCACCACGTCCTCCGCGATGCTGATCGCGGAGGAGCTGGACCTGCCGCTCGACCGGGTCCGGGTGAGTCTGGCCGACGCCCGGCCGGAGCTGGTCTTCAACCAGATGACCGGTGCGTCGAACACCACCATCTCCACCTACACCCCGATCCGGGTGGCCGCCGCGACCGCCCGGGCGCGGCTCGTGGAGGCGGCCGCCGCCGAGTTCGGCGAGGCCGCCTCGACGCTGACCACCCGGGCCGGGGTCGTCACCTCCCCGCGCGGGAGGAGCGCCACGTACGGCGAACTGGCGGTGAAGGCCGCGAGCCGCGCCACCGTCCGCATCCCGGTCACGCTGAAGAAGCCCGCGCAGTTCGGCGTCATCGGCACCCCGCGCAGCCGCATCGACGCGCTCGCCGCGGTCACCGGGCGCAAGCAGTTCGCCATGGACGTCAGCGTGCCGGGCGCGCTGCCCACGATGGTGTGCCGCCCGCCGACGATCAACGGGACGGTACGGTCGGTGGAGAACCGGGCGGACGTCCTCGCGATGCCCGGCGTCACCGACGTCGTCACCGTTCCGACCGGAGTCGCCGTGCGCGGGCGGACGTTCGGCCAGTGCATCGACGCCGTACGGGCGCTGCGTGTGTCCTGGGGGCCCGGCACCGAGGAGGGCGCGTCCGACGCCACCGTCCTCAAGGAGCTGCGCGCGGCCGAACTGCCGCTGGTGGTCCCGGCCCTCGACCCCCTGGTCCACTCCGTGGACGCGCGGTTCACCTTCCACTTCGCCAGCAACAGCGCCCTGGAACCCAACTGCGCGGTGGCGGACGTCAGAAGCGACCGCGCCGAGATCTGGGCGTCGCTGAAGACCCCGATCACCGCGCAGGAGACCATCGCGCTCAAGCTCGGCCTGCCGCTGTCCGCCGTCAAGGTGCACGTCACCGAGGGCGGCGGTTCCTTCGGCCGCAAGCTGTTCTTCGACGCGGCACTGGAGGCGGCCCAGATATCGAAGGCGATGGGCAAGCCCGTCAAACTGATGTGGCACCGCACGGACGACTTCCGCCAGGGCCGCACCCACCCGATGTCCACCTCCCGGGTCCGGGCTACGTACGCACTGGGCGAGGTCCTCTCGTACGAGCAGCGGCACACCTCGGTGGCCACCGACTTCGGGCACGGGCTCGGCGAGATCATCACGTCCATGGCGGCCAAGCTGCCCGTCGGCGATCTCGCCTTCTCGGAGACGATCTTCGAGCTCACCACGCAGAGTCCCTACCACTTCGGCGTCACCACCCAGCTGCTCAGCGAGGTCGACAAGGGCTTCAACACCGGCAGCATGCGCAACATCTACTCGCCCAACGTGCGCTGCGCCCAGGAACTCGTCGTCGACCAGCTGGCGGCCAGGATGGGCAAGGACGCCTACCGGTTCCGCCGCCAGTTCCTCAAGGCGGACCGCGCCAGGGCCGTCCTGGACAAGGTCGCGGAGGTGGGCGAGTGGGGCCGGAGCATGCCCTCGGGCACCGCGCAGGGCATCGCCCTCCACCCCGAATACCACGGGTTCGTCGCCGTCCTCGCCGAGATCGACTGCCGCCCGGAGACGACCGGGCGCCAGATCCCCGACGCGTACACCGGTCCGAGGGTCACCCGGGTCGTGTGCGCCGTCGACGTGGGCCTGGCCGTCAACCCGCGCGGCCTGGAGGCCCAGATGATGGGCGGCATCATGGACGGCATCGCCATCACGCTCAGCTCCGGCCTCCATCTGAAGGACGGGCACTTCCTCGAAGGCAGCTGGGACAACTACTTCTACACCCGGCAGTGGAACACCCCGCCCGAGCTGGAGATCATCGTGATGCCGCCCACCGGCGACAAGCCGGGCGGCGCGGGGGAACTGGCCGTGGCGGGCGCGATGGCGGCGGTCGCCTGCGCCTACGGCCGGGCCACCGGCACCATGCCCACCACCTTCCCCCTCAACCACGACGGCCCGCTCGGCTTCGAACCCCTGCCGACCGTCCCCCCGATCCCCGCGTCCCCCACCGACGGCCTCAGCCGCGCCTACTAGGAGCATCCGTGCCTCAGCACACCTTCATCCTCAACGGCAAGCCGGTGTCGGTGGACGTCGAGGACGACGTCCGGCTGCTCTGGGTGCTGCGCGACGTCCTCGGCGTGACCGGGCCGAAGTACGGCTGCGGCCTCGGCGTCTGCCAGGCCTGCACCAGCCACATCAACGGCAAGGCGTTCAACCCCTGTTCGGTGCGGGTCAAGGACGTCCGGCCGACCGACGAGGTCACCACCATCGAGGGCCTGCCCGCCACCGTCGGCAAGGACCTGCACCCCATGCAGGAGGCCTGGCTGGAGTACGACGTGGCCCAGTGCGGCTACTGCCAGCCCGGCCAGATCATGGCCGCCGTCGCCAAGGTCCACCAGGCCCGCGCCGCCGGCCACGAGATGGGCGACGCGGACTTCGACGAGATCCGCAACATCTGCCGCTGCGGTACGTACCACCGTATCCGCGAGGCCATCAGGGCGGGTGCGAAGAACTTCTGAGGCGCGGCGCGGCGCGAGAGCTCTGACATGTTCAGCGCAGGTGGGCGCTACGATCAGCGCCACGAGGGCCCGGCCAGGCCCGGAATGCGCGGGAGAACACGTGAAGTTCGGGCTGCTCGGTCCGCTGTCCGTCCAGGACGACCAGGGAGTCGAGCGGACACCCGCGTCGCCCAAGGGGCGGGCCCTGCTGACCGCACTGCTGCTCACGCCGGGCCGTGCGGTCTCGCCGGCCCGGCTGGAGAACGCGCTGTGGGGCGAGCACCCGCCGGCCACCGCCCGCGCCTCGCTCCACAACCACCTGCTGCGGCTGCGCCGTTCGCTGGGCGAGGAGACCCGGATCCGGGCGGTGCCCGGCGGGATGCTCCTGGACGTCGAGGACGGCGAGCTGGACACCAGCGTCTTCACCGAGCGCCTCGACGCGGCCCGCGCCGCGCGCTCCAAGGAGGACTGGGACGCCGTCGTACGGGAGGCGGACGCCGCGCTCGCGCTGTGGCGCGGCACCCCGCTCGACGAGTTCCCCGAGCTCGCCGAGGACGAGGGGGCCCGGATCAGGCAGTGGCAGGAGGCCCGGACGCAGGTCCTGGAGTGGCGCTGCGACGCGGAGCTGCGGCGCGGCCGCCACGAGGGACTGCTGCCCGAACTGTCCCGTCTGGTGGTCGAGTTCCCGCTGCGCGAGGCCTTCCACGTACAGCTCATGCGGGTGCTGCACCGCAGCGGACGGCGGGCCGAGGCGCTGGCCGCCTACCACCGGCTGCGCCGCACCCTGATCGACGAGATGGGCGTCGAGCCGGGCCCCGACGCGGCCGCCGCCTACCAGGACATCCTGGTGGACGACGCCCCGGCGCCGACCGGGGCCCCGCAGGCCGACGCCGTACCGACGTCCCTGCCCCGCGACGTCGCCGCCTTCACCGGCCGCGAGCGCGAGGTCGAGGACCTGGTCGCGGCGGTACGCGCCGGAACCGCCGGGGGCGTGGTCGGGATCCACGCCGTCGACGGCATGCCGGGAGTGGGCAAGACCGCGTTCGCCGTCCACGTCGCCCACCGCCTCGCGGCCGACTTCCCTGACGGCAGCCTGTTCCTGTCGCTGCACGCGCACACGCACGGAACGCCGCCCGTCGACCTCGGCACCGCGCTGACCAGCCTGCTGCTCGCCCTGGGGACCCCTCCCCAGCGCATCCCGGCCGACCTGTCCGCGCGCGCCGGACTGTGGCGCGCCACGCTCGCGGGAGGGCGCTACCTCGTCCTCCTCGACGACGCCAGCGGCAGCGCACAGGTAGAGCCGCTGCTGCCGGGGACGCCCGGGTCGCTGGTCCTGATCACCAGCAGGCGGCGGCTGGTCGCGCTCGCGGACGCGGTGCCGGTCACCCTGGACGTCCTGCCCGAGGACCGGGCCGTACGGCTCCTCGTGGCCACGGCCGGGCGCGCGGACCTGACGGCCGAGAGCCCCGGCTGCGCCGAACTGGCCCGGCTCTGCGGACACCTGCCGCTCGCCCTGCACCTCACCGCCGCGCGGCTGCGCCACCACCGCGCGTGGAGCGCCGAGGACGTGATCGCCGACCTGGCCGCCGCGAGCGGCCGCCTCACGGCGCTCAGCTCCGAGAACGTCTCCGTACGGGCCGCCTTCGAGCTCTCCTGCCGCGACCTCTCCCCGGACCAGCTACTCCTCTTCCGCCGCCTCGGACGGCAGCCGGGGCTCGACTTCGACGCGTACGCGGTCGCCGCGCTCCACGGCACGGACCTGCCGACGGCCCGCCGCCTCCTGGAGGAGCTGGAGGACCACCACCTCGTCGAGGAACCGTCGCGCGGCCGCTACCGGATGCACGACCTGGTACGTGACTACGCGCGCGCCCTCACCGACGCCGATCACGACACCGGATGCCGCGCCGACGCGGAGCGGGCCGTGGCACGCCAGCTGGGCTACTACCTGCACGCGGCCCTCGCCGCCAGCCGCTCCTTCGCCCGCTACGACACCCCGGCCCTCCTTCCCCGCACTCCCGCCCCGGCGGCCCTGCCACCGGTCGCTGACGAGGAGCGGGCGCTCGCCTGGATGCGGGCCGAACACGCCAATCTGAGCGCGGCGGTCGCCCACGCGGCCCGCCACGGCCACGGCGAGCACGCCGTGCACCTCCCGGCCGCCATGGCGGAGTTCATGCGCACCCAGGGCTACTGGGGCGACGCCCTCGTGCTGCACCGGACGGCCCTCGGCGCGGCCCTCCTGACCGAGGACCCGCTCGGCCGTGCCGTCGCGCTGCGCAACACCGCGGTCATCGAGACGCTCCAGGCGGAGTTCGCCCAGGCCGAGAGCGACCTGCTGGCCGCCCTCGACCTCTTCCGCGGCCTGCGCGACCGGGGCCGTGAGGCCATCGCGCTCCACGACCTCTCCTCCGTCCTGCGCCGCACCGGACGCTACGAGGAGGCGGAGAGCTCCCTGCGCCACTGCCTGCGCCTGTTCGGGGAGGTCCGGGACGCGCGCGGCCAGGCCCAGGTGCTCATCGAGCTGGGCCACGTCCAGCAGCTCACCGGACGCTTCACGGAGGCGGCCGACAGCATGGGACGCGCACTCGAACTGCACCGCGCCCTCGACAATCGCCTAGGCCAGGCCAACGCGCTCACCGCGCTCGGCGACGTACGCAAGTCGACCGGCGCGTACGCGGAGGCCGTCTCCTGCCACCGCCGGGCCCTGGCGCTCTTCCGGGACCTGGGCAACGAACTGGGCGAGGCGAACGTGCTGAGCGACCTCGGTGACGTCCTGCGCCTGACCGGGGCGTACGAAGAGGCGCTGGAGAGCGTCGGGCGGGCGTCGCGCCTCTACCGCAGCCTCGGCGCCCGCCTGGGCGCGGCCAACGCGCTCGCGCACCTGGGCAGGATCAAACAGCGCACGGGCCGCCTGACGGAGGCGGAGAAGGACCTCCAGGAGGCGCTCGACACCGTCCGCTCCCTCAACAGCCGCATGGGGCAGGCCTATGTGCTGATGTATCTGGCCGAGGGCCGGATCCTGAGCGGCTGCCACACCTATGCCCTGGAGAACGCCACCGCGAGCGTGGAGCTGTGCCGTGAGCTCGGGGACCTGGGCGGCGAGGCCGAGGCGCTCAACACCCTCGGCGCGGCCCAGCGGGCGGTCGCGGCCCCCGCCGACGCACTCGACTCCCACCGGCGCGCCCTCGATCTGGCCCGCGAGGTCCGGTCCCCGTACGAGGAGGCCCGCGCCCTCGAAGGCCTCGGCGAGAGCCTGTACGAAGTGGACCGACCTGACGAGGCCGCCGCCCGTCTGACCCAGGCCCTGGAACTCACCCGCACCCTCCAAGTCCCGGACGCCCAGCGCATCGAGGCCCGGCTGGCGCGGGGGCGGCGCCCGCTCTGAGCGGCGTTGCCCCGTCTCGCGCGTTCGGCTGCGTCGACCGCGGTGGGCGCCCCGGCCAGGGGCGCGGCGGTCCCGGCGGTGATCTTGTCTGTTCGATCTCGCTCGGGTCGGTCCGCTCCTCGTCAAGCGTTGATCACGATTTGGCAAATTTGGAACCCTTGCATCGGCTTTGTCCATCCCCGGAGGCGGAACACGACCGTCGTGCCCCGAGGGGCAGAAGCAAGCCGGAGCCACAGATGTCGCACGCGTCCACCAAGACCAGGAACGGGGCCGAGACCTATGAGTCCCGGGGCCGCCGCCGCGCCTCCAAGGCCCGGCGATGGCTCGTCGCCGTGGTCTGCGTGGGGCTGCTCGGGGCGATTGCCTGGCCGGTCATGAGCTACTTCGAGATACCGCCGTTCACGGACAAGGGCGACCCCATCTCGTACGGCAAGATCGACAACAAGCCCGGCGCCCAGCAGAAGCCCGCGGACTCCAAGACGCTGATGCCGACCGGACCGGCCGCCGACTTCAAGATCTCCAGCACCCTTGGCAACGGCACGCACGTGGGCGTCGTGAAGATCACCGGCAAGAAGTCCGGCTTCACGGGCAAGGTGTGGGTCTGGGCGCCGAAGGAGTACGACGACCCGAAGTACGAGAAGAGCGGCTTCCCCGTCCTGATCGCGCTCCCGGGCGGCCCCGGCTTCCCCAACAACTACTGGATGGACAACAACCTCAAGCTGGAGTCGTCCATCTCCAAGTGGGCCGAGGAGGGCAAGGGAAAACCGTTCCTGCTGGCCATGCCGGTGCTGAACCCCAAGCCCGACGACGGCGGGCTCTACTGGGACGGCAGCGACATCCCCGGCCAGCCCAAGATGGGCACCTGGCTGACCGAGGACGTGCCCGACCTCATGCGGCAGAACTTCCGCACGATCAAGTCGCGCGACGGCTGGGCCTTCATGGGCTCCTCCTCCGGCGGCTTCGCCGGTCTGAAGGCCGTGCTGAAGCACCCCGACAAGTTCAAGGCCGTCATCGCCTCCGGTCCCGACATCGTCCCGGACTCGCGCTTGTGGAACGGCCACCCCAAGGAGAAGGCGGAGAACAACCCCGAGGTGCTCTCCAAGCAGCTGATCGCCGCCAAGGGGCCGGATGTGTACCTCGCCTTCCAGTACGGCACGAAGGAGACGTCCGTCATCCCCAAGGTGAACAAGTACATCGCCACCTACGGGAACAAGGGGCCGATCCACACCCACCTCGAAGTCATCCAGGGCGGGCGGCACAACGCCGTGACGTATGTGAAGGGGATGGACGCGAGCAGCATGCAGTGGATCAGCGAACAGATCGAGGGGCCGACGCCGTCGCCGTAGGGGGCGGGTTTCGCTGTGGGGGTCCCTGCCTTCGCCGTAGCGGTCCGGCCCCATTGAGGGTCTGTTAGGTAAGCCTAACCTTATGTATAATGATCTCGTATCGCCGCACGTCACAGCACGTCGTGCACGTCCGTGAAAGGGATCCGATGTCGTTACGCATGCTCGCATCCGGCGCCGCCGCTCTGGCGGTCGCCGCGTCGACGGTCGCGCTCGCCCAGCCGTCCGCCCAGGCCGCCGCAGTCCCGCAGGGCACCCCGATCACCAAGGTTCTCGACTGGCGGGCCGGTCACGGGGACGCCACGGCCGCCGGGACCAGATGGCTGGAGCAGGGGACCGCGCCGTACGACCGCCCGCTCGTGGTCAAGGGCGAGCTCCGCAACACGGGGACCGGCTGCTCCTCGGTGTGGATCGCATGGCAGCGCGACTTCGTGAGCTACCCGCCGGAGAAGCAGGCCACCCAGTGCGGCCCCGGTGCCGCGCCCATCGCGTACCGCAAGAGCGCACCGGGCACGCTCTCCAGTGCCACCCTCTTCGTGTGCAGGGGCGAGCGGGACACCCAGGACTGCGGCGACCGGGTTCTGATGACCAACTGGGGCCTGGGCTGACGCTCCGGCCGCCCTGCGGACGTACTGCTGGAACGCGTCGTCCTGTGTTTCCTTCCTGCCTTCGGCAGGAGGAGGACGCATGCCGGAGGGGCGCCCGGTCGAAGCCGGTATGCGGGAGGGGGTCCCGCAAAGGGGCTCCCTCCGCAATGCTGTCTCCGGTGGCGGGTACCGTCCGTCCCTGTCTCTCCTGGAGCCGAGGGCGGATCGGCCCCGGGCGCGCCGGCGCCCGACAACACCCCGCGCACACCGGAGCGGCCCATGGAACGCGCAGGCCCGGAAGAGCGGCGCCGTCGCCGTGCCCTCGCCGGTCATCTGCTGCGGTCGGCGGCCTCGGTGGTCCTGCTGACGTCGCTGTACTACCTGGCCCCGCTGGACCGGGGAGTCGGCGTCGGCACCGCCGTGGCGCTCGCGCTGGGCCTTGTCCTCTTCGGCTGCCTCACGGTCTGGCAGATCGCCGCCATCACCCATGCGGAGTATCCGCGGCTGCGGGCGATCGAGGCGCTGGCCACCGGCGTGCCGCTCTTCCTCGTGCTGTTCTCCGCCACGTACTTCCTGCTCGCCGACGACCGGCCGGCGTCGTTCTCGGAGCCGCTGAGCCGGACCGGCGCCCTGTACTTCACGGTCACGGTCTTCGCGACCGTCGGCTTCGGCGACATCGCACCCGCCACCGACACCAGCCGTGCGCTCACCACCGCGCAGATGATCCTGGACCTGATCGTGGTGGGCGTCATCGCCAAGGCCCTCTTCGGCGCGGTCCAGGTCGGGCTGCGCCGCAGGGACGCGGGCCCCGAGGACCCGGAGGAGGAGCCGTGAGTGTCTCCGGACGTACGGGTCGCTGACGAGGACGGCTGCCCAACTCGCCCGGCACGCAAGCCGTCTGCTCATCCGATGGGCAAGTCGTCTGCCGCATCGGGTGGAGAGCCGTTCCGCCTACCGCTCTGGTTGCAGGGGAGATCTCAACCCCCTGTGTGACGCCGCACGGCAACCCCGCTCCCTATGTTGGCCTTCCGGCGGCGGCGAACCGGCACGCCGCCGGAGTACGGCGACACGCGTCGCGCCACGCGCGGTCGCCCCCATCCACGGGAGACCCCATGAAACAGGTACGGATCCTCGTCGTCGCGCTGCTCAGCGCCGGAGTGCTGGGCGGCGCGGGCATGCTCGCCCCGGCCGATGCGGCCACGTCCGCCACCCGGGCGACGAGCGCCGCCGGATGTGCCCAGACCCGGCCGTTCCTCTCGCAGGGCGACCGGGGCACCTGTGTCAGGTACCTCCAGCAGAAGCTCACCGACCAGGGCATCAGCACCCGCGTCGACGGTGTCTTCGGCAGCGGGACGACCAAGTCGGTGAAGAGCTTCCAGTACCTCTGCGGCTACCGCGGCCACGAGGTGGACGGACTGGTCGGGCCCCGCACCTGGGCGGGTCTGCTGGACCACGCCTGCGTGTGAGGATCGGTCCCTGCGTGTGAGGATCGACCCCTGCGGATGAGGATCGGCCCGACATCGCAGGTCAGCGCTGCCCCGCCCACCCCAGGGTGTACATCCATGGGGCCACTGCCCAGCGCGAAGTTCGGTCGAGGGGTTGATGTGGTGACGTCCGGGCTTCCGGCACTCTTACGGACATGCTGAGCGACCGACATCACCTGACGGTACGTCAAAAATCCAGAAGCATGCGGAGACTGGGGTCCGTGGTGGCCGCTCTCTGCCTGACCTCCGGCACCGCCGCGCTGTTACCGGCGCCCGCGTCCGCCGCGCCGGCACCGGACGGCAAATGGGTGGACAGCAAACGGGTGGACGACCACGGCTACACCGCGCAGATCCGCCGCACCGAGTACGGCATCCCGCACGTCCTGGCCCACGACTACGGCGGCTTGGGGTACGGATACGGCTACGCGTTCGCGCAGGACAACCTGTGCCAACTCGCCGACCAGGTCATGACGTTGCGGGGCGACCGCTCCAGATACCTCGGCCCGACGGGGACGACCGCCGACGACACGCCCAACCTGGCGAGCGACACCTACCACCAGGGACTGCGGCAGGCAGGTACGGTCCGGCGGCTGCTCGACCGCCCGGCGCCGCTCGGCCCGACGCCCGAGCTGCGCCGGATGGTCGAGGGGTACGCCGCCGGGTACAACCGGTATCTGCGCGACACCGGCGCCGCTCACCTGCCGGACCCGACGTGCAAGGGCCAGCCCTGGGTCGGCCCGATCAACGCCATGGACATCTGGAACCTCGTCTACGACGTCAACGGCGCCTTCGGCGCGACGGCGCTCAAGCAGGCCATCGCCACCGCGACCCCGCCGACAGGGGCCGGGGGCAAGGCCGCCCCGAAGCCACGACGGGCAGCAACGGCAGCAACAGCAGCAGCGGCAGCCACAGGAGCGCCCAGCGTCGCCGCGAGCGGTTCGGCCTCGGTGCCCGCGCGGGAAATTCCCTCACCCCCGTCCACCCGCAAGGGCCCCCGCCGCGACGACCTCGGCAGCAACGGCTGGGCGCTCGGCCGTGACGCGACCCGTGGCCGCGACGGCATGCTGCTGGCCAACCCGCACCTGGCCTGGATCGGCGGGTACCGCTTCTACCAGGTGCAGTTGACGATCCCGGGCGTCATCGACGTCGCGGGCGCGAGCATCTACGGCACCCCGCTCGTCGAGATCGGCCACAACCGCACCCTGGCCTGGACGCACACCACGAGCAACGCCGACCACGCCTCGCTCTACCGCCTCGCCCTCGCACCCGGCGACCCGACGAGCTACCTGGTCGACGGCAAGGCCGTGCCGATGACCCGCAGGACCGTTCCGGTCACGGTCCGGGGCGCCGACGGCAAGGTGTCCACCGTCTCCAGCACCCTCCACACCTCCCGGTACGGCCCGGTCCTCGCCGAGGGCTGGACGCGCACCGAGGCGTACGCACTGAGGGACGCCAACGCGGACAACCTGCGCTCGATGAACGAGTGGCTGGCGATCGGCAGGGCGCGGTCCGTGGCCCAGCTCAAGCAGGCCCACCAGACGTACCAGGGCATCCCGTGGACGTACACGATCGCCACGGACACCGCCGGTACCGCGTACTTCAACGACTCCTCCGCCGTGCCCCACGTCGCCGACGACCAGCTCAAGCGGTGTGCCCTGCCGGGCGGGGGCGGCGAGGATCTGGTCGGTGTGCTCGACGGTTCGACCTCGGCCTGCGACTGGGGCAGCGACCCCGACGCGGTGGTGCCGGGCATCTTCGGCCCCGGCCACCAGCCCCGGCTGACCCGGACCGACTATGTGGCCAACTCCAACAACGACTCGACGCTGACCAACCCCGCCGAGCCGCTGGCCGGTTACCCGCGGATGTACCGCGCCGGAGTTCCCCTCGGGCCGCGCGCCCAGCTCGGGCTCCAGATGATCGCGGGCCGGCGCGACGGCTCCGACGGACTCGGCGCTCCCGGCTTCACCCTGTCCACGTTGCAGGCGAGCATGCTCGGCGACCGCAACTACACGGCGGAGCTGGGCCGCGACGACGCGGTCGCGATGTGCCGCGCGCACCCCGTCCTGACCGCCACCGACGGCACCGAGGTGGATGTGCGCGCCGCCTGTGACGTCCTGGCGGCCTGGGACACCCGCGACGACCCCGACAGCCGCGGCGCCGTGTTGTGGAAGGCGTTCCGCACCCGAGTGGACGGCCCGCACGCCTGGTGGCGCGTTCCGTACGACCCGGCCCAGCCGCTCACCACCCCGCGCGGGCTCAACGGCGACGAGCCGCAGGTGCGGCGCGCGCTGGCCGACGCCGTCCGCCAGCTGGCCGCCGACCAGGTGCCGCTGGACGCGCCGATAGGCAGTGTGCAGCGCTGGGCGGGGATTCCGCTGCCCGGCTGCTCCGGAGGCGAGGGCTGCTTCAACGTCGTGGACGCGTCACCCACGTCGGGCAGCGGCGGCGCCACACGCCCGAGCTCCCCGGACGACTACGCGTCGGGCTCCAGCTTCATCATGGCCACGGAGCTGACGGCCCAGGGGCCGCGCACCCGGACGATCCTCACCTACGGGCAGTCCGTCAACCCCGAATCGCCGCACTACACCGACCAGACCGTCCTCTTCTCGCACAAGCGCTGGGTCACGGAACGGTTCACCGAGGCGGAGATAGCGTCCGACCCCCAGCTGCGGACCATAACCCTGCGGGGCTGACCGGGGCTGACCGGGGCGGTGGGCGCCGGTGCCATGAACGCGTCGGGGCGACCCGTACGGCCCACGCCATCCCCAGAGTTGGGGATACCGGGGCCGGGGGACGCCTCCTAGTCTGAGCGAGGCGGGAACGTCCCCCGCCCGAACGGGGGACGTTCCGGCGTCGAGGCCGCGAGCGGACACGGGGAGCATGCGATGGAGCGCGCGAACAACGTTGCCGATGGTCCCCAGTCCGTCATCTGGGACATCACGTACGCCTGTCCGCTGCGCTGCACCCACTGCTACTCGGAGTCGGGCAGGCGGCCGACGCGCCAGGTCGGCCACGACGACATGCTCCGCATCGCCGACGCGATCATCTCCCTGGGCCCCCTCCAGGTCACCCTCGCCGGGGGTGAACCGCTCCTGGTCAAGGGGGTGTTCGAAGTCGCGGAGCGGCTGACGCGGGCCGGTATCTCGGTGCTCGTGTACACCGGCGGCTGGAACTTCCAGCCGTGGATGACCGAAGAGCTGGCGCGCGTGTGCGGGCGGGTCGTGGTGAGTGTCGACGGCCCCGCGCCCGAGGTGCACGACCGGATCCGCGGCAGGGCGGGTTCGTTCGAGCGGGCGATGCGGGCGCTGGCACTGCTGGAGGCCGCAGCGCGGGAGCGGGACGGGCGCGGTGAGCGCCCGCTCCCGTTCGCCATCGACTGTGTGGTCGTACGGAGCAACGTCGACCGGCTGGAGGAGTTCTGCACGGACGTCGTCCCCCGGTTCCCGCACCTGAGCTCGCTCGACTTCGGGGCCGCCGTGCCGTCCGGGCTCGGCAGCCGCACCGGATACGCCGAGCACGAACTTCTCTCGGACGAACAGCTCGTCGAGCTGGGCGGTGAGGAGCGGCGCGCGCGGCTTCAGGCGCTCGCCCCGGCCACCGTCCGGGTCGGCACGTCGACCAACTTCTCGTTGCAGATGAACCCCGAACAGGTGGCGCGCGGGCTCGACTTCCAGTCGGTGCAGATCGAGCCCGACGGGCAGGTCCGGGCCATGCTCATCTACGAGGGCACGGTCGGCAGTCTGCTGGAGGAGCCGCCCGCCGAGCTGTGGCGGCGTGCGGTGGAGCGGTGGACCGACCCGTTCGTGACCGAGGCGCTCTCCGGCGCGGGCGCGGGCACCATGCGCGGCTGGGCCGAGGCCGTGCGGCGTATCGACTACCACTTCGGCTCCGACGAGGTCCGCGCCCGCATCGACCGCCGCCCGGTGTTCACCGCGCCGACCGCAGGCTGAGAGGCGTCCTCGGCGATGATCACGGCTGGGAGGGTTTGCCCGCGATCGCGTCGTAGACCTTCTCACGCAGCCGACGGCGCCAGCCCTCGCGTTCCCCACACAGCCGCCCCCAGGACGACGCTGTCGACGGAGAGCCTGCCCTCCTCGGACCAGTAGACGTCGCGCAGATGCGGGATGAGGGCGAACTCGTCCAGGACGAGGGCCGTGCCGATCCCGCAGACGGCGGCCTCGATCTCGGCCCGGATCATCCGCACGCCGAACCGGATGAAGAGGAACGCCCCGAGGAACCCGAGCAGCAGGAACAGCAGGGGCTGCTTGCCCGGGTCCATGATCTCCCGCCGGTACCAGTCGCCCAGGACAGCCAGCGCTCGCGGTCGGTGAAGAACGAGAACACGGCGGCGGGGCTCGCGGCGATGTGCCGCTCGACCGCGACCGTGTTCCTGCTGGCGGCGTCGCCCATGCGTCGGCCCTTCCTCGTGCCCGTCGCGCCGGGCCGGGAGAAGCGATTGGTCCCGTCCGGCGCAGCGTAACCAGGCCCGCGTGCGTCAGCACCTTGAGCCGTGGCGGTGGGTGCCCCTTCGGCGCACGCCCGGCCGACCTCGCGGTGCGTCAGGCCCGGCTCTGCTTCGTCCGGACCCGGCCGAGCCGTTTCGCTCCCTCGTCGAGTCCGGCGTGGAATGTGATCTGTAATACCCCTGTCCACGACCAGACTTGCAGGTGGGGCGGGTCGCACCTACGGTTGGCGAGCCGTGGTGTTCGGGAAGACCGGTGCAAGACCGGAGCGGCCCTCGCCACTGTGATCGGGCCCCATGTCGTTCAGGCCATGAACGGCTTCGGGTAGCCCGCCCCGTAGTGCCACTGGTGGCCGTGAGGCCGCTGGGAAGGCAGGGGCGGCGCGACACCCGGAAGCCAGGAGACCGGCCACGGCATCTCGCGTAATGATCCACGAGGTGCTGGAGCGTGAACGAATGACCCTGCCCACCCCTGCCGCCACATTCCACTGGCGGCGCGAGGACACCGTGCGCACCGCCTGGCTGCTGGCGGTGATCGCCGCCCTGCACGTGGTGGCGTTCGGCATCCTCTTCCTGCTCGTCGTGCCCGAGCACTACGAGGTCGGCTCGAAGACGTTCGGCCTGGGCCTCGGCGTCACCGCCTACACCCTCGGCATGCGGCACGCCTTCGACGCCGACCACATCGCGGCGATTGACAACACCACCCGCAAGCTGATGGCCGACGGCAAACGCCCGGTGTCGGTCGGCTTCTGGTTCGCGCTCGGGCACTCCAGCGTCGTGGTCGTCATGGCGGCCCTGGTCGCCGGGGGCGCGCAGCTCGCGGGCACCCTGATGAACGACGACTCACAGACCCACCAGACGCTCGGCATCGTCGGCACGACCGTCTCCGGATCGTTCCTGTACCTCATCGCCGCGCTCAACCTCCTCGCCCTCGCCGGCATCCTGCGGGTCTTCCGGGCCATGCGCGCGGGCACGTACGACGAGGCCGAGCTGGAACAGCACCTGGACTCACGGGGGTTCATGAACCGCCTCCTGGGCCGCTTCACCAAGTCGATCACCCGGCCCGGCCAGATGTACCCGCTGGGCTTCCTCTTCGGGCTCGGCTTCGACACCGCCACCGAGGTCACCCTGATGGTGATGGCCGGCTCGGGCGCGGCCGCCGGGCTGCCCTGGTACGCGGTGCTGTGCCTGCCGCTGCTCTTCGCGGCGGGAATGAGCCTGTTCGACACCATCGACGGCACCTTCATGAACTTCGCCTACCAGTGGGCCTTCTCCAACCCGGTGCGCAAGGTGTTCTACAACCTCACCATCACCGGGCTCTCCATCGCGGTGGCCTTCCTGATCGGCACGATCGAGCTGGTGGGGGTCCTGCACGACAAGCTCGACCTGCGCGACGGCGCGACCGGCTGGATCGCGGGCCTCGACCTGGACAACGTGGGCTTCATCATCGTCGGCCTGTTCGTCGCGGTGTGGGCCGCGGCCCTGGCGTACTGGCGGCTGGCCAAGGTCGAGCAGCGGTGGGCGGGGCGCGTCCCCCCGCGGCCCGCCGAAGTGCCCGGCCAGGCCGCATCCGAGCCGGTCCCGGACGTCACCTGAAGGCCGCGTCACCTGAAGGCCGCGTCACCTGAAGGCCGCCACGTTGTCCGCCGCCCAGGCGCTGAACGGACGCGGCGCCCGGCCCAGGACCCGCTCCACGTCCGGGCTCACCCGCCGCTCCTCGGGCGTGGGTTCGCCGAGGATGCCGAGCGTGGCCTCGACCACCGGCTCCGGCATGAAGCGGGTGAGCAGCTCCCGTGCCTCGGCCGGGCTCTGCTCGACGAAGCGCACCGGCGCCCCCAGCGCCTCCCCGATCGCGCGGGTCTGCTCGCGCGGCGAGAGCGGGGCCGGTCCGGTGAGTTCGTACGTCCGGCCCGTGTGGCTCCCGTCGCGCAGGGCCGCGGCGGCGACCGCGGCGATGTCGGCCGGGTCGATGACGGGCAGGGCGACATCGCCGAAGGGCGCCGTGACCGTCCGCTCGGAGCGGATCGAGGCCGCCCACATATAGGCGTTGGAGGCGAATCCGCTGGGCCGCAGGACCGTCCACGTCAGGCCCGACTCCCGTACGGCGTCCTCGAAGGCGCGCAGCCGGGTGTGTGCGGGGGAGTGCGGGCGGGTGGCGGTGGCCTGCGACGACTGGAGGACGACCCGGCGCACCCCGGCGGCCCGCGCCGTGTCGAGGATGGCGTACGGGTCGAGGCCCTCGCCGTCGCCGGGGACGAGGAGGTACAGCGCGTCGGCCCCGTCGAGGGCGGGCTTGAGGCTCTCGGGCCGGGCCGGATCGGCCTGCTGGAACTCCACGTTGCCCGGCATCAACCCGGCCGGGACGCGACGGGAGACCGCTGTCACCCACTCGCCCGACGAGGCGAGGGTCCGAACAAGGTGCCGTCCGACGTTCCCGGTTGCTCCGGTCACCACGATCATGATCTCTCCCTGAGGGTGTCTGAGGCGCGGCACGTGATCCGTCCGCGCTCGATCTGCACTCATCCTGGAAGCCAAACTGGCCATCTCTTGTCCAGT
Organism: Streptomyces sp. TLI_146; assembly: GCF_002846415.1. Taxonomy (NCBI): domain Bacteria; kingdom Bacillati; phylum Actinomycetota; class Actinomycetes; order Kitasatosporales; family Streptomycetaceae; genus Streptomyces; species Streptomyces sp. TLI_146. The sequence goes on from NZ_PJMX01000001.1 coordinate 7,742,431, forward strand.
TTCAGAAAGAGAATGATCGGCATGAGAGCCGATCGTCTGGTGGCGACCCTGTTGTTCCTGCAGACACGCGGACGCGTGACCGCGCGCGAGGTGGCGGCGGAGCTGGAGGTGTCCGAGCGCACCGCGCGCCGCGACCTGGAGGCGCTGGCGGCCGCCGGCATCCCGGTGTACTCCCAGCACGGGCGGGGCGGCGGCTGGTCCCTGGTCGGCGGGGCCCGTACCGACCTCACCGGTCTGACGGCCGCCGAGATCCGTGCGATGTTCCTGGTCGCGGGGCCGTCGGCGGCCACGCCCGAACTGCGCACGGCGCTGCGCAAGTTGGTCCGGGCGCTGCCCGCGCCGCTCCGGCCCGACGCCGAGGCCGCGTCGAAGGCCGGTGTCACGGACGGCACGGACTGGTGGCGCCTGCCCGTCACCGCGGGCACGCCCCAGCTGGACGCGCTGCAAGGGGCGGTGGTGGACGGCCTGCGGATCCGCCTCGGATACGCCCGCCCCGGCAGCCCGGCCGGTATGCGCACGGTCGACCCCCTGGGCCTGGTCACCAAGGCGGGAGTCCCGTATCTCGTGGCCGGTACGGACAAGGGGGGAGGCGAGCAGCCGGTGGCCGGATCCGGCCACGACGGTCTGCGTATCTTCCGGCTCGACCGGATCACCTCGGTCGAGGTGACCGCGGACCCCGTCGTGCGGCCGGAGGGCTTCGATCTGGCCTCGGCCTGGCGGGCCCTGGCCGCGCCGATGGAGGAGCGGATGCGCGGCGCGACCGTACGGGGGCGGGCCGATCCCACGGCCGGGCGCGTCCTGGCGGTCCTGTTCGGCGGCCGACTGCGCCTGGGCGGCGAACGGGCCGACGGATGGCTGGAGATGGAGATCGACGGCCCGTCCCCGGAGGTCGTGGCCGCGCAACTGGCCGGTCTCGGGGCGCGGGTGGAGGTCCTGGAACCGCCGGAGGCCCGCGAGCGGCTCGCGGAACTGGGGGCCGAACTCGCCGGGCTCTACGGCGAGGGGTAGCGGGTGCGGCGACGGGCCGGAACGGAGATCCGCTCCGGCCCGTCGCCGTCGGTCACCCGGCGGCCAGCACCGCCTTGCGGTGGCTGAACGTCTCGATGGAGTAGCGGCCGTGGTAGTTGCCCATGCCGCTCTCGCCGACGCCGCCGAACGGCAGGTCGGAGACGGTGAGATGGGCCAGCGGCAGACCGAGGCCGAGGCCGCCCGACGAGGTCTCGGCGGCCAGGCGCTCGCGGGTGGTCGTGGACTCGGTGAAGGCGTACAGGGCCAGCGGCTTGTCGCGGTCGTTGATGAAGCCGATGGCCTCGTCCAGGTCCGCCACCGTGACGATGGGCAGGATCGGCCCGAAGATCTCCTCCCGCATCACCGGCGACTTGGGGTCGACGTCGGCGAGGACGGTCGGCGCGAGGTACTTGGTGGCGCGGTCGCCCCGGCCACCGGTGACGACCCGGCCCGAGTCGAGCAGCGCGCTCAGCCGGTCGAAGTGGCGCTCGTTGACGATGCGGCCGTACTCGGCGGAGGCCTGCGGGTCGGCTCCGTACAGGGCCTCCACGGCCCGGGCCAGCGCCGGTTCGAGGGCGCGGGCGGTCTCCGGGTCGGTGAGGACGTAGTCGGGCGCGACACAGGTCTGGCCCGCGTTGAGGAACTTGCCCGCGGCCAGCCGGGCCGCGACCGTGTCGAGGTCGGCGTCCCGGTCGACGAACACCGGGGACTTGCCGCCCAGTTCGAGGGTGACCGGGGTGAGGTGCTGGACGGCGGCGGCCATGACGATACGGCCGACGGTGCCGTTGCCGGTGTAGAAGATGTGGTCGAACCGCTCGGCCAGCAGCGCCGTGGTCTCCGGGATGCCGCCTTCCACCACGGCCACCGCGTCCGGGTCGAGATACTCGGGCAGCAGCCGCGCCAGCACGGCGGAGGTGGCCGGAGCCAGCTCGCTGGGCTTGACCACGACCGCGTTCCCCGCGGCCAGGGCGCCGATCATCGGGGTGAGCAGCAGCTGCGCCGGATAGTTCCAGGGCGCGATGACCAGGACCACGCCCAGCGGGTCGTACTGCGTCCAGGCCGTCGCCCCGCCCAGGTGCTCCGGGACGGGCGCGGGCTCGGGGCGCAGCCACTGCGCGAGGTGGTCCAGGGTGTGGTCGATCTCCCGGACGGTGAAGCCGATCTCGGTGCGCTGGACCTCGGCCGGGCTCTTGCCGAGGTCCGCGCGGAGCGACTCCACCAGGTCCGCACCGCGCTCGGTGAGCATCTCGCGCAGGCGTCGCAGCTGGGTGGTGCGCCACTCGACGGGCTTGGTGCGGCCGGTGCGGAAGGTGGCGCGCAGCCGGGCCACGGTGTCGGCGGGCTGCTCCTGGATGGGGTTCATGGTGCCTCGCTGCTGGGGGGCGGACCCGTCGGTCCGCGCTGTCGTCGGGGTCGAGCCTCGATCAGCTCGATGCATATGCCAACAGTTGAGGTTGGAAAATAAATTCCCGGGGGCGCGCGATTTCCTCGCGGGAGTTTCGTGGCTGCGCGGAGCGACGAGCCGGGACGGTGCGTGGCGACCGGAGGGGCGGGTGTGCAGCGGATCCGGCGGCTCATCTTCCGTATGGGGCGGGCTCGTGCGGCACTTCCGTGGATTCACCTCGCATATACGAGAAGTTTCCTACCGACCAGTAGACATCGGGTCACCGGCTGATCATTCTTGGCCGTGCGCATGCCAATCCCGTGCCGAACGGGCCGATCGCCACGGCCCGACGGATCCCCCACGGGCTCCCACCATCGCGACAGAGGAGCACCAACCCCCCATGCACCGCACTGCTTGGACGACGCGCACGGCCGTCACGGTGGCCGCAGCGGCGACCGCCCTCATCGCCGCGCCGACCGCCTCCCAGGCGGCCCCCGCCGCGGCCCCGCACTCCGTCGTGGCCCAGGCCTCCGCCTCCGGCGGGATCGCCGCGCTCAAGGGCGTCGACTACGGGACCTGGCAGCGTGACGTCCAGTCCGTCGTGGACACCGCCCGCCCGTACCTCAAGGCGCGCATCGCCGCCTCGCCCGCGGGCGAGAAGCCGGCGATCGTCCTGGACATCGACAACACCACGCTGGAGACGGACTTCCACCACTTCTGGACGTTCCCGACCCCGGCCATCCAGTCCATGCGGGACATGGTGCGCGAGGCGAGCGCCCAGGGCGTCGCCGTCTTCTTCGTGACGGCCCGCCCCGGCATCATCGAGTCCCTCACCGCGTACAACCTCAAGGCGGTCGGCTACCCCGTCACCGGTCTCTACGTACGGGATCTGCCGGACCTGTTCCACGAGGTCAGCACGTACAAGACGGAGAAGCGGGCCGAGATCGAGGCGCGCGGCTACACGGTCGTCGCCAACTTCGGCAACAACACGACCGACCTGGTCGGCGGTCACGCCGAGCGCACCTTCAAGCTCCCGGACTACGACGGCAAGCTGTCCTGACCGGTCGGTGACACGGCGACGGCGCCCCGCGGCCACTGCCGCGGGGCGCCGTCCTGCGTATCAGGCCGTCAGCCGAGCACCGGGAAGTTGCTGCGGAAGACGCCGCGCGGGTCACGGTCGCGCTTGACCTGCTGGAGCCTGGCCAGCGCCTCGGGCTTGAAGGCAGCGGCGGCGGTGTCGCCGGGGGAGAGGTACGTGTAGGGCTTGCGGCCGCTGATGTACGGGGCGACCGACTGGACCAGCGCCTCCTGGCGGGCGGCGATCTCGGCGCCGCGCTCCGGCGTGAACGGCAGCCCGAACATGGACAGCGTGTACGGCTCGGTCAGCGGGCCCTGCGGGTTCTCCGTCGGCGCGGCGAAGGCGCCGCCCAGGTGCCGGATGTGCACACCGAAGAGCGGGTCGACCGGCTCCGCGAGCAGCGCGGCCGCGACCTTGTCGTCCAGGTCGGTGAGCAGTTCGGCGCGGGTCGCGCTGGGCCCCGGCTCGGTCGGCTCGCCGGTGATCTCGCCCAGCTCGGCCACCGGCAGCACGGCCCGGGTGTCGGTGTTCGCGCCCTCGATCGCGTCGAGCGCACCGAGCAGCGCCCGGCCCTCGGCCTCCTCGCCGAGGAAGGTGCTGTCGACGGTGACCAGCGAGGGGCCGTTGGGGATCTGGAGGAGGTTGATCCACGCGGTCAGCTCGTCCGGGGCGTTGGAGGTGATCTCGCGGAAGGCCTCCAGGACGCGGGGCGCCTGGCTGCCGTGCCAGACCACCCGGCCGCCGAACAGGGCGGGCGCGGGGTGCAGGTCGTACTCGATGGCCGTGACCAGGGCGTAGTCGCCGCCGCCGCCGCGCAGCGCCCAGAAGAGCTCGGCGTCGGAGTCGGCGGTCACCCGGGTCTGGGTGCCGTCGGCGGTGACCACCTCGAAGGCGGTGACGCTGTCGGCGGCCCAGCCGTACTTGCGCCCGAACCAGCTGAGCCCGCCGCCGAGCGTGTAGCCGACCACGCTGACCAGCGGGGAGCTGCCCGGCAGCCCGGTCAGACCGAGCGGCCCGGCCACGGCCTGGACCTGGCCGCCCAGGACGCCCGCGCCGACGCGCGCGCTGCGGGCGGCGGCGTCGACGTGCAGCTCGTCGAGCTTGCCGGTGCGGAGCAGGATCACTCCCTCCACGTCACCGCTGGCGCCCCGGCCGCCGGGCTGGGGCGCGACGACGAGTCCGGCGGCCGCCGCGTAGCGCACCACGGCCGAGACGTCGTCGGCGTCGGCGGCCTCGACGACCGCCGATACGGGCTGCTGGACCGAGAGGTTCCACGGCTGTCGTGCCTGGTCGAAGTCGTCGTCGCCGGTCAGCAGGACACGTCCGCGCATCTGGGAACGCAGTTCGGCGAGAGCGCTCGTGGTCATGGTTCTTCCCTACTTCCTCGTTCTGCGTGTGCCCCCGGAACCGCACCGGCCGGCTTTCGCGATCACTTCCCTGACGGAATCGAACAGGGAAATGTGACGAGAGGAGCGAGGGAATGTGGCGCGCGGGACCGGCGGAGGTGGTCCCGCGCGCTGGTCCTAGGGCCTGTCCGGTGGGTCCGGTCGGCACGTGGGGGTCTGGCACGCCCATCTGCGGCGTTGTCGTCAATCGCCGACGCTCCGCGTCGACTCAATCCTCCGCCTTGCAGCTGGACGCACCAGACCCCCACTCACCAGCGCCGAAAACGCCCCCCGCGCCGAGGCCGACCGGACCCACCGGACAGGCCCTAGACCCCCTCGAGCCCGGCCGCGTCGTCCTCCGGGGCGGGCGGCGCGAGCGGCCGCAGCCACAGCCAGACCAGGAAGAACAGCCCCAGGGCCAGCATCCCGAGCCCCGTCCAGAGGTTGATGTTGACGCCCTCGGCCTTCTTCAGATCGGCGTCGGAGGCGTTGATCCCGGCTATGGTGACGATCACTCCGTACAGGGTGAAGAGACCGCCGATGATCCGGCGGATGTCGAAGAGCCGGGCCGCGGTGGCGGACTTCTTCTCCAGCTCGGAGACTTCGCGTTGCAGTTCAGACATGGTCCGGGCCTCCGATCAGAGCGAGTAGGGCAGGTAGCAGAGCGCGGCGAGGACCACCGCTCCCCAGCCGAGCAGGGCGGGCCTGCGGTACCAGGCGCCGTCGCCCTCGGCGGGCGGCTCCTCAAGGCCGGGCGAGACCGTCCCGTACACCAGACCGGCGAGCTCGGCCTCGGGCTTGGGGGCGGTGAAGAGCGTCACCACGACCATGACGATCGCGCCCGCGGCGAAGCCGACGATCGCGGAGACGAAGTTGGCGCCCTGGTCGGTGGGGATGGAGACGACGCCCTGCTTGTAGATCCAGAAGTAGTTGACCATCGCGGCCGTGGTGCCCGCGAGCAGCCCCCAGACACCGGACTTCATGGACGCCCGCTTCCAGAACATCCCGATGACGAAGACCACGAACATCGGCACGTTGAAGAAGGAGAACAGCGTCTGGAGGTACCCCATGATGTTGGAGAAGGACGAGGCGATGAACGCCGTCCCGATGGAGGCGAGCACACCGATCGCCGTGATGACCCGCCCGAAGCGCAGGTAGTACGCGTCCGGCTGCCCCTTCTTCACGTACTTGGACCATATGTCGTACGTGAAGACGGTGTTGAACGACGACACATTGGCCGCCATGCCCGCCATGAAGGCGGCGAGCAGCCCGGTGACGGCGATGCCGAGCACGCCGTTGGGCAGCAGCTCCTGCATCAGATACGGGATGGCGTCGTTGTACGTGAGGTCGGAGCCCGGGGTGCCGATCTTCGGCACCAGGGCGGCGGCGACCAGTCCCGGGATCATCACCAGGAAGACGATGAACATCTTCGGGAAGGCGGCGATCAGCGGGGTGCGCTGGGCCGCGCTGAGGTTCTTGGCCGAGAGGGCGCGCTGGACCTCGGCGAAGTTGGTGGTCCAGTAGCCGAAGGAGAGCACGAACCCGAGACCCAGGATGATCGTCAGCCAGTTGGCGCCGAGCGGGTTGCTCTGCCCGATGCCGGTGCCGCCCCAGGCGGTGAGGTAGTTGTGGCCGTGCGCCGCCTCCAGGTCGTCGCTGAGCGCGCCCCAGCCGCCGACCCGCTTGAGGCCGAGGACGACCAGCGGGATGAGCGCGGCGAGGATCACGAAGAACTGGAGCACCTCGTTGTAGATGGCCGAGGAGAGCCCGCCGACGGTGATGTACGCGAGCACGAAGAGCCCGGCGACGACGATGGCCACCCACTGCGGCCAGCCGAGCAGCGCCTCCACCACGATCGACAGGGCGTAGAGGTTGACGCCCGCGATCAGGATCGCGGCGAAGGCGAACAGCGCGGAGCTGAGCAGGTGCGCGGAGGCGTCGAACCGCTGGAGCAGGAACTCCGGCACCGAGCGGACCTTCGAGCGGTAGTAGAACGGCATCATCACCAGGCCGAGGAAGACCATGGCCGGGATGGCGCCGATCCAGTACCAGTGGACGACCGCGACGCCGTACTGGGCGCCGGTCGCGGCCATCCCGAGGATCTCGGTCGCGCCCAGGTTGGCCGCGACGAACGCGAGCCCGGTCACCCAGGCGGGCAGGGACCGCCCGGAGAGGAAGAAGTCGAGGCTGGTCCTCACGCTCGCGCGGGCGGCGAAGCCGATCCCCAGAACGACGACGAAGTAGATCGCCAGAATCGTGTAGTCGAGCCCGTTGGTGGGGAGCCGGAGCCCTTCGGCCAGAGATTGCATACGTACCCGCTTCGTCGCGCGAACTGATCCGAACCGGAACCTACGCCTCGACGAGCAGAAACTGAACAGTTTTGTTGGAAGTTTTTGTTTGATTGTGGTGGAGGGTGAGAGGGGTGGCGGCCGTCGGCCCGGTGCCCGCCCGGCGGCCTGTCCGGAACGAGCCCGTGGAGGGGTGGGGTCCGGGCCCTGCCGGTGACAGCGAGGGGATGCGGTGCCAGAGTGTCCGCCACGGAACTGTTCGGGACTCCGGCCGGAACCCCGTCCCTGTCCCGGCGCGCGCCCACGGCGGCGCCGGACCCCTTGGAGCACATCTCACCTCGGCATGCCCTGACCTGCGCGCATCGCGCCGCGCCCTGGGGCCGGAGAAGGGGAACACGATGGGTTCATGGCAGTGGAACGACCAGCAGCGGCCCACCGCCGCGGTCGGCGTCCGAGCCACCGCGGGCGCCGTCACCATGAAGGACGACCCACAGGCCGCCCAGCGGCCGTACGTCTTCGTCCGCGGCTACGACTCGCGGCTGCACGTCAACTGGTGGGACGGCAAGGCCTGGCACTGGAGCGACCAGGGGACGCCGGCCGGGCGCACCGTCATCGAGAAGGTCGGCGCCGTCACGGTCAAGGACAGCCCGAACGCGCCCCAGCGGCCGTACGCCTTCGTGATCGGCGACGACTCGAAGCTGTACGTGAACTGGTGGGACGGCAGCAAGTGGAACTGGAGCGACCAGGGAGCGCCGGGCGGGCGCCGGGTCCGTGAGGGCGTCGGGGTCGTCAGCGTCCAGGACAACCCGAGCGCGCCGCAGCGGCCGTACGTCTTCGTCCTCACCGACGACTTCCGCCTCTGGGTCAACTGGTGGGACGGCAAGGCGTGGAACTGGAGCGACCAGGGCACCCCGCCGAGCCGCGTCATCTCGCGTCCGCTCGGCGTCACCACCATGCGCGACAACCCGAACGCCTTCACCCGGCCGTACGCGTTCGTCATCACCGACGACTCCCGTGTCTGGGTCAACTGGTGGGACGGGAGCAAGTGGAACTGGAGCGACCAGGGCGCGCCCAGCGGGCAGCCGGTGAAGAAGGGCGCGGGCGTCGTCACCGTCCAGGACAGCCCGCGGGCGGTCGAGCGGCCCTACGCCTTCGTCCAGGGCTACGACTCGAAGCTGTACGTCAACTGGTGGGACGGCGGCAAGTGGAACTGGAGCGACCAGGGCGCGCCCAGTGGTCGCCTCATCCTCGACTCCGTCGGCGTGGTCACGATGCGGGACGACCCCAACGCGTTCACCCGCCCGTACGCCTTCGTGATCGGCGACGACTCCAAGCTGTACGTGAACTGGTGGGACGGCGGCAAGTGGAACTGGGCCGCGCAGGGCACCCCGCCCGGACGCGTCGGCGAGCGCCCCGGCGAGGCCCTCACGGTTCAGGACAACGCGAACGCCGCCGAGCGCCCGTACGCGTTCGTGGTCACCGACGACTCCGACCTGTGGGTCGACTGGTGGTCGCTGCCGTAGGGCGCGTCACGGTGCGGGACGCGGGTCCTCCCCAGGCCGGAACGGGCCGTCCAGGGTTGCCCATTGGAGCAGCATGACGGTCTTGGCGTCGGCGATCTCCCCGCCGCGGACCATGTCCAGGGCCTTGGCGAAGGGGAGTTCCACCACGGCGATGTCCTCGCCCTCGGCCGCCACCCCGCCTCCCTGGGCGGTGGCGGTGGCCGGGCCGTAGGGGGCGGCGAAGAAGTGCAGCCGTTCGGTGACCGAGCCGGGGCTCATGTAGACGGCGAAGACCGGCTCGGGGGTCCCGACGGTGTGGCCCGTCTCCTCGGCCGCCTCCCGCCGGATGGCCTCCTCGGGGCTGTCGCCGTCGAGCAGTCCGGCGGCGGTCTCCAGGAGCATGCCGTCGGGGTGCCCGTTGACGTACGCGGGCAGCCGGAACTGGCGTGTCAGCAGGACGGTCCGGCGCTCGGCGGAGTAGAGGAGGATCGTCGCGCCGTCGCCCCGGTCGTACGTCTCGCGCTGCTCGCGGCTCCAATGGCCGTCGCTGTGGCGGTAGTCGAAGGTGGTCTTGCGCAGGACGTACCAGTCGCAGGAGAGCACCTCGACGTCGGTGATCCGCACCTGCGGGTTGCCGGTCAGATCGCGGCCGTGCCGGTCCAGGCCGGTGCGGCCGCGGCGGTCGGGGGTGTCGATGCCGGCCGTCATCGGGCGAGCACCGTCTCGACGCCCGCGTCCCGCAGCGCCTTCAGCGTCGCCGGGCCGCCGGGGTGGGTGGCGGGGTCCTCGGCCGCGGCGTCGGTGACGAAGGTGTCCACCGCGTCGAGCGGGGCGACCTGTCCGAACGCGCGGACGCCGAGCTTGGTCGCGTCGGCCACCCCGACCGTGCGGGCGGCCTGGGCGAGCCCGGCCTGCTTGACCGCCGCGTCCTCCAGGGAGAACTCCGACCAGCCGTGCTCGGCGTGGACACCGCCGATCGACATCACGAAGCAGTCGAAGACGAGGGATTCCAGCGTGCGCAGGGCCAGTGGGCCCACCAGGGAGCGCTCGCCGGGCCGGGAGCGGCCTCCCACGACGAGCAGCTCGATCCCGGGCCGGTCCGCCAGGCGCACCGCCGCCTGGAGGCTGAGCACCGCGACCGTGAGCGGGGCCCGGGCGGCCAGGTGCTCCGCGACGTGCACGGTGGTGGTCCCGGCGTCCAGCAGCACGCGCGAGCCGGGCTCCACCAGCGCGGCCACCGCCACCCCGAGCCGGTCCTTGGTCGCGGCCTGCCACGCCTCCCGGGCGTCGAACCCGGCCCCCTCCTCCCGACGCGGCCCGGCAACCGCCCCACCGTGCACCCGCCGAAGCAGCCCCTGCCGCTCCAGCGCGTCCAGATCCCGCCGCACGGTCATCTCGGACACCCCCAGCCGCTGGGACAGTTCAGACACAGAGACCTGCCCGGAGCCCTGCACGAGCCGCAGGGTCAGATCGAGACGATTGGCTACACCCATGGCCCCTTTCTAACACATCTATGTTCGATCGAACATGAGAATGGGAGAGTGGAGGGGGTGCCGGTGGCCGCGAGTCGCGCGTACGGGCGCACTGACCCACGCTGAATCCATGAGCCAGCCATGGGGACCTGGTCCCGGTGAAGGAGCCCCCGGACAGTGGGGCCCGCGTCCGCGGCCGCGCAGGCGCAGACGGTGGCCCTGGGTGCTGCTCGTGATCGCTCTGCTGCTGGCCGGAGGCTGCGCGGCCGTGTTCGCACTGTTCGCCAACGAGGTGTCGAAGGAGAGCGAGAGGACGGCCACCATCCGGTACGAGGTCACCGGGCATGCCAGTGGTGTGGCGATCACCTACTCGACCTGGCACAGCGGTGACGAGTCCGCCAGCCAGGAAACCGGTCTGACGCTCCCCTGGTCCAAGCAGGAGAAGGCCAAGGGGTTTCTGAAAGGCGGCACGCTCAGCGTCACCCTCGGTCCCGACGGCGGGACCGCCACCTGTTCCGTGACGGTGGACGACGGGGCGCCGAAGACCGCTACCGCCTCGGGGGCGTTCGCGAGCGCCGTGTGCAGCGGGTTCTTCTGAGGTCGTGTGCGGCGCCCGGTGGCGGTGTTCCGCATCCTCCGTCCCCGTGGCATCGTGATGAGCGAGGCCAACTGGTCTGGACCATCTCGGCCGTGCGGCGGGTCCGTGCGGTGCCACAGGCGGGAGCCGGCGGATGCGTGGGGCGACGGTGTTACCGGGGAGGGCGGGAACGGGTGCGGTGTCGTCGGTGGGGTGCCGCCGTTGCACCGGCTGGAGGTGCCGATGCCCAACTCGCTGCCGTTCGCGATGGGCACCTTCGACACCATCGGCGCGATGGCGAGAGCCGACTTCCCGCACCGGCACACCTTCTACGAAATCGTGCATGTCACCGGCGGCACCGGCACCCACATCCTCGACCTCGCCCGGTTCTCGCTGCGGCCGCCGCACCTCTGTGTCATCGCGCCCGGGCAGGTCCACCAGTGGGAGTGTGCGGACGGGCCCGAGGGGTGGGTGGTCCTGTTCACGGAGGACTTTCTGCTCGATCACCCCGACGACCGCGCCCTGTTGCGCGGACTCGGTCCACGGCCCTGGCTTGAGCTCGACGAGGAGGCCGACGCCTGGACGTCGTCGCTTGTGGCGGAGATGTACGCGGAGTACCGGACGGGCGCCGAGGGCTTCCACGGGGTGATCCGCGCGTTGTTGCACGTGCTCCTCGTGCGCGCCGCCCGGTTGGCCGCGCCGCCCGTCAGCGAGGCCGTCGCCCGCGCGAGCGGCGTCGCGGGGGAGTTCACGGCCCTGGTCAGCCGCGCCGACGACCTGCCGTCTTCCGTACGGGCCTGCGCCGATCGGATCGGGGTGTCCGTGGGGTATCTGACCGAGGCCGTGAAGGAGGCCACCGGTCGTACGCCCGGCGAGCTCATCCGGCAGGCCCGCACTCACGAGGCCAAACGGCTGCTGCTGCACACTGAGTTGAGTGTGCGTCAGGTCGCCGGGCGCGTCGGGTTCGGCGATCCCGCCTACTTCTGCCGGTTCTTCCGCCGCGAGACCGGTACCAGCCCCGGTGACTTCCGGCGCGGCGGCGGAGATTTTCACCACGACCACCGCGTTGCGTCCATCGCCCGGCCCGGACCGCCCGCCTAGCGTCGTACCCATCCCCCACCTCCCCGAGGATCTCCCCGAGGAGCAGACATGGATGGCGAGAACGACGCGACAACCCGTGACGACAGCCGGCCGGGGCCCAGCCGCAAGACCGTGCTGCGAGCCGCCCTCGCGGCCGGCGTCGCCGTGCCCGTGTCGCTGGCCGCGGTGCCCGCCCTGGCGCGCGGTTCCGTCGGCACCGGCACCACCCCCGAGCTCACCCCGTCGTGCGACGACGGCGACCACCCCACCCCCGCACAGACCGAGGGGCCGTACTTCAAACCCAACTCCCCCCTGCGCACCTCACTCCTGGAACCGGGCACCCAGGGCACCCGCCTCACCGTCACCGGATACGTCTTCGGCCGGGCCTGTCTCCCCATTTCGGGCGTGCTGCTCGACTTCTGGCAGGCGGACACCAACGGCGCGTACGACAACACCGGCTTCACGCTCCGCGGCCACCAATTCACCGACGCGCGCGGGGCGTTCACCCTCACCACCGTCGTGCCCGGCCTCTACCCCGGCCGCACCCGGCACATCCACGTGAAGGCCCAGGCCCCCGGCCGCCCGGTGCTCACCACCCAGCTGTACTTCCCCGGCGAGCCGCGCAACAACACCGACTCGATCTTCGACGCCCGGCTGCTCATGACCGTACGGGACGCGGGCGGCGCGAAGGAGGCGGCGTTCGACTTCGTGCTCGACGTGGCCCAGTCGCCGACACCGACCGCCTCACCCACCACGGCACCCCCCGGTACCACGTGGGCCGTCGGCACCTCCTACCGCTCCGGCGACCGCGTCGACTACGGCGGCCGCCCGTACGTCTGCCTCCAGGCCCACACCGCCCAGCCGGGCTGGGAACCGCCGAACGTGCCCGCGCTGTGGCGGGCCGCGTGACCCGTGCCCTGACGCCGTCGGCTTTTGCCTCACGGTGACGGCAAGCAGCGAGTACTGGACCACCGTCAGCTCGATTCCGCCATAGGCTTCTTCGGCTCGGTCTCCGTATCTCGTGCATTAACCGTTCCCGCAGCGGCGGTCGTTTCGGCTTCGGATTTCCGCGCTTTCCCCGTCCCTTGCCTTTCCGGGAAATTCTGCGGGAAGGCGGCGGAGAGAGCTGAAACCCGACGGATTCCTTCGGCCGCCGTGGAGTTCGGGCGTTCTCCGCCTGCGGGCGCGGATGGCAGACTGCGATCATGACTACAACGATGATCGACGCGGCGGCAGCGGGCACCTGGAAACTCGGTGATCTGACGGTCAACCGCCTGGGATTCGGCGCGATGCGCCTCACCGGCAGCGCGGCATTCGACCCGAGCACGCCGAGCAGCGACCGTGAACGGTCCATCGGCGTGCTGCGGCGAGCCGTCGAACTCGGCGTCAACCACATCGACACCGCCGCGTTCTACTTCTCCCGGCTCCGCTCCGCCAACGAACTGATCAACCGGGCGCTGGCGCCCTACCCGGACGATCTGGTCATCGTCACCAAGGTCGGGCCGGGCCGCGACGCGTCGGGCGAGTGGCTCCCATGGGCCACGCCGGAGCAACTGCGCGGCCAGGTGGAGGAGAACCTGCGCCAGCTCGGCCGCGACCACCTCGATGTGGTCAACCTGCGCCTCAACGGGCCGGGTTCGCTCGCCGAGCACTTCGGCGCGCTGGCCGAGCTGCGCGACGCCGGGCTCATCCGTCACCTGGGCCTCTCCAACATCACCCCCGAGCACCTCGCGGAGGCCCAGGCGATCGCGCCGGTGGTCTGTGTGCAGAACCGGTACGGCCTGGACAGCCGGCGTACGGGCTCCGACGAGCTGCTGCGGCTCTGCGGCGAGCAGGGCATCGCGTTCGTCCCGTTCTTCGCGATCGCCGGGGAAGGGCGCGAGAGCGGTGCGGGGCAAGGGAGCGGCACGGAGAACGAGGCGGTCCTCGCGGTCGCCCGCGCGCATGGGGTGACATCCGCGCAGGTCCGCCTCGCGTGGACGCTCCAGCAGGGCGAGCACGTGCTGGCCATCCCCGGCACCGGCAACCCGGACCACCTGGTGGAGAACGTGGCCGCGGGCGCGCTGCGGCTCACGGACGAGGAGATGGAGCTGCTCCTCTCCTGATGTCCGAAATGGGCTACAGAGGGCACTTTCCCTCCTATGTCGCCAATCTCTTCATTGGGAATGATAAAGCGGCTTAGCCTTCGTTTGGGCACTGTCGGTGGAATTGCTTTCCCCGGCACGGGAAGTGAATTGGGTCACGCGGGCCCCTGATGGGCCGGGGTTCGTGACGTGCGCATTCCTTTGCGCGGAAGGGGAGTTGGGGGGACGGGGAGATGGGCGCCCGTATTCTCATCCCCCGGTGGATCTTTCTCGCGGATGCCGTCGTGAATTCAGGTCTTGTTTCGGCCGGTCCTATTCGCTTACGGTCACGCTCAAATCCGGATGGACCGCCGAATCCTGCCGCTGTCCGGAAACCTCCCACACACGAAATGGCAGGAGCGGGGGACCCAGGTAGGCCGCCGAATCCGGAGACGGAACGGCTCGGGGTGAAGCCGCGTGCGCCGCGGCCGGGCAGCTCTCGCCCGAACCCGACAGCTCACCTCGCAGGCGAAGGAGAGGAATGCGCCATGCCTGCAAAGGGTAAGCACCGCCGTCCCAAGTCCAGCTCCCTGACCCGGGGCATCGCCGCCGCGGGCACCGGCGGCGCCGCACTCATCATTCCGGTGATCGGCGCGACCAGCGCCGGTGCCGCACCTTCGACGGCGCACTCCGGCGCCCCCGCGAAGGCGGTGTCCGCCGTCACCAACGGCACGGTGGCCGCCAAGGCGATCGTGGCGAAGAAGGCCACCGCGACGACCTACTCCGTGGTCGCCGGGGACTCCCTCTCCAAGATCGCCCAGGACCTCGACGTCACCGGCGGCTGGAAGAAGCTGTACCAGGACAACCGCCAGGCCATCGGCGCCGACCCGGCCCTGATCCACCCCGGCCTCGAACTGGCGGTGGGCAAGAAGGCGAAGGCCCCGGCGGCGTCCGCCGACCGTACGGCCACCTCGGCCCGGGCCGACCGTTCCGCCCGTACGGCCACGCTGCCCCAGCAGGCCACCGCCGCCGTGGCGAAGACGGCGACGTACGCGAACAACCTGGACGGCTGGATCCGGCAGTCGCTGGACATCATGGCCCAGCACGGCATCCCCGGCTCCTACGACGGCATCTACCGCAATGTGATGCGCGAGTCCTCGGGCAACCCGTTCGCCATCAACAACTGGGACTCCAACGCGGTGGCCGGCACGCCCTCCAAGGGCCTCCTCCAGGTCATCGACCCCACCTTCCAGGCCTTCCACGTGCCCGGCACGTCGACGGACAGCTACGACCCCGTCGCCAACATCGTCGCCGCGTGCAACTACGCGGCCAAGACGTACGGCTCGATCGACAACGTGAACGGCGCGTACTGACGGAGGCCCTTGAGCAGCCGACGGCAGCCACCGGTCGACTACTGAGGAGGGGACGACCGGGGTAGCAGACCATCTGGTCCATCACGGACCAGGTGGTCTGTTACGGTGGGCGTGACCAGGCTCAGGGGAGGACCGTCATGCCACGCCCGACGCGCGCCGAGCTGGACGCCGAGATCGTCGAGGCCGCCGCCGAGCTCTTCACCGCACAGGGTTACCGCGGCACCTCGGTGCAGGAGATCGCGGACCGCGTCGGCTACTCGAAGACCGGGCTGCTGCACCGGTTTCCCTCCAAGGAGCGGCTGCTCGCGGCGACGCTGATCGGTCCGCTGACCGAGTTCGCCGCGCTGCGCGCCACCTGGGGCGCCCTGCCGGACGGCCCCGAGCGGCACCGGCGGGCCTCGGCTGATCTGGTCGACCTGGCGCTGCGCCACCGCTCCCGGCTCGCCCTGCTCTTCAACTCCGGCCTGCCGGTGCTGCCCGGCGCGCTCGCCGGAGTGGAGGGCATGGGGGACCTGGGCGACCACCGCACGGAGACCCTCGCCGCCTTCGCGGACGCGGACGACCTGGCGGGCACGATCCGGGCGCAGCTTGCCGTCACCGGGCTGGTCAGCACGGTCGCCGCGCGCCAGGACGTACCGGACGACGTGCTGCGTACGCCCCTGCTGGACGCCTTCCGCGCCGCGTGCGGGATCTCCGCGCACGCCGCATCGAACGGGGGATCCGCATGCTGAGGCCGCGTGCCGTGGCGGGCCGGGCGCTGCGCGGTTGGCGCAAGTACGCGGTCGGCGTGGTCGTCCTGGCCGGGCTGAGCGTGGCGGGCGACCGGGCCGCGGCGGTCTGGACGGAACACCGTACGGCCGACGCGTTCCAGAAGGCACAGGGGCTCAAGTCCGCGCCGCACGTGGAGGTGCACGGCTTTCCCGTACTGACCCAGCTGGCCGGCGGCACCCTCGACCGCGTCGACATCGAAGCCTCCGACATCCCGGCGGGCCGCGACGGCGGCAGGCTCCCGATCACCACGCTGAACGTCGAGCTCGACCGCCTGCGCCGCTCCTCGGACGCCTCCGAGGCCCACGCCGCCTCCGCCAAGGCCACGGCCTTCGTGTCCTACAAGGATCTGTCCGACGCGCTCGGCGTCGAGATCGGCTACAGCCCGGACAGTACGCAGTCCGAACCGCGCGTCGCGGCCAGCACCAGCCTGCCGCTGCTCGGCAGGGCCACGGCCAGCGCGCGGGTCGACGTGGCGGGCGACCACGCGCTCGCCTTCCGGTCTGTGAAGGTGGGCGACGGCCTGCCGAAGGCGATGCGGGCGATCGTGACCGGCATGCTGGAGCGTGAGCTGAAGCTCGACGGCATCCCGGCCGGTCTGGCGCTCAAGTCCCTCACGACGACTCCGGACGGCCTCACCGCGACGCTCTCCGGAAAGGACGTCACCTTCCGCACCGACGCCCGCGCCTGAGCACCCGCCGGGCAGGTGCAACACCGGGTTTCGCGGAGGGCAACGGCCGCGACGGGGCGCGGGGCGTGATACGCAGGCCCCAACGCTCGTCGAGGTCACGGAACTTCGCCGGTCGGTCACAGGAACAGCGGAACGGACGGGGAGTCGGCCCATGCCCATGAAGGTGATCCTCTTCGGCGCGACCGGCATGGTCGGCCAGGGTGTGCTGCGGGAGTGCCTGCGCGACGACAGGGTCGGGAGCGTCCTCGCCGTGGGCCGCACCGCGCTCGGCGTCACGCACCCGAAACTGAGCGAACTCGTCCACTCCGACCTGGCGGCGCTGATGGGCGAGCCCGGCACACAGGCCCAACTCACCGGATACGACGCCTGCTTCTTCTGCCTGGGCGTCTCCTCGGCGGGCATGGACGAGGCGGCCTACAGGCGCGTCACCCACGACCTCACCCTCGCGGTCGCCCGCCCCCTGTCCTCCTGGAACCCCGGCTCCACCTTCGTCTACGTCTCCGGCCAGGGCACCGACAGCACCGAGCAGGGCCGGATCAAGTGGGCCCGGATCAAGGGCAGGACGGAGAACGACCTGCTGGCGCTGGACCTGGACGCGTACATGTTCCGCCCCGGATACATCCAGCCCCTGCACGGCATCACCTCGAAAACCCGCCTCTACCGGGCCGCGTACGTGGTCACGAAGCCGCTCTACCCCGTCCTGAAGCGGCTGGCCCCGGACCGCGTCACCACGACGGAACAACTGGGCCGGGCGATGATCGCGGTCGCGGCGGAGGGCGCCCGGGTCCATGTGCTGGAGACGAAGGACATCAACCGGGCGGCATCCCGCCTTTGACGGTGTGTCAGTGCTCGCCCCGGTACACCCGCAGCGCCGGGACCTCGAACGACATCTCCGACACCTCCGGGGCGGGGGCCGGGTGGAAGCGGCCCGCGCTGACCGAGAGGTTGACGATGAGGTGGGCGTGCCAGGAGCGGCCCACTCCTCGGTGGTCGGCGAAGACATGGGTGCCGTTCACCCACCACGTGACCGAGCGGGCGCCGAACCTCACCCGCAGGTCGACCAGGCCGCCGGGCGTGATCGACGGATCGCGGTGGGTGTGGTGGGTGTCCCGGACGTGGTTGGTCAGTTCCAGGAGGTCGGGGTTGTCGGGGTGGTACTCGAACACGTCGACCTCCTGGCCGCCGTCCCGCCAAGTCCAGATCGCCGGCCAGGCCCCTTCGGCGCGCGGCAGCCGCACCCGGGCCTCCAGGACGTCGCCCGCCCGCACCATGAAGTCCTCGTCGCTGCCCTCGGTGGTCAGCAGTCCCGTGCTCCACGTGCCCTCGGGGCGGCGCCGCGCCCAGAACGTGCCGGAGCGGCTGTAGGCGGCGTCGGGGACCAGGTGGTCGAGCTTGTCGTCGCCGGGGTTGACCGGGCCGCCGTCCGGATACGCCCAGGAGTGGCCCGCGACCCACTGCGCGGGGGAGGTGAAGTCGGCAGTGAAGAAGGGGAGTCGCGGGGCCTCGGTGAGCACGGGCACACTCTGGCACAGGCAGGGGCCGCACCCCCGGAGCCTCCCGCGCGTCGCCCCGCCTCTCCTCCCCGTATGCCGAAAGTATGCTTTACGTAAGCAAATATGGGTTGCCGCAGGTCGGGGGCGGGTTCGGGGATTTTTCCAATGGGGGTTGGGGATTCCCGGGGGCGCGGCTCGCAAAGTCGGCATTTGCTGTACGGGACGGCCGCACCGTGCTACGGTTGATCCAGTTGCAGTTGTGGTTCCCAAAGACTTCAAGTGCCTGGACGGTCTACCGTCGGGCACTTTTGTATTTCCGGTGCTTTATCCGGACGGGGCAATCATCACGGCGACGCCGGGGTTCGCACAGTGTGGACCCCAGGGCAATGCCCCGAAGGAGATATGACATGGCTACTGGCACCGTGAAGTGGTTCAACTCGGAAAAGGGCTTCGGCTTCATCGAGCAGGAGGGTGGCGGCCCGGACGTCTTCGCCCACTACTCGAACATCGCCACCCAGGGCTTCCGTGAGCTTCAGGAAGGCCAGAAGGTGACCTTCGACGTCACGCAGGGCCAGAAGGGCCCCCAGGCGGAGAACATCCTCCCCGCCTGACGTCGCTGAAGCGCAGGTATGACGCAGCTGGGGCCCGCACCTTGTGTACGGGCCCCAGCTCGTTGCTGTCTCCAGGCACGCGCCCCTCGTGGAGCGCGTGCCCGCCGCGCCGTGGACGGCACTCCACGCCGCGCGTGACACCGGGTACCGCCGTACGCGCCACCGCCCCGCCGGGATCATCTCCCCGGGCCGACGCGCGCCAGGTATTCCGAGGCCCGACGACCGCCCGCAGTGACGCGGCCGGACCGGGCTCGTTCTCGTCTTTTCTTTCGGCTCGTTCTTGCGATTCCCCGGCAGTCATTTCTGCCGCGAATTCCTCGATACGTGCCATATCGAGGAAGGTTCTGCATGAACCGATCAGCTCGCACGAATGACCGCTCGTTCGGCGCCCGCAAGGGATCCGGCTCCGGCGGCGCCCGCTACCGCGCGCAGGCGCAGGCCCAGGCGCAGGGCCGCTCCGGCGGCCGCCCCCGGCGCCCCGCCGCCCCGCAGGGCGAGTTCGCGCTCCCCACCACCGTCACCCCGGCACTGCCCCCGGCCGAGGCGTTCGCCGACCTGGACATGCCCGCCCCGCTGCTCGCGGCGCTCGCCGCCGAGGACGTGACGGTGCCGTTCCCGATCCAGGCGGCCACCCTGCCGAACTCGCTCGCGGGCCGCGACGTCCTGGGCCGGGGCCGCACCGGCTCGGGCAAGACCCTCGCCTTCGGCCTCGCGCTCCTGGCCCGTACCGCGGGCAAGCGCGCCGACTCCAAGCAGCCGCTGGCCCTGGTCCTCGTCCCCACCCGTGAGCTGGCGCAGCAGGTCACCGACGCGCTCACCCCGTACGCCCGGTCGCTGCGGCTGCGCCTGGCCACCGTCGTCGGCGGGATGTCGATCGGACGGCAGGCCGGGGCGCTGCGCTCCGGCGCCGAGGTCGTCGTGGCGACGCCCGGCCGCCTGAAGGACCTCGTCGAGCGCCGCGACTGCCGTCTGGACCGGGTGGACATCACCGTCCTGGACGAGGCCGACCAGATGGCCGACATGGGCTTCATGCCGCAGGTCACCGAGCTGCTCGACCTGGTGCGCCCCGGCGGGCAGCGGATGCTGTTCTCGGCCACCCTGGACCGCAACGTGGACCTGCTGGTGCGCCAGTACCTGACCGACCCGGTGGTCCACTCCGTCGACCCGTCGGCGGCCGCGGTCACCACGATGGAACACCACCTGCTGCACGTGCACGGCGCCGACAAGTACGCCACCGCCACGGAGATCGCCGCCCGCGAGGGCCGGGTGATCATGTTCCTGGACACCAAGCACGCCGTCGACCAGTTCACCAAGCACCTGATGAGCAGCGGTGTACGGGCGGCCGCGCTGCACGGCGGCAAGTCGCAGCCGCAGCGCACCCGCACCCTGGCCCAGTTCAAGGACGGGCAGGTCACCACGCTGGTGGCGACCAACGTGGCGGCGCGCGGCATCCACGTCGACGACCTCGACCTGGTCGTCAACGTCGACCCGCCGGCCGACCATAAGGACTATCTGCACCGCGGCGGCCGTACCGCCCGCGCGGGTGAGTCCGGCAGCGTCGTCACCCTGGTGACGCCCAACCAGCGCCGCGACATGAGCCGACTGATGGCGGACGCCGGGATCCGGCCGCAGATCACCCAGGTCCGCTCCGGCGAGGCCGAGCTGGCCCGTATCACCGGCGCGAAGACCCCGTCGGGCGTGCCGATCGGCAACGCGCCGGCGGCCGAGCGCCCCAAGCGCGGCGGGGCCCCGTTCCGGGGCATCGGCACCACCCCCGGGCGGCCCGGCCGCTCCGGCGGCAGCCGCCGGACCACCGAGGCGCAGCAACTCGCCGAGGCGCGCAAGGCGGCCCGGGTGCGCCGCTCCGCGTAGGCGCAGGTGAACAGAGACGGGTGCGCCGCTCGGCCTCTGGGGCCGAGCGGCGCTCTCAGTGTGCGGGGGTGTGCGTCGGCGTCGCCGCCGGAAATGTCTCGCCGAGCAGGGCGTCGAACAGCGTCGTGACGTCGTGTTCGGTCATGCCCTGCGCCCGCGCCTCGCGCAGCCACTCGCCGAGCCGGGCGCGCAGCGGTGACTCCGGAGCGGTCTGCGGGGTGGCGAGCGAGCGAGTGATGAACGTCCCCGCCCCCTGGCGCACTTCGACGAGGCCGGAGCGCTCCAGCTCCCGGTAGGCCTTGAGGGTGGTGTTGGGGTTCACCTTCGTGGTGGCGGCCACCTGCGCCGCCGTCGGCAGTTTGTCGCCCTCGGCCAACGCCCCCATGCGCAGCGCCTGCTCCACCTGGTGGACGATCTGGAGATAGGCGGGCAGGCCGCTGCGGCGGTCCACGCGGAACACGACCATCGCACCTGCCTCCTTCACTTCGCATCTGCCGGTCGGCTGCGCCCACGGGTTCGAGTCCCGGGGGCGCAAACCCCTTCGTACGGTGGCGTACAGCCTAAGCGCAGCGGTTTCGCGCGCCGCGCCGGAGCGGGCTAGAACGCCTGGCGGCGGGTCCGCCACACGGCCAGCGCGAGCAGGACCGCGCTCGCCACGGCCAGCAGAGCGGCCGCCGTCCACTGAAGGGTGGCCATCTGGTCGTAACCGAAGTAGTCCCACACCGAGTTGACGATGCCCTTACGGACCCGGCAGGCGTCGGCGTCGGCCTCGTTGACGCAGGTGCCCCACCCGTAGAGCTTGCCGGAGGCGGTGCCGACCCACTGGTCCACCTGGACCGAGCCGTTGAGCACCGCCGGGTGGTCACCGTTGAGGGGGAACGCGACCCGGCGGGGTGTCGCGAGGTGCGGCTTGAGGTAGTCGAAGGCCACCGAGAAGGCGAACGTGCCGAAGGCCGTGAGCGTCATCGCGGTCACCGCACGGCGCACCAGCGCGCCGATGACGATGCCGAGGGACGTGGTGAACAGAGCCATGGTGAGCAGCACGGGGCCCGTGTTCTCGAAGATCGACGCGTCGAGCCAGTCGCGGGAGACGAGCGGTCGTGCGCTGTGCCAGTACCAGGTCAGCAGCGTGCCCAGGACCGCCGTGGTCACCGCGACGAGCACCAGGGCGAAGCCGAGTTTCCACCGCAGCCAGCGCGCGCGGGGCACCGACTGGGTGGTGACCAGCCGCGCCGTGCCGTTCTCCTGGTCCGCGGCGAGCAGCGGGGCGCCGAGGAAGATGCCGAAGAGCATCGGGAGATACCCCACGTACGAGGCGATCTCGTTGAACCGGTTCTCCAGCCGCACGCGCAGTGCGCCGTCGATCTCGTCGGCACCCGTGCCGGGCCAGCCGGCGGCGTGCGCGTCGTGCAGGAAGGTGTGGCGCTGATAGATGATCCAGGCAGAGCCGATCACGACGGCCGCGGTGCAGGCGATCAGGACGGCCCGGTGCTGGCGCGCCACCAGCCAGAGCAGTCCGCGCAGCCTCCTGGGCGCGGTGCGGGTCGGCTCGTCGGCGATGGCGGGGCGGGTGAGCGTGCTCATACGGCGTACTCCTCTTGGTGGCCGGGAGCGGCGGCCGGGGAAAGCAGCGCGGGCGCCTCGGGGTTGCGGAGGTAGGCGAGCAGCACTTCTTCCATGCTGGGCTCGGCGAGCTGCCAGTCGCCGGTCAGCGGGCCCTCGGTGCGCACCATCGCGGTGAACTGCCGTCCCGCGGTGCGGGACTCGATCACCGTGTGGGTGGCCAGCTCGGCGGGCAGGCCCCGGTCGGTGGCGACCCCGGTGACCAGGGTGTGCATCGGCACCAGCTCGTCGGTCTCACCGGCCATCCGGACCCGGCCGTCGGCGAGCACGAGGAGGTAGTCGCACATGTGCTCAAGCTCGCTGAGCATGTGGGAGGACATCAGGACCGTGGTGCCGCGCTCGACGGCCTCGGACATCAGCAGCGAGCTCAGCTCGTCGCGGGCGACCGGGTCGAGATCGGCCATCGGCTCGTCCAGGAGCAGCAGTTCGGGCCGCTTGCCGAAGGCGAGCGCGAAGGCCACGCGGGTGCGCTGGCCGCCGGAGAGACTGCCGATCCGGGCGCCCAGCGGGATCCGCCCGGCGCGCACGATGCGCTCGGCCGCCGCCTGGTCCCAGCCCGGGTTCAGCTCCTGGCCGAGCCGCAGCGACTCGGCCACGGTGAACCGCTTGAACATCGGCTTGTCCTGGGCGAGATACGCGTACCGGGGCAGCGCGGCGGGCGAGCCGGCCGGGGTGCCGAAGAGCAGCAGCTCCCCGGCGCTCGGCGCGACGAGCCCGGCCGCCAGGTTCAGCAGGGTGCTCTTTCCGGCGCCGTTGGGGCCCACCAGGCCGCAGATGCGCCCGGCCGGAATCCGGAAGGTGCAGTCCCGCAGGGCCCAGCCCCGACGGTATTTCCTCCCCAGCCCACGCGCTTCCAGGGCCCACCGGGTGTCGGCCGCGCCAGGAGCGGTCATGTCGCGCACGCCTCCCCCCTTTCCATGATTCCACTAGTTGACTAGTGGAATCATGGTGTCCGCGACGAAGACCTGTCAAACGCGCGCGGACCCTGGGGGCGGATCACCCGGCGGCCGCCCGGGTCTCCTCCCACAGGTCGCGGGTGAGGACGGTGGCCGGTACGGCCCGGGCCAGGCGGTGGCGGCTGCCCGCCCACAGATGGAGCCGCTCGGCGTCCCCGCTCTTGGCCGCGGCGGCGCGCAGCCCCTTGGTCAGGTGGTGGACCTGCGGATACGCATCGGGGGCGGTCGCGTCGTGGGCGTCGATGAACCGGTTGCGCAGGCCCCGCGCGGGCCGTCCGGAGAACGCGCGCGTGACCACGGTCTCGGTGAAGCGCGGGTCGACGAGCGCGTCCTGGTGCGTCCGCGAGGCCCCCGACTCATGGGTGCGCAGATAGACGGTACCGAGCTGCGCGGCGACGGCACCGGCCGCCAGCACGGCGGCGATGTCCTCGCCGGTGCCGAGGCCGCCCGCCGCGATCAGGGGGATCCGCACCCGCTCGCGGGCGGCCGCCAGCAGGTCGGGCAGCGGCAGGTCCGACGGCTCGGCCGCGGCGTCGTGGGTGGCCCGGTGGCCGCCCGCGTCCGGGCCCTGGAGGCAGAGCGCGTCCACCCCGAGGGCCTCGGCCGCCTCGGCCTCGGCGACCGTGGTGGCGGTCCCGATCAGATGGCTGCCCGCCCGGTGCAGCGCCTCGACGACGGATGCGCCGGGCAGGCCGAAGGTGAAGGACACCACCGGCACGGGCTCGCGCACCAGGACGTCGAGCTTCTCGTCCCACCCGTCGTCGTCGCCCTCCTCGGCGGGTACGGGCAGGGTGACGCCGAACTCGGCGGCGTCGGCGAGGAGCTCCTCGCGGTAGGCGGCCACCGCCTCGGCGCTCGACGCGGCCACAGGACCCGGTACGAAGAGGTTGACCCCGAACGGGCCGCCCGTCAGCTCCCGGATCCGGACGATCTGCTCCCGCATGCCCTGCGCGGTGCGGTATCCGGCGGCCAGGAAGCCGAGTCCGCCCACTTCGCTCACGGCCGCGGCCAGTTCGGGGGTGGAGGCGCCGCCCGCCATCGGCGCCTGGACGAGCGGAACGGAGAGTCGGTCGGGCTGGAACGGCATGGTCGTCCTCCGGGTGAGGGTGGGTGTGTCGTCACTCCCGATCATGCCGGGGCCCGGTGCGGGCGGGCCAAGGGCGGGTGCCGCCGGTCCCGGTTCCTGGGCCGCGACGCCGCTCAACGGGCGGCGGGGCGTGGCTGATTGATCCATATCGACGGCGGCCGCGCTCGGCGTACGATCCGGCCGCTACGATCCGGCCGCCCGGCGGTCAAATCCGGCCGGGGCCACGAAGGCGGCGACCGGGACCACCACGGCCCAGTGGGGTGCGGGGTGGCGGCCTTCCGCTGACGCGGACGCCCGCCCTGGCGGATTCGCGCCCTTCCCCGCCGCCCGCGCGGCACGTTACGTATGACTTCGCACGCGACGGCGGCGCGCACGAGGCGGGGAAGGGCGGCGGCATGACCGAGGCACAGCCGAGGGGCCACGCCCCCGCGGAGGAGTCCCGCTCCGACGCCCAGGGGATGACGCGCTTCGATGACGCCTACGACCAGCCCGACCCGCGCGCCTACTTCCGCGCGCTGCGCCCCTGGGGATACCAGACACCCCACCACGCCCAGCGCGTGTTCCGGCGCCTGCTCGCCGCACGTACGGCCGCCGGGCGCGAGCAGGGCCCGGCGACCGTGCTCGACCTCTGCTGCTCGTACGGCATCAACGCCGCCCTCCTGCGCCACGATCTGACCCTGGAGGAGCTGTACGAGCACTACGCCGCGGCGGACGCCGCCGCACTCACCACCGCCGAGCTCGTGGAGCGCGACCGCGCGCTCTACGCGGCCCGCCGCCGCCCCGACGCGGTGCGCGTGATCGGGCTCGACATGGCCGCGCACGCCATCGCCTACGCGCGGGCGGTGGGTCTGCTCGACGAGGGCTTCGCCGAGAACCTGGAGGCGGCGCCGCCGAGCCGGGCGCTGCTCCGGGCCGTACGGCACACGCGTCTGATCACCGTCACCGGCGGAGCCAGCTTCCTGTCCGCCCGCACCTTCACCCCGCTCCTCGCGAGCGTCGAGGGCCCCGTGTGGGTGGCGGCGTTCGTCCTGCGCACCGGCTCCTACCGGGCCGTCGCCGACAGCCTGGCCGCCCACGGCCTGGTCACCGAGAAGCTGACCGCGCCCACCTTCCCGCAGCGCCGCTTCACCGGTGAGCGGGAGCGGCGCTACGCCGTCGACGCGGTGACCGCGGCCGGTGAGGACCCCAGGGGCAAGGAGGCCGACGGCGCTTTCCACACCGCGCTGTATCTGTCGCGTCCCGCCGCCGAGGTCGCGGATGCGCCGCTTTCGGCGCTGTTGGGTGATGGTTTGTAACTGTCGTGCCACACGGGTGCGTACGTGTGAACCATTGCGGCCGCGGCGGTGTGTTGTACGACGAGTGCCGGGGTGTGCCGGCCATACCCTCGGGGGAAGTCATGGACTACTCGAACCTGCGACGTGCGATGACGGTTGCGGCGACGGCCGTGGTGGCCGGTGTGCTGGTGGTCGGCTGTGAGCCGGGCGGCGGCAAGGGACCCGACACCGGGGCCGCGTCCCCGGTCATCCCGACCGCCAAGGCCACGCCCCACACCACCGAGCCCACCACCGAGGCCCCCACGGTCCCGGCGGGAACCGCCAAGCCCAAGCACGCCGCCCCCAAGTGCGGGATCAGCGACCTGAAGGTCACCCCCGGCCACCAGCCCGCCAAGCACCCGGAGGGCACGGGCACAGGCGCGGCGGTCGTCGGCTTCGCCAACACCTCAGCGCACCCCTGCACGGTGAAGGGGTTCGTCACGGTGGGCGGCGCGGGCAACGGCTCCCCGGACCACAACGTCCCCTTCACCGCCACCCACATCGGCACCGCCTCCACCGTCACGCTCGCCCCGGGCGCCCACGCCTGGACGAAGCTCACCTTCGTCCAGGTCCAGGGCGAGGGCGACGGGTACTGCGTGTCCGGCTCCACGCCGCGCTCGTATCCGACCGTCGTCCTCGGGGTACCGGGCGCCGGGCACCACCAGACCGCCATGGACGACGGGGTGTTCGCCGAGTGCGAGGACACCGTGAAGGTCACCGCGCTCTCCGCCACGAAGCCCTCCTGAGCCTGACTTCGCGCGCACACACCGTCCGGCTCAGCCGTCCGGCGGGCAGAACACGCTGACCCGCTGGACGAGGTTGTTGGCGAAGCCGCCCCGGTTCCAGGGCTGGGTGAGCGGCTGGGTGGCACCGTCGGCATCGGTGGCCCGGGCGCTCAGGACGTGGCTGCCGGGGGTGGCCCTCCAGGGCGCCCGCCAGCGGCGCCAGGCCCAGGCGTGGCCGTCCGCCGGGTCGAGTTCGGCCTCGTACCAACCGCGCCCGCCGTCCGTGCTCACCTCGACCCGGGTGACCGGCGCCCGCCCCGACCACGCCCGGCCCTCCAGCGGCCAGGGGCCGGGGCGTACGACACGTGTGCGGGACATGAAGTCGGGGAAGCCGGGCGGGATCATTAGCGCGCGCGGGGCGATCCGGGTGACCGGCTCGCCCCGGTCGTCGGCGGACTGCCGCAAGCGGTAGGCCACTTGCTGCTGGAAGCCGGTGAACGGGGTCGCGGTGAGCGTGATGTCACGCAGCCACTTCACGTGTGCCATGCCGTACCACCCCGGGACCACGAGGCGCACCGGGTGGCCGTGCTGCGGCGGCAGCGGGCCGCCGTTCATCTCGTACGCCACCAGCACCTCGGGATCGGGCCCGAGCGCGTCCGCCAGCGGCAGACTGCGCTGGTAGTCCTGCTCCACCCCGCGCTCGACGCCGTGGTCCGCCCCGGTGAACACCGCCTCGACGGCGTCCGGCTCCACCCCCGCCTCGGCGAGCAGGGTGCGCAGCGGCACCCCGGTCCACTCGGCGGTCCCCACCCCCTCGACCAGCCACGGCTGGCTGACCGGGCGCGGGGAGAGCAGCGCCCGGCCGTTGCCCGCGCACTCCATCGTCACCCGGTGGGTGACCGCCGGGAAGGCGCGGAGCGCCGCCAGGCCGAAGGTGAGCGCGGTGCGCACCCGGCCGCCTACGGTGAGCTGCCAGTCGTCCGCGTCGGCGTACGGGATGTCGTAGTGGACCAGGACGTAGTGCAGTCCGGGCGGGGTGACGTCGTAGCGCAGAGCTTCCAGGGGCAGCCCGTGGTTGCGGGCCGCAAGGGCGAGTTCCTCGGGGCTGACGCCCGCCGCCGGGTCGGCGAGGCGCCCCGGTGTGCTGATGTCACCGAAAGGGCCGTCCATGCCCCCCATCGTGCGCCCGGGAGCGGGCCCGGTCATCTCCGGAGCCGGGCCGCGTCCGCCGGGGATTGCGAGTCTCCGCCCGCGGCGAGACGCTTGAGGTGTCAGCCCTGTGGCGTCCGTGCCCGGCCGAGACCGGTGGGACGCCGGGGCACCGGCGCGCGCACCGACCCACCGGCGGCCCAGCAGGGGAAGGGCCGGGCGGGATCACGGACCGTACCGTGCGCTTGCTAGGAGATCGCCATGGACGGCACGACGCTGGAGGCGATGCGGACCGTACTGCGCGGTCCGGTCATCGGCCCGCAGGACCAGGAGTACACGCAGGCCCGCACCATCTACAACGCGTCGATCGACCGGCGGCCCGCCGCGATCGTCCGGTGCGCGGACGCGGGCGACGTCATCGACGCGGTCGACTTCGTCCGCGACCACGGCCTCGAACTCGCCGTGCGCGGCGGGGGCCACAGCGGCCCGGGCCTGTGCCTGGTGGAGGACGGCGTCACCGTCGACCTGTCGCCCATGCGCTGGGTACGCGTCGACCCCTCGGCGGAGATCGCCCAGGTCGGCGGTGGATCCCTGCTCGGCGACCTGGACCACGCGGCGCACGCGTTCGGTCTGGCCACCCCGGCCGGCATCATGTCGACGACCGGCGTCGGCGGGCTGACGCTTGGCGGCGGCCACGGCCATCTGACCCGCAAGTACGGTCTGACCATCGACAACCTGCTGGCCGCCGACGTGGTGCTGGCGGACGGCAGTTTCGTCACCGCCAACGAGCGCAACCACCCGGACCTGTTCTGGGCGCTGCGCGGCGGCGGCGGGAACTTCGGCGTCGTCACCTCCTTCACCTTCTCGCTGCACCCGGTGCACACCGTGGTGCTCGGCGTCACCGTCTGGACGCTGGACCGCATCGGCGACGTACTGCGCTGGTACCGCGAGTTCCTGCCGCAGGCGCCCGAGGACCTCAACGGGTTCTTCGCGGTGCTCGTCGTCCCGCCCGGGCCGCCGTTCCCGGAGGAGATCCACGGGCAGAAGATGTGCGGCGTGGTGTGGTGCTGGACCGGCGACCCGGACCAGGCCGACAAGGTCTTCGAGCCGGTCGGCGAACCCGGCCCGCCCGCCTTCCACTTCACGGCACCCATGCCGTACCCGATGGTGCAGAGCATGTTCGACGAGCTGATCCCCAAGGGCCTGCAGTGGTACTGGCGCGGTGACTTCTTCGACCGGATCACCGACGGGGCCATCGACGTCCACGCCAAGTACGCCGAGGGCATCCCCACCGACCTGTCGACCATGCACCTGTACCCGGTCGACGGCGCCGCCCACCGGATCAAGCCGGGCGACACGGCCTGGGGCTACCGGGACGCCGTCTGGTCCGGCGTCATCGGCGGCATCGACCCCGACCCGGCCAACGCCGAGACCATCAAGCAGTGGTGCGTCGACTACTGGGAGGAGCTGCACCCGCACTCCATGGGCGGCAGTTACGTGAACTTCATCGGCGCAGGCGAGGGCCAGGAGCGGGTCAGGGCCACCTACCGCGACCAGTACGACCGCCTGGCCGCCGTCAAGCGCGCCTACGACCCGCGCAACCTGTTCCACGCCAACCAGAACATCGAACCCGCCGGCGGCTAGGGCCCATTCGGCTCAGACCGGCAGCAGCCGCGCGACCAGGCCGCCGAGCTGGTGCGCGTTGCGGCACACGTGCATCTCGACCAGCTCGGCGTAGGCGAGCGCGGCCGAGTCCCCGGTGCCCCACTGGGACGCCGGTTCGGGGTTGAGCCAGTAGACCCGGCGGGCGCGCTCGGCGATGCGCCGCAGCGCGGGCAGGTTCGGGTCGGCCATGTTGGTACGGGCGTCACCGAGGACGAAGACGGCGGTGCGCGGGCCGACCGCGTCGAGGTGGCGCTCGGCGAACTCCCCCAGCGAGGTGCCATAGTCGCTGCTGCCGTGCCAGCCGGTCACCGCCGCCTCACCGGCGATACGGTCACCGAGGCCCGCCGGGTCCGCCGCGCCCTTGCGCAGCAGCCCGGTGACCTCGTCCACGCGGTTGACGAACGCGAACACCCGCACCTTGCTGAACTGGTCGTGGAGCGCCTGGACGAGCAGCATCGTGAAGTTCGCGAACCCCGCGACCGAGCCGGACACATCGCAGAGCAGCACGAGTTCGGGGCGTACCGGACGGCGGCGGCGCAGCACCGGGCGCATGGGGACGCCGCCGGTCGACAGCGAGCCGCGCAAGGTGCGGCGCAGATCGATCCGCCCGCGGGCCGCGCGGCGGCGGCGCGCCGCGAGGCGGGTGGCCAGTTTGCGCGCCAGCGGGTGCACCGACCTGCGCAGCTCGTCGAGTTGGGCGCGGCCCGCCACCAGGAAGTCGACCCGGTCGGCGGTGGGCCGCAGGGCCCGGCGCGCGATCTCGTCCGCGCCGCGCCGCTCGGCGACCCGGCGGCGCGCCTCGCTGCCCACCCGCTGCCGGAACCCCTCGATGCGGCGGCGGATCTCGTCGTCGGTGAGCCGGTCGGTGAAGTCGGCGCCCCGGGCTCCCTGGGCGAGCGTGGCCCGTACCCGCGCGAGCAGCGTCTGGGGCCGCAGCCGGTCCAGCGTCTGGTGCGCGGAGAAGCCGTCCGAGCCGGGCGAGGCGCCGTACCCCCCGAGGCTGTCCACCGCCTCGGCCGCCAACTGACCGAGGGCCGCCTGGTCGTTGGCGGCGAGGGCCGCGGCCAGCCGCTCGCGCAGCCCGGCCGTGTCACCGTCCGACGCGGCCGGTGCGCCGACGCGCAGCGGGAAGTACAGGTCGAAGACGGGGTCGAAGACCGCCCGCTGCCCCTCGTGGTGCAGCAGCGCGGCCGCCAGCCCCTCCCGCACCCGCTCGCGGTCGCCGAGGCCGAGCACCTCCAGGGCGGCCGCGGCGTCGACGGTCTCGCCCGGGCCGATGCGAAGGCCGTGCGTCCGCAGCGTCCGGACCAGCTCGGTGACCCGGTCGGGGAGCGCGGTCACACGGCGTCCAGGTCGAGTTTGGCGGCGGCCTTCAGCATGTCGTCCTGGTGTTTGAGCAGGACGCCGAGGCTGTCGCGCACCACGTTCTCGTCGAGGGTGCCGGCGCCGAGCGCGAGCAGCGTACGGGCCCAGTCGACCGTCTCCGACACCGACGGCACCTTGCGCAGGTCCATTGCCCGCAGCGCCCCGACCACCCGCACCACGGACGCGGCCAGCGCCTCGTCGAGCCCGGGCACCTTCATCCGTACGATCCTGCGCTCCAACTCCTCCTCGGGGAAGCCGATGTGGAGGAAGAGGCAGCGGCGGCGCAGAGCCTCGGAGAGCTCTCGGCTCGCGTTGGAGGTGAGCACCACGAAGGGGCGGCGGGTCGCCGTGATCGTGCCGAGCTCCGGCACGGTGACCTGGAAGTCGCTGAGGACCTCCAGGAGCAGCCCCTCGACCTCCACGTCCGCCTTGTCCATCTCGTCGATGAGCAGGACCTTCGGGTCGCCGCCGCGGATGGCCGTGAGCAGCGGGCGGGAGAGCAGGAACTCCTCGCCGAAGATGTCCGTGCGGGTCTCGTCCCACGACTCGTCGCGGCCCGCGGTGATCCGCAGCAGCTGCTTGGCGTGGTTCCACTCGTACAGCGCGCGGGACTCGTCGACACCCTCGTAGCACTGGAGCCGGATGAGCTCGGCGTCCGCGACCTGGGCGACCGCCTTGGCCAGCTCCGTCTTGCCGACGCCCGCCGGGCCCTCGACGAGCAGCGGCTTGCCGAGCCGGTCGGCGAGGAAGACGGTGGTGGCGACGGCTTGGGAGGCCAGATAGCCGGTCTCGGCGAGGCGCGCGGAGACATCGTCCACGGACGTGAAGTACCCGGTCGTCATGGGGCGTTCTCCTGGTCTCCCGCTCGGCACAGCGGCTTCGCGGCGCGCTCGTACGTGATGTCGTACGTACTTGATCAGCTCCCCGGGCCGGTCCACAACGGGCGGGCGCGGTTTGCGGCGAAGGTCACGGCCGCCGGGGCAGGGCACGTCAGCGGGTGGCGCGGCGCGTGGTGAGCAGCAGCGCGATGTCGTCCGGGCGGTCGGTGGCCTGGCGGGCCTCCTCGATGAGCAGGTCCGCGGTGCCGCCCAGGGAGGGGCCGGTGCGGCGGGTGGGGGTGGCGGCCCGGGCCAGGGCCGCGCGGAGCCGTTCGATGCCCTCGTCGATGTCGGTGCCGGGCCGCTCGACCAGCCCGTCGGTGTACAGGGCGAGCACCGCGCCCGGCTCCAGATGCAGGTCCACCACCGGGTACACGGCGTCCGGGGCCACCCCGAGCACCACGCCGCCGGGCAGGTCCAGGACCTCGGTGCGGCCGTCGGGGCGGCGCAGCAGCGGCTGCGGGTGTCCGGCGCGGGCGGCCCGGGCGGCGCCGGTCAGGGGGTCGAGCCGGATGTAGCAGCAGCTGGCGAACTGGCCCGGGTCGAGGTCGATGAGCAGCCGGTTGGTGCCGCTCATGACCTCCTCGGGCGGATGCCCGCCGAGCGCGAAGGCCCGTACCGCGCTACGGAGTTGGCCCATGGTGGCCGCGGCCTGCACCCCGTGCCCCTGCACGTCGCCGATGACCAGGGCGAGCCCGTCCCCGGCCTCGACGACGTCGTACCAGTCGCCGCCCACGTCCATGCCCTGGGTGCCGGGCAGATAGCGTCCCGCCGTCTCCACCCGGGGGTGTACGGGGAGGCGGTGGGGGAGCAGGGCCGCCTGGAGGCCGCGGGCGAGGGCGGCCTCCGTGTCGTAGCGCTGGGCCCGCTCCAGGGCCTGGGCGACCAGCCCGGCGAGCGCGGTGAGGACCGTGCGCTCCTGCGGGCTGAAGCCGCGCGGCCGGTCGAAGCCGAGGATGCACGAGCCGACCGGGCGTCCGGAGGCGATCAGCGGCAGGAAGGCACGGGCGCCCTCCTCGGCGTCCAGGGCGATGCCGGGATAGGCCGCCGCGAGCTGCTGCATCGACTCGAAGAAGAGGGGGCGGCCAGTGGTGAGCGTCTCGACGCCGGGCAGCCGTACGTCGAGCGCGACCCCGTCGAAGGGGTCCAGGAAGCCCTTGGGGAAGCCGCTCTCCCAGGCGAGGTAGAGGTGCCGGTCCTGGAGCAGATAGATGGCCAGGCGACGGCCGCCGAACGCCGGGAGCAGCTCCTGCATCACCACGGCGGAGACCTGGCGGGCGGTGACCGCCTCGCTCAGGGCCAGGGCGAGGATGACCGGAGGGTAGAGGGAGTCCGTCCCGTTCGCGGACGCGCCCGCCGCGGCCGGGACGTCGGCGAGCGCCGCCGGGGCCGTCAGCGGCCCGAACGGTGGGGCACCGTCCTCCCGCCCGTCGCGCCCGGGGTGGGAGGCGGCCGTGGTGGCCTGCGCCTCCCGGCCCACCGGGACCGCCGTGAACGTCAGACCGTCGGGGCCCGGGTAGACGGACAGCGAGAGCCGGTCGCCGTACCGCTCCCCGGACCCCGGCCCCGCACCGGGTGGCTGCGGGCGTCTGACCTGGAAGTGCACCGGGTCCCTGGACAGCAGGGCGCCGCGCAGCTGGTCGTCGTACGCGGGCTGCTCCAGCCACGGCACCGCGTGCCACAGGGACTGCCCGAGCAGCTCGGCGCGCGGCCGGCCGAGGAGCAGGGCGGCGCGCGGGTTGACGTAACGGAACCGGCCGAGCCGGTCCAGGGTGAAGACGCCGTCGGGGAGCAGCTCGGCCGCGCCGTCCCCGGGCGCGACGCGGCCCGTGCCGCCTTCCGGAGCCCCGTCGCCCGGGGGCGGTACGCACAGCGGCTCGCCGTCCCAGACGACGCCGGGGCCGTCCGCCTCCAGTTCGAGGAGGGCGGCGCCCAGGGCCTGCGCCGCCTCCGTGAGACGGTCGCGGTCCAGGGGCGCCGACGAGGCGTCCGCTGTCGCCGGGCGCACCACGCTGAGGACTCCGTACGCCGTCGACGCCCCCACCACCGGCACGTACACCGACCCGAACCGGAACGGCAGCCCGGCCGCGAGCTGCGGGTAGCGGCGCATGGTCTCGGTGGGGTCGGCGAGCTGGATCTCGACGCCGAGCCGGTGGGCGTCGGCCACCGGGAACGGCCGGTCCACGTGCATGCGCCACCAGGGGCGGAAGAGCGGTCCGGGCAGCCCGGCGAGCACGGCGAGCCGCAGCAGCCCGGGTGTGCTGGAGCGCAGGTACACGCCCCCCACGTGGCCGCCGACGGCGCGCATGGCCTCCGCCACGGCCCCGGTGAGCAGTGCGGTCAGTCTTCCCGGCGCCCAGTGCTGGCTCTCGGCGCTCTCAGTCATCGGTCTGCCCTCGCCCGCGACGCCGCGCGGTAGGTGATACAGCAAGAATGCCCCCCGGGCCCCGGGGCGCGCACCTCGTGGGCGGCGCCCGGGTGGCGACCACAGGGCTCCGACACCCACGTGCGGACATACGAGTGGGCCGGAAGGCGACCTGCCTTCCGGCCCACTCACACCTGTCCGAGGCGGCTACTTCTCCGCGTGCCCGCTCGCCAGCGGCCACTCCTTGTGGAGGGCGCCGAGCGGGATGCGGCGCTCGATGACCGGGGTGCCGAACAGGGACAGCTGGAAGTGGAGCCGGCCGCTCAGGTCGAAGCCGCCGTAGACGGCCCAGGCACCGGACACGGACGTCTTGCCGTCGGTGGACGCGGTCGCCTTGGCGTCGGCCTCGCCGCGCAGATAGGGGGCGAAGTCGGCGCTGACGCCGACGGCCCCGTACAGGCCGACCGACGCCTCGGCGCCGAGGGCGCCCTTGACGCGCCCGGACGCGGCGACGGTGGCGGTCACCGGAGTGCTGTGCACGGCGGAGGTGCTGACCGGGGTCCAGCCCTTGCCGGAGGCGTAGCTGCCGCCGACGCGGAAGTCGCCCTTGACGTCCTGCTGGACGTCGAGCGTGACGCGGCCGTCGGCCTCGACCTGGACATAGCAGGTCAGGTCGAGGTTGACGACGACCGGGACCGGGCCGACCTGGATGACGGGCGCGCTGTGCAGCTTGGCGAAGGGGATGCGCTTGGGCGCGCCGGTGCTCGCGGCGGCGCGGCCCTTGAGCGCCCACTGCGAGGACCAGTCGCCGCTCATGCCGAGGAACGCGGAGCGCGGCCCGATGCCGCCGGAGCCGCCGTCGTAGGAGAACTCCACCTCGGGGGCGAGCTGGACGAAGCCGGAGACCGAGGCGCCGGCGGAGGCGGGCGCGTCCTTGGCGGTGTCCACCGCGGCGTTCACGTCCAGGCGCAGGTTGCCCAGCGGCAGCTTGGCGCCCTTGGGCCCGAACGTGAGGCCCTTGGTCTTGGCCCAGGAGAAGGTGACGCCCTTCATCAGGGGCTCGACCTTGACCGAGGACGGGTCGACCGGGACCTTGCCGTCGGCCTTGTCGTCCTTGAGGACCGAGGCGAGGGTGGTGGAGGCGGTCTTCACCTCGGTGCCGCTGTCGGTCTTCCCGACGACCTCGGTGACCTTGGCGAGCAGTCCGTTGGGGGCGCCCGGCGCCGGAGCGCTGGCGATGACGTCGCCGACGGCGACGGGCTTGTCGGGCGCGGGGGAGTGGCCGGGCGCACCGGTGTGCCGCTGCGGGGCGCTGGATATGACGGCCCGTCGGCTCGTCTTGTCGTAGGAGGCGACCTTCAGCGAGGACTTCTCCGGGTGGCCCTTGCCCGTACGGGTGCGGGCCACGGCCGTCGGCGCCGACGCCTCCTGCGGCGCGGCGGCCACGTCGAGCTGCTGCGTGTCGGCGGCCGCCGCGGTGGTGGCGGTGCTGCCCGGCTGCGCCGTGCTGCCGGTTCCGGCCGAGGAGCAGCCGGTGGCGGCCAGGGCCAGGGTGGCCAGGCCGGGCACCAGGAGGCGTGTGGTGAACGTGCGCACGTAGATGTGACCTTCGGATGGGAGGAGGGGGGTCGTTACCCGGGAGTAACGCGAAGGCGATCATGCCATGTGCGCCCGGCGCCAGTCACCTTGACCGCCCGCCAACTCGCGGGCGACGCGGGACGGTTGAAGGTTCATTTACGTAGGTGGGGGGCGGTCGGGAGCGGGGATGCCCCCGACCGCCCCCGCTCCCGCGTCAGGCGCTTTCCGCGAACGCGTCCACCCCGGTCAGCTCGGCGGAGAGCCGCCACAGCCGGGCGGCCTGCTCCGGGTCCGTGGCGTGGGCGCCGACACCCGGCGTGAGTTCGTCGCGCGCCACCGTGCCGTCGGCGAGCTCGTCCCCGTCGGCGTCCGCGGGTTCCGCGATGTCGCAGTCCTCGCAGTAGACACCGCCGAGACCCGTCAGCCGGGGGGAGGTCGCGGCCCAGACCTGGGTGGCCGCACCCTGCTCCGGCGTCTTGAACGAGCCGGAGACGTTGCCCTCCTCGTCGACCCACCCCGCGTCGAGCATCTCCCCGCGCGAGACATGCCGCGTCAGAGGTGTGAGGATCTCGCCGGGGTGCAGCGCGAACGCCCGCACGCCCGCGTCCCGTCCCAGGGCGTCGAGGTGGACGGCGAAGAGCACGTTGGCCGTCTTGGCCTGCCCGTACGCCAGCCACTTGTCGTAGCCCCGGGCGAAGTGCACGTCGTCCCAGCGGATGCCGGAGAGCTGGTGGCCCCGCGAGGACACCGCCACCACCCGCGCCCCGCCCGCCACCAGCGCCGGCCAGAGGCGGTTGACGAGGGCGAAGTGGCCGAGGTGGTTGGTCGCGAACTGCGCCTCCCAGCCCGGCCCCACCCGGGTCTCGGGGCAGGCCATGACCCCGGCGTTGTCCATCATGATGTCGATGCCCCGGCCCGACGCCAGGAAGCGGTCGGCGAAGGCGCGGACGCTGTCCAGGTCGGAGAGGTCCAGGGTGTCGACCTCGACGCCTCCGGGGCCGGTGATGCCTGCCAGTGCCTCCTCGGCGGCGGCGCGCCGCCGGGCGGGCACCACCACCCGGGCCCCGGCGGCGGCCAGCGCCCGGGTCGCCTCCAGGCCGAGGCCCGAGTAGCCGCCGGTGACGAGGGCGAGCTTCCCCGTGAGGTCGACGCCCCGCAGCACCTCCCGCGCGGTGCTGCGGGAGCCGAAACCCGATCCGATCCTGCGCTGAGGAGTCGCGGTGGTGGTCGTACCGGTCGTGTGCGATGTCGTGTGCGTCGTCATGCCTCGGACGCTACGAATTGGAGTGCGCTCTCAGTCAACCCCGGCCCTGGCCGGTAGCCGGTGCCGTGCGCCTCCACGGGCGGGAGCGCTCCAACTGGGCGACCAGGCCGAGGAGTTGGTGCTCCGAGCCGGGGCGGCCGACGAGCTGTACGGAGCCGGGCAGGCCCGTCGGCAGCGAGCCGAACGGCATGGCGAGGGCGGGGTTGCCGGAGAGGTTCCACGGCGGGGTCATCGGAGAACAGGCCGTGTTGACCGCGATGTTGGCCAGCCAGCCGCGCTCGTGCCAGGCGTCGGCGGCCGGGCCGCGCCGGGCCAGCGCGGGCGTGAGCAGGACGTCGTACTCCTCGAAGAACGGCGCGAGCCGTTTGTTGAGCGCGCCCCGGTGGTCCGCGCGCAGCATCCCGAGCCGCCCGGCGGCCCGCCCGACGGCCGCGTGCCGCCGGGTGCGCGGGGCGAGCAGGCGCGGGTCGAGCCCCTCGGCGTCCTGCGCGGTGCCTCCCGTCCAGCGGGCCAGGATGACCGTGCCGAAGCTGAGGGGGTAGGGCGGATGGGCGGCCGACACCCGGTGCCCGGCCTCCACCAGCACCCGGGCCGCCTGGCGGGCGAGCGAGGCGTACGCGCCGCCGACGCGCACTCCGGCGATCGGGCTGCGCGTCGACACCGCGATCCTGAGCCCGCGAGGAGGGTCGGCGGGCTCGGCGCCGGGCTCCGTCTCGTCCGCGAGCACCGAGAACATCAGCCGCGCGTCGGCCGCCGTCGTGGCCAGCGGGCCGTTCTCCGACATCCCGAACCAGGCACCGCCGAGACTCGGCACCCGCCCGGTGCCCGGCTTGAGGCCGATCAGACCGCAGTGCGCGGCCGGGATACGCAAGGACCCCATGCCGTCGTTGCCGAGCGCGAGCGGCACCAGGCCCGCCGCGACGGCGGCCGCGCTGCCCCCGGAGGAACCGCCCGCCGTACGCGACGGGTCCCAGGGGTTGCGCGCGATGCCGTGCACCCCGTCGGTGGTCCCGAAGACACACAACTCCGGTACGTGCGTGAGCCCCACCACCACCGCGCCCGCCGCCCGCAGCCGGGCGACCGTGGCATGGTCCTCGGCGGCGAGGGCGGTGGGGGTGGCCGCGGAGCCGTTGCGGGTGGATTCGCCGCGTACGGGCAGGTTGTCCTTGACGGCGACCGGCACGCCGGCGAGCGGCAGCCGGGACAGGTCCGTACGCGCCCCGACCTCGTCCGCCTCGGCGAGCGCGGCGGTGGCGCGCACCACGCGGAACGCGCCGACCCGCCCGTTCCGCGCGGCGATCGCGGCCAGGTGGTCGGCGACCACCTCGCGGGGTGTGACCACCTTCTGCCGCACGGCCTCGGCTATCTCGGTGGCGGTCCGGCCTGCCCACTTGGTCACGGTGGCTCCTCGGCGCTGCTGGCTCGGTCACGACGGACGAGAGGCCACTGTGTACGACCCGCGCGTCTCCTGTCGATACCCGTGGATCTTCGTCGCCGCCGCGACCGGAACCGCCCGGCCCTGGACAGGCGGCACGGCCTGGGGCAGGCTCCGGCGCCATGAGCGCACACCAGTCGAGTGGGACACCCCTGCCGCCGGGGCTCGGGGACGCGATACGCGGCACCGCCGAGGACATCGCGCTGCTGCTGCGCGGGGCCCGCGACACGAGCGTCCCCGTACCGGGTCTCGAGTGGACGCTGGGGGAGACGGCCGCGCACCTGGCGCAGGCCAACCAGCTGATGGCCGAGGTCGCGGCGGGGCACGAACGCGGCCACGGGGACGGCACGCCCGGGAGCATCGCGGCGGCCAACGCGCGGGCCCTCGCCGAGTTCGGCGAACGGGCGGCCGAGCCGCTGGCCGAGATGATCGTGGCCGGGGCGACGGCCTACCTAGACGCGGCCGGAGCGGTCGGCCAGGGGGAAGCGGGGCCGCTGGCCACCCCAATGGGCACCATGGACCTGCCGACGCTGGGCGCGTATCTGCTCACGCACATGCTCGGCCACGGGTACGACATCGCCCGCGCGGTGGGCCGCCCGCACATGCTCGACCGGCGGCGCGTCGAGCTGACCCTGCCGTTCATGCTCGCGGCAATGCCACGGGTGGTGGACGCGGGGGCGGCGCGGGGGTGCGACGCGCGGTACACCGTCCGTCTGTGGGGCGGCGCCCGGTTCGGTGTGGAGTTCACCGAGGGCGCGGCCACGGTGGGTGAACGGCCGCCGGACCGCCCCGACTGCACCATCCACGTCGAGCCCGTCACGTTCCTGCTGATGGCTCTCGGCCGTCTCGAACCCCGCGCGGCCATCGCCCGGGGCCGCGTCCTGACCTGGGGCCGCAAACCCTGGCTGGCACCGCGCTTCCCCACCCTGTTCAAGCCACCCTGAACTGGGCGGCGAGATAATCGACGGCGAGATACCCGGCGGCGAGGCCGTGCCCACGGCCCGTGCCCGAGTCCCGTCCCCAAGTCCCGCCCCCGAACAGGAGTCTTCTTGTCCCCGCAGCAACCGTCCCAGCGAACCACCCGAACCGACCGAACCCACCGGAGCCGTACGGGAGCACGTGCCGTGATGCTGGCGTTGGCCCTGCCGTTGCTCGCGACCGCCGTCGCAGGCCCCGCGCAGGCACAGCCACGCCCCGCGGTCTCCGCCCACTCGGCGCCCGCCACCGCCACTGTGACGGAGGGTCAGGTCAGGGAGGTCGCCCGGGGCGGTGTGCTCACCTACCCCTCCGTCACCAGCTGTCTGACGGTCACGGTCCGGCTGCGCGGCGCCGGTCTGGTCGGCGCCCACGCCAGTCTGTTCCAGGTGCCGGGCGAGCTGAGGTCGGACGAGATCCTGCCCGCCCTGCGCAAGGCCGTGGCGGGGCGCCCGGTCGCCGCCGTCGAGGTCAGGGGTGCAGTGGGCGCCTGGCACCCCGGCTACTTCACCCGGGCGATCGAGGCGTACGGCGACGGGGAAGCGGTACCGCAGCCCCAGGGCCGGGACTTCGACGGCCTGGCCAAGGCGGTCGCGCTCGGGCTGAAGCAACCGCGTGCGTCGGTGACGGTGGAGGACGTGCCGGACGGCGACCAGATCGTGCGCTGAGCCAGCTTCAAAGGCGGGGCCGGACATCCGTGTCGTATGAGGGGAGCGTGCTCCACAGACACACCATGTGCCCCGGGACCGTGTACGGCCCCGGGGGCTGGCCCCACCCCGGTCGTCGTGCCTGCCGGATGGGATCGCGCACACCGCTCAACCACCCTTGTCCCATGACGACTTACCGCCGCAGAGGCCTCGCGATCGCCCTCTCCCTCGCGGCCGCCACCACCGCCCTGACCGCCACCGCCGTCCCGGCGGCCCAGGCCCGCTCCGGCGGCGCCGGGGCGCCCGTGCTCGACTGGAAGCCGTGTGCCGACGACGCGACCGGGCGGGAGTGCGCCCAGCTGCCCGTGCCGCGCGACTACGCCGATCCGCACGGCCCGAGCCTCACCGTCGCCGTCTCCCGGCTGCGCGGCGACCACCCGGACAGGCGGCGCGGAGCGCTCCTGGTGATCCCCGGCGGGCCGGGCGGGTCGGGGGTGCGGGAGGTGGCCGAGCGGGGGGCCGCGCTCCGCAAGGAGACCGGCGGCGCCTACGACATCGTCGGGCTCGACCCGCGCGGCGTGGGCGGCAGCACCACGGCGAGCTGTGAACTCTCCGACGACGACCGGATGATGGTGAGTCTGAGGTCGTGGCCCGGCGCCGGCGGCGACATCAGCGAGAACGTCGCCAGGTCCCGCCGCATCGCCCAGGCCTGCCACCGCAACGGCGGCGCGGACCTACGCAGCTTCACCTCCCGCAACGAGGCCCGCGACATCGACCGCTTCCGCCAGGCACTGGGCGAGCGCAAGCTGTCGGCGTACGGCGTCTCGTACGGGACCTATGTGGGAGCGGTGTACGCGCAGATGTTCCCGCAGCGCACCGACCGCTGGGTGCTCGACAGCAACGGCGACCCCGACCCGGCGCGCGTCGAGCGCGGCTGGCTGGCGAACATGTCACCGGCGGCCGACATCCGCTTCCCGGACTTCGCGGCCTGGGCCTCCGACCCGGCCCGGGACGCCCAGGGGTTGCGGCTGGCCGAAAGCACCGATGAGGTAAGGCCGTTGGTCATCGGCCTGGCGGCGAAGCTGGACGCGGAGCCGAGGAAGACGGCCAAGGACGGTGTCCTGCTCACCGGCAACCAGCTGCGCCAGGCGCTCCAGATGGCCCTCTACTCGGACGCCTCCTTCCCGATGCTCGCGCGGCTCGTCAAGGCGGCCCAGGACCCGGCGGCGACCCCCGTCCTGCCCGCCCCGCTCGCCGGGCCCCTGAGCGACCAGGAGGCCGCGGTCGTGGTGGCGGTGCTCTGCAACGACGTGAGCTGGCCGAAGTCCGTGCGCTCGTACGAGCGGGCCGTCGCGGCCGACCGGATCCGCCACCCGCTCACGGCGGGCAGCCCCGTCAATGTGCTGCCCTGCGCCTTCTCCAAGGACGCGCCGGCCGAGAAGCCGGTCCGGATCACCGATGAGGGGCCGTCCAACATCCTGATGATCCAGGGCCTGCGGGACCCCGCGACGCCGTACTTCGGCGCTCTGAAGATGCGTGAGGCGTGGGGCGACCGGGCCCGCATGGTCACGGTGAACCGCGGCGGCCACGGGATGTACCTGGACAACGGCAACGCGTGCGGCGACCGTGCGGTCACCACGTTCCTCACCACGGGAGTGCGCCCCGAGCGGGACACGTACTGCGCGAGCTGAGCTCCTACCCGGCCGCCGCCCCTCCGAGCGGCGCGCCTCCCCGGCACGGCCGCCCCCCTCGCGGTCAGCGCGGCGCGAGTGTCGGTTCCGGGCCGAAGCGGCGCCGGTACGCGGAGGGGCTCAGGCCCGTCTCGCGGCGCAGCCGGGCGCGCAGGTTGGCGGCGGTGCCCAGGCCGCTGAGCCGGGCCACCGCGTCGAGCCGCTGTTCGCCGCGTTCGATGAGCCGGCGGGCGAGGGTGACCCGTTCGCCGGTGAGCCAGGCCAGGGGGGTCGTGCCGAGCTGGACGCGGAAGCGGCGGTGCAGGGTGGCGGGGCTGACGGCCGCGCGGGTGGCGATGTCGGCCACGGTGAGGGGCTCGCCGAGCCGCTCCTGGGCCCAGGCGAGCACCGGCGCCAGCGACTCGTCCGGGGCGTCGGGCACGGGCCGCTCCACGAACTGCCGCTGCCCGCCGTCCCGGTGGGCGGCGAAGACCAGCCGTCGGCTCACCGAGTTGGCCACCTCGGCACCGTGGTCGCGGCGGACCAGGTGCAGCCCCAGATCGAGGGCGGCGGCGCTCCCGGCGGAGGTCAGGATGTCGCCGTCGTCCACGAACAGCACGTCCGACCGCAGCTCCACCTCGGGGAAGCGGGCCCGGAACGAGTCGGCCCACTGCCAGTGCGCGGTGGCCCGGCGCCCGTCGAGCACCCCGGCCTCGGCCAGGGTGAAGGCACCGCTGCACATCCCCACCAGCCGTGCGCCGCGCGCGTGGGCCCGGCGGACGGCGTCGAGGAGCGCGGGGCGCCGGGGCACCTCGGTGTCCGGCCGGTTGGGCACGATCAGGGTGTCCGCGGTGTCGGCCGCTGCCAGCCCGGCCACACCCGTGAGCGTGAAGAAACCGTCCCGCATCAGGGTGTGCGGCTCGGGGGCGCACAGCGTGAAGTCGTAGAGGTCACGGCCGAGTTCGGGCCTGCGCAGCCCGAACACCTCGGTGACACAGCCCAGCTCGAAGGGGTTGGAGTTCTCGTCGACGATCACGACGACCCGGTGGACGCGAGAGGCGCGGGGCCCCTGCGAGGAATCTTGCGGCATATGCGATTTCTAGCACTCGCGGGGGCCGGGCACCACGGCCGAGGATGAGGTCATGAGCAACGACCCCATCGCCCTGAGCCAGGCCCTGGCCTCCTTCGACGCCCTGTGGAGCCCCCGCATCGTCACCCGCGTCAACGACTACGACGTACGCGTCGCCAAGGTCGAGGGCGAGCACGTGTGGCACGTCCACGACCACACCGACGAGTTCTTCCTGGTGCTCGACGGGGAGTTGGACATCGCCCTGCGGGAGTCGGGCGGCGAGCGGACCGTGACCCTGGCCACCGGCTCGGTGTTCACCGTGCCGCGCGGAACCGAGCACAAACCGTCCTCGGCGTCCGGTGCCTCGATCCTCCTGTTCGAGCCCACCGGGACCCTCACGGTGGGCGACCGCCACGACGATGTGCCCGGCCACGTCGACGCCACGACCGGGCACGCGCTCTGAGCGTTTGCCGAGCTCACCGGGGGGTGTGTGTCGGCGACGACCATGTTTCCGGCACGTTTCGGCCGCACCGCCGGAACACCCGTACCGCGAAAGGTACTTCCCTCCCCGGGTGATCATCTGACATCTTGCGTCCACCACTCGTTTCGTACGACCCGGTAGGTGCCACCCGTACCCGCCGGGTCATCGGAGGACGCATTGATACCCCCCATATCCAGACGCCCCCGACGTTTCCTGGTCGGGGCCGCCGCCCTCGGAGCCGCGCTGACCTTCGCGGCTCCCGCCCTCGCGAGCACCCAGCCCGTCGCTCCGGCCAAGCCCGCCGCCCCGGCCCACGCGGCCGCGAAGGCACCGGCCCGGAGCGCGGCCTGGGTCGCCGGCACCCGCGCCTACCTGGTCATCACCGCTCCCGGTGACACCTCGGCGGTGCGCTCGGCCGTCACCGCCAACGGCGGCACGGTCTTCTCGTCCTTCGACGCGATCGGCGTCGTCGTCGCCCACTCCGCCTCCGGCACCTTCGCCGCCACCATGCGGGGTGTGAGCGGAGTCCAGCAGGTCGGCGCCACCCGCACCTCGGACGTCCCGGCCGACGCGTACAACCCGGCGCTGCCCGCCAACCCCGCGCAGTCCACCACTCCGACCGGTGAGCCGGTCCGCTGGGACATGAGCCAGATCAAGGCCGACCAGGCCTGGGCCGTCTCCACCGGATCCGCCTCGGTGAAGGTGGGCATCCTCGACACGGGCGTGGACGACCAGCACCAGGACCTCGCGGCCAACTTCGACGCCGCCGACTCGGTCTCCTGCGCCTACGGCAAGCCGGACACCCGCGCCGGTGCCTGGCGGGACGTGGACAGCCACGGCACGCACGTCGCGGGCACGATCGCCGCCGCCAAGAACGGCAAGGGCGTCGTCGGCGTCGCACCGGGCGTCAAGATCGCCTCGGTCCGGCTGGCCGAGCCGACCTCCACGCTCTTCTACGCCGAGAACACCGTCTGCGGTCTGGTGTGGGCCGGTGACCACGGCTTCAAGGTCACCAACAACAGCTACTACACCGACCCGTGGCAGTTCAACTGCCCGGACAACGCCGACCAGGCCGCCATCATCGAGGGCGTCCGCCGCGCCCAGGAGTACGCCGAGGGCAAGGGCTCCCTCCAGGTCGCCGCCGCGGGCAACTCCGACTACGACCTGGCGAACAAGACGACCGACACCGAGAGCCCCAACGACTCGACGCCGACCAGCCGCCGCATCACCAACGCCTGCCTCGACATCCCGACCGAGCTGCCGGGCGTCGTCACCGTCTCGGCGATGGGCAGCGGCAACGTGAAGGCGTCCTACT
The DNA here is from genome assembly GCF_002846415.1 of Streptomyces sp. TLI_146. Taxonomy (NCBI): domain Bacteria; kingdom Bacillati; phylum Actinomycetota; class Actinomycetes; order Kitasatosporales; family Streptomycetaceae; genus Streptomyces; species Streptomyces sp. TLI_146. The sequence continues at coordinate 7,786,636 of NZ_PJMX01000001.1, forward strand.
CCAACTTCGGCGACGGCGTCATCGACGTCGCGGCCCCGGGCGGCGACGGCTCCAACGGCGTCTACTCCACCCTGCCCGGCGGCAAGTACGGCACCAAGAGCGGTACGTCGATGGCCTCGCCGCACGTCGTGGGCGTGGCCGCGCTCCTGGCGAGCGCCAACCCCGGCATCACCCCGGCGCAGCTGCGCGACAAGCTGGCCGTCCAGGCCAACGACGTCGCCTGCCCGTCGGACAGCCGGTGCACCGGCACCACCGCCAAGAACGCGTTCTTCGGCGAGGGCCAGGTGGACGCGCTCAAGGCGGTCGGCGCCACCGTCCCGACGGGCAAGTACTTCGAGAACACGGCCGATGTCGCCATCGGCGACAACACCACCGTGGAGAGCCCGCTGGCGGTCTCCGGTGTGAGCGGCAACGCGCCGGCCGCGCTCAAGGTGGGGGTGAACATCGTGCACACCTACATCGGTGACCTGAAGGTCGACCTCGTCGCCCCCGACGGCACCGTGTACACCCTGCACAACCACACCGGCGGCAGCGCGGACGACATCCACCAGACGTACACCGTCGACGCCTCGGCGCGGGTGGCCAACGGCACCTGGAAGCTGCGTGTGAACGACAACGCGGCCGGTGACACCGGCCGCATCGACAGCTGGAACCTCACCTTCTGAGGCCTCTGAAGCCTCTGAACCGAGAAGGACCGGGCGTCCGCACCCCACCGGGGGGCGGGCGCCCGAGCGTTTTACGAGGTCGGCTCGCAGCGGAAGGAAGCCGGGCCCGGCCCCGCGCCCTGCGGCGAGCCGCGCGTATGCCCTCGAAGCGGGAGCGCACCCCAGGGGACGAATTTCCATCCAATCGGATGATTTTTGTCAACGTTGCTCGGTAAGTGGGGAGTTACACAGCAAGGCCCCCAAGCCCGCCCCCCGGTTCCCGTCCATGTCCACGTCGCCCGACAGCCCGAAGCAGCACCCGAGCCGTCAGGGCGCGTCGGCATGTCCCGAGTTGTGCGCGACCCCGTCCGACGACATCCGTAAACCCTCGTAAACCTCCGTGAACCTTCCCAGAAGACAGAGGTGTTCAGTGATCCGTGTGTGCGCCAGGTCCGCACTGGCTCTCGTCCTCACGCTCCTCCCGATGGCCGCCGCGTCGACGTCCTCGGCGGCGGCCGCGCCGCAGACCCTGACCGTGCTGACCTACAACATCCACCACGGCGCGGGCGCCGACGACGACCTCGCCCTCGATCGCGTGGCCCGCGTCGTGAAGGACAGCGGCGCCGACGTCATCGGCCTCCAGGAGGTCGACCGGCACTACGACACCCGCAGCGACTTCGTGGACCAGGCGGCCTGGCTCGCCCAGCGCCTCGGCATGCACGTGGTCTACGGGGCCAACCTCAGCCTCGACCCGCCCCGGCCCGGGGCGCCCCGGCGCCAGTACGGGACCGCGATCCTGTCGCGCTTCCCGGTCGTCGAGGCCCACAACACCCGGCTGCCCCGCCCGCGCGAAGGGGAGCAACGCGGCCTGCTGGAGGCGGACATCAACGTGGACGGCACGGCGGTGCGGGTCCTGACCACCCACCTGGAGCACACCTCGCAGACCGAGCGGCTCGCCCAGGCCGAGGCGATCAACGGCGTCATCGAGGACTCCAGCCGTCCCACCGTGCTGGTCGGCGACCTCAACGCCACACCGGGCACCCGTGAGGTCGGCGTACTGACCAGGCACCTCGGCGACGCGTGGCGCGCGGCCGGCGAGGGCGCCGGATACACCTTCGACGCCCGCAGCCCGCACAAGCGCATCGACTACGTCCTCACCTCGTCGGGCATCGCCGCCCGGCAGGCGGAGGTCATCGACAGCGAAGCCTCCGACCACCTGCCGGTGAGCGTCGACATCACCCTGCCTTAGGCGCTAACCCACGGCCGCCACGGCAGAGACGAACCGCTCAAGTGCGCGCGGATCGCTCTGAAGAAACAGGTTCGGCTCGATGAGCTCCAGCTCCATCACCACCGGTGCCCTGCTGTCGTCCAGCGCGAGGTCCACCCGCGCGAACAGCAGGGCGTCCGGCGCCGGAACCGCCGCGAGCGCGTCCAGCGCGGTACGGATCTCCGCCCCGGTCGGCTCGTGGGGAACCAGGCCGGGGTGCGCGTCCCGGAAGTTGTCGATCACATTGGGTTCGGTCAGCACGGGCTGTTTGCGGATGGCGTGACTGAACGTCAGTCCGTCCCGGGCGGCGAGGAAGACCAGCGCGCGCTCGCCCTCCTCCACCAGCGGGAGATACGGCTGGACCATCGCGCTGCGGCCCTGGTCGAGCAGCATCCGGGCGTGGCGTGCGGCATCCGCGTGTCGGCCGGGCTCGTACCGCGCGGTGTCCCGGGCGCCGGCGGACACCGAAGGCTTGACCACCGCGCCGGTGGGCAGATCGAAGTCCGCCTCCTCGCACCGCCCGCCCGGGTCGATGACCCGCGTCGGTACGACGGAGACACCGCGCCCGGCGAGTTCCGGCAGATAACGTTTGTCGCTGTTCCAGCGCACCACCGGCAGCGGATTCCACAGCCGGGTGGCGCGCCCCGCCTTGTCGGCCCACGCGAGGAACTCGTCGAGGCGTCCCGAGTAGTCCCAGGTCGAACGGATCACCGCCCGGTCGAATCCGCCCCACTCCACGCCGTCCGCGTCCCAGGCCACCGCCTCGGCGGCCAGGCCGTCGGCACGCAGCGCGTCGACGACCAGCGGGAGGTCCACGTCGTACGCGAGCCCGGCGGCGCTCGTCACGACCGCGACCTTGGCAGCACCCATGGACACTCCTGGTTGTCTCACACGTCGGACCGGAGCTCCATGGTGGACCGGAGCTCTTAGAACCCTCTTATGGTGCACGACTATTCACGACCCATGAGATCAATCTTCTCGACCCGCAGCCAGTCCCGGGGCCGCGCCGCCGCCCACGGGCTCGCCGTCGGCCTCGCCCTCGCCGCGCTCGCCGGATGCACCACGGCGGCCGGCGCCGAGGCGTCAGCCGCCCGTGCCGGGGACGGCGAGGTCACCGTTCCCGTCCGGGGCGGCACCGCCGTCATCGACACCGGCTCCCTCGCCGTACGGGCGCGCCCGGCGTCCGGGGGAGAGCTGGAGCTGTCCGCCCCGGCCGCGACCGACCTCGGCCGGCCGGGCCCGGTCACCGAGATCCACGGGGGAGCCCGCTGGACGTACCCCGCGAAGGATCTGACGGTCACGGCCGTCGCCGAGCACGGGCGGCTGCGCGTGAGCATGGCCGCGGGGCGGGACGGCGAGGTGCGGTGGCCGGTCACCGGCACCGACGCGTCCGCCTCCGACCTCCAGCTCCCGCGCGGCGAGGGCCTGAACATCCCCGTGCGCGACGCGTTCTGGAGCGCGCCCGAGCGCGGACTGACCGGCGAGCCGATGGACCTGGGCTCCGGCGCCCTCACCATGCCGATGTGGGGCTATACGTACGGCAAGCGCGGCGCGAGCTATCTCGTGCCCACCGACATCGGCACCTCGTTGGTGTTCGCCTCCGACCGGGGCGCTCTGCGCGGCACGGCCACCCACACCTTCGACGGCGGCGACGACACGCGCGCGTACACCGTCACCTTCGCCCTCACCGACGGCGATCCGGTCGCCCCCGCCGTCGACTACCGCGACTGGCTCTTTGAGCACGGCCGCCTCGGCAGCCTCCGCGACAAGATCAGGGCCAACCCGGCCGACCGCAAGCTGCTCGGTGCCTTCCACGCCTATCTGTGGGGCGACGCGCGGACACCGCAGGGCATGGCGGAGCTGCGCAAGCTGGGCGTGAGCCGGATGTGGCTCGGCTACGACGCCGGAACCGACCCGATGAGCGCCCAGGCCGTCGGTGCCGCCAAGAAGAACGGCTATCTCGTCGGCCCGTACGACTCGTTCGCCAACGGGCAGGACGCCGCCACCGCCGACTCGCCGAGCTCGGCCTGGCCCGACCGCGTCTACCCCGACTACTGCGTGATCGACGCGAAGGGCAAGCCGGAGACCGGATTCGGCAACCGGGGCTGCTACCTCAGCTCGCAGGCGTTCGAGCAGGCCGAGCCCACCAGGCACTACCTCGCCGAACGCACCCGCCACATGGTGGCCAACGGCGCCGACAGCTACTTCCTCGACGTCGACGCGGCCGGGGACCTCTTCCGGGACCACAGCCCCCGGCACAAGATGACCAAGGCCCAGGACCGGGCCCACCGCCTGGCCCGGATGAAGCGCCTCCAGGACGGCGGGCTCGTCCTCGGCTCCGAGTCGGCCGGAGGCTGGGCCAACCAGGTCGTCGCCTTCGACCACGGGTCGGCCACCCCCGTCGGCGGCGGTCTGTGGGCGCTCCAGCGCAACAAGGAGGTGTGGGGCGGATACGCCCCCGAGAAGGCGCCGAAGACCTTCTTCAAGCCGGTCGACCTGCCCGCCGACCTCGCCCGGGAGATGTACGACCCCAAGTACCGCGTCCCGCTGTACGAGACCGCCCTGCACGGCTCACTGGTCAACGTCGAGCGCTGGGAGCTGTCCTTCGGCAAACTCCCGCAGCAGAAGGGGACCCGCGCGCTCCTCGCGATGCTCTACAACGTCCCGCTGAACTACGTCCTGGACGGGCCGACCCTGAAGCAGGACGGTCCCGAACTGGCCGCCCTCCAGAAGTACTTCGCCCCGCTCCACGAGAAGGCGGGCACCGAGCGGCTGACGTCCTTCCGCTGGCTGACCGCCGACCGCGCCGTGCAGCGTACGGTCTTCGGCGACGGCGTACTGAGCGTCACCGCCAACTTCGGCACCACCGCGTCGCACGGTGTGCCCGCCGGATGCGTCAGCGCGAAGCTCAAGGGCGACCGGCAGCCGAGGCTCCTCTGCCCGGGGAAGGCGGTCCGCTGATCCCCTGGCCTGCCCCTTGACGGGCCAGTCGCGGCTCGATCCACGGTGTGCCGTCACCCGCGCGCGATGACGGCCGCCGTGGCCGAGCCGTCCTCCGGCGGGACGCCTTGACCTTCTCACCGGTGTGAGGGTTGGAGCATGGCAGCACGTTGCCGCACCAAGTAGCAGACACGAGGTGAGAGTTGATGGACAACCGGCTCTATGACTACAGCCCGATCGTCGACCGCGAGCCGATCAGCTGGCCGGGCGGGGCCAGGGTCGCCTTCTACGTGGGGCTCAACGTCGAGCACTACGAGGTCGACCGCCCTTCGACCAGCACCTTCGAGGGCACCGCGGGCCTCAAGCCGGACCCGCTGAACTACGGCTGGCGCGACTACGGGCCCCGGGTCGGCATCTGGCGCGTCATCGAGAGCCTCGACCGGCACCGGATACGGGCGAGCGTGCTGCTCAACTCCGACGTGGGCGCGCGCTACCCGCAGATCGTCGAAGCGGGCCTGGCCCGGGACTGGACCTGGCTCGCCCACGGCAGGAACAACTCCATCTTCCAGGCCGACATGAGCGTCGAGGAGGAGCGCGCCTATCTGACCGAGGTGATCGACACCATCGAGAAGGACACCGGACGGCGGCCGCGCGGCTGGATGGGACCGGCGCTCACCGAGACCTTCCGCACGCCCGAGCTGCTCGCCGAGCTCGGCCTCGACTATGTGCTGGACTGGACGAACGACGACCAGCCGTACCGCCTGAACGTGCCCGGCATGCTGAGCGTGCCGTACTCCGTCGAGCTCAACGACATCGGCCTGTTCGTCAGCAAGGGCCTGACCGGGCCCGACTTCGTCCAGATCGTCAAGGACCAGCTGGACCAGCTCCACGAGGACGCGGCGGACAGCGGCCGGGTGATGGCGCTGGCCCTGCACCCCTTCGTCATCGGCCAGCCGTTCCGCCTCAAGTACCTGGACCAGGCCCTGGAGTACGTGGTCAACCACCCCGGGGTGTGGGTGACGACCAGCGACGAGATCGCCGACCGCTACGTCAGCGGAAGTAGCCCGGAGCGGGCAGGTTCGGACGGAACGGCATGATCACCCGCTCCAGGTTCCGCTGGATCTGTTCGGCCTCCCGGCGCACGTCGCCAGGGACGTCACCCCGTTCCCGTATGAGCTGGGCGTAGATCGGTACGTCACTGTCGCTGTTCACCGCGCGCTGTCCCTCCTGGCCGCCGGCGCGTCCCGCCGGCGGCACGATTTTAGGCGGTGCGGGAGGGCGGTCGCGCACGCCGGTCAGTCGGTGGCCGCGATCGCGCTCGCCGTGGTGCCCAGCGGGACCCACTCGGAGCCGCGCCCGGTCCACCGCGAGACGGCCGGACCGTCGGCGGCTATCCGGTACACCGAGTTGCCGGTGACGGCGAGGGCGGCGCCCGCCGCGCCGATGGGGGTCCACGAGCCCGGAACACCGCCGTACTTGAGGATCTGCCCGCTCACCGCGTCGGTGGCGAACAGCCCCGCACCGCCGGCGTGCAGCTTGACGGCTGCGCCGCCGATCCGCCGCCAGCCGCTGCCCCTGCCGTTGGCCTGCCAGATCTCCTTGCCGTCGGGGGAGAGGCGGGCCACGTAGTCGGGGCCCACGGCGAAGTCGGCGCCGGGGCCGCCCGCGTCGACCCAGGTGTCGCCGTAACCGGAGTAGCGGAACAGGGCGCCGGTGTCCGGGCTCGCGGCGAAGAGGCCCGCGCCCCCCGCGTACAGCCGGGCGGCGGGCCCGCCGATGCGCACCCACTCACCTCCCACACCGGTCCAGCGCACGACGGCGTCACGGTGTTCGGTGATCGCGTAGAGGCCGTCCCCGGCGGTGACGAACTGCTCGCCGGGGAACCCGATCTGGGACCAGGACCGGGACGGCTCGTCGTACTTGGAGATGCGCCCGTCGCCGGGGTTGGTCGCGAAGAGCCCCGCCGCGCCCGCGTAGATCTGGTCGGCCGCCGGGCCGATCACCTTCCAGGAACGGTCCTCGGTGGTCCACCGCAGGACGTTCCTGCGGTCCTGCGAGATGACGTACGCGGTGCCGGACGCCCGCTCGGACGGCGGATTCGGCGGCGGTACGAGCGAGGGGAGCGGGGGAGCCGGGGCCCGGCCGGAGGGCGTGGGCGCCGACCGGCTGCCTGGGGCGCGGGTCGAGCGCTGCGACGGCGAGGGCGAGGGCGACGCCGAGAGAAGCGAGGCGGACGCCGACGGGCTCGGCGCGGCGGGCCCGGTGCCGGACGGCAGGGGCACGGATCCGGGGGCCTGCCGGACCGCCGTACCCGGCGCGGACGCGGTGTGGTGCCGGCCGAGGAGGACCCCGGTCAAGGTGGCCGCGGCGAGCAGGGCCAGGACGGTGACGGTCCCCAGCACGGCGAGCGTTCTTCTGCCGCGCTGCCCGGGTCGTGGGTCCCGGACGGCCGGGAGGGCGGCGCGGGGCGCGGGAGCCCTTGAGGCGGGTACGACGGACTTGTCCAGCCGCTCCAGGACCACGCCCTCGACGACGTACGGGCGGAAGGAGGCGGGTGCGACCGGCCCTGGCAGAGCGGCGGACGGAAGCCGCCGTACCTGCTTCCACAACCACCGGGCGTCGGACCGCTGTTGCTTCAGGGTGTTCCCGATGCGTACCAACTCGACGGAGAGCGTGGCGTCTGCGACGGGCGGAATCCGGTGGCGGGCGGCCGGTGGGGCGGACCCCGGAGGCTCGGCGTCCGGTGAGGTGCCCGCGGGCACGGGTCCGGCATCGGGCAGGGGGCGGTCATGGAGGACCGTGCCCGCCTCCACCAACTCCTCGTTCTCCGGCCGGAATTCGACTGGCCGGTCGCTCCCCGCCTCTCTCTGGGCCTCGGCATCCGCGACTGCCCGTCGGGCCGCCGCCTGTACGGACCGGGCGGCCGCCAACTGGTCGACGGCCTGGTCCAGTCGCAGCCGCACCTGCTCGGCCGCAGCGGATTCCGCTTCCTCGGGCGGTGTGTCCGCGGACCGCCCTTCCGAGGGCGCCGAGGAGGTGCCCGGCCGCAGGGCGTCCGCGCCCGCGGACCCGGCCCCGCCGTTCTCCACCCGCTCCCTGAGCAGGGTCACCATCGCCAGCAGGTTCTCCACCAGCCTGCCCGACTCGGCGAGGTCGGCGCGGGACTGACGCAGTGCCTCCTCCACGCTCGGCACCGGCCGGGCCGCCGCCTCGGCCGTGAGCGCCAGATCGTGCAGCCGTCGGGCCTCGGTGAGCAGCCCCTGGAGCCGGGGGGTGCGGATCTGGTCCTTGAGTACGGTGTTCAGCCGCCCGAGGGCGATGATCCGGGCGCCGGAGCGGTATTCGCTCCAGGCCGTCTTGCCACCGCCGTACCGCTGCGCGAGCTCGCGCACCGTCAGGCCGCGGGTCACCTCGCACAGCAGGCGCGCGAGTTCGTTGGCGGCTTCCGTTCTGCCCTTCGGGGCACCCTGCGGACGTCCTGCTCTGGCCATGCCTCCCCCTGTTCCACGAACCGGCCACCCGGCCCGTGTGTTGGCCGTCGCGCGTGCGGCCCCCGGCCGCATCCCCCGCGCGAGCGCGGCACAGGGAACACCTTCCGGCTTGGCACGTCCAGCACAAGAAGCCACCGCTGTCTCAAACAGATGCCTGCCGCCACCGGCTGGAACGGGCGCCGGGCCGCCACGGCGGTGAGCTATGTTTTGAACACACATGGCATGAGAAGGAGGCCCGCCGGTGTCATCGGGGCAGAAGGCGCGCGCCCAGGCGGCCGCGATCACGCCGAGCGGGCAGGCGTCGGACCACGAGCGCCCCGCGGCGGACCGCGTGCGCGCCCTCTTCGACGGCCACCGCCTCTCCCCGGGGCAGCGGCGCATCGCGCAGTATCTGATCGACCACCTCACCGAGGCCGTGTTCCTGTCGATCACCGAGCTCGCGGAGCGGGCCGGGGTGAGCCAGCCGTCCGTCACCCGCTTCGCCGTGTCCCTCGGCTACAGCGGCTATCCCGCCCTGCGCGACGTGCTCCAGCCGATCGCCCTGAGCGCGGTCGCGGGCTCGCCCGAGACCCGCGAGGAGATCCGGCACAACGAGCTGCAGGCGGCGGTGGACGCCGAGATCGAGAACCTGGAGAACGTGCGCAGGCTGGTGGCCAACACCAACCAGGTCCTGGAGATCGGCCGCGAGCTGGCCCACTCGGTTCCGCTGACCATCCTCGGACTGCGGATCTCGGTGTCCCTCGCGGAGTACTTCGCGTACGCGGCCCGGCGCATCCACCCCGATGTGCGGCTGGTGACGCGCGGCGGCAGCGTCGCCTACGACGCGCTGCTCCAGTCCCGCTCGGCGGGCGGCACCTGGGTGCTGGCGTTCGCCATGCCCCGGCACGCCAAGGAGACCCTGGCCGCGCTGCGGGCCGCCCGCAGCGCGGGGCTGCGCATCGCGCTGATCACGGACACCACGCTGGGGCCGCTGGTCGACGAGGCCGATGTGGCGTTCACCGCGGGCACCGGGTCGCGGCTGGTGTTCGACTCGTACGCGGCACCGAGCATGCTTGCCGCGGCCCTGCTCCAGGCGATGGCGGACGCTGATCCGGAGCGCACACAGGCGCGGCTCGAGGAGTACGAGCAGGCCGCCGACCAGCACGGTTTCTTCCTCTAGGACCCGATTCGCCCGCCCGGCTCCCCGGGATCTTCACACCTTTCGGGTGCATGAATTTTTTCATACCCTTGTTTACTCAACGGTATATATGTTTACTGAGGCGGTGGCGATCCCCTGATCCCCCAGATGCCAAGGAAGGCGACCCCACGCCTTCTCAGAGCGAACAGCCGACGTGACGCCCCCCTCCTCGCGTCAGGCCGGTTGTTCGATTCGAGGCTTTCGGATCCGGGCGGACGCCCACGGGCGGCCTCGGCTAACCCCTAGGCCGGGGCCGCCCCCTCCTCCCACCTCTCGATCAGAGTTCGACAACTTCGGAAGCGACGAGAATGCCCCACACGGCCCCCGCCATCGCGCTCAGCCCGGACTGGCCCTGTCAGGTCAAGGAACCCGGGACGCGTGACTGGGAACGCACGGCCACCCGCTGGCTGCGCGACCTGCTGCCGGCCCGCTACGCCGGCTACTCACCGCTGACCCGCCACCACGTCATCCTCGCCCGGCACGCGCAGCTCCAGCTCCAGCACGAGATGCGCGCGGTCCGGGTGGCCCTCCAGACCAGCCGGGCCGAGCTGCCCACGCTGGGCGTGGCGGAGGCGGTCATCGAGAACACCATCCGGATGTACGCGATGGAGCTGGACCAGCTCGGCCGCCTCGCCCGAGGGGTGCGTCTGGTGACGGACGCGCTGATGGGCGACCACCCGGGCCACCGGCGGCCGTAGGCCGCGCCACCAGGCCGCGCCACCAGGGCCGAAGCCCTCACGTCAGCGCCGCCCCCAGCGCCACGAATCCGCAGATCAGCACGAACAGGATGACCAGCAGGGGCCAGACGAAGCGCAGATACCTGTCGTAGCCGACCTTGGCGAGCGCGACGCCACCGATCGTCACGGCCGTCGTCGGCACCCACAGGTTCATCCAGCCGCTCGCCGACTGCCAGGCGGTGACGACCACCGCGCGCGAGACGCCCGCGAAGTCCGCCAGCGGGGCGAGGATCGGCATGGCGAGGGTCGCGTGCCCCGAGGTCGACGGGATCAGGAAGGCCAGCGGCAGGTTCACCACGAAGACGATGATGGCGAAGAGCCCCGACGAGGTGCCCTTCACCACGCCCTCGATGGAGTGCAGGACCGTGTCCGTGATCCTGGAGTTGTTCATGATCACGGTGACACCGCGGGCCAGCATGATGACGAGCGCGGGGGAGATGAAGTCCCCCGCGCCCTGGATGATCGTCGAGCTGGTCTTCTGCTCGCCGAGCCGGGCCACCAGGCCGACGAGCACCGCCGCGCACAGGAAGAGCGCCGCCAACTGCGGGAACGACCAGCCCAGTTCGAAGGAGTACGGGGTGGCGTCGGCCTTGCCCGTGAGCGCGCTCGACCACGGCACCACCGAGAAGATCATGAAGGCGAAGACCAGTCCGAGCACGACGAGCACGGCCTTGTGCGTGCCGGTGAGCTGAGGGGCCTCGCCCGCCTCCGTCGCCGTCCGCTCCCGGTCGCCGGGCAGGAAGCCGCTGAGGGACCGCGCGGGAACCTTCTGCACGCGCCGCGCGTAGCGTACGACGTACGCGATGGTCACCGCGGTCAGCACCAGCCACATCGCGAAGCGCAGCGCGATGCCGTCTCCCAGCGAGATGTCGGCGGCGGAGGAGGCGACGCCCGTGGCGAAGGGGTTGACCGTCGAGCACAGCACGCCCACCCCCGCGCCGAGGATGGCCGTGCCGACCGCCACCATCCGGTCGTAGCCGAGCGCGAGCATCATCGGCACGAGCAGCCCATAGAAGCCGAGCGTCTCCTCGGCGAAGCCCTCCACGGTGCCCAGGACCGAGAAGACCACCATCACCCCCGCGATCAGCAGGGCCCCGCGCTCGCGCAGCCGGTGGGCGAGGCGCTCGATGCCCCGGTCCAGGGCGCCGGTGGCGAAGACGACGGTGATGAACGCGCCGATCGCCAGGACGAAGAGGAACACCCCCGCGCTGCCGTAGAGATCACCGGTCAGGCTGGGGCCGACCTCGCCGGAGGAGGTGTCCCGGATGCCGTACAGACCGTTGACCGGCGCCAGGAAGAGGTCGTTGAGGCGGTCGACGAAGCTCTGGCCGGAGGGGACCCGGTGGTAGGTGCCCTGGACGGGCGCGCCCTTGTCGTTGCGGTCGTACTGGCCCGACGGAATGAGGAACGCCAGCAGCCACACGGCGACAGTGACGATCGCGAGGACGGTCAGCGCACTGGGAAACGCGAGCTTCCGCTTCGACGGACCGGGCGGCTCGGTCGAGGCGGTGTCCCCGGGCCCCGGCGGCCCTTCCGGGCCGGCCTCGCCGTGCCGCAGCGGCCCACTCGGCTCACCGGATCCGCCCGGCTCCGTCGGCCCGCCGGGCCGGCCGGGATCGCGAGGCCAGGCGGACCCGTCCGGCTCCACCGGTCCCGCCGCCCCGCCCGCGCCGCTCACGTCCCGGCCCCCGCACGGCCGCGAGCGTCGCCACCGCGGAAGTCCTCGGCGTATTCGCGGACGAAGGCCGACATGGCGATCACGGTGTTGCGCAGTTCGGAGAAGAGGACCCGTTCGTTGGGGGCGTGCAGGTTGCACATGCTGTCCTGGGCCCCGAACAGCAGCACCTCCGCTCCCGGCGCGGCCTTGGCCAGGCCGTTGACCAGCGGGATCGAGCCGCCGGTGGCGACATACGAGGCCTCTTCGCCCCAGGCCTCCTTGAGCGCGGTGAGCGCGGCGCGGTAGGCGGGCCCGCCGGTGGCCGCCTCGTATCCGGGGCCGGTGTCGCCGGGGGTGACGGTCAGCGGGATGCCGAAGGGCCGCAGCGCGCGCAGATGGTCGACCAGCTTGCGCTGGGCCTCGCGCGGGTCCTGGAGCGGGTGGAAGCGCAGGTTCAGCTTGGCCCGGGCATAGGGGACCACCGCGGAAGCCGCGTGCTCGACGGCGGGCGCGTCCAGGCCGATCACCGTGATCGCGGGCCCGCTCCACAGCCGCTCGCCGAGCGATCCGGACCCGATCAGGGGGAGCCCCTCCCGTACGCCGGCGAGGGAGCGGAACTCCTCCTCGGTGTACGTCGTTCCGGTCCAGGGCTCGCGGCGCAGGCCCTCGACGGCCACATCGCCGTGCACGTCGTGCAGGGTGGCCAGGGCCTTGAGCAGGGCGAGCAGCGCGTCGGGCGCCGCGCCGCCGAACTCGCCGCTGTGGCGCGGCTCGTCCAGCGTGCGGACCTCGACCGTCACCTCGGCGGCCCCGCGCAGCCCGGTGGTCAGGGTCGGGGTGCCGGGGCGCAGGTTGCCGAGGTCGGCGATGACCATCGCGTCGCAGGCGAACCGCTCGGGATCGGTGGGCGGATAGGTGTCGAAGGCGCTCCCGTACTCCTCCTGCCCCTCGATCACGATCTTGACGCCGACGGGCGGCCGTCCGTCGTACACCCGCAGCATGCCGAGGTGGGCGATGACGTTGGACTTGTCGTCCGCGATGCCCCGGGCGCGCAGACCGCCTTCGACGGGGGTCGGTTCGAAGGGCGGGGAGAGCCACAGGGCCCGGTCGCCGGGCGGCTGGACGTCGTAGTGGCCGTAGAGCAGGACGGTGGGCGCGTCCGGGGTCGGGGCCGGGATCTGCCCGTAGACCACCGGGGCGGTGTCGGGCAGGTCGAGCCGTTCGACGTGCGGCACTCCGGCGTCGCGCAGCAGCTGCGCCACCACGTCGTGCGCCTGCTGGACGGGTTCGGGCGGAAAGCCCGGGAAGGCGATCGAGGGGATCGCCGCCAGCCGTTCCAGATCGGCGCGGAGCCCGTCCATGAGGCCGTCGACCCGTGTTTCCAGCTCCATCGCACGCCGCCCTGACTGCCGCTGAGCCGCCGTGCCCGGCGCCCGGGCCGACGGATTCGAATGCCATCGGGACACCACGATTCGCGATCGGGCGCACGGCCGCACGCCGGGTGGCGCACCCGGGTCACCTCGGCCGCGTCCGGCGTTGTCAGTGGTGGGTGGCACGCTGGCGGGTATGGACGAGCTGATACGGCGGCGGGTCTACGGAGCCGACCACGACGATCCGGATCCCGGGCCGCGACCGGGGCGTGTCTACCGCGAGCTGGTGGCGGGCCCGCTGGACGGGCTGCTGCTCGACGTCACCGGCTGGACCGACGGGCAGCTGAGCGAAGGCGCCGCGCTCGCCACGGAGATCGGCTCCCACGGCCCGGGCGGCCGCGCCTGGTACGGGCCGCGGCCCGGCGATCCGCGCCACTGGGACTGGGCGGGCGACACACCCTGACCGTGCGAGGCCCGGCCGTCAGGAGTTGCGCTGTCCCGGCCCGCGCACGATCAGCCGGGTCAGCAGCACCACGGACCGGGGCGCCGAGCGGTCGCCGTCGATCCGGGAGAACAGCAGATGGGCGGCGGTGGCGCCGAGCGCGACCGGATCCTGGCTGACCACGCTGAGCGGCGGGCTGAGGCGGTCGGCGAGCGGGAAGTCGTCGAAGCCGACCACCTCGACGCGGTCGGCGGGGCCGAGTGCGCCCATCACCCCCATGGTGATCACGTCGTTGGTGGTGAACAGGGCGGTGGGCGGTTCGGCCAGGGCCCGCAGCGCGGCCAGCGCCGCCGCCGCGTCCGACCGGCTGCGCAGATCGTGCCGTACGAGCGCGGGGTCCTCGGGTATGCCGTGCGCGGCCAGCGCGTCGAGATAGCCGGCGTGGCGCTCGCGCTGGGTCCAGATGCCGAACCGGTCGCCGAGGTAGGCGATCCGGGTGTGCCCCTGGGCGAGCAGATGGCGCACCGCCCGCTCCGCGCCCGCGCGGTTGTCGACGGTGACGGTGTCCACGGCCAGGCCCTTGGCCGGCCGGTCCACGCACACGACGCGCGTGCCGCCCTCCATCGGCTGCTTGAGGAAGCCGTGGCCGCCGATGGTGGGGACCAGGAGGAGGCCGTCGACCTGGCGGGCGGTGAAGGCCGCTATGACCTCGCGTTCGCGGCGCGGCTCGTCGTTGGTGCTGCCGACGAGGACGAGACAGCCGCGCCGGTGCGCCTCGTCCTCCACCGAGCGGGCCATCAGCGCGTAGAACGGGTTGGCCAGATCGTCCACGACGAGCCCGATGGTGGACGTCCCGGGGTTCTTGCGCCGTAGGTTGCGGGCGTTGTCGTTGCGCTGGTAGCCCAACTGCCGTACGGCCTGCTCGACTCGGGCGGCCGTCCCGGGGGAGACCCCGGGCTCGCCCGACACCGCGCGCGACACGGTCATGGGGCTGACCCCGGCGGCGCGGGCCACGTCCTTCATCGTCGGGCGCTTCACGGGCCTCCTCAGCGGCGGATCCCCCTGCGGGGACGGGCACGGCGACGCCTCGATGATTGCAGACGGAGCCGCATGTCAGGCCGGATGAGCGGACCTTGGTGCCGCTGGTGCGGCCTGGGCCTCGGCGCGAGCCCGGCTTGGTAACGTTCCCATCCTCAACTGCCCCCTCCGGGGCTTGTTTACGTCCCACGGTCTTGACGAGTCGTCAGGGACACCTCAACAATCCTGAGTTGATTGGTAACGTTCACACGCGCACTCCGCACCCGCACTCCGAGCATCCCCGTCCCCGAGGCAGCCCGCCGGACGGCGAGCGGGCCTCCGCGAGAAGGTGGTCCCCCCTCGTGCTCCGAACCGTGCACCCCTCCAGATCCCCGCTCCGCGCCCGGTACGCGGGGGCGTTGAGCGCCCTCGCCCTGGCCGCCTCGGGCCTCGTCGGCCTCGGCGCGGCGGCGCCGGCCCACGCGGCGGCGCTGCCGCTGACCCAGTACGTCGATCCGTTCATCGGCACCGACGACAGCAACGCCCCCAACCCCGTGCCGGGCGGCGCCGGGGGCAGCACCTACCCCGGCGCCGTAGTGCCGTTCGGCGGTGTGCAGTTCAGCCCCGACACCCCCACCGCCTCCCCGTCCGGCTACCGTTACAAGGACACCTCCGTCGAGGACTTCAGCCTCACCCACTTCGACGGCGCCGGCTGCGCCAACAACGAGGACCTGCCGCTGCTCCCGGTCACCGGCGCGCTCGGCACCTCACCGGGCGCCAACTGGACCGGCTACGCGTCCGGCTACACCAAGGCGAACGAGGTGGCCAGGCCCGGCTACTACAAGACCCGCCTCGACCGGTACGGAACCGACGTCGAGCTGTCCGCCACCACCCGCACCGGCATGGGCAGGCTGACCTACCCCGCCTCCACAACCTCCCGCCTGCTGGTCGCCACGGGCCGCAGCGCCACCGGCAGCCGCGCCGGAACCGTGCGCGTCAACGGCAACGAGCTGACCGGAAGCGTGACGGCCGGAGGGTTCTGCGGCTCGGCCAAGACGTACCAGATCTACTTCGACATCCGCTTCGACCGGACCCCGACCGGCTTCGGCACCTGGTCCGGCGCCACCGTCACGGACGGCTCCGCGAACGCCTCGGGCACCAACACCGGCGCCTACGTCACCTTCGACACCACCAGTAACACGACGGTCCAGTTCAAGGTGGGCCTGTCGTACGTGAGTGTCGCGGGTGCGCAGGCCAATGTGGCGGCGGAGAACAGCGGCTGGGACTTCGGCGCGGTGCGCACGGCGGCCGACGACTCCTGGAACCAGATGCTCAACCGGGTCCAGGTCTCGGGCGGCAGCACGGCCGAGCGCCAGAAGTTCTACACCTCGCTCTACCACGTCCTGCAGAGCCCCAACGTCTCCAGCGATGTGAACGGCGACTACCGGGGCTTCGACAACGCCGTGCACCAGTCGGCCCGGCCGGTGTACCAGAACTACTCGGGCTGGGACATCTACCGCTCCTGGGCGGCGCTGATAGGGCTGATCGCGCCCACCGAGGCCAGTGACATCGCCAAGTCGATGGTCCTGGACGGACAGCAGGGCGGGCTGCTGCCGAAGTGGTCGCAGCAGACCAACGAGGACCTCGTGATGACGGGCGACCCGGGCCCGATCATCGTCGCCAGCCTGTACGCGTTCGGGGCGCGCGACTTCGACACCAGCGCCGCGCTCGCCCTGATGGAGAAGGCGTCCAACGGCGGCACCACGCAGGGCAGCGCGATCCGCGGACGCCAGTCGACGTACACGAACCTGCACTACCTCGACGACCCCTCCGACTCGCTCGAATACTCCGCGTCCGACTTCGCGGTGGCCCAGTTCGCCAAGGCGCTCGGCAACACCTCCAGCTACAGCACCCACATGAGCCGCGCGCAGTGGTGGCGCAACACCTTCGGCCAGGAGTCGTCGTACGTCCAGCAGCACCGGAGCGACGGCTCCTGGACCTGGCCGCTGGACCCGGCGAGCCAGTCCACCTTCACCGAGGGCAACGCCTCCCAGTACACCTGGATGGTCCCGTACGACTTCGCCGACCTGATCAACGCGATGGGCGGCCGGCAGACCGCCGTGCAGCGCCTCGACCACCACTTCACCGAGGTCAACGCCGGTCAGAGCAGGCCGTACTACTACATCGGCAACGAGCCCGAGCACGGTGTGCCGTGGGCCTACAACTACGCCCGCCACCCGGCCGGCGCCACGGACGCGGTGCGCAAGGTGATGGCCGAGTCGTTCACCACCGGCGCCGGCGGCCTGCCGGGCAACGACGACCTCGGCGCCACCTCCGCCTGGTACGTGTGGGCGGCGCTCGGGATGTATCCGGCGACGCCGGGCGCGGACACGCTCGCGCTGCACGGGCCGCAGTTCCCGTCCGTGCTGATCCAGCGCGCGGCCGGGAACATCACCATCAACACCACCGGCTCCGGACCCTATGTGCAGGGGCTCGGCGTCAACGGCACCGCCACCGGCCACAGCTATCTGCGCTATCCGGACCTCGCGGCCGGCGCCACCCTCACGTACACCATGGGCGCCGCCCCCGGCGCCACCTGGGGCACCGGGGCGTCCGACGTGCCGCCCTCCTTCCAGGACGGCGCCACTCCGGTACCGGCCGCGCCCGAGCTCGGCGCCGACCTGGCCCAGGGCGCGACGGCGACCGGAACGGCCGTGTGCGCGGCGGCCGAATCGCCCGACAAGGCGGTGGACGGCGCGCTGAGGAACAACAGCAAGTGGTGCTCGGCCGCGAGCGGCCCCTCGCTCCAGGTCGACCTCGGGTCCGCCCGGACGGTGTCGTCGTTCGTGGTGAAACACGCCGGTCTCGGCGGTGAGAACACCGGCTGGAACACCGGTGGCTTCCAGATCCAGACCAGCACCGACGGCTCCTCGTGGACCACGGCGGCCACCGTCACCGGCTCGCGCTCCAGCCGGACCTACCACCCCGTCTCCGCCCGCACGGCCCGCTATGTCCGGCTGCTGGTCACCAGCCCGTCCAACACGTCGGGCAGCGCGGCCCGTATCTACGAGCTGGAGGTGTACGGCGGCGGGAGCGGCAACCTCGCCCTCGCGCGGCCGGCGAGCGGTTCGGCGCCGTGCAACGCGTCGGAGACCCCGGACAAGGCGGTCAACGGCAGCGTCAGCGGCGGCAACAGCGACAAGTGGTGCTCGCTCGCCTCCGGCACCAAGGACCTCCAGGTCGACCTGGGCGCCTCCCACCCGCTGAACTCGATCACCGTGCGGCACGCGGGCGCGGGCGGCGAGAGCGCAGCTCTGGACACCAGGGACTTCGACCTGAGCGTCTCCGCCGACGCGGCGACCTGGACCACGGTGGCCCAGGTGCGCGGCAACAGCTCGGACGCGACCACCAACCCGGTCGCCACCTCGGCCCGCTATGTGCGGCTCTCGGTCGTCACGCCCACGCAGAACAGCGACCAGGCGGCCCGGATATACGAGTTGGAGGTCTACGGCACCTGACGTAGGGGCCCGCTCGACGGGACGTCGTCGCGGGCTGCCGGGCACCTGAGGTCGGTGCCCGGCAACCGCCCGTCGGCCAGGTAGGCGTTGACCGCGCCGTTGACGCAGGCGCTGCCGTACGCGAGTCCGTACACGGCGTGCCGGTAGGAGTTCTCGACCGTGATTAGCCGGGAGCTCGGCCACCTGGTGTGCATGGCCAGGGCCTCGGTGTACGGGACGCGCGGATCGCCGGTGGCGTTGACCATGAGCGCCGGGACGTCGTTGTCCACGGCGGTCGGCCGCTCGCGCGGCGCGGGCCAGAACGGGCACGGGGTGATGTCGTTGAGGACCGGGCCGAACAGCGGATGGGCCGCGCGGCTGCGCTCGACGGCCAGCCGGTAGACCTCCGGGTCGCGCGGGCCGGGGGTGTCGGCGCACAGATACGCCGTCTGGGTGCTGCCGTAGGCCGAGTACTGACCGGTGAACAGCCCCGGCAGCATGTCCGCGAGCCCGGGGTCCGGCTCCGCGTGGCCGGTCTCGGCCGCCTGCTTGAGGGTGGCGACCATCACGGCGATGTCCGCGTCGCTGCGCGCCAGGTCGTCGCCGAGGACTCCGTACACGAGCACCGGCAGGAGGTGCGCGTCGATGCGGTACGTCCCGACGGTGAACGGGCGGCGGGCGGCGGCCGTCCGGATGCGGTCCACCGTCGCCAGGACCGCGTCGGCCGTGGCACCCAGGCCGTAGGCGGCGTCGCGCGGCGCGGCCCACCGCGCCCAGTGGCGCAGGGCGTTCTCGTTCACCTCCTCCGTGCCGTACTCGGCCCAGGGGGCGAGGCGGTGCGGCTCGTGCACGCCGTCGAGGACCATCCGGTCGGTGCGGCCCGGGAACATCGCCGTGTACACCTCGCCGAGGTACGTGCCGTAGGAGATCCCCAGATACGAGATCCGCCGCTCGCCGAGCGCCGTGCGCACCAGGTCGAGGTCGCGGGCGGCGTTGCGGGTCGAGGCGTACGGCAGCAGGGCGGCCGCGTTGCGGCGGCACTTGGCGGCCAGGTCGCGCTGGAAGGCCGTCATACGGTCGAAGCCCGCGCGGTCCTCGCCCGCCCCGCGGAAGTACGTGCTGGTGGGCCAGCGGCAGTCGAGGGGGGCGTTGCGGCCCGCGAACCGGGGGTCGACTCCCACCAGGTCGTAGCGGGCCGCGAGGTCGCCCAGCGCGGCCCGGCGCTCCAGCAGGTAGTCGATCACCGGGTCGGCGGGGCCGCCCTCGTTGACCACGAGCGCGCCGATCCGGTGGGCGGTGTCGGTGGCTGGGATACGGGCGATCGCGACGGTGAGGGAGGGGCCGCCGGGGCGGGTGTGGTCGAGCGGGACCTTCACCTCGGCGCACCGGGCGCCCGCCTGGTCCAACTCCTGGCCGGCGGTGTCCTGGGCATCGCGCGCACAGCTGTGCCACGCGGGAGCCGGGCGCGCGGCGGCCGTCGACGGCGGGGCGGCCGTCAGGGCGAGGAGGGCGGTCACGGCCGTGGCCGCCCCCAGCCTGACGCGGGTGTCCTTGCCGCACGCGAGCCTCATGTCACCGAGGGTAGCGGGACGTTTCGCCACTCCGCCGTCGAAAGCGGAAAATCCGTCAGGAGACCGCCACGGGGGCGGCCCGCACGAAGTCCGCGAGGACGATGCCGCCCTCCTTGGTGTCGTCGTTGATGAAGACGATCGACTCGATGGGTACGTTCCGTTCGTCGCTCAGCGCCGCCACCAGCTCCTGCGCCACGACCGTCTCCAGGACGACCCGGGCGCCGGGCGAGCTGTCGGGCAGCCGGACGACGGCGAGGTTCTCCGATGCCTCGACCCGCGCGGTGGTCACCAGCAGGGTCAGATGGCCGGCCGCCGACAGGGACCGGGCGAGCGCGACCTCGCGGCCGCAGCCGAAGACGAGGTGCAGCGTGTTGCCCGCCGACTCCATCTCGCCGTGCAGGTAGTTGCGGGTGACCGAGGCAGAGGCCGGCATCCGGGGCACCTCGCGCAGCAGCAGCGCCGCCTCCTCGGCGGTGCACCGGGAGGCGCCGGAGGCGACGCAGTCGGCGGCGACGCACCGCGCGGCGCGGGTCCGCAGCGAGGCGAAGGCACGGGCCGCCCGCCTCCGCACGGCCTCGGCCTGCTCGGGGACGCCGTCCCAGGCATCCCCGTCGCGGCCCGCGATCACCCCCGCGATCAGGTCGAGGGCGATGACCGTACCGGTGAAGCCGACCGTCGAGGCGCAGGAGTCGGGCTCGTTGCCGAGGTCGACGGTCAGCCCGGCCAGGGTGCCGAGGGAGGACGGGGTGACGTTGAGGACGGCGAGGGTCGGCACGCCGCGCGCCGCCCGGAACGCCGCGATCGTCTCCGAGCTGCGGCCGCTCTGCGACACGCCGACGAGCAGATCGGTCTCGAAGCCGCCGAGCCCTTCCTCGATCTCGCTGGCGAGCACCCGCTGGGCGGGCACCCCGTGGCCGCGCAGTACCTCGACCGGCAGCGCCAGCGCCGCGTACGAGGCGCCGATGCCCGCGAGGAGCGGGCGCCGGACGTCACGCAGCCGCTCGCCCACGGGACCGTCCAACTGCCGCCGCACATGGGCGATCACGCGTTCCAGCGCCTGCGGCTGGCCGGCCTGGCCGTCGAGGAAGGTGATTCGCGTTCCGGACATGAGGAGTCCTTTCGTGCGCCCCCGGCGTGAGCGGGCGGGAGCGCGGGGCGGGGGACAGAAGGCGGACGAACCGGGCAGGCAGGACGGTGAAGGCAGGATCATCCTGCGAAGTGCGGACCGGGTAAATGGCGCCCGGGGAGCGCACGGTGGCGGACGTGTCCGCCGTGACCGCAGGCGCCTCATCCGCAACGGTGGCGCGCCGGGGGCCACGGCGCTCGGCGCCGTGTGTCCGCCGTCCGGCCGGGCGCCGCCCGTCCGCCCATGTACGCGGGCCGTCCCCCGCTCCGCAGAGTCGGGGGACGGCCCGGAAGGTCAGGCGTGGGACGCCAGGGCGTCAGATGAGGTCCATCGCGGCCACCTCGTCGGGGCTGCCGTAGCTGACCGGGCCCTGGAAGCGGCGGCGGGCGGTGGCGAACCACCACAGGGTGGCGATGAACAGCACCGTGCCCAGCGCGATCGGCGCGTAGTTGAACGAGTCGGTGGTGATCGGCGAGGTCTGCGGCAGCATGAACAGCACACTGCTGAGCGCGATCCAGGTCACGGCGACCGCGGCCACGGGCTTGCCCCAGCGGCCCAGATTCCACGGGCCGGGCTCGAAGTCGTCCAGGCGCAGCCGCAGGAAGATGGGCACGCCGTAGGCGAGGTAGAGCCCGACGACGTTGACGCTGACGATCGCGGTGAAGGCGGTGTGCGACCACCAGCCGGGAATGATCAGTACCAGCGAGCAGGCCGCGGCCAGCCATACGGCCTTGACCGGGGTGCGGGTGCGCAGCGAGACCGAGTGCCACAGGCTGGAGCCCGGCATCGCCCCGTCGCGCGAGAAGGCGAAGATCTGGCGGGTGTTGCTGGTCATGTTGGCGAGGCCGCAGAACAGCATGGCGCCGATCACGATCAGCAGGAGCAGCTTGGCGGTGCCCATGCCGAGCGCGTCGATGAGGATCTGCACCGGCGGCGCCGCCGCGCCCGCCTCGCCCGCGTAGTCGCGGATCGCGTACACCAGGGCGAGCATCAGGACCAGCCCGGCGAGCGCCGAGTAGATGATCGCGCGCATGATGCCCTTGGGGGTGTTGACCGTGGCCTTCACGGTCTCCTCGGACATATGGAAGCTGCCGTCGAAGCCGGTGAACGTCCAGCTGGTCACCAGCAGGCCCAGCATCGCCGCGTACAGCCCGTTGCTGAACCCGGTGGTGTTGACGAAGTGGTTGGCGAACGAGGCCGACTGGTGGTGCGAGGGCTTGAAGGTCAGGGCGGCCACGATGACCACCATGCCGACCAGCAGCCACCACACGGAGATCCGGTTCACCACGGCCACCAGCTGCACGGTGTACGTGTTGGCCAGCGCCTGCACCACCAGGATCACCGCGGCGATGCCGACGGTCTGCTGGGGCGTCGGGTCGTACGACGGCCACTGCATCGACACGAAGGCCTGGATGAAGGTGGCCGCCGCGTAGTTGGTGGCGGCCGTGCCGCCCACCTGGCCGACGAAGTTCAGCCATCCCGTGTACCAGGACCAGGCGCCGCGGTGCCGCTTGGCGAGCTTGCCCGCGGAGAAGTACAGTGCGCCGCTGGTCGGGTAGGCGGAGGCGATCTCGCCCATCGCCGCGCCGACGAACAGCACCATCACCGACACACCGATCCAGCCGAAGACGAGGATGCGCGGCCCGCCGGCGCCCATTCCGAATCCGAAGGCGGAGAATATACCGGAGATGATGTTGATGATCGTGAAAGATATCGCGAAATTGTCGAACGCGTGGAATCTGCGGGTGAGTTTCCGCGGGTAGCCCATCGCGTGCAGCGTCGCGTCGTCGTCGAGGGCGACGGGTGCTTCACGGCGAGGGGCTTTCGAGCGGAGCGAGGACGTGCGCTCGGACACTGGGGCAGCCTTTCCTGGTGGGGGTGGACAGGACGCGTCGAGTCTCGTACGGGTGCCGTGGGGCGGCGCGAGCGTGGGAGCGGATCAGGCCGGGCCGGGGGTGGGGAGGCCGCACGACCGCCGCGCCCTGGTCAGGCGTTCCTCGGGGTCGCCGAACGCGCTCCAGGGCATACGGGAGGCGTAGGGCCCCATGGCCGTGAGCACTTCCCGGGCCTCGAACTCGCGCTTGGCCATGTACAGCGCGTGCGCCAGATACGCCAGGTCCAGGACCGGGGTGAAGCGGTAACTCGCGGTGTGCGGGAACCAGTTCTGGTAGATGCCGAGCGCGGTGGCCGTCCACTGGGGCTGGAGCCAGGTGCTGTCCGCGAGCAGGGCGTTCGGGTCGTAGTCCTCCACCAGGGCGACCAGGGGGAGCAGCCGCAGCGCCGAGTTGAGCGGTGCGCGGTGGCTGAGGAAGGAGGCGACGTCCCAGCGGGCGCTCGCCGAGCCGCCGTGGCGGGTGAAGAAGAAGGCCAGGAACCGGTGGTGGGCCTCGCGGTTCCACGGGTCGAGCCGCAGGATGTGCGAGAAGAGCAGCCAGGGACCCGGCGGCGCGGTCAACAGCCCTTTGGGGGCCGGGTCGTGGGAGCGCTCGAAGCGGGCGAGGGCGAGCTGGGCGACCCACGGGGTGGGGTCCTGCGGGAGCAGCTTCGCGGCCCGGCCGCACGCGGCCGTCGCGATGCGCACCAGCGCGCCCGCCCGGCCGTCCTGCGCGTCGGCCATGCGTAACGCCCGTACCATCGCGACGCGCGCGGCCAACAGCGCGGCCTCCGCGCTGGGTTCCTCGGCGAGCCACCGCTCGGCGAGGTCGGAGTCGGCGGCCTCGGACGCGAGCACCAGCGAGCGGTGGGCCCGCACCTCGAAGTCCGTGCGCGCGTCCTTGAGGACGTTGTGCGCGCTCAGATACCGGCCGGCCCGCACGTCCGTGCAGGCGCGCGCCAACTCGCGGTCGTCGGCCGCCGGATGCCACACGTACTGTCCCTCGAACGAGCCCGCAGTCACGATCCCCTCTCCATCCCGAAGACGACGCCACCCGCATGCGCATTCCGGCCATGGCGAATTCGGCCAGGGGACGTAACCCCTACGCAGGCTCACTGACAGCGAGGCACACCTTACTCATCATTAAGTCGTATCGAAACTCGTCGTCCGGAATATCTGGTTCCTTGTCATTTATGGGCGGGGTGAATGGGGTTCGCTCCGCCGGTGCGGCCGTCCGGTATTGGCGGGACACCGGTCCGGGGTATCCATACGGCATATTCCCCGGCCGATCGAGCCTTTTCGGCCGTGGCCGGATTCGGTGGCCTCAGCGGCAGAGCGCCACCAGTTCCGTACCGGCCAGCAGGAAGGCGCCGACGCCGAAGTCCGCCGTGGTGTCGTACGTGACGGGCCGGCTGGAGTCGGGGCGGTCGCCGACGCCCTGGACATAGCCGAGGAAGCCGTCGGGGTGTACCGCGGTGGAGACGAGGCCGCGCCAGGCACGGGCGGCGACGGGGAGGAAGTCCGCGCGGGAGACGAGCCCGGCCCGTACCGCGTGGGCGGTCGCATAGGTGAAGAAGGACGTGCCGCTGGTCTCCGGGCCGGGGAAGTGGCCGGGGTCGGCGAGGTTCACGTTCCAGAAGCCGTCGGGGCGCTGGACCCGGCGGACGGCGGTGAGCAGGCGCACCAGCGTCTCGCGGTACTCGGGCACCCACGGGTCCTGCGGGGGCAGCGCCTTGAGGGTCTTCACATGGGCGCCGGCGACCCAGCCGTTGCCGCGCGACCAGACGACGGGCCTGCCCGAGGGCGAGGTGATCGCGCCGGGCAGGCCGGGGGCGAACCGCTTGTCGCGGAACCACAGGCCGCTCGCCGCGTCGTACAGACCGGGGCCGCCCTCGGTGCGCTTGGTGTGGGTGTAGAGGCGGTGGAGCTTGTCGGTGTACGCGGTGTCCCGGCGCAGCACGCCGAGCCGGGCGAACGGCGGCATCGCCATGTGCAGCGCGTCCGCCCACCACCAGTCGTCGTCCTTGGCGGGACGGTCGACGGCGGTCATGCGGTGCAGGCACTCCTCGATGGCCGCGATCTTCGACGGCTCGGGTTCCAGGCGGTGGAGGTCGAGGTAGGTCTGCCCGGCGCACTGGTTGTCCGCGTGCCGGGTGGTCACACCGCCGATGAGGCCGTACGCATGGCTCTCGGCCCAGTTCCGTGCGTACGTGAGGTAGCGGGCGTCGCCGGTCAGCCGGTGCAGTGCCATGAGGCCGCTGAAGAACGTGGCCCGGGCCCAGCCGTTGTCACCGGGGTCGGTGTGCGTCGCCAGCCAGTGGTCGGCGACCCTCCGAAGGACGGCCACGATCTCGTACTCGGACGGGAGGCCGCTGTGGGCGTCTGCCGCGGAGGGTGCCGTGAAGGGGGTCGCGGTCGCCAACACGGCACTTGCTGCGAGCAGTTGACGACGATTCATCCTCGGGCACCTCTCCATCCGTGGGGTTCCGTATCCTGCACGGGAATCAGAGGTGTGTCCACGGGGCGCGGGCGAGAGGGCTTCCCCGGGTGGCGCGCGTGACGCGGGTGCGCGGCGCGTGTCACCCTTGGCCGTCTGTGCAGGCCCTGGTCACGGGGCCGGGGGCCGGTGGTGGCCGGTCCGGGGAACCGATTCCTGGAGTAGGGCTGTTGCTGCATCTGCGTCTGAACGTGCCCGCCGATCTGACCGACGAGGTGGTGCGGACCCTGGAGGCCACGGTGGGCACCGCCCATCTGGCCGTCGTCCCGGGCGCCTCCCGCAACCCCGCGGGCGATCTGGTGCTGTGCGACGTCGCCCGCGAGGCCGGGGACGAACTCCTCGGCGACCTGCGGGCCCTCGGTCTCGACCGGTCCGGGGCGATCGCCGTCGAGAACATCGACCTGTCGCTGTCCAAGCGCGCCGAGAAGGCCGAGGCGGAGGCCCCGGGCGAGGGCGTGGACGCGGTGCTCTGGGAGCAACTGACGGACGCCACCCACGAGGAGTCGACGCTCACGGTCACCTATGTGGCGTTCCTGGCGATCGCCACGATGCTCGCGGCGTGCGGTGTGATGCTCGACAACGCCATTCTGATCGTGGGCGCGATGGCGGTCGGTCCCGAGTTCGGGCCGCTGGCCGGGATCTCCACGGCGCTCGTCCAGCGTGCGCCCGGACTGGTGTGGCGCTCGCTCACCGCGCTGGTGGTGGGCTTCGCCGCGGCCATGGTGCTGACGGCCGGATTCGGCTGGCTCCTGGACCAGGTGGGGCTCTTCGACAAGGCCATGCTGGAGGCGGACCGCCCGAACACCGCGTTCATCTGGAAGCCGGACTGGATGTCGTTCGTCGTGGCCTTCCTGGCGGGTGTCGCCGGAACCCTCTCGCTCACCTCGGCCAAGTCCGGGGCGCTGATCGGGGTCGCCATCTCGGTGACCACGGTCCCGGCGGCGGCCAACGCCGCCATGGCGTTCACCTACAAGGAGTACGCCCAGACCTGGGGCTCCAGCGGTCAGCTCCTCGCCAACCTGGGCGGGATCGTCCTCGCGGGCGTCCTCACCCTGCTCACCCAGAAGTCACTCCTGGCGAGCGTGCGCCGACGCCGTACACCGACGCGCTGAGGATCCGTGCCGCGTGGCGCGGGGCGGGGGCAGACCGTCGCTCCCGCGCCACACGTGAGGCCGGTCAGTACGTCTCGTGGTGACCCTTCTTGGACCAGCCCGCCGAGTCGCAGTCGTGCTCGTAGTACGAGCCCTTGTTGGCGTTGCTGCCCGCCGCCGTGTGGCAGCTCTTCTTGTAGCCGCCGTCCTCGCCGTGGCCGCGGCCGTAGTTGTCATCGTGGTCGCGGCGGTGGTCGCGACCGTAGCCGTGGTCACGGTCGCGGCCGTAGTCGCGGCCGTACTTGTCGTTGTGGTCCCGGCCGTACTTGTCGTCGTGGTCGCGCCCGTAGTCGCGGCCGTGGTCGCGCCCGTACTTGTCGTCGTGGTCGCGGCCGTAGTCACGCCCGTGGTCACGGCCGTAGCTGTCCTTGCGGCAGTGGTCGTCGTTGTCGTGGGCGAGCGCGGCCGACGCGCCGCCGAAGACGATGCCGACAGTCAGGACGCTGGCGGTGATCGTGGTGCGCAAACGCATAAGTGCTCCTCTGAGTGGGAGGGGATGATGACGTCCTCAGCGATCACCGATATGGGCGGTGGCGAAACCTGAGTTCACCCGACTGCCCGGTGTGTGACTACCGGTGTGTGACGTCCTTCACGTCTATGTGGCGGAACGTGATGAATTCCTTACAGGGGCACTACGTACAGGTGTGCACAAGGCTCGGCATGACGTTTCTGCGGGAGGTTCCTCATGAGGCCGTTCACTCTGCGTTACACGGTGCCGCATGAGCCGGAGGCGGTGGCGGTCCCCTACCGCTTCGACGCCTCGCGGCAGTTGAACGTGCTACCAGACGGGCGTCCCGCGGTGGCCGACCGCGCGGTGCTCAGGGCGACCGGGACCACCGCGTCCACCGCCGGTTCCCAGACCCATTTCGACGACTGACGGCCCGGCAGTCGGATGACGGTTCTCATCCTCACCTGCGAAGGCGACGTCACCACGGACATGGTGGTGACCGAGCTGCACGGGCGGGGTGTCCCGCTGGTGCGCCTCGACCCGGCCGATCTGCCCGGCCGGGCGGTGCTGTCGGCCGAGTACGCCCACGGGGACTTCACGGGGCACCTGTCGGTCGACGGGTTCCTGGTGAGCATGTCGGGGCTGCGCTCGGTCTGGGTGCGCCGGCCGGGGGAGCCCGCCGCCCATGCGCCGGAGCCCTCCCGGTGGCTGACCGCCGAGGTCCGCCAGGCGCTGTTCGGCATGCTGTACTCGGCCTCGGCGCGCTGGATGAACCATCCGCGCGACGCCGAACAGGCCCGCCACAAGCCCTGGCAGCTGCGGGTCGCCCACGCCGGCGGGTTCGCCGTGCCGCCCACCGTCGTCACGACGGTTCCCCGGGTGGCCCGGCAGTTCGCGCAGGAGTACCGGGACGTGGTGGTCAAGAGCGCCGCAGGGCCGCCGCCGGACGAGCCCCTGATGGCGCTGCCGACCACGCTGATCGGCCCCGACGCGGACTTCTCCAGCGTCCGGGCGGGCCCGGTGCTGCTCCAGCGCTACATACCCAAGAAGGCGGACATCCGGCTCACCTGCGTGGGTGCGCTGCTGTTCGCCGCCCGGAAGGTCTCCGACCCCGATCAGGTGGACGGGCGCTACGACGACAGCGGCCGCCGCTGGGAGCCCACCGGGGTGCCCGACCGCATCGCCGAGTCGGTGCACGCGTACACCCGCCGCACCGGGCTCGCCTACGCGGCGTTCGACTTCGCCGAGGACGCGGAGGGGGTCTGGTGGTTCCTGGAGTGCAACCAGGGCGGGCAGTTCGGCTTCGTCGAGCTGGACACGGGCCTGCCGATAGCCGCCGCGGTCGCCGACTGGCTGGCTCAGTGAACCGCGGCGGGGCGGCGCGTGCGCACGGTCGCCACGAGCGGCACCTCCGGCTGGAGCAGCAGTGCGGCGCGGGGCGTCACCTCGGCGGCCGGCAGGTCCAGGCGGCAGCGCTGGGCGAGGGTGGCGAGCACCAGGGCGGCCTCGACCTGGGCGAAGCGGGCGCCGAGACAGGTCCGCTGGCCGCCGCCGAACGGGTACCAGGCGTGCTCCGGCACCGCCTCGGGCGCGTCGGCGCCCCAGCGCTCGGGCCGGAACTCGTCGGGGCGCGGGAACCAGCGCGGATCGCGGTGCGTGGTCCACTGGCTGCACCAGACGATCGTCCCGGCCGGAACGCGCGTGCCGCCGAGCGTGGCTCCCGCGCGGGCGACCGCGGGGACGAGCCAGACCGGCGGGTACAGCCGCAGCGCCTCCTTGACGATCTGCCGGGTCCACACCAGCCGGTCGTAGTCGTCGACGGTGGGCGGGCGCCCCGCCAGGACGTCGTCCAGCTCGGCTTCGAGCCGGGCGCGGGCCGCCGGGTCGCGGGAGAGCAGGTGCAGGGTCCAGGTCAGCGCCGTGGAGGTGGTCTCGTGACCGGCGGCCCAGAGGGTGACGGCCTCGTCGCGCACCTCCTTGGGCGACAGCGGCCGCCCCTCCTCGTCGCGGGCCGCGAGGAGCCTGCTGAGCAGGTCGTCGTGCTTGTCGGCGGCGTCGGGCGCGCTCAGCCGCTCCTGGATGAGCCGGTGCACCTCGGCGTCCATGGTGGCCACGGCGTTCAGCAGGGCCCGCCGGGACGGGGTGCGCACCCAGGCGGGCAGGAACAGGCCGATGCCGCGCAACTCCGCCCCCACCGTCCGCCCGGCCAGGTCCATCGCGTCGGCCAGCGCCCGGGTCTGCTCCCCGAGGTCGTTGCCGAACAGGGTGCGCAGCACCACCCGCTGGGTGATGAGCGCCATCTGCTCGCGTACGTCGATGCGCTCGCCCTCGCGCCAGGCGTCGGCCGCCGCGCCCGCGCAGTCCACCATCGTCGCGGCGTACGAGCGGACCTGGCGCGGCCGTACGGTCGGCTGCACCAGTGAGCGCTTGCGCCGCCAGTCGCCGCCCTTGCTGATGATGACGCTCTGCCCGGTGATCTGCTTGAACGCCCAGCCGATGTCGAGGATGTCGAAGGTGTGCTCGCGCGCCGCCAGCAACTCCACGATGTGCTGGGGATGGGAGAGGAACAGGCTGCGCCTGGGGCCGAGCGACCAGGTCACCGCGTCCCCGAACTCGTCGCGCAGCCGGGTCAGGAAGGCGAGCGGATCCTTTCCGAAGGCGAACAGGTGGCCCAGCGGCCGGGGCAGGCCCCGGGGGCCGCGGACCGGGTGGAGCGGCGGTGCGGGCAGGGGCACGGGGACTCCCGGTGCGGGCCGGTGAGAGCTCGACATAGTGTTTCTCTGCCCGTGCGCCCGGCGCGGCAAGCCGCCCGTACGAGCCATTGCGGGCCGCGCCCCCCGAACGCTCAGGCGTCGGAGGCCTGGAGCTCCTGCGGTTCGTACGGCGGGTGCAGTTCCGGGTGGGTGTCCCACCAGGCGCGGTGGAACGCGTTGTTGTCGACGTTGGACAGATACGCGCAGACCGCCGCGCGGTAGAGCAGCCGCGCCTGCTGCGCCGTGACGGCCGAGCGGTTCCAGGCCAGGCGGATGCGGCCGTGCAGCGGGGCGCCGGCGAGGGGGCGCACCACGGTGCCCTCCGCCCGTGGCGCGGTCGGCTGGCTCAGGGCGACGGCGCGGCCCCCGGCGATCAGCGCGTACTGCATCTTGCGGTCCGCGATCCGGTGCCGCAGCCGGGGGACGAACCCGGCGCGCGCGCACGCCTCCAGGAATGCCTCCGGGCCGCCGTCGTCGTCCTCCACGAGGGTCATCCACGACTCGTCGGCCAGGTCGGCCAGCTCGATGTGCTCCCGGTCGGCCAGCGGGTGGCGGGCCGACATCCGGATGGAGAACGGTTCCTCCGGGATCAGCGTCCTGGCCAGGACCCCTTCGGGGAGTGGTACTTCGTGGTCGTTCACCTCGCCGTACACGATGGCGTCATAGCGTCCGGCGCCGAGCATCCGGGTCAGCGCGGTCACCGAGTGCTCCAGGTCGACGGTGATCTCCTGGCCGCAGAGCGAGAGGCCGGTCTGCTCCAGCAGGCCGTCGACCAGGACGAGCAGGATGCAGCCGAGCCGCATCGGGGTGTCGGCGGCGACCGTGCGCGCCCCGGTGCCGAGCGCGTCCATCTCGCTGAGCACCCGGCGCGCCCTGGCGAGCACGAACCGGCCCAGCGGGGTCGGCTCGGTGCCGTTGCGGCTGCGGACGAAGAGATCGCCGCCGGTCACGCGCTCGATGCGGCGCAGCTGGGCGGAGAGGGAGGGCTGGGACACCCCGAGACGGCGGGCGGCGCGTCCGAGACTGCCCGCCTCCGCAATCTGGCAGACGGCCTGTAAGTGCCTCAACTCCAGCTGCATCTTCCGAGCGTACGCAGCGGCCCCCCGGCGCACCATAACTCGCGCCGTATGACCAACTGGTATGTACCACGTTTGCCATGTCCACGCCCATACTGCGCGGAGAACAGGCCCCCCACGATCGGAGTGGACGTTGCGCCCCTTCAGATTGACGGCCGCCGTGGCAGCACTGGCACTGACCACGAGCCTGACCGGCGCTTTGGCCGGTACGGCATCGGCCGCACCCCATTCGCAGTCAGGGCCGGACCAGCGGCCCACCCCCCTCTCGCGCGCCGTCGCCGCCGCCGACAAGGCGGTCCGCAGCGGGCTCGACACCTTGGTCAACTCCCCGCAGGAACAGTACGAACGGCGCATGGTCACCCCCTGGGTGAAGAACCTCTACTCCGTCGCCTACGAGCGCAGCTACCGCGGGCTGCCGGTCGTCGGCGGCGACGCGGTGGTGCTCGCGGACGGCGACGGTGACATCCGCGCCGTGCAGTCCGCCTCGGCCGTACGCGTCGACGTGGCGACCACCCCGTCGGTCACCGCGAAAACGGCCGAATCCACCTCGCGCACCAAACTGGCCAAGGTCGACAAGGTGGTCGACAGCCGGCTCGTCGTCCGGCTCGCGGACGGCAAAGCGGCCCTCGCCTGGGAGACCGTGCTCGCCGGACGCACGAAGTCCGCGCCCAGCAAGCTCCACGTCTTCGTGGACGCACGGACCGGCAAGGTCCTCGCCACCCACGACGACGTCGAGGCGGGCACGGCCAACAGCAAGTGGAACGGGCCCAGTCCGCTCACCATCGACACCACCGGTTCGGGCGGCACCTACTCGCTGCGCGACCCCAACCGGCCCGGCCTGAGCTGCGCCGACTACAGCACCGGATCCGTCTTCAGCAAGTCCTCGGACTCCTGGGGCACGGGCAACCCCACCAGCAAGGAGACCGGCTGCGCGGACCTCATGTTCGCCGCGCAGAAGCAGTGGAACATGCTGGGCCAGTGGCTCGGGCGCAACGGCGTCGACGGCAGCGGCCGCAGCTTCCCCGGCAAGGTCGGCCTGGGCGACCTCAACGCGTACTGGGACGGCAGCTCGGTCACCATCGGCCACAACAGCGCCAACGAGTGGATCGCCGGAATCGACGTGGTGGCCCATGAGTACGGGCACGCCATCGACTCCAACACCCCCGGCGGCACCAGCGGCCAGGAGGCCGGACTCGGCGAGGGCACCGGTGACATCTTCGGCGCGCTGACCGAGGCGTACACGAACGAGCCCGCCCCGTACGACACCCCGGACTACACGGTCGGCGAGATGATCGACCTCCAGGGCCGGGGCCCGATCCGGAACATGTACAACCCCTCGCTCGTCAGCAACGACCCGAACTGCTACAGCTCCTCGATACCCGGCACCGAGGTGCACAAGGCCGCGGGCCCGATCAACCACTGGTTCTATCTGCTCGCCGAGGGCAGCAACCCCGGCGGCGGCAAGCCCAACAGCCCCACCTGCAACAGCTCCACGGTGACGGGCGTGGGCGTCCAGAACGCCGGCAAGATCTTCTACGGCGGCATGCTCCTCAAGACCAGCAGCATGTCGTACAAGAAGTACCGTACGGCGACGCTGAGTTCGGCCAAGACGCTCGACCCCACATGCGACCTGTTCAACAAGACCAAGGCCGCCTGGGACGCGATCAGCGTGCCCGCGCAGACCGGTGACCCGACCTGCACGCCGAGCGGCCAGAACGACTTCTCGATGGCGCTGAACCCGGCGTCCGGCACGGTCCAGCAGGGCGGATCGGTCACCACCACGGTGAGCACGGCCGTCACCACCGGCAACGCCCAGTCGGTGGCTCTCACCGCCTCCGGCCTGCCGTCCGGTGTGACTGCCTCCTTCAACCCGGCCACCGTGCAGTCCGGCCAGTCCTCGGTGCTCACGCTCTCCGCGACCAGCAACGCGGCGCCCGGCGCGTCCACCATCACCGTCAAGGGCCAGGGCACCACGCTCTCGCACACCGTCGACTACGTGCTCAACGTCGGCGGCACCCCGCCCGGCACCGACCCGCCCAACATCGACGTCGCCAACATCCAGGCGCACCTCTCCCAGCTGGGCACCATCGCCACCCAGAACGGCGGCAACCGCCGCGCGGGCAGCGGCGGCTACACCCAGTCGGTGGCCTACATCAAGGGCAAGCTGCAAGCCGCCGGATACACCGTGGCCGAGCAGAACTGCACCAGCTGCACCTACCCGTCGAACAACCTGATCGCCGACTGGCCCGGCGGCCCCGCCGACCAGACCATCATGCTCGGGGCGCACCTCGACAGCGTGTCGGCCGGACCCGGCATCAACGACAACGGCTCGGGCTCCGCGACCCTGCTGGAGAACGCGCTGGTCCTGGCGCAGAAGAACCCCACCATGACCAAGCACGTGCGCTTCGCCTGGTGGACCGACGAGGAGCAGGGCCTCAACGGCTCCAAGTTCTACGTCAACCGGCTGAGCACCACCGACCGCGCGGCGATCAAGGCGTACTACAACTTCGACATGGTCGGCTCGCCCAACGGCGGCTACTTCATCAACAACCTCAACTCGACGGCGGGAGCACCGCTCAAGGCGTACTGGACCTCACTCAACCTCGCCCCCGAGGAGAACGTCGAGGGCCAGGGCCGCAGTGACGACGCGTCCTTCCAGGCCGCCGGCATCGCCACCTCCGGCTACGCGGCCGGCGCCAGCGACCGCAAGACCTCGGCACAGGCCGCCAAGTGGGGCGGCACGGCCAACGCCGCCTACGACTCCTGCTACCACAGCGCCTGCGACACCCCGAGCAACATCGGCCCCACGGTCCTGGACCGCAGTGCCGACGGTGTGGCGTACGCGATCTGGAAGCAGGCCGTCGGCGGGACCACCCCGGCGCAGGACTTCTCCCTCGCCACCAACCCGCCCTCCGGCAGCGCCAAGCCGGGCGACAGCGTCACGAGCACCGTGAACACCACCACCGTCAGCGGTAACCCGCAGACCGTCGCCCTGTCGGTCTCGGGCGCGCCCAGCGGTGTGACCGCGACGCTCAACCCGACGTCCGTGCAGTCCGGCAGCTCCTCGACGCTGACCGTGCAGGTCGGTGCGAGCACCGCACCGGGCACGTACACCCTGACGGTCACGGGCGCCGGTACGGTCAGCCACAGCACCACCTACACGCTGACCGTCGGCGGCGGCACCTGCACACCGCGCCAGCTCGTCGTCAACGGCGGGTTCGAGGACGGCTCCAGCCCGTGGACGGCCACCTCGGGCGTCATCACCAACCAGGCCGGCGAGACGCCGCACGGCGGCTCGTACATGGCATGGCTGAACGGCTGGGGCTCGCCCCGCACGGACAGCGCCTCCCAGTCGCTGAGCATTCCGTCCGGCTGCTCCCGCTACCAGCTCTCGTTCTTCCAGCACATCGACACGGACGAGAACGAGAACGTCGCCTATGACGTCTTCACCGTCTCGGTGGGCGGCCAGACCCTGGCCACCTTCTCCAACCTGGACGCCGAATCCGGCTACACGCAGAAGTCCTACGACCTCTCGGCGTTCGCCGGACAGACCGTCACCCTGAAGTTCAACGGAGTGGAGGACCAGTCCCTGCAGACCTCGTACGTCGTGGACGACGTCACCCTCCAGGTGAGCTGACAGACACCTGAGAGTGCTGTGAACAGCGTCGGCCCCCGCCTCTCCCGGCGGGGGCCGACTCGTCTGTCCGGGGTTCGCGACTACGCGCCGCTGGCCCTCAGCATGTCCTCGCGCTCCACGATCTTGACGCGCTCGCGGCCCTGCGGCTCGCCCAGCGCCTTCTCGGCGGCGTCAAGGCGGTGCCAGCCCTCCCACGTCGTCCAGCGCACGCCGCGCTCGGCGAGGAAGGCGTCGACGGCCTCCGGCTCCGGTGCGGAGGGGGTACGCAGGCGTCCCTGGGCGTGGTCGTCCAGGAGGTTGGCGACGGTCTCGTTGGCGTCGCCCTTGGTGTGGCCGATCAGACCGACCGGGCCGCGCCGGATCCACCCGGTGACATACGTCGACGGCAGGTGCTGCCCGGCTTCGACGACACGGCCGCCCTCGTTGGGGACGGTGCCCGACTCGACATCCCAGGGGAGTTTGGGCAGTTCGTCGGAGAGGTAGCCGACGGCCCGGTAGACGCTCTGGATGTCCCAGTCGTGGAATTCGCCGGTGCCGTGGACGTTGCCGGTGCCGTCGAGGCGGGTGCGTTCGGTGCGCAGGCCGACAACCGTGCCGTCCTCGCCGAGGATCTCGGTAGGCGACTCGAAGAAGTGCAGGAACAGCTTGTGCGGCCGTTCACCGACGTCGCGGATGGCCCAGTTCTCCAGGGTCTTGGCGACCATGTCGGCCTGCTTGTTGGAGCGGCGGGTGGCGATGGAGCCGTCGTCGTAGTCGATGTCCTCGGGGTCGACGATGACCTCGATGGTCGGGGAGTGGTCCAGCTCGCGCAGCTCCATCGGGCTGAACTTGGCCTGGGCGGGCCCGCGCCGGCCGAAGACATGGATCTCACGCGCCCGGTTGGCCTTGAGACCGTCGTAGACGTTCGCCGGGATCTCGGTGGGCAGGAGTTCGTCGGCGGTCTTGGCGAGGATCCGGGCCACGTCCAGGGCGACGTTGCCGACACCGAGCACGGCGACCTTGTCCGCGTGCAGGGGCCAGGTGCGGGGCGCGTCGGGGTGCCCGTCGTACCAGGACACGAAGTCGGCGGCGCCATAGGAACCGTCCAGCTCGATGCCGGGAATGTCGAGCGCCCGGTCGGCGTCGGCACCGGTGGAGAAGATCACCGCGTCATAGAAGTCGTGGAGTTCGTCGAGGCTGATGTCACCGGGGTAGTCCACGTTGCCGAACAGCCGGATCTGCGGCTTGTCGAGCACCTGGTGCAGGGCGGTGACAATGCCCTTGATACGCGGGTGGTCGGGAGCAACGCCGTAACGGATCAGCCCGAACGGGGCCGGCATCCGCTCGAACAAGTCGATCGAGACACCGGGATCCACAGCGGCCGCGGACTTCAACAGCGCATCCGCGGCGTAGATCCCGGCGGGACCTGCGCCCACGATGGCTGTCCGCAGGGGGCGGGGCATGACTGTTTCCCTTCGACCGACAACGAAATGGCTCGTCGGACACCCTAAGCTTAGGTAAACCTAAGTGAGTACCCGCCCCCTGTTTATGACCTCATAAGCCAACCTTATGACATCCCAAAGCGAAGGTGATGGGCAGGGTGGCAGACGACGCAAAACGGTCGTCGTGGCGGGGTGTCCCGGGCACGCTCCGGGGCAAGGAAGAATACAAAGCCTCAGCAGGAGTGGGAGGTTGCCCCTTGACCGTCTACGTGGACGACGTGAAGGACTACGGCGCTCTCGCGCGACGACGAGGTCTGCCGTCCGCGCACTGGTGCCATATGACGGCCGACACCGAGGACGAACTGCACGCGTTCGCGGCCGCCCTCGGCATGCGACGCGCCTGGTACCAGCGCAAGGGCCCACAGGACCACCGGTGGCACTACGACATCACCCCGCCGACCCGCGCCCAGGCCGTCCGGCTGGGCGCCCGGGAGGTGGACCGGCGGTTCATGGGCAACCTGATGATCAGCCGCAGCGACGACGTCCGGGTCTGACCCGGCAGGGTGCGACGGCCCCGGCGCACCGGGCTACGGGGCCGCGCTCCGCCCCGGCTCGACCGCCCGCAGGGCCGGGGCGATGACGGCGGGGTGCTTGCGGCGCGTCGCGAAGCCGTGCCGGACCAGGGCCGCCCCCGTCAGCAGCGCCACCAGGGCGCACACCGCGGGCCAGCCGAACGCGGCGTACGCCCGCGCCCCGGTCCACGAACCCACGCTGCCGCCGATGTAACCGCAGGTCATATACGCGGTGTTGAGCCTGCTGCGGGCCTCGGGGCGCAGTGCGTAGAACCGCACCTGGTTGGCGACCATGCCGGACTGCATGCCGAGGTCGAGCAGCAGGGTGCCCACCACCAGGGCGGCCATGCCGAGCGCCCCGCCGACGCCGCCGAGCGCCAGGACGGCGGCCGCCGCCAGGACGCCGAGCATGCTGACGAGGTTGACCGCGTCGGGCCCCCGGCGGTCCGTCTGCCGTCCGGCGAACGGGGTGCAGAGCATGGTCGCCGCGTTGACCAGGGCGAGCGCCCCGACCGCCCGCGCGCCCATGCCGTACGTGGAGCTCGTCAGCAGCAGGGCGACGCCCGTCCAGACGGCCGAGAAACCACCGAACACCATGGCCTGGTAGAAGCAGGACCGCCGCAGCTCGGGCTCGGCGCGCAGCAGCCGCAGCGGCTCGGCGAGCAGCGCCGGATACCGCTGCCGCGACGGCGGCGACGTCCTCGGCAGCACGCGCCACAGCAGTGCCGCGGTGATCAGGGCGAGCGCGGCGGCGATCAGATACGGCGCGCGCCACCCCAGCCACTCCCCGACGGTCCCGCCCAGTGTCCGCGAGAGCAGCATGCCGCCGATGGACCCGCTCAGCAGGGTCCCGCTGACCGCCCCGCGCCGGTCCTCGGCCACCAGGCCGACCGCCAGCGGCCCCGCGATCGGGGCGATCACCGTGGTGATGCCGATGAGGGCGCTCGCGCCGACCAGCGGCCCGAGCCCCGGCGCGGCCCCCGCGGCGAGCAGTCCGAGCCCGGTGAGGCCGAGCAGCGTGACGATGAGCGACCGGTGCGGGATCCGGTCCCCGAGCGGCACCAGCAGGAAGATCCCCGCCGCGTACCCGAACTGCGCCGCCGTGACGGTGAGGGCGGCCGCGTCCGGGGAGACGTCCAGCGCGGCGGCGACCGTGGGGCTGATCGCCTGCGGGAAGTAGACGTTGCCCACGGCCACGCCGCAGGTGATGGCCAGGAGGAGGATCACACGGGGGCTCACCTGGACTCCGTCCCGAACGGCGTCCACGGGGCGGGTTCTGCGGAGATCACTCATGGGCGCAAGTCCACGGCGTCGGCGTCCGGATGCCAAGTGAATTAGCGCCCCGCGTCAATCGGCGCCCGCCAGAAGGGCCGGGCACCCTGCCGTGCCGGTCGTACGCCCCGACGTCCGCCGGGGGCGCCGGTCAGCTGCGGGAGAGCACACCCCGTACGAACGCGGCCTGGCCCGCGTGCTGGAGGTCGTCCGAGACGACGCTGATCAGCCGGACCGCCAGGGTGACCGGCGGGTCCCACGACGTGTCGACGACCCGGGCGAGCGCCTTGCCGTCGAGCCCCGCCAGATAGCCGACGGTCTGCGCGTGGACGGCGTCGTGGTAGCCGGTCAGCTGCTCGGCGGTGGCGCTGACCGAGGCGACCTGGGCCGAGGTGTGTCCGTAACCGGTGTCCGAGTCCGCCAGCGGCAGCCCGAACCGCTGCGCCCAGCCCTGCCCGGTCCACACCTGTTCGAGTCCGGCCGCGTCCGCGATGTGGTCGTCCTGGATCCTGGTCAGATGCCAGACCAGCCAGGCGATGGAGTTGGCCGAGCCGTCGACGCGGAACGCCAACTCCTCGGTGCTCAGGCCTTCGACGGCCTCCGCGACCGTTTCGCGGATTCTGCCGAACGCGTCGACGAGGAGATCGGAACTGCTCACCGTGGTCACGGTTGCCAACGTAGTGCACGGGCGAGCGCCTGCGCCGGTTCGCGGCGGGCCCGCGCGGGGGTGTCGCGAGCTTTCCCGGACCGTCCCGAG
Organism: Streptomyces sp. TLI_146; assembly: GCF_002846415.1. Classification (NCBI taxonomy): domain Bacteria; kingdom Bacillati; phylum Actinomycetota; class Actinomycetes; order Kitasatosporales; family Streptomycetaceae; genus Streptomyces; species Streptomyces sp. TLI_146. Next base: position 7,825,029 of record NZ_PJMX01000001.1, read on the forward strand.
CCTCTGGTCCTAGGACCAAAAGGTGAGGTCGGCACCGTCTTCGAGCAGAGGTTCTGGCACGTCACACGGCGTAGGGTCGAGCTCGTAACGGATGATCGTTGTGAAGCCGACGAGGTGTTGACACCATGCGTACGGATACACCGGCGCGGGGGTCCGGAGGAGGGGGAGCCATGACCGAGGCAGGAAACGACGGACGCGGCTGGTCGGGCGACCGGCTGGATCTGGACGCCTATCTGGCGCGTATCGGCTACGAGGGCGAGCGCACGCCGACACTCGGTGTGCTGCGCGCGCTGCAGCGGGCGCATGTGACCTCGATCCCGTTCGAGAACGGCAACGCCGTGCTGGGCAAGCCGGTCGCGCTGGATCTGGAGACGGTTCAGGACCGACTCGTGCGGGGCGGCAGGGGCGGCTACTGCTACGAGCACGTCGTGCTCTTCGCGAGCGTGCTGGAGCGCCTGGGCTTCGAGTTCACCGCCCTCATCGGACGTGTGACGCTCCGCAACCCCAAGATGCTGCCCGCGACCCACGCCCTCATCGCGGTGCGCCCGGCCGACGACGACCGGCTGTGGCTGTGCGACGTGGGCTTCGGCAGCGGGCCGCTGGAGCCCATCGAGATCCGCGACGGCGTCGAGGTGGACCTGGACGGCTGGAAGTTCCGCGTGGAGCGCAGGGACGGGGTGCTCGGCATCGACGAGTGGTGGCTGCACCAGCGCGGTGAGGAGGGCTGGATGGACCGGCACACCTTCACCCTGCTCCCGCAGTACCCCATCGACTACGCGGTCGGCAGCCACTTCGTGAGCACGCACAGCCGCTCGCCCTTCACGGCCCGCCTCTTCGCGCAGAAGTTCAGCGCCACCCACCACCACCGGCTGGACGGGGCCACCTGGACGACGTTCCGCCCCGACGGCTCCTTCACCGAGCGCAAGATCGAACCGGCCGAGCTGGGGCGCGTACTGGCGGAGGACTTCGAGATCGTCGTCGAGAAGGAAGAACTCGCGCGGCTGGAGCAGGGCCTCGCCTCGGCCTGACCCGCCGGGGTCTGCCGCAGGGCAGAAAAAAGGCCGGTGATCCTCGCGGTGGCGAAGATCACCGGCAGCGTCCGGGACCCGGTCCCGGACGGTGATGCCCGTGGCGGAGCTCAGGCGCGCTTGTCCTGGGACTCCTCGGCGCGCTGGGCGTTCTTCTCCTTGATACGGACCGCTTCCTTGCGCACCTCGGCCTGGGTGGCGCGCTCCTTCTGCAGCCACTCCGGGTTGTCCTGCTTCAGCGCGTCGATCTGCTCGGTGGTGAGCGCCTCCGTGACACCGCCGCGGGCCAGGCCCGCGATGGAGACACCGAGCTTCGCCGCGACCACCGGCCGGGGGTGCGGGCCGTTGCGGCGCAGCTCCTGGAGCCACTGGGGCGGGTCGGCCTGGAGCGCGTTCAGCTCGGTGCGCGAGACAACACCCTCCTGGAACTCTGCGGGGGTGGCCTCGAGGTACACACCCAGCTTCTTCGCCGCGGTCGCGGGCTTCATGGTCTGGGCGGTCTGGTGCGACGTCATGGGGTCAAGAGTATCGAGCGTGTGCGCCACCTCCGACCATCACCGGTAACCTGGCGGAGTGACAGGCTCGGAAGCAACCCCCTCGTTCCGGCTCGCCTACGTCCCGGGCGTGACACCCACCAAGTGGGTGCGGATCTGGAACGAGCGGCTGCCCGACATCCCGCTGACCCTGGTCGCGGTCTCGACCGCGGAGGCGTTCGGCGTGCTACGCGGCGGTGACGCCGACGCCGGTTTCGTACGGCTGCCGGTCGACGCGGCCGACCTCAGCGCCATCCCGCTGTACACGGAGACGACCGTGGTCGTGGTCCCCAAGGACCACGCGATCACCGCGGTCGAGGAGGTGTCCGCCGAGGACCTGGCCGACGAGATCGTGCTGCACCCCCTCGACGACACCCTGGACTGGGAGCGTCCGCCCGGGCAGCCCGCGTTCGAGCGCCCCGCCACGACGGCCGACGCCGTCGAGCTGGTGGCGGCGGGCATCGGCCTGCTCGTCGTCCCGCAGTCGCTGGCCCGGCTGCACCACCGCAAGGACCTCACCTACCGGCCGGTGACGGGCACCCCGGAGTCGCGGGTCGCCCTGTCGTGGCCCGAGGACCGGACCACCGACTTGGTCGAGGACTTCATCGGGATCGTCCGCGGCCGTACCGTCAACAGCTCCCGCGGCCGCGCGCAGACCCCGGCCAAGAGCAAGGCCGAGCCGAAGGCGAAGCGGCCCGACGCGTCCGCCGCACGCCGCAAGCCCGCCGCGGGCAAGCCGGCCGCCAAGAACCAGCGGACCGGCTCCGGCACCGCGAAGGGCGGCTCGAAGGGCAGCGCCAAGCGCGGCAAGCCCCGCGGCCGCTAGTCGCCCACGGCCCTCCCCTATTACGGCGCCAGCAGCTCCCGTACCGCCTGCTCGGACCAATGGGGGTGCGCCCCGGGGCGGGAGGAGACATACGCGGCCACCGCGTCCGTGTCCCACGCCCCGGCCTCCAGCAGCCCCGAGGCCAGATGGCGCAGATACGCGGCGGACGGCGCCGTCGACAGGACGTCGTCCACCTTCCACGGCGCCGTGAACGTGAGCAGGGGAAGGCCGTCCACCTGCCCCGCGCAGACGAGGGTTTCGTAGCGGCCGTCGCCGAGCGTCACCCGCCCCCGCGTCAGGACCTCGGCCAGATCGAGGTCGGCGCCCGGCTCCCGGTACATCTCCTGCGCGGCGATGTCGGCGAACTGGGAGGCCGACACGAGGTGGGCGCGCGCCAGGACGCGGTCCTCGGCGTCCGGGTCGTAGAAGGCCCGGCCGCCGCCCCAGACCGGCGACCGGGTGGCGAAGTACACGACGCCCGGGAGCTCCACGGGGATCGACGCGGCCGGCAGACTGCGGTCCCGGCAGCCCGGGTAGGCGCGGGTCCCCCCGGCCGGGCGCCCGCCGGTGAGATAGCAGGCGAGCCGGTCCAGGAGCATGTTCGAGCCGTATGAGGTGTACCAGACCCGCTGCGGAGCCGGGTCGGCCGGCGGGCCCTGCTCGACGGCGCGCGTGGCGCTCACGGGTGCCGCCGTCCCGCCTCGCCGGCCAGGCTCCGCTCGAAGCGGAGGCCCGGGCGGCCGCTCAGTTCCGTCTCTCCGCAGGGGGTGAATCCGGTACGCGCCAGGACGGCTCGCGAGGCGGCGTTGTCGAGGGTCGTCGATGCCCGCAGTCCGGTCAGGCCGTACTCCGCCGCGGCCAGGGCGCAGACCTCGCGGACGCCCGCCGTGGCCAGTCCGCGCCCGGCGGCGTGCTCGGCGATGCGGTAGCCGAGCTCGGCCGAACCGTCCGCCACGTCGACCAGGTTGACCCGCCCCAGCACCTCGCCGCCCTCGTCCATCAGTACGTGGAAGTGGCACACCCCCGCCGCCTGCTCGGCCAGCAACGCGGCGTGGCGCGCGTCGAAGTGGGCGAAGTAGTCCTCGCCCCGGTCGGGGATCGACGCGGCGAAGTAGGCGCGGTTCCGCCGCTCGAACTCGAGGAGTGCCGGAGCGTGGTCGAGGTGGAGGCGCTGGAGCTGGGGCATGGTCCGCATGCTACGCAAACGGCTCGGTGGCGACGGCGATTTACGGCGCCCGGCCCCTTTCCGCTTCGCGGCGCTGGCAGCGCCCTCCCACGACGTCCTCGCGTCGGATGCCGCCGTCACGGCGCGAGCGTGAAGTCACGCACCAGCTCGACGAATTCGTTCTCCTTCTCGAAGAACGCCACGTGCCCCGCGTCGATTTCGGCGTACGCGCTGCCCGCGATCGCGGTGTGCAGGGCGCGGCTGTTCTCGACCGGGACGGTGATGTCCTGGGCGCAGCCGATGACCAGGGTCCTGGCCTGGATGCGCGGCAGGAGGTGGCGGATGTCGATCCGGGAGTCGAGGTCGACGTGGCGCAGGGTGCCGGGCGTGGGCGGCATGTTGGGGATGAGGAGCTCGACCTGCTCGCGCCCGATGGCGTTGAGGAAGCCCCGGCTGAAGCCCGTCATGGCGACGGCGCGCCCGAACGCGGCCGGATCGGACGTGCCGAGCTGCCCCCACAGGGTGAACAGGTTGCGCAGGTACTCGTCGCCGTCGGTGTGGGCCCAGCCCGCGACCAGGATCAGACGGCGTACGAGGTCGGGGCGCAGGGCGGCGACGGCGGCGCAGACCGGGGCGCCCAACGAGAAGCCGAGCAGGTCGACCGGGCCGACGGCGGCGTCCTCGATGACGGCGACGACCTGCGCGGCCAGGCCTTCCACGGTCAGCGGTGCGCCGCCGTCCGTGGTGCGTTCGGTGCCGGAGAGGTCGGGCGTGATGACGGTGTGGTCGGCGGTGAAACGGGGCGCTGTTTGGCCCCAGTTGATGGCCGCGCCGCCCGAGCCGGTGCCGTGGACGAGGACGAGGGCGGGGCCGGAGCCGGTGCGCTCGTAGTGGACCCGGGCGTCGGCGACGGTCACGGTCGCGGAGGTGGCGGTGGGCGTGAGGACAGAGGTGGTGGACATGGTCGCTCCTTGGTGGGGTGTGCCGGGGTCGTTCGCTCCGGCTGTGCCCACACTGCCGCCGTGAAGCCGGGGGTGGGAGAGACCGCCCGGACCCGGGGACCGGGAGTCCCTGGCTGGGGCGCGGGGGCATCCGGCAGGATGATCCACATGACGATCGACCGCCGTGAGCTCGCCGACTTCCTCCGCCGTTCGCGTGAGCGGGTGAGCCCGCGGGACGCGGGGCTCGCCGAGGGCTCCCGGCGCCGCACCCCGGGGCTGCGGCGCGAGGAGGTGGCCCAGCTCGCGGGCATGTCGACCGACTACTACACCCGCCTGGAACAGGCCCGCGGACCGCAGCCGTCGCCCCAGATCCTCGCCGCGCTCGCCCGCGCCCTGCGGCTCAGCGACGACGAGCGCGACCACCTCCACCTCCTGGCCGGACACCGCCCGCCCGCCGTGCGCAGCAGGGACGACGAGGTCGGCGCGAGCCTGCTGCACCTGCTCGACCGCCTCCCCGGTACCGCGGCCCAGGTCCTGAGCGACCTGGGTGACGTACTGGCCCAGAACGACCTGGCCCGCTCCCTGCTCGGCGGGGTGTGCACGGTCTCCGAACACGGGCGCAATGTGGTCTGGCGCTGGTTCGCCGACCCGGCGGCGCGGGACGCCTACCCGGCCGGGGAGCACGCCCACTACAGCCGGGTGCATGTCGCGGACCTGCGGGCCGCCGTGGGCCGCCGGGCGGGGGACCCGGCCGCGGCGCGGCTGGTGGAGCGGCTGCGCGGCGCCAGCGAGGAGTTCGCCGCCCTGTGGGAGCTGCACGAGGTCGCCGTCCGCCGGCACAGCCGGATGCGCGTGCTGCACCCGGTGATCGGCCCCCTCGACCTCGACTGCCAGGTGCTCCTCGCCCCGGAGGGCAACCAGCGGCTCGTCCTGCTCACCCCGCCGCCCGGCACGGACGCGGCCGATCGGCTCGCCCTGCTCCCGGCCGGGCAGGAGCGGCTGGTCGGGTGATTCGGCGCGCCGCGCCGTGGATGCGCCCGGCGGCGGGACATCAGTGGAGTGGGAGCCGCCGAGCGGGAAGGTGCGGGAGGTGCCCGAGTTCACTGATCCCCTCGTCCATCTGGCGCGGCGCCGCCGGGAACCCGCGGTGGCGCAGACCCTGCGCTCCACGGCCGCCGCCGTCATCTCGTATGTGGTGGCGCTCCGGCTGAGCAGCGAACCCGCGCCGCTCACCGCGCCGCTGACGGCCCTGCTCGTCGTCCAGGTCACCCTCTACACCACGCTGATCACCGGGGTGCGACGGGTGAACTCCGTGGTGGCGGGGGTGCTGCTGGCCATCGGATTCAGCGCGCTGGTGGGTCTGACCTGGTGGAGCCTGGGGCTGATCATCCTGGCCGCGCTGGTGGTCGGACGCTTCGTGAAGGCCGGGGAGTTCGTCCCCGAGGTCGCGATCAGCGCGATGCTCGTGCTCGGGGTGACCCGGGTGTCGGCGACCGCGTGGGACCGCGTACTGGAGACGCTGATCGGCGCGGGCGTCGGCATGCTCTTCAACGTGCTGTTCGTGCCGCCGGTGTGGGTGGAGTCCGCGGGCGAGGCCATCGTGGAGCTCGCCGCCCGGATGCGCGCGCTCCTGATCGACCTGGCCGAGGAGGTCGGCGGCCACACCCCGGTCGCGCGGGCGGCGGCCCGCCTCCACGAGGCCCGCCGGCTCGACCACGACATCGTGCAGGTGGACGCCTCGCTGCGGCAGGCCGAGGACAGCCTCCGGTTCAACCCCCGGGTCAGGGAGGGGCTGCTGTCGCGGGTGGCGCTGCGCACCGGGCTCGACGCCCTGGAGATCTCGGCGGTGGTGCTGCGGGTGGTGTGCCGGTCGGTCACCGACCTCGCCAAGGAGCGCACCGAGGAGCACCTCTTCGAGCCGGATACCGGCATCGCCCTGCGGGACGTCTTCGAACACCTCGCCCAGGCCGTGGAGAGCTTCGCCGTACTGATCACCACGCAGGTCAGGGCCAACGCCGAGGAGGCGGAGAACCGCTTCGCGGCCGAGCTGGCGGCCGCCCGCGCGAGCCGCGACCGGGTCGCGCAACTGCTGCTCGCCCAGGTCCGGCGCGACCCCCGGCAGTGGCAGCTGCACGGCGCGCTGCTCGCGGAGGTCGACCGGATCCTGGACGAACTCGATGTGGAGAAGCGCTCGCAGCGCCTGGTGGAGGAGCTCGACCGGCACTCCCGGGAGCGCCGCGAGCGCCATCCGCTCCTCACCCGCCTCCAACGCGGCCTGCGGCTGCGGGCGCCGGCGGACTGAGGCCGTACTCCGTCACGTACGCGGTACGCGCAGTTTCGTCCAGGACACCGGCCCCGGCCAGCCGTCGGCGTCGCCGCCCCGGTAGCCGATCTTCCGCTGGAAGTTCGCGTACGACCTGCGGTCGGCGTCGGTCCACTGCGGGCCAGGCCCCTCCTCGTACACCGCCACACCCTCGGCCACCAGCCTGCGGCCCATCGCGGTGACGACCGGGCTGCGCGGCGCGGTGCGGAACCACTCGGCACCGGGGAACGGCTCCAGGCCGTCCGGGTGCGGCAGGGGAGCGGGCGGCGGCCAGGACGGGTCGGCGGAGTCGATGCCACCGGGGTAGTCCGGGTAGCCGTATCCGTACACCCGGCTCGACTTGCGCTCCCGTACGCGCCGGTACACACCGTCGCCCTCGGAGGAGCCGTTCACGTTGGTGTTGCCCTCGATGGTGTAGATGTGTGTGCCGTCGTACCGCTCGACCACGCCGGTGTGCTCGGAGCCGCCGGGGCCGTAGAACACCTGGGCGCCCACCGCCGGATACTCGCGGAAGCGGCGGCGCTCGCGGAACCAGGCGACCCCCGTCGCGCACGACGCGGTGCGCGGGAACAGGGTCGCGCACCCGGCCCGCAGGGCCACCCAGGAGACGAAGGTGGCACACCAGGCCTGCCCCTGCGACCACCTGAGGCCCGGGACCTCGTCGCTGTAGCGCTGCACGTTGTTCCAGTGGCCGTTCTCGCGTCCCTCGTGGACACCTACCTGCCCGGCGGCCGTCAGCAGCACCGCACCGGCGCCTCCGTCGACGAGCTGCCCATCGGGCGATGACGTGGCTGTCTTCACTTGATCCATCTCTCCCCCGTATGCGACCGTGCTCGGAGGCCCGGCTGCCCGGGCCTCCGTGACGTCAACGGCCTTTCTCTTGGCCGCACTTGAGCGTGGCATCCGGGCCGCCGTCCGCCCAAGCGGTGTTCCGCTGAGCGGAACGCATCCCGTCTCTGGTGGTGCGGTGGTGTGCGCGCCTAGCGTGGGCGGGCACGCACACCACGAGGGGGAACCATGGCAATCCACCGCATCGGGCGGCGCCAGACACTGCGGGCGGCGCTCGCCGCGACCGTGGTCGCGGGGACCGGGATCGGCGGCATCGGCGGCGCGCGGGCCGCGGACCGAGGCGGACATCTGCCGCCGGTCCCCGGGATGCGCGGCGACCGCCTCGCCAACGAGTTCTGGTACGTATTTGACGACACCACGCTGTTCCACCGCTCGCGGGAGCTGGACGACGCCTATACGGCGATCAGAACGTACGCGGGCGGGCTTGAGGCGCCGGTGATCGCGGCCTGGTCCTCCCGATACCGCCAACCCGGCTACCCGGGCACCTTCCGCGACTGGGTGGCGCCGATCGCCGAGCAGTTACGCCTGCTGTCGGAGGTCCAGCTCGGCGTGGTCGATCAGTTCTACCGGCGCCGCGACCCCCGGCTGGTCACCGCGTTCGCGGGCTTCGGCCAGGGGACGCTGTACGACCCGCGCCGCCCGGAGCCCGCGCTCTCCGTGCACACCATGAACGGGGAGGCCGGCTACCACGCCTGGCATGTGTACGCCCGGGCGATGACGGTGCTCGGGATCGACCGGCGGCGGTGGGAGGAGATAGCTCCGCTGGTGGGGTTCGCCTGGGCACTCCAGAGCATCGCCAAACCGTCGACGTCGTCGCCCAACCCCCCGCTGCCGCCCCGCACGGTGGTGGAGCAGGCGGCGTACTGGCTGTCCAGGGGCATCGAGCGGCAGGACGCCGACTTCCAGTCCTATCCGTATCCCGCCGGAACCCGGCCGTCACCCCTGGGCTGACACGCGTTCACGGCACTGCGACCGGCGCTCCTCCAGGGTCTCGCGGTCGGCGCCGGGCAGCTCCAGGGCGCGGGTGTAGTCGTCCAGGGCGCGCGCCCACTGCCCGGCGCTCTCATGGACGTATCCGCGGTTGTGGAGGAGGTCGGGGTCCTCGGGCGACAGGGCGAGCGCCGTCGTCAGGTCCCGCAGCGCCTCCTCGTGGTGGCCGAGGGCGAGATGGGCGGAGGCACGGTTGGCGTGCGCCCCGGGCGTCGAGGCGTCCAGCGCTATGGCCCGGTCGAGGCTGTCCAGTGCCGCCTCGGCCGTGCCCAGGGCGAGCAGGGCGGCCCCCTGTACGCAGAGCAGCGGCGGGTCGTCGGGGGAGAGGGCGAGCCCCTCGCGGGCCAGTTCGGCGGCCTCGGCGCCGCGGTCGTCGTCCAGCCACAGCTCGGCGAGGGCGATCCGCGCGTCCGTACGGGTCGGCTCCAGCTCCAGCGCCCGCGCGAACTCGGCCGCCGCGTCGCCCTCGCCCGCCGCGCCGTAGAGGTCGCCCCGGTTGTAGTGCAGCTCGGCGAAGGGCGGACTGATCCGCTCCACCTCCGCGTAGTCCGCCAACGCCTCCCGGAAGCGCCCCTGTTGGTGGTGGAGGACGGCCCGGTCGAAGCGGTACTCGGGGTGGTTCGGGTCCTGCGCGACGATCCGGTCGTACTCCTCCAGGGCCTCCTCGCCCCGGCCGAGACGGGCCAGGAGCTGGGCGCGGTTGTGGTGCAGGACCGACTTGTGCAGGTGGTGGCGGCCGGGCGGCAGACCGTCCTCGACCGCCGCCAGGGCGGTGTCGACCATGCGCAGCGCCTCGGGCAGATCGCCGAGGTGCATGGTGACGAGCGCCTTCCCGTTGTGCATGAAGGCGGTGTGGAAGGCGCGGTCCTCGGCATCGGGGAGCTGGCCGATGAAGGCGATGGCGGTGTTGATGTGGGCGAGGGCCCGGACGTGGTCCTTGCGGGGCGCGTCGTAGAGCCGGGTGAACAGGACCGAGAGCGCGTAGCTGACGGTGGTGTGCACCTTGGGGTCGGTGGTGCGCGCGAGCACGTCGTAGTACGCGGCCTCCGCCTCGGCCGGGCGGTCCAGGAGCGCCAGGCACAGGCCCCGCTGGCGCAGTTGGCGGTAGCGGGCGGGCCAGGGCGCGTCCGGCCCGAGGAGGTCGTCCAGCCGCGCGGTCAGCTCCAGGGCTGCGGTGTAGTACCCCATGCCCAGGCAGTACTCGACGGCGGCTTCACAGGCCGCGCGCCCCGCGTCGGGTGAGCTGCCGCGTGCCCGGTGGTACGGGACGGCGCCCAGCCGCCACGACCACACGGGGGACGCCTCCAGCTCGTCGGCGCGGCTGTCGTGGAGCTTGGCGCGGGCGGCGGGGTCCAACTGGCGGTAGACGTCGTCGGGTTCGCCCGTTCCGTCGCTGGCGACGAACTCCCCGGTGTACGTGTCGGGCACGGCCGGGGCCGTGCGGTGCTCGGCGCGGCGGCGCAGTTCGGCGGCCGTGGCGGGGGCGAGGGACGAGCCGGGTGTGTCGTCGTCGGAGCACACCGCGATCCGTACGCGCGCGGGGTCCAGCCGGCGCAGCGCGATGGCGAGGAACTCAGCGTCCGTCGCGTCGGCCTCGTGGACTTCGTGGAAGACGAGGGTGAGCGGGGGACCGGGGTGGGCGGCGAGGTGGTCCACCAGGCCGTTGGCGATGCGCCGGGTCCGCTCATGGCCGTACCAGCGGGTGCGCTCGCCGGGCGGGGCGGCGGAGGTGAGGGTGGGCTCCGGCGCCCCGAGCAGGGCGGAGAGTTCGGGTGCGGCCGCGAGGATCGAGAGCCGGGTGCCGCCGGGCAGCGGGCCCCGCTCGGGGGTGCGCGGCACCAGCAGCCGCATGAGTTCGCCCGCGCCGGTGTACGGGCCGCGCAGGCCTCGGTGGCAGTCCACGCTCACCGGGTCGGGGAAGGGCAGCGCGGCGGCCGCCGCCCGGCGCGCGGCCCGGGTCGGGCCGGTGATCCACAGGTGTGCCGTCGCCTCACGCACGCCGTTTCTCCTTCTGGCCTGCTGGCCTTCTGAGCTGATGGGTGGTCGGTCATCCGGCCCGATGGCCGCTCTTCCCGGGTGACAGAGCGGCCCGGCGCAGCCGGTCCCGTACCGCGATCCACGCGGCCACGCCGAACTGCGTGAACATGATCAGTGCGGCGACCGCCGCGTCCCAGAAGCCGTGGTCCAGTGACCCGGAGGACAGGGCCGAGTGGAAGCGGGTCGCGAAGCCGACCAGGACGGGCAGCGCGGCCGTCGCCGCCAGGACGCACAGGAGCACGCTGCCGACGACGAGGAGCGGAACGTACCAGCGCAGCACGGCAAGTTCGCGATCCGTGGCCCGCGCGGAGACGGCGATCGCGGCGGTGCGGCGACGGCGGGGGAGCCAGGCGGTCCGCTCGCGCAGATACGCGCGCGCGAGCTCCTGGAGGTCGGGCAGGGCCAGGGTGTGGGCGAACAGGTGGTGCAGATCCGTCTCCAGGAAGAACAGGCACTGCCAGGCCATCCGCATCAGCGCGCCGAAGGCGAGCGCGAGGGCGAGACCGCCCCACACCGTCGCCTCGCCGTGCGCCAGCAGATCCGCCTCCGCCACCAGGGTGAGCACCGAGGCGACCAGGGCGTCGGCCAGGAGCCCCGCCAGGACCGGCAGCACGCGCTTGCGCCTCGGCACCCCCATCAGCCCGACCAGGGTGGTCTGGAACACCACGAAGTACAGCCGGCGGCCGAGGCTGAGCCGGCTGGGCAGCCCGAGCCGCCGTCCCGCCAGTACATGGAAGGACTCGTGCAGCGCGATGCCGGGGAACTGGCCCAGGAACGAGACGAGTTCGACCAGAAGCAGTGAGGGTGTGAAGAACACCTTCGACGGGCCGGGGCGCAGTGCGGGGTGGCGGACGGCCACGGCGACGGCCGCCGCGATGAGTACGGCGTACAGGACCAGGGCGGGTGCCGAGAAGACGGCGGTGCCCAGGCGCTGGAGCGGCACGTTCCGCGGGGTGTCGGGCGACGGTCCGCTCTCCTCGTCCCGGCGCACGAACCGCAGCTCGTCGAGGGTGTCGACGAGATCCTCGATGTCGGCTTCCTCGCCGTACGCGGCGGTGTAGCGGCGTGCGGCCTCGGCGATCGTGGCGCCGTCGCGCAGCCAGCCGACCACGGCGGCGGCGTCGGCGGGGAACACCGCGAAGGAGTCGATGTCGGAGCGGCCGATGACGACGTCCTCGCCCTCCTCGACGAAGGTCAGCGGATGGAGTGCGACACGGACGCCTTCCACGGCCCTCCCCTCGGGGAAACGGGCGTGTGCGGCCCGATGTCGGCGGACCGCACACGCCGTGCCCTGGTGCTCAGCACCACCAGTCGTAGACGGACGTACCGCTCGTCAGCCGGACCGGACCGGTCTTGCGGATTCTGAACTTCTTCATCCCGGTCGTGGGCTGCTTGACCTGCTTCATCGCAACCGCCCTTCGTTTCCGTGGGAGGGGGAGGCCGCCGTGTCCGCACGGGTTGGCCCGTCGGCGTCGTCGTCGCGCTGTGGTGGCCCGCCCCTGTCGAGAGAGTCGTGGTGGATCTGACTGCTCGTCAATGGCCATGGTTGAAACCGTGTAGGTGTACGGCGAAGTCGGGCCACCCGGGGTGTGTACCCACCTCGGAGAAATCCAGTGTCGGCGACCGAGCCGCCTCACTACACTCACACCACAGCGGCCACGGGAACCCGGGCCGCCAGTCGACCAGTTGAGGGGAGCCCGGCATGTGTGAGCACACCGCTGTCGTCGTCTCCCCGTCGCGGTACGACGTGATCCTGGTGTCCACGCCCTCCCGGTGACGGCTGCGCGGCCGCCACCGGATGCCCGCGACGAACTCCTGACCCCTGCCCGCACGTGAGCCATGCGCGGGCGGCCCGGTCATGACCTCGATGCCACCTCGGCGGCTCATGCCGCGTCAGGGGTTTTTCTCGCCCGGATCCAGCATCCGGTCCTCTTCGCCTCGTCGCGGAATCGCGCTGCCCATTTCTCGCTTCATCCTGAAAGGCCCCGGGCCGTGCGCACCAACCTCCGAACCCACCCCACCCGTCCGCTGACCGGCATACGGAACCTCGGCATCCTCGCCCATGTGGACGCGGGCAAGACCACCGTCACCGAACGCGTCCTGTACGCGACCGGTGCCACCCACAAACGGGGTGAGGTCCACGACGGCACGACCGTCACCGACTTCGACCCGCAGGAGCGCGACCGCGGCATCACCATCTTCGCCGCGGCCGTGAGCTGCGACTGGGACGGCCACCGGATCAACCTCATCGACACACCGGGCCACGTCGACTTCTCCGACGAGGTGGAGCGCTCGCTGCGCGTGCTCGACGGCGCCGTCGCCGTGTTCGACGCGGTCGCGGGCGTCGAGCCGCAGAGCGAGTCGGTGTGGCGGCAGGCCGACCGCCACCAGGTGCCCCGGATCGCGTTCGTGAACAAGCTGGACCGCGCCGGGGCCGACCTGGACACGGCGGTCGCGTCGATCCGGGACCGGCTGCACACCGTTCCGCTCGTCGTCCAGCTGCCGATCGGCCGGGAGGACGGCTTCACCGGTGTGGTGGACCTGGTCCGAATGCGCGCGCTCGTCTGGGGCGCGGGCGGCGAGGCGTACCAGGAAGGCCCGGTCCCCGACGACCTGCGCGAGGAGGCCGGGCGGCGGCGGCGCCTGCTCGAAGAGGCCGTGGCGGAGCTCCACCCGGTCGCCCTGGAGGAGTTCTGCGCCGGGGCGGCACTGCGGGACGCCACCCTGGCCGCGGCGCTGCGCGACCTCACGCGCGGCGGCGAGGGCGTCGTCGTGCTGTGCGGCTCGGCCTACCGCAACCGCGGGATCGAGCCGCTGCTCGACGCCGTGGTGGCCTACCTTCCGTCCCCGCTGGACGTGCCCGCCGTACGGGGCACCCTGGGCGGGGAGGTACGGGAGCGGGCCGCCGACCCGGCCGCGCCCTTCGCCGGACTGGTCTTCAAGGTGACCGCGACCGCCACGGGCCGCCTCACCTATGTACGGGTGTACGCCGGAACCATCGAGAAGGGAGCCACCGTGCTGGACGCCACGGCCGGGCGCACCGAGCGCGTCGGGCGGATCCTGCGCGTACAGGCGGACCGGAACACCGAGGTGGACCGGGCGGTGGCCGGGGACATCGTCGCCGTGATCGGGCCCAAGTCGGCCCGTGCCGGAGCCACGTTGTGCGCACCGGACGCGCCGCTCGTCTTCGAACCGCCGTCCGTCGCGGCCCCGGTCGTGTCGGTGGCGGTCGAGGCCCGCCGGAGCCTCGACACGGACCGGCTGGCCTCGGCGCTGGCCCAACTGGTCGAGGAGGACCCGTCGTTGGCGGTGCGGACCGACGCCGAGACCGGCCAGACGGTGCTGTCCGGGATGGGGGAGCTGCATCTGGAGGTCGCGGTGGAGAAGATCCGCCGCGCCCAGCAGATCGAGCTGAGCGTCGGGCGGCCGCAGGTCGCCTATCGCGAGACGGTCGCCCGTGGGGTGGCCGGACTGCTGTACCGGCACGTCAAACAGGAAGGAGGAGCAGGCCAGTTCGCCCACGTCGTGCTCGACGTGGAGCCCCTGGACGCGGCCGCCGGAGCAACCGACGGTTTCGTGTTCCGCTCGGCCGTCACCGGTGGCCGGGTGCCGCAGGAGTATGTGCGCGCGGTCGAGGCCGGGTGCCGGGACGCGCTGGCCGAGGGTCCGCTCGGCGGTCACCCGGTGACCGGGCTGCGGGTCACGCTGGCCGACGGCGCCACCCACTCCAAGGACTCCTCGGAGATGGCGTTCCGCACGGCGGGCCGTCTCGCGCTGCGCGAGGCTCTGCGGGCGAGCACCATGGCGCTCCTTGAGCCGGTCATCGAGGTCACCGTCACGGTGCCGGACGGCGCGGTGGGCGCGGTCCTCGGCGATCTCGCGGCCCGGCGCGGCCGGGTCTCGGGCTCGGCCGCCCGGGCGGGCACCGCGGTGGTCACCGCGACCGTGCCGCTGGCCGAGCTGTTCGGCTACGCCTCCCGGCTGCGCGGCCGCACCCAGGGCCGGGGCACCTTCACCACGCGGCCCGCGGGTTACGCCCCGGTCCCGGCCGGGGTGGCGGACGCCCTGCTGACCCGGTAGTGCCCGCACGATGGCCCCGCCCGAGGAGGGCGGGGCCATCCCTGTGGACCCGGGCCGCGGCAGACGGGGCCGTTCCCCGCGTCCTGCCGCGCCCTCCTACCGGTTCTTGATCTGTACGCGCTTGATGTTCACCGGCAGCGTCGGGAACCCGTCACCGGGGCCGTTCTGGTCGTCCTCGCCGCCCGCGGCGATCTTCTGGAGCACGTCGAGACCGGCCGTGACCTTCCCGAACGGGGTGTAGGCCGGGGAGAGTTTGGTGTCCTTCCAGACGAAGAAGAACTGGCTGCCGTTGGTGTTCGGCCCGGCGTTGGCCATCGCCACCGTCCCCGCCGGATAGGTGGCACCCGTGAGGTTCTCGTCGGGGAAGGAGTAGCCGGGGCCGCCGCTCCCGGTGCCCGTCGGGTCGCCGCACTGGAGCACATAGATCCGGGCCGTGGTGAGCCGGTGGCAGTGCGAGCGGTCGAAGTAGTCGCGCTGGGCGAGGAACTTGAAGGAGTACGTGGTGCAGGGGGCCTTGTCCGTGAGCGCCTGGAAGGTGATGGCGCCCTGGCCGGTGCGCAGGGTGGCGCTGTAGGGCTTGGCGGCCTTCACCGGGTCGAAGACCGGTATCCCCTTGAAGTTGTCCGCGGGCACGGCCGGCGTATACGTGCAGGCGGTCGCGGACCCGGGGGCGGCCGGGGCGGCGGCAGCGGCCTGCGTCGCGGCACCGAGGGGCAGCAGGGCGGCAGCGGCGAGCAGGGCGTACGGCTTACGGAGCACGAGACGGGTCCCTTTCGGATCGACACCGGACGGGTGTGTCATGGCCGCCTCATCCTGCCCGCTGCGGCACGCGCCATGCCAGGGGCCGGCAGGACCATCCCTGGCCCGGCGGCTACTTCCGTACGGCGGTGTCCAGTGCCGGTGCGATCACGGCGAAGGCTCGCTGGATCAGCTCGGCCGGGTCCTCGCCGCCGTCGCTGTCGCTCCACCGCCGCAGTACCGCGTCGAAGGCGGTCAACGTGATCCCGGCGGCAAGCGGCGGATACAGGTCGGTGTCGGGGTCGAGCCCGAGGCGGTCCGCCAGCTCCGCCGTCAGGTCGTGGCGCCACTGGGCCTGGTGCTCCAGGAAGCGGGCGTTCAGGGCGGGGGTGCGCAGGATCAACTGGACCACCCGCAGGGCCCGATCGGCGTGGTCGGCGCACTCGGCCAGCGGTACGGAGACGGCGTGCCGCAGTGCCACGGAGGGCAGTTCCCCGGCGGCGCGGGCCGCGAGTTCCGCGCGGATGCCGGTGCCCATGTCGGCCAGGAACTGGACGACCACGTCCTCCTTGGACGCGAAGTACCGGAAGAACGTGCGCTTGGAGACGCCCGCCGCGGTGGCGATCTCGTCGATGGTGACCGCGTCGAAGCCCTTCGACGCCAGCAGTTGGAGCGCCGCTTCGGTCAGCTCGTTCGAGACGAGCTGACGTTTGCGCTGGGCCAGGCTGACTTCGGGGCGGGAGCTCACCCGGCCATGGTAACGCCATGCCGCTCATGGCACTCAGTACCATCTTGACACCGAGTGTCATGAGCGGCAGCGTATGCCATATGACACAGAAGCAGCGCTGGACCACCGACCTGATCCCCGACCAGAGAGGCCGGGTGTTCGTCGTCACCGGAGCCAACAGCGGCCTCGGCCTCGCGACCACCCGGGCGCTGGCGCGCCGGGGAGGGCACGTGGTCCTTGCCGTACGGGATGTGGAGAAGGGGCGTGCGGCGGCCGGGCGGATCGCCGCCGAGCAGCCGGACGCGCGCATGGAGGTGCGCCGACTCGACCTGGCCGACCTGGACTCGGTCCGGGCCTTCGCGCAGGAAATGCGCGCCGACCACGCGCGGCTGGACGTGCTCGTCAACAACGCCGGGGTGATGGCGCCACCCCGCTCGCTCAGCGCACAGGGCCACGAGCTGCAGTTCGCGTGCAACCACCTCGGCCACTTCGCCCTCACCGGGTTGCTGCTCGACCTGCTGGCCGTCGGGCGCGATCCCCGTGTGGTGACGGTGAGTTCGGTCAACCACCGCAAGGGCCGCATCCGCTTCGACGACCTCGCCGGGGAGCGCGGCTACTCACCCATGGCGTTCTACGACCAGTCGAAGCTCGCCAACGCCCTGTTCGGGAGCGAACTGCACCGGCGACTCTCCGAGGCGGGCAGTCCGGTGCGCAGTGTGCTCGCCCACCCCGGATATACAGCCACCAACCTCCAGACGAGCGCGCCCGTCGGCCTGGTGAAGCTGCTGTTCGGCCGTCTCCTCGCCCCGCTCGCCCAGCGCCCGGACCGGGGCGCGCTGCCCCAGCTGTACGCGGCGACCGCGCCGGACGTGCAAGGCGGTGAGTTCATCGGCCCTGACGGTATGGCCGAGCTGCGCGGCGGACCCACCCGGGTGGAGCTGTCCGCCGAGGCGGCCTCCGCCGAGACCGGGCGTCGGCTGTGGGAGGTGTCGGAGCAACTCACCGACGTATGCTTCGCGTTCGCGGCGGCCGGTGCCCCAGCCGCTCGTCACGACTGACGGCCGGTGTCAGGCCGCCCTGGCCTGACGGCGGTAGCCGCCGGGAGCCAGCCCGTACTCGCGCTTGAAGGCCTTGGCGAAGGCGAACTCCGAGCCGTAACCGGTGCGCGCCGCGACCGACGTCAGCGGGGCGTCGGTCTCGCGCAGCAGCCGCGCGGCCGTCGTCATGCGCCAGCGCGTCAGATACGCCATCGGCGGCTCGCCCACCAGCGCGGCGAACCGCCGGGCGAACGCCGCCCGGGACAGCCCGGCGCGCTCGGCCAGCGACTCCACCGTCCACGGGGCCGATGGGTCCTCGTGGATGGCCGACAGGGCCGGTGCCACCGCCGAGTCGCCCAGTGCGGCCGCCCAGCCCCGGGCCGCGGCCAAAGGCTGCTCCTCCAGCCAGGCCCGCAGGATGTAGAGCAGCAGCGAGTCGATCAGCGTGGGCACGATGCCGTCCGAGCCGATGCGCGGGTTCTCCAGCTCGGAGCCCAGGAGCTGGACGGCGGCGCTCAGTTCGGGGTGGCGGCCGTGCCGCGTCTCCAGGTGGATCACCTCGGGCAACTGGCGCACCAGCGGGTGCGCGCGGCCCTGGTCGAGGTGGTAGTTGCCGCAGAGCAGGCTCGTCTCGGGGCCGTCGCCGCCGACCGTGACCGACCCGATCGGCGAACTCCCGCCGCACGGCTCGGCCTTGGCCTCCTCGGCCACGGTGGAGGGGTGGTCGGCGAGGATGTGGCCCCGCCCGTCGCGCAGGAAGACCACGTCGCCGGGGTTCAGCGGGATCGGCTTGAGGTGCGGCGGCGCGTCCTCCAGGGGGACCAGCCAGCACGTCCCGTACAGCACCACATGGAACCCGGCCCCCGCGACCGGCGGCAGCCGCAGGCCCCAGGGGGCACGGCCGTTGGTCCTTACGGACGCCGGGTGTCCCGTGCGCATCGAGGCCAGCGCCTCGGTGAGGATGTCCATCCGGCCTCGCCCTCCCCGGTGGTCCGTCGGTCAGACCGTCAGGACAATCTTGCCCTGTACGTGTCCGGCCCCGACCAGCTCGTGCGCCTTGCCGGCCTCCTCCAGCGGGAAGGTCTCCTCCACGTACGGCCGGATCGCACCCGCGTCGACCAGCTCGGCGATCGCTTCGAGGGCCGGGTAGTCCGGCTCGACGGAGATGCCCACGAAGCGCCGCCCGGCCGCCTCGACGCGCGCGGCGAGCTCGGCGTCGCCGTGCTGGAGGATGGAGACGAGGGTGCCGCCGGGCCGCACCGAGCCCAGCAGCAGGTCACCTTGCGCGGCGGAATCGAAGACGATGTCGGCGTCCTTGACGGCGTCCGCGAGGTCGGTGGCGCGGTTATCGACGACCTCGTCGGCGCCGAGGCCGCGCAGGAACTCGTGCCGGGCCGCACTGGCGAGGGCGATCACATGGGCGCCGCGCGCCTTGGCTATCTGCACCGCGAGATGGCCGACACCGCCGGCCGCCCGGTGGATCACCACCCGGTCGCCCTCCTTGACGTCCGCCGCCTGCACCAGCCCCTGC
This sequence comes from Streptomyces sp. TLI_146, assembly GCF_002846415.1. Taxonomy (NCBI): domain Bacteria; kingdom Bacillati; phylum Actinomycetota; class Actinomycetes; order Kitasatosporales; family Streptomycetaceae; genus Streptomyces; species Streptomyces sp. TLI_146. Next base: position 7,843,834 of record NZ_PJMX01000001.1, read on the forward strand.
CAGGCCGTGAGCGCCGCGAGCGGGATGGCGGCGGCGTGCACGTGGTCGACGGAGGCGGGCTTGCGGGCCACCTGGCGGGACGGGACCAGGACGTACTCGGCGTACCCGGTGGCGGCGCGCGGGAAGTACGGCATTCCGTAGACCTCGTCGCCCTCCCGGAACCGGGCGCCGGGACCGACCTCCTCGACCACACCGGAGATGTCCCAGCCGACACCGAACGGCGGCTCGCCGAGCAGCGGGTAGGCACCGGACCGGACGGCCAGGTCCACCGGGTTGACCGCACTGGCGTGCACCCTGACGAGGAGCTCACCCCCCAGCGGCTCGGGCCGCTCGGCCTCCACGACCTCAAGGACCTCGGGACCGCCGAAGGACTTCTGGATCACTGCACGCACGATAACTCTCCCTGAGTCCGCACAAGTTCCCGCCCGACTCGACGTCCGGCGACGTGTGCTCTGCTTGATGTCCTCAACGTTAGGGAGATCGAACGAGCCGCAGAATGGCCTTCCGTCTCACTTAAATGTCCCAGCGTCTTGGTGGTTGGTGCTCTGGGCGTTTTGACGGTTGGTGCTCCGGGTGGGTTCAGCGCAGCCGTGGCGTCGTGCCCGGGCCCCACCGCTGCTGGTACCGCGCGGCCGATGCGCCCGCGGTGAAGGCGGTCGAGGACGCGGGGGAGGTGCCCACGCGCCAGTCGATCTCCTTCACCGCCTGGTACCAGATCACGCCGATGATGTCGCGGTGGCGGGGCAGGGAGCGGAACATGCCCGTGATCCACTCGGCCTTGCGGCCGGCCGCGTCCGTGGCGCCGACCTCGGTGATGACGAGCGGTTTGCGGGTGAAGCGGCGCAGTTCGGTGCGGGTGGGGGTGAAGAGGGCGTCGAAGGACTGGTAGTTCTCCTTGCCGACGGTGCCGTAGTAGCCGGACAGCCCCACCCAGTCCACGTAGGCGTCACCGGGGTAGAGGCGGTTCAGCGGTGTGGAGTTGGTGTAGCTGACGTTGGGGCTCCACACCCACACCGCGTTGTGCGCGCCCGCCGCGTCGAAGAGCCGGTGGATATGGCGCCATGCCCGGACGTACTCGCCGCGGCGGTTGTCGTTGGACTGCTCGCACCACGGGTACCAGTAGCCGTTCATCTCATGGGCGAAGCGGATGGCCACCGGGTAGCCGAGCGAGGCGATGCCGCGCGCCCACGACCGTACGTAGGTGTCGAAGGCGCCGTCGATGATCCGGGAGAGGCGGTAGGCGGGCTGTTCGCCGCGCAGTTTCGGTTCCTTGGCCTCTTTGGCGTGGTCCCACGGCTCCCAGGCGACCATGGGCAGCATGCCCCGTTCGGCCACCCGGTCGATGGCCGCCGCGTCGAAGCGGTCGTGCGCCCAGTCGGCCGAGAACTCGAAGACCTGCGGCCGGTGGCCGGTCTGGCGGGTGAAGTCGGCGGCCTCGGTGAAGTCGTGGGTGCCCTGGGAGGTGAAGACACCGAGGAACGCCTTTCCCGGGGCGGGGAACGGTGTCGTGGGGTGAGGTGCGCTGCCGGTGTCCGGCAGTCGCGTGGTCGGGGGCAGGACCGCGTCGGCGCGGGCGGCCGCCGCGCGGCGGGGCCGGTCCGCGAGGTCCGGGGCCACCTGGAAGGTGTACCAGCACAGCACGACGGCGCAGAGCAGTGCGAGCACCCGGGGCGCGGTGATCCTCAACTCTCGGCCCTCGCCGTGCGCAGCCGTGCGGAGACACCCTCGGCCAGCGCGAGCAGCGGCGGCGCCGACCCGGCCGCCAGACACAGCAGCGTCCAGATCCGCATGCCCGTGTAATCGTGGTGGTGCAGGAAGCTGACGACCAGCAGGCCCCCGGCCAGCAGCGTCCAGATCAGATGCAGCCGGAACGTGCGCGGCGACTCGGAGCTGCGCAGCTCGCCCTTGGCGGTGACGACGTACGCGAGCGGGCGCCGCAGCAGCGCGTTCACCGCGGCGGCGATGTACACGGGCCCGGCGAACAGCGTCAGCAGGATGCCCGCCGTACCGATCTCGCGCCGCTCGTGCTCGGCCAGGTTGAACCGGCGCAGCCACAGCCACAGCGCGAAGGACCCGGCCATGCCCGCCGACCACAGCAGGAACCAGGGCAGTCCCGGCAGTTGGATCGACGACACCCCGAGCAGCATGTACAGGGCGGTGGCGAGCGTGCCGAGCGCCAGGTTCGCCGCGATGCTCGGGTAGTAGAACTGCACCAGGTCGTACAGCAGCCGCTGGCGGGGCGCGAGGCGGATGCCCTGCCGCAGCCGGGGGTTGAGCTTGATCTCCCAGATGCCGTACGCCCAGCGCTTCTGCTGGTTGAAGTAGTCGGTCCAGGTCGTCGGCCCCTCGCCCACGGCCACCACGTCCGGGGTGTAGACGCCCTTCCAGCCGTTGCCGGTGGCGGGGTTGGTCGTCCCGTGCACCCGCATGCTCGTCAGATGGTCCTCGATGATCGAGTCCTGGTATCCGCCGATCTGCCGCCAGGCGGTCACCCGGTAGAGGTGGTTGGTGCCGATCAGCAGGGGCGCGCCGAGGCCGTTGCCGCCCCGCTCGACGATGCTGCTGAACAGGTACTGCTGTACGGAGGCGCCGTGCGCCACCCAGTTGTCGTACGCGTTGCCGTACACCTGCGGGGCGACCACGAACGCGGTGTCCGGGTCGTGGAAGTAGCCCAGGGTCCGCTCCAGGAAGCATGGCAGCGGCACGTGGTCCGGGTCCATCTGCGCGACCACGTCGTACCGGCTCTCGTGCTCGGCGCGCCACGCGTTGTGGTTCCCGGACTTGGTGCGGGCCCGGAAGGGACCCGACGACTGGTTGTACTCGGGCCGGTCCTTGCGGCTGAAGTGATGGACGCCGAGGCGCGCGGCCATCTGCCGGACAGTCGGGTCGTTGCCCTCGTCCAGGATCCACACGTCCACCGCGCAGTCCCAGCGCTCCACCTCCAGCATGGCCCGCAGGGTCCGCTGTACGACGGCGAGCGGCTCCTTGGACGGCACGATCGTCGTCAGCATGGCGACCCGCAGCTTGCCCGGCGGGGTCATGGGAATGGGGTCCCGCGCCCGGAACGCGAACACCCAGATCGCCGCCGCCTGGACGACTTTGATCGTCTCGACCGCGATGACCAGGCAGAACCCGATCCGGGCCAGACACAGTCCGTATCTGCCCAGACCGGTCACCCCGGGGCCGGGCACGTGCTCGGGCAGGAGCAGCCAGCCGATGAAGGCGATGTCGGCCAGGGCGGTCGCGGTGACCAGCGCCGTGAGCGAGATCCGGTCACCGGTGCGCAGCACGGAGAAGTACCCCACCTCCCGGCGCGGGTTGGCCAGCGGCCCGCAGCCCCGGGCCGCACGCCGATAGGCCGTGACGGCCGACGCGTTGCGGCGATCGCGCTGTTCGGCGCGCCGCTCCAGCCGGGACGGATAACCGGACATGTCTCCCCCTGCCGACCTACAACATCACTCTGGCGTGAATGGCCCGCTACTTGCGGTGAGTAGGACAGCGGTCGTCGGCTGTCCGGTTCCCGCCTTCCGCCGTGGTCGGGTGTTCGGATATAGGTCAGAGGCGTACGGCGTACAGGGCGCTGTCGTCGCAGCCGAAGTACACCGTGTCCTGTGTGGCGGCCGGGGAGTGCACCGGCGCGGGGGCGAGGAAGCTCCAGAGCTCCTTGCCCGTCGCGGCCTCCAGCGCGTACAGCCTGCTGTCGTCGCTGCCCACGTACACCACCGGACCCGCCACCGCCGGGGTGTGCACATCACCGGCGGCCATGAACGTCCAGACGGTCTTCCCGGTGGCGGCCTCCAGCGCGTGCAGCGCCTTGCCGCCGCCCACGTACACCAGGCCGCGGGCGATCGCCGGGCTGGAGCCGACGGACGCGCCGTCGAACCGCCAGACCTGTTTCCCGGTGCCCGCGTCCACCGCGTACAGGCCCCCGTCGGTGCTGCCGAAGTGGACCAGGCCGCTCGCCACGGCCGGGATGCCGGACACGGCGCCCCGGGTGGTGAACGCCCACCGCTTCTCGCCGGTGGCCGCGTCCACCGCGTACAGATTGGTGTCGCTGCTGCCCACGTACACCGACTCGCCGGACACGGCGGGGGAGTGCGTGTCGTTTCCTGCGGTGAAGGCCCAGCGGCGTCTGCCGGTGGCCGCGTCGACGGCGTACAGCCGGTGGTCGGCGCTGCCGACGTAGGCGACGCCGCCGGTGACCACCGGCGTGTGGACGATGCCCTGGGTGGTGAACCGCCAACGGACCGCGCCCGAGCGCGCGTCGAAGGCGTACAGCATGCGGTCGTCGCCGCCCAGATAGACGCTGCCGCCCAGCACGGCGGGCGCGGAGCCGATGGCCGCGCCGGTCGTGTACGCCCACCGCCGCCGGCCGTCGGCCGTGTCCAGCGCGTACAGCGTGCCGTCGTTGCTCGCCGCGTACACCAGGTCGCCCGCCACTCTGGGGTACGACAGGACCGTGCCGGTGGTCGCGAAGCGCCAGCGCCGCGCCCCCGCCCCGGACGGCCCGCCGCGCGAGAGCGCCCACCCGGCGGCCGCCGCGCCCCCGGCCGCGAGGGCGCCGACGGCGGTGTACAGCACCCGCCGACGGCCGACCGGCCGACCGAGGACGTCCTCCGGCAGGTCCGGCAACGGATGCGGGGGTACGGGGACGGGCTGCGCGGTCGTCGACGTGGGCGCGTCCGGAAGGGCCGGTGCCGTGTCCTCGCCGTGCCAGGGCTCCGGCAGCCAGCCCGGGGCGAGGAGCTCCACCGGCGGCCGCCCGCCGGTCAGGGCGTGCATCAGCGCGGGCAGCTCCGGGCGGTCGGCGGGCTGCTTCGCCAGGCACCGGCCGATCAGGTCCCGCAACCCCGTGGGCACCGCCTGGAGGTCGGGCTGCTCGTTCACCACCCGGTACAGCAGCGCCGGCACCGACGCCTCCCCGAACGTGCTGGTGCCCGTCGCCGCGTAGGCCAGCACCGAACCGAGCGAGAACACGTCGGACGACGGCTCGACGCGGAACCCCTGGATCTGCTCGGGCGACATATAGCCCGGGGAGCCGATCGTGGTGCCGGTCAGGGTCAGCCCGCTGTGCTCGCAGAGCCGGGAGATCCCGAAGTCGATGACGCGCGGCCCGTCCTGGGCCAGCAGCACGTTGGCGGGCTTGAGGTCCCGGTGGATCAGGGACGCTCCGTGGATCGCGGTGAGCGCCTCCACCAGCGCCGCCCCGAGCGCCCGCACCGACCGCTCGGGGAAGGGGCCGCTCTTCTGCACCGCCCGCTGGAGGGAGGGGCCCGGGATGTACGCCGTCGCCAGCCACGGCCGGGGCCCCTCGGGGTCGGCGTCGACCACCCCTGCTGTGAAGAAGCCGCTCACCGCCCGGGAGGCGATCACCTCACGGGCGAACCGCTGCCGGAAGGCCGGGTCCTGGACGTACTCCGGCCGGATGACCTTGATCGCGACCTTGCGGCCGCTGGGGGAGTACCCGAGGTAGACCCGGCCCATGCCGCCGCTGCCCAGCTGGGCGACCAGCCGGTACGGCCCCACGCCGGCCGGGTCGTCAGGCCCCAACGGCTCCAAGGCGCCCCCCGGGTCGCATCCTGGACGTCACCACGCCGCCCGCCGGAAAGCGTAGCGCCGCTCAGGCCGCGCCGCTCACCCCCGGAGCGATGAACCGGCGGTGCAGCGGCAGCAGTTGGGTGTCCGGCTGACCGACGATCCCGGCCTTCTCGACGGCGGGCGCGAGCCGTTCGCCGAAGAACCGCTCAAAGTCCTCCGGGGACTCCCAGACGTCGGTGACGTGCAGCGCGCCGGAGTCGAACCACGCCACGTGCAGACAGGCACCGTCGGGCGCCTGCTCCTCCCAGCCCACGGCCTCACGCACCGCGTCGTACTGCTCGGGGGTGACTCCGGCCCAGCTCAGCGACAGGACAACGGCCATCGACTGCTCCTCTCCCGGTCGTGCCCGCTCGTGCGTCGGGCGGGCCAATTCTCGCCGCGGGCGTCCCCTTTGAGACACCGCGCCCGAGGGCGTGCGGCAGCGTGCGGGAGCACATACGGGGACCGTCGCGCCCCCGGTCCCGGTGTCACCCGGACGGGTGCCTCCGCGGCGTGTGCCCCGGCACGGGCGCCACCCGTCCAGCGGCTGTCGGCGCGCCGGGGCGTCCGCCGGGCGCGAGCCTGGGGCTGTCGCCCCTCGACGACCTCCCAGGAGAACGCCGTGCCCCGTCCTCGACGTCTCATCCACGGCGTGCTCGCAGCCGCCGTCCTCACCCCGGCCCTGCCCGCCGCGACGGCCGCCGCCGAAGGGCCCGCGACCCCGGCGCCCGGGGCGGCGCGGACGAGCAGCGTGCAGTGGGCCGAGGGAGCGTTCCGCGGCGTCTGCGGCGCCCGCCGGGGCGGCGCGCCCGACCGCCGCGCCTTCCGGTTCTTCGACGACGCGCGGATGGAGGCGGTCGCCTCGCACGTCACACGGGACCGGCAGGGCACCGTGCTGTGGACCGGGCACCTCGCGGGCCGCCCCGACCGCCCCGTCAGCCTCGCCGTCGACGGGGCGTGCGGCAACGGCGTGCCCAGGGTGGCCGGGGAGGTGCACCTGGGCAGCAAGCGCTATGTGATCGACGCCGACCGGCCGGGCAGCTCCACGGTGCGCGAGCTGCCCTTCGCCCGGACGACACCGCTGCACGACGACGTCGTACGGGTCGAGGCCCCGCAGGGCCCCCGCGCTCCCCGGCCCGTACGGAACGAGAGGGAGGCGCGGCCGCGTGCCGCCATCACGGCGCCCGTCATCGACCTGCTCATCGGCTACACCCCGCACACCGTCCGCGCGACCAAGGGCGGGGTGGAGGCGCTCGACCTCAAGGTGAAGGCCGCGGTCGCCGGGACCAACGCCGCCTACTCCGACAGCACCGTCACCGCCCGGCTCAACCTGCTCGGCACCTTCACCACCAAGGAGTGGACGGGCGGCGACGACGACACCGACGCCATCACCAGCGCGCTGTCGGACACCAGGAACGTGCGTTACTCCAGCGCGTTCGCCACCGACGCGCGGCGTCAGCGCGACGACAGGGGCGCGGACCTGCTGCACGTGCTCACCCAGTTCACCCCCGAACCCGGCGCCCTCTACACCGCCGGCACGGCCACCACCCCCTCGCTGCCCCGGATCATCCCCGGGGCCGCCCCCGCGGCCAGCAGCGACGGCGCGGCCTTCGGGGCCCAGCAGGTCGACACCCTCGGCACCTACCACCTGGCGCACGAGATCGGGCACAACTTCGGCCTCAACCACGACTACCGCACCGACCCCGTCGACCCCGCCGACGAGAACTACCGGGACGGCAACCTCAACCCGTACTACCCCGACAACCACGGCTATCTGCCCGCCGACCGCACCTGGACGGACATCATGGGGTACACCATGGCGTGCGCGGACGAGGCCAAGTGCGAGACGAAGCTGTGGTTCTCCAACCCCCGCCAGACCTACCAGGACGTGCCCCGGGGCGTGCCGCTCGGACAGCCCGAACCCGCCGACTGCGTCCGCGTCATGAACCTCACCGGCCCGGTGCTCGCCAACTACCGCACACCGCCCGCCACTTCCGCCCCGGCCGCCCGGTACGCGCTCACCGCCGCCCCGGACAGCCCCGAGCGCGGCACCGTCACCCCCGCCGCGACCGGCCTGTTCGACAAGGGCGACCAGGTCACCCTGACCGCCGCGCCCAAGGCGGGCTACAAGATCGACTACTGGGCGGTGGACGGCAGGCTCCAGTCCACCCGGGCGAGTGAACTGACCGTCACGATGGACGACAACCACTTCGTGACGGCGAAGTTCATCAGGACCTCCGCAACCCCGACCCGGCTCCCGGCGACGGTCACCAAGGTGTCCCCGGCCAGCGGCCCCAAGGCGGGAGGTTTCACCGTCACACTCACCGGCACCGGTCTTGCGGGCACCACCGACGTCTACGTCGGTTCGCGCACCGCGACCGGATTCAGCGGCCGGCCCGCGCGCGCGGTGCAGGCGGTCGACGACTCGACGGTCACCTTCACCATGCCCTCCTGGCAGAGCGCCGCGACCGTACAGATCGCGACCGTGGCGAACGGCGCGCTGACCGCGTCCGCCGACTTCACCTACACCGACTGACGGGACTCCCATGCACCTCCGGCACACGTTGGGCGCCGCCTCGGCGGCGGCCGCCCTCTCCCTCTCCTTCGCCGCCCAGCCCGCCGCTGCCGCCTGCGACGCGGCGGTACGGGTGGACGCCCGATTCGCACCGCCCGAGGGCCCGGCGCCGTACAAGGCGGTGACGTACGACCCGGCCGGTATGCCGGTGGGTGCGCGAGCCGCCGTCGTCGAGTTGCTTCCGCACGACGGCGGCACCGGTTTCAAGCTGCGGCTGAGCGGTGCGCGTCCCGACCGCACCTACGGCGTACACGTGCACCGCATGCCGTGCGGCGCGCACCCCGAGGACTCGGGCGCCCACTACCAGGACCGGCCCGACCCCCACCAGCCGTCCACCGACCCGGCGTACGCCAACCCCCGTAACGAGGTCTGGCTCGACCTGACCACCGACCACCGGGGCGACGGACGTTCCGCCACGTGGGTCGCCTGGAACTTCCGGCCGGGCGAGGCGCGGTCGCTGGTCTTCCACGAGCAGGCCACGGCCACCGACCCCGGGCACGCGGGCACCGCGGGCGCGCGGCTGGCGTGTGTCGGTGTGCCCTTCGAGCCCGCGGGTTGAGAGCCTGTCCGGCGGCCACCGGCGCGGTGACGCGGCCCGGCCCGCCGTCGCCGCTAGCCTCGGCCCATGACTGACACCTTTGAGCACAACCCCCGGGTGTGGACGGCGGCGCGCCTGCGCGAAGCCCTCCAGGGGCTGCCGGACGACACCCCCATCCACGTCGGTGTCGCGGACGGGCCGGGCGACTTCGACGGGTACACCGAGTACGCGCTGGTCAACCTGGAGCCGGTCGAGAAGGACACCGCGTCCGCCGGGCCCGCCGCCGCGCACGGCGATGTGGAGTACACGCTCTTCGCGGACTTCAAGGCGGGCCAGTACCACTACGACCTGGACTGACCCCGCGTTACTCGAAGCGCGAGGTGTCGCCCGCCCCGCGGCGGACGATCTCGGCCTCGCCGCCGGAGAAGTCGATGACGGTGGTCGGCTCGGTGCCGCAGTCGCCCGAGTCGATCACGGCGTCCACCACGTGGTCGAGGCGCTCCTTGATCTCCCACCCCTGCGTCAGCGGCTCGTCCTCGTCGGGCAGGAGCAGGGTGCTGGAGAGCAGCGGCTCGCCCAGGTCGGCCAGCAGGGCCTGGGTGACGGTGTGGTCGGGGATGCGCACCCCGACGGTCTTCTTCTTGGGGTGCAGCAGCTGGCGCGGCACCTCCTTGGTGGCGGGGAGGATGAAGGTGTAACTGCCCGGCGTCGCCGACTTGATGGCACGGAACACATCGTTGCCGATCTGCACGAACTGGCCGAGCTGCGCGAAGTTCTCGCAGACCAGGGTGAAGTGGTGCCGGTCGTCGAGCTGCCGGATCGCCCGGATCCGGTCGATGCCGTCACGGTTGCCGAGCTGGCACCCCAGGGCGTAGCAGGAGTCCGTCGGGTACGCCACGAGCGCGCCGGAGCGGATGCTGTCGGTCACGGTGCTGATGGTGCGCCGCTGCGGGTTGTCGGGGTGCACGTCGAAGTACTTCGCCATCCGCCGAGTCTACGGGCCGCGCCGCGATGGTGCCCGGGGCGCCCGTTCACTCGTCGGGGTGGTGCGATGATCGCGGTATGACCAGCACTCTTATGGATACCGCCGGTGCCGCTGCGCGGGGCAGGCGCGTCCTGTTCGACGTCGACGGCACGCTGATCGACGCCGTCGACAACCAGCGCCGGGTGTGGCGGACCTGGGCGGAGCGCCATGGCCTGGACCCGGACGAGGTGTACCGGGTGGCGCTGCGGACCCGGCCCCTGGAGACGTTCGCGAGCGTGGCCCCGGACCGCGACCCGCAGGAGTGCCTGGCCGCGTTGCACGAGCTGGAGGACGAGGACGTCCGCTCCGGGGTGTACACCGCCTTCGCGGGGGCGGCGGAGCTGCTCTCCGCGCTGCCGCCGGGTTCCTGGGGGCTGGTGACGTCGAACTACGAGCACCGGGTGCGCGGGCGGTTCGCCCGGACCGGGCTGCCGGTGCCGGAGGTCCTGGTGGACGCCGCCGCGGTGCCGGAGGGCAAGCCGTCGCCGGTGCCCTATCTGCTGGCGGCCGAGCGGTTCGGCGCCCTGCCCCAGGACTGCCTGGTGATCGAGGACGCGCCGTCCGGGGTGCTGTCCGGACGGCGCGCGGGCATGACGGTGTGGGGAGTGAACGCGCCCGCCCCGGTGGACGGGGTGCACCGCCACTTCGCGAGCCTGAAGGAGGCGGGGACGGAGATCCTCGCGTTCGTGACCGGGGCGGGGTGACGCGCGGGCGCGCCGCCGTTCAAGGACAGGCTCTCAGAGCCGGGGAGCGAGCGCGTCCACCACCACGTCCGCCAGGACGCGGCCCGCCGCGCCGTCCGGGTCGAGATCGGGGTCGTAGATCGTGAGGTTGAAGCCCACGCAGCGCTCCGACCGCACCAACGCCCCCAGGAGTGTGGCGAGTTCGTCGGGCAGCAGGCCACCGGGGTCGGGGCTGTCGACGGCGGGCATCACGCTCGGGTCGAGGACGTCGGCGTCCAGGTGGACCCAGAACCCGTCGAGCGGCGCCGTCTCCAGGGACTGGCGGACCGAGGCGCCGATCTCCGCCGGGCCCCACTGCCTGATCTCGCCGACCGTGGCCGTGGGGATCTTCAGTTCGGCGAACTCCGCCAGGTCCTCGTCGCCGTCCCGCATCCCCAGGATCCGGACGTCCTCGTCGCGTATGTACGGGCGCAGCCCCTCCAGATCGGTCAGGTCGCTCTGGCCGCGCCCGGTGCCCAGGGCCAGTTCCTCGCCGCCGGCCGCGCCGATCCGGTCGGAGTTGCCGGGGTGGCGGAAGTCCGCGGAGCCGTCGATGACCACGATCCCGTACCGGCCGGTGCGGCGCAGCGCCAGCGAGGCGCCGAGCTGGATCGAGCAGTCACCGCCGAGCACGACGGGGAAGTCACCGGCCCGGACGTGGTGTTCGACGCGGTCGGCGAGCTTGCGGGTGTACGAGGCGATGGCGGCCGCGTTGAAGACGCCGTCGCCCTCCTGCCAGTCGCCGCGGTCGTAGCGCGGCGGCACCACCACCCCGCCCTCGTGCGCCCCCAGCCGCCGGACGATACCGAACTCCCGCATCGCACCGGCGAGTTTGTAGCAGCCGGGGACCGTGCCGGGTGCGGGCGGGCGCAGGCCGAGGTTGGACGGGGCATCGATGACCACGAGACGTCTCATGCCCGACATCCTCGCCGGGGGCGGCCCTGTCCTCAACAGGGATTCGCGCGTGCGGGCGGGGGCTTGACCTCGTGTGCGCTCCAACGTGCAGACTCCCGTCCCGACGGCGGCGCGGACGGCCACGGGGCATCGCGCACGCCGGACACATCACAGCGGGAGGGGACCGGAATGAAGCGGCGACAGCTGGGCGGGGCGGACGGGTTCGAGGTCAGCGGGCTGTGCCTGGGAGCGATGGGGTTCGGCACCTGGGTGGATGAGCGAGCCTCGTACGCGATCCTGGACCGCTTCCTGGAAGCGGGCGGGACCTTCGTGGACACCGCCGACTGCTACGCGTTCTGGGTGGACGGCGCCACGGGCGCGGAGAGCGAACTCCTGCTGGGGCGCTGGCTCGCCGACCGTGGTGTACGCGACGAGATGGTGCTCGCCACCAAGGTCGGCGGGCTCGCCACCGGGCCGCTTCAGGAGTGGCCCGGCAACGCCGAGGGGCTCTCGGCCCCGGTGATCCGCAAGCAGGCCGAGGCTAGCCTGCGCCACCTCGGCACCGACCGCATCGACCTCTACTACGCGCACGTCGAGGACCGGACCGTCCCGGTGGAGGAGACCGTGGGCGCCTTCGGCGAGCTGGTGCGGGACGGGAAGGCGCGGGCGCTCGGCTGCAGCAACCTCGCCGCCTGGCGTATCGAGCAGTCGCGGTCCGCCGCGCGGGAGTTGGGGGTGGCCGCCTACGGCGCGGTGCAGCAGCGGCTCACGTATCTGCGCCCCCGGCCGGGCGCCGACGGCGGGGTCAACCCGTTCGCGGGCCCCGAACTGCTCGACTACGTCCGCGACCGCCACGACGAGCTGACGCTGCTCGCCTACTCTCCGCAGCTCGGCGGCGCCTACACCAACCCGGCCAAGCCGCTGCCCGCCGAGTACGACCACCCGGACTCGGCCGCGCGGCTCGCGGTGCTGCGCGCGGTGGCGGACGAACTGGGGGCGACCGTCAACCAGGTGGTCCTCGCCTGGCTGCTGCACAGCGACCCGGCCGCTCTGCCCGTGGTCGGCGCCAGCAGCGTCGCCCAGCTGGACGAGGCGCTGGGGGCGTTGGAGCTCGACCTCGACCCGGAGCTGATGGAGCGTCTGGACGCGGCCGGGGCCTGACGCCCCACCAGTCACCTCGTCGGTGAGGCGGGCCCGGGCGTCAGGACGTCAGGCGCAGGGCCTGGGCGACGTCCGCCGTACGGGCCGAGGACGTGGTCGACTCGTAGCCGCCGCGCATCGAGGCGTCCGGGTCCTTGAGGCCGTTGCCGGTGACCGTGACCACCACGCGCTGCCCGGCGTCGAGGCGGCCCGCGCGGTGCTCGGCGAGCAGCCCCGCGATGCCGGCCGCCGACGCGGGCTCGACGAAGACGCCCTCGTGGCGGGCGACGAGCCGGTACGCGTCGAGGATCTGCTCGTCGGTGACGGCGCCGATCAGGCCGCCGGAGCTGTCGCGCGCGTCGATCGCACCCCGCCACGAGGCGGGGTTGCCGATACGGATCGCGGTGGCCACCGTCTCCGGCTCGGCCACCACCTCGCCGTGCACCAGCGGCGCCGAGCCCGCCGCCTGGAAGCCCCAGAGCCGCGGCCTGGCGGTGGCGAGACCGGCGCCGGCGTACGCGTCGTAGCCCCGCCAGACGGCCGTGATGTTCCCGGCGTTGCCGACCGGCAGGCAGTGGATGTCCGGCGCGTCGCCCAGTGCGTCCACGACCTCGAAGGCGACGGTCTGCTGGCCCGCCAGGCGGTGGTCGTTGACCGAGTTCACCAGCGCGACCGGGTGGTGCTCGGCCAGCTCGCGGGCGATGCGCAGACAGTCGTCGAAGGAGCCGGTCACCTCGACGATCTCGGCGCCGTAGCGGACCGCCTGGGCGAGCTTGCCGAGCGCGATGTGGCCCCGGGGGACCAGGACGGCGGCGCCGATGCCCGCGCGGGCCGCGTACGCGGCGGCCGAGGCGCTGGTGTTGCCGGTCGAGGCGCACACCACCGTGCGCGCGCCCGCCTCGACGGCCTTGCTGACCGCGACCGTCATGCCCCGGTCCTTGAAGGAGCCGGTGGGGTTGGCGCCCTCCACCTTCAGCCACACGTCGCAGCCGGTCAGTGCCGACAGGTGGGCGGCCGGAACGAGCGGCGTGTTGCCCTCGTGCAGCGACACGACGGGGGTGGCGTCCGTGACGGGCAGCCATGCGCGGTAGCCGTCGATGAGGCCGCGCCAGGGGCGGGTCCGTACGGAGGTCGTGGTGATGGCGGAGGAGCGCTCGTCTATGGTCACGAATGTTACTGTAACCCGAGATCTTCAAGAGATGCGAAACAATCGTTTCATCCACGGCGACGGCGGCGGGGAGTGGCATGGCGAACGACGACGAGGTGGCGGCCCGGCTCGGGGCGGTCTATCCGGAGCTGCCGCGCGGGGAACAGGCCATCGTGCGGGTGCTGCTCGACGACTATCCGTTCGCCGCCCTGGGCTCGCTGCGCTCCCTGGCGGACCGGGCGAAGGTCAGCCCGCCGACCGCCTCCCGGCTCTTCGCCCGGCTCGGCTGGTCCGGCTTCGCCGACTTCCAGGCCGCGGTCCGGGCTGAGGGCCGCGAGCACGACCGCTCCCGGCTGCGTGAATTCGTGGCCACCGCCCCCGACGGCCCGCGCCGGGCGGCCGAGCAGCTCACGGCCGGGCTCGACGCCACCATCGCCGCGGCGGGCGAACCCCTGCTCGCCCGGATCGCCGCGCTCCTTTCCCAGGCGCGCGGGGTGTGGGGGATGGGCGGCCCCCTGAGCGAACTCGCCGCCGACTATCTGGTCCGCCAGCTCGCCAGCCTGCGCCCGGGAGTGCGCCGGGTCCCGGACGGGGCGGCCGAGCGCGCCCGGGTACTGCTCGACCTGGGCCCGGGCGATCTGGTCGTGGCGTACGACTTCCGCCGCTACAGCGACACCACCGCACGCTTCGTGCGCGCGGCCCGGGCGCGCGGGACGCGGCTGGTGCTGGTCACCGACGCCTGGGAGTCCCCGCTGGCCGCACAGGCCGAGGTGCTGCTGCGGCTGCCGCGCGACGCGGCGGGCCCCATCGCCCCGCTCACTCATGAGATCGCCGTGACCGAGCTGATCCTCGTCGCGACCGTGCCGCTGCTCACCGAGTCGGCCGGGCGGCTGGAGAACCTCGACGCCCTCACGGCGGAGCTCGGCCAGGACTGACCGGCCCGGCAGCGGGGGCGCGCGGGGGCTCTCCCCTTCGGGCGACGCGCGCAGGGCGCCGGTCTTCGCGCTCTGCCGGGGCGCTCGGGCGGTGCGAGACGGTGGCACGGTCCGATCGCCGTACGGAAGGCTCGTCGATGCCACGAGGTGCGCAGCCGACCACCATGACCCGCACGAGCGCGGAGGCCTCCCCGCCGCACTGCGTGACCCGTGGCCGGGGTTCGGGCGTGGTCGTCCGCAGCGTCGTGGCGTTGCCGGCCGCCCGCCGTTCCCTTCGTGCATCCGGCTGCCGCAGGGGCGGCCGGGAAGTAAGCGCCCTCCCGTACACCGCCGGATCCGCGCGGTGATCCCCGCCCAGGCCTCCCGTCCCGGCAGGGACGTTCGGGTGGTGGTCGTCGGAGCGGGGTTCTCCGGCATCGGCGCCGCCATCCGGCTGCGGCAGGCGGGGTTCCGCGAGGTGGTGGTCCTGGAGAAGGCGTCCCAACTCGGCGGCACCTGGCGGGAGAACACCTATCCGGGCTGCGCCTGCGACGTGCCCTCCACGCTCTACAGCTACTCGTTCGCCCAGGACACCGCCTGGACGAGGGTGTTCGCCGGGCAGCCGGAGATCCACGCCTATCTGCGCACCACGGCCGAGCAGTACGGACTCGGCGAGGTGCTGCGCTGCGGGGTGCGGGTACTGGGGGCCCGCTGGGACCCGGCGGCCGCGCGCTGGCGCCTGGAGACCACCGACGGCTCCTACAGCGCGGCCGTGCTGGTCCTGGCCACCGGCCCGTGGCACGTGCCGCGCCCGCTGGAGGTGCCCGGCGTCGAGGACTTCGCCGGACCGGTGCTGCACACCGCCCGCTGGGACCACGGTGTCGACCTGACCGGCCGCCGCGTGGCCGTGGTCGGCAGCGGCGCCTCCGCCGTCCAGCTCGTGCCCGAGATCGTGTCCCGCGCTGCGGAGGTACGGCTCTTCCAGCGCACCGCCCCCTGGGTGCTGCCCAAGCCCGACCTGCCGGTCCCGGCGGCGCTCAACTGGTGCCTGGATCGCGTGCCCGGCGCCCGAAGAGCCCTGCGCGCCGGGCAGTTCGGCCTCCAGGAGGGCCTGGGCTGCGCCTTCCGCCACCCCGAACTCGCCCGTCTGGTCGAGGCGGGCGCCCGGGCACATCTGCGCCTCGCGGTCCGTGACCGGGCCACCCGCCGGGCGCTCACACCGGACTACCGACTGGGCTGCAAGCGTCTGCTGACCTCCAGCACCTACTACCAGGCCCTGTCCCGGCCGCACGTCCACCTCCACCCCACCGCCGTGGCGGCCGTACGCGAGAAGGAGGTCGTCGGCGCCGACGGCACCGTGGCCGAGGCCGACGTCCTCGTCACGGCCACCGGCTTCCGGGTCGGCGAACTGCCGCTGGCCGAGAGCCTGTACGACGCCGACGGCCGTACGCTGCGAGCGGCCTGGGCCGGTGAACCGCAGGCGTACCTGGGCAGCGGCGTCAGCGGCTTCCCCAACCTCTTCCTGCTCCTGGGCCCGAATCTGCTCGGCGGTTCCACCTCCGCGATCAGCGTCCTCGAAGCCCAGCTGACCTATCTCACCGCCGCCCTCACCCATCTCCGGCGCACCGGGCACACCGCCCTGGACGTCCGGCCCGCCGTGCAGGCCTCGTACAACGCGGCCGTGCAGCGGGCGTTGGCGGGCACCGTGTACAACACGGGCGGCTGTACGAGCTATTACCTCGCGCCCAGCGGGCGCAACACCTTCGCCTGGCCGTGGTCCACCGGGCGGCTGGTGCGGCTGCTGAGCCGCTTCGACCCCGGCGCGTACACCTGGCGGGGCCCGGGTGTCCTCGGGCCGGAACTGCCCGAGCCGGCCGAGGCGTTCTGAGCGGGGGAGAGCCTTCGGCGCGGCGGGGTCAGGGCGTGTCGGTCCGTTCCGCCGCGCGTTCGGCGGCTTCGACCCGCGCGGCGAATTCCTTGGCGGTCAGGCGCCGCAATGCGCCGCCGTGGCGCCGGGCCAGTTCGTCGGCGGGCTCCGGCGACGCCTCGTGGAGGTCGACGACGAGCAGGGCCGTACCGTCCTCGACCCGGCTGCTGAGCATGATCAGGCCCGCGCCGTCCTCGATGAGCTGGCGGTTCTCGGCGGCGTTGGCGAGGGCCGCCCCGGCCGCGCTGCCGAACAGCACGCCGATCGGCCCGCCGAGCAGTCCCACGAGCCCGCCCACCACGCCGCCGCCCACCGTGGGCACCCCGGCGCCGCGCACATGGTTGTCGGGCACGTCGAGCAGGCCCTCCGCGGACCGCTCAAGGACCGCCGCCTGCCGCAGCCCCGGCAGGGAGACGGCTTCCTCGTACGCCGCCCGGCACCGCGACGGATCGGTGAACGAGACCAGCAGCACATGATGAGTGTCCGCCATGGCAGGTGCTCTCCCTTGTCGTGCGATGCGCCGTCCTTGCCGTGCGGTCCGCCGCTCCCGCCCCTCCAGTGGAACGCCCGTTCCCGCACCCCGCCAGGTGGGCACGTCCGTCGGGGAAAAAGGACCGGTCCGGCCGGGCGCGGGTTCGGGTCATTTTTCCTGCCGCCGCCAGGTGACCGAAAAACAATTCAGGAATGCACTATTCGCCGCAAGGGGATTCGGTCACGCTGGCCTGCGGAATTCATGTGTTTCTGGCCAAAGGGCGTTGATGGCTGTCGCACCGAAGAACTCTCCCATACGCTGCGCGAGTTGCTGGAAGAGTTGACGGAATGTCAGCTCGGGTGATCCTCGATCGAGAGGAGAATCATGCGGATCTGGAGAAGGGCCGCCGTGGCCCTGGCGACGCTGGGCGCGCTGTTCCTGGCGGCGCCGACGGCCGGTGCTGTGTCTCCCGCGCCGGACCACGCGCGTACCGGCGTGGCGACGGCGAAGGACGCCGTACGGGCGGCCCCGGACCCCACGCGCGACCTCGCGGCGGCGGCGACGTTCGTCCACCTCGTGAACAACGGGTCGGGGCAGTGTCTGGCGGTCCCCGGCGGCAGCCTCGACCAGGGCACGGGCCTCATCCAATGGCCCTGCGGCACCTGGAACGACCACTACTGGAACCTTGAGCCGTGGACCATCGGCGGGGTCCGCTACTACCGGGTGGTCAACTACAACAGCTACCAGTGCCTGGCCGTGCCCGGCGGCAGCCGGCAGAACGGCGTCCAGGTCATCCAGTGGCCGTGCGGCACCTGGAACGACCACTTCTGGCGGTTCGTTGCCACCGGTGGCGGCACCTACCACGTCGTGAACTACAACAGCGGCCAGTGCCTGGCGGTGGAAGGCGGAAGCCGTAACGCCGGTGCGAAAGCGATCCAATGGCCGTGCGGAACCTGGGCCGACCACTACTGGCGGTAAGGAGTAAATCTGCGAGATGACGACGATGCCTTCCGGCGGCCGGGTGACGCGACCCGACCGCCGGTCGGTCGTCCCGGGTGATTCCGTTTTCACGGCGAACCTTTTCCCTTTCTGAATTTCCCCTTCCGTACGGCTGTGAAGTCGACCCCTACGGCTCTGAAGCAGGCGCCCGGCACTCCCCGCGCTTTCGAGGCTTACGTCCCGTCGGTCACGGAAAGGTACGGCTCGTGCCGACGAACGACGAGAGGGCCAGCGAGTTCGCAGCCGAGCTGCGGCGGCTGAGGAGCCTGCGCGGGATGTCCCTCACCGAGCTCGCCCGCTCGGTCCACTACAGCAAGGGCTACCTCAGCAAGATCGAGAACGGGGGGAAACCCCCGACGCTCGACGTCGCCCGGCGCTGCGACACCGCCCTCGACGCGGGAGGGAGCCTGACGCGGCTCGTACCGAAGACCCCCGCCGGACCGCCCGCCGCCGTCGGTGTCCCCGCGGCCCGTGCCGGCGAGGCCGATCCGGAGGGGGCGCTGTGCCCGTACCGGGGACTCGCCGCCTACGGGCCGCAGGACGCCGAGTGGTTCTTCGGCCGGGACGGCGCCACGGCGGAGCTGGTGGGGCGGCTCGCGGAGCGCGTGGGCCACGGGCCGCTGGCCGTGGTCGCGCCCTCGGGCGCGGGCAAGTCCTCGCTGCTCCAGGCCGGGCTGCTGCCCGCGCTGCGGCGCGGTGCGCTGCCGGTCGCCGGGTCCGCCGCATGGCCCGCCGTGGTGTGCGCGCCGACCGCGCACCCGCTGAAGGAACTGGTGCGCTGCACCGCGGACCTGCTCGGCCGCGCGGGCGACGGCCTCACCCCCGAGGCGCTGGCCGAACGGCCGCGGGCCCTGCTGGACGCGGCCCGCGACGCCCAGGGGCACCCCGGACTCGTGCTCGTGGTCGACCAGTTCGAGGAGGTCTTCACGCTCTGCGCCGACGAGCGCGAGCGCCGCGCCTTCGTCGCCGTCCTGCACACGTTGGCGACCGGCGCCGAGCCGCCGCCGGGAGCCGCGGCCGAGGCGGCCGTCGTCCTGGGCGTGCGCGCCGACTTCTTCGGGCACTGCCTCGACCACCCGGAACTCGCCGAGGCCTTCACGCACGGCCTGTTCGCGCTCGCGCCGATGTCCGACGCCGAGCAGCGCGCCGCCATCGCGGGACCCGCCGAGCGGGCCGGTCTCACCCTGGAGCCGGGCCTGGCCGAACTGCTGCTGCGCGACCTGCGCTCCGGCCCCGCCGCCTCCCCGGGCTCGCTGCCGCTGCTCGGCCACGCCCTCCTCGCGACCTGGCAGCAGCGCGCGGGCCGTACGCTCACGGTCGCGGGGTACGAGACGACCGGCGGCATCCACGGCGCCGTGGCCCGCACCGCCGAGTCCGTGTTCACCCGCCTAGATCCGGCCGAGCGGCGGATGGCGCGCCATCTGCTCGTACGGCTGGTGCAGGTCGGCGAAGGCTCCGCCGCCCAGACCCGCAGACCGCTCGAACGGGCCCTGATCCCCGGCCAGTCGGCCGATCCGCCCGCCGCCGCGCGCGCCCTCGACGCGTTCGTGCGGGCCCGGCTGGTCACCGCGGGCGCCCAGACCGTGGAGATCACCCACGAGGCGCTGCTGCACGCCTGGCCCCGGCTGCACGGCTGGATCGAGAGCGACCGCGCCGCCCTCGTACTGCGCCAGCAGCTCGCGGACGCCGCCGTGGAGTGGGCGCGCGCGGGGCACGACCCCGGACTGCTGTACCGGGGCGCCCGGCTCGACGCGGTGCGCGACTGGGAGCGGCGGCCCGGCAGCGGGGACCGGCTGGGGGAGCGGGAGGCCGCGTTCGTGGCGGCCTGCCTCGCCGAGGAGGAGCGCGGCCTGCGGGCGGCGCGCCGCCACGTCCGGGTCCGCCGCGCCCTGCTCGGCGCGCTCGCCGTGCTGCTCGCCGTCGCCGTCGCGGCGGGCACTGTGGCCTTCCGCCAGCGCTCCGACGCGTACCGGCAGCGCCGCGTCGCCCAGTCGCAGGCCATGGCCGTACGGTCGGAGGCGCTCGCCGAAGGGCGGCCGGAGGCGTCCATGCTGCTCGCGGCCGCCGCCTATCGGTCGGCCGCCACGCCCGAGTCGCGCGGGGCCCTGCTCAGCACCCAGGCCCAGTACTTCGACGGACGGCTGACGGGCCATCAAGGAGCGGTAAACGGCGTGGCGTTCAGCCCCGACGGGCGCCTGCTCGCCTCGGCCGGATCGGACGCCACCGTCCGGATCTGGGACACCGTCCGGCACCGCGAGACGGCCACGCTCACCGGGTACGAAGGACCGGTCACGGCCGTCGCCTTCGCGCCCGACGGCCACCGGCTCGCGACCGCAGGCACCGACGGGTCGGTACGTCTGTGGGACATGCCCTCCCGTCGGATGACCGCGATCCTGACCGGCCACCGGGGAGCCGTACGGTCGGTCGCCTTCGCCCCCGACGGGCGTGGCCTCGTCTCGGGCGGCCTCGACCGCACGGTACGGCTGTGGAGCGTGCCGGACGGCACCCCGCGCGGGGTGCTCACCGGGCACGGCGACGCCGTGATGGCGGTGGCCTACGCCCCCGACGGCCGGACCGTCGCCTCGGCGGGCGCCGACCGTACGGTACGGCTGTGGGGCGCGGCCGACGGGCATCCGGGCGCCGTGCTCAGCGGCCACACCGACCAGGTGCTCGGACTGGCCTTCGCCCCGGACGGCCGCAGCCTGGCGTCCGGCGGGGCCGACCGGACCGTACGCCTGTGGGACACCGCCGACGGGACGGCGCGAGCGGTCCTCACCGGCCACGGCGACGACGTCAACGCCGTGGTCTTCAGCCGCGGCGGGGACACCCTCGCCAGCGCGGGCGGCGACGGCACGGTCCGGCTGTGGGACCCGGTGAAGGGCCGCCTGGCGGCGGTGCTCTCGGGCCACACCGACTATGTGCTGTCCGTCGCGGCGGGCCCCGGCGGCCGCCTCGCGACCGGCGGGTTCGACCAGTCGGTGGTGCTGTGGAACCCGGGCGGTCCGGCGCTGGTCGCCCGGCCGTTCACCGAGGAGTGGCAGTCGGCGTTCTCGCCGGACGGCCGACTGCTCGCCGCCGCGGCGGCGGACCACACGGTCCGGCTGTGGGACGCGGTCCGCCGCCGCCCGCTCCCGCCGCTCACCGGGCACGACGGATCGGTGTTCGCCGTAGCCTTCTCGCCCGACGGCCGTCTGCTGGCCTCGGCGGGCGCCGACCGCACGGTCCGGCTCTGGGACGTGGCCCGGCGCCGACTCCTCACCACGCTGACCGGGCACGACGGTTCGGTGTTCGCGGTGGCGTTCTCCCCGGACGGACGCACCCTGGCGTCCGGGAGCGCCGACCGCACGGTACGGCTGTGGCGCGCCGCCGACGGCGCTGAGCTGGCGGTGCTGCGCGGCCACACGGACTTCGTCAACGCGCTCGCCTTCGGCCCGGACGGGCGCACCCTCGCCACCGGCAGCGACGACCTGACGGTCCGGCTGTGGGACCCGGCCCGGCATGCGGTGCGCACGGTCCTGCGCGGGCACACCGGCTCGGTGCGCGGCGTGGCGTTCTCGCCCGACGGCCGCACCCTGGCCAGCGCCGGCAACGACGGCACGGTCCGCCTCTGGGACCCCCGCCGCGCCGCCACGCTCCGCTCCCTCACCGGACACAGCGGTTCGGTACGGGCGGTGGCCTTCAGCCCGGACGGGACGGTGCTCGCGAGCAGCGGCAGCGACCGGACCGTACGGCTGTGGCAGCCCGCCTCGGGGCGCTTCGTCGCCGCCCTGAGCGGACACGCCGGCGCCGTGTGGGGCGTGGTGTTCGCCCCCGGTCGGCCGGGGACGCTGGCGAGCAGCAGCAATGACGGGACGGTCCGGCTGTGGTCGACGGACCTGCGGGCGCGCGAGGCGGAGGTCTGCCGACTGCTCGGCGACACGGGTCCGCGCCGCTGGGCCGGGCTGCTGCCGGGGTTGCCGTACGTGCGCGTCTGCAACCCAGCTAGTTGACGAGACGTCAGTTCGCGGGGGCGCCCGGGACTGTTTCCCTGGGTGTTTCCCGTTTCACATCCGCATGGGCGACGCCCGCCTCCTCGACACCGGCCACGGGCGGCGGCCAGGCTCGAACCCGTCCCGAGCGGCGGCGGAGGCACCCCCACCTCTTGCGAGGCGATCCCCGCGCCATGGGACGCGTAGGACACGCAGAGCGCGTACGACTCGAACAAGGAGCACGCACACCATGAACGCACTCGACAAGCTCGCCCTGATGGCGGCCGCCACCGTGCTGGCGGCCGGATTCACCGCCGCCGCCCCCGCCGTGGCCGCCGCCCCGGCCAAGCCCGCCAAGCCCGCGGCCGAGTGCGGGGTGCGCTCGGACGGACGGCTGTACTGCGGCAACAAGGCGGGTGCGAAGGGCTACGCGGACCGCTCGTACCGCTCGGCGACCCGGGGCCAGCTGAACGGCACCTTCGGCTGGTTCCAGTGCTGGGGCCACGGCGACCCGCACCCGGGCGGGAACGACATCTGGTACTGGACGCAGCTCGACAACGGCGCCTGGGGCAATGTGCCCGCCGTGGACGTGAACACGGGCCAGGACCCGGCCCCTGGTCTGCGGGAGTGCTGACCGCCGGTACGTGACTCCGCCGCCCGCCGAACCCTCCGGCGGGCGGCGGTCCTGTGCCCGGGGACGAAGACACGCGCTCACGCCCCTTGGAAACTGCGCCGATACGCGTGCGGGCTGGTGCCGACGAGGCGTTTGAAGCGGTCCCGGAACGCGGTGGGGGAGCCGAAGCCGACCTGCGACGCGATGTGGTCGACGGGGTGCGCGGTGGTCTCCAGGAGGTGCTGGGCCCGGCGGATGCGCGCCCGGTGCAGCCATTGCAGCGGGGAGGTGCCGGTCTGCTCGCGAAAGCGCCGGTGCAGGGTGCGCGCGCTCATCCCGGCCCGCGCGGCCAGGTCGTCGAGGGTGAGGTCGGCGCCGGCGTTCTCCTCCATCCAGAGCAGCAGCGGCTCCATCGTCGAGCCGCGCGGGGCGGGCGGATGCTCGGGCACGATGAACTGGGCCTGCCCGCCCTCGCGTTCGAGCGCCATCACCGAAAGCCGCGCCGCGTCGGCCGCCACCGCCGAACCCAGATCGCGGCGGATCATGTGCAGGCACAGATCGAGGCCCGCGGCGGCGCCGGCCGAGGTGAGCAGCTGCCCGCTGTCGACGTAGAGCACGGCCGGGTCCACGTCGACGGCCGGGTGGCGCTCGGCGAACAGCGCGGCGGCGGCCCAGTGCGTGGTGGCCCGGTGGCCGTCGAGCAGACCGGTGGCGGCGAGCACGAAGGCGCCCGTGCAGATGGAGGCGATCCGGGCGCCCCGGGCGGCGGCCTGCCGCACAGCGTCGAGGGCCTCGTCCGGGACGGGGGCGACCGGGTCGGCGCAGCCCGGAAGGACCACCGTGTCCGCCTCGGCCAGCGCGTCCAGACGCCGGGGGGCCCGCAGCGTGAACGCCCCCGCGTCCACCTCCTCGGCGGGCGCGCACACCTGGACGCGGTAGGCGGGGCGCCCGTCCGGCAGCCGGGTGCGCTGGAACACGTCGATGGGCGTGGACAGGTCGAAGGGGATGACTCCGTCGAGGGCTAGGACGGCCACGGTGTGCATGGCTCAACCATAGAAGAGTGCCCGGATCGGGGTCCGGGGCCTTCGATCGTTGCATCATCAACCGCTTTCGGCATAAGAATTCGCGGTTTTCGGCCAGAAAGACCGACGGATGTGCGGTCAACTTTGCGATTCGCGGGCAGATGTTCCATCATCGTGATCGCGCGTCAGTTCTCGGCGCGCTTCGAGGTGTCAGGGGCACGGGGAATCCCCTGTACGCCGAACGATCCCGCAGGCGGCGAGCGCATGGCCTCGCCCTGCCGCGGTGACTCCCGACCGACTCCGTTCACCTAGGCAAAGGCCGCATGTCCGCCCAGCAGCTTTCGGACCTCATCCGGTTCGCCCGTCACAACTCACCCTTCTACCAAGAGCTTTACGCGTCCCTGCCGCCGGACGCCGACCGCCTCACCGACCTGCCGGTCGTGGACCAGCAGCGGTTCTGGGCGGCCAACACCCTCGACGGCAACCGCGTTCTGACCGGCCCCCTCAGCGAGGCGACCGTCTACAAGACCGGCGGCACCACCGGGGCGCCCAAGTTCTCCGTCTACACCCGCGACGAGTGGCGCACCTTCGTGACCGCCTTCGGCCAGGGCCTGGTGGACACCGGCCTGCGCCCGGGCCACCGCGTCGCCGACCTCTTCTACGCGGGCGAGCTCTACGCCAGCTTCCTGTTCATCCTCGACTCGCTCGCCCACGCTCCCGTGGACAACGTACGGCTGCCCATCGGCGGCGCCGCGCCGCTGGAGTCGACGGTGCCCACCCTGCGCGACTTCGCGGCGCAGGTCGTGGCGGGCACGTCCACCACGCTGTGCCGCCTCGCCGAGCACATCCTCGCGGCCGGCCTGCGGCTCGACGCGGTGGAGCTGGTCCTCTTCGGCGGCGAGGCCCTCTTCGACGACCAGCGGCGACTGCTCGCCGCCGCGTTCCCCAACGCGGCGATCCGGTCGGTCGGTTACGCCAGCGTCGACGCGGGGCTGCTCGGCCGCCCCGTGCCGGGCCCCGACCCCCGGGTGCACCGCGCCTTCACCCCGGAGTCGATCGTCGAGATCCTCGACGACACCACGGGCGAGCCCATCACCGAGCCGGGCCGTCCCGGCCGGGTCGTGGTGACCAGCCTCTTCCGCAGACTGATGCCCGTCATCCGCTACCCCGCGGGCGACCGCGCCGAATGGACCGACACCGACCTCGGTCATTTCCGCATCCTCGGCCGGGCCGAAGAGGGCGTCCGGGTGGGGCCGGTGTCGCTGTACTCGCAGGACGCCCAGGACGCCGTCGCCGAGGCGGACACCGAGGGCCGCATCGTCGGGATGCAGCTGGTCGTCCGCCGCTGGGACGGCCGCGACGGGCTGGTGCTGCGGCTCGCCACCGCCCCGGGCGACGACGACCCGGCCGCGCTCGAACCGCTCGCCAAGGCCGTCGTCACCGAGCTGGAGAGCGCCCGGCCGCTGTATCCGGACAGTGTGAGCGCCGGATTCGTACATCCGCTCAGAGTCGAGTGGGCGGGCCACCGCGACCTCGCCGTCAACCCGCGCTCGGGCAAGCTCGTCCGCGTCCTGGACGAGAGGCCGACCGCATGAGCACCACCCTCGTGGACGAGGGCCGCCGCCGGCCGCTCGTCCTGCGCAACCGCGCCTTCGGCGCCGTGTGGCTGAGCCAGGTCCTGACCCAGGCCGCCGTCCGGATGTTCCAGGTCGGCGTCTCGTGGTGGCTGGTGGCCTACGCGGTCGACGGCGGCCGGGGGCTTGCCTCCGGCCTCTTCATGGCCGTCAGCACCCTGCCCGCCGTGGCCCTCGCCCCGGTGGTGGCCCGCGTCGTGGCCCGCACCGCCCACCGCTCGGTGCTGCGCACGGCCGCCGCGGTGGCCGGGGCCGTCGCCGTCGCCCTCGCCGTCTGGGCGTGGACGAGCGGTCTGCCGCTGCCCGCCGTCTACGCCGCGACCCTCGCGCTCGCCACCTGCCAGGCCTTCTTCGACCCCTGTCTGACCACCTCGGTGCCCGAACTCGTCGACGACGAGGACATCGAGGCGGCCACCGGCTTCGAGCTGTCCACCCAGTCCCTGGCCGGTCTCGGCGGGGCGCTGCTCGGCGCGGTGACCGTCGACCGCGCGGGCGTGGCCGGTCTCGGCGCGGGCTGTGGGGCCGCCTATCTCGCCGCGGCGCTCCTCGTCGCGAGCGTCCGCTTCCGTACCGCACCCGGCGCCGACGGCGAGGCCGACGCGGCCGCCGCGCCCGAGCGGCGCACGCTGCGCGACATCCTCGGCGGACTCCCGTACGTACGGCGGATCCTGATCTGCTTCACCGCGGCCAACCTCTTCACCACGGCCGTCTTCGTCGTCATCCCCCTCTACACCCGGACCGTCCTCGCCGACGGCGGCTCCACCGTGGCCCTCCTGGAGGCGTCCCTGGGGTGCGGCACGCTCATCGGCTCGTTCACCGGCGCCCGGGTGCCGGGCCGGCCCACCGTCGCGGGCGCCTGGTGCCTGGCGCTGATGGCGTTCGCCCTCGCGCTGCCGGGGCTCGTCGCGGGGCGGCTGGTCTTCGCGGGGTGCCTGGTCGTCGCCGGCTGGTGCGTGGGGGTGATCGGCGTGCGGTTCGTGGCCCTGTTCCAGCGGCTGGTGCCCGCCGCCGACAAGCCCGGCTTCTTCGCGGTGATGCAGGCGGTCCTGGGTGCCTCCTTCCCGGTGGCCTCGCTGCTGTTCGGCCTCGCGGGGGACCACCTCTCGGCGCAGACGCTGTGCCTGGTCCAGGCCGCCGGTCTGCTGCCCGCCGCCGCTGCCCTGGCTCTGCTGGGCTCGCCCAACTCCCCGATGGAGCAGGCGAGTTCGGCAGACCGCGCCCCCGAGCCCGTCGGGAGCGAACGATGAGCGCCCGTGTCGCACCGGCCACCGGCGCCGACATCGCCGAGCTGCGCCAGCTCTACTACGCCGTCTACGGGCCCCACTACCCGGCCGGACTCGGCACCGACCCGGCCGAGATGGCCCGGCTCATCCAGGACCCCGACTCCCTGTGGCTGGTGGCCCGCTGCCCCGACACCGGAGCCCTGGCCGCCTCCGCCGCCATCCACGGCGAGCCGGGCAGCCGGATCGGCCGCCTCGAAGGCCTCGCCGTCCACCCCGACCACCGCTCCGGCGGCCTGGCCGCCACGCTGACCGAGGCGCTGTGCGCGGGGATGCTGGACAGCGGGCGCCTGGACTCGGTGTACGCGACGGTCCGCACGGTCAGCGCCGGACCCCAGCGCGTCGTCGCCCGCAACGGCTTCCGCCCGCTGGGCGTCCTGCCCAACGCCGTGGATCTCAGCAGCCGTGAAAGCCTCGCACTCTACGCGCGTCACTCGGCCGGTGTGCTGGAGCGCCGCGTGCCGGTCACCGAGGTGCCCGCGCCGCTGCTCCCGCTCCTGAAGGCCGTGGAGAGCTGTCTGGGCGTCAGTTACGGCGACGTCCGCGCCACCGGTCCGCTCCCGGCGGCCGGGCGCGGACCCGCCGAGCGCCTGGAGATGATCGAGGCACCCGCCTTCGTACGCCGCCGCTTCCGCGAGCGCTTCCCCGACGCGGGCGGCTGGTTCTACCCGCTGCACACGCCCAACGTGCTGCTCACCCCCGACGACGGCCGGTTCGAGGTCTACGCGTACTTCAACCGCACCGGCGGCTACTGCTCGCTCCTGACCGCCCACCCCGACCCCGCCGCCGCGGCCGCCCACCTCGAACCCGTCACCCGGGCCCTGACCCGGGCCGGGGCGGGCTATGTGGAGGCGCTGGTGCCGCTCGCGCACCACCAGGCGCTCTCGGCGTTCCTGGCCCAGGGGTTCGTCGCGGGCGCGCTCTACCCGGCGATGCGCGCGGACGGCGACGGCTTCCACGACTACGTGGTGCTCTCGCGCACCACCGAGCAGATCGACTTCCGCGGCGTCGTCGTCGAGCCGCCCCTCCAGCCCTATCTGGACTGCTATCTGTCGGCCTGGGCGTCGACCTACCTGCCCACCCTAGAGGTTGCCTCATGAACCCCCATCTCGCCCCGGTCGGCGTCCCCGACCCCGCCCTCCTGCCCCGTGTGCAGGAACTGTGCGACCTGACCGACCCGTACGCCTGCGGGCCCGCCGAGGACGAGCTGTTCGCCGCGGCCATGGCGGAGATCAACGCCTGGCACGCCGACCGCTCCCCGTTCTTCCGCTCGCTGTACGAGGCGGCGCCGCCCGCCGAGCCGTACCGCGCCCCGCTGGTGCACGCCAACTTCTTCAAGCGCCACGAAGTGCTGTCCATCCCGCGCGAGGACGTCGACCTGCACCTGACCTCGTCGGGCACCACCGGCCAGAAGTCGCAGATGTTCTTCGACAACTGGACCATCCGCTCGGCCCAGCGCATGGTCGCCCGCATCTTCGAGCGCAACGGCTGGATCACCCCCGACCAGGAGGTCAACTACCTCCTCTACAGCTACGAACCGGCCCCCGCCCTCAACCTCGGCACGGCCTTCACCGACAACTACCTCTGCGACTTCGCCCCGGCGCGCACGGTCGAGTACGCGCTGCGCAACACCGGGAACGGCCACGAGTTCGACCCGTTCGGCTGCGTCGCCGCACTGCGCCGCTTCGAGAGCGACGGCGCCCCGGTCCGCATCCTCGGCTTCCCCGCCTTCCTCTACTTCACCCTGGAGCGGATGCGCGCGATGGGACTGCCGCCTCTGCGGCTTCCCGAGGGCTCCCTGGTCGTCCTCGGCGGCGGCTGGAAGGGCCACGCCGACCAGCGCATCGGCAAGGACGAGCTGTACGCCCGCGTCACCGAGCAGCTCGGCATCCCCGGCGACCGCATCCGCGACACCTTCGGATCCGTGGAGCACTGCATCCCGTACATCGAGTGCGACCACCACCGGCTGCACGCCCCCGTCTGGTCGCGGGTCGCCATCCTCTCCACGAGCACCCTGGAGCCGCTGCCGTACGGCGAGACCGGCTATCTGCACCTCGTCTCCCCGTACATCACCTCCGTACCGGCGCAGAGCGTCGTCATGGGCGACCTCGCCTCGCTGCACCCGGGCGAGGAGTGCGGGTGCGAGCTGGGCACCGACTGGTTCACCGTGCACGGGCGCGCCGGAGTGAGCCGCAACAAGAGCTGCGCGGTGGCCGCCGCCGAACTGATGAAGGGCATGTCGTGACCGTGCAGACCATGGACCGGGCAGACGAACACCACTACTGGCAGGGCGCGTTCATCGGCGACGAGGAGGCCGGGCGGCGCCTGGCCGAGCTGCCCGCCGCCGTCGAGGAGGCGCTCGCGAGCCCGCTGGAGACCGAGACGGTCCTCGCCGCCTGCGACGCGCTCGCCACGGCCCTGCGCGACGAGCGGCATCCGGTACGGGAGCGGCTCGCGCGGCACCTGCCCGAGGGCGAGGACCCCGCCGTCCTCGGCGAGCTGGGCACCTACCTCAGCCGGACCGAGCTGACCCGCAAGCTGCGCCGCGAACTCGGCGGGACCGCCCCGGGACGGCTGAACCGGCCCGACGCCCGCGAGACGGTCTACGAGGCCTGGGCACCCGTCGGCCTGGTCGCCCACATCGCCCCGGGCAACGCGGCCACCGTCGCCCCGCTCAGCATCGTCGAGGGCCTGCTCGCGGGGAACGTCAACATCCTCAAGACCAGCGGCGCCGACACCCTGCTCACCCAGCACCTGCTGGCCGAGCTCGTCGCGCTCGACCCCACCGGCGCGCTGGCCGCCCGCGTCATCGTGCTGCGCTTCTCCTCCTCCCGCAAGGAGTGGCTGGAGCTGATGTGCGCGCCCGCCGACGCGGTCGCGGTGTGGGGCGGCGAGAGCGCCGTCGAAGGGGTCGCCGCCCATGTGCCGCCCGGCTGCCGCCTGGTGGAGTGGGGGCACCGCATCTCCTTCGCCTACCTCACCCGCGACGCCTGGGCCGAGCCCGCGACGCTGGAGGCGCTGGCGGCCGACGTGTGCCTGTACGAGCAGCAGGCCTGCTCCAGCCCCCAGGTGGTCTACCTCGACACCGAGGACGAGCGGGACGTCTTCGCGTTCGCCGAGCGCTTCGCCGACGTCCTGGCGGCCCGGCCCGCCGCCGTGCCCGCGCCCGGCGGTCCCGACCTCGCGGCGCAGGCCGAGCTGACCACCACCGAGCTGGTGGCCCGCCTTGAGGAACACCTCGGCCTGACCCGGGTGTTCGCCGCCGCCGACGGCTCCTGGCGGGTCATGGCCGACACCCGGTCCGCCCTCACCGCCTCTCCGCTGCACCGCAGCGTGTGGGTCAAGCCGCTGCCGCGCAAGAAGCTGATCGGCGCCCTGCGCCCGATGCGCCGGTATCTGCAGACGGCCGGTATCGCGGCGAGCCCCACCGACACCGCCGAGCTCTCCCGCGCCGCCTTCGCCGCGGGCGTCACCCGGGTCACCCCGGTCGGCGCGATGCTGAGCGGCTACTCGGGCGAGCCGCACGACGGTGTGTACGCGCTCCAGCGCTACAGCCGCCGCGTCGCGGTCCAGGCCGACGCCCGCTTCGCCACCACCGCCTGCCTGGACGACCTGGCCCGGCCGGTCCTCCTGCCGCCGCCCAGCGGCCCGCTGACCGGCAAGGAGGAGGTCCAGGAGCTCAACCGCCATGTCACCAGGGCCGACGCCGAGCTGTACTTCCGCAGCGGCGGCAGCACCGGCGACCCGGCGCTCTCGCTGTTCAGCTACGACGACTACGACACCCAGATGCACGCCGCCGCCCGCGGTCTGCTCGCCGCGGGCTACGACCCGCTGGCGGACCGCACCGCCAACCTCTTCTACTGCGGCGGCATGTACGGCAGCTTCATCAGCTTCTTTTCCATCCTGGAGCGCCTGGGCGGCGTCCAACTGCCGCTCGCGGCAGGCCCCGACCACCGGGCCACCGCGCAGGCGCTGATCGCCCACAAGGCGGACACCCTCTTCGGTATGCCCTCCTACCTGTGGCAACTGCTGCACGAGGAGGCGGACGCCCTGCGCGAGTACGGCGGCATCCGCAAGGTGTTCTACGGCGGGGAGCACTTCACCGACGCCCAGCGGCGCACCCTGCGGGACACCTTCGGCATCGAGGTCGTCCGCTCCATCACGTACGGCAGCACCGACCTCGGCCCGCTCGGCTACCAGTGCGCCGAGAGCACCGGCGGCGTCCACCACCTCCACGCCGACCTGCACACCATGGAGATACTCGACCTCGCCGCCGACCGGCCGGTGGCGCCGGGGGAGACGGGCCGTCTGGTCTTCACCACGCACGCCCGGCGGGGCCAGCACCTGGGGCGTTACGTGATCGGCGACCTCGGGCGCGCGGTCGAGGGCCGCTGCCCCTGCGGCAGCCACGCACCCCGCTTCGAGCTGCGCGGCAGGACCGGGGACGTGATGCGGGTGGCCACGTACTTCCTCAACCACCGCCGCTTCGCGGCCATCGCGCAGGAACGCGGCTCCTACAGCGGCGAACTCCAGACCGTCCTCACCCGGCAGGACACCCGCGAGCGGCTCACCGTCCGCGTGGAGCGCTCCGGCGCGGCCGACCCCGAGCTGCTGCGCGAGGCCTTCCTGGCCGACTACCCCGAGCTGCGCTCGGCCGTGACCGAGCGGCTGCTCGACCTCGCGGTGGAGGCGGTCGACGGCGCGTCCCTGGACCGCAGCCCCACCAGCGGCAAGCTGCGCTCGGTGGTGGACCTGCGCGGATAGCCTCCGCCAGTCCCCCTGTCGGCCCGGGCGCGCGCTGCCCGGGCCCACAGGGGTTTTCACGAGCGGATGGGGTTTCCGCGCTCCGGGCACACGGGGCACCGCCGCGCTCCGGCCCGCGTCCGGCATCCCGCCGCGACGGCTCACGGGCCCCCGGCGTGAGCCGGTCATGATCCCGGTGCGCTCTTGGCGTGCTCCTTGCCGCCCCTACCCGGCACGGCAGAGCGCCGACCATGCTCATACCTACCTTCCCGACGGCATCCGGCCCGGCTCTGTCCGCTGCTGCCGTACGTATTCGACGCCGCACCCTGGGCCGTCTGCCCGGTCGCGACAGTCCGCGACGTTCCTTCCCTCCACTGACAGAACGGAACGCCATGAACACACGTCCAGCGCCGGCCCGTGTGCTGCGCGCCGACCTCGCCGCGTCCCTCGTCGTCTTCCTCGTCGCGCTCCCGCTGTGCGTGGGCGTGGCGGTCGCCTCCGGAGTCCCCGCCGAACTCGGCCTGATCACCGGCATAGTCGGCGGACTGGTCGCCGGGCTGCTGCCCGGGAGCAGTCTGCAGGTGTCCGGCCCCGCGGCCGGTCTGACCGTCCTCGTCTACACCGCCGTCACCGAGTACGGCCTCGCCGCGCTCGGTGTCGTGGTCCTCCTGGCGGGACTCGTCCAACTCGCGCTCGGAGCGCTGCGGATGGGGCGCTGGTTCCGTGCGATCTCGCTGGCCGTGGTGGAGGGCATGCTGGCGGGCATCGGGCTGTTGCTGATCGCCGGTCAGCTGTACGTCCTCGCCGACCGCAAGGGCCCCGGCGCGGGCGTGCCGAACATCGTCGGCCTGCCGGGTCTGGCCGCGGAGGTCGCGCGCTCGGCGACCGCGCTCACCGCGCTCGCCGTCGGCGCGGGCACCATCGCCGTGATGGCGGGCTGGAAGAGGCTGCCCGCCCGCTGGCAACTGCTCCCCGGCGCGCTGGCCGCCGTGGGCGGTGCCACCGCCCTGACGGTCGTGCTCGGCCTGCCGGTGGCCCGGGTGCGGGTGAGCGGTCTGGCCTCCGCCGTCCAGCCGCCGGGCTCCTCGGAGTTCGCCAAGCTCGCCGACATGGGGCTGCTGGCCACGGTGCTCGCGTTCGCGCTGATCGCCTCCGCGGAATCCCTGTTCAGCGCCGCCGCGGTCGACCGGCTGCACACCGGGCCGCGCACCGACTACGACAAGGAGCTGATGGCGCAGGGCATGGGAAACACGGTGTGCGGGCTGCTCGGCGCGCTGCCCATGACCGCGGTCATCGTGCGCAGCGCCGCCAACGTGCAGGCCGGTGCCCGCACCAAGGCGTCGCGGGTGCTGCACGGCGTCTGGCTCCTGCTGTTCGCGGCGCTGCTGCCCGGCGCGCTCACCCACGTGCCCACCGCCGCGCTCGCCGGTGTCCTGGTATACGCGGGTTTCTCCCTCCTGCCGGTGAAGGGGCTGTCGGCGCTGTGGAGTTCCCACCGGGGTGAGGCGGTGGTGCTGGCGGCGACGGCGCTGGCGATCCTGTTCACCAACATGTTCGAGGGCGTCCTCATCGGTCTGCTGCTGGCCGTGGTCAAGGCCGCCTGGGAGACCTCCCACGTCCACATCGAGGTCACGGACGACGGGGAAGGGCTGGTCAGCGCCCAGGTGATCGGCAATGCCACGTTCCTGCGGCTGCCGCGCATCCTGGAGACACTGGAGAAGCTCCCCAAGGACCGGGCCGTACACCTGCATCTCGCCGGACTGCGCCACCTCGACCACGCGTGTCTGAGCGCGTTGCGGAACTGGGCGGACGAGCACAACCGGGCGAGCAGCGAGGAGGTCCGGCTGGTGCATCCCGCCTGAGGCGAAGCTGTCGACAGGTCTGAAACCGTGTCAGGGTGGTACGCGTCTTCGTGGTGTGCGGAGCGTCCCGTTCCGTGCGTGGTCGTGTCGAGTACGAGACTGAGGAGCCCGCCGTGCCGCGTCCCCGATTTCGCTGGTCCGCCGTCGCCGTCGTGGCCGCCGGTCTGACGCTGGGCGGTTGCGGTGGCGACCACTCGGAGGCGGCGGCCACCAGCAGTGCTCCGAGCGCGTCCGCCAGTGGGAGTGTGGTGGACGGCAGTGGCAGCCCGTCGCCGTCGCCGACCCCGTCGGGGCCGGGCGCCGCCGCGTCCGGCGGGCGCTGCCGGACCGCCGATCTCGGCTTCGCGATCGTGCCGACCAGCCGCGCCAAGAACCCCAACCTCCAGTACGCGCTGACCGTCACGCTCACCAACAAGGGCGCCAAGTCCTGTGTGATGACCGGGTATCCGGGTGTGGACCTCGTCGGACCCCTGACGTGGTCGCTGGCCCGGCAGACCGCCGTACAGCCGCACCGGGTCACGGTGCGGCCGGGCGCCACCACCACCTTCAACATCTTCTATCTGCCGTACGTCCAGGGCAGCGGCGACGAGTTCAAACCGACCCGCATCGTGGTGACCCCGCCGGGCGAGACGCACTCCCACACCCTGCCGTGGCCGGTCGGCTCGATCCTGCTCCAGGACGCGGCCACCCACCCCGGTACGTATGTGAGTCCGGTCGGGGCCAAGTGACCGGGAGGTACGGGCTCAGGTGAACGGACGCTGGTCCGGGGGGATCTGGACCATGATGGTGGCGCGCTTCTCCGCGGGCGTCGCCCCCTGGCGGCTGGCCCACGGCTCGTCGGAGCGCATCCACGCCGGGAGCCCCGGCGGCAGGTCGGCCGAGGGAATGGTGGCGAGGTCGGCCGGGGTGAGGGTGCTCCCGTAGAGGGCGAGCGGGCGGTTCGTGTCGGGCGTGACCGTGCCGTGCAGCGCGTTGAGCGCCTCGTTCCAGTTCGTCAGGAGCCTGGTCATGGCCTCCGCCGGGTCGGTCCCGGAGGCCGCCGCGCTGTCGGGGAAGGTGGGATGGAGGATGTGCTGGTAGGCGCCGTCGAACGCCGCGCCTGAAGGGGTCTTCCGCCAGGTCTTGTACGCGGTGTCGGCGAGCCCGCCCAGCGCGATCACCGCCTCGATGGGCTGATGGGCGACGATGGCGTCCAGCCAGCCGTGCCGGTACGCGGCGATGTGCTCGTCCTTGGCGTGCGCGTTGCCCCCGCCCTGCCCGAACACGCTGTACACATACGTGTTGACCATCACGTAACTCGTGTCGATGCCGAGCTTGGCCAGGAAGCCCTGGAAGCGGCGGCCCGCGGTCCCGACGAGGATCCGGCGGGTGACGGCCTCGTGGGCGGCCGGGTCCTGCCCGAGGACGAGCACGCGGGCCGTGCCGTCGAGGCGCCCGCGGTGGAAGATCGGGCCCCACTCCACCCGGAAGTCGGTGGCGGGATAGATCTCGGGGCCGGGGTAGTCGCGCACGAGCGAGGCATACGGCTCCTGTGCGTAGCCGGGGTCGAAGGGGTGCATGCGGGGCTCCTACTCCATGCGGGCGATCAGTCATGACAGAAGGTGATCGCTGGATGACATTACGGCATGGTGTCTATTAAGTGATGTTCATCCGATATGTGGTGTTCATCCGTGCCTCTCGGGGGGTGGCGAGAAGGGACCCGCATGTCGCCTGGAGCAGATGCCCCGGATACCGGCCGGTTCGCCCTGCGCGGCCGGATCGTCACCCTTGACGCGGCGGACACCGTGATCGAGGACGGAACCCTCTATGTGGCCGACGGGCACATCGCGGCGGTGCTCCCGGCCACCGCGCCCGCCCCGCCCGGCTTCGACGGGGTCGCGCCCGTCGAAACACACGGCTCGGTCTACCCCGGGCTGATCGAGCTGCACAACCACCTGCCGTACGACGTGCTGCCGCTGTGGCAGGTGCCGAAGAAGTACGGCAACCGCTCCCAGTGGGGCGGCAGCGGCAACCCCGCCTACCGCACCCTGGTCACCGGGCCGATGAAGGTGCTCGGCCAGGACCCCCGTCTGATGCCGGCCGTCGTGCGGTATGTCGAGGCCAAGGCCCTGGTCAACGGCACCACCACCAGCCAGGGCATCGCCCTGTTCAGCAACGCGGGCGCCCGCCGCATGTACCGGGGTATCGTCCGCAACGTCGAGCAGACCGACACACCCGACCTGCCCGAGGCGGCCTCGCGCATCGCCGACGTGGAGGCGGCCGACGCCGAGAAGTTCCTGGCCCGGCTCAAGCAGCCGCACCGGCTGCTCCTCCATCTGGCCGAGGGCACCGACGCGGCCGCCCGGGCGCACTTCCAGGCCCTCCAGTTCGAGCCCGGCAAATGGGCGATCACCGAGAACCTGGTGGGCATCCACTGCACCGGCCTGACCGCCGACGACTTCACCGTCTTCGCCGACCACGGCGGCTCCATGGTGTGGTCGCCCCTGTCCAACCTCCTGCTGTACGGGAAGACCGCGGACATCGCCGCCGCCAAACAGGCCGGTGTGCTGATGGGCCTGGGCTCCGACTGGTCGGTCTCGGGGAGCAAGGGGCTGCTCGGCGAGCTCAAGGCCGCCCGGCTGGCCTCCACCGCCGCCGGATCCGTCTTCAGCGACCAGGAGCTGGTCGCCATGGTCACCCGGGACGCGGCCAGGATCCTGCGCTGGGACACCGCCCTGGGATCGCTGGGTGCCGGGATGCGCGCCGACCTCGTCGTCGTCGACGGCGCCGAGGGGGACCCGTACACCTCGCTCATCGACGCCCGCGACAAGGACATCCGGCTGGTCGCCGTCGACGGTGTCGCCCGCTACGGATCCCGTCGGCTCATGCACGCCCTCGCCCCGGGCGAAACCCTGGAGCAGGTCCCCGGGATGGCGGCGGATCACGTACTGCACCTGCACGACGGCACGGCCGACACCATCGTGGCCGGGCTGTCCCTCGGCGAGGCCCATGACCGGCTGACAGCCGCACTGGCCGACCTACCGGCCCTCGCCGACGCCCCCGTCCCGCCGATGACGGCGGCGCCCGACGGGAGCGTGCGCTGGCAGCTGGCCCTGGACGAGATCGAGCCCACCGGCGCCGAACTGCGCCCCCGCCTGCCGCTGCTGAGCGCGAACGGGGCGCCGCACCCGTCCGGGCCCGGCATCGGCGTGCTCACCGCCGCACCGGTCGCCCTCGAACCGGTGGTGCTCGACGCCCTGACCGCGTCCGGCGACCACACCTTCCTGGACACCCTGGCCGACGAGGCCAACCTGCCCGCCGACTACGCCGACGCGCTGTCCCGCCTGCTGACCTGACCACCCCGCCCCCGTGGAAGCCGTATCCGGCAGAGAAGGAGTCCGGCATGCTGGTCACCCAGCTCGCCCTCGTATCCGAAACCGACGAGATCACCCCCTCCCAGCTCACCCGCGTGGCCGCCGCCCTCCAGAAGCAGGCCATCCGGGACTTCGCGCCGCTGTGGCAGATCCCCGCCTCCGTCGACGCCTTCGACAGCCTCCACGACGTGCCCGTCGGCTACTGGCCGATGATCGTCCGCGACGACATCGGTGAACCCGGGGCGGCCGGTGTCCACATGGACAAGAACGGCCAGCCGTTCTCCCTGATCCAGTACAGCGACAGCTGGTCGCTGACCGCCAGCCACGAAATGCTGGAGATGCTCGGCGACCCCTGGGGCAACCGGCTGGTGGCCGGGCAGTCGCCGAAGAAGGGCCAGGGGGTGGTGGAGTTCCTCGTCGAGGTCGCCGACCCCTCCGAGGCCCCCGAGAACGGCTACACCATCAACGGGTTCCTGGTCTCGGACTTCTTCACCCCCAACTTCTACGACCCCGTTCAGGCTCCCGGCGTGCGCTACAGCTTCACCGGCAAGCTCGACGGCCCGCGCAAGATCCTGGACGGCGGATACCTGAGCTGGCGCGAACCGGTCAGCGACCACTGGTGGCAGCAGATCTGGTTCGGCACGAAGAACCCCACCTTCCGCGACCTGGGCAAGCTCACCGCCCGAACCGGCAGTCTGCGCTCGGCCATCGACGCCCGTACCAAGACGAACGAGCGGATCGCCGCCAGCGGCCCGGAGTCCGACCGCTTCGCCGCCGCCAGGACACTCACCGCCGCCGTCAAGGAGACCACCGCCTCCCGCGCCGACCTCTGGCGCAGCCAGATCGAGGAGCTGAAGGCCGGACAGGTCACCGAAGGAACCTGGGAGGGGGGCAAGGCCGAGCATGGATAGCACCCCGGGCACCGGCCCGTCCGACGAGGACGCCACCGGTCGACAACCCCCGGAGGACGGCCCTGCCGAGACCCCCGCCGATTCCTCGGCGGAGGCGACCGGCTCGAAACCCCCGGCACCGGGCAAGGAGAGCCTGCGCGAGGCCGTTCACCGCCGGATGCGCGAACTGGACGACCGCGGTGCCGAAGAGCCCGCCCCGGACGGCGAACTCGGACCCGAGGACGAACCCCCGGACTGACCGACGGGACGGTCCGCACCACCACCGACCTCAGGAGGTGACCCGATGCCCCACTCCTCGCCGCCGCCCCCGACGGCCGCCCGGCCCGCCCGGCCCGTCACGGCCGAGCAGGGGTTCCTGCGGGCCTGGGCCGCGCTCGTTCCGGCGGCACTGGGCGTCGTCTACTTCCTGTGGCGCGCCCCGGACGTCGACCTCCCCCGCCTCCAGCTCGCCGGTACGGCAGCGGCGGCCAAGGAGGTGTACGACGGGCACGCCCCGGCGTTCCGGGATGCGTTGGTGGCCCACATGGTGTGGGTGGCCTGCGGCGCCGCGACGCTGCTGCTGGTGTTCCAGATCGGGCACCACGCGTACTCGGGGCTGCGCGGCCGTCAGGTCTCCTACTGGGCGATGATCGCCACCTTCGCGGGCGCGGTGTTCGGTCTCGTCGAGAACGGTCTGCTCGTCGGTGCGCTGAGGGTGCGGGGCCCCGTCGACGACTGGCCGTTCGCCACGGCGACGGCGCTGGAGACCGTCAAGTGGCTGCTGCTCGGCGCCTCCACGGTCATCGGCGCGAGGGTGTGGGCGACCACGGTCTCGCGGGCGGGCAGGGGGATGCGGAGGAAGGCCGAGGACCCGGAACCGGCCCCGGTCCTGGACACCGACGGTGCCGACGCGACCACCGGGGCACCCCACCCCCGACACCCCACCGACACCCCGAGGGTCGTCCCGCCCTGGCCCGTCGCCGACGCCGACGGGCGGATCTGGCCGACCGGCGTCGCCCACCCGCACACCGAGCCCGGCACCGAGTCGGCGCACTGGCGCTACCAGAGCACCACGGCCCCCGGCCGGCAGCACGCGAAGCTGGGCTTCTGCGTCTCCGGGGGAGGCATCCGCTCGGCCACCGTCACCCTGGGAGCCCTCCAGGCACTGCGCCGGTCGCTGCGCGAGGCCCGGTACCTGGTCTCCGTCTCCGGCGGCGGTTACACGGCGGGCGCGATGCAACTGGCCCTCGACGACACCCTCACGTCCAGGGACGCGTTCGCGCCGGGCTCGCCCGAGGAGGACCACCTGCGGCGGCACTCCAAGTACGTCGCCGACGGCACCGGACAGTGGATGGTCGCCCTCGGAGTGCTGCTGCGCGGTCTGCTCGCGTCCCTGTTCCTGCTGGCCGCCGCGACCGGCACCATCGGGCTGATCCTGAGCTGGGCCTATCACGACGTACCGGTGACCGATCTGACCGGGCTTGCCGAGCCCGGCATCCGCTTCTGCTCCCACTGCACCGCCACCCCGGCGCGCCCGTCGTTCCGCGACCCGGCGGTGTGGACGGTCGCGTACGCGCTCGTGGCGGCCGCCGGGATCTGGCTGCTGTGGCTCGCCGTGTACGTGTGGGACCGCGCC
The DNA here is from genome assembly GCF_002846415.1 of Streptomyces sp. TLI_146. Taxonomy (NCBI): domain Bacteria; kingdom Bacillati; phylum Actinomycetota; class Actinomycetes; order Kitasatosporales; family Streptomycetaceae; genus Streptomyces; species Streptomyces sp. TLI_146. The sequence goes on from NZ_PJMX01000001.1 coordinate 7,882,764, forward strand.
GACCAGGCGGCCCGCTGGCTGGCCCGGGCCTTCCAGGCGTTCGTCGTGCTCACGCTCGCGCTGACCGCCGTGGTCTTCGTGCTCCCGCTGCTCGCCTGGTCGGCGGTCTACCTCCAGACCCGGCACCAGGTCAGCCGCCCCGACGCGACGGTGGGCGCGGGCCTGACCGTCCTGGTCACCTATTGCGCGGCGCTGGTGGGCACCTTGTGGCGGCGGCGCAAGACCGTGCGCACGGGGCTGTCCAAGGTGATGGACGCCGTCCGCGGGCGGTCGGGCCTGACCCGTGCCGTCCCCAACGGCCTGCTCCAGTATCTGACGGTGTGGGTCGTGCTGATCCTGCTCACGGCCGTCTTCCTGCTCCTTCTGGGCTGGGCGACCGCCACCGGCTGGGCCTGGCCGCTGTGGATGCAGATCTGCGTCCCGGCCGTGCTGGTGTTCATCGGCTCGCTCCTGGACCAGACGTGGATGAGCCTGCACCCCTTCTACCGCCGTCGCCTGGCCTCCGCGTTCGCCGTACGCCGTGAGGTCCTGCCCGGCACGGAGGGTACGCAGGTGGCCCGGCCGTACGACTTCGCCACCGAGACCACCACACTCAGCGAGTACGGCGCGCGCAAGCCCGACTTCCCCCAGGTCATCTTCGCCGCCGCGGGGAACCTCTCCGGCAGCGAACGCACGCCGCCGGGCCGCCGCGCGGTCTCCTACACGCTCTCCCATGACTATGTCGGCGGTCCCGATGTGGGCTACGCCTGCACCGCCTGTCTGGAGCAGCGCTCCAAGCGGCACATCGCACGGGATCTGACCGTCCAGTCGGCCGTCGCGATCTCGGGTGCGGCCTTCGCCTCCGCCATGGGAGCGCAGGCCCGGGCCTTCCAGGTGCTGTTCGCCCTCTCCAACGCCCGGTTGGGCAGCTGGCTGCCCAACCCCGGCGCCGTCGCCGAGCAGTGGAGCGCCCCGCGCTGGCCGGCGCCCCCGGCGCCGCTGATCCGCCGACTGCCGTATCTGCTGCGCGAGGTGTTCGGCCGCTATCCGATGGACGACCGGCTCCTGCTGGTGACCGACGGCGGCCACTACGAGAACCTCGGTCTGGTGGAGCTCCTGCGGCAGGGTGTGCGTACGGCGGTGTGTATCGACGCCAGTGGTGACAGCCCGCCCTTCGCGACCACCCTCGCCCAGGCGATCGCGCTCGCCCAGGAGGAACTGGGCATCACCATCACCCTGCACGAGCCGACCACTCTCGTCCCCGGCAGCGGCGACCCGCTGGAGCCGCCGAGCGTCCTCTCCGCGCTCAACTCCCGCCTGTCCCGGACGTTGGTGGTCACCGGCGACATCACCTACCCCGAGGACCTGGACATCGACGGCGACCGCGGCCGCCAAGGCACCCTGATCGTGGCCCGGGCCACGCTGACGAAGGACCTGCCGTACGAACTGCTCTCGTACGCGGCGGCCCACCCGGTCTTCCCGCACGACAGCACCAGTGACCAGTGGTTCGACCACCGGCAGTTCGACGCGTACCAGACCCTCGGGCGCTGTCTGGGGAAGCGGGTGCAGGAACTGCTGGACGGGGCGGAGGCGTCCTGAGGGGCGAAAGGCTCCACAACGGGGGAACGGAACGGTGATGGCGGGCACGGCCGAAGAACAGGGTGGGCGGCGCGGGGGTACCGCGTGGCCGAGGTTGCGGGCGGAACACGTGGTGGGCGCGGGCGCGGTGCTGGGCGTCGCCGCCCTCGTCGAGCGCATACCGAGGTTCGTGCCCGCACGCGAGTACATCCTGTGCCACACCTCGCCGACCCTCGACCACCTGACCCTCACGGCCCTGGGCCTGGTACTGGCGGCCGGGGCCGCCGCGGTGGCGGGCGGCGTCATGATGCAGGCCCGGCGGGCCCCGGGCCGGGCGCTCCCCGTCGTATGGCTGGTGATCGTCGCCGCCCTGCTGGTCGCGGCGGACGGGGTCGACGCCCACGGCGAGGCGTTGGCCGCGAAGCAGGCGGCGACGGAGTTCACGGAAGGCGCGTGCGACTACGTCCCGCAGGAGTACAGCGCGACGCCGGGATGGTTCTTCTGGTGATCCACCTGGCCGCGTCGCTGGGCCCCGCCGTTTCTACGCGTCCGCCACGGCAGCGGCCAGTTCGGCGAGGGCCGTGGCCTCCGGGGTGTGCTCCTCGGCGCTGAACACATGGACCACCAGGCCCGTTTCGCCGGGTGCCGCCGGTACGTGGAGTGTCTCGAAGTCCAGGGTGAGGAGCCCGGCGACCGGGTGGCGCAGTTGTTTGCGGCCCGCCGCGCACATCACGATCTCACCGGACGCCCAGATCTCGCGGAACTCGGCGCTGCGGGCGGACAGTTCGGTGATGAGCGCGGTGAGTTCCGCGTCGTCCGGGTAGTTGCCCGCGGCCACCCGCAGCTGGCCCACGGCCTCGGCCGCCCGGTCCCGCCACTCGGGGTGCACCACCCGGGAGGCCGGGTCGAGGAAGAGGTAGCGCGCGTTGTTGGGGTCGCGGCGGGCCGGGTCGGCCAGACCGCCGATGAGCTCGGCGCCGAGGCCGTTCCAGGCCACCACGTCGAGGCGGTGGTCCGTGGCGAAGGCGGGCATCTGGGTCATGGAGTCCAGGACCCGTTGGAGCACGGGGCTGACCCGGGCCCGGGGCGCGGGCCCGCGCCTGGCGGCGGCCAGCGTGGCGAGGTGTCCGCGCGCGGCGGTGCCCAGGCCGAGCGCCCGGGCCAGCGCGTCCAGCACCTCGGGCGACGGCTGGGTGGCGCGGCCCTGTTCGAGGCGTACGTAGTAGTCCACGCTGATCCCGGCGAGCTGGGCCAGCTCCTCGCGGCGGAGCCCGCGCACGCGCCGCCGCCGACCACCGGCGAGGCCGACGTTCTCCGGGGCGACCCGGCCCCGGCGGGCGCGCAGGAAGGCGCCCAGTGCGCGGTGGGTGTCGCCGACGCCGTCGATCCGGCCGAGGGTGTCGGTTTGGTCGTCGGTGCCGGGGTCCACGCCGTTCATACGGTCAAGTATGCGTGGCCCTCGCAGTACCAGGAACGCCGGTCCGCCGGTCGAACCGGGTGCTGGCTGCCCGGCCGCGTCCGGGGGAGGGTTGGCGGCATGAACGACACCACCGCCCAGGACCGGCAGCCCAAGAAGATCCTCCTCGTCAGCGCCCACCCCGAACCCCGCTCGCTCAACGCCGAACTGACCGCCTTCGCCGCCGGCCATCTGCGTGCGGCCGGGCACGAGGTGCGGGTGTCCGACCTGTACGCGATGAAGTGGAAGGCGGTGCTGGACGCCGACGACTTCCCCGACCACCCCGGCGACCGGCGGCTGGACGTGATGGACGCCTCGGAACGGGCCACGCTGGCGGGCCGGTTGGCGCCGGACATCGCGGCGGAGCAGGAGAAGGTGCGCTGGTCGGACGCGGTGATCCTGCAGTTCCCGATGTGGTGGTTCTCGACGCCCGCGATCCTGAAGGGCTGGATCGAGCGGGTGTTCACCAGCGGGTTCGGCTACGGCCCCGCGCTTCCCCCGCCGTACAGCGAGAACACCCTGGGCGGGCGGCGCGCGCTGGTGTCGGTGACGGCCGGTGCGCGGGCGTCGGCGTTCTCCGATCGCGGTATCCACGGGGCGCTTGCGGACGTCCTCCACCCGTTGCAGCACGGCCTGTTCTGGTTCACCGGCATGGCGCCGCTGGAGCCGTTCGTGATGTACGACGCGAACGAGGTGTCGAAGGAGGAGTTCGCGGCGGCGAAACTGGCGTACGGGCAGCGCCTGGACGGGCTCTTCACCGATGAGCCGGTCCCGTACCGCACGCTCGTCGGCGGCGACTACGGGCGTGACATGCGACTGCTGCCGGGCGTGGAGGCGCCGGGGGTCAGCGGCCTTGAGCTGCACGTACGGCCGCGCGGCTGAGCGCCTGTCAGTCGCGGCGGCGCAGCCCCGCGTAGAAGGTGGTGGCGGCGGTGAGCAGCAGCAGGCCCAGGGTGACGGCCACGGTGATCTCCGTGGTGTTCTCCTGGTCCGGGCTGTCCGGAAGGCGTGGCTTCAGCAGGCCGAGCGGGTCCTTGCGGATCTCGACGCGGTCGCCGACCTCGGCCTGTCCGAAGCAGTTCTGCTGCTGGGACACCCTGTGCACGCTGTGGTCGCCGCCGGTCTCGGTGACCGTGCAGAACATGTCCGGGCCGCGCCGGTTGTGCTCGTCGACGACCTGGGTGACCACCGCGGGGACCGGCTTCCCGGCCGTCTTCATGTACACCTCGTACATCGCGGGCCCGGCGAACAGCATGAGCGCGAAGCAGCCGACCGAGGCGAGCGTGGCGGCTCCGGCGCGGTGCCAGCCACCGCCGATGAGACAGGCGGCGAGGGCCGTGAAGCCGAGCGTGACGATCACGCCGAGCCAGGTCGCGTACTGACCGATTCCGGCGCCCAGGGCCGTGCCGCCCGGTATGAGCAGGGCCCACAGCGCGGAGTTGAGCGCCCGGCGCCCGCCGCGCACGCCTTCCGGCGACCGTTCCGCCGCCACGACGCTCATGCTGTCCTGCCCCCGTCTGTCCTGTCGATCAACGGGGACAGCCTAGTCAGGGCCGCATGAGGATCTTGACGGCGCCGTCGGCCCCGCGCGCGAGGATGTCGTACGCGTGCGGCGCCTGCTCCAGCGGGAGGTGGTGGGTGGCGAAGTCGTCCACGCCGAGCGGGTCGTCGTCGGCGAGGAACGACATGATGTCGTCGCTCCAGCGGTGGACGTTGGTCCGGCCCGTGCGCAGCTGGACGTGTTTGTCGGACAGCGTCATCAGCGGCAGGGGGTCGCTCATCCCGCCGTAGTTGCCGGCCAGCGAGATGGTGCCGCCCCGGCGGACCAGGGCGACGGCCAGTTGGAGGGCGGCCGTCCGGTCGGGGCCGTTGCCGCAGGCGCGCCGCGCGGCCCGGCCCTGCGGCCGGTCGGGTCCGGACGCCTGCCCGCCCAGGGCCAGTCGGCCGAGGAGGCCGTCATGGGCCTCGGTGCCCACGGCGTCGATCACCGAGTCGGGGCCCCGGCCGAACGTATGGGTGCCGATCGCGGCTATCAGGTCGTCCTGGCTTTCGTAGTCACCCGGATCGAACACCTCCACGCCCCGCTTGCGCGCCCGCGCCAGCCGCTCGGGCACCACGTCGACGCCGATGGCGTGGGAGGCGCCGCGCTGCAGGGCGATCCGGCAGGCCATGTCGCCGAGCGGGCCGAGGCCGAGCACGGCGACGGTACCCGCCGGCGGGACGTCCGCGTACCGGACCGCCTGCCAGGCGCTCGGCAGTACGTCGGAGAGGTAGACGAAACGGTCGTCCTGCGGCCCCTCGGGCACCCGGATCGGCCCGAACTGGGCCTGCGGCACCCGCAGATACTCGGCCTGCGCGCCCGGCACCGATCCGTACAGCTCGCCGTGGCCGATGAGCGCCGCCCCGGTGTCGCGGCCCGGGTCATGGGTGGTCCGGCACTGGGCGGGCAGGCCCGCCGAGCACATCCAGCAGTGCCCGCAGGCGATGTGGAACGGCACGACGACCCGGTCGCCCGGCTTGATCTCCGTCACCTCGGGGCCGGTTTCCTCGACGATCCCGATGGCCTCGTGGCCGAGGACGTCTCCCGGCCTCACGAGCGAGGCGAGTGTGTCGTGCCGCTCGTACAGCCGGAGGTCGAAGTCGCACAGTCCGGTGGAGGTGACGCGCACGATCGCGTCGGTGCGTTCCCGGATGACCGGGTCCGGCACGGTCTCCACCCGGACGTTCCGCTCGCCCTGCCACGTCACAGCCCTCATCGGCGGTCCCTTCCCTCTCGTCGCGGGAGCGCCCGGGTACCCGTACCCCGCCGCGGACAACGCGCCGGCGCCGACGGGTTCACGCCATTGCCGCCGCCGGGATCACTCCCGAGCCGTATCGTCACCACCGCGGATCTCGTCGAGGGACTCCTGCATGAGGCCCTTCGCGCGGGTGAACCAGTCGGCCAGTACGGCGACTTCCTCCGGTCCGTAGTCGGCGAAGAGGGCGCCGAGGCGCTCGTAGAACGGGCCGTAGACCGCGAGGATGCGGGCCTGCGCGTACTCGTCCATGACCACGCGGACACGGCGGCGGTCCTCCGGATCGGCCTGGCGGTGGGCGTAGTTGGCCTTTTCCAGCCGGTTCAGTACGCCGGTGATCCCGCCGGTCGTCAGGCGGGCCCGCTCCGCGAGGTCGCCCGCGGCGAGCGACTCCCCGGCCAGCGAGGCCTCGACGAGGAAGCCGAGACAGGTGAGATCGGTGACGTTGAGGCCGAGCCGCGCCGCGATGTCCTGCTGTCCGAAGTGGGCGAGCGCGATCATCCGGTCCATCGCGTACAGCGCCTGCTCCGGTGTCGCCGCCGGGCGCTCCTTGCCGTCCACCGCGCAATCCCCTTACGATCTAAGCTACTTAGCCGGTAAGGCATTCTATCGCGCGGCTCCGAGGAGACGACATGGGGTTACACGGCGACCACGACATGGGCCACACCGTTGCCGGTTGGACCGGTACGGGGGTGGGGGTGCTCGGCAGCGTCGTCACGGGTGCGGGGCTCGTCGGTGGTTCGGCGGCCGGGGTGTGGCTGGGGGGTGCGGTCATCGCCCTGGCCGCACTCGCCACGTGGACGCTGCACCTGGCGGGGTGGGGCAAGGCGTCCGGGCCGCGCCGGCCGGGGCAGCGGCACTGGCGGACGCGTGACGTCGCGGCCCGGGACGGACACCCCGACTGCGTCGGCTGCCGCATGGCGGGGCGCGCCGGGCCGCGTACGTCCGAAGCCGCTCAGGTGGCCGTGCCCGCGCGGCTCTGAGCGCAGGTCAGCACCCGGGTCGTACTGCCGTCTTCCTCCGTGATGTCCCGGACGTGCTCGAACCCCATCTTCTCCAGCAGCGCCAGCGACGCCGTGTTCGGCGAGGCCACGGTGGCGTGCACCTCGCTCAGATCGAGGGTGTCGAAGCCGTGGGCCACGATCGCCCGCGCCAGCTCCAGACCGAGGCCGCGACCCCACGCCTCGGGGGCCAGCGCGTAGATGATCTCGTGTCCGTCCACCTCGTCGGTGGGCTTGATCTCGGCGTGCCCGACCAGCCGCCCGTCCCGCCGGACGGCCCAGACGTCGAACCGCTCCTCCGCGTACACCTTGGTGAAGATCCGCCCGAACAGGGCCCGGTCGTCCGCTTCGGGAACGGTCCCGTCCCCCATCCACCGCGACACCCTGGTGTCCTGGAACAAGGCGACGAAGGCCTCCTCGTCCTCGGGGGTGTACCGCTCAAGGAGCAGACGCTCGGTACGCAACGTCGGGCTGGAAGCCGGAGTCGAAGTCACGGGCGCGACGCTACGCAGGCGGTGCCCGCGCCGCCAAACGTATTTCGCGGCGGCGGCATCGTCGGAACCGGACGCGGCCCCCGCCCGAGTGGTCGCCGCGAAACTCCGGTGCGCCGGTCCCGGCGGTGGGATACAACGAGAGCATGGCAGAAGAGCGGTTGCCCGGGGGCCGGACGGTCGGCGCGGTGCGCATCGGTGACGCCGTCCACCGGGCCGTCCAGCCCTGGACGCCCGCCGTGCACGCGGTGCTGCGGCACCTGGAGGCCGTGGGCTTCGAGGGCGCGCCCCGGGTGCTCGGCACCGACGAGCAGGGCCGGGAGATCCTGACGCATCTCGCGGGAGAGACGGCCGGGGAGGAGCTGCCCTGGCCCGGCTGGGTGTACTCGGACGCCGCGCTGGTGAGCGTCGGCCGGTGGGCCCGACGGCTCCACGACGCCACGGAGACGTTCGTGCCGCCGCCCGGCGCGCGCTGGCTGGCCGGGCAGACGTGGCGGCCCGGCCTGGTCATCGGCCACCACGACGCCGCCCCGTGGAACGCGGTGTGGCGCGACGGCGACCTGGCCGGGTTCTTCGACTGGGACACCGCGGGGCCCTCGTCGCGCGAGTTCGACCTGGCGTTCACCGCGCTGACCTGGGTGCCGCTGCACGCCCGCCGGTTCGCCCGGCGCACCGGGTTCACGGACTTCGACGACCGGTCGCGCCGCCTCCACCTGTTCCTCGACGCGTACGGCTACGACGGCGACCGCTCGGCCTTCGGGGCCGTCGTGGCCCGCCGGGCCCGTACCAACGCCGAAGTGATCGACCGGATGGCGGCCGGCGGCGATCCCGTCTACACGGCGCTGCTGCCCGTCGCGGCCGACCTGCGCCAGGCGGCCGTCGAAGCCGAAGCGTTGCCGGAGTTCTTCTGGCGCGGGCCGACGGCGTAGGCGCCCGGCCCGGTCCCGTCAGAGATGCGCGGCGGTCATCGCCATCGCGAGGACGATGGTCACCAGTGCCAGGCTCATCATGGCCGCCCGCGCGGAGCTCATCCGGTCGCTCTCCCACCCCGTGCCCGAGGTGCCGCCGCGCCGTAGGGCGCCCCGGTCCGCCTCGCGCAGCCGGGTGCACCATTCGCAGTCGAGTCCCGGGCGGGCTGGTGTGGACAGCCAGTAGGCCCCGGTCAGTTCGGCCCGGTGCGCGGTTTCCGGGCCCTGTGCAGCGTCCCTGTCCATGCCCGGTTCAACGCCGCGGCGCGGCCGGGGGGAATGCGTGCGTCCGGTTTCGCGATCAAATCGTTGCCACCGGGCATGACCGGGCGTACGTACACGAGATCGTTCTCCGCCCCTTTGTGCGCCACCAGGGGAGCGATTGTGGCTGGCGGTTCACTGTCGGCGGGCGGGTGCGCCTGCGATGCTGACGGCAGGGCTTCGAAGCGGCCGGGCCTGTCCGTCGGTACGGCCGCGTGCGTGCCGCGGACGCAGGGTTCCCCTCCCGCTGCGTACCCGGCACCCGGTGCCCGCTCCGTGATTCGCGGAGCGGGCACCGATGGCTTCGGCTCGGCGGTGTCGGCCCAGGGGGGCGGACGGGTCCGGCAACCGACTTCCCCTGCCGCCCGCCCCTACTTGTCCCCCTTCGCATCCGCGTCCGCGTCCGCGTCCGCGGCCGCCGCCGCCGATTCCGCCGCGCCGACCTTCTGCTCCATCTGCTGTTCCGTGCCGGACGGCGAATCCGATCGGGTGGGGGAGTGGGAGCAGCCCGTGGCGAGTGCGGCGGTCAGGGCCACTGCCGCCATGGCGTGGCGGGTGCGCATCACTTCGTCCCGTTGTGGTTGGCCGCGCACCAGGCGGCCACGTCCTTGAGGTCCTTCTGGCGTTGCTGAAGAGTTGTCACCAACCCCTTGCGGTGGGTGAGTTTGTCGTTGAGATAGGTCTCGATCGCCTTGTGCCCCTCCTTCTTGGCGTTGTCCTCCCGCTGTTGCAGCCGGGCCACCGAACCCACGGTGGTCACACCGCCGTTGAGCCGGTCGAGGGAGCGGTCGATGCGCTTGGCGACCTTGGGTGCCCGTTTGCAGATGCCCTTGGCGCCGTCGGTCGTGGGTGCCTTGGCCGTGGTGCGCGGGGCCTTGGAGGGGGTGGCGTCCGCGAAGGCGCTGGGCGCGGTGACGGTCAGTACGGCCGTCGCGGCCAGCGCGGCCGCAGCCACCCGACGGCGGGGCGAGAAGGGTGTGTTCATGGTGGGTGCCTCCCGGTCCACAGGGTCCGGTCCACAGGACCGGTTGGTTCGAACGACCGGAGGCTAGGAAGGCTCTTTGTGGAAACTCTGTGACCGGGCCGCCGTGAGCGTCAGCCAGTCCCGCTGGAGGGGGAGCGCGCCGCTCCGGGAGGGGGCCCGCGCGGGCAGCCGTACCGTGCAGCGGGTGCCCACGCCGCCGGGCCCTTCGCCCAGTTCGACGGTCCCGCCGTGCAGCGCAGCCTGCTGGGCGGCCAGCGTGAGGCCGAGCCCGGAGCCGGTGCTGCCGGGACCCCGGTGGAAGCGCCGGAACACCTCCTCGCGGGCGTCGGGCGGGATGCCGGGGCCCCGGTCGTCCACCGTGATCAGCACCTGCCCGTCCGCCCTGCGGACGGCCACGGCGACCTCGGCCCGGCCCCGCGCGTCCCTGCCGTGCGCGAGCGCGTTGCCGATGAGGTTGCCCAGCAGGATCCGGATGCCGGGCTCCCAGCAGTGCACCGGCGCGGGCTCCGCGTCCAGCGCGATCCGGGCGTCCGGCGACCGCCGCCGGGCCTCGGCCACCGCCGCGTCCGCGGTCTCCGCGACGTCGAGCACACGGAACGCGTCCGGCTCCACCAGATCGCCGCGTCCCAGCTCCCGCAGCGCCACCAGCATGCCGAGCAGCCGCGCGTGCTCCGCCCGCAACTCGTCGACGACGGCGGCGCGTTCCGTCTCCGGCAGGCCGGGAAGGGCCAGGACGTCGAGGTTGGTGCCCATGCTCATCAGCGGGTTGCGCAGCTCGTGCGAGGCGGCCGCGGAGAAGGAGCGGGCGGTGTCCAGGGCCTGAGCGGTGCGGGCGGCCTGTTCGTCGTAGCGGGCGAGGACGGTCCGGAGGGTGGCGGCGAGGTCGTCGACCTCGGTGACCCGGGTCGGCCGGTGGTCCAGCCGTACCGCGCTCGTACGGGGATCGAGGCCCGCCGCGCTGTGCCGCAGCCGGCGCAGCGGGCGGGTCGCGCCGCTCGCGACGGCCCAGGCCAGCAGCGCGGAGAGCGGGGCGGCGAGCAGGGCGGTGGTCGCCGTCCGCCGTCGTACCAGGCCGAGTTGGGCCCGGTTCGCGGTGTCCGGGGCGAACACCCACAGCGTGCCGGCGACCTGCGGCCCCTTGACCGGCAGCGCGTACGCCCGCCAGCTGCGGCCCGCGCCCCGCACGGTCACCGGCACCCTGCTCACGTCCGGCAGCGGGACGGACGCGTCGGGCTGCGGGCCGCCGCTGAACGTGCCGTCGGGCCCGGTCAGCCGTACGCCCACGTCGAGTGCCGCGGTGAACAGCCTGCGCTGGCGGTTCACCTCGGCGGTGGCCTGGTCGTTGGCCGCGGCGCGCAGCAGCGTGCGGGCGTCGTGGGCGATCGCGGTGGCCCGGGTCCGCAGATGGCTGTCCTCCTCGCGGTGCAGATCGCGGGCGACGAGCGTGAGCAGCAGCCAGCCGCAGGCCAGGACGAGGACCGGCACGGCCACGCCCACCGCGAGGGCGATCCGGGTGGACAGTCTCACGGCCGCTCCCGCAGGACGAAGCCCACCCCGCGCACGGTGTGGAGCAGCCGGGGAGCGCCGTCCGCCTCCAGTTTGCGGCGCAGATAGCTGACGAAGGTGTCCACCGCGTCGGTGCGGATGTCGACGTCGTACCCCCAGACCCGTTCGAGCAGTTGGTCGCGGGTGAGGACGAGGCCGGTGTTGCGGGCGAGGACTTCGAGGAGTTCGTACTCGCGCCGGGTGAGGTCGAGGAGGCGTCCGTCGCGGTGTGCGGTGCGGGCCGCCGGGTCGACGACGAGGCCGCAGGCCCGGACCACGTCGTGCGCGGTGGGCGGGTGGCGGCGCAGCAGCGCGCGCAGCCGCAGCACCAGCTCCTGCAACGCGAACGGTTTGACCAGGTAGTCGTCGCCGCCCGCCTGGAGCCCGGCGATGCGGTCGGCGGTCTCGTCGAGCGCCGACAGCATCAGCACGGGCAGGTCGTGCCCGGCGCCGCGCAGGGCCGTACACACCTCGATGCCGCTCATGCCCGGCATGGAGACGTCGAGCACCAGCACATCGGGCGGGGTCTGCGCGACGGCGGCGAGCGCGGCCCGGCCGCCGTCGGCGGTGCGCACCCGGAAGCCGCTGAGCCTGAGCCCCCGCTCCAGCGAGCGGCGCACCGCGTCGTCATCGTCGACGACCAGAACGTCTCCCGGACGGTTCGGACCGCTCATCCGCCTCACCTCACTGCGCGCTGTCGCGGGGTGAGTCAGGGTACGGCGCCCGGCTGTGTACGGGGCGGGCCCGGGTCGACCGGTGACGCGGCTCCCGCGCGCGTCACCGGTTCCGCGGCCCTGACCCGTACGGCCGCGGAGTCCTACAGGTCGAGCTGGTACTCGTGCGCGGTGTGCGTCGGCAGATAGCCGAGCGCGTCGTTGACGTGCCGCATGTGCGGGTTGTTGTCCGCGGTGTCGGTCAGCAGGCCCGCGAGGCGGGGGTGGCGGGTGCGGGCCTCGTGGATGGAGGCGGCCTTCATCCAGAGGGCGAGACCGTGGCCGCGGTGTTCGGGCAGGACGGCGGTGCCGTAGTGCTGGGCGTCGCCGGTGCCGTCGCCCGGGACCACGAGTTCGGTGAACCCGACGATCGAGCCGTCCGACTCGTCGACGGCCGCGACGGTGTGCAGGATCTCGCCGCGCCCGGCGACGGCCGCGGCCGCCGCCTTCACCCGGTCGAGGTCCCACACCACGGTGCCGAAGTCGGTGGTGCCCATCGGCATGTCGTCCATGGCCCGGCGCGAGGCCACGAAGGTGTCGGAGAGCTCGTCGGGCACGGCCCCCTCCCACGACGTCAGCCGGTAGCCGGTGTGCGGGGTTTCGACGGCCTTGGCGAGGGACGGGAGGTCGGCGTCGGCCAACGCCAGCCGGGTGTACGTCAGGGTCAGCACCTTGCCGAAACCGTGTGCGGCGAGGAACGCGTCGCCGGGGGAGCCCGCCGCTGCCTGCGCGATCACGCTGCGCCGGCCGTCCCGGCGCGCCGCCTCCACGGCCGCTTGGAGCAGCCGCGAGCCCACGCCGCCGCGCCGCTCGGCCGGGTGGACCTGGACGTCGAGTTCGGCGAGGTGGTCCTGCCCGGGCCGGGTGAACAGCCGCAGGAAGGCGGATCCGACGGGAGCGCCCTCGGCCCCGGACGCCAGCCAGGCGAGCCTGCGGCTCGCGGTGTTCTCGTCGGGGTCGGTCAGGGCGGTGATGCGCAGCGACAAGGTGTCTCCATCGCGAGAAGGGTGGAAGGAGGCGCGGTCGGGAGTGCGTTGCTCGGCCGCGGGCATGGCTCGGTGATCCATGTCGGTCGATCCCCGTCCCTTAATTGCCGTGCTCGCGAGGCGCCCCCCGGCCTACGCTCGCGGCCATGACATCACAAGATCGCCGGGAAGGCTCCCCCATCGGCTCTCCGGCCGGCGCCCCGGCCGACCTTCCGGCCAGCTCTCCGGCCAGCTCTCCGATTGCCTTCGGCGCCGAGGAGTTGGTGATCCGTCACGAGACGGACGCGGATCACCGGGCGGTACGCGAAGTGCACACGCGCGCGTTCGGGGAGGAGCGGGTGCCCGCCCTGGTGGAGGCGCTGCGCACGGCGCGGGCGCCGCTGGCCCCGATGTCCTTCGTCGCCACCCTCGGCGGCCGGGTGGTCGGGCACGTCCTGCTGAGCGCGTCGCGCCTGGACGCCCCGCGCCGGATCGTGGACGTCATGTCGCTCTCGCCGCTCGGCGTGCACCCCGACGCCCAGGGCCTGGGCATCGGCACCCGCCTCATCGGACACGCCCTCGCGGCGGCCGACGAGCAGGGCGTGCCGTTGGTGTTCCTGGAGGGATCGCCGCTGTACTACCGCACGCGCGGCTTCGAGGCGGCGAGCCCGCTGGGCTTCCGCTCGCCGTCGCTGCGGATCCCCGACCCCGCGTTCCAGGTCGCCCGGCTGGCCGCGCACGAGCCGTGGATGACGGGCACCTTCGTCTACTCGGAGACCTTCTGGGCCCTCGACTGCGTCGGCCTGCGCGACCCGGACGCCTGACGGGGTGCACACCGTACGCCTGTGGTCCGGGCGGACCGACGCGTACACCCGGGGCCCGCCGACCGGCGGGCCCTTTCGCATGCCCGCGCCCGCGCCCGCGCGCCGAGCCGGGCCGAAGTCACACACAACTGCCCAGGCACGCCTGGGGCCTTGACGCCCCATCCTCCCCTTCCTACTGTTTGCTACTGCTTACTTGCGTTCGCTTGTGATCGAAAATGTGCGTGCATGTAGCTGTTTCCCTGTCAGATTCCCTGTCAGAGAGGGTCGCACCACGATGAGATCCCTTCCCCGCACCCTGCTCGCCGTGCTTCTGCTGTGTCTGCCCCTGACCACCGTCCCGCAGGCGGCCGCCGCGCCGCGCGCCGCTCCCCGGGCCACCGCCGCCGCCAACACCGACATCACCGTCGACGGTGCGTCCCCCGGCCGCGTCTTCGACGGCGTCGGGGCGATCAGCGGGGGCGGCGGCAACACGCGGCTGCTGCTCGACTACCCCGAGCCGCAGCGCGCCCAGATCCTCGACTACCTCTTCAAGCCCGGTTACGGCGCCGCCCTCCAGATCCTCAAGGTCGAGGTCGGCGGCGACACCAACTCCACCGACGGCGCCGAGTCCTCCATCGAGCACACCCGGGGCTCCGTCAACTGCTCCAACGGGTACGAGTGGTGGCTGATGGAGCAGGCCAAGGCCCGCAACCCCGGCATCAAGCTCGCCGCGCTCTCTTGGGGAGCGCCCGGCTGGGTGGGCAACGGCAACTTCTGGTCCCAGGACATGATCGACTACCTGATGTCCTGGCTGGGCTGCGCCAAGCAGCACAACCTCACCATCGACTACCTCGGCGGCTGGAACGAGCGCGGCTTCAACGCCGCCTGGTACAAGAACCTGCACGCCACCCTCGCCGCCAAGGGATACGCCACCAAGGTCGTCGGCGCCGACGACGGCTGGCAGATCGCGACCGCGATGCGCGGCGACAGCGCGCTCAACGCCGCCGTGGACATCGTCGGCGCCCACTACCCGTGCGGCTATATGTCCGCGATGACCAGCTGCTCGACCACCCCGGACGCGCTGGCCACCGGCAAGCAGCTCTGGGCGAGCGAGAACGGCTCGGAGGACGCGGCGACCGGTGCCGTCCCGATGGCCCGGGCCATCAACCGCGGCTATCTGGACGCCAGGATGACCGCCTTCATCAACTGGCCGGTGGTGGCCGCGCTCTACCCCAACCTCTCGTTCAACAGCATGGGCCTGGTGACGGCCAACCAGCCCTGGTCGGGCGCGTACAGCGTGGACCGCAGTGCCTGGGCGACCGCGCAGACCACCCAGTTCACCGCTCCCGGCTGGCAGTACCTCGACACCGCCTCCGGCTACCTCGGCGGCAACCGCTCCAACGGCAGCTACGTCAGCTATGCCGCGCCGGGCCGGGCCGCCTGGTCCACCGTGTTCGAGACGATGGACGCGACCGCCGCCCAGACCGTCACCCTGAAGGTCGCGGGCGGCCTTCCGGCCGGCGCCCTGCACGTGTGGTCCACCGACTTCTCCGGCAACGGCGCCACCGCGCACCTGGTGCCCGAGCCCGACCTCACCGCCACCTCGGGGACGTACCGGCTCACGCTCCAGCCCGGTCACCTCTACACCGTCACCACCACGACCGGCCAGGGCGCGGGCACCGTCACCTCCCCGCAGCGCACCCCGCTCGCCCTGCCGTACGCGGACTCGCTGGCCGGGACCGCCACCGGGCAGGAGGCGCGGTATGTCGCCGCGATGAACGGCGCCTTCGAGACCGCGCCGTGCGCCGGTGGCCGCACCGGCCGCTGTCTGCGCCAGCAGGCACCGACCACACCCATCCGCTGGACCGACGAGTCGACGCCGCAGCCGTACGCGCTGATGGGTGACGTCAACTGGACCGACTACACCGTCCGTTCGGACGCCCTGCTCGAACAGCAGGGTGCGGTCGAGCTGCTCGGCCGGGTCGGCACCCAGGGCCGCAACAACAACGGCCTCAACGCCTACCACCTGCGCGTCGCGGACACCGGTGCCTGGTCGCTGCTGCGCACCGACACGGCCTGGTCCTCCACCACCCTGGCGAGCGGTACGGTCATCGCGCCCGGCCTCAAGACCTGGCACACCCTGGCCCTCACCTTCCAGGGCGCCACCATCACCGCGAAGCTCGACGCGGCCACCCTCGCCACCGTCACCGACAACAGCTACGGCGCGGGCCAGATCGGGCTCGGCACCGCCGGGTACTACGGCGCGCAGTTCGCCAACCTCAGCATCACCCCCGGCCCGACGGCGCCGCTCGACGGCACGTACCAGCTGGTCAACGCCCACAGCGGCCAGCTACTCGACGCGTCCGGGCAGGGCACGGCCGACGGCACCCCGATCATCCAGTGGCCGGGCAACGGTGGCGCCAACCAGCAGTGGAAGCTCACCTCGACCGGCGACGGCTACTACACCGTCACCGGCGCGGCCAGCGGCAAACCCCTCGACGTCCCCGGCCGTAGCGTCGTACCGGGCACCCAGCTGAACCTGTGGGCCGCGACCGGCGGGACCAACCAGCAATGGCGGGTGACACCCGGCGCACGCGACTGCCACGTCCTGGAGTCCCGGCTCGACGGCCAGCTGATGGACGTCAGCGGCGGGTCGCTCGTGATGGGCGCCCAGGTGATCCAGTGGCCCGCGAACGGGGGTGCGAACCAGTGCTGGCGGCTGGTCAAGGTGGGCTGATCCGGTGGACTGAGGAGAACGGAGTGGAGCCGATTCGGCGGAACCGTTGACCTCAAGTTAACTAGAGGTCGTACGTTCCTCGTATGAGTATGGAAGCCACCGCGTGGACACAGCTCCACAACGTCATCACCGCGCAGCAGGACCGACGTCCGTTCAACCGAGCCACCCTGCGGCGCATCGCTGTGTTCGCGCGGCCCCACCGCCGCCGCATCGCCCTGTTCCTCCTGCTGAGCGTCGCCACGGCACTGCTCGCGGTGGCCACCCCGCTCCTCGCCGGGCGCGTCGTCAACGCGATCGTCGGCGGCGAGGAGACGGGGACCGTCACCCGGCTGGCCCTGCTCATCGCCGCGATCGCCCTCGCCGAGGCGGCCCTGGGGCTGGTCGGCCGATGGCTGTCGTCGACGCTCGGCGAAGGGCTCATCCTCGACCTGCGCACCGCGGTGTTCGACCACGTCCAGCGCATGCCGGTCGCCTTCTTCACCCGGACCCGCACCGGGGCGCTGGTCAGCCGCCTCAACAACGACGTCATCGGCGCCCAGCGGGCCTTCAGCAACACCCTCTCCGGCGTGGTCAGCAACCTCGTCACGCTGCTGCTCACCCTCGCCGTGATGCTCGGCATCTCCTGGCAGATCACCCTGCTCGCGCTGGTCCTGCTGCCCGTCTTCGTGCTGCCCGCGCGCCGTATGGGCACCAGGATGGCGCGGCTCCAGCGGGAGGCCGCCGAGCACAACGCCGCCATGGGCACCCGAATGACCGAGCGGTTCTCGGCGCCCGGAGCGACCCTGGTCAAGCTGTTCGGGCGGCCCGCCGACGAGTCCGCCGAGTTCGCCGCCCGGGCCGCCCGCGTGCGCGACATCGGCGTCCGTACGGCGATGGCGCAGTCCGCGTTCATCACCGCCCTCACCCTCGTCTCGGCCCTCGCGCTCGCCCTCGTCTACGGGCTCGGCGGCTACTACTCCCTGCACGGCAAGCTGGAGGCGGGCGCGGTCGTCTCCCTCGCCCTGCTGCTCACCCGGCTGTACGCGCCGCTCACCGCGCTCGCCGGGGCGCGCGTCGAGGTCATGAGCGCCCTCGTCAGCTTCGAGCGGGTCTTCGAGGTCCTCGACCTGAAGCCGCTCATCGCCGAGAAGCCGCAGGCCAAGGCGGTGCCGGACGGGCCGGTCTCCGTCGAGTTCGACGACGTGCGGTTCGGCTACCCCTCCGCCGACAAGGTCTCCCTCGCCTCCCTCGAAGAGGTCGCGAGCCTCGACACCCGGGGCGGCGCCGAAGTGCTGCACGGCGTCTCCTTCCGCGCCGAGCCCGGCCAGATGGTGGCCCTCGTCGGCTCCTCGGGCGCGGGCAAGTCGACGGTCGCCCAGCTGCTGCCCCGGCTGTACGACGCGGACGAGGGTGCGGTACGCCTCGGCGGCGTCGACGTACGGGATCTGACCGCCGACTCGATCCGCGACACGATCGGCATGGTCACCCAGGACGGCCACCTCTTCCACGAATCCGTCCGCGCCAACCTGCTGCTCGCCCGCCCCGACGCCGACGAGGAGGACCTCTGGGACGCCCTGCGCCGGGCCCGTCTGGACGGTCTGGTCGCCTCCCTGCCCGACGGTCTCGACACCGTCGTCGGCGAACGCGGCTACCGGCTCTCCGGCGGCGAACGCCAGCGCCTGACCATCGCCCGCCTGCTCCTGGCCCGCCAGCGCGTCGTCATCCTCGACGAGGCCACCGCCCACCTCGACAACACCTCCGAGGCGGCGGTCCAGGAAGCCCTCGGCGAGGCGCTGGAGGGCCGCACCGCGGTGGTGATCGCCCACCGGCTGTCCACGGTACGGTCCGCCGACCTGATCCTTGTGGTGGAGAGCGGCCGCATCGTGGAACGCGGCACCCACGACGAACTGCTGGCGCTCGACGGCCGCTACCGGGAGCTGTACCGCACCCAGTTCGCCCGGCCCGGTGGCGCGCACGCGGAGCTGGGCTGACCGACTGGGCCGACCACGGGGCTCACCGCGAGCCGCGAGCGAGACGCACGTCACATCCGAAGGTGTCACGGCTGGCCGGGCTGCTTTGTCATAGGGGTGACAGCGAACAACGTTGAAGGAGTACACGATGGAAGCCAGGCTGAACCTCTTCGCCAGCCCGATCGCGGCCAAGTTCGGGAAGCACCTCGTCGCCGCGGGCCGGGTGCTCGCGGACTCCACCCTGCCGGGCGCGACGCAGGAGCTGGTGAAGCTGCGTGCCAGTCAGATCAACGGCTGCGGATTCTGCACCGACATGCACACCAAGGACGCCCTGCACGCCGGGGAGACGCAGACGCGCCTCAACCTGGTCGCCGCCTGGCGGGAGGCCACGGTGTTCACCGAGGCCGAGCGCGCCGCCCTGGAGCTGACGGAGGAGGCCACCCGCATCGCCGACGGCGCCGGCGGCGTCTCCGACGAGACGTGGGCGAAGGCCGCCAAGCACTTCGACGAGGAGGAGCTCGCGACGCTGGTGTGCGCCATCTCCCTGATCAACGCCTACAACCGGCTGAACGTCATCGTCCGCCAGCCCGCGGGTGACTACCAGCCGGGCCAGTTCGCCTGATCGGCACCAGAAGTCCGTCGGCACCGCCCCGCGAAGGGGGCGGTGCCGACACGTGTGTGCGCTACTTCGCGAGGTCCGGGTGGATGTGGCGCTGTACGAACTCGTACGAGCGCTGCCCGAACTGCGGGCCCAGATCCTCCGAGGCCTTGACGGCCGACGGGAAGTGGACCCCGGCCCAGACCCTGGTCTTGCCGCAGGTCGTGGCGAAGTCCGTCCAGGAGTCGTACGTCAGCGTGAGGTCCTTCGCCGGGGTGACACCCGGCTCGATCACCGACGAGCCCGCCTTGCGCGGGATCGCGATGTGCACCTTGTCGCTGCCGAGGAAGAGCCGCGCCGCCTGCGCGTACGCATAGCAGGCCGCGGTGGAGCCGGACGGGTACTCGGGGTGGTTGGTGACGGGCAGATAGCTGCGCCACTGGTTGCCGGTGATGTCGTGGACCGTGCCCTTGCCCGGGCCGCCCCAGGCGGTCAGCGGTGTGTCGCCGTACAGGTACCGGATCGCGCTGAACGGCCGTACGGAGTCGTAGTTCGCCTTCTGCTGCCACACCGCGACGGTGCTGTCGAAGATGGCGATCTCGATGGTCGCGATGAACTGCACGAACCCCTCGACGTCCAGGTGCGCGTCCTGGACCACGGCGACGCCGGGTGCCTCCGCGAGGGCCATGAACTTGTCGCCGAAGAACTCGGCGGCCATCTTCTTGTAGTCGGTCAACGCCGCCGACGCCGCGAGCACTTCATCGGCCTGCTGCTTGTAGCCGTGCCGGTTGTGGTGGTTGCTGTTGACCGGCGGGGGGATGTGGAACTGCGCCGGGTCCTTGTACGTGAACGGCGTGGTGAGGCGCATCTGCGGGGTGATGAACTTCTGGATCTCGAAGGTGCCGTCGTCGTGGGGGACGATGGCCGGCTGCCAGCGGGAGGGATCGCGGAGTTCGTACGCCGTGTTGACCGGCTCGTACCCCGTGTAGTCCGCGTACGGCGCCTGCTGCCGTCCGCCCTCGTCGCCGTAGCGGTTCATACCGTCGTGCCACCGGGCCTCCAGGACGTGCCGGGCCGCCAGGTTGCCGATGCCGGCGGCGGTCCGGGTGTTCTCCTGGTGGTCGTCCGGGTCGAGGCCGACCGAGGTCATCATCTCCCGCCAGCCCGCCGCGGCCTGCGGGATACGGGCGTTGAAGATGCGGTAGGAGGTGTAGAGGATGGCGGTGTTCTTGTTCCGGTTGGTGCGTTCGCCGACGGGGCGGCGGCCGAGATTCGAGTAGATGCCGACCGCGCTGCGGTGGTAGGGCGCGATGGAGTCGAACCAGGAGGTCTCCAGGAGCATGCCGTAGTCCACGATCAGGGTGATGTCGGAGCCGTCCTTCGAGATGACGGACCGTTCCTGGGCCTGGAGTGCCGGGTAGACCACTTCGAGCGCGGCGTTGCCGTGGTCGAAGTCGAACGAGGCCGCCTTGGCGGCCGAGTGGGATGCCGGGCGGTCCGTAGCGGGGTCGGCCGACGCGACGTTGGCGAGCGAGCCCAATAACAGGGTCACGCTGCAGGCGGCCGTCCATCGTCGCAAACGCGACCACCGCAGCCGCCTCTGGTCCCTCATGGGTCAGTCTCCCTTCGATGGGAATTGGCCAACGAAGGCACGTTAGGACTCGGCCACCGCTCGTGGTACGGCGCTATCCGGTCGTGTTGGACCCCTCCGCCCCACCGTTCTCCTGGGAGCGGCGGACGGAGTCCTGGACGACCGGGTCGCGGTCGTCGGCGGGCGCCCGAGCCCTCGCGCCCCGGCTCGGACCCACCCCGATGACCAGCCGGTGGGTGACGGCCGGGCGGGCGTGGCAGCGGGCGTTGGATGCGGGAGCGAGGGCGGCTCCGCAGCCGTGGGCGATCGCGCCGAGCCACTCGTCGGGCGGCTCGGCCAGGGCGCCGACGCGGACCGGGTGGCCCTCGCGTCCGTCGGTGGCCAGCAAGTAATCGCGCCACCAGCCGGATTCGGCCGCGCTGGCCAAGAACGGCTCGTCCCACAGGTCGCGGAACGCGACCTCTTCGTGTACGGCCGGTACGCGGCGTCGACGCCGCCTTCGACGGTGCTCGCGGTCGTGCGGTGAGGGATGCGGGCGCGGATGCCCGACCACTGGTAGGAAACCTTCCAGTCCGCTACGCTCCCCGGCGGCGGCTTGGCGCGGTGCCCCACCCCCGTGGGCATGACGCGCTCAGCGAGAGCTCTGACCCGGCTGCCGTGGCGCTGCCCCCTGCCCGCGCGGGCAAGGGGCGGGGCCGCGTCCCGGTGTCCAGCTCTCGCCGTTCCCCACCCCCACGGAGTCCAGGTATGCGCCTGAACACCTCAGCCCGACTCTCCCTGCCACGCGGCAGAAACCTCGTTCTCCTCCTCGTTCTCGCCCTCCTCGGCGGGCTGCTGCTCGCCTGGCCCGGGCGGGCCGGGGCCGCCGCCGATCCCCTCATCTCGCGCGGGAAACCCGCCACCGCCTCCTCCACCGAGGCGTCCTCGCTCGGCGCCGCGAACGCCTTCGACGGCGACACCGCCACCCGCTGGGCCAGCGTCGAGGGCAAGGATCCGCAGTGGATCCGGGTCGACCTCGGCGCCACGGCCACCATCAGCCGGGTGAGGCTCAGTTGGGAGGCCGCCTACGGCAAGGCGTACCGCGTCGAGGTGTCGCAGGACGGGGCGTCCTGGACCACGCTCGCCGAGGAGAAGGCGGGCAACGGCGGCACCGACGACTGGACCGGGCTCACCGGCAAGGGCAGATACCTGCGCGTCCACGGCACCGCGCGCGGCACGTCGTACGGCTACTCGCTGTACGAGGCCGAGGTGTACGGCACCCTCGACGGCGGCCCGCCGCCCGGCAAGAACTTCACCGTGGTCGCGGCCGGTGACATCGCCGCCCAGTGCACCGCCGCCGACAGCGGCTGCGCGCACCCGAAGACCGCCGCGCTGGCCCGGCAGATCGATCCGAAGTTCTATCTGACGATGGGCGACAACCAGTACGACGACGCCCGGATAGCCGACTACCGCGCCTACTACGACAAGACCTGGGGCACCTTCAAGGCGAAGACCCACCCGGTGCCGGGCAACCACGAGACGTACGACCCGGCCGGTTCCCTCGCCGGGTACAAGAGCTACTTCGGGTCCATCGCCTACCCGCAGGGCAAGAGCTACTACAGCTACGACGAGGGCAACTGGCACTTCATCGCGCTCGACTCCAACTCCTTCGACCAGTCCGCCCAGATCGACTGGCTCAAGGCCGACCTCGCCGCCAACGGCAAGCAGTGCATAGCGGCCTACTGGCACCACCCGCTCTACTCGTCCGGCGGCCACGGCAACGACCCGGTCTCCAAGCCGGTGTGGAAGATCCTCTACGGCGCCAGGGCCGACCTCGTCCTCAACGGACACGACCACCACTACGAGCGGTTCGCCCCGCAGGACCCCGACGGCAAGGCGACCGCCGACGGGATCGTGGAGGTGGTCGGCGGCATGGGCGGCGCCGAGCCGTATCCCATCGAGCAGGTCCAGCCCAACAGCCAGAAGCGCATCAGCGGCCAGTACGGCGTGCTGAAGCTGGAGTTCACCGACTCCGGCTACGAGTGGACCTACGTCGGCGCGGACGGGCAGGTCAAGGACACCAGCCCGAAGTACGGCTGCCACTGATGTACCTGGCCACCACCGGCCGTACGGACGCGCCGCCCCGCACCTCAGGGGCCGGGCGGCGCGTCCCCGGCACCGTCCTCGCGCTCGGCGCGGTCAGCCTCGTCACCGACGTCTCCTCGGAGATGGTCACGGCGGTGCTGCCGCTGTACCTCGTCCTGGGCCTCGGCCTCTCGCCGCTCCAGTTCGGCTTCCTGGACGGCATGTTCAACGGCGCCACCGCGCTCGTACGGCTGCTCGGCGGGCGGCTCGCCGACCGCGGGGGCCGGCACAAGCGGGTCGCCGGGACCGGCTATCTGCTCTCCGCCCTCTCCCGGCTCGGGCTGCTCCTCGCCGGGGGAGCCACCGCGGGCATCGCCGCCGCGCTCGCCGCCGACCGGCTCGGCAAGGGCATCCGCACCGCCCCGCGCGACGCCCTGATCTCGCTCAGCGGCCCGCCGGAGACGCTCGGCCGCTCCTTCGGCGTGCACCGCGCCATGGACACCACGGGGGCGCTCCTCGGGCCGCTTGCCGCGTTCGCCGTGCTGAGGGCGACCACCGACGCCTACGACGCGGTGTTCGCCGTCAGCTTCTGCGCCGGGCTGCTGGGTGTGCTGCTGCTGGCGGTGTACGTACCCGCCACGTCCGGGGCGGTGCCCGTACCCGTAACTCCCCGCCCGCGCACGGCACTTCGCGACCCTGCCTTCCGCCGCATCCTGTGCGCGACCGCTCTGCTCGGCGCCGCCACGATCGGCGACTCCTTCCTCTATCTGCTGCTCCAGCGCGGCCTCGACCTGCCGACCGCCCTGTTCCCGCTGCTGCCGCTCGGTCCCGCCGCGGGCTATCTGCTGCTCGCCGTTCCGGTGGGCCGGATCGCCGACCGGACCGGGCGCCGACTGCCGTTCCTGCTCGGGCACGCGGCCCTGCTCGGCGCGTACGCCCTGCTGCTGGCCCCGCTCGCCTGGCCGACCGCGATCGCCGTACTCGCGCTGCTCGGCATCTTCTACGCTGCCACGGACGGGGTGCTGATGGCGCTCGCCGGGCCCCTGCTGCCGGTGCGCGGACGCGCCGGCGGGCTCGCGGTGCTCCAGACCGGTCAGGCGCTGGCCCGGCTCCTCGGCGCGGCCGGGTTCGGGGCGGCGTGGACGCTCTGGGGGCAGCGGCCCGCCCTGTGGATGGCGGGGCTGGCGCTGGCCGGTGCGCTCGCGGCCGCCTGGCGCGTCCTGCCCGCACCCGCACCCGCCCGGGAGGCGTCATGAAGGCCGGTCACCCGCGGCTCGCCGTCGTCGTCATCGCCGTGCTCCTGCTGGCGGGCGGCTCCCTCGGCTACGTCCTGCACGCCCGCCACCGCGAGCGCCCGCCCCAACAGGCCGTCGCCGACGCCTCGTTCACCCTCGACGAGCCCGGACTGTACTTCCGGGACTCGGCCACCGGACGGGTCGCGCGCCTGCCCGCCCGAGGCGGGCCGCGCGTCACCGGCGGCCCGTCCTGCGACCGGTTCTACGCGGCGGGGGAGCGCGCCCTGTGCCTGCGGAAGCTGCCGGGCCTGCCCGCCCGCACCCGGGCCCTCGTCCTGGACCGGCGGCTGCGCGAAGTGCGCGCCGTGACCGTCCCCGGCATCCCCAACCGGGCCCGCGTCTCCGCCTCGGGGCACCTGGTGTCGTGGACGGCGTTCGCCGTCGGCGACTCGTACGCCACCTCCGGCTTCTCGACCCGGACCTCGGTCCTGGACCTGCGCACCGGCTATCTGATCAAGTCGATCGAAGGCATCCCGCTGACCATCGGCGGTGCCCGTCACCACGCACCGGACGTCAACTACTGGGGCGTCACCTTCGCCCGCGACGACAACCGCTTCTACGCCACCGTCTCGACCCGGGGCCGCACCCACCTGGTCGAGGGCGACCTGCGGAACTGGTCGGCGAGGGCGCTGCGCGAGAACGTCGAATGCCCGTCGCTGTCGCCGGACAACACCCGGATCGCCTTCAAGAAGAAGGTCTCCGGCGACCCCCGGTCGCCCTGGCGGCTGTACGTCCTGGACCTGGCGGGGAAGCGCGAGCACCCGCTGGCCGAGTCACACAGCGTCGACGACCAGGCGGCCTGGCTGGACGACGCGACCGTCGCTTACGCGCTGCCGGGACGCGAGGGGCGCGCGAGCGACCTCTGGTCGGTCCCGGCGGACGGCACGGGCAAGCCCCGCCTGCTGGCACCGGGCGGCTCTTCACCGGTGGCGGTGCGGTGACCTTCCCGGCAGAGCGGACGCCGTCGGGGCGCTACGCCCCGCGCTCCGCGTCGGACTCCTTGGCGTGGCCGGTCACCAGTGCGCGCAGGAGCCCGGGGAAGACCTCGTCGAACTCATCGCGCCGCAGGGCGTTCATCCGGGAGGTGCCCACGTAATACTGGCGGATGAGCCCGGCCTCGCGCAGCACGTGGAAGTGGTGGGTGGCCGTGGACTTGCTGACCGGCAGGTCGATCGTGCCGCAGCTGAGGTCATCGCGGGCCGCGTAGAGCTCGCCGACGATCCGGCGGCGCACGGGATCGACCAGGGCTTCGAGCACCTGCTGGGTGCTGATCGCCCGGACGTCCGGGTGGGGCGGAATGCGCCCTCGCTCGCTCTGCCTCGCTGCTGCCATCGACTGCCGACCTCCGGCCCACATCGTACGACACGCATCGAAGTATGACTGCCATCAAAGTATGATCGCCATCAAAGTTTGACAGTGATCGTACTTCCTGTTTGGCTGAGCTCCGGCGGCGCGGTCATCGCACCGCCGTCAACTCGTCGAAGGGGGAGGCCCGATGGCCAGGACGGTGCGGTTCCATGAGCTCGGAGGACCCGAGGTGCTGCGGCTGGAGGACGTGGAGGTCGGCGCGCCCGGGCCGGGTGAACTGCTGATTCGGGTGGACGCGATCGGCCTCAACCGCGCCGAGGCGCTGTTCCGCAGCGGCAACTACATCGAGGACGTCAAGGAGTTCCCCGCCCGGCTCGGCGCCGAGGCGGCGGGAGTGGTCGAGGCCGTCGGCGCCGGTGTGACGGGCTTCGAGCCCGGTCGGGCCGTCAGCGTGGTGCCCGCGTTCTCGATGAACGCGTACGGGGTCTACGCCGAGCGCGCGATCGTCCCGGCGGCCGCGGTGGTGCACCGGCCGGCCTCGCTGGACGCGGTCGGCGGCGCGGCGGTGTGGATGCCGTATCTGACGGCATACGGGGCACTGGTGGAGGTCGGCGGGATGGGGGCCGGGGACACGGTCGTGCTCACCGCCGCGTCCAGCAGCGTGGGCCTGGCCGCGATCCAGGTCGCCCACCGCGTCGGGGCGGTGCCCATCGCGACCACCCGGACCGGCGCCAAGCGGGACGCGCTGCTCAAGGCCGGGGCGGCCGAGGTGATCGCCACCGGTGAGGAGGACGTCGTAAAGCGTGTGCTGGGCCTGACGGCGGGCCGGGGTGCCGAGTTCGTCTTCGATGCCGTCGCGGGACCCGGTGTACTGGACCTCGCCAGGGTGGTTGCCCCCGGCGGCACGCTGATCGAATACGGGGCACTGAGCGGGGAGGTGACGCCGTATCCGGGGTTCGAACTCGGCATGCCCGCCCTGAACATGCGCACCTACACCGCCCTGGAGACGACCACCGACCCCGAGCGGCTGCGCCGGGCCGAGGCCTTCGTCACCTCGGGGCTGCGGAGCGGCGCCTTCGTGCCCGCCGTGGACCGCGTGTTCGGGCTGGACGAGATCGTCGAGGCCCACCGCTATATGGAGGCGGGCGGCCAGGTGGGCAAGATCGTGGTTGCGGTCGACCACTGAGGACCGGCCGAGGCAGGGGCCAAACGGGGGAAAAGTCGGAAAATCGCGTGAGTGTCGCCGGGGTCGGTCAAGTCCTCAAGAGGGTGCCTCGGCACAAGGACGCCATGCCACCGAAGGAGATCCTCATGCGCTTGTACAGGCGACCGGCCCTCACTTCCGCCCTCCTCGTCGCGGCACTGCCGGCAGCGGTGCTCCCCGTGGCGGCCCACGCCGCGTCCCCGCCCTCGCGGCCCGCGGCCGACCAGCCGCGGAGCGCGGCGCTCAACTTTGACGAGCTCGACTGCGAGGGCCCGGAGGAGGACCGGCTGCCGTCGACCGACTCGGGCCAGGGGGCCGTGCACGAGCCCGGCACCGCCGCGTTCGTCCCGGCCCCGCTTCCCACCGGCCTTCCGCCCGCCAAGGTCAAGTGGCCCAAGAACATCCCCGACCTGGACGACGCCAAGCGCATGCTCTCCGAGCTGGACGTCGGAACGTTCGACAGCAAGGGGTTCCGACGGACCGCCTTCGGCGGCAAGAGCTGCTGGGTCCTGCACGGCGTCGACAAGTGCCCCACCCGTGAACTCGCCCTGAAGGCCCTGTCCGACATCCCCGCCACCCTGAAGGACGGCTGCAAGGTGGTGGGCGGCCGCTGGCGCAGCCCCTACGACGACCTGACGGTCACCAACCCCCTGCGCGTCGACATCGACCACGTCGTGCCGCTCCGCGCCGCATGGGGTTCGGGCGCCCGGGACTGGCCCGAGTACAAGCGCCGCGCGTTCGCCAACGACCTCAGCGGCTCGCCGCAGCTCGTCGCGGTCTCCACGTGGAGCAACCGCGACAAGGGCGACAAGGGCCCGGACAAGTGGCTGCCCAAGGGGTACGAGTGCACGTACAGCCGTGCGTGGATCGGTGTGAAGGACTACTACGGGCTGCGGGTCACGACGCAGGAGCGTACGAAGCTGGCGGAGGTGCTGGGCGACTGCCCAGGGTAGGTCCCCGGCAGTCGGCGGGGGAGGCGGGCCGCGCCCGGCGCGCAAGCATCCCCCGGCGCGAATACACTTCTGCGGTGGACGAGAACAACCTTCCCCGCTGCCCCGAGTGCTCCGGCGCGTACACCTACGAGATGGGTGCGCTGCTGGTCTGCCCGGAGTGCGGGCACGAGTGGTCGCCCGCGACCGGTGTGTCCGACGAGGGCGGGGCCGGGGTGGTCAGGGACGCCGTCGGCAATGTGCTCGCCGACGGCGACACGGTGACCGTGATCAGGACACTGAAGGTCAAGGGCAGTCCGACCGGCATCAAGGCGGGCACCAAGGTGCGCAACATCCGCCTCGTCGACGGGGTCGACGGCCACGACATCGACTGCAAGGTCGAGGGTTTCGGGGCCATGCAGCTCAAGTCCAGCGTGGTCAAGAAGGCCTGACCGGTGCCGCGCGCTCAGGCGTGGGACACCGTGAGTTTGTAGAAGCCGACCCGGGCGCCCTTGGTGGTGCTGTCCGAGGACGACTGGTTGTACGACCCGGCCTTGAAGTACTGCTTGTAGCCGTTGAAGGACGACGGGATCGGGTAGTGGGTGGTCGTGCCGTTGACCGTCAGGTCGATGGTGTGGCCGCCCGAGACGCCGATGGTGTAGCTCCACGTCCTGCCGACCGGGACGTGGCCCACCGTGTGCGGGGTCTGGCCGCCCGAGG
Source organism: Streptomyces sp. TLI_146 (assembly GCF_002846415.1). Lineage (NCBI taxonomy): Bacteria > Bacillati > Actinomycetota > Actinomycetes > Kitasatosporales > Streptomycetaceae > Streptomyces > Streptomyces sp. TLI_146. Next base: position 7,910,699 of record NZ_PJMX01000001.1, read on the forward strand.
GAGAGTTCTCCGTGCCGAGGACGATGTCGCCGCTCGCCCGGTAGTACAGCTCCAGCAGTGGTTTGGTGGACGAGCCGCCCGTACCGAGGTGGATCTGCCCTACGCAGACGTTCGACGTCACGGACACCACGCGCAGGGTCGCGTCGAGCCGGTGCGTGCCGCGCAGTGACCAGTTGGCGGGGCTGCCGTCGCGGTTCATCTCGCGCAGCTCGGAGCGGGCGTAGTGGGAGTGGGGCGTGGTGACGCCCTTCTCCGGCGCCCAGAACGTCATCGCGCCGTCGCGTGTGTCCGTGTAGAAGTACGCGTCCTGGAAGCCGTTGGCCCCCTTGAGCCGGGACGGCGGGATCGTGGTCGGCGAGCCGGGGGAGCCCACCGGTTCCTGGAGCTCCCACACCGAGAGGTCGAAGTTGCCGCCGGGGGCGACCGAGGGGCTCGCGAGGATTGCCGCAGTGGCCGAGGGGGGTAGGGCCGATGCGGCGGGGGCGGCGACGGCCAGGCTGCCTGCGGCGGTCGCGGTGGTCACGTATATGAGCAGCGTGCGGATGCGCATGGGGGGCTTCCCGTCGAGTGGGGGAGTCGAGGGTCGGGTCGGTGCTCTGGGGTCTTGATGGTCGTCGAGTTCACATGGCTGAACCTTGTGCTTTGACGTGAACTCGGAGAACCGTAGAGCTCCGGCGTGACCGCGTCAATGGATCGCGCCGACCGCTTGAATCGGCCACGCGTTCCGCTCACCGGAACGGCCGATCGCCGGGCCGCTCGCCGGACACTACGGTGAGGTCTCCGCCCGACGACGTAGAGAGGCAGGGATCGCCTTGTCACGAGCGACACTTCGGATGATGGCGGCGGGGGCCGTGATGGCCGCCGCCGTGGCCGTCGCCGCCCCCGTACCGGTTGCCCAGGCCGCACCGCAAGGCGCCGCCGCCTGCTCCTACAACGTGCCGAGCCAGTTCCTGCGGCGGTGGAACGACAACCATGGCGCGGACGGCGGCTTCGGCTGTCCGGTGCAGGAGGCGTTCCAGTACGGGAACGGGCTGTACCAGTGGTTCGCGAAGGGCGCGATGGTCTGGTCCCCGAACCAGGGCGGCAACATGGTCACCTCCGTCCAGCGCTGGGGTGCCGGTCTACGGTTCGACTGGGGGCTGAGCGACGCCTACAACTACGACGGCTGGCTCATCAACATCAGGCGTGACGGCCAGGACATCAACGGGGACCAGGAGTGCATCGCCCACGGCGGCGGCAGCGGCGACTGCGGACGGTACGACGGCACGGTGTACTGGAACACCCTCCAGCCCGGCGCGTACCGCATCTCGGTGGAAGGGTGCGACATCGGCTCGGGCCACACCTGCCGCCAGGGCTGGACCCTTCCTGTCTACGACTACCTGTAGTCCCCGGAAGCGAAGGCAGCCCGCGTACCCCGGCGCAAGACGGTGTTTCCGGTCATTTCGCGGCCGGTTGGGTGCTTCGCTGCTTTCCGGCAAGTCGGGGGTTCTACCCTGCGGCTGTTCGTCACCGCCCGATGGATGGTGGGCGGTTGGCCGGTGCGAGGGGGGATCGGTGGCCTACGGGAGAGTGCGGGCGGGCGAGGCCGTGGCGGGCCCGCCGGGGCCGGCGCCGGGGAGCGCGCCATGGCGGGGCGCGGTGGTGGAGTGCGCGCTGACCGCCGTCATGATGTTCTTCGTGGTGACGATGGTGCGCTGGCTGCTCGATCCGGCCTCGCCGCTCTTCATCGCCGATCCGCATCTCGCGCTGGGCGTCGTCGGCGCCCTGGTCGCGGTCCTGCTGGTGGGGCTGATCACCAGCCCGCCGGGCCGCGGCTCGGGAGCACACCTCAATCCGGCTGTCAGCGTGACTCTGTGGCTGATGCGGGCCTTTCCGGGGCGCGCTGTTGTTCCGTACGCCATGGGGCAGTTGCTCGGCGGGCTGGCCGGGACCGGGCTGGCCCGGTTGGTGTGGGGGCCGGTGCTCCAGTCGGCGGCGCTCAGCGACGGACTGGCCCGCCCGGCTCCCGGCCGGTCCTCCATGGCGGTGTTCGCCCTGGAGGCGGCGAGCTTCGCGGCGGTGGCCCTGCTCATCGGCTTCTTCGTCGCCCATCCCGGGCTTGTCCGGCCGATGCCGTACGCGGTGGGGCTGGTGGTCGGCCTGATCATCGCGCTGCTCGGCCCGGTGAGCGGCGGGGCGGCCAACCCGGCCCGCCAGCTCGGCCCGGCGGCCCTGTCCGGCACGACCACGGCACTGTGGGCGTATCTGACGGCGCCGCTCCTCGGCGCCGCGCTGGGGGCGCTCGTCCACTACTGGTTCACGTCGAAGCGTGCCAAGTCAGGTGTGTACACCGGTAGTTGACGGTATCGGTTGCCCCACTACCGCGCCCCTAGCATCTCTCCCGCCAGAACAGCCAGTTCAATGGCCTGGGTGCGGTTCAGGCGCGGGTCGCAGGCCGTGGTGTAGCGGTGGGGGAGGTCCGCGGGGGAGAGGTGTTGGGGGCCGCCCAGGCATTCCGTCACGTCGGCGCCCGTGAGTTCCACGTGCAGGCCGCCGGGGTGGGTGCCCAGAGTGCGGTGGACCTCGGCGAAGCCGCGTATCTCGTCGAGGACGCGGTCGAAGTGGCGGGTCTTGTATCCGCCTCGGGACTGCACCGTGTTGCCGTGCATCGGGTCGCACTGCCAGACCACCGCGTGCCCGGTCGCGGTGACCTTCTCCACGATCGGCGGCAGCACGCGCCGCACCTCCGCGCTGCCCATCCGGCTGATCAGGGTCAGTCGGCCCGGCTCGTCGTACGGGTCGAGGTGTTCCACGTACGCGACGGCCTGCTCCGGCGTGGTCGTCGGGCCGATCTTCACGCCGATGGGGTTGGTCAGGAGCTCGGCGAACGCGAGGTGGGCGCCGTCGAGTTGACGGGTGCGTTCGCCGATCCAGAGGAAGTGCGCCGACAGGTCGTACGGCCGGCGCTCACCTCGTATCCGTAGCATCGAACGCTCGTAGTCGAGCAGCAGGGCCTCGTGGCTGGTGAAGAACTCGGCCTCGGCGCCGCCTCCGACCGCCCTCGTCGCACGCAGCGCACGCACCACCGTCATCGCGGCCGTCGCGTTGACGTAGGCGCGGAGCATGCGGTGCGGGTCGGGGATACGGGCTTCGGCGGTCGCCTCACTGTCGTTGACGATGTCTCCCCGGTATGTGGGGAGGCCCTGCGCGTCCGTGGGGGAGGAGCGGGGTTTGGCGTATTGGCCGGCGAGCCTGCCGACGGTCACCACCGGCAGCCCGGTCGTGGAGGTGAGTGCCGACGCCATCCGGTACAGGGTGTCGACGGTGCCCGCGATCGAGCGCTCGGTGGTTCCGGCGAAGGTCTCCGCGCAGTCGCCGCCCTGGAGGAGGAATCCGGTGCCGGTCGCCACCGCCGCCAGGTGGCCACGCAGCCGGTCGACCTCGTCCGCGCCCACCACCGGGGCCACCCCCTCAAGGATCGTCCGCACCTCATGTACGGCCCCGGGGTTGGGCCACTGCGGCTGCTGGGCGGCGGGGCGGGCGAGGGCGCGGTCCAGCGCGGCACTCAGGCGGTCCGGTAGCGGTTCGTCAGGAAGCGGTCGGGGCGGCGACGGCCGTGCGGGGCCGAACCGAGGAGCCGCGGGCGCTTGTCCGTTCAACGATCCCCCTCGTACGGCCCGGCACGACGGGGTGCGAGCCGGTGGCGTCATTACGGAGTCGGGCGAGGTGTGAGGCGCGAGGTGCGTGACGTGAGACGCGGGATGCGCGGTTTCTTCTCCGATCTTATGGCCTTCGCCGCCTGCGATAAATGCCGTATGGGTACGGCGAGTTGGTCCACTTGGACACCCGTGAACTATGGCGTCCGCTTCGCTAGCGTGGGTCAGATCGGACCCCCTGGTGAAGGTCGTCTCGGGAAGGACATGTACGTGAGTGGACTGATGCGGGGCAAGGTTGTTCTGGTGACCGGCGCGGCCCGTGGGCAGGGCCGTGAGCACGTCATGCGGATGGCGGGCGAGGGCGCCGACGTCATCGCCGTCGACCTGTGCGCGCCCCTGCCCGGCGTGGCCTACGCCTCCTCGGAACCCACCGACCTCGACACGACCGTCGCCCTGGCGGAGGAGTCCGGGCAGCAGGTCGTCCCGCTCGTCGCCGACGTCCGTGACCTCGCCGGTCTGCGGGACGCCGTCGACGGGGCCGTGGAGAAACTGGGGCGCCTCGACGCCGTCGTGGCCAACGCGGGCATCTGCATACCCCGTGCCTGGGACCAGGTCACCGAAGAGATCTTCCGCGACACCATGGACGTCAACGTCACCGGTACGTGGAACACCGTGATGGCGACCGCGCCCCACCTCGTGACGGCGGGCGGCGGCTCCATCGTGCTGATGAGCTCCTCGGCCGGGCTGAAGGTGCAGCCGTTCATGATTCCGTACACGACCAGCAAGTTCGCGGTGCGCGGCATGGCGAAGGCCTTCGCCGCCGAGCTCGCGCGGTTCGGGATCCGGGTGAACAGCGTGCACCCGACCGGCGTCGACACCGCGATGGGCAGCCGCGCCATGCTCACCCAGGTCGCCAAGGCGAGCATGGCCGATCCCCGGCTGCGCGGCATGCTGGTCAACATGCAGCCGGTGGAGGGTATTTCGGTCGAGGACGTGGCCAACGCCGTACTGTTCCTGGTCTCCGACGCCTCCCGCCATGTCACCGCGCACGCCATGGCGGTCGACGCCGGGGTCAGCGAGTTCTGAGCAGCGGGGTCGCTCAGCCCCTCGCCGACGGCACCAGGTTCTCGACGGTCGCCCGCAGCCGGGTGCGCAGCACCTCGGGGCTGCTGACGTGCAGGGTGCGCATGCCCAGGTCGCGCGCGGCCGCGATGACGGCCGTGCGGTCGTCGACCATCAGCGCCTCGCGTGGTTCGGCTCCGCAGCGGTCCAGCGTCGCGGCGAAGTACTCGGCGGAGGGTTTCACCTGACCCACTCGCCATGAGGAGCAGAGGTGGTCGAAGAGGCGGTAGTGGTCGTGGCGTTGGTTCTTGAGGTGGTCCCAGTGCTCGGCCTCGTTGTTGGCCAGGACCAGGGTGAGCTCCGGGCGGGCGCGGGCCACCTCGGCCAGTTCCACGACGTTGGCGCTGTAGCAGCGGACGCTGGCGGCGTACAGGCGGTCCACCCACTCCCCGTCGAAGGTGTCCGCCAAGGGGCTGCCCGCCTCCTCCAGGAGACCGCGCAGGACGTCGTGCGCATGGCGGGCGCCGCTCTCGTACGCGTGAGCCGATGACAGTACGGCGCCGAGCATGCGGCTCTCGTCGACGGCATAGCGGCGTGCGATGTCCCGTATGAAGGAAGTCTCCTCATTGACGTTGTTGAACAGAACTCCACCTGCGTCGACCAGGAGCGCTCGAATCATTTCCTCAATCCCGTCTCGGTCTCAGTAATTTCAGCCATGCGTAATTTTTCAGCCATGGTGTGGCGGCCAATTCCGAAGTAGTGGAAAGGAGCGGCGCTATGGCGCTCTATCGCGATCTCGTCGGGCGGACCTGGGATTCCGGAACCCGGCAGTGGACATTCTCGGACACCTCCCTCTATGCGCTCGGAGTGGGCGCGGGCGGCGACGACCCGGCCGACGAGCTGGAGTTCACCACGGAGAATTCCGCGGGAGCCGTGCCCTCGGTCCTGCCGACCTTCGCGGCCACCCTCGTCTCCCGGCGGGCCGAGCCCGCGCTCGGGGACTTCGACGTGTCGCAGCTGCTGCACACCCAGCAGTCCCTGACGCTGTACGGGCCGCTCCCCGTCGAGGGCGCGGCGGCCACGACCTCGCGGCTGGCCGCACTGCGGGACCGGGGGAGCAGCGCGCTCGCGGTCATCGAATCCTCCTGCGTGGACCCCGCCACGGGCCGGCCGCTCGCCGACATCCGCACCGGGCTGACCATCAGGCGTGAAGGCGGCTTCGGCGGCGAGCCGGGCGAGGACGAGCCGTGGGAGCGCCCGGAGGGGGAGCCCGACCACACCGTGGACTACCGCACCGCGCCCAACCAGGCGCTGCTGTACCGGCTCAGCGGTGACCCGAACCCGCTGCACTCGGATCCCGCGATCGCCGCGCGTCTCGGCTTCCGCCGACCGCTGCTGCACGGGCTCTGCACGTTCGGCTTCGCGGGCCGGGCGCTGCTGCGCGCGCTCTGCGGGGGCGACCCGGCCCGGTTCGGGACGATGTCGGCGCACTTCACCGCACCCGTGTTTCCTGGCCAGGACCTGACCGTACGGATCTGGGAGCGCGGGGAGTCGGCGCGCTTCCAGGTCCGCGCCCAGGGCAGGGTCGTCCTGGGCCGTGGCACCTTCGTCCGGCGCGCTACCGGCTCCGGCTCGGGAGGCTGAGCGGGGAGGCGCTCAGCCAGGTCAGCGGCCATCGGGGCGGCCGCCCGGTTCGGCCAGGGTGTCCGCGTACCAGCGCACGGTGCTCCGTACGCCCTCCGCCAGCCCGATCCGCGGCTTCCAGCCCGTGGCGAGCAGGCGTGAGACGTCGAGGAGCTTGCGCGGTGTGCCGTCGGGCCTGCTCGCGTCCCAGGTGATCCGGCCGGTGAAGCCGGTCGCGTCGGCCACGAGGGCGACGAGGTCCGCGATCGTGAGGTCCTCGCCGACGCCGATGTTGACCGGTGACGGGTCGTCGTAGTGCGCCAGCAGGTGCAGACACGCCGTCGCCAGGTCGTCGACGTGGATGAACTCCCGCCGTGGCGTGCCGCTGCCCCACACCACGACCTCCTCGGAGCCGGAGCGGACCGCCTCGTGGAAGCGCCGGATCAGCGCGGGCAGGACGTGCGACCGGGTGGGGTGGAAGGTGTCGCCGGGGCCGTACACATTGGTGGGCATGGCGGAGATCCATCGGCGACCGTACTGCCTGCGGTACGACTTCACCGCGATCACCCCCGCGATTTTCGCTATCGCGTAGGCGTCGTTGGTCTCCTCCAACGGGCCGGTGAGCAGCGCCGACTCCGGGATCGGCTGGGGGCTGTGCTTCGGGTAGATGCAGGAGGAACCGAGGAACAGCAGCCGGTCCACGTCCGCCGCGTGTGCCGCCGCGAGCAGGTTGGTCTGGATCCGGAGGTTGTCGTTGAGGAACTCCACGGGTTCGGCGTCGTTGGCGGCGATGCCGCCGACCCGCGCGGCCGCGTCGACCACCACGGCGGGCCGGAGCGAGGTGACGTAGGCGAGCGTCGCGCGGGCGTCGGTGAGGTCCACGTCCGAGGAGCGGATCCCGACGACGGAGGTGAACCCTTCGGCGCGGAGGCGGCGCACGACGGCGGAGCCCACGAGCCCGGACGAGCCCGCCACGAGCACGGTCGCCGACGGGTCAAGGGCGGGGGAGACTGCGGACATGGGCCTTCTCATCCTCGGTCGGTTCGGTCGGTTCGGTCGGTTCGATGGGCTCGGTCTGCTTGGTCGGCGGGCGGCTGCTGGTCCGTGGCCGGGGTGACCTCGGCGTGTACGTGGCCGTCGAGCGCCGGGATCTCCAGGCCCCGGCAGTGCAGCGCCCCCAGCAGGCGCAGCAGCGAGACCGGCTCGGGGGTCTGCCGCTGGCCGGAGGCGATCACCAGCGGATCGTCGACGCCCTCGGCCCGCAGCGTCTCGCGCAGCGGCGGGATCAGGACCGGATGCGGCCCGATCTCCGCGTACGCCCGGATGCCCAGCCGGGCCAGCGCCGACACCGCCTGGGTGAAGCGGACCGGGCGGCGCAGGTTGCGCGCCCAGTAGTCCGCGGTGGCCAGGCCCGGCGGGTCCTGGTCGGCGTCGACCGTCGAGATCCACGGGATACGCGGCGTCGCGGGGGCGAGATCGGCCAGCTCGGCGCGGAGCTGGGGCAGCACACTGTCGACGAACGGGCTGTGCGACGCCGCGTTGATACGGATCAGCCGGCACCGCACCCCCTCGGCCTCCAGGGCGCTCACCAGCGCCTTGGTCGCCTCGCTCTCACCGGTGACCACGGTCTGCCGCGGCGCGCTGTGGGCGGCGACGACCACCGTCCCCGGGATCTGCTCGCACCGCCGCGCGACCGTGTGCCGGTCGAGGTTGACCGTCGCCATCGCCCCGCCGCCTCCCGCTTTCGCGAGGAGGCGGGAGCGTACGGCGACGACCCGCGCCGCGTCTTCGAGGGTGAGGGCGCCCGCGACATGGGCGGCGGCGACCTCGCCGAGGCTGTGCCCGACGACCGCCTCCGGCCGCAGCCCGAGCGACCACAGCCAGCGGGCGGTGGCGACCTGGACGGCGAAGATCAGCGGCTGTGTGGTGTCGGGCGGGCCGAGCTCGCCGTCGGCCGCGCTCAGCAGTGGTTCGATCACGCCGTTGGGCAGCAGTACGTCGAGTTCGGCGAGCACCTTCGCGGCCTCGGGCGCCCAGTTCAGCAGGGCGCGCCCCATGCCCGGCCACTGGCTGCCGTGGCCGCCGAAGCACCAGGCGGTACGGGAGGCGGCGCCGTCGGCCCGCCCCGACGTCCAGCGCGGGCTGGGCAGCCCGTCGGCGAAGAAGGACAACCCCTCGACCAGGCCCGCCGTATCGGCGGCCGCGACCGCGAGGCGCTCGATGCCGTGCCCCGCGGAAAGGGGCCGGGCGGGCAACACCGCATCGGGCCGGGCGCCATCGGCCAGTAATTCGGCGGCCGTTCGCGCCGTATCCGTCAACGCGGCCCGGTCGGCGGCGGAAAACATCAGCAGCCATGGCGGGGGAGGCGGCACCGTTGGGGTGTGGGGCATGGGAACTCCCTGGTTCCGGAATAGGGGATCGGACAGGTCGTCAGTACTTGCTACGATCGCTGCGCTGGCAATACCGGACCAATGAACGGGCCGTTGAACGGTCCGTTGGCCGGATAACGCGATAAAGGAGTAGAGGAAGCATGCCGGAAACCTCCTTCCAGGGCCAGATCGTTGACACCGAACCCGCCTCCGACGTATTTCTCGTCATCGGCATTCCAGGGTCCGGGAAGAGTTCGGTGTCGGCGGCTCTGGCCCGCCGGTTCCCCCTCGGCGCGCACATCGAGGGCGACCACCTCCAGGACCTCATCGTCGCGGGTGGGCATCTGCCCTCGCCGGAGGAGGATCTTGAGGCGGACCGCCAACTGCTGCTGCGGGCCCGCAACGCGTCGGTCCTCGCACGCAGTTTCCACGCCGCGGGTGTCGTTCCGGTCATCGACGACGTGGTGGTCAGGCGCGCCCATCTGGAGTTCTATCTGGAGCAGTTGAAGGATCTGCCGCTGCGCCTGATCGTGCTGGCTCCGGCGGCCGACGTCGTCTCCCGGCGGGTCGCCGAGCGGGACAAGGTGTTGGCGGACGACTGGTCGTTCCTGGACGACGCACTGCGCAGCGAACTCGCCGGTGAGGGAACGTGGTTCGACAGCTCCGACCTGACCCTGGAGGAGACGGTCGACGCCGTTCTGGCGAAGGGCTGAGCGGCCGAAGAGGGGCTGAAGAGCGGCTGAAGGAGTCCGGCGCGGGTGACCCTGGAGAGGGTCCCCGCGCCGGACTCTGTTCTTTCAGCCGCCGTCGACGCGGCGCACCGCGCTCAGCCAGGTGCGCATGAGGTAGGCGCTGCGGTGCAGGAACGCCCTCGCCTCCTGCGACCAGGCCCCGCCCTTCGCCTGCTCGGCGAAGTCCTCCAGGCCGTGGCTGAGGGACTCGTAGGCCTCGCGGTAGTCGCTCCCCTGGAGCTCGAACTCCTTCAGCCAGGCGAGGAGTTCATCCATGAAGCGGATCGCGGGCAGCTCGATGGCGAGGTCGTTGAGCAGGTCGTGTTCGTTGCGCTCGTGGTTGACGAGGGGGCCGCCGAACCTGACCGAGTGGCCGAGGTGTTTGGCGCACGCGGCGACGAAATAGCCGCTGAAGATGTCACCGAAGCGCTCGACCGCGGCCCCGCCGATGGGCTGGCCCATCCGCAGGAAGTAGTAGGCGGGCAGGGCGTCGTGGTGGACGGCGGTGTTCTGGGAGTTGACCGGGCACCAGGTGTCCCTGGCCAGTACGGCCGGTTTGCCGTTGTAGCCGGTCACCCTGGGCCGGACCGCGAGCCGGGTCACCGCGTCCACATCGGGATCGTCCAGCCACAGACCGGCGTTGACGCGCACATCGGCCACCTCCTCGGTGCTGGTGACCTCGGTCGGCGTCTGTCGGGGGCCGTACGGGAAGCCGCGCGGGAAGACCCGGCAGGGGCTCACTTCGAGCAGGTCGCAGGCGTTGAACCAGCCGTTGCCGGCCGACACCACGCGGTGCGGTACCGGGCCTTGCAGCACCACCCGGTGCTCGTCGAAGAAGGGGCTGTCGATCGGCAGGTTGTCGTCGTCCATGGACACCGCCATCGCGCTGCCGTTCAGATAGGACAGCAGATACCCGATGTTGCGGCGGTTGTCGGAGTCGTACGGAATGAGATCCGGCACACCGAGCTTCGCGAGCAACCGGTCCTGCTCGTCCACGTCGGGGGAGACGATGGCGGCGCCCCGGCCACGGGCCTTGTCGCAGGCCTCGTAGAACGACCTGGGGGTTTTCCGGTCGGGTATGACGACGAGCCGGGCGCCGGATTCGGCGAGGGTGTCGGCGTAGTGCTCCAGGAACGACCCGGAACCGATGGTTGTGATGACGATGTCGATCGTCTCAGACATGTGGTCACTCCACAGTAGGAATGTCCCGCCAGGACCGTAAGCGAGACGACGCGGTGATGAGCGGGGCGCTGAGCCAGAGGAACATCACGACGGCCAGCGCGGCCCGGGGGCCGAAGAGGCTGCCCAGGCCGCCGCCGACGAGGCCGCCGAAGAAGAGCATGCCCCGGCTGATGAACCGGACGCAGGCGACGGTCCGTTGCAGCAGGTCGGGTGGTGTCAGCAGTTGTACGAGGGTGGCCTGGCCGACCGTGAACACCGAGAAGCCGGCGTGGAAGAGCAACGCCCCGCTGAAGAAGAGGAGCAGCCCGGAGCCCGGCCGGGTCATCGGCAGGAGCAGGCCCGCCGGGGCGAGGGCGGCGGCGGGGATCCAGACGGCCCGCGCCGTGCCGAGCCGGCGGCTGACGCGGCCCGCGCTGAACGCGCCGATCAGACCGCCGATGCCCACCGACCCGAGCAGCATGCCCAGGGTACCCGGGGCCACCCCGACGTCGTCGGCCAGGAAGAGGACGACGAGTGCCTCGTACGCGGCGAAGCAGCAGTTCCCGACGGCCGAGCCCGCGATCGAGGCCAGGATCACCGGGCGCCGGGTGACGAACCGTACGGCCTCCGACAGTTCGGCCCACATGCCCCTCGCGCCGGATGCCGAAGAGGTGGCCTCGATGTGGGAGCGCATGAGCAGGTTGCACGTCACGGACGCGGCGAAGCCCGCCGAGTTGAGCAGCGGAGCGTGGTCGGGGCCGAGCAGCTGCACCGTGAAGCCCGCCAGGGTCGGGCCGAAGGCGAGCGAGACGGCGCGGGCGATCTGGAGGCGGATGTTGCCGTAGACGAGTTTGTCCTTCGGCAGCATCCGCGGCGGCATGGACAGGTACACGATCTCGTAGAACACCGTCGCGCAACTGACCAGCACATTGGACATGTACAGGTGCCACAGCGCCAGGTGCCCGGTCGCGGCGAGGACCGGCACCATGGTGACGATCAGCGCGCGGCCGAGGTCGGCGAGCAGCAGCATGGTTCTCGGGGGAAGCCTGCCGCTGTACACCCCGGCGGGCAGGGTGAGGATCAGCCAGGGCAGATACCCGGCCGCGGTGATCAGACCGACCTCGCCGACCGACGCCCCGAGGGTCTGGGCGGCGAGCAGCGGGAACGCGACCACCGTGGACATCCCGCACAGCTGGCTGATGCCGCTGCCGATCCACAGCAGCCGGAAGTCCCGTTCGCGGACGGACTCGGGCGCCAGGGTGGCGGGACCGGACATGACAGGTGGCCTCTTCTTCCTCGGTCCGCGTGGGGTCCCGCTCCGGGAGCCCTCGGTGGGTCACGGATGTGCTTGTTCGGCGGGGGTTGCTTCGTCGGCGGCTGCGTTGTCAGGCGATGCCGCGATGAACGCCTCGACCGCGTCGAAGGCCTCCGAGTCGCGGTACTGCCGGGGAGGCGACTTCATGAAGTACGACGACGGCGCGAGCAGCGGCCCGCCGATCCCCCGGTCCAGGGCTATCTTCGCCGCGCGTACGGCGTCGATGATGACGCCTGCGGAGTTGGGCGAGTCCCACACCTCGAGCTTGTACTCCAGGTTCAGCGGTACGTCGCCGAAGGCGCGTCCCTCCAGGCGTACATAGGCCCACTTGCGGTCGTCGAGCCACGGCACATGGTCGGAGGGCCCGATGTGCACGTCGTCCTTGCCCAGGGTGTGGTCGATCTGGGAGGTCACCGCCTGGGTCTTCGACGTCTTCTTCGAGACCAGCCGTTTGCGTTCGAGCATGTTCCGGAAGTCCATGTTGCCGCCGACGTTGAGCTGCATGGTGCGTTCGAGGTGGACGCCGCGGTCCTCGAAGAGGCGGGCCAGCACCCGGTGGGTGATGGTGGCGCCGACCTGCGACTTGATGTCGTCGCCGATGATCGGCACACCCGCCTCGGTGAACTTCGCCGCCCACTGCGGATCGGAGGCGATGAACACGGGGAGCGCATTGACGAAGGCCACGCCCGCGTCGAGGGCGCACTGGGCGTAGAAACGGTCCGCGTCCTCGCTGCCGACGGGCAGATAGGAGATGAGGACGTCGGCCCCGGTGGCGCGGAGTACGGCGACGACGTCGGCCGGGTCCTCGGCGGACTCCGTGATGGTCTCGCGGTAGTACTGGCCGAGCCCGTCCAGGGTGGGTCCCCGCTGCACGGTGACGCCGGTGGGTGGGACGTCGCAGATGCGGATGGTGTTGTTCTCGGACCGGGAGATGGCGGACGAGAGGTCCTGGCCGACCTTCTTGGCGTCCACGTCGAACGCGGCGACGAACTCCAGGTCGCGTACGTGGTAGCCGCCGAACTCGACGTGCATCAGGCCGGGGACGCGCAGTGCGGGGTCCGCGTCCGCGTAGTAGTGCACTCCCTGGACGAGCGAGGCGGCGCAGTTGCCGATGCCGGCGATGGCCACGCGGATCTTGCTCATGGTGTTCCCTTCGCAGAGTCGCCGTATCAAGGATCTGGGGTTGGAGTAGAGGGTGTTCAGAGCGCTACCGGTACCGAACCCGTTCTGGCCGACCGCTCGGCCGCCAGCGCACACCGCAGCGCCTCGTGCGAGTCGCGCCAGCCACCGGCGTCCGACGTGGCGGGCCCGCCCGCGGCCATGGTCAGGAACGCCCGCACCTGTTCGCGGTAGGCGGTGGCGAACCGGTCCCAGTACCCCCGGAACCGCGAGGTGTCCACGCTGCCCGCGCCGGGTGTCTCGGCCCGGGTCAGCCCGGCCTGCAAGTTGCCCTTCTCGCCCAGGACTTCGGCCCGTACGTCGTAGCCCACCGGCTGCCACCGGCCCGCCGAGAGCGCGGCCAGCGTGCCGTCGTCGAGCCGGACCGTCGCCGTGACCGTGTCGAAGTCGCCGATGTCCGCGAGGCCCGGGCCGGACAGCGCCGAGCCGTCCGCGACGACCTGGACGATCCGGCGGCCGGTGAGCCAGCGCACCATGTCGAAGTCGTGGAGCATGAGGTCGGTGAAGATGGAACCGCTCTCGCGCAGCCGCGCGAGGGGCGGCAGGGACACGTCGTGCGAGACCAGCCGGAGCAACTGCACACGCCCCAGCTCCCCGCCCGCCGTACGGGCCCGCAGATCGGCGAAGCCCGGGTCGAAGTGGCGCTGGAAACCCACCCACAGCGGCACACCGCGCTGCTCGGCGCGGGTGCCCAGCGCCTCGGTGCGGGCGAGGTCGACGGTCAGGGGTTTCTCGCACAGGGTCGGCACACCGGCGTCGATCAGCGCGCCCACCAGCTCCGGATGGCTCGTGGTGGCGGCCGTCACCAGCGCCGCGTCGCAGCCGCCCGACACCAGCTCCTCGACCGACTCGGCGACGGTCCGCGAGGACACCCCTTGCGCCAGTTTCTCGGCGCGGGCGCGGTCCGCGTCCACGCAGACCACCCGGTACGAGCCCAGCGCGTCGAGGTGGTCGGCGTACATCGCGCCGATCTGACCGCAGCCCACGACGCCCACGGTCATCCCGGCGCTCATCGGCTCGCCTCCGGCACCGGCGAGAGCGCGGAGTGGGCCAGGGCGACCAGGTCCGCCGCCTCACGGCACTCGAGCAGACGGGCACCCCAGTGCGCGGCCCGCTGGGTGAACGAGGGGTCGCCGAGCACCTCGGCGATGCCCTTCCGGATGTCGTCGGCGCCGACGCACGGCTGGTCGGACGGGCCCGAGTAGCGGTCGCTGAAGGTCAGACGGCCGTACGGGGTGGTCTCACTGGTCCGCAGCAGCACCCCGGACCCGGTGTCCTCGACCAACTGCCGCCCGTTCATCTCCTGTTCGGACATGAACGGCATCACGACCTGCGGTTTGCCGTGCAGCAGGGTGGCCAGGACGGTGGCCGAGCCGCCGTGGTCGACCACCACGTCCGCCCACTCCAGCGGTGTGTCCAGCCCGGTGAAGCCCGCCACCACGACGTTCTCGGGCACCGCGAGGCCGCCCTCGAAGGCGAAACCGCTGGACACGTACACGCTCCACGGCTGGTCCGCGCAGGCGTCCAGGACGTTCTGCAGCGCCTGGCGGCCCACCGTGCCGCCGCTGCCGATGGTGACGTACACCTTCGGCCGGCCGGTGCGCGGGGGTGCGGGGGCGTCGGAGGCCACCACCGGGTTCCAGTACATCGGTCCGACGAAGTGCAGCGCGCCCCGGTGCGCAGGTCCGTCGACCGGTTCCAGCGCCGACAGGCTGGACACCAGCGTGACGTCGCCCCACAGCAGGTGCTCGGCGCGGGCCACCGGGCCCAGGCCCAGCTCGCGCGAGACCCGGTCCCACACCGGCAGGCTCGACGGGTGCGGCAGCAGATCGCGCGGCGCCACCGTGGACCACGGCATCCACCCGTTCGCCCGCGGGGTGATGAAGTCCGCGTCGGCGAGGGAGACCACGGGGATGCCCGCGGCCCGGGCGGCGAGGGCCGCGGTGGGGCACATGTCGATGACGACGAGCGTCGGGCGGTACGCCTCGATCAGCCGGGCGTCGGCGGCGACCCGGCTCCGGACGCGCTCGACGCGGTGGTAGGTCGCGGCCACCGCGAAGACGCGCTCCACGTCCGCGAAGGGCAGATACGGCGGCATCGGGTGCCGGTCGGGCGGCCTCGGCGCCTCGGGCTCCGACTCCAGGACCGGGAAGCCCGCCTCGCGCACCATGGCGTTGATGCCGCAGTCCGCGAAGGCCACCTCGTCGCCCGCCTCCGCCAGCGCCGAGGCCAGGGCGAGACAGCGGCCGGTGTAGGCCGCGCCGCCTCCCCAGCCCCAGGGGAAGAACAACACTCGCTCGCTCACACGTCCTCCAGCTCGTCGGTCGTCCTCATACCGTCAACCCGCCGTCCACCGCGATCACTTGCCCGGTCACGTAGGAGGCCGGGGGAGAGCACAGGAAGGCCACCACGGAGGCGATCTCGTCGACGCGGCCCGCCCGGCCCAGCGGTGTGCGGTCGAGCACGCCGTCCCGCGCCTTGCCGGACAGACCGTGGTAGGCGGGGGTGTCGGCGATCAGTCCGGGGGCCACGCAGTTGCAGGTGATCCCGTACCGGCCGTACTCCCTCGCGGTCGTCCACGCCAGCCCGTGCAGACCCGACTTGCTCGCCGCGTACGCCGCCTGGCCGGGCTGGCCACGCAGTGCGGCCACCGAGGACACCAGGACGATCCGGCCGCCCCCGTGCCGCGTCATGGCCTTCACCCCGGCCCGGACGCAGCGGAACGCGCCGCTCAGATTGACCGCGATCTGGTCGTCCCACTCGTCCTCGGCCACGTTCAGGAGCAGCCGGTCGTGGTGGACCCCGGCGTTGACCACCAGCGCGTCGAGCCGGCCGAACTCCTCCACGACCTTGCCCACCACGTGCTCGCCGCTGTGCGGGCGGGACAGGTCGGCGGTCAGGGCGAGCGCGGCCGCGCCCGCCGCGCGCAGATCCTCGGCCACGGCCGCCGCGGCCTCCTCGTTGCGGTGCGCGTGCACCCCCACGGCGTATCCCGCCATGGCCAGCGAGTCGGCGATCGCCCG
The DNA here is from genome assembly GCF_002846415.1 of Streptomyces sp. TLI_146. NCBI lineage: Bacteria > Bacillati > Actinomycetota > Actinomycetes > Kitasatosporales > Streptomycetaceae > Streptomyces > Streptomyces sp. TLI_146. Next base: position 7,926,797 of record NZ_PJMX01000001.1, read on the forward strand.
GCCCAGCGGGCCGGAGCCCCCGGTCACCAGGGCCACCTGTGCGCTCATGGCGCCGCTTCCTCGCGTACCGGAAAGCAGGTGCTCTCGATCTGCGCGAACCGGGCGCGCAGCCGGGCCGGGGCGCCCGGGTCGGCCGGTCCCTCTTGGCCGCCCGCGGCGACCAGGGCCTCGCGCAGCCGGTCGAGCGCGGTGCGCAGCGGACGGCCCAGCTCCAGGACGCGCGGATACACCGCGAGCGGGTCCGGCTTCTCGTGCGCCGCGATCAGCGCGATGCCCAGCCGCTTGGCGTGCACCCGGGCGTCGAGCGCGGCCTTGCGGACAGCGGCCAGCTCCGGGGGCAGGGCGAGCGGTTCACCGGGGGCGGGGGCCACGGCGAGCGCGTTGGCGTAGATGAACAGCTGGGGCTGGATGTCGCCGAGGACCAGCACGTGCAGGGCTCTGGCCGTCAGCGCGCTCAGGCCGGTCCCGGCGAGCTCGTCGAGAAGGCCGCCGAGGGCGTCCGCGCCGACCGAGAACAGCGCGGTGTCGCGGTGCAGCCGCTCGGCGAAGTACTCCCGCGGGTCCCGGTGGTCCGGCGCGTCGGTGACCGTGACCGTGCCCACCCAGGTGAACAGGGAGTGCAGCGCGGGCGTCAGCGTCCAGTGCCGGCGGAAGCCGTCGGCCGGGTCGGCGTCGGTGTCCAGGACGGTCATGACGCTGTCCCGCTCCGACCAGTCCACCGCGAGGACCGCGTGGTCGTGGAAGTGGAAGCGGCCCTCGTACACGTCGCCGGGAAGGTGGAAGCGGTCCGGCAGCACCATCACCGGCTCGCCCAAGCCGAGGCGCTCCAGGACGAACGGCACGTTGCGGCCGCCGTCGTCGAACTCGGTGCGGTAGTCCACCCGGCAGCCGTCGAAGTCCTTGGCCAGGTCGCGGCCCACCGGGTCGAGGGGGCCGTTGAGCGCGCGGGCGACCGCGAGCGGGCCGAGGCCCCGGAAGCGCAGGACGGACTCGACGCAGCGCAGTACGCAGTTGAGCCCGTCCAGCGCGCGGTCCTGCCAGCCCAGTGCCCCCAACTGGTCGAACTGCGGGGTCATCGTGGCGGTCACCGCAGCTCTCGCCCGGCGGTCCGCGCGCGGGCGACCAGGGTGTCGGCCAGGTGCCCCAGGTTGTCGAAGGCCGTGCCGTCGGTCTCCTCGCCGCTGTAGGGCACACCCCACTTCTCCTCGAAGCGGGAGAGGACCACGATCAGGTCCAGCGAGTCCATGCCGATCTCGTCGAGCGTGGTGGTCTCGCTGAGCTGGTCGGGCAGATGGGGGCGTTCCGCGAGGACGGTCGTGATGAGCTCCATGACGTGGTCGCGGTCGATGGGCTGTGCGTCGGCACCGTTGGTCATGTCCTTCTCTTCCTCTTGCGGTTGGGTCCTCTTGCGGTTGGGTGTCGATGGGTGGGTCGGGTTGACGGTGTGTCAGGCGCCGTCCTCGATCAGCAGACCCCGGCGGATCTTCCCGCTGCCCGTCCGGGGCAGCCGGTCGACCCGGCGGATCACCGAGGGGACCTTGACCGTCATGAGGAGTTCGCCCGCCCGGCGGCGCAGGGCCGCCGCGTCGAACTCTTCGGCGCCGGCCTCGACGAAGGCCCACACCTGGGTCTCGCCCGAGGGCCCCGGCCGCCCCACCACGGCGCAGTCGTCGACTCCGGGCAGAGCGCGCAGGACGGTCTCCACTTCGAGGGGGGAGACCTTGTTCCCGCCGATGTTGATGACGAGGTCGCTGCGGCCGGTGAGCCGGAGTCCGTCGTCGTCGAGCACCCCGAGGTCACCGGTGGCGACCCAGCCCTCGGCGTCGGCGAGCGGCACCGGGTGCCCCTCCTCCATGCGTACGGGGGACAGGCCCGGGAAGCACGCCACCACCGGCCCTGGCTCGTCCCCGCCCGCCTTGAGCTTGACGCCGGGCAGCGGGTGTCCGACGCTGCCGCCGCCTCCGGCCGGGTGGAGGGTGAGCTGGCCGAGTTCGGAGTTGCCGTAGTGGTCGTACACGGGGACGCCCGCGTCGCGCCAGGCGGTGACCGCCTGGGCCGGGAGGGCCTCGCCCGCGCTGACACACCGCTTCCACCAGCCCGCGTGCGGCACGCCTCCCCGGCCCCACCAGTCCAGGATCAGCGGAACGCTCTGCAGGACGGTGGGCCGGTGGCGCTCGGCAAGGCCCGCGGCCCGCGCCGGGGTGAGCGGCCCGGACGGGATGAGCTGGCAGGCCCCGGCCGACAGGACGGCCAGGGTGCCCGCCTCGATGGCGTAACTGTGGCCCAGCGGGCTGGTGGTGAGCACGACGTCGTCGGCGTCGATGCCGAGTCCGCGCGCGAAGCCGGCCGAGTTGCGCAGGGTGCCGGACCACTCGCGGGAGATCACCTTGGGTCGGCCGCCGGTGCCCGAGCTGGTGACCGCGAAGGCCGCCTCGCCGCCACCGGGCCGGGACGGCCGCAGCCGGGTCACCCCCCTGGCGTCGATGCTCAGTTCGGCGCCGAAGTCGGCCAGCGCGGCCGAGCGTTCCGTCTCGCCCGCGCGCTCCTGGAGTACGAGCACGGCGGCGCCCAGGGACGTCGCGGCGGCGAAGTCGACGACCGAGTCCAGCGAAGACGTCAGGACGACGGCCGTCCGGGTGCCCGCGCCGACACCCGTCGACCGCAACGCCCGTAACCGTGCGGCGACTTCACGCTCCAGCTCCGCGTACGTCACCGAGCGCCGCTGGTCCACCAGGGCGGGGCGGTCGCCTCGTCCGGCGCGGCGGTGCCCCGCGAGGACGTCCACCAGTGTGTCGTCCACGGTCATCCCTCCTTGTGCGCGGTGCAGCGGTAGCCGTGCCGACGCCCCGCCACCGCCACGGTTGTCGTGGCGGGTCCGCCGTCGTCGGTGAGCCGCGCGGCCAGCTCGGCCAGGGGAGCGGTCGCGCGGATGTCGGCCGCCCGCTCCACCGGCGGCGGACACGTCTCGACGGGGCCGAGCCGGGCAAGGACGCGGGCCCCACGCTCATGGGCCCGCGCGGCCGTCTCCAGGACCAGGAAGGCGGCCCAGCCGCTCACCGGATCGCTGCCCCGGGCGCGTGCGGCGGCCGGGCTGAGCATCTCGTACGCGCCGCACAGCACCGGGCCGTCGCCCGCGAGCCGGAGCCTGCGCTGCCCGAGGGCGAGGGCCTGGAGCCCCGCGCCCGGTCCGAGGACGGTGGCGCAGTAGCCGCGCAGTCGGTGGCGCAGACAGATCAGCGACGTCACGCCGTGCGCGTTGAAGTACAGGAAGGACTCCGGTGCCAGCGACGAGCGGGCGCCCGCGTCGAGCCGGGCGCGCATGGTCTCGGCCACGTGCCCCGCCCCGTACACCGACCCGATGACACAGGCGGTGGCGCCCGGGACCAAGTCGCCCGCCCCGGCGAGTGCCTGCCCCGCCAACTCCGCGATGCGCTCGGGCAGTTCACGGGTCCACTTGTTGACGTCCTGCCAGCCGTCGGCGCCCGCCGTGTGCGCCTCCCACAGCTCCGCCGTGTCGACCTCGCCCGAGGCCACGGCGGTGATCACGACCGAGTCGTCCATCAGGGCCTCCGGAAGATGAGTGCGGTGTTCATGCCGCCCAGACCGCAGGACACGCTGAGCGCGGTCCGCAGGCCCGGCAGCCGCCGTGGGCCGTCCTCGAGGACCAGGTCGAGGTCGGCGCAGATCGGGTCGACCGGCTCGGCGCCCCAGGTCGGGGTGACCGCGCCGTGCGCCAGCGACAGCACGCAGGCCATGGCCTCGACCGCGCCCGCGCCGCCCTGGAGGTGCCACAGGACGCCTTTGACGCTGTTGACCGGGATCGAGGACAGCCGCGGGCCGAACACCGCGCGCAGCGCCTCGATCTCGGCGGTGTCGCCGCGCCGGGTGCCGGGCCCGTGGGTGTTGACGAAGTCGATGTCGTCGGGGGCCAGCCCCGCGTCGGCCAGGGCGAGCCGTACGGCCAGCTCGATGCCGTCGGCCCCCGGTGCGGCGAGGTGGCCGGTGGCGTTGGTCAGCCCGCAGCCGGCCAGCACGGCCAGCGGTGTCGCGGTGTGCGGCGCGGCCTCGTCGTACGGTTCGAGCCGGAGCACCGCCGCCCCCTCGGAGACACCGATGCCGCGCCGCTCGGTGCTGAAGGGGCGGCAGCCCTCCGGGCCGAGGGTGCGCAGCGAGTTGAGGCCCAGGAAGGCCATGTCGGTCACGGCGTCGGCCCCGCCGACCACGGCCGCGGGCGCCTCGCCGAGGGCCACCAGGTCGCGGGCGACCGCGATGGCGGCGGCGCCCGAGGCGGAGGCGTTGGCGATGGTCAGGGCCTCACCCCCGAGTCCCGTGCGCTCCGCGCAGGCCCCGGCCAGGTCGCCGGTGAAGTGCCCGTCCCGGGGCGGGACCACACCGGGGTCGGTGGTACCCAGGACGAGGGCCAGGTGCTCGCGGTCGACGTCGTCGAGGGCTTCCCGTACGGCGGTCTCGGCGAGGTCGAGGGCCCGCCAGACGCCGTCCCCCTCGGTGTGTCCCGGTACGCGGCCCGCCGCGCCGAGGGTTGCTCCGGAGGCGTCGAAACCGGTGAGGGGAGGGTGGTGGGCCTTGCCCGTGGCCAGCGCCTCCCACAGGGCGGGGACGCCGACCCCGCCCGGGCCGCACACACCCAGACCGGTGACGGCGACCGTGGCGCGTGTTCCGCTCATCGGCGCGCTCCCCGGGTCAGTGCGGTGGCGAGCGAGCTGATGCTCGCCGATTCCAGGACGGCGTCGTCCGGCAGTGTCACGCCCAGCTCCTGTTCCAACTTGCCGACCACCGAGATGAGTTGGACCGAGTCGACTCCGGCGGGCGCCAGCGGCTCGGTGTCGCTCAGCCAGGGCAGGCTCGGCTCCTCCTGCAACTGGTGCGCGAGTTCGGCCCGTACGCGGGCCCGCATCGCCTGCTGGGTGTCCACCGCGCTCACGCCACCTTCGCCACGGCGCGGAAGGCCTCGTCGCAGGCCGCCAGGGTGTGGTCGAGGTCGGCGTCGGTGGTGGCGGCGCAGATGAACCAGTGGTGGGTGGGGTGCAGCAGTACACCGCGGCGGGTGGTGTGGGTGAAGAACGTGTCCTGCATGAGGCGCGCGCGGCCCGGGTCGGGGTGGGAGAAGGTGAGGAACGGCATCTGCGGCACACCGCGCACCTCCGCCGGGACGCCGTGGCGGCGAATCAGCTCCTGAAGGCCGCTCTGCAGGCGCACGCCGAGACGGCGCACCTTGTCCAGGACGGTTCCGTCGGCGAGTTGGTCCATCGTCGCCACCGCCGCGGCCATCGCGACGGTGTTGGAGTAGAACGTGGACGAGATATGCGTGCGGCCGACCATCGCCATCACGTCGGCCCGGCCGGTCAGCGCCGACACCGCCCAGCCGTTCGCCATCGCCTTGCTGAAGGTGGCCAGGTCGGCCCGGACACCGAACAGCTCCTGCGCGCCGCCGAGGGCCACCCGGAAACCTGAGCGCATCTCGTCGAAGACCACCAGCGCCCCGTGCTCGTGCGCCAGGTCCACCGCGCCCTGGAGGAACCCGGGCTCGGGGCTGTCGAGTTCGAACGGCATCAGCAGGAGACAGGCCACCTCGCCGGGGTGCGCGCGGAAGACCTCCCGCAGGCTGTCCAGGTCGTTGTACCGGAAGGTGTCGACCTGGGTGCGCACGGTGTCGGGGATCCCGCCGGGGCGCTGCGCGGCCCAGTCGTGCCACCCGTTGTAGCCCCAGCGCACCACCCGGTCGCGGTCGGTGTACGCGCGGGCGAGGCGGACCGCCGCGCTGGTGGCGTCCGACCCGGTCTTGAGCAGGAACACCCGCTCGGCGCCCGGGATGATCTGCACCAGCCGCTCGGCGAGCTCGATCTGGGTGCGCTTGCGGAGCGTGATCGAGAAGCCCTCCTCGATCTCCCGCAGAGCGGCCTCGGTCACCACCGGGTCCGCGTGCCCGAGGATGATCGTGCCGTACGCGAGGATGTAGTCGAGGTACTCGTTGCCGTCGGCGTCCCAGATGCGGGCGCCCCTGGCCCGCTCGCCGTAGACGGGGTAGGCGCCGTCCACCAGCCGGTCGCGCTCGATCACGTAGTCCTTCTCGGACAGGGTCGCGTCGACGAGGCGGCCGCGGGCGAGCAGCTTCATCGAGTTGTCGAGCCGGAGCCCTTCGGTCACGTCGGTCACTGCGTAGTCCCCTCTGTAGCGTGATGTCCCCGGTGCACGGGACGACGGTTCACAGGACGACCGGTCACAGGACGACCGGGCCCGGTCGGGTGCCGCGGACGAGCTTGCCGGGCAGTGCGCCGGTGGCTTCGCCGTCGCGGAAGGTGATCTCACCGGCGACCACCGTCGCCGCGTAGCCGTCCGCCTTCTGGATCAGCCGGCCGCCGCCCGCCGGCAGGTCGTGGACGAACTCGGGGGAGCGCAGGGTCAGCCGGTCGAGGTCGATGACGTTGATGTCGGCCCGGTAGCCGGGGCGCAGCAGACCCCGGTCGCGCAGCCCGTACAGCCGGGCGGGCTCGGAGGTCTGCTTCTTGATGACGAACTCCAGCGGGAGCCGTTCGCCCCGGGCGCGGTCGCGCGCCCAGTGCGTGAGCATCGAAGTCGGCGTACTGGCGTCGCAGATGAGCCGGCAGTGCGCGCCCGCGTCGCTGAGGCCGAGGACCGCCTGGGGGTGCAGCAGCATCTCGCGGATCGGGTCGAGGGTGTACTCGGCGTAGCCGAGCAGCGGCCGGAAGATCATCCCGCTGGTGTCCTCGGAGGTGAGGAAGTCGTAGATGAGGGCTTCCGGGTTCTCGCCGGTGCGCCGGGCCAGCGCGTCGAAGGACTGGTCGGCGGCGGGCTCGTAGTCCGGTGAGGTCGACTCCATCGGGAAGTGCCGCTCGTAGCCCTGCGGGAACAGCGCCGAGCGCGGGTCGGCGTTCTCCGGCTGCTCGGCGAGGATCCGCTCGCGCAGCGCGGGATCGCGCATCGCCACCCGCCGTTCATGGGCGGGCAGATGGGCGATCTTCTTGTACGAGGGCCGTTTGTGGAAGGGGTGGGTGGAGTCCAGGCTGATGATGACGCTGAACGGGCGCCCGGCCACCTGCGGGTGCAGATCGGCGCCCTCGGCCACCGCGTCCTCGGCGATCTGGAGCAGTTCGCGCCAGCCGTCGGGGTCGTTGTCGTTCTGGAAGAGGCCGAAGGTGATGGGGCGGCGCACCGCCGCCGAGAGGCGGCGCATCCACTTGATCTCGCCGAGGGGGTCGTCCACCTTCTCGCCGCCCGCGCCCAGCGGCACCAGCTGGAACACCCCGGTCCCGGCGTCCCCCAGCACCCCGCCGAGCGCGAACAGCTCGTCCTCGGCGGCGAAGGTGCCGGGCACCGGGGCGCCGGTGATGGCGAGATGGGTGAGGGTGCGCGAGGTGGAGAAGCCGATGGCGCCCGCGTCCAGTCCCTCGCGGACCAGCGCGCACATCCGGCGCAGATCGTCCTCGGTCGGCGGCTCGTTGTCGGCGCCCCGCTCGCCCATCACGTACGCGCGCAGGGCGCCGTGCGGGACCTGCGCGGCCACGTCCATCACCCGGGGCACGCGCTCCACGGCGTCGAGGTATTCGGGGAAGCTCTCCCACTCCCAGGTGATGCCCTCGGAGAGGGATGCGCCGGGGATGTCCTCGACGCCCTCCATCAGACCGATGAGCCACTCGTGGCGGTCGGGCCGGGCGGGGGCGAAACCCACCCCGCAGTTGCCCATGACCACCGAGGTGACGCCGTGCCAGCAGCTCGGGGTGAGCTGGGGATCCCAGCTGACCTGTCCGTCGAAGTGGGTGTGGATGTCGACGAAACCGGGGGTGACGAGGTGGCCGTGGGCGTCGATCTCGGTGCGGCCCCGGCCGGTGACCCGGCCGACCTTGGTGATCACACCTTGGTCCACGGCGACGTCCGCGACGCGCGCCGGTATGCCGGATCCATCGCACACGGAGCCGTTTCGGATGATCAGGTCATGCATGGTGATGCGGACTCCTCGGGTCGGGTGAGTGCCACAGGCCCGCCGGTGCGAAGAGCAGGTTCTGGTACGCGTAGTGCGTCTGCGGCCGGTGGGGCACGGGGGTTCCGCCGTGCAGCTCCCATGGCTCGTACTCGGCGGCGATCAGGGTGTCGACCAGTTCCCGGCTGGAGGGCGCGCCGGCCACGTCGAGGTCGCCCACCTCCAGGGAGATGACGGGCCGCCGGCCGGAGAGCAGGTCGCGCATCCCGCTCAGGACGTGTGCCTCCGCGCTCTCGGTGTCGATCTTGATGAAGTCGACGTCGATGCCCTCGGCGCGTACGTAGTCGTCGAGGCTCAGCGCCTGCACGGTGAAGGGGTCGGAGGGGATCCGGGCCCGGACCGCGTCGGGCAGCCGTGCCTCGAAGGCGGAGTTGTAGGCGCTGTAGCCGAGGCCGTGGTCGAAGAAGACGAGTTCCTCCTTCTTGGACCAGGCCGCCGCGGCCACCACCGAGGCGTTGGGCAGCCGCGCGGCGTTCGCCCGCAGCACCGAGAGCGTCGAGGGGGTCGGCTCGAACGCGATCACCCGACCGGCGTGGCCGACCAGGTCGCTCGCCCACGCCGTGTAGTAGCCGATGTGGGCGCCGACGTCGAGCACGGTCGCGCCGGGGCGCAGATGGGAGAGGAGGAAGGCGGTGAGGTCGTAGTCCACGAAGCCGTACCGGTGGAGGGAGATGGACACCTCCTCGGGGAGCGCGATGGACATCTCCCGGCCCCAGAAGGTCTTCGCGGTCGACGGCGCGCCCTCGCCGCGGTGGCGTCGCTCGCGCAGGGTGCGGGTGGTCGGGAACGTGGTCCGGACGGGGTGGCGCAGGCGCTGCGCGAGCCCGCCGATCCCCGTCGTACGGGAGCGCCGGTCGAGGGCGGTGCGCCAGGCGGTGCGGTCGGGTGGGGTCACAGACGGCTCCGAGTCTGCTCGTGGTGGGCCCGGGAATCCGCGAAGGGAAGGGTGTCCGACGGCTCGTGGCCGCTCGCCCCGAGCCGGGCGAGCTCGGCGTCCACCATGATCTGGGCCAGCCGCTGCACCGAGGTGCGCGCGCTCCAGCCCAGTGCGGTACGGGCCTTGGAGGCGTCCCCGATCAGCGAGTCGACCTCGGTGGGGCGCAGATACGCCTCGTCGTAGCGCACATGGCTCTGCCAGTCGAGGCCGACGTGGGAGAAGCAGTGCTCGGCGAACTCCCGCACGGTGGAGCCGACCCCGGTGGCCAGCACATAGTCGTCCGGCTCGTCGCGCTGCAGCATGCGCCACATGCCCTCGACGTACTCCGGCGCGTATCCCCAGTCGCGGACGGCGTCGATGTTGCCGAGGTAGAGGTGTTTCTCCAGCCCGTTCCTGATCCGCGCCGCCGCTCGGGCGATCTTGCGGGTCACGAAGGTCTCGCCGCGCCGGGGCGACTCGTGGTTGAAGAGGATGCCGTTGACCGCGAACAGGCCGTACGCCTCACGGTAGTTGCGCGTCATCCAGTAGCTGTACACCTTGGCCGCGCCGTACGGGCTGCGCGGGTGGAAGGCGGTGTGCTCGTTCTGCGGCGGCGGGGTCGCTCCGAACATCTCGGAGGAGGAGGCCTGGTAGTAGCGGATGTCCCGCGCGGACATGAGGATGGCCTCGAGGAGCCGGGTGGTGCCGATCCCGGTGATGTTGCCGGTGTTCTCCGGCTCGTCGAAGCTCACCCGCACATGGGACTGCGCGGCCAGGTGGTAGACCTCGTCCGGCCGGATGCGGGCCAGCAGGGTCACCAGCCGGCTCGCGTCGCTGACGTCGCCGTAGTGCAGGATCAGACGCCGTCCGGCGTCGTGCGGATCGCGGTAGATGTGGTCGAGCCGACGGGTGTTGAAGGTCGAGCTGCGGCGGACTATGCCGTGGACCTCGTAGCCCTTGTCCAGCAGGAGGTCGGCGAGATAGGAGCCGTCCTGGCCGGTGATTCCGGTGATCAGCGCGCGCTTCACGCCGGTTCGCTCCGGAGCGGGGGTGTGCTGGGGGAAGCCATGTGCGTCAACCGTTCCTTTCCAGAGGCTCCGGAGCGTGACGGGGTTCCAGCGGCACGAACCTGGGGTTGAACCGTTCGTGTACGTAGACCCGTCCGGCTCCGCCGCAGTCGATGATGTATTCCTTGCTCACGCACGCGGGCGAGGTGGCGCCGAGCGGCCAGGTGTCCCGGGAGACGGCGAGGGGTTCGCGCTTCAGCGCCAGACCCACCTTCTTCAGGTAGGGGCCCAGGAGTTCGTCGGGCGGGGGGACCAGGCGGTCGCTCTCGCGTCCGGCGATGACCACCCGGTTCACGCTGATGACCTCGTCGTCGGGGGTGAGGATCCTGGTCTGGCGGTCGACCACCAGGGCGTCGGGGGCGGCGCCGAGGATCTGGCACCCGATGCGCCGGACGCGGGCGGCGGGCACCTGCTGCTGGTGGTCGATCCGTACGCTCAGCCGCTCGCCGACCAGGGCGTCGAGCAGGAGCGTTGTCGATCCGTCTGCGCAGACGAGCATTCTCGTGTGCGGCGGAGCCGAAGAGAATTGATTCAGGCGTTCTTTCATGTCACGACCGTTCCACGCCACAAGGCGGACCAGAAAACGTGAATCGCGCTGCCGATTTCTTCGATGATCATGCGCCAAAAGGCTAAGAGCCAGGGAAGTGGGGGGTCAAGTGGTGTTCGACTGCACAAACTTGTGCAGTCGAACACCTGGAACCTCAATTCCTGGAACACCTTGAACAGGCCGGCGGGCAGCCCTTTGTCCTACCGCTGCTCGAGTTCCGTCGCGAACTCTTCCAGATTGGCCATGCATACGCGCATGGCGCGCGCCGCGATCGCGGAGCAGTGCTCGGGGACGCTGTTCACTATGGCACTGTGGTTCTTGCTGACGGCCGCGGTCAGCCGCAGCCACTGCACCAGCATGCGGCCCGTGTCGGTGTGCCGCACGGACGGGTCGCGGGCCAGCAGTTCCAGGTGGCGCAGCTGCTCCGGGCCGGAGTCCGCCGACTGCACCGCGGAGAGGGCCGGCGGCTGCCGCGCCTGGGGGTCGGGGGAAGTCCGCCTCAGCGTCGCGCGCCGTCGTACGTCCTGGGCGGTCGAAGGGGAGATGTTCGCCGCTCGCGCGATCTCCCGCAAAGAGGCGTGGGGGTTTTCCTGAAGGTACTCTTCGGCAATCCTTCGGTTCTCCTTGGGGTTTACGGGTCGGGCGCGCCCGTCCACGCCGATGCGCGACGTGCCGGGCCTGGTGGGGGGAGTCTGCTGTCGAATTCTGGCGACGGTCTGCTGGGCGAGACCGGTGAACTTCGACAGCGCTCGGTCGGACATCGTCGGAAAGGCCTTGATGATCCTCTCCGCGGCGGCTCTTCGGTCCTCCCGGGTGAGGGGAAGGCCGTGTTTCGTATTCGACTGGACGGCGAACAGAAACGCTTCGTTCTCGCTTCCGGTGAAATAGCGGGCCCGGATGGTGGTGTCGCCGCGCTCGGCCCGGGCCCGCAGCCGGTGCATTCCGTCGATCACCCGCATGGACTGCTGGTGCACGACGATCGGTTGCGGCTCGTCGTCCAGCTCCGCGATCAGCCGGACGTGCTCCGTGCTCTCGCCGTTGAGACGAGGGGAATCGGCGGGCAGCAGCGATTCGATGGGCAGAAAGACGCAGTGCTCGCTGATGTACCGCTGGAGCGGAAGGAAGTGGTCGGCGCGGTCCTCGTTCGCTAAGTCAGGAACTGTCGACATGATCCCCCATGCGATGGTGACGATGGTGAAGGTGTCATTTCGGCCATGGTGGCGCCGGTGGTCGCCTTCCGGCGTGGTGGGACCGGGTGCCCTCGTACCGGTGCATGCCATGCCCGCGAGGGCGACCCGTGGAGGCAGTGGAGACCACTGAGCTCCCCTTTCGCATCGGTGAGTACTGCATTCAACTTTCCCGAGGGCGTAGAGGAGTCGCAAGTTCCGATTCGGACAGTCCTGATCATCAGGGCAACCGGATTATTTTCGGCCGGGGGTACGGACCAAATGGACCCCAGTGGTCCGGGCTGTTCGGAACGGGGAACTGGACGGCGGGCCCGGGGAGTTAACCTTCTGCGGGACGTGCCGGACGCACCCGGTGGCGGAGCACGGCCTCCGTCCGACTCGAAGGGACGAGCCATGCCCCAAGCCCTCACCCGGACCGCGGTCGGCATAGTCGGCGCGGGCCCGGCCGGGCTGATGCTCTCGCATCTGCTCGCCCGCGCGGGGATCGACTCGGTGGTGGTCGACCACCGCACCCGCGCCGAGATCGAGGGCACCAGCCGCGCGGGCATCCTGGAGGCGGACAACGTCCGCCTGCTGACCGACTCCGGGGTCTCCGACCGGGTGCGCCGCGACGGGCACCCGCACGAGGGCATCGCGCTGCGCTTCGGCGGCGAGAGCCACCGCGTGGACTTCAAGGCGCTGGTCGGGGAGAGCGTGTGGCTCTACCCGCAGACCGATGTGTTCACCGACCTCGCCGACGCCCGCGCACGCGACGGCGGAGACGTGCGCTTCGGCGTCTCGGCCACCCAAGTGGTCGACCTGGTAACCGAGTTGCCGGGCATCCTCTTCACCGACGCCGACGGTGTGGCGCGGGAGATACGCTGCGACCTCCTGGTCGGCGCCGACGGGTCGCGCGGGGTGTGCCGCTCCGCCGTGCCGGAAGCGGCGCGCACCCACTTCTTCCGGGAGTATCCGTACGCCTGGTTCGGTGTCCTCGTCGAGGCGCCGCCCAGCGCCCCCGAGCTCGTCTACACCCACTCCGAGCGCGGCTTCGCCCTCATCAGCCAGCGTACGGAGACCGTCCAGCGCATGTACTTCCAGTGCGACCCCGACGAGGACCCGGCGGCCTGGCCGGACGAGCGGATCTGGGCGGAACTGCAGGCACGGGTGAGCGGCGCGGACGGTTTCACCCTCAAGGAGGGCCCGGTCACCGACCGCTCGGTGCTGCGCTTCCGCAGCTTCGTGTGCGAGCCCATGCGCTACGGCAACATGCTGCTGGCCGGCGACGCCGCCCACACCGTCCCGCCCACCGGCGCCAAGGGCCTCAACCTGGCCCTGGCCGATGTGCGGCTGCTGGCCGAGGCCCTGGAGACCGCCCTGGTCAAGGGCGACCGCACCGCCCTCGACGACTACGGCCCCCGTGCGCTGCGCCGCGTCTGGCGCGCCCAGCACTTCTCGTACTGGATGACGGCCATGCTCCACCGCGCCCCCGGCACCACCGACTTCGACGTCCGCCGCCAGCTCGGGGAACTGGCGGCGGTGGTGGACTCCACGGCGGGCTCGACGTATCTCGCGGAGGCGTACACGGGGTGGAGCGAAAGCCGGGCCGACCGCGGGCGCGGCGCGCCGCAATGACAAGACCCGAGCGGCGCAAGCCTGTTGACGGAATCGGCTGAACGCGGCGCTCGCGGCGACCGCACAGCGCCACCCCGTGGGACCGGACCGCCCGCCCCGCCAGGTTGACGGAAAGTCGACTTTGGCCCGGCGCGGGGTCTCCGTACATTCGGTAGGCGCTTCTGTCCGCAGCACCGCAGCAGGTTCTTCATCCCTCGCGCCGCGAGGGGGCAAGGGGACCAAGCCGGGATGAGTGACCGCGAGATCGTACTGATGACGGATCACAGCTCGACGGAGGGCAGTCGCGCCGCTCTGGCCGCCGCGGTCGAGCTGCTCACGGGACGGCCGCCGGTGCTGGTCGACGCGCGGCACTTCCTGACCGGCGGCGCGGGCCGGACGCACGTCACGGACTCCGCGGTCCGCCTGGAGGTCCCCGCCGAGGGCATCGCGGTCACCCCGTCGGCCGTGCTGATCTATGAGGTCCAGCCGCCCGAGCGCCGCCGCTTCGAGCCGTTCCAGCGGCTGCTGCGACGGCATGGGACGGTCTCGCTGGGGACGGACGCCGATGCCTGGCGGGCGGCCACCGACAAGAACCTGACGACGGCGCGGTTCGCGCTCCACGGCATCCCGCACATGGAGACCGTCACCCTGACACGGCCGAGCGTGGACGCGGCCGCCACCGCGTTCGACCGGCTCGGCCGCGACGTCTGGGCCCGGCCCGCGCTCGGGACCTGCGGCAACGACGTCGTGCACATCACCACGTTCGAGCAGCTCTTCCAGGCGCTCGCCCGCTACGCCGACTCCGGGCAGGACTGGCTGATCTCGCGGGACGCCGGGAACTTCAACGCCGCCGGGCAGCGCCACCAGTTCCGCGTGTCGGTGCTCGACGGGCGCGCCGTGCAGGCGTGCGAACACGTCCAGGCGCGCCCCGACGTGCCCTGCAACGAGGCCCAGGGCGCGGCCTGCACCCCTATGCCGGTGGACGAACTGCCCGTGGACCTTTGCGAGCTGGCCGTCGCCGCCACGAAGTCCGTGGGGCTGCGCTTCGGCGGCGTCGACCTCGCCGCCGAGAACGGCGGTGCGGTCTTCGAGGTCAACGTCCACCCGATGCTCGGCGCAGCCCACCCGGCGGAGTCGGTGGCGGTCCCGTACGTGGAGGCGCACCTGGCCATGCTGTGACCGGTCGGCGCGCCGGCGGGCCCCGGGACGGAGATGGTGGACCTCGGCGGGCGGACCCTGCTGCCCGGCTTCGTCGACGCGCACAGCCATGTGTCACTGATCGGCTTCCAGGCGGGCGCGGCCAACCTGCTGCCTCCGCCCGACGGCCCGGTCGACGACATCGCCGCGCTGCGACGGGAGCTGGAGGCGTGGACGGCGAGCGAGAGCGGCGGCCGGTGGGAGTGGATTGTCGGCTTCGGCTACGACGACGCCCAATCGGCGGGCCGGGAGCACCCCACCCGCGACGACCTGGACGAGGTGTCCCGGGACCGGCCCGTACTGGTCATCCACCAGTCCAGCCATCTGGGCGCCGTCAACAGCAAGGCCCTCGAACTCCTCGGGTTCGACGCGGACTCGCCGGACCCGCAGGGTGGAGTCATCCGCAGGCGGCCCGGCAGTACCGAGCCCAACGGCGTCCTGGAGGAGGCCGCCTTCTTCCACGCCTGGGGGCTGTCGGCGAAGGACTTCGACGACGAGGAGCGGATCCGGCTGGTCCTGCTCGGCCAGCGGGCGATGGCCGCCTACGGCTTCACCACCGCGCAGGACGGGCGGGTGATGTCCCTCAAGGACCTGGAGGTGCTCGAATCGGCGGCGGCGCAGGGGCTGCTGGACATCGACGTGGTCGCCTACCCCGACGTCTCGCTGGCCGAGCACCTGAAGGACGCGGAGGTGTCCGTGCCACCGGGTGACACCGCTCGACGCGGTCAGGGCCGATCAAGGGCATCCGGGTGCTCCGGACCATCAAGGAGGGCAGGGCGGTCTACGTACGACAGCCCTGAACCGCCGTACAAGCAAGATCAGTTGGTGATCGTGACGCAGGGGAGGCCCACACTGGAGTCGCCGCGGAAGCCCTCCGCGCAGAGCCGGGTGCCCGGCGGGAAGTGGCGCTGGGGGTACGCCTGGTCCCGGTAGGTGCGGAACGCGGCGACGTCCTCCACCTTGGTGTCGGCGCTCCAGCCGTTGGTGGTCCACACGCGCGCCCTGATGCGGTGCGGCTGGTTGGTGTTGATCACCGACACCTCGACCCGGCCCAGATAGGTGCCGATGTCGTACGTCTCGATGCAGACGGAGTTGTTGCACCACTTGCCGGCCGCGGCCGCGGGCGGCCCGGCGGCGATGACACAGCCGAGCGCCGCGGCGGCGGTTCCGATTCCCGCGACGATCTTCTTGGTGATGGTGTGCACGGTGAGCGACCTCATGCGTTCCTCTTGGCCCGGCGCCTGGGTCCGGACGGCTGCTGTCTGTCCGGGCCGGACGCGTCCGGCCCACCGGACCAACGCAGGGGAAGGATCATGAGTTACGGGCCGCCGACCTCCACGTTCTAGGTGCCGGGTACGAAGTGGTTGTGCACCTGGGAGATCTTCGGCTCGGGGCCCTGGGGCAGTCCGGCCTCGGTCGCGAGCGGTGTCACGATCTCCATGAACTTCCGCATGTGCTGCTCGGACTCCCACAGGTCGGTGATCTGCACACCTCCGCCCGTCGGGACGCAGACGTGCGCCAGGCAGCCCTCGAAGGTGTTGCCGGACAGGGCCTGGAGCTTGGAGTTGAGGGCGTCGTACTGGTCCGTCGTCACACCGGGCAGCTCGATCTGCATCAAGATCGCCATCGGGTTCTCCTCCGCGGAACGGGTCTCCTGCCTCCCCACCGCCACGGTGGCGGTCCGTACCCAGGGCCAGCAGAGCACGCCCTTCTGCGCCGGGCATCCCGCCCGGCGCCGTACGAGTGCCTGTCCTGCGGGGATAGCGGTGCGTGACCGTTCCGGATGCGCGGTGCGGGCGGCGCTGGTTCCCTGGTGGCGTCCGCTCCCCCCACAGATCTCAGGAGTGATCATGAGCATTGCAGACGAGTCCGGCGGCCGTTCCCGGCAGATGCGCCAGAAGGCGGAGCAGCTGGAGCAGGCCGCGGAGCGCGCCAGTGACCCGGCGGAGCGTGACCGGCTGAAGGAGAAGGCGCGTCGGCTGCAGGAGGAGAGCAAGAAGACGGACCAGACGGGCAGCGGCGGCATCGACCCGATGTGACGCTCCCCGCGCGGTAGGAAGCCGGCCGGTGGACACCACTCCCGTGAACACGGGAGCGCGGTGTCACCGGTCGGCTTCCGCTGTGCCCAGAAGGGCGAGTGTGCCGGGAAGGGCGAGCGTGGCCCGCGCGCCGCCGCCGGCGGGGTTGTCGAAGGTGAGGCACGCGCCCAGCACCGCGGCCTGGCCCGTCGCGATGGTGAGCCCCAGGCCCAGACCCGTCCCCTCCGCGCCGGTACGGAAGCGCTGCGGGCCCTGGGCGATGAGGTGCTCGGGGAAACCCGTGCCGTGGTCCCGAACCCGTACGGTCGGGCCGTCGACCTCGACCAGGACGGGCTCGGCGCCGTGGCGCAGGGCGTTGGTGACCAGGTTGGTCAGCACCCGCTCCACCCGGCGCGGATCGGTCTCCACGGTGGCGTCGGTGACGACCTCGACGCGCACGTCCGGGGCGGTCCCGTCGGTGGCGGCGGGTCCCTCGGCCGCCGCTCGCACCACCCGCCGGGCCAGGGCGCTCAGCTCCACCCACCGCGACTCGGCCGCCTCCGTGCCGCTGTCGAGCCGGGCCACTTCGAGGACGTCCTCCATCAAGTCCCGCAGCCGGCCCGCCCGTTCCTTCACCATGTTCTCGGCGCGGCCGTCCGGCAGCAGTGCGGCGGCCGCGATCAGCCCGGCGACCGGGGTGCGCAGCTCGTGGGCGATGTTCGCGGTCACTTCGCGTTCGGCCCGGAGGCGGGCGGCGAGCGCGTCGGCCATCGCGTTGACGGCGTGGGTGAGGGTGGTGATCTCGTCCCGGCCGGTCTCCGGCAGCCGCGCGGTCAGGTCGCCGTCCGCGATCTGCTCGGCGCTGCGCGCGGACCGGCGCAGCCGTCTCGCGAACCGGGTGGCGAGGCCGAGCCCGATCACGGTGGCGACACCGGTGCCGACGGCGCCGGACTGCCACATGACGCGCTCGACCTCGTCGCTGAGGCCGTTGGAGGGGGTGCGGATGGCGAGGACGGTGCCGTCGCGCGACACCTCGGCGGCCCAGATCACGTTTCCGTGGTCGGTGCTCTGCACATAGGTGGCCGGGTGGCCGCCGAGGATCTTCGCGCGCAGCGGGCCGGGCAGGCCGGGCGGGTCGACCTCCAGGCCCAGGGTGGGCCTGCCCTGCTGTTCGGTGAGCCGGGCGGCGTACAGCAGGCGTTCGCGCTGGACGTCGCACTCGCGGTTGGTGAGCAGGACCGGTACCTGGCTCGCGGTGACCACCGCCGCGAGGGTGGCGGTCACGGTGATCGTGAGGCCTATCTTGAGTCGCAGTCCCATTTTCGCCGGCCTTGTCCCCCGTGGAGCGGTAGTTCGCGCCCGAGCCTACGGAACGCGGTCCGGCGGCCTCATGGAGGGGCCGCCCCGTCGGTGGTGAACGCCCGGTGTGCGGCGCGGCGCCAGCGGTTGGCGGGCAGGGCGGGGCGCAGCACGGCGAGGGCGCCGCAGTACTTGGTGAAGACGGCGGGCCGTACGCGGTGGGCGTGCAGCAGGCGGTCGGCCTCGGTGAGGTGTTCGGCCGACTTGGTCTCGACGAGCACCAGGCCGCTGTCGCAGCGCGCGGTCCGCCCGGTGCGCAGATCGACGCAGACCAGCCCGGCGTCGCAGGTGATACGGCGGCCGTCGGCCACGAACGTCGAGCGGAGGTAGTCGGTGCTGAGCGAGGGGCGCAGGACCGGCGGAGGCGCGATCTCGTAGGCGCGGTGGAGGGTGTCCGCGAGGAACGCCCGAGGACCGTCGTCCAGCGGGGTGTCCGTGCCCGTCAGGGGGCTGCGGTGTTTGACGGTGTCGCCCCGGCCGCCCTTGAGCTTGATCTCGAACTGCCGCTCGCCGCTGTCCGCGTAGAGCCGTTCGCGGATCTTGAAACGGAGGCGGCGGCCCTGGCGGTGGTCGTGGAAGGACCGGAGCTCGGGGGTGTCGTAGTAGACGGAGTGGTAGCGGAAGGCGCGGCGGTCGTCGATGGTCAGGGCCCGGAACGGCTCGCCGTGCTGGGACGGCCGGGTGAGCTGCCCGATCACACGCAGGAACGTCGTCGTGGGCACCAGATAGCTGCGGTCGAAGCGGGCGAGCAGCGCGGACCGCTCGTTCAGCTCGGCGAGGGAGATGGGACGGGCCCGGTGGGCCGCCTCCTCGATGGCCCGCACGGCCGCCGACGTGGGCGCGCAGGTGTCGGCGGTGAACGTGTCAGTGCTCATGCCGCGTCCAGGACGGGCTCGGCGCGGCGCACGGCCTCGGCGCCGGAGGACCGCCGACGGGCCGCGCCCGCGCCGGGCTCGCGGTAGCGGACGTCGAGGACCATGAGGTCGCGTACGAAGTCGACCTCCATGACCGACCAGTGCAGCGGCTCGCCCAGCCGCAGCGCGAGGTCCGCGCGGAGCGCGGCGGGGTCGCTGTGCACGGCGTCGAGGGTGATGACCGCGCGGCGCACTCCCGACAGCAGCCTCGGGTGGTCGGCGATGTAGACGACCAGCAGGAGCACGGCGCTGAGCGCGGCGGCGAATCCGAACGCCAGGTGCGGCAGCCCGCAGAGGAGGCCCAGGACGAGGGTGGTGAAGTAGTACGCCACCTCCTCGTGCTGCACGGCGTCCGAGCGCAGCCTGATGATCGACAGCACGCCGAAGAGCCCGAACCCGATCGCCGTGCCACCGCTGCCGCCGACTTCCGCGAGGGCCGCGACGATGGTGAACAGGGCCACGTTCAGGGACAGATACGCGGGTACCAGGTCGCGCCGCCGGTGTCTCGGGTAGTAGATCACGAAGGTCAGCAGACATATCGCCGTGAGGTCGAGACCGAGATGCGCGGTGAGGTGACGCAACGAGTCCATGGCTCCGCTCCTGTGAGTACGTGGTGAGACATCCAGACTTTAGGAGTACGGAGGGTGAACATTCGGCGACTTGGCGTTGAACAACACGGATCGTTGACGGGGCCGGGAGGTATTTGTCCGATACCGCGCGGCAGGTGTCGCGTTCGGCGCTCTTGCCGGACGGGGGTCAGTGCTGGTTGAGGCGGCCGGTGGCGCCCCGGCTATCGCGTACGCGCCATGGCCACGAGCCCTTCGACCACCCGCACCAGGTCCGCGGCACTGCCCGCGGTCTTGAGGTCGGTCCGGTACTTCCCGTTGACGAGGAAGGTGGGGACGCCCTGGACACCGGCTCGCAGCGCCTGTGCCTTGGCGGCGGCCAACTGCCCCTTCACGCCGAAGGAGTTGAGGACCGCCAGATACCGCGCGCGGTCGACGCCGAGCCGGGCGAGGAAGTCCGCCTGCTCGTCGGGCTCGGCCAGCCGCTTCCCGTCGTGCTGGACGGCCTCGTACACGGCCCGCATCGTCGCGGTGTCGGCGTGCGCCAGGGCTTCGAGTGCGAAGTGCATCTGCGCGTGGCCGTCCCACGGCCCGCCGAAGGGAGCCGGGACCCGGACGAACGTCACCCCGGTCTGCCTGCCCGCCCAGCGGCGCACGGTCGGCTCGATGGCGTACGAGTGCGGGTCCCCGTACCAGAAGAACTCCCACACCTCGACCGTGCCGGCCGTGGTCCTCGGGGCGGGTGGAGACAGCTCCACGTACTGCCCGCCCGACACGATCTCGTCTGCCATACGTCGTTCTTCCTCACCTGAGAGCCGCCGCCTTGGCCGGGGCCGTTTTTTCGCCGGGGCGGTCCGCTTGCGTTGGAGTGCGCTCCAGCCTCTAGTTTCGGTCATATGAACAGCGCACAGAACTCCGGAACCGCTTCCCCCGCCTCTCCCGCCGCCACGACCGCCGACGAGCGCTTCGAGCGCGGCCTCGCGCTGCTGCGCAAGGTCGGCGGCAAGGAGCGGCCCGCCGTGCTCGACAGCACTGCGGACATCGCCCCCGACCTCGGCCGGATGACGGTCTCCTTCGGTTACGGGGAGCTCATGGCCAACGACCGGCTCACCCTCCACGAGCGCCAGCTCGCCACCGTCGCCGCGCTGGCCGCGATGGGCACGGCCCCCGCCCAGCTGCGCTTCCACATTGACGGCGCGCTCAACGTGGGCGTGAGCCCGGCGGAGGTCGTGGAGGTGCTCATCCACACCGCCGTGTACGCGGGTGTGCCCGCGGCGCTCAACGGCATCGCGGTGGCGCGCGACGCGTTCCGCGCGCGGCCCGGGCTCGCCTATGAGCCGACCGACACGGGCGAGCGCGACCAGCGGTACGAGCGGGGCCTCGCCAAGCTCGCCGAGGTGGACGGCCACGCGGGGGACGCCGTCGTCGCCTCCCTCCAGGACATCGCGCCCGACCTGGGGCGCTACATCATCGAGTTCGCGTTCGGCGACGTCTACTCCCGTCCCGCCCTCGACCTCAAGTCCCGCGAGCTGGCCACCGTCGCCATGTGCACGGCCCTCGGCACCGCGGCCCCTCAGCTGCGCGTGCACATCCACGGCCTCCTCAACGTCGGCGGCACCCGCGAGGAGGTCGTCGAGGTCATCACGCAGATGGCCGGATACGCCGGTTTCCCCGCGGCCCTCAACGGGATCGCGGCGGCGCGCGAGGTGTTCGCGGAGCGTTCGGAGGGCTGAACCGCCTTGCCGGGCAAGGGAGTTCAGCAGCCCGGCGAGGCCGCGCCGATCCGGAGGGTGTCGGCGGCGGTGCCGCAGCAACCACCCGACGCCCCGCCCTCGGGTTCGTCGAACAGGCCCGCGCCGCCGCAGACCCCGGTCTCCGGGAGGGTGAGCTCGACGCGTGCGGCGGCCTCGTGGTCGCCCGCGAGGGCCGCGGCGACGGAGCGGACCTGCTCGTAGCCGGTCAGGGCGAGGAAGGTCGGGGCGCGACCGTAGGACTTCATGCCGACCAGGTGGACGCCGCTCTCCGGGTGGGAGAGCTCCTTGACGCCGTGCGGGTACACGGTGCCGCAGGAGTGCGCATTGGGGTCGATCAGCGGCGCGAGCCCGACCGGGGCTTCGAGGCGCTCGTCCAGGGCGAGCCGGAGCTCACGGAGGAACGAGAGGTCCGGGCGCAGGCCCGTCAGGCCGATGACCTCGTGGACCGGATCCAGCCGTCGGCCGTCGTCCCCGACCAGGACGAGCCCGTCGGCCGCCCGCTCCACGGCGGCGACGCGGAACCCGGTGACCGCGTCGGCGTGCCCGTCGTCGACAGCGGCCTTGGCGGCGAGGCCCAGCGCGCCGCGCGCGGGCAGCTGGTCCGCCTCCCCGCCACCGAAGGTGGAGCCGGAGATACCGCGCCGCAGGATCCACACGGCGTGCGTACCGGGGGTCTCCCTGGCCAGCGCGGCGAGGGAGGCGAGCGCCGTGAAGGCGGAGGCGCCGGAGCCGACGACCGCGGTGCGCCTGCCCGCGTAACGGGCCCGTACGGCAGGGTCCTTGAGGTCGGGGACGCGGTACGAGATCCGGTCGGCGGCCGCACGCTCGCCCGGCGCCGGGAGCCCGTCGCCGCCGAGGGGGCCGGGGGTGGACCAGGTGCCGGAGGCGTCGATCACGGCGCGGGCGAGCAGGCGCTCCTCGGCTCCGTCGGCGTTCACGACGTGCACGGTGAAGGGCTGCCGCTCGCGGTCGGCGTCGACCACGCGGTCGCGGCCGGTGCGGGAGACGCCCGTGACGCGGGCGCCGTAGCGGACCCGGCCGCCCAGGGCGTCGGCCAGCGGCTGGAGGTAGCGGGCGGCCCAGTCGCCGCCGGTGGGGCAGGCGGCGCCGTCCGGCCGGGTCCAGCCGGTCGGGGCGAGGAGCTTCTCGGCGGCCGGGTCGACGACCTCGACCCAGGGGGAGAAGAGGCGTACGTGCGACCACTCGCGCACCGCGCTTCCGGCGGCCGGCCCGGCCTCCAGGACCAGGGGTTCGATACCGCGCTCGACGAGATGGGCGGCGGCGGCCAGGCCGACGGGTCCGGCGCCGATGACCACGGCCGGGAGGGTGGGGTGCTCGCTCATGGGGTTCGCGCTCATGGGGTGCTCCGCTGAGGGGTGCGCCGATCGCCTGTATCGACGTTTGTCAATATCCTGGACGTCTTCGAGCTTGCTCCTTGCATTGATGGATGTCAATATTGACGTATGTCGAATCAGCGAGTGGTGGAGCTGCCGGTCCTCGACGAGCCGGGGGTCCCGTGCTGCCCGCCGCTGACCGAGCGGCCGCTGACGGCGGAGGAGGCCGAGCGGACCGCGACGATGTTCAAGGCGCTCGGGGATCCGGTGCGGTTGCGGCTGTTCTCGCTGGTCGCCTCGCATGCGGGCGGGGAGGCGTGCGTGTGCGACATCTCCGACGTCGGCGTCTCGCAGCCGACCGTCTCCCATCACCTGAAGAAGCTCAAGGACGCCGGACTGCTCAGCTCCGAGCGGCGAGGGACGTGGGTGTACTACCGGGTCGAGCCCGGCGTGCTGGCGGCGATGGGGCAGTTGCTCGGCGCCGCCGCGCGCTGACTCCCTGGTTCAGGCGGTCGGCGTGGGCCGGGCGAAGATGAGCGCGACCAGGGCGAGCCCCACCGCCGCCCCGGCCAGCTGGGCGCCGACGAACGCCGGGGCCGAGCCGGGTGCTATGCCCGCGAAGGTGTCAGTGAAGGCCCGCCCCACCGTCACCGCCGGGTTGGCGAACGAGGTCGACGAGGTGAACCAGTACGCGGCGCCGATGTAGGAGGCGACCGCGACCGGGGCGAACCGGAGGCGGTCGGTGCGGGCCAGGCCGAAGATCAGCAGGACCAGCCCGGCCGTGGCCACCACCTCGCCGAGCAGCAGGTGTCCGGCGGAGCGGTCGTGGGTGGACCACTTCACCAGCGGCACCCCGAACATGGCGTCCGCCAGGACCGCGCCCGCGATCGCGCCGGTGAGCTGCGCGGACAGGTACACGGCCACCTCGCGGGCGTCGACCCCGGCGCCGTCGCGCCGGGCGGTCCACCACTGCGCCAGGGTGACCGCGGGGTTGAAGTGGGCGCCGGAGACCGGGCCGAGGAGGGTGATCAGCACGCCGAGGCCGAAGACGGTGGCGATCGAGTTGGCCAGCAGTTGCAGCCCGACGTCATGGGTGAGCGCGGTGGCCTGGATGCCGGAGCCGACGACGACCGCCACGAGGGCCGCCGTACCGGTGAATTCGGCGGCGGCCTTGGCCGCCAACGGGGCGGCGCCGGTTTCGGGCTGGCGCGCGTCGGCACCTGTCACGGGGGCGGTGCCGACGGGCTCGGTGGCGGTCAAGGTTCTCCTCGTACGTACGGGTAAAACGCGGGGGCGCGAGAGGTTAGGGGCAGGACCGCTTGAGGTTCGCCTCGGCGGTGATCCGCGCCCTCTGGGCCAGGTCGGCGAACTGACCGGCGAGGGTCTCGATGACGTCGGGGCGCAGCCGGTAATAGGTGAACCGTCCGCACGGCTCCGTGTCGACGACCCCGGCCTCGCGCAGCACCTTCAGATGGTTGGAGAGGTTGGTCTGCTTGGCGCCGGTCTCCTCCACGAGGTGCGTGGTGCACAGCGTCTCGCGGGCGAGCAGGGTCACGATCCGGAGTCTGAGGGGGTCGGCCAGCACCCGAATCAGATCAGTGTCGACTGACGTCATCATGGGCTGATACTGTCACATCATTCGGAGCTGATGCCAGTACGTACTGATCCCAACGGCTCCCGGACTCCCGACCGCGAACGAACGAAGTCGAAAGCAGGCGCCATGTCCTCGGCCGCCACCTCCTCCGGCAGGCCCTCCGTCCTGTTCGTCTGCGTCCACAACGCCGGCCGCTCCCAGATGGCCGCCGCCTGGCTGGCCCATCTGGCCGGGGACCGCGTCGAGGTCCGCTCGGCGGGCTCGAACCCGGGCGAGGCGGTCAATCCGGCAGCCGTCGAGGCCATGCGCGAGGTCGGCATCGACATCTCCGCAGAGGTCCCGAAGATCCTCACCGTGGACGCGGTGAAGGAGTCGGACGTGTGCATCACGATGGGCTGCGGCGACACCTGCCCCGTCTTCCCCGGCAAGCGGTACCTCGACTGGAAGCTGGACGACCCGGCCGGTCAGGGCGTGGCGGCCGTGCGCCCCATCCGCGATGAGATCAGGGTCCTGGTGGAGGGCCTGATCTCCGAGATCGCGCCGGGGCCCACGGCCTGAGAGCCTGGAAGTGCGCGACGCACGGCCGTTCCCGGTGGGGGAACGGCCGTGTGCCTCAGTGCTCGGCGTCCGCGAACGCCACCCGCATGCTGCGCTTCAGCGCCTTCCCCGTGACGCCCACGTGTTCGTCGGCGCCCTTGACGAGTATCTTCTCGATCGGCGGCCAGCTCCGCTCCGCCAGCAGGGCGTTGATACGTGACCGAAGGTCCGCCAACTCCGCCTCGGAGGACGGCACGTCGATCGTCAGGACGGGCACCTGGCTGTCGCCGTCACCGCTCTCCACCCCGACGATCGAGCAGTCGACGAGATCGGGGAAGTGACGCAGTATCAGCTCCTCGGCCTGCGCGCTGTAGAGGACGCCGTTGACGGTGGTGATCCGGTCCGTCGTCCGGTCCACGTGGTAGTAGAGGCCGTCGTCGCTGCGGTAGGCGAGGTCGCCGGTCAGCCAGTAGCCCTGGATCCGGTTCTTCTCGCTGAGCAGGCTGTTGTTCCAGTAACCACCCGTGATCGTGGGCGACTTGAGGGCGAGACGGCCCACCGTCCCGTTCGCCACGGGCTCGTCGTCGGCGTCGAAGATCTCGACCTCCACCCAGGCGAACGGCCGTCCGATGCACCGCTGGTAGCGGTCGCTCGTGGGGGTGTGCACCGTACGGAACATGGCGAAGCCGAATTCGGACGAGCCGAAGTTGTCGATGAACAGCGAACCGGGCTGCGGGTTTCCGTCCCGGTCGACGTGGTTGCCGCGCGCCACCAGTTTGCGTATGTGCCGTTCGTGGTTGGCGTCGCCGGTCGACATCCACCGGGCGACCGAGGACAGGTCGTACGCGTCCAGGTCGACATGGCACAGGTCCACGAAGGTCTTGGGGAAGCCCGCGACCAGGTGCGGCCGGAACTCCTGGACGGCGAGGGCGATGTCCTCGGGGCCCCGGCGGGTCGCGAGGAGGGTGGTGGCGCGGCGGGCGACCGCCGACATCAGTACGGAGATCGCGGACGCGTGGCTCTGCGGCAGGGCGGACAGGATGCGGGTGCCGAGGTCGGCCCCGATCTGCTGCTTGACCCCGAAGAAGAACCCCTTGTGGTTGAACTGCACGGCCTTGGGGATGCCCGTGGTCCCGGAGGTGTGCGCGATCAGCACCGGGTCGTCGTCCTCGTGCGTGAAGAGCTTGAAAGAGCCCTGACCGTACGGCTCCTCGGTGTAGTACGTGATCGGCAGCCGGTCCTCGGCGAGCCGCTCGGGGTCGGAGACCACGGCGGCCGCCCCGACGTGCTCGATGAACCGCGCCGCGATCTCCGGGGGCAGCGAGCTGTTCACGAACACCGGGATCGCGCCGATCTTCGTCAGCGCGATGTAGTGCAGGAGGTAGCGGACGCTCTCCGTGACGAAGACCGCCACCGGGTCCTTGGGGCGGATGCCGTCGGCGTAGTACCCGGCGGCCACCCGGTCGGTGAGCTCGTCGAGCGCCGACAGCGAAAGTCTCTCGTGTACGGACCCGGTGGGAGCGCGATAGGGCTGGTCGAGCTCGATCACGGTCTCGGTCGTCTCGCTCGCCGCCGCTGCCGCCAGCCGGAAGAAGTTGCCGGCGCCGAGCCCGTCGGTCCCGATCAGGCCGAGCGGATCCGTTCCCTGCGGGGCGTGGGTGCGGGTGGCGTCCGTGCGGTCGGTCGTCATGTGTAACGCTCCATCGCTGTGCGGATGTCCTGGGGAATGGGGATCGGGCCGTGTCCGTCGAGCGAGGTGGTCACCAGCACCGCGCGGATCCGGGCGCGCACGTCCTGTCCCGCCGCCCCGGCACACTCGTAACGCAGCTCGAACGACGACTTTCCGATGCGCTCGACGGTGAGCGTGATGTCCAGCGGGTCGCCGAGCCGGCTCGGCGCGAGGAAGTCGCATTCGAGGCGGACGGTGGGGATGCCGATCCGGCGGTCGGCGAAGAGTCCGGCATAGCCGACGTCCAGCCCCGTCTCGAACCAGTCCTGGAGCACCTCGTTGATGAGCAGCAGATACTGCGGGTAGAAGACGATTCCCGCCGGATCGCAGTGATGGAAGAAGACGCGCTTGCGCTGGGTGAATCCGGTCGGGCCCGGTTCAGGCGGAAGCAGGGTCACCGCTCACCCCTTCCAGCTCGGCCGACGGGTCGGAGTCCTCGGCGGGGGTGCCGCGCAGCCGGAAGCGCTGGACCTTCCCGGTGCCGGCCCGGGGGAGCGCGTCGCAGAAGGCGATGACGCGCGGATACTTGTAGGGCGCCATCTCCACCTTGGCGAACTGCTGGAGTTCCAGGACCAGTTCGGGGGAGGGAAGGTACCCCGCCGCGAGCACGACATGGGCCTGCACCACCGCGCCGCGCTCGTCGTCGGGAGCGGCGACCGCCGCGCACTCCCGCACGGCCGGATGCGTCAGGAGCGTGCCTTCGACCTCGACCGGCGAGATGTTGTACCCGGCCGACACGATCATGTCGTCCAGCCGGGCGTGGTAGTGGAGATACCCGTCCTTGTCGGCCCAGCAGGCGTCGCCGGTGAGGTTCCAGCCGTTGCGTACGTAGTCCACCTGGCGGTCGTCGTCGAGATAGCGGCAGCCCGTGGGCCCCTTGACGGCCAGCGCGCCGACCTCGCCGTACGGCAGGGGGCGGCCCGCGTCGTCGACGATCGCGGCGAGGTAGCCCGGCACCGGGCGCCCCAGCGCGCCGGGCCGGGTCTCGGCCTCGTCGCCCCGCATCGCGATGAAGATGTGCAGCATCTCCGTGGAGCCGAGCCCGTCGATCAGGTCGTGGCCGGTGCGCTGCTTCCACATCTTGCGGGTGACCGGCGGCAGCGGCTCGCCCGCCGAGACGCACTCGCGCAGCGACGACATGGCGTACGGGGCGGCCGGGTCCATGCACATGGCGCGGTAGGCCGTCGGGCCGCTGAAGCAGACGGTGGCGCGGAACTCGTCTATGGCGCGGGCCAGTTGCTGCGGCGAGACACGGTCGAGCAGCACCACGGAGGCGCCGATGTGCAGGGGGAAGAGCAGCAGCCCGCCGAGGCCGTATGTGAACGCCAGCGAGGGGGTGCCGATGAACCGGTCGTCGCTCGTGGCCCGCAGTACGTGCTGGGGGAAGGAGCGGCACACCGCCATCACGTCGCGGTGGGAGTGCACGGTCGCCTTCGGCATCCCCGTGGTGCCGGAGGTGAAGGCGATCAGACACGGGTCGGTCGCGGCGGTGTCGACGGGCGGGAACCAGTCGGAGTGGTCGGCCATGGCCGCTTCGAGGTCCGTGCCCGGATCCTCCGCCGCGTCCCAGTCCCCGCGGGCCCCGTCGAGGAAGTACATCGTCCGCAGCGGGCTCCCGTCGGTCCGCGCCGACTCCAGCTCGGCGCGGAGAGCGGACTCGCACAGGGCGTGGGTGATACGGGCCTTGTCGATCACGTACGCGAGCTCCTTGGCCCGCAGCAGCGGCATCGTGGCCACCACCACCCCGCCCGCCCGCACCACCGCGAGCCAGATCGCCACCAGCATCGGGGTGTTGGCGCCCCTGAGCAGCACCCGGTTGCCGGGCACCAGGCCCATGTCCTCGGTGAGTACGTGCGCGATGCGGGAGACGGTGGCGAGGAGTTCCGCGTACGTCCAGCGCACCCCGTGCGGCGAGAGCACGGCGAGTCGGCCCGCGCGGTCCGCCGGACCCGAGGGGCCGTCGAGGAGCTCGGTCGCGCAGTTCAGCCGGGGCGGAAAGCGGAGTGTGGGCAGGTCGAGCAGCATGTCCGGCTGGAGGGCGGCGGGCGGCAGGTGGTCCTGGACGAAGGTGTCGAGGTGTGCGGTGCCGACCTGCGGGGATGCGGATGGTGGGGCGGAGGACGGTAATGGGGAGCGAAAGGGGGATGGGGTGCTCAACTGCCTGCCCTTCAGTGTGACGTCCGGTCGGCGTGACTTCCGGTCGGCTGACGCCTTATTCAACGGCCGACGGCAGCGGGATTGCCTTGACGATGCGTGCACGGTGCTGGCCTGATCGTGCACGGACGCGCGTACCTTCCCCTCGTGGCGCGGAGTTGCCGCTACGGGAGGAGTGGGGGGCAGGTGGTCGGGAGCGGGGGGCATGTGCCGTCCCCGACACGCTAGGGCGCTTCGTACGCGGCGCGTAATCCCGCAGTTTAGGGATTGCAAAATGACGCGGAGGGTGAGGCCCTGGGGAGGGGTATCTGGCTGGAACGCGTCCCACAGAGGTGAGTTGAGCACGGTGGCGGGTTGGCCGGAACGGCGAACCGGCTGGAACGGTGAGTCACTCAGGGGCGGTCCGGAAGACCCGGCATCCCGCCTTGGCGACGCCCTGGGCGACGTTCAGCTCCTCGCAGGTCGGCCGAGGTGGCTTCCAGCGACCTCCCCTCCCTGGGGGAACCCGACGTATGCCCGGAATGCGATCTTCGTACGCATGTGCGAACCTGGTGGCATTCATCCTCCGAGGCCCCCCTGAAGGAGGCATTCGTCGTGGGCAAGAAGCAGACCCGGCAGAACCGCGGCGCCCGCACCGGTGGCCACGAACGCAGTGCGACGGCGGAGACGAAGGAGCCGACCAGGTCGCCCGCACCGCAGGACGTGACGCGTCCGGCCCCGCAGGAGGTTTCCCACAAGCAGCCACGGAAGTTCGGGCACAACTGACCGATCGTGGGAGGGAGTGGGCCGAGGGCTGCCCCGCCGACGCGAGTTGACGGGGCGGCCGGTCGTGCGTCTAGGCTCACCCCGCCAGTAGACGATCATGTGGGGGGCCTGTCGTGGTGGACGACAACAAGAAGGCAGTGCGGGGCTTCTTCGAGGCGGTCAGCGACCGTCGGATGGAGGACCTGCCCCGGTTCATGGCGCACGACGTCGTGGACCACAACAAGATCATCCACGGTGAGGCCGACGAGCCGGGTGCCGCGTTCGAGGGGCTGCGCCAGCAGCTCGCCGCGTTCGACCCACTCACCGTCCGCGTCGACGAACTGATCGGGGAGGGGGACCGGGTGGTCGCCCGGGTCACCCAGCGCGGTGTCCACGGCGGCACCCACCCCCGGATGCCCGAGCCGACCGGCCGGAGCTTCGACGTCGAGGCCATCTGGATCTTCACGCTGGTCGAGGGCAGGATCGCGGAGATCCGGGCGGTCAGCGACCGCCTCGGCCTCTTCCTTCAGCTCGGCTGGGACTGGCCGCAGGTCTAGGGCGCCCGCGGGGCCGCCGGGCTGACGAGCCAGGCTGACGAGCCGGTGTTCGTATTGCCCGGCTCCTCGCGGCTACGCCTTGCGCCGCAGGCGTGCCGAGAGGTGATGCTGGAGCGGCTGGCCGACCGCCGCGAGGTCGTGGACGAAGGTGAGCGTGTCGTCGTCGTCGGTGAGGGTGTACCGGCGGCGGGTGGCGTCGACCTCCTTGGCGGTGGGGGTGAGGGCCACCTGGTGGGTGGAGAGGTCGACCGTGTTCTCGCCCGCGTAACCGACCGCGATCTCCGCGATGCCGGTCGGCTGGGTGATCAGCGCCTCCACTCGGCCGTCGGGCTGTAGCCGCCACCAGCCGCTCTCCCGGGCGGAGGGGCGCAGCGGGGTGTCCTCGGCGCCGAGCAGCCAGGCCCGCGCCTCGTAACGCAGGAAGGGGCGGCCGTCGTGGCTGAAGGTGACCTCCTGCGCGTAGCTGAAGTCCCCGCTGATCGTCGGATACCCGCCCTGACCCCGGCCGTGCCAGGTCCCGAGGAGGCCGAGCACCGGCGCGAGCAACTCGTGCGGCGCGGGCACGTCGTCGCTCCGCAGGCTGTCGGGATACGGGTTGTCCAGTACGGGGTCGAACACGGTGTGCGCTCCTCGGGTCGGGATCGGCGGGCGGGCCGGTACCGGTGCAGCCTAGGTGCTCCGTCGGCAGCGCGGTGTGGGGCTGTGGGCCGTCCGTGGTTCGCCGCACCGCTACCGGACTTCGGCGGTACGCGTCGCGGTGACGGCCACCGTCGTATAGCGCATGGTGAATCCGTCGCCCACCGTGTCGATGGCCGCCCCGATGCCCTCCAGGATCTCGGCCAGCTTGTCCGGCGGGAGGCGGGTGAGGGCGCCGTGGGTGGGGACTTGGTCCAGCCATGCGTCGCGGGTGTAGAACCACTCCCAGTCGTGGCGCCACTCCTCCGGCTCGCTGAACCTACCCGTCCCGCGTATTCCGTCGACGGCCTTGACGAGCAACGTTTGCTGCCCGTCCAGGGGTTGTTTCGTCAGCGCGTCCAGGTTGAAAGGAGAGTCCGGCAACACCCGCCGGTACACCGCGGCGAAGGCTTCCGCCACTTCGGGCGGGAGCTGGAATACGTTCCAGAACGCCGCCAGTCGCCCGCCGGGCCGCAGCACTTCGGCGGCCTTCGCCGCCCCCGCGACCGGGTCCACCCAGTGCCAGGCCTGTCCGGCGACGACCGTGTCGAATTTCCGGCCGTCCGGATCCCATGCCTCGAACGTCGCCACCTCGACCTCGACCCCGAGTCGGCGTGCCACCTCGGCCATGCGCGCGTCGGGCTCGACCCCGAGCACCTCGCAGCCCGCCGCCCGGAACTGCCGGGCGACGATACCGGTGCCGCAGCCGACGTCCAGGACGCGGGCGCCCCGGGTGGCGAGCCGGTCGAGGAGGGCGTCCGGATAGCGGGGCCGCGCCCGGTCGTAACGCTCGGCATCGGAGCCGAACGACTCGGCGGCATCGCGCAGTTGATGGGCCTCGGGCCCGGGGGAACGCCGTCGCTCCGGCGGTAAAGTGGGCATGCGCCCACTATGGTGGGCACGTGCCCACTCGTCAACGGGCGGGCTCTGAGGAAGCGAGGGATGGGGATATGCCGACAGGCGTGGCCATGCGTGACGCGCGCCGGCAGCTGTTCGAGGCCGCCGAGCGCGTTCTGCTCCGGGGCGGCCCGAACGCGCTGACCAGCAGAGCGGTCACCGAGGAGGCGGGCTGCGCCAAGGGTGTGCTGCACCGCCACTTCGCCGATTTCGACGCGTTCCTCGTCGAGCTCGTACGGGACCGGGTCGGCCGGATCGGCCGCCAGTGCGACGCTCTGTGTGCGGCCGCCGGGACCGGCGCGGTCGCGGATCATCTCGCCGGTGCACTGACGGAGGTGTTCGGTTCGGTCGCGGTGGCGATCGTCGGGCTCGTCACCTTCCGGGACGAACTGCGGGCCCGGCTGCGCCGGTCCACGCCGGAGGGCGTCCCCGTACTGGCCGAGGCCACGTCCATGCTCGCCTCCTACCTCACCGCGGAACGAGCCCTGGGCCGCATCGCGCCGGACGCCGACGTCGACACGCTTGCGCTCACGCTGATCGGGACCGGGCACCTGCTATTCGCGGGGCGCCAAGGCGCCCCTCCCGAGCCGGAGGAGGTCCGCAAGGTGGTGACCTCGGTGATCGCCGCGGCCGTACCGACGTCGTCTCCCGCTTCTTCGCCCCGGCCAGAGGGATCCCGGAAGACCCGGTAACGGGCAGTGCCCACACGGTACTTGCCCCCTACCGGTCGACCCGTCTCAGGAACGCGTCGAGGGATTTTGCCAGCCCTGCCCGTGCGGAGTCCGGTCAGCCCACCCCGCCCCTATCCGGCCCCACCGGCGTCAGCACCCCGAGCCGGTCCTCGATCGCCTGGGCCGCGTCCAGGCACAGGTCCTCGCGGAACGCGCGGCCGATGATCTGCACCCCGCAGGGGAGGCCGTCGGTCAGGCCGGTCGGTACGGCCACCGCCGGTATGCCGACGAAGCTCGTCGCTGTGCACAGGCGCATCGCCGAGGCGACCCGGTCGCGGCCCGCCCGGTCGCGCGACTCCAGGCCCGGCTCGACCGGCGGCTCGGTGAACGACGGGCCGAGCACGAGCGGGTACTCGGTGAGGAACTCCGCCCATGAGCGGCGGATGTTCATCCAGGTGCCCATCAGGCGCATGACCTCGGCCGGGTCGGTGACCGGCGGGGTGCGCTCCATCGCCATCTGGATGTAGCGGTCGCCGCCCGGGCCCAGGAGCGTGCGTACCATCGGCCAGTTCGGGGCGAACTCGGTCGCGGTGATCCGGCCGTACGCTTCGAGGGCCTCGTCCAGCCTCGGTACGTCCGGCACCTCGCGCACCTCGTATCCGGCGTCTCGGAGCGCGTCGGCGGCGGTCTGGACGGATGCCGCGACGGTCGGGTGGACGCCGTGGCCGCCCGGGTCCGCCACCACGGCCACCTTCACCTTCCCCGGCAGCGGTTCGCCGTACACGGGCACCGCGACCGCCCGCGGGTCGCGCGGATCGGTCCCGGCCAGGACCTCGTACGCCAGGCGCAGATCGGCCACGGTCCGGGCCAGCGGGCCGTCGGTGACCAGCATCTGGGAGGCCGGGCCCGGGTCGTCCGGCCCGAGGACGCGGTGGTCGGCGGGGAAGCGTCCGGTGGTCGGCTTCAGCCCGGCCACCCCGCAGAACTGGGCCGGGACCCGGATCGACCCGCCGGAGTCGTTGCCGAGGCCGAGCGCCGCCATGCCCGTGGCGACGGCCACCGCGTCGCCTCCGCTGGTGCCGCCGGGCGTGCGGCCGTGGTCCCACGGATTGAGAGTGTCGCCGAACAGCTCACTGCGGGTGTGCATCCCGGCCAGGACCAAGGTGGGCATGTTGCTGTGCCCGATCGGGATGGCACCGGCGGCACGCAGCCGGGCCACCGGCGGCGCGTCGGCCGCCGCGACCAGATCGCGGAAGCGCTTCACACCGAACGTCGTCGGCACGCCCGCGATCGGCGTGGTCTCCTTCACCGTGAACGGCACGCCCGCGAGCGGCCCCAGCACGTCCCCCGCGGCCCGCCTGCGGTCCGTCCGCTCCGCGGCCTCGCGGGCGCGCTCCGCCAGGAGCTGGGTGACCGCGTTCACCCGCGGGTTGACGGCGGCGATGCGCTCCAGATGGCTTTCGACCAGCTCGGCCGCCGACACCTCGCCACCGTGTACCGCTGCCGCCTGTGCCGTCGCCGGCCTCTGCCACCACGTGTCCTGCATGCTGCGCACTCTCCCCACGGTCGTTCCGATGCGGTTGCATCGGAACAATAGCCCGAGTACCGATGCGAGCGCATCGAATAAGGTGGGCGAAGCGCCACAGCCGCGGCGGGCGGCGGGCACGGCGGACGGAGGCGGGCGGGCATGCCCAGGCAGGTGGACCACGAAGGTCGACGCCAGGTGATCGCCGAGGCCGTGTGCCGACTCGCGGACGAACGCGGCCTGGAGGGCGTGACCCTGCGCGATGTCGCCGCCCGGGCGCAGGTGTCGATGGGCGCGGTGCAGCGCTGCTTCCACACCAAGGAAGAGATGCTGGTGTTCGCGCTGGGGGCCGTCGCGGAGCGGGTCGCCGAGCGCGTACGGGCCCGCCTCGTGCGAAGCCCGGCCCAGTCGGCGGCGTCCGCTCTGGGCCACGCGGCCACCGAGGTCTCACTTCTGCGGGAGGAACACCGGGCCGAGGCCAGGGTGTGGCTCGCCTTCGTCGCCCAGGCGGCGGTCAGCGAGGCGCTCGCCGGCACACTGAAGGCCAACTACGCGGCCCTGCACGAGGCGTTCGCCGATCTGATCGCGGAGGCCGACGAGAGCGGCGCGTATGTGGTGCCCCTCGACGCGCACCACGAGGCCCGCGCCCTCCTCGCCCTGGCCGACGGCCTCACCGCACACGTCCTCATCGGCCACCTCACCGCGCGCCAGGCCCAGGACGTCCTCCACACCCACCTGGCCCGGCTGTGGGAGCGGCCCACGCGGGACGCCCGCTCAGACTGAACCCGCGGGTGTGTTGCGGGCGGTGCACAGCATGTCGAGCGGACCCGGTCCCAGCGTGCCGCGCACCTGCACCTGGAGGGTGGCCTCGGGGTCGGGTGTCAGGTCCCAGCGGGCGCAGACCGTGGCCAGGGCGAGGGTCATCTCGGTGAGGGCGAACTGGTCGCCGATGCACTTGCGGTTGCCGCCCCCGAAGGGCACGTGCGCGCCCCGGGGCAGGGCGTCGGCCCCGTCGGCGGCCCAGCGGTCGGGGTCGAAACGCTCCGGGTCGGGGAACAGATCGGGCTGGTGGTGCAGCAGATAGGCGCTGTAGAGGAGGGCGGTGCCCTTGGGCAGGGGGTGTCCGGCGAGGGTGGTGTCGGTCGTGGTGACTCGGGTGAAGAACCAGCCCGCGGGGTACATCCGCATCACCTCGTGGATGATGCGCTGGGTGTAGGACAGACCCTCCAGGTCGGCGGGGGTGGCGGTGCGCCCGGCCAGCGTCGCGTCCACTTCGGCGTGCAGCTGCTCCCGTACCTTCGGATGCTGGCTGATCAACCAGATCGCGAAGGCGAGGGTGTTGGCGGTGGTCTCGAAACCGGCGCCGATCATCACCATCAGCTGGTCGCGGATGTCCTCGTCGGACATGGGCTCGCCCGTGTCGTCGTCGTGGGCGGTCAGCAGCATCGACACCAGGTCGTCCTCGCCGGGCGCGGCCCGCCGGGCGGCGATGATGTCGTCGATCGCGCGGTGCAGGCGCGTACAGGCGCGGCGGTAGCGCACGTTGCCCCGGGTGGGCAGCCGGTAGAGCGGCCCCAGCGGCAGCATCACGCGCTGGTAGATCCCGTCGATGACCGTGTGCAGACTCTCCAGCACCTCGGCCACCGCCGAGTCCTCCGCCTCCGCGGCCAGCACGCTGCGGGTGACGATGCGCAGGGTCAGGGTGGTGAGCGCGGCGGTGACGTCGAGCCGTTGGCCGGGCTTCCAGGAGGTGGTCATACGGTCCACCTCCTCGCCCATCACCACCGCGTACCCGTCGATGCGGCCGGGCTGGAAGGCGGGCTGCATCTGGCGGCGCTGCCAGCGGTGTTCGCGCCACCCGGCCATGGGCAGACTGCTTCCGAACAGCACCCGTGCCTTGTCGAAGAACGGGCCGCCCTTGTCGAAGGTCCGCGAGTCGGTGAGCATCTGGTGCGCCGCGTCCGGGCGGCAGACGACATAGGCTGGCCAGGGCCCCATCCCGATCCGTACGAGGTCCCCGTGGGCCGGCAGCGAGGACAGGAACTCCAGCGGGCGGGCGTGGAGTTGCCAGGCGTGGCCGAGCAGGGGCAGCCTGCCGGGAGCCGCACCGGCGCGCGCCCGTGAGGGGGTGGTGGTCACAGCAGGACACCTCCAGGAAGGACATGCCGGGCCCGGTGCGCGGCAGGCCGTCGGCTTCCGACTATCCTCCCCCCGTCCACGTACGGGAACCCGGCGCGAAGCAGCCCGCGAGGGCGCGGTGCGCACGGGCAACAGCCCCCGGGCGGCGGGCATGGAGGCGCAGGTGGCGGGCCCGGGAGCGGGCACCCGTACGCCCTGGCAGGTGCACCTCACCGGTTCTCTATCCTCCCGGTATGAAAAATCGTCTGCGTATACCGCGGCTGCTTGGCGCCGCGCTGATCGGGGCGGTCCTGCCGGCTCTGCTCGGTGCGCCCGCCACGGCGGCCGCACCGACGCCCCCGAACACCACGAAGTCGGCCGGGCAGCAGTGGGAGCTGCTCTCGCTCGCCACCGGCAAGTACGTCTCGGTGGAGTCGTCGAACACCGATGAGCTGCACGCCCGGGCGGACAGCCCCGGCATCTCCGAGCAGTTCACCCTGCACACCGACAACGTGGCCAAGGGGGCGACCGTCTCCCTGCGGTCGCAGGCCAACGGCGCCTATGTGGCGGCGGAGTTCGGCGCCGGAGCCGACGGCCGGTACGGGAAGCTGCGCGCCCGCACCGACGGGCCGCCCGGCGGCTGGGAGAAACTGGAGCTCGTGCCGCAGCCGCAGTCCGGCGCGGACGTCTACGCCCTGCGCTACCACGACGGTACGCAGGAGCGCTATGTGTCCGCCGACGCGAGCGCGACCGGCGACGGGCTGCTCCAGGCCCGCGCCACGGCGGTGAACTCCTGGGAGCGCTTCCGCCTGGTGGCCGTGGCCGCTCCGGCCGACCCGCCCCCGCCGCCGGCCGCGTCCGCGCGCGCCGTCAAGGCGATGACCTGGAACGTGTGCGCCGACAACAACAAGGACTGCGGTTTCTACCACACGGCGGCGGGCCCGCTGGCGGACCAGATCGTGGCACGTGCGAAGGCCGCCGGGAGCCCCGACGTGATCCTGCTCGAGGAGTTCTGCGAGAAGTTCGCCAAGCCCGTGGAGCTGGCGCTGGAGACGCAGCTCGGCGGCGGCTGGGACGTACGGTTCGCGCCGGTCCAGTACCAGGTGCCCGGAACGGGTATCAAGGCGCGGAAGAACTGCCGGCCCGACGCGTCGGGAGCGGACCGGGGAGCGTACGGCGTGGCGCTGGCCGTGCCCGAGGAGAACACCTGGTACCGGGCGTACGAGCTGCCGTCCCCGCCCGGTTTCGAGCAGCGCACCGCGCTGTGCGCCACGGTGGCGTCCTGGGCCGCGGAGGTGTGCGCCGCGCACTTCAGCACGGGCGGCGAGGGCTACGACGACCCCGACCGCGTCTACCAGCCGCAGCAGGCGGACGCCCTGCGCCAGGCGGCGTCCCTGCCCGGCTACCGGCCGCTGCTCGGCGGCGATCTGAACGCCGCGCCCTCGACGGGTGTGCTGGGCACGCTGTACTCCGCGTACGAGGAGTGCGACGCGCACTCGGCGACGCCGAACCGGCCGACGGCGGGCGTCAGCAAGATCGACTACCTGTTCGGCGGGGGCACCTGGAGCGGCTGCGGCGTCGCGGCGGACACCGGCTCCTCCGACCACCGGGCGGTGTGGGGGACGCTCACCCTGTAGTCGGTATGTCCCCTCAGCCGCGGCTTGCGGTTGCCGTAGCGTCAACTCCTACTGTCCTCGGTGTGGCCGGAGAGACCGGCCCGGCGATGGGAGGCAAGGCGATGGCCTGGTCGATTTCGGACGTGGCCCGGATGTCCGGGGTGACGTCCCGGACGTTGCGGCACTACGACGAGATCGGTCTGCTGCCGCCTGCCTGGATCGGCGGCAACGGGCACCGCCACTACGAAGAGGACGATCTGCTGCGGCTCCAACAGATCCTGCTGATGCGGGAGTTGGGCCTCGGACTGCGCGAGATCCAGGCGGTCCTGGACAGCCAGATCGACCAGGTGGCGGTGCTCCGCGAGCACCACCGACGGCTGCTCGCGGAGCGGAACCGGCTGGACACGCTGGCCCGCACGGTCGGCCGCACCATCGCCGAACTGGAGGAAGGCGAGGACGACACCACCATGGCGAAGATCAACAGGCCGGAGAACCTGTTCGAGGGCTTCGAGCCCACCACCGCCGAGACCGAGGCCGAGGTGCGGGAGAGGTGGCCGCAGGCCTGGGAGGAGTCCCGGGAGGCCGTCGAGACGATGACGGCCGACGACACCGAGCGGTGGCAGCGCGAGGTGACGGCACAGATGATCCGCTTCGCGGAGTTCATGGTGGCCGGCACACCGGTCGGCCATCTGGAGGTGCAGGCCGAAGTGGACGTCCACTACCAGGGCGTCTGCCGCTTCTGGACCCCGAACGCGGCCGCGTACAAGGGACTGGCCCAGACCTACGTCGACGACCCGCGGTTCCGGGCGAACTTCGACAAGATCGCCGACGGGCTCGCGGTCTACCAGCGCGACGCGATGGTCTTCTACGCCGACGCGCGGCTGGACTGACCGGCGCCCGGCACGCCCAGGTGCTTCGCGTGGCGGGTGGACCGGGCACACGCCCGGCCCGCCCGCCGCGGCGGCCCTCTAGCGCTGCGGCTCCAGGCCCCAGATGTGCTTCGGGGTGATGACCTGCGTGATGGCCGTGCCGAGGACGGTGCTCGGCTCCTGGCCCTTGTAGAGGATGTCCGTGTTGAGCAGGGCGACCAGCGTCGCCTTCTGCTCGGGCAGGTAGACGGTGAGGCTCTCGTACCCGGGCAGTGAACCGTTGTGGCCGGTCCATCCGTTGACGTTGACGATGCCCAGCCCGTAGCCCGCGCCGGGGGTGCCGGTGGGGAGCACCTTGAGACGCTCCGCCTGGGTGGCGGGCGAGAGCAGGGTGCCGGTGGCGAGATCCTTGGCCCAGTGCTTGAGGTCATGCAGGTCGGAGATCATCGCCCCCGCCGACCAGGCCCAGCTCGGGTTCCAGTGAGTGCTGTCCACGACCTTGCCGGAGAGCGTCTGGTTGGTGTAGCCGTGCGCGTGCGGGCGGGGGAACTCGGCTGCCTGGGGGAAGAGCGTGTCGTCGAGGCGGCTGGGCCGCAGGACCCGGTGCTCGATGACGTCCCGCACGCTCCGGCCGGTGACCTTCTCGATCACCAGGCCGAGCAGGATGTAGTTGCTGTTCGAGTACTGGAACTTGGCGCCCGGCGCGAACACATTGGGGTGCTTGAACCCGTAGGCCAGCAGCTGCTTCGGTGTGAAGACGCGCTGGGGGTTGCTGAGGAAGTCGTGGATGAAGTCGTTGTCCGCGCTGTACGGGAACAGGCCGCTGCGCATGTCGAGCAGGTCGCGCAGCCGGATGTGGTGTCCGTTCGGGACGCCCTTGACGTACTTGGAGATCGGGTCGTCCAGCCGGACCCGGCCGTCGTCGACGAGTTCGAGGACCGCCGTGGCGGTGAACGTCTTGGTCTCGCTGCCGATGCGGATCCGCATGTCGTCGGTCATCGGCGCGCCGGTGCGCTTGTCGGCGACGCCGAACGCACGGACGTAGCTGCCCTTGCCGGGGAGCCACACGCCGACCTGGACACCCGGGATGCCCGCCTTCTTCATGGCGTCCCGCACCGCCCTGTCGAGCTTGGCCCGCAGCTCGGGGCTCAGCTCGTTGCGGGGGTACAGATGGTCCTCGCCCCCCTGGGCCGAGGTGCCGCCGGGTGGCGCGGCCTGAGCGGGGGCGATCGTCGCCGGGAGCAGTCCCACGGCGGTGAGCGTCGCCGCGGCGAGTCCGAGGGCCGCCTTCGACCGGCGGGACAGGGAGGGTCTTCTCATGGTCGGGCCTCTCTCATCTTCCGTTCGTCTGCCGAGCAGATCGTCTGCGATGAGAGGCTCGCGGCCGTGTCGGTCGGGCGGGTGAGACGGGTGAAACCACGGTGATCCACCCGATCGGCCCTCGTACGCGCGGGTGGGCACCGCCGGAGCGGCGGTGCCCACGGGGGAGTCAGGCGTGCGGGAGGGGGAAGTAGTTGAGGTCCTCCTCCGCCAGGGGGTGGGTGCGCCAGCCGAGCGAGACCGGCACGTCCTGGATGCGCCTGCGGCCCAGGAACGGGAAGGCCGCGGGAAAGTTGGGGACGAGGCCGGGGATCAGGACGCGCAGGACGCGGAATCCGGTCTTGGCGACGTCCTGGGTGGTGATGTCGACGTAGACGATCTCGTAGCCGCGCTGTTCGACGGTCTTCTGGTACGTGCCCAGGGAGCGGTCGGCGAGGCGCGGCAGCGAGTCCATGGTGCGGCTGGTGGGGGTGTCGACCCAGGGGCGTACGATCTCGGCCGCACGCGGGTCGAGGAAGAGCTGCTCCTGGCAGAGCAGGTCGTTGACGTCGTGGAAGTCCTTGGCGTAGTCGTCGAGGTAGGCGCGGTCCGCGCGCCAGGGCTTCACCCGTGCGCTCGTCCAGCCCGCCGCGACCGCCTCCCGGAACAACCCCTGGGGGTCGTCGAAGTCCCGGGAGCCGTCCTGCAGGGTGAGCCCCTCGCCCCACGCCTTGCGGGCGGCCTCCACCGGGTCGGGGCGGGCCCCGAAGCCGATGGAGAACAGCTTCTCCACCTCGTTCTCGACCACTCCGGCCATGACCGGCACGTCGAACTCGTTGTCCAGGTGGATGAGCCAGCCCCGCTGGCCGAGCTCGGTGGGGCGCCCGGCCCAGAGCGCGGCGAGCTCGGGGGTGGGCTCGACCTTGGGCAGCGGATGCCGGTTCATCCACCAGATCATGGTGGCGTCCCGCTCGATGATCTCCTCGATGCCGGAGACCAGCGCGTGCTCCAGGTTGCGACCCGCGGCAAGCCCCGGGTAGTAGAGGAAGTTGGTGGGCGGCACCTCGGCGTACTGGTCCATGTACCAGTTGACGTACACCAGGCTGGCCGGAACCCACATCGGCCGGTCCCGGGTGAGGGAGTGGCCGCGCACCCAGTGGGTGGTGCGGTCGTGGGTGAAGCGGACGAACGGAAAGCCGGGGCTGTCGTAGAGCCGGTCCGAGTAGAGCACCAGGCGCTCCGGGTCGAGGGCGCGCTCGCCGGACCGCCGCATTTCGCGGTACGAGGCTTCGCGCACCTCCACGGAGTCGGTGACGCAGTTTCCGCAGTACCGCTCGACCGCCTCGCCGATCGCGGCGCCGCGTGCGGCCCGGAAGTCGCGGAAGGAGGTGCCGCCGCAGACCACGTTGCTGGACCAGGTGTACAGCCGGCGCATGTCGGCGACGTTGGTCTGCACGGTGACCAACTGGTCCGGGATCGAGGGGTGGTGGTCGAAGACCTGGTGGGTGGCGATGAGGCCGGTGCGGTCGTCCAGCAGATACCGCTCGCTCAGAGGCGGGCTGTCGTCGTCGATGGGGCGGTCCGGCAGCGGCAGCAGCGGGTGCCGGGAGGTGGTGAGCTCCACCGGATCGAGTTCGATCTCCGCCCACAACGTCAGCGCGGTGACCCCCGCGATCCACCGCTCCACGTCGATGAGCAAGTACGAGAGCATCCACAGCAGTTCCGAGTGGGTGGGGCGGGCGGCCTCGCCGAACACCACGTCGCCGGTGAGCGCGGTGTGCACGTCGGCCCGTTCGGCCACCGTCAGCCGCCGGCCCAGCAGGTCCCGGTAGTCGGGGGTGCGCCCCGGCGCGACGGTGGGTCCGGCCCAGCCGCGGCCCTGGCCGAGGTGGAACGAGGACCAGTTGACCTTGAGCTCGGCGCAGAAGTCGTTGAGGGACTCCAGGTAGTCGAGGGCGAAGCGGTCGCGCAGCGCCAGCACCAGCGGCTCGCCGTCCGCGTACTTCTCCAGCACCTGCGGCAGACCGGCCGTGGTGGTGACCTCGACGGAGGCGAAGTGGGCGGCGGCCGGGCAGAGTTGGGCGATCTCGGTCAGTTCGGCGTCGCCGGTCAGGATCAGCGGGGTGGCGGCCACCCGGTCGGGTTGCGGCTCGGTCCCGTTCGCGAACCGCAGCCACCGCCCCTCGCCGGCGAGCGGGGTTCCGGAGCTGAGGGCGCCGAGCTCGGTCAGCTTCTCCAGCACCTCCCGGTATCCGGCCGGATCCGAGGTGCCCTCGGTGACTTCCTCGGCCGTCCTCGTACCGTCGCAGCGGCCGAGGACCGCCGCGACCTTCTCGGGCGCGGCCTTGATCTCGAAGAGACGGCCCCTGGGGGCGATGGCCAGCGTGTGCCGTTCCGCACCCGGGCCGGGTCGCACGAGCGGCCGTAGTTCGACGTTCACCAGGCGGAGCCCGCCGGTCCGCACGGAAGGACTGACTGTCACGACTTCCTCCAACCTCAAAGGATCCGGGAGCCGCCGAGACAGCGGCCCCCGGAACCGAACGACCTGAAGGGTCAGTCCTTCTTCCACGTGAACACGGGAGCGATCCCGGAGTGGTGGTGCGCCGGGGGGTACATCCGTCGGGCCCGCTGGAACTCGAGCTGCACGATCATGAGGTTCTCCTCTCGGATACGCGGCTCACGTCAGATACGTATGCCGCCGTACGCTGCGAAGCGTCTCCGGCAGGCTATGGCAGCTCACAAAGGCGGCCGTATCCCAAAATCTGGGGATGGCCGGGCTGTTGGGGGCGACGTATACGTGTGCGGGACCTTGCTGGGTCAGAGCCGGAACACGACTCCCCGCCACGTCCATCCCGCGTCCAGGACCGCACCCCGCAGGGGGTTCTTCATCGCCGCGAAGTCGAAGCGGGCGCCCTCCGTGATCTGCGGACGGCCGTCGGTCCCGCGCTCGATCGTCCAGTCGCGGGCGACACCGGTCACCTGCCCGCGCGCGTACTCGCGCGTCTGCGCCTCCCACTGCTCGTCGATCGCCCGCACCTCGTGCTGCTCCGGGACCAGACGCATCCGGGTGCGCACGGTCAGGCCCAGCTCCCGGACCCGGCACACCGCCACCAGGTCGGCACGCTCGGAAGGGGCACCGTTGCGCACGACGAACGGCACGCCCGGCCCGTTGACCGCGAGCAGCGCGGCCCGGACCTCCGCGGCCGAACGCGCCGCGACACCGGTCTCGGGGTACCGGGTGCCGGTGAGTTTGTCGAAGATGCCCATCGGGACAACGTACGGACGCGGGATCGCACGGCACAAGATCTCCGGCGCCCGGGGGACGCGGCAGCGGTCCACGCGGAAGTCCACCCGGACGGGTCATCCTTGCGGTGTTCCCCCGGCAA
Source organism: Streptomyces sp. TLI_146 (assembly GCF_002846415.1). Lineage (NCBI taxonomy): Bacteria > Bacillati > Actinomycetota > Actinomycetes > Kitasatosporales > Streptomycetaceae > Streptomyces > Streptomyces sp. TLI_146. The sequence continues at coordinate 7,969,637 of NZ_PJMX01000001.1, forward strand.
CTCCTGTGCACCGCCGCTACGTTGGCCGCTCCCTTCGGCATCCCGGAGTCGCCATGGAGGCGTCGTGAAAGTCTTCTGGGTCCTCTTCGCCCTCGTGCTCACCGCACTCGCGCTGGGCGGATTCATCAACGCGGTGAAGGACGCCGACAAGGCGAGCCGCATCGGGGACCTCGTCATCAGCGCCCTGCTCGCCCTGGCGGCGCGGGGGAGCTGGAGGCGCGTCGGCACGTGAGGGGCTTCGCCCGCCGAGGAGATCGCGGGGCGCGTCGGCGCACGTATGCCGCCTGGCCCGGCGTCGCACACACCGGCGGCGTCGGGCACCCCATACCCCCTGGGTAGGGTGGTCCCACCAGCACATCGTGAACCGGAACAAGGAGCAGACGTGAGCGAGCCGGCGTCCACCGCCCTGCAGCAGGAGATCGCCAGGGACCTCCAGGTCGCCGAGACCTTCGAGGCCGAGCGGGAGATCGAGCGCCGGGTGGCCTTCCTCGCCGAGCGGCTGACCTCCACCGGGCTGCGCTCCCTCGTGCTCGGCATCAGCGGCGGCGTCGACTCCACCACCACCGGCCGCCTGTGCCAGCTCGCCGTCGAGCGGGCCCGGGCCGCCGGGCACGAGGCGTCCTTCTACGCGATGCGCCTGCCGTACGGCGTCCAGGCCGACGAGCACGACGCCCAGCTCGCGCTCTCCTTCATCCGGGCCGACCACGTGCTCACCGTGGACATCAAGCCCGCCAGCGACGCCGCCCTGGAGGCTTCGCTCGCCGCCGACGTCAGCTTCCGCGACGCCCACCACCAGGACTTCGTGCACGGCAACATCAAGGCGCGCCAGCGCATGATCGCCCAGTACACGGTGGCCGGCGCGCACGACGGCCTGGTCGTCGGCACCGACCACGCCGCCGAGGCGGTGTCCGGGTTCTTCACCAAGTTCGGCGACGGCGCCGCCGACCTGGTGCCGCTGACCGGCCTGACCAAGCGCCGGGTGCGTGCCGTCGCGGACGCCCTGGGCGCACCCGCCGAGCTGGTGTGGAAGACCCCGACGGCCGACCTGGAGACGCTCGCCCCGGGCAAGGCCGACGAGGACGCGCTCGGTGTCACGTACGACGACATCGACGACTTCCTGGAGGGCAAGCCGGTGGACGAGCGGGCCTTCGAGACGATCGTCCGCCGCTACCGCCTCACCGAGCACAAGCGCCAGCTGCCGATCGCGCCGTAGGAGAGCCGCCGCACACCACGAATAGCGCTGTACGAGCGATCCGGCGCCTCTACGGACCCTCCGTCAGCAACCCCGCCAGGTGGTCGGCGAATTCGGTGATCCGGTCCAGCCAGGGGCCGCCGCGGGCGATGCGGAATCCATGGCGGCGGCCCCAGAACGCGGTCTGGACGGCGTGCAACTGGGCCCACCGCCGGGTGCGTTCACGGTCGAGTTCCGCCGCCTCGGCGAAGACGTCGAGGGTGCGGTGGACGGCCTTGCGCAGGTCGTCCGCCGCGAGGAGCGCCCAGGCGCGGGTCTTGAGCAGCGTACCGCCGTCGTAGGCGGGGTCTCCCGCGTACCCCTTGGGGTCGACGGCCAGCCATGGTTCGCGGTCGGCGCGCAGGATGTTGCGGGCGTGGAGGTCGCCGTGGACAAGGGTGTCCGGCTGGGCGCGGCCCAGTTCGCGGACGGTGGCCACCGCGGCCTCCACCACGTGGGGCGACAGCGCGTGCGTCAGTTCCGCGGCGTCCTTGCGCAGCTGCTCCTCCCAGGCGTCGGCCTGCTCCCGCAGCCGGGGCAGCCCGGGCGGCGCGGGGACGGCCAGTCGGCGATTGAGGCGGCCCGCGACCGTCACCACCTCGTCGTTGTCCTGGACCTCCTCCAGGGTCGACGTCCGCGCCCGCTCCAGCAGCATCGCGAACCGGTCGTCGTCGCGTTCGTACAGCAGGGCGGCGCCGCGCCCGCCCCACGTGGCGAACGCGTCGGGCTCGTGGACGTTGCCCGGATGCGGAAACGACACCTTCAGCACGGCGGGACCCTCGGCCGGCCGGCGCACCGGGACGATCACCCCGACGCCCCCGTGCATCACCTCGCCGTTGGGCACACACCCCCAGCGGTCCAGCAGCCCGTCGACGAGGGCGGGCAGCTCGGCGAGCCATACCGCGCCGGGTTCTCCTTCGCGCTCGACGGTGGTACGCGCGAACACCTCCGGTATCACGATCATCTGGGCACGCTACGCGCCCGACGGGCCCCGGGGCCATGGATCCGTCGCCAAGGAGGGGGCAAGTACGCTGATCGCGTGAGCACGCACAAGAGCGTCGGCGTGAGTGTCGACGCGATGATCGAGGACCTCAGGACACTCGTCGAAGTCGAGTCTCCCTCGCGCGATCCGAAGGCCTTGACGGCCTCGGCCGAAACCGTCGCCGCCGTCATCGAGAACCGCCTCGGCGGGAAGGCCGTCCTCGTCGAGAGCGAGGCCGGGCCGCACGTCCACTGGTCGGGCGGTGGCGATCCCCGTGTACTGATCCTCGGTCACCACGACACGGTGTTTCCGCTCGGCACGCTCGCGCGCCGCCCGTTCCGGGTCGAGGACGGGCGGGCCACCGGCCCCGGTGTCTTCGACATGCTGGGCGGTCTGGTGCAGGCCGTCCACGGGCTGGCGGCACTCGACGACCTCTCCGGCGTCGAGATCCTGGTGACCGCCGACGAGGAGGTCGGCTCCGGCTCCTCCCGCGCGCTGATCGAGGAACGGGCCCTCGCCTGCGGCGCCGTACTCGTCTTCGAGGGCGCCGCCGACGGCGGCGGACTCAAGACCGGCCGCAAGGGCTGCGGCACGTTCCGGGTCTCGATCGCGGGCCGCGCGTCGCACGCCGGACTCGAACCCGCGGCGGGGGTCAACGCCCTGGTCGAGGCGGCACACCAAGTGCTGGCCATCGCGGCGCTCGGCCGTCCCGAGATCGGCACGACCGTGACCCCGACCGTCGCGGCCGCGGGCACCCTGGACAACGTCGTTCCCGCCGAGGCGACCGTCGTCGTCGACGTCCGCGTCGAGTCGGCCGAGGAGAAGGAACGTATCGAATCGGCGTTCGCGGCCCTGGCGCCGCACCTGGACGAAGCGCGGATCACGGTCGAGGGTGCCGTGGGCCGTCCCCCGATGCCCGAGTCGGCGTCGGCCGAACTCTTCGCGGTGGCACGGAAGTTGCGCCCGGGCATCGAGGGCGTGGCAGTCGGCGGTGGCAGCGACGGCAACTTCACGGCCGCGCTGGGGGTGGCGACACTCGACGGCCTGGGAGCGGTCGGGGGCGGTGCCCATGCCGACCACGAGTACGTGGTGGTCGAGGCGATGGCCGAGCGGGCGGACCTCGTCACCGGGCTGGTGAAGGCGATCCGGAGCGCCTGACGGGAGCGCAGGGCGAGGCAGGGGGACGGGGGTCGGAAGTAAAGGGAAGGTCAACATCCGCTTATGATGTGGGCGACCTTGTCTTACTTGTCTGACTTTCTTGAGAAACCGGGGGAACCACATGAAGTTGACCCGCATGTCGACTCTTGTCGTATCCGCTGCCATCGCGCCGGCCGTCCTGCTCGCCTCCCCGGCGTCCGCCGCCGACACCGCCAGGGCTCACACCGTCTCGGGTGCGGGGGCGAAGGTCTCTGCCCTGACCCCTGAACAGCAGGAGGACAGCGACCGGTCCGAGATCCTCCGGCTGATGGCGGCCAAGGACGCGGGCCCCGGTCTCAAGGCGGCCGGGCGCAAGGCGATCGAGGCAGGGGCGGCGGCGATGCGGCACTTCCTTGAGGTCGGCCAGTTCGCCGCCCGTGACGAGGACAACGAGGTGCTGATCTCAAGGATCATCAGCGCGGGCGGTCCGCGGGTGCGGGAAGCGGGCAAGAAGGCGCTCAAGGGCACTCCGCAGGACCGTGTGAGGTTCCTGGAGAAGGGCCAGTTCCTCGCCCGCTTCGAGGACGACCGGGTGCGCACCGCGCAGATCATCAGCACCGGCGGGCCGTCGGTCCGTGAGGCCGGGCGCAAGGCTCTCGACGAGGACACTCCCGAGTCGATCAAGCAGTTCCTCGAAGTGGAGCAGTTCACGGCCCGCGCCATCGACAACCGTGCCCTGGTCAGCAAGATCATCAACGACGGCGGCCCGGCGGTGAAGGCGGCCGGGAAGAAGGCGCTCCAGGGTACGCCCGAGGACGTCCAGGCCTTCCTCGACAAGGGTCAGTTCGAGGCGCGCAAGAAGGACGAGGCCGACGCCGCGGCGCAGAACAACAAGCCGACCCCGAAGCCGAAGCCGGATACGGGCAAGCCCGGCGACGACAAGGTCGGCAAGCCGTCCCCGGCCGCCGAGGACAAGACGGACGCCGCCGAGCCCGACGCGGCGAAGACGCCGCAGCACAAGACCGCGGCCGACGACGGCAGCACCGGACTCGCCTCCACCGGCGCCGGTTCCGCACTGCCCTGGGCCGCGGGCGGCACCGTGCTCGCACTCGCCGGAGGCGCGGGCCTGCTGATCGCGTCCCGGCGCCGCCGGTCGGCCGAGGGATAGCGGCACCCGTACTCCTCGGCGGCCGCCGTCCAGTTGGTCCACACCGAACCGGGGTGGACCAACCGCCTCTTCGGCGGCCGGGGCGCCTACTTCGAGGATCCGGAAGGCCACAATATGGAGATCATGACCCGTCCCTCCATCCGGCCGTAGTCGATGCCGCGACGAACAGGAGCCTCATCCGTGGACAGTACGAGGATCGACGCGGGGCTGGTGCGATCCCTCCTGCACGCCCAGCATCCGGACCTCGCCGGGCTCGGCCTGCGTCCGGTGGAGGGCGGCTGGGACAACCAACTGTGGCGGCTCGGCGACGAGTTGGCCGTACGTATGCCGCGCACGGAACGCGCGCCCGAGCTCCTGCGCAAGGAGCACCGCTGGCTGCCCGTGCTGGCTCCGGGCCTTCCGCTCCCGGTCCCGACACCGCTGCGGACAGGGGAGCCGTCCGCGCTGTTCCCGGCGGTGTGGACCGTCGCGAAGTGGGTTCCCGGCGAGCCGGCCGACCGCGTTCCGGTCACCGAGGGCCACCGTGCGGCCGACACCCTGGCGGGCTTCTTGCGAGCACTCCACAAGGACGCGCCCGCCGGAGCTCCGGCCAACCCGGCGCGCGGCGTCCCCCTCGCACGGTTCACGGACGATGCCGAGAAGGGACTCCAAGCCCTCGCCTCCCGCGTGCCCGCCGGCGTCCGGGACATCTGGGAGGACGCGGTCTCGGCTCCCGGCTGGACCCGGCCGCCGGTGTGGCTCCACGGTGACCTGCATCCCGCGAACGTCGTCGTCTCCGACGGCACGCTCACCGGCGTGCTCGACTTCGGTGAGCTCTGCGCCGGTGACCCGGCGGCGGACCTCGCGGCCGCGTGGCTGCTTCTTCCGGCAGGCTCGGCTTCGCGGTTCTTCGAGGCGTACGCCGACGCGGACGCGGCCACGATCCGACGCGCGCGCGGATGGGCCGTGCTGCGAGGCCTGGGCCTCATCGCCATCGGGCAGGCCTGGGAGCGCGGGCTTCCCGGCGGCAAGCAGAGCTGGGGACCGGCGGGCCGGGCGGCGCTGGAGCGTGTTCTGGTGGCCACCTGAGAGCCGCCCCGCGCCGAAGGCCCGCGGCCTCACCGAAAGGCCGTTGAGATGCGGCCGTACGTCGGGGAGACTCCGTGGCCATGGAGTTCTTCTGCTACCACCGCGACCGGCCCGACTCCGTCAAGCTGCGCGCCGAACTGCTGGAAGCCCACTGGTCCTACATGGACGGGTACGAGAAGGAGCTGATCGCCCGCGGTCCGACCTTCGCCGCCGACGGTGAGACGCCCAGCGGCAGCGTGCACATCGTCGACCTGCCGGATCCGGCCGCGGCCCGCGCGTTCGCCTTCGACGAGCCCAACTACCAGGCCGGTGCGTACCGGGACGTGCTGATACGGCGGTGGCGCAACCTGCTGGGGCGGACCATGTGGGACTTCCCCGGCGGCCGGACCGGCGGCGACCGCTACCTGGTGCTCGGCCTCGGCGCCGGGGAGCCCGCCGACCTGGTCGGGCCGCCGGACCGGGACGACCTCATCGCGTACGGTCCGCTGCTGTCCGACGACGGGGCCACCTGGGTGGGTACGGCGGCGCTCGTCCGGGCCCCGGACGCGGACGCCGCGCGCGCCGTACTCACCCACGACCGGTATGCCGACATCGAGGTCCACGACTGGCAGTTCGGCGGACGGCGGTAGTCGGCGAGGGACGCGGTATGCCGCCGCTCACAGCCCCCTGGCGCCGTCGATCCGCTCGCGGAGCAGGTCGGCGTGGCCGTTGTGCCGGGCGTACTCCTCGATCATGTGGATGAGCACCCACCGCAGCGACACCGTCCCGCGCCACGCGTCGTCGCCCTGGATGTCGAGGTGGGGAGCCTGCCGGACGAAGTCGTCGGCGTACGCGACCTCGTCCCGCCAGGCCTGCCACGCCTCCGCGATCGCCTCCGGGCCGTCGGACTCGGCTTCGTCGAAGTCGCTGTCGGGGCTGTCGGGGGTGGAGAAGAGGGGCGGGGCGTCCTCCTTGGCCAGCACCCGGCGGAACCACTGGCGTTCCACATGGGCGAGGTGGCGGACCAGGCCGAGCAGGGAGAGCGTCGACGGTTCCACGGACCGCGCCGCCAGCTCCGCGCCCAGGCCCGCACACTTCAACTCCAGGGTGGCGCGCTGATCCGCGAGGAAGCCGAGGAGCATGGGCAGTTCGTCGCCCGTCGCGGGTCCGCTGAACCGCTGGTCGGGTCCGTCTCCGGTGAACAGTTCGGATCTTCTGGTTGAGGTAGTCACGCCGATCATCATCACCCATGGCGTGCGGCGGCGGTCGCGAAGCCCCCGCCCCCTCCGGCGCGGTCTGTTGTCCTCCGCCCGCACTACTAGGGTCTGTTGACGCTCACACCGTGTCAGGCGCTGAACTCGGAGACGTCATGTTCACCATCGGAGACTTCGCCCGGCACGGTCGCGTCTCGGTCCGGATGCTCGTCACTACGACGCGACCGGTCTGCTGCGGCCCGCCCATGTCGTCGTCCTCAAGACCGTCCCGGCGATCCGGGTGACGGAGCTGACCGGGGCGCCGCGAGCTTCGGACCGCAGGGGATCGGCCCGGTCATCGGGCCGCTCTACCAGGAGTTGTTCCGACGCCTCGGCGAGGCGGGTGTCACGCCCACGGGCCCGGGGAGGTCAACCTGGAGAGCCCGCAGGACCGCGACGCGTGGGTGACCGAGCTGCGGGCGCCGATCGCCGAACGCTGACTCCCGGCGAGGGCCGTATCACGGTACGAGCACCAGCCTGCCCCGGATCCCTCCCTCGGCCAGCAGGCGATGCGCTTCGCCCGCCCGGTGGAGGGGAAGGGCGTCGGCGACGCGTGGGGTGAGCCGGCCCGTGTCGGCCAGTGCGGCGAGGTGGGCGAGGGCGGGGCCGTCGGCCGCGATCCACTCCTCGGCCACGGTGATGCCGCGCAGCGGGGTGGGCGCGGCGCCGCCGACCACGGAGACGAACGCGCCCCGGTTGCGCACCGCCCCCAGCGCCGTGATCCCGGCCACGGCGGCATCCAGCGCGCCGTCCACACCGCCGGGCACCAACTCCCGTACCGCCGCGGCGAGACCGGCGGAGCGAGGGACGAACCACTCGGCCCCGGCGGCTCGTACGAAGGCTTCGTCGGCGGGGCCGGCGCACGCCACCACCCGTATCCCGCGCAGGGCCGCCAGCTCCACGGCGAAGCCGCCCACCGCACCCGCCGCGCCCGTGACCAGCAGGGTCGCGCCCGGAGCCAGACCGAGCAGGTCCAGGGACTGGAGCGCGGTGAGACCGTTCAGCGGCAGGGTGGCCGCCTCCACCGGCGACAGACGGGCGGGGGCGTGCGCCACCGCCGCGGCGTCCAGCACGAGGTACTCGGCGTATGCGCCCAGGGGGACGTCGAGCCTGTCCCGCAGCCCGATGACCCGGTCTCCCGGGGCGAACACGGTCACTCCCGGGCCGACTTCGTCGATCCGCCCGGCGACGTCCCAACCTATGCCGATGCTGGTGCCGATGACGTCGCGGGGCGGCATCAGACCCGCCGCGATGAGATCCCCGGAACGGGTCGCCGCGTCGACCGGGTTCACCGCCGCCGCCTCGACACGTATACGTACCTGCCCGGTTCCGGCGACCGGCACCGGCACGTCCACCAGCTCCAGCGCATCCGGTCCGCCCACCGCTCGCACCACGATCGCGCGCATGTGCAACTCCCCACGTATGTCCGCCGCGTTGACACCAACGACCCTATGGAGAGCTACTCTCCATGGGGAAGAGGGCACTTCAAGGTGCCTATGGCACGGCAAGGAGAGCGGGAGAGTCATGACGAAGCGAGCCGACGCACAGGCCGCCTACGACGCCTACCTCGCCGAGTGCCCCGCACGGCACTTGCTCGACCGCATCAGCAACAAGTGGGTCAGCCTGATCGTCAACGCGCTCGCCGACGGCCCCCAGCGCTACACCCACCTGTCCCACAAGCTCGCCAGCGTCAGCCAGAAGATGCTCACCCAGAGCCTGCGCGCCCTCGAACGCGACGGACTGGTGACCCGCACCGTGACGCCGACGGTGCCCGTCCGGGTCGACTACGCCCTCACCCCCCTCGGCGAGAGCCTGATCCCGGTGATGCAGGCGATCAAGGCGTGGGCGGAGCAGAACATGGACGAGGTGCTGGCGGCCAGGTCCAGTTACGACGCGACGGCCTGACCCTTGTCGTGCCCCGGGGCGGCCGGGGCCGGGCGGTAGCGGGCGAGGAACATGTCCACGCCGCCGGTGATGAGCCGCTGGGTGAGGTCGGGGTCGGGTGCGGCGCCGGCCGAGCCGTACGCGATGTGCGGCATCAGGACCAGGCCGGAGAGCTGGATGGCCGCCAACTGGATGTCGTCGATGGCGAGTTCGCTGCGCTCGACGAGTGAGGTGAGCGCGGCGCGGACGATCAGGTGGAAGCGTTCGGGGCCCTGCTCCTGCCAGGTGCGGCCCAGGTCGGGCAGTTGCGGCATGGAGCCCATGACGGCGTTGTGGAGCGCGAGCACCTCGGGGGTGGCGTGCCCGGCCACCCAGGCCTCGCAGATCGCGACGAGGTCGGCGCGTACGTCGGTCGAGGAGCCGAGGCGTTCCTCGATCAGTCGGGTCGACTCCGCGAGCGCGGCGTCGAGGACGTCGCCGACGATCGCCGTGAAGAGCGCTTCCTTGCTGCCGAAGTGGTTGTAGACGGTGACCTTCGCGACGCCCGCTTCGGCGGCGATGGTGTCCATGCCCACGCCGTAGCCGTCCCGCAGGAACGCCTCGGTGGCGGCCCGCACGATCGCCCTGCGCTTGGCCGCGGCCCGGTCGCCCGAGGGGATCCGCTTGGGGGCTCCTTCGCTTGCGCGCACTGTCGCCGTCTCTCTCTGTCGCTGGGAATCGCAGTCTAGCCAGTACTGAACCGGCCTGGTCAGTTCAGTTCAACTGAACCGTTGAGTACATGTGAACTGTACTGTATGGTTCAGTTCATCGAGAGGGGGGCGGGCTTGCCACTGTCGTTCCCGTCGTTCCCGTCCACCGTCCTTGCCGTGCAGAGGAGTTCGCCGCCATGACCACCACCGCCTGGGTCGCAGGCTTCCGTTCCGCCGTGCTCAGCCCGTACGAGACCATCCAGCTCAAGCCGCCCCGTGGCTTCCGCGACCAGACGCTGCGTCAGATCCTGCACCTCGACGGCGGCGGCGAGGCCGTACGGGTCCGGTTCAGCAACGAGTACGGCAAGGAGCCGCTGGTCATAGCCGCCGCTCGGCTCGCGGTCCGGGCCGAGAGCGGCGGCGACGCCGAAACCGCCCTCCTCCCCGGAACCGACAGGCCGCTGCGCTTCGGCGGTGCGGACGAGGTGACCGTCCCGGTGGGCGAGGTGGTCCAGAGCGACCCGGTCGACCTGGCGGTGGCCGCCGGCACCGACCTCGTGCTGAGCCTGTACCTGCCCGAGGACACCGGGTTGGCGACGTTCGCGCACACCGCGTCGCAGAACGCCTACGCGGTCTCCGGCAACCACGTCTCGGCGCCCGTGCTGGACGGTGCCGAGGAAGTGGACAGTCGCTTCTACGTCACCGGTGTCGACGTGCTGGCCCCCGAAGGCACCGCGATCGCCGTCGCGTTCGGCGACTCGTGGTTCGAGGGCACGGGCACGTCGACGGGCACCAACCGGCGCTTCCCCAACCAGCTCAACCGCCGGATCGGCCGGGGCTGGGTGGTCAACCAGGGAATCGGCGGCAACCGGCTGCTGACCGACGAGGTCGGCCTCCACGGCCTGGCCCGCTTCGACCGCGACGTCCTGACCGTGCCCGGCGCCACCCATGTGCTCTTCCACTTCGGCCTCAACGACCTCGGGCTGCCGGGCATGACCGGCGAACCGCCCGCCACCGCCGAGGACCTGATCGCGGGCTACACCGCGCTCGCCGCGAAGGCCCGTTCCGCGGGGCTGACCACCATCGGCACGACCATGGGCCCCTACGCGGGCACGATCTACCCCGGGGTCGACAGCCTCGAAGGCCGGGCGATCCGCCGCGAGGTGAACGACTGGATCCGCGCGTCGACCGTCTTCGACGCGGTTGTCGACGTCGCGGCGGCGGTCCAGGACCCGGACGCACCCGACTTCATCCGCCCCGATCTCGACAGCGGAGACCACCTCCACCTGAACGACGAGGGCACCCGCACGATGGCCGGCGCGGTCGACCTCACCTGGCTGCGCCTGTGACGGCGTACGCCGAACTCATCCGTTCGGAGCCGCACGCGGGGCGTCGCGGCCGACCGGGGCCAGCAGCGGCAGTGTGTGGGTGACCGTCAGCAGTCGGTGCACGGCGCTGCTCACGGCGTGCACGCGGAGCGTCTTGCCGTCGCGGAGCGCGCGTTGACGGATGCGCAGCAGGATGTTGAGGCCGGAGCAGTCGCAGAAGTCGACCTTGCTCAGATCGAGGTCGATGCCCCGGTGCGACCGGTCGAGAGCCGCACGCAGCGTGCTGTGCAGCAGGTGGTCCGCGTCGATGTCGACCTCGCCGGTGACCACGACCAGCTGACGGTCGCCCGCCGGGCGGACCTCGATCTCAAGGTGCGGCAGCGGCCGACCGCTCGGCGAGAAGGCCGGTGCCGCGTAGGTGGTGCCCCCGCGGACCAGCTGTGCGGGTATGACGTGCTCTGGCATGGCATTGGCTCCCCAGGCATCCGCCGGTGCCCTGCTTGGCTTCCTTAAGGTTCCGCCTCCCATCCTGATGCGTCAAGAGATACATGAAAAGTATTTCGTCTATTTGTATGCGTGAATGCTGCGTCCTACGCTGTGGGGATGGGTGCTGTACCTGAACCGCATGCGGGCTGGACGTTCTTGACCAACCACGCCCGCGTGCTGGCCTCGATCGCCGACGACCCCTCCGTCCGCATACGCGACATCGCCGCGCACTGCCGGCTCACCGAGCGCGCCGTCCAGAGAATCATCGCCGATCTGGAGGAATCCGGATTTCTCTCGCACACCCGGCAGGGACGTTCCAACATCTATCGCATAGAACCGGGCACCCCGCTGCGGCACCCCGCAGAGGCCGGACTGACCGTGGCGACCCTGCTGGCGGTCCTGGCCCAGCACGACGAACAGCGCGGACAGCGGCCTCAGCACCGGTGACCGCGCCCCTCCCGGACGATTACGGGGACGACGGCCTCGTACCTCATTGGTCGTCGATCAGACCTGGTCCACCGGGCCGGTGAGGTCTCCGGGGTCGGTGTTGGCCCCGCACAGGACGACGGCGACCTTCTCGCCGGCGCCGGGCCGGTAGCCACCCCGCTGTGGTGCGGTCAGGGCCGCGAGCGCGGTCGCGGCGGCGTGTTCCACCGCGATACGACGCTGGTCCCACAGCGCCTGCCGGGCACGGATGATCTCGCTGTCGGGTACGAGTACGGAGTGCACGTCGGCCCGTTGGGCTGCGTGCAGAGCCATCCTCGACGCGCGGCGCGCGCCGAGGGCGTCCGCCGCCACCGAGTCGACCGTGACGTCGACCGGACGGCCGGCCCCGATCGCGGCGTTCAGCGCGCGGCAGTTCTCCGGCTCGACCGCGACGACGCGTACACCGTGGTGCAGGGCGGCGGTGGCGACGCCCGCGAACAGGCCTCCGCCGCCGACCGCGACCACCACGGTGTCCAGGTCGGGGACCTGCTGGACGATCTCCTCCAGCAGGGTGCCGGCCCCGGCGGCGATGAGCGGGTGGTCGTACGCGTGCGAGGCGAGCGCGCCGGTCGTGGCGGAGAAGTCCTCGCACGCGGCCAGGGCGTCCGCGTACTCGGCACCGACCAGCCGGACGTCGGCGCCGAAGCCGCGCAGCCTGGCGACCTTGACGGCGGGCGCGGTGGTGGGCAGGAAGACGGTGGCGGTGACGCCCTGCTGCTGGGCGGCCCAGGCGCAGGCGAGCCCGGCGTTGCCGCCGGAGGCGATCGTCACCCCGGCGCCCGGGAGCGTCCCGGCCTCGCGGTGGGCCTGGAGGAAGTTCTGCGCGCCACGTGCCTTGAACGAGCCGGTGTGCTGCATGAACTCCAGCGCCAGCCACACCTCGCCGGGCTCGTCGGGGCGGTCGTCGAGAGGGTCGCGACGGGCGGCGCGGACCTCTCCGGGGTCGGCCGGGGCGAGGGTGACAGGGCGGACGCGCCCGGCGACGCGGTCGGCGGCCGCCTTCACGTCGCCGTACGTGAGCTGGTGCATGTCGGGGACTCCCATGCGGAGAGGGCGGGCGGGCGGGACGGGGTGGGGCGCCGAGTGGTGACGGTGACGGGCGGCAGGTGGTGTGGATGACGGGCGACCGGCGGTGAGGGTGACGGCCGACAGGCGGTGTGGATGACGGGCAGCAGGTGGCGACGCGCGCCAGGCGGTGAGGATGACGGGCGATACGGTGTACCGTACGCTGGCTCACATGCCCAGGCAATCCGCTTCCCTCGACCTCGCGACCCCCGAGCGCATCGCCGAGACCGCGCTGCTCATCGTGGACCAGGAAGGCTCCGCGGCCCTGAGTTTCCGGACCCTGGCCGCCCGGCTCGGCATCGCCCACGCCACGCTCCAGCGCCGCTGTACGGATCTGGCCGGGCTGCTCGACCTGTGCGTGGACCACCTCGCCGCGTCCCTGCCCGACATCCCGCCCGGCACCGCCTGGGCCAGGGCCACCGAAGCGCGCTTCCGGCGTCTGTACGAGCTGCTGGCCGCCCATCCGGGCCTGGTCGCCCTGCGCGGCGCCCGCCCCTGGCTCGGACCCCAGCTCCTCAAGCGCCTGGTCGAGCCGCAACTGGCCGATTCCCTCGCGGCCGGGATGACGCCCGAGGAAGCGATCACCTGCTACCGGCGGATGTATCTGCTCACCTTGGGCAGCGCGAGCTTCGTCGACCACCGCGACCCCGGCGCGGCCCAGGCCGCCACCCGCACCGCACTGGCCGCGCTGGACCCCGCCGACTTCCCGGTGCTGACCGCGAACATCGCCGCCGTCCTGCCCGCCGTGGTGGGCCACGAGGTCTACTTCGGGGCGCTGCGCCAGCTCATCGACGCGGCCGACCCCGCCCGGGCTCAGCGCTGAGCGCGGCGGAAGTCGCCGGGGGTGCGGCCGGTCTCGCGGGCGAAGAACTTGCCGAAGTTGGTGGCCTCGGTGAAGCCGAGCGCGCGGCCGATCGCAGCCACGGGCAGATCGGTGTGGGCGAGCAGCCGCTGTGCCTGTAGGGCGACGCGCGCGTCGGCGAGCTGCTTGGCGCTGCGGCCGGTGGCGGCCAGGCACGCGCGCGTGAGGGTGCGGGGAGAGTAGCCGAGCCGCGCGGCGTACTCCTCGACGGAGCGGGTGGTGGCGAAGGAGCGCTCCAACTCGCGCCGGAACGCGAGGTGGACCTCGGCGCCGGGCGCCGCGGGGCCGGGGTGTCCGGCCGGGTCGGGAAGGCGCGCGACGCGGATGAGCAGCGCACCGAGGAGTTGGCGCAACAGCGCGCCGGTCAGCTCGATGTCGTCGTCGGCTGTCACCGCCCGCAGCGCCTGGTACTCGGCGTGCATCTCCGTCACCGCGCGCTCGAAGGCGTCGAGCCGGTCGGGCGGCAGCCGCCACGCGACCGGGCCGAATCCGTCGAGCACCTCGCGCGTCGCGGGCAGCGGCGGCGGGAAGTCGGCGGTGAACATCAGCAGGACGGCGTCGAGCTTCGCGGGGCGGCCGTCCGTACCGTACGGCAGACGCTGCACCTGGCCGGGCCGCAGGTGCAGCAGCGTGCCACGGGTGCAGGGGTAGGTGACGAAATCGACCATCGCGGTGCCCGAGCCACCGCGCACGAGCATGAGCTGGTGGAAGTCGAGGCGGCTCGGCCGCCGGGCAACTGACCGCTTCAGGCGCGGCTTCAACGCGTCGAAGGTCAGCACCTCGATACCGGTGTGCGGCCCGTCGGGGTTGTCGTAGGCGATGTCGATGACCTCGCGCTGTCCATTTTCGACCATGTCGAGTCCGGACTCTACCTCGTGGGGACGGTGGCCGCGCGGGCACTGTGGAGTCACGGCCGAAGGGCGCGCACCGGTCACGACATCGGGCGCCGCACCGAGAGCCGACACCAACCCGCCTTCCTAGTTGAGGACTTTGACCATGTCTCCTGTCATCACCGATCCCGCCAAGCTGCCGATGCTGTTCCAGGACGCGCTGAACGTCGGCGACGTCGACGGTGTGCTGGCCCTGTTCGCCCCGGGTGCGGGTATGCGTACGGTGACCGGCGAGCTTGTCGTCGGCGCCGACGCGCTGCGTGCGGAGATCGGCGGAACCGTCGCCGCCCGGGGCAGGCTGACGAATGTTCAGCGGCATACGCTCGTCGGCGCGGACACCGCCCTCCTGGTCACCGACTGGACCATGGAGATCGACGGCCCCGACGGCGTGCGGATCGCGCCGACCGGGACCACCGCCAACATCGCCCGCCAGGACGCCGACGGCGGCTGGCGCTTCACCCTCCTCAACCCGCTCGGCACCGCCTGAGCCCATGTGTGCTCCCGATGGAAACCGGGAGCACACATGGGCAGTCGGTTCAACTCTGACGGTTGGTCAGAAGCGGCCGTGAACCGCCTCCGGGTCCGTCGGCGAGAGCGCGGTCACGGAGGCCTTCGCGGTCACCGCGGGCTCGACGTACGTCGGTGCCGGGTCGGCCCCGGGGGCGCAGGTCTTGGCGATGAGTCCCTTGCCGCTGGGCAGGGTTCCGTCGCGCAGATAGGCCACGAAGGTGTCGTCCAGGCAGGCGTTGCCGTGGAAGAGGATCTCGTGGAAGCTGCCGCCGTTCTGGACGACCAGCTTGGAGCCGGGCAGCGCCTTGCGCATCGCGACCCCTCCGGCGTACGGCGTGGCCGCGTCCTCGGTGGCCTGGAACAGCAGCACCGGCGGAAGGCCCTTGCCGGTGACCTTCAGTCGGCCGGGGCCGCCCTGGTAGGGCCAGAACATGCAAGCCGCGTTGTACCACATGTTGTTGTACGTGTAGAACGGCGCGACCGCGTTGACCTTGGCCTGGTCCTTCTTCCAGAACTCCCAGTCCCGGGGCCACGCGCTCTCCGTGCACTGCGTGGCGTTGTAGTTCGGGAAGGCGCCGTCGTCGGCGCCCGGCGTGGCGTACCGGTTGTAGGCGATGTTCAGCGGTCGGGTGTCGTGCCGGGTGAGGTAGCCCGAGAGCACCGTGGCCATCCGGGGCCAGCGCAGGAAGTTGTAGCCGCCCCCGTAGAAGGTGTCCTCGAACTCGGCCGGACCGATCTTGCCGGGGGCGGGCGCGGCGGACACCGGGGTGGTGCGCAGCGCGTCCTCCACGGCGTAGTACTTCTTGATCACGGTGTCCGCGTCGGTGCCGAGGTGGTAGACCGAGTCGGCCTTGGCCGTCCACTCCGCGAAGGCGCGGAAGCGTCGCTGGTGCTCCTTGTCCTGGAGGATGTTGTGGTCGTACCAGGAGATGGTGGGCCCGACGATGCTGTCCAGGACCATCCGCCGCACATGCGTGGGGAACAGCTGGCCGTAGGTGGAGCCCAGTGAGGTGCCCCAGGAGCCGCCGTAGAAGTTGATCTTTTTGGCGCCGAGCGCCGCGCGGATGCGGTCCATGTCCCGGGCGCTGTCCACCGTCGTCATGTGCGGCAGGATCCAGCTCCAGTCCGCCGCGCAGTCGGCGGCGTACGTCGCGGCCTTGCGCAGCCAGGCCTTCTCGGTGCCCTGGCTGACCTGGTAGTCGGGCCGCTCGCCGTCGAAGTAGTGCGCGTCGCAGACCACATGGGGCTCGCTGCCGTTGGTGCCGCGCGGGTCGAAGCCGATCCAGTCGTACGTCGAGGCGACGTCGGCCGGGATCTGGCCGGTGATGTAGGCGGGCATCCACAGCCCGCTGTCGCCGGGGCCGCCGGGGTTGAGCAGGATCGGGCCCTGCTGCTCGGCCTTGGGGGCGGTGGCGGGCAGCCGGTTGAGCTTGAGCTTGATCTTCCGCCCGTCCGGATGGGCGTAGTCCACCGGGACTTCGAGCATGGCGCACTGCAACGCCGGGGTCGCGGCGTCACCGCAGGACGACCACGCGAGGCTGCCCGCGCCGGTCTCGCGGCTGTCGCTGTCGGGGGCCGCGGCGACCGGGACCGCGCTGCCCAGTAGGACGGTCGAGACCGCAACGGCCAGCAGTGCCAATGGTCTTCGCATGTGCCCTCCTCAGTCGGCGCGCCGGGATGGCGCGACGGGGTCAGGCCCCCCGCGGTGGCGGAGGGCCTGAGAGGAATCATGTGACATGTGCAATGGCACACGTCACGCAGTGGAATTACTCGTTATGCAACCGTGATTCGACTGCCTGAAGGGGGCGGGGGGCGACCTCGTGGGGCCGGAAGTCGGCCGACGGCTCGGCGTGGTGGCGGCCCTTGGTGCGGCCCGGGCGTACCGGCCACCAGATGCTCCGGCCGAGCAGCGCGGCGAGCGTGGGCACCAGCACGATGGACAGGACGAAGGCGGAGAGCAGGATGCCGAGGCCGGTCGCGAAGCCGATCTGCTGGGTGGCGGGCGCCGAGTTCACCGCGAGGCTTCCGAAGGAAGCGGCCAGGACCACACCGGCCGTGGCGATGGCGGGAGCCGTGTGGCGTACCGCGCGGGCCACGGCGGCACGGGCCGGTCCCGGGCGTTCCATCTCCTCGCGGATGCGGTCGCTGATGAGGATGTTGTAGTCGGTGCCGAGGGCGACCACGAAGAGGAACAGCACCAGCGGCAGGACGAAGTTGACGCCCGGCTTGTCCAGCAGGTGCTGGAAGACGAGCGCGGAGGCGCCCAGCGTCGCGGCGAAGCCGAGCCCCACGGCGATCATCAGGACGGCCGGCGCGAGCAGGCTCCGCAGCAGGACGATCAGGATGACGGCGATCAGGCCGGCGGCGACCGGGAACACGGTCCTCAGATCGTGGTCGACGGCGGTGGAGATATCGGCGAAGATCGCCGCAGTGCCGCCGACATGGGCCTCGGTGCCGTCAGGTGTGTGGAGGGCGACGGTGTCGCGGACCGGCCCCGAGACGAGGTCGCGTGCCTGCTGGCTCTGGGTGTCGGCGGTGAGGTAGACGTCGATGCGGGCTGCCGTGCGGTCCTGGTTGAGGACGGTCACGCCGACCTGGCCGACGCCCTTGACCTCGGCGAGTGCCTTCGGCAGGGCGTCGACATCTCGCACGGTCAGCGTGTGGCCCTTGTCGGCCGTGACGTAGACGGTGGTCGGATCCGACACCCCGGCGGGCAGTGCGCGGTTGATCTCGGCGGCGGTGACGGCCGCCGGGGTGTCCTTGTCGCCGCCCGTCTGGCCGAAGTCCATGTGGATCCCGGCGACTCCGGCCGCCAGCGCGCCGAGCAGGGCGACGGAGCCCACCACGAGAGCGAACGGGCGGCGGGCGACCAGATCACCGACGCGCCCGGCGGTGCCCGGTCGCGGCTCGCGCCGAAGAGCGC
The DNA here is from genome assembly GCF_002846415.1 of Streptomyces sp. TLI_146. Lineage (NCBI taxonomy): Bacteria > Bacillati > Actinomycetota > Actinomycetes > Kitasatosporales > Streptomycetaceae > Streptomyces > Streptomyces sp. TLI_146. Next base: position 7,987,578 of record NZ_PJMX01000001.1, read on the forward strand.
GCGAGGGCCAGAACATCTTGCGCCCGCAGACCGCGAGCAGCGCGGGCATGAAGGTGAGGCTGGCCAGCAGCATGACGAGGACCGATACGGCGACGGCGGGGCCGAGGACGCGGAACTGCCCGAACGTCGCGATGCCCAGGGTGGCGAAGGCGGCGACGATGGTGAGGGCCGCCGAGGTGATCGCCGTGCCGACGCGGCCGCTGACCTCCGCGGCTACGGTACGGGCGGGCAGGTCGGGATGGGCGCGCAGTTGTTCCCGGTAGCGGAAGAGGAGGAAGAGGAAGTAGTCGACCCCGATGCCGATCAGGACGACGCCGATCAGGCTCGGAGTGGAGGTGTCGAGGTCGATGCCGGTGAGCAGCGCGGCGCCCACGACCGTGCCCAGTGCCGCGCCGCTGATGACGGCGACCGCGAGCAGGGGCACGAACGCGGCCAGCACACTGCGGAACACCAGAATGTTGATCAGCACGATCAGGCCGACCATCAGCGCGCCGACCACCTTGGTGGTGGTCTCCTCCGCCTCCGTGGTGTCGACGAGGTCGGCGAGTCCGCCGGTGAAGCCGGTACGCATCCGGGCATCGGCGAACTCGTGCTTCACGTCGTCGCGGAAGGCCCGGTAGAGGTCGTGCATACCGGGGTCGGTGGAATTGCCGGTGAGTTGCACGGAGAGCAGCTCGAAGCTCCGGTCGGGAGCGACCATGGCCGGACTGACCTTGGGTGTCTGGGAGTAGTCCTCCGCCAGGAACGTCGGCTGGTCCCCGCTGGGCTCGGGCATCTCGACGCGCCGTCGGCCCAGCTCCGCGGCGATGTCGCCGACCCGTCGCTGGTCGGCTCCGGTCAGCGGCGCGCCGTCCGCACGGGCGACCAGGACCGTCATCGCGTTGGCGTCGGGCTTCGCCCCGAACTTCTCCTCGGCGACCTTGAGCGCGGCGGCCGAGTCGTACTTCGCGGGCAGGAAGTCCCCGCTCTGGCTCTGGGTGACGCGGTAGAGCAGCGCCTGGCCGAGCATGGTCAGGAAGATGCCCACCACCGCCCACAGGACGATGACCTTCCATGGGTTGCGGGTCGAGAACCCGGTCAGGGCGCGGATCACTGTGTCCTCCGAGGATGGCTGGGGTCGGTCGTTGTGGGCCGGTGACCAGCACATCAGCGCGTTGGGACGCAGTCGTCCGAGCACGGGAGGAGAAACGCCCTGGGAGCGTGGGGTGGACGGGAGCGCCGACTGGGACCCTGCTCCCAGCGCGGAATCGGACCGCGAGCCCGGGGCGGGCCGCGTTCCGGGTGCGAGACTGGGATCATGGAACAGGGGGTCGTGGCGCACCATCGGCGGCCCGGACCGCCCCTCGCAGAGTCAGGATCCTCATGGTGACCACACGCCCCGCTCCTCGGGCCCCGGCGACCCGGCAGGGCGGCGACGCGCTGCCCTGGTCGCGCAACGACGGCCTGGTCGCGGTCGGCGCCGGGGTGATGGACCTGCTCAGTTTCACCTTCGCCAGCCTGGCCGAGCACGGCGAGGTGTCGGTCCTCGGATGCGTGCTGGTGGTGACGGCCGCACTGCCGCTGCTGGTGCGGCGCCGCGCGCCGGTGCTGGTGCTGGCGGCGGTGCTGCTGCTGGGACTCGGGTTGACTCTGAGCGTGCCGACGCCACAGCACTTCGGCGCCGCCACGGTGGTCGCGCTCTACACCGTCGTACGCCTCAGTCGCGCGCTCGTGGTGGCGGCGTCGTCGGTGGCCGCGGCGGCGGCGCTGATCGACTGGACGAAGTGGCCGCGGCTGTCGCATCTGGAGGTGGTGGGCAATGTGCTCTCCGCCCTGATCGTGATCATCGCGGGGGCGGTGATGAACCGCTGGCAGCGGGACATCGAGGCCAACCGCCGCCTCCTGGCGGACCGGGCAGTGGCGGCCGAACGGCGGCGCATCGCACGGGAGTTGCACGACATCGTGGCGCACCACATCACCACCATGCAGCTGATGGCCGGGGGTGCCCGCGCCAACCTCGCCCGTGATCCCGAGGTGGCCAGGGAGGCACTGGTCGAGCTGGAGGGCTCCGGGCGCATGGCCCTGCGCGAGATGCGCCAGCTCCTGGACGTACTGCGCGCCGGGGACGAGGCGGAGGACGAGCCGACCGCACCACAGCCCGGTATCGCGGACCTGGAGCGCATCGTCGCCGAGTCGTGCCGGGCCGGGCTCCCCACCGCACTCGACGTACGCGGCAGCGAGCGGCCGCTGCCGCCGAGCGTGGGTCTGACGGTGTTTCGGATCGTGCAGGAGTCGCTGACCAACGCGCGCAAGTACGCGGGCGAGGCGCGGGCCCAGGTGCGCCTGACGTATGAACCGGACGGGGTGGCGGTGGAGGTCTCGGACGACGGAACGGGCGCCGACGCGGGACTCGTGCGGGCGGGCACCGCATCGGGTTCCGGCTACGGCCTGGTGGGGATGCGGGAGCGGGCCGCGCTGCACGGCGGCACCTTCGAGGCCGGCCCCCTGGACGAGGCGGGATTCCGGGTGGCGGCACGGCTGCCGCTCACGGCCGGCGAGGGGGCGCTGCGATGAACGGGACGACGGACGACATGACGACCACGCGGGCCATCAGGGTGCTGATCGCGGACGACCAGCCGCTCGTGCGGCGCGGACTCGCGCTGATCCTCACTCCTGACCCGGCCTTCGAGGTGGTGGGCGAGGCGGGCGACGGCGAGGAGGCCGTCGCCCTCGCCCACCGGCTGCGCCCCGACGTCGTCGTGATGGACATCCGCATGCCGGTGCTCGACGGCGTCGCCGCCACCGGCCGCCTCGCGGCGGAACTGCCCGGCTGCCGGGTGCTGGCGCTGAGCACCTTCGACATGGACGAGTACGTGGTGGCCGCGCTGCGCGCCGGAGCCTGCGGCTTCCTGCCGAAGGACATCTCCCCGGAAGAACTGGTGGCGGCGGTACGGGTGGTGCACACCGGCGAGGCGGCCGTCGCGCCCCGGCTGCTGACGCGGCTGATCTCCACATACGTCAGGGCCCCGGAGCGTCCCGGACCGCCCCTCCCGCAGATCGGCGGTCTCACCCCGCGCGAGGCGGAGGTGTGGCGGCTGATGGCCACGGGCCTGGACAACACGGAGATCGCCGAGGCGATGGGCGTCAGCGGCTCCACCGTCAAGAACCACATCACCGGCCTCTTCGGCAAACTCGGCGTCCGCGACCGGGCCCAGGCCGTGATCGTGGCGTACGAGACGGGGGTCGTCGAGGTGGGTCGGCCCGGGTAGCCGCCGTGGGGTGGCGGGGGCGTGCGCAACGCCGTATGCCCGGCACGGAGGCCGGGCATACGGGGGAGGGGAGACGTCACCAACCGGTGCCGATCTGGGTGCGGTTGCCCAGGGTCGCGTTGCCCGTGCCGGGGTAGAGGTAGAAGGCGCCGGTCGAGCCGGGCGGGGCCTCGACCGCGGCGAGGTCGCCCTTGCCGTCGCCGTTGAAGTCCGCGCCGACGAGCCCGCGCATGGTGTTCCAGCCGGTGCCCGCCGGGGTGCGGTCGCCGAGGGTGGCGGTGCCGTTGAGCCTGCCCGTACCGGGGTAGCTCCACAGCGCGCCGGTGCGGTCCACGGCCATCAGGTCGGCGGTGCCGTCCCTGTCGAGGTCGCCGGGGCTGGTGAGTTCGGTCATGTCGTCCCAGCCGGAGCCGATCCGGACGCGGTCGCCGAGGGTGTCCATCCCGGCCGCGCTGCCGCTGCCCGGGTACGCCCACAGCGTGCCGTCGACGTCGACGGCGGCGAGGTCGGGCCGGCCGTCCTTGGTGAGGTCCAGGGCGGTCAGTTCACGCAGGGTGTTCCAGCCGGTGCCGATCCGCACGCGGTTGCCGAGGGTGCTCATCCCGCTCGCGCTGCCCGTACCGGGGTAGACGTACAGCCCGCCGGTGGCCGCCTCCACGGTGACCAGGTCGGCCTTGCCGTCGCCGGTGAAGTCCCCGGCGGCCGCCTTGCCCATCGCGCCCCAGCCGGAGCCGATCTGGACGCGGTCGCCGAACGTGCCACGGCCGGTGCCCGGGTAGAGCCAGAGCTTCCCCGTGGTCGCTTCCACACCGACGACGTCCTTCTTGCCGTCACCGGTGAAGTCGGCCGCGGTCAGCCCGGTCATACCCGCCCGGGCGGACTCGCCGGGCCAGGGCGTGTGCTCGACGACACGGCCGCCCGGGACCTCGTTGAGCATCCAGAGCTGGTCGGAGTCGGGCCAGTAGGAGAGGTTCTCCAGATTGACGGGTGCGCGCGTGATCAGCCGCACCGGCTCGCCCGGCCTGGCGTGGTAGAGGCAGTTCTCGAAGTTGTGGACGGTCTTCGGGTCCTGGTGCTCCGCCGGTACGAACTCGGGGCAGGGGCCCGAGATCGTGAAGCGGCCCTTGTTCATGGCGATTCCCTGGGCGCCGCCCATCGGGGAGGCGAAGGCCTCCGCGGCCGCGACGCGGCCCGACGCGTCGGCCTTGAGGACACCCGTGACGGGGTCGATGGGCCAGCGCACCACGGGTGCGGTGGCCCGGCCGAACTCCCCTTCCACCTTGTAGGGGTCGCCCTCGGCGGTGACCAGGGCGGGCTGGGCGCCGGTCAGGTCCAGGGAGGCCGAGGTGATGCAGGGGCGCTGGGGGACACCGGCGTACGAGCCGCAGCCGTCGCCCGCCCCGGTGTAGCCGTAGCTGCCCTGGCGCGGCAGGACGTAGGTGTGCCCGTTGCCGTGGGCCCTGCCCGAGCCGTCCAGGCCGACGGAGGTATCGGAGGTGGTGTCCATCTTCCACAGGTCGTTCAGGTCGAAGACGTCGAGGCCGCTGCCGGTGCTGGCGACGTACAGCTTGCTGCCGGACCAGACCACGCCGTGGGCGTGCCCTTGGACGATGGGGACGAAGTTGCCGCCCGCGTCGTCGAGGGCCACCAACTGGACGTGCCGGTAGGTGACATGGGCCGGGTCGGTGACGTCGGTGAAGGTGATCCGCTCGGTCCCGTTGGGGCCATACCAGCCGGCGATGAGCACTTTGCGGCCGTTGACCAGCGTCTGGGACTGGGGGGATTCGCCGGAGCCGGTGAGACCCTGCGGGATCCAGGAGCCGCTGGCGTCGTCCTCGGGGGACCAGCAGAAGCCCTGGGCGCCTGCGATGCGGGAGGTGTGGCACAGGGGGCGGCCCGCGGTGGTGCCGACGGTGCTGGCGAGCACGTCGGCGGCCTTCATGCGCTGGAGCGCGGGGTGGGCGGACTCGAAGGCGGCGACACGCGCCTTCTCGCGACCGCCGTCGCCCTGGAGACCCAGGCCGTCGGCGCTGATCCGGGCGACCGTGTTGTACGTGGCGATCCCCCCGTCCGGGACGGTGGGGGCGGCGGCGGCCGGGGACGCGGTGCTCAGCGACAGGAGCGCCGCCAGGGCCGCGACGGCCGCCCCTGCGGTGCTGCGCGCGCGGGTGCGGATGCGGTGGGTGCGGAGTGGTCGGGCCATGGCGGTGGAGCTCCTTGTCGGATGCCGGGGCGGTCGTGATCCGGGGCGGGGGAGTGCAGGGCGGGCGGGGGAGTGCAAGGCGGCCTCGGGAATGTACGGCGGGGCCGCCACCGCCTGGTTGCTGCGGTGGCGGCCCCACGTGGTGCGATGGGGGGGCGTCGACCCCTCCGGCGGCCGGGGTGCCTTACCAGCCGGTGCCGATCTGGACGCGCTCGCCCAGGGTGTTCATGCCGCTCAGGCTGCCGGTGCCGGGGTAGGCGAAGAAGGTGCCGGTGCTGCCCGGGGCGGCCTGGACGGCGGCGAGGTCGCCCTTGCCGTCACCGTTGAGGTCGGCGCCGATCAGGTTGGTCATCGACTTCCAGCCGGAGCCGATCTGGACACGGTCGCCGAGAGTGCCCATCCCGCTGAGCGAGCCGGAGCCGGGGTAGGCGAAGAGGTTGCCGCTCTCGTCCCGGGCGACCAGGTCGTCCACGCCGTCGGAGTTGAGGTCGCCCGGGGTGACGATCTGGCTCATCGCGTTCCAGCCGGAGCCGATCTGTACGCGCTCGCCGAGGGTGTTCATGCCGCTGACCGCACCGGTGCCCGGGTAGGCGTAGAGGTTGCCGGTGCCGTTCTCGACGGCGACGACGTCGGCCTTGCCGTCCTTGTTGACGTCGATACGGGCCACGTCGCGCATCCCCGACCAGCCGGAGCCGATCTTCACCCGCTCCCCGAGGGTGCTCATGCCGCTGACCGCACCGGTGCCCGGGTAGAGGTAGAGGTCGCCGGCCGCGCTCTCGGTGGCCAGGACGTCGGCCTTGCCGTCCCCGGTGAAGTCGCCGACCGTCACATTGGTCATGGTGTTCCAGCCGGAGCCGATCTTGACGCGCTGGCCGAGGGTGCTGTTGCCGCTGACGGCGCCGGATCCCGGGTAGAAGTACAGGTCGCCCGTGGTGGTCTCGGTGGCCAGGACGTCCTGGGTGCGGTTGCCGTCGAGGTCGCCGCCGGCCAGGTGGGTCATGCCCGCGTCGGCCGGGGTCACGGAGGAGTCGCTGTTGAGGACCGGCGATATGTAGCCGCTGATGGTCTGGCCCCAGGGCGCCTTTCCCACCTGCCAGTCGGAGGTCGACTCGGTCTGCACGATGCCGTCGGGGTGGGTCCGGTGCCCCTCGTTGCCGCCCACCATTGTCACCGTGGTGCCGTTGAAGCCGGTCACCATGGCGACGTGGGCGGCCCAGTTGCTGCCGTTGTAGTCGTAGACGACCGCGTCGCCCACCTTCGGGGTGCTGTGCAGGGTCTTGTTGGCCTTGCCGTAGTCGTAGAAGCTGACCGCGCCGTCGGTGAGCGAAGCGATGTGTGCCACGTCGTAGTGGGACCACACCCATCCGACGAAGTCCGCGCACCAGGCGTGGGAGTCGCCGCCCCGGCCGTTGCAGCTGCTGCCCTGGTTGTCGGTGTGGCTCCAGTAGCCGCCGTTGGCGCAGGGGCCGTTGCCGACCTCGCCCCGGGCGAGCGTGGCCATCGAGGAACCGGCGTCGGCCTGCGCCGGGGTGACGCTCAGACCGGTGACGGCGGCCGCGACGGTCAGCGCGGCGAGAGCGGACTTCTTGACGTGGGTGAACTTGGACATGGCGGAGTCTCCTATGAGGGAAAGGTGGGTGAAAGCGGAGGGTCTGAGAGAGCGGGGAGGCGAACGGCGGTGTGGCTACCAGCCGTTGCCGATCGCGGCGCGGTCGGCGAAACCGCCGTCGCCGTTGCCCGGGTAGAAGTAGAAGCTGCCGGTGGAGCCGGTCGGCGCCTCCACCGCGTCGAGGTCGCCCTTGCCGTCGCCGTTGAAGTCCGCGCCGACGAGCTGGCGCATCGCGTCCCAGCCGGTCCCGATCCGGTTGCGGTCGCCGAGGGTGTTCATACCGTTGAGGGAGCCGGTGGCGGGGTATTTCCACAGCGCGCCCGCCGGGTCGACGGCGACCAGGTCGGCGGTGCCGTCCCCGTTGAGGTCGCCGGGGCTCGCGAGCTCGGCCATGGTGCTCCAGCCGGAGCCGATCTGGACGCGGTCGCCGAGGGTGTTCATCCCGGCCGCTCTGCCGCTGCCCGGGTAGGCCCACAGCGCGCCGCCCGAGTCGATGGCCAGCAGGTCGGACCTGCCGTCCTTGTCGGTGTCGAGTGCGGTGAGGTCGCGCATCGCGCCCCAGCCCGCCCCGATCTGGACGCGCTCGCCGAAGGTGTTCATACCGCCCGCGGTGCCGCTGCCGGGGTAGACGTACAGGGTGCCGGTGGAGTTCTCGACGGCGGCCAGGTCGGCCTTGCCGTCGCCGGTTAAGTCGGCGGCGGCGAGCTTGCTCATCGTGCCCCAGCCGGAGCCGATGCGGACACGGTCGCCGAGGGTGCCGTCGCCCTTGCCCGGGTACAGATAGAGGTTGCCGGTGGCGGACTCGACGCCCACCAGGTCCTTCTTCCCGTCGCCGGTCAGGTCGGCGGCCGTGAGGTGGACCATGCCGACGGGCGCCGGCGGGGTGGTCGGGTACGGAGCGGCGTGGTCGTTGGCGAGCCCGGCCCGGACCCCGCAGCTGCCCCAGGCGCCCGCGCCCTGCCCGGCGAGGATCTTCTCGGCGATGAGGATCTGCTGCTGCTTGGTGGCCTGGTGGGGGTAGGTGGCGTACTGGCGGCCGCCGTACGCGTTCCAGGTCGACAGGAGTATCTGCAGCCCGCCGTAGAGGTTGTTCCCGGTGTTGATCTGCCAGTCGTCGGTGGACTCGCAGTGGGCGACCTTGTCCCATGTGGCGAGCGAGGCGGCGTTCGCGGATCCGGCGGAGGCCAGGGAGAGGGTCACCCCGGCGAGGGCCAGGGCGGCGGCGGTCTTCGCGGTACGGGACGAACCGCGGGGTGTTCTGGGCATGACGGAACCTCACATGGACGGAAGGCAAGGGGAGGAGAAGTGCGGGCCGGGCGGCGCGAGTCAGTGCGTACGGCGTACGGCGTCGAGGGAGCCGCGCGGTCGGTACGGCCACAGGTGCGACAACGGTCGGCCGGAGAGCGGTCGGGGCGGCGGGCCGTTACAACTGCCGCGCAGGAACAGCTGGTGCGGCAGCGCGTTTCACATAGCGGCAGTGCGTTTCAACAACCGGCAGTGTGTTGCGACGAGCGGCACGGCGTTTCAACAAGCGGCGCTGCGTTGCGACGAGTCGCGGAAGCGGAGGCCGGAAGCCGTAACGAGGGCTCCGGGCCCGAGGGTTACGACCAGCCCATGGTCTGCTGGGTGGCGACGGCCGTGGTGGCGGCCGGGGCGGTGTGCGCCTCGGCAGGGGACACGGTTCCGGCGGATGCGGCGGCCGCGCCGAGGGCGCAGGCGAGGAGGGCGGTGACCGCGGCGGCCCGGGCGACGGAGGTGCGAAGCATGACGAGAGTCCTTTTCTGACGGTGTGTCGGCGATCTGGAACCGGTCGGCATCCCGCGGTGACGCTGTCCGGTTCCGGCCCGCCGGGCGGTGTTCCCTGCTGGCGAGAACTACTTTCGTCGCTGGTCGGACCGGGCGGAAGGGTTTTCCGGTGGCCCCAACGGGCCATGGACGCTTCCGTCCTCGGCCGCTCCCGCAGGGCCCGAAGCGGACAGCAGCGACTCGTAGAACGGGGCGACCATCGGAACCCGGGCGCCCAGCAGCCACCAGCCGCCGAACTCGGGGCTGCGCAGGGCCCGTCGGCACACCTCGGCCGCCCGCGCCTCGGCGTCGGCCAGGCCGTCCGCCCGTACATAGAGGCCGATCACGGGATGGGGCTGGGCGTCGGGGTGGACGGCGACGTGCTCGATGCCGTCCTCGTCCCGGGCCTGGGAGCGCACCAGGGAGCGCGCTTCGTCGGGGAGGCGGGCGTCGAGCGGCCCGCGAAGACTGGCATGGACGAGATACATGGATCAGACTCTTCCAAATGGCCAACTTGCGCGCCAGCCATGCCGAGTGGACGTTTCCGGCCATGGCCGCTTCCGTCTGGCACAGGTCTCTGTCGCACCGGGGCTTCGGCGGTATATACCTGGGCGTGGCATGATCCCTTCAGGTCCGGGGGGTTGTTTCACCGGCTTTGAGGGGGGTTGCTCGATGCTGACCACATTGGGGCTCGACGCGGCGGCGGAATCCGTCTACCGAGCCATGCTCACCGATCCACGCGGCGGGGTCGCCGAGCTCGTGGCCCGGCTGGACCGGCCCGAGGACGAGATACGCGACGCCCTGGACGTACTGAGCGAGCTCGCCCTCGTACAGCCGTCGGCCGAGCGGGAGGGAAGCCTGCGGGCGGTGTCGCCCGACATCGGCATGGAAATCCTCATGGCCCGTCAGCAGGCGGAACTTGCCGCGCAGCAGCAGCGCCTGGAGGCGTCCCGCGCCGTCGCCGCCCAGCTGATCGCGGAGTACGCGGACCTGCGCCCGGCGGCGTCCAGCCCGGGCGTGGAGCAGCTCATCGGCATCGACCGGATCCGCGACCGACTCGCCCGCCTCACCCGCGATGTCACCACCGAGGTGATGTCCTTCGCCCCCGGCGGCGCCCAGCCGGAAGCCCAGATGCGGGCGTCGCGGCCGCTGGACGAGCAACTGCTGCGCCGGGGCGTGCGGATGCGCACGCTGTACCTCAGCAGCGTCCGCAACGACCAGCCCACCGTCGAGTACGCCAGCTGGCTCGCCGGTCTCGGCGGCCAGGTCCGTACCGTGCCCGACCTGCCCACCCGGATGATCATCACCGACCGCTCCACCGCGGTGATCCCGGTCAGCAGCGACGACACCGGCGCGGGCGCCGTCCTGCTCACCGGCCAGGGCACACTGACCGCGCTGTGCGCGCTGTTCGAGAGCACCTGGGCGGGCGCCCAGCCCCTCGGCGAGGCCGCCCCCCGGGACGCGCACGGGCTGAGCCCCCAGGAGGCCACCACCATCGTCCTGCTGGCCCAGGGGCACACCGACGAGGCCATCGCCAAGCGCCTCGGCGTCTCCCAGCGCACCGCCCGCCGCATCGCCACCGACCTGATGGAACGCCTCGGCGCCCGCAGCCGGTTCGAGGCGGGCGTGCGCTCGGTGCAGCACGGCTGGCTGCCGTCGACTCCGAACTGACGCGCCTTCGGGGCGCGCACCCCCCGTACGGTCACTCGCTCAAGGACACCCACGCCCACACGATGAAGAGCAGCGGCACCGCGACGGCCGCCATGCCGAGCGCGACCCCGGCGCGTGCGCGGCGCCGGTTCGCTCCCTCCTCGCCCCGCAGGTGATGCAGGTCCCCGGTGCCGTAGACGATCGCGGCGATGCCCAGGGGCACGGTCAGATACAGGGGGAAGTGGCGGACCTGCGCGGGAATCGCGTCGGGCAGCCACGGGCAGGCGAACAGCGCGAGGGCGACCATGCCCATCACCATCGACGTCGTACCCGTCCACTCCTGCGCTTCCGGCGACACCTGGGCGGGCGGGGCGGGGGTCTGCTGCTCGGACTTCATGATCGAGAGGCTAGGGGGCGGCCCGGTCGGGGCGGGTGGGGGCGGCTACTCATTTCGCCGTGAGTAGCGGCTCGGGCCGATCGTCGGTCCGTCACTCAGCTGAGGTGAGCGGCGATGGCGCGGGCGCACGTCAAGGAGTCCGTGTGTGTGGTGTCCACTTCCATGTCGTAGACGACACCCTCGTGTACCAGGTGTGCCTGGGACGCGGCCATGCCCCGGGTCCGGTCGCCCCGTGCGGTCTCACGGGCCGCGGCGACCGTGCTCTCGCACCGGACGCCGACCCACAGCACGGACAGGTCACCGACAGCCTCGCGCCAGCGCTGCTGGGAGGCGGCTCCACCGAGGAAGACGTCGTCGACGACGACCCTGGCGCCCGCCCGGACCGTCGCAGCGACGCCTTCCATCCAGGCCGCCTCCAGCGCCCGGAAGTCGGCCCCGACCGTCACCGCGCCGTCCGCCTCGAAGCCGATGCCCTCGGGCGACGTCTGCATGCTCGCGGGCAGGGCGTCGACGAGCGAGTCGATCCCGAACGCCAGCCAGGGATCCGGCAGTACGGCTTGCAGACACCGAACGATCCCGGTCTTTCCCGAGCTGGAGCCGCCGTTGAGAATGATCATCTGAGTCGTCACCGCGACACCGTACGGTGCCTGCCGCCGTGGTGCGGAACGAATTTCCGGCCTGACGTCATGATGCGGGCATGTCCGGATGTGACAGGGAACCGTCATTGCGGTCGTCGGTGGTGGCGGTGAGGATGGGGGCATGCCCCTCACCCACCGCGTCGTCATCGCGGTCTTCCCCGATGTCGACCTCCTCGACGTCACCGGCCCGGCCGAGGTGTTCGCCCTGGCCAACCGGGAGACCTCGGGCCGTGCCGGTTACCAGGTCCGGCTGGCCGGGCCGGTCGCGGGCGAGGTGCGGACGTCGGCGGGGGTGCGGCTGCTGGCCGATCTGGGCTTCGCGGAGGTCGGCGGGCAGGTGGACACCCTGCTGGTGCCCGGCGCGGTCGACATGACCGACGGCGGTCCCGTCGCCCGTATCGACGCCGATGTGGTGGCGTGGGTGAAGGAGACCGCCCCGTACGCCCGGCGCGTCGCGTCCGTGTGTGTGGGCGCGCATCTGCTGGCGGCGGCCGGGCTGCTGGACGGTAAGACGGCGACCACGCACTGGTCGACGGCCGCCCAGCTCGCCGCCGACCACCCGGCGGTCACCGTCGACGCGGACCCGATCTTCGTACGCACCGACCGCGGCAGGGTGTGGACCGGGGCCGGAATCAGCGCCTGCCTGGATCTCGCGCTGGCGCTGGTGGCCGAGGACCTGGGTGAGGACGTCGCGCTGGCGGTGGCCCGGCAGCTGGTCATGTACCTCAAACGGCAGGGCGGGCAGAGCCAGTTCTCGGTCCCGCTCAGCCGGCCCGCCGCCTCCCGGCGTGACATCGACGAGCTGCGGCTGTGGATCGCCGACCACCTAGACGAGGACCTGTCCGCGCAGGCCCTGGCCAGCCGGATGTGCCTGAGCGAGCGGCATTTCGCGCGCGTCTTCAAGCAGGAGACGGGCGCCAGCCCGGCTGCCTACGTCGAGGCCGCCCGGGTGGAGGCGGCCCGGCGTCTCCTTGAGACCACGGACTGTCCCCTCGACCAGGTCGCGGCCGCGGCCGGGCTGGGCTCGGCCGAGACCCTGCACCGGTCGTTCAAACGGCAGTTGGCCACCACGCCCGCGGCGTACCGGCGCCGCTTCCGCACCACCACCTGACCCAGCGCGTCCCACCCACTCACCCCGGACCTCGGCGCGCGAGCGCGACACGGCGCTTCGCCATGCCCGAATTCACCCAGAACAAGAACTTCACCCAGAACAAGAATTCACCCAGGACAAGAAAGGCACCGCCCCATGAACGCGATCAAGCCCGAGACGGCTCAGCCCTCCACGACCCTGCGGGACTTGAGCGGTCTGGACAACCAGCCGCCGAGGCTGAGCGAGTCCGTCCTCATCATGATCGACTTCCAGAACACCTACCGTACCGGCGTCATGGCCCTCGACGGCGCGGACGAAGCCGTCGCCGCCGGTGCCCGCCTCCTGGCGCGTGCCCGCGCCGCCGGTATACCGGTCGTCCACATCGTCAACGACGGCGGGGAGAACACCCCGTACGACATCCGCGCCCATATCGGCGCCATCAGTGACGAGGTGGCTCCGGTGGACGGCGAGCCGGTCGTGGTCAAGCAGGTCCCCAACGCCTTCCACGCCACCGGGCTGGAGAAGACCCTGACCGGACTGGGTGCCGCACCGGGCAGCGGCAAGGCCCTGATCCTGGCCGGGTTCATGACGCACATGTGCGTCAACTACACCGCCCAGGGCGCCTTCTACCTCGGCTACCGCCCCACGGTCGTCGCCGAGACCACCGCGACGCGCACCCTCGCCGCACCCGACGGCACGGTCGTCCCCGCGTCGACCCTCCAGACCGCGGCCCTGACGACGATCACGGACCTGTTCGGCACGGTCGTTCCCACGGTGGAGGCACTTCCCGCCTGACCCCGCAGAGGGCGGTGCGCGGCAGAACACGCCGGTCTGCCGCGCACCGGCCCCAGGTCCGGCGCGAAGGCCGCGCGACCCGTCAGCCGAGCAGCCCCTCCACCAGCAGGACCCCGCCAATGGCGATCATCATGGCGCCGGACGCCCGGGTGACGGCCCGGGCCGCCGAGGGCCGGGCTTTGAGCACCGTGCGGGACAGGACACCCACGGCGAGGTAGACGAGGGCACAGGCCGTCATGTGCAGGGTGCCGAGCAGGCCGGTCTGCGCGGCCACCGGCCAGCCCTTCGCGGTGTCGATGAACTGCGGGAACAGGGAGAAGTACAGCAGCAGCGCCTTGGGGTTGAGGCCGCTGATCCCGACGCCCCTCAGCATGATCTGCGAGCGGGAGGACCCCATGGCCTCCTCGGCGGCGGCAGGCGTGGCCGGTTTCCTCAGTACGCCCCAGCCCAGCCACACCAGATATCCGGCCCCGGCGACGGTCAGCGCGGTGAGCACGGTGGGCGAGCTCGCCACGATCACCACCAGACCGGCGACGGCGAGCAGGGTGTACCCGGCGTATCCGGCTATCAGCCCGGCGACCGCCGGGACGACCGACCGGTCCCGCAGCCCCGCCGAGATCGCGTACGCCCAGTCCGCGCCCGGGGTCAGCACCAGCAGCAGATCCACCGCCAGGAAAGCCGCCACCGTCGTCGTGTCCATCGATCGATCGTTCCCTCTCACGTTCCTCGTTACGAGAGGGAAGAGTAGGGTGGTTCCGCCCGAAAGTGTTTGCTTAATTACCCCATGATCGCGTCCAGTGAGGGAGAATCTTCTCCATGGATGCCCTGGATCGGAAAATTCTTACCGAGCTCCAGCTCGACGGCCGTCTGACGGTCACCGAGCTGGCCGCGCGCGTGGGACTCAGCGTCTCGCCCTGTCACCGCCGGGTGCGGGACCTCGAACGCGCGGGCGCGATCCGCGGCTACCGCGCCGTCGTCGACCCGTCCGCCGTCGGCCTGGACTTCGAGGCCCTCGTCTTCGCCACCCTGCGCTGGGAGGACCCCGACACCGTCACCGCCTTCGAGGACGCCGTCAGCGCCGTCCCGCACGTCATCCAGGCCCAGCGCCTGTTCGGCGAACCCGACTACCTCCTGCGCGTCGCCACCACCGACCTGGCCGCCTACCAGCAGCTCTACGACCAGCAGCTGGCCCGGCTCCCCGGAGTCCAGCGCCTGACGTCCACCCTCGTCATGAAGAAGGTCGTCCACGACCGCCCCCTGCCCGAGTAGGGCCGCGCGGTCCCCGCCTACAGGACCGTGCTGCCCAGCGGCCGCTCCGCATCCGCGCCCGGCGGGACGAAGAACAGCGCGGAGCCGTAGTGCTCGACGAACGGGCCCAGCGCGTCATGGCCCGCGAGACGGCGCTGTACGCGGGTGAACAGGTTCGGGTCGTTCATGTACGCGAGGAAGAGCAGGCCCTGGTCGTCGGGGGCGTTGTCGTAGGAGTATCCCCGGCGCAGTATCCGGGCGCCACCGTCGAACCGGGGGTGGGCCAGGCGGACGTGGGCGTCGGCGGGGAGCAGATAGCCGCCCTGCGGCGTCTTCGCGAAGAGGTCGGCCTCGGTGTGTTCCGGGCCGCCCTGGAGGGGGCCGCCGTGTGCCTTGCGGCGGCCCATGACGCGCTCCTGGCGCTCGACGGACAGAGCGCCGAACTCGGCTGTCGCCAGGCGGATGCGGCGCACCACCAGATAGGTGGCGTTGGCGTGGGGCCCGGCGCCGAGCCACACCCAGCGCTCGGCCTCCTTCGCGCCGGGGTTCGCGGTGCCGTCCTTGAAGCCGAACAGGTTGCGCGGGGTCCCTCCGGGCGGCGTGGCGGGCAGGAAGCCCGCCTGGCGCCAGCGCGGGCGCAGCACGCCCGGCGCGGCCCGCTCCAGCCGCCGCGCGAGGTCGGCGCAGACGGCCGGGGTGGCGGCGCAGATCTGCAGGAACACCTGGCCGCCCCCGGCCTCGGGGCGCAGCCGGTCACCGGCGAAGGCGGGCAGGTCGCGCAGCGCCTCCGGCGCCCGTGAGCCCAGGCGGGAGAAGAAGGCGGGGCCGAACCCGACTGTGATGCTCGGCCCGTCACGGACGTTGGACGGCCGGGCGGTGAGCAAGGGCGTCCACGCGGCGAACATACGGCGCACGGCCTCCCGGCCCGTCGCCCCGCGCGTACCGGGGCTCAGGTCGTAGGACAGCAGCAGCACACGAGGAGGCTGGGGGTCCGTCACACCCGGCTGGCGGCCGGGGCGCGAGGGCGGGCCGGGGGCAGGGGTGCCGGATCCCTGGCAGCCGGTCACGGCGGCGGCCGTACCCAGGGCGGCCAGCCCGCCGAGCAGCTCACGCCGGGCGGGCCCGGCACCGCCGAGGGGCGCGGTCACGTCGGATCCCCGGGCGAGGGAGATGTCCGGCCGCCCGCGTGCGGCGCGTTGTCCCCGCCGGTCACGCGGCAAGTAGTCGTATAAGGGGCGTAGTTCGCATTCACGGCGCTTGGCACGATACACCTGACGCCGTGCTCGCTCTCGTTTCCCGTCTTCTTCCGCGGCGTCGGCTCGTCCTGCCCGCCGCCGCGCTGCTCCTGCTCGTTCCGGCGTGTTCCTGCCCGGCGGACGACTCCGCCCCGCCCGGTCACGGCCCGGCCGCCACCCTGCGCGTACCGCGCGACTTCGGGTCCATCCAGCAGGCGGTGGACCGCGCGCGTCCCGGGGATCTGGTGCTGGTCGCGCCCGGTGTCTACCGGGAGAGCGTCACGGTCGCCGCGTCCCGTGTCGTCCTGCGTGGCGCGGACCGCAACGGCACCGTCATCGACGGCGAGTTCCGCCGGGCCAACGGCGTCACCGTGACCGGGGCGGGGTCGGCCGTGGAGAACCTGACGGTCCGTAACCATCTCGCCAACGGTGTGCTGTTCACCGGTGTGACCGACGCGGCCCGGCACACCGGCGGCGCCGGGGGAGCGGGCTACGAACGGCTCGACACCAAGGCGTATCCCCCGCTCAAGGGCTTCCGGGCGTCCTTCGTCACGGCTCACAACAACGCGCTGTACGGCATCTACGCGTTCGACGCCCGCGAGGGGATCATCGAGGACTCCTACGCCTCCGGCCAGGCCGACTCCGGGATCTACGTGGGCCAGTGCCGTCCGTGCCTGACCACCGTGCGGCGCAACACCGTCGAGCACAACGCCGTCGGCATCGAAGTCACCAACGCCTCCGAGGAGTTGTACGTCCTGGGCAACACGGCCCGCCACAACCGGGTCGGTGCGACCGTGAACTCCAACGACCTGGAGGCCCTGGCGCCCCAGCACCGCGCGGTATTCACCGGCAACGCCTTCACCGACAACAACGACGACCGCAGCCCCGAGCAGGCCGACGGCGGCTACGGCATCGGGATCGGCCTCGGCGGAGGCACGGACAACACCGTCGAACGCAATCTGATCAGCGGGAACCGCCGGGCCGGCGTGCTGCTGACCGATGTGGCCGGGTACCCGGCGGCCCGGAACGCCGTACGGGACAACCGGACCAGCGGCAACGGGACCGACCTGGTGCTCGCCACCTCCGCCGTCGCGGGCAACTGCTTCGACGCCAACAGGCCCGAGCGGGTGTCCCCGGCGGACCTCACCGAGGCGGCCCGCTGCGGACGCCCGGCGGGGCCGTGGCGGGCGCCGGGGTCGGTGCCTGCCGTCGCCGCACCGGCGGGGCTGTCCTTCCGGCTGGTGCCCGCCCCGCCGCCCCAGCGGTCGATGCCCCGGGCGTCCTCCGCGCCCGCGCGGGCGGCCGTGGGCCTGCCCGGGCGGCCGGAGGCGCGGGGTTATCCGCTGCCGTCCGGGTCCGCGTAGCCGCGTGCGTCACGCCGGTGTCGAGGCCGCCGGGGAGGGCCAGGGGCCCGGTGGCAGCGGCGAGCGGCGCCCGGTGAAGTCGACCGTCACCGGCTCGCCGCCGCTGGTGAGCACGGCCTCGACCCGGCCGAGCCCGCCCTTCTCGTCGATCCAGTACGTCACGGGCGACGTCGGCGGGCCCGAGGGCTTGGTGCCGCTGTCCGTACGGGGGGCGGGGCGGGGACCGGCGAACAGCGTGTAGGTGTGGCCCCGCAGCCGCTGCTCGCCCAGCCACTGCGGGCCCGACTGGGCCAGGAGCTGGGCGTTCTCGGGGCGATCGCTGCCCAGGGCCAGCACCAGGCGCAGCGCGCGGTCCACCGGGTCGCGGGTGTAGGAGCGCCTGGACCAGCGGGGTGCCGCTCCCGGGCGTTGCGGGCTGCCGCCGGGCGCCACCGACACCCCGGCCGCGTCCCACGCGACCCGGCCGTCCCGTCCCAGGGCGCGGTAGCTGCCGAGCGCGCGGTGGGCGGCGTAGTCGACGACGGCCTCGACGCCGACGTCGGTGTCCGCCGCGGGCACGTTCAGCCGGACCGAGGCCGGACCGCTCTCGTACACCGACAGCCGGGCCAGCGCCAGCCGCTGGGCCTCCTCCAGCGTGACCGGCCGACGCCGGTCCGGTGTGCCGCAGGCCGTCGTTCCCATCAGCAGCGCCGCCGCGAGCAGCGCGGCGCAGCCGCCGTGGCGCAGGGCCCGGCGGGCCGTATGTCCCATCACCGGGTCAGCACACCACCGGCCGTGGGCGAAGGAGGCCCGTGACACGGGCGCGTGAGCCGTTCAGGCGCAGTCGTCGGGCCGACGGTGGCACCCGGATGGCCCCTTCGCCACGGTGGGTCCCGGCCCGCCGTGCTCGAATGGCCGCAGGGCGCCGGTGCCCGATGCCGTCGCCGCAGCCAGCAGGAGCCGCCGTGACGCCGCTCATACGCCGCCCGCTTTCCTCGATATGCGGGGCCGCCCTCGCCGCCCTCCTGGTCGGGGTGGCCGCCCCGGCCCCCGCCGCCGCGGAGCCCGCACCCGCGTGCGCCGCGGACACCGGCCCCTACCAGTGGCAACTGGAGCAGTATCTGCGTCTGCCCGCCGACGGCCGCCAGTCCGGCGCCGACTGCGAGGCGATCCGCGCCTTCCAGGAACGCAACGGCGTCGTGCCCGCCGACGGCTTCGCGAGCCTGGCCACCTACCGCACCACCCTGGTGATCGAAGAACGCCGAGCCCCCAACAAGAACGGGACCTGCCCCCACCGCGAGGAGCGGCTCGTCTGCGTCGACCTCGCCCGGCAGCTCCTGTGGGTGCAGCGCGACGGCCAGGTGATCTACCCGGCGGTCGCGGTCCGCACCGGGCGCTGGGGCCAGCAGACCCGCAACGGCTGGCACGAGATCACCGAGCGCCGCATCGACGACCACTCCGAGCTGTACGACAACGCGCCGATGCCGTACTCCCAGTACTTCTCCGGCGGCCAGGCCTTCCACGGCGTCTACGGCGACCTCTTCAACGGCGGCGGCTCGGCCGGCTGTATCAACCTCCGCCTGCGCGACGCCGAGCTCCTGTGGAACACCACCGACGTCGGCGACGCCGTCTTCATCTGGGGCCGCAAACCCGCGACGTGAACGACCGGCCGGGTGAATCCGCCGTGGCGCACGGGTGAGACCTCGGCGTGATCACTTCTGTCGATCGGGAGGGACCGGCGGTGTGATGTTCATTCAATTCGTCGTATCAGGTGACGGCGGAAATGAGACATCACGATGGAACATCCTCCACGGCCTCCCTCGGGCCGGATCCGGTACTGGGCGGCGGGCGGCGCCGCCCTCATGCTGGCCGCGCCCCTCCTCGCCGCCACCACGGCGCACGGCCCGTCGGCCCGCGCCGACGGCACGGTCGACGTCACGGTGGTACGGGACGTGGACTCCGACGGCAGCTGGACCCCGGCCCTGGAAGTCGGGGAGCGGGGCATCCCCGTCACGATCACCGATGCGGCGGGGACAGCCCGTACCGCGGTCACCGCGGACGACGGCAAGGTGCGGTTCGCGCCCTCGGCGCTCGGACTGACCGGCGGGCGCTACCAGGTCGAGGCGGTCATCCCGCCCGACAAGCGGTTCCTGCGCCCGGCCCAGGCGGGCGGGCCCGCCCCGTCGCTGTCGTCCCTTGTCGAGTTCGTCGACGTGACCGGGGGAAGGAACGCCTCGGTCGTGACCGGTGTCCACGTCCCGGCCGACTACTGCCAGGCCAACCCGACGCTGGCCACGCCGTGCTCGCATCAGAGCGCGCCCGGCGCGGTGGGCACCAAGGCCCTGGTGTCCTGGCCGTACGACCGCGCCGGCGACGGCCCGGCACCGGCCGATGAGGCCACCTTCGAGCAGATCGGCGCCACCTACGGCCTCGCCCACAGGCGCGACACCGACCAGCTGTTCGTCGGCGCGCTCACCAAGCGCCTGATGCCGTACGGGCCGGCCGGTCCCGGGGGCATCTACGTCGTGGACCGCAAGACGAAGCAGACCTCGCTGTTCGCGACGGTCCCGGACGCAGGCGACGCCGAGCACTCCGCGGACCTCACCCGGGACACCCTGGAGATCAACGACGCGGTCGGCAGGGAGGCCCTGGGCGACCTCGACCTGGCCGACGACGGCCACACGTTGTACGCGGTGGGGCTCAAGGCCAAGAGCCTCTACGTCTACGACACCACCGGCGCCGGACCCGGCAGGCCGGCGGCCCGGCCCCGGCAGACCCTCGCCATCCCGGACCCCGGCTGCCCGAGCGGCGCGGACGACTGGCGCCCGTACGGTCTGGGCTTCCACGACGGCGCCCTGTACGTGGGCGGCACGTGCAGCGCCGAGTCGTCGCAGAAGGACGCGGACCTGCGCGCGTATGTGCTGAAGCTGAACGGCACCTCGTTCTCGACCGTCGTCTCCCACGACCTCGCCTTCGAGCGGGGCATGGGCTACGGGTCGGTCAAGGGCGACACCCACTGGCGGCACTGGCTGAAGACCTGGGATCCGTACGCCTGGTTCAAGCAGGCCAACTTCCCCCAGCCGCTGCTGTCCGACATCGTCTTCGACCGCGACGGCTCGATGATCCTGGGCTTCCGGGACCGGCTCGGCGACCAGGCCGGTTACGAGGCCCTGCCGCCCGAGGGCGTCACCAACGACACCGCGCAGCGCTCGCTGTTCCCGGCCATGGGCGACGTCACCCGGGTGTGCAAGAAGGGCGCCGAGTGGGTGTGGGACAGCACCTCGGCGGACTGCCCCAACCACTTCGTCAACGGCAGCGCGCCGCCGCAGCAGGACGGGGTGAAGGAGTACTACTACGGCGACTCCACGCTCGGCCAGCTCGCGGAGTCGCTCCAGGGCGGCCTCGCGTTCGCTCCGCGCTTCACCAAGACCGTGGCGACCATCGTCGACCCGCTGGACATCTTCACCGGCGGTGTACGCAAGCTCGACAACACCACGGGCGCGGGCTCGGACGACTACGAAGTGGACGGCGGAACCGGCTCCTTCGGCAAGGCCAACGGCCTGGGCGACCTGGAGCTCCTGTGCGACGAGGCGCCGGTGCAGATCGGCAACCGGGTCTGGTTCGACCGCGACCGCGACGGCATCCAGGGCCCGGCCGAGGAGCCCATCCCCGGCGCGACGGTGACCCTGCTCGACAAGGACGGCAACGTCGTCGACCGCACCAGGACCGATGGGCGCGGCGAGTACTACTTCCAGGTCAAGCCGCACACCGAGTACCAGATCAGGTTCGACGTGACCACGGCCGACACCGGCGGCATCCCCGAGAAGCCCGCGCCCCGGGACCTCGTACCCACGGAGAAGGACCAGGGACACAACCGGTCCATCGACTCCGACCCCGACCCGCGCACCCAGACCGACCGGCTCACCACCGGGGCGGCGGGCGACAACGACCACACCCACGACGCCGGTTACCACATCCCGCCCAAGGGACAGGTGAGCGTCGTCAAGCACGACGCCGGGACGGGCAGACCGCTGCCCGGAGCGGTCTTCCAGCTGTGGCGGGAGACCAACGGGCACGACGGCCTGCAGACCACCGGGGACGGGCCCGACACCCGGCAGGGCGCCGCGTGCACGACCGGCGCGGACGGCACGTGCACGGTCACGGACCTGCCGCTCGGGTCGTACTACTGGCAGGAGACCAAGGCCCCCGACGGCCATGTCCTGCCGGTGCCCGGCGTCTTCGGACCGCTGCGCCTGACGGCCGCCCACGCCGAGAAGGGGGTCTCGATCACCGTCGACAACCACCCCGTCCAGGGCAGGATCAAGATCCTCAAGCAGGACGCCACTTCCCGCGAGCCCCTGCGGGGCGCCGTGTTCGAGCTGTGGCAGGAGACGAACGGGACGGGCGGGTTGCAGACCGGCGGTGCCACCCCCGACACCAAGCACGGCGCGGCCTGCGCCACCGACGGACAGGGCCACTGCACCTTCACCGGCCTCCCGCTCGGCATCTACTACCTGCGGGAGACCGCGGTGCCCGAGGGCTACCGCCTGCCCGCGCAGCCGGTGACCGGGCCGTACACGGTGACGGCCGCCAACGCCGCGCAGGGCATCGACGTCAGCCTCGTGAACCAGCGGGGCGAACCGGACAAGGGGAAGGGCAAGGGAGGCAAGGGCGGGCCGCGTTGACCTGACCCGCACGGCCTCACTCCACGGGCCCCCGAGCGTGTTCGCGCACTCGGGGGCCCGTCGTCATGGCTCCACCGGTTCCTCGCCCGGTCGGTGCTCCAGCCACCGCGCGTACGCGGGGCTGTCGGCGCGGGCGTTCGCGTAACCGGTGCGCACGGTGCGGAGGATCTCCGTGTGGTGCGGGGCGAGCGGTCCGTCGCGGCGCCAGGCCAGAACATGGCGGTAGTGGAGCGGATTTCCGGCCAGCGGGCGCACGGCGACACCGGGGACCTCGATGAACGTGGCCTGGCACAGGCTGACGGCCAGTCCGGCCCGCACGATCTCGATCAGCTGGCGCCCCTCGGCCTCGTACGGGGCGAACGGGCGGCGGTGGGTCAGGGCGCAGACCGACGACCAGTACTCACGGGTGCGGTCCCGGTCCGGGCCGGGCACCGCCCAGTCCTCGTCCAGGAGCCGGGCCAGGTCCACCTCCCGCTGTGCGGCCAGCGGATGGGCCGCGGGCAGCAGCGCGAAGACGGGCTCGGTGGCGAACGGGACGAGGACCACGCCGTCGCGCGGCAGCAGCTCGTCGTGGGGGTTGTCACCGAGGACGGCGGCCTCCAGCCGGCCCGCGGCCACGTCCTCCAGGAGCGGCACGGGGGAGGAGTGCGAGCGGGCGGTGACCTCGGTTCCGGGCAGCGACTTCCGTACGGCCAGGATGAGATGGCCGAGGAGCGGGCCCCCGACGGAACCGAGGCGGACGCGGTCCGGAGCCGACATCCGGCGGGCGGCGCGGGTGGTGTCCGCGAGCAGGCCGTCGACGCCCGGCAGGATCGACTGGGCGCGGGTGAGGACCAGTTCACCGAAACCGGTGGGGACCGCGCCGTCCCTTCTGCGGTCGAAGAGCGCCCCGCCGAGCATGGTCTCGATGCGGCGCAGCTGCGCGCTGAGCCCGGGCTGGGTCATACGCAGCGCGGCGGCCGCCTTGGTGAGGCTCCCGGCCTCCGCGATCGCGCACACCACCCGCAGGTGCCGCAGCTCCAGATCCATGGCGCGGATGTTATGGAGCGACGACATCTTTCGGACAGGGGCGGGACCCCTCCACTCTTATGTGAAATGTCACATGCCATTCATCTGGAGGTTGTGAGGCCATGAGACGTACTGCTCCTTCTCCCCACGCCAAGTACCGGCCCGCGGCGCGGCCTTGGCCGCCCATGCGCCGGGAACTCCCGCTGCTGGCCCTCGCCCTGCTGCTCCTCCTGCTGGGCGTGGCCCCGGCCCGCGCGCAGGCCGACGCCGCCACCGACTGCGCGCTGCGCGGCACCACCGGCTGGTCGGACGAGGGGCACGCCACCGACCACTCCGTCTTCCAGCGCTCGACCGGCACCCTCAAGGTCGCCATGATCTTCGTGGACTTCCCGGACGCGGCGGCCACCGAGGCGCCGGCCGACGACGCGGCGCGGCTCACGCCGGGCGCCGACTGGCTGTGGAACGCCTCGTACGGGAAGCTGTGGCTCGCCATCAGCCAGTACCGGCAGTGGGTGCGTATGCCGCACGACTCCACCTCGTACGGATTCGCGCGCGGACTGAGCCACGAAGCCCACGAGGCGTACGTCAGGGATGCGGTCGGGGCCGCCGACCCGGCGGTGGACTTCTCCCGCTTCGACATGGTCTACGTCGTCCCCACCAGGAACGCGAAGGCCATCTCCTTCACCCCGACCTATGTGTACGAGCCGGGCACCGCGGGCGTCGTCGCCGACGGCACGACCGTGAAGTGGGCGGTCACCTTCGGCCAGGACATGTGGAACTGGGGCCCCAAACTGCTCGGCCACGAAACCGCGCACACCCTGGGCCTGCCGGACCTGTACGCCTTCGACGCGGGGACCGACGCCCACCGGTTCATCGGCGGCTGGGACGTCATGGGGCTGATAGGCGGGAAGGCGTCGCAGTACTTCGGGTGGGAGTCGTGGAAGCTCGGCTGGACCGACGACGGCCAGGTCGTCTGTCAGGCTTCGCGCGGCAGCCGCACGGTGGACCTCACCGCCGTCGAGTACGGCAGCGGGACCAAGATCGCCGTGGTGCCGACCGGGCCGACGACCGCGTACGTCGTCGAATCGCGCCGCGCGGTGCAGGCGGACACGGCGGCCTGCTCGACCGGCGCGCTCGTGTACAAGGTCGACACGTCCGTGGCGACCGGGTACGGGCCGATCCGCGTCGTGGACGCCAAGCCCGCCGCCACCCCGGCCGCCGGCTGCCGTCCGCTGGACGACGCGCCGTACTGGGCCGGCGAGTCGTTCGCGGATCCCGCGGCCGGGGTGCGGATCGACGTGCTGAGTGCGGACGGGTACGGGGAGCGGGTGCGCGTCACCAAGTCGTAGACGGCTCGGTGCGCGCACGGGTGTGCCCCGGAACCGTTCGCGGTTGCGGGGCACACCCTCGTCAGGCCGCCTCGGGGAAGTGACAGGCGACCTGGCGCGCCTCGCCCGGCGCGGCGATCCGCAGCACGGGCGTCTCGCTGCGGCACCGTTCCTGTGCCTTGGGGCAGCGGGGGTGGAAGGAGCAGCCCGGCGGGGGCGCGGCCGGGCTCGGCGGGTCGCCCAGGAGCGTGATGCGCTCGCGGGCCCGCTCGGCGGCCGGGTCGGGCAGCGGGACGGCGGAGAGCAGCGCGCGGGTGTAGGGGTGGGCCGGGGCCGTGTACACCCGCTCCTTCGCGCCGATCTCGACGATCCGGCCCAGGTACATGACGGCGACGCGGTCGCAGACCCGCTTGACCACCGACAGGTCGTGGGCGATGAAGAGGTAGGCGAGCCCGAGTTCCCGTTGCAGGCGCTCCATCAGGTTGACGATCTGGGCCTGGACGGAGACGTCGAGGGCCGAGACGGGCTCGTCCGCGATGACCAGCCGGGGCCCGGTGGCCAGCGCGCGGGCGATGCCGATGCGCTGGGCCTGGCCGCCGGAGAACTCGTGCGGGAAGCGGTCGATCTGCTCGGGGATGAGCCCCACCAGGTCCATCAGCTCGGCGGCCCGCCGACGCGCGTCCGCCGCCGAACTCCCTTGGATCAACAGGGGATCGGAGATGATCCGTGCGACGGTCTGGCGCGGGTTGAGGGAGGAGTGCGGGTCCTGGAAGACCATCTGGATCTCGCGGCGCAGCGGTTTGAGCTCGCGCTGCGAGAGATGGCTGATGTCGTGGCCGTCGTAGGCGATCGAGCCGCTGGAGGGTTCGAGCAGGCGCACGATGGTGCGGCCGGTGGTGGACTTGCCGCAGCCGGACTCGCCGACCAGGCCGAGCGTCTCGCCCGGCGCCACGTCGAAGCTGATGCCGTCGACCGCCCGGACGGGAGCCGAGCCGCGCCGCCGGGCCGGATAGACCTTGGTCATGTCCCGTACGGACAGCAGGGGTTGGGTCGCTGTGGTCATGAAGGAGCGCCTTCGTACGTGGGGAGGTGGCAGGCGGACGCGTGGCCGGCCGGTCCGGACAGCAGGGGCGGTTCGGTCTCGCAGCGCAGCCGCTCGCTCGCGGCGGCCGACGCGGCCCGGGAGCAGCGGGGCGCGAACGCGCAGCCGGGCGCCGGGGTGAGCAGGGACGGCGGGCTGCCGGGGATGGCCCGCAGCGGTGCGTCGTCGGGGTCGTCGAGACGGGGCAGCGAGTCGAGCAGGCCGCGGGTGTAGGGGTGGGCCGGGGCCGCGAACAGCGTGTCCACCGGCGCCTGTTCCACGGCCCGGCCGCCGTACATCACCAGGACGTCGTGGGCGACGCGCGCCACCACCCCCAGATCGTGGGTGATCATGACGACGGCGAGTCCCCGGTCCTGCTGCAAGCGGGCGATCAGCTCCAGGATCTGGGCCTGCACGGTGACGTCGAGCGCGGTGGTCGGCTCGTCCGCGATCAGCAGCTCGGGCTCGCAGGCCAGCGCCATCGCGATCATCACGCGCTGGCGCATGCCGCCCGAGAACTGGTGCGGGTACTCGCCCGCCCGCCGCCGCGGCTCCGGGATGCCGACCTCGGCGAGCATCTCCACGGCCCGTCTGCGGGCCACCGCGCGGCCGGAGCGGAAGTGGACGCGGTGGTGTTCGGCGATCTGCTCGCCGACCGTGTAGTACGGGTGGAGGCTGGAGAGCGGGTCCTGGAAGATCATCGCCATCCGGCGGCCGCGCAGCCGGTTCAGCTCACGCTCCGTCAGGCCCACCAGCTCCTGGTCGTCGAGCGTGATGGAGCCGGTGACCTCGGCGCCGGTGTGCAGGCCGAGGACGGCCATGGAGGTGACGGACTTGCCGGAGCCGGACTCGCCCACGATGCCCAGGGTGCGGCCCCGGTGGACGTCGAAGTCGAGGGAGTCGACGGCCCGTACGGGACCGTGCTGCGTCGGGAAGGTGACGCTCAGGTTCCGCACGGACAGCAGGGGCTCGCCCGCGTCCCGCAGGGGAGTCGCCGGCGAAAGGCGCGCGGGCGAGGTGGGGCGGGGTGCGTCCATCAGTACCTCACTCGCGGGTCGACGACGGCGTAGAGCAGGTCGACGGCCAGGTTGGCGACGACGATGAAGGCGGCGGCGAGCAGGGTCACCCCGAGGATGACGGGCTGGTCCCCGCTGGACAGGGCGCCGTAGAAGAGCCGTCCGATGCCCGGCAGCCCGAAGATGGACTCGGTGATCACCGCGCCCGCGAGCAGCCCGCCCAGGTCCATCCCGAAGATGGTCAGGATCGGCGTCATCCCCGCCCGCAGCCCGTGCTTGACCACGACCGTGCGGCGGGGCAGCCCCTTGGCGCGGGCGGTGCGGATGTACGGCTCCGCCATGGTCTCGATCATCGAACTGCGGCTCTGGCGCGCGTACATGGCCGCGTACAGGACGGCCAGCGCCAGCCAGGGCAGCAGCAGGTTGGACGCCCAGTGGACCGGGTCCGAGCCGAAGGGCACGTACTGCGGATACGGCAGCAGTCCGGCGGTCCTGATCAGGCCGTAGATCAGCATCATGGAGGTGAAGTAGACGGGCAGCGAGGCGGCGGCGACCGCGCCGACCATCAGGACCTTGTCGGTGAGGGTGTCCTTGCGCAGCGCCGCGGTGACCCCGGCGGACAAGCCGAGCACCAGCCACAGGACCGCCGAGCCCAGCGCGAGCGAGGCGGAGACGGGCAGCCGGTCCATGAGCAGGCCCCACACCGACTCGCTGTTCTCGTACGAGTAGCCCAGGCACGGGAAGTCGCAGTGCAGCGCGTACTGGCCGCTGCCCATGGTGCGGCCGGTGAAGATGCCGGAGGCGAACTCCCAGAACTGCTTCCAGATCGGCTCGTCCAGGCCCATGTGGGCGCGGATCGCCGCCAGCCGCTCGACGCTGCACGACTTGCCGCACGCGGCGGCGGCCGGGTCGGAGGGCAGCACGTAGAAGATGGTGAAGGTGACGGCGGCGATCGCGATCAGGACGCCGGTCACGCCGAGCAGGCGGCGGCCGATGTAGAGGATCATGAGCGGCTTCCCCTCGGGTCGAGGATGTCGCGCAGCGCGTCGCCGAGCAGGGTGAAGGCGAGCACCGTGAGGAAGAGGCAGGCGCTCGGGATGACGAAGTACATGGGGTCCGTGTCGTAGAAGGCGACGCTCTCGGCGATCATCTGGCCCCAGGAGGGCGTGGGCGGGCGGACGCCGACGCCGAGGTAGCTCAGGGCCGCCTCGGTGGCGATCATGCCCGGGATGATCAGGGTGGTGTACGCGATGACGGGTCCCGCGACGCCCGGCAGGATGTCGCGGGTGAGGATCCGCCAGGGGCCCGAGCCGTTGACCCGCGCCGCGTCGACGTACTCGCGGTGTTTGAGCGAGAGGGTCTGGCCGCGGACGACGCGGGCGATGCCGGGCCAGCCGAACAGGCCGATCACGGCGGTCATCAGGGCGATGCGGTTGACGTCCTTGGCCACCGACATCATCGCGATCATGAAGATGAGGGAGGGGAAGGACATGGTGAGGTCCATCAGCCTGCTGAGGACCGCGTCGGTGCGGCCGCCGAAGTAGCCGGCCGCGATCCCGGCGGCCGTCCCCGCGACCACGACGATCGCGGTCGCGGCGAAGGCGATCAGGAGGGAGACCTGGGCGCCGTGCACGACCCGGGCGAACAGGTCGCGCCCGGTGACGGGTTCCACGCCCAGCCAGTGGTCGGCGGAGATACCGCCGAGGGTCCCGAGCGGCTGACCGCCGAGATACGGGTCGACGGCGGTCTTGTCGAACTCCTCGGGCGACCAGCCGCCGAGCCTGCTGAGCAGGGGGGCGGCGGCCGCCATGACGACGAAGAGCGCCACGACGGCGAGGGAGATCTTGACGGAGGTGCGGCGGCGCAGTTCCGCGCGGGCCAGCTGCCAGGGGCCGCGGCCCGTCGGCGCGGCCGTCGGTGCGAGGGTGGTGGTCATGGTCTGGCGGATCCTCAGCCCTGGCTCTTCGAGGGGTCCTTGAGGCCGGCCGTGGCGTAGTCGAGCTGACCGCCGAAGGAGGTCTGGCCGTAGGCGCCCGCGATGTTGGTGCCGAGCACCAGCGGCCAGCGGCGCACCAGGACCGGCACGGCCGGGGCCTTGGCGAGGATCTCGCCGTCCAGCTGCTGCCATGCGGCGTTGGCCTGCTTGGCGTCCGTCAGGGCGGCGATCTCGTCCATCTTCTTCATGGTCGCGTCGTCGCGGAAGAGCGAGTGGTTGCCGGAGTTGCCCTTCTCCTTGATGTAGCGGCCGTCGAAGACGAACGGCAGGAAGGTGGACCCTGACGGGTAGTCAGGACACCAGCCCGTGTAGACCATGTCGGTGCGGTTCTTGGTGTCGCCGATCGTCGCGTAGAACGCGGACGGGTCCACGGTCTCGATGGTGACCTTGATCCCGGCCTTGCCGAGCGCCTGCTGGATCGCCTCGGCACGGCCCTTGTCGCCGGTGGAGACGGTCATCTTGGTGGTGAACCCGTCGGGCTTGCCCGCGTCCTTGAGGAGCTGCTTGGCCTTGGCCACGTCACCGGCAACCGGCGCCTTCACGGTGTCCGGCTGCTTGCCGCCGAAGAGGGAGGCGGGCATGTACGCGGTGGACGGGTCGTTGAAGGCGGGACCGCCGGACGAGGTGAGGACCGCGTCCTTGTCGAGGGCGAACTGCACGGCCTGGCGGACCTTCACGTCGTCGAACGGGGCGCGCCCGGTGTGCATCTGGACCATGTCGGTGCAGTTGGTGGACTCGGCGATCAGCCGCTTGCGGACCTCGGCGCTGGGCAGCACCTTGGCCGCGCTCTCCGGCCGCAGCGCGCCCCAGGACACGGCCGAGGCGTCGGCGCCCTGCGAGGCGATGAGGCGGTCGTCGATCTGGTTGGCCTTGAGCCCCATCACCATCACGAGCTTGTCCGGGTAGGCCTTGCGGACCTGGTCGGTGGCGGCGTCCCAGTGGGTGTTGCGCACCAGCACCAGCTTCTTGCCCCGCTGGTACGAGTCGATCTTGTACGGGCCCGAGGAGAACGGCCGGTTGTCGTACTGGGGCCCCTTGTCCTGCGCCTGGGGGACCGGCGCGAAGGTCGGCATCACGGTGGCGTTGGGGAACTCCGCGAAGGGCTTGCGCAGTTCGAAGACGATCGTGTGGTCGTCCGGCGTCTTGACCGAGTCCAGGTGCTTGCCCTGGGCCGGGCCCTGGTAGCCCTCGGCGCCGGCGAGGTAGCGGGCCGCGTAGTCGGCGCCGCCGGGCAGGTCGGGCGAGAAGGACCGCTCCACGTTGTACTTGACGTCCTGGGCGGTGACGGGGCTGCCGTCCTCGTACTTGACGCCCGGCTTCAGGTGGAAGGTCCAGGTCTTGGCGCCGTTGGACGAGGTGCCCAGGTCGGTGGCCAGGTCGGGCACCAGCTCGCTGCCGGCGGTGCCGGGGGCTGCCTTGTAGGTGACCAGGGTGCGGTAGAGCAGCCGGGTGCCGAAGTCCATGTCGCTCATGACCCAGTTGCGGGCCGGGTCGAGGTGGGTGAAGTCCTGGTTGGACAGGACGGTCAGGGTGCCGCCCTTCTGGGGAGTGCCGCCCACGGCGGTGCCCGCGTTGGCGGTCGCCGGGTTCTTGCCCCCGGTGTCCGGGCCCGCGTCCGAGTGCTTGGTCTTCGAGCAGCCCGTCGCCCCGAGGGCGAGGGACGCCGCCAGGGCGGTGGCGAGGGCGGTGAGGGTGCGCTTGTTCATCAGTGGTCACTCCGGGAGCGCGAGAGCGGTCTGGCAGCCAGCCGACAGCAGGAGCTGGCTGGAATGTGACCGGTAACATAGTAATGTGAAATTGTACTGACAACCCATTGGCCGCACCTTTACCTACTCGTGTCCCAACAGGCCGTCGGGGCGCACCCCTTGGCCAACGCAGTGCAATGTGAAATATTACTGCTGTGCCCACGAGAACTTCCTCGGACGTCATCGTCATCGGTGCGGGCGTGGTCGGCGCCGCCTGCGCCCACTACGCCGCACGCGCCGGCCTCACCGTCACCGTCGTCGACCGCGGCCCCGTCGCGGGCGGCACCACCGGCGCCGGCGAGGGCAACCTCCTGCTCTCCGACAAGGAGCCAGGACCCGAACTCTCCCTCGCCCTCGCCTCCGCCGAACTGTGGCGCGAGCTGGCCCAACTGCTCCCGCCGCAGATCGAGTACGAGCCCAAGGGCGGCCTGGTCGTCGCCTCCGGCGAGGCCGGGATGGCGGCCCTGCGCGGCTTCGCGGCCGGACAGGAGAGCGCCGGGGTTCGGGTGAAGGAGGTCCCGGCGGACCGGCTGCACGACCTGGAGCCCCATCTGGCCCCGGATCTGGCGGGCGGCTACCACTATCCACAGGACGCCCAGGTCATGCCCGCCCTCGCCGCGGCCCATCTGCTGCGCGCGGGCGGCGACCGGATCCGCCTGCGCCTGGGCGAGGAGGTCACCGGACTCCTCACCGGGGAGAGCGGCGAGGTGAGAGGGGTCCGCACGGCGGGCGGCACGCGGATCCACGCCCCGTACGTGGTGAACGCGGCGGGCACCTGGGGCGGCCAGGTCGCCCGGCTCGCGGGCGCGGAGCTGCCCGTGCTGCCGCGCCGCGGCTTCGTCCTTGTCACCGAGCCGCTGCCGCGGGTGGTCCGGCACAAGGTGTACGCGGCGGACTACGTCGCCGACGTCGCCAGCGACTCCGCCGCGCTCCAGACCTCGGCGGTAGTCGAGGGCACCGCCGCGGGCCCGGTCCTCATCGGCGCGAGCAGGGAGCGGGTCGGCTTCGACCGCACCCTGTCCACCGAGGCGCTGCGCCGCCTCGCCGCCCAGGCCGTCGCGCTCTTCCCGGTCCTGGGCACGGTACGGGCGCTGCGCACGTACGCGGGCTTCCGCCCCTATCTGCCCGACCATCTGCCCGCCATCGGGCCAGACCCGGAGGTCCCCGGCCTGCTGCACGCCTGCGGCCACGAGGGGGCGGGGGTCGGCCTGGCCCCGGTCACCGGGCAGATCGTGGCGGCGTGCCTGACGGGCGACCAACCTCCGCTGGACATCACGCCGTTCGCGCCCGGGCGATTCGCGGCGACGGGCTGAGGCCGGTTCTTCGCGGCGACGGGCTGAGCCCGGTTCGCCCTGGGTCTCCTCCCGGCCTTCCGGGGAGCGCCCCTGTCGTCCCCCTCTTCCGTCCGCCCCGTAACCGCTACCGCTACCGCTACACAAGGAGGCTTTCCGTGGCCCGAACCCCCGCCGAGCTGGTCGGGACGCGCACCGGCCCATCGTTCGAGATCACCTTCGGGGACCGGACCGTGCCCGCTCGCCCCGGGCAGTCCGTCGCCGCCGCGCTGTGGGCCGCGGGCATCCTCGCCTGGCGGACCACCCGCACCACCGGACGCCCGCGCGGCGCGTTCTGCGGCATCGGGCAGTGCTACGACTGCCTCGCCACCATCAACGGACAACCCAACCGCCGGGCCTGTCTGGTGCCCGCCCACCCCGGAGACGCGGTGGTCACCCAGGAAGGACACGGCCATGCGTCCCTCGGCTGAGCCGCCCACGGCACCCGACGTGTACGACCTCGCGGTGATCGGCGCGGGCTGCGCCGGGCTCTCCGGTGCCGTCACCGCCTGCGAACTCGGCCTGTCCGTCGCCCTGCTGGACGCCTCGCCGCAGATCGGCGGCCAGTTCTTCCGGCACCCCGCACCCGCCACCGGGGCGGTGCGCCCCGAGGCCCTGCACCACGACTGGTCCCTGTTCACCGGGCTCCGCCGACGCCTGGAGGCCAGTGTGGTGGACCGGCTCGGCGGCCACCACGTGTGGAGCGTCGTCCGCGACGGCGACACTGGTCCCTGGTCGGTGCACGCCGTCACCGGGGCCGACGGAGGCGAGGAGCGGGCGGTCCGGGTGCGGGCTCGGGCCGTGCTGCTCGCGACCGGCGCGTACGAGCGCCAACTTCCCTTCCCCGGCTGGACGGTGCCCGGTGTCGTGGGGGCCGGAGGGGCCCAGGCCATGCTCAAGTCCGGCCTGGTGCTGCCCGGCAGGCGGGTCGTGGTGGCGGGCAGCGGCCCGCTGCTGCTCGCGGTCGCCTCCTCGCTGGCCGCCGCCGGGGCGCGGGTGCCCGCCGTCATCGAGGCGTCCGGCTACCTGGGCTACGCCCGCCACCCGTACGCGCTCGCGGCCAACCCGCACAAGCTCACCGAGGCGGCCGTGCACGGCGGGGCGCTGCTGCGCCACCGGGTACGGCTGCGCACCCGCAGCGCCGTCACCGAAGTGCACGGCACCGACCGCGTGGAGGCGGTCACCGTCTCCCGGCTCGACCGCGACTGGCGGCCCGTTCCGGGCAGCGGCCGCCGGATCGCCTGCGACGCGCTGGCCGTGGGCCACGGTCTGGCGCCGCAGATCGACCTGGCCACGACCCTGGGGTGCGCCACCCGCACCACCCCCGACCTGACTACCGCCCTGGCCCTGGACTCCTCCCAGGAGACCTCGGTACGGGATCTGTGGGCGGCGGGGGAGCCGGGCGGTGTCGGCGGGGCCCGACTGGCGGGCGTAGAGGGGGAGTTGGCCGGTCTCGCGATCGCCGCCCGGCTGCGCGGGCACCCCGCCCGTCGCGGCCGCGTCCGGGAACTGGAGCGCCGCCGGGACCGGATGCGCGCCTTCGCCGACGCCATGGCCGCCGCGCACGCGCCCGGTACCGGCTGGCCGCAGTGGCTCGCCGACGACACCGAGGTGTGCCGGTGCGAGGAGGTGACCGCGCACAGCGTCCGCGCGGCGGTCACCGACCTCGGGGCGCGCGACGCCCGCACCGTCAAGCTGTTCACCCGGGCCGGGATGGGCTGGTGCCAGGGCCGGATGTGCGGTGCGGCGGTGGCGTGCCTGGCCGCGCGGCACGGCGGCGCGGACCCGCTCGCCGAACCGGCCGCCGAGCGGCGGCCGTTCGCCGTGCCGGTGCCGCTCCGCGCGCTCGGCTCGCTCGACGAATCAGCCCCGCCGACCGTCACCACCGACTGACCCAGTGCGGGCCCCGCCAAGGGCTCCCCGCACCACCCGGCTGCCCCACGCAGCCCCTTGCACCCCCTAGTGAAATGTCACCTTACGAAGAGAGGTCGCCGACATGGCCACCACCAGCTGGAACCCCACCCGTCCCTGGCGCGGCATCATGGTCGCCACCGCCCTGCCCCTGCGCGAGGACCTGTCCGTCGACTACGACGCCTACGCCGACCATGTGCGCTGGCTGATCGACAACGGCTGCGACGGCGTCGTGCCGAACGGCTCCCTCGGCGAGTACCAGACCCTCACCGAGGACGAGCGCGCCCAAGTGGTCCGCACCGCCGTGGAGGCGGCCGGTGACGGCGCCCGCGTGATGCCGGGCGTCGCCGCGTACGGCAGCGCCGAGAGCCGCCGCTGGGCCGAGCAGGCCGCCGAGGCGGGCGCGGGCTCGGTCCTGCTGCTCCCGCCGAACGCCTACCGCGCCGACGAGAGTGCGGTGCGCGCCCACTACGCCGAGGTGGCGCGGGCCGGAGTGCCGGTCGTCGCGTACAACAACCCCATCGACACCAAGGTCGACCTCACGCCGCCGCTCCTCGCCGCGCTGCACCAGGAGGGCAGCATCGTCGCGGTCAAGGAGTTCAGCGGCGATGTGCGCCGGGCGTACGAGATCGCCGAACTCGCCCCGGAACTCGACCTGTTGATCGGCGCCGACGACGTACTCCTCGAACTCGCCCTCGCGGGCGCGGTCGGCTGGATCGCCGGGTACCCCAACGCCTTCCCCGCCTCCTGCGCCGAGCTGTACCACGCGGCCGTCGCCGGTGATCTGGCCACGGCCCGGCCGCTCTACCGCTCCCTGCACTCCCTGCTGCGCTGGGACTCCAAGACGGAGTTCGTCCAGTCCATCAAGTTGTCCATGGACATCGCCGGACGCCCCGGCGGCCCGGTCCGCCCGCCGCGCGCCCCGCTCTCCGGGGAGATCGAGGCCGGGGTGCGTCTGGCCACCGAGAAGGCCGTGGCCGAGGGCCACCACTG
This sequence comes from Streptomyces sp. TLI_146, assembly GCF_002846415.1. NCBI lineage: Bacteria > Bacillati > Actinomycetota > Actinomycetes > Kitasatosporales > Streptomycetaceae > Streptomyces > Streptomyces sp. TLI_146. The sequence continues at coordinate 8,021,913 of NZ_PJMX01000001.1, forward strand.
ATCCGTCCTGCGCACGGCCGGTCGCACGGTGCCGCCACGCGGGCAGGCGGCGCGGTTCTCCCGCCGCCTGCCCGCGCCCCGCGGCGCCCACCCGGGCTCACAACCACGTCCCCGCACGCCCTCTTGCTTGGAGGACTCCTCCCGTGACCGCTGACGTCACTCACCTCATCTCCCGCAACCCGGCCGACCCGGCCGACGTCCTCGTCCGGATCCCGGCCCCCGGGGCGCGTGCCGCCGTCGACGCCGTGGAGCGGGCCCGTGCGGCCCAGCCGGGATGGCTGCTCGGCGGCGCCGCCGCGCGTTCGGCCGCGCTCGGCGCCGCCGCCGACGCGGTCCAGGCCGCGGCGGACGAACTGGCGGTGCTCGCCGTGCGCGAGGTGGGCAAGCCGCTCACCGAGGCCCGGGCCGAGGTCGCCCGTACCGTCGCCATCTGGCGGTACTACGCCCAGGCCCCCTACGAACCCGTCGGCGCGGTCCACGAACCGGCCGCCGGGTCCGGGCTGCTCCTCACCCGCCGCCGGCCCCACGGCGTCGCGGGGCTCATCACCCCGTGGAACTTCCCCTTCGCCATCCCCACCTGGAAGGCCGCCCCGGCGCTCGCCGTCGGCAACGCGGTGGTCCTCAAGCCCGCACCCGAAGCCACGGCCTGCGCCCAGCGGCTGGCCGAGATCGTCCAAGGCGCCCTGCCCGCAGGGGTGTTCACGGTGCTGCCCGGCGGGGCCGCCGAAGGCGACGCGCTCGTCCGCAGCGCCGACGTCGTCTCCTTCACCGGCTCGACCGCCGTCGGCCGGGCCGTGGCGCGGGCCGCCACCGAGAGGGGCATCGCCGTCCAGGCGGAGATGGGCGGCCTGAACGCCGCGATCGTCCTGCCGGACGCCGACATCGGGCAGGCCGCCGCCCACATCGCCGCCGCGATCGCCGGATACGCGGGCCAGAAGTGCACCGCCACCAGCCGTGTCATCGCCGTCGGCGCGGCCCTCGACCCGCTGCGCGAGGCGCTCGCCGAAGCGCTCCGGGCGCTCCCGGTCGGCGACCCGGCCGCGCCCGACACCGTGTGCGGGCCGCTCATCAGCGAGCGCGCCCGCGACCGGGTGGGCGAGGCAGCGCGCGGCCTGGACGTGCTCGCGGGCGGGACCGCGCCCCGCCACCCCGGCTGGTACACGGCCCCCACCCTGGTGGAGAAGGTCTCCCCGGCCCATCCTCTGCTGCGCGAGGAGGTCTTCGGCCCTATCGCCGCCCTGCTGCCCGCCGACGACCTCCCGCACGCGGTACGGATCACCAACTCGGTCCCGTACGGCCTGGTCACCTCGGTGCACACCGCCGACCTCGACACCGCCCTGCACGGACTCGACCGGCTCGACACCGGGATGATCCGCGTCAACGCCCCCTCCACCGGCGTCGACTTCCACCTGCCGTTCGGCGGCACCAAGGAGTCCAGCCACGGGCCGCGCGAACAGGGCAGGGCCGCCCTGGAGTTCTACACCTCCAGCCGCACCTACACCCTGTCGCCCTCGCGGGCGCGGTGACCTCGTACGCGTAAGGCCTCTCCGGCGGGCACGCCCCCTCCATAACGTGACGTTATGCGGGAACGAGGGCTCCTCGCCGGGCGGCCGCCCGCGCCATGCTCCTCCAGGAAACGTCACACGGCACCCGGCGGCGCCCGCGCCGCGAAAGGCATCCATGAACCCGGCGTACGCAACCGTCGACCACGTCTTCACCGTCCCGCTGGACCACTCGGCCCCGCACGGCCCCACCCTCCAGGTCTTCGCCCGCGAGGTCGTCGACCGCACCCGGGTGGGCGAGCGGCTGCCCTGGCTCCTGTATCTCCAGGGCGGCCCGGGCGGCAAGTCGCCCCGGCCGTCAGCCGGTTCGCCCGGCTGGCTGGAGCAGGCCCTGAAGACCCACCGGGTGCTCCTGCTCGACCAGCGCGGCACCGGCCGCTCCACACCGGTCACGGGCCGGACGGCCGCCAACTTCCCATCCCCGGCCGCCTTCGCGGATCACCTGGCGCACTTCCGCGCCGACGCGATCGTCGCCGACGCGGAGCTGATACGGCGCCGTCTGTGCGGCGACGAACCCTGGGAGACCCTCGGGCAGAGCTACGGCGGCTTCCTCACCCTCACCTATCTGTCCCGGGCCCCCGAGGGGCTGCGCGCCTGCTATGTGGCCGGTGGACTGCCGGGTCTCACGGCCACCGCCGACGACGTGTACGCCCGCACCTACCCCAGGGTGCGCGAGCGCGTCCTCGGGTTCTACGCCCGCTACCCCGAGGACGCCGCCCGCCTGCGGGAGATCGCGGACCTGCTCGCGGCCACCGACGTACGCCTGCCCGATGGCGACCGGCTCACCCCCCGCCGTCTGCGCACCCTCGGCCTCGCCCTCGGCATGGGCGACGGCTACGAGCGGGTCCACTGGCTGCTCGACGAAGCCCTGGACGGGGAAGGGGAGTTGAGCGACACCTTCCTCGACCAGGTGAGGAGCGTGACCGGCTTCACCGGCAACCCGCTGTTCGCCGTAATGCAAGAGAGCCTGTACGGGCAGGGCGCACCGGCCACCGGCTGGGCCGCCGCCCGCGCGCTCAACGACTTCCCCGAATTCGCCGACGGCGCCGACCCGTTCCTGCTCACCGGCGAGATGATCTACCCCTGGATGTTCGAGGAGATCGCGGCCCTGCGTCCCTTCGCCGGGGCCGCGGACCTGCTGGCCCGACGCACCGACTGGCCGGCGCTGTACGACACCGACCGCCTCGCCGCCAACGAGGTCCCGCTCGCCGCGGCCGTCTACCACGACGACATGTACGTGGACGCGGGGCTCTCGCTCGCCACCGCGCGCCAGGTCGGGGCCTGCCGCGCCTGGGTCACCAACGAGTGGGAGCACGACGGGATCAGCGCCTCGGGCGGCCGGGTCCTGGCCCGCCTGATGGACCTGGCCGCCGATCGCGCCTGAACCGTTCCGCCCGTCTCTTGGAGGAGAGCAATGCCCGCACCGTCGCCGCGCCCGCGCCCCCTGGCCGCCGCTGCCGTCGCCCTCGCCATGTGCCTGGCCGGGAGCGGCGCGGCCGCCGCCGCACCCCGGCCGCACCCGGCCGCTCCCGCCGCCTGTGCGCTGCCCGGCCGGACGGGCTGGACCGACGAGGGCCACGACACCGACCGCAGGCAGTTCCAGCCGTCCACCGGCACCCACCGCGTCCTCACCCTGTTCGTGGACTTCCCCGACGCACCGGCGACCGGCTCCACCGCCCCCTACCTCGACCAACTCGCCCCGGCCGCCGACTGGATGCGCACGGCGAGCTACGGCCGCTCCCGCCTCGCCCTCACCCCGCTGCACCGCTGGATACGGATGCCCGCCGCCTCCACCTCGTACGACTTCGCCCGCGGCATCACCTTCGAGGCCCACGAGAAGTACGTACGCGACGCGGTCACCGCGGCCGACCCCTACGCCGACTTCTCGCGGTACGACATGGTGTACATCGTCCCCACCAAGGCGGCGACGGCCGTCCCCTTCTCGCCGACCTACCTCTACGATCCCGCCACCCAGGGCATCACGGCGGACGGCACCCGGCTCAAGTGGGCCGTCACCTTCGGCCAGGACATGTGGCGCTGGGGCCCCAAGGTCGCCGACCACGAGACCGCCCACACCTTCGGCCTCCCGGACCTGTACTCCTTCATCGGCGACACCCACCAGTACGTCGGCGGCTGGGACGTCATGGGCAACATCGCGGGGCCCGCCCCGCAGTACCTCGGCTGGCACGCGTGGAAGCTCGGCTGGATCCGCGACGACCAGGTCGCGTGCCTGGCCGCACCGGGGCAGCGCACCGTGCGCCTCACACCGGTGGAGCGTCCCGGAGGCACGAAGATCGCCGTGCTGCGCACCGGCGCGACGACCGCGTACGTGGCGGAGTCGCGCCGCGCCCAGGGCAACGACGCGGGCGCCTGCTCCACCGGCGTTCTCGTCTACAAGGTCGACTCGGCCGCCGCGACCGGCGAGGGTCCGGTACGCATCGCCCCCACGCACCCCACCACCGTGCCCACCGGCTGCACCGCCCTGGACCTGGCCGCCCGCACGGCAGGACAGAGTTTCACCGACCCCGGCACCGGCGCCCGCATCGATGTCCTCGCGGGCGGCCCGGCGGGCGACACGGTACGGCTCACGAGCCGATAGGTATGCGGAGCACCTGCCCCGGCACGATCTTGTCGGGGTCGGAGATCTGGGCCGGGTTGGCCCGCACGATGCGCGAGTAGAGGGAGGCGTCGCCGTAGTACGACTTGGCGAGGGCCGACAGCGTGTCGCCCTTCACCACCTTGTGCTCGCGGTATCCGTAGTAGCCGGGCACGATACGCGGCCCGTAGATGACCGGAACGGTGACGACGTTGATGTCGCCGCCGTCCCTGGCGCTCGCCTCGAAGACCTGCACGAGCAGGCGGTCGGCCTGGAAGGCGGTGTGACCGGTGTCGACGGCGAGATGGAACTGCCCGTGCTCACCGGTGCCGCCTCCCGCGGTGAACGTGCCGGTCAGCTGGTGGTGGCCGTCGCCGATGCGGTACTCCAGGGTGGCCTCGAAGCCGGTGGCGATACCGCCGATGTGGATCGGGTTGCCGACCAGGTCGAGGGTGCGCGGTTGGTCCAGGCGGTTGGTCATGGAGCCTCCCGGGTCGTGGAACGTTCGGCACTCGCAGCTTCGGCGGCCGGACCGCGGAAGGCAATGGCACGCTTCGGCCGATTTCGTGGGCACCGCGAGAGCTGTCCCCTATGCCCCGGAATGCAGATGGGCCGCCCAGGTGTCGGGGCGGTCGGGCATGCGGTCGCGCAACTGACGCACCGCTTCGTGCAGGGCACGGGCGGCCCGGTCGGGAGTGAGGTCGCGGGGGCTGCCCAGGGCGGCGTAGAACAGCCGGGCGAGGTCGGACGCGTGGCTGTCGTACACGGGCCACAGGGTGGCCACCACGCTGCGGAATCCGGCGAGTTGGAACGCGGTGGCCAGGTTGACGAACTCGTCGGCGAGGTGCGGCACGCCGGTGGAAGCGGTGCTGCACGCGGAGAGGAAGGCCAGTACGGCGTGGTCGAGGTCCAGGGCGGCCAGGCCGCTCACGGTGAGCGGGGCGTCCTGGAGGAGGAGGCGGCTGCGGGACGGGTCGACGGGGTCGCTGACGGCATGGCAGGCGAAGTGGACCAGGGAGCAGTCGCCCATCGCCGCCATCACGTCCTCGCGCATGGTGGAGACGGGGCCCCGCGGCGAGGTGTCCAGGGGGTCGCGCCGCCGCGCGGTGAGCACCAGCGGCTGGGGCGTGTGGGCGCGTACGTACCCTTCCTCCTCGGCCGTGTGCGGCAGCGGTGGGGCCCCGGGGGTGAGCGGCATCGTAACGACGAGCGCGCGGTGCGGGGAACGGGGCGGCAGGGGGCGGCGGGCATGGCGCAGCGCGCGCAGGGTCGGGGTGTAGGAGGAGACCACGCGGTCCATGACGGTCGCCGGTGAGCCGTCCACGGGCGCCCGGTGGTATCCGGCGGCGTGCAGCGGAAGCAGGCCGAGCAGGCCGCCGGGGCTCCACCACACGCGGGGAGCCTCGTGTCCCGGGGACGGGGGAGAGGTGATCCCCAGGGCGGTCAGGACGGGCTCCGCCGCGACGTCCCACAGCCACTCCAGGGTGGAGTTGAGGGTGTCCAGGGCCGGTTCGCTACGGGCGGGAGTGGGGCTCGGCGCCCACCTGAGCGCCGCCGTGAAGTCGAGCGCCTTCTGCCGCACGGTGTCCCGGTCCAGGCCGGGCAGGGGCAGCGCGGTGACGGCGTCGGGGCGGATCAGCAGGGCGTGGCTGCCGTGGCTGCTCACCGTGAAGACCACCACCGGGCCGTACGCGGCCTGGGCCAGCAGGTCGGGCAGCTCCATCGGCAGCAGGAACCGGTCGAAGCCCGGCCGTGACCTGATCTCGTCCAGTACGGCGGAGAACTGCCCGGCGAGGTCGCGCCGTGCTTCCGTGGCCGGGTACCAGGGCTCGGCCGACGCCCATACGCCGGGGGCGTCGTCCGCGTACGACGCGTTCAGCCGGTCGCGTATCGCGAGGAAGCGCTTGGCGAGTTCGGGCAGTTGGTGGCGCAGGTCGGTGACCTCGCCCCGGGTGTCGAGCGCCTGGCCGAGCATGACGCCGCGCCCCGCCTCCGTCAGCCGTAGCGCCCTGGACGCGGCCGGGTCGGCGGCCTGGGGGCCGGCGCCCGGCCGGTCGCGCGCGGCCAGGACGAGCGCGGCGGCATCGGCGGCGAGTTCGAAGCAGGTGCCCAGCAGGGTCTGCTGGTCGGTGCGGGCCAGCATGCGCGGAGTGAGCGCGGGCAGGAGATCCACGGCCGCCTCCAGCAGCGCCGCCGCCCGGGCCGGCTGAGGGCCGGACAGCAGGAGTGCGGCGGCGCGTACGGCGGTGAGGCGGCGCAGGGGCGCGGTGCCGGTGAGCTCCCAGGCCTCGGTGAACGCGCTGATGGCCGGGGCAACGGTGGATTCCGCGTCCGCTTCGGTGTCGGCGGTCAGGATGAGCAACTGCCCGAGATTGACCAGTGGATAGGTCCGCGCGGGCGCGCCCGCCGGGAGCAGGTCCAGGACTTCGCGGAAGGTCCGGGCGGCCTCGTCGCGTACGTCGGTCGCCGTCGGGTCCTGTACGGCCCGGGCCAGCAGGCTGTAGCCGAGGTTGTTGAGGTGGGTGGCGCGTGCCGGATCGCCCGCCGCGGTGGCCGCCACGGCGCGACGGCCGACGGCGACGGCCTCCTCCAGGTCGGCCGGTGCGGCCGTGAGGTCGAAGCGGCTGCGCAGCGCCAGGCACAGGTTGGACAGGCACCCCGGGAGGCGGGGGTCGACGGGGCCCATCAGCTCGGCGGCGCGTCGGCTGCTGTCGATCGCCGCATCGACTTCGGCTGCCGACCGGGTGCGGTGGTACCGGGTCAGCAGCGCGTACCCCTCGTTGTTGAGCAGTTGGGGGTGTGCGGGGTGGCCGGGCTCCAGTCGGCCGCGCGCGTCACGGATCGAGGCGAGGCACGCGTCGATGTCTTCCAGCGCGCCGCTGTGCTCGTAGCGGGTGAGGAACGCCAGCGCGTTGTTCGCGATGAGCGTCACCCAGTCGGGATGGTCGCGCGGAGTGTCGGCGAGGGCCGCGCGGCCCAGCTCGATGGCCGCGTCCAGGTCCTCCGGGCGGCCCTCGGCGGAGGAGCGCCGGACGAGACTGAGCGCGAGCTGCTGCCGGGCCCGGGCGCGGTGCCGCGCGTCGGCGGCGCATGCGGCGGCCGCCTCGGCGGCCTCGATCGCCCGGGCGATGTCGGCGGGCTCTCCGGAGCGCAGGAAGCGGGTGCGGTACATGAGGCTCAGATTGGACAGGTCGAGCGAGGGAGCATGCCCGGCGCCCGTCACGTCGAGGAGCTCACGGCCGAGAGCGAGCGCGCGGTCGAGGTCTTCGAGACGTCCGCCGCTCTTGAAGCGATGGGCGAGCGCGCCGCTGAGGGCGCGCAGCGCCAAGTCCCGGTGGGCGTGCCCGGCGGGCGCCGCGGCGAGGGCCGTCTCGCCCAGTTCGACGGCGACGTCCAGGTCGTCGCGCACGCCGGTGTACGCATGGGCGGAGAGCACGGTGAGGGAGGCGTTGGCCAGGTGGCGGGCCCGCCCGGCGGACTCGGGCGGCAGCGCGCGGGCGCCCCGTACCGCGAGATCCCTCGCCGACTTGAGCGCCGTCGGATCCGCGGTGTGCTCGAAGATGGTGTGCCAGACCCTGGAGACGGCGAGCTGGGCCTGAACGTCGTCGTCCGGCGCGACGGCGGCGGCACGTCGTGCGGTGTCGGTGGCCTCGTCCATGACCCGGGCGTCCCCCGTTCGCACCGCCCGGTCGACGAGCTGCACGCCGAGCAGGGCCAGCAGCTGGGTGAGCCGAGGGTCGTCGGGGCCGCTCGCCTCGACCGCACGGCGCATCCAGTCGATCGACTCCTCCAGGTCGTCGAGCGACCGCGACCGCTCGTAGCGCATGTGCAGGAGCTGCGCGGCGAGTTGCGCGCCGTCCGGGTGCAAGGGGTCCTCGGAGCGGCCGGCGTTCGCACAGGTGCGTGCGGCCTCCACCGCCGCGTCCAGGTCCTCCGGGTCGCCCGAGTGCTCGTACCGGGACCACAGGGCGGTTGCCAGGATGCCCGTCGCCGCCGGCCGCTGCGGCTCGTCGTCGGCCATCGTGGTGAGGGCGTGGCGGGCGGTGGTGACGGCCCGGTCGAGGTTCTCGGTGCCACCGCCCCGCTCGCCCAACAGCCGCAGGGCAACACTCAGATTGGCCAGTGCGCCCGCGCCGCCGGGGCCCGTCGGGATGTGCTGGACGATCCGCATCCACGCCCAGGCGCCCCTTGAGGCCGACTTCAGACCGGCGTCCTCACCGGCCGCCTGAAGCATCCGCGTGGCCGGCTGCATCGCGGCCGCCGCGAGCGTCGGCAGCAACTCCTGCGGCATCGACGAGCTGGGTACGTACGCCTCGCCGGCGAGGAAGGCGGGAAGGAGGCGCAGCACGGCGAACGTCTCATGGGCCCGTGCGGCCTCGCCGTCGGAGGCGCGCGAACTGTGCCACTCCACCCAGCCCAGCGCGACGACGCAGTCGAACGACAGGTGGTCGGCGAACTGCTCGTACAGCCGGGTCACGTCCGCTGCCACGTCGGGGTCGAAGATCGACGACGGGTCTCCGCTGTCGGCGATCGCCTTGAGGTGCCCCTGTACCGCGGCGAGCGCTTCCGGCTCGCCCGGCCCGTTCTCCACCGCACCGCTGTCCGCCACCCGGTCCGCCCCCCACCGTCCGCCCCGGTTGCTTTCGCGTCTCCGAGTGTCCAGAAGCCGGACGCTGCTCGCAGGGGTTCGGGCGGATTGCTCCGGGCGGGCCGGAAAGTTGCGTCGTAGGGCGTGGTGGATCCCGGATGCCAGAGGGTCGGGAGCAGCGATATGGGGGCCTCGTGCACGGAGTGATAGAAAGAGCCCCGAGGGGTCAACGTAGTGATTTCGGTAGCGAATTCGGGGGAGAGTCGCTGTGAGCCAGCCACCAAGTCAACAGCCGCCGCAGGAGCCGATACCGGGCAACCCGTATGCGCAGCCGGGCGGTTACGGCCAGCCCGCGCCCGGCGGTTACGGTCAGCCGGGACCCGCCCAGCCCGGTGGATACGGTCAGCCGGGACCGGCCCAGCCCGGTGGCTACGGCCAACCTCCCGGCGGCACCGGCTACCCGCCGCAGCCTCCGTACCCCGGTGGCTACGGTCCGACGACCCCGTCCCCGTACGGCCAGACTCCGCCCACGCTTCCGCCGGGTAACGGCGGTCAAGGTCCCTTCCGCCGCAAGCGCGTGGCGATCGTGGCTGCCGTGGTGGCGGGCCTGCTGGCCATCGGCGGTGGGGTGTACCTCGCCTCCGGCGACGACGGCAAGCCCGCCAAACCGGCGGCCTCCGCAGGTGATACCGCCGAGCCCTCGGCATCCCCCTCGGTCGACCTCGGCGACGGTACGGGCAGCGGGAACGGCGGCGCGAGCGGCGGCGACGGGTACAACGACGGGATCAAACCGGGCGAGGCGCGTGTCTGGGTGCGCGAGAACGAGACGCAGCTGACCTCGGCGGGCGCCATGCAGTACGGCCCGTGGCGGCTCGGTGACATCGTGGCCAGGGCCATGTACAAGGAGGTCACCGGGCACGCGGTGGCCGACGGCGCGGTGAAGTGGAGCGTGGCCCTGGAGACACCCCTGTGCGGCGCCGGGCACACCCCGACCGCCCACGGCAAGCTGGTGGTCGCCACGCTGGAGAACAACACCAAGCGCGCCCATTGCAAATACCTCCAGCAGATCGATCTGGCCACGGGCAAGGTGGGCTGGAAGGTCGAGGTGCCGCAGGAGAGCGCGTTCGACACCACCAACGAGTTCCGGTTCGCGATCACCGGCGACACCGTCGCCGTCGGCCACAGCGCCTACGCCAGTGGATTCTCGGCCGTCGACGGCAAGAAGATCTTCGGCACGTGGAAGACCAACGGTTGCAGCCCGTACACCATCGGCGGCGGCAGCAGGCTGGTCGGTGTGGCTCTGTGCCCGTCCCCCGCCGGATCCACCAAGTCGCAGCAGCTGATCGAGGAACTCGACCCGGCCACCGGCAAGTCCAAGTGGAACTACAAATACCCCTTGGGGTGGACCGTCGGCCGGGTCTACTCCACCGACCCGTTGATCGTGGCCGCCCACAACAGCGACACCAAGGCGTGGAGCATCACGTCGTTCGCGCCGGACGGCAAGGTCCGCTGGCAGGTCGAGCCGAAGTTCAAGGTCACCGGCGCGTGCGACGGCTTCGGCGACGGCAGCGGAGACCTCCACGCCTGCACCTTCTCCGCGAACGACGCGGCCACCCTCTACCTCGGCACCGCGGGTTCGGGCGGGGCCGTGCTGGGCGAGCCGGAGACCAATGAGGTGGTCGCCATCGACCTCGCCACCGGCAAGGAGAAGTGGCGTACGAAGGCCTCCCGCGGCCGTGCCATGCGGCCGGTGGCGGTCGAGGGCGGCAAGGCCGTGGTGTACATCCACCCCGGGACGGCCCCGGACAACTCCGCCGCCGCCGTCGCCACCATCGCGGCGACCGGCGGCGCCCCCCAGGTCGTCCTGCAGACCCCGGCAGCGGCGGCCGCCACCGAACGGGCCTTCTTCCTCACCCCCCGTATGGCCTGGTCCGACGGCCGTTTCTTCCTGCTCAACGGCCGTGTCCTGAGCCCCACGCCGCAGCGGAAGGACCGCACGCTCCTGTCCTTCGGCAAGTGACGACACGGGTGTGGCACCCGGGAGCAGCTTCCGGGTGTCACACCCCGGCGCCGGTCACCAACCCGCCATCTGCTCCCGGAACTTGGGGCACCGGACGATGTCCTCTTCGCTGCACTTCACGGCATGGGTGAGGAGCTGGTGGGCGTGGTCGAGGTCGACCATGCGCTGCTCGATCTCGGTGATCTTGGCGCGGATCATCGCCTCCCGGCGCGGCTGGTCCCGCTGGAGCTCCCTGATCTCGGCGTGGGTCAGCCCGGCCTGCTGGCACTTGCGCAGTACCGTGATCCGCTCGGCGGCCTCCGGCGGATAGCGCCGCTGCCCGCTCTCCCGCTCGGGCGCGGGCAGCAGGCCGTGGCGCTCCCAGTACCGGATGGCCGAAGCGGGCACTCCGGTGACCTCGGCGAGTCGGCCGATCGTCATACGCACGTTTCGCTCCCCTTGTTGCCGCTCGGCGGTCGCGGTCGCTCCCGGCATTTGACTTGAACCTTAGTTCAAGTTGGACAGTGGTTCGCACGTGGACAGCGGCGAACGAGCGACCGCTGGCAGCACACTTGGGAGATGCCGGTATGAGCGACACGTATGTGGTGAAAGAGCGGGCCGACCAACTGGTGGAAGCCGCGGAGAAGCTCTTCGCGGCCGGGGTGATGTCCCACTCCGGGCACGCCAACCTGAGCGCCAGGCTCGACGGCGAACGCCTCCTGCTGACGCCGGGGTTCGTCCACGGCCTGCGGCCCGAGCAACTGGCGACCGTCGGCTTCGACGGGCAGGTCCTGGAGGGCGAACTCCAGTCCGTCAGCGCCGAGATCATCGCCATGCACAGCGCCGTGTACAAGGCGCGCCCCCAGGTCGGTGCGATCATCCACACCCACTCGCCCTCCGCGACCGCCTTCGCCGTGGCCCACCGGCCGCTGCCCTGCCGTACGGAGCCGATGCTGCGCTTCGGGCAGGCCGAGGACGTCCCGGTGGTGCCCTGGGGGCCTCGCGGTTCGGATGTGTCCGTGCGCGGTATCGCCGCCGTACTGGAGCGGCGCCCGACGACGTCCGCGGTCCTGCTGGCCAACCACGGCCTCCTGGTGTTCGGCCCGGATTCGGCGGCCACCGCCCACCTCGTGGTGGCGATCGAGGAGAGCGCCGAGGCCGAGATCGCCGCGGCCGCGATCGGCGGCGCCGTGGACTTCCCGCCGGGCGCCCAGGAGGCCGTGCGCGCCGCGATCGCGAAGGCCACGGCATGAGCGACGACACCCTCGCCTCCCGTACGGAGGCCGTACGGGACCGCTACCGCTCCACCCTCGGGGCCGTTCCGAGCGGGGTGGAGGAACGGCTGCGCCTGGCCCAGGAGTTCGGCCGGCTCCCGACCGAAGAGGCCGTCGCGGCGCTGCGGCACATCGTGCTGACGGACAACCCGCTGGGGGCGCGGGTGCAGCAGCTCGTCCACTTCGGACAGCTGCTGGCCCTGGGCAGGGCCCACCCTGCCCGCATCCATGCCCGGGGCGCCCTCCACGCCGGAGCCGGTATCGCCGACCTCATAGGCGTCGCCGAGACGGCGCTCATCACCGCGGGCGTGCCCGCGTACGCACTCGGCACCGAGATCATCGCCGAACTCCTGCCACCCGAGGAGGGTGCCGAAGTCCTGTAGTCCGACGGGCCCGGTTGTCCCGAAGGCGTCAGACAAGCAGGCACGTGACGTCCACCCGCTCGGCGGCGAACGTGATCAGCGGGTGCCGTTCGGTGTCCAGGAACTTCGCCGACCGTACGTCGGCGTCCCGGTGGGCGTTGCCGGTGCTGAAGCTCGCCGCCACGATCAAGGGCTATGTGTCGCGCATGCTGGACAAACTCGACTGCACCGACCGGACACAGGCGGGCCTGCTGGCCCATGGCGCGGGGATCGTAGGACCGTAGCGGCCCCAGCGGACCGGGCCGTCAGGCCAGGTTGCGCTCCACCCGTGCGAGCAGCCGGGCGAGTTCGACCCGCTCGGGCTCGGTGAGGCCGGTCAGGGTGAGGTCCTCCAGTTCCTTCCAGGCATGGCTCACCTGGTCACGCAGTGCCTGCCCGGCGGCGGTGGGCTTCACGATGACGGCGCGGCGGTCGGTCTCGCTTCGCATGCGGCGGACGAAACCGGACTGTTCGAGCCGCTGCACCGCCCTCGTCACGGTCGAGGCATCGAGGCCGAGCAGCTCGATCAGCGCGCTCTGCGGCTGCGGGCCGTTGTCCCACAGATGCATCATCAGGAGTTCCTGCCCGGCATGCAGGCCCGAACTGCGCAGTAGGCGTTCGGCGGCGGCGCGATGCGAGCGGGCGACCCGGAAGATCGCATGGCTGGTGGTGTCGGTGTCGGCGTGCACGCATTGATTGTACGTGCAATGAAAGACCCCTCGGGCGACGGGCTGACCACGAACTTGCCTACACCACTTGCGGATTCATCATCACGAGCATTTACTTGGCCGTGCAAGCAAATGGCGATCAAGGGGAGTCCGCAGCCATGCGAGTGATCAGCGATACTGTGCGCGTGAACCAGCCCGGGGACCCGGGCCAGGTCCGGCTCGACCGGCAGGACGTCTGGGCCGGACTGCTGAGGAAGGCCGCGAACGCGGTGCCCTTCGTGGCCGGAATAGTCGAGTGCGCCGTTGTCGAGCGCAGCGAGAACGGCCTGGTCCGTGAGGTGGTCTTCCAGGGTGGCGAGCGCGTGCGGGAGAAGGTCGTCTTCGAGCCCGAGTGGCGGGTCGCCTTCCACCGCGCGGACGACCGCGTCCGCTGGGTGATCCACAACGACATCGGCGAGGACGAGGCCGGTGAACTGACGCTGACCTTCCGGGCCGAACTCGACCTGCACGACGACGCGGAGGAGGACCGGATCGCCGCGTCCATGCGGACCGGCTACCCGGCCGCCATGGGGACGACTCTGGCCCTCACCCGGGAAGCGGTCGCCGCCCGATCGGCTTGAGCGATGGCCGCCGCCCGGTGACCGCGCCGCCGCCGTGGCGACCGCCCGGACACCGGCTCACACAGGATCCGGCAGGTCCATCAGGGCGAGCTTGGCCGGGTCGACCACGGCCGTGATCTCCGTGATCCGGCTGTCGGTGACCGTGAACGCGAGGAGCGTGAGCGGGGTGCCGTCCTCGTGCCAGGAGAGGACCCCGGGGAGGCCGTCGACGACCACCGCGCATCCACGTACCGCCGCGGTGGACGACAGCCTCGCGCCGGCGGCGACCCTGGCGGCGCCGAGGGTGACGACCGCACCCGCGGGGGTGTCGACGGTCAGCTTCACTTCCGGGTCGAGCACCCGCAGCAGTCCCTCGAAGTCGCCGTCACGGGCCGCCGCGAGGAAGGCCTGGACCACCTCCCGCTGCTTGCGTCCGACGCCCGTCGGCCGCTCGGTCGCCCGCACCTTCCGGCGGGCGCGGCTGGCGAGCATCTTGGTCGCGTCGGTGGACTTGCCGAGGATCTGGCCGATCTCGGCGAAGGGCACCGCGAACAGGTCGTGCAGGACGAACGCCAGCCGTTCGCTGGGCCGGAGCGACTCCAGGACGACGAGGAGGGCGACCCCGACCGAGTCGGCGAGCACCACGTCGTCCTCGGGAGCGGGCCCGTCGTCGAGCGTCACCACGAAGTCGGAAAGACCGTCGTCGTACGACGCCTCGGGGCGTGTCTGGCGCGCCCGCAGGACGTCGAGGCTGATCCGGCTGACCACCGTGGTCAGCCAGCCGGTGAGGTTGTGGATGGTGGCCGCGTCCTGGCGGGAGAGCCGCAGCCATGCCTCCTGTACGACGTCCTCGGCGTCGGCGTGCGAGCCGAGCATGCGGTGGGCGACCGCGCGCAGCCGGTCCCGCTGGGACTCGAAGACCTCGGCCACCAGGTCCGTCGGGCTGGTGTCTGACATGTTGTTACCTTCCTCGGATCCGCTCCGTCATGGGTGATGACGAGCCCGGAAGGGCACACGTAACCGATGAGGGAGCGGGACCGATGGAAGCACGTATGAAGAGTGCCGGGAACCCGGATCTGACCACCGCGATCCAGCACCTGCACAAGGCGATTCACGCCGGTGGCGTCGATCCTCGCCTGCTGGCGCTGGTCCATCTGCGAGCCAGCCAGATCAACGGCTGCAGCCCGTGCGTCTTCGCCGGTGTGGACGCGGCGAAGAAAGCCGGGGAGACGGAGGAGCGGCTGCACAACGTGGTCGCCTGGCGCGAGACGCCGTTCTTCACCGACGAGGAGCGCGCGGCGCTCGAACTGACCGAGGCCGCCACCCGTATCCAGGACGGCGCGGCGGGTGTGACCGACGAGATATGGGACGCCGTGGCCGACCACTTCACGGAGGGGCAGTTGTCCGCGATCATCCTGGAGATCGCGATGACCAACTTCTTCAACCGGATCAACCGTACGACTCGGGAGCAGGCCGGTAAGACCTGGTGAGCGGGGTGGGACGCCAGCCGCCACCACCAGCCGCGACCGCCAGCCGCCATTCGCCAGGGCCTGGCCCGGCCCTGGTCGGATGGGCCGGCGTTTCAACCGAGTTCGCCCTCGCTCGCCGATCCCGGCCACGTGATCGCCCGACGTGTCCGGTCAGGTGTGACTGGCCGGGTGCTTCCGGAGGTGGGCCGGGGTCTGGCTGATGCGGACGAGGCGGTCGAAGTCGACTGCCGCGCCGCGCAGCAGCAGATCCACGATGTCGGCCGCGGACGGCCGGGCCGTCGTGGTGTCGCCCAGGAGCGCGCGTTGGTACACGGAGGCGGCGAGGAGGTCGACGAGAACGTGCGGGTCGACGTCCGGGCGCAAGTCACCGCGGCCGACGGCCTGTTCGACGGCCGCGGTGGCCGCCTGCCTGCTGGGCTGGACGAGCACCTCCATCAGCCGCTGGTGCAACTCCGGTACGCGGGCGCAGTCGGCGACCAGCGGCGCCAGGACGCCGCGGGGCAGCCGCTCGTGCAGCGCCTCGTCCAGCAGCCGCACGCTCTGCATCAGGTCGCAGCGGGTGCAGTTGTTGTCGGGCACGGGCGGGATGGCGAGGATCGAGGCGAGCGCGTCGATGAGCAGGTTCTGGCGCAACGGCCAGCGTCGGCGCATCGCCGCCTTGGTAGTCCCCGCCCGTGCGGCGACCGCCTCCAGGGCGAAGCCCGGGTAGCCGTCCGTGCGCAGGATCTCCAGCGTGGCGGCGAGGACGGCGGCGTCGATCGCCGGGTCGCGCGGGCGCCCGGCCGCACTCACTCGGCGTCCTCCGGGTACCAGCGCAGCTCGACGGTGTTGCCCTCCGGGTCCTGCACGTACACCGAGGTGGCGCTGCCTCGCGCGCCGAAGCGCGACACGGGGCCCTCCAGCACGGTCAACGTGCCCGCGTCGATGACCTGCTGCCAGTCGAGCGGGTCCACGACGAGGCAGATGTGGTCGACGTTCGACTCGCCGCGCGGGCGGTCGAACAGATCGATGATCATCGTGGGGCTGACCCGGACGGAGGGGAAGGGCACCTTGCCGGCCCGCCACTCTTCGACACGGACCGGCTCCAGGCCGAGGGGGCCGGTGTAGAAGTCAAGCGCGCGCTCGACGTCCTGGACGTTGAGGACGAGGTGGTCGAAGTCCTTGACGCGCAGCATGGTCGGAGCCTTTCGGTTGGTGGAGACCGGTTGCTATTTCGATTCGGTCCGGGTCGGATCGTAACAAGGGGAGGGGGTGATGGGGAAGGGGTGGCGGTGGCTCATCCGGCGTGTGGGGAGGGGTGGTTGGCGGGTTTGCCGGGCGCCGGAGCGCGCCCGCCCGACCGCCTCACCAGCCCGCGTTTGAACGTGTTCAACTCCTGCTCTAGGCTCAGGTCAACAGAGGGAAGGGAAGTCGATGAGGGTAGTCATTCCTGGTGGAACCGGGCAGGTCGGCGCTGTGCTGGACCGTGCTCTGACCGCCGCGGGCCATGAGGTCGTGATCCTCACCAGGCGGCCCGTACGCGAGCGCGAGGTCTACTGGGACGGTGAGAGCACGGGGCCGTGGACGCAGGAGATCGACGGCAGTGACGTGGTGATCAACCTGGCCGGGCGCAGTGTCAGCTGCCGCTACACCCCGGCCAACCTGCGGGCCATGATGGACTCGCGGGTGCGCTCGACGCGGGCCGTGGGCCGTGCGATCGAGGACGCCGCCAGGCCGCCCCGCCTCTGGCTGCAGATGAGCACCGCGACCATCTACGCCCACCGTTACGACGCGGCCCACGACGAGGCAACCGGTGTGATCGGCGGCGCCGAACCCGGCGTCCCGGGCTACTGGGGCTACAGCGTCGAGATCGCCAAGGCCTGGGAGCGGGCGCAGCAACAGGCCGACACCCCGCACACGCGCAAGGTCGCGCTGCGTTCCGCGATGGTGATGAGCCCGGACCGAGGCGGCGTCTTCGACGTGATGTCGTGGATGGTACGGCTCGGCCTCGGCGGGCCGGTGGCGGGCGGTGCGCAGTACGTGTCGTGGATCCACGAGTACGACTTCGTCCGCGCGGTCCGGTTCCTGGTCGACCGGGACGACATCTCCGGCCCGGTCAACCTCGCCGCGCCCGCCCCGCTTCCGCACCGCGCCTTCATGCGTGCCCTGCGCGCCGCCTGGAGAGTGCCGGTGCGCCTGCCCGCCACGAAGGGCATGGCCGAACTCGGCGCGTTCGCCCTGCGCTCGGACACCGAACTCCTGCTGAAGAGCCGCCGCGTCGTTCCCGGCCGCCTGCTCGACGCGGGCTTCACCTTCGACCACGGTGAGTGGCCGGACGCGGCGCGGGAACTGGCCGGGCGCCGACGTCGGCGTCAGAGCCCCGCCGTGGACGCGGATTCACGTCCGGCCCGGTCGAGCGTGCGGTGAGGCGGTCCCGTCCGGTCGATGAGCGGCCTGACGACGAGGAGTTGTGCGGCGGCCAGAGCCAGGGCAAGGCTTGCCGTGGCCGCCCATAGGGTCGTCACTCCGGTGTGTTCGAGTATTTGCGTGGCGGTGACGGGGGCGGCGGTGGTCGCGATGCCCCAGCTGATGCCGTACGCGGCGAGGTAGCGGTCGGTGGCGCCGGGCGGCGCCAGATCGGCGACGACGCTGATGGCGCGGCCCAGGATGACGACGTCGCCCAGGCTCCACACGGCGGTCGCGATCAGGAACGCGGGGAGGGTGTGCGCGAACGCGTACCCGGCCAGGCCGATCGCCAGCAGGGCGTAACCGAGGGCGAGGGCCGCGGGGGCGGCGAGGGTGGTGAGACGGCGCAGGCGCAGAGCCGGTTGGGCCACCACGACGGTCACGGCCGACGCGGTGAACAGCAGCCCGGCGTCGGCGGCCTCGTGGCCGCGCCGGTCCAGGGTGAGCGGCAGCGCCATGACGATCTGCATGGAGATGAGCGCGAACGCCGTGCCGGACGTGAACATCGCCCACAGCGCGCGGTCACGCCACGGGCCGGCCGGGGCGCCAGGTTCGCGGTGCCGGGCAGCGGGAGTACGGTCCGCCGCCGCTCGGCGCGTGTGGTCGGCGGGCAGCGCGATCCACAGTGCCAGCGCGCACGCCAGACAGGTGAGCGCGTCGACGACGAAGAGCCAGCGCAGGTCGTAGCGGCCCAGGCCCGCCGCGATGAGGCCCGCGCCCGTGCCGCCGACGGCGAGCGCGGCATTGAGCAGGCTGTACGCGCGAACCCGCTCGGCGGGCGGCACGGTGTCGGCGATGATCCCCTGGCTCGGCGGCTCGTAGAGCTCGAAGGCCAGGCCGAGCAGGATCGCGAAGCAGGCCACCGCGGTCAGCGAACCGGCGGCGGCGATGCCCAGTTGGGCGAGGGCGCAGCCGGTGAGGCCGACCACGATCGTACGGCGGCGTCCGAGACGGGCCGCCAGATGGCCGCCCGCGAGCCGGGAGGGGATCGTCGCGAGGCCGAAGGCCGCCGAGAGCAGCCCCGCGGTCGTGGTGCTCGCACCGAAGTCGGTGCTGATCAGGACCGTGAGGAAGGGCAGCGAGAAAGCGCCCAGACGGTTGATCGCCCGTGCCGCCACCAGCAGCCATACGGTCCGCGGCATGGCCGTCACCCCTCGCGTAACTGTCGAATCGAGTAATGTCAGTCATGGACCTAACCACTGAAGGAGTGACTGGTCAAGTGATGTTCGACAGTCACGTCGCGGTGCTGCTGGACCAGGCCGTATCGCTCGTGAACACGCTGACCGACGGGCAGGCGCGCGGCCGACCCTACGCCGCGCCGCACGGGGCCGAGCTGGCGGACGCGATCGACGCCGCGGTACCGCGCACCGCGGGCTCGCTCCCGCGCGCCATCGACACCGAACAGGCCGCGTACTTGGCCGGGACGGCACGGCGTATGCGCGAGGTCTTCGAGGCCATGCAGGACGGCCGGACGGACACCGCCGCCGAGACCGTCAACGCCCTGCTGCGCGACACCGGGGCCCGGCCCCGGCTGGACCGGACCGGGGGCGAGCCCTGGCAGATGCACTTCCACGGCGCCGACGACTCGTTCGCGGCCGGGTGCAGCGCCAGTTGTGCCACCGCGCTGGCACTGGCGGTGGGCGGCGGTTTGGCCGGTCGCTTGGGCGTGTGCCGGGCCGAGCGCTGCGACCGCGTGTACGTCGACACGTCTCGTAACGCGGCCCGCCAGTTCTGCTCCACCGCCTGTCAGAACCGCACCAAGGCCGCGGCCTTCCGCGCCCGGAAGGACGCGGGCGGCTGACACCACTCCGAAGTCCGCCGGGGACGGTGGTCCCTGTCGTCCTTGGTCAACTCTCCAACAGCGGACGCAGATGGGCATGAGCCCAGCCGCTGAGCGGGGTCGGGGTGGTGGTGAGCAGGTCACGGGGCTGTTCGGGCACCAGATCGCGCGATCCGGCGGTCATCCCGACCATGCCCTCCACCGCCGACGGAGGCAGCCCAGCCGCGCGCAGCGCGTCCCGTGTCGCGTGGTCGGTCACGGCGTTGAGCCGAACCGGGCGCCCGAGCGCCTCGGTGAGGATCCGCGCGACCTGGTGGAAGGTGAGGTCCTCCGGCCCGTGTACGGCCTGCACCACTCGGCCCTGCCAGGTGTCGTTCAACAGCCGGGCCGCGACCACGTCTCCGATGTCGCGTGGATCCACCCAGGGCATCGGGTGGCTGGGATCGAACGCCGTGGTCAGGACGCCTTTGGCGAGTCCTTCGAGGTCGAACAGCAGGTTGGTGAAGAAGTACGCGCACCGCAGGTGCAGGATGTCCGCTCCGGTCGCGTCGAGTTGTTCCTCGATCCCGGCCAGGGCGTCGATGTGCCCGACCCCGTGCCGCTTCTCCGCCCCGATGCTGCTCAGCAGCACTACGCGCTCCACCTCGCCTGCCCGGGCGGCCTCGGTCAACGGCGCCGCGGTGCGCAGTGAGGTCTCGATGGGATCCGCCGTCGTGTGGGGCGTGGGATCCACCCAGAACACGGTCCGTGTCCCGGCCACTGAGTCGCGTACGAAATCGGCGTCCGTCAGATCGCCCTGGCGCACATCCACCCGCGCCCGGGTGGCCTCGTCCAGGCGGGCGGGGTCGCGAACCAGAACGCGGGGACGGACGCCGGCCTGGAGCAGCAGCCGCACCACGCGCGATCCCACATGTCCGGTCGGTGTGGTGACCACGATGGTCATCGGGTCTCCCTTTCGTGGACTCCGCTGACACTTCGCACTCTAGGGCCCCACGTGTGGGCAGTCGCCTCGTCAAGCAGGCCCAGGCTCGTGAATCAGCCACCTTGAGCCCTTCAGCGACCGTGAATTGCCCTCCGAGGCCGACGTCCTGTTCACCTTCACGCCCGGCATGGGCCGCTGTTCGGCCCCGTTGTCAGTGCCCCCGGTTAAGGTCCCCTTCAAGAGCCGCACACCAGGGTCCTCAAGGGGAAGATGCGTGATGAGCAGCACCGACAGCAGTGGGTACGAGGGGTTCACGGCCGAGGAGCGGGCCGCGATGAAGGATCACGCCAAGGAGCTGAAGACGGCGGCGCGCCGCAGCTCGCGCGCGGAGAAGGCGGAGCTCGCGGTGCGGGAAGTCCTCGCGAAGATCGCCGAGATGGCCGACCCGGACCGGGTCATGGCCGAGCGTATCCACGCCATCGTCACCGCCAACGCCCCGACGCTCGCGCCGAAGCTCTGGTACGGAATGCCGTCCTACGCGCTGGATGGAAAGGTCGTCTGCTTCTTCCAGAGCGCGGAGAAGTTCAAGACGCGTTACGCCACTCTCGGCTTCAGCGACCAGGCCAAGCTCGACCAGGGCACGATGTGGCCGTCCGCCTTCGCCCTGACCGAGGTGACGGCCGAGGTGGAGGCACGGATCGCCGCGCTGGTGAAGCAGGCGGTGAGCTGAGGCACGGGCAGGTCGAACGGGTTCAGGGTCGGTCCGGCAAAGCCGCTGGTCCAGGTGCGGTCAGCTGACAGGTCGTGTCAGTGGAGTGGCGTACGTTTGCGGACATGCGCGCCAGCCGACTGCTCTCCCTTCTCCTCCTGTTGCAGAACCGCGGCCGGATGACGGCCGCCGAGCTGGCGGCGGAACTGGAGGTGTCGGTCCGTACGGTCTACCGCGACGTGGAGGCACTGGGCGCCGCGGGCGTACCGGTCTACGGCGAGGCGGGGCACGCCGGTGGCTACGCCCTCCTCGACGGCTACCGCACCCGGCTGACCGGACTGACGGCTCCCGAAGCGGAGGCCCTGTTCCTGGCCGGGCTGCCGGGACCCGCGGCCGAACTGGGACTGGGCTCCGTCCTGGCGGCCGGCGGCCGGTCGGTCTCCAACGGCCCCCAGACCCTCACTCCCGCCCGGACGCCCCGGTGCCCGAGGGCTTGGACACGACCAACAAGTCCACCACGTACGTCTCTTCGACCATCCCACCCGGGAAGACCTCGCTCAGCAGTGTGCGTTCCCGCGCCCGGAACTCCTTGGTCCTGGCCTCGCCCAGCACCAGGAACGCCGAGTGGCTGGTGATGTTCGCCAGGTGGGTGTCGAGCGGCACGGTCCGGCTCCAGCGCAGCAGACGGCGGGTGAAGGGGAGGTCGGACAGGCCCGCGAGGCGGCCGGCGCGGACGGTCTCGGGGCGGGCGCGGTCCTTGGGGGCGACGCCGCACGAGTGTGCGATGCGCTCGTCCTGGGCGGTGGCCCAAGGTACGTCGGGGGCATTGGTGTTCCACCACAGGGCGAGCGCTCCGCCGGGCCGCAGCACCCGGAGCGCTTCCGGCACCGAGCGGCTGGTGTCCGTCCAGTGCCAGGACTGCGCGTACGCGATCAGATCGCAGGAGCGGTCGGCGAGCGGCAGGGCGTTTCCGTCGCCCCGGACGATCGGCACGTCGGGCAGGGCGCGGCGGAACTCGGCGGCCATGCCGTCGCCCGGCTCCACGGCGATGACCTCGGCGCCCCGCTCCCGCAGCAGCGTGGTGGCGATGCCCGTGCCCGCGCCGACATCCGCGACGCGGGCTCCCGCGAGCCGGCGCCCCGTGATCTCCTCGATGGCGCTGAAGAGGCCGGGCGGGTAGGAGGGGCGATTCGCGGCGTACTGGGCGGCGGCCGCGTTGAAGGAAAGCGCGGGGGAAACAGCTGTCATGCCTTCATCCTCCACCTCGCACCCTGCCGGGCCACGGGGTGATCCGGCGGCACCCGGCGCGCGTCGGCCACGAACGGGGATTTGTTGGCCGAGGGAGTGCTGTTTAGCCGGGGGCGACGGCTGTCACGCTCGATCCAGCCCTAGTGGCTCCGGCGGCACGGCTTTCTCCTGGCCCGGTCGCCGGGTGCGGTGCACGCGGAGGTCCCCCGTCTCGGCGTCCGCCGCGGGTGTCTGCCCGCCCATCGGGCGGCGGGCAGACACCCCTCCCGGGTGAGAGCCCGGTGCTCACGCACGTCCTGGGCGCGGGAGTCGGGTCAGCGCCCTGTCCGCGGTGTCGAGGATGTTGCGGAACGTGCGGGTGATGACCGGTCGTGCCAGGCGCCGGGTGAGGAAGGCGCCGACGAGCGGTACGGGGATCTCGGCGCGCGTGGTCCAACGCACCAGGGTGCCGTCGGCGGCCTCGCTGAGCTCCACCCGCCCCAGCTCGTGCCGTGACGGCGGCAGGCTGCGCTCGACGACGTACTCGGTGGCGTACGGCGGTTCGTACCGTGTGACGCGCTCCCGGAACCAGCCGATCACCCAGAGGTGACTGCGCACCGCGCCGACGCCGTAGGGCGCGCCCTCGCCGTGCCGGGCCAGACGGCAGCGCAGCACGAGGGGCGAGGCGGTGTAGCGGGTGGTCGTGGTGAGCCACGCGAACACCTCGTCGATCGGGGCGTCGATGACGCGTTCAACGGTCATGGTCTCCACGGCTGGTGACCTCCTTTGCTGAGTGACAGCGACACCCATCGAGACAGACCGGCCGCGCCAAACGTGACAGTTCGTGGCGGTGAGTCGCTACCACCCTGGCCCTGGCCGTCCTGCCGATGCGGGCAAGTGTGAGGTGACCGGATCCGTACGCGATGCGGGGTCATCTGCCATCGCGCAACCGCACCCGGACGTCAAGGTGCAATGCGGCCACGTGACTGGATCAATTCAGTGCTGAGGAAGCCTTCGTGGAGCCCGTGTGCCTGCTGAACCGCGCGGCGTGACACCGTCGAACCTCGCCTCACCGACCGCGATACCGCGCACGAACACCCCAGCACTGTGGCCGGATTAGTCGTCTGACAGGTGTTCGGATCCGGCAATACTCAAGGACTGGGAAATCCGTCCCAATTCCTACGTCCGGAGGCCGCAGATGCCCCAGACCAATGTTCCCGCAACCGCCGTGCTCAACGCCTGGCTGTCGGGCGCCGAGAGTGCGTACGGTCAGTCCAACCCCGCAGGTCCGCTCTATGTCGGCGGCGCAGCCGCCGAGGCCGCGCTCACGGACCCGACCGACTCCCTCTACGGCTTCTGCTCCAGCCCCACCGGGTCGCGCGGAAGCTGGTGTTGCTGATCACCGACGGCTGCTGACCGTCCCGCGGAGTGCGCCTGTCGGGGGCACCGCCGCTGAGTGACGTACGCGGTCAGGAGCGTACGGACAGAGTGGGGAACCGCTCACCATGCCAAGGCGTGCGTCCGCGCACCCGAGGCTGGTCGCGGTTCCCCATGCCGTGTGAAGCACCCTGCGAGGGAGGGGCGGGCCGTGGACGCATCGGCGCCGGACAAGAGGGACGAGGCGGAGTGGTTCGCCCGCCCGGTACGGAACATCGCCCGCCCGTGGCGGGAGGAACTGGCCCGGCGGCTGGGAGCCGTGGACGGGTTGGAGAGCGCGGAGCGGGACGTGCTGCTGGACGCCGGGGACACCGCCCTGATGAGGTCCTTGCACGCGAAGCTGTCCCGGCTGTTCCTGATCGAGCTGCACGCACTGCGTATGGCGGAGGGTGCCGGGGACGGATCCGGCACGGCGACGTGGGCCGCGTTCATCGAACAGGCCGACGACGAGGACTATCTCGACCGGCTGGCCGAGCGGTACCCCACCCTCGGGACGCGGATCGCGTCGGTGGCACGGCTGTCGGTGGCCGCCACGGCCGGTTTCGCGGCCCGGCTCGCCTCGGACCGCGAACTGCTGAAGCCGCTGCTGGGAGCACCCGCGGGGGAGATACGGGCCGTCGAGTTCGGGGAGGGCGACAGCCACCGCGGCGGTCTGACGGTCAGCCGCGTCGACTTCGACGGCGGCAGCGTCATGTACAAACCCCGGCCGTCCCAGGCCGACGTGGCTCTGGGCGCGCTGCTGGACGAGGTGTTCGCGGACTTCCCCGGTGCCCCGTCGCCCACCGAGCGCATCCGGGTGCCGCATACGTTGGTGCGTGAGGGATACGGCTGGTCCGAGTTCGTCCGCCACCGCTACTGCGCGGGCGACGCCGAACTCGCCGCCTTCTACCGCAACGTCGGACACTGGCTGGCCGTCCTCCGCTTCACCGGAGGCACCGACATGCACGCCGAGAACATGATCGCGGCGGGCCCGGTGCCGGTGATCGTGGACGCGGAGACCCTCTTCGACGCCCCCGCGCCCTTCCCGGCCAGCGGCCGGGGCGACGCCGTGGACGTGGCGGCGGCGGCCATCCGCCGCACGGTGCTGCGTACCGGACTGCTGCCCGTGCGCGGCACCGGCTTCGCGCTCGGCGGGGTGGACATCTCCGGAGTCGGCTCACTGCCGGGCCAACAACCGCTGATCCCCAACCCCGTGATCGCGGACGGTGGTACGGCCAAGGCCCGCTTCGAGGTGGACCTGGTGGCCGTGCCCACCGCGGGCAACCACCCCAGCCCCACCCCGGTGCTGCACGCGTACTGGGACCGGATCCTGGCCGGGTTCCGCGAGATGACCGCACACCTGCGCAGGCCCGGCACCGACCCGTACCTGCTGCTGCGCCGCTTCGAAGGCGCCCAGGCGCGGCGGATCCTGCGGCCCACGCAGGCGTATGTGGAGATCGGCCGGATGCTGTGGCATCCCGCGTCGCTGCACGACGAGGCGGCGGCCGTCGAGCGCGCCCGCGACATCCTGCGGCGCAACGCCGAGGTGCTGCCGGGTGCCCCGACCGACCGCGCGGCCATCGACGGCGAGATAGCGGACCTGCTGGCCGGGGACGTACCGATGTTCACCTTCACCGTGGACCCGGCCGACATACGGGCCACCATCGAGGACTGGCACACCGCCGACCTGCCCCTGGAGGAGTCGGTGATCCAGGACGCGCTGGTGGGCGCGTACCTCAACGAGCGCACACTGCCCGCGCGGGTGCAGGAGGGCGCCCGCGACCCGCATGCCCGTGACCGGGAGCGGCGGCGCCGCGACCTGGCCGTGCGGATGGTACGGCGGCTGTGCGACGGCGCGGTGCGCGGCCAGGACGGCACGGTCACCTGGATCAGCCCGGTCTTCACCCCGGCCGGCTGGTCCATCAGGGTGCTGCCCGCCGACCTCTACACCGGGCAGGGCGGTGTGGTGCTGACGCTCGCGGAGTACGTGGCCGAGGTGCGGGCGGGCCGGGCGGACGAAGTCCCGGGCGTCACCGAGGCGTTCGAGGGTGCGCTGCGGGTGCTCATCAGCACCGAGGACCGTACGCCGACGCCGTCGGCCGGTGCGTTCAGCGGTGCGGCGTCGCAAGTATGGACGTGGTTGGCGCTGCACCGGGTGCTGGGCGAGGACTGGTTGGTGGAGCGGGCGGCCCAACGTGCCCTGCTCCTCGCACAGGGACGTCTGGTCGAGGATGATGTGGAGGTGGACCTCCTGAACGGCGCGGCCGGGGGAGTGGTTCCGCTGCTCGGCCTGGCCGAGGCGACCGGGCAGGACCGCTGGCTCGCCGCCGCCGCGCACATCGGTCGGCGGCTGTCCGGGCTCGCCACCGTCGACGCGAGCGGCGCCCGTTGGACGACCCGGCTCAACCCCGAGGGCATCGGCGGCTTCGCGCACGGCGCCACCGGTATCGGCTGGTCGCTGGCCCGGCTCGCCCTGAGCGACGCGGGCTCCGCGGCCGAGCGCCGCGGCTGGACCCACCTGGCCGAACGGGCCTTCGCCTACCAGGAGTCCCTCTACCGGCCCGAACAAGGCAACTGGCAAGACGTACGCGTCGGCGCCGAGGAGGACTTCTTCACCAGCTGGTGCCACGGCAGCGCGGGTGTCGGCATCGGCATGCTCGATCTCCACCGGCGTACGGGCGATCCGGCCCCCCTCGACATGGCCCGACGCGCCGCGCGCGCGTGCGCCGCCGAGGGTTTCGGCTGGAGCCACACCCTGTGCCACGGGGACCTCGGGCTGTGGGAGTTCCTCACATCCCTGGGCCATGGCAACGCCGAGGACCTCGACGGCGAGATCCTCACCGGCCTCGAACAACGCGGCCCGGTAGGGGGTTTGGCGCGTGAAGCGTTCTCCCCGAGCCTGATGTCCGGCCTCTCGGGAGTGCTCCACACGCTCCTGCGCATGCACCCCGAGGCCACGCTGCCGAATCCCCTCCTGCTGGACTGAAGGAGGGGATTCGGCAGCGGTCCGACGGCTCAGCCGATGCTGTTGCCGCAGATGTTGATGGGGATGTGGATGGGAATCTGGACCAGATTTCCGGAGCCGACGCCGGGGGAGCCGGAGACGGATCCCTCGGCGTAGGCGCCGGGATCGCTGTGGGTGCACTCCCTTCCACCGTCGTCGTCATAGCGGTGGCGGTCGCCGTAGCCGTAACCGTGGTTCGGACCATGGTCGGCGAGGGCGGGTGCGGCGCAGGTGAGGGTCAGGGTGGTGCCGACTACCGCGGCGAGCAGGTACTTCTTGGTGTTGGTCATATGGACATGAAAACCGGTGGACTCGGATCCCGCGCGCGGTGGGATCGCAGGTTCACTCACTTGCCCGAAGCGCCTGTCCGAAGCGACTTCCGAAGCGCCTTCCCAAGCGTCTGCTCGTCGCGGGTGGGAAAAGACGAAGGCGAGAAGGTCATCGCCTCCTCGCCACTCTCAATGTATAGCGCACAGGGGGGCTTGCGGCAAGGCCCCCCTTGTACCGCAGAATCACGGGACAACGCCAGGACCTGCGGAAATGGGAAAATTTTGATGATCGACGTGGCCATTGTCGGCGGCGGACCGACGGGCTTGATGCTCGCCGGTGAACTGCGACTGCACGGCGTACGGGTGGTCGTGCTGGAGAAGCTGGCCGAGCCCACCGAGCAGTCCCGCGGGCAGGGCCTGCACGCGCGCAGCGTCGAGCTGATGGACCAACGCGGCCTGCTGGACCGGTTCTCGGCGGTCAGTGAGAAGTTCCAGGTCGGCGGTCTCTTCGGCGGCATCGTGAAGCCGTGGCCGGAGAGTCTGGACACGGCTCACGCGTACGGCCTCGCCCACCCCCAGCCGGTGACCGAGCGGCTGCTCGACGAGCGCGCCCGCGAACTCGGCACCGAGATCCGGCGCGGCTGCGAAGTGGTCGGGCTGAGCCAGGACGAGAACGGGGTGACCGTCGAGCTGGCGGACGGTACGCAGGTGCGCTCGCGCTATCTCGTCGGGTGCGACGGCGGCCGCAGCGCGGTGCGCAAGCTGCTCGGCATCGGTTTCCCCGGCGTGCCCGCGACGGTCGAGACGCTGGTGGGCCAGATGGAGGTGGCCGAGGATCCGGCGACGGTCGCCGCCGCCGTCAAGGAAGTCAACAAGACCCAACTGCGCTTCGGTGTCACCCCGCCCGACGGGAACGGGGTGTGCCGCGTCGTCCTGCCCGCCGACGGGGTGGCCGAGGACCGTGCGAGCGAGCCTACCCTCGACGAGTTCAAGCAGCAGCTGCGCGCCTACGCGGGCACCGACTTCGGTGTGCACTCGCCGCGTTGGCTGTCCCGGTTCGGCGACGGGACCCGGCAGGCCGAGCACTACCGGGTCGGCCGGGCGTTCCTGGCCGGGGACGCGGCGCACATCCACCCGCCGACCGGTGGACAGGGGATGAACCTCGGCCTGCAGGACGCCTTCAACCTCGGCTGGAAGCTGGCCGCCGCGGTCAACGGGTGGGCGCCGGAGGGGCTCCTCGACAGCTACCACGCCGAACGCCACCCGGTGGGCGCCGCCGTGCTGGACAACACCCGCGCGCAGATCACCCTGATGGGAGCCGAGCCGGGCCCGACCGCGCTGCGCGAGCTGTTCTCGAAGCTGATGGACTTCGAGGAGGTGAACCGGTACGTGACCGGGATGATCACCGCGGTCGAGATCCGCTACGACTTCGGCGAAGGCGACGGCGAGGGCGACGGCGACGGCGAGGGTGAAGGCGAGAGCGGGGGGCACGAACTGCTCGGCCTGCGGCTGCGGGACGTGAAGCTGAAGCGAGGGCGTCTGTACGAGCTGATGCACGGCGGCCGCGGACTGCTCCTCGACCAGACCGGCCGGCTCTCGGTGGAGGGCTGGGCGGACCGGGTCGACCACGTCGTCGACGTCAGCGAGGAACTGGACGTGCCCGCGGTGCTGCTGCGGCCGGACGGCCACGTGGTGTGGGCCGGTGACGATCAGCAGAAGATGCTCGGCCAGTTGACGAAGTGGTTCGGCGCCGCCACCGGCTGAGCGTGTGCCGCCCGGCCCGGCCGGGGTGCGCGGTGTGTCCGCGCGCCCCGGCCGGTCTGGTTACGGCAGGAAGTACATCGGGTTGGGGATCTTGTACGTCTTGTCGGCGTGGCCGCCCGCGAGGTCGGTGTACTGGTCGCCGAGGTTGGCGACGATGCGGTAGCCGAGGCTCTCGATGTGCTGGCGGGTGCCCGCCTTGTAGTCGACCGTGGAACACGTCCACTTCGGCTTGCCGCAGCTCAGGTAGGCGGGCGGGTTGGCCTTGTCCTTGAGGAAGAAGTGCGCGCTGTCGACCGGGACGCCGTACCCCGCCTTGGTGAGGTTGGTGGCGCTCGCGTCGCGCTGCGAGACGTCGCGGCCGGTGAGGAAGAAGACCGTCACACCCTTCTTCGCCGCGAAGTTGACCAGGTCGGGCATGCCGAACACGGCGATGGACTGCGCGCTCTGGACGTACGCGTTGAAGGCGGTGGCGTTGTACGCGAAGCCGTTCTTCTTCTCGTAGTCGTAGGTCAGCAGGGTCGTGTCGTCGACGTCGAGGACGATGGCGGGCTTACGGCCGTCCCGCCCCGGGTGCTCGGCGGCGTGCGCTATCTGGCGCTTGGCGCGCGCCTCGATCGCGGCGACCTGCTTGGCGTAGTTGCTGGTCGGGGAGGCCTGGTAGGCCCCGGTGGAGTCGGGAGCCCCGCCGTAGTAGGCGTTGATCTTGTCCTCGACCTTGGTGATGTTGGGGATCTCCTTGTCGCTCTTCGGCGTGCTGTTGCCCGCGGTGGCCGCGCCGGCGCCGTAGAAGGCGGCGCCGGTGACGGCGAGGGCGGCGAAGGTTGCTGCGGTTTTGGTGACAGTGCGCATGGGCAAAGATCTACGCGCATCACACACCGCCCCGCCAGGGGGTTTGATCAACTCTTTACCGCGAGGCGGTGCAAGAGTGGTCACACCCCGCTGAACGACAGCTTCGCGGCGAAGCCGAGGAAGAGGACGCCCGCCGCGGAGGTCGCGCCCGCCGACAGCCGCCTGCGGCGGCGGAAGGCGGCGGCCAGGCGGGTGCCGCTGAATATCAGCGTGGACAGGTAGAGGAAGCTCGCCAGCTGGAGCAGCGTGCCGAGCACCAGGAACGACAGCGCCGGATAGGCGTACCCCGGGTCCACGAACTGAACGAAGAAGGAGACCAGGAAGAGGATCGCCTTCGGGTTGAAGAGGCTGAGCATCAGCGCGCGCCGGTAGGGCCGCTCGATGGCGGTCTCCTGCGGGGCGGCGTCGGCCGCACTGGGCTCCGCCGCGGTGTGCCGGTTGCGCCACATGCCGAGGGCCTGGCGCAGCATGCCGATCGCCATCCAGCAGAGATATCCGGCACCGGCGTACTTGACGACGGCGAACAGCAGCGGGGTCGTCTGCAGCAGCGACGCCGCGCCGAGCGCCGAGAGCGTCATCAGCACCGTGTCCCCGGTCCACACCCCTGCCGCGGCGACATACCCCGTCCGCACACCGCGCCGGGCCGCGACGGAGAGCACGTACAGGGAGTTGGGCCCCGGCGCCAAGATGATCAGCACCAGGCCCACGAGGTATGTCGGAAGATCGGTTACACCCAGCATGCGGGGGAGTGTCGCACGAAGGTGCGAGGTGGGGCTTGTGTGTTTCACGATGCGGGAGGAATGGCCCGAACAAGATGTGAAATTTTTATTGCGCAATTTTTCTTTCATGCCTAGGGTCGGCGTATGCCACCGAAGCGCGAGCCCGAGCAGATCACCGACCTGTCCCGGTTGAAGGCGTTCACGAACCCGCTGCGCATGCAGCTCTACCGGCTCCTGTACGCCGAGGGCACCGCGACCGCCTCCCAGCTGGCCGAGCAGGTCGACCAGGCGCCCTCGCTGGTCAGCTACCACCTGCGCAAACTGGCCGAGCACGGCTTCGTGGCCGAGGCGAGCGGCCGCAGCGGCGACGGCCGGGAGCGGTGGTGGCGGGTGGTGTCCGAGGAGGGCTGGGGCTTTCGCGACTCGGACTTCGCGGACACGCCCGAAGGGGCGGCCGCCGTGGGTGCGGTGACCCGCGGCATCTTCGACACCCGCGTCGCCCAGTACCGTACGTATCTCGACCAGGCGGCCGCCTGGGGCAAGACGTGGACCGACGCGGCCTTCAGCTCCGAGTGGCTGGTCGATCTGACGCCAGCCGAACTCGCGGAGATGAACGACGAGTTCGAGGCAGTGGTCCGGCGCTGGCGGGACCGGGGCAGGGCCGCCAAGGCGGCCGACGACACCGAAGGCCGCGAACACGTGTCCGTGCACCTCTATGGTTTCCCGTTCCGGCCCTGACCCTGCCGCACTCCTACCCACCGGAGCCCGCCATGGCCACCGCAGACACCGTCCTGCCCGAAAACACCACCGCACCGGCCCACCGTGACGGCAACGTGCTGCGCTGGCTCGCCGCGTACACCGCCTCCCTCGTCGGCGACAGCGTGTACTTCATCGCCCTCGGCTGGTCCGCCCAGAAGGCCGCTGGCCCCACCGAAGTCGGCCTCGTCATGGCCGCCGGGGCGCTGCCGCGGGCGGTGCTCATGCTCGGCGGAGGCGTGGTGGCCGACCGGTTCGACCCCCGCCGGGTCATCCTCGGCAGCGACGCGCTGCGCTGCCTCCTCATCCTGGCGGTGGCCGCCGGTATCGCGCTGTCCGCACCCGCCCTGTGGATCCTGGTCGCGGTGGCGCTCGTCTTCGGTGCCATAGACGCGCTGTTCGTGCCGGCGATCGGGGCCCTCCCGCCCCGGATCACCAGCCCCGAGCAACTGGCCCGAGTCACCGGTATGCGTTCGCTTTCGATGCGGCTCGGCCAGATCACGGGTCCGCCGATCGCCGGACTGGCCATGGGGTTCGGGGGTGTGGCGGCCGCCTTCACCGCCGCGGGCCTGCTCTTCGCGCTGTCCCTGCCGCTCCTGCTGACGGTCCGTATGCGCTCCCTCGGGGCACATGACGAGGAACCGTCCGAACCCGGCACCGCACGCGAGGACTTGCTCGACGGTCTGCGCTACATCCGCCGCCACCGCCTCATCGGGCCGCTCGTCGTCGTCGGCGCCCTGTGCGAGCTGGGCCTCACCGGCACCCTCAACGTCGGTATGGTGCTCCTCAACGCCGAGCGCGGCTGGGGGCCTTCCGGCTACGGCTGGATCGTCAGCAGCTTCGGCGCGGGCGCGGCGGCCAGTGCCGCACTGCTCGCGGTCGCCGGGTGGCTGCCCCGCGCGGGCCTGATGATGGCCGGAACCCTGCTCGTGGGGTGTGCGGGCGCGGCCGCCATCGCACTGGTGCCGACCCTGTGGGTGGCGGTGGTGCTGGCCGGGGTGATCGGGCTGAGCGCGGGTGTCTTCGGCAGCCTCGACAACGCCCTCATACAGACCGCGGCGGACCCCGCCTACCTCGGCCGGGTCACCTCCGTCGTCATGGTCACCATGGTCGGGCTCGCGCCCCTCAGTTATCCGTTGGTCGGCGCCGCCATCGGGGCCTGGGGCGCGGCGCCGGTGTTCGTCGGCTGTGGTGTCTTCGCCGGTCTGGGCGCGGTCGGCGCCCTGGCCTGCGGCGCGGTGCGGCGGGCCGAGCTGCCCCGGCGGCGGGCGGACCTGATGGCGTAGGTAGGTCAGTCGGTGCTGCGCCGGAAGGTCGCGCGGTAGTCCCTCGGGCGTCGGCCGGTGTGTTTGGCGAAGAGGGCGGCGAAGGTCGCGGAGTCCTGGTAGCCGACCGCGGTGGAGATGCTGGCCACCGTCCGGTCCGTGGTCTCCAGCAGGTGCCGCGCACGGCGGACACGTGAGGACTGCAGATATTCGAGCGGACTCCGACCCGTCTCGTCGGCGAAGCGCCGCAGCAGTGTCCGGGTGCTGACGTTGAACGAGTCCGACAGCGCGGTGAGGTCGTACCGCGCGGCCAGGGTCTGGTCGAGGTGTCGCATCACACGGTGGGAGAACTCGTTGCCGGGCCGGGGAAGCAGCCGCGCGTCGACGTAGGGCGTCTGGGACGAGCGCGCGTCGTCGACGAGCGCGACCCGCGCGGTCCTCCGCGCCACCTCGGCGCCGCTGTGCCGGCGGATCAGTTCCAGCGCGAAGTCGTACATCGCGCTGAAGGCCGCCGTCGTCGTCACCCCCTCGTCCGTGGCGACCATACGGTCGGGCTGGACATCGGTGTCCGGACAGCGCCGGGCCAGTTCGTCCGCGAAGAGCCATGACGTCGTGGCCCGGCGCCCGTCCAGGAGCCCGGCCTCGGCGAGCAGGAACGCACCGACACAGATCGCCACCACGGCGTTGCCCGTGGCGGCGTGCGAGCGGATCGCCGCGATCTCGGGGGCGAGGAGGGCGAGTTCGGCGTCCACGTCCAGGCCCGGCAGCAGCTCGAATCCCGGTACGACGAGGACGTCGACCTCGCGCAGGGGGGCGACGGCCAGGGCCGTACCGCCCGACGCCGTGACGCGACGGGGCGAGACGATCGACACCTCGTAACCCGCGTGGTCCGGGCCCGCGACGTGCGTGGCCATGGTCAGCAGATCGGGTACGCCGAACACCTCGGACGCGAAGCACCCGGATAGGCCAGCACACCCACACGCAGAGCGCTCACGCTCGCCTCCTCGGAGTCGGCCCTGTCCACCCATGGCGAGATTACCCTCATACATGGCGATCCGGCCCCCCAACGTGCATCGGGACATGAGGACACGCTGACACCATGAGTGCTGCCAACGGGCGTCGTGACGACGCCCTCACGGATTTCTCCCGCCGCCTCGTGGAGGTGGACGGGACGGTCAAGACGGTGTACGCCGCGGGCACCGGGCCCGCCGTCGTACTGATGCCGGAGATGCCCGGCATCAGCCCCGACGTCCTGCGGTTTGCACGGTGGGTGCGGGACGCGGGCTTCACCGTCTACGTCCCGTCGCTCTTCGGGACCGACGGTGCCTACCCCACGGCCGAGGGCGGCCGCGAGGTGGTCCGCCGCGCGTGTGTCAGCGCCGAGTTCCGCGCGTTCGCCGGGGGCGGCACCAGCCCCGTCACCGCATGGCTGCGCGGGCTCGCGCGCCGGGCCCACGCCGAGTGCGGCGGCCCCGGAGTCGGCGCGATCGGACTGTGCTTCACCGGCAACTTCGCCCTCTCCATGGCGCTCGAACCCGCCGTCATCGCGCCCGTGGTCAACCACCCCTCACTCCCGCTGGACGATCCCGCCGGACTCGAACTCGGCGACGAGGACGCGCGAGCGGTCCGCGACCGCATCGCACGCGACGGGCTGAAGGTGCTCGCGTACCGCTTCGACGACGACCGCTGGTGCACCGGCCAGCGCTTTGCCGCCTACCGAAGACTCCTCGGTGACGCCTTCGACGGCCGTGTCCTCACCGGCAGTTGCGCCAACACCGCCCCGCCGCCGTTCTTCGCCGAGGTGGTCGGCTCCCCGCACAGCGTGGTCACCGCCCACCTCGTGGACGAGGACGGCCACCCCACCATGAAGGCCAGGGACGAGATCCTCGCCTTCCTGGCCGATCGACTGGGCCGACACACCTCCTGAACGCCGTGGCGCGGCGGTGACGGGCATTTCTCGATACCGCCCGGCCCGGACGCGCCACGGGGGTGCGGGTCCGGGCCGGGTTGCTTCGCGGCTGTGGTGGGCCGATGACACCGTCGTACGTCACGGCTCGGTGATCACCCGGGGGTCCGCGCCGGGCGGGTCCACCGGGTCCGGAGGTGTGGACGGCGGTCCTTCGCTGACTGCGCGGCGAAGCCGCCGCCCGCCTCACTCGGGAAGGTCGCCGTCGCCGCCGAGGTTGGCGACGATGTGGCGCAGGACGTCGATCGTCGCCACGTAGGCGGCATCGTCGATGCCCACCCGCATCCGTGCGTGCACCTTGGCGTTGCGGTCGCGAGCGCGCAGCCGCCCCGCCTCGCCCGCCTCGGTCAACGTCAGAGCGGCGTCGGTCTCCGCGATCCAGCCGCGCGAGGCGAGGTCGGTGAAGAGGGCGTCGAAGTCGGTGTCCTGGTCGTCGAAGGGCGCCAGCTTCTCGGTGAGCGTGGCCCGGGTCCAGTGCCCCGGTGCGCCGGCTATGTGGTTGAGGCTCCACCAGTGCGGCTGGCTGAGGTCCTCCTCGGCGAGGGCGGCACGCAGACCGCCGATGACCAGGCCCGCGGCTTCTCTGCTCCAGTAGCCGATGGGCTGGGCGGCGAGCTTGTCCTGGGGGTATTCCTTGATCGTCATGCTGTCGACCGTAGAACCTCAAGGTGACTTGAGGTCAAAGGCTCTCCGTGTACGTTCGTCACGCAGGCCGCACAGGCCGCACGGGCCGCACGGGCCGCACGGGCCGCCCGAGCCGCATGCAAAGCCACCGCTCACTCATTCGCATGCGCTGATCCATGCACAGCTGGACAAACCAGATAAAAAGATCTTGTTCCCATGCGGGGGACGGTGCTGGTTCGCAGCGCGCAAGGCGAAGGGCAGTTCCCGGATGAGACGCTTCCTCAGACGTCGTGCAGGAGCCAGGCGTTGGCAGTGCCGGGCGGTGACCTTCCCGCTGGGCTGCGCCGTGGCCGTCAGTACGGCCCTGCTCGGGCAGCCGTCCGCGACCGCCTCCGCGCCCCCGTCACCTGCCGCTCCGTCACTTTCTGTCACCCCGTCACCTTCCGCTCCGGCTCCCTCGACGGCCCCGCCAGCGGCTGCCACCCCGCCTTCGGCGACCGCCTCGGCATCAGCGACACCTTCGGCGACCGCCTCCCCGTCCGCTGCGGCGTCCACGCCCGCACCGTCTTCGCCCGCAGGCGTACGCGGCGCCGGTGCCCAGGCCGATCTGGAGGCCCGGTCCGCCATC
Source organism: Streptomyces sp. TLI_146 (assembly GCF_002846415.1). NCBI lineage: Bacteria > Bacillati > Actinomycetota > Actinomycetes > Kitasatosporales > Streptomycetaceae > Streptomyces > Streptomyces sp. TLI_146. The sequence continues at coordinate 8,057,433 of NZ_PJMX01000001.1, forward strand.
GAGGGCGCGAGTGAGGACGGGCCGGAGGCGCGGTCCGCCGCCGGACCCGAGCGCGGGCCGGACGGTGTGTACGACTACGTCATCACCGCCGTCAACCACGGCCCCTCACAGGCCGTCTCCGTGACCGTCACGGACGAGTTGCCCGCCTCGCTCGTCTTCGTCTCGTCCCGCGACGGCTGTACGGCGAGCGGCCGCACCGTCCACTGCGGCCCGCTGCCCCGGCTCGCCGTCGGCGAGTCCCACTCCTGGGTGGTGACCGTACGGCTGGCCGACGACTACGAGGGCGACGGCCAGGACATCGTGAACTCCGCGTCCGTCTCGTCCCCGACCGCCGACCCGCACCCGGAGAACAACACGACCTCGGTGACGGGCCTGCCCGTGCGCCCGGACCGGGGGCGCGCGGACCTGGCCCTGACCAAGACGGCGGTCCTGGCCAAGGGGCAGCGCTGGGTCAGGCCCGGCGAGACGTTCGCCTACCGGATCACGGTGGACAACCGGGGCCCCGGCGCCGCCCACCAGGTCCTGGTGAGCGATCCCCTTCCGCGCGAGCTGGGCTTCGTCGAGTCGGCGGACCGATGCGCCCCGGACGGGGACGGCGGACGGACAGTCGTCTGCCCCGTCCTGGACCGGCTGGAGCCGGGCGCTTCCGTCTCGTACGAGATCACCGTGAAGGTCGCCAAGTCGCTGCCCCGGCACCTGCGGCAGATCGACAACATCGCGTCGGTCACCTCCGCGACCAAGGACCCCGACGAGAGCAACAACCAGAACGCCGAGAACACCACCGGCCCCGACGGCGGCCCGCTGTACGTCAAGCCGTGGCCGGATCACGATCACACGGACGGCGAGCTGCCCGACACCGGCAGCCACGTGCCGGACGGGCTGGGCTGGCTGGCCGGTTCGGCGGTCGCCGCCGGAGCCGTTCTGGTGGCAGCGGCACGCCGCCGGACGGCGCGCCAGGGGCGGAAGCGGTGACGGCCCGGCGGTACGCCTTCGTACCCCGGCGGGCCCGGCGCACGGGCACCGTCCTGCTGGCCCTGGCGGTCGTCCTGGGCCTGGGGGCCCTGCTGCGGCCCGCCACGGCCGACGACCGCGCCCGGACGCCCAGGGCCCTGAGCTTCCCCGTCCACGAGAGCTTCGACAACAACAACGACCTGGGTACGGCCACGGGAAGCGCCGCCTACCAGAGCGGCTGGCTGCGGTTGACGTCCGCCTCCAACAACCAGGCCGGATCCTGGCAGATGAAGGACTCGTTCCCCACCAGCCTCGGGATCGTCGCGGAATTCACCTACGCCACCTACGGCGGCAAGGCCTTCGATGGCAAACGCGGTGACGGGATGGCGTTCTTCCTCGCCGACGGCAGCGCCGCCTCTGGAACCGGTGCCCCCGGCGGGGCCCTGGGCTACGCCTGCGCGGGCTCGGTCCTGCGCTGTACGTCCAGTGGGGTGCCCGGCGGCTTCCTGGGGATCGGCCTGGACGAGTTCGGCAACTTCTCGGCCGGCGTCACCGGAGCCAGTGGCCCGGGCACCCAGGCCAACAAGATCGTGCTGCGCGGCGGGGGCAGCGGAACCACCGGCTACCGCTTCGGTACCTCGGCCGACGGTCCCGGCTCCACCGTGGAGACCGGCAGCCGGACCTCGTACCGCACCGTGCGGATCGCCGTGCAGCCCACCAACGGCAAGCTGCTGGTCTCGGTCTGGTCGGACTCCGGCCCGGGCACCGCGTCGACCAAGCTCATCACCGATTTCGACGTCTCCACCATCGCCAACCAGCCGTCGCTGCCGGCCACGCTGAGGGTGGGCTTCTCGGGTGGTACGGGCGGCGCGACGAACATCCACGAGGTCGGCGACCTGAGCATCAACGTGCCGGCCAACCTCACCGTCGCCAAGTCGGGCAGGCCCGCCACGGTCGCGGCGGGGGCGGGCCCGGTCACGTACACCGTCAGGGTCAGCAACAGCGATGCCAACGATGTGACGGGAGCGATCGTCAAGGACCCGGTGCCGGGCCTCACCCAGGTGACCTGGAGGTGCACGGCCAGCACCGGCAGCGCCTGCGGCAGAGCCTCCGGCACCGGCGACCTCGACACCACGGCGGACCTGCTGCGCAACGGCACCGTGACGTACACCATCACCGGCACCGCGCCCGCCCAGCCGACCACCCTGCGCAACACGGCGGTGGTGACCGCCCCGGACAACCGCACCGACACCGACCCCGGAGACAACTCCGCCACGGCGGAAACCACCGTGACCGCACGTGCCGACGTGGCGGTCACCAAGGAAGGTGTCGGCGCGGGTCCGGTGCGTCCCGGTGAGGAGTTCGCCTACCGGATCACCGCGCGGGACAACGGGCCGTCCGACACACGCAATGTGAAGGCCACCGACACCCTGCCCGCCGGGCTGACCTTCGTCTCGTCCGACGACGGCTGCACCGCGACGGGCTCGTTCGTGACCTGCCCCGCCGCCACCACGCTGCGGGCGGGCTCCTCCGTGTCGTGGACCATCCGGGTCAAGCTCGCCGCCGCCTACCAAGGCGACGGCAGCGACCTGGGCAACGTCGCGAGGATCACCCACGATGTCACGGACCCGGACACCGCCAACAACACGAGCGGCGCCGCGTTTCCGCCGGGCGGGGTCACGCCTGCGGCGGCCGACCTCGTGACGGTGAAGAGGACGACAACCACCGCGCGGGTGGCACCGGGCGAGACCTACGCGTACACCGTGACGGTCACCAACCGCGGCCCGTCCGTGGCCCGCGGCGTCCGCGTCGAGGACCCCCTGCCGACACCCTTGACGTTCCTCTCCTCCGCCGACGCCTGTGAGGTGACCGACCGCACGGTCACCTGTGGGCCCGTCGCCACCCTCGCCCCCGGCGCCTCCGTGTCCTGGACGTTCGACGTCCGCCTGGACGCCGCCTACAGCGGCGACGGCACCGACGTGCACAACACCGCGACGGCCGATGCCGACACGGCCGACCCCGACACCGCCAACAACAGCGGCACCGCGACCGTCCCGGGTGGCCGGCTCAAGCCCCCGACCGCCGACCTGGAATTCGCCAAGCAGGCCGACCACACACCTGCCTGACCGCGGCCACCACCCGCCCGGCGGCACACCCCACACGTCCGTACAGCGGTGTACGGCAACCGGAGCACGAACGGAATCGATGCGAGATGAGAACGACACGACGTCGTCGGCGCCCCTGGGCGGAAGCGGCGTTCGCCGCACTGCTCTGCGCGCTGCCGCAGGGGGCCGGGCAGAGCCCGGCCGCCGCGGCCGACACTCCGCCCGGCGGCCTGATCACGTACACCCTCACGGCGAAGAACAACGGGCCGTCCGTGGCCCGCAACGCCACGGCGACCGACACCCTGCCCGACGGCATCTCGTTCGTCTCCTCGGCCGACGGCTGCTCGGCCGTCGGCCAGACGGTCACCTGCGGCCCCGAAGGGCAACTGGGTGTGGGGCAGACCAAGAAGTGGACCTTCCTCGCCCGGCTCAGTCCCTCGTACGAGGGCGACGGCTCGGACCTGGGCAACGCCGCGGTCGGCAAGTCGGACTCCACCGACCCCGACCCGGACAACAACAGGCCCCAACCGGTGAGACCGCCCGGCCCCTTCACCCCCCAGTCCGACATCTCCGCGGTCAAGACGGCACTGGGCAGCGGACCGACGATCCCTGGTCAGGAGTACGAGTACGAGATCGACGCCTCCAACGCCGGACCCTCGGACGCCCGCAACGTCATCGCCACCGACACGCTCCCGGACGGCGTCACCTTCGTGTCCTCGGGCGCCCCCTGCACGGCGTCCGGCCAGAAGGTGACCTGCGGTCCGCAGGCCAAGCTCGTCCCCGGCGCGACCGCCAAGTGGACGTTCAAGGTGAAGCTCAGCGCCGCCTACCGGGGTGACGGCGCGGACCTGCACAACACCGCCACCGCAACCTCGGACTCCAGGGATCCCGACCCCACCAACAACACCAGCACCGCGATCCTGCCGCCCGGCGGGGTCACGGCACCCCAGGCCGACCTGTGGGCGGCGAAGCAGCCCGCGACCACCACCCCCATCGCACCGGGCGAGACCTTCGAGTACGCGGTCACCGTCCACAACGACGGCCCCTCGCGCGCGCTGAACGCGAAGGCGACCGACACCCTGCCCGCGCGGCTGACCTTCGTCGACTCGGTGGACGGCTGCACCGCCACCGGCCGGACCGTCGGCTGCGGGCCGCAGGCGGTGCTTGAGCCGGGCGCGTCCAGGACCTGGAAGTTCAGGGTCAGGCTCGACTCCGAGTACACCGGCGACGGCAGCGACATCCGCAACACCGCCACCGTCTCGTCCGACACCAAGGACCCCGTCCCGGCCAACAACACCAGCTCTCCGGCCGGTCTGCCCGGCAGCACGGTCAACCGGCCCACCGCCGACCTGGCGGTGACCAAGACCGCCGTGGGTGACACCCCGCCTGCCCCCGGCACCACCTTCGACTACAAGATCACGGTGACGAACAACGGCCCGTCGGCCGACGCCTACAACGTGAAACTCACCGACGACCTCCCCGAAGGCCTGTCGTACGTGACGTCCTCCCCGGCCGGCTGCACGGCCTCCGGACGCGCGGTCTCGTGCAGGCGCACGGACCCGCTCAAGGTGGGCGAGAGCGTCGAGTACCTGCTCACCGTGAAGGTCGACCCCGCCTACCACGGGGACGGCAGCGATCTGAAGAACACCGCGCGGGTCACGGCCGACAACATCGACCCGAGCAGCGAGAACGACAGCGACACCGCCTCGCCCCCGGGCGGCACGGTCGCCGCGCCCTCCGCCGACCTGGCGATCGTCAAGAAGCCGGTCACGGACACCCCCGTCGCCCCCGGCGAGACCTTCGAGTACGCGGTGACCGTCTCCAACAAGGGCCCCTCCCAGGCGGAGCAGGTCCAGGTCACCGACACCCTGCCCACCGCACTGAGCTTCGTCTCCTCCGACGACACCTGCTCCTCGGGCCGTGCCGTCACCTGCGGACCGCTGGCCGTACTGGCGCCCGGTGCGTCGGTGACCTGGGTGTTCAAGGTGAAGCTCGCCGCCACGTACACGGGTGACGGCTCCGACATCCACAACACGGCCACGGTGTCGTCGGCGACCAAGGACCCGGTCACCGACAACAACTCCAGCACCACGGGGCCGCCCGGCGGCAAGGTCAACAAGCCCACGGCCGACCTGGAGGTGTCGAAGCAGACACCCTGACCGGCCATGGTGAACCGGGGCGGGCCGCACGACGGCCCGCCCCGGTCCGCACGGACGGATGGGGTAGGATTGCTCTCAAGCCGGTCGGCAGAACTGCCGCGACCCGGCCGTGCGTTGGTGGTCCAAGGAAAGACATCCCGCTTCCTGCGGGGAGATGCAGGTGCAAGGCCTGCCCAGCGCTCCGATGCGATCCCCACTCCGCTTCTGCGGGGTGGGGACCGTGCGTTTCCGGCCGAACGGACCGTCAGGGGTGCCCTGTTGTGCGGGCCGCTGTCGGGGTATGCCGGGTGTGCGCAGGTGCTTCGCCGCACGGGAAGCGACAACAATTCACCGGCCCCAGGACCCGCGACTCTCGGCGGGGCCGCCTGCCGCAGCGGCGACGTCGGGGACCGATCTACCTTCCGGCCGGATCGTCTGCGCTGTGTGGCGCTCGGGTGGTCCCACTATGACGGCGGCACCTGCCGGAGACCAGGGTGCGGGCCGGGGCCTGACGGGTGGGCTCGCAACGCGCCTGTCCCGTGCGGCACTTCACATCTCCACCGCACCGCCACCCTCGGGGCCCTCCCGACACGAGCCAGCGAACAGTGTTTCCTCCGGTGCCGCTGGTGGCACAGTGGTTCCATGTGTGGCCGTTACGTATCCACCCGTAGCCCCGAGGAGCTGGCCCAGCTCTTCCAGGTCACCGACTGGCGTACCCAGGAGAGGCTGGCGCCGAGCTGGAACGTCGCGCCGACCGACGAGGTGTGGGCCGTCCTGGAGCGCGCCGCGCGCGGTCACGAAGGTGCCGCGCCGCACGGCAGGCAGTTGCGGCCGCTGCGCTGGGGGCTGGTGCCGTCGTGGGCGAAGGACGTGAAGGTGGGCGCCCGGATGATCAACGCGCGGGTGGAGACCGTGCACGAGAAGCCCGCCTTCCGCCGCGCCTTCCTCAAACACCGCTGCTTGCTGCCCGCCGACGGCTTCTACGAGTGGGAGCAGGTCAAGGACCACGACACCGGCAAGGTCCGCAAGCAGCCGTACTTCATCCACCCCGAGGACGACCAGGTGATGGCGCTGGCGGGGCTGTACGAGTACTGGCGCGACCGGTCGGTCAAGCAGGACGACGACCCCGCCGCCTGGCTGGTGACCTGCACGATCATCACCACCGAGGCCACGGACGCGGCCGGCCGGGTGCATCCGCGCATGCCCCTCGCGCTCACCGAGGACCACTACGACGCCTGGCTCGACCCCCACCACCAGGACCCCGACGAGCTGCGCGCCCTGCTGACCCAGCCCGCGGGCGGCCACCTGGACGCCCGGCCGGTCGTCCCGGCCGTGAACAACGTACGCAACAACGGCCCCGAACTCCTGGAGCCCGCGTCGTAGTCCGCTTCGGTCAGACAGTGGGGTCCCCGGTGTGACGGCCCGTTGGTAGGGGTGACCCCATCGACGCTCGGGGGACAGCCGTAGTGAGCGGGGCGGCTGTTCCGCTTAGCGTCTGACGGTATGAAACATATGAGCCCCAGCCCCACCCTGCGCCGCGCCTCGGCCGTGGGCCTCGCCCTCGCCGCCTGCCTCGGTACCACCGTCTCGGCCTCGGCCGCCGCGTCCACCGCGTCGAAGTCCGGTGCCTCGCTCGACCGTTACTACGATCAGCGTCTGGGCTGGGGCAGCTGTGCCAAGGGCCCGGACGACACCATGGGCCGCGATCTCGACAAGGCCGGTGTGCAGTGCGCGGACGTCACCGTACCGCTCGACTACGCGGCCCCCCGGGGCCGTACGATCACCGTCGCGATATCCCGCCTCAAGGCCACCGACACCCGCCACCGCATCGGCTCGATCCTGCTCAACAACGGTGGACCGGGCGGCAGCGCCGTGGAGTCCCCGCCGGAGTTCCACGCGTGGATGAAGAAGGCCGGGCCGCGTTACGACATCGTCGGCTTCGACCCGCGTTTCGTCGGCCGCAGCACCCCGCTGGACTGCGGTTGGCCTGTCGGCACCAATCTCTTCTCGGCCGGTCTCGGCCGGGCGGGCTTCGATCGCCAGGTCGCCCTCCAGAAGGACCTGGCCGCCAAGTGCCGTACCACCAACGCCTCCGTGCTGCCACACGTCAGCACCCGCAACACGGCACGCGACATGGACGTCATCCGGGGCGCGCTCGGTGAGAAGAAGATCTCCTACTTCGGTTACTCGTACGGCACCTACCTGGGCACCGTCTACACCCAGATGTTCCCCGGCCGCACCGACCGCATGGTCCTGGACGGCGCCATCGACCCGCGCAAGTTCGGCCCCCGGCTGCTCCAGCAGGCCGTCGGGGAGAACGAGAAGGCGCTTGCCGACTGGGCCGCCTGGGCAGCCGTCCGCAACGACACCTACGGCCTCGGCCGCACCGGCGCCCAGGTCCTGGCCACCATCGACCGCGTCATCAGGACCGCCGCGCGCGGCCCGCTGACCGTCGGTACGGCCCCGGAGACCTTCCAACTGGACGACACCCACGTGCCGTTCATCCTGCTCGCCGGGGTCGACAGCGACACCGACGCGTCCCGGGCGTCCCTCGCCGAGCAGGTGTCCGTGCTGACCAAGGCCGCGGCAGGGCAGCCGACCCGGCTGTCGCCGGTCTTCGCCGCGACGCTGCGGCTCGCGATGACCGGCGAGCAGTCGCACCACGGCAGTGTGCAGTCGGCGATCATCTGCGGGGACAAGGCGGCCCCGCGCGACCCCGAGGTCTACTGGCGGGACATCGAGCGCAGCCGTGCCGCGTATCCGCGCTTCGGCGCGCTGGCCAACAACATCGGCCCGTGCGCCTTCTGGGACCGGCCCCGTGAGGAGCCCACCCAGGTGAAGCACGACGCCAAGGTGCTGATCGTGTCCGCCACCGGAGACCCGCGCACCGCGCACAAGGGCGCGGTCGCCCTGCACGGCCTGCTGCCTGGCTCCAAGCTGATCACCCTCAAGGGCGCCAACCGGCACGCGATCTACGGTCTGTACGGCAACGGCTGCGTCGACGACAAGGTCAACCAGTACCTGGCCACGGGCAGGCTGCCCGCCGATGACCAGACCTGCTCGAAGTAGGCCGGTCAGCGGCAACCGGGGCAGGTCAGGCCTGGTGGAGCGGTTCGACCGCGACGGGATCCAGTGCCGCGCGGATGAGTGAGTTGACCGCGGCGGGCTGCTCCTGGTGGGCCATGTGCCCGGCCTGCTCGATCACGTGGAAGGTCCCGTACGGGGTCAGCGCGGCCAGCGTGCGGGACACCTCCAGCGGTATCTCCGTGTCGTGACGGCCGTGCAGATAGGTGACCGGGACGGACATCCCGGTCGTCGCCTCGCGCGGGTCGTGGGACAGGGCCTCGGTGAACAACTCGTCGATGAAGTGGCCCGATTCGAGGATCTGGCGCACGGTCCGCCGTACGAGATCGACCGGTGCCGCGGGGCCGAACCACTTCGGGACCCAGTCGGCCACGGTCGCCGCGCGGTCGGTGGCGAGGGAGGAGATCAGGGAGCGCAGGGCACCGGCCATGCCCTGGCTCGGCCAGTACCCCGGCCCGCTGATCGACACCACACCGGCGACGTGCTCCGGTGCGCGAAGCGCGGTTTCCAGGGCGAAGGTGGCCCCGAGCGAACTGCCCACCAGCAACGGCCTTTCCAGACCGAGGTGTGCGATGAGGGCGAGTATGTCCTCCACGTTGGTCCGTGCGGTGTTGCCGGTGGGCGGGTGTTCCGAGCGTCCGCATCCCCGGCAGTCCACCGTGACCACGCGGTGGTCGGGGGCCAGTTCGGCGACCTGCGCGTCCCATACCCGGCCGCTGGTGCCCCAGCCGTGCAGGAACAGGACCGGCTGCCCGGCTCCGGTGTCCGTGTGGAAGACCTTGACCCCGTTGACGGTCACGTACGGCATGAGCGGTATCCCTCTCTACGGCTCGCCACGCGGGATGCGGGGCGTTGTGCGGGTGACTTCACCGCGCCAGTTCACCGCGCCCCGGGCTGACGACCAAGATCCGGTTCGCTCGTACACTCATCAAGGACCGTGATGAATTCGAGGTGGCCGGAGGCAGGCAGTGGAACTGCGTCAGCTGCGGTACTTCGTGGCCGTCGCCGAGGAACTGCACTTCGGCCGGGCCGCGGAGCGCCTGCACATCGTCCAGCCCACCGTCAGCCAGCAGGTCCGGCGCCTGGAACGCGAACTCCGACTGGACCTCTTCGACCGCACCACACGCCGGGTCACCCTCACCGCCGCGGGCGCGGCGTTCCTGCCCCACGCCCGGGCCGTCCTGGCAGCCGAACGCGCGGGCCTCGCCGCCATGGCCGACCACCGCGCCGAGCAGAACACCGTCCTGCGCGTCGGTACGAGTGTCGGCCTCGGGACCCACCTCGAACACGTCCTGGATTCGCTTGCGGAGAGCGCCCCCGAACTCGCCGTCGCGCTGACGAGCTCCCCGACCGCCAACCGCCTGAGGGCCGTACGGGACGGTGAGTTGGACGCGGCCTTCGTACGCGGGGTGAGCCGCAGCGCAGGGCTCGATCTCCTCCCGGTCTGGAAGGACCCTCTGGTCGTGGCCCTTCCCGCGGCCCACCCCCTGGCCGCCGACTCGGCCGTCCACGTGGCCGACCTCGCCGCTCTGCCCCTGCGGATCGTCCCTCGCGAGACCAACCCCCACCTGGTGGATCTGGTGGTGGCGGCGTGCAACAGCGCCGGTTTCGAGCCCGTTCTCGGTCCTGCCTTCACCACCGACCAGGACACCCTGGCCGCGATCGCCACGGGCCCGCCCAGCTGGACGGTCTTCTACGCCGCCCAGGCCGCCCACCTCCCCGCCGGGCGTACCGTCTTCCGGCCCTTCGCCCCTCCCGCCCCGATGGCCGAGACCTTCCTCGCGGTCCATCCCGCCGCTCCCGCGCGCCGCCTGGCCCCTCTCCTCGCCGCCTGCGGGGTCCGGACCACCCCGTAGCCGCGCGTCCCGGGAGCGGTCCGAGGCCGGTGAGGTGGCCACCCGAGTGGGGGAGCGGGGTGGTTGGTATCCCCTGCGCGGGGCATTCCAAGGGGATGCCCCTGACACCCGTGGGGGCCCGCGTTTCAGGAGTGTCCATGACCGACTACGTCATCACCGTGCCGGGCACGTTCGTGCACGGCATCACCGACGCCCAGCGTTCCGCGGTGGAGCGGAGGCTGCGTCCGCAGGACCCGGCGAACACCGACTTCGGGGAGAGCGAGGAGCTGAGCCTATTGACCGTCCAGGAGGGCAACATGTTCTCCGTCCGGCTCGAAGTGGAGGCCGCCAGCCGCAGCGAGGCCGAGGCGAACGCGGTACGGCTGGTCTCCGCCGCCCTGCGCGACAGCGGATTCGGCGAGGAGGACGCCCCCTTGGGGCCCGCCGCGGTCACGGGGATCGACCGCGAGTTCTGAACTCGGCGCCGTCCGGCCGGGGGAGTGCCGGTCGCCGGAGTCGACCGTGCGGGTCAAGGCGTCAGGACCACCTTGCCCGTGGCGGTGCCCGACTCCGCCAGGCGCAGCGCCTCGGCGGCCTGGGCGAGCGGGAGTTGTGCGGAGATACGGGCGCTCACGTCGCCCCGGGAGACGGCGGCGAACACCTCGGTGAGGTCGGCCCGCAGGCGGGCGCGGAAGCGGTCCTTGCCCAGGGCGCGGCCGGCCCAGATGTTGTAGAAGTACGCCCGGCGGCCGTTGGGCAGGGCGTTCCAGAGCGAGGTGCGGGCGAGGATCTTCAGGACGGGCCACTGCTTGGAGCCGGTGTCGTCGCGGGTGGAGGCGCTGCCGTAGGAGACGAGGGTGCCGCCGGGGGCGAGCAGGTGCCAGGAGTCGATCACGCTGCGGCCGCCGACGTGGTCGAAGACCGCGTCCACCCCGCCGGGTGCCAGCTCCCGGACCCGGGCCGCCACGTTGCCCGCGCGGTAGTCGACCGGGGTCACGCCGAGTTCGCGCAGGGCGTCGTGGTGCCGGGGCGACGCCGTGCCGATCACCTCGACCCCTGCCGCCCGCGCCAACTGGACCAGGACCGAGCCCACCCCGCCGCCCGCGCCGTGCACCAGGACGGTCTGCCGGGCGCGCACCCGCGCCCGGCGGTGCAGCATCTGCCAGGCCGTGATGCCGTTGACCACCACGGTCTCCGCCTCCGCCGCCGTGAGGCCGTCCGGAACGGGTACGGCGTCGTCGGCGTCGACGACCACGTGGCTCGCCCAGCCGCCCACCTTCACCAGCGCGGCCACCCGCTGTCCGACCAGGCCGGGGTCGACGCCCTCTCCGGCGCTGTGCACGCGGCCCACCAGGTCGTAGCCCGGCACGAACGGGAAGGGCGGCTGATCGTAGTACCGCCCGCGGCGCATCTGCTGCTCGGCGAAGGAGACCCCGCTCGCCTCCATGGCGATCAGGATCTGGCCCCGGCCGGGCTCCGGTACGGCTCCGTGGCGGATCGTAAGGCCCTCCGGAGCCACGATGCCCGGCAGGACGACCTCGGTCAGGCGTGCGCTGGTCATGGCGATCCCTCTCTGTAGCTGCTCAGTTGAAGCTGTCGCATTCGTTAGAAGTTATAACTGGCAGCTTCTGTGAGAGTCAAGAGGGAAAGTGATAGCCTCTAACTAGAGATTGATGTTGTAGTCGTGAAGTCTGGAGGCGGGCATGGCCGAGTCGGACACGAAGACCCCACGGGAGCGCTACCGCGCCCAGGTGCGGGAGGAGATCAAGAAGCACGCCTGGGAGCAGATCGCCGACGCCGGGGCCTCCGCCCTGTCCCTCAACGCCATCGCCAAGCAGATCGGCATGAGCGGGCCCGCGCTCTACCGGTACTTCGCCAACCGCGACGAGCTGATCACCGAGCTCGTCCGGGACGCCTACCGCAGCCTCGCCGACACCTTCCAGGCCCGCGCCGGAGCCGACCTCGCCGAACTCGCGCACGCCCTGCGCGAGTGGGCCCTGGACGACCCCCACCGGTACTTCCTCGTCTACGGCACCCCCGTGCCCGGATACCAGGCCCCCGAGGACACCACCAGGATCGCCTCCGAGATGATGGCCGTCCTCCTCGATGCCTGCGCCGCCGTCGGACCGGACGCTTCCCCGGCGGCCCCGCTCGACGACTACCTGGCCGAGCACCGGTCCTGGGCGCGCGAACACCAGGCCCCGCCCCCGGCGCTCAGCCGCGCCCTCCTCTTCTGGACCCGCCTCCACGGCGTCCTGTCCCTCGAACTCGCGGGCCACTTCGCCGGGATGGGATTCGACCCCGCGGAGCTCTACACCGCCGAAGTGCGAGCGCTCGGGACCCCGTGATGGTCCGTCAGGCGCCCGGATAGCCGCCCGGTCACTCGCTCAGCTCGACGGAGATGTGCGGGGAGAGTGCCCGCAGGAAATCGGCCGCATCGAAGAGCGCACCGGCGGCGGCGACACCGAGCGTCCTCGTCCGCCCGGTGAGGATCCGGTGCACCGCTTCGACCGCGAGCGGTGCGCTGACGGCGTAGATGTCCTGTCCCCTCGCCACGGCGCGCCGCTCCCGGCCGCCGGAGCGCACGACGACGTCGACGAGAAAGGTCTGCGCGGACCGGCCCCGCTCGTCGACGGCGGTGGGCGCCGGGGCGTCCGGGGCGAGCACGTCCTTGATCGCGTCGACCGTCATATACGTGCCGAGCTCGGAGACGGGCAGATGGGTGGGAGCGGTGACGACGTCGGCCGTCAGGAACTCCCCGTAGACGGTCCTGGCGCCCACGGGGTCGGGAAAGACCCAGTCGAGCGTGGGCGCGCCGTCGTCGCGGTACTCCATCCGCCCCTGGGCGAAGCGGAGGCGCCGACCGCCGCGCCGCGCCCGGGAGACCGCGCCCGACGCCCGTGTCGCGGGCGTGGGGCGCCAGCTGTCCAGCGCGTACGCGATGTGCGCCTCGTCGGCCTTCTCCCAGTCGCCCAGCGCGGCGGTGGCCAGCAGGTCGCCGAGCCCGCCGTAGAAGGCCATCGCCGGGACGACCACCGCCCCGGCGGCGCGGGCGCGGTCCGCGAAGTGCGCGAACGTGTCGAGGGTGGCCTCGACTTCGCCCCCCACGTCCACGTACGGGATGCCGGCGCGCAGCGCCGCCTCGACCAGCGGCGCGGCCGTCGTGGCGAAGGGCCCCGCGCAGTTGATCACGGCCGCCGCACCCGCCAGTGCGCGGTCGAGCGCGGCAGGATCGTCGACCGGCGCCGGACGCACGTCGGACTCGTCCGCCGCCACCGCCAGCGCCTTGAGCTTGTCGGCGTCGCGGCCGGACAGGACCGGCACGAAACCGCGCTCCTTCAGCTCCGCCACCACGAACCGGCCGGTGTGCCCGTACGCGCCGTACACCACCACCAACTGCCCCGCCACCATTGGTTTCTCCCCACCTCGTGTCCGCGTCCCGCGTCCCGGGCCGATCGACTGCGACCATCCTGGTGCGCGCGGAGGTCCCGCAGTGAGTGTCTGGAACGACATGACCCGTACACTTCCGGACATGACCACTGTCGCGCTGGCCGTCACCGACGGGATGCTGCACTTCGAACTCTCCGTGGCGTACGAGGTCTTCGGCTCCGCACCGGACAGCGTGGACGTTCCCTGGTACGACCTTGAGGTCTGCGGGGGCGGGCCCGTGCGGCTGGGCCGGTTCGTGCTGGAGCCCGATCACGGCCTCGACCGGCTGAGCGAGGCCGACACCGTGATCGTCCCCGGCTGGGTCGACCCCGACGTGGAGCCGCCCGCCGACCTGGTCGACGCGGTGCACGCGGCCCACGAGGCGGGCGCGCGGGTGGCGTCGCTGTGCACGGGGGCGTTCGTACTGGCCGCTGCCGGACTCCTGGACGGGCGGCGCGCCACCACGCACTGGGCGCACACCGACGTCCTGGCCGCGCGCTGGCCCCGTGCGGAGGTCGACCCGGACGTGCTCTACGTGGACAACGGCAGCGTGCTCACCTCGGCGGGCAAGGCCGCCGCGCTGGACCTGTGCCTGCATCTGGTGCGCCTCGACCACGGCTCGTCGGTCGCCAACGCCGTCGCCCGCCGCCTGGTCGTGCCACCCCACCGGTCCGGCGGCCAGGCCCAGTTCGTCACCACCGCGGTGCCCGCCCGGGACGACCATCCGCTCACGGCGCTGCTGCCCTGGGTGCTGGAACGGCTCGACCAACCGCTGACGGTCGAGGACCTGGCGCGCCGCGCACGGATGAGCTCGCGCAACCTGAGCCGCCACTTCCACGCGGCGACCGGCACCACACCCCTGCGATGGCTGCTGACCCAGCGGATCCGCCGCGCCCAGGAGCTGCTGGAGAAGACCGACGACAGCGTCACCTCCATCGCGACGGCGACCGGCATGGGCACCGCCACCACACTGCGGCGGCACTTCCACCGCACGGTGGGCGTGCCCCCCGACGCCTACCGCCGCACGTTCCGCCTGCGCTCCGGCCCCGACCGAGCCGCCACGGGCGTCACAGCCAACCGTGTCGCTGTGCCTGCAGGGCGAGCTGGAAGCGGTTCGCCGCGCCCAGTTGGGCCATCAGGACCTGCAGTCGGCGGAACAGCGTACGCCGACTGAGTCCCAGCTCGCGGGCGATGACGTCGTCGCTCGCACCGCCCGCGAGCAGCCACAGCAGACGGCGGTCGGCGGGCGGCACGCCGCCGGGACGGGCGGTGCTGCCGTGGAACGGCAGGGCGTTCTGCCAGGACTGCTCGAACAGCGCGATGAGCGCGGAGAGCAGACCGCAGGGCTGCACGACCAGCATGGTGTTGTGCACGTCGGCCTCCTTGATCGACAACGACACCAGCGCGTACGCCTCGTCGATGATCACGAGTTTGACCGGCACCGACGGCAGCACCCTGGCCTGCTCACCGGCGTTGACGCACGGCTCGATCGCCTCCCGCAGATGGCCCGGGTACTCCAGCGACTCCCGCGAGTACACGACGCGCTGCGTCACCCCACGGGCGAGCGTGGCCAGCGCGTCGTCCGTGGCGCCCGGCAGGGTCAGGTAGGGAGGCGACTCCAGCTGCCGGATCTGCTCACGGGCGCTCGCCCAGGCCTGCCGGATCCGGGGGCCGACCGCGTCGCCGGTGACGACCTCGACGAGGTTGTCGTTGTACGCGGCGAGCCGCTGCCGCCGGAACGACTCGAACGCGCCCCCGACCGCGATCCGCGACTCCTCGACCTCCGCCGCCCGGTGCCGGGCCAGGATCTCCAGACCGGCGGCAGGCGGAACCGGGGCCACCACGTCCCCGCCTTCCTCGGCGGCACTGGCCAGACCCGCGTCGACCAGCGCGCCGTACGCCGAGGTGAGCTCCGCACCCTCCAGACCGGCCGCGGCCGCGATCGCGCTCAGGGGGGCGGGGGCCAGGTCGAGCAGCGCCAGATAGACCCGGCCCGCAGCGTGATCGATGCCCAGAAGCCGCAGGGCCTCACCGAGTTTCGCGTTCGTCATGTGCCGCATTATCGACGGCCCCGGCCGGGCGTCGTGGCCGATCTGTGCCAGTGGCACTTCTCGGCACCGGGCGCGGGTGGTGCGGGGTAGCGTCCGCCGAGGAAACGCACCCAGCGGTTCCACCTGGAAGTCCCCTCCAGATGCCCCCTCCAGAGGAAGGTGTACGCCGTGGCGAAAGGCCGGAAGAACGGTCTCTACTCAGGGATCTCCGAGGAACTGTCCGCGCTGATGCGGACGGGGTGGGCGGACACCGAGCGGCACGACCTGCGGCCCGACGAGCAGGCCCCCTACGCCGCCGCCCGCCGCGCCGCGCTCTCCGCGCGCTTCCCGGGCGAACGCCTGGTGATCCCCTCCGGGAACCTCAAGACCCGCTCCAACGACGACTGTTACCCCTTCCGGGCGTACTCGGGCTACGTCCACATGACCGGGGACCAGGTCCGGGACGGCGCGCTCGTCCTGGAACCCCGGGCGGACGGCGGCCACGACGCCTACTGCTACCAGCTGCCGCGCGACAGCAGGGACGACAACGAGTTCTGGACCGGCGCCACGGCCGAACTGTGGATGGGCCGCCGCCGCTCCCTCGCCGAGTCCGAGGTCGTGCTCGGACTGCCCTGCCGCGACGTCCGCACGGCGGTCGAGGACCTCGCCGCCTCCTCGGCCGCGCCGACCCGGATCGTCCGCGGCATCGACCCGTCGCTCGAATACGCGGTCGCCACCGAGGAGGAGCGCGACACCGAACTGGAAGAGGCGCTCAGCGACCTCCGCCTGGTCAAGGACGAGTGGGAGATAGGCGAGCTCCGCAAGGCCGTGGACTCCACCGTGCGCGGCTTCACCGACGTGATCGGCGAGCTCTCCCGGGCGATCGCCTCGTCCGAGCGGTGGATCGAGGGAACGTTCTTCCGGCGCGCGCGCCTGGAGGGCAACGCCGTCGGCTACGGCACGATCGCCGCCGCGGGCGAGCACGCCACGATCATGCACTGGACGGACAACGACGGCCCGGTCCGCCCCGGGGACCTCCTCCTGCTCGACGCCGGCGTGGAGACGCACACCCTCTACACCGCCGACGTCACCCGCACGCTCCCCATCAGCGGCACCTTCACGCCGCTGCAGCGCAAGGTCTACGACGCGGTGTACGAGGCACAGGAGGCGGGCATCGCCGCCGTCAAGCCGGGCGCCGCGTACCGCGACTTCCACGAGGCCTCCCAGCGCCACCTGGCGGCCCGCCTCGTGGAGTGGGGCTTCATCGAGGGCCCGGCGGAGCGTGCCTACGAGCTCGGCCTCCAGCGCCGCTTCACCATGGCGGGCACGGGCCACATGCTCGGCCTCGACGTCCACGACTGCGCACAGGCGCGCAACGAGGAGTACGTCGACGGCGTCCTCGAAGCGGGCATGGTGCTCACCGTCGAGCCCGGCCTGTACTTCCAGCCGGACGACCTGACCGTGCCCGAGGAGTGGCGCGGCATCGGCGTCCGGATCGAGGACGACCTGGTCGTCACGGCCGACGGCCACGAGAACCTGTCGGCGGGCCTGCCGCGCTCGGCCGACGAGATCGAGGCGTGGATGGCCCGCCTGGCGGGCTGAGCCTCCGGCGCACGAGGGGCGACGGGCCGGCACCCGGGGGGTGCCGGCCTCGGCGCGTACGTCAGGAAGGCTCCGCGCCGAAGCGCCAGGCCTCGATGTCGCGGTAGTGGATGGGTCCGGGCCCACGGCCGATGTTGCTGGCGACCAGGTGCAGGCGTTCGGCCTGCCAGGGGCGGCCGGTGAACGCGGCGAGTCCGGTGGCGGCCTCCACCACGCTGGAGGAGTCGTCGCGCCGGGACCGGGCCAGCGTCAGATGGGGCCGCAGGGGCCGGTCCTCGAAGGCGATACCGCACGCCCTGATCACGTCACGTACCTCCTTGGTGAGCAGATGCAGCCCTTCGAGGTTCCCCTCGACCCCGCTCCACAGCACCCGCTCGTCGAAGTGCCCGCCCCCGCGCAGCGCCAGCCGCAGCGGCTCGTTCGCCGCCGCGAGGTCGGCGAGCGGCGCCTGGAGGAGCGGCACGGCCGCCACCGGGAGCTCACCGAGGAACGCCAGGGTGATGTGCCAGTCCTCGATGCGGTTCCACCGCAGCCGCGGGTACGCGGAGTAGGCGGGCCGCAGCGCCCGCGCCAGCTCTTCCTTCGCCTCGTCGGGCGGGGCGAGCGCTATGAACACGCGGACGGTCGAGGGCTGGATCTGTTCCTTCACGCCTGCCTTCGTACACCATCGACCGCGGGAACGGAGAGCGGGCTCCCCCTTCCCGTCAGTCGTCCAGGACGCTGTTGCCCAGTCGGCTGACCATCACCGGGTCGCGGTGGTCGAAGAAGAGCGACGCTCCGGTGTCCAGGGCGGCGATGGCCGTCATCTCGTCGTCGGTGAGCTCGAAGCCGAAGACGTCGAGGTTTTCGGCCATGCGCTCGGCGCGGACCGACTTGGGGATCACCACGACGTTCCGCTGGATGAGCCAGCGCAGCACCACCTGCGCCACGGACTTGCCGTGCGCGGTGGCGATCCGGACGAGTACCGGATGGGTGAACAGGTTGTTGCGCCCCTCCGCGAAGGGCCCCCACGACTCGATCTGGACCCCGCGCTCGCGCATGAGGTCCTGATCGGCGGTCCGCTGGTGGAAGGGGTGGGTCTCGACCTGGTTGACCGCCGGTGCGATCTCGTTGTGGTCGATGAGGTCCACGAGCCGGTCGGGATAGAAGTTGGAGACGCCGATGGCCCGGATGAGCCCCTCGCGGTGCAGGCTCTCCATGGCCCGCCAGGAGCCGTACACGTCGCCGTACGGCTGGTGGATCAGATACAGGTCGAGGTGGTCCAGACCGAGCTTGCGCAGCGAGGTGTCGAAGGCGCGCCTGGCCTTGTCCTCGCCGGCGTCGGAGACCCACACCTTGGTCGTGACGAACAGGTCCTCACGCGGGATGCCGCTGCTCTTGATCGCCCGGCCGACGGCCTCCTCGTTGCGGTAGGCGGCGGCGGTGTCGAGGGAGCGGTACCCGGCGGCGAGGGCGTCGCTGACGGCCTGCTCGGTCTGCTCGGCCGGGATCTGGTAGACGCCGAAGCCGAGGATCGGCATCTCGACGCCGTTGTTCAGGGTGACGGTCTGCATAGTGGTCCTTACGGTCGGAAGGCGTCAGGGGTGGTGGGTTCGGTGCGACGACGGTCCGGCGACTCGGCGACCAGGCTCGCCGCCGACTGAGGCAGTGGTACCCACCGGGTGGCGTCTCCTCTCGGCCGGTGCTCCATGCGGGCGCCCGGCTTGCCCTTCGCAGCGGAGCCAAGGCTGTCCCAAGTCGTCCCACCCCCACGGGCGCAGCCCATTGGCCGCACACTCCGCAGATGTACACGAGAAGGGTGGGGTTAGGGTGGCAGATGCGTCATCCGCCCGCCTCGTGCGGGCTGCAACTCAAGGGAAAGATGGGGGAGTCGGCGTGACAGAGGCATCAGCAGGGGCGGAGGAAGCCCGGCGCGTGGCGGGGCTGGTCGCGGCGCAGGAGAAGGCGATCGCCCTGTTCGCCGAGGTGGAGGCGCGCGGACTGGTCGCGCCCGGCGTCGGGGAGCGGGAGGCGAGCGACCGCATCCGGGACCTGGCGAACGACATGTTCGGCACCACCAAGCACTGGCACAAGCGGATCGTCCGCTCCGGCCCCAACTCGCTGCTCCCGTACCGGGAGAACCCGCCGGACCGGATCATCGGCGAGGACGACGTCGCCTTCGCCGACTTCGGCCCGATCTTCGAGGAGTACGAGGCGGACTTCGGCCGCACCTACGTCTTCGGCGACGACCCGGACAAGCACCGGCTCCTCGCGGACCTGCCGCGCGTCTTCGACGCCGGGCGCGCCGCGTTCGCCGCGGACCCCGACATCACGGGCAAGCAGCTGCACGCCGAGGTCGAGCGCCTGGCCGCCGAGGCGGGCTGGACGCTCGGCATCTGGCACGCGGGCCACCTCGTGGGGGAGTTCCCGCACGAGACGAACGACGGGGCGAAGACCGAGTCCTACATCACCCCCGACAACCACAACCCGCTGCGCCGCACCGACCGCGCGGGCCGCGTCTGCCACTGGATCCTGGAGCTCCACTTCGTCGACGAGCGACGCGGATTCGGCGGTTTCTACGAGCAGTTGCTCGACCTGGCGTAACGGCTGCCGTCGGGCGATCAGCGGCGCGACGAGCCGACCCGCTCCAGTGCGCCGGAGCGGGTCCGCTAGTGGGGCAACGGTGCCGGAGCGCCGTTGCCGTGCGTCAGGTCTGGTCCGGTGCCATGGGCTTGATGACCGCGAAGACGCCGCCCTGGGGGTCGGCCAGGACGGACATCCGGCCCGCCGGCATGTCGAACGGCGGGGCGACGACCTTGCCCCCGGCCTTCCCGGCCGCTGCCGCGATCGCGTCCACGTCCTCGGTGCGGAAGTACGTGAGCCAGTGCGGCGGGGTGCCGGGCGGGTGCTGGTCGAGGCCCATCATCCCGCCGACCTCGCGGCCGTCGACCCGGATGGTGGTGTAGCCCTCGGCGCCGGGGAGGTCGGCGGGGCCAGTGGTGAGGGGTAGGACGCGGGAGTAGAACTCGGCCGCCGCCGCGGTGTCGTTGGTGGCGAGCTCGTTCCAGGTGACGGCGCCGTGCTCGTTGACGATGCCCGCGCCGTCGAAGGTGCCGGGCTGCCAGAGGCCGACGACCGCGCCGGTCGGGTCGGTGACGACCGCCATCCGGCCCAGTTCCATGACGTCGACCGGGCCCATCATGACGCTGCCGCCCGCGTCGGTGACGGCCTTGAGGGTGCCGTCGACGTTGTCGGTGGACAAGTAGGTGGTCCACACGGTCGGCGGCATCGGGTCAGGGACCGTGCCGTCCGGGTTCATCGCCTTCATGATCCCGGCGACGGGCTTGCCCTTGAGGTGGCAGACCGAGTAGCCGCCGGTCTCCGGCGGCCCGATCTCCCCCTGCCAGCCGAACAGGCCGCAGTAGAAGTCGAGGGCGGCCTGCTGGTCGGGGACCATCAGGTCGACCCAGCAGGGGGTGCCGGGTTTGTACGGACCGTTCATGTCGGGCATGGATGCCTCCGGTGGATACCGTGGGGGAAGGACGGGCTGTCCTTCCCCTGCCCCGTCCAGCCGGAACCGCGCCGAACGGGTGAAGGTGGCGCGCGGTGCCGGTCACGGTCGTACGTGCGGGGTGTGGTGCGGGTGTCAGACGCCTCTGGACCAGCCTGCCCCGACGCGGAACGGCTCACGTCCCCCGCCGCTGGCCGCGGAGCCGCGTGTGTAACACCCTGGAGGTGGGGGAGTCGCGCGAAAGGAAAGCGCCATGGATACCAGCAGTGGCGATCGCCGGGTCGTGGTGGGTGTCGACGGCTCCGAGGCCTCGTACGAGGCGCTGCGGTGGGCGGTGCGGCACGCCCGCCTCATTCGGGCGACAGTGGAGGCGGTGGCGGCGTACGACGTGCCCGGGGCGGCGGGGTGGTCGGCTCCGGCGGTGGACGCGGACCTCGACGAGGAGCAGGCGAAGAAGGATCTCGCCGATGAGCTTCGCACCGTCCTCGGCCAGGCCGTGGACGTGCCGCTGACCAGCCACGTCGTGCGCGGCAACGCGGCAGAGGTACTGACCGGCGCTTCGGTCGGCGCGGAGCTGCTGGTGGTGGGCAACCGTGGCAGGGGAGGGTTCGCCCGTCTGCTGCTCGGCTCGGTCAGCCTGCAGTGCGCCCAGCACGCCTCGTGCCCGGTGGTCATCATTCGCGAGGGCGCTCTGGACGAGGCCGGGAGCGCTCACGAGGCGTGAGGCTGTGGGCGCGCCCTGTCAGTGGGTGTGGCCGTCGCGCGGTTGCGGCCCGCCCCCACACCTGTCCGTTTCGACTGCGGCCCGAGGAGCGCCATGGCACGGCGAGTCACGGTGGCGGACCTGTTGGACGAGTACGGGACGACCCATGCCGAGGAGGCGGGCATCCGGCTGCGGAACACACCGGCGCCGCTGTACCAGCTGCTGACGCTCTGCGTACTGTTCTCGGTCCGCATCAAGGCCGACATCGCGGTGGCCGCGGCCCGCGAGCTGTTCGCCGCCGGGATGCGTACGCCCCGGGCCATGGCCGATGCCTCGTGGCAGGCCCGGGTGGACGCGCTCGGCCGCGCGCACTACCGCCGCTACGACGAGAGCACGGCCACCGCGCTGGGAGCCGGAGCCGAGCTCGTTCTCGACCGGTATCGCGGGGACCTGCGGCGGCTGCGTGAGGCGGCCGACGGCGACCCGGGCCGGGTGGGTGAGCTGTTGCAGGAGGTGCCGCGGATCGGGCCGGTGGGAGCCGGCATCTACTGCCGGGAGGCGCAGGGGGTATGGCCCGAGCTGCGTCCCGCGTTCGACAGCCGGGCCCGCCACGCCGCGGGTGAGCTCGGACTCCCGAAGACCCCCGAGGGCCTGGCGCGTCTCGTCCCGGCCGAGGACCTGCCGAAGCTGGCGGCCGCCCTGGTACGCGTAGAACTCGCCAGCGGGGCCGCCGATGCCCTGCGTGCGACGGACTGAGGCCGGGTTTCCGAGGGCGATGCCGTGACCGTGTCACTGCTCCGCTCGTCTGCGAGGGTTGCGGGGCGTGGGAGCAGGTGTTGCGGTCCGGCCGCTCGCGGAGGAGGTGTGCCCGTTTCGCAGGCTCAGCCCGTCGGGGTGCCCTGGTGGAAGTACATGCGCCAACCCGTTTCCGTCAGGCGCCACAAGGAGCTCCGCCACGCCCGGCTGCCTTGGTGTTCGGAGAGGTACGTCAGGTGCACGATGCCGGGGGCAAGGACGACGCCGGACATCTCGGTGACGTTGACGGGAGACTCCGGGGACACCGTGCCGTCACCGGTCGCCGCGAGGATCGACGCCGCGTCCCACCGGCGCCCGGATGCCCCGACCTCGGTGAACTGCGGATCGAGAAGCTCCAGGACACGGTCCGGGGACGCACGCACCTCGGGATCGAGAAGCCGCAGCTCCCCTTCTGTCGCCGCCCGCACGGCCCGCTCGCTCTCATCCGTCATGCGGAAATCCTACGAACACGCCACCCGAAGGCGTCGCGGCGCCGGGTGGTCAGTCGCGGCGGTCCCCCGGAGGGTGGTGGGCCCACGGGTGGCGCAGCCGGATCCAGATGTCCCGCGCCTGTCGCCCGGCCGCCGCCCGGCTGTGGGCGACGAGGCGTTCCGCCTCGCCGTGCGTCTCGACCATCGGCCCGGACCCGCGCAACGGCTTGCCCGCCGTCTCGTGCAGGAAGAGCGTGGATACGAGACCGATGACCCCGGCCACCATCAGGTAGTACGCCGGGACCAGGTCGTTCCCCGTCACTTCCACCAGCGCCGAGGTGAACAGCGGCGTCGTACCGCCGAACAGCGAGACCGAGATGTTGAAGGCGATGGACAGCGCGCCGTAACGCAACCGGGTGGGGAACAGCGCGGGCAGGGTGGAGGCGGCCGTGCCCGCGAAACACACCAGGAGCAGGCCCAGGACCGCGCAGCCCACCGCCGGAAGCAGGATGCCGCCCTCCCGGATCAGCAGGAACGAGGGCAGGGCGAGAGCGATGAGAGCGACACTGCCCGCCAGGAAGACCGGCCTGCGGCCCCACCGGTCCGACGTGTGGCCCACGGTCGTGATGGTGAGGACCACGAGCAGCATGGTGGCGAGCACCAGCAACTGCGCCGTGGTGTCGTTCTCGCCGAGGGTGACGGTCATGTATGTCGGAAGGTAGGACGTCACCATGTAGTTGGTGACGTTGTACAGCAGGACGAGGCCCATGCAGATGAGCACCGCGTGCCAGTGCTTGGTGAAGATCTCCTTGAGGGTTCCCCTGGCCGTCGGAGGGGCTTCCTCGGTCGCGTGGGCGTCGCCCCGGCCCTCCGCCGCCGCGTAGGCGGCTTCCTTCTTGAAGGCCGGGGTCTCCTCCAGTTTCAGCCGCATGTACAGGCCGATCAGGCCGAGCGGCCCGGCGACGAAGAAGGGGATGCGCCACCCCCAGTCCTCCAGCCCCTGCGCGCCGAGCGTGACTGTGAGGATCGTGACCAGGCCGGACCCCAGGGCGTACCCGACGAACGTGCCGAAGTCGAGCCAGCTGCCGAGGAATCCGCGGCGCCGGTCGGGCGCGTACTCGGCGATATACGTGGTGGCTCCCGCGTACTCACCGCCGGTCGAGAAGCCCTGGACGAGTCGGCAGACGAGGAGAAGCAGCGGGGCGGCGAAACCGACCGCCGCGTACGTGGGGAGGAACCCGACCGCGAAGGTGCTCGCCGCCATCATGATCATCGTCGCGGCGAGCACCTTCTGCCGGCCGATCCGGTCGCCGAGCGGGCCGAACACCAGCCCGCCGAGCGGCCGGACCAGGAACGCCGCGGCGAAGGTGGCGAAGGTGGAGACGACCTGGACGCCCGGCGAGCTCGACGGGAAGAAGACCTTGCCCATGGTCCCGGCCAGATAGGCGTAGACACCGAAGTCGAACCACTCCATGGTGTTGCCGAGCGCGGCCGCCGTCACCGCGCGGCGCACCTGGGGCTGATCGGCGACCGTCACGTCCGCGCTGCTCAGCGCCCGCTTGCGGCGGCGTAGCAGGGTACGGAGCATCCGGTCGGTCCGCGCGTGCCCACGGCGTGGCCCGACCGGACGACGAGCAGGTCCAGGCATGGGAGGGCCTCTCTGCCGGGGTGCGCCGCGACGCCGATGGCCTCCCATTCTCGATCCCGCACCGCAGGCAGGCATGTCGGCGGGTCCCTATGGGTGACGTCGGTGTGTCGCGCGGGCGTCCGTGATCGCGGACGACGACGAGGTGCCCCGCAGCAGTCTGCGCGCACTGCTCGCGGCACAGCCGGGGATCGCGGTGGTCGGGGAGGCCGCCGACGGTGTCGAGGCGGTCGATCAGGCGCTGAGGCTGCGGCCGGACTTGGTGTCGATGGACGTACGGATGCCGTGTCGCAACGGCATCAAGGCCACCCGCCACCTGCTGGCCGGGTCGGCGCCACCGCCGAAGGTCGTGGTGATCACCACGTTCGAGAACGACGACTACGTCACCGCCGCACTCAGCGCGGGGGCCAGTGGGTTCGTGCTCAAGCGGCATCCGGTCCGGCAGATCGCGCAGGCGGTACGGGTGGTCGCGGCCGGGGAGGCGATCCTCTTTCCGGCGGCGCTGACGCTGACGAGGTCGCTGCGGCACGCGGCGTTCGAAAACCCGAGTGCGTCGGTTCGTACGGCTCTGGGATCATTCCCGGATGGTCCACCGTTTCGAACCCCTGGTCATCCGGCACACCCACCGCCTTCCCGCCCCCTGCGGAACCGCAGGGCAAGGCGGTGTCGCGGCGCGGCAGTTCGACGCCGCGCTGATGTCGGTGGGTTTCAAGCTGTCGGCGGACCTGCTGGGTCACCTGTCGGCGCTGGACGAGGGCACGGTCGTCGACACCGCCGTACGGACGCTGGACACGGTCCGGGCGATGGTCGGTGACCACGTCCAGCACAACGCCTACTTCATCGACTTCCCGGCCAACGTGCCGGACACGTTCGACTTCTGGGCGCGGTGCGTCACCGAGGCGCTCGCCGACGACGCCTCGCGCGAAAGCACCCTCACCCAGCTGAGCACGGGCGTGCTCGACCTGCTGACTCTCCCGTCCTACGGCACCTACCAGCACACGTACACCCAGATGCTCGCCGCGCACGACGAGTTGATCGCCGCGGCGGGTGACCGCCTGACCGTTCTCCACCTGGGCGGCACCCCGGACGACGAGGTCACCGCCCTGTACCTGGCCCTGGCCGGGAGCACCACGCCGCTGGGCGACGAGGCGCTGCTCGACCTGTCCGCGCTCGCCGGGCACTGCGTGGACGGGCCGCAGCCCGAGGAGATCCCGGTCCGGGAGAACCGGGCCGTCGTCAACCGCGCCCGACTCGAAGCCGGTGCGGGTCTGCTGCTGGACACGGTCACCGATGTGCTGCGGCTGGCCTGCGCGCTGTCGGACGGCGACGTGACCCTCGTGGAGCCGACCCGGTTCCGCTCGCCGTCCCGCCCGGTGCGGCGTGCCATGCTCGCCGGGCTCGACGCGGTCGTGGCGGCGTCCCCGGCCAAGCTCGCCGATGTGGGGGCGCACCGCGAGGCGTTCAAACGCCTGGGGGAGCGGCTGCACGCGCATGAGTACGCGGCGCGCTGGCCGCACGCCGCCGACGTGTTCGCCGTCGCCCGCGGTGAGAAGGAGGCCCGGTCCTTCGACAGCCGCGCGGCGGAGCTGCTCGGCGCGCGCGATGTCACGGGTGCGGCGCGGCTGCTGGAGGCCGCTCCGGGCAAGCTGTTCCGCTCGCTGGACCACCTGCTGCGCGTGTGCGACACCCAGGACGAGCGCGCCGTGGTGGTGGCCGCCGCCGAGCGGGTCGTCCCGCAGGTGTCCGGCCGGGTCCTGCTGTCGGTGCGCGAGCATCTGCACAACCGCGCGCGTGAGAGCGGCGCACGCCGTGTCTTCGTCAACAGCCGCGGCCGTGCCTGGGTGAGCGACGACAACCGCCCGCCCGTGCCCGCGGCCGAGTGCGAGCGTCTGATCGCCGCCCTGGACGCCGAGATGCGGCTGCGTCTGCCCGACCCCGGCCACCTGCTGGTCGACCCCGACGTCCTCGACGTCGCGCTCCCGCTCAGCGGCAAGGCGACGGCGGCGGGCCTCGGGGTGCTGCCGCGCGGCTCGATCTCCCCGGTCGACGGCGAGCTGCTGCGGTTCTTCGTCCACTGGAAGCAGACGAGCCGCAGCACCGACTTCGACCTGTCGGCGCTGATGCTGGACGCCTCGTACGAGACCGTGTCCTGGCTGTCGTACACCGCGCTCACCGAGCTGGAGGGCGAGCACTCCGGCGACATCACCGACGCGCCCGACGGTGCCTCGGAGTTCATCAACCTGCGCCTCGGCGCCGTGCGCGGCGCCTTCATCGTCCCGCAGGTCAACATCTTCTCGGGGAGGGTTTCGAGGAGGTGGAGGAGTCGTTCTTCGGCTTCATGCTGCGCGAGGCCGAGCAGCAGGGCCGTCCCTTCGAAGCGCGCACGGTCCGTATGAAGTCGGAGCTGCGCGGCACGGGCCGCGTCGCGCTGCCGCTGGCGTTCGTACGCGGCGACGACGGCCGCTGGCACGCCAAGTGGCTGCACCTGTATCTGACGGGCACCCCGAACTCCAACCGGGTCGAGGGCAACCGGGTGTCGGTCGCCACCCTGCTGCGGGGCATCGTCGAGCGCGAGCACCTCACGGTCCGCTACCTCACCGACCTGATGGCCGACGGGGCGACGCCCACCACGCTGTGGGACGGTGTGTCGGTCCCGGACGGCCCCGTCACGTACATCGGCCTGGAACGCCCGGAGGGACTGCATCCCGGCTCCCGCATCCTCACACCGGAAAACCTGCGCGACCTGATCCCCGCCTGACTGCTACTGTTGGCCGGGCGAGGCCATGAACGGACTTCCTTCTCCACCTCACTGAACTAGTCCCTTCGCTTTCCTCGCCTTCGACTCCGCGCCGGGGTGCCCGATCGGGCACCCCGGCGTCGTCATGTCCGAGGCCTGAAAAAATGAGCCAAGAAAATCCGGCGGCGATGTCGAGAACCCGTGGCCGGCTCCGTCCCCGTAGTGAACGCGACCACAATGGGTCGCACCAGTACGGAGGAGAGTCATCATGGCCAAGTACCTGCTGCTCAAGCACTACCGCGGCGCTCCGGCGCCGATCAACGACGTGCCCATGGACCAGTGGACGCCGGAGGAGATCTCGGCCCACATGCAGTACATGCGGGACTTCGCGGCCCGGCTGGAGGGGACCGGCGAGTACGTCGACGGTCAGGCGCTCGCGCCCGAAGGGGCGTGGGTCCGGTACGACGGCGAGGGACGCCCGCCCGTCACCGACGGCCCGTTCGCCGAGACCAAGGACCTCATCGCCGGGTGGATGGTGATCGACGTCGACAGCTACGAGCGCGCCGTCGAGCTGGCCGGGGAACTGTCGGCGGCCCCCGGCGCGGGTGGGAAGCCGATCCACGAGTGGCTGGAGGTGCGCCCGTTCCTGGCCGCGCAGCCCACCGTCACGGAGTGCCAATGAGGTGGACGAGGTTCTGCTGCGGAGCCTCACACCGAGCGTGCTCGGGATCCTCGTCCGCCGCGGAGCCGACTTCGCGGCGGCCGAGGACGCGGTACAGGACGCGCTGGTCGAGGCGGTCCGCGTGTGGCCGGCCGACCCTCCGCGGGATGCGAAGGGCTGGCTGGTCACCGTGGCCTGGCGCCGGTTCCTCGACGCGACCCGGGCGGACACCGCCCGCCGCCGGCGCGAGGACCTCGTCGAGGAGGAATTGGCGCCGGGGCCCGCGCCCGCGGTGGACGACACGCTCCAGCTCTACTTCCTGTGCGCCCACCCGTCGCTGACGCCGTCGTCCGCGGTCGCGCTCACCCTGCGCGCCGTGGGCGGGCTGACCACCCGTCAGATCGCCCAGGCCTACCTGGTGCCCGAGGCGACGATGGCGCAGCGGATCAGCCGGGCCAAGCGCACGGTATCCGGCGTGCGGTTCGACCAGCCCGGTGACGTCGCCACCGTGCTGCGCGTGCTCTACCTCGTCTTCAACGAGGGCTACTCCGGCGACGTCGACCTCGCCGCCGAGGCCATCCGGCTCACCCGGCAGCTCGCGGCGGCGATCGACCACCCCGAGGTGGCGGGGCTGCTCGCCCTCATGCTGCTCCACCACGCCCGGCGCGCCGCCCGCACCGCACCCGACGGCAGCCTGGTGCCGCTCGCCGAGCAGGACCGCGGCCGCTGGGACACCAAGTCGATCGCCGAGGGCGTCGCGATCCTGCAGGCGGCCCTCGCCCGCGACCGCCTCGGCGAGTTCCAGGCCCAGGCCGCCATCGCTGCCCTCCACGCCGACGCGCCCACCGCAGAGGAGACCGACTGGGTCCAGATCGTCGAGTGGTACGACGAGCTCGCCCGCCTGACCGACAGCCCGGTCGTCCGGCTCAACCGCGCGGTGGCCGTCGGCGAGGCCGACGGCCCGCGCGCCGGCCTGGCGGCGCTCGCGGCCCTGGACGACTCCCTGCCCCGCCACACCGCGGTGGCCGCCTACCTCCACGAGCGCGACGGCGACCTGGCAACTGCTGCACGTCTGTACGCCGAAGCGGCCCAGAAGGCCCCCAACCTCCCGGAACGCGACCATCTGACACGCCAGGCGGCCCGGCTGAACGCCCGTCGGGGCCGCTGATGGAACCCGGTGCCGGCCCTGGCCGTCACCGCGATCGGCTACGGTCTTCGTCCACCGAGCCACGGCACGGCCCAAGTCGCCCTCGATCTCCATGCACGGCACCCTTCGCGGTTGTGTTGCGCAGCGCACTGCGGTCAGGCGGAAGCCAACGGCTCACCTGACCGAGTGCCGCTGATTTCCGCACCGACGACAGCTGCGGCGCACCCCCCCCCGGGAGTCACCGCGTGAAAAGACCGTGCCTGTCCGTGTCCGGTGATTTCGGTGGGCGGATGTGTCTAGAGACGAGGGTCCGGCGTCTGTTTCTATGATCTCCGGCAGACAATCGCAGGAGGTGGCGGATACATGGTGTCCACGGAGAGCATTCTCGCGTTCGCGGCGATGTCGCTCTTGGTGATCGTGATTCCGGGGCCGAGCGTGCTGTTCGTGATCGGCAGGGCCCTCGCGCACGGCCGCCGCGTGGCGCTCGCGACGGTCCTGGGCAACCTGCTCGGCTCGTACCTCCTGGTGCTCGCGGTGGCATGGGGGCTCGGCGCGTTGGTGGAGAGCTCGGCGACGGTGTTCGTGGGTGTGAAGCTGGCCGGGGCGGTGTATCTCGTCCACCTCGGTGTGCAGGCGTTCCGGCACCGCAAGGAGATGCGTGCGGCGAGCATGGCGGCCCCGGCGGGTGAGCGGCGCGGCGATCTGCGCACCGTCCTGGACGGTATTTTCGTGGGCGTCACCAACCCGAAGGGTGTCGTCTTCTTCGCGGCGGTGCTGCCGCAGTTCGTGGACCACTCGGCGGGCCGCGTCCCCCTTCAGATGATGGTGCTGGGGCTGGTCCCGGTCGCCATCGGCATGATCACCGACACCCTCTGGGGCCTGGGCGCCTCGGCGGCCCGTTCCTGGTTCGCCCGCTCGGACCGCCGTCTGTCGATGGTCGGCGGAGCGGGCGGGATCGCGATGATCGGCCTGGGTGTGACCGTGGCGGCGACGGGCCGCGCCGACTAGCTTCGGGAGTGCGCTTTGTTACCCGGAGAGGGTGGTGTCGCTGCCGCCGCTCGGTCCGGCCGGGGCCGACGCACGCGTATACCGGCCGGGCAGGTGTCAGTGGGAGACGGACACACTCCGGCCGGTAGACGGGACGGAAAACGTTGCTGACTCGCCCTCACCGACCTCTGGTCAGCGGCGCGCCTTGAAACGGTCCAACGCGCCCACGCCCACGGCGGCCAGCGCGATTTGCAGGGCGAGTTCGATCCAGTCGACACCCTTGGTGTCGGCGACGCCGAAACCGGCCGCGATCGCCGTCCCCACCAGGGCCGCGACTATGCCGACCAGGATGGTCCACAGAAATCCGATGTGCTGGCGCCCAGGGACGACGAGCCGCCCCAGCACACCGATGACGATGCCGATCACGATCGCGCTGACGAGCCCAGAAATCTCCACGATGGCCTCCTTGCAGCCTGACCTTCTCGTTCAAGGTGTGCCCCGAGACGGCCTGCTCACGCTTCCTCTGAGCGCACGCCCGGCGCAGTGGCCGGGCCCGGCGCGCCCTGCGCCGGGCTGGAGCGGCCCTCGCGCACCCTCTAGTGTGTAACGTATGGCAGATATGAATGACCCTTACCAACTCCGGGTGGGAGTACCTTCCGTGGAGGTCTTCCGCCGCCTGCGCCTCGACGCGGGACTCTCCGACAAGGCCCCCGAGGCGGTCGCTCTCGCTCTGCCCAACACCTGGTACGGCGTGGTCCTTTACTACGAGGGCGAGCCCATCGGCATGGGGCGGATCATCGGTGACGGCGGTACCGCGTTCCAGGTGGTCGACATGTGTGTGCACCCGGCCCACCAGGGGCGGGGGTTGGGCAAGCGCATCATGACCGCGCTCACCGGGGAACTGGAACGCCGCGCACCCGCCACCGCCTATGTCTCACTGATCGCGGACGGCCCCGCCCGCTTCCTGTACGAGCAGTTCGGCTTCGCCGATACCGCCGAGCACGACTCGATCGGTATGTACCGTTCGATGAAGGCGAATTGAAGGGCGTCGTCGTCGGGGTGTCTCACGCGGGCGCGGGCAGACCGCTCCGGCCGACCGCGTCCGCCCTACCCCTTCTTCACCGGATGCCCCTCTTCAGCCGTACCCGACCGAACCGGGCACAGGATGTCGGGTGAGGCAAGGTGGGTCCTTCCTAACGTGAGTGATCGAAAGGGAAGGAGGCCCGGGTGCTGGAGCGGCTGAACCAGGCCATGGAGCACATCGAGGACCATCTCGACCAGCGGATCGAGGTGGCCGACCTGGCGCGGATCGCGGTCACGTCGGAGTACCACTTGCGGCGGCTGTTCTCCGCGTTGGCGGGAATCCCGCTGTCGGAATACATCCGGCGCAGGCGGCTGACGGTCGCGGGTTCCGAGGTGCTGGCCGGTGAGCGGACGCTGCTGGAGATCGCGGTGCGTTACGGCTACACCTCGGGGGAGGCGTTCGCGCGCGCGTTCCGTGCGATGCACGGCGTCGGCCCGGGAGAGGCCAGGCGTATCGGTGCGACGCTCCACTCCCAGCCCCGGATGTCCTTCCGCCTCGTCGTCGAAGGGAGCAGCAGCATGCGGTACAGGGTCGTGGAGAAGGAGGAGTTCCGTGTGGTCGGCAGGAAGGCGCGCGTGCCCCTCGTGCACGAGGGGGTGAACCCGGCCATCGCCGACTTCATCCGGGGCATCGGCAAGGAGACGATGGAGCGCATCCAGAGCCTGTCCGACCAGGAGCCCGACGGGATCGTCTCGGTGAGCGTGAACCTGGACGAAAGCCGTGCCGAGGGGACCGAACTCGACTACTACCACGGCGTGGTGACCGGCGCCGCCGTGCCCGAGGACATGGACGCACTCACCGTCCCGGCCGGGGCGTGGGCCGTGTTCGAGAGTTCCGGGCCGTTCCCGCAGGCGCTCCAGTACATGTGGCGGGACGTGTTCACCCAGTGGTTCCCGTCCAACCCGTACCGGAGCAGGCCGGGGCCCGAGATCCTGCGGACCCGTCTGTCGCAGGACGCGACACAGGCGGACGCGGCGTTGTGGATCCCGGTGGAGCGGACCGCGTTGTGAGCGTGGGTGCGCGGCGGCCCGGGTCGCCGCGCACCGTTGCCTGCCGGTGTACGCCTGTCCGCGTATGCGTACCCCCGTACGCCTGCCCCCGTACGGCAAGTCAGCCCACGGCCTCCACATTCCATCAGGCAGGTGGTTTACCACTGCGCTGATGGTCCGTAGGGGGGAACGCGGCTGAGACTGGCCGGGTTGGCAGCGGCCGACCGGGGAGGGGACCACATGCGTGACAACGCTGTTCTGGTTGCGGTACCGGAGCACCCGCGGGACGACAGTACCGGTGTGGATCAGCTGAACAGGATCCGTGGGGCCATCGAGTCCCAGGGGTACGACGTGCGCTGGGTGGTGAGTGTTTCCGACGCCGAGGCGGTGCTGCGTACGGAGGCGGGCCTCGCGGCCGTCCTGGTGGCCTGGCACCTTCCGGGCGGTCACGACGCGAAGGACGAACCGGGTGGTGCCACGGTCCTGCGGGCCATCGGCCGCCGCTTCAAGGACCTTCCGGTGTTCCTCGTCATGAGGGACGACAGCCTGCGCGAACTGCCGTTGTGGGTGTCGCATTCCGTGATCGGGTACGTGTGGCCGCTGGAGGACACCCCGGCCTTCATCGCGGGACGGATCACCTCCGCCGCCCGCACCTACCAGGAAGCGCTCCTGCCACCGTTCTTCAAGGCCCTGCGCCGCTTCGACGACGCACACGAGTACTCGTGGCACACCCCCGCGCACTCCGGCGGTGTCGCGTTCCTCAAGTCGCCGGTGGGCCGTGCCTTCCACGACTACTTCGGGGAACGTCTGCTGCGCAGCGACCTCTCGATCTCGGTCGGCGAACTCGGCTCGCTGTTCGAGCACAGCGGCCCGATCGGCGAGGCGGAGCGCAACGCTGCCCGGGTGTTCGGCTCCGAACTCACCTTCTTCGTTCTGCACGGCGACTCCACGTGCAACCGCCTCGTCGGCCACTTCAGCGTCACCCGCGACGAGATCGCGCTCGTGGACCGCAACTGCCACAAGTCGGTGCTGCACGGCCTCGTCGTCTCCGGCGCGCGACCGGTGTTCCTCATCCCCACCCGCAACGGCTACGGCCTCGCCGGGCCCCTGCCCCCGGCCGGGATCGAGGCGGAGGCGGTGGCGTCCCGGATCGCCGCCAATCCGCTGGCCCGCGAGGCCATCTCACCGGAGTGCCAGTACGCGGTCTTCACCAACTCCACGTACGACGGCCTGTGTTACGACGCCGCATCGACGGCGCGGTCCTTCGCCGCCAGCACCCCTCGCCTCCACTTCGACGAAGCGTGGTTCGCCTACGCCCGCTTCCACCCCCTGTACCGCGGGCGCTACGGCATGTCGGTGGACGAGAACACCCTCCCCGGCCCCGAGCGGCCCACCGTCTTCGCGACCCAGTCCACGCACAAACTGCTCGCGGCCCTGTCGCAGGGCGCCATGGTGCACGTCAGGCCCGCACCCCGGGCGCCGGTGGAGGACGCGCGTTTCAACGAGGCGTTGATGATGCACGGTACGACGTCGCCGCTGTACCCGATGATCGCCTCGCTGGACGTGGCCACCGGCATGATGGACGGCGCGCAGGGTCGCTGGCTGATCGACGAGGCGGTGACCGAGGCGATCCGCTTCCGGCAGGAAATGGTGCGCATCGGACGGCGGATCGAGGCCGCGGGCGACCGGCCCCCGTGGTTCTTCGGGGTGTGGCAGCCCGAGGCGGTGACCGACCCGGCGAGCGGCACACGCATGCCCTTCGACGAGGCGCCGGCCGATCTGCTGCGCACCGAACCGTCGTGCTGGCACCTCGAACCGGACGCCGACTGGCACGGCTTCCCCGGCCTCACCGAGGGCCACTGCATGCTCGACCCCATCAAGGTCACCCTGACCTGCCCGGGGATCAACGCCACCGGCGACATGAGCGACTGGGGCATCC
Source organism: Streptomyces sp. TLI_146 (assembly GCF_002846415.1). Classification (NCBI taxonomy): domain Bacteria; kingdom Bacillati; phylum Actinomycetota; class Actinomycetes; order Kitasatosporales; family Streptomycetaceae; genus Streptomyces; species Streptomyces sp. TLI_146. The sequence continues at coordinate 8,091,215 of NZ_PJMX01000001.1, forward strand.
CCGCCCGGGTGCTCACCGCGTACCTGGACACGCGGAAGATCGTCGTGGAGAAGACCGACAGCTACACCACCCTGGTGCTGTTCTCCATGGGCATCACCAAGGGCAAGTGGGGCACGCTGCTGGACGCCCTGATGGACTTCAAGGCCTTCTACGACGACGACGCACCGCTCGACCGCGTTCTGCCGGCGCTCGTCGGTGAGTACCCGCAGCGCTACTCGGGCTGTACGCTGCGCCAGTTGTGCCAGGAGATGCACGACTACCTGCGCTCGGTCCGTCTGGTCGCTCTGCTCGACGCCGCCTTCCAGGAGCTTCCCGAGCCCGTCGAGCCGCCTCAACTGTGCTATCAGCGCCTGATCCGAGGCGGCACCGAGCGCGTACGGCTGGCCGAAGCGGCGGGCCGGGTGGCGGCGGCCATGGTGACCGTCACCCCGCCCGGCATCCCCGTCCTCATGCCCGGCGAGAGCACCGGCGCCCCGGACGGCCCCCTGCTGCGCTACCTCACCGCGCTGGAGACCTTCGACCGCAACTTCCCCGGATTCCGCAGCGAGACCCACGGCGTCACCCTCGACTCCGACACCGGCGACTACCTGATCGAGTGCCTGCGCCCACAGGTGGACGACGTGCCGAGCGACTAGCGTACGCACGGTGCGCGGGGGTCGCCCGTCTTGGCCACCCGCCCCGCCCAGCCGCGCCCTGCGCCCTTGCCGTGCCGGGCGGCGGGGGAGCACCCTGGAGCGAGTGCGGCATCGGTACCTCTGGGATGGAGGCCGCAGTGGCCAAGGACCGTTCTTCGCGATCCCTCCGGTGTTCCTCCTGCCTGCGCCGCGGACGTCGGCCCTGTGCCGCATGGCGAGGGCCGCGCAGAGTGGCCCGGCTGCGGCGTACGGCCGTGACGTATCTCGGTTGTTCCCGCTGGTCGTTGGCCGTCTGGGTGGCGGTCGCCGGACTGCTGGCGGGCGGTGGGGCCGCCGGTGTGCTGCTGCCGACCGGGGCCGCGGCGGGCCTGGTCGCTGTGGTCTGGCTGGCCATGACCGTACGGGTGCTGCGACTCACCCCCACATGCCCCGGCCCCGGCGGGGGATTCGGGCCGGGGGCGGGCGGCGTCCGAGAGCCTCGCCGCCCCCACCCCTCCCCGCCGGGCGGGGCCGTCGCCCTGGCGCTGCCCGAGGACCCGTCGAGTGGTGTGGTCTCCCTCGTCTGAGCGCAGCGATCTGCCGCCCGGCCTCGTCGCGTCGAACGGAGCTGTCGAATATTCAGTGCCCCGCCGGCCGGTGGACGTGCAGACTCGTCGTATGGCGGACATGTGGGCGTTCCGGGACGCGGTGAGCGGGTGGGCGGCCGGCGGGCCCGGCGAACCGGCGGGTGAACTGGCCGTACGACTGGGGTTGAGGACGGCCGTGCTGCTGGAGGGGCCCAGCGATCTCGCGGCCGTCGAGGGTCTGGCCGCACGGCGTGGCCGGGACCTGGCCGCCGAAGGGGTCTGCGTCATACCGATGGGCGGGGCGATGAGCGTCGGCCGCTACGCCGGTCTGCTCGGGCCGCCCGGCCTCGGGCTGCGTCTGAGGGGACTGTGCGACGAGGGCGAGCAGCGCTTCTACGACCGCGGTCTGGAGCGGGCCGGGGCGCCGCCCGGGGGCTTCTTCGTGTGCGTGGCGGACCTGGAGGACGAGCTGATCCGCGCGCTCGGCACGGCGCGGGTCGAGGAGATCATCCAAGCCGAGGGCGACCTGCGCGCCTGGCAGACCTTCCTGCACCAGCCCGCACAGCAGGGCCGACCCCGACAGCGGCAATTGCGGCGCTTCCTCGGCACGAAGAAGGGCCGCAAGATCCGCTACGGAAGTCTCCTGGTGGAGGCCCTCGACCCGGAACGGGTGCCTGCCCCGCTCGACGAACTCCTCGCGAGCGTGTGACCGAGGGACGAAGGCGCGACGGCCAGCGCCTCGGGGGCCGATCGGGGGGGGGCTCGCCTCGTCCCAACTACCGCTGAGGACCTGCCCCGTCACACCTCGTCAAGGCGCTCCAGATGCCGGATGTTCTGCTGGTCGGTGTGGTCCTGGCTCGCACCGGTGTCGAACCACGCGTCCAGGATCTCCCCGAGCGTCGCAGTAGACGTCAACCGCAGACTCAGGGCCAGGACATTCGCGTCGTTCCAGCGCCGGGCACCACGGGCCGTATAGGCATCCGTGCACAGTGCCGCGCGCACGCCGGGAACCTTGTTGGCGGCGATGCTCGCGCCGGTCCCGGTCCAGCAGCACACGACAGCCTGGTCCGCCCGCCCCTCTGCAACGTCCCGCGCGGCAGCCTCCGTACAGAACGCCCAGTCATCCGTCTCCTCCGCTGCCAGCACGCCATGAGGAATCACCTCGTGCCCGCGGCGGCCCAGCTCCGCCACGAGCTGACGGGTCACCCCCTCGTCGGAGTCGGCGGCAACAGAGATCCGCAGGGTCGCCATGACATTCCCCTTCCGGCAGGTTCGTCAGGTGCAGGAGACACCATGGTCTTACATCAGCACCCCCGGACCGGTCCGCTGAGCGGACCGCCGACTGGCGTGCCCGACCGCGCCCGGGCACGCTGTGGCGCATCCGTTCGTACGCGTGGGACCTCCGGGGGAGTGGTCAGGAGCCAAGTGGCGGGCGCCGCCCGGCTGTTGGGTGTCTGGGAAGCCGATGAGACGGGAGCAAAGGTGAAGAGATCACGTGCAGGCGATCTCCGAGGTACGGGAGGGGTGCCCGTGTCACGGGAAAGCGTGAGCCGGAGAGGGTTGCTCCGCCTCGGCGGGGCTGCGGTCGCGGCGGGTCTTGTCGGCCTCGCCGTACCCCCGGCCGCTTCGGCGGCGGTACGAGGGCGTGCCCCGCTGGGCATCGGCGCCGGTAGCACGTTCATGGCGTGGAAGGGTGTCTCCGGGGACCAGCGGATCTGGTGGAACGGGCTGCAGAGCGGTGGGTCCTGGAGCGGGCCGCAGCCGGTGCCGGGAGCCGGCACGAATGCCGGGGTCGCCTTGGCAGGCCAGGCCGGTGGCCCGCTCTTCATGACGTGGAAGGGCGTCGAGGGCGACGAGCGCGTGTGGTGGAGCTGGTTCGACGGCGGTGCCTGGAGCGGGCCGCAGGTGGTGCCCGGGGCCGCCAGCGCTGTCGGTCCCGCTCTCGCTCCCTATGCCGGGGTCGCCATGGTGTGGCGGGGAGCCGGCGGCGATCAGCGCATCTTCTGGAACAGCCACTTCGGCGGCTGGACGGCACCGCAGGTGGTTCCCGGCGCGAGTACCGGCTTCGCTCCTGCCCTGGCCGTCAAGAAGAACGGCTACAACGACCTCTGCATGGCGTGGAAGGGTGTGGAGGGAGATCAGCGGGTCTTCTGGAACACGTATCTCGGCAGTTCCACGGGCTGGACCGGGCCGCAGGCGATCGACGGTGCCTTCACCAGTGGCGGGGTGGCCCTGGCCGGCCCGTCGGACGGGAGCCTGCACCTGGTGTGGAAGGGCGTCGCCGGCGACCAGCGGATCTGGTGGAGCCGGCTCTACCCCTGGGCAACGAGTTGGACGGCTCCTCAGGTGGTGCCCAGTGCCGGCACCAGTGTGGGCCCCGCTCTCACCGTCTACGGCGACTCCCCCTACATGACGTGGAAGGGCGTCGAGGGTGACGAGCGCATCTGGTGGAGCCGGTTCGACGGCAGCACGTGGACCGCTCCCCAGTCCGTCCCCAGTGCCGGCACGAGCTTCCGTCCCGCACTGGCGACCATGGGGGTTTGAGAGGGCACTACGTGGGGCGCACCAGTGAAAGCTCCCACAGCGTCTCCAAGGCGCAGTTGGCCGGGTAGTCGTACGGCAGGTGGCGGGCGTAGCGCTGCTGGGCGATGGTGATCTGCTGCACCATCGTGTGGGCCAGGCGCAGGTTCTGCGCGGTGTCCAGTCCCGGCGCGTAGCCCGCCACGAAGGCGTCGAACGGGAGGCCCTCGGTGCGATGGGCCAGGGCGGTGCCGAGGCTGCGCAGCGGGCCCGTCATGTGGCGGCGGGCCGCGCTGTGGAAGAGCATGCCCTGCCGGTAGGACGCGTCCAGCAGCATGCACACCGCCCAGTAGTGGAGGTTCGCGAGGTGGCGCAGGGCCGGGACCGTCTCGTCGGGGACGGGGTCGCCGGACGGGGGGAGCCCGCTGGAGTGGCTGAGGGGGACGACCGGGTGGTCCGGGCCGGCCGGGTTCCATACGTCCGTGCAGTCCTGGAGGGCGGGGTGGGTGCCCTCGAACATGGACCGGAAGAGTGCGAAGTGTTCGCTCTCCCCTTCCTCGCGCAGCAGCTCCAGACGGGCGAACCAGGAGGTGTAGTCGAGCCGGTCCGGCTCCCGCTCCTGGAGGAGTTCCAGCACCCGGGTGACTTTGCGGTAGAGGCTGCCGACCTGGTTGGGGCGCGGGGCCGCCGGTGCTGTCGAGCCGAGCACCTCGTACAGGCGGTCGACGAAGGCCCGGTCCTCGGGTGTGTGCTGCTGGGCGGGGTCGACCGCGCTGGGCGACGCCTCGACGTACACGTACTTGGCCAGGCTGTGCAGGCTCAGCGGTTCCAGTACGAAGTCGAACGGATAGATGTCCTGTTCGTACGGGAACTGCTGGCGGCCCAGGTGCGGGGCCGCTCCGAGGGCGACGAGGAGCGAGTTGACGATGTCGAGGTGGGTCATCTCCTCGATGGCCACGCCCATCAGGTGCAGTGGGCGGCCTCCGTAGCGATGGCTGGGCCAGCCGGCGAGGTCGGCGAAACGCGGCACCTTGATCGAGAAGGCGGCGTAGAGGTACTGGACGAGCAGCGAGTGCTCGATCTCCGCGCCGTCGCGCAGCAGACGGATCAGTTCCAGCGTCGGATCGTCGAACACGGGGGTGTATCCGAGCCGGTCGGTGTCTGCCGCGGAGAGCGTGGGTGTCCTGCTCGGCCGGGGCATGGCCTCGCCGGTGGTCGCCCCGGTCGCCAGGTGCTTCTGTGGTGCGGGCGGGCCGAGTTCGCGTTCCGTCGGGGCCGCGCTTCGCGCGGTGGCCAGTACCGCCGCCCGGTAGCGCTCGTAGTCCGTGCAGCGGCACACGTGTGAGCCGAGGACGGTGTCGACGGTCTCCTCCAGCGGCTGCTCCGCGTCGTCCGTGGCGCGATCCTGCCCGGCGTGGTCGACGACGACACTGCCGGCGACCGCGAACCCGGCTGCGCAGTATCCGCACTGGAACGCCTCACGCTCCAGGAACGCCTGCTGTACGGGGTGCAGCGCGCCGTCGGCCGCCAGCCCTTCGACGGTGGTGACGTCCCATCCCCGCACGTGCCGCATGCTGGTCATACAGGCCTGGCGGGTCACCACGGGGGCCTGGGGGCGGGTGCGGACCGCGACGGTGCAGGCGCGGCACTCCCCGATGGAGCAGCCGATCTTCGTTCCGGTCAGACCCAGGTCCTCGTGCAGGAAGTGGACGAGGGACATGTCGCCGGGTACGGAACGGCCGTGGTGGCGCACGCCGTTGACGGTCAGGTCCAGGTCGGTGTTCGGCTCTTGCATCACGACCGCCCGTTGTCGGGGAGTGGCAGGTCCGCCAGACGGATGGGGGTACGGGAGGGCCAGCAGCGGTCGTCGCCGTGCCCGAGGGCGTGCGCGACGGCGTTGGCCACGGCCGGCGCGACGCTCGTCATGGTCGCTTCCCCGATGCCCTTGTGGCGCAGGCTCGGACCGCCGGGGCCGAGCACGCCCGCCGACGGCAGGGGGACGAGGACCGTCTCGCGTCGGATCCCGGTGATGTCGGCGTAGCGTGCCAGCCGGTAGCGGTCGAGGTTGACGTAGGGTCCGGCACCGGTCTCCGGCGGCAGTTCCTCGTGCAGGGTGTGGGAGATGCCCATGGCGAGCCCGCCCGCCACCTGGCCCTCCAGCGCGGCCGGAAGCAGCGGGTCGCCCGCGTCCAGGAACGTCACCGCGTCCACGACACGGATCGTCCCGTGCCGCGGCACGATCTCCACGCCGATCAGATGACCGGCCGCCGCGTACAGCGACCTCGGCACGACGTCCCCGCCCGGCCCGCGCGCGGCCGGGGCTCTGAGCGGGCCGACCGGCGTCAGCGGCACAGGGTCGTCGTCCGGCGAGCCGACGAGCGCCAGTGCGTCGACGGACGCCTCGTGGGTCACCCCGTCCACCTGGAACGTCGCCTGTGACCAGCCGTTGCAGAAGTAGCCGTGGGCCATGACGCACGTGTCGCCGCCCGTACGCACCAGCTCACCCGCCAGTGCGGCCAGCGGCACTTCGGGGCGGCCCGGCAGCCGTACCGCGCCGTCGTGCCAGGCCGCCAGCAGGTCGGCGTCGCTCAGCGCGGGCTCGTTCAGGAGGGTGCGTGCCGCGGGCAGCAGGCGCAGCCGCAGGAGCGCGCGGCACGCTTCCCGCACCACGTGCACGTGGAAGAACGCCGTCTTCGACGCGCTGCTCGCCCCATGTGACAGCGAGATCTTGACCTGGTCGTGCAGTCCGCGCTCCCTGAGCCGCTGGGCGAAGCGTTCGAAGGGGCCCACCACACCGAGCCGGGCCACCGCTTCCGCCCCCAGCACGTCGTGGGCGGCCTGCTCCAGAGCGGCGCGCGAGCCCTGCCCCATCTCCACGCTCTGGCCCCACACCACGATCTGGCCGTCCGCGGTCACCTGCACGGCCGTATAGACACTGTCCTGGCTGGTTCCGTACGCCTCCATGCAGCAGGCGAAGCCGACCCCGTACAGCGTGCCGTCGCCGCGCCCGGCGACCCGGTCACGGGCCTCGTCGCGTTGCCGCCACAGGGTGTGGTCGCGGGCCGCCGCGCACACTTCGGCGGCGCCGACGTGGAACCGCAGCGGAGTCCCCGCGAGGTCCGTGTCCGGGGCAGCGGGGTCGGGCGCCCCGGCGGCACCGGAGCGGACCACGTTGGCCAGGCGGACGTCGATGGGGTCCATGCCCAGAGCCCGTACGGCGAACCGGTCGAGCGCGGTCTCCAGGTTGAACGCGACCTGCGGGATGCCGAAGCCGCGCATGGAACCGACGGCGGGGATCGCCCGCTCCATCACGATGGCGTGCACCGAGGCCTGCGGCACCCGGTAGGGCCCGGTGGCGTGCAGGGCCGCGAGTCCCAGGACCGGACCGTTGAGGTTGGCCTCGACACCGCCGTGCAGCACGACGAACGACCGCACCGCCCGGATCCGCCCGTCGGGATCCGCCCGGATCCAGCTGCGGACGCCGGAGGCGTGTCGCTTCAGGCCGCCCTGGAACTGCTCGCGCCGGTCGTACGCCAGCCGGACCGGGCCGGGCGCGAACACCGCCGCGAGCGCCAGATAGTACGGGAACGGTGACTTGTCCCGGCCCCCGAACCCGCCCCCGCAGTCCTTCGACCACAGCCGCACGGCCCGCACGCTCGGATGGGCCGCGTGGCCGAGCAGCGTCTGGATGTCCGGCACGTCACCGTGCGGCGACTGCGTGCCGAGCACCAGATGCAGCGTGCCCGAGGAGCGGTCCAGCCAGGCCAGTCCGGCCTCCGGTTCCAGGAACCCCGGGTCGGTCTGCTGGGTGAACGTCGTGGTGACGGCGGCGAGCGCGCCGGGCTGGGCCATGCCGCCCGCGATCGCCGAGAACAGGTGTTCCGCGTCGGTGTCGGGCTGCCCGTTCCTGACGAACGTGCTCTGCGCGGCGTCGTAGGTGACACGCCCCCGGTTCCACTGCGAGTACCCGTTGGGCACGGTGGCGTCCAGCAGGTAGTGCGCCTGGCGCGGTGTGCCGGTGAAGCTCCGCTGCGTCCACGCCTCCAGGTCCTGCGCGATCAGCTCTTCCTCCGTCGGCGCCAGGACGCCGGTGGCGGGAGCGGGGCCGTACACCACAGGGGCAGCGCCTTCGCGCAGCTCCTGCGCCGCGCGCCGGAACCGTACGAAGTCGTCGTAGACCACGATGGCCACCGGCTGGCCGAGGTAGTCGGCCTTCTCGCCCGCGGGCAGCAGGGCCTGGACGTTGTCGGCGGACACCCGGTTGCTGTACGGGGGCTGCGGGAGGTCCGCGGCGGTGACGACCACATCGGGCCGCAGCTCGACCGGCAGCCGTGCGAGATCCACCCCCGTGAAGACCCGGTCGACATGCCGGCTGCGCAGCAGCAGGGCGTGTCCACAGTCCGTCGGCCACCCCATGGCGGCCATGTCCACCGGCCGGAAGTCGCTGGCGAACACCTTCTCCCCGGTCACTCTGCGCATGCGCCCGTCGGCGGCGTCGCCGTCACTGCCCATGCGTCCGACCTCAACACCCCCCACCGCGCCCGGCAACATACGGTGCGCCTTATGGGGCCCTCGCACTCACCCCGACTGGACGCCCTAACGGCGGCCGAGGTGACGGGCCTCCTTGTGGGCGCCGATGCTCTTGAGGGCCCGGATCACCTCCTGGGCCCGGCCGGGGACGGGCCGCCGGTCGTGGGTGAGCAGGCCCTGGACGGCGTTTCTGACCAAGGCGAGCGCGGGTGTGCCGTCGAGTTCCCGATGGGCGAGGTCGAGATCGGAGGTGAGAGCCTCCCATTCGTAGTCGGAGTCGGCGCCGGACACTCGGAGCCGGACGGCCTCCGCCAGTGCGCGGGCCGCCTCGTCGCGGCGGCCGGCGGCGAGGAGGAGACGGGCCTTGCGCCGGAAGTGGGCCGGGAGCTGCCACTCCAGGATCGCACCGCGGGCGTGCTGCTCGTCCAGCCCGGTGACCAGCTCCGCGATGTCGGCATCGGCCAGGGTGTGCGGCACGGCGGCGGCCCGCTCCTCGGGCGAGCGGGCGAGCGTGTCGGCCCACTCCAACTCGTAGACGGCCCAGCCGTCCAGCATCAGGTCGATCTCCCGGTAGCCGAAGCCGGGAGCGGAACGGGACTGCCGGTAATGGTGGTTGAGCTGGAAACGCCGGTACGTGTTGTTCGTCATGTCCGCCACTTCCAGCACCATGATGCCGTTCGCGTCGATGTCCACCGTCAGCTCGACGCGCACCGCCTCCTGCCGGGCGGGCAGGGTGATCGTGCAGATCTCGATGTCGTCGCGGGACGTCTTGGACCTCTCGATCACCGGTATGACGACATCGGCTTCCGCCGGGCCCACGAACACGAACACCTCGGACCGCTTCGTGGGGATCGTCGTCAGCCTGTCGACCAGTACATGGCTGCTCGCGTCCGCGGCCGGTGTCTTGCGCAGTCGGTGCTCGCCACCGGTCCCCTGTGTGCCGCTCCCGTCCACGGGCGTGCAACGGATGCCGATACCCCGATGGCTCATGTCGAGCAGCAGCACGTCCTTTTCCAGCCCTTGCAGCACCCCGGCCTGCATCGCCAGCCCGTGGCAGACGGCGAACTCCTGGTAGAGGTCGACGAATTCGGCGTCGGGCAGCAGTCTTTCGAGGGCTTCGCGGACGGTGAAGGTCCTGCCGCCCTGTCCGGTGAGCAGGACGAGGTCGATGGGCGGGCGGTCCCACGCGTCGTCGACAGACGTGCGCGCGACGTACGCGAACCGTGCCGTCAGCTCCTCGCACACGTCCCGGAACTCGGCGCGGTCGACGGTGAAATCGTGCGACACCACCTGCGATCCGACCTCGATGTCCTGGATGGCTACCACCGCCGACTGGTGTGTGGTCAGCAACTGCTTGGCGCGCTCCGCCTCCTTGAGGACCTGTGCCTCCAGCGCGGTGTCGAAGACCACCGCGCTGTTCCAGGCGAACAGCCGCCGCTTCAGGCGGGCCGCGAGCGCCGCGTCGAAGTCGAGGCCGCCGAGATGGTTGTCGCCGTAGACCGACTTGACCTCCAGCACACCGTCACCGGCTTCGACGACCGCGACGTCCAAGGTGCCGCCGCCGAGGTCCACGACGAGGGCCGTGCCCTCCCATTCGGGACGGTCCACGAGCAGCAGGTAGGCCGCGACATTGGGTTCGCCGACCATCCGGGCGACGCGCAGCCCCGCCAGTTCGAAGGCGTGCAGCAGGCTGTTGGCCTGTCTGATGCTGAAGTTGGCGGGGTAGGCGATCACGGCCTCCTGCGGCAGCCGGCCCAGGGCGTCCTCGGCGTTGCCGCGCAGGCTTCTGATGACGAGCGACGCCAGCAGCTCCGGCGACAGCTCCTTGCCGTCGAGGGACAGGGCGTACTCCGTGCCGAGGCGGCGCTTGACGGCCCGCACGGTGCGTCCGGGGGAGAAGTGCTCCAGTTCCACGGCGCGCGAGCCCACCAGGTAGCTGAAGTCCGGGAGGAACGTGACCACGGACGGCACCAGTTTCCTGCCGTCCCCGGCCGGCAGGAGGTGCACGTTCCGGTCGGTGTCCATCACCGCGATGACCGAGGTCGTGGTGCCGAAGTCGATGGCGAAGATCGCACGGTCGGGGATCCTGGCGCCGCCGGTCCGGACGACCGACCGCTGTCTGATCTCCTCGCCCACCCCCGCCGAGGCCAGCCACTCGTTGCGCTTGCGGGGCGAGACGAGTTCGAGGTCGACGAGTGCCGCCGGTTCGACGCGCGAGTACGGGCGCTGGAGCGGCTTCTCGTACTGCCGGGCGAGCCCGGGGACCCGATCCGTCAGAAAGGCGTCGAGCTGCCCGACGGTGACACATCGCCCCTCGTCACCGAAGGCGTCCTGGAGGGCCTGGGAGAAGATGCCCGACTCCAGCTGGGCGCTCTCGTACGAACTCGTCTCGGGAGCGCACGAACAGAACGACACCATGCCGGGCGGGCAGAGCTTCTCCACGTCCACCTTGGCGGCGGTCGGGGAGAGCGACTTGCCGCCCGCCACGGCGGTACGGCAGGCGTCCAGCAGCAGGACGACGTGGGCGGCGCCCGTGGCCCGCAGCATCCGCACGAGGAGGTCGAACCTCAGGCTCGTCTCCTCCAGGGCCGAGGTGATGGACTCCCGTGTGATGAGGTAGTCGTTTCCGTCCACGGTGGAGTGGAAGCCGTGGCCGCTGAAGAAGAAGAAAAGCCGGTCGATGGGGGCGGTGGCGTGCGTGGCCAGGTTGGCGATCGTACGGAGCACGTTGTGGCGGGTCGGGAGCGCCTCCGCCAGCCCGTCGGCGAAGGCGAACACGGCGTCCGACGGGATGTCCATGGACGCCGCGAGCGTGTCCCGCATCCGCAGTGCGTCGCGGTGGGCGAAGCGCAGATCCGCGATGTCCTCGTCCTCGTAGCGGGAGCATCCGACGGCCACCGCCACGTTCACACCGAGCCTCCCGGCCTTCGCTGGAAGATCAGCTTCATGCCGCCGTTGACCTCGGCGGAGGTGGCGCCGACGAGCCGGACCTCTCCCTTGGCGGTGACCTGGACGTGCACCTCCAGGCCGGTCAGCTCCAGCGTGTCCGAGGCGGTGGAGGCCTGCTCGAAGACACCGCCCACGTACTGGCACAGCGTGGCCACGTTCTGCGCCAGCGTGTCGGAACTGATCCGCGTGACCTGGGTGACGGCGGTGCGGGTACGGGAGAGGAACGACTTCTCACCGTCGTCGTCGACGCCGTAGTCGACGGTGACCACCGGTACACCGGCATTCCGCGGATCTGACACCCGGGCTCCCTGTGAACTGCTGCCTTACCGTCGAATTGTGTTGGTGCGCACGGAACGCGGCCGTGTCAGGGCGAGAGTACTGAACGCGAGCGGAATGCGCATGTTCTTGCATGAGGTGATTTTCGCGGAAAGTGCCACCATGGGGCACCGGCGTCGGGCACGCCCGTCCGCAGGAGGTGGCGCAGGGCGCCGGTGAAGGCGGACAGCTCCTCGTCGGCCATGGAGTAGGCGACTTCGGTGGCCGCGCTGGAGGTGAGGACGCAGACGCCGTCGATGTCGGCGGCCTGTTTGAGCAAGGTCTCGCGGGCGCTCATACCGCCTTCGACGGCGGCTCCGCTGAAGCAGCAGTCGAGGACCATGGCGCACTTGAGGCCGTGCCGCCGGTGGGCCGCACGTATCTCGTCGCGGATGTGCGCGCTCCGCGTGGGCGACGCCAGGCGGCGGTGCTGACCAGGAGTCCGAGCAGGCTCACCGTGCTGTTGGCCACGGCGGTGATCGTGTCCACGGACCCCATGGTGGTGGCCGGGGCGGCGGCGGTGCTCGCGGGACCGATCGTGATGCCGGAGCGTGCCACCGAGGGGTCGCGGAGCAGCCACCCGGTCAGGGCCGTGGCTCCCGCGGCGCTTCCTGCGCTGATCCGTACCTCGGCCATCCGGCTCCCCCGTGGAACATGCGACCAGCAGTCGCTCAGCAAGGTCACTATCCCAGCTCCGCCCGCTCATGGGCGGGTTTCCAGCAGTTGCCCGTCGGACGGATTACTACAGCGGCGTTTCGGCCTCATGGCGGAATCCCTCAAACCCTGGTGTCACTTCAGAGGTACGGACCAGACTCGGGCTCGCACGTCTGTGCATACGTTCCGCACCTCCAGAAGGCTCCACCGCGCATGTATACCTCCTTCAGACCCCGTGCCCCCGAGGCACACCTCCCGCGTGCGGCGAGGAGGTGGCGGGCGTGCTGAGGTATGTGACGCGCAAGGCGGCGGGCTGGCTCCTGATGATCGTGGTCGCGACCAACGCCACCTACTTCCTGGCCAGTTGGTTCCTGGATCCGCGGTCGAACTTCAAGGAGTTGCGGCCCGTCCGCAGCGAGGAGCAGATCGACCGGGCCCTGGCGCCGTACAACCTGGACCCGAGCGTCCCCCTCGTACACCGGTGGTGGGACTGGTTCACCGGGGTGTTCCTCCGTTTCGACTGGGGGAAGTCGCCCACCGGTGTCTCCGTCAACGGGGAGATCGGCTACCGGTCGCTCATCAGCGCGGAGTTGGTGGTCATCGCGACGGTCCTGTCCGTCGTGATCGGCGTCGCGCTCGGTGTGTACACCGCGTCGCGGCAGTACGGCTGGGCCGACCGCGTCACCCAGGCGGTGTCCATCGCCGTGTTCAACATACCGACGTCGGTCGCCGCGCTCGCCGTGGTCTTCGTCGCCATCTGGCTCAACCAGCACGCCGGGCTGCACTTCCTCTACGTCGCCGGGGAGAACTCACCCAACGTCGAGGGGCTGTTCCCCACGATCGGCGACCGGCTGCTGCACCTGATCCTGCCGACCCTGACGCTGACCCTGATGGGTTACGTCGGCTACCACCTGACGCAGCGTGCGCTGCTGCTCGACACGATCAACGCCGACTTCGTGCGCACTGCTCAGGCCACTGGGCTCACCCGGACCCAGGCGATCCGCAGACACGCGCTGCGGGCCGCGCTCATCCCGACGGCGGCATCCGTGGCGTTCAGCATCCCGTCCCTCTTCACCGGAGCCATCATCACCGAGACGATCTTCGGCTGGAACGGCATGGGCCGCTACTTCATCCAGACCATCAGCAAGAACGACGTGCACGGCACGGTCGCGACGGCCGCCTTCGCCGCGGCGCTGACCGCGATCGGCGCGATCCTCGCGGACATCGCCACCGTCTTCCTCGACCCGCGAGTGAGGGTGAGCTGACGTGACCACCGATGTGACCGCGGAGGCGACGAGCGCCGACGCCTCCCCGGCGACGGCACACCCGCTGCCGCACAAGGAGCCCTCCGCCCGGCGTGACGGCCGCCACCTCGGCCGCGGCCGGCTCTATCTGCGCCGCTTCCTGCGCAACCGCCTGGCCGTCGTGGGTGTGCTGATCTTCGTGCTGCTCGTGGCGTTCAGTGTGTTCGGCGGCCTGTTCACCTCCTACGCGTACTCCGACGCCGACTTCGCCGCACTCACCCAACCGCCCAGCGCCGCCCACTGGTTCGGCACCAACCAGGGCGGCAACGACATCTACGCCTCCACCGTGCACGGACTCCAGCGCTCCCTGGTGATCGCCGTCAGCGTCTCCGTCCTGACCGTCCTCGTCGCCGCGGTCGTCGGCTCAAGCGCCGCCTTCTTCGGAGGGCGGGTCGAGAAGGTGACGCTCGGCGTCATCCACTTCCTGCTGATCGTCCCCTCGTTCCTCATCCTCGCCCTGGTCTCGCACCGCCTCGCGGGCGACTGGCGTGTCCTCATCGCCGTCCTGACGGTCTTCGGCTGGATGTCCACCGCGCGGGTGATCTGGTCCGTGTCGACGTCACTGCGCGAACGGGACTATGTGACCGCGGCCGAGTTCATGGGCGTGCGTCCGCTGCGCATCATCCTGCGCCACATCATCCCCAACCTCGGCTCCCTGCTGATCGTCAACCTGACGCTCGGCGTCGTGGCGACCGTACTGAGCGAAACCGCCCTGTCGTTCCTCGGGTTCGGCGTCCAGACCCCGGACGTGTCCCTCGGCACGATGCTCGCGGACGGCGCGGGCACCGTCACCAGCGCCCCCTGGCTCTTCGCCTTCCCCGCGGGCCTGGTCGTCCTGCTCACCGTGTCGATGACCTTCGTCGGCGACGGACTGCGGGACGCCCTCGACCCCACGTCCGTGACCGGTGCGGCAGGAGGCCGACGATGACCCTCGCCACGACTGTCCCCACCCAACCAGCCGCGCCCACCGGCGCCACCCCCGTGCTCTCGGTGCGCGACCTGCGGATCTCCTTCCCCTCCGAAGCCGGCCCCGTCCAGGCGGTGCGCGGCGTCAGCTTCGACCTCCTGCCGGGCCGCACCCTCGGCATCGTCGGCGAGTCGGGCTCCGGCAAGTCGGCCACCGCGATGGGCATCATGGGACTGCTGCCGCCCACCGCGGACCTGCGCGGACAGGTACTGCTCGGCGGACGCGACCTGGTCGGCCTCGGTGACAAGGCGCTCTCCGAGGTACGGGGCAACGCCATCGGCATGGTCTTCCAGGACCCGCTCTCCGCGCTCACGCCGATCTTCTCCGTCGGACGACTGCTCAGCGACGCCCTCCGCGTCCACCAGGACCTCACCAAGCGGGCCGCCTGGGAGCAGGCCGTCCAACTGCTCGACCTCGTCGGCATCCCCGACCCGCGCGAGCGGGCCAGGGCCTTCCCGCACGAGTTCTCCGGCGGTATGCGCCAGCGCGTCGTCATCGCCATGGCGATCGCCAACAAACCCTCCGTGCTCGTCGCCGACGAGCCCACCACCGCGCTCGACGTCACCGTGCAGGCCCAGATCCTCGACGTCCTGCGCCTGGCGCAGCGGGAGACCGGCGCGGGCCTCGTCCTCATCACCCACGACCTCGGAGTCGTCGCCGGTCACGCCGACGACATCGCCGTCATGTACGCGGGCCGGTTCGTGGAGACGGCGGGCGCGGGGGAGCTGTTCCGCCGCCCGACCATGCCGTACACGGCCCGGCTGCTCGCCGCCGTACCGACCGTGGACAGCGGAGTCCACCGCCCTCTGGTGCCCATCGGCGGGGAACCGCCGCGCCTGGTGGACCTTCCGCGGGGCTGCCCGTTCGCGAGCCGCTGCGCCGTCGCCCTCGACGCGTGCCGCACCGACGAGCCGGAGCTGCGCGAGGTCACCGGCCACGGCCACGTGGCCTGCGTACGCGCCGACGAGATCGCCGACGGGTCGCTGGATCCGACGGGCGGTGTCACGCCCGTCGACCGGTCCGCCGCCGAGGCCGCCGGAACCGGCGAGGTGGTGCTCCGGGTGGAGGACCTCGTCAAGACGTTCCCAATCACCAAGGGAGCCCTCCTCAAGCGCCGGGTCGGCACGCTGCGGGCGGTCAACGGGGTGAGCTTCGAGCTGCGAGCGGGGGAGACCCTGGGCCTGGTGGGGGAGTCGGGCAGCGGCAAGACCACGACCCTGCTGGAGGTCCTGCGCCTCAAGCGACCCGAGGGCGGCCGCATCGAGATCGCCGGCACCGACGTCAGTACGGTCGAGACCACCGCGCGCAAACGTGAGGTGAGGCGGGACGTACAGATCGTCATGCAGGACCCGCTGGGAGCCCTGGATCCGCGACTGCCCGTCTTCGACCTGCTGGCCGAACCCCTGCAGGCCATCGGACGGGACCGCGAGTCGATCCGCTCCCGCATCGCGGAGCTGCTGGCCCTGGTCGGGCTCGACACCTCGGTGGGCGACCGGTTCCCGGCCGCGCTGTCGGGCGGGCAGCGCCAGCGGGTGGGCATCGCCCGCGCCCTGGCCACCGAACCCAAGCTGCTCGCCCTGGACGAGCCGCTCTCGGCCCTGGACGTGTCGGTGCAGGCCTCAGTGATCAACCTGCTGGCGCGGCTCCAGCGCGAACTCGGGCTCGCCTACCTCGTGGTGGCCCACGACCTGGCCGTGGTCCGGTACGTGTCCGACCGCATCGCGGTGATGTATCTGGGGCACATCGTCGAGACCGGGGACACCGAGAGCATCTTCTCCGACCCCCAACACCCGTACACCCGGGCCCTGCTGTCGGCGATCCCGGTGCCCGACCCGGAGCGCGAACGCACCCGTGAACGCGTCGTGCTGCGGGGCGAACAGCCCAGCGCCGCCCGGCTGCCCGCCGGCTGCGCCTTCGTCGACCGGTGCCCGCTGTACCGCCTGGCCGCCGCCGACGTACGTGAGCGCTGCCGTACGGAACGTCCCGCGCCGGCCGAGGTCGCCGGGCAGCCGGGACACCAATACGCCTGCCACGCGGTCTGAGCGGCCGGGCCCGAACCTCCATCCGTACCGAACCAAGAAGGAACCACTCCGCCATGCGCACCAGACTGGCCCTGCCCCTCGCCCTCGTCGCCGCTATCTCCGTGGCCGCCACCGCTTGCCAGTCCTCCTCCGGGAAGGACGCGGCGAAGACGGACGGCAAGGACGCGCAGAAGGCCGCGTCGTCGGCCGCCGACTACAACCCGCAGCCGTACGAGAACATCAAGGACGGCGGCACCTACACCACCGTCGGCACCTTCGACGAGCAGGGCAACCCCTTCAACGTCAACGCCACCCTGACCGCCTCCCGGGTCTGGTCCTGGTACAACGCCGACGCCATCACCTACGCACCCACCGGTGAGGTCCAGTACAACCCCGACTACTACAGCGACGTGAAAGTGTCCGTGGAAGGCGGCAACCAGAAGGTCACGCTGACCATCAACCCGAAGGCCGCTTTCAACGACGGCACCCCGATCGACTGGACCGCGATCCGGGCCACCTGGAAGGCCAACAACGGGTCGGACAAGGCCTACGCCGCCTCGTCCACGGACGGCTACGACCGGATCACCTCCGTCGAGCAGGGCAAGGACGCCAAGCAGGCCGTCATCACCTTCAAGGGCGTCAACGCCGCCTGGTCGAGCCTGTTCACCACGTTCCTGCACCCCAAGGCCGCCACGGTCGACAACTTCAACAAGGCGTACGTCAAGACGGCCCACCCCGAGTGGGGCACGGGCCCGTACACCGTCGGAAGCTGGGACACCCACTCGGGCAACATCACCTTCGTACGCAACCCGAAGTGGTGGGGGAAGAAGGGCAAGCTCGACAAGCGCGTCTACGTCAACCTGGAGTCGACCGCGGCGGTCAACGCCTTCAAGAACGGCCAGGTCGACTACGCCCCCGTCTCCGACGCGGAGAGCCTCAAGCAGGTCAAGGGGTTGAAGGGCACGGAGATCCGCAGCGGCGGCAGCCCGTTCGAGTACGCGCTGTACTTCAACACCAAGTCGTCCGTCCTCGCCGAGAGCGACGTCCGCAAGGCCCTCCAGCAGAGCATCGACCGCACCCAGATCGCGAAGATCCAGTTCCAGGGCCTCGACTACAAGGAGCCGCTGCCCGGCTCGGCCGTGCTGTACAGCTTCCAGAAGGGCTACCAGGACAACGTCTCGGCGGTGCTGAAGTACGCGCCCGACGAGGCCAGGAAGACGCTCGACGCGGCGGGTTGGAAGCCCGGGGACGACGGCATCCGCGTCAAGAACGGCAAGAAGCTCGAAGTCGGCTACACGCTCATGGGCGACGACCCGCTGGCCAAGGCCACCGCCGGTGCGTTCGCCGCGATGCTGAAGCCGGTCGGCGTCCACCTCGTGATCAAGAAGGCCGACGACGCGGACTTCTCCAAGATCCTCAGCGAGCGCAGGTTCGACCTCTTCGTGTCGGGAAACCGCTCGACGGACCCGTTCGGGGCCAGTGACCTGTGCGAGTTCTACTGCTCCGACCGTGACTCGAACATCACCGGTTCGGGCACGCCGGAACTGGACAAGGAGATCCGCGCCGCCGCGGACATCGCCGACCTCGACCAGCAGATCACGGCGGTGAACAAGATCGAGCAGAAGGCGCTCCAGCAGTACGCCTTCCTGCCCCTGTACAGCGGCCCCTCGACCTACGGCGTGAAGAAGGGGCTCGCCAACGTCGGCGCAACGATCTTCAACAGCCCGCTGCCGGAGACGGTCGGCTGGCAGAAGTAACGCGCGGCCGAGGGGGAGGCCCGAGGCAGGGACGCCCCGCCAGTCGCCGTGACTGGCGGGGCGGCGCTGCTCGGCGCGGTGGGCGAGTGCCGGGGCCCCGCATCGGCGAGGGCGCGGATCCGGATGGGGTCCACCGCGGCTTGTGCGCCGTAGATCAGGCCCACCGCGGTTTGCGCACTGTAGGGGCGGCGAGCCCTAGCGCACCCGATAGATCTGCCCCGTCTGCGCCCCCTCGACCGAGCGGACGTACGCCGTCGCGACGCGCGCCGCGGGGACGGGCTCCATGCCCGCGAAGAACGGCCCGTAGGCGGGCAGGGACTCCTCGGCCACCGTCGGGCTCACCGCGTTGATCCGCTGCGGCGGGAGCTCGATCGCGGCGGCCCGCACGAACGCCTCGACCGCGCCGTTGGCCGCGGACGCGGCGGCACCGGCCACGATCGGCTCCTCCGTGAGGACCCCGCTGACCAGCGTGAACGAGCCGGTCGCGGCCACATGCCGGGCGCCCTGGCGGACCAGCTCCAGCTGGCTGAGAGCCTTGCCGCGGAACGTCGCCGCGAAGTCGTCCGCGGCCAGCTCGGCCAGCGGCTTGAACACGGCGTCGCCCGCCGCCACGGCCACCGCGTCCAGCGGTCCGGCCTGCGCGTACAGCCGGGCCACGGCCTCCGGGTCGGTGACGTCGAAGACCAGGTCCCCGCTCGTGCGGCCCACGCCGATCACCTCGTGGCCGCGCTCCGCGAGAGCCTTGCGCACCGCCGAGCCCAGCGTGCCGCCCGCGCCGATCAGAAGAACCTTCACAACCCACCATCCAATGCCTGGAGAACGTCTCCCGGAACCACCGGGAGTTCCCCGGGAGTGCCCCAGGGAGGGAACCGGGTGAAACGAACCACCCGGTGCACCCGACGCTACGGATCACGCCCCGCACCCGGAAATGCCATCTGGGCAGTGACTATGCTTGGCAGGCATGGATGTGGAACTGCGTCACCTCAAGGCCCTGGCCGCCATCGCCGAGGCGGGCACCGTCACCGCCGCGGCCGCCCAGCTGCACATGACGCAGCCCGCCCTCTCCCGTACGCTCGCCCAGCTGGAGGCGCGGGTGGGGGTCCGCCTGGTGGACCGCTCGTCCCGGCACCTGGACCTCACCCGGGCCGGGACGACCCTCCTCGGTCACGGGCGCGCCATCCTCGCCCACCTCGACGCGGCACTCGCCGACACCCGTACCGTCGACCGGCCGCTGCGGCTCGGCTACACCTGCGCGGTCCTGGGGCAGCAGACCGTCCCCCTGCTGCGTTCGTGGCGCCACGCGCACCCGCACGCGCCGCTCGAAGTGGTCCGGCAGGACAACAGCACCGCGGGCCTGGCGACCGGCGACACCGACGTGGCGGTGCTCCGCACCGTCCCCGCCGACCCGCGCATCCGCACCGAGGCCCTCTACACCGAGGACCGGGTCGCCGCCCTGCCCGACGACCACCCGCTCGCGGCCCGCGACCGGGTGAGCCTGGCGGAGCTCACCTCCGGCCCGCCGCTGCCGCTGGCCCTGTGGCCGGACACGGGCACCGCCTCGGTGGACCTCTGGCCCCCGGCGCAGCGCCCGGACCGCACGGTCGAGGTGCACAACGTCGACGAGTGGCTGAACCTCATCGCCACGGGCGGCGCGTTCGGCATCGGCGCGGCCGGCACGGCGGAGAGCCACGGCCACCCCGGCGTCCGCTTCGTCCCGCTCGACGACGCCCCCGCCGCCACGGTCTACCTCGCCCGCCCGGCCCACCCCACACACCCGCGGACGGAGGACTTCCTCGCGGCTGTACGGGAGGTGGTCAGCGGCTGACACGCGGGGCCGGCCGTCTGTCGGTCAACTCCCTTACCGCCAGGGGGAGTCGCCACCATCGTCCCCCGTCGGCGAGGGCACGATCCGAATGCTCTGCAGCCCATCGCGGAGGGTGACGCGGTATTCGGCGTCGGTGTAGGTGGGCCAGGTGCCGGTCACGTCCGGCCAGCCGAGCTCGTCGTAGGGGCGTTCGTCGCGCTGCCCGCGGACCTTCATGAACGCCACGCCTGTCACCAACCGGCCCTGTGCGCCGCCCTCTCCGTCGGCGACGAGCCGCAGCAGGGCGTCGTGGCCGAAGGGGCCGTTGAGCGGGGTGACGATGACGGCGCCGGGCGCGGCCTGGTCGAGCCAGGCCTGGGGGACGCGGCGGACCGCGGCGGTCGAGATGATCCTCGTGTACGGGGCCCGGCCCAGGTGTCCCCGCTCCCCGTCCGCGCAGACGACGGTCGGCCGCAGGCCGAGGTGGGCGAGCTTGTCCCGGGCCAGGTCGGCGAGCTGCCGGTCGATCTCCACGGTGACCAGTCGCCCGGGAGGGATCCGCTGGGCCAGGAGCGCCGTGCTGTAGCCGGTGCCGGTGCCGATCTCCAGGGCGCTGTCGGCGGGTTGGGGGTCGAGGTAGTGCAGCATGTCGACGACGACGGCCGGGCAGGAGGCGGCCGAGGTGAACGCCTCTTTGGTCGGTCCGTCCTGCGGCCGCACCCGGCCGTCGGCGACCTGAGTGATGAGTGACGCCTGCGCGGTGTAGACGGCCCGCAGCCACGAACGCGGCCGCGCCGCACGGTCGATGACCGGGTGAAGCCCGTCCTCACCCGGGTGCGGCCACCAGACCTGGTCGGGCACGAAGTGCTCGCGCGGCACCGCCAGGAACGCCTCCCGCAGCCAGGGCCGCTCGTGGAAGTGGCCAGTCTGCCGCGCATCGAGTTCGGCCGCGCACTGAGCACGCAGCTTCCGCGGGTCGACCGGGCTCGGCATGCCGGTCGTGCCCGCCTATTCGTCTTCCGGCGGCGGGGTGGGCTCGGGCTCCGGAGCAGGGTTGCCCGGATCGCCCGGCGAGCTGTGCGGCCCGCCCACCTGACCGTCCGAGTCCTGACGGCTGCCCATGAACACCTCCGGTGTGACGCGGCGACCAACTCGCGGCTGGGGAAGCCGCGTTGTACCGGACGATACCCGCCCTCGCCGGTATGGATGCACCCCGGTGATTCCCCAAAGGCCGGTCTACCGCGCCTGCGCGCGCTCGTTCCGAAGCTCGCCGAGTACGACGACGAGCAGGGGGTGATGACCGGGCTCGACGGGTTGCCGATCGGGATGCCCGGGCGCAGCTTGACGCGTTCTACGGCTGAAGCGCACCCTGGAAAGACGAGGTACACATCGGACATACATCTACATCAGCCACGCGTCGTCGGTACCGCTGATGTCAGCCGGACGGCGCTCGGAAGAGGCCGTCATGTCCACCGCTCGTCAGCTTCTGCGCGTCCGCGTCACAGCCAAGGACGCCGAAACCCTGCGTGCCCTCCTGCGCGAGGCCCGTCCCGACGTCGGGGGCCGCCCGCGCCAGGGCGAGGACGGCACGGTCAGCATCGAGGCGTACGCCTCCCCGGAGGAGGCCGAGGCCCTCGAACGCGAGGGTGTGGTGGTCACGATCGTCGAGGACGCCACGGCAACCGGCCGCGCCCGCCAGGCCGAAGTCGGCGAGGGGGACCGGTTCGCCCCCGACGACGCGGTCCCGCACGGGCTCGCCCTCAAGGTGAAGGACGCCTAGCAGGCCGCCCAGGAGGGACACCATGTCGTACTTGAACACCACCGAGGTCGAGTCCGCCGTGACCAGCCTGGCCACGGCCTTCCCGTCCGCGTGTGACCTCATCGACCTGCCCGAGCCGTCCGTGGAGGGCCGGTCCTGCCACGCCCTGCGCATCGGTACCGGGCCCGCCGGTACCCACGACTGTGTCGTTCTCATCGGCGGTGTGCATGCCCGCGAGTGGGGCAGCTGCGAGATCCTCATCCACCTCGCGGCCGACCTCCTGGAGGCCGGTGCCGACGGTGCCGGGCTCGCCTACGGCGGCAGGACCTACACCGCCGCCCAGGTGCGGAACGTCCTCGACAACCTCGACGTCGTCGTCTTCCCGCTCGTCAACCCGGACGGCCGCCACTACAGCCAGACCGTCGACCCCATGTGGCGCAAGAACCGCAACCCCGCCAACTCCGGCGGCGACCCTTCCCGTATCGGCGTGGACATCAACCGCAACTACGACTTCCTCTTCGACTTCGCCACCGCCTTCGACCCGACCGCCGGGGTACAGGTCTCCGACGACCCGGGCGACATCCAGGTGTACCAGGGCCCCAGCCCCTTCTCGGAGCCCGAGACCCGTAACGTCCGCTGGCTCCTCGACGCGTTCCCGCGCACCCGCTGGTTCGTCGACGTGCACAGCTACTCCGAGGACATGCTCTTTGTCTGGGGCGACGACGAGAACCAGTCGCTCGACCCGGCCAAGAACTTCCGCAACACCGCCTTCGACGGCAGACGCGGCGTGGCGGGCGACCTCGCGTACGCGGAGTTCATCCCGAAGGACGACGCGGACGACAGCACCGTACTCGCTGAGCAGTTCTGCAAGGGCCTGCACGGCGTACGCGGCCGTGTCTACAGCCCGATGTCCGCCTTCCACCTCTACCCGACCAGTGGCACCAGTGACGACTACGCGTACTCCCGGCACATCGTCGACCCCCACAAGGGCAAGATCCTCGGCTTCACCATCGAGTGGGGCAAGAGCTTCCACCCACCGTGGTCGGAGATGAAGCGGATCGTCCTGGACGTGGACTCGGGGCTGGTGCAGTTCTGCCTCACCGCACTCGCGTAGAGGGCGGGGTGGAATGGGGTTGGTGGAGCGATCAGCTCGTCAGGCCAGGGGAGTGCGGTGCAGGGTCACGAGCAGGCGCCACACCCGCTGTGTGATCCCGGCGGGCGTGGCTTCGATGAGGCCGTGCAGCCAGTCGGCGAGCACCCCGGCGAAGGTCGCGGCCACGGCCGAGGCGATCAAGTCGGGCTCCGGGGCACCGGCCAGGCTGCGTTCGGTGCGACTGCGGTTGCGTAGATCCTCATGGAGGGTGCGGCCGAGCGGGCCGCCGCCCCCCGGGCGCAACAGCTCCCGGTAGAGCCCGGCGTGCGGGGTGAGCCGGTCGAAGAAGGCGAGCAGGGCGGGCGGCGGGTTGACGGGGTCGGGCACGCCGCGCCAGGCGTGCAGGGCGTCCACGGCCTCGCGGACGACATCGGCGCAGGCGTCGACGGCGAGCGCCTCCAGGTCGGTGTAGTGGAGGTAGAACGTGGCGCGGCCGACCCTCGCCCTGCGTACCAGCGCGGCGACGCTGACCTCCGCCAGCGGGCGACTGGAGCACTCCTCCAGCAGGGCCTGACGCAGCTTGGCCCGGGTCCGTGCCGCACGGGGATCCTCGTACACCGCGGTCACCGTGCGAGCAGGACCGCGCCGAGCGCGAGCGCGCCGGGCAGCGCCTGGGCGATCAGGATGCGGCGGTTGGCGGTGAGGCCCCCGTACACCCCGGCGACCACCACACAGGCGAGGAAGAACACCTGAACCCGGAACCCGGTCGGATCCCCGGCGATCAGGCCCCAGACCAGCCCGGCCGCCAGGAAGCCGTTGTAGAGACCCTGGTTCGCGGCGAGCGGGGCGGTGGCTCGGGCCATGTCGGCGTCGAAACCGGACAGCTCTCGGCCCGGCTTCTTCTCCCACAGGAACATCTCCAGGATCAGGATGTACGCGTGCAGGGCGGCCACCAGGCCCACCAGCACGGTCGCGGTCGTCTCCATCGGTGTACGCACCCTTCGCATGTCATGGACAGGCGTCCAGCATACATGGGCAGGTGTCCAGTAGTGGCTGAGGTGTGACCTCGCCCCGCCGGTCGAGAAAGCCGAGCACCCCGTACAACCACCGACCCTCATCGCAAGTCTGATCGAGCGGCGTGCACCGATGTGCGTGCCGCTCGGCTCATCAGGAGGGACTTCCTTGGTTTCCGCACGCACCACCCGACGCCGTCTCGGCGCCGGTGTCGCGACCGTTCTCGCTGCGACGGTCGGCGCCGGCGTCCTGGCCGCTCCCGGCGCGGTGGCCGCTCCCGCCGCCGCGACCAGGACCACCGCCGACGCGGCCGACGAGGCGAAGCTGCCCGTCGGCGCCGAAATCGTCAGCACCGGCGACACCGGATACCTCACGTCCCGTACGGGCGACTTGGGCAACACCGTCCTGGAGTGGCACAAGTACGCAGACGGCTCGGTGCTGCCGATCAACACGGGCACCATGGGACACGACAGCGGCTCCGACACCGTCGTGACCAGCGACGGCGGCAGCACGGTCTTCCTGCGGGACATGAAGGCGAACGGCAGCTGGTCCACGTCCTTCAACCTCGCGTCCGTGTTCAAGCCCGGAGCCAAGCTCGTCGGTGTGGTGGGCGAGAACCTCTTCGTGAGCGTGCCGACCACGGGCGACTACCACGAGCTGTGGCAGCTCGCCCAGGTCAACGGGGTCACCAGCAAGACGAAGCTCACGTCCAACACCTACGGCGTGGACTACAAGGTCGTCGCCTCCACCGGATACGACATGCTCGTCCTGGGCAGTGCACGGGTCTTCTCCGGACCCACCTACCGGACCGAGTACTGGAAGGCGCTCACCAACGTCAACAACCACTCGGTCATCGACTGGGGTGGCACGGAGGCCACGGGGGCGTGGACCCAGGACTCCACGGGTGCCTACACCGCCGACTACAAGGCGTGGGTCGAGGCCGCGGCCGGGCGCACCGAGCTCGTCGTGGCCACGCGGGGCACTCGCAAGAAGTTCGCCATGGACAGTTCCCTGAGCGGTGCCGTCATCGCGGGCATCCAAGGGAACACGCTGCTCTACGGAGTCCCGGGCAAGGCCGCCGACGAGACGCGGAGCCCGCTGTACGCCCGGAGCCTCACCGCCGCCGACGCCGCGCCGTACAAGCTCCTGGAGCACTTCTCCAGCGTGGCCCACGCACCGGACGGCAGCCTGCTCGTGCGCGGCTCCACGGCGGACGCCGACGGGCTGTTCCGGATCCACGACGGGGTGAGCGGCCCTCCGACCGTCACACTCGTGGCGGACACCGGCCGGGACATGGCCGTCAAGGTGACCGAGTCGAAGGTCCCCACCGCGGTGGACCTGGAGAAGCCGGGCACCACGGTCCCGATGGAGTGGACGCTGTCCCGCGCGAACGCCACCGTCGACCTCACCCTCACGCACGCGGCCACCGGCAAGAAGCTCAGCCGACATCTGTCCCAGCCGGTCTCCGACAGCCGTTTCGCCTTCACCTGGGACGGCGTCCTGGACGGCATCAGCGCCCCCAACGGCGCCTACACCTGGCAGGTCACCGCGACCCCGGCCGACGGCGCCGGCGCTTCGGCGACCGTATCGGGTAGCTTCCAGGTCTCGCGCCTGGCCAACCCGCACGACTTCAACGACAACGGCTCGACGGACGTCCTCGCGCGGGACGCCTCGGGTGCGCTGTGGCGGGACGACCTCTTCGACTGGCCCTTGGGCAACCAGGTCACTCCCGCCAAGCGGACGAAGATCGGTTCCGGTTGGCAGGTGTACAACCAGATCGAGGCCGCGGGCAACCTCGCCGGTGCTCCGGCGGGCGACCTCGTCGCCCGTGACTCCTCGGGCGTCCTGTGGCTCTACCAGGGCGACGGCGCGGGCAACTTCACCGCCCGCGTCAAGGTCGGCGCGGGCTGGCAGATCTACAACAAGATCGCCGGTGGCAGCGATCTCACCGGTGACGGACGCCCCGACCTCCTCGCCACCGACACCTCCGGCGTCCTGTGGCTCTACAAGGGCACCGGCAACGCCTCCGCGCCCTTCGCGACCCGCACCCGGGTCGGTGGCGGCTGGCAGATCTACAACCAGATCACCGCCGTCGGCGACATCGCGGGCGGCCCGGCCGGTGACCTGGTCGCCCGTGACGCCTCGGGCGTGCTGTGGCTCTACCAGGGCAACGGCGCGGGCAACTTCACCTCCCGCGTCAGGATCGGCGGCGGCTGGAACGCCTTCTCCCAGCTCGTCGGCGCCGGTGACGTCACCGGTGACCAACGCCCCGACCTGGTGGCCTACGGCCCGAACGGCACGTACGTCTACCAGTCGACCGGCTCGACGACGGCCCCGTTCAGTCGGCAGACGACCACGCTGTACGCGGGCGAGGGCAGCAAGTTCAACGCCATCGGCTAGGACTCGGCACGCTCGCTCAGGAGCTGAATGGCCGTCCGCCGCGTGAGACTTCGCGTCGGCGGACGGCACCGGTCGATGTGCCGCACGGAAACGGTGCGTGCGGTTGACGTCGCCTGCTCAGGTCAGCGGGTTGTCCACGACGTTGCCGAGGTACTTGTGGAAGCCGCTGGAGCCCTGTCCCTTGGTGGAGGAGGTCTCGACCTGGAAGAACTTGATGTCGGACTTCTGGTTCCAGGACAGGTTGTTGAACACGGTGTAGTGGCCGCAGCCGCTCTTGCCCACGATGTGCGGGCTCCCGTACTGCTGCTTGCCGTCCGTGCCGGTGACGATGATCCGGATCTGCCCGGCGACCAGGTCCTTGCCGCACGGGAAGGTGACGGACATGGCGCCGTTGAGTGTCTTCTTGCCCCAGGTGAAGGTGCCGCTGCCGCAGGCATACGTACCGCAGGCATCGCTGCGGCCGGTCGCGGCCGCTGCCGGGCCTGCCTGGACAAGCACTCCGGCGAGCGCGGCGAGCCCCGCCGTACCGGTCATGGCCAGCCTGCGCACGGTGGTCTTTCGCACGATGTCCCCCTGTTGTGGCAATGGGCGTCGAATGGAGCGGTCGACACCAGAGGCTAGGGACGCCGTGATCGCGGCACATACAGCGGAGGGTTGAACTTGCCCTCCACCTGTGGCGGCAGCTCGGGGGTAAACCCTCACGGTATTCGCCGCCACAAGCCGGACAGGGTTGAGAGGGTGGGCCGAGGAACGGTCCCAGGTGGGGTGAGGTTGCCGCCGTTGCGCGGACGGTCACCCGTGCCAGAGCTGGGTCGCACCGCCGTAGCAGTCCCACTGGTTCACGACGGTGCCGTTCTCGTGGCTCCACACGGCGTCCAGACACTTGCCGCTGTCCACGTTCACGACCTCGTATCCGTTGCCGACCAGCCGTAGTGTCCACAGCTGGGTCGCGCCGCCGTAGCAGTCCCACTGGTTCACGGCGGTACCGTTGTCGTGGCTCCAAGCGGCGTCCAGGCACTTGCCGCTGTCGGTGTTCACGATCTCCTGGCCGTTCCAGCTCCACTGCTGGGTGGCGCCGCCGTAGCAGTCCCACTGGGTCGCCTTGGTGCCGTTGGTGTGGCTCCAGGCCGCGTCCAGGCACTTGCCGCTGTCGACGTTGACGAAATAGCCACCGGCCGCCGCGAGGGCCGGGGCGCCGGGCTTGGTCTGGGCGTCGGCCGGGGCCGCGGTGACGAGGCCGGCCCCGATGAGGGTGGCGGCGCCGACCGCGAGAGCGGCCAGGTGTTTGGCGTGGTTGCGCGCCATGATGTGTGCTCCTTCACTGATGTGCTGGTGTGGTGGGTGTGGGACGGACGTTGCTGTCCGTCGACAGGGGAGTTACGAGGCGCACGCACCGGAGGGTCATATCGCCTGAGGTGGCGCAGACCCGACAATGCCGGAGGGGGAGGGGGCACACCAGAAAGCGGTCCGTTGAGCGGAACGCCGCGCGTCCGGTGGGGTCGGCCCCCGGAGCCGTAGGCGAGGGGGCGGCTCCACAGCTCACACTTGCAAGATGTTGAAAACCTGCCAATCGGCGCGGACTTGATCCTATTCTTTCCGGGGCTTGCAAGATCATCTGGCCTGTACGAGTCCGGTGGGCGGCGCCACCCATGCCGCGCCGCCGGTCCGTCAACGAGGGGGTAGACCCATGTTCGTCCCGAGAAAGCGCCCGGCGTACGGAAGACGCGGCGCGGCTCTCGCGTTAGGCGCTCTCACGCTCGCCTCGAGCGTGGCCCTGGCCGCGCCGGTGACCGCTCAGGCGGCCGACTCCGCCGGAGTCCTGATACCGGCGCCCGACGCCTACGCCGACCGCGCCGACACGCTCCTCTCCACCAGCAACAACGGGGTCCTGCACCAGGAGGAGGGCTCGGCCAGCTATCTGTGGACCAATACCTACAACCGTCAGACCGTCCCCGTGACGGCTTTGGACGGTGTGCCCAGGGAAGCCATCTTCACCCAGCACGACGAGTACGACCGGGCCGCGTACGCCACCACGGTGGAGGGCACCACCACCATCACGTTGGTCAACGTCGAGAAGAACACGAAGACGGAGCTGACCCTGCCCCAGGGCTACGCCCATCCGCGGATCTCCGGCGGCTTCGTCCTCGCCACCAGGCCGACGGAGGACGGCGGACAGGACCTGCGGGTGCTGCGGCCCAGCGGCGCGGACACGCCGTACGACGTCGCGGTCCGGCTGCCGGCGGGGGCCACCGCCGAGGCCGAACCGGTGCTGTTCGGGGGTGAGTACAGCTCGCTGGTCATCCGCTACCGCATCGGATCGACGTACGGCTACGGCGTCCTCAACGGCATCTCCGGCGCTGTCAGCGCGCTGCCGGTCACGGGCGAGGCGAGCAGCTTCCGCATCACCCGCGATGTGGTCACCTGGTTCACCCGGCAGGGCGGGCAAGGGGTGCGGGTGCTGTCGCGCGACAGGCCCGGCGGCACACCCAAGGTCGTGGAACTGGCGCTGAAGTCCGCCGAAAGCGAGGTCACCGCGTACGTCGTGGGCCGGAACGTCCTGTGGACCGAGGGGCGCAAGGGGGCCCTGAACCTGACGCCGATCGACGGCGCGGAGACCTCCCGCGTCCTGCTCACCGAGTTCGAGCAGGGCCTGGAGCGGTCCGACAGCATGCTCACCGCTCTCGGCCGGACCGCCGACGGCACCCGCGCCATCCATCTGTTCACCGTGGACGGCAGCGAACTCGTCTTCGATCTGCCGCTGCGCGTGCTGAACCCGGTCAAGAAGGCGGACGGCTCGGTGCGGGCGCTCGGCCTGGACCGGGGAACCGTCCGCTTCGCCGACGCGCTGCCGGACTCGGTGCGGCTGTACGGCAAGGACGTCGGCACCGGCCTCGACCCGGTCGCCGGAGCGGATCTGCCGGTCTTCGACGACACCGCGCCGGGACGGTTCGCCGACGGCGGCGACCAGGGACTGGCCCGGCTGGTCACGGATCCGGACACCGGCAAGGACGTCCTGGTGACCGGAGACGAGTCCGGCGACCGTCTGCCGCTGCCCGCCGCGGGCGGCCGTATCGTGGACGTCTCGCCCGAGTACCTGCTCTACCGGGCGCCCGGCGCCGACGGCAAGAACTACGTCGTCGACACCGCCCGCGACAAGATCGTCCGGGAACAGCCCGCGCAGGCGGCCTCCCTGGACCACTCCACGCTCTGGACCGCCCAGCCCAACAGCTCCGGCACGCTCATCGCCACCGATCTGCGCACCGGCGTGGAACGCGGCGCCCTCGCACTCCAGGCGGGCTGCGTCCCCGACGAGCTCCAGTCCAACGGGAAGCTCCTCTACTGGAGTTGCACCGACCAGGACCGGGCGGGGGTGTACGACGCGGCCGCCGACCTCGCGTACCCCGCACCGGCCCATGACGTGCTGCTCGGCGACGGTTTCCTCGCCCAGCGCGTGGCGGGCGGCGACACCGTCCGCCTCACCGGGCTGAACGACGACGGCACCACCGCCGACCTGGGCGCCGTCAGCGGCGTCAAGGACGCGGCGACGGCCGACAGCCGCGGGGTGACCTGGACGGTCGACCGGCACGCGGGCAAGATCGCCTTCGTCGACAAGGACGACACCGTCCACGTCACCACGGTCCAGCGTGCCGTCTCGGCGCTGACGGTCGCCGACAGCACCGTCCCGGCGGCCTTCCGGCCCGGCGAGGGCGCTCTCTGGCAGGCCCGGTGGTGGCTGTCCAAGCCCGCCGCCTCCTGGAAGCTGACCCTGCGCAGCCGTGATACCGGCACCGTCGTACGCACCTGGACCGGCACCGCGACGCGCGGCACCGTACCGGTCTCCTGGAACGGTGGCGTCGCGGACGGCATGGCTGCCGCCGGCGGCTACACCTGGTCCCTGACCGCCGTCCCCGCCGACGGCCAGGGACCGTCACTCCGGGCGTCCGGGGCGCTGGACATCACCGGTTCGTAGCCGGTCGGTCCGGGGAGGGGGCCGGGGGCACGGTCCTCGCGGTCCCCTCCCACGACGCCAGGGGCGCCCGCGCGACTGGAGAAGCGGCACGCCAGCGGCAGTATGAAGGCCGCCGCATACCTATCCAATGGGGTGTGGCTCCGCGATGGGTATTGCATGCTGAGTGGACGGGAGTTTCACTGGGGGCGTTCGGAAGGGAGAGCGTAGTGTGCTCTCAGGAGAACGGAGATGGTCATGTGTCCTTCCGTGACACCGGAGGCCTCGGGGAGCCGCGGTTTTCCTGCGGCTGCCGGTGAGAACGCGCGCACCGAGACGCTGGACGGACGGCGGCTGGAGCAACTGATCGACGAACTGCGTGCGCGCCAGCAGCACCTTCCGGGGCTGGCCGAGCAGCGGCACCAGTTCCTCGACATCGACCCTGACCTGGCGGGACGCAGCTACGTGTCGTAGCCGGGCAACGTTTAGTGCGCATTATCGGCCACCTCGCCGACCGGGCCTGTGGCCGTCCTCAGCCGCGCTCATCAGCCGTAGCAGCTTGATCAAAGTATCGGCTACTGCCATGTAACGGACGCTCTGACCGTCCCCGTTGGTGAGGTCGACCCGCGGTGGACCGTGCGACAGGCGTCAGGTCGGTGGCGCAAATATGTCGGTAGATCGGCAGTCGTGTCGACCAACATCATTACCCGCTGGTTCACTTGCGCACCGGGAGCCTCTCCTCACCCGATCGACCCGATCGGGTAACTCTGGAGGCTCCTTCTTGACGCATGCGCCCCAATCGGAGGGACCAGGATGTCGACCGCAGCGTATCCGCACCAGCACGAGGAGCCGACCGGCCGGGCACAGCTCAGCCTGGGGATCGCCGCCGCGCGGAACCTGACGACCACCACCAAGAGTGTCCCGCAGATGCAGGGCCTCAGCTCGCGGTGGCTGCTGCGCATGCTGCCCTGGGTGGAGGTGAAGGGCGGCACGTACCGGGTCAACCGGCGCCTGGTGTACGCGGTCGGCGACGGCCGGGTCACCTTCGTCCAGGAGGGAAGCGCGGTCCGGGTCATCCCGGCCGAGCTGGGAGAACTCCCGCTGCTGCGGGGGTTCGAGGACGAGGCGGCGCTGCGGGCGCTTGCCGAGCGGTGTGTCCAGCAGCAGTACGGTCCCGGCCAGTTGATCGCGGAGCGGGGCGGGCCCGTCGACCACGTGTATTTGATCGTGCACGGCAAGGTCGAGAAGGTCGGCACCGGAAGCTACGGGGAGGAGACCCGTCGGGGTGTGCTCGCCGACGGCGGGTTCTTCGGCGGGCAGGCGGTGGCCGAGGAGCCGGGGGAGTGGGGGTTCACGGCGCGCGCGATGACGGCGTGCACGGTGCTGGCCCTGCCCCGGGCCGCGTACGAGGAAGTCGCCGAGCGCAACGGCCGGTTGCGGGAGCACGTCCGCGAGCGCCAGGCCGAGAGTGCCCGGCCGCGGAACAGGAAGGGCGAGGCGAACATCGCCCTCGCCTCCGGACACACCGGCGAGCCGGTGATCCCGGGGACCTTCGTCGACTACGAACTCGACCCGCGTGAGTACGAGTTGAGCGTCGCCCAGACGGTCCTGCGGGTGCACAGCCGGGTCGCCGACCTCTACAACGACCCGATGGACCAGGTCGAGCAGCAGTTGCGGCTGACCATCGAGGCGCTGCGGGAACGCCAGGAGTCCGAGCTGGTCAACAACCCGGAGTTCGGGCTGTTGCACAATGCCGACCACAGCCAGCGCATCTCCACCCATTCCGGCCCGCCCACGCCGGACGACATGGACGAGCTGCTTGCCATGCGGCGTGGGACCAAGGCGTTCTTCGCGCACCCCCGGGCCATCTCCGCCTTCGGCCGCGAGTGCAACAAGCGGGGCCTGTCCTTCGACACGGCCGACGTGAACGGCCACCCGGTGCCCGCCTGGCGAGGCGTGCCGATCCTGCCCTGCGGCAAGATGCCCGTCTCCGACGAGGGAACCTCCGCCATCCTCGCGATGCGCCTGGGAGAGGACGAGGGAGGCGTGGTGGGCCTGCGGCAGACGGGCATCCCCGACGAGTACGAGCCCGGCCTCAATGTGCGGTTCATGGGCATCAACGACCAGGCCCTGATCTCCTACCTGGTCAGCACCTACTACTCGGCGGCCGTTCTCGTGCCCGACGCGCTCGGCGTTCTGGAGAACGTCGAGGTCTTCCACAGCCCGTCCTGACCTCAGCGGCGCGAACGGAGAGAAGAACCGGTGTCACAGCTGTCCCGGATGACCGCGCCCGCGGCGCACCACCAAGTGGCGCGACTCGTGGCCACGCTCCTCACCCACAGCCAGAAGAACCGCCCCGCGGCGCCGAAGGCGCTGCCGGGATCCACCTTCCGACCGGTGGGCGTCGGTGTGCCCACCGGGCCGACGGGCCTTGGCACCTCCGCCGCCCGGATCGCCGCCCGCACACCGGCCGACGACGCGCCGCGCGTGACACAACGCGGCGGCGGTGTCCCTGAGTTGTACTGTCCGCCCGCGCTACGGGACGACCCGGCGCTTGGCCGACTGGTCAACGACCGGCTGGTGGAGTGGGCCGAAGGGGTCGGACTCTACGCCGGACGCCTCGAACGCGTACGCGCGGCCGACTTCGGGCGGCTGATGATGCTGGCCCACCCCGACAGCGACGATCCGGACCGGCTACTGGCCGCGGCGAAGTGCGCGCTGGCGGAGTGGGCCACCGACGACTACTACTGCGACGACGAGACGATGGGGTCGCGGCCCGAACTGCTCGGCTCACACCTCGGTCTCGCGTATGCGGCGCTCGACCCCGCCCACCTCCCGGCCGCTCACGCGTCCGCCTGGGAGCGGGAGATGGACGAGGACCCCGTACGGGTGGCCCTGCGCTCGGGTCTTCGGGACCTGGCCGCCTATGCGGACTCCTCCCAGGTGGCCCGGCTGCGCCATGAAGTCGCCGTGCTCTTCGTGGGATACGGGCAGGAAGGGTCCTGGCGCTCTCGCGGGTATATGCCCTCCGTCCGTGAATATCTGGCACACCGTCAGATCAACAGCTTCCTCCCCTGCATCGCCCTCGTCGACGTGGTCGGCGGCCCTCCGCTGACGGCCTCCGAGTACGCCCAGCCGCGGGTGCGCCGCGCCGTGACGATGGCCGCCACGGCCAGCACCCTCGTCAACGACCTGTACTCGATGGCCAAGGAGCACGACTCCTCGGGTGTGGAGTTCAACCTGCCCACCGTGATCGCCGAGGAGGAGCGGTGCTCACCGCGCGAGGCGGTCGAACGGAGCGTGGAGATCCACGACGAGCTGGTGCGCACCTTCGAGAGGGAAGCCGCGGCCCTCGCCCTCACCGGCTCGCCCCAGCTGTGCCGCTTCCTCGCGGGGGTCTGGGCCTGGCTCGGCGGCAATCGTGAATGGCACAGCGGCAGCCTCCGCTACAACGAGGCCTGAGCACACCGCTCTCCCCTTCATCACTGCAATCCGTCACGCGATCTCTGTAATCACCCACGCGGTCATATCCGCATGCACCAAGGAGCCCCCCTATGACGACCACGCCCACCTCCTCCACGGCCCCGGTGCTGCGCACGGCCTACCAGAAGTCCGTCGCGGAGTACTGGAACAACGAGAAGGACCCGGTCAACCTGAGCCTGGGCGACGTCGACGGCCTGTATCACCACCACTACGGGATCGGCGAGTACGACCCCTCCGTGCTGGAAGGCCCGCAGGAGACCCGCGACGCGCGGATCATCGAGGAGCTGCACCGGCTGGAGTCGGCCCAGGCGGACGTCCTCCTCGACCACCTCGGCCCCATCGCCCCCGAGCACCGCCTCCTCGACGCCGGCTGCGGCCGGGGCGGCAGCAGCATCATGGCCAACGCGCGCTTCGGCTGCCAGGTGGACGGCGTGTCCATCTCCCAGCAGCAGGTCGACTTCGCCAACGGCCAGGCCCGCAAGCGCGGTGTGGACGACAAGGTGCGCTACCACTTCCGCAACATGCTGGACACCGGCTTCCCGACCGGCGCCTTCCAGGGCATCTGGAACAACGAGTCCACCATGTACGTGGATCTGTTCGACCTCTTCGCCGAGCACGCGCGCCAGCTGGCCTTCGGCGGCCGCTACGTCGTCATCACCGGCTGCTCCAACGACGTGACCGGTGGCCGCTCCAAGGCGGTCAGCCGGATCGACGAGCACTACACCTGCAACATCCACCCCCGCAGCGCCTACTTCAAGGCCCTCGCCGCCAACGGCCTCGTCCCCATGAACGTCGTCGACCTCACGGCCGCGACGATCCCGTACTGGGAGCTGCGCGCTCAGTCGTCCCTCGCCACCGGCGTGGAGGACCCGTTCCTGACCGCGTACAAGGAAGGCAGCTTCCACTACCTCCTCATCGCCGCCGACCGCGTCTGACGGCTGCGGGGGCGACTGTGGCGTCGTCCGGTTCGCGTTCGCCGGGTCAGGTCATCGCGGGGGACCGCTTCCATGAGGTGCGTACAGGTCGAGCAGCCGCATCCGCGCCTGGGTGAGCCGGTGGGCGAGGACCCGGCCCACCCACTGGGCCACGGCCGCCCCCAGCTGCGGATCGCTGTCGCACATCAGGCGCACGGACGGGGCGTCGAACTCGTACGCGCGCACCGGCGTGGCCGCCTCGGCGCCGAAGTGCCACAGGCAGGGCGGAAACAGCCAGGACCAGCCGACGAGTTCACCGGCGGCCAGGTTCTCGATCGCGGCCGGGCGGCGGCCCGGGACGTGCAGGTCCAAGGTCACCGTGCCGGTGCGGACGACCCAGAAGCGGTCCGCCGTGCGGCCCTCCTCGAACAGGCGCGTGCCCGCAGGGAAGGTCACCTCGTGAGCGGTGCTCATCAACCGGCTCCGGTGCTTCGCGGGCAGCGCGACCGCCATCCGGTCGGCCTGTTTGGTGGTCATGGCCGTGCCTCCTCTCGTCGGTGGACAACTTCGCCCGGCGTGCTGCTCCCAGCGTCGGTGAGCGGCGAACGGGGAGACAGGGGCCGAACGGGCCCTGCCGCAGGGCCTGTTCGCCCCTTTAGTGCGTAGCCGGTCCGGTGCGAGTCTGTGTGAAGAGGGCCGCGACGGTCTTCCCGGGCACCCCTGAGGCCGGAGCGTGGGCCGTCGTAGAACGACTTGGGTATGCGGCTCGGCCCGGTCGACCGCGCCCCGCATCACGCGCCCTGCCCGGTGGGGGTCGTATCCCACGACTGAGCGCCCCCGCACGCGGTACCCATACCGACGGCACGCCCCCGACGAACCGGGAGACACCATGACCAAGCACCGTCCGCCGAACCTGGCCGCCCTGGACGCCCACTGGCGCGCCGCGAACTACCTGTCCGCCGGGCAGATCTATCTGATGGACAACCCGCTGCTCACCGAGGAGCTGCGGCCCGAGCACATCAAACCGCGCCTGCTCGGCCACTGGGGCACCTCGCCCGGCCTCAATCTGGTGCACACCCATCTGAACCGGGCGATCGGCGAGCGCTCGCTCGACGCGCTGTGCGTGTGGGGTCCGGGGCACGGCGGCCCGGCGGTGCTGGCCAACTCCTGGCTCGACGGCTCGTACTCCCGCGTCTATCCGGACGTGAGCCGGGACGCGGCGGGCATGGCGCGGCTGTTCCGGCAGTTCTCCTTCCCCGGCGGTGTGCCCAGCCATGTGGCTCCCGAGACTCCCGGCTCGATCCACGAGGGCGGCGAACTCGGCTACTCCCTGGCGCACGCCTACGGCGCCGCGTTCGACAACCCCGGTCTGCTGGTCGCCTGTGTGATCGGTGACGGGGAGGCGGAGACGGGACCGCTGGCGACGTCGTGGCACTCCAACAAGTTCCTCGACCCGGTCCACGACGGCGCCGTACTGCCCATCCTGCACCTGAACGGCTACAAGATCGCCAACCCCACCGTGCTGTCGCGACTGCCCGAGCCCGAACTCGACGCGCTGCTGCGGGGATACGGCCACGAGCCGCTGTACGTCACGGGCTCCGACCCGCGCAAGGTGCACCAGACGATGGCCCGCGCCATGGACCACGCCCTGGACCGCATCGCCGAGATCAAACGGACCGGAGTCCGGGCGTCCTGGCCGGTGATCGTGCTGCGTACGCCCAAGGGCTGGACCGGACCCGCCGAGGTCGACGGGGAGCCGGTCGAAGGCACCTGGCGCTCCCACCAAGTGCCGCTCGCCGCCGTGCGCGAAAACCCGGAGCACCTGCGCCAGTTGGAGGCGTGGCTGCGCTCGTACCGCCCGCGGGAGCTGTTCGACGCCGACGGCCGCCCCACCGCGCAGGTGCTGTCCTGCGTGCCGGACGGCGAGAGCAGGCTGGGTGCGAGCGCGCACGCCAACGGCGGCCTGCTCACCCGCGAGCTGCCGCTGCCGCCCCTGGAGCACTTCGCCGTCCCCGTCGACAAGCCGGGCGCGACCCTGCACGAGCCGACCCGGGTCCTCGGCGGTCTGCTGGCCCAGGTGATGGCGGACACCGCCGAGCGGCGCGACTTCCGGGTGGTCGGCCCCGACGAGACCGCCTCCAACCGCCTGGGCGCCCTCTTCGAGGTCACCGGCAAGGCGTGGCAGGCGGAGATCCTGGAGACCGACGAGCACCTGGCCCGCGACGGCCGCGTGATGGAGGTCCTGTCCGAACACCTCTGCCAGGGCTGGCTGGAGGGCTACAACCTCACCGGCCGCCACGGCCTGTTCTCCTGCTACGAGGCGTTCGTCCACATCGTCGACTCGATGGTCAACCAGCACATCAAGTGGCTGAAGACGTCGCGGGGCCTGCCGTGGCGCGCCCCCGTCCCCTCCCTCAACTACCTGCTCACCTCGCACGTCTGGCGCCAGGACCACAACGGTTTCTCGCACCAGGACCCCGGCTTCGTCGACCACGTGCTGAACAAGAGCCCCGAGGTGGTACGGGTCTACCTCCCGCCGGACGCCAACACCCTGCTGTCCGTGGCGGACCACGTCCTGCGCTCGCGCGACTACGTGAACGTGGTCGTCGCCGGCAAGCAGCCATGCTTCGACTGGCTCTCCCTCGACGAGGCCCGCGGCCACTGCGCGCGCGGGGCGGGCATCTGGGAGTGGGCCGGCACCGAGGGCCGCGACCGGGAGCCCGACGTCGTCCTGGCCTGCGCCGGAGACGTGCCCACCCAGGAGGTCCTGGCCGCCGCCGGGCTGCTGCGCCGCCACCTCCCGGAGCTGGCCGTGCGGGTCGTCAACGTCGTCGACATGACGAAGCTGCTGCCCCGTGAGGAACACCCGCACGGCATGTCCGACTTCGAGTACGACGCGCTGTTCACCCGGGACAAGCCGGTGATCTTCGCCTACCACGGCTACCCGTGGCTGATCCACCGGCTCACCTACCGCCGCGCCGGCCACGGCCGGCTCCACGTGCGCGGCTACAAGGAGTCCGGGACCACCACCACGCCCTTCGACATGGTCGTCCGCAACGACCTCGACCGCTACCGGCTGGTCATGGACGTCATCGACCGCGTCCCCGGCCTCGCCGTGCGCGCGGCCACCGTCCGCCAGACCATGGCCGACACCCGCACCCGCCACCACGCCTGGATCCGCGACCACGGCACCGATCTGCCCGAGGTCGCCGACTGGACCTGGAGCGGCTGATCCCCACCGGAGGTGGATCATGCAACGCCACATCACGGCCGGACTCGACGGCTCGCGCGAAAGCTTCGACGCCGCCGACTGGGCCGCCCGCGAAGCCGTACGGCGGGGCCTTGCCCTGCACCTGCTGTACGTGGACGAGGAACCCGCCGACTCGGCCTCCCTCCCCGGCCCGGACGGGCCCGCCGAGCGCACGGCCCTGGACCGGGCCGTGACGCAACTCGCCCACTCCCACCCCGGCTTGGAGATCAGGCGCGCCCGCGCGCTCGGGCAGCCCGCCGCCACCCTGGTGGAGGCGGCCGGGACCTCCGAGGCCCTGGTGCTCGGCTCGCGCGGCTTCACCGGATTCGCCGCGTTCCTGGTCGGCTCGGTCGCCCTCGACGTCACCGCGCGCGCCGCGTGCCCGGTCGTGCTGGTACGCGCGGGGGAGCGGCCCGAGGACGAGCGGCAGGGGCTGGCGGGCACCGGCCCGTACCGGCCCGTGGTCCTCGGACTCGACCTGGCCCACCCCTGCGACGACCTGCTCGCCTACGCCTTCGACGCGGCCGCGAGTCGGCACGCGCCGCTGCACGTCCTGCACGCCTGGAGCGTGCCGCTGGTGCCGTCGGCGGACGCGGACGATCCGGCGGCGGAGAAGGCCCGCGCTCTGTCCGCGGCCCTGTCCGCGTGGCGGCACAAGTTCCCCGACACCGACGTGCGGGAGCACGCGGTCCACGGCCGGGCGGGCCACCATCTGCTGCTGGCCTCCACCCGGGCGAGCCTGCTGGTCATCGGCCGCCGCACCGGCATGGGCGAGCGGCTGGGACCGGTGGCCCACTCGGTGATCCACCATGTGCTGTGCCCGGTGGCGGTGGTGCCGCACGGCTGACCGGGAAGCGAGAGGCCCGTGCGCCGGGGGGTGTCCCCGGCGCACGGGCCTGTGCGGTGCCTGCGGTCAGGTGAGTGGGACTGGGACTCTCCCGTTCATTTCGGCCGGTCGCCCCCGCGCAGCAGGGTCGCCGCGTGGTCCGGTACGTACGACTGGAGATTGCGCGGCGGGCGCTGGTACGAGGTGGCGGGCGGCCGCTCGGGAAGGGACAGCGGGGTGCGCGGGACCTCTCGATAGGGCACCGAGGCGAGAAGATGGGCGATCATGTTGAGCCGTGCCTTGCGCTTGTCGTCGCTCTCGACGACGTGCCAGGGGGCCTCGCGGATGTCGGTGTGCTGGAACATCTCGTCCTTCGCCCGGGAGTAGGCCTCCCAGCGGGTGAGGGACTCCAGGTCCATGGGGGAGAGCTTCCAGCGGCGCGTGGGGTCCTCGAGCCGACGGCGGAAACGCTGCTCCTGTACTGCGTCGCTCACCGAGAACCAGTACTTGAGCAGCAGGATGCCGTCCTCCACGAGCATCCGCTCGAAGACCGGGCACTGGCGCAGGAACCGCTCGTGCTCCTCGTCCGTGCAGAAGCCCATCACGTGCTCGACCCCGGCCCGGTTGTACCAGCTGCGGTCGAACAGGGTGATCTGGCCGGCGGCGGGCAGGTGCGCGCAGTAGCGCTGGAAGTACCACTGCGTGCGCTCGCGCTCGGTCGGCCGGGGCAGGGCCACGGTCCGGGCGACGCGGGGGTTGAGGTGCTCCGCGACGCGTTGGATCGTGCCGCCCTTGCCCGCCGCGTCGCGCCCCTCGAACACGACGACCAGCCGGGCGCCGTCCTGACGTATCCACTCCTGAAGTTTCACCAGTTCGGTCTGGAGCCGGTACAGCTCCCGCTCGTACACGGCGCGCGGTATCGCCGACGACACACCGGCCGCCGCGCCGCCCGACCTGCCCGACTTCTGACCCATCGTCGTCTCCCTCTGTCCGTCCTGCGCCTCCACGCCAGGGTGCGGCAGGGGAACGCGGCCGGGGAGGGGCCGATCAGCCTCTCGTCCTACGGGGCCGAGGGCGGCGCGGCAGCGCGGCGGCCTCCGTCGGCGGTATGGCCTGTTCCTCGTCGGCCGCGCGGACGGTGGAGACGTCGGGGCACGTAGGCGACGCCCTGCGCGCAGGCCGCGCCCCACCTGCGATGCTGTCGCCGAACGCGCAATCCTCGTACCCCACTCCAGACACGTGACGACCGCCAGTCCCCGGGATGACGCCCCCTCGGCGATCGGCTCGGCGCGAAAACCGGACATTGGGTCTCGGGCGCGTTGCTGGCAGGAAGCCGTGGTGTGAGACTCGGGGCGCCTCGCCGGAGGAACTCGCCGGTGTCTTCGGCGGGCAGCCTCACGACTCGCGGGGCTTGGACCCTCTTGTCTGTACGCGAATGTCTGTACACGCCGCGTGTCGTTCAGGCTCCAAGGACCTCTGGCGAGGAACCCGGAGAAGACCCATGCCCAAGAGACGCAGCCTGCTCGCGCTGTTCACCGGGGCGCTGGCGATGCTGTCCGTCGCGGCGGTCGGCACCCCCGCGCAGGCCGCGGGCTTCAGCCCGATCAACGTCTGGAACTCGAGCCACTGCCTCGACAACGCCACCGAGAACGCCGCGAAGCTCCACATGTGGTCGTGCACGGGTGGCTCCGAGCAGAAGTGGCTCGAAGGGTTCAACACGCAGACAGGCCTGTTCACCTTCACCAACCAGCGCACGGGACGGTGCATCACCGCACCGGCCTGGGGCTCGGGCACGGTCACGGTGGAGTTCTGCAACGCGGCCGCGACCACCCAGCAGTGGCGCGTCTTCTATGCGGACAACCCCAACGGGCCGCCGTCGGGCTGGTACCAGGTGTGGCAGAACGTGTCGAGCGGGCTCTGCCTTTCGACGCCCAGCGTACGGAACGGAACCCTCCTGCAGGCGACCGTCTGCGATCCTTCCCACCAGTACTACAGGTGGCACCAGCAGTAACGGCGTAAAGCGCTGGACAGCCCCGAGAGGCTGGGCGAGCATCTCCGCGATGAACAACGAATCTCTCCCCGCCCCCAAACGTGTCCGCTTCGTCGAGCTCAGCGCCAAGGCGCTGCGGGCGCTCGCCGACGGTGACCTCGCCGGCGGCAGCGCCGAGGCTGGGGTCGCCCTCGATGAACACTTCGTCGGTGACCGGGCCCGCTGGATCTTCGGGTATCGCGCCGACCAACTCGCCAAGGACCCCTCTGCCGCGCCGTGGATCGCCAGGGCCGCGGTGTCCGAGCCGGACGGGGTTGTCGTCGGCGACGCCGGGTTCCACGGGCCGCCGGACGAGGCCGGCATGGTCCAGATCGGCTATACCGTCGTGCCGGGGTATCGCCGCCAGGGGTATGCCCGCGCCATGGTGACGGCACTGCTCGCCAGGGCCGCCGCCGAACCCGGTGTCAGGACCGTGCGGGCCATCATCAGATCCGACAACGAGGCCTCTCTGGCCACCATCGCGGGCTTCGGCTTCACGCGGGTCGGTGAGCGGGGGAACGAGCGCGACGGGATCGAGATCGTCTTCGAGATCCCGGCAGACGCGATCCCGGCAGACGCGATTCAGGCCGAGTAGGTGGACGACCTCGGCGGACACCGGAGTCGGGCTCTCGGGGAATCGCCGCCGGGCCGCCTGCGCCAGTGAGGCGGAGGTGATCCGCGAGCGCACAGCGCGTGGCGCCCGGAGGCGAGGCGCGGGCCCTCGGGGCGGACTTGCCGCTCCGAGGGCCCGCTGACGTCCGGCCTGGCTCAGACGGTGGTGATGTTCTCCGCCTGCGGGCCCTTCTGGCCCTGCGTGATGTCGAAGGTCACGGCCTGGCCTTCCTGGAGCTCACGGAAGCCGGAGGAGTTGATGTTGGAGTAGTGGGCGAAGACGTCCGGGCCGCCGCCGTCCTGGGCGATGAAGCCGAAGCCCTTCTCCGAGTTGAACCACTTCACAGTTCCGCTGGCCATGCTGGTGCCTCTCAGTCGATATCGGATCCGCACCGCGCGGATCCGGAGGTGATCGCCCTGGTCTCGCACTGCACAGCAAAGCGCCCGCACCGGAGCGCGGGCAGGTACTGCGAACCACGACATCTGACAGTGACGCTACACGGTGAAACCGGGCGCCACCAGAGAGCAACGGCCATGATCCGAACCAGGTTTACGGTTCCCCGCGCACAGCCGTTGGTCGCACATGGTTTGTCCTGGTTCGGGGGCGCGCTGGAGGGCGGACTCGCCGAGGTCACGAGGTGGGACGCCCCCGGTCGCCCACCGGCCTCCTCCGCCAGCGCGGCCATGTGGCCAAGTACGCACCCCGCGGACCCCCAACTGCCAGGAATTGCCACCGATTTGCCCGCGCTCTCTTCCCAAGCCATGTGACATGTGCAATTTTTCTGGCTGCAGTCACCGTAAGTCGCGTTCAAGCCAACGGATCAGTGCGGCCTCGTGGGTCATCGGAGCCTGCCCGGACACGCCCGTACGTACAGGGGCGGCCCGGACGGTTCGGGTGGCCTGCGGGATTCCCCCCACCACCGCGCGTCGTAGCGCGGTCTTCACTCCGCTGGGAGGCGGCACGTGAACACCCGAACGGAACGAACAAGACGAAGTCTCAGCGGCCTGCTGATACTCGCCCTGGCGCTGTGCCTGTCCATGGCCATGCTCGGCCAGACGGGCCGCGCCTTCGCCACCGAGCACCGAGGGCTGGCCCCGCAGCCCGCGAAGGCCGGGGCGGCCCAGCCCGCGCAGCACACCGTCCCACCACCGGTCGGCTCGACCGCCAGCGCCTCCGACCGTGCCGACGCACGGCGCAGCCCGGTCGACGCCGCGAACCGGCCCCCGCAGAACCCGGTCCCCTCGCGGACCGCCCCGCCGGATCACGGCCGTGAGCAGGGCGCGGCCGCGGCGTCCTGCACGCCGGGCGACTTCGGGAGCCGGACCGGCTCCGCGCTCGTCACGTTCGTCCAGGCGTCGACCACGGCCTGCGTCAACACGCTGTTCGGCGTGACCGGCACCGACGCCCGCAACGTGTTCCGCGAAGCGCAGATGGTCACCATCGCCAACGCGTTCCAGAGCACGGCGCGGAGCTACCCCGGAGACAACTCCACCCATGTGTGGCAGCTGGTGCTCTTCCTGCGCGCCGGGTACTACGTGCAGTTCAACCACGCCTCCGACGTGGGACCGTACGGCCCGTCCCTCGCCGCGGCGACCGAGGCCGCGCTGGACACCATGACCGCCTCCTCGCACTTCATGGACGTCAGCTCGGCCAACGGCGACGTCCTGGGCGAGGTCCTGATCCTCACGGACAGCGCCAACGAGCAGGCCCGCTACCTGAATACGTACAAGAAGGTGCTCAACGCCTACGACAGCACCTACGACGCCTACTGGAGCATGGACGCCGCCGTCAACGACGTCTTCACCCCGATCTTCCGCGGCCACT
This sequence comes from Streptomyces sp. TLI_146, assembly GCF_002846415.1. Lineage (NCBI taxonomy): Bacteria > Bacillati > Actinomycetota > Actinomycetes > Kitasatosporales > Streptomycetaceae > Streptomyces > Streptomyces sp. TLI_146. The sequence goes on from NZ_PJMX01000001.1 coordinate 8,134,388, forward strand.
GGAACCCCGCCTTCATCAAGGCGGTGACCGCCGACCCGAGCATCGTGGACACCCTCGCCGCGTTCGCGCACAACCACCTGGCCAAGCTGAACGACGCCTGGTTCTACCTCGACTCCAACGCCGGTACGGAGACGGCCCGCTTCCTCGACACCCCCGCCCTCCAGGCCAAGGTCAGGCCGCTGGCGAAGGGCCTGCTCGGCGACTCGGCCATCACCGGTGCGACCGCGCCCCTGTGGGTCGGGGTCGCCGCCATGACCGACACCCACGACAAGGCGCAGTGCTCGTACTACGGGACCTGCGACTTCGTCGGCCGGCTCACCGCCGCGGCGCTGCCGATCACCTACAACTGCGACAGCGGACACACCTTCCGCGCCCAGTCACTGACCAACGCGGCGCTCACCGCGGCCTGTGCCAGCCTCCAGGGCCAGGACGCGTACTTCCACGGCATCGTCAAGGACAGCGGCCCGGTGGCCAATGACCACAACACGAACATCCAGGTCGTGACGTTCGCCAGTCCCAAGGACTACCAGACGTACTCCGGCTGGATCTTCGGCAACAGCACCAACAACGGCGGAGAGTACCTGGAGGGCAACCCCGCCGACCCCGCCAACCAGGCCCGCTTCCTGTCCTATGTGAAGAGCGTCAACGACGGCTTCCCCGGCGACATCTGGAACCTCAACCACGAGTACACGCACTACCTCGACGGTCGCTACGACATGGCCGGCGACTTCGACGCCGGGCAGGCCGTCCCGGACATCTGGTGGATCGAGGGCTTCGCCGAGTACGTCTCCTACAGCTACCGCGGTCTGCCCGACACCCAGGCGATCGCCGAGGCCGCACACCACACCTACGCCCTGAGCACCCTGTGGCAGAGCTCCTACGCCAACTCCGACCTGACCCGGACGTATCCCTGGGGCTACCTGGCCACCCGCTACATGATCGAGAAGCACCCGGCGGACGTGCAGAACATGCTGGCCAAGTTCCGTACCGGTGACTACGCCGGCGCATACGCGGTCTACAGCACCGGCATCGGCACCCGCTACGACGCCGACTTCAACACCTGGCTCGACGCCTGCGCCGCCGGATCCTGCGGCAGCACGGGCAACGGGCCGACCGCCGCCTTCGACCTGGCCGTCTCCGGTCTGTCGGTGAACCTGACCGACAAGTCCACCGACACCGGCGCCGCCATCACCGCACGCTCGTGGAACTTCGGCGACGGAACCACGTCCACGGCGGCCAACCCGTCCAAGACGTATACCGCCCCCGGTACCTACACGATCTCCCTGACCGTGACCGACGCCAAGGGCCTGACCGCCACCACGGCCAAGCCCGTCACCCTCAGCGCCACCCTCCCGGCCTGCACCGGCACCGACACCCGCAGACTGGACCAGAACTGCTCGCGCTCCGGCCGTTCGGCCAAGGCGGGCGACCTGGACTACCTGTACCTCTACCTGCCGGCCGGTACCGTGACGCTGCACATCACGACCACCGGGGTACGGGCAACGCCGACCTCTACTACAACGCCAACACCTGGGCGACCACCACGGAGTACACCGCCCGGTCGACGAGCACCGGAAACAACGAGAGCATCACCGTCACCAACAGCACGGCCGGATACCGGTACGTCAGCCTGTACGCGCAAACAGCGTTCAGCGGCGTCACGGTCACGACGGCCTAGTGACCCCGGGTCCTCGGATCCACGAGAGGCCGCGGTGCCGGGCCCGCTGCGCAGCGGGCCCGGCTCAGCCGACGTCGGGAATCGGGGCTTACCCAGCGCGTCGCGGCCGCCCTCGCTCCCTCACACGGTAACCAGGCTGCCGCGGCCACTCCAGGGCATCGTCGTTGGTCGACCACACCGCCGCACCGGCCAGTTCCTCGGGTGATCCTCTACTGCCCGGCGCGGGAGCGCATCCGGGACACTGACGGCCGTGACGGAAAACCGTACCGAGTGACACCGGGAAGGGCTCGCACCATGCTGGACGGCTGTACCCCGCTCCTGCCCGAGACCATGGGCCGCTACTACGACGACGGCTACTACCGGGGCGCAGCCCTGCCCCAACTCCTCGCCGAGCACGCCCGCACGTACACGACCCGTACCGCCCTCGTCCACGGCGAGCGTCGCCTCACCTACCGGGAGCTGAACCGGCGGGTCGACCGTGTGGCCGCCGGGCTCACGCTGCGGGGCATCCGGCCGGGCGACCGGGTCATCGTCCAGATGCCGAACGTGCCCGAGTTCGTCATCACCGTCTACGCCCTCATGCGGGCCGGCGCCCTCCCGGTGTTCGCGTCGATCTCCTACCGCGCGGACGAGATCGGGCACCTCGCCCGTGTCGCCGAAGCCGCTGCCTACATCGGCCCCGGCATCCACCAGGGCTTCGACCACGCCGCGATGGTCGCCGAGATCAGCGACGACCATCCGCGTCTGCGCCGCGCCTTCACCCTGGACGGCCCCGATGGTGTCCAGGGCGGCTTCACCACCGCCCCCAGCGGATGCCTGTTCTTCCCCCTGCGGTCCGTGGACGCACCGAGCAACGCGGACCGCACGTACAACCCCAACGACGTCGCCTTCTTCCTGCCGTCGGGTGGGAACGGCGGGAATGGCGGGAAAACGGTCTCGCCCCACCTGGTCCCGCGCACCCACAACGCATACGCGTACCAGACCCGGGCCGCCGCCGAACTGATCGGCCTCGGCCCTGACGACGTCTACCTCGCGGTCCTCCCGGCCGCCTCCCCCTTCGCCTTCGGCTGCCCCGGCATCGTCGGCACCCTCGCCACCGGCGGCACTGTCGTGCTGATCGACGACCCCGACCCGGCCGACGCCCTCCGCGTGATCGAGACCGAGAAGGTCACCGTCACCTCCCTCGACCCCGCCCTCGCACAGCGGTGGCTGGAAACGCTCCCCAACGGCGAGTACGACCTCGCCGGCCTGCGCCTCCTCCAGATCGGCGGCGCACACCTCCACCCCGACCTCGCGGCGCGTATCCCACCGGCCTTCGGCTGCCGCCTCCAACAGGTCTTCGGGGCGGCCGAGGAACTGCTCTGTCTGACCCGCCTAACCGACACCGACGAGGTCATCCGGCACACGCGGGGCCGCCCCCTCTCGCCCGGCGACGAGATCCGCATCACCGACGCGGACGGTACCGACGTACCGGCCGGAACTCCCGGACAGCTCTGGACGCGCGGCCCCTGCACCCTGCGCGGCTACTACAAAGCCCCTGACCACAACGCCCGCGCCTTCACCCCCGACGGCTTCTACAAGACCGCCGTCGTCGCCCGCCTCACCGGTGACGGCAACCTCGTCATCGAGGGCCGCTCGCACGGTAAGAGGTAGGCGCCGGGGGCCAGATCCGGCCGGAGAGGGAGAAACGTGTGATGCGGGCGCGACGCGCGTTCCATGCTGCCGAGCAGCCTCTTCGTCCCTCGGACCCGGACCTCGGAAGATTGGAATCCGCCGATGCGCCCGCACCGCCGTGCCCTGTCCGGCCTCACCCTCGCCCTGACCGTGGCCACCGCCTGTGTCCAGCCCACGGCTGCCGCCCCACCCCGCCAGACACCTTCGCCCGGCCACGGACACGACTACGACGACGTACTCGACCTCAGCGGCACCCCGGACGCGGCGCTTCCCGGGGGCGAGACGGACATCAACCCGGTCAACGTCTTCGCGGACCAAGGAGCTTGGCACGCGTACGCCCTGCCAGCGGCGGACGCCCGGGGCGGATACGGCGGCTTCACCGGCCCTCTCTACCTCGCGCAGGAGTACCCCTGGTGGCTGAGCACCGCGTTCAGCCGCATCCGGCTGAGCGAGGACGGCCGCCCGCTGGATCTCGCCGGCGGCGGCACACCGCGCTTCACCTCGCGCCCGGGGGCCCTGGTCCAGGCGTACGACCTCGGCGGCGGTCTCCGGCTCACCCTTGAGCTGCGATACGCCACCCACCGCACCGCCCTGGTGCGGGCCGCGGTACGCAACACCGGCCCGGCCCCGCGCACCCTCGGCGCCGACTGGACCGGAACCCTGCTGCGACCCGCCCAGGAGCCTATGCGCCAGGCGCCTTCGCTGGCCGTGGCGCCCGAGGGCGTCGCCGTCGACTTCGCCAAGGTGCGCGCGGCGGACGACTTCCTCACCGACGGCACCGAACGGTTCGAGGTCCGCCACAAGGACCCGGTCCGGACGGTCCTGACGGGAGAGGGGGACTCCTACCGTACGGAACTGACGGCGCCCTTCACCCTCAAGCCCGGCGCGGAACGCTCGCTGGACTGGACCGAGAGCTACACGTTCACGCGGGCCGAGCGGGTCGCGGAAGCGGGTGAGGTGCAGCGGGTGTTCGCCGACCCGGCGCGTACGATCCGTACCGTCGACGCCCGCTGGTGGCGGTACGTCGACGGCGTCACCGCCGGGGTGGCGCCCGGGCGGCGGCGGCTCGCCGTCAAGGCCCTGGAGACGCTGGTGACCAACTGGCGCAGCCCCGCCGGTCGCCTCCGGCACGACGGGATCACACCGTCCCTGTCGTACAAGTGGTTCGCGGGCGGCTTGTGGGCGTGGGACACCTGGAAGCAGGCGGTCGGCACGGCACGCTTCGACACGAGACTCGCCCAGGCGCAGATCCGCTCGGTGCTCGACCATCAGATACGCCCCGGCTCCACGACCCGGCCGCAGGACGCGGGGATGATCCCGGACGTCGTGTTCTACAACGACCCGCGGCGGGGCGGGACCAACTGGAACGAGCGCAACAGCAAGCCGCCGCTGGGCGCCTGGTCGGTGTGGGAGGTCTACCGGCACAGCGGGGACAAGGACTTCCTGCGGGAGGTGTACCCGAAGCTGGCGGCGTACGAGCGGTGGTGGTACCGCACTCGGGACCACGACCACAACGGGCTCGCGGAGTACGGCGCGACCGTGGATCCCGCCAACGGCACGGCCGGGCAGCAGCGGCTGGCCGCGGCCTGGGAGAGCGGGATGGACAACGCACCCCGGTTCGACGCCGCGGCGGGCACCTCGGTCGTGCCCAACCAGGACGGCTCGGGGCGGGTGATCGGCTACTCGCTGACCCAGGAGTCCGTGGACCTCAACTCCTACCTCGCCGCCGACCAGGAGCATCTGGGGCGGATCGCCGAGGAGCTGGGCAGGCGGGCGGCCGCCGACGAGTGGCGTGCCAAGGCTGCCGCCACCGCCAGGGCCGTACGGGAGAGGATGTACGACCCGGCGACCAGCTGGTTCCACGACACCGCGCTCGGCTCCGGCACCCGGCTGGTCGACCGGGGCAGGGGCATCGAGGGGGCGATCCCGCTGTGGACCGGTGCCGCGACCCGGGCGCAGGCCGCCGCCGTTCGTGAACGGCTGCTGGATCCGGGGGAGTTCGCTACGCCGATGCCCCTGCCGACGGTGTCCAAGAGTTCGCCGTACTTCGCCCCGCGGCAGTACTGGCGCGGGCCCGTCTGGCTCGACCAGGCGTACTTCGCCATCGCCGGAATGCGCCGTTACGGGTACGCCCGCGACGCGGACGCGCTGACCGCGAGGCTCATCGAAGGCGCGGCGGGCCTGACCGGGAACGCGCCGATCATGGAGAACTACGACCCGTTGGCCGGGGACCCGCTCAACTCACCCAACTTCAGCTGGTCCGCGGCCCTGCTGCTGCCGCTGGTCGGGCCGCCCGCACCCTGATCACACGCCACTTGATCCACAACTCTTGACAAGTGTTCATGTTCTGACTGCAGTTGCACTGCACCACGCCCACGAACGGCACTACACCCCGAAGGGGGCGATCAGCGCATGACCAAGCCTGAGAGCGCGGGAGACGACTACGACGTCGTGATCAGCGGAGCCAGCCTCGCCGGCAGCGCCGTGGCGATCCTGCTCGCTCGACGCGGTGTCCGCGTCGCACTGCTGGAACGCCGCTCGGACCCCGAGGCGTACAAGGTGCTGTGCACCCACTCCATCACGGCCGGCGCCTACCCGGTGCTGGACGAACTCGGCCTCGTCCCCGCTCTGGAGAAGGCGGGAGCGATACGCAACCACGCCCGCTGGTACACCCGCTGGGGATGGATCGAGCCGAGGGCCGCGCCGGGAGGCCCCGAGCTGCCGTACGGGTACAACATCCGGCGCAGCACCCTCGACCCGTTGATCAGGTCCCGTGCGGCGCAGACCCCCGGCGTCGATCTGCTCCTCGGCCACCAGGTGACCGGGCTGGTCCGGGAAGCCGGGCGAACCGTGGGAGTGCGCGCCTCGACACCCGAGGGCGAGCGCGAGATCCGGGCCCGTCTGGTGGTGGGCGCCGACGGCAAGGACTCGGCCGTGGCCAAGTTCGCCGGAGTGCCGACCCGGACGCACGAGAACGCGCGGTTCGGCTATCTCGCGCACTTCCGTGATCTTCCCCTGCGCGACGGGATCGCCCACGCCTGGTTCCTGGAGCCCGACATGGCGTACGCGTTCCCGAACGACGACGGGGTGACGGTCCTCGCCGTGCTCCCCGACAAGAAGCGGCTGCCGGCCTTCCGGGAGGACCTGGAGGGCAGCTTCCGCGCATTCGTCCAGGCCCTGCCCGAGGCGCCGCCCATCGACTCCGCCGAGCGCATCACGAAGATCACCGGTACGGTCAACTACCCGCTGCACAGCCGCAAGGCGACCGCGCCGGGCGTCGCGCTGATCGGCGACGCCGCCCTGACCAGCGATCCGCTGTGGGGCGTGGGATGCGGGTGGGCTCTGCAGTCCGCGCAGTGGCTGGCGGAGGCGGTCGCCGCCGCCGCGACCGGCCGGGGTGACCTCGACAGCTCGCTCGCGGCGTACGCACGCACACACCGGCGCCGTTTGCGCGGCCACCAGTTCCTGGCGGTCGACTATGCCACGGCCCGCCCGTTCAATCCCGTGGAGCGGCTGGTGTTCTCGGCGGCGGCGCGCGATGCGTCGGTGGCGCGGCACATGCATCTCTTCGCGTCCCGCCTGATCGGCCCGCTGCGTTTCCTGAGCCCCGTGGCACTGGCGAAGGCTTCGGCCGTCAACATCAGACATCGCCGGGCGAGCGTGCCACCCGCGAGCCTGTCACGCACCCAGTCATGACAGCTGCCGGGCTCAGGAAAAGCTCAGATCAATCATAAAGGTCCGGTCCGCAGGGCCGGGCTGTCCTGCCATCATGAGGACGCGCTCCGCATCCCCCGCCGGAGCGAATGGACCGACGCCGGGTAGCTCCCCGTGAGGTGCCCGGCTTTGTCCCGTCCGGAAGTCGTGGCCTGGTCACTCAGGCAGTGAGCCCGGCCGGCCCAACCCCCGCGTGGTAGCGCGAATGTGGCCGTGTTCCGCTCAGCGGACCGAAGTGATGGCCGTTCCGCGCGGAACTGGCATTCTGCATAGGCCGTGTCGCGGGAAATCGGATGAACGTTCCCGATTGCAGCGGACGTTGAGGCGTGGTGATCTGGGGAGATCAGGGTTCGAACCACTCCATGCAGCGACCGTGTCTCGCCAATGCCCTCCGGAACGCCCAAGTGATCGTTCCGATCAATCAACCGGACCGGTGCCCGACGCACCGCACGCCCTGCTGTTCGAGCCGCACTGGAGAGTTTTATGGAACCGCTATTCCGTATGGCGTTGATCCGCCCCGCGGTCGGCCAGGATCCGGATCAGCCGAGTATCGAGCTGGCGCAGCAGTCCGCCTTCCAGGACGTGCTCGCCACCGCGTCGCAATCGAGCACGCCGCGCGCCGAAGTGCGCCGGGTGGCGGGGGAGTTCGTCGCGTCGACCAGATTCATCGGGACGCCGGCGAAGACCCCGCTGGCGACGCAGACCGCCGCGTTCGCCGCCGCCCTCGGACGGCTGCTGGCCAGCCCGCCGGCCGGGCAGCCCAACGCCTTGCGGCTGGCCGTCGTCAAGGCGGTGCGGGACGCGTACGGCGCCGAGCCTGCGGCCGTAGTGGGCGGGCAGCCCTACCAGGACTCGGTGTCGCGGCTCCGGGACAGTCTGCTGGCGATCAAGTACCTGCCGACCGAGCACGGTCGGCCGATCGACGCGCTCACCGACCAGCTGCGGTACTTGGAGGTGGTGGCGCGGCTCGTCTCGGACACAACGTTCCCGGCCAAGGCGGACGACGTCCGGCGGATGCTGCGGCGGTCCCTGAAGCTGCCCAGGGCGACCGGCCTGGAACCCGAGCTGTCGACGAGCGCGGCCGAGGCCCGCCGACGGGAGCAGGAGGAGCAGGCCACGGCCCGCCGCCGGGAGCGCGCCGCCCAGCTGCTGGACACGCACAAGCGGCTTCAGGGCGCGGTGGTGGAGCTGACCGGCCTCGGCGGGGAGCATCTGCAGGCGACCGCGCAAGCGGACGGCGAGGGGGCCGTACCGGCCGCCGACCTCCAGCCCCTGGCCGCGCTGACCCGACAGGTCAGCTTCCACAGCCGCCTCGGCGAGGCGAACCTGCGTGCCCTGGGCCCGGTCCCGGCCACACCGCTCGCCGCGGCGGAGGGGGAAGCCCTCGCGGCAGGCGAGCCCGGCGCCGCCGACACCCCGGCCCCCGGCCGCTCCCTCGCCGAGCCCGCGGGGGACCCCCCGGCCCAGCCCGCTCCGGCGCCGCCGGTGGAGGGCGCGGCGCTGCTCGCGGGGCAGGTCTTCGGCGCGAAGCCCGACCTGCTGTCGGGCACGCCGCCGTTCAAGCCCTCACAACTCGGCGACCTCGGCTTCCGGCTGCGGGCCAGCGCCGTCGACACCCTGAGCGCGCCCACCAAGACGCTCCTGTCGGAGCGCGGCATCGCACTGAACGCCCAGCCGCTGGACCGCATCGTGGCCCAGTTGCAGGACGAGCGGACCTCGATCGGCGCGGAGCTGGAGACCCTGGTGGGCCGCCCGACACGCCGCAGCGTCAAGCGCATCGGCGACACGCTCGTCACCCTCTCGACCCCGCTGCCCTCCCCGTGGACGGACCTGGTCGTCGGGGAGAGCCTGGCGCCGGAGTCCGTGCCGCTTGCGGACGAGCGGGTCCCGCAGACGCGCGGCACGGTCGCCCCGTCCGGAATCGCCGACCTGATCCTGGTCCGCCAGCAGCTGATCGGGTACGAGGGCGCCGAAGTCGCCCACATCGAGAACGTGCTGCGCGGGGAGAGCAAGCAGCGCGAGCACACCCGGCGACAGGAGACCGAGCAGATCACCTTCACCGAGACCGAGGTCACCACGGCCGAGGAACGGGAGCTGGAGTCCACGGACCGGTTCGAGATGACCCGGGAGGCCAGCTCGGTCATCAAGGAGGACGCCCAGCTCAAGGCGGGGCTGACCGTGTCGGGCAAGTACGGGCCCACGGTCGAGTTCAACGCGTCCGTCGAAGGCTCGCTGTCCCGCTCGAAGGAGGAGGCCACGAAGTCGGCCGCGACCTTCGCGCAGGACGTGACGCAGCGCAGCTCCAACCGGATCTCCGAACGGGTCCTGCAGCGCACGTCCCTGCGTGTCACCACGGAGGTGACGGAGAAGAACACCCACGGACTGGACAACCGGAACGGCAACGGCAACATCTCCGGGGTCTACCAGTGGGTGAACAAGGTCTACGAGGCCCAGATGTACAACTACGGGCTGCGGACCATGTTCGACTTCATGGTGCCGGAGCCCGCCGCGTACTTCATCGAGACGCTCCAGTCGGCGCACGCCAGCGCGGTGGACCTCGCGAAGCCTGCTCCGTTCACGATGCGCCCCGACGAGATCACCGAGCTCAACTACGCCCAGTGGGTGCAGCTCTACCACGCGACGGACGTGTCCCCGCCGCCGGAGATGTACCGCACCAAGTCGTTCGACTTCAAGGCGGGCGGCGGCGACAGCAAGACCGACTACACGCACTCGGGGCAGGTCGGTATCGACGACGGCTATATGGCCGTCCAGGTGTCCTGCGGCGCGCTGTTCAACCTCTGGCAGCAGAACTGCAGCGTCGACGTGCTCGTCGGCAGCAGGACGCACCGGTTCCACTACGGCGACTGGCTGTGGACGGCGCCGATGACGCAGGAGCGCGACTCCGTTCCGGTGGCCGTGCAGACCTGGCGGATCTCGGAGGTCGCCGTCGGAGTCGAGGTGAAGTGCCAGCGCACCGAGCGGGCCCTGGACAAGTGGCGTCTGGAGACCCACGCCAAGCTCACCACCGCCTACCTCGCGCGCCTGTCGGAGTACGAGCAGCAGCTCGCCGCCCTCCAGTTGCAGGCCGGGGTGCCGATCCACGGCCGCAACCCGCTGGCCAACCAGCTCATCGTCGCCGACGAGCTGCGCAAGAGCTGCGTCAGCATCCTCACCGACCAGCACTTCGACCTGTTCGGCTCGATCGACGTGGTGACGGCCGACGGGCGTGCGATCCCGCAGATCGACGTGGCGGAGGCCGCCGCCGAAGGCGCGTACGTACGGTTCTTCGAGCAGGCCATCGAGTGGGAGCACCTGACGTGGGTGGCGTACCCGTACTTCTGGGGCCGTAAGAGCCAATGGGACGAGCGGCTGAGTTACGAGGACCCGGACCCGCAGTTCAACCAGTTCCTCAAAGCCGGGTTCTGCCGGGTGACCGTGCCGGTCCGCCCCGGTTTCGAAGGGGCTGTCGACCACTACATGAACTTCGGGGAACTGTGGAACGGCGGCCCGCTGCCCGCGATCACGAGCCCGCTCTATCTGCCCATCGCCGACGAACTGGCCGAGCGGCTCAACCGTCCCGGCGACGAGGTCCCGCAGGGCGCGCCGTGGCGGGTCCGCATCCCGACGACCCTGGTGAAGCTGCGCCACGACGACGAGCTGCCCGTCTGGCGCAAGGACGCGTCGGGCGAGTGGGTGGAGAACTGAGGAAGAGGAGCGGTTGGCATGGCGAAGGCCACCTCGTTCGGCGCGGTTGTCGCACTGATCCGGGCCGCGGAGAACCTGCTGATCAAAAAGGCCGGTCAGACGTCTCCCGCGGAACGCGTCAGTACGCTGCGGAGCGTCTATTACGGCACGGAGTGGAGTCTCGACTTCAAGGTGGAATCCGCCCGCAGCCAGGGCGGCGCGCGCATCCGCAACATCGGGTTCCTGACGTACACCGGAGGGTTGATGCCCGCCGATCCCCGGCCGGCCTTCGCCGGGACCACCATGATGGCCGACCTCCAGGCCAGCCAGAGCATCCGCGACCGGGGGCGCGGCATCGACATCGGGCACATGCTGATCGGACTGGAGGTACGTTCGAGCCGGATCCTGCGGACGCTTGACTTTCCGGGACAGGGCGGAACCGGTCTGGAGATCGTGACGTGGCTGGGTGATCTCGGGGGTGGCGCCGCGAACCTCGCCAAGCGCCGGATCCTGCGGCCGACGGGTGTGGAGGTCATCTTCCACAACCGCACGTCGGACTACAGGGTGATGGACAACCTGGAGGGCGACGCGGCCGGATACCTGGTCGGCTGCGGCACGACGCCCGGCGGGCCCCCGCAGTACCCTCCGGGCAAAGGCGTCGCGGACGTGCTCGCCGGCTACCTCCCGTTGGGCGGCAAGGCCGAATGGGCCCAGCGCGCGGCCCGGTTCGCCAGCGCGCTCGGTGGCACGGTGTCCTCGGCGGGGATCGGCAACCAGGCCGCCCTGATCGACAAACTCACCGACAAACTCTACGAGTTCGCGGTGTGGTACGCGGCGACCAGATGGGTGCCGTCGGGCGAACTCCTCGGTCCGGCCGCGGACAAGGCCTGCCAGCACATGAAGGGGGCGGCACGTGAGGTCGCCACGGTCTTCGTCGCCACGCTGTCCGCCGCCGTCGCACACCCCCCGAACCCCATCGACGCCACCGGGCCGTACCCGGGACAGAGCGCCACGGGCCCGTGCGCCAGCACGCTGCTGAAGAGCGCGTCCACCGATGTCGGCGCGGTCCGCCAACAGCTCGACCAATGGGTGAAGGAGCTTGGCCACTTGTTCCAATGACCCTTGACCTTGGTGGTCTTGACCGTCATGGCGCCGGACGTCCGGCACAGGCCGTGGGCTGCTTGGTCTGTGCCGGTGGCGCTCGTCGGGGGGGGCTACTCGCTCTTGCAGGCGGTGACGTTGTCGTTGGTGCCGGGGACGGCCGCGGCACGGGCCGCCTGGAAGTTGGCCTCGAACGCGCTGTAGACGGACGGCGTGGTGATACGCAGCATCGCCTCGTCGTTGTTGCGCAGCGCCGGACCGCTCCAGTTGTGGCTGCCGGTCCACATGAGCTTCTGGACGCTGCCCGCGTACATGCCGTCCACCATGACGTTCTTGGAGTGCACGATGCGGTTCGGGGTGGTGCTGTCGGCGTCGTCGTCTTGCTGGTAGCAGCGGTTGGTGATGCCGGAGACACCGTGCAGGGCGTTCCACGTTCCCGTGTCGGTCTCGCTGTAGACGAGGTCCACCAGACACCCCGCCCCGGCGAGCGCGCGCAGCTTGTCGGCCACGTCCTGGCGGCTGATCTTCAGCATGGCCGCGTGGACGGTCGTACGGTGCGAGCCGGCGGTGTCGGTCCAGCGGCAGGTGATGTTGTCCAGCGCGTTCACGACGGTGTCGGTGGTCGCGTCGGTGCCCGCGCGCGGGAAGAAGTAGTACTTGTAGTCACCGGCGTTCCCGTACGTGTACGACCAGGCGCCGCGGTTCTGCGCGGGCAGCTTGTCGAAGTAGGACAGGTAGCCGCCGTACAGCTCGGCATTGCCCGCGACGGTGACCGAACTGTTCCAGTAGCGCGTGTAGTTGGACGGCGTCAGGTTCGAGGTGAGCTGCACGACGACGTTCTTCTGGGCGCCGCCGCCGACACTGCCGGCCAGCAGGAACTTGTTGTGGTTGATGCCGGTCCCCGCCGGGCCCAGACAGGAGCTGCCGGTGGCGCAGAGCTTCACGTACGAGCTCTGCGCGGTGTCCGTGCCGAGAGCGGCCCGCAGGATGTCGTACGACTTCGGGTAGTCGAGGGTGCTCGCGTCCAGGACCACCTTGACGCCGACGCCGCGGTCCGCCTTCGCGGCGACCAGTTCGTTGGCAACCGTCTCGTCCCACAGGTGGTACATGGCCAGCCGCAGCGAGGTTCCGCTGTCGGCGTTGGCGACGACGGACCTGACCTGGCTGCGGATCGCCTGCTGCGCGGTGCTGTCACCGGTCGGATCGTTGAAGACCGGGCCCGTGGTGACCGTGGCGGCGCTCGCGGTGTCCACGGGCCCGACGAGCATCCCGGTGAGGACCCCCGTGGCGACGGCGAACGCGCCGATGGCGGTACGCAGTCGGCCGGGTATACGGATGAGCTTCATGTCTCCCCCTCTGAGATCCCGAAATCCTCGCGCATCTTAGCCGCGCGTGGAGATCTCCGGGGCTGGCGGAAAACCAGTGGAACAGCGCCGCCGCCCGCCCTTACCGTGCTCCAGAACCAAGTCGTCTAGGCAAGGACGTCCCGTTGTACACCGTGTGAGACCTCCCAAGAGCTGATCTGTCGCGCGTCGCGTATCCGCGCCGCGCTGCTTCTTGCTGCGGACTTCTCACTGAAACCGGTGTACTTCTGTGCTCAACACCTGGGTTGTCATACCCACCTGCCTGCCGCTCGTTCTCCGCCGTTGCCACGCCTGCGCGTCCGAGCGCTTCCGGACGAGCGGCAAATTCCGCGTCAACGCCAACCACAAGGTCATCGACGCCTGGCTCCTCGCGCTCTGCACCGCTTGCGGGGACACCACGAAGCTCACGGTCCTGGAGCGGATGAACGTGCGCTCCGTACGGCCTGAGCTGCTGGACCGGATGCACGACAACGACCCCGGTCTGGCTGCCGAGGTGCTCCAGGATCCAGTCGTACGGCGCCGCAACCGCATCGCCCTCGACTGGGACAACGCCTGGCGCCTGGACACCGGCGGATCGGATCACCTGGACCGCGAGGTGATGGACGTCTCGGTCCGCTTCGCGGCGCGCATTCCCGTGCGGCCGGTGCGGCTGATCTCTGAGGGTTGCGGGCTTTCGCGGGCCGCGGTCGAGCGACTGATCGCGGAGGGGAAGCTCGTCGCGGCAGTCCGGCTGAGCGGCAAGCTCTCCGGCGACTTCACCTTCACGCTCAAACGCTGAGCCCTGCTCGGTCCGCTGAGCCCCCTCAGGAACCGCGGCCTGTCCGGCAAGACCCGCCGGACAGGCCCGGGAGAGCCGTTGGTGGAAACCCTCCAAGTCCGGGTCGGTACCGTTGTACCGGCCAAGATCACCATGTTCCTCCGTACGGCCGCAGACTTGCGGGACGGGGTGGTCGAGGCGGCCGCCGCGTCCTTGTCCGTGACTACACCTGGGACACCACACCGTGAGCGAACGCGTCATCGCGCCCAAGAACCGGGGCTTCCTGTTTCTCGACTCCCACCCCGACGGCTGCCGACAGCTGGTGGACGAGATGTGGCAGGCGGTCCCCGCCCCGGTCGCCGCCGAGGGGGAAGGGCCGGTGGCTCTGGTCATCGGCTCGTCCGCCGGGTACGGCCTGGCCGCCACCATCGCGGGCCTGGCCCGTGTCGGTATCCGCGGCATCGGCGTGTGCTTCGAGAAGGCGCCCGGGCGGCGCACCGGCACGGCGGGCTGGTACCGCACCGCCGCCACCGCCCGGCTCGCCCAGCAGCACGGGCGGGACATGGTCTTCCTCAACGGCGACGCGTTCGGCGACGCGATGAAGGAGCAGGTCGCCGACCTCCTCACCGAGCGGTTCGGGGGACGGCTCGACTTCCTGATCTACTCGGTGGCCGCGCCCCGCCGCACCGACCCGGACACCGGCGACGTATACGCCTCGGTCCTCAGGCCGGTCGGCTCGCCGTACACCACCAAGACCCTCGTCTTCGACGAGCACGGCGCCCCGGAGGTCAAGGAGGTCACCACCGCTCCGGCCGAGGGCGACGACATCGAGCAGACCGTCGCGGTGATGGGCGGTGCCGACTGGGAACGGTGGATCTCGTTCCTGGCCGACCGGTCCCTGCTCGCCGACGGCTTCACCACCGCCGCCCTGTCCTACATCGGCTCGCCGCTCACCGCGGCGATCTACCGGCAGGGCACCATCGGCGCCGCGAAGGCACATCTCGAAGCCACCGCACGCACGTTGGACGAGCGGCTCGGCAAGACCTTGGGCGGCCGGGCCGTGACCTCCGTCAACGCCGCCGCCGTCACCCAGTCCTCCACCGCCATCCCCGGCATCGCCCTGTACACCGGGCTGCTGCGCGGCGTCCTCGGCGAGGCCATGGTGAACCCGGTCGGGCAGTTGGTGGAGCTGTGGGACCAACTGACGGGCGCCCGGCCCCTCGACCTCGACGACGAGGGCCGGGTCCGCCTGGACACCTGGGAACTCGCCCCCGCCGTACAGGACGCCGTCGCCGCACGCTGGTCCACCGCCACCACCGACACCGTCACCGAACTCGCCGACCTCGACTGGTTCAGCGACGAAGTCCACCGCCTCTACGGCTTCTCCGTCCCCGGCGTCGACTACACCGCCCCCGTCGAAACCGACATCCCCTGGCCCGCCACCAGCACGTTGGACACTCGCGTATGCGACTGAGCGCCTGCGCCATGGTCGCGCACGGTGCTCTCGCGATGAGATGAACTCGTCACCGGGTGCGGCGGACGCCTTCTCCACCGAGAAGGTCCCCGCACCGGTGGCTGCCATCGAGGATCGCGCCGGACACGGCCGGTCAGGACCGTCACAGCACCCGGAGGGCTTCATGAGTCACGAACAGACGTCCCGCACTGCTTTTCCGCCCGCCGCCGTGCCCGCCGGTCAGCCGGCGCGGGACCGGCTGACGGGGGTGCTGCTGGGCGCCGCCGCTCTGGCGATGGGCCTGATGGCCGGTGTCTTCTTCGCCTTCGACGTCTCCGTGATGCCGGGCCTGGCGAAGACGGACGACCGTACGTACGCCACGGCCATGCAGAACTTCAACTCCGTCATCGACGGCAGCGGCCTCTTCGTGCCGGTCTTCCTCGGCGCGCTGGCGGTCACCGCCTGGGCCGCGTTCCGCGCCTTCCGCAAGGGGCAACGGGCGCTGGGCCGGTGGCTCCTGGCCGCGGCACTCTGCTACACCGCCGTACTGGCGCTCACCATGGGGATCAACATCCCGCTCAACAACAAGCTCGCCGACCTGGGCCACCCGGGCCCCGCCACCGACTACTCGGTGATCGAGGACTTCAAGGGAACCTGGGAGACCGCCAACATCTTCCGCACCCTCCTCTGCCTCACCGCACTGGGCGGCATCGTGCGCGCCCTCCTCCTGCACGGCCGCGCCACAGCGACGGGTGCCGCTTCATGATCGGGCAGGATGGAGCGCATGTCTGATGCCTGGATACGTCACACGCCGCCCCACGACAACGACCTGATCGCCCCCGCTCTCAGCGGGTTCGTCGAGGGAGGCGGATACTGGCGGGCCGGTACGCTCGCCGGATTCGCCGACGCCGGGGACTACTTGAGCGGTCGCGGCGAGGGCGTCCCGGCGCAGTACAAGGGGTGGGGCTGGTCCCGGTTCATCGGCCGCATCGGTGCCGTGGCGCTGCGGGCCAGTGCCTTCCACGTCCGGTCCGAGCTGCGGGAAGTCCTGCTGAGCATGCTGGAGGTCTGGGCCGAGACCCCCTTCGCCGACCCGGACGTGCGGCGCCGGATGCGTACGGGGACCATCGAGCTCGCCGAGGACAGCGTGCACGCCGCCCGTGACAGCGATGGCGCCCTGCTGGTGCTGCACGGACTCAGCACGGGTGAGAAGGGGCGGCACTTCGTCGAACTGCGCACGGGGCAGGCCGACGCACCCGCCCCCG
Organism: Streptomyces sp. TLI_146; assembly: GCF_002846415.1. Lineage (NCBI taxonomy): Bacteria > Bacillati > Actinomycetota > Actinomycetes > Kitasatosporales > Streptomycetaceae > Streptomyces > Streptomyces sp. TLI_146. Next base: position 8,151,078 of record NZ_PJMX01000001.1, read on the forward strand.
GGCGGATCGTCGCGAGCGAGCCCGTGCCCTCGGTCAGCTGGGAGACTCCGGCACGGCTGCGTCGGCTCGCCGCTCTCGTACGAGAGCACGGCCCGGCCCCCTGGGACCGCGCGGCGGCCACGCCGCTCGCCCAGGCGACCGGGCTCAGCCACGCCGCGGCCGCACTGCTGCTCGCCGGGATTCCCGATGTGTCGTACGGGTATCGAGGCCTGGACACCGAGGCGCGCAAGGTCATGGGCCTCAAGCAGTCCGAAGCCGACGCCGGGGAACGCGAGTTGATGCCTCTGCGGGTGCCCGCGCGTCTCGATCTGTTCGCCGCCGTACTGCCCGACGACCCGGAGCAGCTGTGGCGGCCGGGCGGGCAGGCGGCGCTCGCCGAGCGCATCGCCGAGGCCTGGCGCGCGCAGCAGGGCGTACGCCCCGCGATCCCGGAAACGACGCTCGCCGTGGCGGCCGAGCACGACACCGTTCTCATGGCCCCGGCCGCGGTCTGCACGCTGTTCGCCGATCCCGCGAGCGATCCGGTGCTCACGCGCGACCCCGACACCCGGCTGCGCGCGAGCAGCGTCATCGGCCGCGGCTGGGAAGGCGAGGAGGGGTTCCGTCTCAAGGAGCGCCTCAAGGTGGCCTGCGCGGCCATCGACTGGATCTATGCCGAGCTGCCCGCGGGAGATCCCGTACGCGAGGGTGTTCCGCGGGTGGTCGCGCTGCTGCGGGAGCGGCTGGCGCACCCGCGGTTGCTGCTGGACGCCCACGGCAACAGCCTGCGCGGCCGGACCGTGGCGGAGCTGCTGCCCGTCTTTCCCGGCGCGGAAGCGTATCTGGACGCCGTCGAGCCGCTGGACCACCCCACGCTCGACGACGGACTGGTCGTCGTGGCCGAGGCGGGATTCGACCGGCGCGGCGAGCGGGGCGCCCCGGGCATCTACTTCCGGCCCGGCAAGTACGCGGCGGACGAGCGCTCGCAACGGCTGGAGGCCGTCGTCGACAGCGAAGGGTCCAACCTCGCCCGCGTGCGATGGCTGCGGGGCCCCGAATGCGAACGCGTCCTGGAACGGATCACCTCCCAGGCCCTGCCGCCCGGGGGCTACGAGACCGATCCCCGCCTCTCCGCCCCCGACGTCGTCGACGAGGTCACTGCCAAGACGGGCCTCGGCACGGATGCGGCGGCGCTGTACTTGCAGCTGCTCGCGCTGCCCGCACCCACCGACCGCCGAGTCCGCCGCTGGAACCGGTGGACGCCCGCCCACCACAAGGCGGTCACGGCCGAACTCGTCGAGACGTCCCTGGCGGTCGTCGACCGGCGGCCCCGGGCCGGGCGCGGTGTGTTCCTGCCCGGCGCCTGGGCCGCCGCGGACAAGCCGTTCCACCCGATGGAGACCTGGAAGGCCGAACTGCTCGGCGCCCGGCTGATCGCGGGCAAGGTCCGCTCGGTGCCGCTGACCGGACCGCTGCCCGAACTCTTCGCGCGAGCTTGGCAGTCGCGCTCCCGATGACGGTCACGCCGCCTTTACGTGGCCGGTCGGTCATCGACGGCGTACGACGGTCCTGACGCTCAGAACGTCCACCGGGTATGGGTGTACGTCCCGTCGTCCCGCCCGAAGCCGTACGCGGTGGCCGGAGCCACCGCGAACACGACGGCGTCGCCTTTGCGGAACGCGTCCCCGAGCCCGTGGAAGGGGCCCTCGGGCGAGGTGATGTGCGCCCCGTATTTCGCCTCGTACGCCGCGATGACCTCCTGCATCACCGCAGGATCGGCCAGTTGCTCCGCCCTGCCCTCGACCACGAGGTCGAGACCTTGGGTGAGGGAGTTCCCTCCGGTGGTCAGCGCGCAGTGGGCGTCGTGCGCGAGGTTGCGCGCCTTCTGCTCGCCCGCGCCGGTGGAGAAGTACAGCCTCCCGTCGTGCCAGGCGGCGAGCACGGGAGTGACGTGCAGCCGGCCGTCGGGCCGTACCGTGGACACCCAGAAGATCTCGGCGGCCTCCATGTGCCGCAGGGCCTGGGCCCATTCGGTGGCGGTGACGGCCGCGGCCCCCGGCCGGGGATTGAGCGCGGAGCTGTACCGGGCGTCGAGTTCGGTAGTGGGCCCTTTGGCAGGGTCGTGTGTGGGCATGGGGAACTCCTTCCTCTTCCCCTTAACGACCGGCTGCCCGTATCGAAGTCATCGCCACGGGTGAGCTTCCGGAGCACTCACGGAGCCCGATCGGCCCTGAGAGGCTCCGGAGCCTGACGGTTCGTCAAGCGTTGTCGCCCGTCATGCCGTCGATCATCTCGGCCAGTACGGTCCTCCGGTCCTCGCCCGGTTCCGGCCGGAGCGGACGGGCCAGGCGGCGGCTGTCGTAGTGCCAGCGGTGGTCGAGATCTCGCGGTACGGCCTCGGTCTCGCGGACCTCGCCTCGGGTGCCGAGCAGGTCCGTGAGGTCGTGGGCGAGGTCCTGCCAGGACACATGGCCGCTCACGGCGTTGGCGACGCCGTGGACGGGTCGGTCCAGGCACTCGGTCACCGCGCGGGCCAGGGCGGCCGCGTGGACCCAGGCGGCTCCGTACCAAGGGTGTCCGCCGGTGCCGGGACGGGGCAGCTCGATCGGTTCGCCCCGGCGGGCGGCCTGATAGAGCGTGCCGAGGGCGCCCCAGCGCAGTTGCTCGCGCAGCCGCTCGTGCGCGCCCCACACGATCGGGGAGCGCACGGCACTCGCCCCGCCGCGTCCGCCGGTGCCCGCCGCGCGCAGCACCATCTCCTCGCAGTCGATCTTGGCCCTGCCGTACGGGCTGACGGGCTCGCAGGGCGGCGACTCCTCCAGGACCCGGTCCGCGTCGGGGTGGCCGTAGGCGTCGACGCTGCTGACGAAGACGAACGGCCCGCGGCTCCAGGCGTCGACCATCGCCTCCATGGCAGCCAGGTCCACTTCGGGCCGGGTGAAGGTGCAGGCGGCGTGGATGACCGCGTCCGCTTCCCCGACGGCGGCGCGCAGTCCCGCCAGGTCGGTGAGGTCGCCCGCGATGACGTCGACGCCCTCGGCGGCGATCAGGTGGGCGGACTCCGGCCGGGCCAGCGCCAGCACGGGGCGGCCCCGGGCGGCCAGTTCCCGCACGATGAACGCGCCGACGCCGCCGGTCGCGCCGGTGACCAGCACCGTGCCGGGGCGGACGGTCCGGGACCGGGCGGGCTCGCTGGTGGCCTTGGCGGCGGCCCGCTGGGCCGCCCGCTCGTCGAGGAGCGTGGTGAGCGCCCGGGGTGTACGGGCCTGGAGCACATCGAGTCCCGTGAGCGGCAGGCCGAGCCGGGTGCGCAGGCGTTCGGCGAGCTGTACGGCGATGAGGGAGTGCCCGCCGAGGGCGAAGAAGTCGTCGTCGGGCGACGGCGTGAGGCCGAGCAGCGAGGCGAAGGCCTCGGTGACGGCTCCGGCCCGTGGAGGGGAGGGGTCGCTGGGTGCGGGCGATCCGGGCAGCCCACCGGGCGTCTCGGGCAGCGCGTCCAGCAGGGTGACCGCGGCGGGCACGGACTCGGGTGCGAGCGAGCGGCGCAGCAGGCCGAGCAGTTCGTTGCCGGACGGGCCGACGCTGTCGTTGAGGACGGCGTAGGCGACGGTCGGCCCCTGGGCGGGCCGGACGACGAGGGCGTCGGCGACCTGCGGGTGGGCGCGCAGGGCACGGGCCGCCGGGTGATCGGCGGCGTTCGGGGTGCTGTCTCCGGTGGCGGACGGGTCCGCGTGACCATCCGGGGCGGGGACGTGCGGTGTGCTGAGGTCGGGCAGCTTGCTCAGCGCGAGCTCCGGGCCGGCCGCCGCCGCGTCGAGCAGGGCGGCGTAGTCCCGTACGGTCGCCCGCGCCGCCGCGTCGTCCAGCGCGTTCGGGTCGAACTGGACCAGCGCCGTGGGCTGTTCGGCGTCGCCGAGGTCGAGGCCGTACGACAGGGCGAACTTCGCGCCGCCGGTGGGCACGTCGACGTACTCGGCCGAGGTGCCGGGCAGTCGGAGCACCGTGGGCTCCCCCAGCACGTCGGAGGTGACGCGGACCAGCGCGGTGCCGTCGGCGCCGCGCGCCGTGGCGCCGAGGCGTTCCAGGACGAGGTCGAAGGGGAGGTGCCGGTGGCGCTGGGCCTCCAGGAGCGCGTCGCGTACGCGGCGCAGCAGCTCGGTGAACGACGGGTCGCCGGAGGCGTCGACGCGCACGGGCAGGGTATTGACGCAGAGGCCGACCAGGCCGCGCATGGCGGTGCCGCTGCGGTGGGTGCCCGCCACGCCGATGACGAGGTCGTCGTCGCCGGTGAGGCGGTGCAGCGCGGCGAAGGCAGCGGTGAGCGACACCGCGAAGAGCGTGGCGCGCTGCTCGGCGCCCAGCGCCCGCAGGCCGTGGGGCAGCGCGGGTGGCAACGGCACGGTGTGCACGGCTGCCGACGGGTCGGTGGTGCCGGGCGCGGCCACCCCGGGCAGGGGAAGGCGGGGCGGAGCGGCATCGGCCAGCAGACCGCTCCAGCGGTCCAGTTCCGGCTGGAGGCGGGGGATGTCGTCGTGCTCGCGGCGCGCGTAGTCGGCGTACTGCGGCGGTGCTGCGAGGACGGGGCCGCCGGAGCCGTCGACGGCCGCGGTGTACAGCGCCGCGAGCTCGTCGGCCAGGGTGTCCAGCGAGCCGCCGTCGACAGCGATGTGATGGAACGTCAGCAATACGGTGTGGTCCTGCGCCCCGTGGCGCAGGACGCGGGCGCGTACCGCCTCGCCTGCCGCGAGGTCGAACGGCCGGGCCGCCTCCTCCCGCAGCAGTGCCGGGGCGTCTGCCGCGGCGGTGTCGACGACGGGCACGGCCACGGTGTGCGGGGCCGGGATCACTTCCTGGAAGGGCTCGCCGTCCTGGTCGGCGTAGCAGGTGCGCAGGATCGTGTGCCGGGCCACCAGTGAGGTCAGGGCGGTGGCGAGCGCGGCCGGGTCGAACGGGCCGCGCACCCGCGTGGCGAAGGGCACGTGGTACGAGTCGCCCGCGCCGCCGAGCCGTTCCATCAGCCACATGCGGCGCTGGGCCCGGGACAGGGGTACGCGGCCCGGCTGGGCGGTATCGCGCCTCGCGTCGGTGTCCGGGGCGGCCGGGGCGCGCCGGGCGGCGGAGGTGCGGGCCCGGCGCAGCAGTTCCTGCTGGAGCCGCTGCTGTTCGGCTCGCGCCGTGGAGTCGGCGTCAGTGGGCATCGCTGTGCTCCGGGGTCTGGGGGTGGAGGTCGCTGTGGGCGGCCAGCAGGGCACGTTCGATGAGGGAGGCCTGGGCGGCCACGGTCGGGGTGGCGAGGAAGTCGGCGAGGGCGAGCTCGACGCCGAGTTCCTCGCGCAGGTCGTCGGTGACGGCGAGGGCGAGGAGGGAGTGGCCGCCCAGGGCCAGGAAGTCGGCGTTGCCGTGAGTGACCTCGCTGCCCAGCGCCCGGCTCCACACCTCGGCGACGGCCTGCTCCAGCGGGCTCATCGCCGGGGCGGGCGCGGCGGTCGCGTCCTGGGCGGCGGCCCGGGCGCGGTCGGTCAGCGCGCGCCGGTCGACCTTGCCGGACGGGGTCAGGGGCAGACGCTCCACCAGGGTGAGGGCGTCGGGCACCAGATGGGCGGGCAGGACGGCGGTGAGCCGCTCGCGCAGCGCCGAGGCGGCGGGCACCGGTCCGGGCGCGGCGACGACGTACGCCACCAGGCGCGCCTCGGGCGTGCCCGCGCCGTCGACGGTCACGGCGGTGTCGTCCACGTCCGGCTGCTGGCGCAGTACGTGTTCGACCTCGGCGGGTTCGATGCGGAACCCGCGGACCTTGACCTGGTCGTCGTTGCGGCCGTGGAAGTCCAGGACGCCGTCGTGGCGGGCGGAGACGATGTCGCCCGTGCGGTACAGGCGTCCGGCGGTGGGGTGGTCGACGAACCGCTCGGCGGTCAGCTGGGGCCGGCCCGTGTAGCCGTGGGCGAGCCGGGTGCCGCCGACCCACAGTTCGCCCCGGTCGCCGTCGGGGACCGGGTTGCCGTCGGCGTCCAGGACGTGGACGGTGGCCCCGGCGATGGGGCGGCCGATCGGCAGCGGTCCCTCGCAGTCGTGCGCGGCGACGGTGTGGGCGGTGGCGAAGGTGGTGGTCTCGGTGGGCCCGTAGCCGTTGACCAGCTCCAGCCAGGGGAAGGCGGTCAGCACGTCGCGGGCGTGGCTGGCGGCCATGGCCTCGCCGCCCACGATGACCGAGCGGAGCTGGGCGAAGACGCGTGAGCGGCGGGCGGCGAGCTGGTGGAAGAGCGCCGTGGTGAAGAACGCCACCGTCACACCGTGGCGTTCGACGTGGCGGGCCAGGTCCTCCAGGGAGGGCCGGGGCACGGTGCACACGACGACCGCCGCGCCGTTGGCGAGTGCGACCCACACCTCGAACGTCGAGGCGTCGAAGGTCATCGGGGAGTGGAACAGTACGCGGTCGCGGGCGGTGACGGTGAGGTAGTCCGGCGCGGTGACCAGTTCGGCGATGGCCCGGTGCGCGATGGTGACGCCCTTGGGGCGGCCGGTGGAGCCGGAGGTGAACATGATGAAGGCCGGGCTGTCCGGGGCGGCGCCATCCATCGGCGGAGCGTCGGCCAGCGGCTCTTCGGGCAGGGCCAGGACGGGACCGATGAGCGCGGCCGCGTCCAGCAGCTTGGCGTCGCCGACGGTGAGGGTGATGCCCGCGTCGGCGATCATCGCCTCGGTACGGGGCCGGGGCTGCGCGGGGTCGAGCGGTACGCACACCGCTCCCGCCCCCCACAGCGCGAGCTGCGCGACGACCGTGCGGGCGGAGCGGGCGGTCAGCAGTCCCACCCGGTCGCCGGGCGCTACCTGGTGCTCGCGCAGCCGGGCGGCGAGGGCGCGGCCGGCCTGGTCGAGCTGGTGGTACGTGAGGGTGGTGTCGCCGTCGACGACGGCCAGGGCGTCGGGGGTGCGTTCGGCGTGCCGGGCCACGAGGTCCGGCAGCGCCGTCGGGTGGGCCGGGGGTTCGGCGTGCGGGGTGGCGGGGAAGCCGGGCTGAGGCGTGGTCGGTGTCATGTCAGGCTCCTGCCGGTCGCGGGGTCTGGCGCTGGTCGAGGACGGCGGCGAAGGCGCGCAGGTCGGTGCTGCGCAGCAGTTGGTGGGCGCGCGGGCGGATACCGGTCTCGCGCTCGACGACCGCGAGCAGCCGCGCGGCGACGACGGAGGTGCCGCCGATGTCCGTGAAGTTGTCGCCGAGTACGGTCGCGGGCCGCCCGAGGAGTTCGCGTACGGTCGCCAGGACGAGTCGTTCGCCAGGAGTGGCGTCGGCCGGGTCGTCCGCCTGGGCCGCGGGCGCCGTGGTGGCCTGGGTGGCGAGAGCGGCCCGGTCCACCTTGCCGTTGGCGTCCAGCGGGTAGGCGTCGACGAAGTGCACGGCGGCCGGGACGGCCTGCTCGGGAAGCCAGGCGCGGACCGCGTCGAGCAGGTCGCCGGGCGCGGGCTCCGCACCCTCGGCGGGCTTGACGTGCGCGAGGAGACGGGCGAGGCCGGAGCCATCGCGCTGCACGGTGACGACGGCCGTGCGCACCCGGGCGTCCTGCTCGAAGGCGGCCTCCACCTCGGCGGGTTCGATCCGCACCCCGCTGATCTTGACCTGGTCGTCGAGGCGGCCGAGGAACTCCAGGCTGCCGTCGGCGCCCATGCGGACCCGGTCGCCGGTGCGGTACAGGCGGCCGACGGCTTCCAGCGCCGGGTGCGCGGGCGGGGCGGTGAAGCGCCGCGCGGTCAGCTCGGGGTCGAGGTAGCCGAGTGCCAGGCAGTGGCCGCCGATGCGCAGTTCGCCGTCCTGCCCGCGGCCGACGGGCAGGCCCTCGTCGTCGGTGACGACGACGGTGACGCCCGGCAGCGGGGTGCCGATCGGCGGCGGGGTCATGGTGCCCGGGGCGGTGCCACGCATCGTGTACGTGGTGGTGACGACGGTGGCTTCGGCCGGACCGTAGGCGTTGTGGACGGTGGCCGTGACGTCCGGGCCGGGGCGGCGGCGCATGCGGTCGCCGCCGACCACCAGGTGACGCAGCTTCAGGTCCTGGGGCCAGGGCCGGTCCAGGAGCGGTTCGACGGTGGGGGTCGCGGCCACGCAGACGGTGACGGCGGCATCGCGCCACCAGTCGGTGAGCACGCCCGCGTCCCAGCGGGTGTCGTCGGGGGCCGGGACAAGAGCGGCACCCGAGGTCAGCCCGGCCCACAGCTCCAACAGGTGCGGGTCGAAGGCGACGCCGATGAGCAGGGACTGCCGGTCGCCCGGCGCCAGACCGGTGGCGGCCCGGTACCAGTCGAGGGCCACGGACAGCGAGGCCTCGGCCACGGCGACCGCCTTGGGGCGGCCGGTGGACCCGGAGGTGAGGACGGCGTACAGGGCGCCCTCGGGCGCGCGCCGCGCCCCTTGCGGGCGGGCGGCGAACGCGGCCACCGCGCCGACGGGGGCGTTCACGCCGTCCGTGGGCAGCGGCAGCGGCGTGTGCTCCCCGTCGCGGTGGGCGGCGGGCAGGACAGCGGGGTCTCCGATGAGGCAGGCCACGTCGAGGTCCTCGGTGACGGCTTGCGTGCGGCGCTCGCCGGGGCGCGGGCCCAGCGGCAGGTAGACGGCGCCGATCCGGGCGAGCGCGACGGCGGTCACCACCAGGGCGGTGGACCGGTCGAGGCAGACACCGACCAGGTCCCCGGGCCGTACGCGCTCGCGCAGGGCGGTGGCGACGTGCTCGGCGGCGGTGGAGAGGTCCTCGTACGTCCAGGTCCGTGCGCCGTCGATGACGGCGGGAGCCTGCGGAGCGAGCCGGACCCGGTCCTCGAAGCGGGCGACGACGGTGGTCGGTTCGGCGGCGGGGCCGTGGGCGACGCTCACCAGCGTGGTGGTGGGGTCGGCGAGGGAAGGGGACTGGATCATCACGACTCCGTGGAGGCAGGGGCGGTGGCGGCGAGGGCGTCGGCCTGGTCGGCGAGCACCGGGTTGCGGAAGAGGACCTTCAGCGGCGGGCGGGTGCCCAGGTGGGGCTCCAGCCAGGCCGCGAGCTCGGCGGCCAGCAGCGAGTGGCCCCCGATGTGGAAGAAGTGGGAGCTGCCGTCGAAGCGGCTGTGACCCAGCACCTCACGCCAGCCCCGCGCGAGCAGCGCGGTCATCGGATCGTCCGGCACCGCGTCCGCGGTCTCGGCCTCGGGAGCCGTCGGGGCCGCGGGGGCGAGCGCGGCGGCGCGCCGGGCCAGGGCCGTACGGTCCGGCTTGCCGCCGGCGAGGGTCGGCATCGACTCCAGCCGTGCCCACCGCGCGGGCACCAGAGGCCCGGGCAGCCGGCCGCTCAACTCGGCGTGCAGGGCCTTCTCGTCGACGTCGGCGAGGTCGGCGCCGTCCTCGAAGAAGCCGACGAGCCGGGGCGCGGCCGGGCCCTCGCGGTCCAGGACGACGGCGCAGGAGCGGCCGCCGAGCGCCGCGGATGCCGCCGCCTCGATCTCCTCCAGCTCGATGCGGTGACCGCGCAGCTTGACCTGGTTGTCGCGCCGCCCCAGGAAGTACAGCAGGCCGTCCAGACCGCGGTAGCCGAGGTCGCCGGTGAGGTAGACGCGCTCCCCGCCGAGCGCGTCCACGGCGATGAACCGGGCGGCGGTCACCTCCGCGTTGCCGGGGTAGCCCTCGGCCAGACCGGGCCCGGCGATGGCGAGTTCACCGACGGCGCCGGTGGGCAGCGGGCGGTGGTGCGCGTCGAGGACGTGGACGCGCTCGCCCGGCAGCTCGGTGCCGAGGGGGATCTCGGCGCCCTCGGTCAGGGCGTCGCGGGATATCTCGTGGACGGTGGAGCTGATGGCCGCCTCGGTGACGCCGTACGCGTTGAGGACGGTGGCGTCGGTGTCGGCGAGGAGGCCGCGCAGGGTCTCGGCGGGAAGGCGCTCGCCGCCCAGGACCAGGAGCCGGGGGGCCCAGCTCTCCTCGCGCAGCGCGGGCCGCAGCTCCTCGCGGGTGGAGAGGAAGTAGCTGGTGGGCAGGTTGGCGACGGTGACCCGGGCGGAGGCGAGCAGCTCGGCGAGCTCCGGCCCGGTGGGCACCTCGTGCTCGGGCACCACCAGGCACGCCCCCGCGTGCAGGGTGGGCAGTACCTCCTCCAGCGATACGTCGAAGGACGGCTGGGCGAACATGAGGACCCGGTCGGCGCTGGTGAGGGCGAACCGGTCGGCGGCCGCGGTCAGATGGTGCTCCAGCGCCGCACGGCCGACGGCGACCGGCTTGGGCGTGCCGGTGGAGCCGGAGGTGTGGATGACGTAGGTCGTGGCGGGCAGGACGTCGGCGGCGTTGGCGCGGGGGAACACGGGCGCGTCGATCCGGGCGGTGGGCAGGAAGTCCGGCAGGGCCGGGCCGCCGTCGCCGGTGAGGACGAGTGCCGGGGCGAGCCGTTCGAGCAGCAGCGCGGTGCGGGCCGGCGGATCGGCGGGCGACAGCGGGCAGTAGACGGCGCCGGTGCGCAGACAGGCCAGCAGGGCGACGACCGAGTCGGCTCCCCGGGGCAGGACGACGGCCACCGGTCGGCCCGGCGCGACCCCCGCCGCACGCAGCCGCTCGGCGAGCGAGGCGACACGCTCTTCGAGTTCGCCGTACGTCACTCGGCGCGCACCGCACAACAGGGCGGGCAGCGACGGGTGGTGGGCGGCCACCGGATCCAGCAGGTCCCGGCCGGCCGGGACGGGCACGGCCTCGGTGGCCGCCTCCACCGCGGCCGGGGCGAGGTCGGCCAGCGGGGTTCGGGGAGTGTCGAGGTAGGCGCGCAGCAGGTCGAGGAAGCGGCCGGAGAGCAGCCGGGCGACGTCCTCGCCGAACAGGTCGGCGTCGTAGTCCCACACCAGCGTCATACCGGGCGCGCCGTGGCGCGGGGTGACACCGCGCCGGTCGTCCGGCAGCAGCACCACGTCCAGGTCGAAGCGGGTGGTGCCGGTGTTGAACCCCTCGAAGAGCGTGATGTCCAGGCCCGGCAGGTCGATCTCGGGAAGCGGGGCGTCATGGGCGCTGAACATCACGGAGAACAGCGGGTTGTCGGCACCGGAGGTGTGCAGGCCGAGCGCTCGTGTCAGCTCCTGGACCGGTACGTCCTGGTGCGGCAGGGCACGGATGAGGGTGTCGGTGACCTCGTCCATGGCGTCCTGGGCCGGGGCGGTGGCGTCCAGGGCCAGCGGCAGCGGGATGGTGTTGACGAACATGCCGACGGCGTCCTCGTACCCCAGGGGCCGGTTGCCGACGGCGGTGCCGATGACCATCCGGGAGCGGCCGCTGTGGCGGCGCAGGAGTTCGGCGAACAGCCCCAGGAGCGTGGCGAAGGGGGTGAGGCCGCGCTCACGGGCGTGCTCGCGCAGCCGCTCGGCGAGATCGGCGCCGATGGTCTGGCGCAGCTGTCCGCCGTGGTGCCTGCGGCGGGCGCCGGGGCGGGCGAGCCCGGGCAGCGGCAAGTCGTGCGGCTGGTCGCGCAGTTCGGCCTGCCAGAAGTCCAGGGACTCGGCGGCGTAGGCGGCCTTCGCCTGGGCCTGGACGTGGTCCGCGTAGGAGGGGGCGGGCGGCAGCGTGAGGGTTTCGCCGGTGACGCGGGCGCGGTAGACGCGGAAGACGTCGTCGAGCAGGATCGCGAAGGAGTGCCCGTCGTGGATCAGGTGGTGCTCGACGTGGACGAGCCGGTGGTGGTGCTCGGCGAGGCGTACGAGCGTCCAGCGGATCAGCGGTGCCTCGAAGGTGTCGAGCGGGGTCTCGGCCTCGGTGCGCAGCAGGTCCTGGAAGGCCGCCTCGGGGTCGTCCCGTCCGGTGAGGTCGACGGTGTGCAGCCTGGGTTGGCACCGCTCGGCGACCCGCTGTCCCGGTACCGACCCGGGCAGCGCGACGAGTTCGAGCCGCAGGCCCGGGTGGCGTGCCAGGGTGGCGCCCAGGCCCTGGCGCAGGGCCTCGGTGTCCAGGGGGCCCCAGAGGTCGAGTGCAGCGGTGAAGTTGTAGGCACGGCTGCCGGGCTGCATTTGCTCGTGCAGCCAGACGATCTCCTGCGAGGCGGAGAGCGGAAGCATGGTCGGTCCCTGAGGTCGTCGGGGCGGTTTTCCGGGGCCGGTCACGGTCGTGGCCGGGCGCGGTCGTACAGGCGGCTTCGCGGGTCACGCGGGCCGCACAGGTCTGGGTGGGCTGGGGCGGGGCGGTCCGGGCGGCGTGCTCAGCCCTCGGCCCGCGCCACCGGGCGCAGCGCATCGGCGAGTGCGTCGAACGCCCGGTGCGCGGTGGAGTCGTCCAGCACCGCGCGGTCCCACACCATCCGCAGGCGGATCTCCGCCCCCTGGGTGACGGAGACGGCGAAGGGACTGCGCACCGGTCGGCCGTCGATGTGGACCTCGCGGCCCTCGACACCGGCCAGCACCAGGGGCGGGCGGCGGCTGTCGTCGTCCACGGTCAGCAGTCCGTCCAGCGCGCCGTTCCAGCCCGGCCCGGCGGACCGGGCGGCGGCCACGACCGCGTCGAACGGCATGTCGGCCCGGTCGAGGTCGTCCCACCAGGCGTCGGCCGTCGTCTGGGGCGCGGGCCCGTGGCCGGTGGCGGCCGGGAAGACGACGGTGTTGAGGAAGCAGCCGACGACCGGACGCGCACCGGCGGGGCGGCCGCCCCACGGGTAGCCGAGCGGAACGACGCGATCGGGACCGTACAGCGCGCTCGCCGCGGCGCGGCAGGCGTCGAGCAGTCCGGGAAAGGAGACGCGGTCGTCGTGCGCGGGCAGCCGGGCCTCGGCCGAGCCGCTGGGGAGCGTGCCCGCGGGTACGCGTTCGGGACGCGGCACAGGGGCGTGGGTGCGCACGGCGCGCAGCCGGTCCGCCCAGTACGCGGCCGCCTCGGGCGTGTCCGCACGTTCCTCGGCGGCGAGTTGGAGCAGGACGGCCTCGTGGTAGGCGGCGAGTTCGGCTTCCGTCTCCTCGGGCGCGACAAGAGGCTCGGCGGTGTCCTCGGCGTACGCGGCGCCGAGTTCTTCGGCGATCCGCGCCAGCGACCGGCCGTCGCAGACCGCGTGGTCCAGGGCGACGGCGAGGAGGTCCTCACCGCGTCCCTCGTCGTCGCGGACGAGGAACAGGCGCAGGGGCGGCGCCTGCGGATCCCAGGAGGCCAGCGCGCGGCGCAGGGTGTCGGCGGGGCGTTCGCCCGGCGCGGGGGCCGGTTGGGTCACGCGGATGTCCGGTTCTCCCACGTGCAGGACGGGCGTTCCGCGTACGACGGAGGGCCGCGAGCGCAGGGCGGTGTGCCTGGCGGCGAGCCGGCGGGCCGCCGCTTGCAGGCGGGCGGGGTCGACGGTGCCGTGCGGGAAGGCGAAGAACATCGGCACCACGTCGGGCCGTCCCGCCGGGTCCAGCGACCGCACCAGTGCGAAGCGGCGCTGTGCCCCGGTGACGGGCAGCAGGGCGCCGGACCCGTCGTCGGCGGTGATGCGCCGGTAGCGGGCCAGGTACTGGCTCGTGATGCTGGGCACGGAGTCCTCTTCTGTCGTGATCGGCGGGCAGTGCTGTGTCGGTGCGGTGGTGGTTCAGCGGGAGGGGGTGGGGGCGGGCTGTCCGTCGTCCTCCGTGGCGGTGTCGGTGTCCTCCTGGGACGCCTCGGGGCCGGGCAGGTCCCGCATGCGGCGCAGCGGGGAGAACAGCAGCGGCAGCGGTACGGCGAGGAAACCGGCGGCGCAGCAGGCGAGTGCGGTGCGCGGCCCGAAGGACTGGGCGAGCGCGCCGCCGAGGAGCGCGCCGAGCGGCAGGGTGCCCCACATGAGGAAGCGCAGGGTGGCGTTCATCCGGCCGAGCAGCCGCGGCGGGCACAGGCCCTGACGGAAGCTGACCTGGGCGATGTTGTAGACGACGGCGCCGAAGGAACTGCCCGCCGATCCGGTGGCGAACAGGACCGCGCCCAGGGTGCCGTGCCCGGACAGCGGCCACAGCACCGCGAACGGCCCGCTCAGCAGGACGGACCACAGGATGAGCCGGGCCTGCCCCCACCGGGCGGCGAGCCGCCCGGAGCACAGGGCACCCAGGAGCCCGCCGACGGCCGAGGCGGAAAGCACCAGTCCCAGCGCACCCGGCTCGAGTCCGACGACGCGTACGAGATGCACGGTCTGGGTGGCCATGAGGACGGCCATGCACAGGTTGGCGAGGCCGGTGGTCAGGGCGATGACACGGAGCAGGGGATGGCCGGTGACGAAGCGGATGCCTTCGCCGATGTCCTTGCGCAGGGAGGCGCCGGGCGGGGTCCGGGGCGGTTGCTCGGGCTGCCGGATGCGCAGGAGGACCAGGGCGGACAGCACATAGCCGAGGGCGTCGGCGAGGACGGCGAGGTGTGCGCCGACGAGCTGGACCAGCCCGCCTCCGGCTCCTGGTCCGGCCACCTGGGCGGTGGAACGGACCGTCTCCAGCGCGCCGTTGCCCGCCATGAGTTCCTCGCGCGGCACGATCTGCGGCAGATAGCTCTGGTGGGCGACGTCGAAGAACACGGTCGCCACTCCGGTGACGAGCGCGACGACGTAGAGCTGAGCCATGGTCAGGGCGTCGGCGACCGCTGCGGCGGGGATGCTGCCCATCGCCACGGCTCGCACCAGATCCGCGCGGATCATCAGGGGACGCTTGCGCATACGGTCGGCGAGGGCCCCGGCGGGCAGCCCGACGAGCAGGAAGGCGGCGGTCTCCGCCGCGGTGAGCAGGCCCACCTGGAAGGCGGAGGCGTCGAGTTCGAGGACGGCGACGAGGGGAAGGGCCACCAGCGTGACCTGAGCGCCGAGTTGTCCGGCGGCTGCTCCCGCGAGCAGCAGCCGGAAGTCGCGTCGGCGCATCGGGCTACCCGTGGAGGCTCCGGTTGTGACGGACATGTGAACGACCTTCACCGAACGGTCGATCGGGAGTCAAAGGATCACGGCCACTTTCGGTCGAGTCTTGTCAGTACTTGCCGGAAACTCAGAAGAATTTTCGCCGAACTCCCGGTAAGTCCGCATGAATGCCTGCCACTCGGTGTGCATCACGGAACCGGTGCGCGGCGGTGAGTGCAGGCGAGGCACGGAAGGGGCGACGGGTAGCCTGCACGCGGAGTGACGGTTTCGATCCTGACTGAAAATGACCACTCACGATCGTATTGTTGCGGAATCGTCTATTCCGTCAGTTATGGCGCGTATGCGGTGTTGCCTCCCCGGCCGCGCGGTGCGGCGGTCCCTACGCGTCACCCACCGGGGAAGGAAAGCCGTACGCCGAGGTCTGCTTCAAGGCGGTGGATGCGGGCGGGCAGGGTGCGCTGAAGTTCCTGGAGTTGGGCGCGGTGGGCGGCGACGAAGTGGTCGCGTTGCCGCGTACGCAGGGGAGAGCGGGCCGCTTCGACCGGGGCCATGCAGGTGGCGTACGCACTGGCCAGGTCCGCGTCCGCCTGATCGGCGGCGAGTCGCCGGTCGGCGAGCGCGAAGAGGCCGGCCTCGTCGGTGGCCGTGATGCCGTGCCGGGCCAGGCAGGGGGCGAAGCTCCGGTATGCCTCGCGCACGGTGGGGGCGGTGCGCACCTTTGCCAGCTCCCGCATCCAGGCCGTCTGAGTCTCGACGTACACACGGCGCAAGTCGCGTGCGGCGTCCTCGCCTTGGCGCAGACAGCGCTGCCCGGCCGGGGATGCGCTGCCCGTCGGCGTACCGCGTGAGTAGGGGAGAGGGGCGAGTACGGCGCTGAAGCCGTGACGGCGGATGAAGGCGAGGTCCGGCAGTTCGGCCCGGCGGATGTATGCGGGCGGCGGACGGTCCGGCAGGGCGGTTCGGTGTACCTGGGCGCAGGCGTGGGCCGAGGCGTCACCGACAGCCTGGGCGAACGCGTCCAGGCCCTGCGACCAGCGTGTTTCGGCTCCCGTCGCGGGCAGCACGAGCACGGTGACGTCGTCGGGCATGGTGTACGTGATCGGTACGGGCGGGGTGCTCGCCGGACCGGGGGAGGAGCGGGGGCGGGCGGGACCGGCCACGTCGCCGGAACCGCTGGAGCCGCTGAGGCCGCTGGAGCAGGCGGTCAACGCCATCGCGCAGACAACTGCCGCCAGGGCGACGGACTTACGCGGCCGGGCCACGATCCCCCCTCCCCGGAGCCGCTGGGGACGGCTGTCGGGTCCGGTGCCCCCAGGCGGCCCCATGGATGTCAGTGCGTGATGTCCACGGTGTCGACGCCGTCCTGGCTGGCGACGCCGAAGCGGGTGCCGGGGGCGAGATCAGGCACGAGGACGTACTGGCCCACGGGGTACTGCCCGTTGCCGACGAGCACATAGCCCGAGGCGCCGAACTTCCAGCCGGACGCCGTCTCGTACATCCCCGCGTACTCGTCCCAGTGCTCGCGTCCGGAGTGGTGGGCGTAGGTGAGGTCGAGGCCGTGGCAGGTGCTGGACGAGGACTTGGTGGCAATGGTCCCGACGGTTTCCACTCCCGTACGAAGGGTGGTGGTCACGCAGTCCTGCGGCGCGGCGCTCGCCGTCGTGTGCACGGTGGCCAGCGAGCAGGCGGTGAGGGTCATGAGCGTCAGGGCGGCCCGGGCTTTGTTCATACGGGGTGTCCCTGTCGGTCGATGGTGTGAGTGAGCCATCACGTCACTCTCCTTGACGAGGAAGGAGGGCCGGGCCGGTCTGCCCGGCAGGACGCCCACTGTGCCCCGTCGGCCGCGGTCCCTCCACCGCCGTTCCGCTGAGCGGACCGACGGGGGCGGGATCCGGCCTCAGCGGCCGCGCCCCGCGCCCCGAGCTCCGGGCTCCGGGCTCCGTCACACTCCGACGAAGCTGACCGTTTCTGTCACGTCCGCCCGCCCGGTGCGCAGCCGTGGCACGCCTTCCTTCTTGAACCCCACCGCCATACCGCAGAACAGCACGAGCCGGTCATCGGCCGCGACTATCCGGCTGACGGTCCTGCGATACATCGTCCACATCACCTGGGGGCAACTGTGCAGCCCTTCCGCCCTCAGCAGCAGCATGACCGTCTGCAGGAACATCCCCGCGTCCCCCCACTGCCCGGGCCCCATCGTCCGGTCGAGGTAGCAGAACAGGACGAACGGTGCTCCGAACGCCTGCGTGTTCAAGGCGGCGATCTTCATGGGCCTGTCGGGATCGTCGCGCTCGATGCCCAGCGCCGCGTACCGCTGGGTGGCCGCGGCGGAGAAGCGGTCGAGGTACGGCGGGGTCAGTTCGGCCGGGTACATCGGATACTCCCGCTCGTCGCCCGGGTCTCCCGCCAGCGCCCTGGCCGTCGCGCGCCTCTTCAGTTCGGCCAAGGGCTCACCGGTCACGGCATACAGGTGCCACGGTTGGAGGTTCCCGCTCGACGGAGCCCGTGTCGCCGCGAGCAGCACGCGTTCGAGCACCTCTTTCGGCACCGGCTCGTCGCTGAACGCCCGCACGGCCCGGCGGCTGTCCACGGCTTCGTACACATCCACGTCTTCTCGTCCTCTCGCTCAACGGCACCACCTCTCTACCGTCTTGAGTACGCGCAGGGGCCAGCGGGGCGATCGGGATAGCACTTGGATCTACGGCAGACGTCCGCAGCCGCCGCGCGAACATCAACGGGCAAGTGCTGACGGCGGGCGGCGCGCTCTCACCCAGAGCGTCAGGACCACCGAGCACACCGCGGCGAACGCGCACCACGTCGAGACGTACTCCTGGCGCCACAGGGCGAACGACACCGCGGCCCCGACGGCGATGAGGGCACCGAACAGGACCAGGCCCCGGTCGCCGGACAGGAGCAGGGAGCCGATCGTGGCCAGGAGATAGCCTGCGACGACCAGCTGCGGCTGCGGCAGCCCCAGGGAGTATCCGACGGTGTGGCCACGGATCTCGGCCGTCACAGTGCGGGTCGCCAGGGCGTGGGTGAGCACCGCCGCCGTCGCGACTCCCGCCGCCAGGGTGACCAGCAGGCGGCGGCGGGCGCTCGGCGGCGCGGCGCACAGCACGGCCGCCGGTACCCAGAGCGCCAGCAGGGGGAGCGCGATGACGGCCCAGGCGAGAGTGGCGGGCCCGGTGCCGCCGTCGTGGTGCCAGACCGCGGCCTCGATGATCTGGTGGGCCCCCAGGAGGAGAGGCAGCGCGGCGAGCGGCAGGTCACGGGGGCTTCGGGCCGCCAAGGTCACCGAGGCCGCCCCCACAGCCATGATGCCCGCGCCCGCAACGAGGTCGGCCGTCGCGCTCCAGCACATGGCGGCAACGCTACAGCCGTGCTGGGGCCAGAGCGCGCCGGGCGCACTTGTGCTGCCGCGGCGCGTGCCACGCCCGACGGCCTACTTCCGGCAGCCCTTCGCCTCCATGGCCTTCGGCAGATAGGCGCGGAGGAACGATTCCAGCGCCTTCCTGCGATCGGCGGTCCCCTTCGGCACCGGATGCTCCGAGGTGAGGTCGACCAGGGTCACGAACTTCCGCCGGTTGCCCTGGTACGTGCAGACGCTGACCGCGACCCCGCCCTGGTCCGCGATCCGGGCGTCGTCCCCGACGGCGGCCTTCTGCGGATTGCCCATCCGCGCCAGCGCGTCGCGCTGCACGGCGACCGGATCGGTGTCGGCATCGGTCACGTCGTCGGTGACGTACACCGCTTGCTTCTTGTCCACCGAGACCGAACAGACCGAGCTCTCGGGGCTGATGGACTTCGGCGACTGCGCCAGCTTCTCCCCGTCCGGCAGGAGCGGGGCCAGCGGCTTGGATCCCACGGTGACGCCGCAGAGGGCGTCGGGCACGGTGTAGTCGCCGGAGGAGGAGCACCCGGCGAGCACGCAGAGCGCGGCACCGAGCACCAGGCCTCGGATCGTACGGTTCACTGGTCGCCCGCCAGACCCTGGGCCGCCACGTTGCCGTTGAGCGCGGCGGTGCTGGCCTCGTTGGTCAGCGTGTACGCGTTCTTGCCGCTGTCGGGGTTGACCTTGTCCCACTGCTCGGCCAGCGCCTTGAGCTGGCCCTCCCGGCCGACGAACACCTTGCCGTTCTGCTCCTGGATCTCGTGGTTGATGCGGGCCTGCTCGTCGAGCTGCCACTGGTAGGTCAGCGCGTCGACCCCGCGCTGCGCGATGTCGCCGACGCCGGGGATGAAGTTCACCGCCGCGCCGAAGCCGTGGTACATCCACTTGGCGTCCCAGGACGGGTCGTGCTTGTCCGTTTTGAGCGCCTGGTAGCGGGCCTCCTCCAGGAAGCCGGTGGTCTGTCCGGCCCGCTGGAGCGTCTCGTGCGGGTCCTTGGGGTGGTCCTGGTAGATGTCCCGCACCATTTCCTGGTTCATGAATTCGTTGAGCTTTCCGTACGCGTCCTGGCTGCGCGACACCTGCTTGGTGACTTCCAGGAGCTGGCCCCGGTCGAGCAGCTTGGGGTCGTTGGGGTCGTTGGCGAGCGCGCTCATCGAATAGTGGACCTCGTCGGAGTGGTTGCCCAGGACGATCGCCATGTCGTCGCGCAACTCGGGCGCGAAGTCGTCGCCCGCGGCGGACAGGTACTTGAGCGAGCGGTCGAGGACCTGGCGGTGCTCGGGGGTGTGGTCGACGGGCCGCGCGTTGGGGTCGTTGGGGTCGACTCCGGTCGCGGCCGCGATGAGGGCCTTGCCGGTGGCGTCCTTGGACTGGTTGGCGTCGCCGTGATCCAGCGGGGTGTCGTCGAAGGTGCGGCGGTCCTTGAGGACGTACTCGGCGTTGTCCTGCGGGGCGGTCGCGTTGAAGAACTGCGTCGCCGCGTCGGGCGACCTGGACAGGGCGGTCATGAACCCGGTCATCGGGTCGCGCCCGAACTCGTCCCCGATGAAGTTCATCTTCGGCATCATGGGCCCGCCCGCACCGTTCCAGTAGTGGTCGGGCAGCTTCATCTTCTTCTCGGTCGACACGAGCGCGTTGCCGTAGCCGTTGAGGAAGGTGTCGTCGTAGTCGCCGACCCGCATCAGGTTGCTCATCAGCTGGAAGCCGTACACCTGGGTGCCGCGCGTGTTGATCTGCTGGCCGCCCAGGCCGATCATGTCCTGCTCCCACTGCTGCATCGCGGGGCTGCCGGTCTGGGTGGCCCCGGCCAGCGTGAAGCCCAAGTTCTTTTGCAGATCGCCCAGTTGATGGAGCCTGGCACGCTGCAGGGTGCCGCCGTCGGACGGGTCGGAGAGGTCCGCCCAGAAGTCGAGGGCGCCGCGCGCGCCGAGGGTGGTGGTGAACTTCTCCTGGAACAGCGGGTCGTTCTTGTACGCCCCGAGCTGGCGGGTGAGGTTGTCGAACTCCTCGGGGGTCATGTCGTCCCCCTTCTTCTTGATGAGGTTCGCCAGGTCCTCGGCGTCCTTGAGCGCCTTGGCGGCCGCGTCCCGGTCGCCGTAGGAGGCGTCGGAGAAGCCGAGCGGTGTCTGCCCCGCCAGGGCGGTCAGCACCTGCGCGGCGCTGCTGTCGCTCTCGGTGGCCTTGGCGAGGATGCGCTGCACCTCGTCCCGGAGGTTGTCCACGTCGGCCTGGGAGTGTTCCGCCACCTTGGTGCCCTTGGCGGCGCGGTCGGGGTGGATGTTCATGGTGACGGTGAACCCGCCGTTGCCCGTGCCCACCACGGTCAGGTTGTTCTTGAGGCCGTGCTCGATGGCCTCGTTCAACTTCTGCTGCCAGTCGACGAGTTCGTTGTACGTGTCCTGGAGGATGTTGCGGATGCTGGTCGCCTCGGTGACGGCATCGCCGAACTCCTTGGCGGTCCGGGTGATGAACTGCCGGGTGACCGTGGCGTTCACCCCGGCCCAGTTCGCCTTCTGGGACCTGCCGTCCAACTGGTCGTGGGCGTCCGTCCGCAGCGACTCCAGCTTGCTGATCATCGCCGTCCAGTCGGAGACGGCCGTGCCGAGCGGGGTGAAGTTCCCGAATCGGAGCGCGTCGAGTTCCATCAGCCCTGCTTCCCTTCACCGAAGGCCCGGTTGAGGTCGAGCGCGCTGAGGCTGGTGACGATGTGGTACTCGTCGCCCGCGTGTGCGTTCTTGGTGTAGTCGAGGTGGTTGGAGATGTGCGCGCAGGCCTGGAGCAGGCTGTTGACCTGGTTGTTCCAGTGGTCGGCGAGGGTGGTGAGGGCGGGGCCGAGCGCGAAGTCCGCCTTCATGGCGGCACCGGCGGCGGTGGTGCTCTGCTTGGCGTGGTCCCCGTCGGTGTCGAGCCGCTGGTAGAGCTTGAAGGCCTCGTCGCCGACGCCGGCCAGATCGCCCTGGCTCACCACGAGGTCGCCGCTGGGCGAACCGCCCCCACCACCGTCGTCGGGCACCCTGTTCAGCCGTGTCCGCGCGGCGTCCTGCCTTGCCGCGGCAGTGGTCTTCAGCTGCGCCCACTCCTGGTCGAACGACACGTTTTCCCCCATTTGAGCGTCCACGGATCGAAAAGATCTGGCCGCATCCTACGGATGTACGCAAGAGGTCGCCGCGGAACTCCGCGAACCGGGTGCCGACGGGGGCGCGGCCTCCTCGACGGTGGCGGGCGGTGGGGACTGCCGCCCGCGACCAGCGTGCCGACGTGCCGCGAGAAGAGGCAACGCCCGGCTCCTGTGAAGGAACCGGGCGTGTCCGTCTCGTATTCGTACTGCGCGCTCTCGCGCGGGTCAGGCGGGCGGAACCCGGCTGCCCGTCACTCCCCGGCCGCGCGGGTGTGGACCACCTGGTACGTGTTGGAGTCGACCCAGGTCAGGAGTGCTGCGGTGCGACGCTCGGCGTCCTGGCGGGCGGCGGGCTTGTCGGCCTGCTCCACGGCCTGGTAGGCGTCCCATGCCTCCTTGTTCTCCCACTGCGAGTAGGAGATCACGAAGGAGCCTTCGAGGCCGCGGGCGGCGATGCCCTTGAGGACGGTGTGGGACACGAAGCCGGGAACGTCGGCGAGGAACTTCATCGACGGGCCGAGCGAGTCCAGGAGGCCGTCCTGGTCCTTCTCCTCGACACCGAAGACCGTGATCACGGTGTAGTCGCCGCGTGCGGGGGAGATCTCGACCTTGTCGCCGGACTTGGCCTGGGAGTAGACGATCTCGTTCTGGAGCAGCCGGATCGACGTGGTCAGCTCGCCGAAGAGGGGGAGCGTACGGTGCGCGAACTCCTCCGCGTTGTACCGGTCCTCCAGGTCGGCGCGGCTGCGCCACTGGATGAAGTTGGCCGTGCCCGGCTTGTCCACACCGGCGTGCACGGTGGAGGACATCCAGCCCGGGTAGGCGGCCGAGTCGACGATCTCGCGCATCGCGCCGAGCAGGCCCTCCTGCTTCTCCGGGGCGTCCGTGGTGAAGAGGTTGAGGACGGTCAGGTTCTTGTCTTGGGCGGAAATCTTGGGCATGTTCTTCGCTTCCTGTGAGGTACGGGTCGAAGGACTCCAGCCCGGCTCAGCGGGCCCGGCCGAACCATCGGCCGAGCACTGCGGCGGGCGGCCCTTCCTCGACCAGACTGGCCAGGCGGCGCGACGGGCGGGAGAGACCGGCTGATCCAGGGACTGGCAGTCCCTAGATACGGGCGGGCCTGGGGGAGCGGCGAAGAAGACATGACGCGAAGACGAGTTCAGGGTCTGCGGATGACGAAGGGCGGGTGGCGCTGCGGGAGACACCTGAATTGGTGCCGCCATGAGGCTCACCCCGGAGCACGGGCAGGTGGTCAGATCCTTCGGGCTCCGTAGAAGCTGCCGAGGTAGCTCATCTTCTCGTAGCGGACGAAGGCGCCGGGCTTCGGGGCGTGCAGGACCATGCCGTTGCCCGCGTAGATGCCGACGTGCAGAAGGTTGTTGAAGAAGACCAGGTCGCCGGGGGCGAGCTGGCTGAAGCTGACCGGGCTGCCGTCGTTGATCTGCGTGTACGTGACCCGCGATATGTGGACGTTCACCTGGGCGAAGGCCCACTGGGTCAGCCCGGAGCAGTCGTAGGAGTCGGGGCCTTCGTGGCCGGACTGGTACGGCTTGCCGATCTGTGTCGCGGCGGCCTGGAGGGCGGCGTAGCCGCGCCCGGACCCGGGCTTCTCGCTGCCCAGGTTCACGCGCTCGCCCGCGCCGCGGCTGGCGCGGTTCTCGTCCTGCTTGAGCTGGGCGCGCTCGGCGGTGGTGAGGGTGTTCAGGAGCTTCTGCGCCTCGGCGAGCTTGCCCTGGAAGGCCTTCTTCTTCTCGCCGGCCGTCTTGCGGACATCCGCGAGGGCGGCCAGCTTGCGGGTGGCTTCGGCGCGCTTCTGCGCCAGGGCCCGCTGCTTGGACTGGATGGTCTCCAGGGCCTGCGTCTGCCTGGCGCCCAACTGGTCGACCGCGGCCGCCTTGTCGAGGTAGCTGTCCGGGTCGGCGGAGAGGAAGAGAGAGACGGACGGGTCCAGGCCGCCGGTGCGGTACTGGGCGCTGGCGAGCGAACCTATGCCGTTGCGCAGGGCGTTGAGCTCGGCCTGCCCGCGGGCCACCTGGTCCTGGAGGGCCGTCACCTCCTTCTGGAGGGCGGTCTGCTTCTCGTTGGCCCCGTTGTACTCCTCGGTGGCCTTCTCCGCCTGGTGGTAGAGCTCGTCGACCTTCGACTTCACCTCGTCCTTGCTCGGCTTGGCGGGCGCGGCGTCGGCGCCCTGCGAGCTGAGTGCGACGGCCGCGGCGGCCGTCGCGGTGAGCATGGTGACACGGGCGCGGTTCGGATTCTTGGGACGACGGTGGGACCCCACGGAGGGCAGCTCCTTCTTCCTCAGAGCCGCCGAACTACGCAGACATGGCGGCCCCTTCGCCGACACCCCGAATGAGTGACCGATCGTGCGAAGGTTCGAGACATGACCTTAGTGACCAAGTTGTGATCTGTTCAAATCCCTGTGAGGAAAATCTGCCTCACGCAGCACATTTTTTACACACTTCGCTCACGCGGTACGGGTGTCGGCGGCGGAAGCACCCCGGCAGGGCGCGCCCACCGGCAAGGCGCGCCCACGAGTTGGCGTGTGTCTACGACACCGTACGAGCAACTACCGCCGCCGCGTCCGCGATCAGTTTGTTGTCGAAGTCGGCGTCCTTCGTCCCGCGGTTCGTCAGGATCGCCATGACGATGGGCGCGGCGCCGGGGGGCCACACCACGGCGATGTCGTTGCGGATGCCGTAGACGCCGCCCGCGCCGGTCTTGTCACCGACCGTCCAGCCCTTGGGGACTCCGGCCCGGATGAGCGCGTCTCCGGTGGTGTTGGTCCGCAGCCACCGCGTCAGCTGGGCGCGTTCGGCCGTGCCCAAGCGGTCGCCGACGACGAAGGCGCGCAGGTCCTGGGCCAGGGCGCGGGGCGTGCTGGTGTCCCGCAGGGTGCCGGGGGCCCACTGGTTGAGGTCCGGCTCGCGGCGCTCGACGCGGGTCACCGCGTCGCCCGTCTGTCGGAGGGCGCTCTCCAGGCCCTTGGGGCCGCCGAGCGCGTCGAACAGCAGGTTCCCGGCCGTGTTGTCGCTGTAGCGCACGGCGGCGTCGCCCAGCTCGCCCAGTGTCATCCCGGTGTCGACGTGCTTTTCGGTGACGGGCGAGTTGGTCACCAGGTCGTCCTTGGAGTACTTGACCACCTTGGTCATGCCCTTCAGGGAGTACTTGCGCAGCACGGCCCCGGCGGCGAGCGCCTTGAACGTGGAGGCGTAGGCGAACCGTTCACCGTCGCGGTAGCCCACCTCCCGCCCGTCGCCGGTGTTCACCGCGTACACCCCGAGCCGCGCCCCGTACTTGCGCTCCAACTCCTTGAAGTCGGCCACGGGCGGTTTCGCGTTCGTATGCGGCCGTGTCGTTCCGGTGGGCGGCGTCGGTGACGCCGCTCGGCTTTCGGCCTGCGTGCAGGCGACCAGTGGAAGCACGGCGAGCAGGGCGACCCCGCCCAGCGCTGCACGTCGTACACGTAAGGAATGCATGGTTGGACCTCCGGGTGCGCCGGGGAAACCGGCGTTTGTCGCTGGTGGTGCGCCACCATGGTGACGCACCACGCAAGGTGCACCGACGCGCAGGTCCCCGGCCCCCGCCGCGCGCTCAGCGCGTGCGCGCGTTGCGCTGTCGTACGTAACCGATCGCGGCCAGCGTCAGCGCCAGTCCGCCGGTGAAGTAGAGCTCCACCCGGGTCCCGGAGTCCAGGGCCATGAGCACCAGCACACCGGCCACGGCGGCCAGGGCCACCCAGGTCAGATACGGGAAACCCCACATCCGGACGACCAGTTGAGCCGATGCCGTGCGTTCCAGGCGGCGGCGCAGCACCAGCTGGGACACCGCGATGAAGCCCCACACGATCAGCACGACCCCGCCCACCATGTTGAGCAGCCAGGCGAAGACGGTCGTGGGCCACCAGTACGACAGGAGCACGGCGACGAATCCGAAGGCGCACGAGGCGAGCACCGCGCGGCGCGGGACCCGGCCGGAGACCTTGCCGAGGAAGGCGGGGCCCTGGCCGCGCGCGACCAGGGAGTACGCCATGCGCGAGGAGCCGTAGATGTTGGCGTTCATCGCGGAGAGCAGCGCGATCAGGATGACCACGTTCATGATCTGCGCGCCGCCGGGGACACCGAGCCGGTCGAGCACGGCGGCGTACGGGCCGCTGTCGGTGACGGCCTTGTCGTTCCACGGGATGAGGGTGACGATCGCCAGCATCGAGCCCACGTAGACGATGCCGATCCGCCACATCGTCGTCTTGACGGCCTTGGCCACACCCCGCGCCGGGTCCTCGGACTCGGCCGCCGCGATGGTCACCGTCTCCAGCCCGCCGTACGCGACGACCGAGGCGAGCAGTCCGACGAGCAGTCCGCTCATGCCGGTGGGCAGGAAGCCGCCGTCGTGGACGAGGTGGGCCGTACCCGGTGAGTCGGTGCCGGGCAGCAGACCGAGGACCGCCAGGGCGCACAGCGTCAGGAAGAGCGCGATGGCGCCGATCTTCAACGCGGCGAACCAGAACTCGAACTCGCCGAAGTGGGAGACGGCACCCAGGTTCGCGCCGCAGAAAAGCGCCATGAAGGCCAGCACCCACAGCCAGGACGGGGTGCCCGGGAACCACCCCTGCATGATGTGCGCGGCGCCGATCGCCTCGATCCCCACGCCCACGACGAGCAGCGTCCAGAACATCCATCCGGCGGTGAAGCCCGCCCAGGGGCCGATCGCGCGCTCGGCGTGCACGGAGAACGAACCGGAGGCCGGGTCGGCCGCCGACATCTCGCCGAGCATGCGCATCACGAGCATCACCAGGATGCCGGACGCGGCGTAGGCCAGCACGATCGACGGCCCGGCGGCGGCGATACCGGCGCCGGACCCGACGAAGAGACCGGCCCCGATGACACCCCCGAGCGCGATCATCGAAAGGTGCCGCTGCTTGAGCCCGTGGGAAAGAGGCGTGCCGGGCTCAGGCGCGTCCTGTTGTTGCGGGGGAGTGGGGGTCAGTGTCTGGCTCATGTACGGGTGTGTCCAATTAATGAGATGCAAGTACACCCGATTATGAGACGCCTACGCGATCTACCATCCGATCCGTCCGTTATCCGGAAGATGCGATGACTTTCCGCTGTCTCGCCCGTACGGAGCGGAATGCCCGGCTGGGTCGGCGAACGAGGGAAGGGCGGCGTATGTCAGGGTGCGCCCGGAGTCCGTCGCAGCGGTTCGTAGCAGTCGTAGTTGCGCTGGGCGAGGATCCTGCCGTCGCGGAATTCGAGGAAGACCGCGATGTGGGCACGCAGTACATGGCCCGCGGGCAGGTCGCCCAGGGGGACGGCGAGGGTTCCGGTCCAGGTGACCTCCAGGGCCACCTGGTCACCGGCCGCGACGGCGTGGTGTACCTCGAACCGCTGTTCCCGCAGGAGGCCGCGGCCCCGTTCCGCGCTCTGGAGAACGGCGGACAGATCGCGCCGGACACCGTCGGGAAAAAGCAGGTTGGGGAACTCCTCCTGCACCGCCTCCGCGTGGAAGAAGCGGGCCAGCTCCTCACCGACGGCTCCTTGGGCGACCGCCTCGTGGTAGCGGATGGCCGTTTCGACGTTGGGATGCTGCGACAGATCCGGCATGAAAACGAGCATAGGGGGCCCGGCGGAGTGGTCGGCCGACCGTGACCGGTCGGTGGTCATGGGTCGGCCGTCAGCTCGCGGTCCCGTCAGTTGGCGGTCCCGTACGCGGCCAGCGGCTCCGGCAGGGGGATGCCGAGGCGTATGTGAAGGGAGTGGGCGGCGCGCAGAGAGGCATCCGCACGCTCGGCGTGGCCGGCCGCGGACAGCGTCGTGCCCAGGGCGAGCAGTACGGCGGCCTGGAGCGGGTCGTTGCCGAGCCGCCGCGCGCCCGCGAGGCTGCGCTCCAGGTGGGCTGCGGCCTGTCCGTACCGGCCGAGTTCGTGCAGGGCCTCGCCGAGGCCGCGCTCGACAAGCAGTTCCATGTGCTCGGAGCCGATTGCCCGGCAGCCGTCCAGGGCTTCGGTGTAGCTCGCCACCGCCTCGGCGGGGCGGCCGAGCTCGACCAGTGTGCGCGCGTGGCCCGTCTGGACATAGACGCGTACCACCGTCCAGCCGAGGGGCGTGGCGCGGGAGAGGGCGTTTGTGAGGCAGTCCAGGGCCTGCGAGAGGTGGCCCAACTGCCGCAGTGGATGCGCGGTGTTGTTGCGCGCTTCCAGCTCGCCCCACAGGTTGCCGCGCCGGACGTGTACGGCGACTGCCTCGCGAAGCAGGGCGAGGGCGGACTCGTAGCGAGGGGTGCCCGTCGTTCCGGTCACGTCCAGCAGGGCGCTCACATTGAGGAGCTGGCCGAGCATCACCTCGTCGCCGGTGGCGCGGCACAGCGCGAGCGCGCGGTCCACCTGGGCGCGCCCCTCGGCCCCGCGGCCGACCTGCCACAGCCCGCCGCCGAGCATGTAGCGGGCGCGGATCTCGGCGGCGGGTTCGCCGCGCAGGGCGGCGGCGTCGGCGAGCGCGGCGGCAGGCCCGTTCAAGTACGGCCACAGGAAGTCGTTCTCGCCGAACGGGTCGAGGGCCAGGAGCAGATCGGCCGCGGGCGCGATCTGGGTCCCCGGTCTGCGTGCGGCCTGGCGCAACACCCCGAGCAGTGTGTCGAGCTCGTCCCGCACCCACTCCTTCCCGGCCGACGCGTCCTCGAAGCGGACGGGGGTCGCGCGCGTTGGGGCCAGGGAGTCCGCGGTGGTGCAGCCGGGGCGGGAGTGCCGGTAGGCGCCGCGTACGGTGGCCAGGCAGAAGTCGACAAGGCGGTCGAGCGCGGCGTCGGCCTCCGACGTGTACGGCTCCCGCGCTTCCTTCGCGTCCGGCACCGCTTCCTCGGCCCGGGCCCGCGCGAACAGGCGCAGCAGGTCGTGGTAGCGATAGTGGCGCTCGCCCGACGGCTCCAACAGACCCACATCCACCAGCTGTTCGAGCAGCGCCTCGGTCTGCCGCTCGTCCCGGTCCAGCAGGGAGGCGGCCATCGGAACCGACAACACCGGGCCGTCGGCGAGCGCGGCGAGGCGGAACGCCCTCGCGAGGTCGGGCGGCAGTTGGTCGTAGCTGAGCCGGAACGTCGCGTCGACGGCCAGATCGCCGATCTTGATCTGGCCGAGCCTGTGCTGCTCCTCGGTCAGCCGGTCCACGAGCCCGGCGACCGTCCACACGGGGCGCTGGGCGAGCCGCGCGCCCACGATGCGTACGGCGAGCGGCAGCCGGCCGCAGGCGGCGACCAGTTCGGCGGCGGCCTCCGGCTCGGCGGCGATCCGCGCCGGGCCGACGATCCGGGACAGCAGCGCCAGCGCCTCGTCGTCCGAGAACACGTCCAGCTCGAACGCCCGCGCCGACGGCAGGGAGAGCCTGACGCGGCTGGTCACCAGGGCGGCACAGCCCGGGGTGCCGGGCAGCAGCGGGGTCACCTGTCGGCCGTCCGCCGCGTTGTCGAGGAGCACCAGGACCCGGCGCCCGGCGAGCATGGAGCGGTAGAGCGCCGCCCGTTTGTCGAGACCGTCCGGTACGGCACCGATACCCAGGGCGCGCAGGAACCGGCCCAGGACCTCCTCCGGTTCGACGGGGTCGGCGGACGTACCGCCGAGGTCGACGTGGAGCTGGCCGTCCGGGTAGCGGTGGCGGACGCGATGGCCGGCGTGCAGGGCGAGCGCGGTCTTGCCGACCCCGCCGAGGCCCGACATCGCGGAGACGATGATCTGCGGGGAGTCGGCGTCGAGCGCGGCCAGCAGGTGCTCGACCGCGGCCGTACGGCCCGTGAAGTCCGAGGGAGGTGCGGGGAGTTGGGCGGGTGTGGGCTGCCGGTAGCCCGCGGTCCTGTCTGCTGCGGACCCGTGGGGCGCCTCCGCCCGGAGCGGATCGCCTGCCCGCGTGGCCGGGGACGGGTCGATGGCGAGGGACGGATCGGCCCGCAGCACCCGCTCGTACAGGTCGCTCAGCTCCGTACTCGGCTCCACGCCGAGTTCGGCGGCGAGCACGGAACGGCCGTCGGTATATGCGGCGAGCGCTTCGGCCTGGCGCCCGCCACGGTAGAGGGCGAGCATCAGCAGCGCCCGCAGACCCTCGCGCAGCGGGTGCTCGGCGACGAGGAGAGCCAGCTCCGGGACGCTCTCGGCGTGCTCGCCCAGCTCCAGATCGAGGCGGATACGGGTCTCCACGGCGCCCAGCCGCCGCTCGGTGAGCGCGCCCCGCAGACTGTCGGCGTGCGGCCCGGGCACGCCGGCGAGCGGTATGCCGCGCCATAACGAGAGCGCTGTGCGCAGGAGTCGGCGGGCATCCTCAGGGTCGCCGTCCCGGGCCGCTCGGGCGGCTTCGGCGACGTACCGGTCGAACCGGTCGATGTCGCAGGCGTCCTCGGCGGTCACCAGACGGTAGCCGCCGGGGGCGGAGGCCAGGACAGTCGCGGGCGTACGCGGCCGACGACCGGGCTCCAGTCTGCGGCGCAGTTCGAAGATCTGGCTCTGCAGAATGGACACGGCCCGCTTCGGAGCGGGGCGGCCCCACACACCGTCCACGAGGTCGCCGGCGGTGACGGCCCTGCCGCGCCGTGCCAGCAGCATCGCCAGGATCGCCCGCTGCTGCGGCGTCAGCGGAACGGCCTCCCCCGCACTGTCCACGACCTTGACCGGGCCGAGCAGCCCATAGCGAAGCTCGTCCATGTTCCCCCCCCGTTGCGTTCCCCGTGTTTCTCTCCGTGCCTCCACTTGCGTATCGGGCGCCGCGTGCACCTGCCTGTGGGGCGCCCGAGTCCGCCCGAGCATGGTAGAGAGCGGACCGGCACGAGCCGCAGGGGTTGGCCGCGCTCGGCGGGTCCTTCGAGGCGGCAGGTGCCCGGTCCGGGGGAGTCCGCTACCTGAACAGGCGGTCGCTGCTGGTGGCCATGCGGTGGGTGGTGCCGTGGCGGTTCACCCAGTCGCGGACGAGGTTGATGGCGTTGGCGCACTGCCAGCTGTCGTCGTATTCGCGCACTCCGGTGAAGGCGCCGTAGCCCGCGATGATGCCGTCCACGCGGGCGTCGCCCAGCAGTTTGTCGACGTACCACGGGTCGTTGTAGGTGGTCGTCCAGGACAGAGTGGCCGCGAGCCGTCCCGCGGCACGGTCCTGGGCGCCCTTCTTGAGTTCCGCGCACGTGTTCCAGGTGGCTTCCGTACAGTTGCCGAAGCCCTTGGTGATGTCGGAGTCGCCGTAGTCCATCGCCCGGTGACCGGCCGGGAATCCGGAACCGGACCGGTTGAAGGCGCCCATGACCTGGTCGCGGGTCCCGGTCGTCGTGATGCCCTCCAGCCGGCCGAGCTTGCCTTCCAGGCTCTGCCAGCCCCGGCCGCCGACGTCCGGCGTGCTGCCGCCGTGGTACTCGTAGAAACCGTAGAGCACCTGGATCCCGGCAGCCGTCAGCCGCTGCGCCTTGTCGCGCAGTCCTGCGACGCTGCACGCGCGGTTGGGCGCCTCTCCGCAGTAGTTGGGGTCCTTGATGTCCAGCCAGACCAGCGCCAGCCGGCGCCCCGCGTCGGCGTGGGAGAGGATGCGGTCGATCATGCTGTCGAAGCTGGGGCCGCGGCGGTTCTCACCGGCCGAGGAACAGTCGTGATACGCGCGCCATTCGTTGGGGTTGTACCAGGCGCAGACGTCGATCTCGATGCCGTTGGCGCCGTGCTTGAGCGCGGCGTCCACGCCGTCCAGGGTGTCGACCCGGTGCGCGATGGCGTAGATCGCCTGACGCTGATCGGCTGCTGCCGCAGGGGTCGAACTGAGCGCGGTGGCACCGATGATGCCGCACAGCGCCATCACCAGCGCCAGTATCGTCCGCGTGCCGGCGCCCCGTCGAAGTCGAAGGTGAGTGGTCAAGAAAGGTTCCCCCTTGTGTCGGTGTCCTGAGCGGCCCGCCCGCCGACTTGGTCAAGAGCCGTGGGTGCGGGCCTGGAGCCTCCGAGCCTGTGGGGTGTTCCGTCCCGGCCGCCAGGAAATCTCTGCAGTTAGGGATGTGGGAACACGAAAGACGGCGTGTTCGGGCAGTGGGCTGTGCCCTGATGGTCTGTTGTCCGGGGAGAGTTGTCCGCGATCTCTCACGGAATTGTCCGCGATCCGTAACAGACGCATCCTCCGGCCGCCGGCTCTCGTCCTGCCAGGTGGTCACGAGATGACCGGGAGTTCGGCGAGGTACTGCGCGGAAAGGGGCGGACATGGCACGGCATGGCGGTGGGCGAGGCTGGTACGGCAAGGTGGCCGGGGCGGCGCTCGGGGTGACAGTGCTCGCCACCGGTGCCTCGGTGTGGACCGCGCAGGCCGGGACCGAGAGCGACTCGTCACCCAAAGCGACCGCGTCGGCCACGCCGGGCAGTGACGTCAAGCCGGTCGCAGCGACCATCGAGCACGCCTCGGAGGCGGGAGCGCGCGGCATCAACATCACCATCGACGACGGCCCCGACCCCAAGTGGACCCCCCAAGTGCTCGACCTGCTGCGGGAGTACGGGGTGAAGGCCACGTTCTGCATGGTGGGGACGCAGGCGCAGGCCCACCCGGACCTCGTGAAGAAGGTGGTCGCGGCCGGGCACCGGCTGTGCGACCACTCGGTGTCGCACAACACGGCCATGGACAAGAAGTCCCCGTCCTACCAGGCGCAGCAGATACTCGACGCCGAGCGCATGATCACCGAAGCGTCCGGGGGCGTACGGCCGATGTACTACCGGGCGCCCGGCGGGGCCTTCACCCCCTACAGCCGCCAGCTCGCCGCCTCCCGGGGCATGCGCCCGCTGGGCTGGAACGTGGACAGCAAGGACTTCGAGCGTCCGGGTACGAACGCCATCGTCGCCACCGTCGAGCGCGAGCTGCACAACGGACCGACACTCCTCTTCCACGACGCGGGCGGCGACCGCACCCAGACCGTTCAGGCCCTGCGCCGGATCCTGCCCCGACTCAAGGAGCAGGGTTACTCGTTCGGCTTCCCGGTGCACTGAGCGCGGCCTTCCAAGGTGCGCAGCAGCCCGTCGTGCTCGCCGTCGCCGGGCCCACATCCTCGCTGTTCAGCCGACGGTGAAGACCCGCCCGGCCCGGCTCGACGATCATTACGCTCCAGTCCCATGACGACGGTTACCACGCGCACGGTCACCTACCCGGCCGACGGCCTCACGATGATCGGGCACCTCGCGCTCCCCGCCGGTGTCGACCGCCGACCCGCGGTTCTGATCGGGCCCGAGGGGACGGGCCTGAACGACTTCCAGCGCCGCCGGGCCGACGCCCTCGCCGAACTGGGCTATGTGGCGCTGGCCTTCGACATCAACGGCGGGCGCTGGTTCACCGACATCGAGGAGATGCTGGCGCACGCGATGCCGCTGCTCGCCGACCCCGACCGGATGCGGGACATCGGCCACGCCGCACTCGATGTGCTGCGCGCCGAACCCCGGACCGACCCCGACCGGATCGCCGCCATCGGATACGGCACCGGGGGCGCGATCGCGCTGGAACTCGGGCGCGACGGCGTCGACCTGCGCGCGATCGGCACGGTCAACGCACTGACGACGGGCCGACCGGGCGAGGCGGCGCGCATCCGTTGCCCCGTGTGGGCCGGGGTCGGATCGGAGGACCCGATCATGCCCGCCGAGCAACGGGACGCCTTCGCCGCCGAGATGCAGGCAGCGGGCGTCGACTGGCGCCTCGTCGTCTACGGCGGGGCCCTGCACGCCTTCCACCACCCGCCGGTCGACCAGGCCGTACGCCCCGGCGTCGGCCACCACCCGCTTCACGCGCAGCGAGCCTGGGACGACATCGTCGACCTGCTCGCCGAGTGCCTGCCGGTGGGGGATTGAGCCAGGGCGCGATTACCCAGGCCACCGCATCGGCGCCTCCCAGGCCCCAATGTCAGCCGTCAGTCGTCAGCTGACAGTCCTCATCTGTCAGCCGTCATCTGTCAGCTGTCATCTGTCGGCTGCCATTTGTCAGCCGTCATCTGTCGGCTGTCATCTGTCAGCCGTCCGACTCCGGCGACGGCATATACGCGCCCGGCACGTCCTTCGGCGCGAAGATCTTGTGCTCGCCCGGGTACGGCGTGGTCCACTCGTGTGTCTCGTACCAGGTGAAGTGATTCATCTGCGCGGGGTTCGCGAAGTCGGGCTTGGCGTCGGGGCCGGTCAGCCGTTGCTGTGCCTTCCAGGCGTTCCACTCCGCCGCGAGCTTCTGCTTGTCCTGCGGCACCTTCGCCGACGGGACGGCCGCCGCGCGGGGGTTCGGCGGCGCCGGGTTGTCCTCGCCGCAGGCAGGCGGGGTCGGCAGGCCTGCGGTCAGCGAAGTCCGGTTGGGCAGTGCCTTGAACGGGGTGAAGTCCGCAGTGCGGGTGAACGCACCGCTCATCGGGCTGGCCGCGCTGTCCTTCTGGTTCATCGGGTGGATCCCGAGGATCTGCTCGATGGTGCGGATCATGGTGATCTGCGAGTAGTAGTGACTGTCGACGGCGCCGTGCCGGGCCCAGGGGCTGATGATCTGGATCGGGGCGCGGTGGCCGTCGACGTGGTCGAGGCCGGCTTGGGAGTCGTCCTCGACGACGAAGATCGCGGAGTCCTTCCAGTACGGGCTGTGGGAGATCTCGTCGACGATCCGGCCGGTCGCGAGGTCGTTGTCCGCGACCTGCGCGGCCGCGTTCGCCGGGCCGCCGGTGTGGTCGCTGGAGAGCCAGAACATGTTGAGGTTCGCGGGACCGTTCTTCTCGAAGTCGCGCTTCCAGATCTCGGTCCGGTAGATGTCCGGGACACTGGTGTCGAACTTCGCGAAGCCGTGCACCGACACGGCGTTGAGCGACGGGATCGGCGAGGACGAGACCAGGGAATAGGCGGTGTCCTGCCCGGTCGCCCTCATGTTCTTGGTGTCGCAGTACAGGTTCTGCCAGCTCGCGTCCGACGGCTTGGTCAGGAACTCCTGGAACTCGCCGAAGTCCCGTACGGACTTTCCGGCCGCCTGGGCGCCGGTCCACAGGAACCCGGTCCGCTGGTGGCCGAGCGCGTCGTTCTCGGTGTCGTAGCTGCGGGCGTACTCACCGGCCGAGGACTCGGTGTACTCCGGATCGTCGGCCTGCATCAGCCAGTTGTGCCCCTCGGCGGAGTTCGTGCCGATGTCGTACGTGTTGTCGTACAGCCCGAACTGCTGGGCCAGCGCGTGCTGGTTGGGCGTCACGTTCTCGCCGAACTCCGTCAGCGCCGGGTCGCCGTTGCCCCGGGGCACGTCGCCGAAGACCTGGTCGTAGGTGCGGTTCTCCTTGACGATCAGGAAGACGTGCTTGATCGTCGACGGGTCGCCGAGCCGTACGGGAACGGGCACCGGGTTCACCTTGCCCTTGGCCGTGGCGACCGAGCCGGGGGTCCAGCCGTTCTGCCGGAAGACCTTGGCCGTCTCGGACTTGATGACGCCGTCCTTGGGCAGCATGAACCGCTGCAGGCTCGATGTCGTGTCGTGGGTGCCGTGTCCGGCGCCGGCCGTGGGGCGGCGGGCGTCGATGCCCCGGGTGTTGGAGACCAGCACCAGGTTGCCGGCACTGGCGACCTCGGCGGGGAAGTAGTCCGTCGGGAGCAGGCCTACGTAGCCGACCGGCTCCTGCGGGGTCGTGTAGCGGTAGACGGCGACGGCGTTGGCGCGGCCGAGTGTCACCAGAAGGTGGCCGTCGCGGGAGAACGCCACCGCGTTGGGCTCATAGCCCACCGACGCCTCCGGCCAGGGCTTGGTGGAGATGGTCTGGACGACCTTGTTCCGGGCGGTGTCGATGACCGAGACGTCGTTGGTGGCGGTGTTGGTCACGAACAGCGCGCCGTTCCTCGCGTACAGCGCGGTCGGGTGCAGACCGACGTCGATGCTCGCGACGGCGGCGTCCGGGTTCGCCAGATCGATGACGCTGACGGTACCGGTGGTGGTCGCCGCGGTCACCGGGTCGGCCGGCACCTGGGTGTTGTACGAGTTGACCGTGGTGTCGCCGGGCCGTGCCGGACGGCCGCCCTCGTTGCTGACGTAGAGCTTGGAGCCGACCGCGGCCACGGCGCGCGGGGCGTTGCCCACGGGCCAGCTCCGCTGGACGGCCCCGGTCGCCGTGTTGATGGCGACCACCCGGTTCTGGCCGTTGACCGCCGCGTACACGGTGGAACCGTCGGCCGAGAACACCGCCCCGCCCACCAGCGCGTGTTTGGGCCCGTCTGCCGGGATCTTGACGGACACGGGGTTGGCGAGGGTGCCGTCGCGGTTGACGGTGAACCTGGTGTAGCCGTCGGTCTGGCCCAGCCACAGCTGCGTACCGTCGGGGGAGTACGTGGGGCCTTCCTGGCCCACGTCGTTGCCGCTGATGCGCAGGTCCGCCGAGGCAGAGTTGCCGATGACCTGCTGCACCTTCCACTTCCTGAGGTCGACGATGTCCAGTGCCATCCCGCCGTCGGCGACCGAGGCCGCGAGGTGGGTGCCGTCCGGGCTGACCGACGACGACATGATCTTGCCGTTGTTGATGACGAGACGGTTGCCGAACGGGGCGATGAACTGGTCGCTGGAGATGACCTGGCCCTGGCGGGTGTTCTGGCCGACGCGGGCTGTGCCGAACTGCTGTGTCTGGGCGAGGGCGGTACCGGCGAGGGCGAGGCCGAGAACGGTGATGCCCGCCGCTGTCAGGGGTGTTCGGCGGCCGAGGCGTCTGGTGAGCGAGCCGGGGCGCCCCTTTCCGGTGCTCCGGCGGCGGCGTGTGACCTGCATGGAGTCATCCCTTCGGGGTGGCGGCGAGCAGTTCGACGTTGCCGTCGAACTGCCAGAGCGGGTTGGGCGCGTCCCCGGTCGGGGTCCGCAGCAGGAAGTAGCCGTTGACCTCCTTGGGTCCGTCGCCGTCGGCCACGAACCGCCCGTCTGCGGCGACGTCGAGCTGGTACACGGCCGTCCCGGTGGCCCGGACGTCGGGGAGGTGCCAGGAGACGACGCAGCGCCAGTCGTTGCCCGGCCCGTGGGCGCCGGTCGTGACGCTGCCCTTGGTGCACGCCGCCGTGGCTTTGAGCTGCGCCTCGGTGACGGCGGGACGGTTGAGCTCCTCGGCCTGGAGGCGATAGAGGTGGGCGAAGGCCGTGGCGAGTGAGCGCTGCACCTTGGTCTGCTCGATGCCGGAGCCCGTGGCCGGGGTCGCGGTGGCGACGACCGCCACCGTCACGGTGAGGAGTCCCGCGAGCGGCAGGACTCC
The DNA here is from genome assembly GCF_002846415.1 of Streptomyces sp. TLI_146. NCBI lineage: Bacteria > Bacillati > Actinomycetota > Actinomycetes > Kitasatosporales > Streptomycetaceae > Streptomyces > Streptomyces sp. TLI_146. Next base: position 8,187,583 of record NZ_PJMX01000001.1, read on the forward strand.
GGCGGTGACCGCGCGGCGCCCCGAGCCGTCGTCGTGGAGGTTGGTGAAGTCGCGCCGCAGGAAGAGCAGATAGGCCAGCGCCGTCGCGGTGACGGCCCACACCAGGGCGACCGCGATGCCGATCAGCAGCGGGCCGACCTGCGCCGGGTCGGTGAACAGCCCGTTCCAGGCGATGAAGGCGTAGCCGGGCATGGCGAGGCGTACGGCGACGGGCAGCGGCAGCATCTGGGCGAGTTGCATCGCCAGCGCGACGAGCACGGGCAGCAGCAGCCCCATCGGGGACCGCCCCAGCGCGACCGACCCGAGGAGCCCGATCGCGGCGAGCGCCAGGGTCGGGGCGAGCACGCAGAGCCAGGCGAGCAGGACCTTCCCGGCCGCGTCCGACGGGGCCAGCAGGTGGCCGTCGAGGCCGACGAGCGGCTGGTTCCCGACCGCCAGGACCCCGCCGACCGTGCTCGATGCGACCAGGCCGACCACGAGCAGCACGATCGCGGTGAGGCTGGCCAGCGCCTTCGCCGCGAAGATCCGCCGGGGCGACCGTACCGCCACGAGCAGATGGCGCCAGGTGCCGAGCCGGTCCTCGGAGGCGAACACATCACCGGCGACCACCGAGGTCAGCAGCGGGAGCGCCCAGGCGCCCGAGAAGCCGAGCGTCACCAGCGGCCCGGCCCACCCGGTGGCGTGCATCCAGCGGCCGAAGAGCGTGTCGACGGGGAGCGAGCTCTGCCGGCTCACCGCGGCGACGAAGAGCGCCGGAACGAGCCAGCAGGCGAGGACCAGCAGGCGCACCCGCCAGGAGGAGAAGAGTTTGACCAGTTCGAAGCGGTAGGCGCGGGCCACCGAGACGGTGCGGGCACCGGTGGCGCGGTGGGCGGCGACGGTCGTGGTCATCGGCCGTCCTCCTGCCCCTCGGTGAGGGCGAGGAACGCGGCCTCCAGCGGTGACACCACGGGGGCGAGCTCGCGCACCGCGATGCCCGCGAGCACCAGCCGCCTCACCAGTTCGTCGACAGCGGGCACCCGCGCGCGCACCACGAGCACCGCGCCGTCGTGCCCTGCCTTGACTCCGTGGGCAGCGTCGGCGGCGTCGCCGGTACGGATCCCGTCCGTATCGGCGGCCAGTCGGAGGGCGGCTCGCGGGTCGGAGGTGCGCAGTCGGTAGTCGAGTTCGCGGTTCTCGGCGGCCAGCTTGCTCAACGGGCCGGAGAAGACGACCCGTCCGGTGGAGAGGATGGTGACCTCGGAGCACAGCGCTTCGAGGTCGTCCATGCGGTGGCTGGACAGCACGATGCTGGTTCCCCCCGCCGCCAGCCGGGTGAGGACACGGTGCACGTGTCGCTTGCCGGCCGGGTCGAGGCCGTTGGCGGGCTCGTCGAGTACGAGCAGCCGGGGCTCGGTCAGCAGAGCGGCGGCCAGCCCGAGCCGTTGGCGCATACCGAGCGAGAATCCACGGGCCCGGTCGTCGGCGACATCGGTGAGACCGACCTGGTCGAGTACGTCGTCGATGCCCGCCGCCGATACGTCACGGCCGTGCAGCGCGGCCAGCGCGGCGAGGTTGCGGCGGGCGGTGAGCGAGGGGTAGAGGCCGGGGCCGTCCACGAATCCGGCGACACCGTCGGGAGCGGCGAGTGCCCGCCCGACGGGCGTACCGAGAATGTCGAGGTGACCGCTGTCGGCGACGGCCAGGCCCAACAGGAGGCCGAGCAGCGTGGTCTTGCCCGCCCCGTTCGGCCCGGCCAGACCGTGGATCTGGCCCCGTGCCACGTCCAGATCGACGCCGTCGAGCGCCACCACGTCGCCGAAACACTTGGTGATCCCACGAGCCCGGATCGCGAGCGGTGTGTCCATGACACCTCTCTTTCGAGACGTCAAGGACCATAGAAGCGCCACACGACGCAGACAGGCAAGGCGAGTTGAACGCCGAGGGAACAGAAGGTGACCGTCAACTGTCGTGCCGAGACTGGAGAAGCGGCCATGACCGGCTAGGCAGCCGCGCGCCGTCGCGGCGGCCTGGATGTCGATGCCGGGGCGACGCCCGTCAGGGCGGGGGAGAGGTGGCTCATGCCTCCTTGTGCGTGCCGGACGGGTCGGAGCCGTCGCCGAGAACGGTGCCGACATACGCTGCGAGCGAGGAGCGCAGGGCTTCGGGCGTCATCTTCTGACTGTCGATCAGATGCGCCACGAGGTCGGCGCGGATCGCGGCCAGCAGGGCGTGAGCGGTGAAATCCGCGGCGGGGACGCCGGGCACCTGGGCCAGGGTCTCGCGAAGGATGTCGTGCCACCAGCCGTAGTGCTCAGCCTGGTAGGGGCTGCCGAGTCCGGCGTCTTCCGCCGCCGACATCAGGCTCCGGTTCTCGATCTTGAAGCGCAGTGAGGCGTCGAGGAGGTCGAGCACCCGCTGCCGTGGTGAGGAAGTGGCCGCGTCCTGCGCTTCCCGTACGGCTTGCTGTACGGGTTCGAGGCGGGAGGCGATGACGGCGCCGATCAGTCCGGCGCGGTCGCCGAAGCGGCGGAACAGGGTGCCCTTGCCCACGCCCGCCGCCGTGGCGATGTCGTCCATCGACACGCTGTGGGGGCTGTCGCTGGCGGCGAAGAGGGCATCCGCGGCAGCCAGCACGGCTTCTCGGTTGCGCAGTGCGTCCGCGCGTTCTGTGCGCTGGGCCACGGGGTCCTCCTTGGTCTTCGGCCGGTCCCGGCCCCGGGGAATGATATTCGCTGGGGTCGCGGGAGCATCGGTCCGTGCCGGGCGGGCAGTGCTTCGCCGCCCCCTGCCTCGCAGAAGCTCAGGAGCGTGTTCGGCCCACCTCCCGCTCGACGAAGGTGCGGAAGGTGCCCGGGCTGTGGCCGGTGAGGCGCTGGACGGCGTCCGAGGTGCGGTCCTCGGCCCCCTCGGCGATGGCGCGGTCCATGGCGGCCAGCATGGTGGCGAACTCCAGCGGTATCTCGGCCGCCCATCGGTCCCGCAGCTGCTCGAAGGTCAGCCGCCGGTGCACCACGGTCCGGCCGACGCTCTCGGTGAGGATCGCCGCGACGTCGTCGTAACTCAGCGTCTGCGGCCCGGTGAGGATCAAATCGGTGTTGGGGGCCTGCTCGTCGGTCAGGGCGCGTACGGCGACGGCGGCGATGTCCTCCGCGTCGACGAACCCGACGCGGCCGTCTCCCGCGGCCGACCTGATCGCGCCCTCGTCGCGGATGCTGCGCGCATGGGGCATGGATCCGGTGAAGTTCTGCATGAACCAGGAGGGCCGCAGCACCGCCCACTGCGCGAACAGCCCGGGCAGTGCCTCGTGGACCTGCCCCACCGTAGGGCCGCCGGAGGGGATCGCCGACGAGCTGAGCAGTACCGCCCGCTGCACGCCCGCATCGCGGGCCAGGCGCAGGAACGGCAGCATGACCGTGGCCGGGGCCGAAGAGCCGATCGGCGGCACGAGGTAGACGCGGTCGACGCCGTCCACAGCCCCGCTCCAGGTCGCGGGCTCGTTCCAGTCGAAGCGGACAGCCTCGGCACCCTCCACCGGCGTGGCGCTTCGCCCTGCGGCCTTGACGCGGTGGCGCTCCGCGATCAGGCGGGCGGTGACACGGCGGCCGGTGGTGCCGGTGGCTCCGATGACCAGGGTGGCGGGGGAGTTCATCGGTGCCCTCCCAGGAAGTCGACGCCGGGCTGCTGAACGGTGAGCGGGTTCCAGTAGTCGCGGTAGGAGGTGATGCGCCCGTCGTGGACGGTGACCACGGCGATGTACGTCATGTCGAAGGGGCTGTCGGTCGCCACCAGGCGGCCGACCGCGCGCATCTCCACCACGATCGTCTCGGGAGCCGTGGTCTGGTGGATCGTCACATCGGGGAATCCGTGCAGGTCGATGTGGTCGGGGTAGTGGCGCATGTAGTCCGCGACGGACTGTCGGCCCTCCAGCCGCTCGGGCCAGCCCGGGGGTGCGAAGGGGAACTCCATGACTCCCTCCTCGTCCCACAGGTCCACCCAGCCGGGGATGTCCTTCTCCAACAGCAGTCGCAGACCGTGGTGGTACAGCTCCGCGGGCGCCATGGGCACTGACATGGTCAAGGGTTCCGTTCCGCTCGAAGACACGGCGATCCCACTCGTCATGTGAAGCGCGATGTCCAGTCATGACGGTGTTTCGGTACGTGGCGCCAGCACGCAAGCGGACTGGCGGTCCGTATGGGCATGAGCATACGGACCGCCAGTCCGCTTAACAAGGGCGGGCGTGATGGGGGCTCGAAGCGTCCGGGCCTGCCGGTGTTGTTCGCGTACGCGGTGCCCAGGCCTGCCGGTGTTGTCCGCGTACGCAGCGCTCGTGTCGTCGTCGCGGAAGGTGCCTGGGAGGGGAGGGGAGGGGCAGGCGTCATCGTCCCCTCATGTCGCGCGCTTGAGCTCCGCCGCACCGAAGGAGACGTCGAAGCGGTCGCACCAGATGCTGACGCTGGTGTAGGCGGCCAGGTCGAGGTCGGCCGGCAGGTCGTAGTTCTGGTCGCCCTTGTTGCCCTTGAGCTTGCCGAGGCTGACGTGCTTGCCGTCGTCGAAGACCCGCCAGCCCGCTGTGCCCTTCTTCACCGGCGCATCGGTGACCAGCACCCGGAGGTCGGGTCCGTTGCTGGTGTCGAGGCCCTCCAGGCGCAAGGTCCTTGTGCCGTTCGGGAGTTGGAGGATGCGCACGGACCCCTTCGTCGTATGTTCGTGGCTGATCAGCTCGCCGGTCGCGAGGACGGACGGCCCCGGCCGCGCACCGGCGGTGGCGGGCGCGGCGGTCGGCAGCGCGTCGTGAACCGTCTCGTCCACCCATAGCTTCCACGGCTGGAACCAGTACAGGCCCACGGCCAGCAGCAGTACCGCGAGGCCCGACAGGGCGATACCCAGGGGCCTCCTCAAGAAAGCAACCAGTGCGGTGACCGCGCGCATGACTCCCTCTCCCTCTTAGTTCGAAGAGGTCGCCCCCCTTCTCTCGTCCAGCTAAGCCGAACCGGCGGCTGTATGGACGTCCGGGCCGATGACGGAAGTCTTACGTCGTCGGGGACGGGGTGGCAGGCGGTGGGGCGGATCGCGCGATCCCACCTGTCCGTATCAGGATGACTGCGGCTGCCGCAGCCCCCGAAGCAGCAGTTCGACCATGCGGCGAGGGTCGTAGCCGGGGTCGCTGTCGCGTCCGATGCAGAGGTTGCCGCGACGACGAGATCGGACCGGCTCGGGAAGTGGCGGTAGATCGTCCCCATCCCGACGCCCGCGCGGGCGCCGATCTCGCGGATCGGGGCGTCGACGCCGGAGGTGACGAACACGTCCGCGGCGGCGGCCAGGAGCGTCTGCTGGTTGCGCTGGGCGTCGGCCCGCTTGCCGCGGACCGGCCCCTCCCTGGACTGGCTTGTGCTGGGCACCAGCGTCTCCTTCCCCGCTCGCGTGGCACGCCGATCCCTACGTCCTCTCCCCGGGGCCCAAGTCCCTGCTCACCCTGTTCGGCGCTGAGCACGGGCCCGGCGGTGTCTCCGGATACAACGTCGCCGAGACCACGGACGAGAACCCGGAGCGGGTGGCCGCCGTCCAGCGGCTGACCTGGGCCTACCTCCGCAGCGAGCTCTACCCCGGGGATCCCGCTTGGCGGCAAATGTGCGACGCGCTGGCGGCCGGGCCCGATCCGCTCGGGCGGGTCGAGTCCAAGTAAGGCCGACGAGGCCCCACTTCGGCAGTGGATCAGATGCGTCTCATTGCTGCGCGAAGTGGTTTTCGAGCCAACTGAGCAAGGCCGCGAAAGCCGGGGACATGGTGGTGTCGGACTGGGTGAGAACGGTCGAGCGGCCCTCGTCCTCCACCGTGATCGTGTAGCTCATCGCGTCCCGGGCGCGGTCGGGCCGTTCCGGTGTGGGTGCCGGGACGGCTCCCGCGAGCAGCCGGGTCAGCTCCGCCGAGGCGTCTGCGGGCAGGGTGTCGGTGTCCAGCACCTTGGGCGGGAGGCGGAGGTTGATCGCCGCCGCCTGCCCGCCGTGAGTCTCCAGCGTGACCTTCATCGTCGCGACCTCCCGGCCGACGCAGCGGCGCTCTTCGCCGTCACGGTCGTCCGGGGGCGGAAATCCGCATCAACCACCGGCGGTCACTTTTTCCCCTTCAGCGTGGCCACGTCCTTGGCCAGCGAGGTCACCTGGGTGGTGAGTATCCCGATCTGCTTGGTCAAGGCCGTCAGGCCGTCCTGCCGACCCGTGCCGCCGTTCCGGTTGCCTGCGCGGCTACGCGTCCGGGCGACCCCGGCCGGGACCCCGGTGATCTGGATGCCCACCTCCTGCCACGCCGCCAGCACGGCCAACTGCTCGGCGCTGCCGGCCCCGTACAGTGCCTCGGCCTTCTGGTAGGTGGTGTCCGCGAAGTCCTGGAACTGGGTTTCGACGGTGGAGGCCTTGAGCGCTTCGTACCAGATGAGTCCGGCGGCCTCCCACGCGAATCCGCCGATGCCCGTCGCGGTGAGGTAGAACGCCTTGTTCGGGATGCCGGAGTTGATGTGCACTCCGCCGTTGTCGCCTCGCTCGGTGTCCGGCAGGTGGACGAACCTGCTCATGTGGTCGGGCTGGGGGTCCTTGCCGAACATGGCGTTGTCGTATGCCTGACCTGGGGACTTCATCGACCGCAGGGCGTCGGCCTCGATACCCGGGGTGAAGACCTCGGGTCCGATCAGCCAGTCCGCCTTGTCGGCAGACTCCTTGCGGAACCACTGCTTGACCAGCGACCCGAAGACGTCCGAGATGGACTCGTTGAGGGCGCCGGGCTGATCGTGGTAGGCGAGGCCCGCCGTGTTCTCGGTGACTCCGTGCGTCAACTCGTGGGCGATCACATCGAGGGAACCGGTGAAGTCGGTGAATATCTCTCCATCTCCGTCGCCGAAGACCATCTGCTGTCCGTCCCAGAACGCGTTGTTGTACTTCGCGCTGAAGTGGACGTACCCGTCCAGACGCATCCCCCGGTCGTCGATCGAATTGCGGTTGAACACCTCCTGGTAGAAGTCGTGCGTCGTGCCGAGGCCGTCGAACGCCCGGTTGACGGAATCGTCGGTGGACGCCGGCCCGTCCTCCGAGCGGGCCATCACGGCCAACGGGAGCGACCTGCCGTTCTGGCAGTCGAATACGGTGCGTCGGCCGTTGCCGGGGGTGGCGGTACCGGCGAAGGACGCCCGGACGGCTCGCTCACCACGCAACCCTGCGGTGGTCAGCAAGGTGTCCAAGGCTGCTTGGTGCACCTCTGCCTTGTCGCTTCGCAGGAGCTTTTCAAGAAGGAGCGGGGGGATGATGCAATTGTGGCGGCAGGTCCTGGTCATCGGATACCTCGCGCGAAAGAGGAGCGGCCGTGAAACCCCGCTCATCTGGTGTTCTGGTGTGGGTTGTTCTTCTTGTTTCTTCTTGTTTCATCGCAGTGCAGAACAACCGTGGCCGGTTCGACGCCGGGGCGTCGAACGGCGGGCGCTGATGCACAGAGAACAGAGAGGGGTGTCGCCGAGACCGGACAGCCGAGACCTGACTGTCGCGTCTGACGCGCCGCCACGGCACCTGCGTGGAGCGCGAATTGCCTGTTGGCCCGCAGCCCAAGCCGTATAGCGAGCGGTTCCGTGGTGCCGCTCTCTGCGCCGTGCGCATGCATGCGGCGGCGAAAGGCGTGTCTACTTCGAGTATCCATTTGATGCCGCCGACGCGCACCCCCAGCGCGGGCACCCTCACTTCGTCGGCCGGGTCAGGCGCCGCGCCAACGTGTGCACCGTGCCCGTCGCCACGGGCAGCAGGGCGAGGCCGAGGGCCCGGGAGGCGGGTGGGAGGCCCGCGCGGCGCAGGTGGGACAGTGCCCACAGGCTGTACGGGATGACCACGGTGGGGGAGGTCACGACACCCGGGGTCACGCCGCGGTACGCGGCCGACTGGGCGAGGTGCGCCACGCCGTGGATGCCGAAGCCGGTCAGGACGGTGCGGAAGAACGCGCTGCGCCCCTGGGTGCGGGCGCCGTCCGCCGCGGCGGCTGCGATCAGCAGGGCCATCAGGCCGATCGCGGCGTTCACCTGGGGCTGGGTGACTTCCATCCGGTTCCACACCGCGTCCGGGACGCGCGGGAAGCGGGCCTTCAGGCGCGGTGCGGCGGAACGGGACCAGGGAGCCATGGTGAGCAGCTCCTCCACATCGTTGACCGCCCAGGCAGCGAACAACCCCCAGTACACGCCGGCGGGTATGACGTGTGTCTCCGTGGATGCCGTCGGATGTGCAGGGGTCCTGCGCCGTACGCGAGCCATGCTTCCTCCCCAAGAAGTGCAACGCAACGTTGCGTTGTGTTCTACAGTAGCGGCATGGGTGAATCCAGTACGAGCAGTTCCCGGCGAGGCGCGAATGGCAGCGGTCCCCGGGCCGCCGAACGCATCCACGAGGCCACGCTGGAACTCCTCATCGAACGCGGCTACCAGCGGCTGACCGTGGAGGCTGTCGCCGCGAGGGCGGGGGTGAACAAGACGACGATCTACCGGTGGTGGCCGTCCAAGGGCCCACTGCTGCGGGCCGCACTGCTCCGCTCCCGGGTGCTGGACATCGACATCCCCGACACGGGAACCCTCCGGGGCGATCTGATCGCACTCGCCGGACAGATGGCCCGCCTGGTGAGCGGAGAGCGCACCGGTCCCGTGGCCCGTGCCATGCTCAGCGGCGGCGGCCAGGACGAACTCGCCTTCCTCGCCCGCGACTTCTTCGCCGACCGCCTCGAACGGGAACGGCCACTGTTCGCCCGTGCCGTAGCCCGCGGCGAACTGCCGGCGGACGCGGACCCGGCCCTGCTCGTCGACCTCATCGCGGGCGCCGTGTGGATGCGGATCCTGCTGCGGCAGCTCCCGGCCGAGGAGGGCTTCGTGGAGTCCGTGGTCGACGCGGTGCTCCAGCCCATCGGCGTCCAGCCCGCCTCCTATGACTGACTGGTCTGCTCCGCAGACACGTCCAGATACAGAAAGACGCTCGGCCGGGGATGTCCCGGCCGAGCGTCTTTCTTGCGTGTGCTGCCGCTGGTGGCTTAGTACCAGTGGTGGGCCTGCCAGAAGTTCCAGGCGCCGACCGGGCTGCCGTAGCGGTCGTTCATGTAGTCCAGGCCCCACTTGATCTGGGTGGCGGGGTTGGTCTTCCAGTCCGCGCCGGCCGAGGCCATCTTCGAGGCGGGCAGGGCCTGGACCAGGCCGTAGGCGCCCGAGGAGGAGTTCGTGGCGGTGTGGTCCCAGCCACTCTCGTGGGAAACGATGTTGCTGAACGCCGCGAACTGCGCCGGGTCCTTGATCATCTGCTGGGCGATCGCCTTGGCGCTCACCGGGGCCGCCTGGGCGGGAACGGTGGCGAGCAGGGAACCGGCGGCACCGAGGGCCACGACGGTACCCGCGAGGGTCTTCTTCGAAGCGGCGATGCGGCGGATGACGGACTGGGACACAGGCAGGCCTTTCACAGGGGACGAGGACGGTCGCGGCATGCCAGGGGCATGCGTGAGCCACTCACGCGAGGGAGAGGGGTTCGTCTGCGGCGGGAGGAAAACACCCGGGCCGCTCGGCGACTCATCCAGTTCTACCGATGCCTCGCCGCCCTGGCAACGACCCCTCTTACTAGGCGCCCTCGCAGCCGGGGACCAGCGGCCCCCGCCCGCCCGGGACGGGATCCACGCAGGTGAGAGCCCGTCCCAGGGACCGCCGTCGGGGCCGTGGGGGGCTACTAGCCTCCTACGTATGTGACGTGGGTCCTATGGGCCGAGTCACCCCCAACCCACCCAAATGTCACGAAAAGTAACCATCTATACCCTTCCGAGATGCCGGTGAGACAGGGCGACCACCTCGGAAACAGAGGGGCATGGCGGGCTGGGCACCGTGCTTCACAGGCCGGTACCGAACCACTCCGTCCCGGTCAGGTGCTCCACGCGGGCGCGACGCTTCCGCGGGCGCTCGTGTCGTACACCGTGGAGCGGCGGTGGGCTGTGGAAGGGTGACGGCCATGCGGCCGGGCCCGGGGCTCGGCCAGGCCCTGCCGCGAAGGAGTCGTCGATGGCCCGGGTACGTGCCGGTGATGTGGTGCTGCACTACGAGGAAGTCGGCGACGGTGAGCCGCTGGTTCTGGTGCACGGCTCGTGGAACGACCACCACGCCTGGCAAGCGGCCGTCGAGGCCGACCTCAAGGCGAGTTTCCGCGTGGTGGCGTACGACCGGCGTGGCCACGGCCGGAGCGAGGCCGTGCCGGGCCAGGGCACCCGGCGGCAGGACGAGGACGACCTGGCGGCGCTGATCGAGGCACTGGGGATGGCACCCGCGCATGTCGCCGGGAACTCCTTCGGCGCGGCGACCGCCGTGGGCCTGGCCGCCCGTCGCCCGGAGTTGTTCAAGACCCTCACCCTCCACGAACCCCCACTGGTCGCACTGGTCCTCGACGACCCCGCCTCGATGAGCGAGCTCCGGCCGGTGATGGGCACCATCGACGCGGTGAAGGACCTGCTGCGCAAGGGCGAGGACGCGGCGGGGGCGAAACTGTTCGTGGAAGGGGTGGCGCTCGGCCCCGGGGCGTGGGAGACGATGCCCGAGCCCCTGCGGGACACGTTCATCACCCATGCCCCGACCTGGCTCGACGAGCAGCAGGACCCGGCGTGGTCCGCCCTGGACCTCGACGCGCTCGGTGCCTGCGCCGTCCCCGTGCTGCTCAGCCACGGCACCGAGAGCCCGGCCTGGTTCACCACCGTCCTCGACCGCCTGGCCGCCGCCCTGCCCCACGCCCGGCGCCACACCTTCCACGGCGCGGGGCACATCCCGCACATGACCCATCCGCAGGAGTACGCACAGGTGCTCACCGGGTTCGCCCGCGGGGCCTGACACCGGTCCGGCCGGCATGCTCGGCCGGACGGTCCGGATCATGCCTTCATCCGCCGTCCGCTCGGCCGCCTGCACCGGCCGCCGGCGACGGGGGCGGCTAGTGTCGGTTGCGCGGGTGGTTACGCGCCATCCGCTCATTGCCGTGCTTGTACGCACCCGTCCAGCGGGCCATCGTCAGCTGGGCATCACCCGACTCGACCTCGGCGAGGAACTTCTCGGCGCGTGCACCGCGCAACGTACCGGCCGACCGACCCTGGTGGGTGATCGTCACGCTGCCGTCCGGACGCTGGTCATAGGTGAAACCGAAAGGTCTTGGCATGGTCGGGATCTTAGGCATCCGGGCGGATTCGCCGGAACCGAATTCTTCCCCTGTGATCGTCACGGTCGAAGCCACTCTCGTTGGGGTGGAGGGCGGAAAACTGTACGCCCACGCCGCGACTACCTGCGTGATCCTCCCCGCGACGGCTCCGGGCCCGCCTGACGCCCGTGTGGCAGACACCGCCGGGGAGACGTCCGCGCTCCCGTCGAGCGTGACGTTCGGTGAAGCGTTGGGGCCAGACCGGCGCGGCAGACGGTGGGGCCGCCGTTGCGTACCGGACGTCAGATAGGTGACCTGAACTCCTCTACGTGTTCAGCCAGTTGATGGCGTCGGGGGTGCGGCGAGTGTCGCCAGTACCCCCGTTCGCACCCAGGGCAGGCGGATGCCCGCAAGGACGCGGTGATCGACCGTCGCCAGGGCGCGACTTGGTGGGGCTGACGCACGTATGACACACCAAAGGCGCGCATAACGGCGTATGGGTGTTGAGTGGAAATGAAGGCCCCTGACTGGGGCAATCCGGTAATTGAAAGGTGTTCCACCGTGTATCTGCTCCCCCGTCACCGTCGTCCGCTGTGGCCCCTGGCCCTCATCGCCGCAGCCGGGGTGATCGCCGCAGCGCCGACCGCTGCCGCCACCACGCACGAGGCCGGCGCCCCGACCGCTGCGGCCGCCGAGAACCCCACCCCCACACCCCCGGTACCCCCGGCGCCGCCGCAGGCACCGGCCACCCCGACCACGGCCACGCCATCCACGGAGCAGCACGTCGACCCGACAGCAGCCCAGCCGGCCAAGCCGGCCGCGCCGGCCACCGAGGTAGCCCCCGCCACGGGTACGCAGCAGCCGGCCAAGCCCATGACCCCCGTGGAGAAGCTCCCGGCCAAGCCTGCAACCCCGGTGGAGAATCTGCCGGCCAAGCCTGCAACCCCCGTGGAGAACCTGCCGGCCAAGCCGGCGACCCCGGTGGAGCACCCCGCCAAGCCGGCCGCCCCGGTGGAGAGCATCCCGGCCAAGCCGACCGCACCGGACGCCGCGCCGCAGGCGCCGGCCGCGCCGGCATCCCCCACCACGGTCACGCCTGCCACGCCCGCGACCCCCGCAGCGGACACGCAGCAGGCGGCCAAGCCGATGACCCCCGTGGAGAACGTCCCGGCCAAGCCGGCCGCAGAGGCGGCTCCCGTGAACATGCCTGCCACGCCGTCTTCGACCGCTACGGGCTCGCAGCTGCCGCCCGCTGCGCCGCAAGACTGACCTGACCAGGCGCGTAGAAGAGAACAGGGCCCCGGCGGGGCTGATCCCGCTGGGGCCCGCCTGCTCCACGAACCTGCCCGCCCTGCCGGGTAGTTGAGCTGCCGGGCCAGGCCGATTCAAGTCGGCTCAGCGTCGCGTGACTGGCGCCATGGCGAGGGCGTCTTCGGCCGCATCGATGGCAATACGTACCGTCGACACTCCGCCCGTCGTCGGTCAGCCGGGCCAAGTGCCGGTCAGACGGCGCGTGGCGGTGGCTCCGCCGCGGTCGACGGCGGCCTTGACCGCGGCGAAGATCGCGCCCTGCAGCGCGGCGGCCAGCACCACTTCGCTCCAGGTGCGCTCCTCGTCGGTGGCGTCGGGGGCATCCTCGTCGTGGCCGAGGGTCTTCCATGCCTGCTTGAACAGGGCACTGGCGATCAAACCGCTGACCGCTCCGAGGGTCAGGCCGACCGGCTTGTAGAGGATCTTCGATGCCTTCACGGGGTCACTCCTTCCGGCGGCAGGCCAGCCACACCAGCACGGCCGCCCCGGCGCCCGCCAGCAGCAGACCGCGGTGGTCCCGGGCCATCCGCGCGCCCTGGGCGGTCTTGCGCTGTACCGGTTCGGGGGCCTTCTCATGCCAGAGCCGGTCGGCCCGGGCGGCCTTCGCGCGGGCCCGCTCGGCGGCGTGGGCGGCCTTGTCCTTGACGGGGTCGGGCAGCTTGTCCTGCGCCTGATGGGCCACGTCGGCGACCCTGTTCCTCAGTCCGTCGGCCTTCGCCGTGGCCCGTTCCCTGGCCGCGGTGGCCTTTTCCTGGGCACGGGCTTTGACGTCGGCTTTGGCGGCGAGCGCCGCGACCGTGGCGCCGAGCTCGGCGCGGGTCTGCTCGACGTGCTCGCGCAGCTCCTCGGGCCCGGCGTCGCCGGGCTCTTCGTCGGGTAGCTGGGTCATCGCTGTGCGCTCTCCTTGATCTCAGCCACGTCGGCCTTCACGCTCTCGATCGTCTGGTCAGGTACGGGCGGCGCGGCCTGGGTGACCTGTTTCTTTCCGACGACGGCCAGCACCGCAGCGATCACCCCCAGCGCGACGGTGACGATCAGCGCCGCCGCCCACACGGGCAGTGGCACGGCCAGCGCCGCGATGACGGTGGCCACCAGTGCCTGCAGCATCAGGAAGCCGACCACTCCGGCGCCGCCGAAGAGGCCGCCGCCCTTGCCGTAGCGTTTGCCCTTCTCCTTCATTTCCGCCTGCGCCAGGCGCATTTCGCCGCGCACCAGCTCCGTCAACTGCTGCGAAGCCCGGTGCGCCAGCTCGCTCACCGGCTCCTGGCCCGAGGGGTGCGGGCTGTGCTCGAACCCGGACTCCTTCGTATGCGTACCCGTCATGGCGGTCACCTCCCGTCCCTCTCGTCTCGGCGGGCCGGTGTCCCGGCCCTTCCTCTCGCCTGCGAGTACCCCGAACATCGCAGTTGAGCGGGCGAGAGGTGCGATCGGCGCAGGAACCGGATCACAGCCGTCTGGCCTGGGGCAGGCGTGCGAGGTTCGCGCTGGTCAGCCGGGCCGCGTGGCGGGTGGCGGCGGTCACGGTGGCCAGCCGGTGGCTGTCGGGGAGGGTCGTCCCGATGGCGGCGACGACCTTTCCGGTACGGGTGCGGACGGGCGCCGCCACGCAGGACAGCACCACGTCGTCTCCCCAGCGGTGCACGGCCGCCCCGTGCTCGCGAGCGGCGCGCAGCCGCTTCTCCCACTCGGAGGGGAGCTGGCCGGGGGGCGGCGGCGCGGCGGGTGCGGCGGCCGCCATGACGGCCTCGGCGGCGTTGCCCGGCGGCAGGACCATCCCCTGCCGGTGGGAGAAGGCCGCGTCCGCCGCTCCGGTCAGCCCGTTGACGATCACCATGCGGCCGCAGACGGGAGCCACGAGCGCGACGGCGGCCCCGGTCCACCCCGCCAGGTGCCGCAGGGGCAGAGCGGCGGCCCGGCCCAGCACGCGGTGGGACGTCCAGGAGTGCCCCAGGCGGACGATCGTCCCCCCGATCCGGTAGCGGCCCGCGCTGCGCTCCACCCCGCCCACCGCGACAAGCTGCTCCAGCAGGCGATGCGCGGTCGTCTTGGGCAGTCCCGCGTCGGCCGCGAGCTCGGTCAGCCCGGCCTCGTCCACCCGGGACAGCACCTCCAACAACAGGAAGGCGCCTTCCAGGACGCTGCGTCCGGCCGAGGGTTTCGGTCCGGTGTGCCGGGGCACGTCACCGTCTTCCTGCGGTTCCTTGTCTCGGCGGTCCGCCGACACAACCGGTCCTGTTCTGGGGGCACTTGTGGGCATGGGCATGCGGTCGGCGAGCTCCATCGGGACTCCAGAGGGGTGGCGGGAGGGCGTGCACGTCGCGTCCTGAGGGTGGGCGCGGGGCGCGCCGCTCAGCCCCGAGCCCCCGCCGCCCCATCGCACCGGGCCTGGATCGCGCGAGTCGGGATCGCGCCTGCGAGTCTGGCGCAGACACCCCACGTCAAGGGAAGCCGTCGCCCGTATCCTTTGCCGGGCGGGTTTGTGGATACGGCCGTTGAGCTGGGGGAACCGGAGTGGGTGACGGTTCGGGTTTCGGGGCGGAGTTACGCCGTCTGCGCGCGGAACGGGGGTTGTCGCTGGCTCGGCTGGCCGCGCTGACCCACTACAGCAAGGGTTATCTGAGCAACGTCGAAAACGCCCGCAAGGCGCCCTCCGCCGAACTGGCTCGCCGACTCGACGCGGCGCTCGGCGCCGAGGGCGATCTGGTCGCCCTGGCCGACGCCCGCGAGGAGCCCGTGTGTCCCTACCGGGGTCTGGCGGCCTTCCAACCGGAGGACGCCGGTTGGTTCTTCGGGCGCGGGCGTATGACGGCCGACCTGGTGAAGCGAGTCAGTGACAGCGCGTCCGGACCCCTGCCCCTGGCGGTGTTCGGCGCGTCGGGGGCGGGCAAGTCCTCGCTGCTGCGCGCCGGGCTGGTCCCCGCGATCGCCCGCGGCGCCCTCGCCACCCCGGGCTCCGCCGACTGGCCGGTGCTGGTGATGACCCCCACGGCCCGCCCGGTGAACGCGCTGGCCGAAACGGTGGCCGAGTCACTGAAGGTTCCCGTCGAGACCCTGCGGAAGGGCATCGATGCAGGGGAGTTGAGTGCCGTACTGCGCAGCGCGCTCGCCGGTCGGCGCATCGTCCTCGTCGTGGACCAGTTCGAGGAGGTCTTCGCCGTCTGCGACGACGAGGCAGAGCGCCGGGCGTTCATCACGGCCGTCTGCGACGCCGCCCGTCCCGGCCCGGACGCCTTCGCGGCCGCCGTGGTGGTGCTCGGTGTACGGGCCGACTTCTACAGCCGGTGCCTGGACCACCCCGGCTTGCTGCGGGCAGCCCAGGACAACCAGTTCGCGGTGGACGCGATGAGCCGGGACGAGCTCGTCGAGGCGATCACCGCACCGGCTCGGGCAGCCGAGCTCGCCCTGGAGCCCGGTCTGACCGAACTTCTGCTGCGTGACCTCGGTGTGGCCCCCGGCAGCGGCCACACCACGTACGAACCGGGCGCGCTGCCCCTGCTGTCCCACGCCTTGCTGGCCACCTGGCAGGAACGCGCCGACTCGCATCTGACCGTGGCCGCCTACCAGCTCACCGGCGGTATCCACGGCGCCGTGGCGACCACCGCCGAACGCGTCTACACCCGGCTGGATCCCACGGCCCGGCAAACGGCCCGTCAGCTGCTGCTGCGCCTGATCCGCGTAGGTGAGGACGGCACCGACGCACGCCGTCGCGTCGTGCGCGACCGGCTGGTGGACCAGTGCGGCGGCAGGGCCCCGGCGATCGTGGAGGCACTGGCGGCGGCCCGGCTGCTCACCCTCCACGACACCACCGTCGAGATCACCCACGAGGCGTTGCTTCGCGCCTGGCCCCGGCTGCGGGACTGGCTCACCGAGGATCGTCAGGGGCTGCGCGCTCTCGACCAGCTCGCCGAGGCCGCCGACGCGTGGGAAGCCCTGCAGCACGATCCGGGCACGCTGTTCCGCGGGACGCGTCTCGCCCTGGCCGGTCAATGGGCGGCCGTCCACCGCGATGCCCTCTCCGAACGCGAGGAGCGGTTCCTCCAGGCGAGCTCGGCCGCCGAGGCCGCCGAGCGGCGGACGACCCGGCGCCGGACGCGGCGCCTGCGCCAACTGGTCGGCCTTCTCACCGTCCTGCTGGTGATCGCCTCCATCTCGGTGGGGTACGCGATGGACGCCGAGCACCAGGCCAAGAAGCAGCGCAATATCGCCGTCGCGCGCGGAGCCGCCGGTGAGGCGGTGGCGATGCGGGAGAGCAACCCCGCCCTGTCCCTGCAACTGAGCCTGGCCGCCTATCGTCTGGCGCCGACCGCCGAGACCCGGGACACGCTCCTCGGCTCGTTCGCCCTCCCTTACGCCGGCCGCCTCACCGGCCACACCGGCGAGGTCTTCACCCTGGCCATCGCCCCCGACGGCCACACCGCGATCACCGGCAGCGCCGACCACACCGCCCGGCTGTGGGACATCACCGACGACCGCCGCCCACGGCAACTGGCCTTCCTCAGACATGCCCACGAGGTCAAGGCGGTCGCCTTCGCGCCCGGCGGTCAGCTCCTGGCCACCGCCGGCGGCTACACCGCCCGGCTGTGGGACACCTCCGATGTGCGTCGGCCCCGGGAGCTGGCCGAGCTGACCGGCCACGACGACACCGTGAAGGCCCTCGCCTTCAGCCCCGACCACCGCACCCTGGCCACCGCGAGCAGCGACCACACCGTACGTCTGTGGAACGTGACCGAGCCCCGGCACCCCCAGCTCGTGTCCACGCTGACCGGCCACACCTCGCAGCTGGGCACCGTGGTCTTCAGCCCCGACGGCCGCACCCTGATCAGCGCCGCCGACGCCACCCCCCGGGTGTGGGACGTCAGCGACCCGCGCCACCCGCACACCATCGGCTTCCTCAGCGGCCACACCGGCGGCGTCAACAAGGCGGTGTTCAGCCCCGACGGTCACATCGTGGCCACCGCCGCCTGGGACCACACCGTGCGGCTGTGGGACCTGAGCCGTCCGCGCGCCCCACGCACGCTGGCCACCTTGACGGACCACACGGCCATCGTCTGGGCGGTGGCCTTCAGCCCCGACGGCCGCACCCTGGTCTCGACCGGGGACGGCGCCCGGCTGTGGGACGTCTCCGACCCCGTCCGTCCGGTCCGTATGACCACCCTCCCCGGGTACTACGCCGCCGCCTTCACCCCCGACGGCCACACCCTCGCCACCACCGACCTCGACCACACCGCCCGCCTCGTCGACCTGCGCGAACTCCCGCTCGTCGGCCACAGCAACGTCGTTGCGGGGGTGGCCCTCAGCCCGGACGGACACACCCTGGCCACCGCCAGCTGGGATCACACGGTACGGCTGTGGGACGTCACCGACCCCCGCGTCCGGCGCCCGCTCGCGACGCTGGCCGGCCACAGCAACTTCGTACGGTCGGTGGCCTTCAGTCCTGACGGACGCACCCTGGCCAGCGGCAGCGACGACAACACCATACGGCTGTGGGACGTGAGCGATCCGCGCACCCCGCGCACGTTGAGGACGCTGGAGCCGCATTCCTCGGAAGTCGCCGCCGTCGCCTTCAGCCCCAACGGCCGCTGGCTGGCCGCCGGGGCGTACCAGCAGGTCAAGGTGTGGGATGTGGGCATCCGTGACCGCCCCAGAGAAGTGGCCACCCTGGACGGCTTCCCCCATATGATCTGGACGGTCGCCTTCAGCCCTGACAGCCGCACCCTGGGCGTCGGCGGCGGCCAGGGCGTCACCGCCCGCTTCTGGGACATGGGCGACCCCCGTCACCCGCGCGAGCTGGCCTTCCCGTTCGGTACCACCGACACCGTCGCGCCCGGCGCCTTCAGCCCGGACCAGAAGATCCTGGCCACGGTCAGCAACAACCTGGACAACGACAACCTCGTACGGCTGGTCGACATCGGCCGTCCTTCCCAGCCACGGCAGTTGGCCACGATCACCGGCCACACCGGCAAGGTCCGCGCGGTGGCTTTCAGCCCCGACGGTCACACCCTGGCGACCGCCGCCAACGACAAGACCATCCGGGTGTGGAACATCGCCGACCCGCGACACCCAGAACTCCGCGCCACCCTCACCGGCCACACCGACAGTGTCACCTCGGTGGTGTTCCTGCCCGACGGCCGCACCCTGGCCACCGGCAGCGACGACCACACCGCCCGGCTGTGGAACACCTCCGTCGACCAGATCGCCGCCCGGGTCTGCGACACCGTCCACCCCGCGATCACCCGCGCGGAATGGAAGCGCTACTTCCCCCAGACCGCCTACCGGCCCCCGTGCACCGGTTGAGAAATCCCCGCCCGCCCCTGGCGGCCACCTCGTGCCGTGCAGTGGGGTGCAACGGCAACCCCGACCAGAAATGGCTCTACAGCCCCATCAGCGGCAACTCCTTCCGCCTCCTCAACCTCAACTCGGGCCTGTGCCTGGGCATCGAGAACGCCAGCACCGCCTGGAACGCGACGGCGGTGCAGTGCGAGTGCAACGGGAACGCCGACCAGAACTGGCACTTCTGAGCGGGTGTTCCCGGGAGGTCAGCGCTCCAGTGTGAGCACTGCCTTCCCCTTCATGCGGTTGGTCTCGCTGAGTTCATGCGCCTTGGCCGCGTCCTCCAGAGGAAGGACGTGTTCGACGGCGGCGCGCAGGCTGCCGCGTTCCACCAGGTCGGTGACGCTCTCCAGATCGACGCCGGACGGGGTGAATCCGAACTCGACGAACCGCACACCGCGCGCCGAGGCCTGCTCCCGGACAGCGGTCCGGTCGGGGCCGGTGCCCCGGACATCGATGAGGATTCCGCCCGGTGCGAGCGTGTCCAGTGACCGGGGCCCGTAGTCGCCGCCGATCGGGTCCAGGACCACGTCGACGTCGCGGACGGCCGCCGCGAAGTCGGCGGTGGTGTAGTCGACGAGCTCGTCGGCACCCAGGCCGCGCAGGAACGCGTGCTTGTTTTCCCGGGCCGTGCCGATGACGTGGGCACCGCGTGCTTTGGCGATCTGCACGGCGAGGTGGCCGATCCCGCCCGCTGCCGCGTGGACGAGCACCCGCTGTCCCGTACGGACGTCGGCGACCCGCACAAGCGCCTGCCAGGCGGTGAGGGCGGTGACCGGCAGAGCCGCGGCATGGATGTCGTCGATGCTCGCGGGCCGGGCGGCAAGGGCCTCCACCGGTACGACGACGTACTCGGCGTAGGCGCCGTGGGGCGGGAACGCGCACCCGTACACCGCGTCGCCAGGCCGGAACCGTGTCACCTGCTCACCGACGGCCTCGACCACGCCGCACAGATCGAGCCCCAGGGTGATCGGCGGCTCGCCGAATCTCCGCACCGTTCCCGACCGGATCTTCCAGTCGGCCGGATTCACTCCGGCGGCATGGACGCGGACCAGAGCCTGGCCCGGACCCGGCGTCGGGCGGCCGGTCGTGACGACTTCGAGAACGTCCGGGCCGCCGTAGCGGCGCTGGCTGACCGCGCGCATCTGGGCGCTCATGTAGAGCCTCCTTCTGGGGTGTTGACCCGCTCGGCGGGTTGTGATCACCATCCTCGACGCCGCCGGTACCTCTTGTGAAGTAGGCACCTGACTGATATCTAGGTACCTCATGGAAACCAACCCGGGTGAAGGCTTTGCCGAGTGGGCCGCCACCTACCGCCGCGACTGCCCCTCGCGCACCGTTGTCGAGGCCTTGGCCAACAAGTGGGTGCTGTACGTCCTGGGAGCCCTGCGCCGGCACGACCGCCCGATGCGCTTCAGTGAACTGCGGCGGCTCCTGGACGGGATCACCCAGAAGATGCTGACCCAGACGCTGCGCGCGCTGGAACGCGATGGCCTCGTGCGCCGCACGGTCTACCCCACCGTGCCACCTCGCGTGGAGTACGGGCTGACCGACCTCGGGGTCGAGGCCGGGCGGCTGACCAGCGCCATCGGCGCATGGTCCGTGGAGCACGCCCAGCACATCCTGGCCGCCCGTCAGACCTTCGACGACCAGGCCGCCATGGCGCCGCAACCCCTTCGGTAGATACCGCGGGGCTTCAGATCAACCCCCGACGGGCCGCGATCACCCCTGCCTGGAAGCGGTTGGCGGCGCCCAGTTCCTCGTGCAGGCGGCTGATCCGGCGCCGCATCGTCCGTACCGACCAGCCCAACTGGCGGGCGATCGCCTCGTCCTTGAGCCCACCCACCAGCAGGGTGAGCATCTGGCGGTCCTCCTCGTCGAGAGGGTCGTCGGCGGGCGCGTCCAGCGGGGTGGCCGTGCGCCAGCACAGCTCCCAGTAGTCGATCAGCCCGTCCAGCAGGGCGGAGGGACGGATGACGGCCGCGCGTACCTCCGTGGTGAGGTCGAGGGAGAGCGGCATCAGGGCGAGGCGCCGGTCCGCGATGGCCAGTTTGATACGGAGACCGGGCAGGACCCGGGCCTGCTCGCCGCGGTGCACCAACTCGCGGATGTCGCCCAGCACACCGGGCCATTCCAGAGCCTCGGGGGCGTACACCGCGCGATAGCGGACGCCCCGGGTGAGGGCCGTCGCCTCGACCGGGTTGGAGGTGGTGAGTGCGTACGGCGGACGGTCCAGGGTGATGACCTCCTCGCGCGCCTCCTGCTGCAGTTGTACGAACCAGCGGCCCAACGCCTCGCCGCCGGTGATGACTTCGACCTGCTCGAAGCTGCCCTGCTCGGCCGTGGTGAACAGGCGGGAGAGCTCCCCGGCGGCCGCCCGTACGCCGTCGAGGTCGGCGGTACGGGAGCGCACCAGGGACTCCAGGGCCGCGCCCGGCTCAATGGCCGCGTACCGGCGGCGGGTTCCGGAGAGCCGCCCCACCAGGCCGTTCTCGCGCAGCCGGTCCAGGGCGCGGGCGACCCGCTCGGTCGAGCAGGACAGGTCGTCGGCCAGCTCGGCGGGAGCGGCGGTGTGGCGGACGAGGATCGCGCGGTAGACGCTCTCGTCGAACGGGTCGATTCCGGCAGCGGTCAGCTGGGGCATGGCCAGGATCTTGGCCCGTATGTGCCAGGGGCCGCAATGGGCCAGGCCAAATGGTTGTCTGGACCACTGGATTCCGATTACTTGGTCCGGCATGACCCCTCGAAGATCCCTCACTGCCGCGCTGACGGCCGCCGTGCTCGGCGGCCTGCTGTCCGCGGCACCCCAGTCCGCCACCGCGGACCCCCACCAGGATCCGGAGCAGCGCGTCCTCGTCACGCTGACCGGGGAGGCCGCCGCGGCCGGCAAGGGCGTTCTGCGCTCCGCCGACGCCCGGGCGATCGGCACGGACCGGGCCGCGCTCGCCGGCCGGCAGAGGTCGTTCCTCGACCGGGCCGAGGGCACCGGGCTGCACACCGGTTCACCACGCACCCTGAATCTGCTGCTCAACGCGGTCGCGGTGACGGTGAAGGCCTCCGAGGTCGCCGCGCTGAAGCGGTTGCCCGGGGTGGCTTCCGTGGTCCCCGACGCCAAGATGCGCGTCCTCACCGATGCGAGTGTGCCGCTGGTCAACGCCCCGCAGGTGTGGCGGCGCGAGGACCCGGCGGGCAAAAAGGCCGACGGCGCGGGCACCACCGTCGCCGTCCTGGACAGCGGGGTCGACTACACCCATCCCGACCTCGGCGGCGGCTTCGGCGCGGGCCACAAGGTCGTCGGCGGCTACGACTTCGCCAACGGCGACGCCGATCCGATGGACGACAACGGCCACGGCACCCATGTCGCCGGCATCATCGCGGGCAGGGCCGCCGAGAAGGGCGGCGTCACCGGCGTGGCGCCGGGCGCGAGCATCCTCGCGTACAAGGTCATGGACGACGCGGGGGAGGGCTACACCTCCGACATCGTGGCAGGTATCGAGGCCGCGATCGACCCGGCCAATCCGCACCGCGCCGACGTCGTCAACATGAGCCTCGGAGGCTACGGCGACGGCACCGACCCGCTCGGCGCGGCCGCGACCGCCGCCACCGAGGCGGGCGTTGTCGTCGTCGCCTCCGCGGGCAACGAGGGCCCGGGCAGCGGCACCATCAGCACCCCCGCCGCCGCCGACGGCGTCCTCGCGGTCGGCGCCTCCCTCAGCGGGCTGCGCATACCGAGCGCCGCCTACCAGGGCGGCGAGAAGATCCAGGCGTACCGCGGAATGGTCTCCGCGAACCCGCCCGCCAAGCCCGTCACCGCCGAGCTCGTCGACGTCGGACGGGGCACCGCGGAGGACTGGGAGCGGGCCGGGGACGTCAAGGGCAAGGCGGTCCGCGTCGACATGCTGGTCGCCCAGTCCTCGCGGGACCTGTACCTGACCGAGATCGAGATGGCCCGGGAAGCCGAGCGCCACGGCGCGATCGCCCTCCTCGGCGGGCCGTCCGCGGGCGGCGGCCCGGTGTTCGCCGCATCGCCTTCGCTGTCACCGGACCGGCCCGGGTCGCCGCCCCACGACGACTCGGTCCCGCTCGCCGCGCAGACCTCCCTCAAGGACTCCGGCGACTCGCTGCGCATGGACACCATGGTCATGCTGGGCATGGACTCCACCCAGTACGCCGAGCTCGGCCGACGCCTGGCCAAGGGCAGAGTCGAGGTGACGATCACCGGCACGGACGTCACCGACAAAATGGCGTCGTTCTCCTCGCGCGGCCCCGACCTGAGGTGGAACCTGAAGCCGGACCTGGTCGCGCCGGGCTACGACATCCGCTCCACCATCCCCAAGTCCCTCTACGCACCCGGCTACTACCGCATGTCCGGTACGTCGATGGCGGCGCCCCACGTCGCCGGCGCCGCCGCTCTGCTGCGCCAGCTGCACCCCGGCGCGACCCCGGCGAAGGTCACCTCCGCGCTGGTGGGCTCCACGAAGCAGATCAAGGACTACGGGACGAGCACCGTCGGCTCCGGCCGCCTCGACGTCGCCGCGGCCGCCGACAGGGCGGCCACCGGCATCACCACCACCCCGGCCGCCCTCTCCTACGGCCTCGCCGATCTCGCCAGGCACACGGTGGGCGGCAGCAAGAAGCTCACGGTCACCAACTCCGGCACCAGGGCCCGTACCGTCCACCTGAAGGCGAGCGGCAAGGCCCGGGTCAGCCCCGACACCCTGCGCGTCCCGGCGGGCGGCAACGCCACGGCGACGGTGACCCTGCGGGCCGACCGCCCGGCGGGCGAGGCGGAGATCAGCGGCACGGTCACCGTCACCCCCGAGCACGGCGGCGCACTGCGTGTCCCGTATCTCCTGGTCGTACGGCGGTTGTTCGTCCAGGCCGGCCCCGACCCGAGCGACGGCAAGTCCACCGCCGTCGTCCTCACCCCGGCGCCGCTGGCGAAGCCGCCGGTCCTGACCGTCACCCCGCCGCACGGCAGGCCCTACACGGTCACCACCACACCGCGCTCCGAAAACGTCTACCAGGCGGAGATCACCGGCCGCGGCGAGGGCGCCCATCTGGTGTCCGCCGACGGCCGGACCACCGACGGCAAGACACTGACCAGCAACCGGGACGGCTTCGAGGTCACCCCCGCGAACAGCCGCGGCTCCCGCTGGCAGCCCGTCGGACCCAACTCCGAGAGCGGCGACATCACCACCGCGCGCAGCGCCCCCGGCGCCGCCGTCCTGACCCAGTACAACAAGCCCGGGCCCTGGTCCACCGAGGACAACGGCGCGACCTGGCAGCAGCACACCAGGCTGCCGCTCGGCGACGTGGGCGGCCAGGCCTTCACCGTCATCGACCCGAAGAACGCCAAGCGCTGGTGGTACGCGGCCAACAGCAGATCCGGCATTCCCCGTACGGGCTCGATCCTGCGCACCGAGGACGGCGGCCGCACCTGGCGGACCCTGAACACCCCCGACGCGCCCATCACCCGCCTCCTCACCGACGAGGCGGGCAAGGCCCTCGTCGCCGTCACTGCCACCGACCTGCTGATCAGCAAGGACGGCGGCGACACCTGGTCCGTGGAGCCCCTGGGCATCCCCGTCGACGCCGTCTACGACGTGGCGATCGGCGGCGACAGCCTCTATTTCTCGGCGGGCAAGTCGCTGTGGAAGCGCGACGGCCTGTCCGCCGGCACCCTCGGCAAGGCCACCAAGGTGTACGAGCCCGCCGGCGGCAAGGTATCCGTCACCGTCGTCGCGGACAGCCGGACCGTGGCGATGTACGAGGTCGGGTCCGGCGTCGTCGGCTCCTTCGACGGCGGCAGGACCTGGGCCACACTGGACAGCCACGGATACGGCGGTACGGGCCTCACTCTCACCGGTGGCGACATGTACATCGGGTACGGCAAGGACATCCGGGTCGGCCGCGACCACGGCCGTCATTGGAGCACCATCCCGGCGGTCAACAAGGCCTCCACCACCTCCGACTTCGACCGCTGGGCCGACGGCTCGCTGACCGTCTCGGCGGACGCGGCCGGTGTCTACCGGGGCACGCCGGACGGCAAGGACTACCGGCGCCTCGGCGTCCAGGGCGGCACCGTCAACTCCCTCGCGGTCAGCGGCAACCAACTGCTCGCGGCCGGCCAGCAGGGCACGCACCGCTCGCCGCTGCCGGTCGCCGGAGCGGAGTGGGGCACCACCGGCGGCGAGGGCAGGATCGGCCTCTCGACCCGGCTGCTGCAGACCTCGGCCAAGGACTCGCGGGTCGTGTGGCGGGTGCGCTACGGCGCCTGGGGCGACTTCCATCTCCAACGCAGCGGCGACGCGGGTGCCACCTGGCAGGAGAAGGGCGAGAGCAACGGCACGGTCCTCGCCATGGCCGTGCACCCCGCCGACCCCGACCGCGTGTACGTCTCGTACGGAAACCTGCTGGGCCGGGGCCTGTTCTCCACCGAGGACGGCGGCGCCACCTGGAAGAACCTCCTCCACGACCGGACCTCCTTCACCGCCGTCACCGGCGACCCGAAGAACCCGGACCGGCTGTGGCTCGGTGCCCCCGACGGCCTCTACCGCTCGGACAACGGCGGCGACGACATCACCAAGGTCGCCGACGGACGTGTGGACACCATCGAGTTCACCGGGTCGACGATGCTGACCGGCGGCGAGGCGATCAAGCTGTCGACGGACGGCGGGAAGACCTTCCGCACCGCCGACACCGGTTCGCTCCCGCTGCGGGTCAGCGACATACTGCCGGTCGGCAGCACTCTGTACGCGGCCACCACCAGCCACTGGGACGCGGCCCTGCCGCGCGGCGGCCGAGGCGTCCTGCGCTCCACGGACGGCGGCCGCAACTGGCAGAACATCTCCACCGGCCTGCAGAACCTCAACGCCACGAGCCTGGCGACCGCCGGCGGCTGGCTGTACGTGGGAACGGTGCAGGGAGGTGTGCACCGCCTGAAGATCTGACCGGGTAGCTGCGGAGGAAGGGGTGACCCGCCCGCCCAGCGGCGGGCGGGTCACCCCTTCCGATCGTGGTGACGTTCCACCGTCCGACGTGCGACGATGCCGACGACAAGGCGACGCGGAACGAGGAAGCCGGTGCAATTCCGGCGCGGTCCCGCCACTGTGATCGGCGAGCGAACCCCGAACAGACCACTGCCCGGACACGGGTGGGAAGGACGGGGCGAGCTGCGACCCGAGAGCCAGGAGACTCACGTCGTCGCCTCCTTGACGAAACCGGGGCGGATCTCCCCGGAGGAGGAGCGTGAGCGGTCATGTCGGAGCAGCGACCAGAAGGCGGCGCCGGGCACACCCCGGCCGACTCGGCGCCGTGCCGGATCGTGGTGTGCAGGGACTGCTGCTGCGGCAGCCCGAAGGTGCCCGGGGTCGACCACGCGCAGCAGCAGGCGCGCCTCGCTGAGCACGCGCCCGTACGGGTCTCCGCCTGCCTCGACGTCTGCGAACAGGCCAATGTGGTCGTCGTCCAGCCCTCTCGTGCCGCGCGCCTCGCCGGTGCCCGTCCGGTCTGGCTCGGTCTGGTCAACGACCCCGACGCCACGGAGGACATCGCCGCCTGGGTCCGGGCCGGCGGCCCCGGCATCGCGCCCTGCCCCGACATCCTCGACCTCTATACCTTCACCCCGTCCCGCAGGGCGCGATGAGCGGGCTCGGCTGTAGGGGTGACACCGCGCCTGGGACACGGGGAAAACTAGGCCGTGTCGGGCAGCGGGGCCTCGGCGGACCGGCCCTGTGCCGCGTGGGCCGTGTCGTGAGGTGAGCGGCGGGTGCGCTCCGCCCATGCGGCCACCGGCGGGCCCGCCGCGCCCAGAGCCGCGAAGAACACCCCGAGCAGCAGCCAGCCCGCGTGTCCGAGTCCGAGGACCGCTGTCGTGAGGACCACCGGAGCCAGGGCCTGCCCCGCGTCGAAGCCGATGCCGAAGAGGCCCTGGTACTGCCCCTGGGCATGGTCCGGGGCGAGACCGAAGCCGAGCGCGTAGCCGCCCGAGGACTCCCATACCTCTCCGAGACTGTGGACGCAGACGGCGAGGACGGCGAGCCCTGGCGCGACCCAGACCGGAACGTCCGCGGTCAGGGCCATCAAGGGGCAGCTGACCAGGAAGAGCAGCCCGGCGATGCGGAACGCCCGGCCGCCCTGGCGTGGTGTCTCCACCCGGGAGCCGATCCTGCTCTGGAGCAGCGCGCACACCCCGCTGTTGACCGCGTAGACCGCCGCCACGGTCCAGCGGGGCGCGTCGGTGTGGGCGGAGAGCCAGATCGGCAGGAGCAGGGAGACGGTCTGGTACTGCAGGCCCATCGCGCCGTAGAGCGCGACGAAGGACACGTACGGCCGGTCGGACAGGACGGCCCAGCGGTGGTGCTCCTCGGGCCGGGGCAGGGGCCGGTAGTTCGGGACGCCGAGCAGGGCGATCAGACCGGCGCAGGCGAAGCTGGCGGCGTTGGCGAGGATGAGCGCGGTGTAGGCCGCGCGGGTGTCGGCCGAGACGGCGAAGGCGGCGCCGAGGGTGCCCAGGACCACGCCGAGGTTGACGAAGGTGCGGAGTTTCGCCCTGAAGGCGGCCGGGCGTTCACCGCCGGTACGGGCGACGATCGCGCCGCCCGCGGCGCCGCCCGCCGTCGCCGCCAGCCGGTCCAGGGTGGCGATGAGCGTGAACGTCACCCAGTCGTGGATGAGAACGAACGCGGCCATCGTCGCGGCCTGCATCGCGAGGGCCGTCAGCCAGACCGTGCGCGGCCCGTACCGGTCGGCCAGGTTCCCGGCCGGGATCCCGGCCAGCAGCCCGACCAGCCCGGCGACCGTGAGGCCGACACCGACCCGTGCGGCGGGCAGGTGCACCACCAGGGTGAAGTAGAGCACCGCGGCGGTGTTGAACAGCCCGTTGCCCACCCGACTGACGAAGCTCGCGGCGATGAGGGCACGCTGCGGACCGCTCGGCGCCGACGAGCCGGATATCCGCGGCCTGGCGCGCTTCCCGATCATGGCCAAGAGGCTAGCAGCGGCCCCGTGGGCACCCCCGAATGACCCGAGGCGGTCTCGCGCGGCGGCGGTCAGCGGTCGAGCATTCGACGTGTCCGTCATGCCCGGGTCGGAGACCTGTCCGGCTCTACGCGGTGAGGGCGGCCATGAGTTCGTCGCGTCCGCCGGCTCCGGTCTTGCGGAAGATCGCCCTGAGGTGGTCGTTGACCGTGTGCACGGACAGGTCGAGGAGCCGGGCGATCTGTTTGGGCGCCGTGCCGTCCTGCAGGTGCCGCACGACCTGCTGCTCCCGGGTGGTGATCCCGTACCAGTCGCAGAACGCCGGGACGAGCAGCTCGCCGGTCGCACGCTGGATGATGATCGCCACGTCGCCGTCGTCGCCGAGCGGCTGGGCCTCGATCGCGGTCCACTCGCCGTGCACGATCGAGGGGGTGCACACCCTCGCGTACCGCCGGCGCGGATCGCGGGCGTGTTCGCGCGCCTCGAACGACAGGGAGGCGTAGCAGTATTCGATGAGCCAGTCCGGTGCCCCCTGCTGCTGCGCCATCATCGCCTGCCGCTGCCGGGCCTGGGGTGTCATCGCGGCGACCTTGCCCTCGGCGTCGACGACGAGCATGCCGGGCGGCAGCCCGAGCCCGGGGGGCGCGATGGGCCCGGTGGTCACGTAGCCGCGTACCGCGGCGATCAGCGGCGGCCCGACGTCGGCGATGCGGTGCCTGTCGTCGATGTCGAACGGCCGGCCGTCATCGGCCCGCAGCAGTCCGAGCAGTCCCCACACGCCGCGGCCGTCCCGCAGGACCAGGCAGAGCTCCTCGCCGACCCCGTACCGGGCGAGCAGCCGGTCGTACGCGCTCGCGCGGAAGCGGCGGTCCGCGACGAGTACCGGCACACTCTGCCGTGCCAGGCGGGCCAGTTGGGGGTAGTTGGCGCCCCGGGCGGCGATGGTCATCAGCTCATGGCCGAGATCCGGTCCGTACCCGTGCCAGAACCCCAGCGCGGTGGCGCCCACTCCCAGCGACGGGTTCATCACCACCAGCCGCAGCGCGTCATGCGCGACCACGGGCGCGATCACCCCGGACAGGGCGGCCCCCGTGTCCTCGACCCCGGCGCCCGGCACCAGCACCTCGCGCAGGTCCCGGTACAGCCGTTCTCCCCCTGGCATCACGTCCCCAGTGTGGGCCCCCGCCCGCCGGGCGGACCAGCCCATCGATCCGGACATTTGGGAATGGCCGACTCCGGCCTGGGAGGCGGGGCGCAGCATCCTAAGCGCGCGGCACCTTCTTGGGGGCCAGATTGGAAGGACTGGTGGGGCGGATGAGGTGTGAGGTTTCACACGCGGCAGACAATTGCCTCGCCGTATCACCTTCCAGCAGAGTCAGGGATCAGTCAGGCCCCGCCTACGACACCCTCGTACCCGGGTACCCCGGTACCCGCACCATTCCATCACTGCTGGAAGGAAAGCGTGTGAGCCGGAGCTCGGTCCGGGGTTTCGCGGTGGCGTCGGCCACCGCGGTCACCACCGTTGGCGCCGTAGTCGGCATTGCCGCAGGCGGTCCCGCGGCCGCCTCGAACGACAACGTCGAGGCGACCGCAGCGGATTCGACCCTCTTCGCGGACATTCCCGCCGGCCAGCAGGCCCAGGTGCAGACCGCGTCCCTGACACTGCAGGCCGACGCGCAGTCCGCGCAGGCGAGCGCCGCGGCGAAGAAGTCCGCCGAGGAAGCCGCCCGCAGGCAGGCGGCCCGCGACGCCAAGTCGAAGAAGGGTGCCGCCGAGAAGGCCGCGAAGGACCGCGACCTGGAGAAGCAGAGCGCGAGCCGCTCGACGGGCCGAAGCCCTCTCCAGACCCAGAGCTCCTACTCGGTCGCCGAGGTCCAGGCGATCGCCCGTCAGATCGTCCCGGCGTCCCAGTTCCAGTGCTTCAGCCACATCGTGGACAACGAGTCGAGCTGGAACTACCGGGCCACCAACGGCAGTGCCTACGGCCTCGTCCAGGCGCTGCCGGGCACGAAGATGAGCTCCGTGGCCCCGGACTGGCAGACCAACCCGGCCACGCAGATCAAGTGGGGCCTGAACTACATGAACCAGCGCTATGGCAGCCCCTGCGGCGCCTGGTCGTTCTGGCTGTCCCACAACTCGTACTGACGCCACTCGTACGGACGTGCTTTCGCCGCGTTCGGATCACCCGCGAGCCGCCCCGTCCCCTCACTGATCGGTGTGTTCCGGCTGCGCCGGTGGACGGCAAACGCACTGAAGGCGGCGTTTGTTAGGCTCCATTCGTCTCCCGCGGGGGAAGTCCGGTGAGAACCCGGCGCTGACCCGCAACGGTGTGCACGGCTGACCGACGGTCGCCGTGCGAGCCCGATCGCCCGTGGGGGGCCTGCGACCCGTTGACTGCTCGCCGTGGACTGCGAGAGGGGACCGCGCGGTCGGCACGGCCGTACGGGCTGTCTCCTGCTTGACGTCCAGCCGGTGGGCCCAGGTGAAGGACGGTCCCCACCGTGCGCCGAAGTACGGCACCCAGCCGGATACCCGTGCTGCCGCTCAGCCTCGGCCTGGGACTGCTGCTTGTGCTGTCGCTCGGCTGTGGTGTCGGACTCGGGGCCGCCGAGGTCGGCTGGGCGGACGTGCCCCGTTTCCTGTGGGCCGGACTCACCGGCGGAACCGTGTCGGCGGGTGACGCGGCCGCGTACACCATCGTCTGGGAGATCCGGTTACCGCGGGTCCTGCTCGGCGCGGTCGTCGGGGCGGGGCTCGCGGCCGTCGGTGTGGCCGTACAGGCGATGGTCCGCAACGCGCTGGCGGATCCGTTCGTCCTGGGCATCTCCTCCGGCGCCGCGGTGGGCGCCAACGCCGTCATCCTGCTGGGGGCGTTCGCGGGACTCGGGGTGTGGGCGCTGTCGGTCTCGGCGTTCGCCTCGGCGCTCGCGGCCATGGTGCTGGTGTACGCCGTGGCCCGCTCGCCCCGTGGGCTGACTCCGCTGCGGCTGATCCTGACGGGTACGGCGCTGGCGTACGGATTCGAGGCGCTCACCACGGTCATGGTGTTCGGCGCGGCCCGGGGCGAGGCCGCCCGGTCGGCGATGATGTGGCTGCTGGGCAGTCTGGGCGGAGCGACCTGGGCGCAGGTGCCGATCGCCGCGGTGACCGTGGCGGCCGGGTGGGTGTGGCTGCGGTGGCGGGCGGAGTCGCTCAACGCGCTCGCCATGGGGGACGAGACCTCGGCCGCGCTCGGTGTCCCGCCGTCGCGGCTGCGCCGGGAGTTGTTCCTCGTCACCGCGGCGGTCACCGGGACCGTCGTCGCGGTCAGCGGAGCCATCGGGTTCGTCGGGCTGATGGTGCCGCACGTCGTACGCATGGTGGTGGGCGCGGACCACCGGCGGGTGCTGGCCGTGGCTCCTTTCGCGGGAGCGGTGCTGCTGGTGTGGGCGGATGTGCTGTCCCGGCTGCTGCTCGCCCCGGCCGAGCTGCCCGTGGGCGTCATCACGGCGGTGGTGGGTGTTCCCGCGTTCGTCCTGCTGATGCGGCGCGGCGGCTATGCCTTCGGAGGTGGCTGACCGTGCGGATCGACATCGACGGTGTGACGGTCGAGGCCGCTCGTACCCGGCTGGTCGACGACGTCCGACTCACCGTGGACAGCGGGGCGTTCGTGGGACTCGTCGGCCCGAACGGCAGTGGAAAGTCGACGTTGCTGCGCAGTGTGTACCGGGCGCTGCGGCCCACCGGGGGAGTGGTCCGGCTGGACGGCGACGATCTGCACGCCATGGATCCCCGGGCCGCCGCCCGGGCGCTGGCCGCGCTCCCGCAGGAGTCGTCCGCCGACTTCGACTTCACCGTGGCCGAGGCGGTCGCCATGGGACGGCTGCCGCACCGGGGGCGTACGGCGGCCTCTGACCGCGAGATCTGCGCGCGGGCCATGGAACGCACCGGTGTCGCCCACCTGGCCGACCGAGGTCTGCTCAGCCTGTCCGGCGGAGAGAAGCAGCGCGTCCTCATCGCTCGCGCCCTCGCCCAGCAGCCGCAGGTGCTCGTGCTCGACGAGCCGACCAACCACCTGGACATCGCCCACCAGTTGGACGTCCTCTCCCTCGTCCGCGACAGCGGGGTGACGGTGTTGGCCGCGCTGCACGACCTCAACCTCGCCGCGGCCCACTGCGACCTCCTGTATGTCATCGACGGCGGCCGGATCGTCGCCTCCGGCCCTCCGCACGACGTCCTCCAACCGGAGTTGCTCGCCCGGACGTTCGGTGTGCGCGCGCATCCCGTACGGCATCCCGGCACGGGCGCCGTCCAGCTCCTGTTCGACCTGCTCCCGCCCACCGCGTGAGACCACCGCGCGTAAGACCCGCGCACGACCACCACGTAAAACCACCTAAGGACGCCCATGCGCAAGTTGCTCGCCGTCGCCCTCTGCCTCGTCGTGACCACCGGTTGCGGTGCGAAGGTCGAGCGGCCCGAGGACGCGAAGTCCGCGGCGGTCACCCTCACCAACTGCGGCCGCGAGGTGACGTACGAGAAGGTCCCCGAGCGGGTGGTCACCAACGATGTCGGCATCACCGAAATCATGCTGGCCCTGGGGCTGGAGGACCGTATGGCCGGGTTCGCCATGCCCGACGACAAGGGAGACCTGGGCGACGTGCCGTGGAAGGACGGCTACGACAAGGTCCGTTGGCTCTCGAAGGACCAGCTCACCAAGGAGAACGTCCTCGACGCCCGCGCCGACCTCGTCTTCGCGGGCTGGAACTACGGTTTCCGCGAGGAAGGCGGCTTCACCCCCGATGCCTTGGCCAAGCTCGGCATCCCCTCGTACATCCTCACGGAGTCCTGCCGCAACAGCCGTACGAAGACGTCGCGCGGCATCATGCCGCCCCTGGACGCCCTCTATGCCGACCTGACCAACCTGGGCAGGCTGTTCGGCGTCGAGAAGCGGGCCGCCGCGCTGATCACCGACTTCAAGAAGCGCATCGCGGACGTACGCGCGAAGGCTCCCAAGGGCGCCGACCGGCCGACCGTCTTCCTCTACGACAGTGGCCGCGACCAGCCCTTCACCTCCGGCCGCTACGCCGCCCCGGAACAGATCATCACCGAGTCCGGCGGCGTCAACGTCATGCACGACGTGGCGGACTCGTGGACCACGGTCGGCTGGGAGAGCGTCGTCGAGCGCAACCCCGACGTGATCGTCGTCTGCGACTACGGGGAGGTGAGCGCGGAGGAGAAGAAGAAGTTCCTCCTGTCCCACCCTCCGCTGCGGGACGTCTCCGCGGTCAAGAACCGGCGCATCTTCACGCTCGACTACGTCGACCTGGTCGAGAGCCCCCGCAACCCGTCGGCGATCGCCCGCTTCGGCGCGTATCTGCGGACGGTGGCGGGAAAACGGTGAGAGGCACCCACGATCGCGATTGCCGTGATCACCAGCCGACCGGGCGCACTCCGACTCGTCCGCGTTGATGGCGGGGGTGCCCTGGTCCGCCTCCGGGACCGGTGTCACCATGCGTCCATGGCGTGGGAGATGGCCGAAGGGCCAGGGGGGAGCGCGGCGAACGCGGCGCCGGCCGCCGGAGCGGCCGCCTTCGTCGGGGCCGTGGCGGACGACCGGTTGAGCCAGTCGCTCGGCTGGGGGGTGTGGGGCGTCCTGACCACGGTGGGTTTGGGGCTGTGGGCCGCGCGCCTGGAGCGGGGCCGCCCAGCCGACCCCGTCGGTCGGTAGGCCGCCGCACCACGCGTCGCCGTACCACCGCCAACCGTGCGCGAACGCGTCAGGGTGCCTCGGCGAGGGCCGCGTCGATCATCCGGCGGGCGGTCACGGTCAGTTCGGCCAGGTCCGGGGCCGGGCGGGAGCTGGCGAGGGCTCCGGCCAGCCTGTCGTAGAGCAGTCCGTCCGTCCATGCCGCGAGGAGTTCGGCGGCCTCCTGGGGCCGGTCCGTGCCGAGCGAGGCCAGGAGTTCGGCGGCCCGGGCACGCGCGCCCTGTCCTGCCCGGTGGAGCTCCGGCGCCAGCTCGGGGTTGCGGGCCGCCTCCAGGCTGAGTTCGAAGCGGGCGAGTTGGCGCTCGCGGCCCACCGTCAGCCAGCGGTACAGCAGCCCTGCCAGGACCGCCGCGACCGCCTCCCGGTCCGGAGGCGCCGCGGCGAGGGCGCCGCCACTCTCGATGTCACCCAGGTCAAGTTCCGCCAGCCGCTGGTAGCAGGCGCCGATCAGCGCCGCCCTCGTACGGAAGTAGTACGAGGTGCTGCCCGTCGGCAGCCCCGCCGCGCTGTCGACGGCGCGGTGGGTCAGGCCGCGCAGCCCGGCGGCGGCCACGAGGCCGATCGCCGTGTCCGCGATCACCGTGCGGCGGTCCGGTGTGGATGAAGGAGTGCGAGGGGTGGACATGGCCTCACTCTACAGCTGTAGAGTGAGGCCATGTCCACTACAGATGTAGAGGGCTACTCGGGGCGGGAAGGACGTGGTGCGGGATGTCAGGGAATCAGCGTCGTGCGGTCGTGGTCGGCGCGGGGATCGGCGGGCTCACGGCGGCCGTGGCCCTGCACCGCCGCGGCTGGCAGGTCACCGTCTGCGAGCGGGCGCCCGAGCCGACCGCCGTGGGCGCCGGAATCGTCCTCGCCCCCAACGCCCTGCGCGCCTTCGACACCATCGACTTCGATGTCACCAGGGCCGCGGGCAGCGCCGCACCCGCCGCGCTCGGCCTGCGCCGTCCCGACGGCGGGTGGCTGCAGCGCGCCGACACCGCCGCCCTGACGGCCCGTTACGGGACTCCTCCGCTCGCCGTGCACCGCGCGGCCCTGACCGAGGCCCTGGCCGCCGATCTCCCCGAGGGCACGATCCGCTACGGCGCCGCTGTCACCGCCGTGGACGGCGTCGACGCCATGGCCGACCGGCCGGTGGTCCGTACCCCGTCGGGCGACTTCACCGCCGACCTCGTGGTCGCCGCCGACGGGATCCACAGTCCGCTGCGCCGACGCCACCACCCGGCCCACCCCGGCCTCCACTACAGCGGCGAGACCGCCTGGCGCACCGTGCTGCCCGCCGACGGGCCGGCCCCGGCGGCGGCCGCCGAGACCTGGGGCCGCGGTGAGCGCTTCGGCGTCGTCCCGCTCGCCGACGGCCGGGTCTACCTCTACGCGACCGCCGTCGCCCCCGAGGGATACCGCCCCGCCGACCCCCGCGCCGAACTCCTGCGCCGGTACGGCACCTGGCACGACCCGATCCCGGCGCTGCTGGAACGCGTCGATCCGGCGGCCCTGCTCCAGCACGACCTCCACGACCTGGCCGCCCCGCTTCCCCGTTACCACCAGGGCCGCCTCGCCTGGCTCGGCGACGCCGCCCACGCCATGACCCCCAACCTCGGCCAGGGCGGCTGCCAGGCCATCGAGGACGCCGTCGTCCTCGCCCACCTCCTCGACGGCGCCGACGTGACCGACACACCCGCCGCCCTGGCCGCCTACAGCGCGGCCCGGTGCGCCCGCACCGACGCCCTGCGGATCCGGTCCCGCCGCGCGGGCCGGATCGCCGCCCTCACCCACCCCTTCGCGGTGGCGGCCCGCGACTTCGCCGTCCGCGCCACCCCGGCCCGTACCACCCGACGGGCGATGGACGACCTCTTCGGCGGCATGAACGGCGTGCCTGCGAGCGTCGTCCGGCGATAGATGTGGGCCGCTCGGCCGTAACCGTGTGAAGGGGCCTCCGCCCGAAGGCGGAGGCCCCTCTTTTCTTGGGTTCCTGAAGGGTCTTCAGGAGGCTTCAGGCTCTCTTCAGCCCTGTGCTGTCAGCATCCTCGTCACCAGCTCACGGTCGGCCGGGCCGTCCCGTCCCCCACGCGGTGCCGCGTCCCGGCGATCACCTACCCCCGAGGAAGCCGACATGCGCGTACGACGTGGGACCGGGAACCGACCTCTCGCGGCTCTGGGGGCCGTTCTCCTCAGCGCCTCGCTGGCCCTTGCCGGGTGCGGCGCGGGCGGGTCCGACGATGCGAAGTCGGCGGGCAAGGCGGACAAGAATGCCGCGGCCGCGCCGCAGGGCGGGGCCGCGAAGGATACGGCTTCGCGCCCGGGCGACGACGGGGCGCGCAAGCCGTCCGCGAAGCAGGCGATCCCCCCGGCTTCGCGCGTCATCCGCACCGCCGAGCTCACGCTCGACGTGCCCGATGTGGGCAAGGCGCTCGCTGCGGGCCGCGCGGCCGCCGTGGAGGCGGGCGGGTACGTCGGCGACGAGACCACCGAGCGGGACGAGCGGGGACATGTGGTCTCGCATGTCGTGCTGCGCGTCCCGGAGGCCACATACGACAGCGTCCTCGCGCGCCTGTCGGGCACCGGCGAGTTGCTCGGCCGCAAGGCCAAGGCCCAGGACGTCACCGATCAGGTGGTGGACGTGGAGAGCCGGATCACCACCCAGCGCTCCAGCGTCGCGCGCGTACGCGAACTGATGGACCGGGCAGGTCAGTTGAGTGAGGTCGTCACGCTGGAGGGGGAACTGAGCCGCCGTCAGGCCGACTTGGACGCGCTGCTGGCGCAGCAGGCATCCCTGAAGGACCGCACCAGCCTCGCCACGATCACCCTGGGCCTTACGGCGTCGGGGCCCGTGAAGGAATCCGACGGCGGCGGACCGGGCGTCCTGGACGCCGTCACGGGCGGCTGGCACGTCTTCGTCACCGCCCTGCGGTGGCTGGTGATGGCCCTGGGCGCGGTGGCGCCGTTCGCAGGTGTCCTCGCGGTGGGGTACGCGGTGTGGCGCTGGGGGGTGCGGCCCCGGATGCCCCGGCGCTCCGCGCCCGCACTGGCTGCCGACGCCTCCTCCGAGAAGAGGAGCGGGACCGGCTGAGTCCGGGGGCGGTGGCCGGTCCCGAGCCGACGTGACACGGCGTCCCCACTCCGCGGACAACCATGGCAGCACGAGCAACCTCATCCCGTAGGTTCGACACACCGCGGTACACCCGGTACCGCGTACCGGATGCGACGAACGGGGAGCGGTCATGGGTTGGGGAGTGCTGGACCGGTTGGTGGGGGAGCCCGAGAGGTTTTTCGAGCGGTGTCGGCACGGCAGGCCGGAGGTGTTCCACCCCGGTGTGCTGCCTCAAGAGGTGCCGGGGCTCGACGACTTGGGGGACGCGCTGCGCGGTGGGCTGATGCGGACGCCGTACGTGGAGATGGTGCGCGAGGGCGCGGTCGTCGAGGCACATGAGTTCTGCGCCGAGCGCGTGGTCGCCGGACAGGCGGCGGAGGGGTTCGCCGACCCGGAGCGCGTCATGGGGCTCCTCGGCGAGGGGGCGACCTTGCTGCTGCCCCAACTCGACCAGTGGCACGCCTCGGTGGGGGAGCTGACCGCCCGGCTGGCGCACGATGTGGGGCGGCGGGTGGAGGCCTTCTGCTTCGCGACCATGGCGGGTCGGCGTGGGCTCGATGTGCACCGGGACGACGCCGACGTGCTGGTGGTGCAGGTCGCGGGCCGCAAGGAGTGGACGGTGTACGGCGCCCCGGCCGACGGCCACTGGCGCCCGGGTCCGGTCCCGGAGCCGGGTGAACCGGTGCTGCGGACCGTGATCGGCGCGGGTGATGTGCTGTACGTCCCGCGCGGCGCCCCGCACACCGCCACCGGCGACGAAGGGCTCTCGGTCCACCTCGCGCTGACCATACGCGAGGCGGGCACGGCGCGGATCCGCCGGACGCTGGCCGAGCTGCTGACCGAGGATCCCGGCGGCCGGGCCGCACGTCCACTGACGGAGGATCAGCTTTTGGACTCCGTGCGGGATGTACTTGAGGCGGCGCGCAAGGCGCTCGACGAGGTGACACCCGAGGAGCTGTTGGCCCGGGCCCGCGGTCCCCTGCCGGATGTTCCCGGTGCCGCGGCGCGGGCCGACTGGCCCACCGCGTAACCGCCGGAAAAACACCGCGGCTGCGGTGGGCCGGGGCCACCGCAGCCGCTTGGAGTGCGCGATCCGTCAGGCTCAGATGCAGAACGGGCGGCAGGAGTCGCTGGCGCCGGTGCTCTGCTCGGCCTCGTCCGCGGCCATCACCTCGCGCACGTCGAGGTCGAACAGGTCCTGGGTCGTCTCGTTGTTCATGAGAATTCCTCTCGTCATGGTCGCGTGGTTCGCGACGGAACGAAACGGACGGTAGGCAGGGGCGGATCGGTCCCGTCAACACCTCACCGGCGACAGCGCGCGAAAGGGCAACCGGGGTTGCCTCTTCGGGCAACTCCCGGCCCGGAATGGCTGCTACCAGCGGAATCTCCGTTACACAGGGGCGAGGTATGGCAGTCGTACGACGACGGGGAGAAGCATGGGCGGACAGCACGGCACTCAGCGGGGCAGCCAGTTCACCGCCGTCGATCCGGTGCTTCTGAGGGCTCCCGCCCGGCCCCTGCCCGAGCACCCCGACAGCCCGGCGGGCCCCACCGAGGCCGATCTCGCGCGGTATGTCGCCGAGGCCGCGCTCGACCCCCTGCTGCGCGAGGCGGTCGAGCTGTCCAGCCCCTCGCTGGCCCGCGTCCTGGCCGCCGACCGGCCCTTGGCGGGTGACGCGCTGCGCCGGGCCGCGACCGCTGTGGGCCGCTACCGGTTGCGTATGACCACCCGGCCCACCCCGTTCGGACTGCTCGCCGGGGTCGGCCTCGCCCGCTTCGGCGAGGCCGCCTCGGTCCGCTGGGGCGGCCGCCACCGCGCCGTCGTGCGCCCGGACCTCGGCTGGCTGGCCAAGGTGGTGAAGCGCCTTCACCAGGACCCGGCGGTCCTGCCCGGCCTCCTTCTCGTCGCCGACCAGCAGTGTGTGGTACGCGGCTCCCGGCTCGTACTGCCCTATGTGCCCGGGGACGGTGACGAGACGTTGGATGAGGTGAGTGTCCGTCACACCCCGGTCGTCGCCGAGGTGTTGCGCCACGCCGCCTCGCCGGTCGGGTTTGCGAAGGTGGTGGCAGGGGTGTGCGAGGCCTTCCCGGAAGCACCCTCGGACGCCGTGGTGAACCTGGTACGCACCCTGGTCGCCCGCGGCTTTCTGCACACCGACCTGTTTCCCGCCCCGGACAGCACGGACCCCCTCGGCCATGTGCGGGACCGGCTGCCCGAAGGCCTGCCGCTGCGCGGCGAACTGGAGGGCATACGCTCCGAACTGCTGCGGTGCGAGGACCTCGAAGCGGGCGGCGACGGCGCCCGTCTGAAGGCCCTGCAAATCGCCCGGGAGCACATGACGGCGCTGTGCCCCAGCGACCATGTGCTGCACGTCGACCTCGTACTGGACGCGGCCGTGGTGCTGCCGGAGGCGCTGCGCGAGGAGTTCGAGCGCGCGGCCACCGCCCTGTGGCGGCTCTCCCCGCCCCGCACCGCCCCCGCCCATCTGCGCGCCTACCACCGGGCCTTCGTCGAGCGGTACGGCAGGGAGCGCGCCGTGCCCGTGACCGAACTCCTCGATCCCGCCGACGGGTTGGGGCCGCCGGACGGCTACGAGCACCCGGCCGTTCCCCGGCCCCACGCTGACGCGGAACCGCACGACGGTGACCCCGAGAACGTGGAGCGCCGACGGCTCCTGGCCGAACTCGCCGCCGGGGCACTCGCCGACCTCTCCCCGGGCGCACCGCTCCCCGAGGTGGTCCTCGACGAGACGCTCTTCGCCCGCCTCTCAAGCCCCGACCCGGACGGCACCGCAGCCAACCGCCTGCCGGACACCTTCGAGCTGTACGCGGAGCTGGTCGGGGCGTCCACCGGGCGACTGGACTGCGGAGAGTTCAGGATCGCGCTCTCCCCGGTCGCCGGCAGCGACCTGGCCGGGGCCACCTTCGGCCGCTTCGCCGCACAGCTGGGCGGGCCGGAGCTCATGGCGCGCGTCAGCGGCGCCCAAGCCCCGACCGGCGGGGACGGCGAGCCGACGCCGGTGCACCTGGAGTTCACCCCCGTCCGGCCGCGCCACGCCAACATCGCCCGCAGCCCGCGCTGGCTCGGCCACCGCGTCGTCGTCAGCGCGTTCCCGGACGCGGCGGGGCCCGAGGTGCTGCCGCTGGACGACCTGGTGGTCCACGCCGACGCGGAGCGGCTGAGCATCCGCTCCCGCATCCTGGGCCGCCCGGTGCGGGTGATCGCCCACCATGTGCTCAACCAGCGCACCGGCGCCCCCAACGTGGCCCGCTTCCTGCACGAGGTGAGCCGGCTGAGCGGCCACCGACCCTGGCAGCCCTGGGACTGGGGCGCGGCCGCCACCAACCCCGCGCTTCCCCGCGTACGGTACGGGCGCACGATCCTGGCCCCGGCCACCTGGCGGCTCACCCTGCCCACCGCCACCTACGAGGAGTGGTGCGCCGCCCTGCCCCGGTGGCGGCGGCGCTGGGGCGTACCGGCCTCCGTGCGCCTGGTAACCGGCGACCAGCGGATCACGCTCGACCTCGACCTCCCCTGGCACCAGCGGCTGCTGTACGCCCATGCGCGCACCGCCGGGACCACGCTGCTCCAGGAGGACCCGGCGGCGGCCGGTTCCGGCTGGCTGCGGAGCCCCGAGGGAGCCCACACGGCCGAGCTCGTCGTCGCGCTCCATGCGAAGGAGCAGCCCGCGCCCCGGCCTCAGAGGCCGCCCATGGCCGCCCGCCGTACACCCGGGACGGTCTCGCTGCCCGGGGGTGAGTGGCTGTACGCCCGCGTGGACACCCCGCAAGCCCGGCAGGACACCGTCATCGAGGAGTGGCTGCCCCAGCTCGCCGACGCGCTCCCGGACGGCATCGACCGCTGGTTCTTCGTCCGCTACCGCGACCCCGAGCCGCACTTGAGGATCCGCTTCCACGGAGAGTCGCCCGCGTGGGCGGCCCACCTGCTCACCGTCGTACGCGACTGGGCCGCCGGGCTTCGCGCCGCGCACCTCGCCTCGGGGCTGCGCCTGGAGACGTACGACCCGGAGTACGAACGCTACGGCGGCCCCGAGGCGATGGCCGCCGCCGAACGTGTCTTCCACGCCGACAGCCTGGTTGCCCTCTCCGCCGGAGCGGCCCGCGGCCGGCCGGGCCCCGACCGCGACCTGTTCTCGGCGGTCAACACCGCCGACATCGCCCGGCACTTCCTGGCAGGCGCGGGCGGTCCGCCCGCCCACGTCTGGCTGCCCGCCGCCTACCCCAAGTCCGAACGCGACCACCGGGCCTTCCGTGACGACCGTGCCGCCGTGCTGCGGGCGATCGGCCCCGACGGGCCCGCTCCCGTCTCCTCCTCGTCCGAGCTGGCCCTCGCCTGGCAGCGGCGCGCCGCTCGACTCGCCGACCACGGCGCGCTGTTGGCCGAGCTGAGGGAGCGTGACCCGAGCCGGATGTCGCCCGAACCGGTGGCGGGCAGCCTCATCCACATGAGCCACAACCGGCTGATCGGCATCGATCCCGAAGCCGAGCGCCGGGCCCTCGCCCTCGCCCGGGGCGCCTTCGAGGCGCATCGTGCCCGCCGACGCGCCCAGGAGCAGCGATGACGCCCGCGCTTTCGTCCCCCGGCCTGTCGGCCGACGCGGCCCGGGAGGCAGTCGACGAGGTGGCCGCGCGGCTGCGGACCCCCGAGGCGGTCGCCGCCTGCGGCGCCCGGGCCGACTCGCTCGCCGCCGGGCACCCGGGCGTCTCACTGCTCTTCACCACGCTGGCCGCCGACCGGGGCGGAGACGCCCGGACCGTCGCCCACGGCCACCTCGCCGCCGCGACACGGGCCGACGGCGGGCTGCACGCCGCCGGTCTCTACACGGGGATGGCGGCCGTCGCCTTCGCCGCCCGCCTCGCGGCGACCGGCCCCGACGCCTACCGCTCGCTCCTCACCACCCTCACACCCCGCATCGCCGACGCCGCCGTGCAGCGGGCACGGCACCTGCGCACGGCACGATCCGCCGGTACGGGCGTGGCGTCGCACCAGTACGACGTGGTGTCCGGGGTGGCGGGGCTCGCCCGGCTGCTGCTCGCCCTCGACCCGCGCGGCCCCGCGCTGCGCCACTGCCTCCAAGCCCTGACCGACCTCACCGAACCGGCCGCCACAGGGCAGGGCACCCTGCCGGGCTGGTGGTCGGCGGGCGGACCGGGCCGCGACACCCCGCCCTCCGACTACCCGCGCGGCCACCTCAACCTGGGTCTGGCGCACGGCATTCCGGGCCCGCTGGCCGTCCTCGCCCTCGCCCTTGAGCAGGGCGTCCGGGTGCCCGGCCAGGAGGAGGCCATCACACGGCTCGCCGGATGGCTGGTGCAGCGGCGGAGCGAGGACGCGTACGGACCGTACTGGGCGATGGTGGTGCGTCCGGAGGACGAGCTCGCGGGCGTCCTTCCGCCGTCCCCGCCTACCCGGGCCGCCTGGTGCTACGGCAGCCCCGGCGTGGCCAGAGCGCTCTTCCTCGCCGGTCGTGCGTTGGGCGAACCCGCGTGGCGGGGGACGGCCGCCCGCTCCCTGCACGCGGCACTCGCCCGGCCGGCCGCCACGCGCGCGCTGGAGGGGGCCGGGCTGTGCCACGGCACCGGCGGGCTGCTCCACATCGCCGCGCTCGTCGCGTACGAGGCGGCGGACGAGGAGCTAACCGCCCGCCTGCCCGCGCTCGCGGCCGAGGTCCGCGCGGGACTCGACGCCCTGGA
Source organism: Streptomyces sp. TLI_146 (assembly GCF_002846415.1). Lineage (NCBI taxonomy): Bacteria > Bacillati > Actinomycetota > Actinomycetes > Kitasatosporales > Streptomycetaceae > Streptomyces > Streptomyces sp. TLI_146. Next base: position 8,229,899 of record NZ_PJMX01000001.1, read on the forward strand.
AGGGCCCGGCTTCCTGGAGGGCGCGGCGGGCGCGGCCCTCGCCCTGCACACCTACGCCCAGCGGCCGGACGCCGCTCAACTGTCCTGGGACGCGGCGCTGCTGACGTCCTGATGTGATGTCCTTCGCCTAGTCGACGAGGGGATCCCCGCTGCTGCGGGGTGCCTCATGAGTCGTTTACCCGCTATTGAGTCGGTCGGGTCAGCCTGTACGCCAGCACATACGGGGCTAGTACACGTACAGGAAAGGGCGAGGTGGCTCACGTGATCACGAAGCGTGTCAGAGTGACCGTCCGCGCATCCGACCCGCTGAGCCGGGCCGGGGTGATCAGTCATCTGCGACACCAGCCGTCGATCGAGGTGGTGGACGACACCCGCGGGCGGGCCGATGTGACCACTCGGCCCGACGACCGGGGCGTCACCGTGATGCTCGCCGACCGGCTCGACGGGCCGGTCCCGGCGGATCTGCGGCGCATCGTGCGCGGCGGGGAACAGCGGGTGGTGCTGGTGACCCGCGAGCTGCGCGAGTCGGATCTGCTGACGGTGGTGGAGTGCGGGGTGCGCGCCATACTCTGGCGCCACCAGGTCACCGGGCAGCGGCTCCTGGGGGCCGTGCACAGTGCGGCGCGTGACGAGGGAGAGTTGCCGCCCGACCTGGTCAGCAGGCTGCTGACACAGATGGGACGGCTGCACCGCTCGGCGTCGGGCCCCACGACGGGCTCCAGGGGTGCGGCACCCCCGCTCGGCATGGCGGCGCGCGAGGTGGACGTGCTGCGCCTGGTCGCCGACGGTCTGGACACCCGGCAGATATCCGAGAAGCTCGCGTACTCGGAGCGGACCGTCAAGAACATCCTGCACGCGCTGACGACCCGGCTCCAGCTCAGCAACCGTGCGCATGCCGTCGCGTACGCGCTGCGCGAGGGCTACATCTAGGCGAGCGGATGGGAAAGGTCATCAACCCCCTTGTGGTCCAGACCTATTGACAGGTCTGGACCATTCCGCTTGAGTGCCTGGTGCCCCACTCATCCCCCCACAAGGAGTGGCACATGCCCCTGCGCCGGATCACCGCGACGCTGGCCTCGGCGGCCTCCGTCATCGGCCTCGCCGCCCTCGTCCCGCTCGCCTCACCCGCGCACGCGGCGAGTTGCGCCGCCCCCTACGCGGCCTCCGCCGTCTACACCGGAGGCATGACGGCTTCCTACGGCGGCCACAACTGGTCCGCCAAGTGGTGGACCCAGGGAGAGGCGCCCGGCACCGGCGGCTCGGGTGTCTGGGCCGACCAGGGCGACTGCGGCGGCTCCACCACCCCGCCGACCAACCCCGCTGGATTCGTGGTCTCCGAAGCCCAGTTCAACCAGATGTTCCCGAACCGGAACCCCTTCTACACCTACGCCGGCCTGACCGCCGCCCTCAGCGCCTACCCCGGCTTCGCCAACACCGGCAGCGACACGGTCAAGAAGCAGGAGGCCGCCGCCTTCCTCGCCAACGTCAGCCACGAGACCGGGGGACTGGTCTACATCGTCGAGCAGAACACCGCCAACTACCCGCACTACTGCGACACCACGCAGCCTTACGGATGCCCGGCCGGACAGGCCGCGTACTACGGGCGCGGCCCGATCCAGCTCAGCTGGAACTTCAACTACAAGGCGGCCGGTGACGCGCTCGGAATCGATCTCCTGCACAACCCCGACCTGGTGCAGGCCGACGCCGCAGTGGCCTGGAAGACCGGCCTCTGGTACTGGAACACCCAGAACGGCCCCGGCACCATGACCGCGCACAACGCCATGGTCAACGGCGCGGGCTTCGGCCAGACGATCCGCAGCATCAACGGCTCCCTGGAGTGCGACGGCAGGAACCCGGCCCAGGTGCAGAGCCGGATCAACGCCTACCAGAGCTTCACCTCGGTCCTGGGTGTCCCGGCCGGCTCCAACCTGTCCTGCTGACAGCGCTCGACAAGGGGCCAGTGACCTGTTCGCGCGACCGCGTTGTTGGTTAGGGTGGCCGGCAGAGCGGGACACAGGAAGGCGCTGACGCATGGCTGCCCACCGGTCGGACGAAGGGGCGCACCCTCACCCCGCCTCACCGAGCCAGGATCCGGAACACCACTTACCGATCACGGAAAGCCACCCCCGACCGGCCGGACACGATTCACGTGTGACCGGCCGGTCGGCGCCCGCGGTACTGCCTCCAGCGCTGCGCGCGTGGCTCGGGCTGACCGCGGTGCTCGCCGCGCTGGTGGTCGTCGTGCTCGGGGTCCTGTACGCCGGGCACAGTGAGTCCGGCAGGGTGGACAGGTGGGTCGTCGAGCCGACGGCGGACAGTGTGGGGCCGCCGTGGCGGCGCGTCGCTCTGGCCCTGGACTTCCTGGGAGAGCCCGCCGGGTCGGTGATGCTGGTCGTGGCCACCGTGGCGGTCTGTCTGCTGCTTCGGCGCTCTCGCGCGGCGGTGCTCGTCGTCGCCGCGGTCGTCATGAGCGTCGGGACGGCGACACTCCTCAAGCACCTGGTGGGACGCACGATCCACGGCGCGGACAACCTGTCCTACCCGAGCGGGCACACTGCCTTCTTCACCGCGCTCGCCCTTGTGGTGGCGCTGCTCGCGACCAGTTGGCTCGGCCTGGGCAGGACGGCCGGCACCTCACTCGTGCTCGCCGCGGCGCTGGTCGCGGGCGCCGCGATGGGCTGGGCGGAGGTCGCCCTGAGCGCGCATTACCCGACCGACGCCCTGGGCGGCTGGTGCACCGCGCTGGCGGTGGTACCGGCGATGGCATGGCTCGTCGACCGCGTCGCCGACCGGCGGGGCGACGCCGGTCGGCCGCAGCGTCGCTGACGTCACGTCACGCCAACCGTCGGAACACGGGCTTCACCGGCCGCCCGCCCAGCCAGGGAGTGGGGTCGGCGGCATCCAGCGCCTTCCGGTACACCGCGCATGCCTGGGCCACCACATGGACGGTGCGGTCGATGTCGGCGTCGGTGAGCGCGCTGCTCACCACGAACGACGGGGCCAGCACCCCGCCCGCGAGCAACCGACGCAGGAACAGGGTGCGGTACGGCTGCGACGGCTGCCCCTTCTCGTCGAGGGTGGCGAAGACCAGGTTGCTGGCCCGGCCCCGGACGACGATGTGGTCGCCGACGCCCATGCTGGCCGCGGCCTCGCGGACACCGGCGGCCAACCGCTCGCCGAGGGCATGCAGCCGCGAAGTGATGCCCTCCTCGACGTAGGTGGCCTGCACGGCCATCGCGGCGGCCAGCGAGTGCGTTTCCGCACCGTGCGTGGTGGACAGCAGGAACACCCGCTCGCCGGAGTGCCGCAGCCCGCCCAGCTCCATCAGATCGCGTCGCCCGGCCAGCGCGGACACGGCGAATCCGTTGCCCAGCGCCTTGCCGAAGGTGGAGAGGTCGGGGACGACGCCGTACAGGCCCTGGGCGCCCGCCTCGGACCAGCGGAAGCCCGTGATCATCTCATCGAAGATCAGTACGCAGCCGTGCCGGTCGGCCAGCTCGCGCAGGCCCGCGAGGTAGCCGGGCGGAGGCTCGGAGTGGGTGGCGGGTTCGAGTATCAGACAGGCGACCTCGTCCTGGTACCGGGCGAGCAGCTCCTCCGTGGCGGCCAGGTCCCCGTAAGGGAACCCCACGGTCAAGTCGGTGGTCGTCGGCGGGATGCCCGCGGACATCGGCGTCGTACCGATGAACCAGTCGTCGACGGAGAAGAACGGGTGGTCGCCGCAGATGGCCACCCGCGGGCGCCCGGTGGCGGCGCGGGCGAGGCGCACCGCGGCGGTCGTGGCGTCGGAGCCGTTCTTCGCGAACTTCACCATCTCCGCGGTCGGCACGGTGGCCAGGAAGCGTTCCGCGGCGTCGGCCTCCACGATGGAGGGCCGGACGAAGTTGCTGCCGCGGTCGAGTTCGCGCCGTACCGCCTCGATCACGCGCGGGTGGGCGTGGCCGAGGCTGACCGACCGCAGGCCGGAGCCGTACTCGATATAGCGGTTGCCGTCGACGTCCCACACATGGGCACCGCGGCCGTGGCTGATGACCGGAGCCAGGTCCTCGGGGTACTGGTCGTCGCCCTTGGCGTAGGTGTGCGCGCCACCGGGGATCATCGCGTGCAGCCGCTCGTTCGCGAGCCGCGACCGGGGCAGGAGGAACTCTTCGGTGTCCACGGTGACGTCAGCTCTCTCTCTGCTTCAGGACCTCGGCGAGGCTCGGTGCCTCCCGGTCCCGCTGGGACATCGACGTGACCGGCAGCGGCCAGGGAACGGCGAGCTCCGGGTCGTCGAAGGCGATCGTCACGTCCTCGGCCGGATCGTGCGGGCGGTCGATCCGGTACGAGGTGTCGGCGATGTCGGTCAGCGCCTGGAAGCCGTGCGCGCACCCGGCCGGGATGTACAGGGTCTTCTGCGTCTCGCCGGACAGCTCGAAGGAGGCCCGGTTGAGGTAGGTCGGCGAGTCGGGCCGCAGGTCCACCACGACGTCGAAGATCCTCCCGTACGAGCAGCGCACCAGCTTGGCCTCGCCCGCGCCGGAGCGCAGGTGCAGGCCGCGCAGCACGCCCCGGACCGAGCGGGACACGCTGTCCTGAATGAAGGCGTCCGGGTCGAGGCCCACCGAGCGGACCACGTCGGCGTCGAAGGTGCGGCAGAAGAAGCCGCGCTCGTCGGCGTACGGCGTCGGCTCGAACAGGTACGCGCCGGAGATCTCCGGGACTTCGGTCGCTTTCATGGAGCCTCCCGCAGGGCATGGGCGTGGTCGGCCGCAGGGAACAGGGCCGTGGTCAAGTCGGTGAACTGGTCCCGGAGTTGCCGGGCGGCTTCCTGGTTCCGCTCGGCGAGGGTCCGCCGCAGCTCCGCCGATCGCTTGTCCAGCGCCCGGAACTGATCGAGGAGACGGCCGGCGTCGACCTCGCGGGCCGGGTGGCAGTACGCGCCGAGCCCCATCCGGTCCATGAGCGCGTCGCTCTTCGCCGCGTAGCTGACGGCGAGCGTCGGTGTGCCGGCCTTCAGCGCGCAGATCAGGTTGTGGTAGCGGGTCGCCACCACCGTGTCGGCGGCCGCCGTCTCCTTCATCAGGTCGGCCAGCGAGGCCGCCTCGGCAGCGGTCACCAGCGGCGAGTCCACCGCGTCGAGGATCGAGGCCACCACCGGCGCGTCGCACGCGTCGCCGGTGAGCAGCCGGACCGGCCTGCCCTCCTCGACCAGCGCGCGGACGAAGCGCGTTGTCCCGTCGAGGTAGCTCCGGTGGATCTCCTCGGCCCGGTCGCGGTCGTCGTTGCCGCCGTGGAAGGCCATCACGCCGACGCAGACCAGGCCCGGGGTCGGGCTCGCGGGCGGCGTCGGCAGGGCGAAGGCGAGGTCCGGGTAGACCTTGTCGCGCGCGGTGTCCACGCCCATCGCCCGCATCGCGTCGCGGGACGGGGCGTCCCGGTACGACCGGTAGCCGGCCAGCCGCGCCGACCGGCGCACCAGGGCCCGGGTCCACCGATCGCCGATCGGCGCGGCGCCCACACTGACCAGCGCGACCCGGGTGCCGAACAGCCGGCCGGAGGCGCAGAGCAGGAACAGCGAGTACGGGAAGCCCCACGGCCGCAGCGGCAGTGTTGCCTCCAGGACGCCCATGCCCGGCACGATCACCACGTCGTGCCGGCGCACCCAGGCGGCGGTGCGGAAGACGTCGACGAGTTTGCCCAGCCCCTTCCCCGCGATCGCGCCCGCACGCGACGCGGTCCGGTACTCGCCCCGGTACCAGTGCAGCCGCGTCGCGGGGATGCGGTACCGGGTCGCGACGACCTCGGGTCCGCCGCACAGCGCGTCCACGACCGCCTCGGGGTGCTCGGTGCGGAGGTAGCCGAGCACGGCCTCCAACGACCCGTCGTTGCCGAGGTTGCCGGAGCCGAGCAGGCCGAACACCCCGACGCGCACCGGGGTCTCGTCCCCGGACCTCATGTCTGCCTCCCCTCGCGTCCGGCGACGAGGGCGTCGACGGAGACCGTGAGCTTGGCCGGATCGACCGGGGCGCGGTCCTCGACCCGCTCGCCCGCGCCAGGCCGGGCGCGGCTGGCCATCCACGCGGCCAGGTGGCGGTGGCAGGCGCGCCGGTCGGCCGAGGACAGGGGCGCCCGCCCGATCGCCGAGACGAAGCCCCAGACGTACTCGGCGAGCAGCCGGGGCGTCGGGTGCAGCGGGCCCGCCCGGCGCGGGTCCAGGTTGACGCACCGGGAGCGCTTGGAGGGGTTCGCCCGCTCGGCGCGGGTGGGGTGGTCGCGGCGGAAGTACAGCAGCTCCGGCACCTGGTGGAAGGGCCCGTGCAGACCGATCTCGGTGACGAACGTGCGGTCCGCGTGGTGGTAGCTGTCGTGCGGTTTCACCCGGCGCAGCACATCGGCCCGCATCACCCCGTAGAAGTCGTCGCCGCCGGGCTCGAACAGCATGCTGCGGAAGCGCTCCGGCGCGTGCGGCGAGTCGGTGGCGAGCGTGTACTCGTACGGGACGGTCACCCGGCCTTCGCCGTCGATGACCGCCTGGTCGGCGTGTGCGAGGATCACCTCCGGCCGCTCGTCCAGCGCCTCGACGCAGCGCCGCAGCAGGTCCCGGGCGTACAGGTCGTCGTGCGAGGCCCACTTGAACAGCTCGCCCCGGCACTCGGTGAACACGTAGTTGTGGTTCGGCGCGGCGCCGATGTTCCTGGGCAGCCGGATGTACCGGATGCGCGAGTCCTGGGCCGCGTATGTGCGGCAGATGTCCTGGGTCCCGTCGGTGGAGGCGTTGTCGGAGATGACCAGCTCGAAGTCCTCGTATGTCTGTCCGAGCAGGGCGTCGAGCGACTCGGCCAGGTACTCCTCGCCGTTGTACACGGGCAGGCCGATGCTCAGCCGGGGTTGGGCGGTCATGAGGTCCTCACTTCGCGGATCGGGTCTTGGTGGTGCGCGCGCAGGGCGGAGCGGAGCTCCAGCCACCACACGGTCGAGCTGCCGACGGTCGCGGCGGCGACGCCCCAGGCCGAGCCGACCGTGCCGCCCGCGGCCGCTCCGCCGAGCCCGCCGCTGACGTAGCAGGCGGAGGCGAACAGCTGGCAGCGCAGGCTGCGCCGGGCCGCTCCCAACGCCCGCAGCCCGGCCGCCGCGCCGGTGCCGAGGCCCGCGCCCGCGACGGAGAGGGTGACCGGGACGATGAGCTGCGAGGCGGAGTGCCAGACGCCGCCGAGGACCAGTTCGCCGAGCCGGTCCGGCACCAGCAGCAGCGCCCCGCCCCAGAGCAGCGCGCCGACGGCCTGGCCGCCGCCCAGCAGGAGGCAGAACGTGCCGAGGCGGTGCGGGGCCCGCCGCAGCACGCGTGCGGCCTCGGTGACGGTGACCAGCGACAGCCCCATCAGGACGGCGAGGAACGGGCCGAGCAGCAGTTCGGCGCCGCGTACCGTACCCACCGCGCTGACACCGACGATCGCGCCGAGCCCGTACGCCCGCAGCTGGCTCGCGCCGCTGAGGCTGACGTTCTCGACCAGGTACCGGTACCCGAGGTCGCGCTGCTCGCGCAGCCACCCGCGTGCTCCGCCCAGGTGGGGCCGGATGCCGGACTGGAGGCAGCCGTACCCCGCCGCCACCGCGGCGGACGCGCCCCAGGCCAGCACGAAGGCGGCCACGCTGCCCACGTGGGCCGCCACCACCAGGGCCGGAACGAGCGCGACGCCCCATACGAGGTCGTTGACGAACGCCTTCTGCCCGTTGCCGGCGGCGAAGAACGCGAACCGCCAGGCGTCCTGCAGCAGCAGCCCCGGCAGTACGACGCCGAGGACGGCGAACGCGGCCCCCACGCTGCCGCCGAGGGCCAGGCCGACGAGCAGGCACGCCGCGCCGATGCCGGTGCCGACGCCGAGCGCGGTACCCGAGGACCGGGCCACCGCCGAGCGCCAGGCCGCCTCCGGCACGCCGCTGAAGCGCACCACGAGCGGGTCGGTGGCCAGCCCGCGGGAGACGTTGAGCACCACGCCGTAGGTCACCCAGGCCAGGCTGAACGCGCCGAACGCGGCCGGCCCGAGCGAGCGGGCCACGTAGATCCCCACCGCGAAGTTGCTCATGCTGGAGGCCGCCTGGTCGGCCAGTCCCCAGGACAGCCGGCCGACCATGGCCCGCTTGGCGGTCTTCGGCGCGGGTCCGGCCGCGGCCGCCACGGTCGCCTTCTCCCCTTCGGTGGTCACGGCGTCATGCCTTGATCAGATCGGCGCCGCGCAGGGCGTCGGCCGCGGCGGCGACGGTGCCGAACGGCAGTCCGGACCGCTCGGCGATGTCCAGCAGAGCGTGCTCGCCGTCGGAGAGGCTGAGCACCCAGAGCATGGCCATCTGGGTCTGCTTGGTGTCGCTGCGGCCACCGAGCGCGTCGTACAGCCCGCGTCGGCCCAGCTGGGGTTCGCCGTAGGGGCTGAGGTTGACGTACCGCCGGTTGCGGTCGAGGACGGCGAACGCCTCGCGGCAGACGGCGAGCGTGTCCGCCATCGCCTCCGGGGAGACGAAGTCCGGGTTGTCCGCCGAGGTGTGGTACTCGGGGTAGCCGGCGTACGGGGTGCGGCTGAGCGAGCCCACACCGAGGTCGAACCCGGGGGAGCAGTACTGCCGCTCGTCATAGCCGTACGGAGTGAACTCGGCGACGGTGTGCGGGCGTTCGGAGGCCGCGAGCACGTGCCGCATCACCCGGTCGATCTCCGCGTCGCCGCGCCTGCTCTGCTTGTACGTCAGTTGGCCCGGGTCGCCCGCGCACGCCAGCACAAGACCATGTTTGACCCGGTCGATCCGCTCCGCGTTGCGGGCCAGCCAGGTGATCGCCCCGATGGTGCCGGGCGCGTAGATGAACCGGTAGGTGTAGTACGGCGTCCGCTCCGTCAGCGCGCGGGCCAGGAACGTCGCCACCGCGATGCCCGCCAGGTTGTCGTTGGCCAGCGACGGGTGGCAGACGTGGCAGGACACGATCACCTCGTCGGCGACCTGCCCGGGGACCACGTGCTCGGCGTAGGTGAGGTGGCCGTCGGCGAGTGTGGAGTCGATGCGCACCTCGTACTCGCCGTCCGGCAGCGCGTCCAGGGCCTCCTGGGACAGGCAGAACCCCCATTCCGGCTTGTAGTAGCTGGTGCGGTACGGCACCCAACTGGGGTGGTCGGGCAGGGTGTGCAGATGTCCGCGCAGCTCGGCGAGCGGCATGGTCCGCGATACCGGGACGCTGTAGCCGAGCACGTGCAGGCTGGACGCGGCGAAGTCGACGACCCGGTGGCCCGTGGGGTCGGCGATGTACGCGTCCCGGATGTTCCACTCCTGCGGCACCGTCCAGTCGAGCACCTGCGTCCCGGTCGGTACCTCGTGCACCTGGAGCGGGACGTACTCGCCGACGATGTCCAGGGTGGCGCGCACACCGTCGCCGGTGATGCTCCGGCACAGCGGGTACAGCCGCTCCACCAGGGCGTGCATCTCCTCGCCGGTCGAGGTCATCGGCGCCACCGCAGGGTGCCGTCGACGGTACCGGCGTCGGACGCCGCGCGCAGCACGGCAAGGCGGGTGAAGCGCCGCTCGAAATCGTCCTGGGTGAGCCCGAACTTCTGGTAGGCGTCGGCGAGTTCGAGCGCGCCGCGCTTGACCGTCCACTCGCACGCGAAGCCGGGAATCGCGTCGCGGAAGCGGGCGAAGTCCACCCGGTAGGACCGCGGGTCGGCGCCGTTCTCCCCGGTGATCACCACCTTGGCGCCGGTCACCGCCTCGGCGACCTGCTCGGCGATCTCGGCGACCGTGACGTTGTTGGTCTCGCTGCCGATGTTGAACGCCCGGTCGTGCACGGCTTCACGGGGCGCGGTCAGCGCGGCCGTGAAGGCCCGTGCGATGTCGGCGGCGTGCACCAGCGGCCGCCAGGGGGTGCCGTCGGAGAGCACCAGGACCTCGCCGGACAGCAGCGCGTGGCCCACCAGGTTGTTCAGCACGATGTCGGCGCGCAGCCGGGGCGAGTAGCCGAAGGCGGTGGCGTTGCGCATGAACACCGGGGTGAAGTCGCCGTCGGCCAGCGCGTGCAGATCGTCCTCCACCCGCACCTTGGACTCCGCGTACGGCGTCACCGGGCGCAGCGGGGCGTCCTCGGCCACCAACTCGTCGCCGCCCGCGGCGCCGTAGACGGAGCAGGTCGACGCATACAGGAAGCGCTTCACTCCGGCGTCGCGGGCAAGGCGGGCAAGGCGTACGGAGGCATGGTGGTTGATGTCGTACGTGAGCTCGGGTGCTAGCGAGCCCAGCGGGTCGTTGGAGAGCGCGGCCAGATGGATCACGGCGTCCACCCCGGCCACGTGCTCGGCGGTGACGTCGCGCAGGTCCACCCGGTGCCCCTGCGGGTCCGCGGGCGGCGGGCCCAGCACGCAGTCGGCGAACAGGCCGGAGTCAAGGCCGACGACTTCGTGTCCGGCGGCCGTGAGGACCGGTGCCATCACGGTGCCCAGGTAGCCCTGGTGTCCGGTCAGCAGTACGCGCAAGGTTCAGTCCCCCAGATTGAGCGTGAGTTTGGTGACGGCGAACGCCTCGGCGTAGCGCGCGTGGCATTCGATGCCCCGGATGCGTGCGAGGCCGAGGAAGGCCTCCCGGTCGTACCAGGGCCGGTGCCGCTGCGAGGGGTAGTGCTCCTGCAGCAGCCGCACCTTCCGTTCGGCGATCTCCGGCGACAGCGGCTGGTACGCCGACGGACGGCCGAGGTCGCCGTCCCACTTGACGATCTCGTAGCCGAGCACGAGGTGGTCGCGGAACGCGGTGGGTATCAGCTTCGCCAGGCCGCGGTGATCCTGGTGCGCGTCATCGGTGCGCGGGGCCAGGACCAGATCCGGCTCGGTCTGTCCGCGCAGTTCCTCGACCGCGGCCTTGGCCTCGTCCCAGTGCACGGGCATCCGGCCGTCCGGCAGCTTGAGTACGGTCAGGCGCAGGTCCGCGCCCGGGCAGAAGGCGGCGAGCGCGGCCCGCTCCTCCTCCTCGCGGTCGCTGCCGCCGCCGGAGAGCACCAGCGCGTCGACCCGTAGGCCCGGCCGCGCGAGGCACAGCGTGAGGAGAGTGCCGCCGGCGCCGATGGCGATGTCGTCGCAGTGCGCGCCCACCGCGACGATCCGGTCCAGGGGTCCGGCCCCGAGCCGGATCACGCCCGCGCCCCCGCACTGTCCCGCTCCCACACGGCCCACGGGCGGTCGCCCCGGGCGTAGGCGTCATCGAGCGCGGCACGCTCCTTCACGGTGTCGGTCGGCTTCCAGAAGCCGCGGTGCTGGTGCGCCACCAGCCTTCCCTGCTTGGCGAGTCGGCCGCATCCGTCGGCGACCAGGTCCCCGTTCTCCGGTATGTGGTCGAAGACCTCCTGGCGGAGCACGAAGTAGCCGCCGTTCTCCCACAGCGGCATGTCGCTCACCGCGGTGATGCCCCCCACCAGGCCGTCCTCGCCCAGCTCCACGCAGTGGAACGAGGACTGCGGCGGTACCACCATCATCGACGCACCGGCGTCGCGCGCGGTGAACCGGTCGATCATCTCCGGCAGCGGTGCGTCGGTGAGCACGTCGGCGTAGTTGGCCAGGAACATCTCCTCGCCCTCCAGATGGTGCCGCACCCGGCGCAGCCGCTCCCCGATCGGTGACTCGACGCCGGTCTGTACGAACGTGATGGTCCAGTCGGCGATGTCGGTGGACAGGAGCTCGGTCTTCCCGCCCCGCAGCACGAAGTCGTTGGACGTCGTCTCCTCGTAGTTGAGGAAGAAGTCCTTGATGTGGTGGGCCCCGTAGCCGAGGCACAGGATGAACTCCTTGTGCCCGAAGTGCGCGTAGTAGCGCATGACGTGCCAGATCAGGGGTCTGGGCCCGACCATCGCCATCGGTTTGGGCACGTCGTCGGAGGCTCCGCTGCGCATGCGCATCCCGTAACCGCCGCAGAACAGGACGACCTTCATCGCTTGACCTCGACAATGCTCAGTTCCGGGATGGGAAAGACCAGTCGGCCGCCCCAGTCGTGCACGAAGGACAGCTGCTCGGTCAGCTCGGCCCGCAGGTTCCACGGGAGGACGAGGACGTAGTCCGGCTTGTCGGCGGCTATCTGCTCGGGCGGCAGGATCGGGATGCGGGTGCCCGGGGTGAACCTGCCGTGCTTGTAGGGGTTGCGGTCGACCGTGTACGCGAGCAGGTCGGGCCGGATGCCGCAGTGGTTGAGCAGGGTGTTGCCCTTGCCGGGGGCGCCGTAGCCGACCACCGTCTCGCCGCGTTCGGCCGCCTCGATGAGGAACTTGAGGAGGTCCCGGCGCACCTTGGCCACCCGGGCGGAGAACTCGGTGTACCCGGACAGCTCCTGAAGCCCGGCGGCCTTCTCCCGGGCCAGCACGTCGGACACCCGCTGGGACGGCTCGCCCGCCACCTCGGTCGGCCGGGCCCACAGCCGGATGGAGCCGCCGTGCGTGGGCAGCAACTCCACGTCCACAAGCGCGAGTCCACCGCTCGCCAGCGCCCGGATCGCGGAGGCGACCGTGTAGTACTGGAAGTGCTCGTGGTAGATCGTGTCGTACTGGTTCTCCTCGATCAGGGTCAGCAGGTGCTGCACCTCGATGGAGACCCAGCCGTCATCGGCGACCAGGGCGCGCAGCCCCTTGGTGAACCCGACCACGTCGGGGATGTGCGCGTACACGTTGTTGGCCACGACCAGGTCAGCCGGGCCGTGCTCGGCGCGGACGGCCGAGCCGGTCTCCGGGCTCAGGAACTCGGTGAGCGTGGGCACGCCCGCGTCGCGCGCCGCGGCGCCCACGTTCACCGACGGCTCGATGCCCAGGCAGCGGATCCCCCGGTCCACCACGTGCTTCAGCAAGTACCCGTCGTTGCTGGCCACTTCGACCACGAAGGCGTCGGGACCGAGCCCCACCTTCTGTACGGCGTCGGCGACGTACGTGCGCGCGTGCTCCACCCAGGAGGTGGAGTACGAGGAGAAGTACGCGTACTCCTTGAACGTCTCCTCCGGTGTGATCAGCGGAGGGATCTGCGCGAGCCAGCAGTCGGTGCAGACCCGCAGGTGCAGCGGGTACGCGGGCTCCGGCTGGTCCAGTTGGTCCGCGGCGAGAAAGCTCTCACACGGTGGCGTCGCCCCAAGGTCGACGACGCTCGCCATCGCTTCCGAGCCGCAGAGTCGGCATCCTGTCATTTTCTGTTCCCATCCCCCCTGCTCGCGTGGGTGTCCCCACTGCGAGCCAGTGCTGACCGTCCCGCGATCGCGGTGCGGTACCCCTCCACCAGGCGTTCCAGGCCGACGGCCGGGCTGAACCCCTGCTCGTATCGGCGCCGGGCCGCCTGGCCCATCTCCCGGTTGCGGTACGGCTCGGCCGTGATCCGCCGGATGCGGGACGCGAGCGAGGCGGGCTCGTGCGGCTCGTGCAGCAGCCCCGTCACGCCCTCCTCGACGAGTTCGACGAAGGCGCCGTGACCGGCGGCGACGGCCGGGACCCCCGCCGCCATCGCCTCCGCGACCACCAGGCCGAACGTCTCCTGGGCGATCGAGGGAGCCACCACGGCGACCGACCGCGCGAGGACCTGCCGGCACTGCTCCGGGTCGTACAGGCCGACGTACCGCACGTCGTCCCGGCCCTGTGCCCAGGCGGTCACCTCCCGCTCCAGGGGCCCCGCGCCGGCGAGCACGAGCGGCACGCCCACACCGCCGTCCGCGGCGATCTCGTCCCACGCGGCCATGAGCAGCCGCACGCCCTTGGCCTCCGCGAGCCGGCCGAGGAAGAGCAGATGCTCGCCGTCGCCCGTTCGCCGGGCGCCGGGGTCGGGCACGAAGTTGTGCTTCACCGCAAGGCGTGAGGCAGGCATGCCGGAGCGCACCAGGATGTCGCGCTGCGCCGCGGAGATGCAGAAGAACCGCTCCACGCCGGACCACCACCGCCGCCGGTTGACCGACAGGCTGACCGCGAGCGGGACCGTCGCCAGCCGGGAGTTGCGGTAGCAGCCGTGCCGGACGGCGGGCAGCGGCACCGTCGCCCCGACGCACTCGGTGCACGACCGGCCGTCGCGGTGCAGCGTGCCGGGCGGGCAGACCTGGGTGTAGTTGTGCAGCGTGGCGACGACGGGCACATCGGCGTCGGCGCAGGCGGCCAGCACCGCCGGCGACAGGAGCGGGAAGACGTTGTGGACGTGCACCACGTCGGGCCGTTCGCTGCGGAGCCGGGCGGCGAGCTCCGTGCGCACCGCTGGGTTCCACGGCACGAGGAGCGGCACGGCGGCCTTGCCGAGGAGCGACCGGGAGGCGATGGTGTCGCTGCGCCGCTCGAAGACGTCGACGCGGTGGCCTGCCGCGCGCAGCAGTCCCACCTCCTCGTCGACGACCCTGTTCTCCCCGCTCGGCTGCGCCGAGGAGTAGCGGTTGTGCACCACGAGTACGTGCATGGTCAGGTCACCTCCCGGTTCCGGGCTCGGCGTGGGATCACCCGTCGGGCGACCGCGGGCGGCGCCAGGGGCGGGGCCTCGGCGGGTGCCGCGAGCAGTGAGGCGGCCAGGGCCAGATGCAGCAGATATGGTGAGGCGTCGCCCAGCCCGGCCTCGGTGTACGACGAGATCGCGACGTAGCTGATCAGGAAGATCGCGCAGGCCCTTTGCAGCGAGGGCGGGCGCAGCAGCGCGACGCCGCCGAGGACGATGATGATCGCCGCCACGAGGACGACGCCGATCAGCCCCTGCTCGTTGTAGACGGCCAGCCAGCTGTTGTCGATCGGCAGCCCGCCGAACGACTTGTCGCCCAGGCCCACGCCGAACACCTTCTCCGGCACGGAACGGGGCTCTGCCAGCAGGGCGTCCCAGACCTTGGCCCGGCCGGTGAGGTTGGAGAAGCTCTCCTTGTCCTGGCCGCGCATGAACCACGTCTGCAGCGCGGAGGCGAACACCACGGCGCCTACCGTGGCGGTCAGCACCGACCAGGTGAAGAACCGGCGGGCGGCCGCGCTGGTCAGGATGAGCGAGCCGATCGCCAGGACCAGCCCGAGGAGCAGGCCGATCGTGGCCGTGCGGGTGTGGGTCATCGCGAGCAGGACGAACGTCGGCACGATGATCAGTGCCGCGCTCGCCCCGGTCGTCTGGCGGCCCAGCAGGAGCAGCACGGTGAGCCCGATGATGACCGCGGAGTACTGGCCGATCTGCGGCGGGGTGAGCGGCCACAACGCACCCACCAGCCGTCCGCCGTAGTACTCGGGCATGGCCGTGCCCGGTGAGATGACCAGGCCCGCGGCCACCGAACCGAGCACCGCGAAGTACATCCGGATGTGGTACCGGACGAACGTCAGACTGCCGTCCCACCAGCGGCTGAGCAGCCACAGCGTGCCGACGAAGAGCGTCAGCCGGAAGCAGCGGAACAGCGCGCCGAGCCCGACCTCCAGGTGCATGCTGGAGATCACGCTCGGCACCAGCAGCAGGGTGAGCAGGAACACGAAGGCGCTGGGTCGGATGCGCAGCCGCAGGTTGAGCGCGAGCGCCAGCGCGAACGCGGCGACCAGCGCGCCCATGGTGGCCATCTGGATCAGCGAGCGGGGCAGCGTGACGATGGTCTTCCCGGCGGAGCCGAGCGTGTTGAGGCCCAGCAGGGCCCAGACGATCCAGACGGCCTTCGGCGTACCGGTGGAGGGTGCTTCGGCACCGGTCCGCGTGCCCGTCGTCTGCGCTGCGCCCGGCAGCCCGCCGCGCGTGGTGCCGCCGTCCATCTCAACCACCGGCCTGTGCGCCGAAGGTGCTGCCCGCGTCCTGCCGGTACGGCGGGCCCTGCCACTGCACAGAGTCGAGCTTGCGGTCCGGGTCGTCGGCGACGAAGGTCCACGGTCCGCGGTAGACGTTGTCGTGCCAGCGGTTCTGCTGCTTGAGGATGATCGCGTCGGCCACCCGCTTGCCCTTGTACGGCGACCAGTCCGGATAGGTGCCGTAGTTGGACAGCACCGCCATGAGGCCGCACGCCACCGTGCACTTGACGACGGACGTGTCCAGGACGAAGCGGTTGCCGTGGATGTCCACCCGCTGGGTCTTCCAGCGGCAGTCGGCGTACAGCGGCGCGGTGGCGATCGACGGCTGGGCGCAGCGGTGGGTGTCCTTCACCAGCAAGGTGCAGTAGCCGGTCGAGGTGTTGGCCGGGCTGTTGCAGAACCGGTTGGCGTTCTCCCACAGGGTGATCCCGGACCAGTTGTTCTCCAGCACGTTCCGGTAGATCTCGATCTTGTCCGTGCGGGCCGGGACCCGTGGTTCACCGCCCGCCTCCGACACATAGATGGTCGCGTACGGGAAGGTGTCGCCGTCGGCGGCGTGCTTGCGGCCCTCGACCCAGTTGTTCCGCCGGATCGTGTTGTTGCGGATGACCGCGTTGTAGCTGATCTCGTACATCAGCGCGGCACCGTCGTTGGCCTCAAGGACGTTGTCCTCGATGCGGAAGTCATTGTTGTTGTTGTCCGCCCACAAGCCCGCTCCGCGGTTGTCGTGCACCCAGTTGCCGCGGATGTCGGCGCCGTTGACGGCCCAGAACTTGATGCCTCCGGTGCAGCCGCAGCCCGGCTGCTGCTTCTCCCAGTCGTCGGTGTTGTTGCCCACGATCTCGTTGCCCTCGACGACCAGACCCGTGATGGAGTCGCCGGTCTTGTACGCGTTCATTCCGTACTGGCCGTTGTCGCGCAGGCAGCTCGCGCGGACCTGCTGGCGGGCCCCGGCCATCAGTCCGGCGCCGGAGTTGTTCTGGATCGTCGCGTGCTCGATCTTCCACCCGTCGGCCATGTCGTGGTTGACCACGCCCTCGTCGTGCGGCGCGACGAATCCCTGCACGGTGAGGTAGCGGATGGTGACGTCGGGAGCGGTACCGCTGAACGCGTAGTTGTTGGTCTTGCGGCCGTCGAGCACCGCGCCCGGCGCGCCGAGGTAGGTGTTCCCCTTCTTCGCCATGACCTGGGCGTAGCGCTCCGGTTCGAGCTTGTGCGTGCCCGGCCGAAGCCAGAACGTGGTGCCCGGGGGGCTGCTCTTGGTCTTCGCCGTCAGGTCACCGACCACCGCGGGATCGACCGTCACCGCTCCCGCCGGCGGCTCCGACGGCCCGGCGGCGGGTTTGGCGCACATCTGGGCCACGGTCGTGGCGGACGCCCCGGACGCGGCGGGCGTACGGGTCGGCTTCGCCGGGGCCTCCGGAGTGCTCGTACAGCCGGCCGCCGACAGCAGGACCAGCGCCAGCGGTGCCGCCGCCCACGCCCAGTGCCCCCTCTTGATCACCACGCGTCCCCCTAGCCGCGGAACCTGAGTACGGTGGTGAACCCCTGTGCGCCGTCGGCGAATCCGGTGCCGACCAGCGTGGTGGTGGGTTCCTTGCGCCCGAAGCCCGCGGAGTACCAGCCCAGCGGGGGGTTGGTCTCGCCGCGATGCGCCCGCCAGGTCAGCTGCCCGGGCAGATCGAGTTCCGCGGAGCGGTCCTCGCCGTCCCGGGTCCAGGTGAGCACGGCCCGGTTCTCCACCAGGTCCGCGGTGATCGCCGGGCCGAGGTGGAACGCCATGCGCACGGCCCGGCAATCACCGCGCACCTCGTCGACCAGCCGGAGCTCCTTCGCCGCGGCTGTCAGTTCCACCCGGCGGCGGTGCACGGACGGCTGGTAACCGTCGTGCTCGGCACACCACCGGGCCACCCCCGCACCGGAGGTGTCCGCGACCAGGACGCGGCTGCGGGCATGGCGGGTCCACAGGAACGGGCCGCCGGAGACGGACTGGTCAGCGCCGTCCAGTTGCAGGGTGTTGTGGCCGAGGGTGGAGCGGAAATACCGCCGCCACTCGGGCTGCCCGTGGTAGCAGAACGTCCCCGGGTCGGCGAGCACGTCGACCCCGTCGTGCCGGACCTCCACGGACAGCGCGTCCGCGTGGGCGTGCGCGGCGATGGACAGGAAGCCGTGCGGACCACCGTCGCAGCGGCACCAGATCTCTCCCGCCCCCTCCCCGCGCAGGATGGTCATGCCCGCGTCGGCGAAGTGGCCCGGGCGGCTCGAAGGGCGG
This sequence comes from Streptomyces sp. TLI_146, assembly GCF_002846415.1. Lineage (NCBI taxonomy): Bacteria > Bacillati > Actinomycetota > Actinomycetes > Kitasatosporales > Streptomycetaceae > Streptomyces > Streptomyces sp. TLI_146. Next base: position 8,247,910 of record NZ_PJMX01000001.1, read on the forward strand.
GTCACTGTCCCGCTCTTGGCGTACGGCCGGATGAGCGCGGCGAGCAACGGGGTGCGCACATCGGTGCCGGTCACCACCGGCCACCAGGCGAGCCGGCCGAACACCGCGTCCCCGGTGGCGAGCAGCGAGGCCCAGCGGTCGGTGCCCGCGCCGTCCACGACCAGACCATGGCCGTCGTCCGCGTCACCCTGGCGCGGCGGCCGCATCCGGCTGTCCACGACGGCCGCGAGCGCGTCGGTCATCCGCAGCAGCACCAGCCGGACGGACGCGGGGACCGGCACGCCGGCGGCGTCCGCCTCGGCCACCGCGGCCAGGCCGAGCTCAAGGACGAGCCCGTGGTACTCGGTGGCCAGCTCGCGGTTGAGGCCGGAGGCGAAGGTGTTGCCGCGCAGGTGCCGCTCCAGCGACCGCAGCGCGTCGGCGCGCCAGCGCGCCGAGGAGGGGAACCAGCCGAACGCGCAGGCCGCGGCGAACTGCCCGGCGGCCTCGGCGATGACGTGGTTGTTCGCCGAGGACCCCCGGCTGGGGAAGGCGGCCAGCCAGCGCTGGTGGTGCCAGATCTGGTCCCGCGCCACCGGGTTGTCCTCGAACAGCCCGGCCGCGCCGGGCCAGCCGTCGAGCAGTCGGCGGATCCACACCCAGGAAAGCAGCCGGATACCCAGCTCGATGCCGCTGATCCAGTGCACGCCGCGCAGCGGCGGGTTGGCCACCCACCATGAGCGCAGGTGCTGGGCCACGCGCTCGGCGTACCGCTCGTCCCTGGTCAGCGCGTAGGCGGCGGCGAGCACGGTGAGGTACTGGTGCCGGGACGGCTCCCAGATCTGCTTGATGTCCCCGACCGCTTCCTCGTCGCGGTACGGCACGTCGAAGGCGTAGCCCCACGGCGCCCGGCGCCCGGTCTTCGGGTCGCACCACCAGTCCGGGTCGACGAGGTCGTGGCGGGCCACCCCGAAGAACTCGGCGTGCCCGTCCATCAGCCGGTCCGCCTCGGCGATGAGACGTTTCGCGGCGTCCGGCGGCACCGCGGCGATCGCCTGGGCGGGCAGGACGGCGGTGAACCGGGCGCCGGTCACGCTCGGGCAGGTCGGCCGCGCAGACCGCCAGCGCCGCCTGCGCACCGTGTCGACCGCCCGGCCGCCGACCTCGCGCGGTCCCATCCGGGACAGCCGCCGCACGTACCAGCCCGCCTTCATGGTCATCGCGCCCTCGCCAGCGTCACCGGCGCGCCGCCGGTCAGGCTGGCCTGCACGGCGAGGGTGGCCGCCGTGGTGGCGACCAGCGACTCCAGCGGCACCGGCATCGGCCCACCGGTCCGTACGGCCTTGATGAACGAGGCCAGTTCGGCGTTCTGGCCCTTGTCCCGGGCCTTGGGCAGCCGCGAACTGACCCACTTCCTGGGGCGGCCGTCATAGACAGAGGCGCGTACGAAGTCGTCGAGCCGCAGCACCTTGCCGTCCGCGACGAGGTCCAGCGTCTCCTTGGGGAAGCCGGCCGCGCCGGTGGTGACGTAGCTGAGGGTGGCGGTGGACCCGTCCGGGTAGCGCAGCACCACCTGGAGGTCCTCGTTTCCGGCCGAGGCGACCGCGTACACCGAAACCGGGTCGGCCTCAAGGAGCCAGCTCGCCGTGTCGATGAAGTGTCCGCCCTCACCCGCGAACCGCGAGCCCTCGGTGCCCTGCTGGAGGTACCAACTGCCGTGCTGCAGCCGGCCCGCGTTGACGAGGTAGCGCAGACTCGCCGGACCGGTCCGGGTGCCGAACCGCTTCCTGGCCTCCTGGAGCAGCGGCGCGAACCGGCGGTTGAAGCCCACCTGGAGCCGATCGTTGCCGGACTCCTCCACCGCCGCGAGCACCCCGGCCAGCTCGTCCTCGCCGAGCGCCAGAGGCTTCTCCACGAACACCGTCTTGCCGGCCAGCAGCGCCTTGCGGGTCAGTTCGGCGTGCGAGCTGTGCCGGGTGACCACGAACACCGCGTCGATGGACTTGTCACCGAGCACGGCGTCGAGATCGGTGGTCGCCTCGGCGAAGCCGAACTTCCGCTTCGCGTTGGCCGCGGACAGCGCCGTCGTGGTGACGACGGTCGACAACTCGACGCCGTCGCGCCCGGTCAGGTGCGGCAGCAGCATCGAGGTCGCGTAGTTGCCCGCGCCGACGAACGCCAGCCGCACCGGCGTCTTGACCGCCCGGGCCGGGGCGGACACCGCACCGCCGCGTCGCACCTCGGGCACGGCCACCGCCGGGGCCTGCGCTTCTCCCTTGTCCTGAGCCTGTTCGGGGTACCGGAACAGCACCGCCACGGCCTTGAGGTCACCGTCCTTCAGACGCCGGTACGTGTCGACGGCGTCGTCGAAGTCGGCGACGTGGGAGACCAGGGGCTCCACATCGACGCGGCCGCGGGCGAGGAGATCGAGGAAGCACGCCAGGTTGCGCCGCTCGGTCCAGCGCACATAGCCGATCGGGTAGTCCCGCCCCTCCAGCTCGTACTCCGGGTCGTAGCGCCCGGGGCCGTAACTGCGCGAGAACCGGACGTCGAGCTCCTTCTCGTAGTACGCGTTCCACGGCAGGTCCAGACGGCACTTGCCGATGTCGACGACCCGGCCGCGGTCCCGGCACAGCCGCGCGGCCAGCTCGACGGGCTGGTTGGTGCCACCGCCCGCCGCCAGGTACACCTGGTCCACACCGTGACCGCCGGTGAGCTCGGCGACGGAAGCCTCCACGGCCGGGGAGGCGGGATCGCCGCAGGCCGCGGCGCCCAGGCGCTCGGCGAGCTCGCAGCGCACCGGGTCGGGGTCGGCCCCGACGACGCGGACGCCGGAGGCTGTGAGCAGCTGCACCACCAGCTGTCCGATCAGCCCGAGGCCGATGACCAGCGCCACCTCGCCGAGCTGCGGCTCGCCCTGGCGGACGCCCTGCATCGCGATCGACCCGACGGTGCCGAAGGCCGCGTGCCGGGGCGCCAGGCCGTCCGGCACCGGGGTGAAGAGGTTCTTCGGCACCCAGTTCAGCTCGGCGTGCAGCGCGTGCTCGTTGCCGGCGCAGGCCACGAGGTCGCCGACCTTCACCTCGTCGATCCCGGCGCCGACCTGCTCGACCACCCCGCACAGCGAGTAGCCGAGCGGTGTGTAGGAGTCGAGCTTGCCCATCACCTTGCGGTAGGTGGCGGGCACCCCGTTGGTGGCCACGCTCTGCATGACCTTGGCCACCTGGTCCGGGCGGGAGCGGGCCTTGCCCAGCATCGACATACCGGCCTCGGACACCTTCATGAGCTCGGTCCCGGTGGATATCAGCGAGTAGGCGGTGCGGACCAGTACACCGCCCGGCTTGCACCCCGGTACCGGCACGTCGAGCACGGCCAGCTCGCCGCTCTTGTAGTTCTGAACAACCTGCTTCACTCGAACTCCCCTGATTCCTAAGCCGTTTGCCGAGTGCTCTGGCCGGACCCAGAGGTCGCGTCGCGATACCAGTACTCGAGGGTCAGCACATGCCACAGATGCTTGGAGAAGTCCCGCTGCCCGGCGGCGTCCTCGGCGACCATCCGCGCCAGCGCGTCGCGGCGCAGGAACCCGGAGTTGACGAGCACCCCGTCGTTGACCACCTCGCGCACCAGCGGCGCCAGATCTCGGCTCATCCAGGCCCGCAGCGGGGCGCTGAACAGGCCCTTGGGCCGGTAGACGATCTCCCGGGGCAGGATCGAGGTGGCCGCCTCCTTGAGGACGGCCTTGCCCTGCCGTCCGGCGATCTTCCGCTCGCCCGGCACGGCGAACGCCGCCTTGACCACCTCGACGTCCACGTACGGCACCCGCACCTCGGTCGAGGCGGCCATGCTGGAGCGGTCGGTGTACGCGAGGTTCAGGCCCGGCAGGAACATCCGGGCGTCGCCCAGGCACATGCGGTTGACGAAGTCGTCGAGGTGGTTGTCCTCGTAGATGTCCGCGTGCTCGGTCAGGACGTCATCGACCGTTCCGGCCAGGTCCGGATCGATCAGGGCGAGCAGCTCGTCCTGGTCGTACATGGTGTAGCTGCGCCGGAACGCGGTCTCCTCCGGCAGATCGGCGAAGGAGAGGAACCGCTTCGCGAAGCGCACCGACCGGTATCCGCGGCGGGCCGTGGCGACCGGCAGCCGGTCCACGGCTCTCGACAGGCCGCGCCGCAGGGGGCGCGGGACGCGCTGGTAGCGCAGCGCGATCAGGTTGGCCAGGTGCTTGCGGTATCCGGCGAACAGCTCGTCGGCGCCCATCCCCGAGAGCATCACCTTGACCCCGGCCTCCCGGGCGGCCTGGCAGATCAGGAACGTGTTGATCGCGGCGGGGTCGCCGATCGGCTCGTCCAGGTGGTAGGTCATCTGGGGCAGCAGGTCGAGCACGTTCGGAGCGATCTCGATCTCGTGCAGGTCGACGCCGAACCGCTCGGCCACCTGCCGGGCATAGCGCAGGTCGTCCGGCATCGCCTCGAACTTGGCGTCCTCGGCGCGGAACCCGATCGTGTAGGCGGAGATCCCGGGCCGGTCGCGGGCCGCGAGGGCGGTCAGATAGCTGGAGTCGAGACCGCCCGAGAGGAAGGTCGCCACGGGGACGTCGGAGAGCAGGTGCCGCCGGGTCGACTCCTCGACGATGGCGGCGACATCCGGCCGCTCGCCGCCGCGGGCCCGCTCCTGGCCCTCGGCGGCGACGTCCCTCAGGTTCCAGAACCGGCCGTGCTCCACCCGGCCGTCGGGGCGGCACCTCAGCCAGCTCCCCGGCGCCAGCTTCTCCGCCTCGCGGAACGCGCAGCGCGAGTCCGGCACCCAGTAGTACAGCAGCGAGGCCACCAGCGCCGCGTGGTCCACCTCCAGCGACCCGCCGGTGGCGGCGGCGAGCGCCTTGAGCTCGGAGGCGAACACCAGACCCGCACCGCGCCGGAGCAGGAACAGCGGCTTGATGCCCAACTGGTCGCGGGCGAGCACCAGTTCACCGGTGCGCTCGTCGAAGATCCCGAACGCGAACATGCCGCGCAGCCGGGGCAGGCAGTCGGTGCCCCAGCGCCGCCAGGCCTCCAGGAGCACCTCGGTGTCGGAGCTACCGCGGAAGCGCACCCCGGCGGCTGCCAGTTCGGCACGCAGTTCGGGCGCGTTGTACAGCTCGCCGTTGTACGTGAGGGAGAGGCCGTCCGAGACCATCGGCTGGGCGCCGGTCTCGGACAGGTCGATGATGGCCAGTCGGCGGTGCCCGAGGTGGACCTCGCCGTCACCGGCGCGATGGCTGTACCGGCCCGCCCCGTCCGGTCCTCGGTGGGCGAGGGTGTCGGTGAGCCGGTCGGTGACGATCTTCCCGTCCGGCCATTGGTAAGTGCCTGCTATGCCACACATGCTCTAGTGCGCCTCCTGGCCGCTGTCCGGGACCCGGGTGGCCCACATCTGCAGTCGCTCCGTCCACCGCTGGCCGGTTCCGTTCTGCCGGGACAGCCGCTCGTGGTGGCCGCGCAGGGCGGTGTGCAGCCCGTCCCAGAGAGTGCCGTCGGTGCGGTCGCGCGGATCGGGGTCGATCAGCACCACACCGATCACCGGAATGTTGAGGTCGGCGAGCTGCCGGGCGACGGTGTGCAGCCATGCGGCGCTGCCGTGTCCGGCGCGCACGATCAGCACGGTCTGGTCGCCGAGGTACTGGAGGTCGGTCCACGCCGTGCCGGGCGCGACCGAGCCGACGCCGAAGCGGCGCTGCGCGGGCGACACCTCGGCGGCGTCCTTGCCGCTGACCACGGTCGGGCCGCCCGGCTTGTTGCCGTGATCGGCCAGCTGCGGGCCGGGCAGACCGTCGATGATCACCACGGGCCCGTCCGGTGCCAGAGCCTCCGCGAGGTCCAGGGCGATCACGCTCGTGCTGCGCGCACAGCCCAGTTCCAGCAGCGACACCGGTTCCGCGGAGCCGCGTACGGTACGGGCCAGGCTCGTGGTGAGCCGTTCGCGCGCCGCCCGGGTCCGTCGGCGCTGCCACGGGCGGCGCGGCCGCAGGGCCGTGCGGCGCAGCTCCGCGATGACCGAGGCGCCCAGGTTCGCCGCGATGTCGCGGCGCAGCACGGGGCGGTCCGCGACCACCGCGGTGACCGCGGAGATCGCCAGCCCGAGGACCAGCCCGAGGACGAGTCCGATCGCGGCGTTGGTGGCGGCGGCCTTGGGCACGGAGTGTGGCACCGCGCGCGGGGCGTCCACGATCTGCGTGCCGGAGATGACCTTGGGCTTCCCGGTGCGCGCCTCCGCGGCGCGCTGGTCGAAATCGGAGATGCGCGAGGTGAGTTCGGCCCGTCGGGCGAAGAGCGACTCGCTGTTCGCCGACGCCTTCGGGTCGCTGGTCGGGGGCCGGTTCCCGATCGACTTGTTGACCTGGGCGAGCTCGTCCTTCATCCGGTCGCGCTGGTCGAGCAGGGCCTTGGCCTCGGCCTTCGCCGTCTCCTGCATCCGCTGCACATGGTCCGCGATGAAGGCGTCGGCCAGCGCCTTGGCGCGCGCCACCGCCTCCGTGTCGCTGGCGCCCTTCACCTCGATCTGCATCAGGTTGTTGGTCAGGCCGGTACCCCGGTAGTCGGCTATGAAGTCTTCCGGCTTTTCATGGGACTTGAGGGTCTGCAGGGCCTTGGCGGCGATCCGCGTGGTCCCCAGCAGTTGGACGTCGGTACGGATCAGTGTTCCGGAGTCGTTGGGCTGGTCCTCCTGATGCGCGACCAGCACCTTGGTCACCGCGGTCGGGGGCGGCACCATCACGACCGACATCGCCGCGCCGATCAGCAGCCCGAGCAGCGCCAGGGTGGCCCAGAGGCGACGGCGCCTGCGCACCGCCACCACCAACGGCTGCAGGTCGATCAGCGGAGCGGCGGCCGACGGCTCCGAAGCCTTGCTGGTCGTCACGCGGAACCCCCCGAAGTATGGCCGTGCACCGCGGGCTCCGGAGCGGCGTCGCCCGGAGAATCAGCGGCAGTTCGCGTCGTACGGGCCCGGACGGTGACGGCGACGACGGTGCCGACGACCTCGTGCCCCGCGTCCGCACACGCCTCGGCGATCCCGGCGAGCTCCTCGGCGGTCCAGCTGCCGGCGCTGAGCACGACCAGGGCGCCGGACTCGGTGTCGCGGTCCGGTACCAGGGGCTGCGCCACCGCGACTTGCACCACCCGCAGCAGGGGGCCGCTCTCGGCCTCGGCGACGAGCTGCTCGGCGGCCAGCCGGGCGGTCGCGTCGCCGTCCGGTACGACGACCAGCAGCCGCCGGGGCGCCGGCAGCTGGTCCCGCAGGCGGGCGCAGACCCGCCGGTAGCGGGTCCGTCTGCTGTCCTCGTCGCCGGACATCTGCGGGACCGGTACGTCCCACCGGGTGTCGAGGCCGAGGATCCGGCGGACCAAGGCCCGCGGGCCGCGCTCTTGCGCCCGGTGCGCGGGCCGTTGGCCGGGGACGTCGACGGTGCCGAGGAGTGCCGCGCCCAGGGCCGCGGTGATCTCCGGTTCGGTGCGCAGCCGGCGGTTCATCCGTGCGGCGGTGAGGTGGCCGATGACCGCGAGCAGGAAGGCGAGCAGTGCCCCGCCGGCGACGAGCTGCGTTCTGGTCGGCGGCGCCTCGCTGGTGGGCCGGGGCGCCGGTCCCATGACGACCATGCCGGCCTTGCTGGCCGTCGGGTTGGCCTCGTCCAGCTTCTTCATGGCGTCCTGCAGTGCGGTGCGCATCTTCTCCAGTTCGGTGCGGGCCTGCACGCTCTCCACGGTCTTGCCCGGGTCGGCCGCGTTGGCCAGGTCGGTGATGCGCCGACTGGCCTCCGCCACCTTCTGCCGCAGCGCCTCGGAGTTCGTGGCCGCGTCGGTGTCGGTGCTGTTGCCCGAGATCCGCGCGGCGAACGTGACGAATTCCTTGGCCATCTGGTCGGAGAGCCGCTGGGCGCGCTCCGGGGTGTCGGCCGTGCCCGAGATGTTGATGATGTTTCCGTCGGCGGCCTTGGCGCCCACCCGACTCCGCAGGTCGCTGCCCTTGACGCCCTTCCAGCCGAGCGCGGCGGCCGTACGGTCGACCACCGCCGAACTCGTCGCGATCTGTGCCTGGGTGAGCAGCTCGCGCTCCTCCCACTGACCCGGCAGCAGGACCGGTGCCGACGCCGTGTAACGCGGCGGATTGAGCATGGAGGTGCCGTAGCCGAGGAGCGCGCCCACCACGGTCAGGATGGTGAGGAGCCGCCAGCGCCGACGGAGAATCCGCCCGATCGTGACCAGGCGTATCGTGTCATCGCTCAATGGTGCGGCCTCCTACCTGTGCGCAGGCAGCGGCGTAGGCGGCGAGCAGCGACTCCTGGGAGTTGCGCCAGGAAAGCCGCCCGCTGATCCGCTCCTGGCCGATCTTGCCCATCCGGGACCGTCTCTCCGGATCGTCCAGAAGCAGCGCGATGAGCTCGGCGAACTCGGCCTCGTCGTTGGCCGGTGCGTAGACGGCGGCGTCACCGGCGGAGACGCGCGCCTCCTTCAGGTCGAAGGAGACGATCGGCCGGCCCATCGCCATGTACTCCAGGACCTTGTTCATGGTCGACACGTCGTTGAGCGGGTTGCGCGGGTCGGGGGAGAGGCACACGTCCGCGGTGGAGAGGTAGCGCACCAGGTCGGCGTCCGGAATGCGCCCGGTGAACTGCACCTGATCGGAGAGCCCGAGCCGCCGGGACAGCTCCACCATCGCGTCGAAGGCGTCACCCGCGCCGACGAACACCGCATGCCAGTCGGTCCGCCCGAACTCGTCGCGCAGCTTCGCGAGGGCCCGCAAGGCGTAGTCGACGCCGTCCTGCGGTCCCATGACACCGAGATAGCACAGCAGATGAGGCTTGCCGCGCTTCAACTCAGGTTCAGGCGGCACTGGTTGGAACCGGTCGACCTGAGGTGCGCTGCGCACCACGAAGACGTCTTCCGGCCGCCGGCCGCCCCGGCGTATCGCGACGTCCCGGTAGCTCTCGTTCGTGGCGAGCACGACGTCCGCGGCCCGGTAGGTCCGCCGTTCCAGCGCGCACACGGCGCGGTAGAGCAGGTCCTCGCCGCGGTCGAACCGCGAGAGGTACAGCTCGGGCACCAGGTCGTGCTGGTCGAAGACGAACCGCGCGCCGCGCCGCTTCAGCCACCGGGCCGCCAGGAACAGCAGGTCGGGCGGGTTGCAGGCGTGGACCACGTGGACCGGGCCGACCTTGCGGGCCAGCCGGGCCGTGTGCCACAGCGCCGATCCGTACTCCCGCAGATAGCCGGCCGGGCCTCCGGTGGCGGCGCGCAACGGGTAGCGGTGGATCCGCACCCCGTCGATCACGGCCTCCGGTTCTGTGTCCCGTTTCTGCCCCTGGGGGCAGATGACGTGCACCTCCCAGCCCGCGTCGCGCAGGGTCGTGCACTCCTGCCACACCCGCCGGTCGAACGGCACCGACAGGTTCTCCACCAGGATCAGCGCGCGCCGGCCCGGCCGCTCGCCGCCGGTGGTGTCTTCGAACGATGTGTCACCAAGCAAGGCCCACATACCCAGGTTCGGTCCGGCGCGTCTCGGCGTCGGGAAGGTGGATGAGGTCGACGATCACCGGGCCGTCGCCATGGGGCAGCGCCGACAGGACGGCCGGATCCCTGGTCCCGACCAGGCACACCTCGGCGTGGTCGAGCACCTCGTCGACGGAGTCCGCGAGCAACTGCGCGAGGTGCGGCAGCCGCGACTCGATGTACTCGCGGTTCGCGCCCATCAGCCGGGAGAGGCTCACGTTGGCGTCGTAGATCCGCAGGTCGTAGCCCTTGCCGAAGAGTCTCTCCGCCAGCTCGACGAGCGGGCTCTCGCGGAGGTCGTCGGTGCCGGGTTTGAAGGACAGCCCGAACAGGCCCACCCGGCGTCTGCCGGTGCGCTCGACCAGGTCCACCGCGCGCTGCAGATGGTCGGAGTTGGAGGGCAGCACATGGGACAGGATGGGCACCGATACGTCCGCCCGCTGTGCCGCGTGGACCAGGCTGCGCAGGTCCTTGGGCAGGCAGGAGCCACCGAAGGCGAAGCCGGGCCGCAGATAGGCGGGGCTGATGTTCAGCTTGCGGTCGGCCAGGAACACGTCGATCACCTGGTGCGAGTCCACCCCGAGCGCCTGGCACACCGCGCCCAGCTCGTTCGCGAAGCCGATCTTGAGACCGTGGAAGGCGTTGTCCGCGTACTTGATCGCCTCGGCCGTCGGGACCGGCACTCGGAACACCTCGCCGGGCAGACCGTCGTACAGCGCCGTCACCGCGTCGCCGCTCGCCGCGTCGAGCTCGCCGATGACGGTCTTGGGCGGGTCGAAGAAGTCCCGCACGCTCGTGCCCTCGCGCAGGAACTCCGGGTTGACCGCGACGCCGACGTCCACCCCGGCCATGCCGCCTGTGTACTTCTCCAGGATCGGCACCAGCAGGTTCAGGCAGGTGCCCGGGAGCATCGTGCTGCGGAACACGACGGTGTGCCGGCCGCCCTGCTTGGCCCCATCGGCCAGCGCGGCGCCGATCTGCTCGGTGACCCGCTCCAAGTAGGTGGTGCACAGGCTGCCGTTGGGTTCCGACGGTGTGCCGACGCAGACCAGCGACACCTCGCTGCCCATGATGGCTTCACGGACGTCGCCGGTGGCGCGCAGCGCTCCACTGCGTACGACCTCGGCGGTGAGTTCGCCGATCCGCTCCTCGACCACCGGGGCCTTGCCGTCGTTGACCAGGTCGACCTTCACCTGGCTCACATCCACCCCGATGACCTCGTGCCCCATGCTGGCCAGGCACGCGGCCGACACACAGCCCACGTAGCCGAGCCCGAAAACGCTGACCCTCATGACCCGTTCCTCCCCCCGCGCAGGCCCTTGTGGCCTGCGGTCCCTGCGTCGGCCGGACGGTGACCCCCGCGCATCAGTAGGCCCCCTGCCCGTAGAGCACCGCACGCAGCGTCTTCCACAAGATCACTGTGTCCAGGGCCAGCGACCAGTCCTCCACGTACCGCAGGTCGAGGCGGACCGCCTCCTCCCACGGCAGGTCGCTGCGTCCGCTGATCTGCCACAGGCCGGTGAGCCCGGGCTTGACCAGCAGCCGCCGCCGGATGTCCGGGCCGTACGCGGCGGACTCCTCCGGCAGCGGGGGCCGAGGGCCGACGAGCGACATCGATCCGGTGAGCACGTTGAACAGCTGCGGGAGTTCGTCGATCGAGTACCGGCGCAGCACCGCTCCCACTCGTGTCACCCGAGGATCCCGGCGGAGTTTGAACAGCAGGCCCGCGCCCTCGTTGCGGTCGGCCAGCTCGGCACGCGCCTCGTCGGCCCTGGCGACCATGGTGCGGAACTTGAGAATGGTGAACTCGCGGCCGTCCTTGCCGACCCTGCGCTGGCGGTAGAACGCCCCGCCCCGGCTGTCCACCAGCACGATCAGCGCGACGAGCACCATCAGCGGTGCGAACAGCAGCAGCAGGAGCGCCGCGCCCAGCCGGTCGACGACCCCTTTGACCGCCCGGCGGCCGCCGGTGAAGGTCGGCATGCTGACCCGCAGCAGCGGTATCCCGAGCACCGCGTCGACGTGCAGTCGCGGGCCGGCCACCTCCATCAGCACGGGGGCCACGACCATCTCGGCGTCGCTGCCTTCGAGGTTCCAGGCCAGTCGCTGCAACCGGTCCGGTGACCAGTGCGGGTCCGGTGTGACGGCGACGACACGGTAGCCGTCGCGGCGCACGTGGCCCGCGACGTCCGCCAGTGGGCCGACGACCGGCACTCCGTCCAGATGGTCGGCGTCGAGCCCGACACCGTCCGTCGTGCACACCGCGTCTATACGCCAGCCGAGGTGCGGGAACTTGCGGGTTCGGGTGATCAGGTCGCGTACGGTGTCCGGGCTGCCGGCGGCGAGCACCGGTCGCAGACACCGTCCTTCTTTGCGCTGCTTGTGCAGCCAGAGGCGCAGCAGATACCGCGTGGTCATGGTGATGAGTGCGATCGCGGGGATCGCGACGAAGATCCAGAGCTTGATGTTGCGCGAGGCGAGGGCGATCCCGCCGAGCGACAGTACGACGGCCGCCGTGGACAGTGAGCGTCCGAGCCGGCGGAATTCCTCGGCACCCTGGCCGAGCACGGCCGGTGCCCACGCACGGCTCACCGCGAGCGCGCCCAGCACCAGCAGCTCGGTGCCGAAGGCGAGAATTCTCCACTTCTCGTGCCAGTTGGCCGCGTCCCGGGCCCCGAAGAAGATACCGATCCCCGCCACCACGAAGGCGGTGGCCAGGGTGTCGCTGGTGATCACAGCACGGCGGTAGCGCTGCTCCCAGTCGATCTCGGTCTGGCTGATTGGCCCGTTCTCCAGGCGTCTTCGCGCCGATGGATACGGACTGACTAATCCCTCCTGGCGCACAGGCCCCCCCAGGTCACCAGTGGTTCGACGAGTTCGTCAAACACTGTCCCTCCCCCTCGGAAGGCAGCCCCCCGCCTTCCGCGCATCACATCCCGGTTATTCCAAGTGCTATGCGAACAACCCACCCCTGCGGCAGGACCCGTGGGTCCTGCCGGATTCTCTGGGTGCACGGGACCCGTCGGAACCCTGGGTGCTCCCCGCACCCAAAGCCCCTTTCGGGAGCCGAGAATTGATCCCCCCAAGTCCGGTGTCGGAGACGCCACTGCTGACTGTCCCCAGCGCCCGACCTAAAGATCATTATTGGTCGCCTCGTGCCTGAGCAGCTGACGCACGGACTCTAGACCATCGCAGCCGTTGTGTAGAGAGGATGTGTGTAATTTGTGCTCGCCTTTGAGACTGGATCAACCGACCAGTGATCACCGGAAGGTGACGTGAAGTCATCGCGCGCTCCGGCGGCTCGCCGGGCCCCGAGGACGGTCTTTGCCCGCCGGGGGTCCCGACCTGCGGCGGGCCTTCTACGGTGCCGAGTCCGACTACGACTTTCCGCTGTTCGCGCGCTATGACGTACCGCTGGGCAGTGCCCGCAGCGGGTGGGGTGATTGACTTGATCGTGTCGGTGGTCGGCGGCATGTCCAACCCGCAGTGGGTGCGCTCCCGCTACGCGCCATCGGTTCGGCGCCGTGCCGTCACCAGGTAGGCGGTGCCCGGCCAGGGGCGGGCCCGCCTGCTCACGGTCCGTTCGGGATGCTCGCGCCACTTCCTGCTCCAGCGGCGGGCCAGCCGGTCCAGTGGGGGGACCAGGGGTGTCACGTCGTAGTGGACCGTGTCCTGCGGTGTCAGTCCGCTTTCGCGCATCATCCGGCGGAGTCGGGTCAGCGGGATCGCTCGGATACCGGACACGTCAGCAGCGTGCCGCTGCGCGCCGAGCAGTCGTTCGGCGCGGCCCAGCACGCGCAGTAACGGCCAGTAGACGAACCATTCGACCAGGCGGTACGGGCTGAGCGGGTTGAGCATCGTGACCACGACCAGCCCGCCCGGCCGCACCACGCGTGCTATCTCGCGCAGCCCGTCACTGGCGTCGGCGTACTCCAGGACGCCCATCGCGACGACGACATCGAAGTGTTTGTCGGGAAAAGGCATCTTCTCGACTCGCGCCACGGTTAACTCGACGTTGCCGGAGCCTTTCGAGCGAGCGATGGCGGCATCAATCATTGCCGGGGACTGGTCGCATCCGGTGATCTGGAATTCCTCGGGGCGGGTGTCGAGGAGATGACGCACCAGCATGCCGGGCCCGCACCCCACGTCGAGCAGACGGCCATGCGGCCCGGCGTCGAGTGCCTCGTCGACCGCGTACAGTCGGGAACAGTAGTAACGTGCCGCCGGCCGCCAGCCCTCGTATGACGCGGCATAACTTGCCGCGTTGTCGGAGGTCAGATACTGCGCGGCTACGGCGGCGTCGCGTGCCGGACTTCCGGTACTGCGATTTGCCCATGCAATCCTGGAGGACACCATTGCTGCTCCCCTTCATTCCTCGGGTATTTCGCTGATTCCGGCGATCGGGTGATCCGATACGCGAAAGGCGTCGCTGACCTGCAAGGATGTGGGGGGTTAAGTTCGTATCCGGTGCGAGAGCCGAGGCACCTTTCCGGGGAGTGAGCGTACAGGGCGCGAGTGCGTCCGGTGGCAGAAAGACGTTATGTGAGCGTTCGACCGGGCTTACTCCAGCGTAATTTATCGGGTCTTGACTTGATGAACAGCGGGCCTTGGGATTCGGTGATGATGCCGCGGCTGATGAGGCGTTTGAGCATGGTCTTGGTACCTTCCATGCGGTGTTCACCGATACCTCGCCCGGGAATACGGCCACCGGCCGGAAAATGCCGCCTCGTGCGTCTACTGCGCATCCGCCGCGAACATGACCCGGCCTCAGCACACCCGTATTCGGCCTGGAACGACAGCTCCAATGAACTGCTGGGTGAGCAAGGGGAATCGGCGGGCTTCCCCTGCCCGGAACGGGCACGGAGGCTCCCGAGGACCACTGGCTGTTGAGGCAGACCGTTCGACGGATCCGGCGGCGCCGATGATTCGATGGGTCACAGCAGTGCAACTGAGCACTGCTGCCTCGGAGGTGGCGCAATGACTGAGCAGTACGTGTTGGATCTCCAACAGGTCGACGCGACGCAGGTCGCGGTCGTTGGCGGCAAGGGCGCGCATCTGGGCGCCCTGTCGGGGATCGACGGCATCCGTGTGCCGGGCGGCTTCTGTGTGACGACGGACGCCTTCCGGCGGGTCATGGCCCAAGTGCCGTCGATCGAGGACCGGCTCGATCAGCTGGCGCGCCTGGACCCGGACGACCGGGAGGGGATCCGCACGCTCAGCGCGCAGATCCGCCGGACCATCGAAGGGATCGCCATCCCGGGTGATCTCGCGACGGCCATCACCCGCGCGCTCGCCCGCTTCGGCGAGCAAGCCGCCTACGCCGTCCGGTCCAGCGCGACGGCAGAGGACCTGCCGACGGCCTCCTTCGCGGGCCAGCAGGACACGTACCTGAACGTCATGGGACCGACCGCGATCCTCCAGCACATCAGCCGGTGCTGGGCCTCGCTGTTCACCGAGCGGGCCGTGACCTACCGCCGACGCAACGGCATCGACCACCGCGCGGTCCACATGGCCGTGGTCGTGCAGCGGATGGTCTTCCCGCATGCGGCGGGCGTCCTGTTCACGGCCGACCCCATCACGGGCAACCGGAAGACCGCCACCGTGGAGGCCGGTTTGGGCCTCGGCGAGGCCCTGGTCTCCGGCCTGGTGAACCCGGACGTCTTCACGGTGCGACACGACGAAGTCGTCGCCAAGGCGATCGCCGCCAAAACGCGAGCCCTTCGCGCCCTGCCGGCCGGCGGTACGGAGGAGATGGCGATCGACTCGCGACGGCAGGAGCACCCGGCGCTGACGGATGCGCAGGTAGTGCGGCTCGTGCGGCTCGGGAGGCGGATCGAGGCGCACTTCGGCCGCCCTCAGGACATCGAATGGTGCCTGGCCGATGACCACTTCCAGATCGTTCAGAGCCGGCCGATCACGACGTTGTTCCCCGTTCCCGACACTGGCGACCAGGAGAATCACGTCTACGTCTCCGTCGGCCATCAGCAGATGATGACCGACCCCATGAAGCCCCTGGGGCTTTCCGTGTGGCAGCTGACAGCCATGGCGCCGATGCATGAGGCCGGCGGGAGGCTCTTCGTCGACGTCACCCGGCGACTGGCCTCGCCCACCAGCCGCGCCGCCCTCCTGGACCTCATCGGGAGGGGCGATCCGCTGGTCAGGGACGCGCTGGAGACCGTACTCGACCGTGACGACTTCGTCCCGTCGCTCCCTGACGCGGGGCCCGCCGGGCCGCCGGCCAGTGGCGCGCCCGCACCGATCGAGACCGATCCGGCCATCGTCACCCAGCTGATCGAGCGCAACGAGGCGTCCGTCGACGCCCTGCGGCGCGACATCCGGACGAAGAGCGGACCGGAGCTGTTCGACTTCCTGCTGGAGGCCTTCGCGGACCACAAGCGAGTCCTCGGTGACCCGCTGAGCATGCAGGCGATCATGGCGGGGATGGAGGCCACCTGGTGGCTCAACGACAAGCTGGGGGAGTGGCTGGGCGAGAAGAACGCGGCTGACACGCTCACGCTGTCGGCCCCCGGCAACGTCACGTCGGAGATGGGACTGGCGCTGCTCGACGTCGCGGACGTCGTCCGCCGACAGCCGGAGGTGGTGGCGTTCCTGCAGGGAGTCGAGGATGAGGGCTTCCTGGAGGAACTGCCGAAGCTCGCGGGCGGGGCCGAAGTGCGCGACGCCGTGGAGGCCTATCTCGACCGGTACGGCATGCGCTGCGTCGGCGAGATCGACATCACGAGGCCGCGTTGGCGCGAGCGCCCGACCACGCTCGTGCCCGTGATCCTCGACAACGTCAGGAACTTCGAACCGGGGGCTGCCGAGCGGCGTTTCGAGGAAGGCCGGCAGAAGGCGCGGCAGAAGGAACAGGACGTGCTGTCACGCTTGCGGGCCCTGCCGGACGGCGACCGGAAAGCCGACGAGGCCAAGCGGATGATCGACCGGGTCCGCACCTTCATCGGATACCGGGAGTACCCGAAGTACGGCATCATCAGCCGCTACTTCGTCTACAAGCAGGCCCTGCTGGAGGAGGCCGAGCGCCTGGTCCGGGCCGGTGTGCTTCCTGAGCAGGAGGACGTCTTCTACCTCACGTTCCAGGAGTTCCACGACGCCGTGCGCTCGAAGCAGGTGGACGACCGGCTCATCCGGCAGCGCAAAGACGCGTTCCGTTCGTACCAGGCGCTCACACCGCCCCGCGTGCTCACCTCGGACGGCGAAGCCCTCACCGGGGCGTACCGGCGTGACGACGTGCCGGCCGGCGCCCTGGTCGGCCTGCCGGTTTCCGCCGGGACCATCGAGGGGCGGGCCCGCGTCATCCTCGACATGGCGGAGGCCGATCTCGAAGCGGGCGACATCCTGATCACGGCCTATACGGATCCCAGCTGGTCACCCCTGTTCGTCGCGATCGCGGGACTGGTGACGGAGGTGGGCGGCCTGATGACCCATGGCGCGGTGATCGCCCGGGAGTACGGCTTGCCCGCCGTCGTGGGCGTGGCGCAGGCCACCCGGCTGATCCGGGACGGCCAGCGGATCCGCGTGCACGGAAGCGACGGGTACGTCGAGATCCTGCCCTGAGCGGCCCACCGAGCGACCAGGTCACCACCGGACATCACGGCTCGTGAGCTGGCTGGGCGATATGTTCAGGTCTGGCGAAGCGAAGCGCACCAAGACGACAGGTGGAGTACGGCCGGGGCGCTTCGCGGTGGGACAAGGATGAGCGTGGAGAGGGGAAGCGTGGAGGATCTGCCCACGTCGGCGACGGAGCCTGACGGCTGCGTGGTCGTGCGCGTGCTCAGTTACAACGTCCGCTCGATGCGCGACGACGTCGACGCTCTCGGCCGGGTGATCCGAGCCTGTCGGCCCGATGTGGTGTGTGTTCAGGAGGCGCCGCGGTTCTTCCGCTGGCGCAAGGCCGCCGCCCGCCTGGCAAGGACCTCCGGACTCGTCTACGTCACGGGCGGCGCCACCGCCTCCGGCCCCCTGATCCTCTCCTCGCTCCGCGCTCACGTGGAGCGCACCGAGGACGTCCTGCTGCCCCGCACCCCCGGCCTGCACCAGCGCGGCTTCGCGACCGCCGTGCTGCGGTTCGGCCGGGCCCGGCTCGGCGTGCTCAGCTGCCACCTGAGCATCGACGACCAGGAGCGCTACGGGCAGGGCAGGCTGCTCCTCGGCCAACTGGCCGCCATGGACGTGCCGCACGCCGTCGCCGCGGGCGATTTCAACGACCGGCCCGACGGCCGTACCTTCGGCCTGCTCGCGGGCGCCCTACAGGACGGCTGGGCGACGAAGCCGTGGGGGCGGGAGCACACCACCCGGTTGGGCGATCCGTTGCAGCGGATCGACGCCGTCTTCGCCACGGAGGGGGTTCAGGTGCTGGGGTGCGGGGTGCCGATGGGGCTCCCCGGAGTCGTGGAACGGGACCTTAGAGCGGCCACGGATCACCTGCCGGTGCTGGCTGCATTGCGGGTTCCCCCTGCCTAGGGCCGGTCGTAGCGCGATTCCCCCCCGCCATGCCGTGGGGGCACCGTCACGGATTCTCGCCGTGCACCGCGGCCCGTCTGACCTTGCCCATGGAGCTCTTCGGCAGTGAGGCGACGAAGTGGACCTCGGCGGGAACCTGGTGCGGCAGGAGTCGGGTGCGGCAGTAGGACGTCAGCTCCGTCGCGGACAGCGGGGCTCCCGCGACGACGGTGGCCCGTACACGCTCGCCGGTGCCGTCGGTCGTCTCGCCCCACACCACCGCCTCGGCGACCGAGGGGTGGGCCAGCAGGATCTGCTCCACCTCAAGGGGGTTCACCTTCTTGCCGCCCACGTTGATGAAGGAGCCCTTGCGTCCGACCAGGTGCAGCTGGCCTTCGGGGCCGAGGCGAGCCACGTCGCCGGTCTCGTACCAGCCGTCACGAAAGGCCCGCCGGGTGGCTTCGGGGTGGCCGAGGTAGTGCGTGAACATCGCGGGCGTCCGCACCAGCAGCGCCCCCTCCTCGCCCGGTGGCACCTGGTGTCCGCGCTCGTCGACGACACGGACCCGTACGCCGGGCATGGGGCGGCCCACGCCGAGGTCCGTGCCCGCGCCGTCCTCGGGACGCCGTGCGGCGATGACTCCGGCCTCCGTGCAGCCGTAGACCTGCTGGATGTCCAGCCCGAGCCGCTCCCTGGCCCGCTGTGCCACGGCAGGTGGCAGGGCCGCCCCCGAGGAGAGGCACAGCCGCAGGGCGTCCGGCGGGCGCGGGGGAGACGAGCCCGCTGCCGCCGCACGCGTCGCGAGGTCGTAGACCATGGGGGCGGCGACGAGCACCGTGCAGGCGTGCTCGTCCAGGGCCCGCAGCAGTTGTGCGGGGGAGAAGCGGCGGAGGAGGACGAGCTGCGCCCCGGCCCGCAGAGCGGTGACGAGTCCGGCGACCATGCCGAAGGAGTGCAGCAGCGGTACGGCGGCCAGGATGCGGTCGTCCGCGGTGATGCCGTAGGCGCGTGTGTAGATGTCGCCGCCGTTGGCGAGGTTGCGCTGTGTGTGGACGGCCGCTTTGGGCTCTCCGGTCGAGCCGGAGGTGTACTGGTGGAGGAAGGGGGCGTCGGGCGTGGCGGTGGTCGGCGGCTCGTCGCCGCCGGACTCCGGCGAGGGTGTGTCGCCCGGGTCCTCCACGGGGATGAACGGGCAGTCGAGCGGATCGTGGTCCTTGAGGCCGTTCAGTGCGGTGAGTCTCGTCGTGTGCCCCACGATGGCCATTTGGCCCAACGTGCCTCGTAGAACGGTCAGTTGGGAGCGGGGTGTGCCAGGTTCGAGGGGGACCAGGCGCAGTCCGAGGTGCGCGGCGGCGAGGAAGGCGACGACGCAGTCCGGGGTGTTCTCCAGAAGCAGCCCCGTCGTGACGTGCTCGGTGAGGCCGTGAGAGCTGAAGCGGTGTGCGGTGGCTCGTACCTGCGCGTGCAGCTCACCGTAGGTGAGGACGTCGTCATCACAGCGTACGGCGACGGCATGGGGGCGGGCTCGGGCGGCGCTTTCAAGTAACACCCCCAGAGTTGTGGGAAGTTGGTGCACTTCGGTGTCAGACGCGGTGGCCATCGATCACGCTCTCCTCTCCGTTCTGGTCCGCGAGTCCGTTCGCCGGTGTCACCGCTCGCGCGTACGGCGCGGGGCGGCGGGCCGGACGCTCGGGGTCGTCGGCGGGGTCGTCGTCGGGCTGCTGGTGGCGGAAGTAGCGGTCGTAGAGGCGGCGGTAGGCTCCGCCGTGGGCCAGCAGGGTCGTGTGGTCGCCCTCCTCGATGATCCGGCCGTCGTCGACGACGACGATCGTGTCCGCCTTGCGGACGGTGGGCAGACGGTGGGCGACGACGATGGTCGTGCGGTCCGCGGCGAGTGCCTCCAGTCCCTCCTGGATCTGTGCCTCCGTCAGGGGATCGATGCTGGCCGTGGCCTCGTCGAGGATCAGTACGGGGGCGTCCTGGAGGAAGACGCGGGCGAGGGCGACGATCTGCCGCTGGCCGGTGGAGAGATTGCGCCCGCCCTCGTCGATGGGGGTGTCCAGGCCCTGCGAGAGCGGTGCCAGCCAGTCGCCGCCCGCCACCGCGCGCGCGGCGGCCTCGATCTCGTCCCGTCCGGCACCCGGTCGGCCACGGGCGATGTTGTCCGCCACCGTCCCGGAGAAGAGGAACGGCGTCTGCGTCACCACGCCGAGGCAGCGCCGGTACTCGTCGAGGTCCAGGGTTCGCACGTCAAGGCCGTCGACGTCGATGCTGCCCTGCTGGAATTCGTAGGCGCGCATGATCAGCCGCACCACGCTGGACTTGCCCGCCCCGGTGTGCCCCACGAGTGCCACGGTGCGGCCCGCCGGAATGGTCAGGCTCACGCCCTTGAGGACGGGATGGTCGGCGTCGTAGCCGAAGTGGACGTCGCGCAGCGTGAACTCGCCGCGCAGGCGTGGCACCGGGACCCGGTCGCGCTGACGCACCGTCGGTTCGCGGTCGACGAGCGCGAAGACCCGCTCTCCCGCGGCCAGGCCCTGCTGAAGCTGGCTCCAGAAGGAGGCGATGCTGGTGAGGGGGGACCAGAAAAGAGCCAGGGCCTCCAGGAACAGCACCCACTCGCCCGCCGACACGGAGCCCGCGTCGACGCCGTGGCCGCCGACCAGGACCACGGCGACCGTGCCCAGTCCCGTGAGCGAGATCAGCAGCGGGAAGATGCCGCTGAACAGGCGGTTCAGCCGCACACTGGCCTGGAACCACTGGTGGTTGACCGCGTGCAGCTCGGCTTGCGCGGACTGCTGGTGGCTGTGGTTGCGCGCCACGGCGATGCCCCGCAGGGTCTCCTGGACGTATCCGTTGACCTCGGCCAGCGCCTGCTGCTGCTGGCGCGAGGCGCTGCGGGCGGCGCGGCGGAAGGCGAGGCTGACGGCGACGATGAGCGCGGCCACCAGAGCCGTCACCAGGGCCAGCGGCACATTGATCACGAAGAGGGCGGTCAGCAGGATCACGATCATCAGTACTTGACCGAGCAGGCTGAGCGCCAGGCTGATCAGCGTCGCGAACGCCTGGGTGTCGTTGGTGACGCGGCTGACCACCACACCGGTGGGGTGGGCGTCGTGGAAGGTCATGTCCTGGCGCATGGCCGCGGCGAACGCCTGCTCCCTCAGTTTGAGCACCACGTCACCGGCCAGTGTTCCGGTCGTGCGCTCCTGGAGAAGGGTGAGCAGCCAGGCGGTGATGCCCGCGACGAGGATGGCCGTGACCAGCAGTGCCAACCGGCCGTCGCCGTCGTCGTTCACGGCCGAGTCCACGGTCCGCGCGAGCAGCAGGGGCACGGCGCTGCCCGCGGTCGCCGCGATGATCACGGCGATGGTCACGAAGGTCACCGCTGTGGCCTTGCCGCGGAAGTACGGAGCGATACGGCGGGTCAGCTCGCGGTCGCCGTAGCGGCGGTCGTAGCCGTCCGGCTCGATGCCCTCCAGCAGATGGGCCATCAGTGGCTCTCCTCCTTCGCGCCCGCGGTGTCCGGGCCGGTGGGCGCCGGCTTGCTCAGGTAGGGCGCGAAGATCCGGCGGTAGAGGGAACAGTCCCGCAGGAGGTGTTCGTGGCTGCCCTGGCCGACGATCCGGCCGGCGTCCAGGACGAGGATGTGGTCGGCCGCCCGGATGCGGGACAGCCGGGGGGTGACGAGGAACGTGGTGCGTCCGGCCGAGGCCTGGCGCATGGCGCGTTGCACCTCGTACTCGGTGGCGCTGTCGACGGCGCTGGTGGCGTCGTCCACGGCGAGGATCCGGGGGTCGGCGACCAGTGCGCGGGCGATGGCGAGGCGTTGGCGCTGTCCGCCGGAGAGGGTGACACCGCGCTGGCCGACGACGGTGTCGTAGCCGTTCTCGGTCGCCGTGATGAAGTCGTGTGCCTGGGCGATGCGGGCCGCGGCTTCCAGGCGGGCGCGGTCGGTGCCGGTGTCCGATCCGAGGCTGAGGTTGTCCGCGATGGTGCGGGAGAAGAGCACCACGTCCTGCTCGATGACGGAGATGCGCGAGCGCAGCGACGTGGTGTCCCAGTCGGTGGTGGCGACGCCGTCGATCAGGACGTGCCCCGCGTCCGGTGTGTAGGTGCGGTTCAGCAGATGCAGCAGGGTGGACTTGCCGCTGCCGGTGGCGCCGACGATGGCCACGGTGGTGCCGGGGGCCACGTGGAACGACACGTCGCGCAGCACGGGTTTGCCGGGTTCGTAGCCGAAGGTGACGTTGTCCATGGCGACTTCGCCGGTGAGGGGCGCGATGTGCCGCCCGCCCCGCTCGTCCTCGTTCTCGGGGTCGTCGACGACCTCCTTGATGCGCTGTGCTCCCGCCATGCCGAGGTAGATGAGTCCGAGGCTGAAGGACGCCAGCTGGGTGGGGGCTCGCAGGGTGCCCATCAGCCCCAGTACGGCGACGAGTTCGCCGATGGTCAGGGAGCCCGCGTGCAGCAGGATCACGGAGTGCACCAGGGCGCCGACCGTGGCGAGGGCCAGCAGCAGTGGGGGCAGGGCCAGTGCCTGGGTGCGGATCTGGCGTACGGAGGCGTCCCGGTAGGCCCTGGCCAGTTCGGCGAACCGGGCGCGCTCCTCGTCGGCTCCGCCGGTGGATCCCACCACTTCGATCCCGGCGATGCTCTCCGAGGCCTGGGCCGTCATGTCGCCGAAGCGTTCGCGTGCGAGGTCGGACACGGGTTCCAGGCGCCGTCCGTGCTCGGCCAGGGCCACGGCGAACAGCAGCACGAAGGAAAAGGGGGAGAGCAGCAGCCGCCAATCCACCAGGGCGATGAAGACGATCGGCATCAGGATGTTCAGCGCCAGATCGACGGCCAGGTCGAAGCCGGGCGACACCATCAGGTTCAGTGACTCCGCGTCGCCGGTGGCCCGGGCCGACAGGTCGCCGACCCGACGCCGGTTGAAGTAGCTCTGGCCCTTGCGGAGCAGGCTGGCGAAGACCTGGGCGCGCGCGTTGCGTTCCAGTCCGCTGGCGAAGGACTCCAGGCAGTAGGTGGACATGATGCCGCCCAACGCCCGGACGACCACGAGTGCGAGGAGTACCGCGACGATGCCGTGGAAGGCGCCGAAGTCGGGTGTCCCGTCGTCCTGGTCGAGGACGGCGTCGAAGGCCAGACCGGTGACCAGGGGGATCGCCGCGGTCAGTGTCTGCCAGGCCAGGCTGCCCAGCAGGAACAGGGCGATGTACGGCCTGAAGGGCCGCATCTGCGCGAGCAGCCAGCGGGGCACGCTGTCCTGAGCGCCTGCGCCGGACTCCGGCAGGGGAGGGGCACTCGGGCCGGCCGGATCCTCCCCGCGCGGGATGGTCTCGGCGGTCATCGGCTCTCCTTGTCTGTGTCGACGGCCGTGGAGTCCTCGGACCCGGAGAGGTCCGGAAAAGACAATCGGCGCATGGTTTTCGGCCACGGTTCAGCGAATTCCCGGCTGCACGGCACGCCGGGGATTTCCGGCCCGTCCTGTGAATTGGGCTGGGCTGGAAGGGGAGTGCGGCGGGGGCGACTCGGTGTGCCGCGGGTGCACTCGCGGGCAGGAAACGGGTGTACGGGTGGGGCATACGGGCGTGCGGTACGGGCAAAGGTGCTGTCCCCGGGTATAGGTGCACGTGTGCGCACCCGGCGCGTATTGATGGAGCGCAATCGGAGTATTGAGACGGTGTGACCGAAGTCGTGGGCGGACTTGGCCGGATGAGGGTCGTAGCTGTTCAGAGAGGTTTCGATGGGGGCGGACGGCGCATCTTCGGCATCATGGATTTCCCTGGCACGCGAACGGTCCGGGGCGTGCCGTGGCATGGAAGCTACTTGTTTTCACGGCGAAACGAAAGTCCGCCCATGAGTTGCGCAAACAGCTTGTGCTTGAAAATTAAATCAATGCCTGAAGGGGCCTCCAATCGAAAATTTCGGGCCGCCTGGCCTGAATGGGATGCGTCAAGTTGAATGGTTGATCTCACTCGAATCGTGTGGGTACTGTGATGAGCTCCAGTGCTGGAACGGGTGTTCAAGTGAGCCGCTATTGCCTGTGCGCGATGGTGAGTCGGCCACAGCCTGACCGTGGACGGCGCGGGGGCGGCGGCATCTCCCCGCGCTGGATACGCCGGAGCGCGTGGCGGCAGTGAGGAGGAGTGAGAGTGAGCCAGACGCTGTGCCACCCCCCGTCTCAAGGAGAACAGCTCGGTGTGATCACTCTGGTGCGCAACGGATTCCTGCAGCTCGGGCTGCAAGCCGTGCTGTCGACGACCCCCTTGGTGAGGGAGGTCAGACATTGCGCCGACTGGAGTGAGTTGGAGGACACTCTGGGTGCCAACAAAGTCGACGTCCTGGTCCTGCACGAGAAGGACTGCGGCCCTGATCGGGGTGTGCTGGCCGACGCCCGGCGCCGGCGCCCCAAAGTGCTGCTGCTGCTCAGCAGCAGCGACGTGTCCGAGGAGATCCTCGCGGGGCCCTCGGTCCCCGATGGATTTCTGGTCGAGAGCGAGTTGACCGCCTCCGCGGTCGAGGAGGCGCTCCAGCGGATAGTGGTGGGGGAGGTGCCCATGCCCACCTCGGTCACCCGGGCTCTGCTGCATCGCGTCCGGGAGCCGGAACAGCAGCGTTGGCGCCGTGATGTCCCGCTGACCGGCCGGGAGAACGAGGTGCTGCCGATGCTGGCCGAGGGGCTGAGCAACAAGCAGATAGCCCGGCGCCTCGGCATCTCCAGCCATGGTGTCAAACGCATCGTCGCCAGCCTGCTGCTCAAGCTCGGAGCGCCCAACCGGACGGCCGCGGTGGTCACCGCCATACAGAACGGTCTCATTGCCTACTGATCGGCCCCGCTCGCCCGCGGGCCATCTTGTCCCTGCCCGCTCGGTGGAAGGGAAACCCGTATGTATCGCTGCTCACCGTGTCCGAGCGGTGTGTGAAGCCTCCCGTGGGCGCCCGTTCAGTGTGCCCGAACGGGCAGTTCTCAAGAGGTGGGTGTGCCCGAACGGGCAGACCCGAAGCGCCGGGTGACGCTCTCGCGGCGCCGGCGCTACGGTGATCCCGGGTGTGAAGCCTGCGGCAACTCACCGTGGGTTCGGGCGTGCAAGCCCGCCGAAGCCCACCGCGCGACATCGCCCGTATCCGGGCCGGCCGACCGGCCTGGCGGGGCGGTGCACGCACGCCGGCCTGGCAGGGCGGCACACGTACACCCCCACCTCCCCTCACCATGCCTGACCGTGCTGGAAAGGAGCGAGCCGTGGCGGAATTCGTCCGGTACCGTACCCCCCTCGGCGGAGGACGAGCCGTCACCGCGCCGGCCACCTGCGCACAGCGGCACATATGGAACCTGATCCAGCGTCAACTGCCCGACGCCGCCTTCTACGACATCTGCTACTGGGTGGCGCTGCCCGGCCACGGCGCCGCACAGGACCTCCTCGACGTCTTCGCCGAACTGCTCAGGCGCCACGAGTCACTGCGCACCTCCTTCCATCGGGGCGCAGACGGCTCACTGGTCCAACAGGTCATGGACTCGGCGGAGTTCGAGACCGAGGTGTGGACCCTCACGCCGGACGAGGACCGCGACAGCGTGCTGGACACCTGGCAGCGCCGTATGCGGCACACCCCCTTCGAGGCCGCGCAGGCCCCGCTGATCCGGTTCATGGTGATCGTCGCCGACGGTTCCCCGGTGCTCGCCGCGTACTGCGTGTCCCACCTCGTGGTGGACCTGACGTCCCTGCGCCTGCTGGCCGATGAGGTCACCGCCCTGCTCGACGCCCGGGCAGCCGGTCGCCCCCTGCCGCCCGCCGTGCCGGCTCGGCAGCCCGTTGAGCAGGCGCAGTTGGAGAACTCACCGCGCGGCCGGGCCCTGCAGGCGCGGGCGCGCGCCTACTGGTGCCGCCAGCTCGCGGGCGCGCCCGCCACCCTGTTCCCGCCGCGCAACGGTGCCGGGGGCAGCCTGGCGGCGCCGGTCCGCTACAGCGCCGCCATGGAATCCCGGGCGGTGGCGCTCGCGGTACCGCTCCTGGCACGGCGCTGGCGGGTGAGTACCTCCGTCGTTCTGCTGACCGTCGTCGCCCAGCTCCTGGGCCGCCGCGCGGGGACGCCGTCGTGCACCCTG
Organism: Streptomyces sp. TLI_146; assembly: GCF_002846415.1. Lineage (NCBI taxonomy): Bacteria > Bacillati > Actinomycetota > Actinomycetes > Kitasatosporales > Streptomycetaceae > Streptomyces > Streptomyces sp. TLI_146. The sequence continues at coordinate 8,273,980 of NZ_PJMX01000001.1, forward strand.
CGCCTGCTCGCCGCCAACCGGTCGGACCCGGAACTGCGCGGCACCATCGGCAATCTGCACTCGGAGGTGGCCGTGACGATCGGCCTGGAGGGCGAGCGCATCGAGGACATCGCACGCCGCGCCTTCGCCGAGTGCACCGCCGCGTACGCGAATGGTCTTTACGACCCCGACGAGGTGGCGGACCTGATCGCCTCCGCCCACGGGCCCGGTGTGCCCGTCGACCTCTCGTACTGCTTCAACGACGTCCGGCTGGAGCACGCCCTGCCTCCCGAGGTCGAGGGTGGTGCCGCGGTGTCCGGCGCCGCCCTGCGAGCCGCGATGGCCGACACCGTCGTCGCACCCGACGAGTTCGAGGAGGGAGAGACCTTCTTCCTCGTGATCGACGATGAGATTCCGGGCCGGATCCGGCTGGTGCTCAACGCCGACCACCGGGCGCTCACGCCGTCCCAGGTGCATGGATTCCTGTACGACGTCGAGCGCTCACTCGTCGAGTACGTCGAAGGCGCGGGGCAGCGGGCCATGGAAGAACGCGGCGCGGCCGCAGGCGGTCTCGGCGGCCGGTCCCTTCTCTAGCTTCTCCCGGCTTCGCACGAACAGGGAAGGGACCACCTGGCGCGGGGGCGTGCGTCCGGCGGACCGGTGAGCCGTTCCGGGCCGCTCCCGCGCTGTCGCGCCACGGTTCACGGCACCTGTGTCAGGCTCTGTCCGGCTCCACCTGCGAGCCGGTGCTACCGCATGCCTGGCCATGCCTCTCCTGCGGTAAAGGGCTCGCGCACACCCGTACACGCAAGGCTCCGGCCAGGGAACTCCCGCCAGGAGCCCGGAAGGCGGGTCCGTACGCTCGATGCTCCCCGGGAGCCACCGTGCCCGCCATGCGCATTCGACCGGGCGATCGGCGTAGCCGAATGACCCTAGCCCAAAGTGGGGGTGTTCGATCACCGGGGATCCCGGTGAGACTGTTTCCGGGCCGTCCGGATCACGGCCATCCATCGGCGATCGCCGGTCATCCCTGTGTCCCAGGCCTGTCCGTGGCGCCGCTCCCGACCCGCGTTGTCTTCGGACACCGGAACAGAGAGCGCTCCCAACGCCCTGCACCTGCCCGCCCCTCTCAACAGTCGGCAACCACCCTTACGCGACCACCTCGTGACGGGAACACATGTCCGCATTTGTTGATCAACTCATCTATGGAAACGCCGAGTTCACCTGTGACCGTGTGCTGCCGTCGATGGAGTGCGGCCGGTGAACGTCCGTACCGCCGGACCGGTGGTCACGGATCCGGGCGGCCCCGGGGCCGCCCCATACGGACCGAAGCCGGTCGAGAACCCCGCGCTCGGCGAGGTCTTCGCCCAGACCCCGGGGTGTACGCCCGAACAGCTCGACAGGGTGTTGGGGGACGCAGCCCGCGCGTACCCCGACTGGGCGGCGACACCCTTGGAGGCCCGTCGCGAGCGGCTCCTCTCCTGCCACCGCGCCCTGTTGGCCGCGGTGGGCCCTATGGCCGAACTGCTCACCAGGGAGCAGGGCAAGCCCCTCACACACGCCCGGGCCGAAGTCGGCCTCGCGGCCGAGTGGTTCGCCCACACCGCGCGGTTGGAGCTCGCGCCGCAACGGCTGGTCGACGAGCCCGCCGCTCGCGTCGGCCTGGAGCGCGTGCCGCACGGAGTGGTCGCCGCCATCGCGCCCTCCAACTACCCGATTCTGCTGGCCGTCTGCAAGATCGCCCCCGCGCTGCTGGCCGGCAACACCGTGGTCCTCAAGCCTTCGCCGGACACGCCGATGTCCAGCCTGATGATGGGCCGGATCCTGGGCGAGGTCCTGCCCGCCGGTACGTTCGCGGTCGTGGACGGCGGCGCCGAGCTGGGGGCCCGGCTGACCGCCCACCCCGTGGTCCGGCTCGTCTCGTTCACCGGCTCGGTCGGCGCCGGACGGGCCATCGCCCGGCAGGCCGCGGCCGACCTCAAACGGGTCGTGCTGGAGCTCGGCGGCAATGACCCGGCCGTCGTCCTGCCCGGCACGGACGTCCTGCCCGTCGCGCGGGAGCTGTTCACCAGGGCCATGACCAACAGCGGACAGTTCTGCGCCGCGGTCAAGCGCGTCTACGCGCCCCGGGCCCAGTACCGCCAACTCGCCGAGGCCATGGCGGACATGGCGCGCTCGGCCGTCGTGGGCGACGGGCTCGACCCGGCCACCGAGTACGGTCCGCTCGTCAGCCGCGCCCAGCTGGACCGGGTCGCGGGCATGGTGGACGAGGCCGTGGGCTGCGGCGCCCGGGTCCTGGCCGGCGGCCATGTCCTGGACAGGGCAGGCCACTTCTATCCCCCCACCGTCGTCACCGACCTTCCGCCCGGCAGCCGCCTGGAAGAGGAGGAGCAGTTCGGCCCGGTGGTCCCCGTCATCCCCTACGACGACCCGGAGCAGGTGATCGCCCGGGCCAACGCCTCGCCCTATGGGCTGGGCTGCTCCCTGTGGGGCGACGAGGACCGGGCGCGGGCCCTGGCCGGGCGGCCGGAGTGCGGAACCGTATGGATCAACACCCACGGCGACCTGCGGCACGACGTGCCGTTCGGCGGTCACCGGCACTCGGGGATCGGCGTCGAGTACGGCGCATGGGGTCTGAACGAGTACACGCAGCTCAAGGTGCATCACATCGCGCTTCGCCAAGCAGATCGGGAGATGTCATGAGTGACAGCAGGCCGTTGGGCGTCGACGGAACGGAGGGAATCGACCTGACGGGAGTCAGTGTCTTCGTCGGCGGCCCCATCCAGCACGCGATCCGCGACGACGGCTTCCACCAGCCGCTGCGCAACACGATCGGCGACATCATCGAGGCCGTCTCGGTCGTCCACGGCACGGTGTTCTCGGCACATGTCGCAGAGAAGTTCGGTGTGGACACGCCGCTGTTCTCGCCCGATCAGGTCAGTGTGCGGGACTTCGGCTGGATGCGCCGCTGCGATGTGTTCGTACCGGTGCTTCCCGTGGACGCGGCCGGTGAGCTGATGCGCACCGACGGCACCCATGTCGAGCTCGGCTGGGCCTCCGCGCTGGGCAGGCCCATCGTCGTCGTCACCCCGATGCCGATGGCGGCCAACGCCAGTCATCTGCTGCGCGGGCTGCCCACCGTCGCCGACGTCACCGTCTTCGACCTGGCCGAGGCGCGCGCCAACCCCGTCGAACTGCTCCGGCTGCTGGAGAAGCTGGGCCGGGAGGCCGTGATGTCGAAGTGACGGCCACCAAGGACGCGCGAAGCACTCCCGAGGACGCCGACGCGGTACAGGTGCCCGCGCCGGTGGAGGTTCTCGGGCTGAGGCTGCAGTCACCCGTCGTCGTGGGATCCGGTCTCCTCACCGACCAGGAACGCAACATCCGCCGGCTGATCGAGGGCGGGGCGGGGGCAGTGGTCACCAAGACCATCCACCCCGACCCCGGCCCCTCGGGCAACGAACGCCTGCTCCGCCTGCCCACGGGCATGCTCAACAACACCACGTACTCCCGTCGCTCCGTGGACGACTGGTGCGCGATGCTGCGCCGGTTCGCCGACGACGGCCTGCCGGTGATCACCTCCGTGCACGCGGACTCACCGGCCGCACTCGCCGATCTGGCGGAGCGCGTGACCGGCGCGGGCAGCGTCGCCCTGGAGCTCGGCATCTCGTGCCTGAACGAGGAGGGCGGCGGCCTGGAGGACACTCCCGAGCGTGTCGCCGCGTACACCGAGGCGGTGCGGCGCCGCACCCCGGTGCCGTTCAGCGTCAAGCTGGCGATCGGGGAGCGGGTGCGCGAGCGCATCGACGCCGCCACGGCCTCGGGCGCGGACGCGATCACCCTGAGCGACACCATCGCCGGGCTCGCCGTCGACGCCGACACCGGTGAGGTGCGCCTGGGAGGAGCGTTCGGCTACTCGGGGCCCGGCATCAAACCGCTCGTGCTCGCCGAGATCTTCGGCCTGCGCCGCGACGGGCTGACCGTGCCGGTCATGGCGAGCGGCGGAGTCAAGGACGCCGTGGACGTGGCGGAGTACCTGAGCGTGGGCGCCGACGCCGTACAGGTCTACACGGCGTTGCACCGCAACATGCACGCCACGCTCCGCGGCATCCGCCAGGGCTTCGACGACTGGCTGGCCTCGCGCGGCGGCACGGTCGCGGACCTTGTGGGACAGAGCGTGAAGAGGTCATGAGGTGAAGGCGATGCGGCAACGCACCACGAACGTACCCCGCTACCAGGACCTGACCAGTCCGCAGGTGCCTCGCACCGTGGGCGGTGCCACCTTGGTGTGGCCGGTGGGAGGACTGGAGCAGCACGGCCCCCACCTCCCGCTCTCGGTCGACATGGACATCCCGGAAGCCCTGGCGCGGCAGGTGGTCGCGGAGAGCGGCGGTCTGCTGCTGCCCGGCCAGCCGCTCTCGGCCAGGTCGCTGCCGCAGAGCGGGGGCGGACTGCGTTTCCCGGGCACCGTGCACATCGGCGGCGCCACGTTCATCGACTACCTCACGGACTGTCTGAGGTCCCTCTCCCGCCTCGGCCTCGGTCGGCTCGTCGTGATCAACGGGCACTACGAGAACGAGGGCCTGCTCTTCGAGGCGATCGACGGCTGCGCCCAGGACACCCTGTTCGCGGACACCGAGGTGGTCGCGTTCAGCTGGTGGAGTCTGGTCACCGACGGCTGGCTCGGCGAGCACATCCCGCACTTCCCGGGATGGCACGCCGAGCACGCGGGCCTGACCGAGACCAGCCTGATGATGTATCTGCGCCCCGATGCCGTCCGCGCGGAGCGCCCCAGCCACTCCTCGCCACCGCCCGCGGGGGTGTACCGGCACCCCGTCGACGTGGACGAGATCTCCAACCAGGGTGTGCTGTCCTCGGCCGTCGGCGCCTCCGCCGAACTGGGGGAGCGCCTGTTCTGGCACCTCGTCGACGGCGTCGTCGAACTCCTCGGCAAACCGTCCCGGGTCCCGTGAACACGACGGGTTCCAGCAGCCGAGGACGGGCCGCCCGCGATACGTACCGGTGACTCCACCTTCCCACGCCACTCCCAGGGGGCTATGCCAATGCCATCGACCAGGCCGTACGAGGACTACGACGTGTGTGTCGTCGGGCTGGGCTATGTCGGCGTCACACTCACCGCCGCGCTGCTCACCACGGGCAGAAGCGTGCTCGGCTACGAGACCAACCCCAAGGCGGCCGACGAACTCGCCCGGGGCGTACTGGAGTTGGCCGAGCCGGGCGTCGAAGAGGAGATCAAGGGCGGGGCCGCGAGCGGTGCCTTCGCCGTCACCACCGACCTCGGCGGGCGGAAGCTGCCGCCCGTCGTCATCATCTGCGTCGGCACGCCGATCGAGGCCGGCGGGACCACACCCGATCTGAGCCATCTGCGGGCCGCCACCGAGGCGATCGCGGCGGGCATCGACGAGACCACCGTGGTCATCGTGCGCAGCACGGTGCCGGTGGGCACCTCGCGGAGTTTGGTGCTGCCCCTCCTGCGCGACAGGATCCCCGAACCGCTGCTCGCCTACTGCCCCGAGCGCACCATCCAGGGCCAGGCGCTGGCGGAACTGCTGTCCCTGCCGCAGATCGTCGGTGGCCTCTCCGACGAGGCGGCCAAGCGGGCCGCGGAGTTCTTCGCCACCCTCTCCGACCAGGTGGTGCCCGTGTCCTCGCTGGAGAGCGCCGAACTGGTCAAGCTGGTGTGCAACTGCCACACCGACCTGATCTACGGCTTCGGCAACGAGATCGCGCTCATCACCGAGACGCTCGGCCTGGACGCGCGGGAGGTCATCGACTCCGCCAACCTCGGCTATCCCCGGCCCACTTTGCACAAGCCGGGCTTCGTCGGCGGCAGCTGCCTGACCAAGGACCCGTACCTGCTCGCGCACTCGGTCGCCGCGTACGACCACACACCCCAGATGATCACCGCGGCGCGCACGCTCAACGAGTCCATGCCGCGCAGGGTCGGCGAACGCGTCCTGGCCGCGCTATGGGAGCAGGGCAGGGACCCGGCCGACGCCAGGATCCTGATCTCGGGCTTCGCGTACAAGGGCCGTCCCGAGACCGACGATCTGCGCGGCGCCCCCTACGAGCGGCTGCTGCCGTTCCTCAGGGGGCGCGTGAAGGAGATCGTCGGCCACGACTTCGTGGTGCCGTCGGCCCGGATCGAGTCGCTGGGCGTCCGGGCGGTCGGTCTGACCGAGGGCTTCACCGGCGCGCACGCGGCCATCCTCCTCAACGACCACCAGCGCTACGGCGACGTCGACGCCGCCGGCCTGGTGGCGCGCATGGCGGATCCGGCACTGGTCTATGACACCTGGCGGGTCCTGCCGCCCTCGACGAAGGCGATGAGGCTCGGCCGTGCGTAAGAAGATCCTGATCACCGGAGGAGCGGGCTTCATCGGCCTGCATCTGGCCCGCCGTCTGGCAGCCACCTGCGAGGTCACCCTGCTCGACGACTTCAGCAGGGGCCGGTACGACGCGGAGCTGTCCGCGCTGCCCGGCCCGGTCGAGGTCGTCGAGCACGACCTGACCACGCCCGTGCCCGACGGACTGCTCCCGGACGACTTCGCCGAGGTCTACCACCTGGCCGCCGTCGTCGGTGTCGCCCACTCCAACGACAACCCCCGGCGGGTGCTGCGCACCAACCTGCTCACCACCGTCCACCTCCTCGACTGGTTCTCCGGCCTGACCGGAGCCACCCTCTGCTTCGCCTCCTCCAGCGAGGCGTACGCGGGCAGCGTCGAGGCCGGCATCGCGTCCGTCCCCACCGCCGAGGACGTGCCGCTGATGCTTCCCGATCCCACGGTGCCCCGCTCCTCGTACGGCTTCAGCAAGATCGCCGGAGAGCTGCTGTGCCGCACCTACGCGCGCACCCACGGCTTCGCCCTGCGCATGGTGCGCTTCCACAACGTCTACGGACCCCGGATGGGATACGAGCATGTGATCCCGCAGTTCATCGAGCGGCTGCTCGGCGGCGCGGACCCCTTCGAGATCCACGGAGCCGACCAGACGCGCGCGTTCTGCTACGTCGACGACGCCGTCGACGCCATCACCGCGCTGACCGCCCTGCCCACCAAGGAGCCGCTGCTGGTCAACGTCGGCAACGACCAGGAGGAGATCCTCATCAGGGACCTGGCCCGGAGCGTCTTCGACGCCCTGGGCCGGCACCCGGCCGTCGACGCCCATCCCGCGCCCCCGCTGTCGCCTGCCCGGCGCCTGCCCGACATCTCCCGGCTGCGCGAACTGACCGGGCACCGCCCCTCGGTGGCACTGGGCGAGGGGCTGCGCCGTACCTGCGAGTGGTACGCCCGGGACATCGCGGCCCGCGGAAGCGGAGCGTGAGCGGTATGCGCGTACGGTACGTCCACCGCGGCTACTTCCCGGCGCGGGCCGGAGCCGAACTGATGACGCAGTACCTCGCCGCGTCGATGAGCCGGCTCGGCTGGGACGCCGGCGTGTACACCCACCAGGTCGACGAGGACACCGCGACGTTCATGCGGGGCGCGGGCGTGAGCATCCAGCCGCTTCCGGCCACGCCCGACGAGACCGAACGGGCGGACGTGGTCCACGCCATCGACGCCTTCCACCCGCAGGACATCGCGGCCGGTCTCGACCTCGCCCGGGCCTGGGGCGTGCCGTTCGCGGTCACCCCCGCCTCCGCCCCGGACGTGTGGCCGGACCGCGAGACCGTACTCGACGGCTGCCGGCGCGCGGACGCGGTCTTCGCCCTGTCCGTGGCGGAACGCGACATGCTCCGCGACGCCGGCGTCCCCGCGTCCAGGCTGCACATCATCGGCCAGGGACCGCACCTGCCCGGGACCCCCGACCCCGACCGGTTCCGCCGCGACCACGGCATCGAAGGCCCCGTCGTGCTCTTCCTGGGGCGCAAGACACGCTCCAAGGGCTACGTCACCCTCCTGGAGGCGACCGAGCACGTCTGGGAGCAACACCCCGACACCACCTTCGTGTTCCTGGGACCTCGCTGGGACGAGGACTGCGCGGAGCGGTTCGCCGAGCACACCGACCCCCGTGTCATCGAGCTCGGCATGGTCGACGAGGACGCCAAGCACAGCGCCCTCGCCGCCTGCGAGCTGCTGTGCGTACCCTCCACCGTCGATCTGTTCCCGCTCGTCTACGTGGAGGCCTGGGCTTGTCGCAGACCGGTCGTCGCGTCCACCTTCCTCGGCAGCACCGAGGTCGTCGCCCACGGACGGGACGGCCTGCTCGTCCGCCCCACCGCCCGGACCGTCGCCGAGGCGGTCAACCGGCTCCTCGGCAACCCGTCCGAACGCCGCGCCATGGGAGAGCACGGCCACGACAAGGTGCGCCGTGAACTCGGCTGGGACGCGGTCGCCGACCGGGTCCACACCGTATACCGCACGCTGATCGCCGCCCGGAAGCAAACGGAGAAGGCCCGATGAAAGCAGTGGTCCTGGCCGGAGGTGAGGGCCGGCGGTTACGGCCCGCCACCCTGACCCTCCCCAAACCCCTCATACCCATCGACGGCATACCGATCCTGCACATCATCCTGACGCAGCTGGAGCGCGCGGGCTTCACCCATGTGTCGCTCTCCCTCGGCTACCGGGCCCATATGATCAAGGCGAGCTTCGGCGGAAGTTGGTCGCCCGACCTGGAGCTGGACTTCTTCCAGGAGGAGGAGCCGCTGGGCACCGCGGGCCCGCTCGCACTGCTGCCGCCCTTCGAGGACTCCACCCTCGTAATGAACGCGGACCTGCTCACCGACATCGACTTCGCCGACCTGGTCAGGTGCCACAAGAAGTCCCAGGCCGCCGCCACGGTCGCGCTCAGCCGCCAGGACATCGACATCGCGCACGGGGTGGTGGAACTCGACGAGGAGCGGCGCGTGACCGACTTCCGCGAGAAGCCCCGGTTGAGTTTCCTGGTCAGTGGCGGCATCTACGTACTGGAGCCGTCCCTGCTGCGGTTGCTGCCGCCGCGCGGCCGGCACGACATGCCCGCCCTGCTCGACCGTGCCCGAGCCGAGGGCGAGCGCATCGAGGGCCATGTCATCGAGGGGGACTGGCACGACATCGGCACGCCCGAGCAACTGGACCTGGCCGCCGCGGCGTTCCGCGCCGACCGGGCCCGCTACCTGGGCCGCGGGGCCGAGGCCGCGCTGTGCGCGGGGACCGGGGCCCCGCAGGAGGTGGTGGGCGGATGACGGCCTTCGACATCGCGCTGTACCAGCCGCGGATCGGGCCGGCCGAGATCGAGGCGGTCACCGCCGTCCTGCGGTCCGGATGGCTGTCGGCCGGGCCCGTCACCGAGGAGTTCGAGGGCAAGTACGCGGCCGCGCTGGGTGTCGGGTCGGCGGTCGCCGTCAGCAGCGGCACCGCCGCCCTGCACCTGGCCGTCCTGGCGCTGGGCCTGGGCCCGGGCGACGAGGTCGTGCTGCCCTCGCTGAACTTCGTCTCGGCCGCCGCGACCGTCGCGCTGTGCGGCGCCACCCCGGTGTTCGCCGACGTCAAGGGCCCGCACGACCTGTGCCTCGACCCCGAGGACGCCGCCCGCCGCGTCACCTCGCGCACCCGGGCGATCGTCGCCATGCACTACGGCGGCCACCCCGCCGACCTGACGGCCCTCGCGCGGCTGGCCCGTGCGCACGGTCTCGCCCTGATCGAGGACTGCGCCCACGCGCCCGTCACCGACTCGGTCCACGGCATGCTCGGCACGGTCGGCGACATCGGCTGCTACAGCTTCTTCGCCACCAAGAACCTGGCCATGGGCGAGGGCGGCATGGTGGTCGCCCGCGACCCCGCCGTGGGTGAGCGCATCCGGCGGCTGCGCTCGCACGCCCTGACCGTCAGCGCCCAGCAGCGCCACCGCGGGGGATCCTCCCTGTACGACGTCGACACCCTGGGCCTCAACTACCGGCCCACGGAGATCGGCTGTGCCCTCGGGTGCGTCCAGCTCGACGCCCTGCCCGCCGCGCAGGCCCGCCGACGGGACGCGGTGCGGATGTACCGCGAGCAACTGGCCGTACTACCGGGGCTGACCGTGCCGTTCGCCGACCGGCCTGTGGAGGAGAGCGCCCACCACCTGTTCGCCGTGGTGCTGCCCGAGGGCGCCGACCGCGAGACGCTGCAGGACCGGCTGCGCGTGGCGCGGATCCAGAGCGGTGTGCACTACCCGCCCACCCATCTGTTCACCGCCTACCGGGAGCGGCAGGGGAGCGGGCCGTGCCGATTGCCGGTCACCGAGGACGTGATGGCACGTCAGCTCTCGCTGCCGCTGCACCCGGGCATCGGCGCGGCCGAGGTCCACCGGGTCGTCGAGGCGGTGAGCGCCGCATGGCAGGAGACACCGTGAAGGGCGACCGCGTCACGTTCGCCGACGGCGCCCTGCACCTAGAGGGGCGTCCCTTCGTCAGCGTCGGGGTCAACTACCACCCCTCGTCCACCGGATGCGACTACTGGCGGGAGTGGGACGGTGCCCGGATCGACGACGACTTCCGCCGGATGGCCGCCGCGGGGCTGAACACCGTACGTTTCTTCGTCTTCTGGGCCGACTTCGAACCCAAGGAAGGTGTCTACGACCCCGAGATGACCGGACGGCTGCGGGAGCTGGCCCGCACCGCCCACCGACACGGTCTGGCCTGCCTGCCCTCGCTGCTGACGATCTGGATGAACGGCCAGCGGTTCGACCCGCCGTGGCGCGAGGGCCGGGACCTGTGGCGGGACGCGGACCTGCGCGAGCGGCAGCGGGCCTTCGTCCACCACATCGCCACCGAGCTGCGGGACGCGCCGAACATCCTCGCCTACGACCTGGGAGACGAGGTGATCCACGTCGACTCCACGTCGTCCGCCTCCCTCGGCGCCGAAGAGGTCCGGGAGTGGTGGGGGATGCTCGCGGGAGCGATCCGCGCCGCCGACCCGGACGCTCTGGTCCTCCAGGCCAACGAGGCCTCGGCGGTGCTCGGCGGCCATGCCTTCCGCCCGGAGCACGCCGAGCGCCTGGACCTGGTGGGACTGCACGGATTCCCGGTGTGGACGCCGTTCCACATCGAGTCCGTCGCCGCCCGCAAGGCCACCGCTTTCCTGCCCTACCTCGTGCGGCGCGGCAGCGCCCACCGGCCCGTGTACGTCGACGAGATGGGCAGCTACGGCTGCGACGAGAGCACGGCCGCGCGGTATCTGCGGGCGGCGTCCCACTCCGCCTTCGCGGCCGGCGCGGTCGGCACCGCCGTCTGGTGCTGGCAGGACTTCACCACCGAGCGCAAACCCTACGCGCTGCGGCCCAACGAGCGGCGCGTCGGCCTGCTGGACGCGGACGGCCGCGAGAAGCCCGCCCTGGCCGAGTACCGGACGTTCGCCCGACGTGTGACCGGCGAGCTGGCCGGGTTCAGACCGCTGCCCGCCCCGGTGGGTGTCTTCGTCCCCGAGCCGGAGCCGCAGGACGAGGCGGGCTATCTGACGCCTTCGGGCAGCGACGCGCCCGCCCCCTTCTACGCCCATCTGCTCCTCCAACAGGCGCACCTGCCCTACGAGTTCACCGGCCGGGACGCGGATCTGGAGCGTCACGCGCTGCTGATCTGCCCCTCGGCGCGGCAGCTGTCGCTGCCCGACCGCCGCCGCCTGGCGCGGTACGTCACCTCCGGTGGAGTCCTGCTGTACTCCACCGGCAGCCTGCTGGACGCCGCCGGCGACGAGGAGCTGTTCGGCGTCCGTATACGGGACTTCACCCGCGCCGAAGACACCCACGCCGACTTCACCTGGGCGGGCGTGCGCTTCCCGCTGCGCTGGGACCCCGGTCCGATCCCGGTGATCGACGCGGTGGGTGCCGAGACCCTGGCCGCGTTCGCCGACGGCTCGCCCGCCCTGACCCGCCACCGGCTGGGCGAGGGGAGTGCCTACTACCTCAACGCCCCCCTGGAGGCACAGCTCAACGCCCCCTACCGCCTTGAGGAGGCCGCCTGGCACCGGCTGTACGAGGTGGTCGCGGAGGAGGCCGGGGTGCGCGTGCCGCTGACCGTGGACGACCCGTCGGTGGAGGTCAGCGTGCTCGGGCGCGGCGACGAGCGCTGCGGTGTGGTCATCAACCACGCCCCCGAACCGGTGGACACGGCCCTGCGGCGCCGACCGGTGGACGGCGCCCCGGAGACCACGGAGCGCCTGCGCCTGGAAGCCAAGGGGGTGCGCCTGCTGTTCTGGCACGCCGATGCCCCGGCATGGCACGCCGACTCCACGGGGCGGCACGCCGACTCCACGGCATGGCACGCCGACACCACGGCGCCGCACCCCGGTCAGCGCAAGCGGCCCGAGGAGCGACAGCCGTGATCGTCGACGCGCATGTGCACGCGGGGGAGTACTACCGCCACTACTCGGCCCGCTTCGCCGAGCAGATGACGGCCACCACCGAGCTGGCGCCCGAGGACCTGTCCGCGCCGGAGGAGAAACTGCTCGCCGAGATGGACAGCGCGGGCGTCGACCGCGTCTTCCTGCTCGCCTTCGACGTACAACGCGTCGAGGGGTTCTCGGTGCCGAACGAGTTCGTCGCCGAACTGTGCGCCCGCCACCCCGACCGGCTGACCGGCTTCGCCTCCGTGGACGCGGGCGTCCCGGGCGCGGCCGGGCGCCTGCGCGAGGCCGTGACCGGCCTCGGCCTGCGCGGCCTGAAGACCGCCCCCTGCTACCTGCGCATGTCACCCGCCGACCGCCAGTGGTACGACGTGTACGAGACGGCCATGGACCTGGGCATCCCGGTCCTGATCCACACCGGATACACACCGTCGCGCAACGCGGACGCCCGGTTCTTCTCCCCGCTGCTCGTGGAGCAGGTGGCCCGGGACTTCCCCGGCCTGACGGTGATCCTCGCCCACCTCGGCACGCCCTGGACCCGGCCGTGCGTCGACCTGCTCGCCCGGCATGCCAACCTCCACGCGGACCTGTCCATCTTCGGCTCCTACCAGCAACCCGCCACCGTGGCCCGGGCACTGGCCCACGCCCGCGACAGCGGTGTCCTCGACCGGCTCCTGTGGGGCACCGACTTCCCCTTCGCCTCCATGACCGGGTCCGTGACCCGTATGGCCGATCTGGCCCGGGATCCCGCGCTGTGGCCGCCCGGCAGCGACCCGCTCTCGCCGCGCGAGTATGAGGCCCTGATGGGCGGCACGGCGGCGCGGCTGCTCGCCCTCGCCGCACCCCACCCCACCCCACCCCACACCGACTCCTCCTTCGACCCGATGACTTGAGGTGCCATGACCTTTTCCCGCGGATACGAGTTCGACGCCATGTCGCGCCGCCCCTTGTACGGCGATGTGACCCAGCGTCTGGTCGACATCTGCGAGGCCCCGGACGGCGGCGTCGTCGCCGACGTCGGCTGCGGCTCGGGCCTTGCCACCCAACTGCTCCTGGAACGCTCCGCACAGGTGAGTGCCATCGTCGGCATCGACCCCTCGGAGCACGAACTGGCCATCGCACGCCAGCGGTTGCGCGACCCCAAAGTGCGCTTTGTGCAGGGACGCGCACAGGACGTCGAATCCCTGACCGGACCGGTGGATGTCGCGGTCCTGAGCAATGTGATGCACCAGATCCCGGCGGCCGAGCGCGGCTCCGTGATCGCCGGCTGCCACCGGTTGCTCGCACCGGGCGGGCGCTGCGTGCTCAACACCCTGTTCTACGAGGGAGCCGTGCTTCCCGAGACCCGGCCCTTCTACGCACACTGGCTGCGCGCCACCCGCGACGCCCTGCGGGAACGGGGCCAGGACCTCGTCCTCGCGCGCGGCAAACCGGTGGCGCTTCAGACGCTCACCCCGGGCCGGCACGAAGAGCTGTTCGCCCAGGCGGGGTTCTCCCAGACCAAGTCCGAGGAGGCCGTGTACCCGTGGACCCTCCAGGACTGGGAGGCCCTGTGCACGTACTCGGTGTTCGTGGAAGGAGCCACCGGGATCAGCGACCTGGCCCTCGGCTCCGAGGCGCTGACCGACGGCCTGCGGGCCACCTTCGAGCGGCTGGAGCTGACCGAGGTGCCCCGGCGCTGGCTCTTCGCCTGGGGCATCAAGGGTTCCCAGGAGGACGGATGAGAGCGCTGCGGTGGCACGGCACACGCCGGGCGGCGGTAGCGGACGGCGTCGCCATGCCCCGTATCGAGGAACCGCGAGACGCCGTCGTCCGTGTCGTGCGCAGCGCGATCTGCGGCACCGACCTCCACCCGTACCGGGGCGAGATCGACGGGTTCACGCCGGGAACGGTGACCGGCCACGAGTTCACCGGCGTGGTCGAGGAGGTCGGGCCCGAAGTGCGCGGTCTGCGGCCCGGAGACCGGGTCGTCGCCTCGGACATCATCGCGTGCGGGCACTGCGACTCCTGCCGCCGGGGCTGGCACTACCAGTGCGAGCAGGTGGGCCTGTTCGGCTACTCCACGGTGGTCGGCACACGGGCCTACGCCGGGGGCCACGCCGAGTATGTCCGGGCGCCCTTCGCCGACACCGTGCTGTTCCCGATCCCCGACGACGTCGGCGACGAGCGGGCTCTGTTCATCGGCGACGTACTCGCCACGGGCTACGCGTGCGCCGTGGGCGCCGAGGTGCGCCCCGGGGCCACGGTGGCGGTGGTGGGCTGCGGCCCCGTGGGCCTGCTGGCCCTGGAGGCCGCCTGGGTGCTGGGCGCCGCCCGGGTGCTGGCCATCGACCCGCTGGAGAGCCGGCGGAAACTGGCCGCCGAACGCGGCGCCTGCCCGGTGCCCGCCACGCCCGACGTCGACCGGCACGTCGCCGACCTGACCGAGGGGCGCGGCGCGGACGCCGTCCTGGAGGCCGTGGGCACCGACGCCGCGCTGCTGACCGCGCTGGACGTCGTACGGCCACGCGGCACGGTGTGCGCCGTGGGCGCCCATGCCTCCGAAGCCATGCCCATGCCGACACGGCTCGCGTTCGCCAAGGAGGTCACGCTGCGCTTCGCCGTCGGCGATCCCATCAGCGACTTCGAGCCGCTGATGAACCTGGTACGCGGCGGTCGCGTCGACCCCACCTTCCTGATCTCGCACCGGATGCCCCTGGCCGAGGCCGCGGAGGGGTTCCGGCTGTTCGACACCGGAGAGGCCAGCAAGGTGGTGCTGATCCCGTGAACCCCACAAGGACGTCCCTTCCCGCCCTCGGCGTTCAGCCGTACATCGTGACCCATGGAGGAACCGTGACGGACAACCTGACCAGCACCGAGCCCGACGTCCGCGCCAGCGCGCCGGACGGACAACTCCCGCACAAGCCGGGCGACGCACAAGCGGCGGCGGAAGTGGTGCGCAGGATCTGGGCCCAGGTGCTGGAGGTGGAAGCCGAGTCCATCGACGTCCACCGCAGCGACTTCTTCGAACTGGGCGGATACTCGCTGCTCGCCCTCCAGGCCATAGGAAGGATCCTGACGGAGTACGGGGTCGATGAGGTGGAATCGGTGGAATGGGAGGGAGAACTCCTCAACCGCCTCTTCGACAACGCCACGCCCATGGTTCAGGCCGAATTCCTGGCGGAGATGGGCTGCGGCACTCCGCGTGCGGTCAACCGCCCGTCGGAGACCTCACGGTAGGACGGCTGCCGACTCTGCTCACCACACCTATGCCGAGAAGGGCGCCTGGCGGGCAACTGCCCCGGCCAGGCGCCCTTCCCTGTCGCGTTTGCGCAGGTCGCGGATGGCCGTGTGCGCGAATCAGCCGGACCGGCCGCTGCCGTTACGAGCGGCTGGCGACGGCCGGCTCGGCCACGGCGGCATCGGCTCCGGCGACGGCGGCGTTGACGGCTCGGTGTGCCTCCTCGGCGATGCGCTCGCCCTCCGACGCGTTCACGGCGCACACGACGACGCCCAGCGAAGGCCGAGGCCCGGCAAGCGCCCGGACGGTCGACGGATAGGCCCGGATGCCCCGCGCCCACAGCTCCTCGAATACGGGGCGGACGTGCGCCGTGTACGACGCGGTCCCGGTGAGCCGCAGCGGCAGCGCGTCATGGGTGTAGGCGACCGGGGTGTCGTCGGCCCACCGCTCCGCGAGGGCGACCGCGTGCATGGCGCCGGAACGCCGGGCGTTGATCTCGGTGACGTAGAGCTCCCCGTCGACGCCGAGCAGGCAGTCGACCGTCAACCAGCCCCGGTATCCCAGGGATTGGGCGAACGCATGGACGGCTCTCCCCAGCGCGGAGAGCCGTTCCTCCACGGCGGGATCGACGACTCCAGGGCCGAGCGCCAGACTGCGGTACCGCAGTCCGTCGACGCCGAGCATGCTGTATTCCATCCGTGGTTCCTCGCCGTCACCGACGAGGACGTCCACGGCCGGGCAGTCGGCCGCGTGCTCGATGTAGTCCTGCACGGTGAGCGGGAAGGTGCCGAAGAAGGGTTCGCGCCGCAGCGACTGCCAGAACCGTCGCAGGGTTCCGTCGGCGTCGTACCGTGCGACGGCGGAGCCGTAACCGCCGACGCCGTACATGCTCTTGACCACGGCCCGGCCGCCGCTGCGCACGATGGCCGTGACCGCCCCTTCGAGCTGCTCCCAGCTGGCTACCGAGATACCCCGTGGCACGCGGAACCCCGGTAGGTGCGAGGCGAGATCGACGCAGCTCAGCTTCGATTCGAGGTATTCGCACGACCAGTAGTGCTGCGGATCGGCGACGTCCAGCCGCACCTCCCGACCCTGACTGCGCAGCACCGCCGCCAACGCGTACAGCTCGGGCGACGCCCCGAAGGACAGGAACCGCACCACGCGCGATCCGCTGGTCGCGGCGTGCAGTGCGGCCAGCGCCCGGTCGTCGTTGAGCAGGTCGTGGACCAGACGGCCGGTGCGCGGCATCGGCGACACGACCGGAGGGACGGTGCTGCCGAGGCCGGTGTGCACGTGGGCGAGCCACTCCGGGGAGTAGCCGGCGGGGAGCACGAGCACGCGGTTCTCGGTGCTCCAGAAGACACACTGGTCGGTGAGCCCCGTACCGTGCTCGACGAGGTCGCGTTCCACACCGGGGTCGAAATCCAGCAGTTGGCGTTTCTGGTTGAACTCGACGACGTTCGGGATCACCAGGTCGACGGTCTCGGGCATGCTCTCCTGCCTTCCCTGACGTAGTGCGCGAGATGGGTGCGAGGACCGAGGGACGGCAGTGTCTGTTCCGGGGCCTTGGCGTGGGTGAGCGTGTAGAGGGTGCTGACGCGAGGCAGACCGACCCGGTGTACGTGCCGGATCGGTTCAGCCACGGCCCGCCCCGCCCTAGTAGCTCGAATGCACACCAGGGGTGAGCAGGTGTCTTTCCGAACCGAGCAACGCCGGCGAGAAGACACACATCAGCGTCATGCCGTGCTGCGAGCGCAGCACATGTGGTTCGCCCATGCCCGGGGCGTACAGCATCCCCGGCCTGAGTTCGAAGACGCCGTCCTCCGACTCCACGGAACCGGAGCCGGACACGCAATAACAGACCTCTTGGTGGTTGTCGTACCGCAGATACGACTCGCTGCCGGGCTGCACATAGGTCTCGGTCAGACCGAAACCCAAATTGTCGGCCTGAACGAGTATCCGTCGGCTCCTCCCGTTACCCCAGTCCACGTCGCATTCGCTTCCCACGACATCTTCAACCGCGCGCACCAGCAAGGTTCACCTGCCCAGGAGTCAGTATTTCCGTCGGGGTGGGACATCGAGTCTATGGAGTGCGGGGCCGGTATTCCACGGGAAGTATGGGCATGGCCACTTGGCTACGCCCGTCGCCGCGCCCCCTGGCCAAGGCATCGGCAGAGAGGGGGTGTTGTTTCGGCATCGAAATCTGTAGCTTGCGAGGGAGGCCGAGCCCAGAGAGGGCGTTCGGAAGCCGTAGCGCCAGAGCACACATCAAACAGCTCTTCTCCGACGATCCGGCGACCCATCAGGCCACCGCGCCCGCGGCCTCCTCGGTGGGGTGCGGTCCGACGCCGGCCCATCCATGCGCTGTTCGACCCTCTTGGAGGTTCAGGAATGACACTTCCGCAGGAGAACACCCACCTCGATCGCAACGACGTCTTCTCCTCGGCCGAACTGCGCGAGCTGACCCGCCGTTCCAGCGGCCAGGCCCTGCTCCGCTCCTCGGTGCACGCCCTGCTGTACGCCGTCGCCGTGACCGGCGCCTTGGTCATCGACACCTGGTGGGCCATCGGACTGAGCTGGGTGCTGGGCGCCTTCGTGATCGCCTCGCTGCACAACCTCCTGCACTGTGCCTCACACGGCACCTTTATGAACACCTACCGTGGAAACCGGATCGCCGGACAAGTCGCCGGCACGTTCCTGCTCACCAACAGTGCCCTGTACCGGGTTTTCCACATGCACCACCACCGCAACACCCATACCGCTGAAGACCCCGAACCCGACGGCGTCATCACCACTGTGTGGCAGTACGTCGTGGCCATGATCAACCTGGACTACTTCATCGGTTTTCTGCGCATGTCAGTGGCTTCGCTGTCCCACCGGTACCCCTACTTCGTCAAAACCGACCGGGCCCGCTCCGCGATCCGCCGCGACACCTGGATCCTCTTTCTGTGGATCGCTTGCGCAACCGTCCTGACCGTCTTGTGGCCCATGCTGATGCTCACCGTGTACATCGCGCCGACCTGCATCGCCTGGGTCGTGAACAACTTCTCCATCATGCCCGAGCACTACTATGCGGAGCGGACCGACAACCCGTGGCGTAACACCAATTCGGTCTACACCGAAAGCAAGTGGTTCGGCTTCCTCAACTGGAACACCAACTACCACGCCGAACACCACCTCTATCCCGGGATCCCGGCCTGGAACCTGCACGAGGTGTCGAAGCGCGTGCGGAGGCATCTCGCCTTCACCGAAACCTCCTACATTCGCTTCCACGCCCGTCTGCTGGGCGACGTGATCAGCGGCCGAGCGAAGGAGCAGGAGCAGGACTTCGTGCTGCAGGAGGGCCGGGCGACGAGCTTCATCTACCCGTTGGAGAAGGCCAAGTGATGGGGGCTACGGCCCGCCGGTGACGCCGACGTAGCGGCCGCTCAGCCCCACCGCCGACTGAATAGTGAGGGCGCGGCCGACCGTACACACGCCCGCCCGCTAGCATCGCTTCACATGGCGATACGGGGGTGGTGGCGGCCGGGTGCCGCAGTGGTGGCGGTGCTGGCGGCTGTCTGCGCCTCGGGCCCGGAACGGCCCCAGGCGACCGGCACGGCGTCGAGTCCCGGCCCCCTCCCCGCCGACCGCTACAGCTCCACGGCCCAGGATTACCAGCGGGCCAAGCGGGCGTCGGCGCTGCTGGTTCGCCAGTGCATGGCGAAGCGCGGCCACCCGGACTTCCCGCTCGACCCCCGCGACCCCACTGATCCGATGGTCGCCGCCTTGGTCAGCACCGACTACGGGGTAGTCGACCTGGCCGCTGCCCGCCGCTGGGGTTACGGCTGGGCCCCGGAGCAATCTCCGCTCTCCCAGCCGAAGGGCCGCCGGATGACAGGCGCCGAGTACGCGGACGTGCCCGCGTGCAACGCCGAGGCCGATCAGCAGTTGATGCGCGGCATCGACGTACAAAGGGACTGGATCTACGCCGGCCAGCGGGCGGTCGAGGCCGACAAGGCGGTCAAGGGCGACGCCCGCCTTGGCGCGGCCTTCGCGGTGTGGTCCCGCTGCATGGCAGAGCGAGGATTCACCGGCTACCCCGACCCCATCGCCGCCTACACCGACGACGCCTGGCAGCGGGGCAGCGACGGCAACACCCTCCATACGAGGCGGGAACGGGACACCGCGGCCGCCGACGTCACCTGCAAGCGCCGTCACCACACCACCGAGGTCTGGCACGCGGTGCGGGCCCGGAACCAGGCCGCGGACATCGCACAACACCGCGACGGCTACGCCGCCGCACTGCGGGCGCTGCGCACGTACCGGGCCAACATCGCTGCGGCGCTGCGCCGGTTCGGCCAGTGATCCGGTCGTGAGTCGGCAACCAAAGTCCCAGCTCAGGCGTCGGGGAACACATGGAACGTGAATGGTTTTTCAGTCTCATTCCGCTGACGATCGGCGTGGCTTTCCTCAGCTTCGGTGTGTACGGGCTTCGCCGCGCCAAGGCGCTGCGCCTCAGGGGTGTCAATGCCCGGGCGCGGATCGTCCGCCATGACGTCGTGCGCAACGACGACGGTGCCAAGTTCCACTACCCGGTCGCGGCCTGGACGGCACAGGACGGGCGCGCCTGCGAGTACGCATCCAGATTCGGCCGCGGAACCGTGACGCACCGCTTCGGTGTGGGGGCGCACGTCATGGTCCGATACGACCCGCAAACCCCCGACCGGTTCGCCATCGAGGGCTGGGACACGAGAGGTGTCGACCTGTTGTTCACCGTGCTGGGGGCGGTGTTCACCGGGGGCACCGTGACGGTCCTGCTCGTGCGGCTCCTCACCCTCTGACCCGTGGCCGCCCCCGGCGCCGTTGGTGACTACGGTCGCGCCGACGGCCCGGCCGTGGAAGGCGCCAGTGCCTCGGTGGCCCGTTCGAGCGCCGCGTCCTCCTCGCTGGTGGCCCGAAGCTGCGGCTGGGCGGCGGGACGGCCCTTGGGCAGGAAGACGGCGAACACCAGCCCACCGGCCACCGCGGCCGTCGCGATCAGGAAGGAGACGCGGAAGCCGTGCATGGTCGGGAGCGCTACGGAACCGAAGTCCTGTGACGTGTTGGCGAGCACCATGCCGATGACGGCGCTCGACACCGACGTACCGATCGAGCGCATCAGGGTGTTGAGGCCGTTGGCCGCGCCCGTCTCGGACGGGTCGACCGCACCGACGATGAGCGCGGGGAGCGAGGAGTAGGCGAGTCCGATGCCCGCGCCGACGACGATCGAGACGACGATGGTCTGCCAGGCCGCGCTCATCAGGCCGAGCCCCGCCCCGTACCCGACCGCGATGATCAGCATGCCGAGGATGAGGGTGGTCTTCGGGCCGTACTTGGCCGAGAGGCGGGCGTAGAGCGGAGCGGTCAGCATCATCGTCAGGCCGAGCGGCGCCACGCACAGGCCGGCGACGACCATCGACTGGCCGAGGCCGTACCCGGTGGCCGAGGGCAGCTGGAGCAGTTGCGGGAGCACCAGCGAAATGGCGTAGAAGGCGACGCCGACCATCATGGACGCGAGGTTGGTGAGCAGGACTTCGCGCCGGGCGGTGGTGCGCAGGTTCACCAGCGGCGCCTTGACGCGCAGCTCCATCACGCCCCACAGGACCAGGACCACGACCGCCGAGCCGAGCAGGCCGAGGGTGGTGGTCGATCCCCAGCCCCAGTCGCTGCCCTTGGTGATCGGGAGGAGTAGGAGGATCAAGCCCGCGGAGAGGCCGAGGGCGCCGAACACGTCGAACGTGCCCTCCGCCTTGACCTTGCTCTCGGGTACGAAGACGAGGGTGAGCAGGATGGCCACCACGCCGAGGCCCGCGGAGCCGAAGAACAGGGTGTGCCAGTTCGTGTGCTGGGCGACCAGGGCCGCGAGCGGCAGCGCGAGTCCGCCGCCGACGCCTATGGAGGAGCTCATCAGGGCCATCGCCGAGCCGAGCTTCTCGCGGGGCAGCTCGTCGCGCATCAGGCCGATGCCGAGCGGGATGGCGCCCATGGCGAAGCCCTGGAGGGCCCGGCCGACGATCATCACGAGGAGTTCGCTGGTGAAACCGGCGATCAGCGAGCCGAGCACCATGATGGCGAGGCTGGCCAGGAGCATGCGGCGCTTGCCGTACAGGTCACCGAGGCGGCCCATGATCGGGGTGGCCACGGCGCCGGCGAGCAGCGTCGAGGTCATGACCCAGGTGGCGTTGGAGGGTGAGGTGCCGAGCAGTTCGGGCAGGTCCTTGATGACCGGGACGAGCAACGTCTGCATCACCGCGACAGTGATGCCGGCGAAGGCGAGTACGGGGACGACACCGCGTATGCCGCGCGTAGCGGCCTGCTGGTCGGTCGTCGGCTGCGACATTAAGGGGCCTCCGGAGGCGGAATCGGGTCGGCGGCGGCAGCTGGATACGTGTAACCCAAACCCGTTTCCCCAGGCGACTATTCCAGTGGACTCCGGTGAATTCCGTACGAGAGTGAATCTTGACCTGGATGGGAAGTGCTTGACCTTTCCATTGCCTTGTCCTGGACTCATCGTGCACCGACACGACCCCCAGGAGACGGCCGGCAATGCGCTGGTGTGCCCGGCCGGCGGGCGCCCACACTGGGGGCGTGATGCTGGCGGGGGATCGGTTGTGTCGCGACCTGCGCGAGGTGTTGGTGCCGGGCGCAGGGGTCGAGGAGACGGGGGCGGCGCTGTCCCGGGTGATCGCGCCGGTGGTGCCGCATGACGCCCTGCGGCTGATGGTGATGAACCCGTCCCTGGGGGTGGGTGCGAGCGCGCTGGGGTTCTGGCACGGGTACGGTCCGGACATCGGCCGCGAGCTGATGAGGCTCGGCAGCCGGGGCGCGGCATTTCCCCAACTGGCCCGCCTGGCACGGCAGACCGGGCCGGTGGTGGCGGATCGTGGCCTGCGCACGGGTTGGTACGACCGGCTGCTCGCCCGGTACGGATTCGGCGAGGAGCTGTGTCTGATCCTGCGGGACAGCCGCGGCGTGTGGGGGCTGCTCGGCCTGAAGCGGGCCGTGGGAGGTCGGCCGTTCGACGCCGATGACACGCACCGCATCACCGGCATCGGGCCGCCGCTGATCGCCGCGCTGCGCGGCTACGTGACCCAGGGGCCCGTCGCGCCCACGGGCAGGCGGCACGAGCTGCCGCCGGGCATGCTCGTCGTCAGCGCCGAGGGAAAGGTCGCGGCGAGGACACCCCAGGCCCGGAACTGGCAGACCGTGATGGCGCATCAGCAGGCGGCACCGGACTGGCTCATCGAGTACTGCTTCGCCGCCCTGTCGTTCGAGGCGCGCGAGCATGCCCGCGACCCGCTCCGCCGCTACCCAAGGGTGTGCACACCGTTGATCGGGTACGGCCAGTGGGCCGCGTTCGAGGCCCAGCCGCTCGGCGACAACGGCGACATCGCCATCACGATCCAGCGTGCCACGGGCACACTGCTGCTCCCCACGTTCTGCGACTGGCACAAGATCACTGACCGGGAACGGCAGGTCATCACGTACCTGCAGGACGGCACCGCGCCCAAACAGATCGCCCGGCTCCTCGGTCTCTCCCTGCACACGGTCAACGACCACCTCGGCGCGGTCTTCCGCAAGACCGGCACCTGCGGGCGCGACGAACTGATGGCCGCCATCACGGCGTGATACCCCAAAGCGGTTCTCGCGCCCGGGGGTTACCGCTGGAACTCCTCTGCCCGGAAGAGCGCCTGGGGCTCGGCGTCAGCGCCGGCCCCAGGCGCTCGGCGCCGTTGCGGTCAGCCGCAGTTGCTGGATATCCGCGTGTACCCGACGTAGAGACCGCCGAAGCTGTTGATGTCCACGGTCTGGCCGCCCTTGCCGACCGTGTTGGACGCCCACGGCACCGTGCCTCCGGCGGTGTAGAGCACGAAGTTCCCGTCCGTCTGGTACACGGCATGGACCGCGTCGGAGCCCCAGGTGTGGGAGGCCCAGCACACCGTCTGATTCCCCTGGTACGTCTTGTAGAGGACCAGGTTGCCGTCCCACTGCATGATCAGACGGTAGACGCGCTGGTCGTTCCAGTTGCCGTAACGCGTCTCGATGTACTCGCCACGGTCCAGGCTCTCACCTTGGTAGAGCATGCCGGAGTAGTTGTGCTGGGCGGCCGCGGTACCGCTACCCATCAGCGAGGCGGTGCACGCCATGACCAAGGACACCAGACCCAAAGCGGCGCGACGCCGTACGCTCTTCGACATTCGACCCGTCCTTCCCCTGCTCTCGTCCGGCCGCGCATGGCAGGCCGAACCATCGGCTCCCGAACCCGCAAGCGCGCCGAAGCGGCCGCTGCCCGGCGTGGGTGTCGCCCTGTGGCGACGGGGAAAGACTGCTCGACTCCGGGCCCTGGCTCCACGATGAGACGGTGCTCTAATCTTCCGCCGTGATCGAGATACGGCTGAGCGGAACCGACCTGTCGCTCATCAGGTTCGCCCGGTCCCCTCTTGAAGAGACCGTGCACAGCCTGGCCGTACTCCACAACCCGCGCCGCCGCGCCCTGCACCGGCCGTGGCTGGACGCCATGCTCGGCCACATCCGTCCGCTCGACCTCGACCTGCTGTTCGCCCTGACCAGCGCACCCCACGCACTGCCCGACTTCCTGTGCACCCCTCCCACCCGCGCCGCCCCCACGTTCGAGGAAGAGCTGGACACCGTACGGGCCGCCACGAGCGAGCAGGTCCGCGCCGGTATCGACGAACTGCGCGGCTCCTCCCCGGTGTCACCGGCCCTGCGACCGCTCTACGACGACGCCACCGGCCATCTCGCCCGGCTCGTCGACCAGCTCGCCGCCTACTGGCGCGCCGCCCTCCATCCGGTGTGGCCCCGACTGCGATCCCTGCTCGACGCCGACATCGCCCATCGCGCCCACTGCCTGACCACCGGTGGCCTCACCGCCCTGTTCGACGACCTCCACCCGGATCTCGGCTACCGCGGAGACTCCCTCCACGTACGCAAGCCGCTGCGCTACCAACGGCCCGTCACGAACCAGGGCGTGCTGCTGGTGCCCACCGTGTTCGGCCAGCGGCTCAGCGTGCTGTACGACGAGAACCGCGCACCCGCCATCGGCTACCCCGCACGCGGCACCGGGGAGGTCTGGACCTCGGCGCCCGACACCGACGGCACACCCCTGGAAGAACTCGTCGGACGCACCCGCGCCAGGATCCTCGCCCACCTGGACATGCCCCTCTCCACCACCAGCGTGGCCGCGTTGGTGGCGATGACCCCGCCGACGGCCAATCACCACCTCGCCGTACTCCGCCGCTGCCGCCTCGTGACCTCCCGGCGATCCGGCCGCGAGGTCCTCTACCAGCGCACCGACCTCGGCACGTCACTCCTCGGTCCGCCATGACACCGACCGTACGAAGCCTTCCGGCAGGGACACGGCTTCCGCACAGGCGGCCGCTCGTGCGGTGCGGCTAAGGTGACGCCTCATGAGTGAACCCACCAGCAGGCCTGGACCAGTCCGCATCCGCGCCCGCATACGTATGGTCGGCGGCCTGCTGGCGTGTTCGATGTTCCTGCTGGGCGGCTGTACGACCAGTGACGCTCACTCGGACAAGTCGGCGCAGACCCCGCCCTCGTCGTCATCCACGGCCGCCGCGCCCGCGCCCTCGCCGGCGAAGACGTGGAGCTCCCCGGCGTTCCCCGGTCCCAAGGCGGAGGTGGCCATGGGCAGGATCGCCACACGATGGGGAATGGAAGTCCACCGGCTGGGCCGCTACGGTGACGGACCGATGGAGGCGAAGCGGATCCTCCCGGAGGGTTTCACTCTGTGGGTGCGGATGAGCAGCGATGACGACGGCCGAGTGCGTCGCGTCGAATGCATGGCACTGAACTCGATGTCCCAGAAGGTGGCAGCCACCCTGGCGGAGTGCGCGGACATCGCGGTGAACGGAAAGGCGACCGCTCACCAGAAGGAGTGGATCTCCGCTCAACTGGCCGTCGCCGACAAGCCGGACGGCCCGGGGGAGTCCACCGACACCCTCACGGAGAGCGGCTTCATCATGCGTCTCGCCGCACGGGACACCGGGACCATCCTCACCATCACCCGCGCTGCGTAGCTGCCGCCCACTGCCAGCAGTGGCGATCGCCAGCGGCCCCTGGCTTCACAATCTGAACGTATGCACACCGCTTGACAGTCAATCAGCCCCACTGGCTTCATAGGTTGCAGTGTGAGTGCGCCGGTCCGGCACGCACACCACGTAGCGCTCCCGACCATCCGCACCCTTGCACGACCGTACGGCGGCCGGTGCCTCGGCACGGCCGCCCGGCTCCAGCACCGCAGCCCGGCCGCTCGGAGCGGGGCGGCCACGTCCCAAGGAGCATCGACGTGAGACATCAGCTCTTTCACGGCGGCCTGCCGCGCCGACTCACCACCGGACGACGGACGGCGGGGATCCTCCTGGCCGCCGCCGCGCTGGTCGCCACGGCGGTCCCGGTCTCCTCGGCCGTGGCCGAGCCCGGCTCCACGGCCGAAGCCCGGCACAGCCGTATGCCGCCCTATCTCGATCCCAAGGTGCCGACGGCGCAGCGCGTGTCCGATCTGCTGGGGCGCATGACGCCGACGGAGAAGTTCGGCCAGATGACCCAGGCCGAACGCGGAGCGGTCGACGCCGATCCCACCCGGATCACCGACCTCAACCTGGGCTCACTGCTGTCGGGCGGCGGATCCACTCCGGCGTCCAACACGCCTGCGGCGTGGGCCGACATGGTCGACGGCTACCAGGCGCACGCCCTCGCGACCCGCCTGCACATCCCGCTGCTCTACGGGGTCGACTCCGTCCACGGGCACGGCAACCTGGTCGGCGCCACGATCTTCCCCCACAACATCGGCATGGGCGCCACGCGCGATCCCCGACTGGTCGCCGAGGAAGCACACATCACGGCGACCGAGACCCGTGCCACCGGACCGCAGTGGGTCTTCGCGCCGTGCGTGTGCGTGGCCCGCGACGACCGGTGGGGCCGTACGTACGAGAGCTTCGGTGAGGATCCCGCGCTGGTCCAGCGGATGGAAAGCGCCATCGACGGCTTCCAGGGCACCCGTACGAAGGACCTCGCCCGGCCCGACCGCGTACTGGCCACGGTCAAGCACTACGCCGGTGACGGCGACACCACGTACGGCACGTCCACGACCAACACCTACACCCTCGACCAGGGCGTCACCCGCACCAGCCATCAGCGCTTCGGCGCCGTCGACCTGGCCCCTTACGTCACCGCCGTACAGGTCCACCACGTAGGAAGCGTCATGCCGTCGTACTCGTCCGTCCAGTGGACCGACGTGCCCGGCAGCACACCGGTCAAGATGAGCGCCAGCAAGGAACTGCTCACGGACGTACTGAAGCGGAAGATCGGCTTCGATGGGTTCCTCATCAGTGACTGGGACGCCGTCACCCAACTCCCTGGGGACTTCGCCACCCAGGTCCGCACATCCGTGAACGCAGGCATGGACATGTTCATGCAGCCCTACAACGCCCCGCAGTTCGAGCAGACGCTCGCCGCCGAGGTCCAGGCCGGACGCGTCCCGATGGCGCGTATCGACGACGCGGTCTCGCGGATTCTGCGCGCCAAGTTCGAGCTCGGCCTGTTCGAACACCCCTACACCAACCGGGCAAACATCGACACGGTCGGGTCGCCCGCCCACCGCGCCGTAGCCCGCCGAGCCGTCGCCGAATCCCAGGTCCTGCTCAAGAACGACCGGCACACCCTGCCGCTGGAACCCTCCCAGCGCATCTACGTCGCCGGAGTCAACGCCAACGACCTCGGCAACCAGGCCGGCGGCTGGACCGTGACCTGGCAGGGCCAGTCCGGCAACAAGGCCTTCCCCGGCACCACGATCCTGCAGGGCATCCAGCACGAGGCGAAGGACGTCACCTACAGCGCCGACGCCACCGCGCCCACGGCCGGCCACGACGTCGGCATCGTCGTCATCGGTGAGACCCCCTACGCGGAAGGCGTCGGCGATGTCGGCAACGGCGGCCACACCCTGAACCTCTCCGCGACCGATCGGGCGAACATCGACCGCGTATGCTCCGCGATCCGTACGTGCCTGGTCCTCGACGTGGCGGGCCGCCCGCAGATCATCACCGACCAACTGCCCAAGGCGGACGCCTTCGTCATGTCCTGGCTTCCGGGCAGCGAGGGCGACGGCGTCGCCGACGTCCTGTTCGGCAAGCGCCCGTTCACCGGGAAGCTCCCCGTCACATGGCCGCGCAGCGAGGCCCAGGAACCGATCAACATCGGCGATGCCCACTACGACCCGCTGTTCCGCTACGGATACGGGCTCACCGCCAGGCGCTGACCCGGCGGTACCGCGGCAGCGCCGCACCGGTTGCACTCCGGTGCGGCGCTGCGCGGTTTCGGGGTCAGGCCTTGACGTTCACCCCGGCCCAGGCGGCGTCCACGGCCTTGACCTCGGCGCTGTTCGCGCCGTAGAGGTCGGCGGCTGCCTTCAAGGTGCCCTCACGGGCGCCGTGGTAGTCGGTGGTGGACGTGAAGTACGTGGTCAGCGCCTTGTACCAGACCTGCACCGCCTTGTCGCGGCCGATGCCGGTGACGGTGGAGCCGTCCGCGGTCGGGCTGTCGTAGTGCACACCGTTGATGTCCTTCGCGCCGCTGCCCTCGGACAGCAGGTAGAAGAAGTGGTTGGCGACACCGGAGGAGTAGTGCACGTCGAGGTTGCCGACGTCGGCGCTCCAGTAGTCGGCCGAACCGCGGCCGTCCTTGCTGGGCTTGTCCTGGTAGCGCAGCGGCTTGCCGTTGCCGAAGATGTCGATCTTCTCGCCGAGCAGGTAGTCGCCCTTGTCCTGGGCGTTGTTGGCGTTCCACTCCACCGCGGTGCCGAAGATGTCCGAGGTGGCCTCGTTCAGGCCGCCGGACTCGCCGGAGTACTCCAGGTTCGCGGTGGCGGAGGTGACACCGTGGCTGAACTCGTGCCCGGCCACGTCGAGCTGGGTCAGCGGCTTCTTGTTGCCGTCGCCGTCGCCGTAGGTGATCGTGAAGGAGCTGTCGTCCCAGAAGGCGTTGACGTACGCGTTGCCGTAGTGAACGCGGGAGACCGGCGCCCGGCCGTCGTTCTTGATGCCGTTGCGGTGCAGGACGTTCTTGTAGAAGTCCCAGGTCTGGGCGGCACCGTAGGCGGCGTCCACGGCGGCGGTCTGGTTGTTGGCGGGGCTGCCGGTGCCCCACTTGTTGTCCGCGTCGGTGAAGACGGTGCCCTTGCCGCTCGTCTTGTGCTTGAGGTCGACGGTGCTGGAGCCGCCGCGCACGCTGTCGACGAGCGAGTAACCCGTCGACGCCTTGGTGGTGTTCAGGCTGACGGTGCCGCTGTACTGGGAGACGCCGGTGCCCACCGCGGCGGCCTGGGAGCCGCCCGGCGCGGCGGCGCCGGAGCCGCCCTTGGCGGTGATGCCGCCGCCTATGTCGCTGATCAGCTGCTTCTCGTACAGCTTCTTGCCCGTGTTGGCGTCGGTGATGACGCGCAGCTTGCTCGGGGTGACGCCGTCGTGCTGGGTGCCGGTGACGACGGTCTCGTAGGCGAGGACGGGCTTGCCGTCGGCGGCCCAGATGACCTTGCGGGGGGCGTCGCCGGTGGCGGCACCCGAGGTCTGCGCGGCCTTGGCGGCCTTGACCGCGGCGGACGTGGCGGCGGTGGGGGTCTGCTTCGGGGTGAGCGAGGCGACCTTGATGGCGGTCTTGACGGCCTTGGTGACGTCCTTGACCGTGCCGTCGGCGGCACGGTGGACGATGAGGTCGCCGCCGAGGACCGGAAGTCCGGCGTAGGTGCGCTCGTAGCGCGTATGGACCGTGCCGTCGGCGTCCTTGATGACGTCCTTGACGACCAGCTCCTCCTTGGCGCCGAGGCCGAGCGCCTGGGCGGTGGCCGCGACGGAGGTGGCGTCGTGGTGCTCCGGAGCGGCACCCGCTGCTGCGGTGGCGGCACCGGCGGCGAGCAGGGCGCCGGTGAGGACGGCGGCGCCGGACGTGAGGGCCAGACGGCGCGCCCTGCCGCCGGTGGGGGAAAGCGAGGACATGGGGAATCTCCAGAGTGTCATGGGGAGTTGGGCGGGATCGCCACCCAACCGTTCAAGGAGGAACTGCCTTGATGGGCACGGACACTCTCAGCCCGTCGCGCACATGTCACGTGGCACAAAAGGTGGTTCGGCCGCACCTGTCGGATTTGCCGCCCGCCTCTTCATGGGAAGGACAAGGCCCCGATACACGCCGACACGGTGGGCACAGGAAACCGCAACACGCTGGAAAAGAATTCCTGCGGTGCATCTGCTTCGCATGCGTGTGCGCGGCGTGGATGTCGGACGCCGACGACACGCATTGGCCCTGACCTGCTCCCGGCTCCTAGGGTCTGTGGCGTGGCAACACGTCTTGTGCAGATCAACATGAAGGCCCATGACGACTCCGGGCTCGGCCGGTTCTGGGCGGAGGCGCTGGGCTGGGGTGTCGACAGCGAGGGCCCCGGCGTGACCAACCTCGAACCCCTGGGCTTCTCCTAGCCCGACCCCGCGGCTGTCTGCATCGACCTCGTCGCCCGCCCGGAGCGCAAAACGGTCAGGAACCGGGTGCACCTCGATCTGGCCACCGCCTCGCCCGCCCATCAGAAGGAGTTGGTCGGGCGCCTGAAGGAGCTCGGCGCGACGCTCGCCGACGTGGGTCAGGGCGATGTCCCCTGGACGGCCATGGCCGACCCCAACACTCCTGACTACCGGTTCTCCGGTACTGCCCCGCCCGTCCCGAACGCAGCAGAAAGCCCCGTCCAAGTTTCGGACGGGGCTTCTTTGTTGCTGGTCAGCCACAGAACGACGACTTCACGGCGGTCACGATGTTCGCGGCTTGGTCGTCAGTGAGGCTCGGCACCGTGCCGCCCTCAAAGCGGCTCCTTGCGTTGCTCTGGACGGTAGCGGCAGGCTTGTCAGCTTTGATGTCCGAGCAGACGTTCCGGGCCCGGTCCACGGCTCTGTCCTCCTTGGCCACTAGGCCGGGCTCGATGGTCCGCAGTGTGCGAATCAGTGAGGCGGTCTGCGCCGTGTCCGGCGAGGGCACCACAGCGGGCTTGGCTGCCTTGCTGGGAGTCTCGGCGGGCTTGACGGGTGCCGATGCGGACGGCTTGGGCTTGGACTCCGCTTCCGCCTTGTCGCTATCATCCTGGAACAGGCTGAGCACTCCGCCGAACGCGAGCACGGCAGCCCCCGCGATGAACCAATTCCGCTTCTTACGTTCCATGGTGCTAGGTCCCCTCCCCTGATCGTGCACAAGATCCTTCCTGCCTATCACGCCGCTTTCCGCAGGTGGGCGCACTTTTCGGCCGCTCATCGGCGCATTACGGGCAGCTCGTCCCACTGCGCTCGCGGCGTGAGACTGCTTGCCGAGCGGTCCGGGCACTGTGTGAGCGTGGCATTGTCGAGACCGAGTGGGGCAAGGGAAGCGGCATGCAGGACAGTTCGGCCGAGTGGGCCCTCCGGCGAGGACGAGCACTCGGGTGACAAGCAGCCGCCCAAGCGGCGAAAAGAAGAAGCCCCGCCCAGCGCCAGTTAGGCGGAGGCGGGGCCTTTGTGACCTACTTCCGTCGTGGAGAACCGAGCATGGGGCACACACAGTGGATTTCACCGCATGTGTGGTGCGGTCGCTCGCCTGCCCGGAACGGGGTGTTCACGAGCTGCGCCGTGTACTCCTCGGGCGGCTCCACATAGGGCGAACTCGTCTTGCACTTGGGGCACGACCAGCGACCGAAGAGCCCCTTCACGGCGTTACCGCAGTTCGTGCACTCGTGCTCGGTGACCTCGGGTAGCTGAGTCATGGCTCTATCTTCTCAGAGTTGCGGGCAGACGCAGTGGTACTGACCACACTTGCTGCACACCGGATGAGGCTGCGGGTTCGGGTTGGGCGTACTCATAGTCTTGCCCTTCTGTCCGAATGGAACCGGCGTTGTGCCATCCGTCCCAAGGCGGGGCGGGGCATGTGGGACAACGGGTCCCCGGCCGTGCCGTGGGGAGTGGAGTACGGCCGGGGCCTGTCGCTGGCCCGACAGTGCTGGTAGAAGCGCCATGGGGTCGGGTCATACCGCGCCGCCTTGCGAAGAGCTTGGCGCGGGGGTTCGGGCGTTCAGCGCGTTGCGACTGCTACACCGACGTACGGTCCTGTCGCCCCGCTG
The DNA here is from genome assembly GCF_002846415.1 of Streptomyces sp. TLI_146. NCBI lineage: Bacteria > Bacillati > Actinomycetota > Actinomycetes > Kitasatosporales > Streptomycetaceae > Streptomyces > Streptomyces sp. TLI_146. The sequence goes on from NZ_PJMX01000001.1 coordinate 8,305,679, forward strand.
ATCAGGATCCGCAGAACGGCGCCATCGCAGAGCAGGTTCCGTAAGAAGCTCACCGGGCGACCTGTCCTAACCGGGCGAGTTCACACAGCCGCTCCACCACGTCGGCAGGAAGGTGCCCGACGTGCACTAGCGGCTTGCCTCGGTGGTCGGCGCTGCCTCGGACGCTGTGGATCGTTCGTTCCTCCGCCCCTGCCTGTCTCAGCGCTTCGCGCATGGCATTGGCGGCGTCCCCAGCAGTGGCGGTTACGTCCCGCCACTGCTGCATGGTCATGGGCATTCCGCGATCACTCCTCGTCCGCTACTCCATTAGTGCTCTAGTTCAGTCTCGGAGTGGCCGAAGCACTCATACAACGGAGTTGGGTGCACTAGTGTGCCAACGTGTTCCCCACCTCAACTCCCAAGAGGGGTACGGCAGATGCCCAGCGAGAAGACGTTCACTAAGATCGCCGACCACTTCCGAGAGCGCATCCTCTCGGGCGAGCTCGGGCCAGGTACGAAGCTCCCGACGAACCGTGAGATCAGCGGGCAATGGCAGGTGGCAGCCGCTACCGTTTCCCGAGCGCTCCAAGCCCTCCAGGTAGAGAACTTCATCAGGACCACCCCGCGCGGCACCTTCGTTGCCGACGAGCCTCTGTGGACGCTCTCGGCGGCTGACAGGCTCGCCAGGGTCCAACGGGTGAAGTCGTTCCTCGCGGAGGGCGAGACCTCACGCGTCACGGCTGCCGAGCTGGTGTCTCCACCCCTGTACGTCGCGGAGATCTTCGATCTGGACAGTGGCGACCAGATGGTTCGGCGCGAGTGGTTGGCGGGGCGCGGCAAAAGCCGCACCGTCTTCGCGGTGGTCTGGTACCCCGCCCCCTTCGCGGCTCTGGTCCCCGACCTCCTCAACACCTCCCCTGGCCGTAACCACTCTCTCTCCGCGCGAGTTCTGGAAGCCACCGGGCGGACGATCACGCATGCCAGGGACGACATGCACGCCAGGGAGGCGGACGCCCGCGAAGCGAGCGCCCTTGCGCTTCCAGTGGGGTCACCGATCCTGGCAGGGGTCCACAGGTGGTCGGACGCTGAGGGCGTCATTGAGTACGGGGAGTGGTGCTTGCCGCCCCGGTTCACGGTCGGCTACGAGTACCGGCCCTGAGACCCGCACCTGGGCCTTGCTGCACGGTCTTCCGGTTGCCGAGCGGTGCGTTAAGAGGGTGCTCCCAGCCCCTTAACCAGGCTGGTCCGTCCTGCCTCTCCGGCCGTTTCCCCAGGTTGGTGGCTCGTGGAGGCAGGAAAAAGGGCTCACGCCCAGCGTGCATGTTCCGATGTTGGGCCGGGATCGCCAGCGGACACGCGCGGGAACTTCCGGGCCGCTCGCCCCTCCGGGAAGCAACCCTCAAACCTATGAGCCCACTTGCCGCCCGAGCGGCCCACAAGCAGAGCGCTTGGAGATGCCGAGTCCACGCAGGCCAAGCCACCATGGCCAAGGGTACGCCGTCACGGAGAGTGCAGGCGTTCCCTCAGCCAAGGCCAGCGAACCGGGATATCGCCATGCCAGACAAGCAGCGCGAAGAGGACCATAAGAACCCCCTCGGCCTCAGCTTCAACCTCGATATGCCGCTCGTTACCCCCGTCTCATAGGACACCGAGTCACCCGAACACGCGGCGCTCGGCAACGCCGCAGGGAAGGGCAGACAGGCAGCCAAGAACGCCGTCCCGACGGAGCAGAGCGGAGGAGCAGCCGCGCCTGCTCTGGAGCCGCCCGAAGAGCCGCAAGACTGACCAGCTCACTGCTGCCCAAGAAGCGCCAGTGAACTGTGCCCGCCTCAGCACGAAACAGCAGCGCCCCCGAACTCTGTGCTCGCCTTCAGCCCGTGGACAGCACCTGCACGTTGCTGTCCACGTCCTAGCCGCCGAGGAACAGCGGGCGTACATGGTCGACGTCCACAGCGTGACCGAGCTTGGGCTACTCGGGGCAGGGTGCCGCCATCACCCGTTCGGGCTACTTCTGGCCGATGCACCCTGGAGTGCCTTCCCCGGGGACGCGTGGGCAAGTCGCCCGAGAAGGCTGGCGCCCGTCTAAGCGAGAGGCGGCGTCCCCGAACTCCGGTAACGGTTTTCAGCCCGTGACACCCCCGGCACAGCACCTGCACGTTGTCCACGTCCTCGCCACCGAGAGACAGCGGGCGCATATGGTACACGTCCACGCCGTCCGGGGGGAAGGTGCCCGTGCACCAGTCGCACCAAGCCGAGCCCCGTTCCTGAACTCGCCGGCGGAGCCGTGCCGCAGCATCACGACGGTTCGCGCGTCGTCGGCTCCGTGCTCGGCGGGTGCGGATACTGGCCCGACCCTCGTACGTCGTGTGGTGACTCTTGCAGCGTCCGCGGTGTGTAGCGGGCTCGGTGCAGTCGATACAGCGTATGTGCATCCCCCCCGGAGGTGAGTTCTGGTCACTGAGCGTTTGCAGCGTTGACGCTCCAGGGTGAGGACGGCAGCGGCCATGGCCGTCATGCGGTTGGGGCTGCAGCGGGCTCTCCGGAAGACGTGCCAGGACTTCGGTCTCGCGACGCTTCGTTCGACGGGTCTTCGTGCCGCTGGCAGGGTACGGTTGGTCGTCCGCTCGGTCGCGGTGAGGTTGTGGTGCGGGCGGCGTCTGATCGGCGTGGTCACCCATGAGCCGGCCCCGATGTAGGCGCGGTCGGCGAGGAGGGCACGCCTTGGCGTTCGCAGATCCGGATGATGTGGTGGGTGCGGGCCGCGGTCAGGTCGTGGGTGCGGCCGGGCAGTGCGGGCAAGATCCACAGCAGCTTGCCCGCAGGGGCAGCCACGACCTACACATTCACGCCCGTGGCGGCGGTGCTTGTGGGAGAAGTCGGCCCGGCTGTCACCGACCCGGTCGCATTGGGCGAGCGTTCCGTCGAGCAGGACGTGATCGGGATCCGTCTCCTGCAGGACCCGCAGCAGCCCGGGCGTCCGGCGGGAGAGATGGCTGACGACGGCGGCGACGTAGGCATGGGCAGTGCCGACGGATATGCCGAAACCGGCGGCGATCTGCGCGAGCGTGTCGTGCCGACGAAGGTAGACCAAGCCGACGAGAGCACGCTGGTGCGGCGGGAGCTTGCAGCGGCGGTCATCCTCATGGGTGACGATGAACATGGTTACCCACTCGACAAGGGCGTGCGGGAGGCCGAATGCGGCAGGATTGGGAACTAACGAGGCTCCTGGGCTGATGAGTTGAGACGTCGAACACCTCTCTCAACGGCACAGGAGCCTCGTGCGTTGCGGGAGGCCGCCCCGTCACCCGACCGGTGGCCACTCTGAAAACGCTCAATGATCCTTACGGCGTCCGGGTCAGGGACGAGCGTCCAACCCACCCCACCGTGCTCGGCGGGCATGGGGGCAGGCATGCAGCCATAAGGGGGGCGACCTCCACCGCGCCACCGAAGCGGCATCTTGCGGATAGCGGCCATGGCGCCCGTAACGCGGTCTTTGGTGCTCTGCGATTCGACCTGCGCAGCGAACGCCAGCATGAGCATTATGAGTTCGCTCATGGGGTCCATGGGGTTGCGGAAGTCGAAGACGAGCCGGCGCCTCGCCGACGCCCTCGGCGAAGACGAGCACCTTGTGGTGCTCACAGGCCCACTTCGCGAGCTCATGCATGTGCGCCATAGACCGGATCGCGCGGTCAAAACGCCACCACACCAGGACGTCAAAGTCATCACGACGCGCGGAGCCATCCGCCAAGCTGCGGACGGTCGAACGGGCCGAAGGAGGACGCGCTGACGTTGAGGTCTACAGCCTCCCGAAGCTGGTCACCCTCGCCAAAGTCGACGCGTTGATGCCACCATGCCCGCACTCCAGAACCTCCAGTTCTGAGTCTTGGGAGACCCGGAAGGCAACGAGTTCTGCCTCCTCAGCCCTCGCTGACCCTGCTCCTGCCGGTTCCGGGCCGGTGGCGCGGAGCGCGTGGCGTCGATTGCGGAGCATGGCCCGACCCGGTCGGCGAACACGGGGCGAGCGTTTTCTCCAGCCGCCTACCGCATGCGGGAAAGTGCTGTCTGCATGGCGCGCGTCAGTGTCGTGCGGTGCTGGGTGAAAGGCGACTTCCACCTCATGGTGCGGCTCCCCGCTCACCACGGCATCGCGGTAGGCGACCAGCAGATGCACCGACTGCCGGGGCATCTCCGCCAGTTCCTGCGGTGCGGCCAAGTGCAGTCGTATACGCGAGGGAAACACGTCATGGTCGGTCAACGCGTCCTGAGCGCGACGCAACCCCTCGTCGTCAGGACCGGTCCGGCCCGCGTGGAGTATCCGCTTCCTGGCCTGCCGTGGTGGCTGAGAGCCGGTGTACCGCACCAGCCTGCCCGGTTCCTCGAAGGGGCGCCGAGCGGCCCAGCCCTCTTCTGCCGTGTCCCCGTGGGTTTGTCGGGAGTTCCGTTTACGCCGTGGGCAGTTGGGACAGGAACGTGCGTACCGTAGTGGTGAACTGGTCGGGGGCGTCACAATGCACGACGTGCCCGGCCGGGAGTTCGGCCAGCCGGGCCTGACCGGCCCGGCGGGCGATCATTTCCCGGGCATGGTCCTGCGTCAGTACAACGCTGTCCGTTCCGCGCACCAGGAGGGTCGGGCAGGTCACCGCCTCCCAGTCACCCCAGTAGTCGCCGGTGAGGGCCTTGTGGGACCGCACCGTGTGATCCATGTCGAACGAGTATCCCCAGCCGTCGTCGAACTGGCGGAAGGAACACTCGAGGTAGGGCGCCATCGATCCGAGAGCCGAGGCCAATGCCTGGCGGGAGGGTGCCTGGCGGGGCAGCTGCGTGGTCAACGACCAGTCGGCGTCGACCACGGCGCCGACGTCCTCGACGATCAGAGCGGTGACCTGGCCTGTGTGCCGGGCGGCGTATTGATAGGCATTCACACCGCCCAAGGAGTGACCGAGAACCGGAACCGGGCCGAGCCCGAGATGACGGTGGAAAGCGGCGATGTCAGCGACGTAGTCGGCCCGTTGGTAGCTTTCGGCACGGTCGGACTCACCATGTCCACGCTGGTCCAGAGCAATCACTCTCCACCGCGGCGCCAGCGCCTCAGCCAGCGGGGCGAACACCGAGGCCTCGTTGTAATGCCCGTGAAACGCCAGAATCGGGAGTCCCGGGCCACCGAAGTCCAGGAAGGACAAGCGCCGCTGATCAACTGTGAAGAACTCACGCATGACGCGCATACTAGGTGCGGGTCTCCTGGCTGGGGATCGGCGCGAGGGGCTTCCGCGGAGTCTCGTGGAATCGTGATGGTGCATTCATGAGCACCACGCACTACTGCTTCCTGTGATGTGCGGGCTGCCATCGCGTCGGGGGTCCGGCCCGGCCGCAGTGCGTCGGTCAGCTCAGGTGAGAAGTTTCGCGAGCACAGCCATCTCGGTGGGTGGGTCGATCACCGGCTGGATGAGGAGTTCGTCGACGCCGGCCTGTTCCAGGGTGGTGATGCGGGCGAGGAGGTCGTCGCGGGTGCCGACCAGGGCCAGGGTGTTCATCAGCGAGGGCACGACCAGGTCCCGGTCCTGCGGTGCGATGCGTCCGAGGTAGTTGGGGTAGAGCTTGGTGTGCCGGTCCGGCGCGGTGGCGGTGGTGCCGCGCCGGTCCAGGAGCCGACGTACCGCCTCGCGTTCGTCGGAGCCGAGTTGCTCGACGAGGGCGGGTGTGTCGGCGGCAGTGTCGGCGGCGAAGGCCAGCAGCGACAGGACGAGGTGGCCCGTCGCGTCCCGGGCCGCGTCGCCGTGGGGGTCCTCGTCCTCGTCGAGCAGGTGGAGCGCGGTTACCACGTAGGAGTCCACCCGGGAGCCCGTGGGGGAGTCGGGTTCGCGGGGTGTGTCCTGGGCGGCGTGGCGGCGGGTCTCGTGCAGCGCCTGCCACCCGGCGGGGTCCAGCAGGCCGAAGGAGATGAGGCCGGTGCCCCGGCGGCCGGCGACGGCGGCGGCCTTCGGTCCGAGCAGCGCGGCCACGACGAACTCGATCGGGTCGGCCGTGTTCACGTGCGCCCCGGCGTGCAGGAACCGGATGTCGCGGACCCGGTCGCCTTCGCGGTACTCGGTCGAACGCCCGGCACACAGGTCCTGCAGCACGGCGGTGAAGTTCTCCAGCCTGGCCGCAGTGGTCGGCCGCATGCCCAGAGTGCGCCGGGCGGTGTTCCCGGTGCCGACGCCGCAGATGATCCGGCCCGGTGCCAGGGCGTTGAGGCTGACGAGTCCGCTCGCGGTGGCCGGGGCCGAGCGCAGCGCCGGTGAGGTCACGCCGATGCCGAGCCTGATGCGGCTGGTGGCCTTCGCGCACAGGCTCAGGGCGACGAACGGGTCGCCGTGGACCATCGGGGTGTCGTTGACCCAGAAGCTGTGCAAGCCCAACTCCTCGGCCCGCACGGCGAGTTTCTCCGCACCGGGCTGCGCGGCGACAACCACGCCTGCACGCATCAATACCTCCGAGGTGTGAGGATCGATCGCATCGAACCTGCCCAGCATGGCAGGTCCCGGAGCAGGGCAGCGGCAAAGTCGCGTGAACTTGTGGCGTTGCGGGGCGGGGTGGCCCCCTGGAGAAGGGCCGCCTCGTCAGCGGGTCAGCAGGCGAGTGCTGCCTGCTGCCCGGAGCGGACAGTCGTACCGTCCCGGAACCGGGTCGGCCCGAAGCCGCGCAGATACGGTGCGAGTACGTAGGCACCCTGGCCGGCCAGGCCCGTGGCGACGTCGTCGAACGCCCTTACGTCGTAGGGGAATCCATGGAGCGGGATCACCGGCGTGGCATCGGGATCACCCGCGTACTCGTAGGCGATGTCCAGTACGGGGGTCGCAACCTGTCCTGATGATGAGAAGGCCATTGTGTGATCATGGCATGGCTCTATCTCGCGCCGCCCGGGACCACGAGGCCGGTTTCGTAGGCGGTGACTACGGCTTGGGCGCGGCTGCGCAGGTCGAGCTTGTGCATGGTGCGGTGGATATGGGTCTTGACGGTTGCCTCGCTCACATACAGCTCATGGGCGATTTCATCATTGGCCAGCCCCTTTCCGACTAATCGGAGCACTTCCGTCTCGCGCACGGTGAGCTGGTGCAGGCTCTCGGGTCGGCGGGCGGCCTCGCCCGGTCGTGGTGCGTAGGCCTCGATCAGCCGGCGCGTCACGGACGGCGCGAAGAGCATGTCGCCGGACCGGATCGCCGAGATCGCGGCGATGAGGCGGTCCGGCGGGATGTCCTTGAGGAGGAAGCCGCAGGAACCGGCGCGCAGTGCGCCGTACACGTACTCGTCCGTGTCGAAGGTCGTCAGGACGATGATCTTGGGTGCGGGGGAGGTGCGCTGGGCCAGGATGCGCTCGGTCGTCGTGATGCCGTTCATGCCCGGCAGACGGATGTCCATCAGGATCACGTCCGGGTGGTGTTCCGCTGCCATGGTCACGGCCGTCTCGCCGTCCGCGGTCTCCAGGACGGACGAGAATCCGGGGGTGGCGCGCAGGATGGCTGCCAGTCCCGCCCGAATGAGGTCTTGGTCGTCCACAACCAGCACTCTGGTCACAGCGGGCTCCCCCATGATGTCCACCGCGGTCAAGCAGTCTCCGTTACCCGTCGCGCGTCGTCGGTCGGCAGGGTGAGCCGGACTTCGAATCCCCCTTCGCGGCGCGCACCGGCAACTAGCGTACCTCCGTAGGCTTTTGCTCTCTCGCGCATACCGATCAAGCCTTGCCCGGAGCCCTGGGGCGATGCGACGGGATCGGCGGTCCCGCCGTCGTCGCGCACGGTGATGACCAGGGTGTCCGGAAGGTATCCGACGGTGATCTCCGCCCGGGTTCTGCCCGCGTGTTTGACCACGTTGGTCAGCGCCTCCTGTACGACCCGGAACGCGCACATCTCCAGTCCTGGAGGCAGGGAGTCGGGCTCTCCCTCGGTCCGGATCGCGACGTCGACACCGGTCGCCCTCACGCGTGCGGCAAGTTCGTCGAGCCTGCTGAGCGCGGACGCGGCGGTTTCCTGTGGGTCGGGGACGTCGTCCTCGTCGACGTCGACCCGGAGCACGGACAGGAGCCTACGCAGATCCGCCAGCGCCTCACGGCCCGCCCCGGCGATGTTGTCCAACGCGGCGCGGGCGGTGTCGGGCTCCGACGAGAAGACATATCCGGCCAGTCCGGCCTGGACCGTGATCACCGACATATGGTGGGCGACGACATCGTGCAGTTCCCTGGCGATACGTATACGTTCGTCCACCACCGCCCGCCGGGCCCGCTCCTGCTGCTCTCGCTTCAACTGCTCGGTGAGTCGCCTGAGTTCGCGGTTGCGCTCGGTCAACAGGCGCTGAGTGCGGCCGAGGAAGACAGCGACAAGGGACACGAGCAGGGCCTGCCCGGCGGACATGAGCAGTGACAGGTGACCCGCCAGCCCGCTGTGCAGCAATGCCCCGCACGTGAGTACGGCGCCCACGGCGGACGTCCGCAGGGATCGCCGCGCCGTCAGGCTGACGAGGGCGATCATCGGCGCCCACCAGTTCACCGTGGGCTGGTATCCGAGAGCCAGATACAGGGAGTACGCCGCGCACGTGGCGGCCAGGGCGGACATCGGGGCCGCCCTTCGCCAGACCACGGGCAGCGCCACCAGGCAGCTGAGCAGGTAGGCGCGGCTGTCGAAGAGGGCCCATCCGGCGGGATGGTATTCGTGTCCGGTGACGCAGGCACTCGCGGCGATGGCGGCGGCGAGCGTGATGTCGAACATCTGCCGCCGCCGACGGACGGGCCAGGTGCCGCCGGGCGTCGTGATCTTCGTACGCATCGCTCGACGCTATCGCCGGGCCCAACTGGTGTCATCAGCCTGGCGGTTGAAGCCACGGGCCGGCGAAGTCGAGCCGTGCGCCTCGGCCGCCGCGTACAGGACACGCCAGCCCCTCCAAATCCGCCGCCACGTCGGGCCACCGCACGCCGGATCCGTCACCCTGCGGCGCGCAGTTGAAGAAGGTACGTCGCGGTCAGCGCGACGGCACGTTCCTCGTCGTGCGACAGCTCCATGAGGGCACGTGACGCCGTGGCGCCCGGGATGCCCGCCAGTGCCTGGGTCAGCCGCCCGCGTGCGGGCGCGGTGGTGGCGTCGTGGGCGAGGCGGTCGACGAGCCCGGTCGCGATCCGATCCGCCGTCGCGGTGTCGCTCGCCAGCACGCTCAGCGCATCGGCCGCGTCGGTGTCGTTCCTGCCCTGCTCGATCATGTCGATGAGCGTCGGGATCCCCTCGGCCACTCCCCGCGTGCCCAGTGCCAGGGCCGCGACCCCGCGGACCACGACGTCGGGGTTCGCGAGAGCGGCTCGCAGCTGCTCGGTGGCCTCGCCGCCGGGCAGTTCGGCGAGCGAGCGAACGGCACTTTCGCGCACGGCGGCCACCGGGGAGTCGAGGCCCCGCGCCAGCAGGGCAGAGCCGCTGTCGCCCGATCGCGCCAGGGCCCATCGAAGGGCTCCGGCGACATTCGGATCCGTCTCGCTCAGCACCGCCTCGACCAGGGCCTCCACCGGTACCGGAACCTCGGCGACCGAGGACAGGGCCGCGCGCTGGCGTGCGTCGGCGCTCTTCGATCCCAACGCCTGGAGGAGCGCGACGACTTGGAGGACGTCCTCCAAGTCTTCGGGTTCCGTGGCGTCGATCCGGCGCAGCTGCGTGAGCAGCTCGGTTTCCGCCGCGATGCGTTCGCGCGTCTGTCGGATGAGGTCGCCGACGAGCGCCGACGGAGTGGATCCGGGGTCGTCGAGCGCGCGCCCGATCTCGCGCAGCGACAGCCCCAGTGACCGCAGGCTCTCGATCTGGAAGATCCGCCGGATGTCCTCGGGGGAGTACTCCCGATAGCCGGAGCCCGTACGACCCGAAGGCCGTACCAGGCCGAGCGATTCGTAATGCCTGAGCATGCGGGCACTGACCCCGGACCGTCGCGCCACCTCACCGATCAACACGTCTTATCTTCCCTTCTGCCCGTCCCCGCCGAGAGCCACGACGCGCTTCGCCTCTTCGATCGCGAACTCGAATCCGGTGTCCGGGTCGTGCAGCAGCCGTTCGGTGGCGAGCGCGTGTGCGCGTACGCCAGGGGTCGACGTCGCAGCACGCAGAGCCGGTACGACAACGTCGCCCAGCGCGACCAGTGCCCGGCTCAGGCTCAGCTGGGTCTCCCGGTTGCCGCGCCCGAGCTGTGTCGCCAGCACCGCGGCCAACGCGGGCTCCTCGCCCTCCGGGACGAGGACGACCGCGGTCCGCCAGGCGGTCCGCGCGACTTCGTCGTCGGCGTCGGACAGCAACTCCCGTGTGATCACCGGCCATGCCCGCCGGTCTCCGATCTTGGACAGCGTGTGCAGCGCCTGACTCCGTTCCTGCGGCTGCTCGCAGCGGACCGCGCGGATCAGCTCGGGGAGCGTCAGGGACACCGGGTGGCGGGTGAGCGCCCAGGTCAGCATGTCGCGGACGAAGAACTCCGGCTCGACCGCGCAGCGCTCGAGGAGCTTGCCGATGAACTGAGGATCGGGTGTCGTGCCGACCGCCAGAGCGGCCCGCAGCCGTACGGAGGAGCGGCTGTCCTCCAGCGCCTGGAGTGCGCGTATCGCATTCGTGTCCTGCTCTGTGATCGTCATCGGACCACCTCCTTGGCCAGCAGTGAAGGCCTTGTCACTGTGTCAAGGTCAAGTGGAGCGCCCGCCGGCACTGGCCCGGCAGCGTGGAGCGGCGGATGTCGGCGCGGTGCCGGGGGAGGGGGCGCCGGATGGGTGTGCGGCCGCGGATGCCGTATGTGGCGGGGTGGCCGGAATCGGGTCAAGAACCGGCCGGTTGCCCGTCCGCTCCGTACCGGAGGCCGTCGAGGAGCAGGTCGAGGAGGCGGCCGGCCCGTTCGCGTTGGTCGGGAGCGCTGGTGATCAGTGCGACGCCGGCCAGGCTGAAGCCGACGTCGAAGGGGTCGATGTCCGGGCGCAGGAGACCGGCGTCGGCGCCGGCGTCCAGGAGGGTGGTGAGCGCGGCGCCGAGCTTGTCGAGGGTCTCGGCGAAGGGGTCCGCACCGGAGGCGACCGCGGCCCGCAGGGCGTCCGCCATGCCCTGCTTGGCAGCCAGGTAGTCGATGAAGGCGTCCATCCACAGGCGGATCGCCCGATCCGGCGCATGGGCGGCGAGCAGCGTCGCCGCGCTGTCGCAGACACGGGCCAGTTCGTTGCGGTAGGCCGCCTCGACCAGCGCCTCGCGGGTGGGGAAGTGGCGGTAGAGCGTGGCCGAGCCGACGCCCGCGGCCTTGGCGATCGTGTCGATCGCCACGTCCGGCCCCTTCTCGGAGAAGGCGCGCACGGCCGCTTCGAGAATGCGCTCCCGGTTGCGGCGGGCATCGGCGCGCAACACGCTCGGCTTGCTGGTCAAGGCTGCTCCCCTTCGTCAGCGGCCAGTCTAGCTGGACAACCGGGGAGATCCCCGTTTACCGTTCCGGATAACTGGGGAACTCCCCGGTTACGGGTTCCGGCCCGTTCTGCTCCCCATGCGAGGAAGAACCTCATGACCTCCCCGAAAACGGTTCTGATCACCGGTACGTCCTCCGGCATCGGCCTGGCCGCCGCCATCGGCACCGCCCGGGCGGGCTGGGCGACCATCGCCACCATGCGCGACACGGGCAAGGCCGAGGTCCTGCTCAAGGCCGCCGAGGAGGCGGGTGTCGCGGACCGGATCCAGGTCAAGCGCCTGGACGTGACCGACTCCGCCGGCGTCACCGCCTGCCTGGACGAGGTCGTCGCCGAGCACGGCCGCCTCGACGCGCTGGTCAACAACGCCGGCGCCGCTCAGGTCGGCACCATCGAGCAGAGCAGTGTCGACGACGTCCGCGCGGCCATGGAAGTCAACTTCTTCGGCGTGGTGGCGGTGACCCGGGCCGCCCTGCCGCACCTGCGCGCGTCCAAGGGTCGGGTGATCACCGTCAGCAGCGTCGGCGGCGCTGTCGGCCAGCCCTTCAACGAGGCGTACTGCGCGGCCAAGTTCGCCGTCGAGGGCTTCATGCAGTCCCTCGCGCCGGTCGCCGCGACCGTCGGGGTCGACGTCACCGTGGTCGAGCCGGGCGCGGTGGCGAGCGAGTTCGTCGCCAACCTCGGCCTGGACATCCCTACGCTGCTCGCCGCCGCAGGGCCCTACGGCCCGGCGCTGGAGGCCTACATCAACCGTACCCGGCAGTCCTTCAGCAACGCCCAGACCCCGGCCGAGGCAGCCGCCCCGATCGTGGACGCCCTGACGGCCGGCCGCCCGCCCTTCCGCGTCCAGACCTCGCAGTGGGCCCGCGACTTCGTCGCCACCACCCTCGCCGACGTCGACGGCTCCGCGGTCCAGAACCTCACGGGGGCCTGGGTGCGTTGACTTGTGATCTCACCGCGCCCGCCCACGCCTTACGCGCGTGGTACGTCTTGCTGGAGCCGTGGGGAGCGGCGGTGCCGTCGGCCTGGGGCATCAGCTGGCTCGGTTGCGTAGCGGCTCATCGCGGCGGCATGGGCCTGTGGCGTCAGCGGCCGGCCGTCGGCGAGCACGTTGTGGAGGTCTCGGAAGTACTGGAGGTACAGGTCGGGGGTGAACGTGCTGAGCATGACGGCGGGTTGGTCGGTCGGGTTGGCGAAGGTGTGAGGGGTGCCGGGCGGAACCATCACGAGCGTGCCCGTTACAGCGTCGTAGTCCTCTTCCCCGACAGTGAACCGCACGGTGCCGGAGAGGATGTAGAAGCCCTCGTCGTGTTGGCCGTGACGGTGCTGCGGCGGACCTTGGGTGTGCGGGGCGAGCACGGACTCGGCGACCGCGAGGCGGTGCCCGGTGTGACTGCCGTCCTCCAGAACGCGCATACGCGTGGTGCCCAGGACGATCGTCTCACCGTCGCCGGGACCCACCACGGATACCGCAGGGACGGTCTGGGGCTCGTTGGCCGGTGTTTCTTCGGTCATGCTCACCAGTGCACCGCCGCGGCCCTTCCCGCGTCCAAAACCCGTTCCGCCGTGCTGATACTCGATCGGTATCGTTGCAGCGTGGAGCTACGGACCTTGCGTTACTTCGTGGCGGTCGCCGAGGAACGCCACTTCGGCCGGGCCGCCGTCCGGCTGCACATGAGCCAGCCGCCACTGAGCCGGGCGATCAAGCGTCTGGAGGCCGATGTCGGGGCGCTGCTCTTCGCCCGCTCGCCGAGCGGCGTCACACTCACGCCGGTGGGCACGGTGCTGCTCGACGAGGCGCGGGCCCTGCTTGCCCACGCCGACCGTGTGGGCGTACGGGTGAGTGCGGCGGCCGGCGTCGCGACCGTCACCGTCGGCATCCTGGGCGACAGTACCGACCCGGGAGTGTTGAGGCTGGCCGCCGCCTACCGCCGCAGTCACCCGGGCATCGACATTCGTATCCGCGCCACCGACCTGACCGACCCCACGTGCGGGCTGCGCGGGGGGCTGGTCGATGTCGCCCTGACCCGGGCGCCGTTCGACGAGACCGCTCTGATGACGCGTGTGCTGCGCACCGATCCGGTCGGTGTGGTCCTGCGCGCCGACGATCCGCTGGCCAGCCGCGACGGGCTGCGGCTGGCCGAGCTGAGCGACCGCCGCTGGTTCCAGTTCCCGCAGGACACCGACCCCCTCTGGCAGGCGTACTGGAACGGCGGCCGGCCACGCCAGGGCTCAGTGGTGCGCGCCGTCCAGGAGTGCCTGCAGGCCGTGCTGTGGAACGGCACGGTCGGCCTGGCCCCGCTCGGGTACGACCTGCCCGCGGAGCTGGCGGTGGTGCCGCTGGTCGACATGGCACCGAGCCGCGTGGTGGTGGTCTGGAACGAGGGCGACACGAACCCGTTGGTCCGATCCTTTGTCGAGATCGCGACGGCCGCGTACCACCGGTGAGTTCCGGCGATCGGTGCTGCTGCGGACGGGCGCGATCACACGGCGCTCGCCCTGTCGTCGTGTACGCAAGGCGCCCAGAGTGCTTCGGCAAGCAGCATCGCGATCAGAACGAGCACCAGGGCGAACAACTCGGCCAGGGAAGAGAGACGCGTCCCGAGCGGGATCGTGGCGAGGACGGCCGCGGCGCCGGCCGCGCGGAAGCGCAGGGGCGGGATGTGCAGCACCGCGCGGAAGGCGACGTTTCCCGCGAGGAACAGCGCCACACCGCCCGCCAACGCGATGGCCGGCGCCGTCGGGAGGTGGTCCGGGAGGTGCCCGACGGACTTCTTCACCCCGGCCGCGAGCACCGCGACGCCGAGCAGCATCGGTACGAAGCTGTAGTAGTACGCCAGCATCGTCACCCGGAACCTGGCCAGCCCGGACACGGCCCGCAGCGCCTGCTCGGCGGCCTCCTCGTCGCGGATGAAGTAGGTCCACCACAGCGCGGTCGTCAGGGCGAGGGCGAGCACCACGCCGCCGAACAGGCCCCAGTCCAGCCTGAGGTCGCCGGAGCCGACACCGATGGCGATCACGGACTCGCCGAACGCGACGATGAGGAGCAGCCCGTGACGCTCCACGAAGTGCGCCGGGTCGAGTTCGCCGACGCGGCCCGTCACGGGGACGCGGTCGCCGTCGACGTCGGTGGTGATGCGGCTGGAGAGGACGGGAGTGATGGCCTGCAGGACCAGCGCGGCCAGCCAGAGCGTTTCGGCGGCCCGGCCGCTCACGGTGCCCGCCGCCGTGACGCACAGCGCGGCGAGGACGTTGGTGAGCGCGAAGCTGAGGACGTGCCGACCGTGCAGGAGGGCGTACAGGGCGCCGTGGACCACGGTGACCAGGAGGTAGCCGAGGCCGAACGCGACGCCGTCCGTGGTGAACACCCGTGGGATGGCCAGGGCGCAGGTGAGGAAGCCGCACATGCCCAGGATCAGCGGAATGCGGCGGGCATTGGTCTCGGGCGGCACCTGGTTGGTGAGGTAGGCGTAGGCGCCGTACATCCAGAAGAGGACGGCGAAGATCAGCAGCACCCGGCCTGCCTGGGCGAAGGACAGGTCGTGGCTGAGCAGCACGGTCAGCTGTGTGATCGTGAAGACGAAGACGAGGTCGAAGAAGAGCTCCAGGGTGGAGACCCGGCGCCCCACGGCGCTCTCGCTCGCCCGCGCCGGGCCGTCGACGGCAGACATACGTTTCCCCCAGTAGGCATGTCGTTCCCATGTGCGGCCGACACACTAGCCCAGCCGAACGAAGACGCCCCGGCCCGGCGGCGGGCGGCCGCAGCCAGCCAAGGCCGGTCGGCCGTAGTACCAGTGGAGTGCCGGCGGCCATCACCCTGCGGTGATCGAACCCGCAAGGTTCGAACCGCCGCCGACCCGACGGCATGGGGTCATCGTCGGGCAGCGCGGGCCCGCCCGTCCGCCTCGCAGCCCAGTTGCCCATCGACTCACCTACGTCGAGGTGGTCAGCGCTGGAGGTGGGCGCGGAGGAGGTTGGGGTTCGTGCCGGTGAAGTAGGCGGCGCTCGGGACGTAGACGGCGTGGCCGCGTACCGCCACCGAGGTGGGGTTGGACAGACCGTCGCCGCCGGTGAGTACGGTGTGGTGAGTGCCGTTGGCGGCGATGTAGACCGCTTCGTTGCGGACGTTCAGGGTGGCGATCACGGCGTCGCCGTGTCCGGTGAAGGCGAAGTCGTCGATGCCCGGCAGGCCGCTCGCGCGGACCTCGGCGGGTCCGGCCGTGCCGTTGCGGCGGATGGGGATGCGCAGCAGGGTGCCGGTGTCGGTGTTGCTGACCCAGACGGCGTGGTGGTGCACCTTGAGGCCGTTGGCGCCGAACGCGGTGGGGGGCTTGAGCAGCTTGTCGTCGGACCAGGTCCTGACGGTGCCGCCGTGCGTCGCGACGGCGTGGACCACGCCGAGCGCCGAGTCGGCGGCGTAGAGGCAGTGTTCGTCCTCGTCGAGGGCGAGGCCGTTGGGGAAACCGGTCACGGGGAGGGCGGCGATCCGCTCGGGCCGGCCGCCGGGGCGCAGGCGCCAGATGCCGTGCAGGGCCTTGGTGCCGGTGGCGTAGCCGAAGTAGAGCGTGCCGTCGTGGGCACGGGCGATGCCGGTGACGAGCGCCTTGCCGATGAGCGCCGTGTGGGGTTGGGCGGGGGCGGGCAGGGTGGCGAGGATGGCCAGGTGGCCCTTGCGGTCGACCCGGGCGATCTGACGTGCGAAGGACAGCGTGAGATCAGCGGAGCCGTCCGGCTCAAGGGCGATGTTCTCGGGCTGTTGTCCCTTGGCCAGGTCGAAGTGCCGGACGGTGCGGGGGTGGGACAGCGGGGGCGAGACGGCGACGGCCGGGGTCGCCGCCGAGAGCGCCAGGGCGAGGCCGGCGAGGACAGCGCAGGCGGGGCGGAGGGGGCGCCGGGCGGGCCGGGGCGGCTGGGACATGGTTTCTCCTCATCCGGTCAACTGGTCGAGTCGATGGGACGTCGACCGTCGGGGTGAGCGTGGTGCGTAGGTCAGCACAGCACGCCCGTTGCCGCGCCGCCTCTGGCCCGTCGTCGCGAACGCCGAATATCCCCCGGTTGGCCGCCGCCACGTGGGGCGGCACGGCCCTGCTATGTCGGCCGCCCGGTGTGGGCCCGGTCAGCATTCCGAGGTGGCTGGATACCCGTACCGCGTGGTTTACCCGCGGTGGCTGGATACCGGTACAGCGAGGGTTTACCCGGGGTTCCTCCCCTGGTTTGACGCGTGTTTCCTGACGTGCTGCCATGCTGCGGGTGCCCCGGGGAGGGGGCAGACGGTCCAGCGTTCGGTGGCCGCAATACGGATGGGGGAACCGATGCACGCAGGTAAGACGGGCTGGTCACTCGTGATGGCCTTTGCCGCCCTCGCCACGGCCGCCGGGGGCGCGTCCGCCGAGGGGAAGCCGTTTCCGGCACCCGAGATGGTTGCCGCTCAGAAGGTGACCGCGCCGAACGTGGTGGTCCTGAGCTACCGGTGCAAGCCCAACGCCGGGCGCACGCTCAACATCGGGCTGACGGCTGAGGGCACCGCCGCCAACCAGTGGGTGGAGGGCAAGCAGCTCGTCTGCAACAACAAGACCCAGCGCTTCACGGCCGTGATGACCGAGTACCAGAACGGGCATAACCGCAAGCTCAAGCCGGGAGAGCGTGCGACCACCTGGCTGTCGATCTACATCGACCATTCCGATCCGGTAGCCCGTCAGATGCGCACCCTCACCGTGGGCTGACTTCCGAGCCAGGAGATGGTCGTCTGGGGGGGGCAGGCGGGCGTGCCGAGGACAGCGGTGGCCTCGGCGTGGGCCTCGCGCGCCGCTGCCCACCGGCCGGCCCGCGCGCAGCACAGGCCCAGGGTGCCCAGTGCGTTCGCGAGGTCGGGGCCGGACCCATGGGGTGATTCGGCGGCCAACTGCCGGTAGAGGGCGACCCCTTCGTGGGCGTGCTCCATTGCCCCTGCCGTGTCGCCCGTCGCCAGGAGGTGGGCGGCGAGGTTGACCACGGCGTCGGCCGGCATGGCTTCGTATCCACCGGGCGCCGACGCGACTTGGCGGCGGCGGATCTCCACGCCCTCGCGTGCCTGGGCCAGTGCCGCGGTGTGCAGGCCCAGGTCGCCCAGGGCCCTGCTGAGGTTGTCGAGGGCCCCCGCCAACTCGACGTCGGGTGGTGGAAGGCCGTCGCCCTTCACCAGCGCTACCTGGGCAAGCCGCCGGAACGAGAGGGCGAACGCGGCGCGCACGCTGTCGTCGTAGTGCAAAGAGCCCAGCCGCGTACGGGAGTCGGCCAGTTCGGCGGCGAACGCGGCCAGCGGGAGCCCGGGGTCGCCGGTCAGGCGGGCCGCGGGCCCGGCCCGGCCCGGCTCCGGGGGGCGTGACGGGCGGGCGTCTTACGCCGCCGCCACACCCCCGACCTAAGCCACCTTGATGATCAAGACCCGCCGGAGCGGGGCCTACGTGAACAAGCCACCCGGGTGGTTCAGCGCAGCCCGGCGAAGAGGTCGTTCTCCGGCACGGCCGCGCCGGTGGTGTCCTGGATGCGTACGAAGGTCTCGACGCCCATCAACTCGGTGAACCTCTCCTGGCCCATCTTGAGGAAGAAGATGTTCTCGCCCTGGCTGGCGTGTGCGGCCAGCGCGTCGAACTTCTGGGCGCCGAACGCGGTGGTGTCGACCCAGGTGGTGATCTCCTCGTCGGGGAGTCCGATCTCGGCCAGCGCGGCGGCCTCGGCAGGATCTGGTTCCTGCCCGTCACCGAACTCGCGCATGACCTCTCCGAACCGCTGCATCATCGAGCGGGGCGCCGTCGTCCAGTACACCTTCGGCGTCAGCCCGGTCATCTCCAGCGCTGCCATCGTGATGCGGTTGGCCTGGATATGGTCGGGGTGGCCGTAGAAGCCGTTCTCGTCGTACGTGACGATCACATCGGGTTGGTAGCGCCGCAAGAGTTCCGCGAGTCGGGCAGCGCCCTCCTCGACGGGTGTCCGCCAGAAGGAACCGGGGGCGTCATTGGTCGGCCAGCCCATCATCCCGGAGTCGGCGTAGTCCAGCATCTCCAGATGGCTGACCTTCAGGATGTCGCAGCTGCTCTCCAGTTCCTGACGCCGCATCAAGGCGACGGCCGCCGGGTCGTGTCCGGGCTCGCCCGGCTTGACGCCCCCTGGCCCGTCACCGCAAGCGCCGTCGGTACACGTCACGAGGACCGTGCGCACGCCCTCCGCCGCGTACCGTGCCAGGACCCCTCCTGTTCCCGTGGCCTCGTCGTCGGGGTGGGCGTGTACCGCCATGAGCGTCAAGGGTCGGCTAGTCACGAAAAGTCCTCCATGGTGACAACGTCTCGGTCCGGGGCCGCCGCGCGCATGAGTGGTCGCCCCGTCTCCGTCGGATGACCGGGCGTACCGCGAACCCGAGGTGTCCCGTATCGCGACAGGACGGTCTGTTGATTTCCCTGCTCCCCGCCCGCGCGGCACCGGTCTCTTTCTTGTTCTTGGTGCAACAACGCCGCGCGGACCGGTTGTTCCCTCCGTATATCGGCACGCCTCCGGATCAAGGGGTCAGGCAGAAGCCGCGGGCCGGGGCGGCGCGGGTGTGGGTGTCGGGGGAGAGGTGCGCGGCAGGGTGCCGGGGGCCACGCCGAACAGCGGCGGGACTGAAGAAACAGGGTGATCTGTTAATTGTGGCCTCCGTCATTTACGGTTAGGCGAGCCTAACCTAATCGCACCTCGTGCGTCCCTTCGCAGGGCGCTCGCGGGGTCCGCCATGCCTCCACGAAGGAACAGGAACGCCGCATGAGACCCGAGTCCACCACCCTCGCTTCCCCCGTACCCCTCACGCCGCCCTCGCGCGCGGACGTGTACACCGAGACCGTGGAGGGCTTCGGCACCCTCCGCTTCACACCGGTCGATCCGGCCGCGGACTGCGCCGTGCTGCACGCCTGGGTCGTGCAGGAGCGGGCGCAGTTCTGGGGCATGAACGGCGCCAGCCGGGAACTGGTCCAGGAGATCTACGAGGACGTGGACCGCCGCGACACCCATCACGCGTTCCTGGTCCGCCTGGACGACGAGCCGGTGGCCCTGTTCCAGACGTACGAGCCGACCGAGGACCGCATCAGCGAGTGCTACCAGGTACAGGAGGGCGACATCGGCGTCCACCTGATGCTGGCACCGGTGACGGACCGGCCCCGCCCCGGCTTCAGCCGCACCCTGGTGGACGCGCTCATCCGCTTCACGTTCCGCGACCCGGCCGTCCGGCGCGCGGTGGCCGAGCCGGACGCCCGCAACGAGAAGGCCGTCGCACTCCTGAACCGCCTCGGGTTCGTGCGGCAGGGAGAGATCACCCTGCCGGAGATCGACCTGCCGGAGGTGTATCTGCCGGCGAAGCGGGCGGTCCTGGCGTACCTGGACCGTCCGGCCGTACTCCCTCCGGTGGTGGCGGTGCAGCCGTAGAACCATGGCCGATAGCGGAGACCGTGTCACCCGCTGAACAGGGCACCGCCTCACCGCCTCACCGGCTTTCTGTGGAAGCCCCGTCCCTACGATTCGCCGGCGGCCGTGCGTTCGCCCTGTACGTACGGGTCCGACTCCACGTCGTAGGTGCCCGCATGGCCGGCCAGCTGGTCCACGATGCGTTCCCACTCCGCGAGTTCGGCGGCCCGGCGTCCGCCGTCCGGCTCGGCCGACGGTTCCCCGATGTCCTCCGGCGCGGGGCTGTCGGCACGCGCGGCCAGGCGGTGGAATGCCTTCGCTGCCTCATGATGGTTCATTCCCTGGGCCTGGCGGCGTACCGCCGCCCGCCCCGTGCGCTCGGCCTCGGTGGGTCCCTCCACCGCCGACTCGGGGTCCGGCAACGGCTGCTGGTAGGACATCGGCCCTCCTCCTGTACGGACGGCGACGCGCCGACGCCGCCTCGCTCCCGTGCCCCCTACCCCGTCCTCACCCGTATACGTCAGGGCTCCGGCCCGAGGGCGGGCGTGCGCGGTCAGGGTTCGCCGACGTCATTCCTTACGCTCAGGTAGACCTTCAGGTACATCCCGTGAAGGTCACGAGACCCGCCGCAAGCGCGCTCCAGCCGGTCCAGGCCGGTGGCTCCCGGCCCCGGTGGATCGCGGCGGCCGCCGCGAGCAGGGAGAACGCGAAAATGGAGAGCATTAGTCTGGGCGGTATGCCGACGCTGTCTCTGTCCCCCCTGACTCTTTCGCGAGCCGAGGTCGCGGAGGTGGTGGGCATCTACGCGAGCAACCCCGCGTACTGCCGCGCCGCTGGTGAATACGACCCCGACGACATCCGCATCGATCGGGTGGAAGCGGATCTGCGAGAAGAGATGGGCACGGCCGGTGTCGAGGTGCTGCTCGCCCGTGCCCCGCAGGGCCGGGCGGCGGGCGTGGTGTCTCTGCTGCACGAGCACCCCAAGGACGGCTATCCATGGATCGGTCTGCTCATGGTGCACGGGGACCAGCAGCGACGCGGGACGGGCCGGCTCCTGGCGCACCTGATCGAGAACCGCTTCCGCGAGCAGGGCAGGGACGCCGTCCGTCTCGCGGTTCTGGAGAACAACCCGACGGCGTTGGCTTTCTGGCACTCGCTCGGCTGGCAGGAGATCGACCGCCGTCTCGACGTCCAGCACGCGCGGCCCTGCATCGTGATGCACAAGCGACTGACCTGACAGGACAGAGCGCCGATCCCGGGCCCGGGTCGCCGAGACGGCCGCAACCCGTGACGAACCGGCGATGTCGGCACGTGGACGTACGAGGGCGATGGCCGGGCCAACACCCACGGTCCCGGCGGAGACCACTCCGTACCGCGATCGGGGTCTCAGCCACCGAACCGGTCGTCGAGATCGGTGTGGAAGTCGGCACCGACGAGTCGGGAGAACTCCGTGTAACTGTGCTGCGGGGGACCACCGGCGGGCGTGCCCGCGGCCCGGAGGTGGGACAGGGCGTCAGCGACGGCCCGCGTCGCGGTGAACAGAGCCGTCACGGCGTACAGGGCCAGGGAGAAGCCGAGTTCCTGGAGGTCCGTGGCGGTCAGTCGGGTGGTCTCGTTGCCGTCGACGACCGAGACCACTTTCGGGCCCTCGACCGCCGCGGCCACCGCCTCCAGTTCGCTGATCTCCTTGATGCCGTCCACGAAGACCAGGTCGGCACCCGCGTCCTGGTACAGGCGGGCGCGCCGGATCGCTGCGTCGATTCCCTCGGCGGGGAGGGCGTCAGTGCGGCCGATGACCAGCATGTCCGCCGACCCGCGTGCCTCCAGCGCGCACCTCAGACGCTTGACGCTGCTGTCCTCGTCGAGCAGCCGCACACCGCTCGTCTGGCCGCACCGCTTGGGCATGGCCTGGTCTTCGAGGTGGATCGCCGCCGCACCTGCGCAGAGGAATTCGTGCACGGTACGGTCGATGTTGCTGGGGCCGCCGTAGCCGGTGTCGGCATCCGCGATCACCGGGATCGCCACCGCACGCGTCATGTTGCGTGCGTGCTCGGTCATCTCGGTTTGGCTGAGCAGCCCGATGTCCGGCATTCCCAGTCGGCTGGCCGTCGCGCCGAAACCCGTCATATACACCGCGGGGAAGCCGGCCGCCTCCACGAGCCGCGCGGTGATCGCGTCGGGCGCTCCCGGGGCCAGAACGATCTCCCGGCCCTGCAACAACGTCTTCAAAGCCGTGCCACCGGTCAACAGAACCCTCCAGCCATGTCTGGATCATGACGCCATGGGCAAGGAATGCCGCTATCCGGGGCGTTGCTTGCCCATGCAACGGTAGCTCTTCCCGTGAACGGCTGTGGCTGGCGGGGCAGTTGTGGGGGGACGGTGTTTCACTCGCGGCCGTATCCGAGGTCCTGCGCGCGGCAGCCGCCGCTCAGGCTGTGGGCCGTCGGGTGGGTCAGGTGTAGTGGAGAGGGCAGGCGTTGCGCAGGCTGTGTTCGGCTGCGCGGAGGTACACCGCCGTGTAGAAGGCGGCGTCGAGGTTGTCCAGCCACGGGCCTGGGTGCGTGCGGGCTGCCCGCTGGACTTCGGTGCCGGCGAACCAGTTGGTGAGGTTGAGGTTGTCGCAGTACGCGGGGATCTGCGGCGGCAGCGCCAGCTGGCCGGCCAGGGTCCGGGCTGCGGCGAGGACCGTGTGGGCGGATTGCGCGATCGTGGTGTCGGGGTGGAGCGAGGGCACGCGCAGTTCGAGGGGCTGGGGAAGGCTGATCGGCAGGAGCAGCTCCCAGCCGAGGAGCGCGTCGGTGTGATCCTGGCCGTCGGGCTGAGTGCGGCACAGGGTGGAGAAGCTGTCCATGGGGCGGTTGAGCTTCTCTTCGAACGTGGTGCCTGATCCCGGGACGAAGTCGTATGGCTGTGGGGGCATGAGCGGCGGCAGCTTGAGACGTGCCAGTTCGGCGGTGAGGGCGCGGGCGGTGGGCTTGAGGACTTCTTCGTCGTCCCAGTCGTCGGAGGCGACGCTGACCAAGTAGATACCCATGGTGCGGAATCTACGGTCCGGCACTGACAAGGACGCACCGGATCGAGCCTCGTCAGGACGTATCGCCAGGCAGTATTTCCCGCTCTGCGTCACAGCGGACGTCGTGCCGCCGTGCCCAGAGCAGCGCATGCCCGCTGTCTCCCTACGGGGCGGGCCCCGCTCGGCGGGCAAGGCGGCAAATGCGGTGGTGAACCGCCGCCGGGATGCGCTAGCGTCGAAGCGTACTTGTTGCCGCCGTTGGGAGAGGCCCGTGCGCCGCTGAGGTCCGAGACACCGTGCACGCCGTTCGCGTGCCGACAGGTGTGACCTCGCAGGGGAGCCGTCTGCGGGCCGGTTCATGCTGCCCGGCCCTGCCCTCGCTTGTGGCGCCTTCCTTCCCTCGTGCCATCCGCGGCCTGCGGCGGATGCGCGGTGTCTCCACGCTCCGGCCCCCGCCACCAGTACACCCAGGGGAGACACCCACTCATGACCACACACCTGTCCGCGCCCGTCCTGTGCACCGGGCTCACGTTCACCTGGCCCGACGGGACATCCGTCCTGAAGGATCTGACCTGGACGGCCGGCGACGGCCGCACCGGCCTGATCGGGATCAACGGGACCGGGAAGTCCACTCTCCTCAAGCTCGCCGCGGGCCGGCTCACTCCGGCCGCGGGTTCCGTGCGGGTGACGGGCGAGCCCGGCTACCTCTCACAGGACCTGACCCTTGACGCGAGCCTGCCCGTCGACGTGGTCCTCGGTGTGGCCGAAGCCCGTGCCGCGCTGCACGCCATCGAGTCCGGCGATGCCGACGAGCGGCACTTCACCGCGCTGGGAGACGACTGGGACGTGGAGGAGCGGACCCGGGCCACCCTGGCCCGCCTGGGCCTGGGCCACATCGGCCTGGACCGGACCGTCGGCGACATCTCCGGCGGTGAGGCCGTGCTGCTGCGGCTGGCCGCGCTGCTGCTGGCCCGCCCGGCGGTCCTGCTCCTGGACGAGCCCACCAACAACCTCGACCGGGAAGCCCGCACCCGACTGCGCCAGGCCCTCGCCGACTACCGGGGGACGGTCATCGTGGTGACCCACGACCGCGAACTCCTCGAACACGTCGATCAGATCGCCGAACTGCGCGACGGCACCATTCGGACCTACGGCGGAAACCTGACGGCGTACGAGGAGACCGTCGCCGCCGAGCAGGAGACGGCCCAGCAGGCCCATGCCACGGCCCGCGCGGGCGTCGCCCGCCAGCGCCGCGACCTGCTCGCCGCCCAGACCCGCCAGGCGCGCAGCGCCCGTTACGGCAAGCAGGCCTTCGCGGACAACCGCCTGGACAAGGCGGCCGCCGGGACGATGAAGCGTGCGGCACAGGTGTCTCGCGGCAAGCAACAGGCCGTCCACGAGGAGCGGCTGACGCAGGCTCAGGAGCGGCTGACGGCTGCCGAGGAACGCCTGCGCGACGACGACACCATCCGCATCGACCTGCCCGACACGGCCGTGCCCGCCCACCGTACGGTCCTCACCCTGGAGGGCCTGCGGCTGCGCACCGGGCGCACCGTCGGTGACCTGCGCGTGCACGGGCCCGAGCGGATCGCGCTCACCGGCCGCAACGGCACCGGCAAGACGACGCTGTTGCGTACCGTCGCGGGAGAGCTGCCGCCCGCCGAGGGCGGGGCGACCGTCCACGTCCCGCTGCGGTATCTGCCGCAGCGTCTCGACCTGCTGGACGACAACCGCTCGATCTTCGACAACGTCTCCGGCCTCAACCCCCACGCGGTCCCCAACCGCATCCGCGCGCAGCTCGCCCGGTTCCTGTTCAAGGCGCACCGCGCCGACCAGCCGGTCGCCACGCTGTCGGGCGGGGAACGCTTCCGGGCGACCCTCGCGGCCCTCTTGCTGGCCGACCCGGCGCCGCAGTTGCTCTTGCTGGACGAGCCGACCAACAACCTCGACATGGCCAGTACCGGCCAACTCGTCCAGGCCCTCGCGGGCTATCGGGGCGCGCTGATCGTCGCCAGCCACGACGAGCACTTCCTGTCGCAGATCGGTATCACCCGCTGGCTGTGTCTGGATCCCGCGGCGGACCCACGCGCCCCTGGTCGGCAGGCGGGCGAGGCGTAGAGGGCGTGACGTGGGGACCGTCCACGATGTGCTCGGGGAGTCGGCGGATACCCTGGCGTGCCGGGCAGCGGGGCATCGGGTTCGTCGTCGGCGAGGCTATTCCTTGATCGCCGCGATGGTGCGGGCGTAGGACCTCGGATGCGATCGAGGCCGGGTGGGTCGAGTGGGTCGAGTGGGGAGTTCTGGGATGAGTGAGAAGGCGCGGGTCCTGTTCGAGGCGTTGGATCTGGATGCCGATGGGCGGCTGACGCGGGTCGAGGTGATTTCGGCGCTGCGGGACCGGGGGCCGACGCTGGCGGCTCGCGGGGTGCTGCCGTTCTGGGGCGTACAGGACGCGGACGCGTCGTCGGCGTTGTTCGACGCGGCGGATGCGAACGGGGACGCGGTGCTGACGTTCGAGGAGTTCACGGCGGTGGTGGACCGGCGGTTCGGCTGGTAGCCGGGGCCGTGCCGGGCGGGAACGGCCGATGCTGTTCCCGCCCGGGCAGGGCTCGTGCTGGGCCCTCTCTTTCAGCGGCGGCCTAACGCGGTGCCTGCGGTGCCCCCTGTGAGTCACCGGTCTCGGACAGACTCGGCGGGCCGGCCAGCCGGTGCTGTAGCTCGATGTGGCGGAACTGGTAGACGGCTCCCACCCGTCGCAGCACACCCCGGTCGTGGGCGTCGGTGAGGAAGGCCATCAGGTCGTACGGCAGTCCCGCACGCAGGGCCAGATAGCAGCGGGCAACGGTGTAATGGCCCCAGGCCGACTGCCGGATACCGATGGCAAGGCCGGTCAGTACAGCCGGGATGATCCCCACGACGAAGCCCCACAGCGGGCCGCCTGCCGCCTCGGCGCCCCACACGCGAGTCGAGCCGGTCAGCACGGCGCACCAGCTCTGGATCCCGATGCCGATGGCGCCGACCACCGTCGCCGTGAGGACACAGGTGATGAGGGTGCGCCGGTCGTTGGCGAGCAGGGCCCGCCCGTCGACCGAGGTGCCCAGGTCGACCGGGACGGCACGCAGGCCGTGCACGAGTACGCAGGCCACGCCGAACACCGTGCCCGTCTGCAGGGCCGCCCAGAACGCGGCGCGCGGCTGGGGAGGTGCGATGTACTGGGCGCCGTCGCCGCCCGACAGGACGTCCGAGAGCAGGCCCTCCAGCAGGATACTGGCACCGATCAGCAGGCCCACCTGGAGTCCGCGGCCGAGGCCTTGCCCACTGAAGTGCCAGCGCACCCGGGCGGCCGGGCTGGTGAGATCGGCGCGTACACCGTCCGTGCGGATCGCGGCTGCGGCCACACCGTAAAGGAGGGCATGCGCTGTGCCGCAGCCGTTGCCGAAGGCCGCCGGATAGCAGAGGGCGGCGACCAGCGCGGTCAGCAGGGCTCCTCGGTCCCAGTCGGCGGGCCGTCGCAGGCGCGGTCGGCCGCCGCACGCGAAGCCGGAGATGATCACCCCGGCCAGGGTCAGGGTCGTGGCGTCGGCCACGCGGTTGAGCACGAGTTGGGCGGTGACCTCGGGCGCGGCGGCGAGGACGCACAGCACGAGGGCGGCCAGGCCCGCCGCGAGACCGCACACCAGGCCGCCGCAGATCCCGGCCGCCACGACACCCAGGCCGCCCCGCTGGTCCCAGCGCACCGGCGCCCCGTCCGGCGTGAAGTGGTGGGTCAGTTCCATGCCGATGCCCTCGAACGACCAGGCCACCACGCCCAGCAGCACCCCGGCCAGCATGAGCGGCAGCGCGGTGGGAACGGCGTGCCGCAGCTTCCACCAGGCGAGTTCGGCGGTGCCGTCGCGTCCCCGCTCCATGTACCGGGCGAGGAAGCGCAGGGCCGGTCCGGCCCGGTCCGCGCTCCAGCGGGAGGGGCGGCGGGGGTGTGGCCGGTACGCGGCGTCCACGAAGGCGTCGAGGAGGTGGTGCCCAACAGCCGTGCGGGTGCGCAGCCGCAGCAGCTCGCCCGGATCCGGCAGCCGCTCGTGCCGCTCTCCCGGGCGGGGGTTGTACACGGATCGCGCCAGGCCCACCATCAGCGGGCTGGTCAGAGCCTGCGCCACCGGCCCGGCCGTGCCCGGCGGGTCGACCACCGCGCTCCAGCGCTCGGCGGCCGCGGTACGCGGGCCGCCGGCGTCGTCGCGCAGGTAGGTGGCGACCTCCTCGGCGCCGAGCGGCTGAAGGCGGATGGCGGCCAGTTCCGCGAGCCGGGCGGGGACCGCGCCACACGGTTGCAAGGCGGCCCGGTACTCGGCGGGACGGCTCGACAGGACCATGCCGCAGCCGTACGGCAGCGCCTCGTTGAGGCGGTGCAGGGCCAGCGCCCCTACGGTGGGCGGCAGTTCGTCGAACCCGTCGAGCACCGGCAGGACCAGCCGCCGCTCCAGCAGCACAGCGGCCAGGGTGACCTGCCCGAAGGCATCGGAAGCGGGAGCCCCCAGTTCCGGGTGGTCCTGTACGAGTCGGTGCTCCATCCAGGTGCGCAGATCCAGCACGGCCGGATCCCAGGAGGCCAGCGGGAACAGCACGGGCACCGGGTGGTCTCTCTCCCGTCGTTCGATCAGCGCCAGCACGAGCCGCACCAGCAGCAGGGTCTTGCCCGACCCGGGCTCTCCCAGGACCAGCAGGCGCCGGGCCGGGACGCGCCGCGTGAAGACGTCGACGATCTCGTCGCCCTGGCCGGCGAGCCGCTGCGAGGTGGCCGCCTCGGGCGGAGCGGGGTCGGCGTCGCGCCAGGCAACGGGCAGCGGGTGGGGGGCCGCCAGCCGCAGGGCCGCCTCGGCCTCCCACTGCCGTCGCACCGCGTCGGCAAGCCGGTCGGCGGCCTCGGCGGGGCCGTATGCCACGACCGCCTCGGTCCGGTCGGCCCGGTAGGCGTTCCAGGCCAGGTAGGCGCCGGCCCACGTGGGCAGCAGCGCCGCGAGCACGGAGGCCGGGTCCTGTATCCGCAGGGCGACCAGGAGCGCCCCCACCGTGCCCACGGCCAACAGGGTCAGATACACCACCCCGGTGCGCCGCACACGTGCACCGGGGACAACACCGCTCATGCGACGAGCGTGGCGTACACGGGCAGTGAAATGTGTCTGATCGGCGCGTGCGCTACACCCGTGGGTGAACGGCGAATGGGGACGAGGGCGTGGTTGCTGTCCTGGCCAGGCGGCGCGGCGGGCTGGCCGTCTGCACGGGAGTTGTGATCCGATGGCAGTCGGCGACGGTAAAGGACGGATTGTCCACAGGCGGGATCCGGATCGGCGCACGCCGGGGGACGACGTGCCGAGCACCCAGGGGGAAGAGGGGGCCGGCTCGCCGTAGGGCAGGTGCTCCCGAAGGGATCAGTGGGGTGGGAGATGGTCACGGGGGCCACCGGGCTGCGGTTCGCGCCGCGCCCACGCGTCAGGCCGTGCCCGGCTCAGCCCTCGGCCGACTGGGGGACCATGACGGCGCCCTGGCCCGGCCGCGCACCACGCACGTGAACTGCGCTCGCCCGGGCATGCCGGGGGGCACGACACCCTCCTCGGGACCTCTCGTCCAAAGGTCCTCACATCAAAAGGTCCTCACGTCATTCGGAGACATCCCATGACCTTCACTGCCTCGCCCGGTCACTCCGTGGGCTGCGAATCCGGGCGAACTGCCGCCTGCCGCTTCACCCTTCTCGGTCCCCTTCGGGTGCACGAGGGGCCGGCCGAGGTACGTGTCGGCGCGCCCCAGACGCAGGCGGTGCTCGCGGCCCTGCTGCTACGGGCGCGCACCCCCGTGCCCACCCGGGAACTGATCGCCGCGGTCTGGGGCGACGAGGCCCCGCCCGGCGCACTGGGGTCGTTGCACACCCAAGTCTCCACCCTGCGACGGCTGCTGGAGCCCGGCCGGGCACCCCGCGCCGCCGCGCGCACGCTGCTGACGACGGGCGACGCCTACACCTTGCGCGTCGCCCCGGAGGACGTCGACCTGACGGTCTTCGAGCTCCGTACGGCCGAGGCACGGCGGGCCTGGGCCGCCGAACGGCCCGAGCGGGCGCGGTCGCTGTTCGTCTCCGCGCTGGACCTGTGGCGCGGGATGCCGCTCGCCGGTGTGCCCGGCCCGTACGCCGAGGCTCAGCGCACCCGGCTGGAGGAGCTGCGTCTGTCGGCGGTCGAGGCGCGTTGGGAAGCCGAGATCGTGCTGGGCGGGCACGACAAGGCGGTCGGTCCGCTGCGCGTACTGGCGGCCGAACACCCCTGGCGCGAGCGGGTCCACGAGCTGCTGATGACGGCGCTGCACCACTGCGGACGGCGGGCGGACGCCCTCGATGTCCACGCACATGTGCGCCGCGTGCTCGCCGAGGAGCTGGGTACCCGCCCGGGTCCCGGCCTGGACCGGCTCCAGCAGAAGATCCTCACCGCCAGACCCGAGCGGCAGGCGGGCGACGCGGCCCGGCTGCGGGCTCCGGACCGGTCGTACGGTTCGGCTCAACTGCCGCAGGACATAGCCGACTTCACGGGTCGCAGCGACGAAGTCGACCGGCTGTGCGCCACGCTGGAAAAGGGCGGGATCGTCGCCCTCAGCGCCATCAGCGGGATGGGCGGCATCGGCAAGACCGCCCTGGCCGTCCGTGTGGCCCGGCGGATGCGCCACCGCTTCCCGGACGGGCAACTGTACGCGGACCTCAGGGGAACCGACCCCCGGCCCGCGGAGCCCATGGAGGTGCTGGGCCGCTTCCTGTGCGCCCTCGGCGTCCACGCCGGTCACCTTCCGACACTTCCCGAGGAGCGGGCCGCCCTCTACCGCTCCCTGCTCGCCACCCGCCAGGTGCTCGTCGTACTGGACAATGCCCGCGACCCGGCCCAGGTGCGCGAACTGCTGCCCGGCGCGCCCGGCAGCGCGGTGCTGGTCACCAGCCGCTCCCGGCTCGCCGGCCTGACCGGGGCCACCCTGGTGGACCTGCGGCCCATGACGCGGGCGGAGGCCCTGGAACTGCTGACCCGTATCGTCGGCGACCAGAGCGTGTCGGCCGAGCCGGAGGCAGCCGCCGAGGTGCTCAACGCCTGCGGCCATCTGCCGCTCGCCATCCGCATCGTGGCCTCCCGGCTCATCGCCCGGCCGGATCACACGCTCGCCGAGACCGCCGCGCTGCTGGCCGACGAGCGGCGCCGCCTCGGCGCGTTCAGGGCCGAGGACACCGCCGTGGAGACGACCTTCCGGCTCGGCATGAACCTGTTGGACGCCGAGCACGTCCGCGCTTTTGGGCTGCTGGCCCTGCCCGAGACGCCCGAACTGAGCGTGCCCGTCGCCGCGGCACTGCTCGCCCGACCGGAGCGGGAGGCGGAGGAGCTGTGTGAAGCACTGGTCGATCTGAGCCTGCTGGAGTCGGTCGCCCCCGGCCGCTACCGCTACCACGACCTGCTCCGGCTCTTCGCCCGGCAGACCGCATGCGCCGACATGCCGGACCACGAGCGGACCGCCGCACTCACCCGTCTGCTGGAGTTCTGCCTCGCCACCGCCCTCGACGCCCACCGGGTGTCGCTGCCCGACGACGTGTTCCCCGGCAATACGACCCCGCTGCCCTCCCGGGGCCTGGACTTCACCTGCCCGCAGGAGGCCACGGCCTGGCTGCTCGACGAGCAGACATCGCTCCTGGGGCTCATCGAGCAGGCGGCGGGCGACGCCTCCCTGTCCCTGGCCGTCTGCGCGGACCTGCTGCTGGCCGCGGACCCGCTCGGCCGCCTCGGCGCACAGCCCTACGGCATCGAACGCGCCGCCCGCACCCTGGCCGACGCCGCGCGCGCCGCCGGCCACCGCACCGCCGAAGCACGCGCCCTGTACATGCTGGGCAGCTCCGTGCAGCACCGCTTCGCGATGCGGCTCGGCGCCCCGGACCTGGACCGCGCCATCGAGCTGTGCCGCGCGGCCGGTGACCGGACGCTGCTCGCCCACGTCCTGATCACCCGGGGCGGAGGCGCGCTGGCCCTGCGTGACTTCACCACCGCGTACACGCTGCTCGCCGAGGCGCTGACCCACGGCAGAGCCCTGGCCAGCCGCGGCATCGAGGCGTACGCGCTCGGCTTCCTCGGCCTGGCCCTGCTGGCCACGGGCCGGCCTGAGGAGGCACTGGCGCACTGCCGCGAGGCCGTCGCCGTCACCCGCGCGACCGGGGACATCGCGGGGCAGGCCAACGCCCTGCACAACCTCGGCCAGGTCTGCCTGCGGACCGGGCGGACGTCCGAGGCGTTCGACCACCTGCACGAGAGCCTGCGCCTGTGGCGTGAGACGGGCTCCCGCTTCCGCGAGGGCCTCCTGCTGGGCGCGATCGCCGAGGCCCACAACGTTTCAGGGCGGCCCGTGGAGGCAGCCGAACACGCCGTGCGGGCACGGGACATCGCCGAGGCGCGCGGCGATGCGGGCATCCTCGCCCGCGCGCTCGCCCAGCTCGGCCACGCCCACCGGACCCAGGGCGACACCGACCGGGCCCGGGAGCACTACCGCCGTGCGGCGAGCGTCTTCCGCGAGCTCGGCCTGCCCGACGCGGACGACGTCGCCCAGTACCTCAGCGAGCTCTGACCCGTAGCGGGCGGGGCAGAGGCCGCGTCCCTCGCCGACTGGGTGGGCGACCCGTGGTGGCATGCGCGCACCGGCTCGTCCGCTCAGCACCTGAGGACGAGACTCCGAACGCCGAGCCGAGCGTGATTTTTACGGTCCATGTAGCCGGTACGGCGTGGCCTCCAGGCGGCCGTCGGCCCCACTGCCCGACGTCCCGTCAGCCACGCCCTGAACGCCCGCGCCCCTGGCTCTAGTCCCCGCCGCCGTCCCCGCCACCGCCGTCTCCACCGCCACTGTCTCCGCCGCCGCCCCCGTCTCCGCCGTCTCCACCGTCGGATCCCCAGCCGTCCGAGCCGCCTGGTTCGTTGTCGTCTCCGCCGCTGCCCAGGTTGCTGAACCAGGGGCGGTCCCAGGAGTCGTCGGCGGCGACCGGCTCGCCGGTGCTGGTCTGCGGACGCTGGAGCCGGAAGCGGGCCGTGCCCGTGGTGTCACCCAGGCCGAAGGCGACCGCGAAGGCCTGGGCCATGACAGCGTCCAACGGGTCCGCGCTCTCGTAGCGCACGGGCCCCAAGGGCAGCAGCACCGTCCCGGGGTCGAGGTCGGGGCGGCGCGGCGGTCGCTGAATCAGGGCGACCCGCCGCTCGTCGCGCAGCAACCAGGAGCTCGTCTGGTCCGCCCGCCGCAGCTGCCAGAGGCCCTGGGGCAGCCGCGCCTGTGCGTAACTCTTGGACTTGCGCAGCTTCTTCTTCAGAACAAGGGCGGCCGGTACGTCCCCGACGGTCATCCGAAGCCCCTGCGCCTGGTCGGCGGCGCTGCTCAGGAAGCCGTGCGGCGCCCGTATCCGTACGGGTGGAGCGCCCGGCCCCCACACGTCCACGCGTACCAGTCGGCGGTCCACCGCCACGCATATCTGGCCGCCGGGGCCGTGGGCGTACCGTCGGGCCATCCACAGCGGCACGCCTTCCGCCCGCGCCCGCTCGGCCAGGGCGTTCAGCTGCGCGGACCCACCACAGTGCCGTACCGCCAGCTCTCCGAGCCGCCGGGCGAATTCGGCTGCCTCACGTACTTTTACGAGAGTGGTGGTGCCGGTGACGCGGGTGACCGGGATGACGCCGCTGCCTGCGCCCAGCCGGTCCAGCGGACGTTCCGTGCCGCCACCGCCGAGCCAGTGGCCGCGCTGGAACGCCTCGGCCATGGCCGGCAGGTTCAGCTCGCTCAGCGGCGTGACCTTGCCGCCGCGACGCAGGCCTTCCTCCGTCAGCTCAACGGTCCGCGCCAGCGGATTCCATGACCGTTCCGTATAGAGCGCCTGGCTCATGACCTCTCCCCGTGTCCGTGCAGTACAGCGACCGAGCCTATCGATCCTCAAGATCAGGACGCGTTCGCACCGCTTCCGGTTTCCAGGGCCCGCGGAGGGGGCGGCGGGCCGGTGGTTGCACGGCCGGACGGCATCTTGCCTGTACGCCTGCCCGTTCAGTCCTTTCCCAGCGGGGTGCATGGTCTGTACAACGAGTGAAGGGAGGTGTTGTGCATGCGAAGGACGAGTGGGGCAGGGCCGCGCGACCGCATCGCGCACCGAGCCCTGGATATGCAAGAGAACGTCGACGCCGCGTGGCCTATCCGTTCGAGCATCGAATGAAGGAGAACTTGTGATCTCAAAGACGAAGAGGGTTGCCCGTTCCGTGATCGTGGCGTTAGCGGCCACCACGGCGGTCACGGTCGCCATGCCCACGGGCAACGCGTTCGCCATCGACCACGTCGAGTGCCGTGGCGGGGAGAACTTCCTGAAGATCTGGTCGCACCTGGACAACCGCTCCAGCGTGGACTGCTACGCCAACAAGGGCCGGACGTCGTTCGGTAGCTGGTGGGTCGACCGCATCTCGACGGGCAACAACGACCTCATCTACTACGACGCAAACGGCGACTCGGTCCGCATCAACCGGTGGACGGACATCACCTTCCCGCACCGTCCCCCGCGGGTCAAGGACATCGAAATCCTTTAACGGGCGATCGGCGAGGCCTCGGGTAGGAAGTGCCGACTCGTGTCCTCCGCAGGTCCGATCTCTTTCCGGCGCAGAAATGAATTCGCAGTGGGGGTGAATTCACTGGTGTCCGGCTGATCGATGCAGGCCACGCGAATTCCGCGGTGGCCTGCATCGGCGGTTCTTCATGATTTCCGGGGGCCTTGCTTCAGGCTCCAGCGGCGCGGGGCGCGCGGGCCGCCCCGTACGGGTGTGGAAAATGAGCTGCACCCGGGTGTGCCGCCGTACGAAGATCGAGCATGACTTGGCATCTCACGGACGACGTCGCGGCCTTCCGGGCGGCCGCGGGCCCCTTTCTCGCCGCCGACCCGGCTCGCAACACGGTCCTGCTCACCGTCGCGGAGGGGGCGCGCGAGGGGCACTGGCCGGGCGCCCGTTTCGGCTGGTGGACCGGGTCCGGCTCGGCGGTCGGCGGCGCGTACCTCCAGACCCCGGGGATGCCCCCGGTGCTCGGCACGATGCCCGACGGCGCTGCCCAGGAGCTGGCCGGGGCGCTGCGGGGCGAGGCGCTGGTCGGCGTGAACGGGGCCACCGCCACGGCCCGCGCCTTCGGGGAAGCCTGGGGCCCCTACCAGGTGGACCGTCAGGAGCGGCTGTTCCGGCTCGCCGAACTCGCCGACCCGGCACCGGTGGTGGGCCGCGCCCGGCTGGCGACCGAGGCGGATCTGCCGGTGGTCACCGCGTGGATGACCGCGTTCCTGGAGGAGGTGGCGCTGCCGCCCGGCCTGGGCGCTGCGGCGGCAGCGGCGCGGCGCACGGCGGCCGGGCAACTGGTGCTGTGGGAGACGGACGAGGGGCCGGTGTCGCTCGCTGCCTCCTCCGCGGTGCTGGCCGGGCAGTCCCGTATCGGCCCGGTCTACACTCCGCCCGCACTGCGCGGCCGTGGCTTCGCGGCGGTGGCTACGGCGGCCGCGACCCGGCTGGCCCTGGAGTGGGGAGCGGAGCAGGTGGTGCTGTTCACGGACTTGGCCAATGCGACGAGCAATGCGTTGTACCAGCGGCTCGGGTACCGGCAGGTCCAGGACCACCTGGTACTGGACTTCACGGGCGGGGCCGGCTGAGGGGGAGCTCCGGATTCAGGTGTTGTCCGTCTCCGTGTCCATTTCCATATCCATGTCCGTCTCCGGACCGGAGGCGGGCGTGGGCATGATGTTGCCGTCTTCGTCGAGGGGTACGTGGATGGGGCAGGGGTCTTGGCCGGTGGGGTCGGTGGGGCGTGGGGTTTCGGGACCGTCGGGGCCCCAGCGGAGCATGCGGCGGGTGCGGGCGACGCGGTAGACGATGCCGTCGACTTCCAGTTCGTTGACGGGTGCGGCGCGGAGTTGGTCGGCGCCGGCGACGTAGGCGGCGAGCTGTGCGGCGGTCTGCGGGTCGCACTCCCCGGCGGCCAGGAGGGTGCGGGCGTCGGCGTGCAGGTCGGGGAGGAGGCCGCGTCGGCGGGGCTCGAACTGCAGGAGGGTGTACTCCAGTGTCCTGCGGGCCTCATGCGGAGTGGGGTGCATGGAGCTGACCGGTGTCCAGCCGGTGCTGCTTCGTTCCACGAGGGTGTAGGTGGCGGGCAGCAGCACGACATCGGGGTGGGTTTGCCGTGCCCGCAGCGAGTCGTTGCGTACGGGAGCTGGGAACCGCGTGCCGGTGTAGGTCAGCGTACGCAGGGCGAGGGTTTCCGCGGCCTGGGCCGGGGTGAGGGGCGCGTCGGGGTCCAGGACCAGGCCGTCGTCGATCCGTACGGCCGGTGTCTTCGGATCCCAGTCGGGCGTGGCGGGCTCCGGGTCGCTGGGGCGGGGCAGTTCGATGCCGCCGCTGCCCTCACCGGCGTACTCTTCGGCCCGCACAATGCGGTACCGGGTATCCAACACCGCAAGTTCCTCGACCCGTTCGCGCTCCAGCTGGGCGACCGCTGCCAGCAGCCCGCGCCGCTCGGCCCGGTCTTTGGCGTCGTCCTTCGCCTTGAACCACAGGAGCGAGTT
This sequence comes from Streptomyces sp. TLI_146, assembly GCF_002846415.1. NCBI lineage: Bacteria > Bacillati > Actinomycetota > Actinomycetes > Kitasatosporales > Streptomycetaceae > Streptomyces > Streptomyces sp. TLI_146. The sequence goes on from NZ_PJMX01000001.1 coordinate 8,341,127, forward strand.
GAGGCTGTCGCGGGCCTCTTGCGGGTTGTCCGCGGTCACCGCGACCACCACCCGCCACCGGGCTCCGTCATCGGCGTCCTGCGCGGCCACCCCGAACACGGGACCGCGCACCGCGAAGCCGCCCGCCCGCCGTACGGCATCCGCGGCGTCCGCCTCCGCGACCGCCTCCACTGGTTCCACCGGGACCCGCACGACCAGGGGCCGTTGCCCGCCTGCACCTTCATGCCCGTAGTTCATGGCCCCATCCTGCCGACGGCGGCGCACCGTCTTGAGGGGTTCACGGTTTTTGCCACCCGCAAGGGGCCTCTTTCGTGCCAACGGGAGCTCGCTCTGCCATGGCGCGGTAGCGCGCTGCCGGTACGCGCCTGCGACGGTGCGGGGCGGGGTGCGGGGCGGCCGACCGGCCGCGCGAGTCCGGATCTTCATCCCGTTCGGCGGCAATCCGGGTGCCGGAGCTCCGGCAGCATCTACTGGCGCGTCCCGGTCCTAGCGAACCCGGCACTCGCCCGCAGCCACCGGACCGCGGCCGCGGCTGCCCCCCACGCCTCTCCTGGCCAGGGAAGACGCGAAGACGCGGTGCCGAGTCCGCGTTCCCGGCACCAGTAGAATCGACGGTTATGGCCGATACCCAGTACGAAGACCTGTTGCGGCTGGTGCTCACCTCCGGCACAGCCAAAGCCGACCGGACGGGCACCGGTACCCGAAGCGTCTTCGGGCACCAGCTGCGCTATGACCTCTCGCAGGGGTTCCCGCTGATCACCACCAAGAAGGTGCATCTCAAATCCATCGTGTACGAGCTGCTGTGGTTCCTGCGCGGCGACTCGAACGTCGGCTGGCTGCAAGAGCACGGCGTCACCATCTGGGACGAGTGGGCCGACAGTGACGGCGACCTCGGTCCGGTCTACGGTGCACAGTGGCGCTCCTGGCCCACCCCGGACGGCGGGCACATCGACCAGATCAGCGAGGTTCTGGACACACTGCGCCGGGATCCGGACTCGCGCCGGATGATCGTCTCCGCCTGGAACGTCGCCGAGCTGGACAAGATGGCGCTGGCGCCGTGCCACGCCTTCTTCCAGTTCTATGTCGCCGACGGCAAACTCTCCTGCCAGCTGTACCAGCGCAGCGCGGACCTCTTCCTCGGCGTCCCGTTCAACATCGCCAGCTACGCGCTGCTCACACACATGGTGGCGCAGCAGGTCGGCCTGGAGCCGGGTGACTTCATCTGGACCGGCGGCGATTGCCACATCTACGACAATCACGTGCAGCAGGTGCGCGAGCAGCTCTCGCGTACCCCGTACGAGTTCCCTCAGCTGCGTCTGGGCAAGGCCGACTCGCTGTTCGGCTACACCTACTCCGACGTGGAGGTGCTCGACTACCGGCACCACCCGGCCATCAAGGCTTCGGTGGCGGTGTGAACGTCGGGCTGATCTGGGCGCAGACCCCCGAAGGCGTCATCGGGGCGGACAACGCCATTCCGTGGCGTCTGCCCGAGGACATGGCGCACTTCAAGGCGACCACCCTCGGCCACCCGGTGGTGATGGGGCGCAGGACATGGGATTCGCTGCCCGTACGGTTCCGCCCGCTCGCCGGGAGGCGGAACATCGTGGTCACCCGTGATCCCCAGTGGGCGGCCGAAGGGGCGGAGCGCGCGGGGTCCATCGCCGAGGCGCTCGCTCTCGCCGCCGAGCCGCTGGAGCCTGCGGCCGTGCCCGCCGAGACATGGGTGATCGGCGGCGGGGAGATCTATCGTGCCGCGCTGGGGTACGCCACGATGCTCTCGGTGACGGAAGTCGATACGGCGGTGGACGGTGACGCCTACGCCCCGACACCGGGCCCCGAGTGGAAGAGCACCGAGGACACGGACTGGCGGTCCTCGGTGTCAGGGCTGCGCTACCGCATTCGCCTGTACACGCGGTAAGGGGCAGCCTGCTTTCCTGACCACCGGGGCCAGGCCACGGTCTGCGACATACGGACCTCCTCCCACCGGTCAAGACCTGCGATGGGCGCCTGCCCTGCGTCAGCCTTCATCCGTGCTGGTCAGCGGCCTGTGGTGGGGCTGAGGGCTGTGGCCGGTAGGGGGTGGCCGCGGGGGCTTGCCCGATGGGGTGGGGCCCCGTGACGGCCCCTATAGGCGCTCGTGGCCGCCGCCCGCCGGGCCCCGCAGCTCCGATCCCCGCCCCGCCCCGCCCCGCCGAGCCCTGGGCTCCGTACCGTGCCAGCGCCCGGCCGCCCGCACCGAACAGTCGATGCCGGACTTTTTTGAGTACGTACACTCTCCGCGCATGAGTATGCGCCCCGACGTCGGGGCGGCGCCCGTGGCCCAGGATGGTGGTCATGACCGCATCCGACCTGAATTCCACCGCCACCCCCTCCGCGGCGGCGACCGACCCGTTCGCGCCCTCCACGACGGCATTGCGCGTGTTCGCCGGTGTCGGCCTCCTGCTGCTTGCTTTGGCCTACGGGGTGTTCCTCGCCATCGTCCTTGGCCAGGCCTACAGCGGAGACGGGGCGAGCGGGCCCCTGGTGGACGCGGCTCAGTGGTCGATGGGCCTGTCCGGGGTCGCGGGACTGTGGGCGCTGTGCCTGCCCGGCACCGCGATGAGCCACGCGGCGCGGCGCGGGGTTGTCATGCTGCAGTACGCGCTGGCGTTCGCCGGCCCCGCGCTGGCCGCCATCGACTTCGCCTGACGGGTGGGGGTCGGACGTCGTGCCCGTAGTCGGGCGCCGTGCCGGGCAGGGTGCAACGCGGGCCTGCCGGCCGCGGCCGTGATGAAGGAGCGCAAGCACAGGGGCGGCCGATCTCAGGAGATCGGTGTGCTCTGGCCAGGGCGCCCGGGACTCAGGAACGCGCGAGGAGTCCGTGTTCCAGGGCGACGACGACGGCGCGGGTGCGGTCGCTGACGTCGAGTTTCGCGAAGACCCGCAGAAGGTGCGTCTTCACTGTGGCTTCGCCGATCACCAGACGGCGGCCGATCTCGGCATTGGACAGGCCGTCGGCGACCGCGCGCAGCACGTCCCGCTCGCGGGCGGTGAGCGAGATCGGCTTGGGGCGGCGCATCCGGGCCACGAGGCGCTCGGCGACCTTGGGTGCGAGGACCGTCTCACCGCGCGCCGCTGAGCGGATGGCGTCGGCGAGCTGCTCGCGGGTGGTGTCTTTGAGGAGGTAGCCGACGGCGCCGGCCTCAACGGCTCGTTCGATCTCGACGTCGGTGTCGTAGGTGGTGAGGATCAGTACCCGGGTGGCCGTCGGCAGGGCGACGATCTCGGTGGTGGCGGCCACGCCGTCGAGCACCGGCATACGCAGGTCGAGGAGGGCCACATCGGGGGCGAGCCGCTGGACGAGGTCGACGCCCTCGCGACCGTCGTTCGCCTCGCCGACGATCTCTATCGTGGGTTCGTCGGTCAGCAGGGCGATGACTCCGGCGCGCATGACGGCGTGGTCGTCGACCACGACCACCCGGATCCGGTGGTACGGGGTGTCGGTCATGGTCAGTCCTGACTGTGTGTGGGAAGGCTGGCGAGGACACGGGTGCCGTCCCCGAGGGAGCTGGTGACGGCGAGTTCTCCGTCGAGTTCGGCCAGCCGTCGGCTCATGCCGTCGAGGCCGAAGCCCTGGGCCTCCTTGACGACGAAGCCGCAGCCGTCGTCGGTGATCTCCAGTTCGACACCGCCCTCGTACTCGGAGAGGACGACGCCTACGCTGGAGGCACCCGAGTGCTTGCGCACGTTGGCGAGGGACTCCTGTGTACAGCGCAGCAGGGCGACGCGGGTGCGTTGGTCCAGGTCGATGTCGGGCAGTTCGGCGGTGATCGTGAGGCCGGTGTCCTGGACGAAACGGTCCAGGGTCCGGCGCAGGGTGGTGGCCAGGGAGCCGGCCGCGACGCCGCTCACAGGGGCGGAGCCGACGAGGACCCGGGCCTCGGCCAGGTTCTCTCGCGCGGTCTGCTCGATGGAGGTGAGCTGCTCGGCGCAGCGCGCGGGGTCGCTGACGGTGGCGGCGCGGGCGGCCTCCGCGAGCACCACGATGGAGGCGAAGCCCTGGGCGAGGGTGTCGTGGATCTCCCGGGCGAGCCTTTCGCGTTCCTCGGCCGCGCCCTGCCGTTGATACGCGGCCGCCAACTCCTCCTGGGCCAATGCCAGTTCGGCGGTCAGTCGCTCCTGCCGCTCATTGCTCTGGCCGACGAAGCGGTGCACCCCCAGCCCCAGCCCCACTCCTGCGGCGTAGGCGATGACGGTGAACACCGAGTTCCCCGTGAGGAATTGAGGGCTCCAGCCCTGGCCGAGCGTGCCGCCGAACACGGTGAGGGCCGCGGCGGCTCCGCTGAGCCTGATCGCGTCCGCCGGGGTGCGGGTGAAGAGCCAGAACTGCGGCAGGGACACCACGTAGAAGGCGGCCCCGCCGTCCAGCAGGTAGGAGGTCGCGCCGAGGACGAGGGCGAGGACGGCGAGGTAGGTACGGGGAGACAGGACGCGGTTGTGCGCTCTGGTGAGAACGACGGTGTGACACAGCGCGATCAGGGCGAGCAGGCCGAGCATCCAGCACTGTCGGGCCGGCGACGCGTCGAGCACGGCGATGGCCGGGGGCAGCAGACCGAACAGGATCCAGCCTGCCAGGTTCCAGCGGAGGACACGGTGCCGGGTGAGCTGGTGACCCGGCTGCTGCTGCCACGGACTCACGCTGATGTACCTCGTTCGCAGGGGGGGGTTGAGGGGCCGCCGGTCGAGTTGATCAGCTTACCGATTCCAGGGTGAGGGGGGCCTGTTCGGTGCTGCGGCGGACTCGGCGCACTCCGCGCGAGGGCCACCAGTTGGCCTCGCCGAGCAGGAGCATCAGGGACGGCAGGACCAGCATGCGGATGACGAACGCGTCCAGGAGTACGGCGACCGCGAGGCTGAAGCCGATCTGCTTCATCTCGATGAGGTGCAGCGCCGCGAAGCTGGCGAAGACCGTGACCATGACCACGGCGGCACTGGTCACCACCCCCGCCGAGCTGCCGATGCCCTCGATCACGGCCTTGCGGGTCGGGACCCCGCGCAGGGCCGCCTCCCGGATCCGGCTGATCACGAAGACCTGGTAGTCCATCGAGAGGCCGAACAGGATCACGAAGAGGAACAGCGGGACACGCGAGCCGATCGACCCGGTGGAGGTGAAGTCGACCAGGCCTTCGGCCCAGGTGTGCTGGAAGACCATGACGAGGATACCGAGCGAGGCGGCGGCGGAGAGGAGGTTGAGGACGACGCCGACCAGGCCGAGGACCACGGAGCGGAACGCCCAGACGGTCATGGTGAAGGTGACCAGGAGCAGTGCCCCGATGATGAGGGGCAGCTTCTGTTCCTGGTGGGTCGGGTAGTCGGTGTAGCGGGCGACGTCACCGGTCACCGCGGTCTCGGCACCCTTCACCCGGCCGACGGTCTGCGGAACGTACGTGTCGCGGATGTCCTTGAGCGAGGACTGGGCCTCGTCGCTGCTGACGTAGTGCGGGACCTGCAGTTGGAGCATGCTGATCCGCTTGTCGGGCGACACGGTCAGCTGGGAGGCGCCGCTCAGACGCGGGTCTTCCTTGACGTCGGCCGCGAGTTCGCGCAGGGCGGCGGTCACCTCGGACGTACGGTCGGCGTCGGCGCGGACCAGGACCTGGTGCATGGACTTCAACTCCGGGTAGGCCGCGTTGAGCCGGTCGTAGACCTGCATGGCGACGATGGAGCGGGAGTGCGTCTCGCGGCCCATGTCGGTGAGCTTGAGGCCGAGGAGCGGGGCGGCGAGGGCGACCAGCCCGGCAACGGTGACCGCGAGCGTGGCGACGGGGTGCTTGGTGACGGGGCGCAGCACGGCGGCGGTCAGACGGCCGGGTCCGGTCTTGTACGTCTTCTGCTTCCTGGGCGCGAGCCCGCGGGCCGCTCGGCGCTCGGCACGGCGTTCGGCCCGCATGCCCATGCTGGCGAGGAGGGCGGGCAGCACGGTCAGGGAGCTGACGACGGCGACGAGGGTGACGACGATCGCGCCGGTGGCGATGGACGAGAAGATGACGTCGTCGGCGAGGTAGAGGGTGGCGCTGGAGACGGCGACGGCGAGACCGGAGAGGACGACGGCCCGTCCGGACGTGGCGGCGGCGAGTTCGACGACGGCCTGCGGGCTCAGCCTGCCGCCGGCGCGGGCCCGCTCCTCGCGTTCGCGCTTGAGGTAGAAGAGCGTGTAGTCGACGCCGACAGCGAGACCGATGAGCAGGATGACGTTGGTGCCGACGCCCGCGTCGGGGAAGACGTGCGAGGCCACCATCGACAGGCCGACGGCCGCGGCGATGGAGGACAGAGCGAGCAGCAGCGGTACAAGGGCCATCGCCACGGAGCTGAAGACCAGCAGCAACGTGATGAGGGTGACCGGCAGGGCGATCACCTCGGTGCGCGAGAGGTCGTCGCCGCGAAGCTTTTCGACGCCCTTGCTGATGGACGGGGAACCGGTCTCCTCGACGCGCAGCCCGGGGTGGGCCCTCTGCACGACCGCTGTCTGCCCGATCAGTGCGTCGACGTGCTTCTTGCCCTCCAGTTCCGGGCCCTTGAGGGTGACGGTGACCTGCACCGCCGTGTTGCCCGCGCTGCGGACCGGGTCGGCCACGTGGAGCACCTCGGGCAGCTTGGCCATCCGGGCGGCGATGTCGGCGGCGGCCGAGTCGGCCGCGGCGATGTCGAGGTTTCCGGTCCCCGGCTTCGCGGTGATCAGGACGTGTTCGACGGGGCGCTGCTGCAATCCGCCCTCCGCGGCGATCGCCTCGCCGCGTCCCGCCTCTCCGATGCGGAAGTCCTCGGTGGTCGCCGCGTTGGTACCGACCGAGATGCCGATACCGAGGCACAGGACGACGAACACGAACCAGCCGACAATGCCCCGCCAGGGACGGGCGGCGCTCCAACGAGCCATGCGTACAGGAAGGTTCTTCATGGCCCCCATGCTCTTCGGCGGGGGTGTCGCGCCGACAGCAGCGACCGGTTGAACTTGGGGTCCACCGACTGGTGGACCCCCGTCCGACTCAGTGGAAGTCGGGGTTGTGCCTAGGCCGCTGACGGCGGGTCATACGGCGGGAGGCCGCTGGCCCCACCAGGTGAGTGTGCTGTGCCCGTGGATCGGGGCTTCTCTCCAGGTGGGCGGCCGGGCCGCGTTGTCCTCGCCGCCCGGCCGTCTGGTCAGGCGGCGGACGGCTGTGCGGGCAGTACGTGGTCGCCGACCTTGTCGGTGCTCAGGCACAGGGAGCAGACGTGCGCGTCGTGGGTCTGGCAGGCCGCCAGGTCGGGGCGTTCGTACGGCTGGCGGCAGACGTGACAGTCGTACGTCGTCGGGCTCGGGTTGCCCTCCGCGTCGAGCAGCGGCTCCTCGATGCCGTCGTCGGTGCGGCGCAGGTAGTACTTGCCCTTGGTCGCGACGGCCATCAGCGGGGTGAGGACGAAGGCGAGGACGGCCGCGGCGACGGGGGAGTACGGCTGGAGGGTGTCGCCGAGGGCATGGAAGTACATCGCGATGGACAGGCCGGAGGCTGCGACGAAGGCCACGACTCCGACCGGGTTGACGGCGTACAGCATGCCGCGGCGGAACTCGGGCTGGAGCGGCGAGAGCTTCAGCAGGTATTTGTTGATGCCGATGTCGGTGGCGACGGTGACGATCCAGGCGATCGCGCAGTTCGAGTAGAAGCCGAGGATGTCGTTGAGGAAGCTGAACATGTCGGCTTCCATCAGGGCGAGCGCGAACCCCAGGTTGAGCAGGACGAAGAGCATGCGGCCGGGGTAGTGCTTGGTGACGCGGGTGAAGGAGTTGGTCCACGCGAGTGAGCCGGAGTACGCGTTGGTCACGTTGATCTTGATCTGGCTGATCACGACGAGGGCCACGGCCAGCGGCATGACCAGCCAGGACGGCATCATCGCGCCGAAGGCGCCACGGAACTGCTGGATCGGTTCGGTGGCCGAGGTCGGGCCTGCCTTGGCCAGGATGTAGACGGCGAGGAAGACGCCGATGGCCTGCTTGAGCGCGCCGAGCACCACCCAGCCGGGTCCGGCCATGACCACCGCCGTCCACCAAGTGCGCTTGTTCGCCTCGGTCTTGGGCGGCATGAAGCGCAGGTAGTCGATCTGCTCACCGATCTGCGCGATGAGGGAGAGGCATACGCCGGCGCCGAGGAGCACGGAGGCGGCGTTGACACCGCCGTGGCCGTCGGTGCCCGCGTAGGTGAGGAAGCGGTCGACGGTGCCCGGGTCGGTGGAGATGAGGTAGGCCAGCGGGGCGACCATCAGCAGCAGCCACACAGGGGTGGTCCACACCTGGAGCTTGCTGAGCGCCTTCATGCCGTAGATCACCAGCGGGATCACCATCAGTGTGGAGACCAGGTAGCCCAGCCAGAGCGGGAGTCCGAGGCCCAGCTTGAGGCCCTGGGCCATGATCGAGCCTTCGAGGGCGAAGAAGATGAAGGTGAAGCTGGCGAAGATGACGCTGGTGAGGACCGAGCCGTAGTAGCCGAACCCCGAGCCGCGGGTGATCAGGTCCAGGTCGATGTTGTAGCGGGCGCCGTAGTAGGCGAGGGGGAAGCCGGTGATGAAGATGACGACGGCGGCCACGGTGATCGCCACGAGTGCGTTGCCGGTGCCGTGGGCCAGGCCGATGCCGGCGCCGATGGAGAAGTCGGCCATGTAGGCGATGCCGCCGAGGGCCGTGGTCGCCACCACCATCGGGGTCCAGCGGCGGTAACTGCGGGGCGCGAAGCGGAGGGTGTAGTCCTCCAGGGTCTCCTTGGTCGCCTGGCTGGCAGGAGCGAGCGGCGCTGTGGCTGTCTGAGGTGACTCGGTGGTGCTCATGGTCAGCCCTTCGGAGGGTGCGGCGGCGGAGCTGGGTGCGGTGAGCGGTGGGGCACCCCCGGGTCGGCGTCGTCGGCAGCCGGGGATTCGAGGAGCCGGGGCGGATCTCCTCGGGGTTCGGGAGACGGTCGGCGTGCGGCGCCAGCTGCGTCAGGGTGCGCTGCATTCGTACCGTGCGGATGTGCTCGCTGACGGTCACGGTCACGGGCTCGTTGGCGCGGGGTTGCCACAGGCGCGGGAGAGTTCGGTGTGGCTCTTCTCGTCCTGGATGACGCACCGCGGGTCCGTCGACGGTGGCCGCTTGCGCATTGCGTACGAGCGGCTCGGTTCGGCGTCGGGGATCGCCGGGCCGACGACTCGCGTACCGGTGTCCGCGTAGGCCCGGACCGCGCGGTCAGCCGCATCGTTGCCAGCCGCTCGCGAGGGCCGAACTCGCCGTCGAGTACGGCCTCGGGGAGCTGGGCCTAGACCGCCCCGCGTGGCGCGGAACCCGCTGACGGACCGCAGGTGCGACGGGGGCCACCAGCTGTGTGTCCCCTGTGTCCGACTGCGTATGCGGCTCTGAGTCCATGAGCGGACACGCTAGAAATCACTTGTTTCGCCGAGATCTCCCCAGTTATGAACTGCTCGTTTCCGGGAGCTCACCGATGGCCGCGTCCTGGCCGGGCTCTGCGGGGCGCCCCAGCGATCTTGCAGGCGACGGTCCCACCGCTGGCGCGGCTCCTCCCCATCAGCCCAGTTGCTCGGCCAGTCCGACGATGATGCCCTCCGGGCCGCGGAGGTAGCAGAGCAGATAGCTGTCCTCGAACCGGGCGATCTCGCCGACGAGTTCGGCGCCGTGAGGGCGCAGGCGGGCAACGGTGTCCTCGATGTCGTCGACGGCGAACATGACGCGGTGCGTGCCCACGATGTTGTGCGGCCGGTTGCGCGGCTCGACGATGATGGCCGCGGGGCTGTGGTACTTCGCCAGTTCAAGCCGGCTGTGACCGTCCGGGGTCTTGACCATCGCGATGTCGCAGCGGACGCCGTCGAGTCCGGTGCACTGGTCGGCGAAGAGGCCCTCGACCTGCCCCCTGCCCTCCAGTTCCATACCGAGTTCCACGAAGAACGCGATGGCGGCGTCCATGTCCTCGACGACGATGCCGACGTTGTCCATCCGCTGAATCGCCATGCCGGCGTCTCCTTCTTCCTCGGGCGGCTCCGGTGGTGGCCGCTGATACCCCTGGGACGGAGCCGGTGGCACGTTCTCGACATCCGCCAGCCACCGAACTCCGAACTCCGAACTCCGAACTCCGAAAGATATCTGGATCGCGCCTCAGCACCGGTACGGCAGGCCCGCGCGCCGAGCCCCACCTCGGAGCGGGCGTGCGGCGCAGGCGGGCGCGGAACGGTCCTGGCCGGTGGACGAGTCGGCTCGACAATGACTGTGCCGAGTCGGCCCCTGGCGCACGCGGGCGCGGGCCTCAGAGAGAGAAGCCGGTGACCTTCTGCGGCGTCACTCGGACGACGAGCCGTAGAATCTCTTCCGGTTCGGCCGGCGGGTCCTCGCCGAGGTACTTATGAGAGAGCTCGCGCGGCAGCGACTTCTCCCGGTCTTCGATCAGTTCGGCCGTGCCGCGGATGTCTATGGACTGGTACGGGTTCGCGGTGTCGAAGACGGTGAGGCTGATCCGTGGGTCCCGGGCGAGGTTGCGCGCCTTCTGCCGCCCCGCCGTGGTGGAGAACAGCACGGCGTCTCCGTCCCGTGCGATCCAGACCACCGAGGTCTGCGGCCCGCCGTCCCGGTTCAGGGTCGCGACGGTGGCGAAGTTCCTGCCGTCCAGCAGTTTGCGCGTCTCCTCGTTGAACGTCACTGACACAGCTTCAACCTCCTGTTGAGCACCTTGAGTTCACTACCTGCTCAGAACAGAGGCGAGGCCTGATTCCTTCCCGCCGCAGGGGCGAGTCGGTGGTACTCCAGCTTCCTCTTCCTTTCATATCTTTCAGTAGGGTCCCGGAGTGGTTCCCGTGGCGTACGGGCCGCTGGTGCGGCGTATCGCTATTCTCGTGCCCATGACTTCCGACTTGCTGCGATCCGTCAGCGTGGAGCGGACCGGGCTCGGCCGATTCACCGCGACCAACGCCCGTGGGGGCACGGTGGACTTCGGTACCGGCTCGGGCGCGGACTTCACCCCGGTCGAGCTCCTCCTGGCCGCGATCGGCGGCTGCACCGCCGCTGACGTGGACGTCGCCACCAGCCGCCACGCGGAACCCGGCACCTTTCGTGTGACGGTGACCGGCAACAAGGTTGAGGACGAGTCCGGCAACCGGTTGACCGACCTTGAGGTCACCTTCACCGTCGATTTCCCCGAGGGGGAGTTGGGTGACCGCGCCCGGGCGATCCTTCCCCGAGCGGTCAAGACGTCCCACGACCGGCTCTGTACGGTCAGCCGCACGATTGAGGCCGGCACGCCGGTCGCTGTCACCGTCACCGACGTCTGACACACGCGGAGCACGGGGCCCAATCAACCGCGCACACCGGCTCGTCTCCTCAGACCGCCTTCGCGTCCGCGTCAGCGGTGGGTGCGGGCCTCGGGGCCGTGCGTCATGGCTTGGGCACCGGGCGGTCCGCCTATCGTGAGAAGTCCCGGCTGCTGGGCACCAGCGCCGCGGTCGCCGGTGCGGCGAAGCACAGCACCGCGCAGGCCGCGAGGACGGTACGGGTGCCCAGGGCGTCGATCGCCGGTGCCATCAGGGCCAGAGCGGCCGGGGCCAGACCGTAGGACAGCAGGAAGTCGAGGGCGGAGACCCGCGCCAGTTTGTCGGGGGCGACCTCGCGCTGTGTGGCCGTGAACCAGGGCACGTTGAACAGTTCGATGCCGAGCCCGGCCAGGACGTATGCCGTGATCACGACGGCGGGCGGCACGTCGAAGACCAGGCTGAGCGGCGCGAATCCATAGCAGCCGAGTCCCGCCAGGGCCGCCCATCCCGGTGCGCGCGGGCGGAGACGGGCGATGAGGAGGGCGCCGGCGAGAGCGCCCAGGGTGTAGGCGGTCATCGCCGCGGCGAGCACCCACTGGGTGCCGTAGCGGTCGCGGCTGATGAGCGGCAGGGCGACACCGGTCGCCGAGTAGCCGGTGGCGATGACCGTGGTGAGGGCCCCGAGACCGGCGAGGAACCACGGGTGGCGCCGTGCCTCACGCAGACCCTCGGTGAACTCGCCGAGGAAGGATGAGCCTTCGGCCGTACGGGTCGCGGACCGGGGGGCACCGGGGCCCGGGACCAGCGCGGCGACCAGCCAGAGCGCACCGATGGCGAGCAGCAGGGTCCTGGTGTCGAGCCAGAGGGCGAGCAGGGCGGTGAGGGAGGGGCCGCCGAGCGTGGTGGCGCGGACCGCCAACGTCATCGCGGCGTTGGCCTGCTGGCGTCGCTCGGCGCCGACAACCTCGGCGGTGAGCGCCTGGAACGCGGGCCGGCAGGCCCCCTGTCCGGCTCCCGCCACCAGAGCCGCTCCCGCCGTGAGCACCGGGGAGCGGCCCAGGCCCCAGGCGAGCAGCGGTGTTGCGGCGGCTGCGGCGAGTCCGGCCCAGGCCACCACCGCCCGGCGGGAGTACCGGTCGGCGAGGACGCCGCCGATGGTGACGGCCAGGAGGAACCCGGTCGTGCGCGCCGCGAGCAGCAGACCGAGGGTGGCGGCGGTGATGGTGCGGTCCAGTACGGCGAGACCGAGGACGAAGGGCAGTGCCCAGGTGGCGAGCCCGGAGGCGGTGGTCGCGGACCAGAGGCGGAGGAAGGCTGCCTCGCGCAGAACGGACCGGGTATCTGGAGTCCTCTTTGTCGTGAACGTCCGGGCGGGTGTGGTGGTCACGGCGGCTGTTCCTTTCAGTTGGCGCCCTCAACTCCCGTGCGGAGATGTCCTGTTGGGGCGGGCGAAGGGGCCGGAGCGGCACGGGGGCGGGCGGGGTCTCAGCCAGTTGATGAAAATGATTGTCATTACTGTATCGTCGTTTCATCGCTCCCCGTCATGCGGGGTCTGCCGTGGCTCTGTGCCGTACGTGCGACTCCCGCTGCCCCTACGCGTTCTCCCGGAGGATCCATGCGCCCTGCCCGCCTCGGAATCGCCGCCCTGGCCCTCGCCCTAGCCGCCGTCGGCTGCGGCACCACCGCCGGTCACACCAACAGCGGTGACACGGCGGACAAGAAGACCGAAGCCCGTAAGACGACGGTGCGCAGCTGTGGGCGGGAGCTCTCGTTCCACGCCGCGCCACAGCGGGCCGTCGCCCTCGACCAGTCCTCGGCGGAGGTCCTGCTGGCCCTGGGACTGCACCAGCGGATGGCCGGCACCTCCAACCTCAAAACGAAGATCGCCCCCGAGTACCGGGACGCCTACGCCCAAGTCCCCGTACTCAGCCCCAAGATCCTCAGCAGCGAGCAGCTGCGCGCCGCCGCCCCGGACCTCGCCGTCGCCGGGTTCACCGACTACTTCACCAAGGACCGCGTCGGCACCCGGGAGGAGCTGGCCCGGCTGGGACTGCCCTCCTACGTCAGCGCGGTTGACTGCCCGAAGCACAACCAGGCAGGCAAGTCGCCCTTCGACCTGCTGTTCCAGGACTACACCGCACTCGGCACGGTCTTCGGCGTCCAGGACCGCGCCGCCCGCCTCGTCAAGGAGCAGCGGGCCGTCCTGGACCGGGCCGCCCGGACCGCGGGCCGGGTCAGGGGCGAGCCGAGGATCGTCTGGGTCTACTCCGTCTACGGCGACACCCCCTACGTCGCGGGCCGGAGCGCCGTGCCGAGCGAGATGAGCCGACTGGTCGGCGCCAGGAACGTCTTCGACGACGTCGACGAGGACTGGCCCGCGGTCAGCTGGGAGCAGATAGCCTCCCGCAACCCGGACGTCATCGTCGTAGGTGACCTCTCCGAGCGGGGCAAGCCCGGTGACAGCGCTGCCGACAAGGTCAAGGCCATGCGCGCCGACCCGCTGATGTCCAAGCTCGACGCCTTCACCCACCAGCGCGTCATCGAGATCCCGGGCACCGAGATGGACCCCTCCGTACGCGCCGTCAGCGCCCTGCCGCGCCTGACCGCCGGGATGAAGGAGCTCGGCTATGTCCGCTAGCCGGGAAGCCGGCACGGACGCCCGGCCCACCGCTGGTGCCGGCCGGCCCCAGCCCCTGGGCGCCGTGCCACCAGCCACTCCGGGGCGGCGGGTCTTCGCCCTGGCGCGGCCGCGTGCGGGCGCGCACACCCGGGCCGTTCCCACCGGAGTGCTCCTGCTGCTGGCTCTCGCGGTCCTGCTCGTCTCCATGGCCGCCTCGGTCCGCATCGGCACCACCGACGTCAGCTACGCCGACCTGCTGCGCACCATCGGCGCCCACACCGGCCTGGACGTCGCGGCGCTGCCGCCGCTGGCCGACTCGCTCGTGTGGGAGCTGCGAATCCCGCGCGTCCTGCTGGCGGCCTGCGTGGGGGCCGCGCTCGCGGTGTGCGGAGCCGCACTGCAGGCCGTCACCCGCAACGCACTCGCCGACCCCTACCTCCTGGGGATCTCCTCGGGTGCTTCCACCGGCGCGGTCGCCGTCGTCGTCCTGGGCCTGGGTGCCGGTTCGCTCGGCGTGGCCGGCGGGGCGTTCGCCGGGGCCCTGTGCTCCTTCGGACTGCTGATGCTCCTCCTTGGCCGCAACGGCCTCGACTCGGTGCGCCTCACGCTCACCGGGGTGGTCGTGGCCCAGCTGTTCACCGCCCTGACCTCGCTGATCCTGATGGCCTCGGGCGACGGCGAGATGATGCGGGCGATCACCCAGTGGCTGCTGGGCTCCATGACCCCGGCCCGCTGGGACGCCGTGGCCGTCTGCGCCCCGGTGACCGCGGCCGCCCTGGCCGTGCTGTGCGCGCGTGCGACGGCCCTGGACAGCTACGCGTTCGGCGCCGACACCGCGGCCTCACTCGGCATCGACGTACGGGCGACGGGCACCGCGCTCCTGGTGGTGACGTCCCTGATGACCGCGGTGGCCGTGGCGGCGGTGGGGCAGATCGGCTTCGTGGGACTGATCGTTCCGCATCTCGTACGGTTCCTCGTCGGCCCGCTGCACCGGGTGCTGCTGCCGTTCTCGGCCCTGCTCGGCGCGGTCTTCCTGGTGTGGACCGACGCGCTCGCCCGGGTCGCGTTCACCCCGCAGGAGGTGCCCGTCGGTGTGTTCACGGCGCTGCTCGGCGCACCGCTGTTCCTGCTCGTCCTGCGCAAGCGGGGGCAATGGTGAGGATCACCGCCGAAGGGCTCACCTGGCGCGCCGGCGGCGTGACCGTCGTGGACGGCGTCGACCTGGACATCGCCGAGGGCGAGACGGTGGGCCTCATCGGACCCAACGGCTCGGGCAAGTCCTCGCTGCTGCGCTGCCTGGCCGGGCTGCGTACGCCCAGCGCCGGGCAGGTCCACCACGGCGGGCAGGCGATCCACGGCCTCGGCGCCCGCCGCATCGCCCAGCGCCTCGCCTTCGTCGAGCAGAGCAGCGAGACCGACAGCGAACTGCGGGTCCTCGACGTGGTCGGGCTCGGCCGCACGCCCTTCCAGAACCGCTGGCGCGGCCTCGGTGCCCACGACATGGCGATCGTCGCTGCCGCCCTTGACCGCCTGGGCCTGGCCGACCTGGCCGCACGCCCGTGGAAGGAACTGTCCGGCGGCGAACGCCAACGCGCCCATCTGGCACGGGCCCTGGCCCAGCAGCCGGACGCGATCCTCCTGGACGAGCCGACCAACCACCTGGACGTCAAACACCAGCTGGAGCTGCTGCACCTGCTCGCCACCACCGACCGGACCGTTCTGGTCGCCCTGCACGACCTGTCCCTGGCCGCCCGCTACTGCGACCGGCTGCTCCTCCTCCACCACGGCCGCCTGATCGCCGACGGTCCACCCGACGACGTCCTGACCCCGGCCCGCCTCGCCGAGGTCTTCGAAGTCGACGCGCGGATCGGCCCCGACCCCCTGGGACGGACCGCCGTCACCTACCACGGCCCCCTGCCCCGGCCGGAGACCGCTCCGGCGCCCCCAACTTCCCGAAGAGAGAGAAGACATGAACGTCGACAGCCTCATCCGTGACGTACTCAAGGGTGAACACGGCCCCGACCCGGACGAGCTGATGGCCACCAGCGTCTTCTGGATCCACCACGGCACCCGCCTCAAGGGCGGCACCACCACCTACCTCAACCAGTACGTCCTGGTCCGCCTCGGCGCGTCCTTCGGAGCCTGCGCCTTCGAGGCCGGAGAGATCGATCCGGCCATCTGCGGGGAGAGCTCCGGCACTTCCCTCGCCGCGCTGCTGCGCCAGGGTCCGCTGCCGTTGCGGATCGCCGCACTCGACGCCTACCTCGCCGAGACCGCCCCGCACCGAGAGGCCCCGCACGCCGAGCCGGTCACCCTGCCCGCCGGGCCGCCCGAAGTGCGCGCTCGGGCCAGGGACGCGGCGATAGCCGGGCTGCTCGACATCGCCGACGGCGCCAAGGTCGCCCTGATCGGCGTGGTCAACCCGCTGCTCGCAGCCATCCGCAACCGGGGAGGCGTGCCCCTGCCGTGCGATCTCAACCTGCGCGCCACCCAGTGGGGCGAGAGCGTCACCGACGACATGGAGGAGGTGCTCGGCGCGGCGGACGCCGTCGTGGCGACCGGTATGACCCTGAGCAACGGCTCCTTCGACACGATCGTCCAGCGCTGCCGGGCCCGCGGAATACCCCTGGTGGTGTACGCCCAGACCGGAAGCGCGGTCGCCCGCGCCTTCCTGGGCCGAGGGGTGAGCGCACTGTCCGCGGAACCTTTCCCCTTCTCGCAGTTCAGCGCGGACGAGACGGCCCTGTACCGCTACCGCTCGCAGGGCCGCCGGTGAGCCCCACGCCCCACGCGACCGGCGCTGCTCCCGGCGCCGGGCAGGCCCACTGCCACCACGGCGAGATCCTCCAGGGACTCTTCCTCGACGCCCAGGGCAGGCCGCGCGAGGGCCTGGTCACGCTGCCGATGTACGGCCTCGGTACCCGGGCGCGGTTCCTGCCCCGCCCAGGCACCCCACGCGAGGCCCTGTCGGTCAGCCCGCCCGGCCGCACGAAGGCCCTGCGCGCCGCGGCTCTGGTCCTGGCCGAGTGCTGCACGGGCGCGGTCTGCGGCGGTGAACTGCACCTGGACGGCGACATCCCGGTGGGCCTGGGCATGGGCTCATCCACCAGCGACGTCCTCGCCTCGATCCGCGCGGTCGCCGACGCCCACGGCCTCCACCTCACCCAGCAGACCGTCGCCGCTCTGGCCGTCCGCGCCGAACGGGCCTGCGACCCGCTGATGCTGGACGGGCGCCCGGTGCTCTTCGCCCAGCGCGACGGCCACGTCCTGGAGACACTCGGCCCGGCCCTGCCCCCGGCGATCGTCGTCGGCTGCACCCTCGGCGGCGGCCGCCCCATCGACACCCTCGCACTACCCCGACGCACCTACCAAGAAGGCGACGTCGGCGCCTACGCGCGGCTGCGGAACCTGCTCCGCCTCGCCATCACGCACCAGGACACCGCACTGCTCGGCTACGTCAGCACCCACAGCGCCCGGCTGGGCCAACAACACCTACCGCACCCCGAGTTCCCCACCCTCCTGCGCATCGCCTGGCACAGCGGCGCCGTCGGCGTGCAGATCGCCCACAGCGGCAACGTGGCCGGACTCCTCTTCGACCCCGCCGCCCGCGCACTCCCACACCGGCTCCACGGCTGCAGATCCGCCCTGGCGCAGGCAGGCATCCCCGCCACCCGCACCTTCCACCTCCCTCCCACCCCACAGGAACCCGCATGGACACCCACATCGCCGAAGCGATCGGCCGCCCCGACCTCATACGCCTCGACGACCGCCTCATCTGCCTCCGCTTCGAAACCATGAAGGTGGTCTCCGCCATGGCAGCGGTCCGTCACCTACGCGACACCGGCGCCGTACGCCCCGGCGACACCCTCCTGGACAGCTCCAGCGGCATCTATGCCTACGCCCTCGCACTCGCCTGCCACCGCTACGGCATGCGCTGCCACATCGTCGGCTCCACCACCGTCGACCGCACCCTGCGCACCCAACTCGCGGTCCTGGGGGCCGAACTGGAGCAGATGCCGCCAAGCGCCGACCTCAAACTCGACCAGGAACGGCGCGTGGCCCGTATCCACGAGATCCTGCGCGAACACCCCGAGTACTACTGGATGCGCCAGTACCACGACGACATCCACTACCTCGGCTACCGGGCGATCGCCGACCGGCTGCGTGCGGAAACCGGCGGTCACCCGCTCACCCTGGTGGGCGGCGTCGGCTCCGGCGCCTCGACCGGAGCCTTGGCCCGCTATCTGCGCGAACACACCCCCGACGTCGAACTCGTCGGCGTCCAGCCCTTCGGAAGCGTCACCTTCGGCGCCGAACACCTCACCGACCCGGACATCATCATCGCCGGGATCGGCAGCTCGATCCCCTTCGGCAACGTCTCCCACGCGGCGTACGACACCATCCACTGGATCGGTTTCGAGGCGGCGCGCGCAGCCGGCATCGATCTGCTGCGCTCGCACGCGCTCTTCGCGGGCCTCTCGACCGGAGCGGGCTACCTGGCGGCCCGATGGGAACGCGCGCAGGCCCCCACCCGTACGGTCGTCTTCATCGCCGCGGACACCGGACACCGATACGTCGACACGGTCTTCGCCCGGCACCGGGAGGCGCTCGCCCCCTCCGGCCTCAGACCCCACGCTGTGGCATCCGCCGAGGACCTGGCGCTGCCGTGGTCACGTATGGCCTGGAGCCGGGCAAGTTTGGAGAGCAACCGGGAGAAGGTTCATTGAGCCTCGCCCTTTCCGGATAGGTGCCGGTCAGGAGGGTGCGGAGGGCGTAGACAGGCCTGCTTTGAACCAGGCCTGCTTTGAACCGTAAATGTACGGGTGTACAAGTATGGGATGGCTGTCGCCGAGTGCTGGGGTGGGCGCTGGGGGCCGCACTCACTGGCGCGACACGGCAAGCGGGCGCGGCTAATGTCCGTATTGCGCGGTTCCCCGGAACGAGCTACAGTACATATGTACTGCTCGTTCGGAGCGGGGCTCGTTCCGCTCTCGGACCCCGACCGTCCACGGCCAGACCTCCGCCACTGCCGAGTGCCGGTGTGTCTGCGCCTCTCCTGAAGGAATGACCACTGATGAAGGCTCCCGCGATCTCCCCGTGCCTGGGCGTCCCCGACACGCAGGCGGCCGTCGACTTCTACGAGAAGCTCGGCTTCACCGCCCTGCCCGCAGGCGGTGACCCCAATGACGACATCCGCATCCTGCTCTTCGAGGGCGAGTTCGCCCTCATGGTCTACCGCGAGGAGCACCTGCGCGACTGGCTGCCGGTCCTCAAGGACACCCCGGTCGGCGCGTTCGGCATGTTCTACCTGGCCGTCGACGACTTCGACACCTACGTCAAGAAGATCCGCCCCCTGGTGACCGTCCAGAAGGACACGATGGAGCACCACGGGCAGAAACTCTTCTACTTCTCCGACCCCAACGGTTACGTCATCGGCGTCACCCAGAAGCAGACCTGGTGACGGCCGCCGTGAATGCCGTGAACGCCGCGAATCCCGCGCAGGGGACGCAGAGCCAGGCCCGGCCCACGGGCCTGGTGCGCTGCTCGGCCTACTGGGGGCACAACGGCCACGAACTCGCCCGGTTCTGGGCGGCCGCCCTGGGCTGGGAGGTCGTGCAGACCTTCGGCGAGGACGCCGCGATGATCAGTGACGGCACGACGTCGTACGTCTTCTACACCGCCCACAATTTCAAGCCCCCCGCCTGGCCGCAGGACGAGTTGGTCTTTCATCTCGACGTCTCGTTCGAGGACGTCGAGGCGGCCGAGAAGCGGCTGCTCGAACTGGGCGCGACCAGGCCCGACCACCAGCCCGGTACTGGCTGGACGGTGCTGCTTGACCCCTCCGGCCAGCCGTTCTGCCTCAGTCCCCACGCCAACTGGACGCGGTAGCGGTCGTGGTCCGTTTGCCGCACCACTCATCGACGCGGGAATCCGACGCCCACCACCAACCGCCCACCGTCCTCGTACGAGAAAGCAGTCCGATGTCTGCCGCCCTGCGCCGCGTCACTCCCGCGGAGCGCCGTGCCCGTCTGGCCCGTCGGCACCTCCTGGCTCCTGACACCAGGGTGTCCGGGGCCCAGGACGTCGCACAGGCGCTGATCGGCCTTCACGCGACGGACCCGGC
Source organism: Streptomyces sp. TLI_146 (assembly GCF_002846415.1). Lineage (NCBI taxonomy): Bacteria > Bacillati > Actinomycetota > Actinomycetes > Kitasatosporales > Streptomycetaceae > Streptomyces > Streptomyces sp. TLI_146. The sequence goes on from NZ_PJMX01000001.1 coordinate 8,361,163, forward strand.
CACCGTCTTCCTCGGCGCCGCGACCCGCATGCACGCCCCGACGGTGGACGGCATCGACCGTGCCCTGTACGACCCGGCGGCGATGACGCGCCTGCGGTGCATGCGCCGCACCATGTTCGCCGTCCCCGCCGAGCTCGCACCGGTGATCCAGGCCGCTGCCGTCAAGGACCCCCACCGCCACCGACCCGAGGCGGTCAAGCGACTCGGTGAGGCGGCCGGCTGGGGCCAAGCCCGCTACACGAGGGCCGAAGACGACCTACTGGCCGCCCTCGCCACACGCGGGGAAGCCACCGCCGCCGAACTCGCCGCCGACGTAGCCGACCTGGCCGAGCAGATCGTCACCTTCCCAGGGAAGCCGTACGAGTCCCGCCAGCGTGTGTGCGCCACCGTCCTGGGGGTGCTCGCCGCAGAAGGCCGTGTGCGCCGGACACGCCCGGCGGGGTCATGGACCTCCGCGCAGTTCCGCTGGACGACTGCCGACCCTCTGCCAGAACTCCCCGCCCCGGCAGCCCAGGCCGAGCTGGCCCGCCGCTATCTCGCCGCCTTCGGCCCCGCGACGGCCGATGACCTCAAGTGGTGGACCGGGTGGAGCATGACGCTCACCCGCAAAGCCCTCGCGGCCGTCGGCGCCGTCGAAGTAGCCCTGGACGAAGGGACCGGCTACCTCCTGGCCGACGACACCGAGCCCGCTCCGGAGCCCGAGCCCGCGGCAGCGCTGCTGCCCGGCCTGGACTCCACCCCCATGGGTTGGCGCCACCGCGCCTTCTACCTCGAACCCGCCTACACCAAGGCCCTGTTCGACCGCAACGGCAACATCGGACCCACCCTCTGGTGGAACGGAGCCGTCATCGGGGCCTGGGCCCAGCACCGCGACGGCCACATCAACCACCACCTGTTCACCGACCCAGGCGCCGCGGCCCGCACAGCCATCAGCACCGAGATCGACTGCCTGACCGCCTTCCTCGGTACCACCCGCGTCACCCCCTGCTACCGCACCCCACTCGAACGCGACCTGGCCGCCCAACCACTGCGACCACCGCACGCCGACCGCGCATAGGATCGGTTGCCGCACGCCGTAAGCCTTCCTCCGACCGCGAAAAGAGGCCTTGCCGCCATGGCCGCCGACCAGCCCGCCCGGCGCCGCCGGGACCCGCAGCGCAGAATCGCGGAGATCGCCGAGGCCACCGAGCGCGTCATCGCCGCCCGCGGCATCGAAGGACTGACCCACCGGGCCGTCGCCGCAGAGGCCGGTGTGCCGCTGGGGGCCACCACGTACCACTTCGCCACCAAGGACGACCTCATCCAGGCCGCCCTGGAACGCGCCTACCAGCGCTACGCCACCACCCTCAAAGAGTGGGCCGCCAACCGGCCGACCCTGACCAGCAACCAGCTCGTGGTGTTGCTCACGGACGTCCTCATGAGCTGCTTCGGGCCCAACCGCGACGCCGAGACCGTGGAACTGGAACTCTACGTCGCGGCCCTGCGCCGCCCGGCGCTGCGCCCCATCGTCGACCAGTACACCCAGACCACCACCGGCCTCCTGACGGGTTACGTCGACGAGACCACGGCCCGCGCCGCCACCGCCACCATGAACGGACTCACCCTGCGCGGCCTGGCCAGCACCCAACCCCCCACCCGGGACGAGGTCGAGGACATCCTCCGCCGCGTCATCACCCCCAACCCGCACGATGCCCCCGCCTGATGGTCCGGCGGGGGCGATCGTCGATGGTCGATGCTTCCGTGGCCGAGAGACTTGTCAGCCGTACCGAGAGCATTCGGCGGCGGCAGCCCGGACCTCGGAGCTCACCTTTGGCACATACCGGGGACCGGTAGGCCTCTCCAGCACCGCGCGGGGCGGGGAGAGGCCGCCGGGCTAGGGGCTCAGATCTCGCAGTTGCTCTCGGCCCCGAGGAAGGGTACGTCCTCGGAGCAGGTGTCCATGCCGCCACCGCCGTCCACGGTGCCGGTAGCCTCCGCGCCTACGTGGAGGTTGTCGTTGCCCGCCCCGCCCGCGACCGTGCAGTCGTTGGCGTCGACGACGTCGATGGTGTCGCCGCCGCCCTCGCCCGCCAGCGTGCTGAGGGTGCAGACGCCGACGGTGAAGTTGTCGTCACCGTCGTCGCCGTGGATGCTGGCGGCGTCGCTGAGGCTGACGGTGCTGAGGTTGGCGAAGTCCCCTCCGGAGCCGAGGTGCATCTCGTCCGCGAGTACCGTGCCGAGAACGGTGACACGGTCGGCTCCGTCGGCGGTGTTGATAGTGCCGGAGTCGTTGCCGGTCACGGTGACGCGGTCGTCGCCGCCGCCCGTACTGATCGTGCCGAGGGAGTTGCCGAGGACTTGGACCGTGTCGTCGCCGATCCCGGTGTCGAACGCCGCGCCGTCCGCGCTGCCCGCCGAGATGAAGTCGTTCCCGGCGCCGGAGTTCACATTGCCGCTGGCGTTCGCCACGATGGTGATCGTGTCGTTGCCACCGAGGCTGTTGATGGTCTGGCCGGGCAGCAGGAACGGGCAGTTGATGGTGTCGTTGCCGTTGGTCTCCGAGCCTGTGCACTGCGCGGGCAGCGCGGAAGCGGTCGTGGCCGAAAGTCCGACAACCCCGATGGACATGAACGCCACGGCGGCCACCCAGGCCATGCCGCGACGCAGGGGAATCGCATACATCAGAGGGCTCCTCTCCGCCCGGCCCCCGATGTACGGGGCAACCGCGCGGGACCAGTTCGAGTGCGAGGGTCCGCCGGATGGCGGGGGAGCGGGGGAAGGCGCAGTTCACGCTCCAGGCGCCACCACCGAGGCTTGAAGTGTGCGCGCTATTGGCTGAAAACATGAGGCGTGCGCAACGACGCTCGGTGGTGCGATCCAGCGCCCGGACGCCTACGAGCGCGGTTCTTTGGGGAGCCGGGCCACCAGGGAGACCTGGGATTGTCCCTGGGGCGACTGGCTACGGGGGGAGTGCGGCGGCTGCGAAGGAGCTGCTGGGAGGGGCGGGATGCACCTGGCTGCCTCGTTGGGCGTAACCATGCCGCCTGGGGCGAGGCATCGGCCTCGCCGCGCTCAGGCCAGACAACTCCGGCAGCAGTACCATTAGTTGAAGGCCGTGTGCCTACCCGAGAGCCTACCGTCGGACTGTGCCGGGGTTGATACCCAGCCGTCCCCTAAAGGGCCGGAGTGGGCACGGTCGACGACTGCCACTCCCGCCTGAGCAGCCCGAACACCCACGTGTCGGATACCTCGCCGTTCACGACGCAGTCTTCCCGCAGCGTTCCTTCCCGTACGAATCCGTTTTTCTCCAGAACCCGGGCAGATGCCACGTTGCGCGTATCGGCCTCGGCTTGCACTCGGTTGAGGTCCAGTGTGTCGAATGCCCACTGCAGCAAGGCATGCGCGGCTTCCGTCGCGTAGCCGTGGCCCCACATCGCATCGTCGAGGACGTAGCCCAACGACGCGCTGCGATTGTCCGGATCCCATTGGGTCAGACCGCACCAGCCGACGAAGGCTCCGTCAGAAACACGATCTATGGCCACCCGCGCCCCGGTACCCTCTTCCGCCATCTTCCCGCACATCGCGATGAAACGGTCGGCACGAGCCCGTTCGTTCCACGGCGCGGAGTCCCAGTACCGCATCACATGGGTGCTGCTGTGCAGCGCGAAGAGGTGGTCCGCGTCGGCGTCGGCGAAGGGGCGCAGTCGCAGGCGGGCGGTGGACAGTATGGGAGTGGGCAAAGTCATGCGCACCATGTTGCGTCCTCAACGGGCGGGCAGAACAGCGGATATCCGATCCCGGTCTGCTCCTCACGATCAAGGCGCCGCCTGCCGATAGATCGTGCACGCCTTCAACCAGCACCCCGACCATGCGTTCAAGGGCCGCGAACGGCCCGACTGCTCGGCATACCTGTCGGCGACCCAAGTAGGTTCCTCGGGCATGGCCGTTCGTGCCGGATCGCGGAGGGGCACGGCGCGGTGATCAGGCCCGCATGTTTCCACGGGACTGGGTTGGCTCATAGGGGAGATGGGTGGGAAGGCCCACGGCGCGGCGCGCTGGTTACAGGCTCGCCTGTAACCAGCGCGCCCGGTGCCGGAGGGGTACGGCTTGCTCAGGCCGCCGGGGTGAGTTCGGCGCGGCCGAACAGCAGGGCGAAGCCCGAGGGGAGCTCGTGCACGATGCGGGTGACCAGGTCCGGGCCGGCCAGGTTCGCGACGGCCGCGAAGACGGTCCCCGTATCCCAGCGGGCGGCGGCTTGAGAGGTGCCGGAGCGGGCGGCGAGGTCCTTGACGAATGCCCAGCCCGTCAGCGGCTGGGTGTCGGGGACCTGCGCGGTGAGCACCCGTGCGGCCTCGAAGGGCAGACGGGCCGCGAGGTCGACGCGTTCCTCTCCGGTCAGCTGGCGACCCAGGCCCGCCAGGACCAGCCGGACGACTTGTTCGGCCCGCTCGCGGGTGGGATAGGCGCCTTCGTAGCGGACCTTCTCCAGCAGCTGCTCGTACGACATCACAGGTGACTGCGGCGGGAGGTGCGGGGCGGAGAACACGTGGTGTGGTTGCCTTTCTGCCGCTGGGGACGCTGGTCCACCAAGGCGGCTCGATAGGTCGGGTGGGCTGATGACCGCCGGGAAGGAAGAGGTCGCGGCCGGGCGGTGGGGGCAGGAGGGCCTGACCCGGCCGGTCCTCGTCGGCAGTGTCGGTGACCGCGAGGGGGACGGCGCTGACGTACGTGTGGCTGCGGATGCCCGTGGGGACGCCTCGGGCCGGGTGCCAGGAATCGGCGCGCAGGGCAAAGCCCTTCGCGAAGCGTGCCCATGAGCTGGGCGCAGATATCGCCGACGCTGCCGCCCTTGCCCGGTCGTCAGGGGCGGCGGAGGATTGGGTGAGGGGAGATCAGATACTGCCCGTCCTCCGCCGCTGGCCGCGTGCCGTGCCACACCGGCTCAGCCGGAGATCTCCTTGGGCCCGGAGCCGACACCGATGGAGATCTTGCGGGGCTTGGCGCGCTCGGCGATCGGGATCCGCAGAGTGAGCACGCCCGCGTCGTAGTCGGCCCGGATGTGCTCGGTGTCCAGGGTGTCGGCCAGCACGATCTGGCGAGAGAAGACGCCCAGCGGCCGCTCGGAGAGCTCCATCTGTACGTCGTTGTCCTGCACCGCCGGTCGTCGCTCGGCCTTGACGGTCAGCATGTTGCGCTCCACGTCGATGTCGAGCGCGTCCGCGCTGACACCGGGGATGTCGAAGGCCACTACGTACTGGTCGCCCTCCCGGTAGGCGTCCATCGGCATCGGCGACGGCCTCGACCAGGTGCCCGGGCCCACCAGATGCTGCGCCAGCCGGTCCAGCTCACGGAAGGGGTCAGTGCGCATCAACATCGTGAAAACACCTCCAGCAGGTTCAGGCAGTGGCTGCCAATGCGCTTCACTGAAACCGTTGTAACATGTCATCCAATGGATGACAAACATAGACGTCATCTATTGGTTGACTTGGGAGGTGCCTGTGTCCGCAGCCGAAGAATCGGCCCCCACCGGGCCCGGCCCGAAGGGCCCGGCCTCGTTCCTCGCCGCCGCGGCGGCCCTGCAGGCGATAGAGGACGCCCTGAATACCGCCCCGCAGCCCTCCTCCAGCGCCCCCGGTACCGCCGGGCCGGGACCGGAACAGGCGCTGGCCTCCCTCATGCTGCTGCGGCAGGTCCGCGAACAGCTCGCCGGTTGGGAAACCGGCCTGATCGAAACCGAGCTGCGCCCTCGTACGCGTACGGGTGGCTGTTACGGCTGCCGCGTGTGGGCTGGCAAAGGGCGGCCGCGCTACATCCGGCCACGTACTCAGGCAGCGCAGGGGCCACCCGCGCAGCCGCGCGTCCCGAGATCACTTCAGATCACCGCTGCGGATCTTGCAGGTCCGAACCCCTGCCGCCCGGACGACCTGGCGGTACAACGTCGTGAAAGCGCCCGCATCCGCATTCGCATCCGCAGCGAGAAGGGCATTCGCTGGGTGGACGCACTCTCGTCGTCGCAGTCTGACCGGCGCACGGCGAGGGGTCCCGCCGTGCCCGGATGTGGAGATCAGACAGCGGCCAGACTCTTCGCCATGACCCGCTCCCTGCCCACACCATCGGGCAGAAGATCGCCAGGCTCACCCGTGTCCGTGAAACCGTGCCGCTCATAGAGCGCGGTGGCCTTGTGGTTGTCCGGCATGACGGACAACCGCAGCGTGGTGGCACCGCGTTGCGCACCCCACCGCTCGACCGCCTGGATCAGGCAGTCACCCACGCCCTTGCCCCGAGCCGCGGGGCTGACCCACATCGAGATCAACTCCACGTTCTCCACCTCCTCGCCCGGCACTCCGCTGGCCATGCCCACCGGAAGGCCGTCGAGGAGCGCGACGAGATCGTGTGCGCCAGGAATCGACAGACGGGCACGCCAGCGTTCCTCTTGGTCGCCGGAGCCCTGCCACTGGGCCAGCGTCGATCCGAACGCGTAGGGCGCCTCAGTAAGCGCGGCCAGTCGCACCTCCCGCCAAAGGGGCCAGTCATCTGATTCCAGAGTGCGTAGTTCAAGCATGATCCAGACCCTGCCCGCCCGCCGGGGCGGACGGCAAGTTGTTTACGACCGTGCAAACGAGGTCGTTCAGCCCTGCGACCAGCTGAATCCGGGGATCCGGACTTCGGTGTTGTCCAGCCGTCGCGTTCCGCGTCGAGAGCGCGGACCAGTAGGGCAACGCCTCGATAGTGACGGTGCACGAGGTGTACGTAAGAGTGTTCCGGATCAGGCGCCCACGCGCGCGCCGCCAACTTGCGTGAGGCAGCGTGTGAGCGCCCGTTTGCCGACTGCTGACGGTAGGTCAGAAGTGGCGCCAGCCGCCGCAGTCGTAGAGGTCGCCGCCGTCCCAGTTGCAGATACGGGCCTGGGCGACGGGTGAGCCGAACCAGTTCTCGGCGAAGCCGTGGTCGTCGCGGGTCACGACGCGCACGGCAGCCCCGTTGCGCAGACGGATGGACAGGCCGGCGCCGTGGCCGTCGTTGCTGTAGTCCTTGATCGAGGCGTAGACGCCGTCGACATAGCCGTAGTCGCACAAACTGCCGGAGCAGCTGGACCACGGGGTGGAGGCGCTGGCCGGGACGGTGGTCATGAGCACGGCCGCGGCGGCGACGGGCAGCGCGGTCGTCAGCAGGTGCTTGATCCTGATCATTGTGTTTCCCCTGTCGGTGACGGTGAATGTGTGTGGGGAAAGCGCGGCGGGCCCCGCCTCTGGTGGCTCGCGGCCCGGCCGGGCTCAACCCCATGCTGCGGACAGGGCGCATTTGTCCGGCAGACCGCTCGATGGGCGGCGCAGGCCAGGCGTATGCGGGCGGTGGACAAAGGGGGTTGTCCGCCGGACATCGCCAGCGGGAGCGAGGGCTGTTCGGACCGGACTGGTATCTTGAACGCGTTCAAGTGAACGTGTTCAAAACGGGGGTGGTCATGAAGGCCGGACAGCTCGACGAAACCGGTGTCCACGCACTGCAACGGGCTCTCGCCGTGGGCGCGGTGCTGGCCGGAGTGCCGGTGGTGCTCTTCGGCCTGTGGTCCAACTTCAGCTACCTGTACCTGATGGCCGGCGCGTCCCTCACAGCGCCGCTTCTGTGTCTGCGGCGCCCGAAACACTTCACCCGCGCCTGCGCGATCGTCGGGCTGGTCCTCATCGGCTGGGGGGTGCTGGGCGTCTTCCTGGGGATGTTCCTGTTCTGGCCGGCGGCGGTACTCCTGCTGCTGGCGGGGTTCGCCAGCCCGAGGCGCCACCCCGTCACCGCGTGGACCATGGGCGGCCTCGGCGCCCTGGTGGCGGCAGGGGTGCTCACCGGTGCGGCGGTTTTCGTCTGGTCCCTAGTCATCAACCCCTCCCTGGCGAAACCGCACACGTACCGGGCCGCCACCGATCCGGGTTGGTTCCGCGACGGCGTCGGGGACGCGCAGGAGCGCCTTCGCGGATTCGGGGCGACCGAGGTGTACGGAAACGAGTCGGACCAGGGCTCTTTCCTGGAGGTCCGGTTCCCTGACGACCTGCCACCGGCCCGGCGCGCGGACCTGAAGAAGGAGATCGGGCGGCTTCCGGGCATCCGGTGGGTCGAGCTGTGCTCGGTACGCAAGTGCGGCTGACCGGCGAATCGCCCACCGGCGCCGGGCCGGGGGGCCTGGGCCCGCGGGCCACGGCCTTGCCCCGGGCGCTGCGTCCCGCCTCGCCGCCACTGCGCGAGAAATTCGCCTCGTACTTCCAACGCCGTGCCTCCGCCTGGTCCTTGTGCCCTGGTCGCTGTCTCGGACGTCGGCTGGCAACCTGCCGAGAGCGGCAACCCGCCTAGCGCGGCACCAGGATTCGGCGGGCGAGGTGGACAAGGTGGCGTGGCGCCAGGCTTGTTCTTGAATGGTTGTTCATGTATTTTTCTGCCATGCCCCGCCCCCGTGAGTTCGAGCCCGACGCCGTGCTGGACCAGGCCATGCTGCGGTTCTGGTGGCGGGGCTATCGCGCCACCTCCATCGAGGATCTCGTCAAGGCGACCGGGGTCAAGCCCGGCAGTCTCTACAGTGCGTTCCCCGGCGGCAAGCGCACGCTGTTCCTGAAGTCGCTGCAACGCTATTCCGCGCTGATCGTTCCTCAGAAGCTGGGTGAGCTGGCGGCGCCCGGCGCGTCGCTGGCCGAGCTGCGTGGTTACTTCGACGGATTGGTGAGCGACCTGCTCAGCCCGGAAGGCCGGCAGGGGTGCCTGCTGGTGAACACCGCGATCGAGAACGCGGCCGAGGACGACGAGGCGGCCGCCGTCGTGCGCGGGCATCTGGCCCGTCTGGAGCAGTGCATGGCCACAGCTCTGCGCAACGCTCGCGGCGGCGGCGAAGTGCGCGCCTCGGTGGACCCGGTCGGCAGCGCCAAGTTGCTGGTGGCGACGTGCCAAGGGCTGATGGTCGTGGGGAAGGCCAATCCCGATGAGGCGGTACTGCGCGCCATCGTCGACAGTGCCTTCGCCGTCCTCGCCTGACGACCCTTCCCTGACAGCCCCCTGACAGCCCTCGCCTGACGGCGCCTGCCTGACCCCCCCGCTCATGAGCCACCGCATCCGGTGGCTCTTTTTCGGACCCAATAGTTGAATACCCATTCAAGAATGGAGTCTGCTTCATGAAGGCCATCGTCATCTCCGCCTATGGCGGCCCCGAGGTACTGCGCATCACCGACCTGCCCGACCCCGTGCCCGATCAGGGAGAAGTGCTGATCCGGATCAAGGCGTTCGGCCTCAACCATGCCGAGGCCTACATGCGCGCCGGAGCCTGGGGTGAGGTCGCGGCCGTCCCGGGGATCGAGTGCGCCGGGGTGGTCGAGGCCGACCCCTCGGGCCAACTCGCCCCCGGAACGCGGGTCGTGGCGATCCTCGGCGGCATGGGCCGCACCCGAAACGGCAGCTACGCCGAACGGGTCACCGTACCGGCCACCAACGTGGTGCCGGTGAACTCCTCGCTGGGATGGGCCGAACTGGCGGCCGTGCCCGAGGTCTACGCGACAGCGTGGAACGGGCTGTTCGGCAACCTCGCGCTGCGCCCCGGCGAGCGGGTCCTGGTCCGCGGAGCCACCTCCTCCCTCGGCCGGGCCGCCGTCAGCCTCGCCGTCGACCACGGTGTGCGAGTACTCGCCACCACCCGCAACCCCGCGCATGCGCAGCTCCTGAAGGAACTCGGCGCCGAGGACGTCCTCATCGACGACGGTCAGCTGGCCACCCAGGTCAGCACAGCCAACTACGCCGTGGACGCGGTGTTCGACGTTGTCGGCAACAACGTCCTGCGCGACTCCCTGGCCACGGTCCGCCCCCGCGGCCGGGTCTGCCAGCTCGGCTTCCTCGGCGGCTTCGACCCGGTACGCGACTTCGACCCGCTCACCGATCTCCCCACCGGTGTACAGCTCAGCTTCTTCGGTAGCGCCTTCGTCCTGGGAAGCCCCGAATTCCCGCTCGCCGACGTCCCCTTGGACGCGATCTACGCCAAGGTCGAGTCAGGAGCCCTGCCGCCAGGGCCGGCACGGATCTTCCGCTTCGACGAGATAGTCGAAGCCCACCGGGTCATGGAAGCAGGGGAGGCGTTGGGCAAGATGACCGTCATGGTCGACTGAGGCAGCCACCGCCCCCGCCCCCCGGCCTGCCGCACCGGCCCCCGTGACCACCCCCTCAAGCGGTACCTGAGTGCCATGGAGAGTTCGCGTCGTGGTGAAGCGGTGTGAGGCGTACGGGGTGGGGTGATGTGGTCGTGTCGTGTGCTTTTGGGCGGGGCGCGCCCGGTGTCTGTGGTGGCAAAAGTCTGTGATTACGGCGGAGTTGGTGATCGCGGGGACTCGGACCAGTGATAATCGCCTCGCCTGTGAGTTCCTCGCTCCTTGCGGAGGTTCCGACTGAGATGCGCGCGCCCGGGGCACTGATGTGCCGGTACTTCTCCGCCGCCCCGGGGCCGGAAGCAGGGACTCCACCCGCCATCCCCACCCCCTCACTCAGGAGAATCGCGATGATCGACGGTCTGAAGGTCCCCAAAGGTGTCGGGCAGACGGCGCTGGTCGTCGCCTGGATGCGGAAGATGGAGAGCCAGAGACCCGACGCCCTGTTCCAAGACCCTTTCGCTGACGCGCTGTTGAGGGTCATCGCCGAGGACCCGTCCTTCGCCGAGGTGTCTGACATGGTCACCCGAGCGAGCAGCAGCACGCGCGAGTACCCCGCGTACTTCGCGGTACGCACCCGGTTCTTCGACGACGAGTTGTTGAGCGCGATGCAGGCCGGGGTCCGGCAAGTCGTCACTCTGGCGGCCGGAGTGGATGGACGGACCGTCCGGTTGGACTGCCCGCCCGGAACGCGGTGGTATGAGCTCGACCTGCCGGACATGACGGCCTTCGCCGACGAGTTGATCGCCCGTTCGGGACTGGCCACCACCTGCGAACGCCGGGCAGTGGCCGCGGACTTGACCGCCAACTGGCCCGATGCGCTGCGCGAAGCGGGCTTCGACTCCACTCTGCCGACCGCCTGGCTGGTGGAGGGCCTGCTGATGTACCTCTCCGACGAAGCGGGGGATGTCCTGCTCGGCGAGCTGTCCGCGCTGTCTGCGCCGGGCAGTCGGATCATGCTGGAACAACTGGAGGCGGCGATGCTGGGGGAGGAGGGCGAACCCTCCCGTGAACGCCTAGCGTCGCAGGGCGCGCGCTGGCTGTCCGCCCGGGACGATCTGCAGTCATGGCTGGCAGGCCACGGTTGGCATGCCGAGGTCTATAGCGGAGCCGACCCTCGTATCGGGCACGGGCGCACTGTCTCCCGTCTGCCCGCCTGCTGGGTGGCAACCGGCACGTTGGGGGAGCGTGCGGAGTCCGACCTGGCTGGCTGAAGCCCCCTCTGCGTAAGAGCGGACGTCAGTCATGGCGGCTCGCCGGGCTACATGGTGATCGGGTCGTGGATGTAGGTATCGGCGACGACACACATCGGGCTGTCACGTTACGTAATCATCCGATGGCGTGTGGTGGTGGGACGTGTCAGGCTGACCTGGGATGTTTCTTCGTTCCGCTTCCCTCGTTGCTAGGAGTGAGTCCGGTATGGGTATCAAGGACGAGATGCAGGCCAAGGCTCAGCAGGCCAAGGAGAAGCTTCAGGGCAAGCAGGACCAGGGCAGCCAGAGCGGCCGGAGCGAGCAGGAACGGCTCCGTCAGCGTGCGGACGAGGCCCGCCAGCAGGGCCAGCGGTCCTTCGACGACATCCAGGACGAGCTGGACGACCGCATCTGACGTCCCCGTACCCCTGCCCCCGCCCTTGCGGATCGGGCGGATGCCTGGCCACGGCAGGTACGGGTTCTCGGTGCTCTCCACCTCATGCGCTCGCTCGCCCCGATCACCTTCGGGGCGAGCGAGCGTGATTCCGCTGTCCTCCGTGTGTCCTCCGTGCCGCTCCTGTCAGCGCGTGGTGTGGCCAGCCCGGCAACAGCGCATGGGTGTGGTCGTCACCTGAAGAGTGGTTCAACTCGACGGTGGGCTGGCCGCGTAGGGGTTCGGCAGCTCCGTGCTGCCAACATGCTCGCCGACGAGCTCGGCAGCGTGGCGGTGTCGGTCGACTACCGCCACGCCCCCGAGACCCCGCACCCCGGCCCGCTCCACGACTGCTACGCCGCCCCGATCCGGACCTCGGTCGGCAACACCTTCGGCTGGGAGAGCCTGTTCGGCCAGCCGCCCGGCAGTGCCAGCACCCCGGAGTACGCCGTAGCGGCCCGCGCGAAGGACCTGTCCGGCCTGGCCCCGGCATTCCTGGCCGTCGGCGCCCTGGACCTGCTGCTCGACGAGTCCGTGGAGTACGCCACAGAGTTGCTGCGCGCCGGAGTCCCCACCGAGCTGCACGGCTACCCCGGCGCACCGCACGGCATCGGCACCTCGACCGGCCGCCCGGCCACCAGTGTGGACCAGGAGCTGAAGGCCACGCTGAAGCAGGCGTTCACCGTCCAGAAGTGACCCACCGCCGAAACCGCCGGCCCGACGGCCTCGCTGTGCCACCTCATCCCCATCGGGGCGGACCGTCTCCGACCCCGCGCCACCCCACGCGCTTCTTCCAGGTACGGGGCGAGGTCGTGGACACCACGACCGAAGGCGCCGTCGACCACATCGAGGACCTGGCCCAGCGCTACCTCGGCCGCCCCTACTCGTGGTTCGGCGGCCCGGACGAGGTACGGGTGAAGTTCACCGTCAAGCCGTGCCAGGTGAGCCGTACCCCCTGACCGACGAACCGACCAGCTGCCCGGCCCGAAGGACTACCGATGACGCACGACGCACCTTCACTCTTCGAGGACGAGTCGGCACGTCCGCTGGCGGACCGGCTGCGCCCCCGGAATCTCGGTGAAGTCGTGGGCCAGGAACACCTGTTGGCGCCCGAAGCGCCGATCGGCCGCATGATCGCCCAGGAGCGGCTGGTCTCGATGATCCTTTGGGGCCCACCCGGCTGCGGCAAGACCACCATCGCCCGACTCCTGGCCGAGCAGACCCGACTCGCCTTCGAGCCGTTGTCAGCGACGTTCTCGGGCGTCGCCGACCTGCGGAAGGTCTTCCAGACCGCCACCCGACGCCGCCAGATCGGCCAGGGCACCCTGCTGTTCGTCGACGAGATCCACCGCTTCAACCGCTCCCAGCAGGACAGCTTCCTGCCCTACGTCGAGGACGGCACCGTCGTCCTGGTCGGCGCGACCACCGAGAACCCGAGCTTCGAACTCAACGGTTCCCTGCTGTCCCGCTGCCAGGTCTACGTCCTGCGGCGCCTCGACGACGCGGCCCTGGACACTCTGATCGCCCGGGCCGAAGACCTCGCCGGCCGCACACTGCCCCTCACCGACGACGCCCGCCAGGCCCTCACCGCCATGGCGGACGGTGACGGCCGCTACCTGCTCAACATGGCCGAACAGCTCCAGTCGCTCCCCGCCGACACCGAGCCGCTGGACGTCACCGCCCTCACCGCCCAGGTCCACAAGCGCGCCCCGCAGTACGACAAAAAGCAGGACAGCCACTACAACCCCATCTCGGCCCTGCACAAGTCGATGCGCGGATCCGACCCGGACGCCGCCCTGTACTGGCTGGCCCGGATGCTGGAGGGCGGCGAGGACCCCCGCTTCATCGCCCGCCGCATCACCCGCTTCGCCACCGAGGACATCGGCATGGCCGACCCCCAGGCGGTCCAGCAGACCCTGACCGCCTGGCAGGTGTACGAACGCCTCGGCTCCCCGGAGGGCGAACTCGCCCTCGCCCAGGCCGTGGTGTACCTGGCCACCGCCCCCAAGTCGGTCTCCGTGTACCGGGGCTTCGGCGCCGCACAGCAGCGTGCCCGCCAGACCGGCTCCCTCCTGCCACCGGCCCACATCCTCAACGCCCCCACCGGCCTGATGAAGAACCTCGGCTACGGCGAGAACTACCAGTACGACCCCGACACCGCCAACGGCTTCTCCGGCGCCGACTACTTCCCCGACGACATGGACCGCGAAGTCTTCTACCAGCCCACCCAGCAGGGTTACGAAGCCCAAGTCAGCCAACGGCTGGAGCGCTGGTCCGAACTGCGCGCCCGCCAGAAGGGACTCGAGACGTGAGACCCAGCGGCAGAACGGGGGAGCCAAAACGGATCGCAGCGACGGCGGCTGCGCCAGGGAGGACGCCTTCCTTCACGCTCCAGGACCCTGCTGGCGGGACCGGAAGCCAGCGAGCCCCGGCCACCGCCCGTCTGTACGTCGGGCAATCCGCTGCTGCTGTGGATGCGGGTGCGGTTAATGGCGTCGTCGAACACGTGGACGTACGGCGGTGCCCCGGTGCCACCGCCGACGCCGACGATCAGGCACTCCTCGGGATCAGCGCCCCGCCGCCTCTGGCAGGCAGTGGCTCGGCGCACACGCCGAACACCTCAATCGCGCCCTCCCCCGCGGCCTGTGTGAAGGGTTCCGTTGTACCGGGTGCTGACAGCGGCTACTTCGGTCCCCACCAGGCTGGTGACACGTCGATGGACCACACGTTGCCCACCTGGAGGCCGTCTGGATCGGGGTCGCCCGTCCCGTAGGGGTCGGGGTCGACGACGACGTGGATGCGGGCACCGGACTCGGGCACGCGATAGCGGTGCATGTCGCGCGAAGTGTGGTCGAGTTCGACGGTGTGGCCCCGGGCCATGAGGGCGGCCCGCAGTTCTTCGAACGGAGCTCTGGGCTCGAAGATCCCGAACTGTTGGGAGAGCGGTGACGGCACCGTGCTCGGAGACTGGTCGTGAATCAGCCGGTGGATCTGGACGCCGAAGCCGAAGCAGGACATCTGCCCCTGCCGGTCCGGTGAGAAGTTCACTTCCACGAGCCCGTAGTCCCGCCGCAGCAGGCCGCCCTCGGGGACATCGACATAGTCGGCGCCCACCGCGGCTTCCCAGCCGTCGGGGCCGGCGCCGATTCCTGCGCCGAGGGCGTCGCAGTGGGTGGCGACATGGGCGTAGAAGCCCAGAGCGGACACCCGCTGGCCTCCTCAAATCGTATGGACGAAGCGAGCCCCAACCCTATCGACGTCATTTCCGATCGCCCAATGCTCTGACCTGCGCGATCAACCCGACAGGACAGGTCAGGCAGGCGCGGGACGGACAGCGTCCTCCGGCTGGCGTTGCGGTGTTCGGAGCGCCCGGTTGACGCGTGAGCGCTTGGCCAAGACTGGACATCACCCCCGCATCCTCAGCGGCGACGGCACCGCTCGCGTGTCCCCACCCGGACCCGCTCACCGCGCCCGTCCGTGGCCCCCGCCCTACGCTCGGGGCATGAGACGCCGCCCGATGCACATGTCCGACGAGGCCCTGGACACCCTGCGCGCCGCGCTGGTGGAACTTCGGACGGAGCTGAAGGTTCCCCTTGCCTTCCCCAAGCGCGTACTCAAAGCGGCCGACAATGCCGCGGCACATCCGACCCTGCCCGACAAGGACGCCAGGCAGCTGCCGTTCTTCACGATCGACCAGCGGACCTCGAAGGACCTCGACCAGGCCATGCACCTGGAGCGGCGGCCCGGCGGCGGCTACCGCGTGTACTACGCGATCGCGGACGTGGCGGCCTTCGTCAAGCCCGGCGGCCCGCTGGACGTCGAGGCGCACGACCGGATCGAGACGCTGTACTTCCCCGACCTCAAGGTGCCCCTGCACCCGCCCGTCCTCTCGGAGGACAAGGCCAGCCTGCTGCCGAACCAGGACCGCCCCGCCCTGCTGTGGCAGCACGACCTCGACGCCTACGGCAACGTGACCGACTCGTCCGTGAGCCGGGCCATGATCCGCAGCCAGGCCCAGTACGACTACGCCGGCGCCCAGCAGGCCATCGACAACGGCACGGCCGCGGAGTCCCTCGCCCTGCTGCGCGAGATCGGCAAGCTGCGGGAGGCCGTCGAGATCGCGCGCGGCGGCATCTCGGTGAACCTGCCGGACCAGGAGGTCACCACCCTCGATGACGGATCGTTCCAGCTGCGCTATGTGGCGACGCTTCCGGTGGAGGGCTGGAACGAGCAGATCTCCCTCATGACCGGGATGTCCGCGGCCCAGATCATGCTCGACACCGGTACCGGGATCCTGCGGACCCAGAAGGAGCAGGCCGATCAGAGCGTGGTCAAGCGCCTGCACGACATCGCGAAGGCCCTGGGCATCGACTGGCGGCCCGGTATCTCGTACGCGACGCTGGTCCGCAAGCTCGATTCGAAGAAGCAGACCCACATGGCCTTCCTCAGCGAGGCCACCGGCACGATGCTCAAGTCGGAGTACACCGTCTTCCGCGACAACCAGAAACCGGCGTACGCGATGCACGCGGCGATCGCGGCCCCGTACGCCCATTGCACGGCTCCGCTGCGGCGCCTGGTCGACCGGTACACCGGTGAGCTGTGCGTGGCGGCGTGCTCGGACACGGCCCCGCCGAGTTGGGTGCTCGACGCCCTGTACTGCATCCCGTGCGACACGGCACGGGGAAAGAGCGGCCTGGCGGACCGGCAGACCGTGGACCTGGCCGAGGCCGCGGTCCTCATGCACCGCGAGGGCGAGGTGTTCGACGCCGCGGTCATCGACACCGACGCCGAGCGGGGCAAGCCGCGCGAGGGCAAGGTCTTCCTGGCCGACCCCGCCGTGCTGGCCAAGGTCGAGTCGACCAACGGCCTGGATCTCCAGCTCGGATCCAGCGTCAGGGCCACGCTCAAGCGGGCGGACCCCTCCGCGGACGGGGACAAGGTCCTCTTCACCGTGCCCTAGATCCGGTCCCACATCGCACCGGCGATCACTAACCCGCTCGGGCCCCGCCAAGTGCTGGCGGCACAGACTGCAGGCCCCGGCTGCTCAGACCCGCAGTCCCTGCTCTCTCCGCCGGGAGAACGGGGTCATTTCAGGGTTTCGGCCGTTTGGGTAGTCGGGCGAACACTCTGTGTGTCACGATCATCGTCGGCTCGCCGGTGAGCGATGACCGAACTGCCTTTGTGATGAAGGGATATGAACGTGGCCGAGCGCCAGAACGGCACGGTGAAGTGGTTCAACGATGAGAAGGGCTACGGCTTCATCACGCCGGAGTCCGGACCCGATCTGTTCGTCCACTTCCGGGCGATCCAGGGGAACGGCTTCAAATCCCTGAAGGAGGGCCAGAAGGTGACCTTCGTGGCGGTCCAGGGTCAGAAGGGGGCGCAGGCCGACGAGGTCCAGCCCGAGGCGTAGGAGCGCCTGTGACGCTGTCCGGCCTCAATCTGCATGCTTGGGGCCGGACACTCTCTGTTCAGGGGCGAGGCGCGACTGAGTCTGGGCCAAGTCCCCTCGCCTGCCCGGGGCGTGGCGGTGGCCGGGTCGGGACGACGCAACCGTTGCCTCCGCACCGTCCGCCTTCGGTAAGGGCGAGGGACGGTCTTCCACCTCCAGCAGACCTCCAGCAGACCTCCAGAAGACACCGCCCTTTGCCGCTGGGTGAGGGAGCGCCGGGCATCCTGGCGCTGCTGCTGGGGCTGTGGTTGTCTCAAGGTCCGACGGCTAGGGGGTGTCACATGGATGTGGCAGGGAGCATGGCGTTATCCGCCGCCCAGATACTGACCGGTCTGACGACAGGGGCGGCCACGGCGGCGGGGAACGAGGCAGGCCGGGCGGTGGGTGACCTCGTGCGGGCGCGGCTGGGTACTTCCGAGGAAGGTCGCGCCGCCCTGGACGGGGTGAGCGCCGACCCCGCGGATCTGTCGGCGCTCCGGGGGTTGCAGGAGGCGATCAGTGAAGCGCTGGCCGCCGATCCCGATTTCCGGACCCGCCTGGCTGTCGTGCTTGCGGGCCCGCCGCCGGACGCGCCGCCCGCGCACGCCGTCAGTCCCCAGTACACCGGCAGTATCATCATCGGGGGCGGCAGCAAGGTACGGAACAGCCAGATCTCTCTGGGCCCGCTGACCATTACCAATACCCGCGCCACCCGCGCATCCCTCACCGGGATCGCCGCCCTGCTGGTCGCGTTGCTGGCCCTGGGCCTCTACAGGGGCGTGCAGTTGCTCACTGGTGACGATTCCCCCCGCTCGGCGGCCGGAGCGCCGTCTGGCCAGAAGTCCCCTACGGCAACGCCCTCCCGGGCGGCCTCCGGTACGTCGGATGATTCGGATGATGCGGCCCCGGTGGTGACCGACGCGGCGAAGGGCCAGCAGATCCTCCCGGACGTAGCGAGCCTGCCGCAGGGCTGGGCTGTCGCGAGCGGCTCGCCGACGACGGAGCAGTGCCCCAACCGCCGCGTCGGTATTTCGAAGGACGGGCAGTCCCATTACATCTGCAAGACGGGCCCGGTCCTCGACCTGCAGTCGGCCTACGACCCGGGGCCCGGGGTCGGCTACAACAAGGTGCACGTCGAGGTTCTGGCGTACCCCTCGGTGGCCGCGGCCGCCGAGGGCTTTGTGGGAGTGGAGGCGGAAAACGCTGACAGCAACGAGGTGAAGCAGGTGACGCAAGTGACGCTGCCGCACTACGGTGACGAGATATCGGCTGTCACCATGAACGCCACCGTGCCCGGCATCGGTTCGCACATATCACAGGGACTCGCGGTGGTCCGCTGCGAGAGCATCGTCGTGCGGATCGTCATCGATGACAACAACGGCAGCACCGTCGACCTCCACGCGCTCAACGCCTTCACCCGGACGGTGACCGCCCGGGCGCAACAGGCGCTGGACAACAAGACGCCCACCGCCGCCGTCGAACTGTAAAGACATGCCCCGAGCCGCATCCTGGCTTCTCGGATACCCAACGTGGTTGGGTGGTTGATCCGCCGCCAGGTCTTCCGCCGCAGTCAGCCCGTCACCCGAGACTTGGCCGGGTGACGCCCCTGCCCGCCCGGTCGTTGATCCGACATGACTGAGGACTGAGGACTGAGGACTGAGGACTGAGGACTGAGGACTGAGGACCGCGGTCGCCGGACACAGACACAGACTCGGACACGGTCACGGTCACGGTCACGGTCACGGTCAGGGTGAGTGAGAACCCCAAGGACAGAGGAGTGTGTACGCGCATGACCCGCATCGCGCCCAACGGCATCGAGCCCGTTGACCTGCTGGTGGTGGGCGCGGGCCCGGCGGGTGTGGCGGCCGCGGTGATGGCCGCGGGCCTGCGGATGCGTGTCACCCTGGTGGAAGCGGTCGCGGTCGGTTCGAAGGTGGCGGCGATCGGCGCACTGGAGAACGTGCCGGGCGCCTGGACCACAGGCCCGCAGCTCGCCGCGGCGTTCGCGGCGGACATCGCGAGGCACCGGGATTCGGGCCGTCTCACCGTCGTACAGGGCAGGGCGACCACCGTCACGGGCTACCGCGACCGGGCCGAAGTGTCCTTGGCAGACGGCTCGTTGCTCACGGCGGAAACCGTGGTGGTGGCGACAGGAGTGACGGCGCTGACCCTCCGGGACGTGGACTGGATCGAGGCGACCGGGGATGCCCACGTACCTCCTTTGTGGCGCGCCACCTCCGAGGAGCTTGAAGCGCGAGAAGTGGTCGTCTTGGGCGCCGACCGCCCCCTGGGCACCTGGTTGCGCGCCCACCCGCGCACGGACACCCGCTTGCGCGTCCTCCACCCCGCCCATGACAGCTACAAGACGGCCGAGGTGGCCGACGACAGCAGGGTCCGCTGCGAGCTGGTCGACCGGGTCGAGACCGCCGCGCGCCCGGGAGGCGGGTACGACGTCACCGCGTACCACCCGGACGGCACGAGCCGCTCGGTCCGTGCCGACGCCCTGTTCGGCAACCTGGGCAGCAGGCCGTCCGCGCTGACCGGCCTGGTCGTCGGTCCGGACGGTTACTGCCCGCCGGACGCCCAGCATCCGCGCGTCCTGGTGGCCGGGGACCTCAAGGGCGCCCGGATGCAGCGCATCGCGGTGGCTCTGGGCGACGGAGGCCGGGCGGCGCTCATTCCGTACTACCGTTCGTTGGAGGACGGCTTCGCGCCTTCGCCTTGACACTCCGTTCCGGAGCGGGCGGATAATGACGCCTTGCGGAAGAGGAGCCGGGGGCCAAGGGGGGCCGACGTGGATGACCGCGCGTCTCAGGGAATCCAGAATCCCCTCACCTTCCTCGGTGCCGCACTCAGCACCACCGCGTCCGTCATCATCGCGCTGGCCGCCGGGAAGAGTGACGACAACCGTGCATTCCTGATCTTTACGGCTGTTTTCGTGGCGATTCTCGCGCTCGCGTTCCTTGTGATGCTCCTGATGCGACCAAGGCGATCGCGCGATACGAGTACGGCGTCGAGCCGTACCGAACCGGCTCCTCCCGAGCTCGAGATGACGTACGACGTCTTCCTCTCCAGCCCGATGGCGTCCTTCCCGACCAGTGAGCAATACGAGGAACACCGTGCTGGGATGCGTCAGTTGGTGGAAGCCCTCGAACGCCACTGCCGGTTCAAGGTCTACTACGCCGGGCTCCACCTCCCCACCTGGAACAGCTTCCAGCGGCCGGACATAGGCGCCCAGCGCGACGCGGCGGCCCTGCGCGAGAGCAAGCGGTTCCTGCTGGTGGTGCCGCTGCCGCTGGTGTCGAGCATCTACGTCGAGGCGGGCTACGCACTCGCCCTGCACAAGCCCTCCGTGTACTACCACCACGTCGACGTGGAGCTGCCGTTCATGCTCCGCCATGCCTCCCAGTACGGAAACGACTTCCCGCGGTGCAAGGAGTACCGGTACGCACAGATCGAAGAGATAGTCCAGGACATCGAAATGAACAAGAGTTCGCTCTTCGATTAGTGGGAAAGGTATGTAACGCCGTGGGCAGCCGTGATGACAGCCGTGAGGAGATGCTTGTGTCGCAGGATTCCCCGAGCTCCCAGGAGTCCACGGAGGGAAAGGCCGCGCGGCTGGGAGAGTTGCTGCGTACGCGCGGCCTCTCGATCAGCACCGCCGAATCGCTCACCGGGGGAATGCTCGGTGCGGCAATTACCGGTACCCCCGGGGCGTCCGACTACTACCTCGGCGGCGCCATCACGTACGCCACGGAGACCAAGGCGAGAATTTTGTCCGTGGACGAACAAGTCCTCGCCAGTCAGGGCCCGGTGAGCCCGGCGACGGCGGAGCAGATGGCCCACGGCGTACGCCGTCTCTACGCCAGCTCGATCGCCGTCGCTACGACCGGAGTCGCGGGTCCCACCGGTCAGGACGGCAAGCCGGTGGGCCTGGTCTACATCGGCATCTCGGACGCCGACAGCACCCAGAGCCACGAATTCCACAGCACGGGCACCTCCCGCGACGAGGTCCGTCGGCAGACGGTCGAGCAGGCGTTGGAGATCCTGATCGGGCACTTGGAGAAGGGGTAGCGGCAGAGCCGAGCGGGGGCGCCCTCCTGGCACGAGAAGACCGCGCCCCTTGACGTGGTGGCGGCCGGTCTCCACGTCAAGGGCGTCTCCTTCTGGTCCGTTCGGTGCTCCGGACGGAACCGCCTAGTAGCTGTCGTACCTGGGCTTACCGTTCGGCCGGTAGACGCCGACGACGGTGCCACCTTTCGTCGTCGAGACGCTGACCGGCTCCAATGCAGTGGGGATCGCTCCGTCGGCGAAAAGCCGTTTGCCGGTGCCGATGATCACTGGGTGGATGGTCAGCCGGTACTCGTCGACGAGGTCGTGCTGCATGAGGGTCTGGGCGAGGTCGCCACTGCCCACCACGTTGATGTCGCCGCCCTCGGACGCCTTGAGCGTGCGTACGGCATCGACGGTGTCGCCCTCCAGCAGCGTGGAGTTCTGCCACTCCACGGACGTCAGGGTCCGCGACGCCACGTACTTGTGCATGCTGTTCATCCGATCGGTGAACGGATTGTCGGGGTCGGCGGTCGGCCAGTACGACGCGAAGATTTCGTACGTCTTGCGGCCGAGCAGCATCGCGTCGGAGGACTCGTACCAACCGGCGATGGCCGTGCCGATCTCGTCGTCGGCCACCGGCTTCTGCCAGCCGCCGTGCTCGAAGCCGCTCTGTGTGTCCTCGTCCGGGCCGCCTGGTGCCTGCATGACGCCGTCCAGCGTCAGGAACGTGCAAACAATGATCTTGCGCATGGTGCGCTCCTTTCGTCGACAGGTAGACCGTGCGTCCACCGCAAACTCATCGGCGGCACTTCCCCAGTGCGCGACCCGCGCGTCAGGGGTGATCCAAATGACAGACCTGGCGGTTGGCGCGGGACGGATAGCCTGCGCGAATGAAGCGGATGCAGCGGGCCGCCGGCGCGATCGTCGGCTCAGCGGTGGGTGACGCCCTGGGCGGTCCCTTTGAGTTCGGCCCCCAGGGAGCGTTCTCCGCGCGGTTTCCCGCGCCCGGTGCCGGTGGCGAGATGTGCGGAGGCGGTGGCTGGGATGCAGGCGAAGCCACTGACGACACGCAGATGGCTGTCCTGGTCGCGGAGTCGCTGCTGGAGCGGGGCGGACTGGATCTGCCGGATATCTTCGCCCGCTTTCAGCGGTGGGCGGCGTCAGAACCGAAGGACATCGGCCTGCAGACCGAAGACGTCCTGACCAACGGCATGCCCTGGGACCTCGCCGCCGCGATCCATTTCCAGGGCAACCACCGAGCAGCGGGAAACGGCTCCTTGATGCGGGCCTCGACCTCCGCGGTCCACTTCGCGGCCGCGGGCCAGGAAGCCACCATGATCGCGGCCCGTCGCATCGCCGCCCTCACCCACGGCGACCGCGCGGCCTGGGAAGGCACCGCGATCTTCCACGAACTCATCCGCGTCACGTTCGAGGACTCCGACCCGATCACCGCGCTCCCGGACGTCCTGGCTCTCGTCCACCCCGACCACCGCGACCGCTATGCCACAGTGCTCGCACCTGACTGGCACCCCGATCAGGCGACCGAGTTCAACGGTGCCATCTGGCCCTGCCTGGGCTCCGCCGTCTGGGCCCTGCGCTCCACCATCAGCTTCGAGGACGCGATACGCGCGGCGATCGACCTTGGCGGTGATACCGACACCGTCGCCGCGGTGACCGGAGGCCTGGCTGGAGCGTCCTACGGGCTGGATGCGATCCCCGCCCGTTGGACCCAGCCGCTCCATGTCCCCCTCCCGGGCTTCGACGGACGCGTGCTGCATCTGGCAGACCTGCTCCACCTTGCACACCGCCTCGGAGGCTGAACCGGTTCCGGCTCATCAACCCTCATCAACCGGCCGATTGAGATCGTCGATGGATGCGCATCGAGTGTTGTGTGACTGACTTCTATGACGTTTGTCTTTTCGTGTGCGAGCTCTGGTTTGACCCGGGGTGCGGCGGAAGAATGGAGAGTTCGGTGTCGTTTGATCGGGGGCTCCGTGGACATGGCCAGTCAGATCCTTCCGCTCGCCGGTGTCGCTGTCGGTGCTGCCATGTCATTTCTGGTGACGAGTCTGAACGAGCGGGCCAAGTGGCGGCGTGAGCAATCTGTGCGGTGGGACGGGCAGCGCCTGACGGCCTACGCCGAATACGCGCATGCTGTGAAGGATCTCGCCTACCAGTACCGGCGTATCGCGGTTGCGCGGGGGCTGACCGCCGGTCCTCACCCGCTGGAGCCTACTGCGGTGGTACTGGACAGGCTGGGTGATGCGGAAGTCCACCGCACTGCCCTGTCCGAAGCACTGCTCCTCCTGGCCGACAGGCACACCATTGCTGCGATGAAACGGATGAACCAGTGCTTGTGGCTCCTGGAAGCGCTGGCCCGGGCAACTCCCGGTCATGACTATGACGGCACCTGGGACCAGGCCTATGTTGACTATCGCGCTGCGCGACAGGAATACATCGAGCAGGCACGCCAGAACCTCGGCGTCAGGGGATCCGTGCGGCCACTCCCGGGGTGAGGGGCCTCGCTGTTCCCTTCCTTCACGTACAGCCCGGTCCTTGCCCCCCCCGCAAAGGCAGAGCTCGGGCTGCAAGGATGCGGTCATGGAACAGATATCGAGTCGGCAGGAAGCGTCGGAGGCGGTCCAGGATCACGGGTGGCGCTACCTGCTGGGTACCTTGCAGACGTCGGTTCCGGTCGGGACGTTGGCTCAAGCGATCAGCTTGGCGGCGGACGCTGTCGCGGTGTGTGGCGACGATGCCGATCGCCATCTCCGGATCGATGTCCGTGCCGATCGGGTCGTCTTCACCCTGCAGTCGCTGGATCATGCAGCCGTTACTGCCCGGGATGTCGAACTCGCGCGTCGGATCTCCGCCACCGCTGACAAGTCCGGGTTTCTGCCGGAGCCCGGACTCGGAACGGGGGCGCCACGGTCCGTCCAGGTTGTGGAGATCGCCATCGATGCCCTGAGCATCGCCGGGATTCGACCGTTCTGGAAGGCGGTGTTGGGCTATGCAGATGAGGCGGGCGCCGAGGGGCCGGAGGATCCCCTCGTCGACCCGGTCTGGCAGGGCCCGGCCATCTGGTTCCAGCAAATGGATCGCGCGCGTACGCAGCGCAATCGCATCCACATCGACATCAGTGTTCCGCATGACGAGGCACCCCGGCGGATCGAAGCCGCGCTGGCGGCTGGAGGGCGGCTCGTGTCCGCGACGCGTGCCCCCGCTTTCTGGGTGCTTGCCGACCGGGAGGGGAACGAAGCCTGCGTCACCACATGGCAGGGCCGGGACAACTGACACAACGTGCCGGTCACAGCCGCTCGTTGATGGCCGTGACGAGGACGGTGGCCTCGTCACGGACCGCGAACTTGTTGTCCCGGTAGAGGAGTTCTGCTGTGGGGTCGGTGCCGAGGCGCACCGCAGGCTCAGGCCCGTCAGACCGTGCGTGCCGCCGACGTCATGGCTGGGGCCGACGCCGAAACCCACGCCTTGGCCGCGGGACCCGTTTCTCCGAGCACAGTGGGCGGCTGCTGTGGCCCGGCTGCTTCACACGCCCTTCCCCTTGAATGAGTCACCCGCCTCTCCACTTTGTCCGACAACCGCTCGTCGACGGCGACGTCACCTGATCTGCTGGGGTGTCGGTTGAGGGGGAGCGCGCCGGGAGAGCGCGCCCGTGGATGCAGAGGTGGGTCCGACGATGGGCAGGGCGGGACGGCTGCAAGGGGATCCGAGAGGGGAGACGGCCGAGGCGAACGCGCTGGCTGTCTTCCTGCGTGACATCACGAAGGGCCGTACGGTCCGGGAGCTGGCCAGGTGTTACGGGAGTGGCAAGACGACCTGGAGTGACTACCGCTCAGGGGTGAAGATCATTCCCTGGGCCGTACTGGTGCGGGTGGTGTCCAGCCGCGTCCGCGACGAGCGAGGGCGTACCGAACTGCTCGCCCGGGCCCAACGCCTGCACGTCGCCGCCTGCGCGGCGGAAGGGGGCGCTGGGCATCCGGTCGGTCATGGTCCCGGAGACAATGAGGCAGCGGAGCTGTTACGCGCCGCTCAGCGCCGAGTCGATGCGCAGCTGGCCGAATCGGAAGGCGTGGTGCGCAGGCTGCTGGGATTGACCGCGCGGCTCCAGAGTGAGTTGGACGACGCTTTGCGGCGGGCGGAAGACAACACGGCGGGGGAGACAGCGCCCTCCGCCGGAGCGGCGCCCCTCACAGGCCTGGAGCCCACCCGAGTCGACACCAACCTCGACGGGGCCGGACCGCCGGTGTGGGAGCACGCTGCCGTTTCGCCGCGACAGGACGCCCCCGCAGATGAGTCGGCGGGTACACGGCGAGAGCCGCTCGACACCGAGAGCGAGGCATGCCAGGGGGCGCCAGGAGGCGCGATCGTCCTTCGTGGTCTGCGGCGCTCCATGTCTCGCCACGACAGCAACGCCCCCAGGCGGATCGGCGCTGGCGTCGAGATCCGACGGGTATATCTGCCGCAGCTCCCCACCGAGGCCGCACCGCCCGCTGTGCGCGAGGCGAGGGTTGTCCGCGGACAGGTGGTGCGGCGGGCTGACCACGCCTCCGGCGGCCGTGGTCTGGTGGTCGTACGGCAGCGCGCACTCGCTCATGTCCCCTTGAGCCCGGGATGGCTGAGGCGCGTCCTGCTGATCGTCTGCGTCATCCTGGCCTTGGGGGTGACGGCGACGGGAGTGGATCACGCGCCGTGGCCACGCCCCGGATCCGCGGCGCCCTCCCCGCCCGGACCTGTTACGGAAGCGGCTCCGCCTGCGCTCGCCCCCACGCCGGCGCCCCAGATCCGCGTTCCGGAAGCGAGCAGCGAGCCGCCGCGGTCCGGCCCGTCTCCGCGCCTGCCCGCCCCCGCGTCGACGCTCGCGCCGAGTACGCCCACCCCTGACACGAAACCACCGGCGGCGCGGCGACCCGCACAGGTGCCGTCGTCGGCGGGCAGCGGCGTGTATGCCATCGCGGCCGACGGCCGTGCGGTGGTGCAGTGGAGTGGGAAAGACATGGCCTGGGTGACGATCGGCGGCCCGGCGAAGGAGCTGTACGCCGGTCGGGCCGGAGTGTTCGCCACCGACGCGCGGTCGGGCGAACTGCGTGTCTACGGCGGTGCACCCGGAGCCTGGGAGACCGTCAGTGAACCCGGCGCCGCCTTCGCGATCAGCGGCACCGACCTGTACCGCCTGGCGCAGGACCGCAGCGCCGTCCACCGGTGGGACAGGGCTGCCAGAACATGGACCCGAGTGGGCGGACCGGCGGCCCGCCTCTACGGCGGCGGGGCCGGGCTGTTCGCCACCGACCCCGTCGACGGCCGGATCTTCGCCTATACGGGCAAGGGCGATGCCTGGACGTACGCCGGCGCCGCCGGTGCGGACTTCGCCGTGAGCGACGACCATCTGTACGGGCTCAACCCCGAACGCAGCGGGGTGTTCCGCTGGAGTGGCGAGCCGGGTGTGTGGAGCGCGGTCGGCGGCCCGGCCGGTGCTGTCTACGCGAGCCCCTCGGACCTGTACGCAAGCAACGAGGCCGACGGCGGCCTGTGGCGCTACCGGGCAGGCGGATGGACGCGGATCGGCGAGGCCGGAGTGGGGTTCGGCGCCCAGGGAGACCGTGTCTACCGGCTGGACAAGGATCGTGCGGCGGTGTGGGAGTGGGCGGGAGCGGACTGGCGACGCATCGGAGGCCCCGTCCGCACGCTCGTAGTGGCCAATTGACGCCGAGCGGCCGCAGGCCCCGGGCGATTGAAGACGCCAGGGCGTATGCCATCGGGCTCCGGAAAGGCGCGCCAAACACCTTCCTTGCCCAGACCAGCGAGTACTCACCCCGGCCACGCTGGACCGAACCAGCCAAGCGAGCGGATGCGTTCCGTAGTCGAGTCATCGCTCTGGGGTGACAGCCTTGACTGTCTGCGTCTCTGCTGACGCTGGGTGGGGCTGGGCGATGAGTGGTGGGGTGGTTCTTTACCGTGAGCATCTCCATTGATCAACTCGCTTTACATTTCCCTCACTTGACTCTGGCTTTTGCTGCTCATGGGGCTGCGGTCGTCTGCCCTGCCACTTGATCGAGCCGCTGTCATGTTCCATTTGGAATGGAGTGTTCCGCTGGCTTAAAGAAGATCATTACTCGACATATGGCGGATACGGTCATGGCGACTGGTTCATCCGGTTGACGGGGGTACGGGATGAGCGGGGCGTTTGCGTCCCTTCATGCCGTGTGCGCCCGTCCTGAAGTTCGTTGACGGGGGTACGGGGGATGACCGTGGGCGGGGAGTCCATGCGTGCGGTGGCGGCTGCTGCCCCACGGGTAGTGCGGCCGGACTCGGGTTTCCCGCAGGTCAGTGCGGCGTCAGCAACGGCCCACGCGACGTCCGGGCCGCAGTAGCCGCAGTGCTCGATACCCCGTGAGGCGCTGAAGCGCCCTCTCGTCGGCGAGAAACATCGTCCAGCGGTCCGGCAAACCCCCTTGGCATCAGGATCACGCGTCCTGGTCGCGAGGGCTGATTTCTCCGCGCGTTCGAGAACTACGAATTCCACTTGGTGAGGCACTGGTGAAGTGCCTACTTCGCCATGACCGCTCTCCATATATCGGGTCACCCAGCATGGGGGACCAGAGGGGTTACTGACACAGCATGCACAACAGCCACATCACCTCCGCGCGTTTGCGGAAGATCGTCACTCGCGGCATCGTGGCCACCACCGCGCTGGCCGCCGTGAGCGGAGCCGTCGTACCGGCCACCGCCGCCGAGCAGCCCGCGAAGGCGAGTGCCCAGGCCGGTGCCGTGGGCACGACCGCCGAGCAGCGTGTCGAGGCGGCGTCGAAGGTCGACTTCGATCCGCCGTCGGAGGTGCTCCTGCTCAGCGACTACGACTTCATCCACGTGCTGTGGCAGAAGGCCAGGGATGCGGGCGAGCGCATGGCGACGGTGCGTACCGCCGCGGAGGAGGCGATGCTCAGCTCCAAGCCCGAGGACCACGTGCGGTTCATCACGGCGGGCATCGGCGAGGCGCGCAAGACCGACCAGAAGCGCGAGCGGGACAAGGCGGAGGCCGACCGTGCGGCCAGGCTCGCCAAGTCCCAGGCCCTGCTGGCGGTGGGTATTCCGAGCAGTCCGGAGCTGCTGGAGCTCAGCGATGACAACTTCGTGCGCGCCATCGTGAGGCATCCGGCCTCCGGGCCGGAGGTGCGGTCGGCGGGTGCCCGCGCGCTGGCGGGTGACGCGCCCGACTGGCACGAGTTCATCGTGAACGGCGCCCGCGAGGCCCACAAGCGCGACGTGGCGAACGAGCTCAAGGAGATCGAGGAGAAGAACCGCCAGGAAGCCGAGCGCAAGCGGCAGTTGGCCGCCCGCAAGAACGTGGCGGCGCTCTTCCGTGTGACGCCGAGTGAGGCCATGCTCGGCCTTGCCGACGACAACTTCATCCGCGAACTGCTGCGCGCTGCCCCTACCGACGTCAAGGGCACCGAACTCTTCTCGGCCGCCCAGAAGGCGCTGCTCAGCTCCGACCCGGCCGCGTGGAAGAAATACATCGACGCCGGGGCCGACGAGGCGTACAAGCGTGACGACGAGAACCGCCGCAAGAAGATCGCCGAGGAGAACCGTCAGCTCGCCCGGCGCATCCAGGCCGCGGCGGAGAACGGCGGTGTGAACCCCAACCTGGTGGCCGCCGCGAAGAAGGCGCTGGCCGGGACGGACGAGGACGTCGCCACGCTCCTGAAGGACGAGAACCAGCACCGGGCCCGGCGGCAGTCCTTCATGTCGTCCTACGTCACCGACATCGGCTGGTACATCCGCAGGAACGCCGCCGACGGCGACAAGGTGTTCATCGCCCCGATGAGCCACGGTTTCAAGCAGGCCGACCGTGAGGACGCCACCTGGGTCATCGTGCCCGCGCTGGCCAACAACCCCGGCTGCTTCTCCTTCGAGTCGGTGAGCAAGCCCGGGTACTACCTGAGGAACGAGCACCAGGGCGAGAACGTGCTGGTCGCCGGGGACGACGGCAGTGCGGAGTTCCGGTCGGACGCCTCCTGGTGCCCCCGCAAGGGCTTCAACGGGTACGGGAAGTCCTTTGAGCTCGCGAGCAAGCCGGGTGTCTGGCTGCGGAACTTCCAGGGGCGCCTCTACGGGATGACCCAGTACGGCACGGACTTCAACCAGGACTCCACCTGGCTGGTCATCGAGCCGTACGCGGACTGACCGCCTCCTGCTTGCTTCCTGCTCCCGAACCCTCCGCAGAGATGAACGGACTCCACATGTTCCGGACCGTCAGAGCCGCGCTGGCCGTCGGTGCCAGCGTCGCCGCCCTGATCGGCAGCGCGACCACCGCCCAGGCGGCCCCGTCCACGTCCCACGCCTCGGCCGGTGCGCCGTCCTACGTACGGCTCCAGGTCGAACGCAGCGGCAAGTGCCTCACCATCCAGGACGGCGCCATCGGCAATGGCGCCTACGCGGCGCAGTCCACCTGCGACGTCGGTGCGCGCCACCAGCTCTTCAGTCTGAAGCCCGCCGGTTCGGGAACCTTCGAACTGCAGGCCCAGCACAGTGGCCGGTGCCTGGCCGGCTCCGACATCGAGGTCGGCCAGCAGTGGTGCTTCGACGATTCCAGCCAGCGCTGGCGGGTGATGCTCGTCGAGGTCGCCAAGGACCTGTACGAACTGAGGCCCATGTCGGCTCCCGACCGCTGCCTGAACATCGACTTCTGGCAGCCCGAGGAGGACGGCACGCGCGCGATGATCTGGGACTGCGGCAGTGACCTCGCCCGCTGGCGCCTGCTGCCGGCCTGACGCCCACCACCGAGAAGA
This sequence comes from Streptomyces sp. TLI_146, assembly GCF_002846415.1. Taxonomy (NCBI): domain Bacteria; kingdom Bacillati; phylum Actinomycetota; class Actinomycetes; order Kitasatosporales; family Streptomycetaceae; genus Streptomyces; species Streptomyces sp. TLI_146. The sequence goes on from NZ_PJMX01000001.1 coordinate 8,391,222, forward strand.
AAGGGAATCACGATGGCAAGACTCCTCCGTCGCGCGCTGGCCGTCTGTGCCGGTGCCGCCGCGGTGGCCGCCGGCGCGCCCACCGCACACGCGTCGGCGAACACCGGCGCACCCGCCTCCGCCTCCGCCGAGACGATCGTCACCCTCCAACTGGTGGGCAGCGAGATGTGCCTGGACCTCTCGGGTGTCGCTGAAAACGGCGCGAAGGCCATCCAGTGGACCTGCGACGGGACCGACACCCAGCAGTGGCGCATGATCCCCGTGGACAACTCCTCCTTCGAACTCCGGTCGATGCGCAGCGGCAGGTGCCTCGAAGTCGAGAACAGCGGTACGCAGATCGGAGCCGCTGTGCAGGTGTGGGACTGCACCGGGGGCAAGCAGATGCGCTGGCAGACCGCCCTGGTCGACTTTGCCAACAAGAGCTACGAGTTCCGGGTCACCCACACGAGCGAGCGCTGCCTGGACATCAACAACGGTGGCTTCCTGAACGGTGTGCGGACCAACGGCGTGGGCGCGCAGTCGTGGTCCTGCAACCAGAGCGACGCCCAGCTCTGGCAGATCAAGGCGGTCAAGTGACCGGCCGCGCACCTAGGTGGCTCGTGCCCGTCCTGACGGCCGGATTGCTGGCGGGCGGGGGAGTGGTCGCCGAGGCCGCGCCGGCCCGGGCCGCGGTCACCGCCGCGGACGGCGGGGCGGCCGACCAGCCCTCGCCGGTCAGGTCCGCGGCGGCCCAGGCGGCCCGGGACCGGGTTCTGAAGATGGCGATGTCGAATCTGCCGTCCGAGATACGTGTGTCTGCCTGGCTCGCGCTGCGCAGCTCGCGCGGCGACGAGGCGATCAGGGAGTGGCTGGCGCCGGGAGGCGGGTTCGAGCTGGCCGTGCAGCGGATGAAGGAGACCCGGAGCCGTAACCGCGCGTTCTGCGAGCGGGTGGCACGCACCCACACCGCGACCTTCGCCCCGGAAGTGCACGCGGCCGCGGAACGCGCCGTGAAGGGAACGGACGCGGACCGGGCACTCTTCGTCAAGTCCGGTTATGCCGAGGCCCAGAAGCGCGACCGGGCGGTCCGGGAGGCGGATGCCCAGCACCGGCGGGACGTCACGGCGAAGGACCGGGAGTTCATACGGGACGTCGCCGAGCAAGACCCGGGCGAGAACGTGCGGGTCGCGGCGCGATGGGCGTTGCGACCGTCGGCGACCGATGCGGACGTCGCGGAGTTCTTCGGGTACGGCTGGGCGTCGGGTGCGGCCCTGGATCTCGAGGGGTACCGGCTGCGGGGCGCGGAGGCCGAGACCGTACGGCACTACACCTTGTCCCGGTTGGTGGAGAAGGCCGTGGCTGCCGAGGCCGCGTTGAAGGACGCGGCCGACGCCGCGCAGGCGCGGGTCGAGGCGGAGGCGGCGTGGAAGGCGGTGGCCGACCACTCCGATACGGCTCGTCAGAGGTTGCTGGCCGAGCAGGAGGCGGCACGGGCGCAGGCCGAGAACTGGCGGAACATCGCCAGGGTGGCGGGTGACAGTGCCGACAGCCTCTGGAAGCACATCGCTGAGCCGGCCGGGGCCAACCAGGATTCCTGGGCGAAGGAACAGGCGGACGCGGCCGGTACGGCGGCGTTCTGGAAGGACATGTACGACCGGGCCCAGGACGGAGAGGGCCGCGTCAAGGGCTGACGAGGCGCGGTCGGCGGGGTGACCCGTCGCCCGGGCCCGTGAGGGGGCCCGCGGTTTCTCTCGCTCCCCCATGCCCCTGCCCGTGTGTGCGGGCAGGGGCTTCTTTTTCCCTTTTTCAGGAGGATTTTTCGTGATGCGCAGATTACGGCCGTGGGGCGGAAGAAGACGCGGTGCCGCGGGCGCGGTGGTGAGAAGGACGGTGACCACGGCGGTCGTCGTGGCGCTGCTGGGCGGCACGATGCAGCAGGCCGTCGCCGCCACCGACCAGCCCGCGACGCGGCCGCTGTCGGCCCTGGCCCCGCGCACGCCAGGCGTGCCGGTTGCTGTTGCCAGGACCGCGGCCGAGCAGGCGAGTGACGACCGTGATCGTGAACTGGTCGACATCTATGCGCAGTTCGATGAGGAAGAGGAGGTCAGGGAGGCCGCCAAGAAGGCTCTGGAGAGCACCGATCCGCAGGCGATCCGGGCATTTCTGGAGCACGGCGAGTCCGAGGCCCGTCACCGCGCCAAGGAGAAGAAGGACGCCGCGGACGCCGACAACCGTCGCACGATCGAGGCGATGCGCGGCACGGGCGGCTCCTTCTTGGAGCAGGAGATCGACCGGGTTCTGAAGGGGTCGCGGCAGGACCGGGCCGACTTCATCGCCTTCGGCGCGCAGATCGCGCGGCAGCGGGACAACCAGACCGGGCAGAACGACAAGAAGCGCGCGGAAGAGAACCGCAAGCGGGTCGAGATGCTGGCGGCGTCCGGCGGTCCGGAGGTCAAGAAAGCCGCTCTGGCGGCCCTCGCGACCAACGACGACAAGGTGATCGCGGAGTTCCTGGAGAAGGGCTACCAGGTCGCCGCGCAGAAGGACGCCGACCGGCGGGCCGCCGAGGAGAAGGCCCAGAAGGAGGCCCAGGAGGCCGCCGAGAAGCTGCGGAAGCTGGCGGAGAACACCGCGCGCGCCGCAGAGGCCCGTACGAAGCTCATCGCTGCCCACGGTGATGCGGTCAAGGCCCTCAAGAGCGCCTCGAACGCCATGAGTTCGGCGGCCGCACAGGCACGTCAGGCCGACCGGATGCTGGCTGCCGACCGGGCCGGCAAGCGGTCGTCGGACTACGGTCCGGTCAAGGCCGAGATCGCCCGGCAGGTCAAGAACGCGGACGAGGCGGCCAAGCAGGCCCAGGTCGCCGCGGGCCGCGCGAAGGTGCAGGCCGATGTCCTGGTGGAGACCGGTCTGGCGCGCGGCGCGCAGTGGGCGGAGGTCGCCGCGGGCATCGCGTCGGCGGCGGCTGCCGCGGTCAAGGCCACACAGACCGCGCAGCACGCGGTGGACGCGACGGCTGCCGACGCCGCGGGTCTGGGGGCGAAGAACCAGGCGGAGTTGCACGAGGAGCAGGCCAAGCAGTGGCGTGCGAACACCGAGGAGCACGCGAAGGCCGCGGCGCAGCTGGCGGAAGCGGCCGGTCGTCAGGCGAAGGTCGCCGAGGACGCCGCCGCGAAGAGCAAGCAGGCGCGCATCGACGCGGAGAAGGCCGAGAAGGAAGCCTGGGACCACGCCAGGAAGACCCGCGAGGCCCGCGTGGAAGCACAGCGCCAGGCGAAGATCGCCACGGAACAGCGGGCGATCGCCGAGCACGAGCGCACCCTGGCCGCACAGGCCCGTGCGCGGGCGGAGCGCGAGCGGAACAACGCCGCCGCGGCGCGGGCGCGGGCCGATGCCGAGGCTCGTACGGCCGCCGCCAAGCGTGCGGAGGCCCAGGCGGCCGCCGCTGACGCCGCTGCCGCGCGGGAGCGGGCCTCCGTCCAGGAGGGCAAGTCCGCCACCGCGGACGAAGCCGCTCGCGGCGACGAGGAGAAGGCGCGCGAGGCGCGGAACAAGGCGTTCGACGCCGAGCGCGAGCACAAGGCCGAGGAGGCCCGGGCCCGGGCGACCGAGGCGTACGCCGCCGCGGCCCAGGGCACGCAGGACGCCGAGGCCGCACGGACCGCCGCGACCGAGGCGCGGTCCGCGGCCAATGCCGCGGGGCAGGCTGCCGTGCGGGCCCGAACCGCTGCCGACGAGGCGAGCGGTGCGGCCACGCGGTCGCGCTCCGCCGCCATCGCGGCCGAGGGCGCCGCCGCCCGTGCGCGGGCCGCGGCCGCCGAGGCGTCCGCGCATGCCGCGCGGGCGAACGAGGCGGCGAACAACGCGGAAGCCGCCGCCGCAGCAGCCAATCAGGCCGCGACGAAGGCCGCTTACGAGGCGTCGGCCACCCAAGCCGCCGCCCTGCGCGCCGACCACAAGGCTGCCGAGGCGACGGCTCAGGAAGCCCGTGCGGGAATGGCCGCGCACGAGGCGGCCCGCCTGGCAGGTCTCGCGGCAGTCGAGGCGAATGGTGCCCTGCAGGCAGCCAACCGTACGAAGGACGAAGCGGACGGCGCCAACCGCGAGGCCGCGATGGCGCAGATCCAGGCCGTGGTCGCGGTGCAGGCGTCGATGTCGGCGCGTTCGACGGCCGCGGGTATCGCCGATCCGGCGAACACGGCCATCGACCTTACAGCCCCCTTCTCCGGCCAGGACCTCGACGCGGACTTCGCCGCAGCGGTGGCCAAGGCCGCTGTGGAGATGGGCGCGGAGCAGGTCAAGTCGGCCGAGACCAAGGCGAACGAGGCGGTCAAGGCCGCCGAGGCCGCCGAGGAAGCGGCCAGCCGTGCCAACGCCCAGGTGGCACCGGCCTTCAAGGCCGCGGCCAACGCGGCGCGCTCGTCGGCGGACGCGGCCCGTTCCTCCGCCGCCGCCCTCAAGTCGGCGGCCCAGGCGGCCGAGGAGGCAGCGCAGGCCCGTGCGGCCGCAGCGCGCGCCAACCAGGCAGACGCTCAGGCGCAGGCGGACGCCCGGGACGCCCGCCAGGCGGCCAACGACGCGTACGCGGACGCGAACGCGGCCCGTAACGCTGCCACCGCTGCCGAGGCGGACGCCCAGCGTGCCGGCGACGCCGCCACCCGGGCGGAGAACGAGGCAGCCGCAGCCAACAGCGCCGCCACCATGGCGGAGAAGCAGGCGGCCATCGCCCAGGGCGCGGCCAAGCAGGCGGAGAAGGACGCCGCCGACGCGGACAGGCTGGCCGACTCCGCCGAGGAGCACGCCAAGTCGGCGGAGACGGCGGCGAAGAACGCCGACACCTACGCCAAGGAGGCCGACCAGGCGGCCAAGAACGCCGAGCAGTACCAGCGCGAACAGGAGCGCAAGGCTCGCGAGGAAGCCGCCCGGAAGGCGTCGGAGGCCCATGACGTCTCCGCGTCGGGGTCGGAGCTGGACCAGGCGCTCAAGGAGCTCAACCTCACCCCCGAGCAGTACAAGGAGGCCAAGGACCTCGCGGGCAAGGATCTCATCGACTACTTGATGGAGAACGGGGCCGAGCTGCTGGTCGAGCTCTTCCTGGAGGACATCAAGGCCTGCATCGACGACCCCGACATCCCGACGTGCCTCTGGGCGATCGTCCAGAACATCGGGCCCGGCAAGCTGCTCAAGATCGGCAGCAAGCTCCCGAAGATCACGAAGGCCATCTGGGGCATCAACAAGTTCCTCGACAAGATCGCCGCGGCGAAGAAGCGGCTCAAGAAGGTCGAGGAAGCCGTCGAGCGGGTGCAGAAGAAGATTCCGGACTGCGACCGCGACAAGCCGAAGCCCAAGCCCAAGGGAATCGCCAGGGCCGCCCGCAGCGGCGGCGCGAAGGACGCGGTGAAGGACATCGCGTGCGGCGAGATGGAGTTCTTCACCGTCCAGGACAAGGCCGACGCGGCTCGACTCCGGGCCGGCGGCAACCCCTTCCCCACCGAGCCGCACCGGGCGCACTTCGGCCCCGGCGTCTACGCATGGGGCAGCCGCGCCGAGGCCGTGGCCTACGCGGCCAACAAGCCGGGCTCCGAGATCATGCGGTTCACGGTCAGCAACGTGGCCCTGGCGATGTTCCCACAGGCCCACCTGGGCCTCATGTCGGACGACGCCGCGACGGAGTTCATGGAGAAGTACAGTCTTCTCTGGGACGGAAAACCCACCCACGGCCTGAGTTACATCACCCGACCGACGGCCAAGGGCACGGAGAACTACTTCGCGTCCACGGTCTTCCTCATGCTGAAATTCGACTGATGACAGAATCCAGAACCTATACCTACAAGCTCCTCAAAGGGCCCTGGGGCGTCAGGATCTCGCTCACCGCGCAGGTGGTGCACGCAGAGCCCTCGGACGGTGAGCGCGTGTCCGCCGAGGTGCCTGTGTGGATCGCCTTCGAGGAAACGGCTTCCGGACTCGACGAAGCCGTCAAGGCGGGATTGCGTGACGGCCTCGCGGCGGTCGCGTCCGAGGTCTCCGACAGTGTGGCAGGTACCCCTGCCACCGTAATCATCCACCGGATGTCCTACGTCGAGTCGGACTTCCAGGAAGAGGGTGTCCCGGTGGCGATGTGCCGTTGGGCCGAGGAGGAGTTCGGTCTCCCGCCGCGCCGGATCGACGCATCGTTCGACCGGACGGCCAACCGCTATTCCTTCGACTGGCGCTGACCCTTCTACGGCGGTTGCCCTGCTGCTCCATTCGGCAGGGCAACCGCGCTGCCGTCGCGGCGGGGTCGGCGGGGATGCGTTATGCCCGGTGCGCGACCGCACTGTCGCTGTCTACGGTTCGTACAAGGGCAGGAAGTGGATGACCGCTTGCTCATACGGATGGGCCTCGCGGACGGCCCGCCGGACGGCAGCGGCCTGATCCGCGTCGCAGACCGACTCGATTCGGCACTCCTCGCTGTGCTGTACGACACCCACCTCGCCGTCGTACGGCTGCGAGCCTGGAAGGGGCTGCCAGTTGCCCGTCACCTTCCAGATGCTGGAACACCGGGCATACTCGCCTACCTGTCCTGCCCCTGCCGAGTGGAGAGCGTCGATCACTGCTTCCGCGTGGCTCTCGGGGACGGATATCTCGATCTTCAACCGCGTCATGCCTGGACCTTAGCGACCGGGTGACCAGCACTTCCGACCGGCTCTAGGGCACGAGGACGATCTTGCCCTGCACTCGGCCGGTTTCGCTGAGCTCGTGGGCCTTCGCGGCCTCGGTGAGAGGGAGGGCCTCGGCGATCGTGGGGCGCACACCGTGGGTGTCGACGAGTTCCGCGAAGGCGGTCAGCACGGCGGGGGTTGGCTCCAGGAAGAACTCCACGAACCGTACGCCGAGTTCGGCGGCGCGGGCCGTCACCTCGGTGCGGTCCACGCCGACGCCGACGACATCGACCAGGATGCCGCCCGGCTTGAGGGTGGCCAGCGAGCGCGGGCCGTAGTCGTTGCTGACAGTGTCCAGCACCGCGTCGATGTCGCGCAGGGCCGAGAAGTCCTCCACCGTGTAGTCGATCAGCTCGTCGGCGCCGAGTCCGCGCAGGTAGTCGTGCTTGGCGGCGCGGGCCGTGCCGATGACGTATGCGCCCCGGGCCTTGGCGATCTGCACACCGAGGTGGCCGACTCCGCCGGCCGCGCCGTGGATCAGCACGCGCTGGCCGGGCTGTACGTCGGAGAGAGCCACCAGAGCCTGGTAGGCGGTGAAGCCGGAGATCGGCAGGGCGGCGGCGCCGACGTGGTCGAGGGTGCGCGGCTTGGGCGAGATCCGGTCCTCGGTGACCACCACGTGGTCGGCGTGGCTGCCGTGCGGCGGGATGGTCCAGCCGTAGACGTCCTCGCCCACCGCGAAGCGGACCGCGCCCTCGCCGACGGCCTCCACGGTGCCGCTGAACTCGTGCCCGAGCACGAACGGCGGCGGCCCGAAGAAGTCCACCTTGCCGATGCGGACCTTCCAGTCCGCGGGGTTCATACCGGTGGCCCGTACCCGGACCAGGACTTCTCCGGGGCCCGGCGAAGGGATGGGTATCTCGGCGAGTTCCAGTACGTCGGAGCCGCCGATGGCCTGCTGTGTGATCACCCGTGTCGTTGTCATATAGATCATTTTGAGCCAGGTGATCATGGAAGGGAAGCTGTTTCGCCCCCAGCTTCCAGCGTCTTCCTCGCAGGCGACCTGCGCCGCTCACCGGTATTGGGCCTAGCCGAGCACCCCGGGTGGTGCAGTCCCGTGACTATGGGCCCAACGAGCTCTATGCGCCGTGCAGTTGGCGCCAGGTCTCGGCCGGGTCGTCGCTGTGCAGATAGTCAAAATTGAAAAGTACGTCGCCGTCCGCGTTCACCAGACGCGACACTGCCAGATCAGGGTCGACCAGCCACCGGGGTTCCTCGCCGTCCCGCCGCGAGACGACCGCCAGCGCCACCCGGTCGCCCGCGTACGGCGGCTCAACGCCCGGGCCGGCGTACAGCACCCAGGTCGCACCGCCCGCCACCGAGGCGAGGTAGAACTCATCGGGACCGGGCCCGAGGAGGGAGGCGAGCACCTCGCCCACCGCCAGGTCCCCGCGCACGGCATAGCGAGCCTCCTCCACGTAGCCCTTCGGGCCCCGATCGTCCCCGGCGTGGACCCGGTCCCGGTCGACGCGCAGGATTGTCCCGCCCGCTGGCAGGGGCTTCGCTTTAGCCGGCGGGGGCGTCGTGCCCGGCGCCTCCACGTACGGCGGCCGTACACGGCGGGGCGCGGCCGGTGTTTCGGCGTCGCGCCCCCGGCGCTGCCACATCTGGTGGGCGCCCTCGATGGCGAGAGCGGTAACGGCGGTGACACCGAAATACACAGGCCAGGGCAGGCGGAGGACGACGCCGAGGAGCGCGGCCAGGACGACGCCGATGGCGACCAGTACGGGTGTGGGCAGAGCCCTGGCGGGCTGGGTGGTCATGGCGAGGCCCTCAAGGTGTGGTGGAGCGGAACGAACGCTCAACGTATCCCGGTAGCCGTTCCGCGTCTGTGTCGCCCGACACTGTGCTGGGGTCTCATAGCCGAGCGGCCGAACGGGTGACTGATACTGCCCCGGCCGTCCGCGCCGTCCGCGCCGTTCCAGACCACGGCTCCCATCCATATCGGCCACCAGAACACAGACTCGGGCAGGAGGGGCCCACGTAGGCAGTGTGGCCGAGCACATCGCCACCGAGTAGGACGCTGGCTCCGCCGCGCGGGTGATCGCAGGACGTTGCTCTCCTGCCAGTGGCCTTACGAGTCAGCCGTGCAGGCTGATGGAACGCGCTGAGGACCGCTCGATGATGAGACGCATGAGCATTCACCCGGCCCCTTGCCCTGCCACATCCGTTGCCGCACCGCCCCGTTGGGCGGTCTGGGCCGCGCACCTGACCACGTTGCTGGTCCTGCCGAGCGGGCTATGGCGTATCGCCATGGTGCTCGGCCACCCCTCCGGCTATACAGAGGCGGGCTTCGTGCCGTTCGATACACCCGGTGCCAAGGTGTGGATGCTGACGCTCAGCGTGGTCTGCGAGCTGGTCGCGTTCCTGACGCTCGGCTTGGTACGGCCGTGGGGCGAGGTCGTGCCCCGCTGGATACCGCTGATCGGAGGGCGAGCTGTCCGGCCGCTGGCCGCCGTGATCCCTGCCGCACTCGGCTCGGCGGCCCTCACCCTGATCTGGACCAACTTCCTCTTGTGGTGGACGTATCCGCACGACGACATGACACAGACCGGAAGGCTTGTCGTCGGCATCCTCTACCAGCCATTGGTGCTCTGGGGCCCGCTCGCCGCAGCCGTAACCGTTTCCTACTACCGCCGCCATCGAGCCGCGCAGCATCGGATCTCGGCGGGCTGAAAGCCCAACCTTGCGGCGGGCGGCTCAGTGCGGTGAGGGCACGGTCCTCCTCTCGTCCGCGGACAACTCTCGTTGTCCGGCGCTTTGACCCGTCTGACCTGGGCGGATCGCATTGGGGTCGCGCGGACAACGCTCCCTACCGGCAGTGTCAGGGCCGCGGAGCCCAGCCGGGGAACACTCGACGCCCCGCGAAGACACAAGTCCGGCCTGCCAGATGGCCGGTGCATGCCAGTACCCATGCCCGCGAAGCCTTCGACGGCATGGCCGTGAACAGAGGAGACGTCATGCTCAAACGCATTCTCGCCACATCGGCCGCTCTCGGTGCCGCCCTGGTCGGCACCCTGTCCCTGGCCCCCGCCGCCTCCGCCCAGGAGTCCGGATACGCGTGCCGGTCCGACAACACGCCGAACCATTCATGGGCGAACTGGGGAGGCGCCAACATAGACGCCTGCATCGCCCGCAACGGCTCCCAGATCATCGCGGGGATCGGAGTCAACAACGTGTTCGCGTCCGATCCCTGTGCCCAGCTCGTGGACGCGGATACCGGAAGATGGCTGTACGACTTCGGGTGCGTCGACAAGCGGACCGGCAGCTGGGTCCCGGCCTTCTCCGGAAACCACTACTTCAACTACCCCTCGATCGACCTCGCCAAGACCGGTCGACAGGTGGTGGTGCAGGTCGGCTTCTGGGCCGATTTCGGCTCTGGGGCGCAGTACTACATGAACGTGCAGAGCCCGCGGATCATCTTCTGACACCCGTGAGAACGTCGACGGAGGCCGATCCCCACGCGCTCCCGTTCCCGTACGGGGACGACCGGGCGGCACGATAACAACGGTACGGCCCTGGACGTCACCAGCGCCTCCGTCGTACAGCAGACAACAGTGCGCTGGCCCCGGGCTGATACACGGGGCCAGCGCATCCGTCCTCAACGGGGAACGGGCCCCGGTAGGCGAACGCGGCTCGAACCTTGCGTCAGGGCACAACCGCCCAGCGGGGCCGCGTGCACCCGGAAGGTGTGCTTCTCGGCAAGGCGTCCTGGAGCGGCCACGGAGAGCTAGCCGCTCGGCGGTTACCCGGCCGGGCCGTCGGTGTACTCGTCGCTGATCGTGCGAAGGCCGTGAGTTGGAGCTCCGACCAGGTAGACGGTCGGCTTGGTGACGTCCCGAAGCCGCCTCGCGGGTTTGAGCCGGGTGCCGCGGTTGACGAACCGGGTGACGAGTCGTGTCCTACCGGCTCGTAGCACGGCCAACCGCCCCTGCCACGTCCTATACGTCCTACTCCTCCGGCTCCCAGGCACGGAGCAGGTCCCACAGCCCTGCATCTCCGTCAACGCGCAAGGAGTCGGCCGGGATACGGTCGTACAAGGCAAGGACCAGCTCACTGGCCGTGCCGTGGAGAGAGATACCTGCTGCCTCCGAGTCCTCGCCGGTCGCGGCAGCGGGCGCGGGGATGCGGGTGGAGCGCGCGCCGTCGCCGTCGACCGTGAGGCGCCAGGAGGGGCCCTCGGCGGTGTGGAAGTCGAAGGCCGTGGGCTTGTGCGGCCAGGCGCTGTGCGTCGCGACGCAGGTGAACAGGAACTCCTCGACACCGTCGAGGGCGACCTCGGCCGGAAGCGGCTGCGGGGCGCCCGCGGCGAGCAGGGCGTCGTAGGTGTGCACCGCGCTCTCCTGAACCCGGTGCCGGGCGACTCCGCCAGAGGTACGCGGCGTCTGCAGGCCACTCCACCAAGCCCAGCAACCGCCCTCCGGTCCTGCCTCGCGCAGGGCGCTCAACAGAAGCTGCGTCGACGCGGCCAGCCAGGCCAGCAAGGCCTCACGCTCCTGCGGCACTTCCAGAGCGGCGCGCGCAGCGACGGCCTCGGCCGGGGGAGCGTCGGCGGGCCCCGCGGCGACGATGGCCGCCCAGAAACGGTCTCCCCCACCCAGGTGCTTCACCAGATCGAACAGCGTCCACTCGGGGCAGGTCGGCACCTGCGCGTCGAGACTGGGCGCGGCGGCGACCGCTGCGCGGAAGGCGGTCGACCGTTCATCGATCAGTCGCAGCAGGTCAGGGAACTCAAGATTCTTTTCCACGCCGGATGTCTATCACCGTGCCCCGGCGATCGGACAGCGATTTTCACAAGTCGCCGCCGGTTGGCCATCCGGACGCCGCCCTCGCCTACCACCGCTCGTGTGACAAGCCGCGCACTGCTGCGAGGACCCTGGCGGTGGCGGTACGCCAGGCGTCGTGCCTGTGGGTGCTCCGGCCTCGCCGCGCGGCCGGGCACCTCGGCGTTCTTTCCGGCGCTGCCGCAACAGGGCGCTGGCTGCCCTAGCGGCTGATCTTCCCAGCCCGATCCTCGCTGACGTGAGTGGGATGCACCGTCACACCGCGTTCTGCTGGGTCGCCTACGCTCTACGTGACTGAGACGAGTACCACGCTGCTCGCGGCGAAGTGGAAGCTGAGGGAGGGGAGGACGGAAGACTCACGGCTGAAAGCCTGTGAGCGGTGGCCGATCTGAAGAGGGCCGCTAACCAGCCGACTCCACAGTCAAGTCACCGTTCGTTGTCGACAGATCCAAGCGGTACTTGCCCGACGGGTCGTTCTTGAACGCCACCTTTTTGTCGCCGTGGGAGTTGTTCGCTGAGATCCGGTAGGCGGCGGGCGGGGCCGTGACCGTGAGGCTGCCGCTCGTCGTGCGGGCCCTGATGTTCTGCGCAGTGGCTGTCTCGATCGTCACCTCGCCGTTCGACGTCTGCGTGTCGATGTCGCCGTCCTTGGCGCCCTTGACGTTCACGTCACCGTTGGACGTGCGCAGCTTCACCGGCCCCGTTGTCCTGTTCACCACGATCTCGCCGTTGCTGGTGTGCACGTCGACCATACCGACAGCGGTCAGCGTCACACTGCCGTTGGAGGTTCCTCCCGTCACCGCAAGACCGGCGGGGACCTTGACGACGTAGTCGACGCCGCAGTGCTTGCCGCAGCCGGCGAGCGTCAGGACGCCGTTCTCGACGCTGAACGAGGTACCACTCGGCTTGTCACCACGGTAGTTGACCTTGCGGTGCACAGAGGTCGTTGAAACACCTGCTGAGGCGTCCACCTTCACCCCGCCGTTCCCGGTGTCGAGACGGATCGAGGTGATCTTCTGGGGCACCTTGGCGTCGTCCTCGAAGGTCTTGTCCTGGTCGAGGGTCGAGCACGCGGAGAGCCCTCCGGTAGTGAGAGCGGCCATAGCCACTGCTGCAAGGAGAGGCGTCTGCCGACGTCGCATGAAGTTCCCCCGTTTGGAGCGAGTTGGATCGATGAACGGTCACCGCGACTGTACGCAGCCACGGTCCGGCCCACACTGGGGGAAACCCCCCAATGCGCCGGGCGGGCTGACCTGCACGGTAACCACAGCCGCCGCGCGGAGATCGCCTGAACTCATTGTCGCGCTCCACCGGAAGAGGCTGCGGCGCCCAGCTCACCAGGGCTGCGCAAAGCGGGGGCGATGCGCTCGGCCCGCGCCAAGTCGTCCACTCCTTCAGGAGGTTGGTGCCTGGCTTTGTCACCGGTCTGAAGGGGCGGCCCCTGGGAGAGGGTTTGGTCGGTGAGCGTCTGGAGGCTGTAGCGGCGCGTGGGGCGGAACTTTGGGCCGTGGGGGAGGAGCTGGCGGATGTGCCGGTCGGCGGCTTGCAACAGGGCTGCCACAAGGTTTCAAGATTGCTTGACCTTGCCCCGGCAGCGAAGGCGACAGTGTCTTGACAGATCACGTGGGCGAGTGATGGGTGCTCGCCAACCGGCAGGACGAACAGGTGAGGAGTTCGGGTGACGGCGGCCTGCGTCATTTTTGATATCGGTGGCGTGCTGGAGATCACGCCGACAACCGGATGGGTGCAGCGGTGGGAAGAGCGGCTGGCGTTACCGCGGGGCACCGTGGATGAGCGGATGCGTGATGTGTGGCAGGCCGGGAGTGTCGGCCACATCAGCGAACACGACGTGCAGTGGGAGGCGGCAAGCCGTTTGGGGCTTGACGTGCCGCAGGTGGAGGCCTTCATGGCTGATCTCTGGGCGGAGTATCTGGGCACGCCCAACGAGGAACTCATCGCCTATGTACAGGGGCTGCGGGGAAGCTGCCGACTGGGCATCTTGAGTAACAGCTTCGTGGGTGCCCGGGAGCGGGAGACGGCGCTGTACCGCTTCGATGAACTGGTCGAGCAGATCGTGTACTCGCACGAGATCGGCATCGAGAAGCCGGATCCAGGTGCCTTCGAGGCCGCATGTGCCAGCCTGGAAGTACGGCCGGAGGATTGTCTCTTCATCGACGATTTCGCCGTGAACGTTGAGGCTGCCCGGGCGGCGGGCATGCAGGCGCATCTGTTCGAGGACAACGCCGGCACGATCACGCGGATCACAGCTCATCTGGACGCTGGCGCCCGGGGGGCAGGGCGTGTCCCGCTCGGTTGACGTCGGTCTGGCCGGCGTTGATCGGTTGGGGTCAGGTAGCGTGTGGCTGTGGAGCGTGGACAGGTACCAGGTGGCCCGCTGAGCGATGATGAGTTCGAGGACTTCAAGGCGTTGCTTCGCCGGTATTGCGCGTACGAGCTGGACCAGTGGGACTGTCTTCAGACCCCGACCCCGTACGGCCCTGCGTACGTGATGTTCAGCAGGGCGCTGCCGCCTGGCGTCACGGATGAGGTGTTCCATGAGTTCTAGCCTCACTGGGCAGGGGCTGAGGAAGGATCCTTCCGCGACCGTCGTACCGGGAGAGTGGCGGGCCTCGTCCCGGATCGTCGTCGACGCCGAGCGCCCAATGCTCTTGGTCAGTCCTGACGCTGAGCGTCCGTGTCTGCGTCCGCGAAGGAATCGGCTTGTGACTTGACTTCCTCGGAGCTTTCCGGCTCGCCGGTAGTGAGCTTCTTGGCCTTGCGGGTGGTGTCGTCGACGGCGTCGCCGAGGAGGTGGAGGGGATCGTTGCCGGGCTGCGGCGCCATGGTGACTCCTGCGTCGTGGCTGCGTAGGGACAGTGATGCCGGGTGCCAGCTCAGCACAACCGGGGGCTCAATTGTGGGATGTGACCGTTTCTGCAGGGAGTGCATCGCCAGGTCATGCCACGCGGGCCAACAATGAGCGCAACGACTACACCCGGGGCGACGGCGTCAACGCCCCCGCGCCGACCTCGATGCCTCGCTGTTCCTGCGCGGCTACCACTCCTGACCCCGGGCGCCGAGCCACCGGGATCGGCGATGGCCGGATGTACGGGAATCCCACGCAGCGGGCCAGAGTTACTGACTGTGACAGCTATGCCGACGGGCTGATCCGGGGCCCGCCGCCGGGAAGGGACGGGCATGAGTCTTCGTCAGTTCGAGTACGCCCTGGCCGTCGCCGATGCGGGCTCGGTGACTGCGGCGGCCGAGCGGCTGCACGTCGCCCAGCCGTCGGTGTCCCAGCAGATCCGCGGCCTGGAGCGGGACCTCGGCGTGGAGCTGTTCGCCCGTACGCCGAGCGGATTGGTCCCCACCGTGGTCGGGCGCGCCTTCCTGCGGGAGGCGGAGGTTGCGGTGAGCGCGTCGCGGCGGGCCAGGGCTACCGCGCGGGCCGGTGCCGACGAGCTGGTGGGCGAGTTGGTGGTCTCGGTGCAGATGGGTTTCGGCACCCGGCAGTTGCCGGGCGCCCTGAGGGCGCTGCGCCGCCGTTTCCCGAGGCTTGAGGTCACCGTCTTCGAGGAGCCCAGCTCCGCCGAGCTGGACCGGCTGTGCCGCCGGGGCGTGCTGGACCTCGCCTTGATGGCGGCGTGCGAGCAGAGCCCCGACGACGCCCACAAGCTCGGTGGCGAGGAGTTCGTCGTGGTCCTGGGTGCCGGGCACCGGCTGCTCGCCGCGGACCGGGTCGAGCCGCGCGACCTGGAGGGGGAGCCGTGGGTGAGGTTCGACCGCGACAGTGCGCTCGACGCCGTGCTCCTGAACGCGCTGAGGGACAACGAGCTCGCCCCGGTCACGGCCGCCCGCGTGTCGCAGGCCGCGACCGCCGTGCGCTGGGCCGCCCACGGACTGGGGGCGACGCTTGTCCCCGCCTCGGCCGTGCCCCGGGGGCATGAACACCTGGTGCGGCCGGTGTTCCCGGCCGTCACACAGCCCGTGATCGCGGTGCTCCGGCCCGGGGCCGGGCCGGCAGAGACGGCCCTGCTCGCATTCCTGCGACAGGAGAATTGGTCCCCGCTGATTTCTCATTGACGGATGCCCGGAAGTGGCGTTCCCGTAATTCCGTCGGACGTCAGCTCCTGGGGAATTCACCGCCGTCCACGTAGAGATTGCTGCCGGTCAGCCAGCTCGCCTGGTTGGAGACGAGGAACAGAACCGTGTGGGCGATGTCCTCGGGGCGGCCGTCCCGTCCCAGCGGGGTGGTGGTCTCCGCGCCATTCCGGCCCGAGGCCGAGTTCAGCCCTGCCCACTGCTCCCGCGTCGCCTCGCCGCCGGGGGTGGCGACCCTGCCGGGAGAGACGGTGTTGACGCGGATGCCGAGCGGGGCCAGTTCCAGGGCCAGACCCCGGCTGTAGTTCTCCAGGGCCGCCTTGGCCGCTGTGTAGTGCAGGAACGATCCGAGCGGGGCGAGGGTCGCGGCCGAGGAGACATGGACGATCGCCCCCGAGCGCTGCTCTCGCATACCCGGCACCAGCAAGGCGTCCAGTCGCACCGAGGCGAGGAAGTTCAGGTCCAGCGCGTCCTGCCACACCTCGTCGGGGATGTCCGACGCTCCCTCGTACGGCTGCGCTCCACCCGCGTTGTGGATCAGGATGTCCACACCGCCCAGGCTTGTCCGCGCGGCCGCGGCGATTGCTTGGGCTCCGGCCGGGGTCCGTACGTCGGCCTCCACGAAGGCGGCCCCTTCCGGCACCGGGGCCGTCGCCGACCTGGCGGTCGTGAGTACTTGGGCGCCGACGTCCAGCAGCTGGCGGACGACCGCCGCTCCGATTCCTCGGGTTCCGCCCGTCACCAGCGCCCGCTTTCCCTTGAGTTCCCGCGTCGTCGATTCGTTTTCGATGCTGGTCATCTCGCCGTTCCTTTTCTTCGCGTCGTGAACTGGTTTCACGGTAGGTCCGGAAAGGAACGAGAGGCAAAGACGAAATATCAGCAGGGCCTATAGGCAACTCCTATGGCAGCGAGGTCACTTGAGGGCTGTTGCTGTTCCGCGCTCGGCGGGCTCCTTACCCGGCTCTGCGTCTACTGGTACGTACGAGCGGAGTGGAACGCTGTTGGTTCCGTAGTTGGGGACGCATACCGCTCTACGTATCGGCGTGCTGGGCCGTGACATGGGGTGTGCCTGGCGGCCCTGGCAGGGGTTATGCGCGAGGCGTTGGGGGAGGTATGCGGCAGGGGAGTTGGTGGAGGCCGAGGCGGGGCGCGCCGACCCCCATTTCGCTTCGGACACGTCGGCGATCATGCCATCCGGTGATCTGGCGCGGTCATAATTCGCGATCGTCTGGCGGACGGGCGTCGTGGGATCGCGCCGCACCTGGCCGCATCCGCGGACCCCGGATCGACGTGCCGCTTGTCCTCCCGCGGGCGAGTGCTCGCCGGTTGCGATGGGGCGGGTGGGGCCTGCGCCGACAGGGGGTGTTGCTGCGCTGGGCGCTGTCGATCGCCCAAGGGGCGGCGTAAATACCTTGAAGCGAGACGGTCCGTCTTGCTAGGGTGGGTTCATGGCTTTTCTCTACTTCTTCGTCTGAGTCCGGGCACGGCCGATGCCGCCGTTTCTGCTGCCCGTAGACCCTTCGTACGCCCAGGGAAAGTCACATGCGCGACCGCGCCCATACCGTCATGCCCACCGCTGCCCCCGCCGTCGTGGCGCAGCTATCCGTCAAGGAAGTCACCAAGTCCTACGGCACCCGAACCATCCTCGACCTGGTGTCCTTCACCATCCGCCCGGGTGAGAAGGCGGCCGTCATCGGCGAGAACGGCTCCGGCAAGTCCACCCTGCTGCGTCTGCTCGCCGCAGCCGAGACGCCGGACAGCGGGCAGATCACCGTCAGCTTCCCTGGCGGCACGGGCCACCTTGCCCAAACCCTCGTCCTTGGCGCGCACTGCACCGTGCAGGACGCCGTCGACCACGCTCTCGCCGATCTGCGGTCCATGGAAGCCCGGTTGCGGGAGGCCGAGGAGAGTCTCGGTGAGGCGACGGACGGCGAACTCGCCGCCTACGGTGACCTGTTGACCGCGTACGAGGAGCGCGGCGGATACGAGGCCGACGCCCGGGTGGATGCCGCGATGCACGGACTCGGGCTGGCCGCGATCACCCGTGACCGGCTGCTCGGCTCCCTGTCCGGCGGCGAGCAGTCCCGGCTCGCCCTCGCCTGCGTTCTGGCCGCCGCTCCCGAACTCCTGCTTCTGGACGAACCGACGAACCACCTGGACGCGACGGCCGTACGCTGGCTGGAGGACCACCTGCGCGCACACCGCGGCACCGTCGTCGCGGTCACCCACGACCGCGGCTTCCTGGAACGCGTCGCCACCACCATCCTGGAGGTCGACCGCGACGAACGCACCGTGCACCGATACGGCGACGGCTGGGCCGGCTACCAGGCCGCGAAGGCCGCCGCCCGGCGCGGCGCGGCACAGCGCTACGCGGACTGGGCCGAGGAAGTGGCCTCTATACAGGCCCTGCTGGAAGCCGCGGGACGGCGGCTGGCCACCACCGGTCACGACCCCAAGCAGGGCTTCGGCAAGCACCGCCGCTCCAGCGAGGCCAAGCTCGGCGGGCAGGTGCGCTCCGCCCGCCAGGCCCTGGCCCAGCTGCAAAGCCACCCGGTGGCCAAACCACCGGCACCGCTCCACTTCACGGCAGCGTTTTCGGCGGCAGACGGATCCGCCGCGGGCCCCCTCGCCGAGTTCGAGGACGTCAGTGTCGGCGAGCGGCTGCACCTGGCCGGGCGCCTCACCCTCGCACCCGGCCAGCGGCTGCTGGTCACCGGTGACAACGGCGCGGGCAAGACGACACTCCTGCGCATCATCGCAGGCGACCTGGAGCCCGACGAAGGCACCGCGCGCCGCCCCGCCCACATCGGCTACCTCGCACAGGAACTACCCACGTACACCACGGGGCTCCCGCTGCTCGCCGCATACGCCGCCGGGCGGCCCGGGGCGCCTGACGAGTACGCTGAACAGCTGCTGGCCCTGGGCCTGTTCCACGAGCAGGATCTGCACGTCCCGGTCACCGCGCTGTCCGCGGGCCAGCGGCGGAGGCTGCAGATCGCCCGCCTGGTGACCCGGCCCGCTGACCTCCTCGTCCTGGACGAGCCCACCAACCACATCGCCCTCGACCTTGCCGAAGACCTGCAGGCGGCGCTCAGCGCGTATCCGGGAGCCGTGGTCGTGGTCTCGCACGACCGCGACTTCCGCGCCCGCTTCGAGGGCGAGGTACTGGAACTGCATGCCGGCCGCAGGAGCTGACCCTCGCCCCCGTTGACCAGTCGAAGACCGGCTCCGGACTGAAGCGGCGATGGGCCGATGCCTCTGCTGCACAGCAGCCGCCAGTTCGGCACCGCACGGCTGCCACCCTGCCTGAGAGCTGGTCTTTGAACCCTGGCGGTCTTGTGCTCCTGCACCACGAGCTGGTGGCCTGCCAAGGATGCGACTAGGTTCTGCCCGGTTTCCATGATGACGGTCGGGATACTCCACTATGTTTGGTTACCTGCTGGGAGGCACGTCTCGAGGGGAATCCGATGCCCACGCTGCTCTACTACCCTCTCGTCAGGCCGCCTCAAGAGGTCCTTCACCAGGCGCTGTTGTACTGGGACGGCATAGCGTCGCTCGTGCCGAGTGATCCAGAGATCTACGACGATGCGGTCTCGGAGGAGCTGAAGAGCCTCAAGGAGCTCGGGCTCTACCATCCCGTTGCGCTCGGCTTGGGCCATCGCCGCCCACCGCATGGCGATGTGCTTCATGAGGGGCGCTTGGTATGGGAACTTCGCGAGCTGGCAGCCAACCCGACAGGCGCTCAGAATTGTGGCGCGGATGCCCTCATCTACGCCTCAAAGTTCGGCCTCAATTTAGAGCAGGAAATCGTCCGCCTTGGCCTGGGGCGATGGCTGGGAAGCCCGGCAAGGCGGCGTCTGGTCGTGTCCAGGGAGGTTCATCTCCTGTTGCTCGGCACAGTCGCTCAGGAGGTGGCTTTGACGACCGACACTCGCGCATACACGCCCTACACCGATCAATGCTCCGCCCATGGTGTGTCGATGCGGCCGACGCCTCCTGGTCCCTGGAGTTTGGGGGCCTGGCGAGTTGAGCTTGGCCGTCTTCTGCCCATGCCGGCACCGGGCACTCCGACATCAGAGGTTCTGGCGTTTCGTGACCGGTATGCCGCCGAGCGGGAACGCTTGATGGGCGCCACCCAGACCATGCTCTACGATCTGCGCCGCGAGTGGGAACATCCCGCAGACGTGCTGGAACGTATGCGAGTGGAGTTGAAGGAGGCGCGCGAGGACTACCACGCGGCCGCCCGGACCAGTCGTATGGCATGGGTACAGAGATCTATCTCCGTCACGGTGGCAGTGGCTACCGCCGCTGCCGGTGCCCTAGTTGTCCCGGATCTCGCCTGGGTTGCCGGCATAGCGGGCAGTATCGGATTCAACATCGCCACCCGTGAAGTAGTCCCGCTTTTCCGTGCGAGGGATGAGCACCCATTCAGTTACCTGCATCAGGTCGACCGCGAGTTGGCGTAACGACGACTTTTATCGGCAGCGCATGCCTATCCGAACCCGTCTCGGAACCTCCGTCTAGGGGTTCGGATAGGCGTGCGCCCCGTGGATGGCTGTTCCTCACCGACCGAAGGGCCCCGCCCGGGGACACCGACGGCGGATGTATGCCCAAAGACCGACCGGGTCCGGCTCTCCTACCCCGGGCCGAGGAGATCTTCCAGGAGAACACCCGGCCGGTGGCCAACCGGCTCGGCTCGTTCTCGAGCGTCATGCCGTGACGGCTGGTCGTGCAGGGGGGAAATTGCGATGCGCTTCCGCGGCAGGCTCGTCAGACTCATGGCATGACAGCGAAGATCACCCGCTTCAACCCCGACCAGTTGCATGAGACGCCGGGCTATCACCACATCACCGTTGTGGAGGCTGGCCGAACGGCTTACCTGGCGGGGCAGTGCCCGCTCGATCAGCACGGCTCCCTCGTTGGCCCGGGTGCCCTTGAGACGCAAGTCGACCAGGTCGTCGCGAACGCACTCGCCGCGCTCGCGGCGGTGAATGCCCAGCCACAGCACGTGGTGCGTTCAGTGATCTATGTGCGGAGCGACGCCAGGGAGGACCTGGGCAGCGTCTGGGCTCGGCTTACCGCTTCCGCCCTCGGACCGGCGTTCACGTCCGCCAGCACGCTCTTGGGGGTTGCGCAGTTGGGCTTCGCCGGGCAACTGGTCGAGGCGGACCTCACCGTCGCGTTGCCCGACTGAGCGGCGCCCGACGCCTCGCACAGGGTCTCGAACTGCTTCGCCCGGATGGTCACGTGCCGGTTGTCGGCGTACAGATGATCGTGTGCTCCGGAAAGAAGCAGTGGAGCCCGCCACCGTCACACTTGCCCCTTGTCCTGTCCCCGCGCCCCTCGACAGCGAGTGGATTTCCAGGTGGATTTGGCTGCAGGTGGACGTCAACCGCCTCAGTAGCAGGAGCAGGTATGCCCGAGCGTGAACACAAACCCGACAGCACACCCCGCCCGCCTCACACCGTGCTGGGAGAGGACACAGCCTCGCGTCCGCCACAAACAGCCCTGGCCATGCCTGCCCACGACCTGTCCCACTACGTGACCCATCCGTCTGCGCCGGAGATGCACGTCATGCAGCGCGCCGCGGGCAACGGCGCACTGGCCAAGGCCCTCGCCGCCCGCCGCTCCGCATCCGCGCCTGGCGCTCCCACCTCACCAACCGTCCAGCGGGCCGAGGCCGACACGATGGCGGCCGGTCCGTCGGACGCCATCACCTACCGGCTCCAGATTCAGGTCAAGAAGCAGCGCCGGATGACCGAAGCGAATACTGGGACGGCAACGACATCGGCCACGCCTGGGTCGTCCTCTACACCAAGGCCGGTGGCTCCACCTCCTACAAGTCCAACGATTTCTTCCCGTCCAGGTCCCTCGATGGGCGCCGCGAGGCATTCACCACGGTGCCCGGCGTCGTGAAGAGGAACTGGGACCTGCCCGAGGGGGCGACCTCCGCGTTCGAGGCGGACCTGACGCAGGAACAGGTCCTCAAGTTCAAGGAGTACGTGGAGCAGCACGAGAACGAGAAGCAGGGCAAGCCGAGGGCGGGCGAGCGGGTCGCGGACGCGTACGCGGGCGACCCGAGCCCCACCAGGTCCGAACGCATGGCGCAGGAGGCCGCCAACGCAGCCAACTCGGACTCCGGCGGGGAGTGGGTCAGGGGTGACGAATCACCGGGCTCCGGCGCGGACGCTGCCGCCCGTCAGCCCGAGCAGCGCACGCCCGGGCGGATGCTGCTCGAATCCGACAGCGATTCCGAGGAATCGGCCCGGGGCCGACCGGCCGCTCCTCCCGCACAGCCCCCAGGGAGGCGTTTCTCCTTGGACTGACCGATTGAGCGATTGACCGAATGGCCGACTGCTTGAGGGCCGCTGCCGCAGTGCCCGCGCAGATGTGGCGCCGGCCGGGCAGAGGCGGGGGCCTCAGTCACGCCGTGGGGGATGGGGGCCGCGCCCGCTGCTGCCTGGGTGGCTCGGTCGGCCAGGCTTTGCCACGGACGCGGAGCGATGGCTGGGAGGCCAGCGGCCCATGCCTGCTGGCTAGTGCGGAGGAAGCCGGAGGCCAGGAAGGCGCCGAGGTCCTCGCACGGCAGGCCGCCGACCACGTCCACACTTACGGCCTGGTCCGCCTGGCCGTGATGCGGAGGGAGGCCGGAGTCAGGGAAGGCGCCGCTACCCTGTTCCGCGAGGCCGCGGATCAGGGCAACATCGAATCCTCGGGCACGCGGCTACTCAGCAGGCTGCGGTCGTACGGATTGAACCCAGGCGATACACGGACCCCGCCATGGCAAGCCTCGGTGCCAGCATCACTCAACTGACATCCGCCGCCAGCCACGTCATAAGAACCGCGCGAACGAGGAGGCGTCCCCGCGCCCCGCCCGTCGGTCCGGACTGGCGGCGAGGGGTTCGGCGTCCAAGGCCCCGTCCGCGATGCGATGCACAGGCCGCAGGCGCTGACCTCGGGGCCGGGCCTCGTATGTTCTCCGCCTGGCCGGTCCCGCCCGTAGGCCCCCTCGCTGGTCGGGCCCCTCTGCCCGGCTGCTCTCAGCTCGTAATCAGGTCCTGGTCACGGCCTTCGCGTTCGTTGACGCCGGTTCCGCCACTTCCGCCCCTCCTGTGGCGCACGTTGACGTACAGGACAAGCAGCGACGCCATCCCCGTGAAGGCCAACGTGATGATCACCGACCAGGTCGCGACGTGCCCGTAGCCGCCCGGCTCGCGGGGGTCGAGGAAGTCGTACGGGTACCAGCCCGCGTGCGGCCCGCGCAGCAGCGAGTAGGCGAGGTAGAGCAGCGGGAAGGCCAGCCACGGCAGAGACTGTGTCCAGGAGATGCGGCGCGGCGGAGGACGCAGTAGCCAGTCGGCGAGGAACGCGGCCGGGATGACGCCGTGCACCACGCTGTTGGCCCAGATGATCGTGTTCGCGTCGATGGTTCCGGCCAGCAGGGTCCAGTACACCGCTCCTGTGATCACCAGATAGAGGGTGGCGGCACCGCGCAACAGGTCAGGGACGGGGCGGGTGCCGCGCAACAGGGCCAGCCCACTGGTCAGCAGGACGGCGGCGCCGAGCAGGTTGGAGAGATTGGTGAAGTACGAGATCCAGTTCGCTGCGCCCTCGTCGGTGTGCGTTGCCCGGTTGAGCGAGGTGGCCAAGGCTGCGACGCCCAGCAGCGCCAGTCCTATTTTGGCCGAACCTTCCAGCCTGGTGCTTAGAGACATGACCTGGATATTACTTGCGTGCAGATCGGCGGAACCCCTGCGTCGCTCCGCCCCTGTCCAGTGGCCTCCAGGGTTGCGACCCAGCCCCCCTGTCCCACATCCGGCACCCGCACTGCGGGCAAATCGTCCAGGCGGATCAGCTTGGCGAGCCGAAGAGCATCACGCCTGTGCGTCTTGCCGCGGTCGCCGGACGGCCGTAGTGCTCTTGGGCGCCCAGGTAGGTCGTTGTGGGGGCCTCGTTGCCTTCGAGCGAGTACCGACGGACAACGGCCTTCGACAGAGATGCGGCTCGTGACCAGCCCAGGCGGTCGATCAGCCGGTTCGACAGGAACAAGCAGAGGGTCCCGAAGGCGGCCAGGACGGCGAGGCCCACTCAGAGGATCGTCATTTGTTCCGGGTAGAGGCTCACCGGCTACGCCCGGGAAGGCGCGCGCGATTGGCGGCGAGGGCGAGGGCGAGGGCGACGGCGAGGGCGAGGCCGAAGGCGCGACGGAGCCGGGCGTAGGGGCGGTGGGCCCGAACTCCACTGCGTCACCGGCGGATCTAGTGGCCCATGCGTTCCAATACGTAAGGATCAGTCCGAGCTGAGGCATGGCCGCGGGTGGGCTGTGCGTGTCGGCGCTGGTGTGCTGAACCAGTGGCGCAGGGCACGGTGAGGGTTGTCCTCCTCCAACGCGCAGGGCAGGGCCATGCCTTGCAGGAACTCGGATGTGGCCCGTGCGGGGCTGGGCCGGGCCCGGGCGAGAGCCTGTCTCTGGACTCCGTTCGGATCAGCGCGACGAGTGCGACGTCGGCAGTAGCGAGGAGTCGTCCGGCGGGCTAGTCGGAACGGACGGCCCCTTCGACGGTGTAGTCCAGCCCTGGCTTGAACTCCAGTCGGGGACGGCGGCCAGCACGTGGTGTTGCAGGTCATGGGTCACTTCGTAGGCCGCGCAGGCAAGCCACTCGTCCTCCACTGCCGGGGGCAGGCGGCGGTCGAAGAGGTCTCGGATGCGCACGATCTCCTCCCGGCTGAGTTCGGTGACGTGAGCTGGGCGGTCGTCGATGCCCCACCCGGTCAGTTCCCAGGAGAGTCGGTCATGGGTCGAGTCGTTCACACCAGAACGATAGACGCGCAGGTGAGGGGCGTGCCAGCTTCCAGTCCTGGGTGGCCGCCGGGCTCGAAGAGCCCTCGACTAACCAGGGTTTAGACAGAGGCTCTCAGTGCTGCACGGTGCGGGGGAGAGCGCGGCCCCGGCCCGGGTCGCAGTGCGGGCTCGCGTTCGGATCGGACAGGCACAGGCTCCACGTGGAGTCGGCTCCTCGTACACCACAGACGCTGTCGCGGCGGATCATCTGCTGCTCCCTCCCGTCGCGCGCCCGGCTGGGCGCGGCTTCCGTAGCCGTAACGAGGCGGTGATCTTGTGTCGCGGGCACCGGCTGCCCACTCCGCACAGTGCGATCACTCTCCGATGACGCAGGAGCTCTGCGACCGCGGCATCGACCCCGCTGACCGTTTGGGACAGCGGCCACTCAAATGGCTGGAGTTGCTGGCCGGGCACGTGGTGGAGTTGCCGGTATGAGCTTGTTGGTGCATGTGTTCGTGGACGGTGCCGACGGCGCCCGGTACTTTCTGGACGCTCCCGACGGTGTCTCGGACACGGCTGGTTTCGAGCGGTGGCGTACGAGCGTGTGGGGATCGCCCATGGTCTGCTCGCTGGGCGCGCAGTTCTTTCCCCGTCTTGCCGATGGCGACCTGTACGTCGAGGCGGACGAGGTCGGTGCCTTTCTCGACGAGTGCGCACTGCTCGCCTCCCATGTGGCGCTGATCGTCACGGGCATGGACCCCAGCCGTTCGCCTGAGGAGCACACGCACCACCTGGCCTCGAAGCTGGCGAACATCAGCCATGCCACCCGCCGCGCTGTGGAGGCCGGTGGCGGGGTCGTGATCTGGTAGGGACCAGGGGAGTTCCTGCGCGTGGCCAGGTTGGGTGCGCCGATGGTGGTGAAGGCGAGCCTCAGGGAAGGGGCCTCTCCCTGGGGAAGGGAAGTAGCCCGGCACTTCAGCACCGGTCCGGCCGGGTGCCCCTAGGAGACCCGTCCCCCCCCCCGCCGCGCCCCTCCTTCCTCATACTGCGCTCGCCGCCGGGGCTCTGCGTCCCCGCCGTCCGTGCCCGTGGCATGTCGGCTGCGGGAGCCCCGGGGGTCGAGGTGCTTGGAGGATGTGGATATAGCTGCGCAGGTCCTCCAGGGAGGGCGCTTGAGGACGCGCTACAGCTGTCCGGTGCCGGTCAGGACCAGAGCGAAGCGGGCAGTCGTCCATGTCGGCGGCCCGTCAGCGCTCGACAGCAGCGTGCCGCAGGCGCTCCCAGTCAGGTACGAGCCGGCAGCCCCGTCTGCGGGATGGGGAGGCACGTAGTCGAGGCGCACGGCAGCGGCTCGTCTGATGCATCCCGCGCCGACAAAGCCGCAGTAGTAGCCCGGGCGTTGGCCGCGGAAGCAGACAAGGCGGCCAGGGCCGCTCAGAAGGCCGACGATAACGCTCAGAAGTACGTCACAGAAGCTGGCACCGACGCCTACTACGCGGGAATAGCCGCTAACGATGCTCAAACGGCAGCAACCCAGGCTGACAACGACGCCACCGCAGCCGAAACGGATGCCGACAGCGCCAACACCGCCGCCACTGCAGACTACCTGGTGGGAACGGCGCGGAGATCCTCATCGATGTCGCTGTCGGGGGCATTGTGGAGTGCGTCGATGATCCCGATATTCCCACGTGTCTGTGGGCGATCATCAGTAGCCTCTCTCCGGCGAAGCTCATCAAGATCGGCGGGAAACTTCCGAAGATCTCGAAGGCTATTTGGGGGATCAATAGGTTCCTCGACAAGGTGGACGAGGCCCGTAAGAAACTCGAAAGGTACGAGGACGCCCTGGAAAGGGCCTGGAAGAAGCTCCCCGCCTGTGTGCGAAAGTCCGTCACGACCGTCAGTTTCGTAGAGGGCGGCGCTCAGTCTGGTGGCCTACGGGCGGCTGGGGGTGACGATGCGGGCAAGCTAGGGGATACCCGCGAGGAGTACATTGCCAAGCTCCTTGGCGGTAAAGTCGCCAAGGATGCCAACGGTCAGGACCTCAAACTGGTGATGCCGAACGTGGGATCGACCGGCCTTGGCGTCCTCGGCCCCAACGGCGAGTTCATCTTTGGGGGAGGTTCGCGAGCGCAGAGCCGTGGCACTTGATCTTCCGTTGCTGCCGCACGAGGAGAATGTCATCCGTGTGCCGAACTGATGGCCCGACTTGACCGCCAGGTTCAGGAGCGGCAGCACGGTGGTCATCCAGGTCAGCCCGTCCGCGCACCCCAGGAGCCCGGTGGGCGCGGGATGCGTGGCGATGCCGGGCACCTGGCGATCGCTTGGATGGCCCTTCTGAACGACCACGAAGGCAACCCGCCGCACCCTCGTCTCAGGGGCGCGGCGGGGGATCAACTCGACTCGGCTACCGCGTAGGCTGCGGCGTCGAGAGGAATGAGTATTAGCCTGGCTCCCAGTTCCGCCAAGCGCGGCCTCTTGCTCTGCTTCAGGAAGTTCTTGTCGTTTGTTACGAAGACGTCCGCCTTCGCCATGATGTGGGTGTGCAGGACCAAGACGTCGAGTTGCTGGTTGCGCCACTTGCGCTCGGCGAGTTGTCGCGCCTCGTCGCCCAGGTTCTCGGGGACCGCGTCTAGATAGCCGAAGGGTGAGGTAGGGAACAGCACTTCATGCAGTTTGATGGCCTCCGCTTCGGCTTCGTCATGCGCGAGCACGCACCAGTCGAGGTAGGTAAGGTCACACGCCGCCACGGGCGCGAGAATCTCCAACACTCCAAGGCCGAGCCCGTTGATACGTCGCTGGAAGTGGGAGAAGCTGTCCAGAACGGTGCCGTCTCGCTGATTCTCGGCGGCCATGGTGGCGACCAGCCGCACTGTTGCCCGGCTGGCGCCCTGCTGTGCCACAAGTTCACGAACAGCTTCAGCCTCGGGGCGTTCCTCCTCGACTGCGATGAGGCAGTTGGTGTCGAGCGTGAATGAAAGCACCGTGCCTCCTGAGGTTCCCTGACACGCTAGTCGGTCGGAAGAGAGAGCCGCACGTGGCTATACCGACCGATTGCTCACCGGCCGGTGTCGATGGTCGTCGCCTCATTCTTCCATCTCAGCCGCCGAGCCGACGGATCGTTAAGGTAGCCGTTCAGCAGGTCGCAGGTCTGGAGCTGCACCGGAAGCGACTCGTACTAGGTGACTCCCCGGATTTTGCAGTCGCTGCAGAGAATCCCCCGAACACGCTCGCCACAGGTTGTGTCGTGGGGACAACACACGTGGTCGTGGTCGATGTGCCACCCATTGTACTTTCCGCGAGGCTCACCAGAGGTGCTCTCCTTGTGCTCGTCGCCGTGCAGAATCGCTGCCTTGGCTGCCCAAGCCAGAGTGCTCTGCCTCGCATGGACAGCCTGAGCCGGTTCCAGTAGAAAGTTCGCGTGGTAGCTGAGCACCTGTCGCAGCCTGCGATCTGACCCGCCCTGGACGCCGTGGGCGAGTGCTTGGGCGGTACTGCGGAAGGCGGCGGCCCACTCGGAGACGGGTTCCAGCGGGCCTTCAGAGCGCAGCAGGGCTTGGCTGGCGGCGAGAAGGAGAGGGCGGATCTCGCGGGCGGGCTGGCGGGAAACCCACTGTCTGATCCCGCTGTCATAGGTGGGTCATGCAGGCTCTGTTTGTCATCAGTCGGGGTACACGCCCTCCTAAACGTGCGTACCAGCCCACTGTGCGGTCCGGCCTTTTGGGTCTGGGTCTCCTATGCCTCCATGGCGAATGCCGCCTCGTATACGTCGCCGATCTTGATGTCCTCGTAAACGACGGTCTGGCACAGTCGGTTCCATCGATTGCCCAGTAGAACAGCAAGGCCCATCGGGCAGGCGAGAAAGAGGTGCATGCGCTGAACTCGGCGGGTGGAGCGGCGGAGGTGATCGCGGATGCCCACTGCCAAAGCGTTGGCGGCGGTGCTGCCGGGGACCGAGCCGTCGTTCGCTTTGCCACTCGGCGGGGCGAGGACGATGAGCTTACCGACCGGAAGGTTCTGTTTGCGTAGGTACTCCAGGACGTCCTTGCTGATCTCCGTCGCGACCGCGATGGCGACAGCGATCTCGTCGCCTTGACCGATCTCGTACTCAGCGACTTCCGGGACCAAGGCGTTCTCAAAGGAGTCGTTGGTAGACCAGAGCTGGCTGCCGGTCCTCCCCCGCTGCAGTACTGCGAGGTCGGTTCCGGTGACCATGCGGAAGGTGGTACCAACCAGGAAGGCTGGTGCGAGACGGATGCTGCCCGTGATGGAGACAGCGGTCGTGCCGGCGGGGAGATGCCCAGGCACGGCCTCAATGTCCGCCTGTAGCTGGGCCCAGGTATTGGGCGACGAGGGGCGGCGCTTGGTGTATTCGGAGTCGCTTTCGAAGCGGTCGACCCAGTCAATGGCGTGGTCGGCGTCTGGTGCCATCGGGTCCGGCTTAAGGGTGGCGATCGATAGGACGGCGCGAGCGGGGCCGGCTTTCAGGGCCAACTCGGCGACGGCGGCCTCGACCATTGCCAGCGTGAGCTTGCGCTGGCCGTTCCGGACCATCTTGGCGACCCATCCGGCCCCCGCCTCCAACGCCTGCTGGTCATGGCGCATTCCCGCGACGGCCATCAATAACTGCAGGTGTTCCTGGTACTTGACCATGTTCACTGACAGGTCGAAGTGCAGAACCGAGAGTAGGTCGAGGAGCTCGGCCTCGGTCAGACCTGCTTCTTCAGCCCACCTGACACGGGCCTTGCCGCGATCCGACTTGTCTCCGCCGATGGCTGCCTTGGGCATCAGCAGTCCGGTGCGGGCATCGCAGACCTTCACCAGATCATCGACGGGGTCGGCCGCCCGGTTGGTGACCAAGTACAGTTCGACGCTGCCGCCGTCCGCGGTCAATTGTTTCCACGTCCTGGCGATCTTCTTGAGAATCGACGGGCCGCCGCTGCCGGTGGGCTTGGTCAGGTATTCCGCATTGACCGGTGTGGCGCTGTCGACCGCGTACTTGACCTGCTTGTAGGTGTTCGGGGGGACATCGCGCAGCAGGACCACATCGTCGAGATTGCCGACGCCGTCAAGTTCGACGCTGACGGCAGTCACAGGGTTGTGCGAACGGGCGGCGTTTTCACGCAGGAGGGTCAGGCATGCCTCCCAGGCGACGAGCCATTGGTAGTAGTCGCCGGTGATGCGGACACTGGTGGGGCCAGGGGCAGGTAGGTGGGCCATCAGCGCTCTTCGGTAAAGACGGGGGTGGGCTCCAGCTCCTCTGCAAGAGCGAGGAGGTCCTCGTCCATGACCGGTCGGTCGGGGAAGGCGCGGAAGACGGCCGCCGGGACCAGGCGCTGGGTGAGGTCGGAGAAGGTGTAGCCGGGGCGGCCCTCGGTTGGGCCGGTGAGCTCGACGATCTTGTGGATGGTCTCCGGTCGGATGCCAAGTCCGTCGAGTGCTCGGGTGAGGACTGCGCGGCGTTGCTCTTCGCCGGGGCGGATGAAAGTGAACGTGGCCGCAGCACGGCGCATGATGGCCGGGTCGAGGGCGGTGACCCGGTTGGTACACAGGACGATGATGACAGGGAGCGCGGCGTCAGCCAAGCTATCGATGCCGGCCAAGAACGCGTCGACGCCGGCCCGATCCTCATGGTGCATCTGCCGTGCTTCACGGGACTGCACCAGGGCGTCGGCCTCATCGACGATGAGGATCTGCACTGCGCGTGCTCCCTCAGAGCCCGAAGCGCGCTTACCCGCCGTGTGCATGTGGGTAAAGGCGTCTCCAATGAGGGAAGTCATCTCGCCGACCAGACCGCTGCCGCGCGTGGCGAGCTTGAGCCGGTACAGGTACACCGGCAGATCGAGCCAGTCGGCGAGGTCGCAGCCGAAAGATTCGGCCAGCGCGGACTTGCCGGAGCCGACGTCGCCAGCGAAAACGAACAGTGGTGCTCTGTCTGCGAACAGGGCGAGAGCGGCGACGTCGCCGCCGTGGAACTGCGCGGCCCAGGAACGAAGCCGACGCGGGTCCGCGAGGAGCGCGGCCTCTTTGCGTAGGCGCAGCTTCGTTTCGTCGAGGCCGAACAGACGGTCGTACCGGGCGCGTCGGGTGGGCTCGGGCAGCTCGATGACCGGGTGGAACAGGTCGTCCTGGCTGGTCACGTGCTCGTTCCTCCTGCGGATGGTGCTGGACTAGCAGGCAACGTAGACGTCGCGTGAGACGCCAGTGCCGTTGCGGGCGTAACCGTGCCCCGTAGTGCTGGTGCCTGCGGCGGCGCTCGGGGCGGTGCCGGTCGTCCGAGAGATCGGCAGTGCCTCCTTGACCCCCGCCTGCTGGCTGCTGGTCAAGAGCCAGAAGGCGGCGCTGTAATTCAGGAAGCTGTGAAAGACGTAGCCAGTGAGGTCGACTGGGTCCGGGAAGCTGCCGGGGCGTGAGTCGAAGAGCTGGCCGCCGACCGTGGCCTTGTAGCGCAGGCGGAGCTTCCAGGCGTTGGTGGCGGTGTCGCGGAAGCCGTAGTCGACGGTGTCGAGATAGCTGTCTCGCAGAAGCAGGGCGACCTCCTCGGCGAACTCGACGATCCTCTCGTGGGAGGGCTCGCCGTAGAGGTTGTGCAGCAGGCGCAGGTCGGCGGCGACTCTGCCTCCGACGTAGCGGGCATCGGTGATCGTGAACGAACCGGAAGCGGATCTGGAGCACGAGCCGGTCATGGTCACTCTCCCGGGAAGGTGGGGCCGAACAGCTCGCGCCAAAGGTCGAGCGCCTCACTCTTCGTAGCCGCGTAGGCGGCCGTCGTGAGGGTGTCGAGGGTGGTCTTGGCGTGATTGACCAACCGCTGGCGGTCGAACTCGGTGTAGCCACGAGCGACATTGTTTTCCGGGTTGACCGGGTCCCAGACCTGGATAGGGTCCGTGGTCGCGCTCACCTCGTCGGCCGTGTAGTAGTCGGTGAAGACGATCGGTGTCTTCAGGCCGGTGCGGACGATGTAGGAGAGGACCTGCTCGATCGCCTGCGGATAGTCGTCGACCTGCTTTCCTTTCCAGCCGACGTCCCAGAGGTGCGCGACCAAGAGTTCGATCAGGAAGGACTTGCAGCGCAGCTGCGGATCTCCCTCCTTGCTCTCGCGGATCCACGCTTTCAGCAGGCGGATCAGCTCCCGGTAGCCGTCGCCGGCCTTCCCCTTGCGCTTTTCCATGAAGCGCAGGTGCAGCGTGACCGAGGTGAGTACCTTGATGCCGCCGCTGGTGACCAGGTAGCCCCGGTCGTCCGGCTCGCCGGTGTAGAGCACGGGCACCACGTCGATCTTCAAGCCGGAGCCCCGCATCGTGATGCCGACCGCGTGGTCGGAGGGCTTGAAATCCTCCGCGACCTTCGTCTTGCCGTAGACCTCTTTGCAGCGCTCCTCTAGCCAGGCCAGTACCGTCGAGACGTCGATGTCGGGGTCACCGACACGCAGGTACGCGGCAACATCAGCGTCAGACCCTGTGCCACGCCTGCGACGGATCGCGGTGTGCTTGGCCGTGCTGCCGGACGCGCGGAGCTTCACCAGGTCGAAGTCTGGGTGGGCGGCGATGTAGTCCTCCAGCCGCTCCCGCAGGTAGTTCACTTGGCGACGGCGTTCCTTGGCCTCTTCCTTCGGCACGTTCACCTTGTTCTTCGCGAACGCCTCGAGGGTCTCGTGGCCGATGTAACTCTCTCCCGCCATCGTTGATCACCCTTCACCCGAGGAACCGATCGGTAGGAGAACAGGCTTACCACGCACCACTGACAGCACAGGTCGAAGTTGCCTGGGATGCCCGGTGCCCGATACGAGACCGTCTGTCAGGTCCTCCGGCTGCTCCCGCAATACAAACTGCAACCCTCAACATCGAAGGGCCTCACCGCGAAGAGTCAGGTCCTTCGATATCGTGCCCGGTGAGACACTCGCGGAGTTCGCGGGCAGTATGCGGAGTGATGGTCCTTCCTGCAGGTCTGGGAGTCGGTCGACGATGCCCGCTTCCATCGCTTGCGGTGGATGAATCGGATGAGGAATTCATGCACGGGAGGCAGCGTCGGCGTAGCGTGCCGGGCGTGACGGATGCGACCCAAGAAGACGATCTCCTGGCGGCTCTGCCGACCTTGTCCCAGGTCTTCGGGCTAGGCGATGTGTGCGACCGGCAGTTCCTCGCCCATGGCCTGATGAATCGGAACTGGCGGCTGGAGACGGCTGCCGGTACGTACGCGGTGAAGGAGATCGTCGACGTTCCTCTGCCGAGGGTCCGCAGGAACCTCGCGGTCTTGGTGGACTTGGCTCGCGAGGGGATCCCGGTCCCGGCGCCGCTGCCAGCTGAGGGCGGGGATGTCGTGGTGGAGGTCGGCGGGCACGGCTACTGCGTTCTGCCCTGGGTGGACGGTGAGCACGTGCAGGGGACGGACCTCTCACTCGACCAGGTTCGCGATCTCGGCGCTCTCCTGGCCCGTCTGCATGAGGGGCTGCGTCGGCACGGTCCCGGACCGGTCCCGGAGTCGGCACCGGCGGCGAAGGTCCGCGACGTGGCCGAGGCCGATCAGGCGGCCGCCGCTCTCCTGGTCCGTCTGCCCCCTGAGCCGGTGACCGACTTCGACAAGGCTGCCATTGAGGCCCTGCACGATCGGCGTGCCCTCCTCGCCCGGTACGCCGTTGCCCGGCCGGAGAGCGAAGTCCCGGCCGGGCCGTACGGGTGGACGCACGGTGATTTCCAGTACCGCAACCTGCTGCGGCGGGACGGCCGGGTCGTTGCCGTCCTGGACTGGGACCGGCTCGGGATCCGCCCGTACGGGGAGGAGGTCGCGCGGACGGCTCAGGTGCAGTTCGGGGTCGGCGGCGTCTTCGACCTCGACCGTGTCGCCGCGTTCTGCTCCGGCTACCGGTCTGTGATCGACCTGTCGGAGGGGGGCCTTGCCGACGCCGTGAAGCGGCTGTGGTGGAAGCGGCTGACCGACTTCTGGCAGCTGGAGTTCTACCTCGACCGCCAGGACCCCGCCTTCGGCGAGATGTTCCTGGCGGACGAGGCGCTGCTGCACTGGTGGACCGATCGCGCTGACGAGGTCCAGACCGCCTTCGCGGCCCGCTAGCCGGTGGCTGCCGCCGGGATCAGCCCGGCGGCAGCCAGCTCGGGCAGGCACGACCGGACCAGCGGCATGGCCCGCGTGCGGGCCTTCGCGCCGAGGCTGGCCCGGTCGACAGATTCGATCGCCCGCACCCAGGCGTCCACGTCGTCCGGGTGGAGGATCACCCCGCCGCCCCCGATCGCCTCGGGGATGCCGCCTCGGGACGAGCCGACCGTGGGAATGCCGTGGAGCCCGGCCTCCACGATCACTCGGGGAAAGGCGTCCTCGACCTGGGAGGGTACGAGCAGCAGGTTGTTCGCGGCGTAGAGCGGTCCCATGGCGTAGGTACGGGGCGCCCACTGGACGTTGGGGTACCCGGTGAACTCGTGGGCGGCGTCCCACCATCCCTCGACGAGGGTGAACCGGCGGCCGGGGAGCCGGTGGATCAGCTGGTGCAGGAGGGCCGCTCCCTTGGCGGGGACAGGGTTGACCATCAGCACGCCACTGGGGAGATGACCGGCCCTGCCGTGTCCGGCGGGGAGGTTGTGCTCGTCACCGCCGGTCGGCGTGAAGGGCGGGTAGAAGACGACCGGCTTCGTATGGGCCTGGGTCTGGGTCTGGACACGTTCGGCGACGAACTTCGACGTGGCGAGGGCGACGTGCGGCTCGCCGTGGAGGACGTCCATGCTGTTGGCGGAGACCGAATGCAGCCATCCGGCAACCCGCGAGGACCGGCGGGCAAGGGCGGCGAGGTCGGCCGCCCCCTCCTGTGAGGTCACCACCAGCTCCGCCCGTACCGTGCCCAGGACTTCCCGCAGGGCTTTCTCCACCCGGTCCTGGGGCACGGCCCGGCAACGGACCCCGTTCCACGTGTAGCGGACCTCCCCGCCGGCCTCCTCCCACTCGGTGTCGTGGGCCTGGAGGTGGGCGCGGAGGTGCCCGATCTGCGCAGACCCGTCCCACGGGGCCTCGTGGCTGCCGAGGTAGATCACCTGCCACCCGGCACGGGCGAACTCCTCCGCGAGCAGCTGCTGGGAGACCTCCGCGCCGCCGATCAGCAGCGGCGGTGGGGTCCGTCGCCAGGCGAACACCACCGTCGGCCCCGTCACCGGCCCGCCCAGTAGGTGAAGAGCGCCTGGACGACGGCGGCGGTCTCCTGGCGGTCGCCATCGCCGTCGGCCACGGCCGTCTCCCTGGCCACGGGCCTGTCGGCGGGGCGACAGAAGTAGTCCCGGAAGTGACTGAGGAAGGCGGGGTCGTGGAGGAAGTACTCCGGCTCCACCTCGTGGTGCCCGGCCGCCTTGCGCCGCAAGTGCAGCAACTCGGGCGCCACGTCCAGGTACAGGGTGTGGTCCGGCCGCAGGTGAGGCAGGTCCTGCACTCGGCGCCTGAGCTCGGGCAGGACCTCGAAGCCGTACATCTCGTCCATGGCGTGGGCGTGGGCCAGAAGGGTGTCGACGGTTCGGTCCAGGACGATCAGCCCGCCGTGCTGGCGAGCTGCGTGAACGCGGTTCGCCTCGATCTCCATGAACTTCATGAACGCCTCCACCTGTTCGTCTGCCGACCGAGTGGAAGGGGTGGGGATGTCCTCGCGGCGGATGAACGACTTCACATAGCAGGGAAAAAACATCGCGCCCCGCATCGCCGGCACCCACCGAAGTTGCCCCAGTGCGGAGGTCTTGCCCCCGTACGAGGGCCCTTCCAGACCGAGGATCATCGTGTCCCCCCGAGCCGGTAGAACCGCTCCGCGTACTGACCCTGCGTCCGCCCCTCGGCGTCCGGCAGCATGTCGGCGGCCACCGTGTGCGCGTGCCGGATCGGCCGGTACATTTTCCGCGCCGGACGCATCTGGGAGCCGTGCATGTGCAGCAGGGTCACCTTGTCCAGGACGGTGCTGGTGATGTCCTTCACCTCCGGCCTGAGCTCGTCCCCGACCCGCTCCCGGAACAACTGTCGATCGCAGCCGGATAGCGCGTAGGTCGACCAGAACGCGACGTCTTCCCAGAACCAGCGGCAGCCCAGGCGGCGGGCAGCCTCGTGGACGGCGAGATGGTCGGGGTGGCGCGTGACGGCGGCCGGGGCGATCAGCTCGGCCTCCTCCATCCCATCCAGCACTTCGGCGAGCTGGGTGGTGATCTGGTCCACCTGTGCGGGCTCGGGAGGCCGGTAGGGCTTCTCGGCGTCCTTGAACCTGAGCCCTACTCGGGCGGCTCCGAGAGGTAATAAGGACTGGGCGGCCTCGCGGTCACGGAGGTCGGAGACCGATTCCACGCTGCTGTAGGTGCTTTCGAGGGAGGGGTGGACGCTGCGGGAGCGGGTAAAGGTGGTGACGACGGTCAGCGGCCGGGGATGGGCGAGGAAGTACCCGGAGGCGGACAGGATGAAGTCGTCGTGGTGGGGCTCGATGACGACGACCGGCCGTCCGGACGGCTCGCGTCGCTCGATCCAGTACGGCGAGAGGGGCAGCGGCGAGGTCAGCGTCATGATCTCCTTCGCCTCGCTCAGGGAGTCCATCCACTCCCGGTGGGCGGCTATGAGGTCGGTGGGGAAGGTGTAGATGCCGTCGGCGTCCGGCAGGGGAAGGCGAGTCACCTCAAGGTCTCCGATCATCGGACGGTGGTGGCGTACCAGTGGCGCCACAGGCGCGGGGAGGTCAGGCCGAACCGGACGATCAGCGGGTTCTGCCACCGCAGCATCCGGGCCGTGGACCAGGTGTCGTAGCGGCGCGTGGAGGGCCGCACCCGCAAATCCTCCAGGACCGCGACCGGGCCGGCCGTGCGGCCGTGGGCCGTCAGGCGGGCGAAGAACTCCATGTCCTCGCCCATGAAGTAGTCCGGTCGGTACCCGTGCACAGCCTTGAAGGCGTCGAGGGTGCAGAACTGGGTGACTCCTTGGGCCCCTCCGTGGCGGGAGCGGTGGTGATCCCAGTAGGCACACAGCAGACGGGCGCCGAGCCGGGCGGGGGTGTAGAGCGGCGGGATCGCTCCGCCGACGGCCCCGTCTTCCATCGCGGCGACTGCGGCCGAGATCGCCTCCAGCGGCAGGGCCACGTCGGCGTCCGCGAAGAACAGCATCCGGCCCTCGGCAGCCCGGGCTCCGGTGTTGCGGACCAGACCGATGCTCCGGACCAGCTCCGTCACCACGCGGGAGCCCAACTCCTTCGCGATGGTGGTGGTGTCGTCAGTGGAGGCGTTATCCACGACGATCACTTCTCCGCGCTGGCCGGAGGCGGCTTCCCAAAAGCGCAGGGACGCGAAGACGGTGGGCAGGTAGCGGGGAAGGTAGTCGGCTTCGTTGTAGGCGGGGATGATCACCGACAGGTCGGGATCGCGGTCGGTCACAGCGTGATCCTTTCTCCAGTTCGAAGAGGTACGGCTTGGTGGAGGCGGGCTGACCACAGGTCGCGGTCGCGGCCCTCTTGATGGGCGGCGTAGGTCCAGCCGCGTACGGCCTGAAAGGCGATGTAGGCGTCCAGGAGGCGGGTGTCGACGGGCCTTCCGTAGGCGGCGGCCGTGAACACGCGGTCGGAGGGTCCCAGGGCGTCGCAGGTCACGAGAGTCTGGGCGAGGTCGTATTCGGGGACCTCCACGGTCGTGGCCTCGAAGTCCACGACGTACTCCGGCAGGTGGGACTCGCCATCGGAGGTGGCGATGGGCTGTCGGTCCCCTCCGCAGATCACGTTCTCCAGGTGGAGGTCTCCGTGGCACCACACCAGGCGTGTCCGGCGGGCCCCCGCCGCGATGATCTCCAGAGCGGGCGCGAGCCGGGTGAAGACTTGTTTGGGGCAGTGGGTGGATAGATCCGTGACTTGTCGATCGATGCCGGCAGCTTGCGAGATCCCGGCTGGGGTCGGGATGGAGTGGAAGGCGGCCATCAATAAGGCGAGCCGCAGCAGGGCTGCTGGACGCGGCATCTGCTCTACCCGAAGGGCGTCGCCCAGTGTCTTCGTTCCGGCGTCGGCGGTGATCAGGGCGGAGACGGTAAGGCCGGGAACAGGGCCGTGCCCGATCACGGTGGGCACCTGAACCCGTCCGGACTCGGCGACGGCCGCCAAGAGGCGGGCCTCGTCGGCCGCGCCGTGGGAGGCGTCGGCTGCGAACAGCTTCACTACCACCCGGCGTTCGTCGGCGAGCAGGACTCGGAAGACAGCCGTCTTTGGCGCGCTGCGGATGTGGGCGGTCTGGGCCGGAGGCCCCCCGGCTAGTTGCGTGCAGGCCCGCTCCACCGCCAAGACCGTGCCGCCGTTCACCGGGCACCCGCCCGGCCCAGGTGCGCGAGCGTGCGGCGCATCTGCCGCCGGTAGACCCGCACGTCCTCCGTGCCGGGACACGAGCGCATCCACGGTTTCTGGTCTCCGACGAAGTGCACGGCGTGCCCGTCGTGGCGGGTGGCCGGGCGGCGCAGGACTCGGCGGACCCAGTCCCCGCGTTCGAGGAACCGGTCCACCTCGAACCGGTTGAAGGCCGGCTCGACGGGGTGGGCGGCCCCGGAGGACAGCAGCCACAGGTTCAGCGCGCACTGGTCATTGTGCTTGATGTATCGCCGCCCGCCGATCAGCGCCCGCTGTACCCCCGCGCGCATGGGGAGGAGCATTGGCGCGGGGACCCAGAGCATCCCGGCGTTGAAGTACGGGCGCCCGACCAGGTGTGGCCAGCGCTCGGCGACACCCGGCAGGGCCGGACATTGCCCGATGGCCGGATTGAACTCGTCCTGCACCACGCCGATCCGGTCTGTTGGCAGTGCGTTCAGGGGCGCCAAGACATTGCCGCGTACGTGCACGTCGGCGTCCACGTAGATCAGGAACGGTCGGCCGAGGAAGCCGGGGGTGAACCCGAACCGCAGGTAGGTGGCGACGGAGATGTAGGCGGTGTCCGCCATCACGCTCTCGGGCACCGGGGCCTGCCAGCGCAGGTCGAAAGAGCCGAACCCGCAGCGGCGGGCGAAGGACTCCATCACGGCGGCCTGCCCCGGAGACAGGCCGTTGGTCAGCACCCGTACCGCAGCCTCACGACGGTCGGCCACCGGCAGGTGGTCGGCGACCGACCCGAGCGTGACCAGGGCGGGCAGCAGGTAGCGGGCATCGACGCACATGCCGATCGCGTACACGAGGGTCCCTCCAGAGCGAGGCTCGACGCGGCCTGACGGCGGCCGGGCAGGCGGAGAGCTTCCGGTACCGGCGCCCCAGACAGGCCGGTACCGGAAGCAGTTCGGGCAGGCCGCAGGCGTCTGTGGTCCTGGCGAGCCGTCTAGGTTTCCGGCTCGGCGGTGTCCGGCACGGATATGGCCGCGGGCCGGTCGGCGGAGAGAAGATCGGCGGCTTGGTCGCGCAGGGTCCACGCGGGTCCGGCGAGGCCGAGCACGGCCAGGACGGTCAGGGCGACGCCGCCGGAGTCGCAGCGGGCCGGGGTGGCTCGCCAGAGGTCGGGGACGCGGTGCCGCCCGTGCGGCATCACGGTGCCCCTCCCGGTAACCACTCGTGGTCGGCGAGGAAGCGCCCGGTGTGGGCGTGTAGCTGTTCCATGTCGGACGGCGTGAGGATCAGCGCGGCCTCGCTGCTGTCGCCGTCCTCGTGATGCACGAGGATGGCCAGCGAAACCTGCTTGGCTCGCGGGTCGTAAACCGCGTCGGTGACGAGCAAGGTCGCGTGGGTCACCTTGGCAGGGACCGGCTTCAACGTGCTGGCGTCGGCCGGCGCGGACCATTCCGCACCGCCGCCCGGCGGGCGCAGGTGGTAGGTCGCGGCGCCTGCGCCGGGGAGGGTGACGACGACCCCGACGCGGCCATCCTTGGCGGTGTCGGCGGCGAGTTCGCCGAGCTGCGGGTAGAAGGGGGCCGCCGTGCCTAACTCGGCCCCCTGCGAAGGCAGATGGGGAGTTGGTCGTCCGCTCATGCCCCTGACGTTAGGGAGGGGCCAGGGGGCGAATATGAATCAGAGGAATACGACCCTTATCCGTCCAGGTGGAAGCGGTCGGACATGCGCCGCAACTTCTCTCGCGTGGAAGCCCGTTCGGCGTAGACGATGCCGCGCAGGGTGGAGCGGGCGATGGGGTGGTTGCGGATGAGCTGGGGTGCGATCCGCTCCGCCTTCTCCAGCTCGCCCAGCGCCTTGTCGCGGTTCCCGTCCCACAGCCAGGCGCGCGCGAGATCCATGTGGTGATGCCCTTGACGGGAGTTGGGCAGTGAAGCGACCAGCTCCGGGCTGGTGCGGTGGTTCAGCGACAGCGCCTTGCGCTGCTGGCCCATCTCCAGAGCCACGCTGATGGCATGGATCTGAACGTTGCCGGGGGAGAACGTCAGCGAGTGCCGGTCGTACACCGGGGCACCGGTGTACTCGCCCATGCGGTCGGCCGCCGCCTTGGCGAGACCGATGCGGTCCTCGGTCTCCGACGATCGGCCGCCTCGCGCGGCGGAGACGGCGGCTCGGAGCTGGAGCGTGCCCCACGCCCGTACGGCCAGGGGCTCGCCCCGCTCGTAGCCCTGCTGAACGGTGCTGATGGCCTTGTCGGACAAGGCGATGGCGTCCTCCCAGTCCGCGCTCGCCCACATGTCCCAGACCCGCATCCAGTCGGCGACCGCCGGCAGGACGGGGTCCCCGGACAGCCGTGCGGACCAGGCCGCCCGGTCGCAGGCCATGGCGACCAGCTCGGGGTGGCCCAGAGAGTGGGCGGCGGTGTGTGCGAACTTGCAGCACAGCGCGTAGATGGCGTACGCCTCCTCCCGCTCGTGACCGGTGGCCACCTCGGCAAGGGCGCGCGATTCGCGGAGCAGGTCCGGCAGGATGCGCATGATGGCCACGTTTGCGGCGGCATCCCGCAGCCGGTGCAGCCGCGTCATCTCCCGCCACAGCCTCGCCGCCGGACGCGGGGTGCCGTCGAAGACCGGTGCCAGGTCGTAGCGGCGCAGCTCCCGCAGGATCGAGGTCGCGGCGACCTGCCACTGGTTCTCGTCGGGAGAGCTGGTGTAAGGGCGGCCGATCAAGTCGTTGGGATGGACGTGCAGTTCGGCCGCCAGCAGGTTCAGTACCCCGACCCTGTCCAGCTCGATCAGGCCGCGTTCCATCTTGGAGACCCAGCCCTGAGATTTACCCA
This sequence comes from Streptomyces sp. TLI_146, assembly GCF_002846415.1. Classification (NCBI taxonomy): domain Bacteria; kingdom Bacillati; phylum Actinomycetota; class Actinomycetes; order Kitasatosporales; family Streptomycetaceae; genus Streptomyces; species Streptomyces sp. TLI_146. Next base: position 8,431,699 of record NZ_PJMX01000001.1, read on the forward strand.
GTGCGGCGGCAAGGTCGGCCTGCGGCATGCCCAGGCGCAGGCGGGCACGACGAGCCCGGCGGCCGATCTCCTCGGCTTCTTCCAGCATCAGCTCGCCCCCGACCTGTTGATGGGCCGGATTGGCTCAAGCGTTCGGCAGGGCATGGTGCCTCCGTCCGTTCAGGCGTCTCCCCCAGAACGGTACCTATGCCGGCTCTGCGGCGAGTCCGCTCAGACAAGGCGGGCCGCCCGCGCTGGGCGACGCGCAGTGATCAGCGAGCCCGGCGGAGACCGCCGACGGTCAGCGACCGACGTGTCTCCGTGTCGTTGCTGGCCACTGCGCAGGAAGCGGCTGTCCCTGGACAGCGAGGTCTGTTTGGGCACCCGGGGCCGTCCGGTATCGGACGGCTCGTGCTCGGCTGGCCGGGGTGGGCTCCTGGGAGAGGCGTTGGATGCGCCAGGTGAGCGCGCCTTCTGGGGAGGGGGCGTCGTCCAGTGGCCGTTGGTTGACTGCCTGCTTCAGCAGAGTGGCGGGCTCGTGTCCGGCGGCTTCGGCGTTGGAGAGGGCGGTGGTGAGGGCTGCCCAGGCGTGGTCGTCGATGATTTCCGGGCCAGGACGGTGCGGGAGATCAGCTTCGCCATGTCCACCGAGCCCCGGCCCGGCGCAATGCCGGGATCAAGGAAGCCGGGGGCCGCACTGGGGCCGTTGGGGTAGACGATGTGTTCGGGCTTGAAGTCGCCGTAGATGAGCGGCCGGGGACCGGTGGCGGTGGCCTGCCCGAGGCGCCGCAGACGTGCCACGACCTCCCGCAGCACCGGCCCGAACTCGCCAGCCTGCCCCAGGTAGGCGCGCCCACTGATCCGGTTGAACTTCCGGCCGAACGTGGCGGGGATGCCGCGTTCGGTGATCTGCACGCTCTCGGCACGGGCGGCAACATGCCGCAGGGCCGCGTCCATCTCGCGCAACGCCCGGGTGGCCAGCTCCTCGGTGCGGTCGGGCTCCTTCGCGATCAGCTCGCCGAACGTGGGCCCGTGCAGCGGCCTGGTGAACAGCACGTCGTCGCGGTACCCGGCGGCCTCGGCCGCCCGCACGCCGGACAGCGAGAGCAGCTTGAGCTGTTCGGCTTCCCGTTCCAGCAGCGTGCCGCTTGAGGCGATGTAGGCGGCCTGCGCCGCGCGGACGGCTGCCCAGGAGCCGCATGTCCCGCGCACCACGGACACTAAGGACAGCCCCAGGAAGGAGTACTTGGCGAACAGCTCCTCGCCGTCCACGGCGATGCCGCGTACATAGCCGGTCACGCTGGGGACGTGGGCGCCGAGCCGGACCTCGTCGGCGCGGGGCCACACCCGGGTGGCCGCCTCCAGGATCTTCCGGTCCGCGTACCGGAACAACTCGGCAGCGGTGTACAGGACTTCCACGGTTCCTCCCAGGGGGAAGGTCCGCCCGCCGCCGACGGCGGTCGGACCGCTTGTAGGAGATGGCCGCTGGCCGCGTCGGCTGGTTTCACCCCCGTAGGGCAGTGGCCAAGCCCCGACGCACGCTGGACCTCGTGCGAGACGTACGCCGGGGCGCTTGCCCATGCCCCAGCACGGTGGGAAGGGCCGGGGCACAGAAAGCTCAGGCGAGCGGAGGCAGCGCGTCAGGGGCCGCTATTCGTGCGGCGGGCTGCGCGGGGCCCGCCAGGTCAGCTACCTGGTGACGCAGCCACCAGGCCGGGGGTGCAAGCCCGATCAGGGCGGGCAAGAGGATCGCCTTCAGGGAGCCGTCGCGGATCTTGTCCTTGCGGTGAGTGGTGCGGTGCTGCCCTGTGCTGGCCACAGTGGCCTCCGTCCCGTTCCGGTCACGTGGTGTGGCAGCGGGCGGCCGGGCGGCATGGGGGTTGCTCCGGCGGCCCGCTGCTCGTCGACACCGCACTTGGGCGCCCAATGGCCCCTGGTTTCTGTGCGGTTGATGTTCAGTCAACGCGTGGTCGCGGGCGCGGAACAGGTGGGAGGCTGTAACCCCGGGTAGTTCCGCGTAACCCCACCCGGAAGGAGCGGATGAGGATGGAGAGGGCCCAGAGCATCGCGGAGCTGATCCAGAAGACGTGCGCGGAACGCGGCTGGGGACCGTCCAAACTCGCCCGTGAACTGGGCATCGCCGAAAGCCGTGGACCCACCGCCATGCCCCGGCAAGTACGCCCGCAAGCTGATGGGCGGCGAGCGTAACCCCGAGTAGTGGCTCCCCTACGTGATCCAGGTCTTAGGGATCGACGCATCCCAGGTCAGCGACATGCCCGCGCCGATCCCCGAACCCGCGGATACCGTGGCCTCAGTCCTGGCCTTAGGGAGGAGTGACGTGGACGGTCGGAGCTTCCTGACCGCCTCCGGCGGTGCGACCCTGTCCCTGCTCGGCGTGCCGGACGCCGAGGCCGTGACCCGGCGCGTGCGCGCCGCCTCCGCAGGGGCCGTACGGGTGGGCCAGGGCGAAGTGGACGCCGTCCTGGCCATGGTCAAGACCCTGGGCGACTCGGCCGCCGAGTACGGCGGCAGCCATACGGGGCCTTCACACGCCCCACGCTGGGGTTCCCTCGTGTTTGCGCCGGGCCGCACAGCCTTACTCATCGTCAAGCGACGGGTGACGCCTCCGCGAGCAGACGCTTCACCTCTTTGGGAGGGGCGTCAGTGGCCGTGGCGATGTCGCCGCGATCGACCCTGTCCTGCGTCAGGGAGGCGACTGCGTGGGCCAAGGCCTGCGCGTAGGCGTCCCTGGCGGCTCGCAGCTTCTCCGGTTCTGGCGTCACCGGCGTGACGGTGACTTCACTGGTCACGCCGATGAGCGCAGGCCCCTAGCGGACGCCTTCCCGGACTGCCGCCAGGGTCCGCCCGTGCCCGTACACCCTGTGCTCGGGAAAGTGGCCACTCACGTCCGGCCAAGCCGTTTGGCTTGGCATTCGCTCGCCTCAAAGTAGTGGTTCCAAGTCTTCAAGGAAGAAGGCGGGTGTGGAGACCGCCCCCAGTACCCCTTCCCGTACCAAAAGAACGAGTGGATCAAGGACGTCCTCGCGCCGGGGTCATCGCCCGCAGCGGTGCACCGGTCAGGTCCCCGCCGAACGCGAGGGGGAGGAGGAAGACGGCCGAGCGCTGCTCGCTTGGTGGTTCAGCCGGAAGCGAAGGGCTGGCCGAGGTCGACTACTCCGCCGATTCTGGCGGCGATGCCGGATCCGGTGTGTCTCGCGATGGCGGAAATCGATGACGGTCTCCCGAGTGTGTCACCCAGGTGGACTTCGATGTCGCCGTGGCCGGATGTGTCGAGTAGGTGGGCGGCGAGGCAGCCGACACTGTTGGCGTTCGCGATGTCCTCGGTGACGCCGATTGCGGGGGCGAACATGCGGGCTGCGGCCGTTCCTGCGGTTGGCGAGAGGGTGTAGGCGAAGCAGCCGAGATACCCGAGTCGGCGACACTCGGTTGCCAGCCGGTCGAAGTCGGGCTGCAGGGACAGCAGTGTCGGGTGATCCCGGACGGGGACGAGAAGGCGTGGCGTGCCGGGCGAAGCGACCCGTACGCCGGCGGCGATGTCCGCCCGTTGCAGGCCGAGGGCCGCAATGACGCCACCGCCGGTGACGTCGGCGTGGTCCGCCAAGGCGATGATGCCTTGGTCAAACCAGACTTCGACGCCGTCGCGACGGCGGATGGCGGTCGTGGCGAAGGTGCGGCCTGCGGTGCGCTGGCGCCCGTGGAGCTCGGTGGCGCCGCTGCGGTGCAGCAGAACGGCTTGCGCGGCGATGGTGCCATGGCCGCAGTTCGTGAGTTCTCTGGCGCTGGTGAAGAAGCGCACCGTGGGGGTGACCGCTGTGCTGGTGTCGATGAACGCGGTGTGGGAGGTGCCGGTCCTGCGGGCGGTGGCGTGCCGGTGGGCGTCGGTGAGCGTGGCGTCGTCGATCGCGACCGCGGTGGGGCTGCCGCCTTGCCCGTTGCGGGTGCAGGCGTTCACCACCACCATCGGTGGGTCGGCCATCAGGCGGCCGTGATGTCGGCGAAGCGGGGAGCGCCGGGCTCGAGGTCGACGCGAGCGGTGCGCGCGGCGAAGCAGATCGCGTGGTACCAGCCGCACAGCAGCAGCACGTCGAGCAGTTCCCGCTCGTCGAGCAACTCCTGTGCGGATCGCCATAGTTCGTCGTCGGCATCGCACGAGTCGCGCAGGGCGTCCACCAACCGGATGAGCATGGCTTCGCGGCCGGTCGTCCAGCAGGGATCGTCAGGGGAGCCGCAGGTGAGTGAGGTGACCTCGGCCGGGGAGAGTTCGGCGCGCTCGGCGAAGACCATCACGTGGACGCCCCACTCGTATTCGCAGCCGCAGCGCGCGCAGGTGCGCAGGATGACGACCTCCCGCTCACGGAGTGTCAGGCTCAGGTCGCGACCGAGTTCGTACCTGCCCCAGTTGCTCATCGCGACGGTCATCGGCAAGTTCTTGGCGAACGTCCGGAACAGGCCGATCGGAGGCTTTCCGGCGGGCATCATCGTGGCGAGTTGTGCCGCCACGTCCGGCGTGAACGGCGGTTCGAGCGCTGGGATGCGAGCCATGACCCCTCCAGGTGATTCGGATTCAGAAGCACGGTAGCGATTCGGTTTCCGAAGCGCCAGAGGTGGTGCTTCACGGGGTCGGTTTTTCGCCGTCCTCGTCCAGGGCGGAGGCCCACGTGTCGGACCAACGGGCGAGCGGGCGCAATGCCTGGCCGGCGCTGCGGCCCAGATCGGTGAGCGTGTAGGTCGTGTCCGGCTGCTGGGTGACGAGGTGGGCGTCAAGAAGCTCGGTCAGCCGTTGCCGCAGGACGCTGGAGGACATGTTGTCGCAGCGCTGCTGCAACGCGCGGAACCCGACCGGCCCGTGTTGCAGCTCCCACACGATGCGCAGGTTCCAGCGGCGGCCGAACAGGTCGAGGGCGGCCATGAGGGGTCGCCCGGTACTCGATCCGCGTACCGGCCGGCCCGGCCTGGGCATCGTCATCGCCTGCTCCACCCCTCTTGATGCTTCGATCTCCGGTACAGTACCGTCCCGCCCATTGATTCTATTTCCGAAGCGACAGGGGTGGCATCGTGAGGCGTTTACGCAGTGCGCTGTACGCCAAAAGGGGCATCGATCTGTGGATCGGGCGGACCCCAGCCGTCCACGCGGTCGGCCCACTGCAGAGCCCGGCGGCGTGATGGCCCTCCCGCCCTTGCCGGAAGAGAGCCGCCACGGTGAATCGTGTGGTCTGCGATACGGCGGCCTGACCCCGATGGCAGCCCTCGGGCTGATCCGCGGCCATACCGCGCGGTCGCGGCGCCGGCTGCTGCACCTGCCTATCGACGTCCTGCGTCGGCGGCCGACGCCCGGAGTCTGGTCGGCGCTGGAGTACTCCTGCAATGTCCGCGACGTCTACGACGTCTACGGCACCCGAGTCCGCCGCACACTGACCGATCCCGCTCGCGAGGGCGGCGAACCGCTCACCGTTGCGTTCGAGACCCAGCGGTACGCCCCTCATCACCGACTGGCTGGACAGGACGCACCGATGACGGCCGCGCCGCGCCAGAGGCGTCTTCGGAGTGTCTTGCCCGCCCACTGTTCAACGGAGGTCTGTCATGCACAAGCTGGTGGTCCTGTACCCCGAACCCGTCGATCGCGATCACTTCCGCGAGTACTACGTGACCAACCACCTCCCGCTGGTCACGCGTCTGCCCGGCCTGCTCGCGTGGCGCTACAGCTTCGACGTGGCAGCGACGCAGGGACAGACGCCGTACTTCGCGGTCTTCGAAGCCGAGTTCGCTGACGCTGCGGCAATGACCGCGGCGAGAGCGTCGCCGCAGGGCCGCCAGGTGGCCGCCGATGTCGCCAACTACGCCACCGGCGGTGCGGTCGTCATCCACTATCCGGTGCAACAGGGCACCGGCTGAGCCTGCTGGGGAGGGTTCCCGGGCGGATCGCGTGACCGCCGAAGTGGGCCCGGGCCTGGTCGGCGGCGCGCTCGATACGGCGCGCCGCTTGCCGCCCGCCCGGTCCAGGAGCAGCTGTTGGACGGCGGCTTGGGCAGCCCGTCGCCCGGGTGTCCGCGAGGACCTGCGTCACCGCGAGGAAGTACGCCTCATCTCCCAGGCGTTCGATCGCCCACCCGCTCGCGGAGCCGGCCAGCAGCAGACGCAGTGCGACAGTGGGCCTTGAAGTCCGCTGGTCGGCCCTGAGCGTGATGGTTGGCCCGCGAGGTAGCGTCTGGATCATGGATACGAGGGCGGGTTGCTGCACAAGGCTGCGGGTCGCCATGCTGGGGGAGGGGCAGGACTGTGAGCTGGTACGTCTTGGTGGAAAAGGTCCAGTACGGGGAGACGAGTCTGTCGAGCAAGATCCCTGTCGAAGGTGGAAGGGAAGCGGCCATCACCCGTGCTGAGGAGGTCGCCCGCTCCAGCACCCCCGCCATGCACCTGACCGGCACCCCGGTCGGTCGAATGGTGTTCCAGACGTCACCGACAAGCTGGTTCGTCGAGCTGACCAAGTCGTACTGGTCCAAGGGCGACAAGGGACCGACGACGGCTGTCGAGCACTTGACTATCCGGGCGGCCGAGCTTGTCCATTTCCAGGAGCTGATCCCTGCTCAGCCTCCCCAGAAGAGGCGCTTCGGCAAGTGAGCGCACGCCGCCGTCCCGCTGACCGCCCGTCAGCGCATGTCGCCTCCAGACCCGTTCACGTCGCTGATACGGACCCCCTCATCAATAGTGAGCGCTGTAGTTGTCCTTCAGGGTCAACTACAGCGCTCGGTGTGCGACACGAAGTCGCTCCATGTAAGTAAGGACAGCCGCGTGAAGGAGGTATCGATCGGCTGAGCTTCGGGCCAGTGTCCAGGGCCCGTCCCCGCGCTCGCATGCGTCGCTGGTAACGGCGGGTGTGAAGCCGAGCGTTCAAGCCCAAGCGCGCTCCGGCCATTCAGCGAGGAGATCAAGGTCGGCTACTACGCGGACGCGGCCATCGAGCTCACCGACCCGCACGGTGGCCTCTTCCATGGGCTGGTGGACGCCCTGAGCGGATTTGCGGAGCAGCTCGACCTCCGCCCTGCCAAGCCCGGCATCCACCAGTAGGCCCCGCAGGCGCCCCGGCCCAGAATGCGCTGGCCTGAGCGATGCCGGAGATCGAGAGGGCCGCGCCCGCGAGCGAGATAGTTACCAGAGTGCGTGCGAGGAGTATGCGTCTTCGGAGGAGGTCGAAGCTGGCCCGGTCGTAGTGCTGGCGCTTGAGGAGCTTGACTCTCGCAACATTGCCTTCGATGGCGCCGGAGTTCAGCGGGAGCGTGAGCCCGGCGGTGACGGCGGCGAGGTCCTTGCGGAGCCCGTTGGCGAAGGTGCGGATTCCCTTGACCTGGGACTCGACTGCCTGGGTGAGCCAGTCGTCGGCGCGGTGTCCGTCGCGGCAGCAGAGGACGGTGGCCAAGCCTTTGGCGAGGTGGCAGGCTTCGGCGATCTCCGTGCAGTGGCCGCAGACGTCCTTGAGGTCCCGGCGGGTTTGGTCGCTCTGGTTCTCGGGCTGGCCGAACTGGTCTGTGCCCCTGCGTGTGTGGGTCTTCGATCGGGGGCGCTGGTCGGGGTACTCAGGGTGGGTTGAGTAGGTGTGCGGTGTTGCTGTGGTGGCCTGGGGGGTTTGATCGTCCGTATGCCGACCGACATGTTTTCTTTGCCACGCCGTGCCCGCCGGGCAATCATCGTGGGGTTCCCGCTGCTGCTGGCGGTGTCCCTCACCAGCGCTTGCACGTCGATGGGGGGCCGGGTGCACTCGGCGGCGGACTACCGTGCGCACGACGTACGTACCAAGCAGGCCGGTATGGACACGGTCGTGCGGCTGCGGCCCGCCGCGCAGCTGGCGGGTACCGGGCCCGGTGCCACGCCGGAGGACGCGGCACACGAGGAACACAGCAGCTCCTGCGTCGATGACTTCGGTTTCGACAAGGACAACGTCACGCGCGGCGAGCCGAGCTACAGCTGGACGCTGCGGTACGCGACCCGCGCCGACTACCTCACGGCCCTGGCCCATCTCCGCGCAGGCTGGAAGGCCGAGGGCCTGACGGTAACGGACCTGCCGGCCGGGGACGGCCGGCCCGGCCGCCCGGGCCTGCCGGGGATCCAGACGACCGATCACGGCATCGAGCTCTCCCTCCAGCAGGCCTGGTACACGGATGACCCCACGGTCTACGCGAGCGGGGAGTGCATGCGCTACCACGCGGAGCAGTGAGCCGTAGTCCGAGCTACTCGGGCGGGTCGTGGGCGGCCAGCTATGAGTTCGCCTGACGCCAGGCGCGCTATGCCCTTTCGGTAGTGACCCCGGTGTGATCAGGCTGCGTTGTCGCCGCGGATCTCGGGTGGGGCGGTGGCGGTGGCCGGGTCGAGTCGGGCGAAGTAGTCGCGGAAGAGGGCGTGGGGGAAGCGGTAGCCCTCGTGATCGCGGATCAGCAGGTGGTGGTCTGTGGCCTGGCGGAGAAAGCGGCGCAGCCGCAGGGGGGTACGGCCCCGGGCCACATGTCGGCCGAAGGTGATGAACCCCGTCACCGCGTAGCCGAGGTAGGCGGTTGCCGGTTTCAAGGGAAACCGTAGGGCCAGGAGCGGGAGGGCAAGGATCGCACCGGCGATCAGGGTGGGGATTGCCATGGCGAGTCCTGCTTCCCAGTAGCCGCGGAACGGCCCCACAACGGGTACGTGGTCGGTCAGCGCGATGACGAATGGTGCGACCGAAATGAGGGGACAGACGAGGAAATTCCGCCCGGATCCGGTGTCCCCATCCCTGTTTCCCCAGAAAAAGCAGGCGTATGTGACCATGACGGCGATCACTCCGGGGGCGAATACCGTCATGAAGTCTCTGAACTGGTCGTCCGTAATCCACTTATGGAGATCCACGACCTGGCCGCCGACACCGGTCGTGGGATCGCCCCCCTGTTCGTACTTCATCATCCAGCCCACGGATATCGAACGGAAGCCATTGCGGAACCATGGGATGGCTGCCTGCTCGGCACGGACGATGAGCAGACCCAATGCAACACCGATACCGGAGAAGACGATCGGGCTGTCTTCTACCCTTGCTGATCGGTACAGGAGAAAGCTCAGCGGGACTACGCCGAGGCAGAGTGTGGTGACCAGCCCGTAGGAGCGGGTGAGGGGGAGAGACAGGGCCGCTGCAGCAACAGTGTTCACCGCCGCCACACCAGTGGACGCCCAGGCATCGTCGGCGTTGCGAGACCTCAGGAACAAGCGGCTGAGCCTGAGATCCCATCGGCTGAGCCGGGCCAGTTGTGCCAGCCAGCGGACCGTCTGGTCGGGCGAGAACCGGTCGGCAGGGCGGCGCCGGTGCACGACTGCCGCTACGAAGTTATCGAGGAGCTGCTGCCTGCCTGCCTCGACGGAGCTGGCAGCCCCTCTCACGGCAGCCCCTCGGCGGGTCAAGGTGATGATCAGCAGCCAGATTGGGGCGTTGAGTAGTTCCCAGAGTCTTGGATCACCACGGAGGGCGGCAGAAATCGGTTCCGCTGTGGCCCCCGCACCAGCCAGGTAGGACTCGACCTTCTCGCGGGTCAGGGGCTGGATCTCCGCCACTGTCACGATGTGGCGCAGTGGCCGCTGGAGGCGGACGAATTCGTTCGTGCGGCTGACGATGGTGATCGGGACGGTCTCGCGTCTGTCGCACAGAGCGTTGAGCCAGCTGACACACGCCGCGCGGTGATGATCGGGTACCTCGTCGAGACCATCGAAGAGAAGGGCCAGGCTGTCGTTCTCCAGCCATTGACGGGCCACTCCTTGCCGGATCCTGTAGTGCACGCGGAGCCAAGTGACCAGCCACTTCAGCGGATCCCGCTCTGCGGGGACCACTGTCTCCCCACGATGACGGCCGACGAGATGCCGTCTTCCTTGCCGCAGACGCGGTGGGCGCCAGTCGGTGAGGTCCACCACGATCGGAATCGGTTTCGCCTCAGCCGACGGGCTTTCGTCGCGATGCGTAGGCGCCGCGAGTGAGGCGTGGGCGGTGGACGAGAGAGCGGACGCCAATTCCAGCAGCATGGTGCTTTTGCCGGCCCCTGGGGCGCCCAACAGGAGAAGAGAATGCTGGGACTCTCGCCACGCTTCGATGACGCCGCCAGGAAGCGGAGTTCCGCCCCGGCCTTCTCGCCTCAGAAGCACCTGCGGGCGCAGAGCCGGATCATCGGCAAGATGAACCAGATCAAGTTCGATCCGCACCAGCTCTCGCAGCGATGTGCGCAGGCGTTGCGCGATCACAGCGTCCACCTGGTTCAAAACCGTCACATAGTGGAGTCGCGCTGATCGCTCAGTCCCTGTTCCTTCTTCGGAAGCGACGGAGAGGTACGCCAGAAAAATGCTGAGGATGCCGAACAATCCAGTAAGAGGCCAGGCCAGAAACAGGTAGGGTTCTGCGGCCCTGGGAAGATTGCTCGTCGCAATACTCCCGACGAGGCCGAACAGGACCGCTACCACGGCTGTACATCCAGCGAGGACGCGCCCGCCAGCCCTCACGGCCGCTCCCATCCCCGAAGCCAGTTCACCAGGACGAGTTTTCCACGAACCCGACGGAAGACAGGGGGAGATGGCGTAATGGCTCCCAGTGGCCAGCCGCGGGCAAACGCCGTCTGTACTTCGCTGACGTCAACAAGGACGCCAAAGCCGACCTCGTCGTGCAGGGTCCGGACGGAAAGATCGGTACCCGGACGAACACAGGCACATACTTCGCCGTCGCTCCCGGCGACGACCAGATCTGATCGTGCATCCCCCCGGTTCCCCCCGGTTCCCCGCCGGTTGGTCGGGGATCGGGGACCAGATGGCGTCGGTTGAGGTGCTGCCGCCGGTGTCGCTGAGGGCGATTCAGTCGACATCCGGCGGCACATGGCCTGAGTGGCACCTTCGTGTGACCGGGCCGGGCCGCTCCCTACTGCTGGTTCCTTAGGTGCTCGGCGATCAGGTCGTAGGCCGGGTCGTCGGGGTCGGTGGCCTCGGCTTCCTCGGGGTTCTGGGTTTGGGCGCTGCGGGGGAACAGGTCCTTTTCGTAGGCGCTGAGGGCGGTTTCGGGGGCGTCCGGGTGGGCGGCGAGGGACAGGGCGAGTTCGGCGGCGTCGAGCATGGCGAGGTTGGCTCCTTCGCCGTTGGGAGGTGAGAGGTGGGCGGCGTCGCCGAGGAGGGTGACGCCCGGGATGCGGGGCCACCGGTGGGCGGCCGGCAGTGCGTAGAGGGGCCGAAGAGTCGGGGGTAGGTCGGCTTCGGTGAGCAGGGCGGTCAGTTCCGGGGCCCAGTGGGCGAACTCCCGCATGATGTGTGCCGTGGCGGCGGCGTCGGAGAAGTCGATGGTGTCGAACCACTCGCGGGGTTTGTGCAGGCCCACGTAGGCATGCAGGGTGTCGCCCTTCTCGCGGTGGGCGAAGATCTCCCGGCCTGGCTCCACCGCCATCATGGACCCGGCGCCGACCGTCTTCGAGACGGCCGGGTGCCGGGTGTCGGCGTCGTAGAGGTACGTCTCGATGACCGACCTGCCGGTGTACTCGGGTACGTCGGGGGAGAGCATCGGCCGGACCTTCGACCAGGCCCCGTCCGCGCCGACCAGGAGATCGGTGGTGATGCTGCTGCCGTTGGCGAAGGTGACTTCGTGGCGTCCGGCGCCGAGGCTTCGTACAGCGTTGACCTTGTGTCCCCATCGGACGGTGCCGTCCGGGAGCGAGTCGAGCAGCAGCTGTCGCAGGTCGCCGCGTTGCACCTCGGGCCGGCTGCCTGTGCCGTCGTCGGCCTTGTCGACCAGCAGGTTGCCGTTCGGGGCCAGGATGCGCATGGCCTGTCGGCCCTCAAGGATCAGGCCGCGGAACTCGTCCATCAAGTCGGCTGCTTGCAGGGCCATTTGCCCGTTGTAATCGTGAATGTCGAGCATTCCGCCTTGGGGCCGCGCGGTCGGGGAGGGTTCTGCTTCATAGACCGTGGCGTGTATGGAGTGCAGGTGGAGGACGCGGGCGAGGGTGAGGCCGCCGAGTCCGGCGCCGATGACGGTGACATGAAGGGGCATGGGGTTCCCTTTCAAGGAAGAGGACGTGGAAGAGGAAGTGGCTGCCGGGTGAGCTCCCGGCTGCTTGCCTGCCACACCAATCTGCCGTCATCCGCCGACAGCTCACCTACAGCCCGCCGACAGCTCCATCGCGATCACCGACACCGGCCGACTGGCGGAGACGGCGGCCCTGGCGTTCGCAGATCCTGAGGATGCGGTGGGTGCGGGCCGCGGTGCGGTCAGGGCACCGGCCGGGCAGGGCTGGTGGGATCTACCGCCCCGCCGAAGCGACGCGTTGCCGTACAAGCGTACGGACAGCCGGGAGTTCCCCGTCGAGGCCCGTCGAGGTCAGCAACCAGTTCACTGGGTAGTGCCCGGGCGTCACCTCTTGGGCGGAAGCCGCCCGCGCTCTTGACGCTGTAGGGATCCGGCGGCCATCCGGTTTCACCCACGAGGTGGTGTTCCGGCGGTGTCCCGACTGCCAGGAGGGCGACATCGTCCGTGAGGACGACTTTGTCTGCGGCTTCTGCGGCAGCGATCTGCCCGCGGCGTGGAACGTGGATCCCGTCGCGTGATGGCCAAGGGCCACAGCCACTCGCTGATGACAGCGATGAGAACGGTCGCCTCGCATTGTGGCCGTGGAATGGCCGGGGAATGGCCGGGGCCCCGGCACACTGTGCCGGGGCCCTGCCCTTTTCCGTGAAGCGTTAGGGGGTGGGGGAGAGCTTCTGCCAGGCATCGCTGTTGCCGGGCTCGTCAGTCCCCTTGTTCCACCACTTGGTGCGCCAGTAGTAGCCCTTCCAGGACACCGTGGAGGCCCAGGCGCCGTTCAGGTCTCCCGCGATGATCTTCGTGCCGGGGGAGGTGCCGGAGTCCTGGGGAGCGGCGAGGTAGGCCGGATTCTCGTACCAGTTGGCGCCGTCTGCATACCCGACGAGTGCGTAGGTGCCCTTGTGCGCGGGGCCGCCGGTGACGGTCTGACCCAGTAGCGGCTTGCCCTCCGTTTCTTTGTCGGTGCTGGGCGGTGCGAGGCGCCACCACTGGTCGACCTTGCCGTCGCAGTCGCGCACGCTCAAGGTGGCGCGTGCGGTGGGTGCGCCGAGGCACTGATCGTGGCCGCTGCTGTTGGACTTGATGCGGTACCAGCCGCTGTTGCTGCCGCCGTCCTCGGCGACGGTCCACAGTTGGTTCTTGTTGCCGTCCTGCTTTTCCACCAGGTGGGCGTCGGTCCAGGAAGCGGGGTGGTCGAGGACGTTGCCGCTGTTGCGGTCCTCGATGATCCACTGGCTGCCGGTCTGCCAGAACGCGAACGAGGGATTGGGGTTGTAGGCGTGCTTGCCCCATTCGGTGGCTCGGCACTGATTGCTGGTGTCCGCGGCCGGCGGATCGACCAGGTTCACCTCGCGGCGCTGGTCGCCGGTGCTGCCGAACGTCTTGTCTCCGATTTTGAAGGTGATGTTCGACGGCCCGGTGATGGGCAGGTAGTACTTGATGTCGATGTCTTTCGACTTGCCTGCCGGGATGTCCTCGCAGTAGCCGAGTGTGACGGTCACCCGGTGGAAGTCGCCCTTCAGCCCGCCCGCGTTGGGCCCGGTGTGGCCCGCGGTGACGCTGTCCAGTTTCTTCCAGGACCCGTCCTTGACGAGCGGCGAGGTGCTGGTGGGGATGTCGAAGCTGATCTCGGTGCCTTGTGCGAGGGTCACCTTGGAGTTGTTGGTGATCCGCAGCGTGGGCTGCTGGGGCCAAAGGTCGTTGAGACTGGTGGGGAACTCGACGAGCTGGGCTTTGACGTCGAGTTGTTCCTTCGGGAGGGTGGCCGTCGATCCCTGCGCGCGCTCGGCGCCGTAGGGCTCTGCGGAGCGCAGGGCGTTGTCGAGCGCGGTGGTCAGGGTGTAGCCGGGGCGGCACTCTCCCTCGGCGGGGCAGTCGTAGTCCCCGGCGAGTTCCCAGAGCATCACGCCGCCCGTTCCCTTGTCCTTGACGTACTGGGCCTTGGCAGCCACGGCCTGCTCGTCCTCGGTCGACAGGAACGTCTTCTTGTCCTCGTTCCACAGCCAGGACGCCTTGAGGGTGTCGTCCCAGTGGCGGGTGTATCCTCCGGTCGCATTCGCCGGGTCGTCGGGGTCGAGGCCGAAGCGTTCGAGGTAGCCGGGGTTGACACCGCGTTCGAGGTTCTTGGCGTGCCACATCGGGTTGGACCCGGCGCCTACCTCGCTGCCGTCGGGGTTGGTGTCGTGCCACAGGTTGGCAACGCCCTTGGCGCCCGAACCACAGGCGATGCGGCCCCCGTTGGGACCGGTCCCGGGCGGGCAGGACTTCTGGTCGGGCAAGTCGGAGGTGCCCCACAGTCCGCTGCCGACACCGCCGCTGACATGGTCCCAACCCCGCGTGTAGTACGGGACGCCCAGGTTGATACGCCCGGCCTGCATCGCGCCCCGGAAGTAGTGGTAGGACCAGTCGGTGTTGAAGTAGCCCTCCTGGTCGTACTCCGGGTTCTTGTCCTTGTCGTACATTCCGGCCGCCGACAGCTCGTTGTCGCGTCCGTCGTCGTAGAGCGGGGCCTGCGGACCGACGAAACGGTTCCACGAGCCGTGCAGGTCGTACGACATGGCGTTGACGAAGTCGAGATACTGCAGCGCGGAGTAGTCCTCCATCCCGCGCACCAGGTAGCCGGACGCGGAGGCGGCGGTGGTGAGCTGGTAGTAGCGGCCGTCCGCGGCGCCGGCGCGGTCGAGGCGCTCGCGCAGGGTCTTCATCAGTGCGGTGTATCCGGCGGTGAGCCCCTTGCGCCGTGGGTTGGACACCGGCCAGTCCAGCGGGTTTCCGGCGTCCGGGAGCGCGGTGGGGTACTCGTAGTCGATGTCCGCGCCGTCGAAGCCGTAGCGGCGCAGGAACTCCACGGTGGAGTCGGCGAACGTGTCGATGGCCTGCTGGTTGACGCTGCCGTCCTCCTTGGTCGCCAGCGAGTAGAAGCCGCCGTCGGAGGTGCGGGTGCCGTCCGGGTTGAGGTGCCCGCCGGTCTCGGCCCAGCCGCCCACCGAGATCAGGGTCTTCACCCGGGGGTGCTGCCTTTTGTACTGGGTGAGTAGGTTGAACTGCCCCTGGTAGGGCAGGCTGGCGTCCATCTCCGCACCTGGAACACCCGGCCAGGTCATCCGCAGCGCCGGGTTGTCGGGGTCGTTGGGGTCACCGACGGAGATCTTTTTGTCCTGGATATGGGCGAAGGCGTAGTTGACGTGGCTGACCTGCCCCCAAGGGATGCTGTTCGGCAGATACAGGGGCTGCCCGTTCGTGCCGGTACGCCAGCCCGTGAAGTAGCCGACGACGCGGCGCGGGTGCCGCTGCCCCATCAGCTCGCGGCCCTTGTCGTCGTAGATCTGGCAGTAGGGAGTGTTAGCGTCCTTGGTCGCCGTCATGCCGTCGGGGCGGCATTTGGGCTGGTCGGCGGGATTGGTGGAGAAGGGCGCCGGCCGGTTGGGCTCGGGGTCGGCGGAAGGGGTGGGGCCAGTGCGCGGGGAGCGGCGAGGTGAAGCCTGTTCCCCGGAGAAGATCGAGCCCTTCAGGGACGGCCACATCTCGGTGATGGGCACCGGGCCCACCTCGATCTGGCTCTTCGCCAGTTCCTCGTCGAGATACAGGCGCAGGGCCCGGGGGCCGGAGACCAGGTCGACGACAGAGCCGTTCGGCTCCGGGGCGAAGGTAGTTTTCTGCATGGCCGTGTCGATGCCGTGCTCGAATCCCGTGCCCTGGAGGACGGGAAGCCCCTCGGAGATGGCCCGGGGTGTCATCATCCATCTGTCGCCGGTGCCGTCGATGTCCAGCTTGAAGATGGCCATCTGGTTGCGCTTGAACAGCATGATCCGGTCGTCGCCGATCTCCATGGCCGCGTCCACACCGCGGGCGAAGGGCGTGCCTTCGAAGAGCTGGAAGCCGGTGGTGATGGGCAACGGCCCCTTGGCGAGGGTGTCGTCGGTGCCGTTCATCGGGATCTCGACGCGGACGTACTGGTCGCCACGGAAGAGGATGATCTGGCGTTTGCCGTACTTCTCCGCCTCGACGGCGGCGTCGAATCCGTTCGCGAACTGCGTGCCGCGCAGGCTGGACCACCCCGAAGCGATGTCCTTCACCTCGCCCAGCGGCTTGTCGGCACCGTCCTCGAGGCGGGCGTAGCGGTGGCCGCGGAAGAGGTACTGGTTCGCTGGCTTGCTGTCGGCGGTGCGGACGGCGGCTTCGATCGCCGGGTTACCGGAGACGTCGACGTCACCGGGCTTGGTGCCGCGCTCGCCCCGGCAGGTGTACGTCCAGGGGGCGGTGCTGCCGCCCGTGGCCTGGGCGAACTTGGTCAGACAGGTGCTCAGGGCGCGCTGGCCATAGGCGTTGGGGTGGATCGCCTCGACGCTGTCGCCGGGTGCGGTCAGGCCGGTGGGGATGAAGCGCACCCACTCCGCGTCGGAGGCCGGAACGGGCTTGCTCAGGGTGTCGTCGGACGACGCCTGCCTCGTCGACTTGGAGCACAGTTCATGCCCCGCGAAGGCGTCGCGCAGGTCGAGGAAGGACACCCCCGACTCCTCGGCGGCGCCGCGCAGCATGTCGCTGATGTCGGGGATGGCACCCTCGCGGGTCCAGTTAATGTCGGGGTCGTAGAAGGGACACCCTCCCTTCTTGGACCGGTCATTGTTCTCGCTGCTGTACCGCATGTTGGCGGGCGCAGGCAGCGGGGAAGGGTAGGACTGGAGCACCAGACGGTAGCTGCCTGGCCTCTGGCCCGCCTTGGTCATGGTGGTGCGGATAGCGTCGATCGACTTGATGACGTTCGCGCGCGCCTCCCCCAGGCGGCGCCGGATCGCCTCGCCCGCGTCCTTGCTGCAGTTTGTGCTGTTCGTGATGAAGGCAATCACACAGCTCTTGACCACGGTGGAGAAGACGAGGTCGTTGCCGCCGATGGAGAGCGCGATGGTGTCGACGTCGTACTGTGCCGCGATGTCAGCGAGCTGTTGGACCTGGGGTCTCTGTTTGCCCTGCGACTCGCTGATCACATGTTTGGTCTCCGCGCCGGAACAGGCGATGTTGAACCGCCGCTCTTGGGGGATGCCGGGGATGTCGGCGCCCTTGATCTCGGCTACGTCGGAGCGGTGACAGGCGTCGTCGCCGTCCTTGTCCTTCTCGTAGACCGTCGTGCCGTCGGCGGCACGGTCGGTGCCCCAGGAACCCGTTGCCCCGGTGTTGGCGTTGCCCTGCCAGCGGCCGGCCTCACCGGAGATGTAGCTGTCGCCCATGGAGACGGTGGCTGGTCGCTTGATGCATGCCTTGCCGAGGGTGACGGAACGGCTCACAGTGTTCTCATTGCCGCACCCGTTATATCTACCGAACCACACCGCATGGTGGTCGGAGTAGAGGTCTTCGAGGCGCCAGGCCGCGTACCCGGCTGGGGGCGCGGCGCTGCTGATCGCGTAGTCCAGGTTTTTGCCGTCAGGGAGGGTAGGGAGCGGGGCCTTGTGCGTTAACTGCCCGGAATGAAGGAGGTGTGCCCCGCCCAGGTCGGCCGGCGTCCACGACTCAGCTCTTCTGTTGAAGTCGCCGAGGATGGTCCAACTGTTGTTGCCCGCGTCCTCCCTGGCCGCTGCCAGGCGGTTGGCGGTGTCGCCAAGGTCGTTCTGGTTGTTCGCGCCATGCACGCTGTAGAACCACGTGCCGTCGCCCATCCTGATGCCGAGCATGGGTTTGGGACTGTCCCCGATCGGGGCTCCTCGGTCAGTGACGGCCGCTCCGATGACGTGAACGTTGTCCCTGTTGAGGGGGACGCTCACGCCGTTTTGGTTTCGTTTGACCGCGAAGCCGACGTTCCTGGTCTGGTTCCCGTTGCGGATGTTGAGGAAGAACAGGTCGTAGTTCGTCGCGAGAGTGAACGGCTGCAGGCACTTGGTCACCCTGTATTGCGTCCGGATGTCGGTGCCCGCCACGCTACGGGGCCAGGTTTCGAGACGTTCGGAGTCTTCCTCTCGGCTGCCGCAAGGAGCCTTGCTGCCTAGTTCCTGGAGCGCCACGACGTCAGGCGAGCCGACGGTGTACAGGAGGCCAGCCTCCAGATTTCCGCTCTCCCTGTCCGTCCAATGGCCGTCCCAGCGATCCTGGTTCCACATGTTGAAGGTGGCGACCGTGTATGAGTCCATGGCGGCGGCAGCGGGCACCGACTGGGCGACCGCGAGGACCTGTAACAGTGTCGTAAGCAGGGCCAGCGTCACGGCTCCCACCAACCCCTGCCGGGCTGGGTTGGATCCTGGTCTGAAGCGATAGGGACGTCTCATCCCCGCAAGCTACGATCACTCACTCAATAGGCCATAAACAACCGCTGGCGGAGGATCAGAGTGAGGCCGCGCCGGGCGCGGGCAGGGATGTGGCGCGGCGAGGGCGAGTGCCAGGAGGAGAGCTTGTTCCTGGGTACCCTCACGAAGTACCCGTGAGCCCGGAGTCTCGCCAGGTTGGCGATCGCCACCGCGGACGGAGACACCACTGTGGCCACCGCCGCCCGCGCCTCCGCCTGGCGCTCAGCGACGCCCCCTGTCTATCGAGATCTCGCACCAAGTAGCGCCGTGAGCCGGTTGAGCAGTTCGCGGGGTCGTTTCGCCACTGTGGCGGCGCCTGCGGGTAACGCCAGCTCGCTTCCGCCTCACTGCCTCGGCAGGAGAGTCCGCTGGACCCGCTCCGGCACCGGCTCGATGAGGATCCAGCGCCCTCCGTGCAGCGCGGGTGCAGGCAACTCTCGCTGCCTGCACCCGCGCTGCACGGTCGTCGGCATCACCCCACACGGACGGTGACCTCGGCGACCGTGAGCCCCTGGGGCGGGCACTCCTATGATCCGCACCAGCACAACAGCGGGCCGCCCGCTGCTACCACTCGGGGATGGGGATCATGAGTGGCGACACCCGCGCGGAAGGTCGGCTGGACGTGGCAGAGGCGGGGCGCCCGCTTGCCTTGGTGACAGGGGCGGGACGTTCGGCGGGGATCGCGACGTCCGTGGCACTGAATCTGGCCCAGGCCGGCTGGGACGTGGCTTTCACGTATTGGACCCCTTATGACGCGCGGATGCAGTGGGGCGTGGAGCCCGGGGCGCCTGGAGAGTTGAAGAAGCGGGTGGCGTCCCTTGGGGCGAGAACACTTGCGATGGAGGCGGACCTGAGCGACCCAGCTGCGCCGACTCAGCTCTTCGAGAGCGTTGAGCGCGAACTGGGAAATGTCACCGCGCTGGTGCTCTGCCATTGTGAATCGGTCGACTCCGGCCTGTTGGACACCACTGTGGAGAGCTTCGACCTGCACTTTGCCGTCAACGCGGGTGCAACGTGGTTACTGATCCGGGAGTACGGACTGCGATTCCGCGGGCAGCACGGAAGCGGGCGAGTAGTCAGCCTCACTAGTGATCACACTGCTGGCAACCTGCCCTATGGGGCGAGCAAGGGGGCGATGGACCGGATCACGCTGGCCGCCGCCCGCGAGCTCGCCCATCTGGGGGTGACCTGTAACGCGATCAATCCCGGGCCGACCGACACCGGGTGGATGACCGAAGAGCAGAAGGCGGACATGATCCGCTTCACGCCCCTGGGACGTCTCGGTGTGCCGCAGGACTGCGCGAATCTGGTCACGTTCCTCTGTTCGGCAGAGGGCGGGTGGATCAACGCCCAGCTCCTCCAGAGCAACGGTGGTCTCGGGTAGCCAAGCCCAGGGGGCAAGACTCAAGGGCATTTCCGGCTGCTGACGTCGGCGGTGTAGGCGGCCCTCATCGCCGAAGCTGAACTTTGCCGTCCTCGTCAGCGCCTTCGTGTTCCATAACGGAGAACTATCCCGGCCCTGTGATGAGCGCCGGGGCTCGCAAACAGTTTCTGATGCCTGGAGGGGTTAACCTCGGGCAATTGCGTGGGATACAGGCCGCATGAAAATCCATGAAATCACCACGTTTTTCCATGTTGCTGGGGTAGCGATCGGTTTGGGGGCCGCTGTGGTCTCCGACTACCTCTTCGTCCGCTTCGCCAAGGACGGAGTCCTGGACCGGGGCGAGTTGAGGGCGTTGCGATTCGTGTCGCTCCTCGTCGTCGTCGGCCTGGCCTTGATCGTGCCCACCGGATTGCTGTTCGCTGTGGCGTCCCCCGCACAGTGGCATGACGGAAAGTTCTGGGCGATCATGACCGTGACCGCCTTCATCTGCGTTAACGGGGCCGTGATTCACCGCAAGGTGATCCCCGTCTTCGAAGCGCACGCCGACCGTCCACTCGCCGACGAGGACGTGGAGGGATCGGCGGCGCTCATCCTCACCACGGGAGCCGTCTCCACGGTCTCGTGGTGGACCGCGGCGCTGCTCGGCGTGTGGGTCTCGGCCGACTTCCGGTACCCCTATATGTATTTCTCTCCGTGTACGCGGTGCTGCTGCTCGGTGGCGTCATCGCCGCCAGGTTGATGGGGACACGGGTTCTGCGAGTTCTCCGCCACGCTGGCGGTCGATGACCGCCGGTCACGTCATGAGGGCGGCTGTGACGGATGAAGCGGGGGCCGCAAGCGCCGCGCGCTGGGGCGCGGGCCGCGGGCCGGGGCAGCGGTGGTCGTCGGGGTGGCCCTGCATCCAGGTGTTGATCCTCTCCCGGGTACCGATCAGCTCGCGGCGGTGAGCGACCCGGCAATCATGAGGATTGACCGAGGGGCGGAGTCTGCGCGTGCGCAGACCCTCCCCGCAGGTCCAGACCGTCCGCGGGCTCAGTCGATGCTCGCCTTGGCGGCCGGGGAGATGGGGGGTACGTCCGGGTAGGGGCGGGGGTAGCGGGCGCCGATGCCGAAGTGGTCGGCGAGGGTGTCGGCGAAGGCGGCGGCGATGCGGATCTCGCCGTTGGGGTTGGGGTGGGTTCCGTCCCAAGTGTGCTCCGCCGCGACGAACTCCGCCGCGGTCTCGGCGATGACCACCGGGGAGGACGCGGTGGTGAGGTTCTCGGCGGTGGCGCGCAGCCGGTCGTTGCAGGCGTCGACTCGGGCGCCGAAGTCCGGGTCGTCGACTGCTTTGCGGCACTGCAGCACGGTGCCGAGCACGCACGTGAGTTCCGGGTGGGCCCGGCGGGCCCCGGCCAGGAACTCCCGCAGGTTCGCCTCGAACTGCGGGGGTTCGACCCCGTACCAGAACAGGTCGTTGATGCCGAGCAGCACCAGCAGGCAGTCGGGCCGGTGCTCACGGACCTTGGCCTCGATCTCGTCCTTCTCGGTGAGATACGGGCGGCCCCACTGGGCGTCGTGGTCGGGGTCGAACTCCGCATCGGCGTAGGTGGCGTCGTCGTCGCCGACTTCGGCGGTGCGGATGTTGTCGAGCGTGTCCTTGGGACCGACGAGGTCGATACTGACACCGTGCTCGCGCAGGTGCTTCCAGAGCCGGTAGCGCCAGGTCCAGTCACCGCTGCTGCCATGGCTGATGGAGTCGCCGACGATCATGATGTTGATCATCTCGGGGGTACGGACGGGGCGGGCCAGGGACATGATCCTCCCTAGGGAACACGGAGCTGTCATCGCCGGAGCGCGGACCGGGCCTCCAGGTCCTCGGCCGACGGGCGGCTCCAGCCCGCCACGGGGTCGTGGTGCCGCAGGATCCGGGCGGGCACACCGCCGATGAGGCAGTGGTCGGGGAACTCTCCGCATACGACGGCGCCGCCGGCCACCGCGACGTTCCGCCCGAGGCTGGCACCGGGCAGCACCACGGCGCCGGCGCCGATCCAGCAGCCCGCGCCGATGACCACCGGGCGGTTTCGCGGGGGCTGACAGCCGATGGGGCGGTCGAGTTCGGTGTAGGTGTGGTTCTGGTCGGTGATGTACGCGTACGGAGCGACGAACACATGGTCGCCGATCGTCACGGACTGGTGCGCCACGATGTGGCTTCCCCGGCCGATCAGGCAGCCCTTGCCGATCCGCAGGACCGGATCCGGCCCCAGGTCGAGCCCGGGCAGCAGGCCCGCGGTGAGCGTGACCTGCTCCCCGATCAAAGTGCCGTCCCCGATCTCCATCCACGGCTCGCCGTAGAGCGAACCGACCGGGAAGCCGATGCACACGCCTGCGCCGAGGTGGCCGAAGCGCAGGCCGCCCGGTGTCTCGGGGGTGATCCGCCCGTTCCGCTCCACCCACGACCACACGCTGCGGGCCACGGCGGCTCGCAGCCGGCGGGCTTCCAGAGCGAGACGGCCGGGGCACCGAGCGGCTGTCCGGGACATGCCCTCACGCTATGCGGACCAGCAGGGCCGCGCCCCCGGACACGGCCGCCCGGGTGACGGCGCGGAGTCGGAAGTCGCGGGTGAACGGTGTGGTGTCGACGGCGGACATGCCGGAGAAGGTGTGGTCGAGACTGACGCGACCCCTGGGGCGCACCGGCATCCTCACCCTCTATACCTGCACAAACGGTCGCTGCTCCGCCTGGATCAGAACGGGCGTGATCGGGTAGCCCGGCGGGTGTGATGACGTCACGATGAGGGGGAAGGAGCCGATCCCGCATGCGGCTGCCCCTCCCCGGCAGCCAGGGCATCGGCCCAGCGTGCAGGACGCCTACGGAGAGGACGCCCATGGACGTCACGGTCAAGTGGGACCTGCTCGTCTCGGGGCCGGCCGATGCGCAGCAGACGGTACTGCTGCTCCCCGGTGGGCTGAACTCCGCCCGGTCGTACGCCGAGGTGATGGCCGAGCCCGCGCTCGCCCGGTGCCGACTGGTTGCCGCGACGCTGCCGGGACACTGCGGGACGGCACCACCGGAGGACTTCACGATCGCCACCCTGGCCCGGCACACCGCCCGTCTGGTCGAGGAGCAGGCTTGTGACGTGGTGGTGGGGTTCAGCATGGGCGCTACGGTCGCGCACGAGATGGTGGCGACAGGCGCGTTCACGGGCCCGACCGTGTTGATGGGCAGCAGCATGTCGCCTGCGGACGAACCCGCTTTCTTCCGGGCCATCTGTCGGCTGGGCGATGTTCTTGGCTCGCTTCCCGCCGCCGCCCTGCTGAAGCTCATGGGCCCGGCCTCGAAAGGCATGCGGGTGTCGCCCGAGCGCCGGGCCGAGCTGCTCGGCGACCTGCGAAGCAACGATCCGCACACGGTGCGCCGGATTCTCCGCGGCTACCTGGACTATCTCGGCGAGCATGAGCAGCCGGCCACCCGCCTGTGTGCGGCCGGAGTGCCGGTGTGGGTCGCGCACGCAGAGAAGGGCGATGGCGGGCTCACCGCGGATGAGCGGCGCACGTTGGAGGCGTGTCCGCACGCGACCGTGGTCACGATCCCCGGAACCAGCTACTCCTTCCCAACGAGGAACCGCGACGGATCGCGGAACTCGTAGTGGATGCGCTGGCCGCCGCGGGACCGCGGCCTCGCTGAGGAGAACTCTTTTCGTGTGCGCGGAGCACACCGATCATCCCTGGCACAGTGGTCAGGAGCCCCGGCAGACCCCTGTCTTCGCGGCCACGCCCGCCGCACGGCGTCCCGATCAGTACACCTCACCCGCGCAGTGCGCGAGCCCGGCAGGTCTGAGCACCGCGAGGGCGCGTTCGCTCACCACAAGCCGGTTGTCATTGGTGACGCCGAAGTCCGGCATAGCAACGGGCCGCCCCCGTACGTGCAGTGGCCCCGGAGTTCCCGCACCGATCTCGGTCGTGCAATGACAGAGGAGAGGATGTGCCTGTGCCATGCAGTGCTGCTGGCTCAGCGCAGGGGCAGCAGCATGGCGTGGAACAGGGGTGCCTGGGGGAGGCGGGGCCCCGGAAGTCCGGCCGTTGTGTTCCCGCCTGCGCGGTGGCGGGCTGTCACGCGTACGGGCAGTCCTCCGAGGACATGCTCCTGTGTATGAAACGGAGCCGGACGCGTGCACTGCTGCTTGCGCTGCTGGCCGCCGCGTTCGTCGGCTACATCCTGCTGTTGTGGCAGGGCCCGTGGTGGCTGGATGGCGATCGGCTACGCCGACGGGATCTCCAGCCGGCCGACAGCGTGGTGATCACAGGGTTCCGCACGACGCTGGTCGCCCTCGGCGCTGGTGCGGTGGCCGGGGCCGGCCTCTACTACACCGACCGTACGTTGCGACACACTCGCGACCGGGACCGCGAGCAGGCCGAGATCGCCCGGGACGGTCAGGTGACCGCCCGCTATGTGGAAGCCATCAAGCTGCTTGCGTCGAAGCGTACGGTCGAGCGTCTGGGCGGCATCTATGCGCTGGAGCGGATCATGCGGGACTCGGCCAAGGACCACCTCACCGTGGTCGAGGTCCTCGCTGCGTTCGTCCGGGACCAGGTGCCGGTGGTGCCCGACGCGGAGTTGTCCCCCAGAGTGCAGCTGGAAGAGTCCGTCCAGGCCGCCTTGACGGTTCTGGGGCGACGGCCGCCGGTGGAGGAGCCGTTCCGCATAGACCTACGACGTACCGACCTACGCGGAGCACACCTTCAGGACGCCCGCCTGGAGCGCGCACGCCTCGCCGGTGCGCGTCTGGAGGGAGCCAACCTGATCGGCGCACACCTGGGGGAGGCATGGCTGAGGGAGACCCGACTCGGGGGCGCGTGGCTGGACCGTGCCCACCTTGAAGGGGCCTACCTGAGAGGGGCAGACCTACGCGGTGCCATCCTCAGGGGGACTCATCTCAAGGGAACCCGACTGTTCAACGCGGACCTGTCGACAGCAGTCGGCCTGACTCCGGATCAGGTGGGCGAGGCGGTGCTGGACGTGGAGACGAAGCTGCCTCCCGCGATGGTGTCCAACGACAGCTCTTGATGAAGATCTCTGAATCCGGTCCCGGTCGTTCTTCGTCGCCCGCCGGCATGCGGCCGTCTCGGTTTCAACGACGACGGAGCGGATGACCGCCCCCCGGGTGGTTGGTGATGCATGCGGTCAGCTTGCGGTGTGCTTCGAGGGGAAGTCGGCGCTGAGAGTTACCTCCCGCCAGCCGTCGAAGGCGGTCCTGAGGGAGTCGAGCTTGGCGGTGGCGATGTCGTATGCGGCCTTGCCCAGCAGTAGGCGCAGTGGGGGTTCTTCGGCGGTGACCGCGTCGATGACGGCTTGGGCTGCGCGTGCCGGGTCCCCGGGCTGGTGGCCGTAGGTGGCCAGGGTGCTCGCGCGTCGTGTGCCCGCAGTGGAGGCGTAGTCGGCGATGGTGGCGGCGGACTGACGCATCGAGGGCCCGGACCAGTTGGTGCGGAACGCGGCGGGTTCGACGATCGTGACCTTGATGCCGAGTGGGGCGACCTCGGCGGCGAGGGACTCGGAGAGACCTTCCACCGCGAATTTGGTGGCGTGGTAGTAACCGGTGGCGCCGAAGCCGACCAGGCCGCCGAGGGAGGACATGTTCACGATGTGGCCGGTGCGACGGGCTCGCATGCCGGGCAGGGCGGCCCTGGTGGTGTTGACCAGGCCGAAGACGTTGGTGTCGAACAAGGCGCGAACCTCGTCGTCCTCGCCCTCCTCGACGGCGGCGAGGTACCGTAGCCCGCGTTGTTGACCAGTACGTCGATCTGTCCGAAAGCGGCCTGTGCCTGGGCGACCGCGTGGGCGATCTGTTCGGCGTCGGTGACGTCCAGCGTCAGGACGATGGCGCGCTCCTCGTGCCCGGCGATCACATCGGCGGCCTTGCCGGGATCCCGGGCCGTGACCACCGCCCGCCATCCGTGTTCCAGCACGGCGCGGGCCAACTCCCGGCCCAGGCCGGAGGAGCAGCCGGTGATGAACCAGACGGGGGAATCAGCGGAGTTCATGCGGGATGTTGCCCTTCGTCTTGAGTGTCGGGGAGTTCGGTGAGGGCGAGGCTGCCCAGCAGGGCCAGCGACTGTTCGGCAGCGCTGCCGGGTTCGGCTCGGTAGACCACCAGGTGCTGGCCGGGGGCACTGTTGACGGAGAAGGTCTCGAAGTCCAGCGTCAGGTCGCCGACCAAGGGGTGTCGAAAGCGTTTGGCCGAGGCCGTTTTGGCCCGCACTTCGTGGCGCGCCCACATGCGTGCGAAGTCGCGGTCACGCACGCAGAGTTCACCCACCAGGTCCTGCAGCCGCGGGTCGTCCGGGTCGGGATTCGCGGCCCGCAGTGCGGCCACGCACCCCTGCGCCACAACAGCCCAGTCGCGGTAGAAATCCTGTGCGGCGGGGTTGAGGAACATCGCTGTGATCAGGCTCGTCTCGTTGCCGAGCCAGGAGAACAGCGCCTCGCCGAGGGCGTTGACGGCCAGCAGGTCGAGGTAGCGGCCGTAGACCAGAGCCGGTGTGTCCGCCCAGGCGTCCAGCAAGGACACCAGGTGCGGGCCGGCGTATTCCCGGGCGGCGGCCGGGGGCCGCCCGTGCTGGGGTGGATCGATGAGGGCGCGCAGGTGGGCGGCTTCCTCGTCCTCCAGCAGGAGTGCGGCCGCCAGTGCCCTTTGGACCTGGGGTGAGGGATTGCGTTCGCGTCCCTGTTCCAACCGCACGTAGTAGTCGGTGCTCACTCCGGCGAGGACGGCGGCCTCCTCCCGGCGCAGACCAGGGGTACGGCGTTTCCCCGCGGGCATCCCGTGGTCCTCGGGGCGCACCAGCGCGCGCCGGGCCCGCAGGAACTCGCTCAGCCGTTGGTTCTTGTCCATGCCTGTCACCGTAGAGGCCGGCACCGTCAGCAGGGTGGCCCTGCCGCACCCACCCGGACGAGATGATCAACCGCTGTTCGGTAGCCCCGGCACCGCTGCCTCATGCGACTGGGGGCCTTGATCGTCGTCACTGAGCTTTGGTGAGCAGCGTGTTGGTGCCATCGAACGTCGAGTACGGCCCGTTGCACGGCCCCCACCAGGGCCTTCGTAAGCTGGGGCGGTGAACGAGGACGAGCAGACCCTGGCCCTACTCCGGACTCTGGACCAGCTGCCGGGACCGGATCACCTGGAGTTCCCCGACGGCTTCGACTACTCACTGGCCAAGGCGCAGGCAACCCGGCTCGAAGACCGCCTGACCCGCGACTTCAGGCGGGCTTGCGCACTCGACGACCAAGTCCAGGACGCCAGTTTCTACTTCCGGATCGCCCTACCGGCCGAGGCGACCGAGGCTGACGTGCCCCTGGGCGTACGGCTGAGCAATTTCGGCAACCTGGCGGTGGTGACCACTCCGGGGCCCGATAGCCATGACGACCTGGACCAGGCCGTTCAGGAAGGCGCTTTGACCGCAGCTGACCGCAGCCGCATCGAGACTGCCCTCCACGATCTCGGCTACACGCTGGTCCGGCCAGCACTGCTCCACCGGCCCTACGACGGCGTGACCCGGCTCGCCGACGAAGGGTTCTCCCACATCAGCTACGGCCCGCACCAGGGCCGCGCCACCTGGTGGACCCGCTACTTCGAGTACCTGTGACGGGGATGTCCCGCCACGCAAAGCCCGAGCCGCGAGCGGCCAATCCATTTCCGCGCACATCATCACGATGGCGAACCGGCAGACCGTCCGGCCGCGAACGCGCGGCTCTCCTGCTCCCTGCGGCATCCCTCGCCCGGACCATCGACGTCCGTCGGCAGCCCCTCACGCGACAGCGAGCCCAGGAAAAGGCTAGGACGAACCAAGGACGGACCAAGGTCACGTGTGCGTAGCCTCCGTGTCGTTCAGCCCGTTCGGGCGCGACGCATGGAACAGCAATCAGTCGTTCGGCAGTCGTTGCCGGTGCGCACGCACCGGCAACACGAGACGAGGGGAAACCGTGTCCGTACTGCCTAGAGCACGCAAGCTCCGCCGCACCATCGCCACGTTCGCCGCCGTGCTCGCTCTCGCCGGCGGAACCGCACTCGGCGCCGCCACCACGGCGACCGCCGTCGACACCGCCCCCATGACGACCAGCGCCACCGGCGCCACGGCTCACCCCGCGCAACAGCTGATCGCGCGTACGAGTACGAGCACGTCGAAACCGAGCTTGACCACTTCGTGCAACCCGCGGATCTGGATCGGGGACCAGGCACCGTACGGCTGGCAGGGTTGGATCACCGCTGGATGGGTCCAGCAGTACTGGAACCAGTGCACCGATCACGTGGGCGTCTACTGGTGGTGGAACCAGGACTTCGTCAACCGGGTCGGCGGTACGGCGACCCTCAAGGTTGGTTCCCCCTACGGGCCGCTCCTGGCCTTCGCCAACGTCAACACGAGCTACAGCCAGTGGTCCTACGAGCCGTCCCAGTGGACCCACGGAGCGCCGAACCCTGACGCCTGGCGTGCCGGTGCGGAGATCAACTTCAGCGGCTGCACCCAGTGGGCCACGTTGCACTGGTATGGCGGTCAGGACTGGGACGGCGACCGCGGCGGCTGCAACAACCCGTTCGCCCCATTGCCGAATGGGACCCAGCCGTGATCTGACGGCCGGTGTGTCACCGCCCCGCCGGCGGAGTCCAGCAGGGCGGGCCGTCAGCTCGCGGCTTGTTCCTGGCCCACCCCGGCCCCGGCCGTGCCCGTGCCTACGCGGGCCGGCGGGGCAGCCGGGCAGGGCGCGCCCGAGACCGGCCGACCGACGCGGGGGTTGTCCGGCGGACAACCCCCTTGTCCGCTCTCTTGTCCGCGCTGACCTGCGTCGTTGCGGTCGGCTGATGGCGGCCAATTCCTCCTTGAGGAAGGCTCCTCGTGGACGAAGTACCCAACGACGAACCGGGCCGTAGCTGGGCCCGGGCGCGTTGCCGCACGACGACGTACTCCCGGTCGCCTCTGCGGATTCGGGCGACTCCGAACATCGGAAGGAGCACATATGCGTATACGTAAGGCATTGGCAGCGCTGGTCATGGCCATCCTCGCGCTGGTGGTCGCCCCCAGTGCCGCCGACGCGGCTGGAGGAGCCGCGAATGGCGGACACACGGACTTCTCGGCGCAGGCCAGAAGTGCCGGGCTGAGCGGCCCGCAGGCGAAGGCACTCCAGGATCGGGTCGACGGCTACCTCGCGAAGACCCACGGCGCCCAGATCGGCGCCAACAAGATCGCCCTGGACAACGGTGTTCTGTTGCTCGCCCTGCCGGGGGAGCAACGAGCCCGCGACCTGGCCGTACAGAACGCCCCCAGCGGTGCGGCGGTCAACTGTGCGTACACCTACGTGTGTGCCTACAGCGGCGAGGACTTCACGGGTGACGAGATGATCCTCTTCACGTGCAACCACCTGAACCGTATCTACTGGTCCGGGACCGGATCCTGGATCAACAACCAGCGCTCGACCCTGTACGCCAGGTTCTACGACAGCAACGGCAACCTCGGCTGGACCTCGCCTGGCGGATACAGCGAGGACCGCCACGCGCCCTGGGGCTGGGTGTGGTGGCTGAGCCCCTGCTGAGGACGGGCTGACCTCGGTAGCGCACTGACACAGAACCGACGTGACTGGGTGGGAGTGGCTCGCTGCCGCTCCCACCCGGCCGCGTGTGGGCAATGCGAAATCCTGCGCCGATCACGTGTCAGACACCTCCACCGGGCGGGCCGTGGCTCCCGCCCGGTCAGGGCCGCGCTTCTCGTCGTGCCTGCTCGCGCAGCGCCATCCGGGCCGCCGGCGAGGGGCCTTCCGGGCCCCAGTACGGGTGGGCGGCGATCAGGACGGAGAGCCGCTGGAGGCTGCGCCGGGCGGCCGCGGTCCCGCCCGGCGCGGGATCGGTCAGCCGCCGGTACGCGTCGTACCACGCCACCTGGGCCGTCACGAGATCACGGGGGAAGGGAAACGTCGCCATGGCGGTATTAGACCGCGTGTTCGAATTAGCAGCCAAAAGCGCAGGTGGAATACTCCCGCCGTGACCTCCACCCGTCGCCCCCTCGGTACCGGCCCCCGGACGCCGGAGCCGCCGGCACCGCCCGCCGGGCCGCGTCCCCGCGTGCTTGCCGCACAGGCCGACCTGGACACCGGCCCCCTGGGCCAGGCCCGTCTGCCCGACGTCGATGATCTGCGGGCCCGGGGCGTGCTGGGCCCCGAGCCCCTGGAAGACTTCACCCCGTGAGCACGACGCGCCGCCCGCTGGGCACCGGCCCCCGCACCGACGACGAGCAGTCCCGCACGCAGGAGCGCCGCGCCGCCGACGAGCGCGGGCGCGCCAGCTCCGGCAGCCCTGCTGCGCCCGCGCCCAGCCCCTCGCGCGGTGGCCGCCGTCCCCTGGGCACCGGTCCCGACACGGAGCCTCCCGCGTTCACGTGAGGCCGTCCCGCAGCCCTGCGACGTCGAGCGGGGGCAGCTGCGACAGTTCCGTGGCGGCGGCGGTCATGGCGGCGCCGTACAGCGGGTCGTCGAGGACGGCCGCCATGGCGTCGGCGATCTCGTCACGGGCCGCGGTGAAACCCAGTGCCCGGCCGAGGCCGCGCCGCGCGAACGCCGTGGCGTTGGCGGGCTGGTCACCGAGAACCCCCATGGCCAGGACGGGCGTTGCGCCCTGCACCGCGTCCAGCAGGGACGCCCGGCCCGCGTGCGTCACGAACAGGTCGGCGTCGTGCAGCAGCGCGGGCTGAGGGACGTGCTCGACGACGGTGATTCGCGGGTCCGCGCTGCGCAGCCGTTCCGCGAGGCTGCCCGCGGACACGATCGCGTCGCAGCCGATCAGGGAGAGCGCGGCCATGATCTCCCGGTACGCGCTCTCGACGACGGTACGCAGGCCTGACATCGCGGTGGCCAGCGTGCCCAGGCTCACGTAGACGAGCGGGCGGGCGGCGGACGGGGCCGGCCCTTTGGGGCGGGTGGTGCGGAAGTGCGCGATGGTGCGGCGGACCGCGCGTGCCGAGGGCGGGGGTGTCCAGTAGAACCAGTCGACCGGCGCCGGGGTGAGCATCGGCGGGAGGGTGGGGGTGCGCTGCTCGTGCTGCTTGTAGAGGGGAGCCAGCGCGGGCGCTATGTCGGTGTCCCAGAGGTCCAGGAGGATCGGGCCCAGGCCGTTGTCCGCGGCGATCAGGGGCAGCCCCAGCACCCTGGCCGCGAGTTGCGCACCCAGGTCGCTGCATTCGGCGATCACCAGGTCGGGCCGTGCCCAGGTCCACGAGGCGAGCAGGTCATGGGTCTTCGCCTCGGCCTCCTCGGGCCAGAGGTGGCCGAAGACGTACTGGTTGAAGGGGGTGTTCCCGAAGCGTTTCCAGATGTCGCTCGCCGTCCGCTGGACGAAGGGGTCACCGGTCCACTGCGATCCGGCGCTGCGGAACTCCACCCCGCGTCGCCGCGCTTCGCGGCGGAACATGGGAGGGGCGTGGAGCACGACCCGGTGGCCCTGTTCGAGGGCGGGGCGGATGACGTAGTCCAGCGCGGACACATGGGAGGGGATCGGCTCGGCGGTGACCGCTATGCGTAAGCCCACGAACACTCCAAGGATTTGAATGGATTTGGGAGGGTGACGGGGCGATCCGATCACGGCAGGGAGGGAGTGCGCAGCGGACCGGCGGGCAACTCGCCGTCCCTTCCCGGGGGAACGGAGGGCACCGGGCGCGCGGCTGGTGGCAGCGGAAATAGGGATGCGGGTGTCGTGCGCCCGCCCCTAGGCTGCGCACGCGCGGGGCGGGCGAGGCACCCTGTCGACCGTCGATGATCGGAGACGCACAGGTATGACCAGCCAACTGTTCGCGATCTGCTTCAACGCCACCCGGCCGTCGGACCTGGCAGGGTTCTGGTCCGGGGTGTTGGGCTGGGAGCGGACCGACGGGACGGATACCGCCGCCGAGATCCTGCCCCCTGAGGCCGACGGGGCCGCCGGGTACCGCATCCGCTTCCTGCCGAGCCAGGAGCCGAAGACCGGCCAGAACCGGGCCCACTTCGACCTGACGAGCACCTCACCGCAGGACCAGCGGCAGACGGTCGCCCGGGCGCTGGAACTCGGCGGGAAGCACATCGACGTCGGCCAACTCCCCGAAGAGGGGCATGTGGTGCTCGCCGATCCGGACGGCAACGAGTTCTGCGTCATCGCGGCGGGCAACAAGTTCCTCGCTGACACCGGTGTCATCGGCGCGCTGGCCTGCGACGGCACACAGGAGGTCGGTTACTTCTGGAGCGCGGCGCTCGGGTGGCCGCTGGTGTGGGACCAGGATCAGGAGACCGCGATCCAGTCGCCGGACGGCGGCACGAAGATCACCTGGGGCGGCCCTCCGGTGGCGCCGAAGACCGGCACGAACCGGCTGTACCTCGAGTTGGCCCTCCCCGCCGACGCCGACAGGGAGGCGGAGGTCGAGCGCCTGATCGCGCTCGGCGCGACGCGCGGTGACGGTGGCGAGGACGGCCGGGTGCTGATGCTGGACCCCGACGGCAACGAGTTCGCGCTGCGCAGGCCCAGCTAGGGCCTGCCCGACGGGTCCCGTCGGCCTCCCTCGGGGGCTCTTTAGGTGCTGGTGAGCGGGGTTTGGTGCGTCCAGCTGCAAGGCGGAGGAGGGCGTCGACGCGTGGGGGTCCCTCCCTGCTCGAACGAAGCTGAGAGCTTGGGGGAGTCGGCCACTGACGACAACGCCGCAGATGGGCGTGCCAAACCCCCGCGTGTCGACCGGCCCATCGGGCAGGCCCTGGTAGCCCCGGTCGAACGCTGGGGTTTCTGGCGCCCTCGATCCACGCTGACATTTCCACTGGCGCACCCGCGGCGCGGGATCGCCGGCGCCCTGCGCCGGCTCGTCGACCCTGTCGAGGGGCACAGGGACAGGACAAGGGGTATGTGTGACGGTGGCGGGCTCCATGGGCCATACCGGGAGATAGCCACCGGGAGATGAACGGGGCCGGGCCCCGCGCTGCTGTTGCACGCAGCCCTGGCAGCAGCGGCGTTCACCACGCACGGGCGCGAGGCTCTCCCCCGCGCGCCGACAAAGTGCGCAATGTCCGCCCCCGCACCACGCGGCTGAACAGGCCCATCACCGCACCGTGCGATTGTCCGCGGACAATGCGCATTGTCCGCTCCCGTAACGCGGGTCACGTTTTCATTGACGGACAATCATTCCGCTGAAACCGTGGGAGATCGGCCGGACAAGCCACCCCACCCATCACAGCCGCGGCGAGGACAGAAAACTTCGTCGGGCTTCTCGGCGTGCACGGACGCACACGTAAGCACCACGGCATCGAATGATCCGGGCCTGCGCTATCGGCACACACCACCCGCTTGTGCGGGAATTCCGTATGCCGGGCACGGCTCATGCCTCACACACAGAAACCACAGGGGAACACTCCTATGCAGACAACGTTCTGGAGCCGCAGACGGGTCCTGGGCGCACTCGCCGCCACTGCGGCCGTCACGGCCACGCCCTTGCTGCCGTTACCCCAGGCGCGCGCCGCCACCGGGAGCGCGCCGCTCGACCCGCTCGCCCTCCCGGACACCGACCGGGCCGCCGTGGTCAAGGCGTGGGTGACGGGAGGAGCGGCCGTCAAGGCAGCCGCGGCCGAAGCCCTCTGCGGCAGCGACGCCGACGTGCGGTCCTTCCTCGTCGACACACTGCCGCGCGCGACCACCGACGACAACCGCGTCGCCATCACCGCCTACCTCGCCCGCTCCGGCAAGGGTCTGCGGCGCGAGGCCGGAGCCGCACTCGCAGGCGGTGACCGTGCCATCGCCGACTTCCTGCGGGACGGCTTCGGACCCGCCGTCCTGGAAGATCTGCGCGTGGCGACCGCCACCTTGACGAGTACCGGCGGCAAAGCCATCCGGCGGGAAGCGAACGCGGCCCTGGACGAAGGCACCCAGCAGGCGCTGGAGGACTACCTGACGGAAGGCCGGTTCACCGCCCACCTGGAGGACATGCGGGTGCAGATCACCCGCATGCTGCCCACCGCGGGCCCCGAAGTGACGAAGTACGCCACGCGCGCCTTGGACGGGACCGCATCGGACGCCGAGTTCTTCCTCGACACGGGCCAGCACATCGCCCGCGCCCGCGACCAGGAGTCGGCCACGATCGAGGAACTTGTCGCTGTCGTCCAGCGGGAGGGCATACGCGCCAAGGCCGAGACCGGACTGGCCGTCGAGGCGTCCGCACGCGCCCAGAACTCTGCGCGTATGGCCAAGGAGGCAGCGGAGAGAGCCGCATCCGAGGCCGAGGCCGCCCGGGACGACGTGGAGCGCTCAGCAGCCGCCGCCCGTAAGGCCTCCAGCGCTGCCAAGGACGCGGCGAACGCCGCCCGCAACGCCATCAGCGCCTCCAACGCCGCGGTCGCCGCGTCCCGCCGCGCCTCCTGGGCGTCCACGGCCGCCTCCCACGCCGCCGCCACCGCCGCGAACGCCGCATCGCGCGCCTACAAGGCCGCCATCGCGGCCTCCGCGGACGCCGGGCAGACCGCGGCGGCAAAGGAAGCCGCGGTCGCCGCCCGCAACGCGGCCGCCCAGGCCCGGTCGGCGGCCAGCGCCGCGGACGAAGCCCAGACCGCATCGGCGCAGGCCGCGGCCGCCGGCTCCGCTTCCGCCGCCGCCGCACGCAACGCCGCCGGCGCCGCCACAGCCTCCGCGCAGGCCGCCGCCGCGGCCGGGGCTGCCCAGTCGGAGGCGGCCGAGGCGAAGCACCAGGCGGAGATCGCGACCGCTGCCGCCAACCGCGCCACGAACGCCGCCTCCACAGCCCAGGCCCTGGCGACGGCGGCGGCAGCTGCGGCGCGCACAGCACGCGACGCGGCGAACTCCGCCGCCGCCCACGCCGAGAGCGCGGCTGACGCGGCCGAGGAGGCGGTGAAGTACGCCGGACAGGCCATCGACTTCGCGAACAGGTCCACGGCCCACGCGGCCCAGGCCGTCGAGGCTGCCAACACCGCGACCAAGGCGGTGGAGGACGCCATCGCGGTGGAGCGGGCGGCGCGGGAAGCGGAACTGGCCCGGCTGGAGCACGAGAAGCTCCAGGCCATCGACGAGGCCCGGCTGCTGGCCCGGCTGGAAGACGAGCAGCGAGCCGCGTACGAGGACAAGCGGGCACAGGACGAGCGCACGAACCAGGCCGTCAAGGACGTCATCCGCCGAGCCGAGCAGGCACTGGCGGCCAACGACCTGGCCCAGGCCGCCGTGCTGGGCCGTCAGGCCGCTGTCGGTCTGCTCACCTCCACGGGCGCGTGGACCCGTCAGGCCGCCCAGTTCGCCCTCGCGGGCGACGACGTCGACGTCCTGACCTGGGTCGACCTCGACCGCGCCCTCGCTCAGCACCAGGACGACCGGGAAACCGTCCTCTACCTCGCTCAGATATCCACTCCGGTGATCGCGCGGGCCGCTCAGGCCGCCTTGGAAGGCTCCAGCACCACAGCGGTGGGCGACTTCGTCACCGGCGGTGTGATCAAAGCGTCGCAGGAAGACAACCGCTTCCAGATCGCCCGTATCCTGACCACCAAACCCGGCAAGGCCGTCAGGAAGGCTGCCGACGACGCGCTGGACGCGGACACCCCGCAGGCCCTGCAGGACTTCTTCGACCGCAGTTACCCCGCCGCCGTCCGAGAGGACGACGCGGTCAGCGCGGCCGTGCTCCTCAACGCCGCCGGCGCTTACACCAGGGCATACGCCGAGGTGGCGCTGGAGGGTCCGACCTGGATGCGGCGGAACTTCGTCGGCGTCGTGCAGTACAGCACCGCCCAGCTCGACCACGACGCCGCCACCCACGTCGCGGCGATCCGCGGGGCGATCGCGGTCGCGGCGAAAATCGCCCAGGAGGCACAAGCCGATGCCGCGCTGGCGTCGCAGACCGCGGCACAGGCCCGCAACGCCGCCGCGGAGGCCCAGCAGTGGGCGAACAACGCCCTGGACTCGGCGAACCGAGCAAACCAGTACGGCGTGGACGCGAAACAGCTCGCCAACGAGGCGGACGCGTCCGCCCTCGCCGCCCAGGCATCGGCGAACCAGGCCAAAACAGCGGCGGCGGCCGCCCAGGGCGCGGCTCGGTCGGCGAACTACTCGGCGAACAAGGCCATCGACGCGGCCCGCTCCGCCCTGAACTCCTCCTACAGCGCCCAGGCGTCCGCCGTCGCTGCCCGCCAGGCAGCCCTGACGGCAGGCCAGGACGCCAAGGCCGCAGCGGACGCCGCCAGCGAGGCGCGCGCCACCGCCGCCCTCAAGCGCCAGGCCGAAGACGCCGAAAAGGCCCGCCAGGCCGCCGAGCAGTCCCGCCAGGACCAAGCCGCCGGCCGGAACCCGGCCGACAGCCAGACCCACGACCAGGTCAATGAGAACGGCACCGGCCCCAAGAGGGAGAACTGGTGGGAGGACGCCGGCTGGTACGCCGACGCCTTCAACTGCATCAGCATCGGCTCGGGGCTCCTCGCCGGCACCCTCGGCCTCGCCAGCCTCGCCTTCCCCCCGCTGGCCCTGGGCGCCGCGTTCTTCGGCGCCGTCTCCGCGGGAACCAGCGCATTGAGCGCCCTGTTCACGGGAATCGAGCACGGCTTCACCAGCGGCCCCTTCCTGAAGTCCGCCGGAAACGCGGCCCTGGGCCTCCTCTCGGCGGGACAGTCCAAGTGGCTCAAACCGCTGGGGCAGAAGGTGGCCGCCCCCGTGGTCAAGGAAGTCACTCACGTCGGCGAGGAACTCGCATCCTCGGTCACCAGGAAACTCTCGTCGATCTTCTGAACGCGCTTGCGCGCGAACACCACGCCGAGCACGTGTCGAGTCCTGCCGTCCACGGGCAGCAGGGGGCTGCGTCACCTGTCCGCCGGGAGGTGGGACGAGGAGCACTGCCGCGTACCTATTGAGGATCCACTCACCCCTCGTCGAAGGAGATCGGATGAAACTCGCACGACAGGTCGTCGCCGTGGTCGCGGCGGTGGCAGCATGCGTGACCACGGCCGGGACCGCCGCTGCCGCCGGTTCGCGCGCACCCGAATCGAGCAGAGCGACCGCTACGGACACCCAACCCGCTTCGGTGGTCGAGGACTTCGCCTACCCTGACGCCGAGAAGATCAGGCAGGAGAAGGGGATCGTCCTCAAGCGCGGCGACGGCCACATCGTGCTCGCCGAGTGCGGGACATCCACGGGGCTCATGGAAGTGTGGCCACGCGCACGGGCAAGGGTCTGTTTTCGGACCAACGGCCCCACAGGTTATCTCTCTTTGGAAATACCCTCCGTTTACCTGGTCAAGGCCAGCAAAGATGCGGCCGCTTCCGTCACCCTCACCGCGCCGGACCAGACGACACAGCAGATCGAGATACCCAAGAACACCTCGCAGGGGGTCGGCGAAGCCAACGACCCGCAGGAGCGCGACCACATGCTGGTGGAGATCCGGATCGGGCAGAGCGGCGCCACGTCCGTACTCTCGGGCGATCCGGCCCGCCCTTGGCTCGCCCGTGTCAACGTCAAGGAAGCCGGCCGCGAGGGCAGCCGCAGTTGCAGCGGCAGCCTGGTCGACAAGGCCTGGCTGCTGACGTCCGCGCAGTGCTTCAGTGGCAGCGCGGCGTCGCTGGTGAGCACGCCGGCGGACCCGCCGCCCGATGCGACAGCCACGTTCGCCGGGCAGCCGCCGATCAGGATCGACTACCTTGCGGCCCGCACCGACAGGGACCTCGTACTTGCCCGGTTGGCCGCACCGGTCACCGGTGTCACGCCCGCCGTTCTCGCGCGCGGTGCCGCCGCCGACGGCTCCGCACTGCTCGCTGCGGGATACGGCCGTACCAAGACCGAGTGGGTGCCCGACAGCCCGCACCACAGCAGCGTGAACCAGGCAAGTACCACGGCTACCGACCTGAACCTGACGGACGGACAGATCTGCAAGGGCGACGCAGGAGGTCCGGTCCTGGACGGCAACGGCCGTATCGTGGCCGTGCAGAGCCGAGCCAGTCACACCGACTGCCTGGGACAGCTCGGCCAGGGAACCAACTCGCTCGCAGCCCGCACCGACAACATCATCCCGTGGCTCGACAGCAGCACGTTCAACGGTATCGCCCAATACTCGCTCGATGAGAGCACTGGGTCCCGCCGAGTCCGCGGCGGCACGACGGAGAACTTCGTCGCCACGGTTGCCGGTGGGGCCGAGTTGGGGAGCCCGGGCAAGGTGGGCGGCGCCCTGCGATTGAACGGGACAACCGGCTATGCGGCGACCCCAGGTCCAGTAGTGGACACGACCAAGTCGTTCTCCGTCTCGGCATGGGTGAAGATGGACAACAAGGACCGCAACTACACGTTCGTATCCCAAGCGGGGGAACGCGCCAGCGGGTTCCAGATCTACTACTCCACGTACTACGACAGGTTCATCTTCAACCGGCACGTCAGCGACACCGACGGAACCGACATCGTCCGAGCGATCAGCAATCAGGCTCCGGTGCCGGGGACGTGGACCCACCTAACCGGCTCGTACGACATGGTCGCCCGGACGCTGTCGTTGTTCGTCAACGGCGAGTTGCAGAGCTCCGTGCCCTTCACCACGCCCTGGCGCGCCGGCGGCGGACTGCAGATCGGCCGGCTGCGCTATGAGAGCGACTGGCGGGAGAACGCCCAGGGCACGATCGACGAGGTGCGTGCGGTGCAGTCCACGGTGACACAAGCCGATGCCGCATCGCTCGCAGCGGGCACACTCCCTCCCCACCTACAGGAATTGGCCTACTTCTCGCTGGATGAGGCACCGGGAGCAACGAACGTCGACGGGGGCGACGGAGCCGGACTGTCGGCCACGGTTGCCGGTGGGGCCGAGTTGGGGAGCCCGGGCAAGGTGGGCGGCGCCCTGCGATTGAACGGGACAACCGGCTATGCGGCGACCGCAGGTCCAGTAGTGGACACGACCAAGTCGTTCTCCGTCTCGGCATGGGTGAAGATGGACAACAAGGACCGCAACTACACGTTCGTATCCCAAGCGGGGGAACGGGGCAGCGGGTTCCAGATCTACTACTCCACGTACTACGACAGGTTCATCTTCAACCGGCACGTCAGCGACACCGACGAAACCGACATCGTCCGATCCCTCAGTGCGGACCCTGCGCAGATCGGCGTCTGGACCAAACTCACCGGCGTCTACAACGCCGCCGACCAGACGATTCAGCTGTTCGTCGACGGAAAGCCACAGCAGGCGGCCACCTTCACCACACCGTGGCGGGCCAGCAGCGCGCTGCAGCTCGGTCGGCTCCACTACAAGGGAGCCTGGACGGAGAACGCGGCCGGCGCGATCGACAACGTTCGCGTCTGGACTCGCGCCGTCGAACCCGGCGACATAGCCAACGAGGGCATCACCGTCGCCTAGGAGAACCGGGGCCCGGCGAGGCCCCGCTTGCCCCAACAAGCATCCGCATCAGACGTGTTTGTGACCTGCGCGCCCGGCTGGCGGCTCGACATCCCCGGGCCATGACCCGCAGGACAGTGTGGTGGGCCGCAGGACGGCTCGCGCCGACCGGCCCACCACACCCCTTCATGCGGCCCCGATCGCCGCGACCCCCCTCGCAACCATGACAGACAGTCAGTAAGGGACGGACTCCCCGGATGAACACACCAACAGCGCCTCCGGCCCCGGACCGCGAAAGACGGTCCGCGGCGACTGCTCACCCGCCCCATGGGGCGGTGCCTGAAACGACGTCCTTCCGCGAGAAGATATGAAGTCGCCACGCGCGGGACGGCTACTCGTCAGCCTCCTCGGCCTCCTCCTCGTGGTAAGCCTCACCACGACCGGCACGGCTGCCGCTACCCAGAAGGCACCGACCGCCCAGACGCCCGCAACCGCCCTCGGCCAGGCGGACACAGCCCACCTCGGCGACCAGCCCGAGACCCCCATCCAGACCCAGCCCATCACGATCACTCCCGGTGAGCATTGCAGGCCCACCGCCGTCGGCTCCCGCGAACGCAGAGCAGGTGCCGTGGAAGCGTGCGTCACTACGAGCACCACAAGCCCCACGAGCACCACACCGGCGACACCGTCCGGACGACAGTCCCGCGCCATCGCTCTGCCGTCGGCCTCGCCCTCCACCGCTTCCGACGAGGGCGCCTGCACCATCACGGCCGCCGGGCAGTGGACCCACACCCGCTTCGGGTACTGCCTGAGCGGTTTGACCGTGCTGTACGTGCTCAAGGACAGCAATGGCAAGGAACTCGGCACCGGCACGCTGAGCGTCGCGACCAGCGCCACCCTCCCGGGCACCGGCACGAGTTGGAGAGAGTACGTCACCGTGACCATGACCGGCGCGGAGAGGGCAGTCACATCCCTGACTGCGAAGTTCAAGGTCTCCTGCTCGGCCGGCTGCACGGCGAGCAGAACCCCGCCCTGGTACGGAGGGCAACTGGTCAAGGGCCAGTCCGTCAGCGGCAGTACCTCCTACTCCTCCTCTCCCGCCGTCGGCACGAAGGTCGACTTCACGACGTCGTACAACCTCTACGTGACCTCTCCGGGTGCCGACATCACGGACCCGGACGCCTCCTGGAGCAACCCGAAGGTGATCCGCTGCGACGACGACGTCCGGGATACGAGCAGTTCCGGCAGCGAGCCCGGGCCGGGGTGCGTCGTCCCCAGCTTCATGCCCGTCGTCAAGATGAGCACCATCGCGAACGGGTCGGACTCGGGAGCCGCGGCGGCCGGATACCTGTGGGCCCAGAACAACCTTGCTGACGGCTGGGGGCGCAGCAGACCGCTGACCCGGGCGAAGAACGGCGCGGCCGACCGCACCAGCCGCACCTGCGAGGGTTCGCAGCCCTTCGAGGCCAGGGACTCCGTTCCGGACGACAGTTGCGGCGACTTCCCCTTCGGAGCCACCCATGAAGGAGGGACCGACGGCGCCCGGTGCGCCGAGATCATCCCCAAGCACACCGGCAGTGGATGGCACGTCTACCAGCTGATACCCACGGGCACCGGCATGCCGTGCGTGCGCGCCCATGTCCCGAAAGCCGACATCCAGTCCGCCGAGACGCAACTGGCTGCGGGCTTTGCCAACCAGCGCGTCCTGGAGCGCGAGCAGTTCAAGCTGGAGATCACCAGCACGACCCCCGAACCGCAGGGCGCCTGCCTGCTGAGCCCGCCGACCGGGTCCGGCCCGTCAGGCGACGGGTGGATCTCGAACACCAACGAACCGGTCGCCCAGCGCAACAAGACCACCGCCCCGCCCGGCCCGGCCGGTACCCGGCCAACCAAGGCAACGGCCTGTCTGGGCAAGACAAGCGTCAAAGGGAGCGATGCCGCGGGGGACATTACTGGATGGCAGGACGCCCAGATCACGGCCCGCCCTTATGCGCCGCCGGGAGCCCAGCCCCCGTTCGGGCTCGCCCGATGCCACCTGATCGCCAACATCCTCGGGGGGCAGGGCAGAATCACTGACGGACAGGACAACCTCGTCCCCTGCTGGCAGCTGGGGATGAACACCGGAACGCCCAGCATGCGCACCTTTGAGACCGCGGCCCAAAAAACAGTAACCTACGACAGCTTCGGGCCGAACGACGCCATCTTCTACGAGGTGACACCCCACTACCGGGACGCCACCAGCACCATTCCCGACAGCGTCGCCATGAGCGCCACCATCCAACGGGCAGACGGAACGACGGAGCCGCTGTTCCCCGACGTCGTCGTCGCCAACACCAAGGGGGCTGACAGCCCCATCAATCTCGGAAACTGACCGCATCCCACCCGCACCGATCGGAAACCGAAGACGCCCGGCCGGGTCTATGCCGGGCCGGGCGTCGTCGTTGTCTGCTGCGCTGGGTCTGTTGCCGCTGGTGGCTTACAAGCTATTTCGTTTGGTGTGATCTTGCGGGATGCTGGCTGAGTGGCAAGCCAGATTGTTGAGCGGATGGTGCCGGACGGTTTGTGGGAATTGTTCCAGCGGGTGGTGCCGCCGGCGCCGGTTCGCCCGCAGGGCGGCGGGCGCCGACGCCAGCACGGCGACCGTGAGGTCCTGGCCGCGATCGTCTTCGTGGCCACGTCAGGATGCACATGGAACCAGTTGCCGCCCGGCTTCGGGCCGTCGGGCGTGACCGCGTTCCGGCGGTTCACCGAGTGGTCCGAGGCCCGCGTGTGGGCCAGGCTCCACCGCCTCGTCCTTGACGAACTCGGTGCTCAGGGCGAGCTGGACTGGTCGCGGTGCGCGATCGACTCGGTCAGTGTCCGGGCGACAAAAGGGGGCAGCTGACGGGACCGAATCCGACCGATCGCGGCAAGAACGGCTCGAAGATCCACATGATCGTCGACCGGAACGGACTGCCGATCTCGATCGGCATCTCCGCGGCCAACCTGCACGACAGCCAGGCCTTCGAGGCCTTGGTCCGTGGCATCCCACCCATCCGATCTCGTCGTGGACCCCGTCGGCGACGGCCGGACAAGCTCCACGGCGACAAGGGATACGACTATCCCCACCTGCGACGATGGTTACGCTCGCGAGGCATCACGCCTCGCATCGCACGCCGGGGTGTGGAGAGTTCTGAACGCCTGGGCCGGCACCGGTGGGTGGTGGAGCGGAGCATCGCCTGGTTTGGCGGATGCCGACGACTCCACCGCCGATACGAGCGCAAGCCCGAACACTTCCTCGCCTTCACCGCCCTCGCCGCCACCCTCATCTGCCACCGCAGGCTCCCCAAATGAAATGTCCTTTTAGGGCCTGTCCGATGGGTCCGGTCGACACGCGGGGGTTTGGCACGCCCATCTGCGGCGTTGTCGTCAGTGGCCGACTCCCCCAAGCTCTCAGCTTCGTTCGAGCAGGGAGGGACCCCCACGCGTCGACGCCCTCCTCCGCCTTGCAGCTGGACGCACCAAACCCCCGCCCACCAGCACCTAAAGAGCCCCCGGACGGAGGCCGACGGGACCCGTTCGGACAGGCCCTAGCGGAAGGGCGTACGGGGCCCGTTCGTCATCGGTCGAGCGGAGCCCGCGGGCCGGCGAGGAGGTCCGCGGCGGTGGCGCTCCAGTCGACGCCGCAGAGCTCGTCGCCGGCGGGAACGAGCCGGTAGGTGTGCTCCAGCCACTGCGCCAGCGGTGGTGTCGGCAGTTCGAACAGCGCCGCCATGTCACCGGAGACCAGTTGGAGCCGCGCGGTCGTCCGGTCGCCGGGGTGCGACGGCCAGATCTGGACGGCGCCGAGGCCGCTCCTCGCGTACAGCCCCTGCCGCAGGAGGTCGCGCCCGATGTGCCAGCGGGCGCACGGGCCGCCCTCGACGGTGAACTCCGTGGACACGACCAAGGGCGAAGCGAGGTCGAACCCGAACACGGCGCTGACCGCCTGGCGGGCCGAGACACCCAGGACGCGTTCGATGGCCAGGGTGAGCCGGGGACGGGCGTGCGGTGTCGTTCGACCGGGCTGCACACCTGCTGGGTGGGCGCTCATGACGTGGGAGTCCTTCTCTGCGGCGGACGCTGACCCGCCTCACTCTCGTCCCCTGCGGAGCCGCGTGCGTACGTAAGTTGACCGTCGGGTTCTCGCGGTGTGTGAGGCGCCGCCCAGCAGAGTGCTGTCCTCCTTGAAGTGTTCTGTCCGGTTGGTTCCTCGGTGGATCGGTCAGCCGCGCACGACAGACGCATGACGTTAAGTCATTCGACTGTCGCCCTTGGACCGCGACTCGACGAACCTGGAGCAGTCACCCGCTGCCGTATGGCCGTGATGCTCGAAGGAGCCCCACCGTGAAACGTACTCCCGTCGTGTTCATCCACGGCGCGTGGCTGCACGCGCTGTCCTGGGAGCCATGGGTGGAGCGCTTCACCAGCCGGGGATTCCGCACGTTCGCCCCCGGCTGGCCGGGGGAGGGGCCCGTGCGGGACATGCGCGAGGCACCGGACACGCTCGGCGGCCCCGGTCTGGACGCGCTCACCGACCACTACGCCGCCTTCGTGCGGTCCCTCGACACCGCGCCGGTGATCGTGGGGCACTCGGTCGGCGGTCTCATCGCCCAGCGCCTCATCGCCGCCGACCTGGGGCGCGCCGCGGTGGCCATCGCGCCCGCCCCCATCAACGCCATCCTGCTGCCCGCGTCGTTCGCCCGGTTGCTGTCCACCGCCGCGAGCGGCCCCGGCCGGCCGTCGGTCGCCCTGTCGCCGCGGGTCTTCCACCGGGTCTTCGCGAACACGGTCGCGGTGGAGGAGGCGCGGCGACTCCACGAGCACCACGTCGTGCCCGCCCCCTCCCGGCTGTTCGCCGACCTCGGGTGCGGCGCCGGGGGCCCCAGCCCGCACACCGCCGTGGACGTCGCCAACGCGGCTCGCGGCCCGCTCCTGCTGGTCTCGGGGCAGGAGGACAGACTCGTCCCGGACGCGGCGACCCGCGCCGCGTTCAAGCAGTACGGAGACACCGCGGCGGTCACCGATCTGAAGCAGTTCGCGGACCGCGCCCACTCGCTCGTCATCGACAGCGGCTGGCGCCAGGTCGCCGACCACGTGCTCGGCTGGCTGCACGAACAGGGGGTCCGCGCCCACTCCCCGGACGGCTGAGCCCGCGTCACTCGTCGTCGGGAAGGCCGCTGAGGGCGTCGCGCAGTGCGGCGCGCGAGGTGATGCCGAGTTTGGGGAAGATCCGGTAGAGGTGGGAGCTGACGGTACGCGGCGAGAGGTGCATGCGTACGCCGATCTCCTTGTTGGTCAGGCCGCCGGCGGCGAGATCCGCGATGCGGCGTTCCTGCCAGGTCAGGGTGGCCAGGCCGGCCGTGGCGGCGGACACGGGCGCCCCGGCGGCACGGAGCTCGGCCCGGGCCCGTTCGGCCCACGGGGGTGTGCCGAGCCGGTCGAACGCCTCGGCGGCCAGGGTGAGGGCGAGGCGCGCGGCGCCGCGTGCGCGGGTGTGGCGGAGCCGGACGCCGTGCGCGAGGCGGATACGGGCGAGCTCGAAGGGGAAGCTGTCGGCGGCGGGATGGGTCTCGGCGCGCCGGTAGAGCTCGTCGGCCTCGGCCGGGTCGGTGGCGGTCAGCGCCAGGGCGCCGTAGGTGATCAGGGCGAGCCGGGGGGAGACGGCCGGGAGGCCGGCCCGGTGGGCGGCGAGGGCGTGGTGGCGGGCCTGTTCGGTGCGGCCGGTGTGCAGGGCCGCCTCGACCAGGTCGAGCAGGGTGCGGGGGGCCTGGTGGGCGTAGGGGGTGAATGAGCCGGGGGGTGTGATGCCGATGGCGTGGAG
Source organism: Streptomyces sp. TLI_146 (assembly GCF_002846415.1). Classification (NCBI taxonomy): domain Bacteria; kingdom Bacillati; phylum Actinomycetota; class Actinomycetes; order Kitasatosporales; family Streptomycetaceae; genus Streptomyces; species Streptomyces sp. TLI_146. Next base: position 8,476,572 of record NZ_PJMX01000001.1, read on the forward strand.
GTAAGCGGCTTCGTAGTCGCCTTCGGTGAGGGCTGCGGCGGTGCCGATCGCGTCGGCGATCTGGGTGAGGAAGCCGACGCCCCGGGGGCGGGCCCAGGTGTCGACGGCGGCCTGGAGCCGCCGCGCCCGGTCGGTGTCGCCGCGCATCGCGGCGAGCAGCCCGAGATACGCCCGGGTGTGGTGGACGAACAGCGCGTTCTGGTGCGACGTGGTGAGCTCCAGGACGCGCCGGCCGGTCCCTTCGGCCTCGTCCCACTCACCGACCGCCATCTGGTCGAGCATGATCAGGTGGAGCATCGTCATGGCCGATGCCACCGCCCCCGTCTCCACCTCGCGGTCGACAGTGCGCTGCAGGTGCGGCCGGAACCGGCCGAGGGTGTCCACGTGGTAGGCGGCGACACCCAGGCGGGTGGTCTCCCACGGTTCGAGGCGGTGGACGTCGGCGAGTGCGGTTTCCAGCCGCTCGCCCACGCCCGCACCGCGGCGCACCACATCGCTCCAGGCGTCCTCGTACGTACGGCAGCTCGCGGGCACCGACTCGCCCAGGGAGTCGAGGAGTTGGTGGGTGCGCTGCCACGACGGCTCGTCGCTCGCGTACTGGTCGATGGCCAGGAGCAGGTTGACCAGCCGGGTGAGGACCTCGCTCGGCTCCTGTGCGCCCGTGTCGCGAAGGTGCTCGACGGCGGCCGTGACCTGGCGCCGGGAGGACCGTACGTCCCCGTCGTCGTAGAGCGCGGCATAGGCCGATGCGAGGACGGACGCCGGGGACCGGTCGGTCCCCGGCGCGGCGTCGGAGCGGACCAGCTGCTGGGCCCGGTCCAGCAGACCGGCCTGGCCGGCGACGAACGAGGCGTTGCCGAGCCTGCGGGAGCGCTGCTGGTGCCCCTCGCTCAGCTCCGCCGCGCGGGTCAGCCACGCCACGGCGGCCAGTGAACCACCGCGCAGGGTAGCGGAGTCGGCGGCGGCCTCCAGGACGGCCGCCACCTCCTCGTCGGGATCCACCGTCGAGGCCGCCAGGTGCATGGCGCGCCGCTCCACGTCCTCGTGGTGCACGCGCGCGAGGGCCGCGTGTGCGGCTCGCCGTTCGTTGGGGGTCGCCATCTGGACGACCGTGGAGCGCACCAGCGGGTGGCGGAAGACGAAGTCGCCGCTGAGCGGATCCACGTCCAGCAGCCCGCAGGCGGCCGCCTCGTCGGCGTCCCTCATGTGGTAGCGCACACCGTACGCGTGGCTGGTCACCGCATCCGCTCCGACACCGTCCAGCGCGCCGCGCAGCAGCTCCACGCGGACGGCGGGGCCCAGTGCCTCGATGCGCGCGCCGTACACCTGCTGGAGGCGCAGGGGGAGCGGGACAGGGGTGTATCCGGGGCTCTCCTGCTGGTTGCCCGCCGCCCGGCCGCTGCGCAGCACGTGGGGCGGCAGTTCGAGCAGGGCCAGCGGGTTGCCCCGTGCCTCGTTGAGGACCAGCCGGCGGATGCGGGGGCCGAGGCCGGGGTTGCGCAGGTCCAGGAGCTGTCCGGCAGCCTCCTCCGACAGTGTGGGTACGGCCAGTTCGGGCAGCGCGGCCGTGTCGAAGCCGGAGGGCACGCCCGAGCGCAGGCCCACGACGAGCCGGACCGAGCTGCCGGTGAGCCGCCGCCCCACGAATCCGCAGACCTCGGTGCTGGCGGTGTCGAACCACTGGCCGTCGTCGAGCGCCAGCAGGAGCGGTACGGGCGAGGCCACCAGGGAGAGCAGGTCCAGGACGGCGATACCGAGCGACATGACCGAGGGCGGCGGGCCCCCGCTCCTGCCGAAGACGACGTCGAGGGCCTCCCGGTGGCGGTGGTCCAGCCGGTGGGTGTGGGGGAGCAGGGGGTACAGGAGCTGGTGCAGACCGGCGAACGGCAGCCCGGACTCGGCCTCCACCCCGGCCGCCCGGACCACCTGGTACTGCTCGGCCGAGGCGAGGCGGGTGACGTGGTCCAGCAGGGCGCTCTTGCCCACGCCCGGCTCGCCCCGCAGGACCAGGGCACGGCCCCCGGCGTCCGTCACGAACGCGGACAGTACCTCCCGCTCGTGCTCACGGCCGATCAGCGGTGCGTCGATCGACTCCATCGCCCCCACTTCCCTCTCCCCGGAAACAGCCCGCCCGGACGTCGTCGCGGCCGCTCGAAGGGGATGCGCCGGGCGCAAGGGCGAGAGAGTACGGCGTCGTCAGCGGGGCGGCGCATGTGTCCCTGTCATGCCCATCCTCACGCAGAAGCGTAAATGCCCCCGAGCGGGCTCCGTCACCCGCTATGGCCGAAACCTGGCGGAGCGCGGCCCGCCAGGCCGCCGGACACCGGGTTCGCGTGATGCGGTGGCCAGGGCAGAACCAGACATACGTGCAACCTGCGTAACGGAGGTGACGAACGGTCAGAGGTCACACGTGTGTTCTGCTAGCGTGTGTTTCGCCGTCACACGTTGCGTGTGAGGTGTGTGTGGCCCAGGCGTGGCACGGAGCTGCGGCCGGCCCCAGTCCCGACACGAACCGGAAAGTAGAAACCCATGGCACTGAAGTCCTTCAAGGCCAGAACCGCCGCTGTCGCGGGCGCGGTTGCCGCCACGGCGCTGCTCTCGGCGGCCCCGGCGTTCGCGGACAACCCCCCGTACAGCGGCTGCCCCGACTGGGCGCTCTGCCTTTACCAGGACGGTGGCGGCAAGGGGTCGAAGGTGATCGTCACCCCGCCGCCGGCCGGTGGCAACACGAAGATAGTGAGACTCATCAACACCCACTTCCTCAACCACGAGCTGGCCGACAACCAGGTCTCCTCCTGGCTGAACAACTCGCAGTGCCAGATCGAGTTCTGGGACGACCCGAGCGGCGAGCTGCACCCCTCCGACCTGGACTTCGCGCAGTCCTGGCACTGGGGAGAGAAGGGCGACTACTCCGCCGGGACCTCCAAGTACTACAACAACGACCGGATCTCGTCGATGCGCTTCTACTGCCCCTGAGGCGCACAGCGAAGGCGTCTGCCCCGGCCCGGAAGAGGCCGGGGCAGACGCCTTCGCCCGTTCCCGCCCGCACCTCCTGGAGCACGCCCTCGGACGAGCGGAACTCCAGGCGGCGGCGTGTCACCGCACGAGGGTGTACAGGACCGAGCGCTCCTGCTTGTGGCGCCGGATACGCCCCTTGGCGACCAGGGACTCCAGGGTGTTCCGCACCACCTGAGGCGTCGGGTTGCGCCCCGGGTGCTTCTCCATGAGCTCGTCGCGCAGGTCCTTGGCCGCGCGGGGCTTCTCGTGACCCGTGAGCAGGTCCATCAGCAGGTCCCCGAGCAGCGGCTGGGGGGACCGCTCCTTTGCGCCGCCCTTCGCCCTCGCGGCGGCGGGCGCTGTCGCGCTGCGGCGCCCGGTGGGCGCGGCCGCGGGCTCCTCCTGCGCCTGCTCCGGCAGACGCGAGGCATCCGCGAAACCCTCGTACCGCTCGGCGAGTTCGAGTATGTCCGTCAGCAGGGTCTCCTCCTGCTTCAACAGCTCGATCTTCTTCGCCAGCTCTTCCTGGCGCCTGCGGTTCTCCTCCAGTTCCGACGCGACCTGTTCCACGTATCGCGATCGGAGCTTGGCGGCGGATTGGCTGCTCACACGTTCACTCCCTCGACTCGGATGATGCTGCGCATGGTACCCATGCCGAGGGGCCCTTGTGCTGGGGGCGTCGACGCCCGACGGCATTGCCGAGCGCCTTCACTCATCACCATAAGGGCAAATGTGTCTCTGCGTCCTCCGAGCGGACAGCGGTTCTCCGGACTCACACATGTGTCGCCCGGCCGATGCGGCGGCCGGGCGAGGCGGCCAGGCAGACCCCGTCGAGGACACGGCGGCCCGCCGAGCGTACGGCCTTGGCGGGCCACCGGGCACGCCGTCGGCTCACACCTCCGGGGCCGTGGTCTCCTTGAGCACTCCGTCGGCCAGCCGCAGCCAGCGGTCGACTCCGATGCGGGCCAGGAACCGCTCGTCGTGGCTGATCACCATGAACGCCCCCCGGTAGGAGTTGAGCGCGCCCTCCAACTGGCCGGTGCTGACCAGGTCGAGGTTGTTGGTCGGCTCGTCGAGCAGCAGGAGCTGCGGGGCCGGTTCGGCGCACAGTACGCAGGCCAGGGTGGCGCGCAGCCGCTCGCCACCGGAGAGCACGCCGACCGGGAGATGGGCCCGTGCGCCGCGGAAGAGGAAGCGGGCGAGCAGGTTCATCCGCTCGGCCTCGGGCCGCTCGGGCGCGAAGGCGGTGAAGTTCTCCGCCACGGTGCGGTCCGGATCGAGCAGGTCCAGGCGCTGTGAGAGGTAGGCGATCCGGCCGTCGTTGCGCCTGATCTCCCCGCTGTCCGGGGTGAGTTCGCCGGTGACCAGCCGCAGCAGGGTGGTCTTGCCCGCGCCGTTGGGGCCGGTCAGCGCGATGCGTTCGGGGCCGCGGACGGTCAGGCCGACGCCGCCGTCGGCGAACACCGCGCGCTCGCCGTGGTGGACACGCAGCCGCTCGCCGAGGAAGAGGGTGCGTCCGGCGGGTACCTGGGTGTCGGGCAGCTCCAGGGTGATGCGCTGCTCCTCGCGCAGTGCTCGGCCGGCTTCGTCGAGCCGGGCCTTGGCCTCGCTGACCCGGGACGCGTGCATCTGCCCGGCCCGGCCCGCGGCCTCCTGCGCGCCGCGCTTCATGTTGCCGGCGAAGATACGGGGCAGACCCGCGTCCTTGAGGTTGCGGGCGGCGTTGCTCTGGCGCCGCTCGGCCCGCTCCCGGGCCTGCTGCAGCTCGCGCTTCTCGCGCTTGAGCTCCTGCTCGGCGTTGCGGACGTTCTTCTCGGCCACCTCCTGCTCGGCGCGCACGGCCTCCTCGTAGGCCGTGAAGTTCCCGCCGTACAAACGCAGTTCGCCGCTGTCGAGTTCGGCGATGCGCTCCATGCGGTCGAGCAGTGCACGGTCGTGGCTGACCAGCAGCAGACAGCCGGTGAAGTCCTCCAGCACGTCGTAGAGCCGGCGCCGGGCCTCCTGGTCGAGGTTGTTGGTCGGCTCGTCGAGCAGCAGGACGTCGGGGCGCCTGAGCAGTTGGGCGGCGAGGCCGAGGAAGACGATCTGGCCGCCGCTGAGCGTACTCAGACTGCGGTCCATGGCGAGCTCGGCCAGGCCCAGGCGGCCGAGCTGGGCGCGGGTGCGCTCCTCGATGTCCCAGTCGTCGCCGATGACGGCGAAGTGCTCCTCGCCCACGTCACCGGACTCGACGGCGTCCAGGGCGCGGATCACCGCGTCGATGCCGAGCACCTCGGCGACCGTGAGACCGCCGGTCAGGGGCAGGCTCTGCGGCAGATGGCCGAGCGTGCCCTGGACCGTCACCGAACCGGTGGCGGGCCTGAGTTCACCGGCGATGAGCTTGAGCAGGGTGCTCTTGCCGGAGCCGTTGGGGGCGACCAGGCCCGTACGGCCGCCGGCCAGGGTGAACGACAGGTCGTGGAAGACCGGGGTGTCGTCGGGCCAGGCGAAGGAGAGGTTCGAGCAGACGACGGTGGCGTCGGACATGGAGATGACCTCGCGAGGATGGCGGGCAGACAGACCTCTGCCCTGGGCGACGTGGGAAAAGGGGATACGACGACATCGGCCACGGCAGCGGCGCTCTGGCAGCACCGGCCGACGGCCGCTCACATCCGGGTCTCACCCGGAGATGTCGTCGTCACCCGCCACGTCTGCGACTCCTCATTCAAGCGGTCAAGTCGATCACACCTTAGCAGCCGTGGTGAGGCATGCCATCCGTATTTCGGCGCAAGGGTGATGTGCCGTCACATGTGCGTGTGTGGCCATGTGTCGGGCCGTGGCTGGTCTCCGCTGCCCGCACCTGCTGTTTCTTGACAGCTCATCAACACACGTGTGAGCATCCTCGTCCGTTGACTAGGTGACATGTGAGTCGCTCGCGCACGCGCTCCGGTGCCGTTACCGGAGCTCCCGTCTCGCTCAACACCCCACCCAGCCAAGTGCGTCCAGCACCGCCCCCAGTCGTCGCGTCGAGGAACGGCGGCGGCACGGACAGGGAAGAGAGAAACACGTTGTCCATACGTATGCCGGGGTACGGTTCCCGGCGCAGACCCGGCCCCGGGCGTTCGCGCGCCGTGGCCCAGACGCTCTGCGTGGCGCTGCTCGCCTCGCTCGTCACGCTGCTCGCCCCTACGGCGGCACAGGCGATCGAGCCGTTCGGTGTGCGGGCCACCACGTTCAACATGCAGGGCGGCAAGTCGTGGGGCGACGTCAGGATCCTGCTCCCCGACGCCGACATCGTGGCGCTGCAGGAGGCCACGACGGCGCCCGACGGGTTCATCGACGACGCGAAGGAGCTCACCGACAACCTCGACGACACCGCGAAGACCCCGAAGAACTACGCCAGCCTCAAGTACCGGCTCTATGCCAAGAAGTGGGGCAAGAACGGCTCGCGCCAGCCCGACGGCGTTCTGCTCTATCTGAAGATCCTGGACAGGACCGCCTGGGGCCCCGATCCGGACAGCACGTCCAGCACCACTCCCGGTGTCGACCCCGACGAGCAGGAGGACGAGGAGGACGTCAAGAAGCCGGCCAAGGACCGCAACACCCAGAAGTCCATGGCGATCTGGCTGCGCGACGTGCCGGACGACCTCGACGACCTCAAGACCCGCGTCAAGATCTTCCCCGCCGAGGATCCGAAGAACAAGTGGATCAGGACTCGCCCCGCCTTCGGTGTGGAGGTCGGCGGCACCTGGTACTTCGACATCCACGCCGCGTCGATCCGCTCCGGTGACAAGCCCAATCCGCACTCCGTGGCGCTGATCGACACGATCACCCAGAAGATGACGGGCAAGCGGTGGCGGGCCCTGGGCGACTTCAACAGCCTCGCGGACGCCACCCGCGCCCGATTCCCCAACACCTTCTACGCGGCCCAGGACCAGAAGCCGGGCGGCACGCCCGTCGAGACGCAGCAGTCCCACTACGCGCTCGACTACATGATCGCCAGTGATCAGCTCGACAACCTCGCCGTGACCCGGACCGACCAGAAGGGCAACTCCGACCACTACCCCGTCCGGTTCGCGACCGGGACGGGCGGCATCTGCGGCAAGGTGTGGAAGTACAAATACGAGACCGTCTACAACCCCGCGCCGGCCCGCCGTGCCGTGCGCGCCGCCGTCGGGGACGCGTGCGGCCCTCCGGGTGCGGTCGTCTCCATGGGCGACAGCTACATCTCCGGCGAGGGCGGCCGCTGGGCCGGCAACGCCGCTGCCTCCGCGAACGGCTCCGCCTGGGGCACCGACCGCGCCGCGGTGAACTGCAACGGCGAGGAGAGCGTCTGCGACCACGACCCGTCCAAGGTCTACGGTGACACCTCGTACGACAAGGGCGGCAGCGCCTGCGACCGCTCCGACTCCGCCGAGATCCGGGGCGTGGACTTCGAAGGCATCCCGGCGGAGAGACGGTTCAACATCGCCTGCTCCGGGGCCACCACGGAGAACGTCACCACGACGGGGTTCAAGGGCCAGCGCCCCCAGGTCGACGACCTGCGGGACATCGCGAAGAACAACGACGTCCGGATGGTCGTGCTCTCGGTCGGCGGCAACGACCTGCACTTCGCCGACATCCTCCAGGACTGCGTGAAGGCCTACTTCTACCCGTCCCTGTTCAACCAGGGCTGCCGCGGCGCCAAGGAGAAAGAGTTCGCCGATAGCCTCGGCCCGGTGCGCGCCAAGGTCGTGCAGTCCGTCGAGGCGATCCGCAAGGTGATGCGCGAGGCGGGCCAGGACGACGACTCGTACCGGATCGTGCTGCAGTCCTATCCCAACCCGCTGCCCATCGGCCGCAACTTCCGCGACCCCGAGAACGCGCCCGTCCCGCCGGCCAACTACAGCCGTTACCTGAGCGGCGGCTGCCCCGTCCTGGACGCGGACAGCGACTGGGCGCACACCTCGGTGGTGCCCCGGATCAGCACCATGCTGCGCGGCGCCGCGAACGAGGCCGGGGTGTCCTTCCTGGACCTGCAGGACGCGTTCGCCGGGCACGAGCTGTGCAATCGGACGGCGCAGCAGGCCAGGGCGGGCGACAAGCTGTCCGCGCCGCTCGCGGCCGAGCGCGCCGAGTGGGTGCGCTGGGTGCCGTATGTCGTCGATGGGCTCAAGGACCTGCCGTGGCAGGCCCAGGGCAACCAGCAGGAGGCCATCCACCCCAACTACTACGGCCAGCGCGCCCTGGCCGCCTGCCTGACGAAGATCGCGGCGCAGCTGGGTGACACCCCGGTGTTCTCCTCCTGCGTGGGCAGGCCGTCCACCGCACCCGGGGACATCGACGGGACGGTCGACAACAGCACGGTGCTGAGCCGGAGCAACCGGCGTGCTCCTGTGGCAGGGCTGCCCGACTGGAGCCGGGCCGGATACCGCGGCGGTGAGGAGCTCCCGGGCCCTGCCGCCCGCACCCCCGACTCCACCTGCCACATAACCCCGTCCGCGCTGGAGTCGCAGTTCAAGGTGAAGGCCGACGACGGCCAGGACGACACCGCCGGGATCCAGGCGGCGATCGACCGGATCCGCACCGCCTGCACCCCTGGCGCCTCGCCCGGCCGGCTCTCGGTGATCGAGCTGCCCAAGGGGGTGCTCAACGTCAACAAGCAGCTCTCGGTGGACGCCTCGTACCTGGTCGTCCGGGGCCAGGGGGCGGACCCGGCGAACGGGTCGCGGATCGTCTTCCGCCCGGACCTGAACACCCGCTACGACACCCTCACCGAGAAGGGCGAGCGCTGGGACCAGGGCGCGATGACCCACAAGTGCGAGTTCACCACGGGCAACAACGTGGGCACGGGTGGGTGGATCTGGCCCGGGCGCGGACTGTTCCGGGTGCAGACCCGGGAGGCCGCCGAGAAGTACGCCAAGATCTGCGGCTTCCCGTCCAAGATCCCGGAGAACCGGCGTGATCTCTTCGAGGGCTCGATCAACCAGCACTGGGAGTCGGGTGTCGCCGTCGCCGGATCCCCGGCCGACGCCAAGTACGCCGCGCACGAGGGCAACCGGGTGATCCAGCTGAACGCCAAGGCGAAGATGGACGTCTTCAAGCCGGGCGGCGACCTGTGGGTCGGCGCGGCGAACAGCCTGAAGTTCTACCAGACCCAGCAGGTCGCCGGAGCCGCGGCGGACGACGGGCGGCTGGAGAACCTGCACATGCGCCAGCAGGTGTTCACCATCACCTCCGTGGACGCGGCCCAGCACACCGTCACGATCGACAAGCCCCTGGAGTTCGACGTCCCGGTCGACTCCACCTCCGACGGGTCCCCGGCGCTGGGAGTGGGCGGCAAACCCTACGCCAGCAAGGTCACCCCGCTGAAGATGATCACGGATGTGGGCTTCGAGGACTTCTCCTTCACCCAGGACATCAACGGCCTGCCCAAGCTGCGCGGCGGCACCTACCAGCTCACCCCGGCCCAGGCGGTCCACAACTACGGCAACATGGCGCCCGAGTACGCCATGCACGGCATCGTCTTCAAGTGGGCCTCCGACTCCTGGGTGCGCGGCGTGCGCGCCGACATGACCGGCTCGCACCCGGTCGTCACCGAGGTGGCCCGCAACATCCAGGTCGAACGGAACGTGTTCGACGGCGCCTGGAACAAGGGCAAGGGCGGCAACGGCTATCTGCGCGGCTCCCGTGTCTGGGACTCCCTCTACGCCTTCAACACCAGCCGCAACCTGAGGCACTTCACCTTCCAGTGGTCGGCCAGCGGCAACGTGGCCATCGGCAACGACTTCGACTCCGACCTGAACCTGCACGGCGGCTGGGAGCACCGCAACCTGTTCGACAACAACACCGTGCACGTGCCCTACAACCACTCCTCGGGCGAGTGCGCCACCAACTGCGGTGGCGAGGGAGGAGCGGGTGACGACGGCACCTGGTGGCCCATCTACTGGGCCGCGGGCAGCAAGGGCGTCGGCTGGTCCGGCTCCACGGGTCCGCAGAACGTGTTCTTCCACAACACCCTGACCAAGCAGTTGGTCGCGGGCGGCACCTACCAGACCTACGGGCCGTACGCCGACACCTCCCGGGTGTTCCAGTTCGGCTCCTCGGCCGCCGATCCGCGCGTCTTCCAGCATCTGAGGACGGGCAGCGGCCCGATCCAGGACTGGGCGAACAACGAACGCAACATCTACACCGGCGGCGACGGCGTCAACGCCTCTCGCACCGACCTCAACACCTCACTGTTCCTGCGCGACTACCACTCCTGACCCGGCCCCGGCCCGGCGCGCCCGTTCCCGGCGGACTTCGGTCCGTGGGGAGCGGGCGCGCTCCGTCGCGCGGACGCGGCTCCGGTCGTGTGCGGGCCGTTGGGGCAGCGGGGTTCCCGTCCGCCTCCCTGAGCCGGCACCGGACCGCAGGGAGATGTGATTCGCCGGGTCAGGCACAGGTTCCAGCCGCTGACGCCCCGGCTGCTGTCGGACGCGCTCAGCCGGGCAGCGTGACGAGCCCCATCTCGTAGGCGGTGATCACGAGCTGAACCCGGTCCCGGGCGCCCAATTTGGTGAGCAGGCGCGACACGTGGGACTTGGCGGTGGCCACCGTGATGAAGAGGTCCTCCGCGATCTCGGCGTTCGACCGGCCGCGACCGACGAGCGTCAGGACTTCCCGCTCCCGCTCGGTGATGCCCTCGACCAGCCGCGGGGAGCGTGCCGGGGGAGCCTCGGGGCGCCCGGCGAACTCCGCGATCAGACGGCGCGTGACACCCGGGGCGATCAGCGCGTCGCCGGCGGCGACCACGCGGATCGCCGCGAGGATGTCGTCGAGCGCCATGTCCTTGACCACGAAGCCGCTCGCTCCGGCCCGCAGAGCGCCGTAGACGTAGTCGTCCTCGTCGAAGGTGGTCAGGACGAGGACGCGCGTCGCGGTCGGGCCGGCGTTTATGAGGCGGGTGGCCTCGATCCCGTCCATGCCGGGCATCCGGATGTCCATCACCACGACGTCGGGGTCTGTGTCCCGGACCAGTTGGACCGCCTCGGCGCCGGTGGCGGCCTCACCGACGACCTGGAGGTCGGGGTGGTCGGCCATGATCACGCGCAGGCCGGACCGTACCAGCGGCTGGTCGTCGGCCAGCAGGATGCGTAGGGGACGGTCGTTCATCGGGTCTCCACCAGGACCCCCGCGAAGTCGGGCAACGGCAGCCGCGCCGCCACCCGGAAGCCGCCCTCGGGGCGCGGCCCGGCGCTGATGCGGCCGTTCAGCAGAGCGACCCGCTCCCGCATGCCGACGATGCCGAAGCCATGGGCGGGGCCGTCCTCGGTGGCGCCGCGCCCGTCGTCGACGATCTCCACGGTCAGTTCCCCGTCCCCGTACTCGATGCGCACCCGGCAGTGCCCGGTGCCCGCATGGCGGACCACGTTGGTCAGCGCCTCCTGGACGATACGGTAGGCCGACAGGTCGATGTCGGCCGGCAGCGGGCGCTGCTCCCCGTCGACGCACACGGTCACGCGTACGCCGGCGTCCGCCGTCGCCGCCGCCAGTCGTTCGAGGTCGGCCACACCTGGCGACGGTGAGAGCGGTGCCCGCCCCGAAGCCTCCGCGCCCGGGTCGGCCTGACGGAGTGCGACCAACGTGCGCCGAAGGCCCGACAAGGTCTCCCTGCTGGTGGCTTCGATGGTCCGCAGGGCCTCGCGGGCCTCCTCGGGCTGTGTCTGAATGACCCGGCTTCCCACCCCGGCCTGGATGGCGATGATGCCGATGCTGTGCGCGACCATGTCGTGCAACTCGCGTGCGATCCGCAGCCGTTCGGCGACCACCGCCTCGGCCACCTCCTGGGCGCGCAGCGCCACCGCGTGCTCGCGGCGCTCACGGCTCAGCAGACCGGCCGTGCAGGCCGCGGCCATCGCCAGGACGGCGATCACAAGGTTGACGATCACGCCCTCGCCGTGCGCGAAGCCGCCGACGAGCAGCACTTGGACGACGAGGGACGTGGCCACCGCGACGGTCGAAGCACGCCGTGTACGGGTGGCGACAATGAAGCCCAGCACGAGGTCCACCGCCAGATACGGCAGGAACTGTCCCTGGTACGAGGCCGACAGGTCCACCCGGGCGGAGCTCGGGGGACCCACGACCACGGCGGCGGAGCCGAGGAGCACCATGGCCAGGGCCAGGATGGGCCTGCGTCGCAGGACGCCGACGAGCAGGCTCGCCGCCAGCAGTGCCCCGATGCCCTGGACCGTGCCCGAAGCCCGCGGTCCGCCTCCTATGAGCAGACCCACCGCGAGGATGTAGAGGACGCCCCCCACCCAGGCCATGACCTTCGTTCTCGTCATCGGGGCTGCGCCGTTTCGAGGCGGTGTGCCCCCTCAAGAGGAAGGTCGTGCGGTGCGACGCGCGTGGGCAACGGGGTGGTCGGTATGGCGTTCATCCCGCGAGGTTATCCAGCCGCCGACGCCGCGGCATCGGCCCGTGGGCGTACGCCCACGGGCGAACCCGGCCGCACGATTGCCGCCCACGGCCCCATGACCGGACGGGGACCCGCCCAGCAGTGTTGTCCACGTGATCGAAATCAATGAACTCACCAAGCGTTACGGCGGCAAGACCGCCGTCGACCAGCTGTCCTTCACCGTGCGGCCGGGTCAGGTCACCGGCTTCCTCGGTCCCAACGGAGCCGGCAAGTCCACCACCCTGCGGATGATCCTCGGCCTGGAGTCGCCCACCGGCGGCACCGCCACCGTCAGCGGAGTTCCCTTCCGCAGCCATCCCCGTGGTTTGCGACATGTCGGCGCCCTCCTCGACGCGGGCCAGGTCCACGGCGGACGCACCGCCCATGCCCACCTGTCTGCCCTGGCCCGCAGCAACAAGATCTCCCCTCGCCGGGTGGACGAGGTGCTGCAGGAAGTGGGCCTGGCCGAGGCGACGACCCGCCGGATCGGCGGGTTCTCGCTCGGCATGAAGCAGCGGCTGGGGGTCGCCACCGCCCTGCTCGGCGACCCGCCGGTGCTGATGTTCGACGAGCCGGTCAACGGCATGGACCCGGAAGGCGTGCTCTGGATGCGCCGTCTCTTCCGACGCCTCGCGGCCGAGGGCCGCACGGTCTTCCTCTCCAGCCACCTCATGTCGGAGATGGAGAACACCGCCGACCAGCTCGTCGTCATCGGCCGGGGCCGGCTCATCGCCGCCGAGTCGGTAGGGGACTTCGCGGCCCGCAGCACTGGCCTCGGTGTGGTGGTGGGCACGCGGCAGGCAGCCGAGCTGACCGCAGTGCTGAGCGCCGCGGGCGCATCGGTCGAGCCGGAGGGATCGGCGGGCGCCGAGAAGCTCGCCGTGACCGGCCTGCCGACGGACCGGATCGCCGCGCTCGCCTTCGAGAACGGGATCCTGCTGAACGAGCTGGCCACCCGAACTGCCTCACTGGAGGAGGCCTTCATGGAACTCACCGCCGACAGCGTCGAATACCAGGCAGGACAGCCCCGATGACCACACCCGCCACCGCCCTCGCGACCACTGCGACCGCATCCCTCGCCGAGCCGCCCGTCCGCTTCCGTGATCTGATCGCCGCTGAGTGGATCAAGATGCGGTCCCTGCGCTCCACCCCATGGACCGTCGCGCTGATCACCCTGTTCGTCATCGGGTCCGCCACCGTGGCCACACTGGCGGACAAGGCCGCGGGCTCCGAACCCGCTGATTTCCTGGCCTACGACGCGTACCCGCCCAGCGGCTACATGACGCTGATACTCGTCGCCGGCAGCATGGGCACCCTCACCGTCGTGAGCGAATACAGCAGCGGGCTGATCCGCACCACCACCGTGGCCGTCCCCGATCGTGGAGCGGTGGTGCTGGCCAAGGCAGTCGTCACCGCCCTGCTGTGGACCGCGGTCGGTACGGTCGCCTCCATCGGATCCTTCCTGGTCTCCCAGGCCATCCTGGACGGGCGCGGTGCCGGCGTCGCGATCACCCACCCCGATGTGCTCCGGCCGCTGGTGGCATCCGCGTTGCTGGCCCCGGTGTGCGCCCTGGTCGGTCTGGGCCTCGGCGTCCTGCTCCGGCATACCGCCGGGACCATGCTCACCAGCGTATTCGCCCTGCTGATGCTGCCCACCATGTTCTCGGAGAGCAACCGCTGGTCGGCCGATGCCAAACACCTCATGGTGTCGGCTGCCTGGACTCGCCTGGTCCAAACATGGGAGCCGAACCCCGGATCCCTGGGCTACACCGCCACGCTCCCCGGCTCCTAGACCGTGTACGCCCTCTGGCCGCTGGCAGCGGTCACCCTCGCGGTGATCGCCGTACGACATCGCGACGTGTGAACATGCCTGCGGGACACGCGTATCGCACCCCGGAGGCACAGGGCCAAGGCCCTCGGTGCTTCACGCAGCCCCAAGGAACATCCCTCATAAACGACCCTTTGCCTGAGCGAGATCGGATACGGGCCGCCGGACCCTCCAGGCCGAGGCCATCCCCGGCTTCGGCTGGGTCGGCGTGCTGTTGCAGTTCGGCAGAGAGCTCGGCTGGACGCTGCTGTTCATCGGCTGCCATGTCGCCCTGACCGTGGGACAATTGCTGCTCGCCGGGCTCCCCGGGCGTCAGACGCTGGCGGGGATGGCGGTGAGCGCTCTGGTCATCTGCGCGTTCCAGGTCGCGGCGGCCGTCATGGCCAGGCTGCTCAAGGATTGCGCGGCCGCAGCCGGTGCCACGGCCCGCGAACAGGAGCGGGTGCGCACCGAGGCCGAGGTGGTCACTCGTATCCATGCTGACCAGCGCGCTCGCTACAGCGACCTGCGCCGCTCCGTGCTGCCGCTGCTCGCGGACCTCGCCGACGGCGTGCTGGACCCGGCCGACGAGGGGGCGCGGCGTAGGTGCGCTGTCGAAGCGGCGCGGCTCAGAAGGCTCTTCGCGGAGCGCGACCACGCGTCCGACCCGCTGGTCCACGAACTGCGGGCGTGCATTGATGTCGCCGAGCGCAACGGTGTCGACGTGCAGCTCGCGGTCCGAGGGGCAGCCGCGCCCGCGCCGCGCGGCGTGCGGCGCGCGCTCACGGAGCCGGTGCTCGCCGCGCTGACGACCGCGGAGCGCAGCGCGCGAGCCACCGTGGTGCGCGGCGGCGGACTGGTACGGGTCAGCGTCGTCACCGACGTTCCGGAAACGGTGGTTCCCACTCCGGCCGAGCACGGCGTCCACGTACGCACGGTGCGCAAGGACGGACGCCTGTGGGTCGAGGCGGCGTACGCCGTGCGTGCTCAGAGTTCGTCGAGCGAGACCCAGCCGTCCTGAATGGCCCGGGCGACAAGGTTGGCCTTGGTCGGCGCGGAACGGGCCGCGTTGGCGTACTTGATCCGCACCCGGTCCAGATAGGTATTCACGGTCCGTACGGAGATGCCGAGGCTCTCCCCGACCATGGACTTGGACTCCGACTGGAACCACTCCAGGAGCACTTCCACCTCGCGCGGCGCCAGGGCGGGGCGCCCGCGCCTGGCGCCGCTGCCGAAGGCCCCGGCCAGGGCCGGGGGCGTGTAGGGGCGGCAGTCGGCGGCGGCCGGCGTCGCCGCCACCAGGTGCTGCTCGCCCTCCGCCTTCGTCAGGAAGGTGAAGGCCCCCAGGTCCAGAGAGGTCAGGGCAGCCTCCTGGCTGTCCTGCATGGTGTAGACGATGACCTGCCGCCTCAGCGCGACGAGTTCCTCGAGTTCCTGGTAGGCCGGCGAACCGCGCGTGAAGGGCGTCCGGAGGCCAGATCCGGGCAAGACCCGTTTGAAGGCGGACCCAGGATCTACGGATCGCGATTTCCGTGCCAGGCCCGGATTCCGGTCCGGGATCGGACCTGATGCCGTGGTCTCGGTGGATGTCGCAGCTGGGGAGCCGACGCCGGGTGCGGATGGTGTGCCGCGGGCGTTGTCAGAACCGCACGGCGCCGATGTCGCGGACGGTCTGGGCGAGGGCCCGGATGAGTTCGTTCTCGGCGTCCCGGCGCCAAACCAGTGCGTAGGGGATGGTTCCCATGTCGGGGACGGGAACGAAGCGCACGTGTGACAGCGTGGACCAGTAGCGGGTGACGTGTGAGGGGAAGGGGTGGACGATCTCGCCTGTGATCACCAGGTGGATCAGTTCGTCGGCGTTGGTGACCTGCTCGACACGCTCCATCGTCTTGCCCCGGGGTGTGTAGAACGGCAGGTAGCCGTCCTCCCAGTAGTCGGGCATGTCGGGGGGCATGGCGTGGGCGAAGTCGGCCAGGGCCTCGACCGGCACGTCGGCTCTGTCGGCGAGTTCGTGGACCGCGGAGACGGCCAGGACACGACGGTCGTGGAAGAGAACCGGGCCGACGGTGACATCGGGGTCGTCCACCGGCAGCCAGGTGATGAACACGTCCATGTCGCCCTCGCGGAGTCTGGTGAAGGGGTCGACGTACGGCGCCCTGCGGATCTGCAGCTCCCACTGGGGGTGGCGGGTCTGGAACGTCTTCCAGAAGTGGTGCAGGTCGACCACGTTGAAGGGCATCATGCCGACGCGCAGGCGGGCGGCCTTGCCGCGGGCGGCCATCCGGGCGCGTTCGAGGCTGTCGCGCAGGTTCGCGTAGACCGGCAGCAGGTCAGTTCGCAACTGGCTGCCCAGCGGGGTCAGCCGGATCTGCCGGCGGTTGGACCGGTCGAACAACAGCCCCCCGAGTTTGCGTTCCTGACGGCCGATCGCCTGGCTGACACGTGCCTGCGTGAGGTGCAGCCGTGCGGCCGCCCGACCGAAGTGCAGCTCCTCCGCCAGCGTCAGGAATATCTCGATGTCACGTACTTCCACGTGTAGCCGACCCCCGTCATAAGCCTGAGTTATCGGATCTTACTGATCTTCGACGTTGATGGGCGCGACGGGACGATGAAGGATCGACAGCGAGCCACCGCCGCCTGGTGAAGGTGTCACCGGTGCGGTCCTTACCGGTGACACCGCACGGACGGCGGACCGCTTGCGGCCGCTGGAACGTGCCCGGACGGAAGGCAAGTCCCGGTTATGCCCGGATGCCCCCGCATACCCCACACACCGAGGAAGGAGGAACTGCATGAAGCCGCTTGTTGTCGGCGTCGCCGTTCCGCAGGAGGACATAGGCGCCGTCGTCACACTTGTCGCCCAGGTCGAGCACGCCCAGCAGAACGGGCTGCCGGATGCGTACACGGACCTGTTCTGCCAGGAGGCCGTGTGGACCCTTCCGCATGGCGACCCGCTGACCGGGTTGGAGGAGATCAACGCCTTCGCCCGCCGGTCGCTGCCCGGCACCGTCCGCCGTCCGCTGACCGTCACCTGTGAAGCCGAGTCCATCGTATTCATCCGGACCGACCTCGCGGCGGTCACGATCCGCCAACGGCCGATCACCCGCGACGGGCGGCGCCTTGATGAGGTGCTCCGCGGTCACGACGGTCCGAGCCGTCGCAGCAGGCCGTGCGACAGACCCAACGCGGCACAGCGTCGATGGGCATCGGTGGTGGCCGCCCACCCCGACGTGGCACCGGGCACGCCGGTGTACGTCTTGACCAAGCACGACGGCCGGTGGCGAATCGCCCTCGCCCAGAGCACCACGGCCATCGATCACGAGGCCCTCCAGGTGAACTGACCGGCGGTCGGGCACGCCACATACGCGCCCGTCAGGAACACCGACACACCAGACCCGGCGGATCGCGCCCGGGACCTTCCCTCTCAGACAGGAGCAGCGCACATGCACACCCCAGCCGACACCGCGGGCCGCGTCTGGTTTCCGGCGGCCCCCAGGCCAGGGCCTGGCCGGGTGCTACCGGCCGCCGGGACTGTCAGTTGCCGGCACCAGGACAGCGCTTGCGCCGGGGGGAAGGCGGGCTGCCTGGCCGGGCCCGCACGAGGCACGGCAGATGGATCATTCCACTTCCGAGGGGGTCGCAGCATGTCCTTCCGTTCCACGGCGGAGGTCGTCCACCGTTTCAACCGCGCCTTCATCGACCATGACGTTTCCTCACTCGCCGACCTGATCGCCGAAGACTGTGTGATGGAGGCGAAAGAGCCGGCTCCGGAAGGGACCCGCTACGAAGGCCGCGCCGCATGTCTGGAGTTCTGCCGGGCACTCGCCGAGGACCGTACGGGACGTTTCGACCCGGAGGCCGTGGTCGTCACCGGTGAACGGGCTACCGTCCGCTGGCAGTACCGCTTCGGCGACGGGCCTGCCGACTTCATGCGGGGCGTGACTCTGGTGCTCGTACGCGACGGGCTGATCGTCGAGTCCCTCGGATATGGCAAGACCACCAGTGACCTCCGATCGGCCGGAGCGGGAAGCCATGGAAAGTAAAGGATGTCCTGACCTGCGCGTGTTGTTGGTCGCGTACGGTTCGGAGGCGGATGTGGAACCGATGCTCGCGCTCGGGGCGGCTCTGCGAGGAGGCGGTGCGCAGGTGGTGGTGTGTGCCCCGCCGGACTTCACGGAGCTGCGGGAGGCGATCCACACCCCTTTGGTGGCGTCCGGCCAGTCGTCGGGCGCGATGGCGGCCGCCGCGGTGACGCGGACGACGGAGGACCGGCCGACGCGAGACCTGTCCGTGGGCGTGGCCCGGATGGTGGCCGCGGTGTATGACTCGGTCGTCACGGCAGCCGATGGATGTGACGTGGTGGTGACGACCGGTCTGATCCCGGCGGCAGCCGCCGCGCGGGCGGTCGCCGAGAACCTGGGCGTCCCTTACGTATTCGTCACCTCGTCCCCGGCCCACCTGCCGTCGCCGCACCATCCGCCGCTCGCGTGGCCGGGGCGGACGCTCCCGCCGGAGGTGACGGACAACCGGGTGCTGTGGGATCTGAACGGCGAGCAGGTGAACGCTTTGTTCGGTGAGGGGATCAACACCCAGCGGGCGGCGATCGGCCTGCCGCCGGTGGACGACGTCGGCGACCACGTCCTCACGGCGCGTCCGTGGCTGGCGGCGGACGCGGCCCTGAGTCCGTGGCTGCAACCGGCCGGTCTCGACGTTGTGCAGACCGGTGCGTGGATACGGCCGGACAACCGTCCGCTCCCAGCCGGCCTGGAGGCGTTTTTGAAGGCCGGCGCACCACCGGTGTACGTGGGCTTCGGGAGGATGCCCGTCGGTGACGGTGACGCGCATGGCACCGCTTGTGCTGCGGTCCAGGCGATCCGTGCTCAGGGCCGACGCGTCGTCTTCGGCCACGGCTGGCTCGACCAGGCGGTGACCGACGGCCAGCTGGACTGTTTCGCTGTCGGTAACGTCAACCCGCAGGCACTTTTCCCCCGGGTCGCCGCTGTCATGCACCACGGGGACGCGGGTACCACGACGACGGCCGCCTTGGCCGGCGTGCCGCAGCTGGTGGTACCGCAGACGCCGGACCAGGCGTACTGGGCGAGCCGGGTGGTTGACCTGGGCATCGGCGCAGCGCTCGACGGACCGAGGCTGACGTGCGCGTCCTTGTCGGTCGCACTCAGGGCGGCCCTGAACCCCGGAATCCAGGCACGGGCGGACGCCCTGTCGGTCACCATCCGGACGGACGGGGCGGCAGTGGCCGGGAAGTTGCTACGCCACATGCTCGGCCGGGGAAAGCCGCTGGCGGCGGCATGAAATGCATGGGGCCCGCCCATTCAAGAGGTCCCCGCCGTTCAGGAGCCACCGACGCACCGAACACGTCCGCTCGCGTTCTGCGGCACCTCGTGGGGCAACTCGCTGCTCCGGGCGGGTCCGGCACCCGGCCTGGCCCACACCAAGGACGAAGCAGGGACGGATCTCTGACACGCCGCAGACCTGTGCATTCGTCAAATCAACGCGCAAGAAGATCACTTCAAGGGGGACGTCAATGGCTGTGGAGGCAGGAGGTCGGATGTGGACACGGGCGTCCGGCCGTGAGGTACCGGTGGGCGAGAGGTTCGACTGGTTCACCGAGACGGTGTCCACGGATTTGTTGCCCGTGGAGATCAAAACCGATCGGGCGAGTGACTTCCACGCCGATATCGGGGCGGTCGATCTGGGCGCACTCACGGTGTCGACACTCGAGTTCTCGCCCGTGTGGTCACGCCGTACTCCGGCGCACATCAGGCGGGGCGACCCCGAGCAGTACCAACTCACGCTGCTTCAGAACAACGCGATGAAGGCCTGCCAGCTCGGCCGGGACTCCGGCCTGATCGTCGACGGGTTCATCGTCACCAACACGTCGGTCCCGCTGGAGTGCGAGACCGACCGCGACGGCGGACCGGTACGCGCGATCGTCCTCCAGATCCCGCGATCGGAGCTGCCGCTGGGCGCTGGGCGCGCCGACCGTCTCGTTGCCCGTCGGCTTCCCCGGACCGGCCTCGGCGCGGTGATGGCCGATTTCCTGACGAGCCTGCGCGACAACGGCGCGGATTGCCGGAGCGAAGAGCGTCTGGCTCTCGGGCGGGTGGCCCTCGACCTGGCCACGGCCTACCTGGCCGAGCAACTCGGCGCCCTTGAGGGCACTTCACCTGAGATCCGTGCCCGTGCTCTCCTGGAGCGGGTCAAGGTCTTCATCGAACGCAACCTGGGGGACCTCGACCTCACCCCCCAGGCGGTCGCCGACCACCACCACATCTCGCTGCGCGGTCTCTACGCGCTGTTCGGGGACGAGGGCGTCGCCGCCTTCATCCGGACCCGCCGCCTCGAGCGTTGCCGCGCAGACCTCGCCCGGCCGGAGCTGCGCGCGATGCCCATCCAGGCGATCGCCGTTCGCTGGGGCCTTTCCAACGCCACCGTCTTCGGCCGCGCCTTCCGCCAGGCCTATGGCCTGACCCCCGGCGAGTACCGCCGCCTTGTGCTGGGCTCCGGCTTTGCACGCGCAGTCGAACGATCCTGCACGCTGCGTCGACCGCTGCCCCTTGAGTGCGCCTAGATTCTGTTTCCGCAGGTGAGGCGGGAAGCATCACGTGCACAGGACAACGAACAAAGGGGATTGGACGTGAAGGTACTCGTCCTGGGTTCCACCGGATACGTCGGGTCGGCCGTGGTGCGGCGGCTGACGGTGGAAGGCCACCAGGTGGTCCACTTCTTGAAGGACGTGAGCCGCCGGCCGGCCGGGGCACCGATAGTCGTGGGCGACCTGACCGATCCGGCCTCGCTGCGGGCCGCCGTCACCGACGACATCGACGCGGTGATCAACCTCGCCACGCCGACCGGCGACGAGGCAGTGGACGCTGCGGCTGTGGATGCGCTGGCCGAGCGGCTGCGCGGCTCCGGACGGGCCTTCGTCTACACGAGCGGCGTATGGGTGCTCGGCGCCACCGGTGACGCGCCGGTCGACGAGGACGCGCCCACGAACGCCATCGCCATCGTCGGCTACCGCCCGCGGATCGAGCAGCGGGTGCTGGGCACGGGCGGAGACGACGTACGAGCCGTCGTTGTGCGTCCCGGCATCGTGTACGGCCGCGGTGGTGGCATCCCGGGGCTGATGACCGGCTGGGCGCGCGAGCACGGCACCGGCCGGTACGTCGGTTCGGCCGCGACCCGCTGGCCGATGGTGCACGTGGACGACCTCGCCGTCCTGTTCGTGCTGGCGGTGACCAAGGCCGTTGCGGGCGGCATGCTGCACGGCGTGGCGCACGAGGCGGTGCCGGTCGCGGCACTGGCCGCAGCCGCCGACATCGCCGCGGGCGGCAGCGGCCGGGCCGAGCCCTGGCCGCTGGAGCAGGCGGCCGAGGCAGTGGGCGCTCCGTTCGCCGAGGCGCTGGGCCTGAATCAGGTGGTGTCCGGGCAGCGAGCCGTCATCGAACTCGGCTGGCAGCCCAGCCGCCCGTACGTCCTGACCGAGCTGACCGAGCTGACTGGGGGAGACCGTGGCTGACCTCACCGGTTCGACGCTGCCCATCTGCCGCACCTGCGGCACGCAGTACGCCACCCCGCGCCTCGACTGCCCGGTCTGCCTGGACGAGCGCCAGTACGTGGGACGCGACGGCCAGCAGTGGACCAGCCTCGCCGAGTTGCGCGCCGAGGGTCACCGGGGCCGCTTCGAGGAGCAGGGTCCGGACATCGTCGGCATCGGCTGCACGCCGGATTTCGCCATCGGCCAGCGTGCCCTGCTGCTGCGCACGGGTGCGGGCAATGTTCTGTGGGACTGCGTGCCCTACCTCGACGACGCGATGATCCGCGAGGTGCGGGAGCTCGGCGGCATCACCGCGATCGCCATCAGCCACCCTCACTTCTACTCCGCCATGGTCGACTGGGCACACGCCTTCGAGGTCCCGGTGTACCTCCACGAGGCGGACCGCCGCTGGGTCGGCCGCCCCGACCCCGCTCTTCGCTTCTGGAGCGGACAGACCCACCAGCTGACCGACGAACTGACGCTGATCAACCCGGGCGTCCACTTCCCGGGAAGCACGGTCATGCACTGGAACACCGGCCAGGGCGCCCTGTTCACCGGCGACATCGTCAACGTCGGCCCCGACCCCCGCTGGGTCAGCATCATGTACAGCTACGCCAACCACATCCCCGAACGCCCCGACGCCGTCCGCGCCGCCGGCAAACTGCTCGCGGGCTACCGTTTCGACCGGATCTACGGCGCCTGGTGGGACCGCGTCGTCACCGCCGCCGGCAACGAGGTCCTCGCCCGGTCCATCGAGCGCTACCTGCGGTTCGAGCAGGCACTGCCGACGGAGAGCAGCTCATGGATCCCGCAAGATCACGCCACACGAAATAGCCTGTGACTCCCTGGCCGAGCCGACGGCCAGGGAGTTGATACGGCAGCTCCGGCGTGGACCGGCCGCGGGCCACCAGCCCAGAACGGCGATCGCACGCAGTGCGGTCAGCGGGAGCGACCCGTCCTCCTTCGGGTCGCTCCCGCTGAGCCCTATGCATCCCATCCTTGTCTGCGCTAACGCAGGCCCGCTGTACCAGTCCTTTGAGGGCCGGTCGGCGGGGACCGGTCACTGGTAGCTCGGCACCATCCAGCGGGCGCGGTAGTGCTGGCTCTGGTCCCACCAGCGTGCCTTCCGCGTGTCGCCGCCGGTGGTGACGAACCGCAGCCAGGACGTGGTGTAGCTCGGGTTGGTGTTGGACCCCTCGCAGCCGTCCGCGCAGGTCGTCAGCCGCTCCCCGGAGACCGGGTCGTTGCCGATGCTCTTCACCAGCGGCTGTACGTTGAGGGCCGCTTCGGCCGCGTAGTCCGTGCACCAGCGTTTCTTGTCGCTCACCTGCGTCTCCAGCGGCCAGCGGCTGGAGCCCTTGTAGCACTCGGTCAGGCCCGACTTGGAGAACTGCACGATCCCGGCGTTCGCCCCCACCCACAGGCGGTCGGGGTTGCCGTACACGGGCTCCAGGTCGTGGCCCCAGGCCTCGGCGGGCTTGCCCTGGGAGATCTGCTGCGGCAGCGGGAAGGACTCGCCGTCCTGAAGCGTGCCGGTCGCCGTGTCGTAGCCGTAGCGGACCAGCGCACGGCCGCCCACCGCCCAAAGCGACTGGGTGGAAGGGTCGTACAGCACCTCGTGGGCCTCTTCGAGGGGTTTGGTGGACAGTGCCTTCGCCGGGCCGGGGGTCGGGCTGGTGGGGTCACCCGTGGCCCGCGCGTACACCTGGACCGTGTCCGACCCGCTGGACGCGATGGCGATGTTCCCATCGGGCAGCAGCTCGGCGCCGTGCACATTGGTGACGTCGGCGTCGCCCACGTTGTAAGCCCACTTGTAGCCCGACAGGGACGGGTAGGGGATCACCCCGACGAAGCCGCTGTTTCCGTCCGCGACCACCATGACCTGCTTCGCCGGGTCGCCCTCGCCATACGCGCCCGCGGGCCGCAGCCGGTGGTCCGTGCCTCCGCCCCAGCCGCGGGCGGTGGGGAAGAGTTTCTTGTCCGGGTCCGGGACGGAGTGGTAGGCGTCGGGGACCCAGCGCTGGTACGGCCCGTCGGAGACCTTGCCCGAGCCGAACAACTCGATCGCCGGGACGTCCGCCGGATAACCGCCGTTGGGCACCGCCTTGCTGTTGCCCGCGCTCACAACCGGCGAGCCCTCGTCGAACTCGACCTCCAACGTCGGCGCGTTGTACGCCGCATCGCAGGCGTAGACGGACGTGCTCGGGTTCATGGAGCAGAAGTCTTTGTACGCCTTGCTGTCGAGCTCTCCCGCCGACAGCTGGATGCCGTAGTTGGGCAGCGGGGCGGTGGTGCTGGTCCAGGCGCGCACCATCGCGGTGACGTCCAGGCGGTGAATGCCGTTGGAGGACTCCGGGTCGTACGGGCGTGCCACGTCGGGGCAGCCGGAGCTGCCCAGGCCGAAGTTGGCGGAGGCCTGATAACCGGGGGTGACCGCGGGCCGGGTGGCCCAGGTGACGGTCTTCTCGTTCCACGCGGCGGCGATCGGGTCGGCGTACATCCACCAGCCGTCACAGGAGCCGGTGTACGAGTTGTACAGGCGCAACGTGGCGCTCTTGATGGCCGCGCCCTTGAGCCGCGCGACCTCGAACTGCACGTAGCTGCGGTAGCGGGTCGTCCCGTTGTCGGGCGTGCCGATGTGCAGGACGCTTCCCGCTGAGTGGTCGCGGGCGTCGGTGCTGCTGACGTACGTGTCCTGCACCCGTTTGATGAGGTTGCGCGGCCCGCTCTGTACGACGGGCGAGACCGCGGGCGTGAGGGTGTAGGCGTCCTGCGTAGGGGTTTCGGTCGCGGTGGTCGCGGTTTCAGCGGATGCGGTGGCCGCTGACACCGTTCCGAGGAGGGCGAGGGCAAGGGCGACCGCCCCGCCGGACATGAGGCTGCGTATGCCCTGCCGCCGCATCGAGTTTCGTCTCACTTCGTAGCCTTCGGCTGCTCTGTGGCCCCGCCTTGAGGCCGGGGCAACGCTACAGGGCGAGGGGAGGGAGGAGTATGCGACTGAGTTGTGGAAGAAGGACTTGCTGATCTTCGGACCACGACGCACCCCTCCACTCGGCTGGCCGCAGGAGTTTCACCTGGCGCGGTTACCGTGACCTGGCCGTGCGTGCACACACCCAGCACCAGGCACATCCACTCAAGCGCCGGAGGCTGCGCGGTGTTCGCCGGGGGTGAGCCCGTATACCTTCCGGAACGCACGGCCGAAAACGGTGGCGCTGGTGAAGCCCCAGTGGGCCGCGATGGCCTCAATGGTGCGGTGGCTCAGTTCAGGGCGGGCCAGTTCGGCGTGGCAGCGGGCCAGCCGGCGTCGGCGGATCAATTCGGCGACACTCATCGGCTGGTCGCGAAAGAGTGTGTAGAGGCCGCGCAGGGATATGTTGTGCCGGTCGGCAATGGCTTGGGGCGTCAGTTCGCGGTCGTCGAGGTTGTCGTCGATGAATTGAAGTACGCGCTGGAGCATCACCTGGGCGTGTGCCTCGGCCGGTGTCTGAACCGGTTCCTCGTCCCGGGCCCGGGCCCCGAGCCGCTGCGCCAGACATGCGGTGGCAAGGTCGAGGGCGACTGAGCCCAGGCGGAGCAACTCGTCGGGTCCGCATCGGGGGCCGTGGCGCTGCAAGGAATGCAGGAAGTCGGCCAGGATCTCGGCTGTCCCTCCGTCGGCTCCCGGATGCACGGAGGCGGGTTGGGCGAGGATGCGGTCCACCCTGTCGGACCGTAGGGGCAGGATGGTGCGAGGGATCTGCAGCACGATCGCCTCGACCGCCCCGTAGTCGCTGAAGCCGATGTTTTCGATCGGGCGTGAGGTGTCCGTCAGGACGAGGCCTCCCGCCACCTCGGACGCGTTGCGCAACTGGACGACGTTGAAGGCGCCCTGGGTGGCGAGGGCCAGTTGATACGATCCCGGATCGTCCCGCCGGGCGGGGGTCGTCGTGCGTCGTGAGCACACCCGCGACAACACGACCGATGAAACCCTCACCGGGCCGAGGCTCAGCCGGGTGTGCTGGGCTTGGGCGTCTGACGTGCGGTGGGCGCTGGGTGGTGCGGATGTCAACTCGCTCGGCACCATCTCACAGAACCAGCCTGACCCGTCGGGCGACGCCCTTTTTTCATCAGAGGCCGCGGACCGCCCCATGGCATCCTCCTTGCTCGCGGCGCGACCTCAGCCGGCTGGTCACCGACGGCCCCGCAGCGACACTCGCACTGGCAGCAATGGATTGACTGTCCGGCACCAACCCCGTTGCGGGGTCCGGCATTCCCTTCTATCAGGCTCCCCAGGGCTCTCCAGGGAGACGGACACCCTGCCGCGATCCGTGTCCGCCGGACACGGGCTGCAACCGGCCCAGGTCGACGCCTTGGACCTGGGCGATCAGCTCCATGCGCCGGACCAGGTCCGCGGCCGACGCCGCGTCAGGCCGCGGCGCAGGCCGCTGTCCGCCCTCTTCGTCGCCCGTTGCCATCCACGCCCCCCGTACTTCCGACGGCTCCGCCGCACACGATATGGCTCATTCGGGGGTGGGGTCCTCGGCGGTGAGGCGGGCCAGGAGCGCACGGGCCTCCCGGTTGCGGGGATGGGCAGGGTGGAGGGAGCGCGCACAGGCGCTCACCGCCTGGCGAGCGGCGGCTTCCGCCTCTTTGCGGCGGCCCAGACCGTCCAGGGCGGTGGCGGCGAGGACGTCCACGGCTCCACCGGCCGCCCGGCCTCCGGCGGCGGCGGGCTCGCGTGTCTCGGCCAGCGCTTCCTCGTAGCGGCCCTGACCGTTCAGGCTGGAGGCCAGCGCACGGTGGAACGCGCCTGCTCGGCGCTCGTCCGCGCGCGGCAGGTTCCCGCGGGCGACGGCTTCCGCCTCCTCGTGGCGTCCCTGGGCGTTCAGCGCCGCGGCCAGTTTGGCCAGTGTCAACAGTTCGACTTCCCACACCTCCGCGAGGTGTGCGAGGCGGACGGCCGCGCGCAGGACGGTCCGCGCCTCGGCCTCGGCCTCCTCGTGCCGCTCCGTCTGGATGAGGATCTCCACCCGGTGGGCGCGGAGGGTGAGCAGGAGCGCCTGGAGCGTCGGACCGGCGCCAGGGGCCCGCGTCAGATCCGTGATCAGCGCTTCCACCTCGGGGAGCACTTCCTCGCCCCGCCCGTGGGTGAGGGCCGCGGTCACGGCCAGAGCCCTGGCCAGCCATGACGCGAGCTCGTGGTCCGAGCCCCGGACGGGCGGCATCGCCGCGACGAACCGTGCGCCCTCCTCGGCCTGCTCGAACTCCTCCGCCGCGTACAGCTCCCGGGCCTGGTCCAGGACCGCGTTGTGAGAGGGCGCCAGTCTGCCCGCGGTCCGACTCTGCCGAAGGCGGCGCCACTCTGCTCGTATCCCACTCACATCGAGGGAGACTACGCGACGGGTGGAGAGCACTGCGACAAACGGGACGGCGGGCGGGGCCCGGCCCATGTACCTGTAAGGAGACCGCAGGGGCGGTCAATCCCCAACTGTGCGCAACTTCTCCGTCGTCACTGCCGGATGCAAGGCGTCCCGACGATGTGGGCAGGGAGCGGGGCATGGCGAAGCGCCTGGCCGCTGTCTGATCTCCCCACCCGGGCACGCCGGGATCCCTCGCTTGGTCAGGCTGCGGCAACGTGGGGGCGTACGCCCCGGCGAAGGTCCAGGCGACGGCGTGCGCGGAACACTTCCCCCTGGCCGAGACGGCCCGCGGGGCCAGGGGCGCGGCCAACCCGGTGGTCGACGTGGCCGAGGCGCTGATGCCGGCGGTGGCGGAACAGGATGCGGCGGCGGCCCGGCCCCCGAACGGCGGCGCTGGCTGTGGTCTGTCGCCGGGAGGGGGAGGGGCACCGGGAGCGCGTCCGCGTTCCCCGCCCGGGTGGTGGCCGTGCGCGTACTCGGCCGGACCGCTTGTGCGCGGACGGGGCCTGCAGTTGACGCCGCAACCGCCGCTCCCTGCGCCGACGGCAGATCAAGCGCACCATCCCCGAGCCGAAGGACCAGCGGGCCAACCGCCAGCTTCGCGGGCGTGCGGGCGGCCGGGGCCCTGCGTGGTTTGACCGGTCAACATACCGCCGCAGGAACGAAGTCGAGCGCACGATCTTGGCGGTCAAGGGGGTTGGGGCCGTCGCCACCCGATACGAGAAGCGGGCGCACGTCTTTCACGGCACCGACACCGTTGCCGCGATCCGGCTCTGGCTCCGGAGCTGACCGCCGCGGACCTCTCCTGGACGTCCCCGGGGAGGTTCACTCCCCGCTTGCCTCGGCGAGGGTGTGGGCCACCAGAGCGTTGGCGTGGCCGTGGCCGAGGCAGTGTTCGGTCTTGAGCCAGGTCACGAGTTCCATGTGCTTGGTCAGCGGCGAGGCGCGGATGAGGTCCTTCCATTCGGTGATCGGGCGGCCGTACTTCTTCTCGATGGAGGGGAAGTAGCTGGCAGGGCCTTTGACTGCGGTGCTCATGTCGGGGGTCCGATCCTTCTTTGCGTGCTGAGGGTTGGGGTACTTCGTCAGCGGACTACGTCGAAGACGTGCTTCTGCAGGCCGTTGGCGTATGCCTCGTGCTCGACCAGCTTCAGCTTCTGGGTGTCCTTGTCCGTGGCGCTGAACAGCCGCTTGCCCGCGCCGAGCAGGAGCGGGAAGACGAGCAGGTGGTAACGGTCGATCAGGCCGGCATCCGAAAGGGCCTGGTTCAGCGAGGCGCTGCCGTGGACGATGATCGGGCCGCCCTCGGTCTCCTTCAGCGCGGCGACCTCGTCGAGTGAACGCAGGATTGTGGTCGGGCCCCAGTCGGACACCAGGTCGCCCTCGGAGAGCGTGGTGGAGACGACGTACTTCGGCATCACCTTGTAGTCGGCGAAGTCCGCCATGTCCGGCCACACCGGGCTGAACGCCTCGTAGCTGGTGCGGCCCATCAGCATGGCGGTGGCTTCCTGCTGTTCCCGGCCCTTGATCTCGAACGCCTCGGGGAGGAACTCGATGTCCTTGAAGGTCCATCCGGAGTTGCGGTAGCCGGGTTCGCCGCCCGGGGCTTCCACGACGCCGTCGAGCGAGATGAACGCGGTGCTGATCAGGGTGCGCATTGTCAGGTTCCTCGGTTTCTCGTGTCTGGGTGCAAGAAGCTCAGCGGGCGCGAGGTGCGGTCGTACTCGTTGGTGCGGTGCTCCAGCTGTGGTCTATGACTGCTGGCCGCGGAGAATCTCATCGGTCGCCGACCGCCCGTCAGGGCGCCGGGGCGTAACGGCTAGTTGGCCCGTTCGTGGCGGAGGAGGACCACCTGGGAGTCGAAAGTCCGGGTCTCCGCCAGGGTCATGTCGAACTGCCGCTGCGGGGTGGTGAAGACGGGCTTGCCGCCGCCGAGCACGACGGGGTGGACGAAGATCTGGTATTCGTCGATCAACTGGTGTTCGGTGAGGAAGCCGGCCAGCGCGGAGCCGCCGAACAGCAGCAGATGGGCGCCGCTGTCCTTGAGAGCGGTGAGCTCCTCGACGACGTTCGTGTTGATGACGCGGGTGTTCCAGTCCGCCTCGGTCAGCGTCGAGGAGACGACCACCTTCGAAGCCTTGCGCCAGACGGGCGCGAAGGCGAGGTCGTGCTCATGGGTGGAGAACTCCTCGGCGCGGGGCCAGTAGCCGGACATCATGTCCCACACCACTCGGCCGTACAGGAAGACGTCGGCGCTGTCGGTGAGCGTCTGCGCGTAGGCGGACAGTTCGCCGTCCATGCGGGGCCAGTCGAACTCTCCGTTCGGGCCCTCGATGAAGCCGTCCAGTGACTGGTGGACGAAGTGTGTGATCTTTCCCATGAGTACTGGGTCCCCCTGGCGACAGGTGCAGGGACGGTCATCGACCGCCCTTGTGTACGATGTCCACATTCGGGGGTGCAGTGATCCGCCCCCCGAGTGATCATGCGAGAGCCTAGACGAACTAAGTGGATGCTGTCCACATTGGAGGCGGCGGCAATCATGGCAGTGCCGGGGAACGAGAAGACCAAACGGGGCACCTATCGCCACGGCGACCTGCGCAACGCCCTGATCGCGGCCGCCCTCGAACTCGCCCGCCAGGGCGGCCCGGAGGCCGTCGTTCTGCGCGCCGCCACCCGGCAGGCCGGGGTCGTTCCCAACGCCGCCTACCGGCACTTCGCCGACCGCGACGCCCTGCTCCACGCCGTCTCCCAGGCCGCCATGGCCCAGGTCGCCCACACCATGGAGGCCGAACAGGACGCCCTGCCGCCCACCGAGACCGCGGCGGCCGCCGCCCGGGCCCGCTTCCGCGCCGTCGGCACCGGCTACCTCCGCTTCGCCCAGGAAGAACCCGGCCTGTTCCGCACCGCCTTCCACGTCCCTGGCGACATGACCCACGCAGCCGCCGACACCGCCGCGGGCTCCACCGGCAAGACACCCTTCGAGCTGCTCGGCGACGCCCTCGACGGCCTCGTAGACGCCGGACTCCTGCCCGAAGACCGGCGCCCCGGAGCCGAGTTCCTCGCCTGGTCCGCCGTCCACGGACTCGCCGTCCTCCTCATCGACGGCCCCCTCCGCGGTCTCCACCCCACCCAAGCCCACGACGCGGGCCAGCAGGTCATCGACATGATCGAACGCGGCATTTGACACCGTCAGGCCCAGCAGAAATCCTCACCCCCCCCTCGACCCGTCAGACAGGCTCTAGCGGGAGTCGGCGGTACGTCATGCTGCTCGCATCCTCTGTCTAGGAATGCAGCTTCGTGAGCAATGGATCCTGCGGCGATGGCGTTTTCCGCAGTTGTGTGACGTCGGTTGCGAAGTTGATCACTGAGTAGGGGTACTCATGTGCCTGCTCACCTGCTGCTCAACGGTGTTGATGTTGGTGCATGGCAGGGCGGGGCGAGTGGGGAAGCGATACGGGGTATGGGGTTCTTCGAGGCGGAGTGGGCAGCCGGCAAGGCTGCTGGGCAGCAGCCTGTGGCGATGCGGCTGAACCGGGCAGATGACGTCCGGTCGGCGGGGGCGGCGGGGATCAGGATCTGAGCTCGAAGGCGGGGCGGCAGACGACCGCGGCCAACGACATCGAGACGGATTTCGAGCCGAATACGAAGAAGGCCGGCGACTGGGCCAAGGAAGCCACGGTCGCCGCGGCGAAGACGTTCGACGGCTGGGCGACCGAGGCAGGGCTGAAGAAGGCCGAGGAGACCTGGGGGATGCAGGTCAAGGCGCTGATGGGGCGGCTGGCCGGGGAGAAGTCCGCGCTCCGTGGCACGAACAGCCTGTTCATCAGGAACGACCAGGGCATCGGTGACGAGCTGGCCCGTCAGTCCAGGCTGCATCAGCTGTCGCAGCCGCCTCACAACTAAACGCGGGGGACGCGATGTTGACGTACGAGCAGGTCATGAAGATCGACTTCGGTCAGCTGAACACCGCCGCCGACAAGTGGGAGTCGATGGCCGGGGAGTTCAAGAAGTTGGAGGACCGCTACAAGGACCGGGTGCAGCCGGTGAGCCTGGACGGTACGTGGACCGGTCAGGCTTCGCTGTTTTCCCGCCCGAACTTCCCTACCACCCGGCATGAGTATGCCTCCGCGCAGGTGGAGGCCAAAGCGGTGGCCTCGCTGCTGCGGGACGCCTATGCCCACTTCGTCGACCTGAAGAAGAGGGTGGAGCATGCCCGGCAGGACGCGATCGACGCGGGGATGAAGGTCTCGGAGACCGGGGCCATGAGTTTTGACTTCAGTAAAGTATCGGCGGCCGAGGCGAATACCATCCGGCACGATCCAGACCTGCACAGCACCGAGATGTCGTGGAGCAAGCGCATCGACGACGCGGTGCGTGCGGTCGACGACGCCGACCAGGGACTCAAGACCGCCCTTGAGGCCGTCGTCGTCGACATCGATCTGAAGGACGGGAACTTCAACGGCTTCAACGGCAAAGCCAGTGGCGACGTCGAGCACTACGAGGGCTAGGCCGCGGCCGACCTCGCGCGCAAGGTCAACGACGGCAAGAAGCTGACACCGCAGGAGGCGGCCCGCTTCGAGTCGCTGATGCGGGACAACTCCCACGACACGGTTTTCAGCCAGACCATGCTTGCCAGCCTCGGGCTCGACGGGACCCTCACCTTCACCAACCACCTCAGCGACTGGAGCCACTCCGGAAGCGCCACCGACAAGAGCACCTACGCCGGACTCCAGACCCAGCTGGCGACCACGCTGTCCACGGCAACCAAGGACACCAACTCACCCTTCTACAAGGAGTTCCGGAACGGGCTCAAGAAGGCGGGAGTCCAGAAGTACGACCTCGACGCGGCCGGCAACAAGATCGCCGTCGGCACCGGTCACGGCCAGCAGGTACGTGGCTATCAGTCTCTGGTCACCCTCATCCAGCAGGGCGACGGCTACTCGGACCAGTTCCTCAAGGACATGGCCGACGACATCCGCACGGCCGAGGACAAGAAGCGGGGCGGAAACCCGGACATCTGGGACCTGCGCGGGGACTTCAGTGATAAGAAGGACGGCGGTTGGTTCGCCAACGATCCCCTCGACGGCGTGCTCGGCATCATGGCCAAGGACCCCGCCACCGCGACCGGTTATCTGGACCCGGGCCTGGGACAGAAGTAACGACGCTCTCAAGTACCTGCTCACCGAGCGCGACTGGAACCACGTCGACACGTCCGACTGGACCGGCAACATTGAGCGGACCGGCAAGGACACCTTCGACAAGGACGTACGGGCAGGCCTCGGCCTCGCGCTGGAGGCCGGCACGACGGGCAACCGTCCCGGCGCAGACGGCACCCCGTTCGGGCGCCACTCCGTCGAGCAGACCCGCATCATGCACAGGGCACGGCGGACCGCATGGGCCTAGCGCCGCTGCTGGTGGACGCGGCACGGAAGGTCGCGAAGCGTGCGGGTGGCGACGTCTACTTCACCGCCCGCTGGAACACCGCATACGGCAACGCCCTGCGCGAGAACACAGGCGGTGACGTATCCAAGGCCGCCACCTCCGACGCGCCACCCTCCAGAACTTCCTCGACGCAGCCGCCTGCTCCCACTCCTGCCCGAGCGTCTCCTTGGGCAAATGAACCTGTCGATACCGCAGCCTCTGCGGCACGCGGACGCGTCGTCGTGGGGTGGGCCCGGACAGGCATAGCGGAGCTGGTGGTGTCCACCGAGACGACGATCACCGGCGTCAAGTGCGGTAACAGCGCGGAGAGTTCGTTGTCACACAAGGCGAGGATGCCCGTTGACCTGCATTCCGACAGCTAAGTCGGCGAACTGGCAGCGCAGTCAGGCCGTCCTTCATGCTTACTGAGCGTAGAGAACTCCATGATCACGTGGGGCGTGAGCTTTCTGATACGCGCACCACCTCCCGGGTGCCTATTGCCGGTGGGCCTTAGCTGGATGAGATGCGCTGGACTTCCAGCAGTTGGGTGGCGTTGATACGGCCGTCCTCCAAGGAGAGGAGCCAGGGCAGCAGTTGTGGAGTGGCGTGCAGCTCGTCGTAGAAGCCGAGATGGAGGTCGGCGAGCTCGTCTTCGATAAGCCAGTAGTCGAGCGCGTCGCTCAGATGCAGGTCCGCCGCCTCGGTGCGGGTTTCGGCCCACAGGGCCAGCCAGGGGGCAAGGGTGCCCGTGGTGACCGCGAGTGCTTCCAGGATATCGGTGATATGCCCCGTAATCGGGTGGGAGTGCAGGACGGAACGCCACCAGGCGTGCCAGACCTCGTCTAGGGCTATGTGTTCCGGCGCCGACCAGTTGCGCCACCCTGCGGCGAGCAGCCGCGAGGCGACCAGGCCGTGGTCGAGCTGGTCGGCGATGAGGAGGTGGACGATGCGGGGCATCAACCGGCGGTACAGGCCGGGAAAGTTGTCCCAGTGGTCGGGCGTCTTGAGCGCGACGGAGAAGAGCAGCTGGTCCGGTACCCGGTGCACGGCCCCGCCCAGGACTTCGAGATCGGCTTCGGTGTAGCAGTGGGTACAGCCGCCCACCGAGAACGGCAGCCCGGAAAGTGGTGCGAAGGCGACGTCCAGGGCCTCAAGTGCGTCCTGGAGTTGCTGCTGCGGGTTGGTCATGGATGTGCCTGACGAGACTCCGTCCGGACATGCCGGAGAAGAGAGCGACGCTACCACGGCACCGGCTTCGTCGGCCCCGGCGCTCTGACGGCCGTGGCTGCCAGGAAGGCCGCCCGCGCGATGGCTCGCGCCGCCGCTGTGCCGTTCCGTGGAGACGAGGAGTGGTTCGAGGCGGCAGGCATCATGGTCGAGGTGATCTGGCGCCCCGGTGCGGCTGCCGGGCTGCGACCGCTTGAGGGGCGCCGCAATTGCCAGGACCACCTGGCGCGCCTTATAGACGGCCAGATCCCGGACGCTGAGGACAGGGCGAAGTCCGCTGCCTCGACCGTGCAGGTCGCGTCTGTACGGTCGAGGCGACCGCGAGCTGGACCGGTCGGGACTGTTTTCAGACCACGACTCCCTACGGACCGGCTTACGTGCTGTTCAGCAGGGCGCTGCCGCCTGGCATCACGGATGAGGTGTTTCGTGAGTTCTAGCCTCACCGGCAGAGGATTGGCCAGGAACAACAGCCTGTTCGACGTCGATCGCGTCAGGTCCGCACCTCGTCGCCTTCGGCAGTGCGTTCCTCATCGGAGTGTTCTGGGTCTGACGGGGCCGTCACAGGGGGAGGCCGAGGCGGGTCACTTCTTGCGGGGGACGTTGAAGTAGTACCCGAGATAGTTGGATGAGGCGAGGTGGAGGGCGAGGAGGGTGCCGTAGCGGGCCCGTGCGGTTGCCAGGCTGAGCGGGGTGTGCGGGTTGATCGAGCAGCGTTCGTAGATGGTGGACGCGGTGGCCGGGAAGCACGGCAGGGGTTCCTTGATCTGGTGAGGGAGGGGGTCTGGCTGGTCCCATGCGATCTCAATCCCCGGGGCTTGAAGGAGTGGAGCGCTCATGAGGGTGCCGTCCGGGTTTCGGCCGTGTGCGCGCTGGTAGTCGAGTGCGTAGGCGATGGCCTGGTCGGCTTGTGGCTCCCAGGGCGCGATGCGGGCCGCCCCGATACGGGCAAGAACATCGGTGAGGTCTGCGCGGACCCCGAAGTAGACGTCCGCGTCCATGCTGCACTCCAGGACGTTGCGGGAGGGGTTGTTCTCGAAGACCGAGTGCTTGGTCGGCCTGGCGCAGGAGTCACGAAACCGCGTGAGGACGTGTTCCAGTCCCTCCACGGCCGTCAGACGCCCGATCACGGCACGCATGCCCTGCTCCTCCGCTGTCCTGCGGGACGCGGCCTGGGGGGAGGTGGCCTGTGTGCGCAGTTCCTGCGCGGCCGGCTCGCGTGTGCACGCGGTTGCCAGTCCCGCCAAAGACAATGCCAGCAAAAGCCCGCCCGCCTGTGTGCACGACTCGCGGCCGCGGCGCCACCGGTCCGCCATGCCCGTCATATCCCCACCTCCGTACCCACCTTCCAGCACGGAAAGGGGCCCGCACATGAGTACGCATACTCACGCATGGCCGGGACCTGCCACCGGCCCTCGGACCCGCCTCATGCCACCGGAGCCCCTGGGCCGACCCGCACTCACGGTCCGTCCCCCGCTGACTGACCGGCCCCCGCCACACCGCAGCCGGCGCCCTCGGGACTCACTGCGCGGTGCGTGCTGTCTCGGTACGGGCTGGCGGCACGCCATGAGAGGGCCTGCCCCCTTCGCCGTTCTGCGGGGCTTCGCCGCCGTACCTGCCGAACGGGCCCCGCTGCCAGGGTTCTTCGTGTGGTGCGGTCGCACGCTGTACTGGCTCGGCAGGTCTGCTGAGATGATCGCTTTCTCTTTGGGCTGGGCGGGAGTTGGTCTGTGATGAGCGAGTGGTCGCCGGAAGTGCTTGAGGTACTGCAGGCCTCAGGATGGGCGCCTGGCAGGCGGGTCGACACGGCTGGCTGGCGATCCATGTTCGAAGGGGCCGGCATTGTCATGCACGATGCCGCGGAGAGGTTCCTCCAGGAGTTCGGGGGGCTGGTCGTGGCCCATGGCGGCCCGGGGATTAGCCGGGCTCGCGAGCCCTTCGAACTCGATCCGGCGCTGCTCTGGGGAGAGGAGGACCGGTTCTGCGAGTGGAGCGACGAGTTGGGGAGAGAGCTCTTCCCTCTCGGTGAGCTCGATCACGGCCGCTTCTTTCTCGCCATCGACGAGGATAGTGAGATCTACCTGGTCGAGACCTGGGTCGCCAGGTTCGGGACCATGTCACACGCCCTGGAGAACCTGATTCTCGGAGTGATGCCCCGCACGGTCAACGACGGACACCGATAGAACGATCAGGCATGACGCGGGGATCACGTGGCGAGCAGGACACGCCGCGGACGAGCTGGGGCAGTTTTCCACGGGGAGCAGCGAGCCGGGGGGCGTGCCGGTGCCTGGCCCTGCTGTCCTGGGGCGGGGTGGGCGCGGGGTAGGCGGCCCGGCCGGGATGGTTTCCCGGCCGGGCCTTCTGTTTATGGTGTGGCCATCCCTTCCCCGCTGCGTGCCGCGATGTCCAGCTTCTGCAGGGCCTTCAGTGCCTGGGCGAGAACCTCGGAATCCGAGGTTGAGGAGCAGTCAGTGCCAGCATCGTCGGTGAACGTCCGGTATGCATGCTTTTGCTGTCGAGCCCACGCCTGTGCAGTTCGCTACTTGGCTTCAGGAGCATTACCGCCTTGCCACGGAGGGCGGCCAGCCGTAGCCCGAGGCACAAGTGGAGCCGCTGCTCGGCCTGCTGAGGCAGCGTCACACGGCCTCGGTCGAGCACCGTACTGAGCCTTCGGCCGCGCTTGGCGGGGAGGAGGGGAGGGATGACGCCTCAGACAGCGCCGGGCCGGGGCTTAAAGGTGGGCCTGACGCGGCCACCAAGGCCCGTCGTCGTCGAGCCCGGCGGGCCTGCCGCGCGCGTCCTGGGCCTGCAGGGGCATGGTGACGTGGTCTACCACCCTGGGATGGTCAGAAGGGCCCGTTGTCGGGGAGCCGTCCCCGGTGCGGCCTGGGCGTGGGCATGGGGCGATCCGCCCGTGGCCGGGCAGGCGGCGTCGGCGGGCGGGTGTACATCCGGCCCGAGGGGCGGTATTCGGTGCGGGGGAGTGCCGCCGTCGAGGCTCCTGGCCGGGACAGTGAGGACAGGACGGACATCTGCCCGGGGGCCAGTGGTTTCAGCCGCGCCCCCTAACCCGATGCGCGCGACGCCCGTGGGCACCCGCGGATGCGGCAGCCGTAGCACCACCCCGGCTGCGCCCCGCCGCCGTCACGCGCCGGGCAGCGACGCGGCGACCCGACGCAGTTCCTCGGGGTCCAGTGGCCGCCCGTCCAGGATGAGGTACCAGTGCCAGTTCCGGTCGCGCCAGTGGTGCACGTACTGGTTCGGGTCCTGCATGCGGCCAACTTCGTAAGGTGGCGCGTCCAGCGGGAGCCGTACGAGCTGGGCGCCGCGCAGCCGGTCCTCGGGGCCGGGCTCGACGAGGTCCAAGTCCACGACGACGAAACCGGTCTCCGGATCCCCGTCATAGGGGAAGGGGCAGTCGCCGAGGCGGCCGGCCGGCCAGTGGGCGGGCAGCGGAAGCGGATGGGTTCGGTAGTGGGCGTCGAGCTGCTCCAGGGCGCGGATGCGTTCGCGGCGGCGCGCGGCGAGGCCGGGGCCCCACCGGAAGTGGGCTTCGGGCAGTGCGCCGAATGTCAGGTCGGTGAGCTCCTCGGCGTAGTCGTGCGCCGGTGCGTACGACTTGAGCAGGATTCCCGTGTCGGCGTCGACGATGAGATGGAGTTCGCCCGGCGGGGGCCCGGTGCGCAGGACGACTTCCCAGGCGCGGCGTCCGTCGTGCCCTACGGCCCGCGGGGACCGTATGAGGGTGGCGTCGGCGAGCAGCGGGCTGTGGGCGCAGAGGATGAGGCGGGCGGGGGTCGGGTCGAAGTCCCAGGGGTAGGAGGCATCGTCGGTGGGAAAGTGCGGGCCGGGGCGCTCGGCCCGGGGAGCCGTCTCCTCGTCGGTCAGTACGATGCCGTCCGCCGTGTCGAGGCGCCACTGGTGCGGCGGCCTGAAGGCGAACCGCACGGCGGTCCGCGCCGGACAGGGAGGTGGCCACGAGGGGGTTGTCTGTCTGCGGGGACGGAGCGCGGTGTACCTCCCGTGAAGAGCCTGTCCCGGTGCGGCGTCGAGTTGCTGCCGCAGGACTTCCCAGTCGGGCACGGACACCATGCGCTCCTCCCCTTGGTGCTCCTCTGGACTCTACGGGCTCAGTCTCCCGTGCCCGAGGTGGGACACAGTTTCTCCGTGCCGCCCTGCTGCATGCACACGTCCCATCCGCGGAACTTCTCGCCGTAGCGGCCGTCGTCGCCGATGGCACGCGTACCATCGGCGAACGTGACATCCACGTTGACCATGGGGAACTTGATGGCGGGGAAGGTGCCCATGCTCTTGAGGAACCGGACGCCGTCGTAGGCGACGTCATTTGCGGGGCCGTCGGCGCCGTCGTCACGCCAGGTGCTGCACGTCTTGTCCCGCTCGCCCTTGATGTTCACGCCGCACTCGTAGGAGTAGTCGGCGAAGTACGAGGGGGGACCGGACCACAGGGACGTGTTGATGATCATCATCCATGTCTGGCCGCCGCGGAGCTGTTCCTCCAGCCTGAGGCGCACCTGCTGGATCGCGCTGCATCCGTCGAGGCCGCAGCTCGCGTCGATCGCGTAGACGTAGGACGACCGGTAGCGGTAATCGGTGATGGGGCGCTGGTTCTTGTCGCGTAACTTGTAGCCGGTTGGCGTGTCTGTGTACGGCTTGATACGCGTCCCGGTCAGTTGGGCGCGAGCGTTGGCCGGCAGCGCGCTCACCGGCGTGGACTTCGTGGTGCTGAGCGGTTGGTCGGAGAAGTACACGATGTGCTTGGTTGCGGGTGCTGCCGGGTGGGCGCCCGTGTCGGCGGACGCCGCCTGTGTCGTGCCGACGAGTGCCGCCGCGGCGAGGGTCAAGGCCGCGCCGACCGCAACGATGTGTCTGGACATGTTCGCTCCCTGGTGTGTGCGTGTGGGCTTGCGCGCTTTGCCGTGTACGGCGGCGCGGGTGGTTCGTTGGCCACCTCGGCAGCGTAGGAAGGTTTGCCAGGGGCGTGAGAGTGCGGAATGCGTCAGACCAGCCCCCTGCGATGTGACGTCACCTTGATGAGCCACTTTGCAACTGCCCATCAGCGGAGCTGAGTTGACCGATATCGCCCTGTGGTCGGCGGCGCGGACGGGCCTAATGTGCGGCGGTGTTGAGGGCGCGCCGCGAGCGTCCATGACGCGCGGCGACGACAGGGATTCGGAGGCCTCCGTGCAGCGACGTGCGGCAGCGATCGGTGTCACCTTGGCGGGGGCGGCCACCCTGTTCGCCATCTCGGCGCCCCGGCCGCGGCCGGGCCGGCCCAGCGGGGCGCTTCTACCCCGGTGGTCGTGGGCTTCTTCGCGCCCCGGCCCCTGGCTCAGGGCAGTACCATCTCGAGGGGCATGCTGCCCCCGCAGCCCGTTCCCTCGTGGGCGGAACACCTGCGGCCAGAGCCGGTTACGACGCCGACGTACCCAGCGGATACCGCCTGCGCGGCGGCGGCGCCGACGGTGCCGCGTCAGGGCCGGTCGGCGACCTCACCTCGGTGTCCTTCAGCATGGGCGCGTTCCCCGTCACCAAGTACCCGATGGTGCGCCTCGACGTCGAATTCGCCGACGGGACGCGGGCGATCGGTGACGACGGCGATTTCGGTGAGAAGTTCCGCGGTTGGGACGTGTGCATGCGCCAGGGCAGCCCCGAGACGCTCTGCGCGACGACGAGCGCGCGCGACTGAATCCGCCGCGTGACCGGGTGTCATGCTTGCATCCGAAGACCCGGCGCAGGTTCCCGCCGCAGCCGCCGCAGCCGCCGCACGATGGTCCACGCCAGGTCGTGGCTGTCGGTCCCCCCGACCAGCGAGGCAGCCATCGCCGTCAGAGGAGCCAGTCGGGTGAGGTTGGAAAGCCCGCAGACAGCGTGCGCCGTGTCCCGCCCTGCCGGGCCGTTCGGCCGGTCGGCACCGGTCAGGAGATGTCTGTGCCGGTGAGTTCGCGCAGCATGGCGGTGAAGGCTTTCGCGTTGCACAGGATCGCCCGGGAAGCGTTGGGCAGGGGATGGCCGCCGATTTCTGCGCTGGGGCTACCTGGTCCGACGCCCTGTTCGGTGCCCTTCGCCTCGTACGCCTCCTCCGACGCCGCAACGAAGTCCCGCCTTGTCGTACAGCTCGGTCTTCGTCAGCGACTGGAGCAACTTCATCCTGCTGCTCCCCGCGCAGGCGAGGGGGCGGCCGGGCAGGCCGACGAGTGGAGCTGATCCGGCAGTCCGAGTCAGCCGGGATCGGTTGCTTAGTTGTCGGCTGGGCCGGGGGCCATCGGGCTGTCGGCCGCCTGGCTGGCGGCTCGTTCCGCGCGGAGTTCTTCGGCGACCTCGTAGGCCCGGCCCGGCTCGTAGACGGTGACCGAGGTGCCAGGGCTGTGCATCGCGTATGCCCGGGGTGTGTACTGGTAGCTTTCGATGCCGCGCTGGGCGGCTATGTCGTCGACTTCGCCGACGGGTACCCGCCACTGCTCGGCGGTGTGGGACAGGGTCCACCACTCGTCCGGACGCAGGAAGTCGCGCTTGACCTCCGTCTGACGCTCTATCGCCACCTGGGCCCGGCCGAGGTGCTCGGTCAGCCAGCCGGTCAGCGCCTGTGCGTCGACCCGAGAGAGCGGTGCGGACGTCGGCGGTTCGCATTCCACCGTCTGGTTGCGGGTGTGCAACACCACCTTGATCGACTGTCGCTGCCCCAGACTGAGTCGCTCGATGACGACGACTCGCTGCAGATCAGCCAGCGCCATGGTCGATGAACGCAGAAAGCGGGCGATCACGACCTGGGCCGGAGTTGCCAGGGGGCGGAGCTCGACCCACCGCACGGTCATGGAGACCGTGACGTACAGCGTGGCTACGGCGAGCAGGACCACTGCGAGGACTGTGAGCGCCATGAGCACCCAGAAACCGCCCCAGACGGCTGAGCTCCCCGAGAGCACGGCGGTCACCAGAGCGGCCAGCAGAAGTGGGGCCGCGACCATCGACGGGACCATGATGCTCGCGCCCAGCGCGACGGCCAGCTCGCGGGGCCGACTGGGCACGAACACCAGCCGCCATCCGGCTTTCACGGGTGAGGCAACTTCCGCCAGCGGGCCGGGACGCCGAGTTTCCATGGCTCAAAGGTAGGGCCCTGCAAGGGAGTTCATAAGGCTCCGGTGGGCCGTATCTTGTCGAGGGCGGGGAATCGCAGGCGACCGGGTGTGAGCCCGCCAGGCAGGTGTAGGGGACCGCCACGGGCTTGGGGCCTGGGAGGCGTGCGCCAAGGGCCATGGCCCGCCAGTACGCCATGCGCACGGCCTCGCATGGGTGTACGCCGCCGCGCTGGTTCTGTGACCGTGGAACCCCGCAGGCCCCGCAGGCCCCGCAGGCCCCGTAGGGGCGTCGGGCGTCGGGCGAGGGGTGTGGGGCCCCCTTGCGGTCGCGGTGTCACCGGGTCGGCTCTGGCCGGGCGGGCGTGCGGGCGACGAGGAGAGCGATGTCGTCGGCGTGGACGGAGGCCATGCCGGTGAGGAGCTCGTCGCAGAACGTGTCGAGGTCTTCGCCGGCGAGGGCGGCGGCGTGCTGCCGCAGGCGGGTCAGGCCGTGGGTGAGGTCCTCGCCGCGGCGTTCGATGAGCGCGTCGGTGTACATGAGCGCGGTGGAGCGGGCGGGCAGGGCTTCGGCGGCGTCATGGCGCGCGAGCGTGGGGTCGACACCGAGGAGGAGTCCGCGGCCTCCCTTGAGGTAGCGGGTGTCGCCTTCATGGGTGATGAGCAGGGGCGGCGGGTGGCCGGCGCTGGAGTAGGTGAGGGTCCGACTTCCGTCGTCCCCCTGGTCGAGGAGGGCGTAGAGGCAGGTGGCTGTGATGTGGGGGAAGAGCGACTGGTGGGCGAGGTCGAGGCGGCGCTGAAGGCGTTCGGCGATGTGCTGCATCTGGCGGTGCAGCCGGGCGTTGTCCACGTCGAGAGCGATGCGGTGGGTCAGGTCCTCCACCATGGCGAGGTCGTCGTAGGGTGAGCGGGGCGCGGTCGGCGGAGCGGCCGATGGTCAGGGCGCCGAGGACTTGTCGGCGGGCGCGGACGAGGGCGACGACGGCGGTGTGGGTGCCGAGCCGGTCGAACAGTTCCAGACCGGACGACTATCCCACCAGCAGCCATATTCCCTTACCGAGACGACGCTGACCAGCCCGGATGGGCCACGCCCAGCGCCCTCACGTCGGTGCTATTACGCTCCATCCGTTCCAGGCGAGGGCGGTTGGGCGAAGGAGGCGCGGTAGGCACGCGGACTGGTCCCCAGGCGGGATGCGAAGTGCTGGCGCATGGTGATCTCGCTGCCGAAACCGCAGCGGCGGGCGATCTCGGGCATGGGCAGATCGGTACGTTCGAGCAGTTTTTGGGCCGCCGCGACGCGATGGCCCAGGAGCCAGTTCAGCGGTGTCGTCCCCGTCGCCGCCGCGAAGTGCCGGGCGAAGGAGCGCGGCGACATTCCGGAGCGGTCGGCGAGCGCGGCCACGGTCAGCGGTTTGCCGAGGTGCGTCAGGGCGAAGGCGCGTACCTCGGCCAGCACGTCGACGTCGCGGTCGACGGTCGGCGTCGGATGTTCGATGAACTGGGCCTGGGTTCCTGTCCGAAAGGGTGCGGTGACCATGGAGCGGGCGATGGTCGCGGCGGCTTCCGCCCCGTGAGCGGTGCGCACCAGGTGCAAGCACAGATCGATGCCCGCGGCGGTTCCGGCGGCGGTCCACAGGTTGCCGTCCTCGACGAACAGGGCGTCGGGTTCGACCTGCACCCTGGGGTGTCGGGTCTTGAGCAGATCGGTCAGTGCCCAATGGGTGAGCGCCCGGCGTCCGTCCAGCAGTCCTGCCTGGGCCAGGGTGAACGCGCCGCCGCACAGCGCGGCGATGGCGGTCCCGCGGGCGTGGGCGCGACGCAACGCGGCGAGGACGGGCTCGGGGGCCGGGGTGACATGGTCGTCCAGGCCCGGCACGAGGATCAGCTCGGCGCGGTGCAGCCAGGCGAGCGTGCGGTCCGGCGTGAGCGTGAGGCCGCCGCGCATCGCTACGGGCGCGAGACTCGCGGCGACCCGGCGCAGTTCGAAGGCGGGGACTCCGTAGCCGGTACGGTCCGCGCCCCACACTTCGGTGATCACCGATACGTCGAAGGCCCGGATCCCGGGGAAGGCGAGCAGGGCGATGCGCTGGGCCCGTAGAGGTTGCGTCACCGTGGCAGTAAACCATCGATCGCTGTCTTCCAGTCCTCTGGGACAGGGCCGGCCGGGGCGGCAGGATCGTGGGCATGGAGATCACACAGAACGCGGCACTGGTAGTGGTGGACGTGCAGAAGGGCTTCGACGAGTCGGAGTTCTGGGGCCCCCGCAACAACCCGGCCGCCGACGAGAACATCGCCGCACTGATCGCGGCGTGGCAGCGCACGGACCGGCCGGTCGTCTTCGTACGGCACGACTCGTCCAAGCCCGGCTCTCCCCTGCGGACCGGGTACGAGGGCAACGACTTCAAGGAGTACGTCCAAGCGCGGCGCGGCAAG
Source organism: Streptomyces sp. TLI_146 (assembly GCF_002846415.1). Lineage (NCBI taxonomy): Bacteria > Bacillati > Actinomycetota > Actinomycetes > Kitasatosporales > Streptomycetaceae > Streptomyces > Streptomyces sp. TLI_146. Next base: position 8,519,896 of record NZ_PJMX01000001.1, read on the forward strand.
GGCGCCGGTCCGGAGCTACTCCTCACCAAGTCCGTGAACTCGGCGTTCTACGGCACCCCAGAGCTCGACAGCTGGCTCAAGGCTGCGGGCGTCACCCAGTTCGTGCTGGTCGGCATTCAGACCAACATGTGCGTGGAGACGACTGCCCGCATGGGCGGCAACCTCGGCTACGACGTGCTGGTGGCCCTGGACGCCACCCACACTTTTGACCTGACCGGTCCGAACGGCTGGCATCTGACGGCCGACGAACTGGCTCGAGCCAGTGCCGTGTCTCTGCACGGCGGCGGCTTCGCCCGGGTGGTGACGACCGGTGAGCTGGTGGCCGCCGCCCGCTGTTGACACCCGGACCCGTAGGAGGGGCCCGGCTGGCGGGTCACCCCGGGAAGGGCCGCACGGATCCCCTCGCGCCGAGGTTTTGGCGGGCCTGGTCGATGTATTCCTGTCGGGCGGCGCGATGGTCACCGCAGGACTGGTCCCAGGTTCCGCCGTAGCCATGGCCGGGAGCTGCCCGGGCCAGTGCATCTTCTGCCTGGCGAACATCTCCCTGGCCTGCGGCTCCATCCTGACCGCCGTCTCCACTCAGGTCCTGATCCCGCAGGTCTTCGCCGACCAAGCCCTTCCGAAGATCTACTCACGCCTGGGTATGGCTGAGTCGTCCGCCGATGCGGCGGCGCCTTTCGTGACCGGTCTCGCCCTGGCCGGTCTCGGCCTGGCACCCACGTTCGGCTCGGCTGCGGCACTTGCCCTGGCCGCTTGCGGGCTGCTGGTGCGCATCCCGCGCGTGTGGGTACCGAGCAGCAGTACATCCGACGAGAAGGCCGGGGAATCGGGCACCAGTCCTGCAGGCCAGGCGGATCCCTGACCATGGCGCCCACGCCTACCTCCGCAACCTCACGGGCGGTTTCGTGGGTCCCTTCGTTGTCCGCTTGCCGCTGGACGGGTACGGCGGGAGCGACTCTGCCGGAACGGGGGTGCGTCGGGATATTGCGTTGCACCCCTGGAGGGCGTCTTGTTAGCTTCAAGGTGTCGTTCTGAGTCGCTCTGGGCCTATGTGCCCGAGGAGAGGGTGTTTTATGTTCCGGCCCGCGCCGAGTGCGCCTCGCCGTTCCGCGTAGTCGTCCGCCGCTGTCCGCTGTCCGCCTTTGCGGGCTGCTGCCGGACGCGTCCTCCGGTGCCCTGAACTGCCCAGCCGCCCTCCTACGGCGTCATCGGGCTGCTTTCTGACGAGGCCACTCGGCCTGCTCTTGCTGTCATGACCACTTCCCAGCAAGGAGCACCCGGGTGTCCAGCCACACCAACAACAGCATCAGCCACAACAACACCCTCAGCCTCAGCACCTTTGGCTGCGCGTGGTGCGGTCTGACCGTGTCCACGTACGCCACCGACGGCGCGCCGCGCAACCACTGCCCGTCCTGCCTGCACTCCCGGCACGTCCTCGACCACGTCGAGGGCGGTACCAGCGACTGCGACGGCCGGATGTCCCCGATCGCCATCGCCGTGCTCCGCACCGGTGACTGGATGGTGATCCACCGCTGCGTGGGCTGCGACGAGCTCACCTCCAACCCGGTCTGTACGGACGACAACCAGCTCATCCTGATGCGCATGGCGGTCCGTCCGCTGGCCCAACCGCCCTTCCCGCTCGAAGCGTTCGGCACCTTCTGACCGCCCGACAGGAAAGGGGCATCACTGTGTCACGTAAGAACAGCCGTGGGCGGCGCCGGCCGCAGCGGTACAAGAACGTCCTGCACACCCAGGGTGGGCACCGTGCGAACGACTTCCGGTGCGCCTCCTGCCGGCTCGACGTGCCCCTGGACGCACCCGGCACCACACACCGCAACCACTGTCCGAACTGCCTGGCCAGCCTGCACGTCGACCGGAAGACCCCGGGCGACCGCGACGCGGACTGCCGCGGCCGCATGGAGGCGCTGGGCATGTCCGTCCGCCCGGACGGCGAGTGGATGATCATCCATCAGTGTGCCGCCTGCGGCGAGCTCAGCGCCAACCGCATCGCCGGCGACGACAATCCGCTTGCCCTGGTCCGCCTGGCCCTCAGACCCCTCGCCGATCCCAAGGCCGCCAGCCGCGCCCTGCTCACCCTGTGACCCGGCTGCGGTGGCCCTGGGACGGGGCGCATCCGCAGCTGCGCCCCGCCCCAGGGCCCCGCCCGGCCAACGACGTCCGACCGACGGAAAGGGAACACCCCAGCAGTGAAGACTGGGCCGGCTGTCGGCACCCACGCGTTGCCGGTCGCCGCCCGCCAGAGATCGAGGCGTACCACAAGGCCGCGGTGGTCCGAGGTGCCCGTGGGAGTGTCCAGGAGCCGGCGGCCGATGACCGTTTCGCGCAGCCCGCTTGCGGAGGCTGTCGCTCCGGTGGATCCACAGGGTCGCCTGCGGGTCCGCGTAGGGGGCCGTGACGTCGCGGGCCGCCGCCCGTCACTGCGTTTCTGCCCGCCCCGGTTCTCCGGTGCGGGCAGGACCAACGCGCACGTTCCACGTCCGTCCCTGTGCCCGCCGAACCGCGGCAGGCTGGGGCTGGCAGGGAGACTCAAGCACCAACTACGACCTGCTCACCACTGCCTTTCCGCATCCTGACTCCTACCGCGCTTACGAAGACGAGCTGGACGCGCGCGAGCCGCTGGAAGAGAACTTCCCGGACTACGATGCCTACCAGCAGGCATGGAAGCAGTGGGACGCGGAGTACGAGGTGTTCCAGGAGCGCAAGACGTCTGGCGCCGTGTTCATCCGGGACAACGGCTGTGGCTTTTCGACCCTGCTCGTCGTCACCGGTCCTCACCGAGGCACGATGTGGTTCGATGGCCGCGCGACCTGTGACCAGATCGTTCCTCTCCATCTGGGCGGTCGGCCCGTGTCGTTCATGGACTGGCTCGGTCGGGATTCCATGGACCTGCTCGAGTGGTGAACGCGCGCCGAGCCGACACCTGGCCAGAGCAATCGCGGGCCAGGTCGTCAGCATCGGAGGGGGGCGTCGCGCAGATCCTCGGGGTGCACAACGAGATCGACGGCGAGCCGTTTGTTTGATGGGCTGACGCCACGCCTCGGGCAGCGGTACGAGCGCGAGCAGGAGCGAGCAGGAGATCGAGAGCACGCCCCACGCCCCACCGTGACGGCGGCCGTCCGCCACGCGGCCCGCAGCACCGCGCTCCTCCCCTTCTGCGTTGTCACACGACGGCCACCCGATGCAAGCGGGTACGCCGCCGTGCGGCCGGGGTGACGCGGCCGTATCAGCCACCCGACGGCGGGCCCGTGTACCTGCCCGCGGTCCGCAGGCCGGTACACGCCCGGTGATCAGTGCCAGGGACTGCAGTAGAGGACCACGTCCGTCATGTCCCACAGGCAGGCCCGGGTCACATTGGGCGGCCCGTCGTAGATCGAGTCCGACCATCTGAGCTCATTGGTGACGACGTTGATCCGGCCTTCCCAGTTGGCGCCGTGGTCCCAGCTACGGTCCATGTACACCTCGTAGTAATGGTCGGAGATTCCCTGGGTCATGGCGTACTCGTGGGAGCCGGAAGCCAGGAAGGTGCCCAGTTTGAACCAACCGGGGCCCCCGTTCCAGACCTTGCACCAGTAGAAGCCGCGATCCTGGCAGTTGGAGGCGAGTCCGGTGCGCTCCTTCGCGATGATCGGGTTGGTCCAGGAGCCGGGTACGGCTTTCGGGTCGTAGGCGATGCGGCTGCCGGCCGGGGGCGGGGCAGCGGTCGGTAGCCCGGACACAGAGGGTGCGGGGCCCTGGGCGACGGGATATGCGGCCGAGTGGGCGGCAGCCGTCGCGCCGAGCGGGCCGACTGCAAGTAACGCGACGGTGAGGGCGGCGAGGACGCCTCGTTTTGCCTTCATACGCACCTTCACTTCGTCGTGGTCCCGGCTCACTCCTCCATCCCGGGGGTGTGACGGGACGCGGGGGTGTGACGGGACCCGATGGCTTGTGTGCCTCAGTCTGTTGCGCTGTGTCTCAGCCGTCATTGACCTGGCGCGCAGGAGCCGTTGGCTGTCCGTGCAGCGGGCGGTAGCCCAGCGCGGCACTGCGGTGCTTCCCGGGCGTCACCCCGTAGGCCGTGCGGAAGGCGCGGTTGAAGGCGGCGGCGTCGCAGAAGCCCCAGCGTGCGGCGATGGCGCGCACCGTCAGGTTGCGCAGGGCGGGGTCGGCGAGGGCGGTGCGGCAGCGTTCCAGTCGGCGGTGCCGGATGGTGGCCGATACCGTCTCGGGGCGGCCGCGGAAGAGGTGGTGCACCAGTCGGACGGAGATGTGGTGCCGGGCGGCTATGGCGCCGACGTCGAGCCCGGGGTCGGCGAGGTTGTCGTTGATAAAGGTGTCGATCGCGGCCAGAAGCAGGTGGTGACGGGTTTCAGCGGGCAGGCGCTCCTGCGTGCCGATCTGCTCGGCCAGGAAGCCCGTCGCCAGTTCGATGCTCGTCGTGCCGAGCCGCTGGGCGGTCGGCTCGTCGAAGCCGGGTGCCTCCTCGGCGACCGAGCGCAGGTACTGGGCGAGGATGCGGCCCATACCGGAGTGGGCGGGCATACGGCGGGCGAGCAGTTCCGCGATCCTTGTCCTTGGCAGCGGCACGAGCCGGTGCGGCAAGTGCAGGATCACGGCGTGGGACAGGCCGCCCCGGCTATTGCCCATGGCGTGACCGCTGTAGGGGCGCGACGAGGTCCACATCGCGAAGTCGCCCGGGTGCAGAAGGGTTTCGCTGCGCTCCTGGGTGACACGCATGGTGCCTTCGAGGATCAGGGTGAGTTCGAAGGTCTCCGGGTCGGAGCGCCGGACGAGTTGGGCGGGGCGGTCTGAGGTGAGCGGGGAGAACGCCATGGTGGTCAGCTGGGCGGGCCCCAGCGTCGCGAAAGCGGCGCGCCCGCCGAAGGCGCCCGGGTCCTCGCTGCTGATCCTGGTCGGCGCCACCCCCTGCTCCACCGCCTCGCGCCACCAGTCGAATCTGTCCTGCGGCGGCAGGGCGTCCGTGTCGATCTCTCTGTAGCCCACGTCGGCCTCGTCTCGGTCGTCGTCGTTTTCGCTCCAGCTTGCGACCGCCGGTCCGTGGGATGGTGGAGGTGATCACGTTCCTGGCCGAGCGCACCGTCTTTTCCGGCCGGATACGTGCCAGGCGTAGCGGCCCGCGCGCCGACCGGGCCGGGCCGCGCGACGGCCCATCGCGAGACGGTCGGGAAAGGCCGCTCGCTCTCCGGTGGCAGGAGGGCGGGCCTTCTCGTGGAGCCTTTGGCAATCGTGGGCGTCGACGGCGGGAGTCACGTGTGCATCTCGTTCCTCCTGTCGGAGGCCGAGGCTTCCGGCACCCATGTACGCGGCAGGGACTATCGGGCTGCTCGTGCGGAGGAGCGCGGTGGGGGTTGGCAAGGTAGCCAAGGGGATCGGTGAATTCGTGTACGAGGCGGTGGTGGAGCTCGTCGGCGAGGTGGTCATGAGTGTGGTCGCCTGCGTGCTGCTCGCCTGCCTTGCTCTGATCGCTCTCAGGCTCGTACGGGTGCGGCGGTGTGGTGCTCAGCCCCGGTCTGGGCGAGGTACTGCCGGCGCTGCTCGCGTCGGCGGCCACCGATGTCCCGGGCCGCTGCACCCTGGCCGGGCTGACGGCCCGCGAGCACGATGTCCTGCGCCTTGTCGCCCACGGTTACGACAACCGGCGCATCGCCGGGGAGCTGACGCTCTCGGACAAGACCGTGCGCAACCACGTGTCGGCGGTGCTGAGCAGACTGGGGGCAGGTAGCCGGGGCGAGGCGATCGTGGTGGCGCGGAGGGCGGGGCTGGGAGGGGACACGCGGTGCGAGAAGCCGGTGCGGCCGGTTTCCCGTTGAGCGGGTGGGGTCCGGGGGCGCGCGGGGGCCGGTGGCTATCAAGAACAGGTCGGTCATCGGCGTCGCGTTGCCGGTTGGAGGCCACCGGCGGGTCGCTCGATGGCACCGCGCCGTTTGGTTTGCGGCTGCCGCCCCACGTACCCGCGGAGTCGATCGCTCTTCGGCGGTGTAGCCGACCACCACCGCTGACTCCGCCCGGCGCGGGAGGACCGTGGCAGGAGCCCAGCGGCATCAGGCCCCCGCTCGGACCGAGCGAGGAGCGTCTTTCGTGCGTCAGCCCGGCTGATCGGAGTAGGTGAAGTCCCCTATGGTCCAGGCACTGACGTCCTCGATCGCCACGCGGTACATCCCGCCGGTCTCCGGGATCCCCACCGCACCCTGCAGGATGCGCGCCAGATGGAAGTGAAGATGCGTGGGCGGCTCGTCCCTGTGCGGGGCGGTGGTGAACAGGGTGGAGAAGTCGCTCAGGTGGGCGGAGTCCGCCAGGACCTCCGACACCCGCTGCCTCCAGACGGATTCGGCAGCCAGCCGCCCCGTGATGACAGCACCACCGGCGACCACGGTCAGAGACATCTGGTTGCTGTGCCCGGACTCCACCAGGGCCGCAACGTTGACAAGCAGTTCGTCAGGCTTCGACACGGGCGATGATTTTAGTCACCCGCGCGGTGGTCAGGTCAAGCAGGGGTGCTTCGTGGGGGACGCGAGGTGAGCGCCTGCGGCACGGCCGCGCTCCGGGGCAGTCAACTGGGTCACTGAAGGGGCATGGCAACCCCATGACAGACCCTTCCACGAAGATCCGGCACTGACCGTAGGATCAGCTTCCCGACTGCTTGGAGTACCCGTGATGACCGCTGCCGTCCCGCCGCCCCGCACCGGCGCCCGTCTGCTGCCGGTGCGGCAGTGGGTTCGCTGCGAGAACGGCGAGCGGCTGAACGCCCTGCTGTGGTCGCCGGGTCCCGGCTGGCGGATGGTCAGCAGCGCGGTGCTCGGCGGCGGGATCGGTGAGCGCGGCTGGGTGTTGAATGCGCAGGTTTCGCACGGCTACGGCCGCACCGATCCGGACAGTCACCTCGCCGAGCTGGCCCGCGAGGCCGGTGTCGACGGGCCGGGAGTGGGCTTGATGACGGCTGCCGACGTCCGGAGGTACGGTCACGCGCACGACGGGGGAGCGGAGGCCGTGGCCACTGCCGGGCTGGGGGTACGCGGATGGGCCGCATCGCCGGAGGAGGGCCTGCCCGGACCGGCCCAGCCGGGCACGATCAACATCATCGTCGCCGTGCCGGTCGCCCTGAGCGATGCGGCCCTGGTCAACGCGGTGGCCACCGCCACCGAAGCGAAAGTGCAGGCGCTGCTGGGCGCGGGGTACGACTGCTCAGGCACTCCCACGGACGGCATGTGCATCGCCTCCCGCACCCCCGGCGATGACGTCCACGCCTTCGCCGGCCCCCGCTCACTGTGGGGCGCCCGCCTGGCCCGCGCGGTCCATGGCGCGGTACGCGCCGCGGTGTGTCCGCTGCCTCCTTCCCTCTCGGCACAGACGCGGGGAACGCCTGACGCGGCAGTTCACTGACCGCCAGGGCCGTGCCGTCAGCCAGGACATGCCGCCGGTCGTGTGACCCCATCAGGGTGCGAAAAACCTCCCGCCTGGTGCTCAGCCTAACTTGGGGAACTTCTTCGACCAGGTCTTGAACGAGTTCTGGGGGAGGAGCAGGTGGTCCGCTATGGAATTGGCGGATATCTGGGTCGGCCATGTCTGCATCATCTCGGCAAGAAACTGCTTGAAATCCTCAGTGAGGACATCCTCTCCCTTCACATGGAGATGCCCTGGTTTCTGTCCGGGGGGAAGCTGCGCGTTCTCCGCTTTCTTGGCCAGCCACAGGCTCTTCAGCTTCTCTGGAATCCTCGCTTCCAACTGCTCGGCCGCGCCCTGCACTCTGTTGAGCGGGGTGGCCAGCTTGCCTTTGCTGTCGAGCTTTTTCATCTGCTTGTCCAGTGCGGCAGCGGATATGCTGAAGCGTTCCTTGATGAGATTCTTCATCTCGGCGTCATCCTGCGTCAGTTCTCTGATCTTCAGACGCAGGGCGTCAGGGAATGTGTAGTCATAGCGGCCCCCCTTCCCCGCACGAGCCTCGACCAGAGCCCAGAACTCTTCTCCTGCTGCACGGCGCAGTTGGGGAACCGTCTCTTCCTCGAACACCTGCCTCCTCGCGTCGGTCTGTGCCTTCAGCGCCGCATCCCGTTCGGCCTTCAACTCCTTCGCGGTCGGTGCCTGGGAGCCCAGCGGGTTGCCGATCCGCAGCGCGCTGGTCCGCGACACCAACCCGGACTCGTCGATGTCCTCGGCCTCGCTGTTGGAGGGTGTGTCGTCCTTCATCAGGATCTCGGCGTCGGCCGGGATCACGCGGACGGTCTCGCCCTTCAGGTTCACCTTCTCCGGCACCGTGTACCGCTGTTCCATGCCACCCCCGGCGCCTGTCTCGGCCTCCTCCAGGCCGTTGCCGGCCGGTGCGGGGTGCGCCTGCCTCGGCGCGGACGCGTACATGAGGCGGTCCGGGTCAGCCAGGTGCCCGTGCAGGTGCTCACCGACGTCCGCGGTGGTCGACCCGTCGTGCCCGGCGAGGTTGCGTACACCGCTGTCGACCGCTTCCTTGTAGAGCTGGTTCCCGCGGCGGTTGTAGACGAGATGGAGCCCGATCTCCTCCTCGAAGTAGTGCAGCATGGCGAGACAGGCGTCGCACGGCCTTTTCGAACCTCGGATGTGGATGGGGTCGTGGGGCGTGTCCCCGTCGAAGTCCGCGTTCTGCAGCATCTGGAGCAGCTTCTGCTCCGCATGCATCTTCTTCGCGCTCTCGCCGCTGTGCAGCAGGTAGGCGTAGCCCGGGTTCTTCCCCGGCGCTAGCAGGTCGGCCAGGTACTTCCGGTACGACGGCATCTTCGCCTTCTCGTTGGACACGTCGACGAGGAGGATGTGCGAGGTCTCGCGCAGTGCCTTCAACGTGGCGTTGTCCCGTTTGAACCCGTTGCCCGGCGTCCCGTCCACGTCCATGGCGTCCGGCTGAACCGCCTCCATGGCCCGCACCTCTGCCATGAACCCTTCACGGACCTTCAGCAGGGCCTGCCGGTTCCGCCGGATCCCTTCCGCCTCCCGTATTTTCCTGCTGCTCCTGGGCGCGTCGCCCTCGGTGCCCTTCTCGGTGCGGCGGCGCTTGGTGTCCTTGTCGGCGCGCGTGCCCGAGGGACGTTTGCCCTTGCCCTTGGCCGCGTCGGCCAGTGCGGGCGTCTCCTCGGCTTCGGAGTCCGACTCGCTGTCGAACCCGGCTTCCTCCTCCGGTACGCCCTCGTGGTCACCGTAGTCCGTGGTCACCAGCGTCTGGAGGGCGTCGCCGCCCGTCACGAGCTGATCGTCGCCGCCCTCGCCCAGTTCCCGCAGCATCTGGAAGAGGCGCAGCATGGACTGGTTGTAGTTACTGGCGAAGGCCAGGTGTCCGTTGATTGTGGCCGCCTGGATCTCCTGCTCGACGATGGCCTGCACGGACTTCGTCGCCTCGGCGTCGCCCGATGGGCCCGCGCTGCCCTGTGCCGACGCCGCTTTCTCCCGTTCCTGCTGCTCGGCGTGGGACACGGCGGCGAGCGCCCTGCGGACGATGTGCCGCAGGCTCTGCGCGTCGCGCTCGTTCTTGTAGTCGCGGGTGTAGCGGATCGCTATCTGCTTGGTGATCAGGCCCCACTGCTTCTTGTTCTGCTTGCAGGTGCAGCGTTGAGCGAGCCGGTCGAGATGAGTGAGGATCTCATCGCGGCTGGGGGCCTTGGTGCTCGCCGCCGACGGGCGTACGACCTGAGAGCTGTTGCTCGCGCCCGTAGACCCTTTGTTCTTGGACGACTTGCTCTCTTGGGAAGATCTGGTGTCTTTGGAGGATTTGCTCTCTTTTGAGGGCTTGCTCGAGGATTTGCTGGAGGGCTTGTTGTCCTTGGACGACTTGCTGCTCCTGGAGGACTTCTCGTCCTTCGCGCGGGCCACGACCAGGCCCGCCACGCTGTTCACGGCGCGCTGCGCGGGCATGCTCAGGCCTCCGCTGTCCACGGCCCCGCCGGGCCGGGCGGGCGGACGCGGGCCTCGCGACGGCGTGCTGCCCGCTCCCGCCGCGAACGCCGCGCCGTTGGCCGAGGCCTTGCGCTCGGAGCCCTGGCCCGGGTCGGTGACGGGGATGCCATCGCTGTTGGCGCTCCCCGTCTCCTGCAGCCCGGAGAGGTTGTCGCTGAGGTGACTGAACTCGTGACCGACGATCTCCTTCTTCCGGGCCGCCTGAGGCGGCAGGAAGACATGGTGGCCGATCGTCATCGCCTCGGCGCCCATGGCCGCGGTGGCCCGCTGGGCGACGATGTCGCTGTGGACGCGGGCGGGTGACAGGTCGATCTGGTAGAACGCCTCCGCCTCCTTGCGGAGCGGGTCGGCGATCGGCTGGCTCGGGGAGTTGATGGCATCGTTGAGCAGCGCCACCCGGTCGACCGGCTCGCTCTCCCGTGCCGCGTCCGCGTCCCCCTTCGCCCCGCCGATGTCGCCGTGCCCGCAGCCGGCGCCGTGGACGTGCCGCTCCTCCTTGAGCAGGCGCGCGACCACGTGATTGCCCGCCAGGCCTTGCAGCGCGGTGGCCCGCGCCGCGCTCATCGGCCCCCGGCCCGCGCCCCCGGACAGGGAAGGCGTCCGCTGCACGCCTGTTCCCGGCGCCCTCTCCGGTTTCTCGGGACGTTTGTCGCGCGCGTGCATGGCATTACCTCTTGTCCGGTGGCAGCGGGGCCGCGTTCACGGCGTACTCCCTCGCCGCTGTTGTAGTCGACGGCTTCCGGGGGAGGACAGGTCCACAGGGGCAGTTCCGGGGGCATTTCTTCGACGGCCTCGCGGGTGGATGGCCGCTGCCGGTTCAGGGGGTGCGGGCCGTGAGCGCGGGCCGGAGCCGGCAGGCCCCGAACGAGCAGCGGCCGGCCGCACCCCGGAAAGGCGGAGCGCGGCCGGCCGTTGGTGGCGCGGAAGCGGTTGCGGTGTGACGAGGTTGCTCGGCGTGCCCCGGCGCCCGTGCCGTTGCGGTCCTGGAGGGCGAGGCGGCCGTTGTTCCAGAGGCTGAGCCGGTCGGCCTTGCCGTCCCCGGTGAAGTCACCGCCGACGATCGCCTTGGTCTCCTTCCACTCGGCGTTCGGCGCGAGCAGCGTCACGTCCTGGCCGAGGCCGCCGGTGGCGTTGCCCGGGCGTCGGCCCAGGGAGTCCCTCGACGGCTTCACCCCGCCTTCGTACTCGCGGTCGCCGACAACCCGGACTGCGCGGCATCGCATGACGCTGGAGGCGGGTGTCCTCCGAGCCCCTGCCATCAACGTGCTACGGCCCGGGCAGCCCCGCTCATCGAGCGTGGCGGCCCGACGGCCAGTTGGGCAAGGCGGCGGCACGCGGTGCTCTCCGGGTGCCCGGTGCGAGCGGCCAGGGCCGCCGCGGGCAGGCGCGCGTCGGGGGTGAGAGCGTCGATGAGGGATTGTTCCAGGGCATCGGTGTCGATGCCGTAGGGGCCCGCCGAGGTGGGCGGCGTCGCTGCGGGGGCCGCCTCGGCCGAGCTCAGCACGACCGGTCTTCGGCCAGTCATAACAACTGGTGCCTGGTACGAGCGGATTGCCGGTACGCCTCACGTCGCCGGAATGCACTACCGATGGGCGCGTTCGGTCACCCCGCCCGCCACTATGGGGACACACGAGTCAGGCCCAGGCGCTGCATTTGACGATCTTGTTGTCGCCGTCGACCGTGCAGGCGCGGACCTTGAGGCCTTTGATGTCGACTCCGGCCCGCGAGTGGGCGCTGCTGGACTTGGAGTCCCCATTGCCGCCCTCCGCCTTGCCGAAAATCCGCGTGGTCCACTCCCAGGCAGTTCCGTTCTGCCAGTAGTAACCGACTTCCATGCGCACGGAGTATCCGTCGGCGGCGCGGTCCCAGACTGTGCCGGAGAGGCTGACCTTATAGCCCTCCCATTCCACGCCCACGGCGGCGTAGGCGCCGAGGGTGGAGTCGGTTTGGGCGTAGCGGGTGTTGGCGTAGGGGACGTAGCCGTTGTCCCAGTGGTTGGGGCGTTCGGCGGCTGAGGTCGAGGAGAGAGCCAGAGGGAACGAGAGCGCTGCGCCGACGGCGGCGGTCGCGATCATTTCAGCCATGCGGGAGGTCATCGTCGTCCTTCCGTGCCACTCGTACGAGGGCGGGGTTCGCGGGGTCAGATGTCGAGGAGCCGAGCCTTGTAGATGATGGGGGTGGGCATACCCTTGCCGGCTTTGGCTTCGACCTTCTGGTACTTGGAGTCCCAGATGAAGCGGACGAATTCGTCGCCGTAGGCGTTGTCATGGGAGTCGGAGGTCCAGATGCCCGTGCCGGAGTGGTCACGAGAGAAGGACTTGGGGGATTTCGCCGGTATGTGCCACTGGATGACGGGGACCCCTCCGGCCTTGTTGATCTGAATGATCTCGTCGGAACTCGTCGCCCAGAGGTACTGCTTCTCCAGCGGGTCGGGCTGGAGGTCGTGGCCGTTCTCAAAGGCGTCGTCGACGATTTCCAGGTACTTGTTCGGATCGTTGGGGAACTTCGGGTCCTTGATCTTGTGGAGGCGGGTGGTCTCGCGGAATCCCGATACGGTGTACGGGCGCAGCTTGTTGCCGCCGTAGATCCACACCCACTTCCGGCTTTCGTCCCAGACGACACCGTGTGCCTGCCGGAACGCGCGGTCCCCGTCCGCGATGCCGGTGACTTTCTGGAACGACTGCGGGCCGTCCTTGGTGGGGGCTGTGAACAGTTCGTACTGGCCGCCCGACCTCGTGGCCTGGGGAGGCTTGGGGTCCAGTGTGTCCAGGCCCCTCGGTCCGACCACGATGACCGCTTCTTGGTCCGGGAGGTATTCGAGGGAATGGGGGAAGCACGTCAGGTTGTTCACCCAGCCGAGCGCTGCGGCATCGCTCTGGCGGTGGATCGTCACGTGGCCGTTGGTGGCGTCGCCGCCGCATACCATGAAGGCGGTTTCCTTCGAGGAGCGAAAGGTCCGCACCTTGACCTCCAGAGGATCCCAGCCCCCCGTCTTGAACTCGGCCCACGGCTTGGTGAACACATTGTTCTGGATATCCGCTGTGTGGTAATTCGTGATGACCTTGTTGGCGACGTCCAGCAGGGCCACGTTGAAGCCCGCACGAGGTGCACGGAGGACCTCCGGGGCGAGAATCGCCCCGCGCGCCGGGCCGGACAGCGCTCCGTAGGACAGGGCCGAAGCTCCCGCAACGACGGTCCCCCGCAGTAGCTGCCGTCGATCCACACTCATGTCGCTCCTCTCCAACGGTGCACCGCGCGAATGGGATCACCGCCGGCGACAGCCCGCGCACCGCACGCTGCTCACCGCTCCCATGCTCTGGCGTGCACTGTCTGGCTATGGGTTGTGATCGGCTGTCGAACAACGCTACAAAGCCCTGCAAGCGCCTGTCGTCCCACCAGCGGTTGACGTCCGTACCGCGGGGGGTTGACGCTGGCGCTCCACCGAGCACAGCAGGAGGGAGCGCGACGTTGGAGCGCGGGGGACCCAGGAATGGCGCTTCCACCTCTGTTTGGGCAGAGCGCGGAACAGATCGCCGACGCGACCGATGATGTCGAGGAGCACGTACTGCAAGCCGGTGCGGTCCCGCAGGCCCAGCACCTCATGCACGCATACGGACCGGCCTTCGGCGTTGGCGCGGTCCTCGGCGATGGAGCGGCCAACACGTCCCGCAAATGGTCGCGGGTCCGCCCTACCCACGGTGTCGGCATGCCGGCACGGCAACTGCCGTGCCTGTGGCCTGTGCCTGTGGCCAGCGCCCCCTATGGGGGAGCGCATCGGCTGGTACTGGTGGGATGCCCAGCGCATGACACGGCGGGACCGGCGGCCATGACCGCCCTTCCCCTTGGCCTGCTGCCCCCCGGGACCTTCCCTCGCCTGGAGCCCGTGCGTGTGCGGCACGTCATGTGGGCGGGGCTCCTCGATGAGCGCATCACCGCCGTACGCCGCTGGGAGACCGAGGAGCGCCGCGCTCAGGAGCGGCGCCCGCCACCGGCAAAGGCCGCCTCGTGATCCACACCAAGCTCAGCCCGACCGCACCCCAGTGCTGGGCCCACGTCGGGGCTGAACGCTGCACACCGGCCACCTGGGAGCAGGCACGGGCCGCCCGAGCGAGGGGGGCGCCGAGGCGTGCTCACCGACTATTACCGCTTCTTCGCACTCATCGGCGTCTGCCGCCCTTGTCTACGCGGCGCTCTTGGATGCGGAATCCTGGCCGTCGTGGTCCGCCTATGCCGACGTCGAGTGGGATGTTCCTGCGGGAGTCGACCGACCGGCATGCGTGGGTGACCTACGCACCATCCGTTCCCACTGGACGCGTGTGCTGCCGCGAGCGCGTCGTCGAGATGGTTCCCGACCAGCGGCTCAGCTACGAACAGGCCGCAGGGCTGTTCACATCTCATCGAGGCTCTGTGGACCTGACCCGAGCCCCCCATGGCGGCACCGACATCACCTGGTCAGCGACCTACCGGCACCCCCTCCCTCTCCTGGACATGCTCAGGAGACGGCGCCTGCAGGTTTGGGCCCACGATCTCGCGTCGTACGCCAACTCAATCGTGAGCCGTAACTCCTACTGAGTTTTTCGTTAGTTCTGTGGGTGCGGAGGCAACAGTAGTGTGAGGATGTTGGCGTGTCTTCTGAGCCTCCGCCCGTTGTGTCCGAAGTCCCCGTTCCGCCGCTGACGCGACCGCAGTTGGCCGAGGCCCGGCGGATGCGTGCGGTGGAGTTGTTCGAGCAGGGGCGTGCTGATTCCGAGGTCGCGCGGATGGTGGGGATCCACCCCGAGAGCGTGCGCCGGTGGAAACGCCTGTGGGAGCAGGGAGGGGTTGAGGCGCTGCGGCGACGGCCGGCCACCGGCCGGCCGCCCAAGCTGGACGACACTCATGTCGAGACGGTTCGGGCCGCGTTGGAACAGGGCGCCCAGGCGCACGGGTTCGAGGCCGACCTGTGGACCCTGGAGCGGGTCGGCATCGTGATTGAGCGGCTGACCGGGGTGACACTGGCGCGGGCATCGGTGTGGCGCGTGCTGACCGGGCGGCTGGGGTGGAGTCTGCAGCGGCCCCGGCGCCAGGCCGTCGAGCGGGACGACGCCGAGATCGCCCGATGGGTCACCCAGGAGTGGCCGCGCATCAAAAAGGGGCGGTGAAGAAACGTGCGTGGATCGTGTTCTTCGACGAATCGGGGGTGTCCCTGCTGCCCCAGGTCCGCCGCACCTACGCGCCCCGCGGCCGCACTCCTCTCCTGCGGCACCGGCTGAACTGGAAACGCGCCGGGATGGCTGCCGCGCTGGGCTACCACGCCGCCGACCCCGGGCGCGGTCCGCGGCTGTGCTTCCACCTCAAGCCGGGCAGCTACGACACCACCTCCCTGATCGAGGTGCTGGAACAGGTCAAAACCTTCTACGCCGGCGAGTCGGTGGTGCTGGTGTGGGATGGACTGTCCGCGCACTGGAGCCGGGCCATGCGCGCCTGGGCAGCGGAGCAGGACTGGCTGACACTGGAGCGGCTGCCCGCATACGCACCCGAACTCAACCCCGTAGAACTACTGTGGTCGGCCATCAAGACCCGCGAGCTCGCCAACCTCGCCGGCGACCACCTCGCCGACGCCGCCGAATCAGGCATCCACCGCATCTGCTCCAACAGCCAACTCCCGTGGTCCTTCCTCACCCACACCGGACTGACCATCCACCCCAACCAACCACAGAACTAACGAAAAACTCAGTAGAAGTACAGCCCACGTTCATGATCCGATCTTTTGAGGCGCCTTCAGCAGATGAGGCTGCAGCCCGGCATGACGACTCCTCGACTGTACGGAATGACGGTGTGTTCACCATCTGCTCTTGAGGGTCACCCCGCAATCGGCGAAGGTCCGTGGGTGGCGCAGCGCGTCGCGGGGCGGGCTCGTGTCGCGCGATCGGCTTACGAGTGTTGTGCGGTCGCCTACGAGCCGGAGCGCTTCTGTGCCTCGGTATTGGGGGTGAGCGCGTCCCTGGCCTCGCCGTCCTCGTCGCGGCCGCGGTGTCCGTGCTCTCGTCGCTCCGGGTTCTCGGGCCTGGTCGCCGCCTCCTCGATCTCCCGGAAGACCTCGTCCAGCGCGGTGTCCTGCTCGCCGGTGGGGCCGCCCTTGTCGTCCTTGCCCGAGGGGGTGTGGCCCGAGGGGGTGTGGTGGGTCATGGATCTGCCTTTCGCTCTGATCAACGCACCGTGGAAGGCCGGGTCCCCGGCTCTGGTCGGGTGCCCGGCTCGCGGCGGATGACACGGGTCCGGGGTACGGAGACCGGTTCGGCCGATTCGCCACGACCGCACCCGGGCGGCGGTGGAGGGGGTTACCGGGAGCGGCTTGTGGGGCACCCGGCCCTCATGCATCTCGCTGACCGCGCTGAGGGACCTCGTGGACCACGCCGACGCGCAGCGCCCCGCGCCCGAGGTCGCCGTCCCGGAGCCCGAGGACCTGCGGATGACACAGGCTCGGCTGCCCCGGGACGCGTATTTCAGCGATACGGAAGGCGTGTCCTGGAAGGAGGCCGCGGGCCGGGTCGCGGCGGAGATGGTCACGCCGTATCCGCCGGGCATTCCGGTGATCCTGCCCGGTGAGGAACTGACCGAGCCGGTGCTGCGCTACCTGCGCAGCGGTGTCGAGGCCGGGATGAACCTGCCCGACGCGGCGGACACGCGACTGGAGACTGTACGGGTCGTCGCCGAGGGCTGACGTCCCCGGCCCGGCTCCCGCCCCAGGGGCGCCGGCCGGGGCCGGGGCGCAGGCCCGTGTCCGGTACCGCCGGGGCTTGGTGTCGCAGGGCCGAAGGCGGGTCCCTAGCGGGGCGGCTCCGGCGTACGGTCCATGCCCGGGCGCGCGGGTCGGCCGCGCCGTGCTTCGGTGCGGCGGAACCCGGTTGGATGCGGGCCGTGTCTGTTCCAGCACTGAGCTGCTTCACCGGAAGCAGACACCACAGAGGGGGGAACCGATGCGTCCAACGGATATCACCGCGCGCGCCGCGCTGGTGGGAACGGTCGTGATGACGGCGACTGTGGCGGTACTGGCGACCGCGCCCTCGGCGGCCGCCGAGGACTTCGGGCCCGACACCTGCCGCCAGGGCTACGTGTGGCGCGAGGCCCGGCCCAGCGATCATGTGTGCGTCACGCCGGCGACGCGAGACCGGGCGCGGTACGACAACAGCCGGGCCGCAGGCCGCCGCGACCCGGGGCACGGGGGATACGGGCCCTATGCCTGCAAGGAGGGTTACGTCTGGCGCGAGGCGTTCAGTGGCGACATGGTCTGCGTGGAGCCGACGACCCGCTCCCAGGCCCGGCAGGACAATCAGCTGGCCGACTCCCGCAAGGTGTCCGCACGGCTGTGGAAGACCCGCTGGTTCGCGGCCCCCCGGTGCGACGGGGGCACCTGCACCGCGCCTGACGGCATCGCGCGTATCCAACTCAACGGCGACCACTACAACTACGGCCAGGTGAGGGTCTTCATCAGGCGCAACTCCGACAACCGCCTCGTGTGGTCCGCCACCGCCACCGCCCACGCACAGCAGGGTTACGCCGGCGGCGCTTTCGGAATCCACACCAACCTCAACGACTGCTCCCGCCAGGACCGCCGACCCAACGGCTACGCCCAGGCCTACGACGTCGTCTCGGGCCGCTGGTCGGCGCGCACTCCTGTCACGATCGGCTGCGCGGTGCTCTGAGCGCCTGGTGCCCTGGGGCGTGTGGGCCGCGCCCCAGGGCGTCCTGACCTGGCTCCAGGGGGGCGGCTAGCGGTGGCCCCACTTTCGATCCTCGTCACCGGTGGACGGCGAGGTTGGCCGAGGCCGGCTGCCGCAGCGCTCCGAAGTGCGCTTCGATGCCTATCAGCCGGTAGGTTTCGCCGCCTCAATGCACCACATCGCAGGGAGGAATAGGGGGGGCAGCTGCCACCAGCCAGTCCAGGGGCAGCAGTAGTGCAAAGCGGGCTTGGTGGTGTCTTGCTCTACGTGACTGACCTCATCCTGCGTACGACAGCCGACGTATGGTGGCTCGCAATATGCACAAGGTCCTGCGCGCACAACGCAGTGCCGCGACATTCTTCTCGAAGCACCGGGCTGCAGTTTACGGCGAAGTCGACTGCTGATCGTTTTCGGTGCTTAGGTCCTCGCCTGGGCCGAGTGGCGAGGGAGCGGCGACATATGCCGGCATAGCCGGCGACGAGGTCAGTTGTTGCAGCGGACCACCAGGTCGTCGAGACGTACGGCTCTGGGTGCTCTGTCGGAGCCGAGGATGGCCTCGACGAAGGCGTTGTTGTTGGACTCCGCGTGCCAAGTGACCCGGACGAGCTGGTAGTTGCCGTTGGCCACGAGCCAGGGCGCGTTGGTGGCCAGCTTGACGCCCTGAGGGTTCCAGACTCTGAGTTCGAACTGGAGGTCCTGGTCTGGCTTGACGTAAATCTCGGCTGTGCACATCGTCGTGTTCCAGATGTTCGTACCGAACCGCGCCCAAGTGCCCTCGCGGGCCCATCCCTGGGTGGTGGACAGCCAGCCGTTGACCCGGCCGGATCGGGCAGCTCCGCCGCCGTTCTCGAAACCGGTCAGGCCATCACCGCCCGTCAGACTGTCCCATGCCTGCATGTCGTAGCCTTCGAAGCCGTTGGTTATGACCTTCTCCTCGGCCTGCGCCGACGGTGACACCATCAAGGCTGCCAGGGGTAACAGGGCCAGGACGGCCGATCTGGCCGTAGCGCGGACGTACTTCCGCATGGTTTCCCCCAAGGATTGCTGCAGTCGATGACCGGTCCAGGCTTGCGCACGCTCTCCGGGACTGGCTGCATCAGGTTGTCGGTGCTCGGCGGAGACGGTGAAGTGCGCTGCCTTCCTTCGCTGTCGGGACTTGAGGGTGCCATCGTTTGCCGACCGGCGACCGATGCACCTGTGAGAGGAGCAGCACGCGGTGGCCGGGAAGGCCCGCCCAGGACGACTCCATTCGGGCGGCGCTGTCGAATCCGTCGGTGCGGAAGCGGCGGGCTGGTCTGCTTGCCGGGAATCGGATCGCCCTCAACGGGGTTGGTGGGGGAAAAGCCGTTATTGGAGGGGTCATGAGGGCGATTCAGGTGTACGAAGTGGGCGGTCCCGAGGTGTTGCAGGAGGCCGAGGTGGACCAGCCGCGGCCGGGTCCGGGCGAGGCGATCGTGGAGGTCGCCGCATCCGGGGTCAACTTCCTCGACGTCTACCACCGCGAGGGCCGGTACAGCCTCCCGCTGCCCTTCACCCCGGGCGCTGAGGGTGCCGGCACCGTCGTCGAGGTTGGACCCGGCGTCGCTGACGTCGCAGTAGGGGACCGGGTTGGTTGGGTGGAGATTCCCGGCACGTATGCCGAGCGGGCGGTCGTGGACTCCTCCCGGCTGGTGCCGCTGCCCGACGATATCGGCTTCGAGACAGCCGCCGCCGTTCTCCTCCAAGGCATGACCGCGCACTATCTCGTCAAGGATGCCTACCCGGTTCAGGGGGGCGACACGGTGCTCGTGCATGCGGCTGCTGGTGGCATGGGGCTGCTTTTGACCCAGCTCATCACCCATCTCGGCGGCAGGGTGATCGGCACGACGTCGACCACGGCGAAGGCCGAGCTGGCGAAGCGTGCCGGGGCCGCTGAGGTGATCCTTTCCTCCGCAGTCGACGATCTCGCAGCCGAGGTGAGGCGGCTCAACGGCGGTCAGGGACTGCCGGTTGTCTTCGACGGCGTCGGCGCGCACACCTTCGACGCGAGCCTCGCCAGCCTGCGAACCCGCGGCCATCTCGTGCTCTTCGGAGCGGCAAGTGGTGCCGTGCCTCCGTTTGATCCGATTCGGCTCGCCCACGGCGGTTCGCTGACCCTGATCCGGCCCAGCCTCGGGGACTTCGTCGCCGATCGGTCCGAACTGCTCCGACGGGCCACCGATGTGTTCGAGTGGGTGCGCTCCAAGGCACTTGAGGTCACCATAACGGGCCGCTACGCACTGTCCGAGGCCTCCCAGGCCCACAGCGATCTGGAAGCTCGGCGTACCACCGGCAAGCTGCTCCTCGTACCCGATGCGGCCGCTCTTGGACGCCGGGAGGAGACGCAGAGCTGATCGCGGGTGACGAGGTCGGGGATCTTGAAGACTGAGATGTCGAGGGCATGGCCGACCGTCATCGCCAAGATCCCCGACAGCGTCAGGCACTCAGCCTGTCGCTCATGGTCCGGCGTCGATCGCGGGCTCCCAGGTGGATGTCAGTCCCACGCGTTGAAGAGCACTCCGCCCAACGTGGTGATGCCGTAGTAGCGCACCTCACGCCACTCGCCCTTTGTGAGCACCGAGGTGTCCACGTTGGAGAGTGGTGTGGCGAGTTGTTCAAAACTAAGGGCCATGAAGCCCGCGTCAGTGAAAACGTGAGCCCACGGCGGCGGGGCGAGGAACTCCTCTTCGTACCAGTCCCGACGCGTCTGGGCGAAGGCGATCCAGGGGTGATGAGCGTGACACAGGACGATGTACTCGTCCGTGCGTGTGATGATCGTTGCGGTGTGGAAGGTCCGGGGGTATGCCTGTTCTTCCAGTTCGCCCACTTCGCCTGCGACGACGCGGGCAGCGGTATACAGAGCAGCGCGGAACGCCCGCAGGTCAGTCTTTGGGAGCGGGCCGTCCTTCGGGTGGATGAAGCCTGTTGCCCCCCGCGGCAGCGTGAAGCCGACCTTCCCCTCGTTGCTCATGCCGCTCATTTTGCCCGGCGCGAGGCGCATCGGTGGTCGTAGGTATCGTGAACTGTCGGCTCATAGACTCTCCGTCACGCTCCGCGACGGCCCAGGCGAGAGTATGCGGAACTCGGCCCGCCTCGCGGTCAAGAAGGCCAACGTCGTGAAGGAAGCCGGGAAAGCCGCTGCCGAG
This sequence comes from Streptomyces sp. TLI_146, assembly GCF_002846415.1. Lineage (NCBI taxonomy): Bacteria > Bacillati > Actinomycetota > Actinomycetes > Kitasatosporales > Streptomycetaceae > Streptomyces > Streptomyces sp. TLI_146. The sequence goes on from NZ_PJMX01000001.1 coordinate 8,540,696, forward strand.
AGCAGCGTGACCGCCATGAGCGGCGCACCCCCCGGGAAAAGCCCGACGGGACGGAAGTTCGTCGAGGAGTACCGCGAGGCCGGTTACACGGAGTGCCCCGGGGTCTTCGCCGACACTACGTACGACGCCACTTGGGCGGCGGTGCAGCCCGACCGTACGGAAGTAGTGGTCGGTGGCGGGCGCCACGACCGTGGACACGGACTCCTTCGAGCGGGACACGCGATCTTCAGTGCATTGCCTCGGCGTCACCGCCCTGCTCACCGCCTCCCACCTGGGGTACGAGGTCCTGCGCTGGGCGGGGGCCGCCTACCTGGTGTGGATGGGGGCTCGCATGCTCCTCAACACCCTGCGCGACAGGTGGAGTCAGGCGGTGTCCGGCTCGTCCCCGGCCGGTCCCACGGCACCCGGCTTCGCAGGGGCGGCGACCAACACCTTGGTCGGCGGCTGGCGGCAGGGCGCTGTGACCAACCTCCTCAACCCGAAAGCGGGGGCCCTCTACGTCGCCCTCCTGCCCCAGTTCATCCCGGCGGGAGCCTCGCACCTCCCCTTGGGCCTGCTGCTCACCAGCGTGCACGTCACCCTGGGGCTGGCCTGGTCGGCGGTCCTGATCGCCTTCACCCGTATGCTCCGCGACTGGCTGCGCAAGCCACGGGCCCAGCAGCTCCTGGACCGTGTCACCGGCACGCTCATCGTCGGCTTCGGACTGCGTCTCGCCCTCGCCGACTAGGGTCGCGACCCCCACGGGATCGGCGGACTGCCGGCCGACAGCGGTGTTCACCAGCTGATCGCGGCCGCCACCGGCCGGTGGTCGCTGCCGGTGGCGGCCAGCACCCACGAACTCACCGGCTTCACCCCGCGCACCAGGATCTGGTCGATCCGTGCCACCGGGAACCTCGCCGGCCAGCTGAAGCCGAAACCGTCCCCGGCGACGTCCTGGGCCGAGCGCAGCCGCGAGGTGATGGGATGGAACGCGCGGTCGTCAGTGGTGCCGTTCAGATCGCCGAGCAGCACCACCCGTTCGTTCTGCTCGGCGGCGAGGGCCTGGGCGAGGGCCGTCGCGCCACGGTTGCGGCTCTCCGTCCAGAAGCCGGTGCTGGGAAGCACGCGTACGGACCCCAGGTGGGCCACGTACACCGCCAGCGGACCCTGGCGCGTGGCCACCGTGGCGCGCAGCGCCCGGTTGTAGGTCATCTTGACGTCGAGCGGCTTGGTGTTACCGAGCGGCCCGGCGTCCATCTTGATGTCGACGGGCCGGGTGTCCGACAGCGGCAGCGTGCTCCACAGCCCGACCGTGCCCTGGACGGTGTGGTACGGGTACGCCGTGGCCAGTTCCTTCTCGTACAGCGGCTTCGCCTGTGCGGTGACCTCCTCCAGCGCGAGGACGTCCGCGCCGGAGGCGGCCAGGCGGCGGGCGGTGCCGGTGGGGTCCGGGTTGTCGGCGTCGACGTTGTGGCTGACGACGGTGAGGTCGCCGCCCGAGTGGGACTTGTCGCTCAGCAGCCCGCCGAAGAGGTTGAGCCACACCACGGCCGGAAGGAGCAGCGCGAGGACGGCGGAGGGGGAGCGACGCCACAGGGCCGGTGCGAGGAGCAGCGGGACGAAGAGGCCGAACCAGGGCAGGAAGGTCTCCACCAGGCTGCCGAGGCCCGCACGATCCGTGATCTGCGCGTGCAGCAGCAGGAGCAGGCCGAGCAGCAGCGCCAGTGCGGTCAGTATCGGTCCGCGTCTCCAGGTCCCGGGCTGGGCGGCGCTGCGGATGACCCGGCGGATGCCCGTGCGCCACGCCGGTGTGCCGGACTGTGGGCGGTCGGCGCCTTCCGTTTCGGGGCGCGGCGTGGCGACAGCCGGGATCTCCCCCTCGGGGTCCGGCGCGCCGGGGACGAGACCGCTCGGACGTGCTGATGACGGGTGTCGATGCATGGCGCCAGTCAAGGCGGCACCCTGTTGCGCGCACGTATGCGGATTTCGATACGCCGACGATATGCGGCGGCTCGTAGCATCGATTCCATGCGCGTGTTGATCGTCGAGGACGAGCCCTTGCTGGCAGAAGCGATCCGGGACGGGCTGCGCCTGGAAGCGATCGCCGCCGACCTCGCAGGCGACGGAGACACCGCTCTGGAACTGCTGAGCATCAACACCTACGACATCGCCGTTCTCGACCGCGACATCCCCGGGCCGTCGGGTGACGAGATCGCCGGGCGCATCGTCGCCTCCGGCAGCGGTATGCCGATCCTCATGCTCACCGCCGCCGACCGCATGGACGACAAGGCCTCCGGGTTCGCACTCGGCGCCGACGACTACCTCACTAAACCCTTCGAGCTGCGAGAGCTGGTGCTCAGGCTGCGAGCGCTCGACCGCAGGCGCGCCCACAGCAGACCGCCCGTGCGGGAACTCGCGGGGCTGCGGGTGGACCCGTTCCGCCGAGAGGTCTACCGAGGCGGCCGCTTCGTCGCGCTGACCAGGAAGCAGTTCGCCGTGCTCGATGTCCTCGTCGCCGCCGAAGGCGGGGTCGTCAGCGCCGAGGAACTCCTGGAGCGTGCCTGGGACGAGAACGCCGACCCGTTCACCAACGCCGTACGCATCACCGTCTCGGCCCTGCGCAAGCGGCTCGGCGAACCGTGGATCATCGCCACGGTGCCCGGCGTCGGCTACCGCATCGACGCCCCGCCGCAGCCCGGACCCGGGGGAGACGCGCGTGGATAGGGCGCCCGGGGTGAGCGTGCGCCTCAAACTCACCCTCAGCTACGCCGGATTCCTGATGGTGGCCGGCATTCTGCTGCTCGGAGCGGTATGGGTGTTCCTCCTGCGGTACGTTCCCGACCGCGCGATGCTCATCAACCCCGATGACGAGTTCTCGGGTGGTGTCTTTCCCGTCCGCTCGGCCCTCCTGGACGTCTTCGCCCCCAGGGCGGCCGCGGTGCTGGCGTTCCTGCTGCTCTTCGGCCTCGTGGGAGGGTGGATCCTCGCCGGGCGCATGCTCGCCCCGCTGACCCGCATCGCCGATGCCACCCGCACGGCCACCCATGGATCGCTTTCCCACCGCATCCGGCTGCCGGGCCGCAAGGACGAGTTCCGCGAACTCGCCGACGCCTTCGACGTCATGCTCGAACGCCTCGAAGCACACGTCGCCGAACAGCAGCGGTTCGCCGCCAACGCTTCTCACGAGCTGCGTACCCCGCTGGCGATCTCCAAGGCCCTCCTCGACGTGGCCCGCACCGATCCCCAACGCGACACCGCCGAACTCCTCGAACGCCTCCAGGCGGTCAACACCCGGGCGATCGACCTCACCGAGGCACTGCTCCTGCTCAGCCGGGCCGACCAGCGGTCCTTCACCCCAGAGCTCGTCGACCTGTCCCTCCTGGCGGAGGAGGCCACCGAAACACTCCTGCCTCTCGCAGACCGGCGCGACGTCACCATCGAGACCAGTGGCGACATCACCCCCACGACCGGATCGCCCACGCTCCTGCTGCAGCTGACCACGAACCTCGTGCACAACGCGATCGTCCACAACCTGCCCGAACAGGGGACCCTATGGGTCACCACCACCCTCCGCCCCGAGAGCGTGGTGCTCACCGTCGAGAACACCGGTGAGCAGGTCACGGCGGAGCGGGCCGCGACCCTCACCGAACCGTTCCAGCGCGGCACCGAACGCGTACACACCGATCACGCCGGTGTCGGTCTCGGCCTGGCCATCGTCAAGACCATCACCCACGCACACAACGGAACCCTCACCCTCACTCCGCGCCCCGCCGGAGGGATCCGCGTCACGGTGGAACTCCCCGCGACCGGGGCGCATACCGACGCGGGGTGAGGCGGTGGGGCAGCGGGGGCGGGGGAGGGGGCCGGCTCGCGTCGCCCGGCCATGAGCCGCGTCCCGGCCCGTGGCCTCTGCTCTTGGACAGAGACCGCACCGCTTCCCTATGCCTTTGGAAGAGCGCAAAGCCGTCTCCCAGGCTGACGCCTGCGCGTACGCGAGCGCTGAGGATGGATGTGTTGCCAGGCCACTACCAAAACCACCACAACCACAAGGAGCCCCCCATGAGCACCCCTGAGAGCGCGTCCTCCACTCGGCCGACCGATGGCCCCTCGCGCACGGAGATTGTCCTGGGCAGGACGCTGTGGAGCGTCGGTGCGGTGGTCTCCGCCCTGTCCGTACTTCTCCTGGTCGGTGCCTGCGCCACGGACACGGCAGCGGGTGAGTCGTGGCAGCCCGCCGGAGTGCTCGGGATGATCGGACTCCTCCTCGGCGCGACGATCCTGGCCGTCGCGGTGGTGGCCCGACGGGTCACGAGGAAGCCGACGCACCAGTAGAGCGGGTGGCGGCGCGGTGAGTGCGGCTGAGAGGTCGTGATCGGCGGCAACTCGCCGCGCCCGTAGGGAGGGTGACCGTCCCGGGTCGGATAGAGCTCGCAGGGTCGTTAGACAGCCGAACGGTTTCCTTACGTAATCCTTAGACATGGGAAAGACCTACGAACGCATCGACGGCCGCCTGCGCACCTTCATAGAGCAGCAGCCGATCTTCTTCACCGCGACCGCTCCGCTGACCGGCGACGGCACGGTCAACCTCTCCCCGAAGGGCCTCAAGGGCTCCTTCGTGGTGCTCGACGAGGAGCGGGTCGCCTACCTGGACTTCGCCGGCAGCACCGCGGAGACGATCGCGCACCTGCGGGAGAACGGCCGGATCACACTGATGTGGTGTGCCTTCCAGGGGCCGCCCAACATCGTTCGCGTACACGGCCGGGGCGAACCGGTCTTCCGCGACGACGCGCGCTTCACGCAACTGCTCGCACACTTCCCGGACATCGACCCGGCCCTGCACGGGCTGCGCGCGATCATCGTGGTGACGGCCGAACTCGTCCGTGACTCCTGCGGGTACGCGGTGCCCTTCATGTCGTACGACGAGGAGCGCGACCTGCACGGCAAGCGCTTCTGCCGTGAGGACGACGCGTCGCTGAGCGCGTACTTCGCCAAGAAGGAGCACATCGCGCAGAGCATCGACGGCCTGCCCGGGCTGCCCCTCCCGCTGCCGCCCAGCACCTTCTGAGGCCGGTTCGCGTCGGGGGCTGTCGGTGGTTCATCGGCGATGTGTCGGTGGCCGCTGAGACGGTGGTCAGTGGTTGCCGGTCGACGGCAGCCGTCGTCACCAGCAAGGGAGCCCCGTTGTGACGCCGTCCGCCCCCTCCTCCGTCCCGCCCTTCCCGCCGTGGAACGTGCACCGGCTGCCGCGTGCAGACGGCAGTGTCTTCCTGGTCACCGGCGGCAACGCCGGGATCGGCTACTTCGTCGCGGAGCAGTTGTCGGCAACCGGAGCAACCGTCGTACTCGGCAGCCGCGATCCGGCGAAGGCCGAAAGGGCCACGGCGTCGATACGCGGACGTGTGGCCGGGGCGCGGGTGCGGGCCGTACGGCTGGACCTCGCCGACCTCCCGTCGCTGCGCGCCGTCGCGGACTCGCTGGAGGTGAAACGCCTCGACGCGGTGGTCCACAACGCGGGCGTCGCGCTCGACGACCCGCCGCGCCAGGAGACCGGGGACGGACACGAGCTCATGTTCGGCACCAACCACCTCGGGCACTTCGCGTTGACCCGGTGGCTGATGCCGTTGCTGTCGGCGGCTCCGGCGGCCCGTGTGGTGACCATGGGCAGCTTCGCGGCGAAGTCCGAGCGGCTCGACCTGGACGACCTGGAGTCGCGGCAGGACTACCGGCCCAAGCGCACCTACGGTCGGTCCAAGCTGGCACAGATGTACTTCGGCGTCGACCTCGACCGCCGCCTGCGTGCTGTGGGCAGCACGGTGACGAGCGTGGTGGTCCACCCCGGCGGCGCGCTGGACTCCCTCACCCCTTCGCGGCCGCCCCTCCATGTGCGGGGGACCGGCGCGCGGCTGGGCGCGGCACCCGCTGCCCTTCTCCTCCAGGGCAAGCACGCCGGTGCGTGGCCGGCCGTCCGCGCGGTGCTCGACCCGGCCGTGCGCGGGGGGCGACTGTGGGGACCGCGTGTCTTCGGCCTGCGCGGTGAGCCCCGACCCGAACCGCTGTGGAACCACCTGGCCGACTCCTTTGTCGCGGCGCGGCTGTGGGACGTGAGTCGTGAGCTGACCGGCGTCGAGCCGCGTGTCACCCCCGGACAGCTCCAGGACCCCACCGACGGTGCTGCAGCACCTCCCCGGCCCCGGTCGTAAAGCAGCGCGGACTAGGCACCATCCGAGCGGCCATCCCGCTACGGCCGATGCCGCCCTGGAGTGGCCTGCCGCTGAGCGATATCGGTCACCTCCTCCCGGCTTCCTCACGGCCCGGCGGTCACAGGCCGCCGGGCACGCCACCGCCGAACAGCTTGCCGACCGGGCGATGACCCCGAGGCCGCGGGAGGCCGCTCGACGTCACGCTCCTCAATCCCAGCATGGCTGTCGGCTCCGGTGCACTCATCAGCAGCGTCCGCGACCTCGGCCGCTTCTACGCTGCACTGCTCGGCGGCGAACTACTACCCCCAGCGCGGCTCGCCGAGATGACCACCACCGTCCCGTCGCCCGGACTCGGCATCGACGGCGCACGGTACGGACTCGGCCTCGCCGAACTGCCGCTCCCCGGCGGTGGCAGCTACTACTCCCACTTCGGCGAACTACTCGGCTACCACGCCTGGGCAGGCGTCACGGCAGACGGTTCGCGGACGGCGGTCGTGTACGTCACCGGAGATGGCACCAAAGCGACTATCGGCGCGATGTCTGCGCTGATCAAGGGCGGCGTCGGCGGCACGCTCTGAAGCCGGGCACGCACTTGACCGGTGGGTGTTGTGCCGGGTCCTGGCGCCGTCCCTCTTCCCGTCATGGAGTTGCCGCGTGAGGAGGCTTGAGACAGCCGCCGTTTAGCCTCCCCGTACTTCGCATCAGGATCGGGTACAGCCGAAGCCGAGTGCGCTTTCGTCCTGCTGGCCGACCAGAAGATCTGTCCTCGGGTGCGAGGTCGTGCCGCATACCGGTGCGGTTCAGCTGACCGGTGCTCAGCAGGACCCACACGCGTTCCGCTCCGGGCAAGGCATCCTCACACCACAGCGTTACCGTGAGGTCGACAAGTCCGGCTGCGCGAGCCGAGGACGTGACGCCGGTGACGGTGACCTCGTCGACGAAGTAGGTCCCCATGGTGGCACCGTCGCCGTCGAGGAGGTCGAACCAGGCGTTCCCCGCCATGGCACGACGAAGACCGGCATGAGCGACGCTCGGCAAGGCTTTGGCGGCGTTCGCACATCCGCAGGTCGGGGCCGAAGCCGGGCTGGTGCAGTACCTCGGCGTCGGACGCACGGCGGGTGAGGGCGATCACTTACTCGGTGTCGCCGCCGTCCGCTTGGCCGCCGCTTCGCGATCGTCGTGATCCCGCCCGCTACGGCCGGTCTGCGGTGGACGCGTTGAGTACGTCCGTGTCCCTGCCCAGGGCTGTGGCCTGCTGCCTTGTGGTGGCCTCGGGCTCGGGCTCGGCGGACCAGTGGGGCTGCGGGGCTGCGGCGTTGGCCTTCCGGCCGAGGCGCGGTGCGATCGCGGCGCAGGCGATGGCGGCGACCGCCAGAATCGCTGCGATCACTTCCATCGCGGAGGTGAAGCCGGACATGAAGGCGTCGCGGACGGCGGCGGCCAGCGCGGGCCCCTGGGCGCCGAGGCGGGCCGCGACTTCGAGTCCGCCGGCGGCGGAGTGGTGCACGGTCTCGGTGACCTGGGCGGGCAGGCGGGACAGGTCGTCGGGCAGTGCGGAGCGGTAGTGGCTGGAGAACACCGAGCCCATCAACGCGATGCCGATCGCGGAGCCGACCTCGCGGGCGGTGTCGTTCATGGCCGAGGCCACCCCCTGGCTGTCGGGGCCGAGGGAGTCGACGATGGAGCTGGTGCCGGTGGCACTGGTCAGGCCGATACCGGCCCCGGCGAGGACCAGGGCGCCGAGGAAGGGTAGGTAGCCGCTGTCGGTGTGCAGGCGGGTCAGCCAGAACATGCCGCCGGCCAGACACAGCAGGCCTGCGGGCATGACCGCCTTGACGCCCAGGCGCTGGGCCAGGCGCGGTGTGACCACTGAGGTGGGCAGGACGACGGCCGCGACCGGTATCAGTGCGACCGCGCTGTGCAGCGGGCTGTAGCCGAAGATCAGTTGGAGGAACTGCAGACCGACGAAGAAGAACCCGAAGACGGCCATGAACTGCACCAGGATCGCCAGCGTGCCCGCGCCGAAGCCGCGCAGTTTGAACAGGCGCGGGTCCAGCAGCGGGTGGCGGCTTCGCAGGCCCAGGACCACGTAAGCGGCCAACGCCACCACGGCGACCGCGAACGCGGCGATGACCTCCGGGCGGCTCCAGCCCCGGTCGTTGCCCTCGATGATCCCGTAGACCAGTGCCCCCACCGTCAGCGCGGTGGTGGCCGACCCGGGGAAGTCGAAACGTTCCCGCACCGAGCTGCGCGTCTCCGGGGCCAGCAGCAGCGCGGCGAGCGCGCACACCGTGGCGGTGGCGGCGCTGGTCCAGAAGATCGACTTCCAGGAGAACTGCTCCAGCAGGCCGCCGGCGGCGAGCATGCCGATGATGGCCCCGGCTGCGGCGAAGCCGGACCAGATCGCGACCCCGCGGTCCTTCCTGTCCTTGGGCAGGACCGCGGTGATCGTCGACAGCGTCCCCGGCATGATCATGGCCGCGCCGAGGCCCATCACCACCCGGCACACGATCAGGTGCGAGGTGGAGGAGGAGCAGGCCGCGAAGACCGCGGCTGCGCCGAAGACGACGTTCCCGGCGATCAGGACCTTGCGGCGCCCGATCCGGTCACCGAGCGCGCCCAGCGGCAGGACCAGCGCGGCCAGCGCCACGGTGTAGCCGTCGGCGATCCAGGTCAGCGCCGAGTTGGTGGCGCCCAGTTCCACGGCGAGGTTCGGCATCGCGAGGTTCAGCGCGGAGACCGAGGCCACGACCAGCACGAGGGAGAGGCACATGGCGAAGAGCACGTCGCTCTGGCCGCCACGACTTGTTCGGGCAGGGGAGTTGCTGTACTCGAGCATCTTCATGCCATCCATCGTAACTGATGTTGTCATCAGTTACGATGTGACGATCAGCCGCGGCTCACGGGTGCGCCCCACAAGGTTGGGGATGCGGCAGGCCCCCGCACCGTGGAACGGTGCGGGGGCCTGGGCGGGCGCGGGGTCGGCGGACCGACGGGGTCAGGGTAGGTCGGGCAGGGGGCGGACGGAAATCTCGTGGGCCTCCTCCGCGGGGAGCCCGAGCATACGCAGGATCATCTCGGCCATCTGCTCGCCGGCCTCTGCGCCGAGGTCGCGCGCCGAGTTGAGCTGGAGCAGGCCGATCAGCGCGCCGCCGACCGCGGACAGGGCCACCAGCGGATCTTCGAAGGTGAAGCGGCCGGACGCCTTGCCGACCTCCAGGTCGCGCAGGGCGCGCGGCCCGAGCCCGGTGGCGGCGTTGATGTGCGGCAGGCCGCGCAGGCGCAGGATCTGGGTGATCTCGGGGTGCGAGGCGGCCAGCCGCAGCGTGAGGCGGACGCTGGTGGCGAAGACCGCGGCCGGGTCGTCGATGCCTTCGGTGACGCTGTCGAGCAGCTGGCCGTACTCCTCCAGGGCGTCGCCGACCGCGGCGTCGAACAGGTCGTTCTTGGTCTCGAAGTGGTTGTAGAACGTGCCGAAGCCCACGTCGGCGCGTTCGGCGATCTCCTGGATGCTCGCCGAGGTCTCGCCGGTCTCGGCGAGGATCTGCCGCGCGGCGGCGATCAGCGCCTGGCGGGTGCGCGCACGGCGGCGCTCGAAGCGGTTGGTACTCGCGGGGCCGTCAGTGGTGTCGAGCTGGTTCGGCATAGCGCCAGTCTAGGCGGCATTCAGATCTGATGACTCCATCACTCTGACACTTGACGATTACTCCGGCAAGACTGATGCTTCTATCAGTTCAGAGCTTCTCATCAGAAGCGTGTCCGTGTGAGCCACCCCTGACGGAGCCCCCATGCCGAACGACCGTGCCCGCCCGCCCGGGCACACCACCGCCCACCAGGACCTGCACAGCGAGCACGGGGCGCTGCGCGGGGAGCACCCCGGCCGCGCCCGGCAGCCCGTGATCAAGGTGGCGGACCTGGCCTGGCTGGAGTTCGAGAAGCCCGACCTGGCCCGCGCCGAGGTGTTCGCCCGCGACTTCGGCTTCGCCGTCGCCGCGCGTACCGGCCAGGCGTTGTACCTGCGCGGCACGCTGCCCGGCTCGGCGTGCGTGGTTGTGCGGTGCGGCCGCACCTCGCGGTTCCTGGGGCCGGTGTTCCGGGCCGCCGAGCGCGCGGACCTGGACCGCCTGGCGCGAGCCACCGGCCATCCGGTCCGCGACCTCGGGGAGTTCGGCGGCGGGCAGGTCGTGGACCTGGTCGACCCGTCCGGCCTCCCGGTCCGCGTCGTCCACGGCACCGAGCAGCTCCCGGCCCTGCCCGAACAGCCCCCGCTCCTGCTCAACTTCGGCGGGGAACGGGCCCGGACCAATGCCACCCAGCGCCCGCCGCGCGAACCGGCCCGCATCCAGCGGCTGGGCCACGTCGTGCTGGAGACGCCGAGGTTCAGCCGGGCCCTGGACTGGTACCTGGAGACCCTCGGCCTGATCGTCAGCGACTTCCTGTTCCTGGACGGCCAGCGCGGACGCGGGCCCACCATGGCGTTCATCCGCTGCGACCAGGGCAGCACGCCGGTCGACCACCACACCCTCGCGATGCACCTGGGCCCGCGCACCGGCTACGTCCACTCCGCCTACCAGGTCACCGACCTCGACGCGATCGCCGCCGGCGGGCAGTACCTCGCCGAGCGCGGCTACAAGCGCAGCTGGGGCATCGGCCGGCACATCCAGGGCAGTCAGCTCTTCGACTACTGGCGCGACCCGGACAAGCTGATGGTCGAGCACTTCGCCGACGGTGACCTGTTCTCCTGCGACCTGGAACCCGGCTGGGCCCCGATGTCCGCCAGCGGCCTGGCCCAGTGGGGCCCGCCCGCCACCCGCGACTTCCTCGGCGCCAACCCCACCCCCGCCCTGATCCGCGAAGTCGTGCGCGCACTGCGCGCCGACAACGAGATCGACCCCGGCCGCCTGCTGGGCCTGATGAAAGCGACGAACCGATGAGCGTCAACGTCCTGCGCACAGCCGACGGCTGGTACGCCGTCCGTGATCCGCGCGCCGTCCGCGTCCGGACCGCGGCCGCCACCACCGCCGAACTGCTGGCCGACCGGGACGCCGTCACCGCTGCCGTGAACGGCACCGACCCCGGCGTGCCGGTCGCCGATCTCGCGGTGCTCTCCCCGATCACCCCGGGCTGCCGGGTCGTGGCCCAGATGGCGAACTTCGTCTCGCACGCGGCCGATGCGGGCCTTGATCCGAAGAGCGTCCCGCTCGCGTTCTTCCGCAAGGCGTCCGGGTCGATCAGCGGCCCCTACCAGGACATCGTCAAGCCCGCTCACGTGCGGCTGCTCGACTACGAGGTGGAGATCGGCCTCGTCCTCGGCGCACCGCTCCCGGTCGGCACCGAGGTCTCACCCGCGAACCTCGCCGACTACGTCGCCGCCCTCGTGGTCACCAACGACGTCTCCGCCCGGGACCTGCAACTGCCCAAGACCCAGTTCTACGAGGCGAAGTCCTACCCCACCTTCACCCCCACCGGGCCGGCGCTGGTGCTGCTGGAGGAGGGCGACCTCGGCCGGTTCGCCGAACTGCGGTTGCGCCTGTGGGTCAACGGCGAGCTACGGCAGGACATGCCCGCCTCCGACATGATCCACCGGCCGCTCAAGGCCCTCCAGGCGCTCACCGGCTTCCAACGGCTGGACCCCGGCGACCTGCTGCTCACTGGCACCCCGGTCGGCACCGCGCTCAGCGCGCCGCCCAAGCCGGTCGAGATCCTGGGCTCGCTGCTGCCGGCCGCGACCAAGTGGCGGCTGTTTTTCAAGGCCCAGGCCAAGAATCCCAAGTACCTGCGGGACGGCGACCTGGTGGAGGCATCCGTCGCCACCGACGACGGCACGCTCGACCTGGGCCGCCAGCGCACGACGGTGAGGTACGCCCGGTGAGCGAACTGCTGTGGCCCCACTACGCCGCCCCTTCCGACCTGGCCGCGATCGAGGCGGTGCCGCTTGAGGCCCGTGGCCTTCCTGCCTCCACCTACGACCTGCTGGCCCGGGCCGCGCGGCTCTGGCCCGGCCGCACCGCCCTGACGGTGCTCCCCGACGCCGAGCGGTGGCGCGGGCCGCTGCGGTGCACCTTCGCGGACCTGCTGGCCGGAGTGCACCGCTATGCCAACGTCCTGCACCGGTTCGGGGTCCGCCGCGGTGCCCCGGTCGCGCTGATGGCGCCCAACTGCGCCGAACTCATCCCCGCGACACTCGCCGCGCAGCTCGCCGGCATCGCCGCGCCGCTCAACGGCGCTCTCGCCCCCGCGCACCTGGCCGAGCTGCTGCAGCGCTCCGGTGCCAGGGTCCTCGTCGCCGCGGGCCCGGAGCTGGCCCCGGACGTCTGGGCGAAGCTGCCCGAGTTGGCCGAAGCGCTCGACGCGGTCCTGGTGCTTCGGCCCACGGCGGCAGTTGGCGATCCCGCGCCGCTGCCGCGGATCGACGGGGTACTCATCGCCTACCTCGCCGACCTGGCCCAGGCCGAGGACGCGTCCGCATTCACGGGAGAACCGCCCCGGCCGGCTGACCTGGCCGCGTTCTTCCACACCGGCGGCACCACCGGCACCCCGAAGCTCGCCGCCCACACCCACGAAAGCGAAGTCGCCAACGCCTGGATGATCGCCGCCAACTCGATGCTCGACAGCGACGCGGTGGTCTTCGCCGCCCTGCCCCTGTTCCACGTCAACGCCCTCGTAGTGACCTTGCTCGCGCCGCTGTTCAAGGGCCAGCAGGTGGTGTGGGCAGGGCCGCTCGGCTACCGCGAACTCGCCCTGTACGGGGAGTTCTGGTCGATCGTCGAGCACTACGGCATCACCGCCATGAGCGCCGTGCCGACCGCCTACCAGGTGCTCGCCCAGTGCCCGGTCGGCGCGGCGGACATCAGCAGCCTGCGGTACGCCATGGTCGGTGCGTCGCCGCTGCCCGACGCCGTCCGCACCGCGTTCGAGGCCCGCACCGGGGTGACGCTGATCGAGGGCTACGGCCTGACCGAGGCCACCTGTGCCAGCGCCCGCAGTTTCCCCGACGCGCCGCGCCCCGGCGCGGTCGGGCAGCGCATGCCCTACCAGCGGGTGAAGGTCGTCCACCCGGATTCGGGGGCGGAGCTGCCCACCGGGCAGACCGGCCTGCTGGCGATCGCCGGCCCGACCGTGTTCGCCGGCTACGTCACCGGCCGCGACACCCAGGGCCGTCCGGTCCTCGACGGCCTCGGCAAGCTCGTGGACGGCTGGCTCGACACCGGCGACCTGGCCCGACTCGACGCCGACGGGTTCGTCCGCCTGGCCGGCCGTGCCAAGGACCTGATCATCCGCGGCGGCCACAACATCGACCCGGCCGTCATCGAGGACGCGCTGCTCGCCCACCCGCACGTCACCGGCGCGGGCGCAGTCGGACGCCCGGACCCGCACGCGGGCGAGGTCCCGGTGGCGTACGTGACCCTCGCCCCGGAGAAGGACGTGAGCGAGGACGAGCTCCGTAAGTGGGCCGCCGAGCGCGTCCCGGAACGCGCGGCCGCACCGAAGTCCGTCACCGTCCTCGCCGCGCTGCCGGTGACCGACGTCGGCAAGCCCTACAAGCTCGCCCTGCGGTCCGACGCCACCCGGCTCGCTGTCGCAGAGGCCCTGGCCGGTCATGGCCACGACGTGGAGGTCGACGCCGCGGTCGAGGACGGGTCTGTCGTCGTGTCCGTCGGCCCCGGCACTGGTGACCGTGAGGCCATCAGTGCGGTCCTCGACCAGTACGCCCTGCGTTGGACGTGGTTCCCGGTGACGCCCGGACCGGTGGCGTCATGACCGCCGACACCATCCCGGTGGCCGTGATCGGCGCCGGCCCCACCGGGCTGACCGCGGCGACCCTGCTGGGCCAGTACGGCATCGAGACCCTCGTGCTGGACCGCTGGCAGTCGGTCTATCCACTGCCGCGGGCGGTCCACCTCGACGACGAGATCTACCGGCTGCTCACCCGACTCGGCATCGCCAGGCAGTTCGCCACCATCTCCCGCCCCGCCCACGGCCTGCGGCTCCTTGACCGCGACCTGCGGGTACTGGCCGAGTTCCGGCGCGGCGCCGACCTCGGGCGACACGGCCACCCCGAGGCCAACATGTTCGACCAGCCCCAACTGGAGGCGCTGTTGCGCGCCAACCTCGAACGGCACCCGGCCGTCACCCTGCGCGGCAACGTGGACGTCACCGCGGTCGAGCAGTCCGGCGGCGGCCCGGTGCGGGTACGGCTCACCGACCGGAGCACCAGCGAGACCAGCACCGTGACGGCCCGGTACGTGCTCGGATGCGACGGCGCCAACAGCCTGACCCGCTCGACGGTCGGCGCCACCATGCACGACCTGGCCTTCGCACAACGCTGGCTGGTCGTCGACGTCGCCACCGACGCCGACCTGCACCAGTGGGACGGCGTGCACCAGGTCTGCGACCCGGTACGTGCGGCCACCTACATGCGCATCAGCGAACGCCGCTACCGCTGGGAGTTCCAGCTCCTGCCCGGCGAAAGCGCCGACGACTACCCCGACATGACCCGTCTGCACCCCCTCATCCGGCCCTGGACCGGCGACGTCCCCGCGGACGAACTGGAGATCATGCGCATGGCGGAGTACACCTTCCGGGCCCAGATCGCCGACCACTGGCGCGAGCGGCGCGTCTTCCTGCTCGGCGACGCCGCCCACCTCACCCCGCCCTTCATCGGCCAGGGCATGGGCGCGGGCCTGCGCGACGCCGCCAACCTCACTTGGAAGCTCGCCGCCGTCCTCGACGGCCGTCTCCCGGAACAGGTACTGGACAGCTACGAGGCCGAACGCAAGCCCCACACCCGAGCGATGATCACCCTGGCGAAGCTGGTCGGCACCGCCATGACCGCAGGCGGGGACACCGGCAGCGCGCTGCGCCGCATGCTCGCACCCCACCTGCACCTGGTTCCCGGTCTGAGCAACCGCATACTCGACAGCCGGACCCCGGCCCTGCGCCGTTCGACCCTGGTGGACCGCAGGCGGCTCAGGCGCGGCCTCGCGGGACGTCTGTGCCCCAACGCCCAGCTGCCGGACGGCCAGCGCTTCGACGACCTGGCCGCCGGCCGCTTCGCGCTGGTCACCTCCGCAGCCGTCACCCCGGCGCTGCGGGCCGAGGTCCAGGACCGCGGCGGTGTCCTGGTCACCGCCTCCCCCGGCACCGCCCTGCACCGCTGGCTCCGCCGGGGCCGCACCGTAGCGGCGCTGGTCCGCCCCGATGGCACCGTCCAGCGCACCGCACGCGACCCGAAGGCACTGCGCAGGCTCCTGCCCGCACCGAGCCCCCGCAGGCGTACCTGATTTTGGTCTTGATGCAGGGCGAGGCAAGTTGACGGACGCCGCATGGGAGCGGATTGGCCCCCGTTGCCGCAGAAGGGGGGACGTGGCCGTCCGTGGTGTGACCGCCGCCAGGCGTTCAACGGTGTGCTGTGGCGGCTGCGGGCGCGGCTCAGTGGCTGGAGCCGTTCGCGGCCGCTGGGTCAATCAGGCCCAGGACGAGTACCGCGACTTCGTACTCGCCAGTCGGCGGCGACACGAGGCGCCGAGTTGACGACCGCTTGCGTGCTGCCCAGTTGTCGGCGTACACGGGACCTACCCGTGTACGCCGACAACTGGGCACCAACCGTCAGACTCCTTGCCGGTCCAGCGAGCGACAGTTGTCGTGCTGACCGGACCGGGCAACCGGCCGTCGCGGGGAACTGCTGGCGACTACCACCGCACTGCATCACAGTCCCCGAGAGCCACCACCGCCGAACAACTCCTCGCGAGTTAACGCTCGCAACAGCTCGCAAACTACAAGTCACAGCCCCAGGTCGCAGAAGCCGGACTCGCAAACTATCCGTTGACGTAACACCGGGTAGCGGAGCGTGGTGCCTTCGTTGCTCCGCCTGATGTCGTGGCGCACCGTCGGGGCCCGGGCGTTGGCACCGTCGCGTCGCAGCGCTCCGGCGCGGCGCAAACCGTATACGCCGAGCCCGAAGGAGACGGTGGCGATGGTCAGGGGGATGGGGGTGAAGAGCCACGCGCGTTGCATGGCTTGCGCGACGCATGCGACGGGTTCGGGTTGCGGGTGGAACGGCTCGACCAGGGCAATGCCTCTCGCGCTCAGGCAGCCGCTTCGGCGGTCTGGGCGGTCAGCGCCGCGAGCAGCCAGTCGTGGCTCACCCCGGGAGTGGCCACCGGCCGGCCGTCCGTGGAGCCGGTCACCTCGGCCACCAGGTCCCAGTACGTGTCGATCCGTGGATCCGACATGAGCCACGGGCCCAGCGCACGACGGAAGTCAGGGGTGTCGCGCGTGCGCCGCGAGGCCGCGTACGCCTCGACGAAGCAGTCCAGCGCTTCGCCCGCGCGCGGCGCCCGACCCCGCCGCAACTGCGCGCCCGCCAGCTCGTAGGCCTCAGCCAGACCCGCGTACAGCACTTCGGGACGGAAGTCGGGCGAGGAGGTGTGCGCCGCCGGCTGGCACGGCTCGCCCGCGACACATGGCTGCGTCACGAACGCGGTGAGCCGGGCGAAGGCCAGCACCTGCGCGGGCGCCGGATCCTCGGGCGGTGCCGGAACCGCTGCGTCGAAGAACGCCGAGCGGGAGCGCGCCGACATCCTCGGCGGCAGCCAGGCCCGCCAGAACCGCACCAGAGGATCGGTGCTCGGCGGGGCGGCCACCGCGCCGAGCAGCCGCAGCCGGTCGGCACGCTCCTGCGGCGCGCACTCCTGAACCAGCCGCAGACCCGCCTCGCGCCACCGCAACGCCCGCATGTGGTCGCCCAGTTCCCGCAGTTGCCCCGCGACGGCCCTCTCCAGCGCCTGCCCGCCCGTGCCGTCGTCCTCGTCGAGGATCCGCCGCACCTCGGGCAGCGGCAGGTCCAGCGCGCGCAGCGAACGGATCAGCCGCAGTCGATCCAGCGCGGCCGGACCGTAGCGGCGGTGCCCGCCCGAGCTGCGGGCAGCTTCCGGCAGCAGCCCGCCATCGGAGTAGAAGCGGACCGTCTTGACGGTGGTGCCCGCGTGCTCGGCGAGTTCACCGATGCTCCACAGGCCGTCGGGGGAAAACGACACTTGAACCTCCCTCAGGGGGAGTTCCTACCGTACCGGTGAGCGCGGACGGCCGATCAAGGACCAACGGGGGTGCCGTCCGCGCGCAGACCACCGAGCACAGGGGGTGTCTCGGCAAGAGGGAGAGGAAAGATCCATGACCGCGTTCATCCTGGTATCCGGCACGTTCACGGGCGCATACGTGTGGAAGGAGACGGCGGCGCGGCTGACCGCGGCGGGCGCCGAGGCGCATGCGGTGACGCTCACCGGACTCGGCGAGCGCCGGGCGGCCGCGGGCCCCGGCACCGACCTGGAGACGCACATCGCCGACGTCCTCGCGGCGATCGACGCCGTCGGCGCGGACCGAGACCTCGTGCTTGTCGGCCACGACTACGGGATCCACCCCGTGCTCGGCGCCGCCGACCGGCGTGCCGGGCGCATCGAGCGGATCGTCTACGTTGACGCGGGCATGCCGATGGACGGCCTCCCGGCGCTGGCCGCCGTACCCGACCAGGCGCTGCGCGACGAGCTGACGCGCCTTGCAGAGCTGGGCGGCGAGGCGGCGACCGGGCTGCTGCCCGCCCCGGCCGACGCCGCCGAGTGGCAGCGGTGGGGCAGCACCGCGGGTGTCGCCGAGCGGGTGCTGGAAGAACTGACCCAGCTCGCCGCGCCGCAGCCGCTCGCCACCCTCCTGCAGCCGCTGCGTCTGACGGGCGCGGTGGCAGCCGTGCCGACCAGCGCCGTGCTGTGCAGCGGCAACGGGGCGGGCATCGAGCTGGTCCAGAACATGGTGAACCTCGGCCACCCCGCCCTGCAGGCCTTCGTCGACCCGCGGGTGTCGTTCTTCGAACTTCCCACCGGGCACTGGCCGATGCTCTCCATGCCCGCCGAGCTGGCCGACGCACTGCTGGCCGCGGCCGCCGGACAGGGCCACCGGCTGTCTGCGGCCAGTGCCGAACTCCCTGCGCACCTGCGGCCTTTCCCCCTGGACGTGCCCGACGTGCCGCGCGAGCGGACGGGCAACGTCGACCTGTACGTACCCGCAACCACCGGCAATGAGCCGCTGCCCGCAGTGCTGTTCGTCCACGGCGGCCCGGTGCCCGCCGACACCCGGCCGACGCCAAGGGACTGGCCGATGTACGCCGGGTACGCCCGCCTCGCGGCCGGGCAGGGGGTGGTCAGCGCGGTGCTCGATCACCGGCTGCACGACCTCGCGGACTATCCGCTCGCGGAGCAAGACGTGAGGGCGGCGGTGGACTTGCTGCGCACCGATCCCCGGGTCGACGCGGACCGGATCGCCTTGTGGTTCTTCTCGGGCGGCGGCCCGCTCTGCGCGCCGTGGCTGGGTGCTCCGCCGGTGTGGCTGCGCTGCTTGGCGGCCACGTACCCGGTGATGGCACCGCTGCCGAACTGGGGGTTCGGCGAGAGCCGGTTCCGCCCGGCGGACGCGGTGCGTGCGGCGGGCGACCTGCCGATCGTGCTGACCCGGGTGGGGCTGGAGATGGCCGAGATCGCCGCGACCGTAGAGGAGTTCCTGGCCGAGGCCAGGCACTGCGGGGCCGAGGTCGAGGTGGTCGACGTCCCGAACGGCCACCACGGCTTCGAGACGCGCGACCCCGGCGACGAGTCACGCGAGGCGGTCCAGCGCGCCTTGCACTCGGTCCTTGCGCACCTGTGGGCCTGACGGCACCGCGGGCCGCAGCACACGGTGCCCGCGGCCCGCGGCCCGACCGTACGCCTCAAGGGGCATCATGATCCACATGACTTCCGCAGCGTCCGGGCGCGGGGATCACTGCCGCCGCCATCCGTTCAACCCGGCGGACACTGCGGGACCACCCCCGCAGGCGCGGGGACCACTTGAGCTCGCGGTGCGTGCCGACCAGCTCCTTGGATCACCCCTGCGTGCGCGGGGACCACTTCGCTCCGCGAATTCCTTTGTCTGGCTAGTACTCCCCGCACTTCGTGATGGGGCGTTGAGGCGTCGCGGGTCAGGTGTGCGAGGGGTGGCTCGAATATCGGAGGGCTCCTATGGGGGCGGCTCGGTAGGGTCGGGCCGTGCACCCTGATGAGAGCGGCTCTGCGTCCCATTACCGGCAGCGGTGGTAACACCGCCTCCAGCCGCACTCCCTGTTCGTCTGCCAGAGCTCCACGAGCCATCCGAAGATCGTTCCACAATAAAGATCAACATCTCAAACACGCCTTAGGGCCACAGGGAGTCCGCCATCACCACGGCCGCGCCCGGGGAGGCCGCTATTCGGCGTCGTGATCCTCCTTCGGTCAGGGCGCTCGCCTGGTGCCATGGGTGGGAGGGATGCACCGCTCGGTACCGAGCTCGGCCTCGCTTGTCACGAGCACTGAATGCAGTCTGGGCCCCTCGCGGCACCACGTGGTTGCGCAGGGTGCAACGACTGTTGCGGTGTGCGAAGTTGCGTCTTAGGTTCCTCGTGTGCGGCGTAACTACCGTGCGCCGTGGGGCAATTGATCGGGAGGATTCCTTGAACGGAAAGCTCACGACGACCAAGCTCACTGCGGTCACTGCGGCCTTGCTGGCCGGCGTGGCCCTGGCCGCCCCGGCGGCATCGGCGGCCACGGCCGCGCCAGCCCGGGCAATGGTGACAGCGGACTCGTCCACCTACTACGTATACGTCACCGGGGTCAGCGGCTCGCTGGACGGCGCCCGGGCGAATGCGGACTACAAGCTCCCGCAGGGCTGCTATTCCGGCGGGGTGGTGGCCAGCGGCACCACCCCCGACAACAACATCTGGGTGACCGTCCAGGGCATCTGCTCCGGGCCGCAGTAACCAGAGGGGCGGCATCGACACCGCGCTGCCCCAGCGGTCGCGCGGCAGACCGAGGGGCGCCGACCCAAGCGGCGCCCCTCGGGGCTTTCGGTGCTCCTGGAGTACTAATATTGTGACCGGGAAGGTTCGCCGTGTCGCGACGGCCGGCATGGCGCCTCGACGCGTTGTCGGACCAGCGAATGTACGTCCGGTAGGAGCCGTGGCCCTCCGCCGTGCAATGCACCGCCCGGGCCTCCGGCCGGGCGGCCTCCTTACGGTTGGTGACCTTCGCGCCCCGGTCCGGGCTCACACTCGCCGCCCCGCCCCCTCGGCTGGAAGGGGCGGGGCAGGCGGTTAATCGGATGTGTGTGCGGCGCGGAGTTGCTAGATTCGCCGTGTGCCGAAGCTGAATCAGATCATCGCAGTCGAAAAGGGCGTCAAGTCCAAGGCTCTCCAGGAGCTCACCCAGGCTCACCAGGACGTGCAGAAGCCCGCCCTGCTGGCCGGCATCTCCCGGACCTACCAGCCCAAGGACGAGGAGGGCGAGCAACTGCCGCCCGAGTCCACGCGGGTGCAGATCAAGGCCGAGGACGCTCTGCGGGCGACCGCCGGGACGCTGACGCGGCTCTTCGACGTGACCGCGACGAAGGACTGGGCGAACCGGTCCGCGGTCGCGGACGTGGTGGTCGACGGTACGGTGCTGGTGCCCCAGGTGCCCGTCCCGTACCTGCTGTTCCTGGAGAAGCAACTCACCGACCTGCACACCTTCGTGCGCAAGCTGCCGGTGCTCGACGCCTCCGAGTCGTGGAACCTGGACCCCTCGACGGACTCGTGGAAGACGGACCCGGTGCGGACCATCCGCACGAAGAAGGTTCCGCGCAACCACGTGAAGGCCGAGGCCACGGAGAAGCACCCGGCGCAGGTCGAGGTGTACTACGAGGACGTCCCGGTCGGGTACTGGACCACGGTGAAGTTCTCCGGCGCGCTGCCCGCCCGGCGGGTCAACGAGCTCCTCGACCGCGTCGAGAAGCTCCAGCAGGCCGTCAAGTTCGCCCGCGAGGAAGCGAACAACACCGAGGTCACCGACCAGCGGGTCGGCGACGCGGTATTCGGCTACCTCTTCCGGTAGCCCCCACATACGCCCTCCGTTGCGAGCGGAGGGTGCGCGATGAGCGCAAGCTGAAACTGATGTTGAAGCTGATGAAGGGGTGTCAGTTGGGGGTTCAAATCCCTCTCCCCGCACCACGTGCGGGGGTGGCCCAAGCCTGGCAGAGGCGGCCCCGTGAAACTCAGATTCTCGCTCCAGTCTCAGTATTCGCCGCCGAACACCGGATCGACCGAGCGTGGGCGAACATCGACGGATGGGGGTTCAAGTCCCCCCGGCGCCTCTCTCGTGGCGCTGTAGTTCAAAGGCAGAACACGTCGATCTCAACATGACCCGCGGTTCTTAAACGCCGCCGGTGTGCGCAAATGGGTGGCAAGCTGGAGCCCGGGAGCTGGACATGCTCCCGGGCTCCGTCACGTTCCGGCCGCGGCTTCTGGCGTGACCGGGAATGCTCCGGTGACACCAGTCTTTCGACCTGGGACGTCAAGTTGACGGAGGCTCAATGAGGGGCGGCAGCACCCGGGGGAAGGCACGGCGCGGCAGGCATTCCAGCCGGGCTTGGCAGCGGCCCTCACATACCCGGTGATGAGTTCCCCGTGCGGGTTCCGATCACGGCGATCGCCTGCGACCATGTGCCGGTGCTGGCTTCAGGGAGCCGAACGACGATTGAGAGGCATCGACCATGCCCGCTTTCGGCAGAAGGATCAGGCGCGCCATGTCGGTCAGTGGGACGGCAGTGGTGCTCGCCGCGTTGCTAACCCCGGCAATGGATGGGACGGCCACTGCCGCAGAGACCGCAGCGACCAGGCTCGACCGGTTCGCCAACTACGACTACAAGCAGTGCATCGAGGAGAACTCCTATTTCAACTTGTGGGCCCAGCCCTGCAAGATCGGCTATCCGGGTCAGTACTGGCGGTGGACTGGCACCACCAACACCTCCTCCACACTCCAAAACTACACATGGGACCACTGCCTCGACAGCAACTCGGCCGGGGACGTCTACGCCATCGGGTGCAACAGTGGGAACAACCAGTTGTGGCAGGTCATCCAACCCGCGCCGGGAAGTGCGGTCATGCTCCGGAACACGGCGACTCGCCTCTGCCTCTACCAGACGTACGATGGCCTCTACCGGACGACGGTGTGTGACCGCAATGCGCGCACACAGCGGTGGACCATCGGCTGAACCTCTTGGAACCCGGCCGTCGACGTCGACACCCCGAAGCACGGCGGCAGCGACCGCCAGGCGCACCCGCTCACCAGTACGTAGACGATCGCGGCGAACGGCGTCTCATCAGGCACGTTCTAGGTGCCGCCACCTTGCGGGCGTACCCGGCCCTCCGGAATCAACGGCCGAGCGATCTCCCACAAACCATCCGGAACAAGCCAACTCCACATATCGCGAAGGAGACCTCGCGCAACCCTGTGTCGATGACCATGACCATGACCATGGCCGAAGCCGAAGCCGAAGCCGAAGCCGAAGCCGAAGCCGAAGCCGAAGCCGAAGCCGAAGCCGAACGCTACCGCGGACGCGGCAACGCCACCCCTGGCCCCTCCACGTCCGCCCCGTGTCCGGGGTGCTGCGCGTCGCTTCGGACGGAGTGTCACTCGTTGGGGTGAGGCAAGCAGCAGGCGCTTCTGTCGCAGGGGGTGTCCTGGCAGCGTGGCCCTGAAGCAATAGGTGTCAGGCCGCGGCGCGTGCAGGTACGTGGGGACTCCCGCAGTTGGGCCGTCGTCCGCGCTGGGATGTCGGGGGAGGTGCGAGTTGTCAGATCGCGGCACGCTGGACAACTCCGCGTCCGAAGGCTCTGGTCCCGGCTACTACGCCGACCCGAGCATCCCGGGCTACGTCCGGTACTGGGACGGCCGTGCATGGGTGCCGGGGAGCAGCCGTCCTGTGCCGGAGGAGGGCAGGGGGGTGCCTTTTCCGCCGCCCACTTTCCCGACGTCCGTGGCAGGCGCCGTTTTGCCGCCGATGGCGTGGGCGGCCCCCCATCAGAGCCCCTTCGCCTCCGTCGGTAGCGGCACCAGGTCAGCACCCCTTGTGCGGCGGGTTGCCGCGCGGGCGGTGGACGGGCTGTTCAAGTTCCTTCTCGTCACCGGCGCATCCGCCCCCCTCTGGCTCGATGCCATCAGTCACATCAGGCAGCAGATCGACCAGGCTGCCGCGGCGGGCGAGTCGGTGTCGGTCTCGTTGCTCGACGGCACGACTGGCGTCCTGTGGGCAGCGGTCCTGGCCGTCGCTCTGATCATCGGGGTCCTCTACGAAGTTCTGCCCACTGCCAGATGGGGGCGGACGCCCGGCAAGTGGCTGTTCGCGCTCGCCGTGGTCGATAGTGAGACGCTGACGCCTCCCGGCGTCCGGCGGGCGACGCGGCGCTATCTGATGCGTTTTGCATTGAACGTGATGGTCATCGGCTTCCTCGTGGGGCTTCGACCCCTGGTCGCCCTCCCCAGGCGCCAGGGCTTGCACGACAAGGCTGCCCATACGTGGGTGGTTCGGCGGAGTACGAACCGTCTTGACGGAAAGGCGTCGCAGCCCCGGCTTCGGCGGCTGTCCGAGCCGCGGGTGCTGCTGGGGCTCGTCCGCCTGCCGGGGCGGTCCCGTCCTGGGGCGGTCACACCGGGGGCCTCGGTCGAGCCTGAGCGGTCCCTGAGGGGGAGGCCGCTGGACTTGACGGGGTTGAGCGACCGGCCGGAAACCGCTGCGGCGGTGGGGTCGGTCGAGGCTGTCCTGGAGCGCGTCTTCCAGGCTCTGGGCCCCCCTCCGGAGGGTCTCACGCGCGACAAGGAACCCGTGGTCCACGGCGGTGGAGGGAACACACAGTGAGCCAGGCACCTTCCCCGTCCACCGACCGGTCGTCCGGGCTGGAAATCGTCCTGCAGTGGGCCCAGTTGCCGCCCGAGCACCTGGAGATCGCCCTGAAGGCGATCGAGCCGGAGCTGGCCAGGGAACACGAATGGCGCATGGAACAGGCCAGACTGAGGGTGCAGGACGACAAGGACCGTCGCCTGCATGCCCTCTATCTCGGCGGTCTGGTCGCAGGATTTCTTCTCGCTGCCGGCATGCTGACCGGGGCGGTCTTCGTCGGCGTGCGCGGCGCTCCCTGGCTGGCCGCCCTGCTCTCCGGCCCGAGTCTGATCTCGCTGGCGGGCCTCTTCCTGCTGCGCCGTGTCGACTCCGGGCACACACGTGAATCGGGCCGCGCGCAGCGGGTTGCTCTGTCGGCCATGGCCGCCCAGCAGCCTGCGCCCGCTGACCCTGCGACCAATAGCGGGGTTGCTTGAAGGGGAAATCCGCAAGAGCCTGTCTGCGGGGGCGGGGCCTCAGCCCGCGTGTTACCTGCGGAATCCGACCGTCGAGCCCCGGCGGTAAGGCGCACCCTCCCAGCGCAGCGAGTCACGCTGCTGACCGTCTCGCGGTCACCTGAACCATGACGGGACGTGACACTGAGAGCGGTTGGCGGATCGCGGCTCCTGGAGCTGTTATGGCTGGCCGTGCTGGTTGTTGGTTTCGTTATGGCTGCACGTGAGGCTTCTTGTCCACGCGTGAGGTGCGCCCGCGACTTCTCTATTGGCGTGGCTTACCTCGGCAACGACTTGAGCCCCGCAGGCCGCACGGCACAGGGCAGGTTGCTTGCACCTTCCAGCGGGGGCCGACCTCGGGGGCGTCCCCGGCAGGGAACGGACGCGGCCCGGGGACGCGGCTCAACGGGTCAGCAGGCTGATGCCACTGTGGTGGCACTCCACTGCGCTGAAGGTGCTCAGGGCTGCGGTATCGGCTTCGCTCGGGGCGGGGGTAAGGGCCTGCAGGTCAAGGAGGGACATGATGTCTTCCCCTGACGCATGCTCAGCTTGAGCCGTACGGGTAGCCGTCCTTCACCGAGGAACAGCTCTGGTGGAGGGAAGCGGAAACGCGGCTAGGGACCTGTTGCGGGCGTGCCGATGGCTGGTCAAGTACGCCGACGAACACGCCTCCTCCGACGGGACTCCCGACCCCGGGCGGGCAGATCGGGCCGTTCCAGCCGCACGCCCGCACCACACTCGTAGGTGGTCCTCGTGGTGAACCACCGTCCAGGCGTCATATACCTGCTGGGACGGCGGGTCGCTTGCGGACGAGGACGCGGCCCGGATCAGTGTGCGGGCCGTCCGTCGCGCGCCCGCGCCGTCGGGCCCGGGCGAGCGGCCTGCGACGCCCGGTTCTGGCGAGCGAGCAGACAGGCATGGAGGCGGCGCGCCCGAGCACGGGTGAGGGGTCGTGATGGAGCGCATTCGGGCGCTGCAGAGTCGGATGTTAGAAGTGGCCTGCCGCGGGTAGTCGCCCGGGCAGAGAGCGGAGGTGACTCGGCATGCTGTTCCTCGGACTTCTTCTGCTCGCCGCGACCGCTGCCTTCACGGGACTGGCGATCTCCGACAACCTCGGTGGCGGGCCCCATTACACGGTGTCACTGCTGGGCAACGACGTCGCCACCATGAGTACCCTGGCGATCTTCTGCGCCGGGCTCGCCCTGGCTCTGATCTTCTCGCTGGGCCTGTGGATGGCCACCGGGGGAGCGATGCGTCAGCGCAGCCGAAGGCTTCGGATGCGCGCCGAACGCGACGCGCTGGCCGCCCGGCTGTCCGAGCGTGAGGCGGCCGCGGGGCCGCAGGCGTCGGTGACCGTCGGCCAGGCGGATCCGGCGGTGACGCCCACGCCACCGGGGCCCGTGGGTGCGCGCACACCGCACCGCCACCGGGCCAGGCGGATCCACCTCTTCGGCCACTGAGACTGGACGGCTCAGTCCGCCCGTCTAGCGGCGACGAGCCATGTGCGCCGGGCCGAGCGCTTGGCCACGGCCTCTTCGGGGTAGTGGCGACAAGCGCTGCGCCGACACCTGTCGCCCGGCGCTCCTGGTCGACCACCCTGTGCAGGATGAAGGCAGGAGTGGAACCGTCCCCGCAACCTTGACTCCTCGCCGCCCGGTCCGCTGCGGCTTCGGCCGGGCGGTCGGCACGGCTGCGCGGCCGCGGAGCTCGGCACGGGTACCTGGCCGGTATGCGGGCACACCGCGTGACGCCGCCGAGGCGGGCCCGATGTCGTGATCGAGTTGTCGATACGCCGCTTCCGCTGCGAGAACGCTGCTTGCCCCGGCGGAGACGCTAGCTGAACAGATCGAGGGACTGATGGCCGTCACCAGTCGGCGGACCTATTTGCTGCGATGCGACGGGCGTTGATATGGATCGGGCTGGCCGCGGCCCACCGGGCCGGAGCCCGTTCGCCGGAATCTTGTACGTGCCCCTCTGGGGAGGTCCTTGCGGCGTCGCGACGGCCGGCACCCCCGGCCCACCGATCCGAGCCATGCACAGCTCGGACGGGGCACCTGACATAGGCCCGTTACGTCAGCAGGGTGACTGCGGACTCGTCGGCTCGGCCCATGGCATGCGGCACGCGACGCGGAAGTGACCTTCCCGGGTGCGCTGCACGTCGAGTGCTTGGTCCGCTCCGTAACTCTGTGGGCTCGGGTCCGGCATGAGGGCGGATCCCTGGTGGGAGACGCAGGTTGCGGGCAGCCAGGCAGGCCGCTCCGCGCCGGGGTGCTCGATGCAGTCGGTGACGGCCAGGGTGATCCCTCCCGGATCGGCCTGGATCCACAGCCGGTATCGCGGCTGCTCACTGTGCTCGACGAGATAGCGCGCGGCGGCCGTCGCCATCTCCGCCAGCTGCTGGACCAGGGAGGTGGGGACCGTCATCGCGGTGAGCAGGCTCCCCGCGGCCTCTCCCAGCAGGGTGTGGGTGCGTTCGGCGCGTTCGGCCTCGACTGCGAGCGACACATGAAGGAGCGAATTCCGGGAGGTGTCCGACGCGCGCGCGAGGGTGGGGGAGGACTGGGTGGGGTGCGGCATGGGTTGCCTCCCGCAGAGAGAGGTGAACGGCTGCGGGAGGCGGGGCCGGTCGGACGCCACACCTGCCGCTGCTGTACGACAACAGCACGGGCCGGGGTCCAGGGCGTACCGGAGAAAGTACGTCATGGGACTGCGTTGTGCGTAGGGCCTCCTCGGCCATCTCTGCGCGACGAGGGGAAATGTGGCCGCGTTTACGTCAGTTGGGGGACCACTCATGTCAAGAATGTGGACGAGAATTCACCCGAAAAGGTGAATATCAACTCGCGTAAAGCGGTCTGTCGTAGAGGTGATGCCGTCGGTGGCAGGGCCGTCTAGAACTCGACAGCCCGGCCGTGTGATGCATCCGCTGGTTTCCGTGGCGGGGCAGCGGCATCGCCCGGGCATCGATGGCCGCCTGGGCAAGGCTATGCGGACCGCGCGGGCCGAAGGCTCGGTCACCGCCTTCGCGATCACGACGAAGTGGGAGCGGTCGTCGATACCCGTGATCAGCTTGCACTCGCGTCCCCGTCCAGGTTGACGCCGTCCATGATGTTGAGCTGGCCCAGCTGCACCGGAGTATCGCGCTGTCGACGCCGATGGACGCGGCGATGATTTTGTTCCTGGGCCGACCAGCCCGTTGCGCATCAGAATGCGATGCACGGTGGAGCGGACCGGCACCGGTGTCGGCCCGCTCCGGTGCAGTTCATGCCCGATATGGCGGACGTCCGCGGCGCCTTGTGGAGGCGCCGAGGCTCACTGGGTCGGCCGACGAACGCGAACGGCTCGTCAAGGCCGTCGGGCGAGACCGTTCAGTTGGGCGACGGCGACACTGGCCGCCATCTGATCTGTTCCAGCCTCCTTTGGCTGCACAGAGCTGGGAGGTGAGAGAGATCGATTTTCCTGACGGGGTGTGTGAACAGGCCATTGTTTAGGTAATTTACCTGTTTCGAGACATTTGATCATTATTTGCCATGCTATAGGGATAATTTCCCTATAGGTTAGGTGTTGTCAGTCGGAGAATTTCTTCGGCTGTACAACCGAAAGGCGTACCTCATGCGCTCCATGCGCACCATCGCCATCCCCCGAAGCCTTCTCGTCGCCGTGTTCGCCGTAGCCGGCCTCGCCGCTACCCCTGTCCTCGCTTCCGCGACGGCACAGACCAACACGGGCATCGCCCGCACCCACACCGGCCTTGGAGCCCTGGGGCTCCCCGGTGGCAACGGAGCCAATGGAGTGGGGAGCGACGGTGGGATCGGTGGCCTGGGTGGCACCGGTGGCGCGGCCGGCGCCAACGGCAACGGCGGCAACGGAGGCGCGGGCGGCAACGCCGACGGCGCCCTGAGCGTCGGCGGCGCCGGTGGTGCGGGAGGTGCCGGCGGGGCCAACGGCAATGGCGGCACTGGCGGGTTCGGTGGCGCCGCCACCCTCAATGGCACCGGTGGCAAAGGCGGCGTAGGGGGCGTCGGCGATGCCGGGGCCGGTATCCCCGGCGGCACGGGCGGCAACGGTGGTGCCTCCACAGCGGGAGGCGGCCACAAGGGCGGTACGGGTGGCGCCGGCGGCGCTGCCAGCCCCGTATGCCCGGGCAAGCCGGGTGGCAACGGCACCGCTGCGACGTTCGGTGCTGACGGCACCACAGGTGTCACCGGCGCTGCCGGTCGCACCACCCTTCCCTGCTGAGCGCCGCACGACCTGGCACGACCAGTGAAAGGCCGGTCCTCTTGCCCCTTCAGGGGTGGGAGGACCGGCCTTTCGCGTGGATGCCGAGGCACGAGGAGGGCCGGCCCCATCGGCCGCCAGGTGGGTGCCGGGTATCCGGTATGCCGTCGGGCCCCACCCGAACGCAGCCTGGGCCAGCACCCATCAGAGCATTCCGGGAAAGCACGACCGAACCTCCGGTTCGCAGGGGCGTCGGACAGCTGCTGGTGCACTCTGTGTTCCGCGGGTCCCGGCGAAGCCGAGTGGCGCGGCCGTCGTCGCTGTCACAGGCTCAGCACCAAGGAGCAAGGCGGGAAAGGGGAATGGGGGAGGGCATACGGGGAGTAGGCGAGGTGGCAGGAAGCCGCCGGTTTCCCGGAGAGTCTGGCACCATGCAGCGACATCGCAGTGTGGGACAGCGTCGACCCAAGGAAGCAGGCAGTCGAAGATGACCGAACGCGGCGGTACGAGGCAGCACCATCCGGTCGTGGTCGCGCACCGGACCCACCGCGCCGGCGACGCCCAGTTGCGCATCGCTGATGCGATCACCAAGTTCGCCGGCTCCATGACGTTCGTCTATCTGCATGCGGTCGGCTTCGCCCTCTGGATGCTGTTCGTGGAATCCAACCCATGGCCCATGCTGACCCTCGTCGTCTCCCTTGAGGCGATCTTCCTTTCGACGTTCGTCATGATCGGCCAGAACCGGCAGGCGGAGTTCCAGCAGGCGAAGGCCGATCACGACTTTGTCGAGCAGGAACTGGAGCTCAAGACGAACACCGAGCTGACCAGGGCCATTCACACGATGACCGCAGAACTTCACCGTCGGCTGCTGACCAGCCCGGAGCACCAATAGCGCGGCCGTAGTCTCAATTGCGGCCTCCTGCGCGGCTACCTCCGCCCCCTGGGGATCACCCCGCTACGCCGGTCTGCCCTGTCTGCGCAGCAGTGCGCGAGCTGCGGTGCCGTGCCTTGCGGCTGACTGTGCAGTGAGCCGCAGCGCAGGCTCGATGATGCCGACGCCGGCGCGTACGACCGCCATTCCCTCCACGCCCCAAGGCGGCGTGCTCCTGGTGGGCTGGGCAGGCGTGGTCTCGGACGAGTGCAAGTTCGGCTGGGGGAGCGATCGAGATACCTCCTCCCGCTCGCGCGTCCGCTCCGACGCGGCGCCCACAAGGCCACCCTGGGCCGACGCCCAAGCCCGCCTGCTGCTCCTCATCGACTGTTCTGAGAGACCAGGGCGGGCAAGGGCACTGAAGGGCGCATGAAGCTCGCCGAGCTCGACTTCCTGCTCCGCTGCCCCGGCCGATCCACCACGCTCCTGGCCCCTCGACGGCCCAACGTCGACGCCCTGCCACAGGTGCGGCAGGTTCGCGGGCGATGTTCTGCCAGACCGTCGGCCGGCCCGCCGACGATCTCGCGGAACGCGTCCCGCTCAGCGCGTGCGCCTCGAACACCGAGCGGACCCCGTCGCCGTCGGGCTCATGCACCACCTCGTCGCTCGCTGACTCTCAGGGCCCGTTCCGATCGCGCGAGAGGCCGGCGTCGAGCCCGGGCGGGGCAGATGTGGCACCCTGCGCGGGATGACCGGCCAGTGCTCGGGGTTGACAGCGATACGGGTGATGCGGCCCCAGACGGTGTCCAACACATCGGTCAGCGCGGGCAGTTCGCACGGCCGATCACGCGACCGGGGCCACCAGGCACCGTCGAGGAGTCCACGGGAGGGGCCGTCCGGCTTCAGGGTGAGACGGGCGGGAGGGGCTGCGAAGGGTGCGGGTCGCGGCAGAGGGGCTTGGAAGGCCGCGTTCACGACGCGGACCCGTCTCCGGGCCGCCCTTGTGAGTAACGGCCCGGGTTTCATCGTTCACCGGGGGCGACCCGGTGTGGAAGCCGGTGTGCGAGATGCCCTCGGTGTCTCCAGCCTACTGCTTCCGCCCTTCACCGCTGTGGCCACCGCACCACAAACAAGCGCGGGAGGGACTGCCCCAGGGCGGCAGGAGTACGCTGACAACTTGAGGACGCGCCGTACGCCGGTGTTGGGACCGGTGGTCTCCTCCTCGCCGCGGCCTGGCGGGACGGGCACGAGACCGTATCTCACGATGGACGCCTCGCGCGTCGTAGGCCCCGCTCCACTGCCGCCGGAGCGACCGCCGAACGCACTCACCAGGCCTGACCGCCCGGCGGCCCACCGCCACCCGCCACGTCCTGTCCAGTCCGAGCTCCCCCATCCACCGTCCGTGCGACTCGCATCCGCTCTCGGCGATGCCCTCCGCACGCATGTCGAAGAGTCGAAGAGACGCAGCCCAAGACCCCGGCCGCACTGTCAGTCACCGAGGTCAAGGACCGCGCATGTCTCTCCAGTTTCCCCTCCACGCCCCCCGTCCCCCTTGCGCCGACCCGCCGGACGGCACCCGGTCGCTCCCGGAGTACGACGGGAAGGCAGCCTTCCCGCGTGCGGGAACGGCCGCCGAGCGCACCGGCGGTGAGCGGCTGTCCCTGGCCATCACGGCGTTGATCGTCTTTCTCCCGTTCCTGGCACTCGGTCTGGCTGTCTGGCGGCTGTGGGGGCGCCTGATCGATCCGGCGGATGTCCTGATCGCCGCGGTGCTCTATGCCGTGACCGGCTTCGGCGTCACGGTCGGCTTTCACCGTGGCCTGACCCACAACAGCTACCGGGCCGTCCGGCTGCTGCGCACCGCGCTCGCGGTGGCCGGGTCGATGAGCTTCCAGGGCGACGTGATCGGCTGGGTCGCCATCCACCGCCGCCACCACGCTTTCACCGACCGGCCGGGCGATCCGCACTCCCCGTACCGCTACGGCACGTCTGTGTGGGGCCAGGTGCGCGGACTGGTGGATGCCCATGTCGGCTGGCTGTTCCGTAACGACCCCACGTCCGCCGCGCGTTACGCTCCGGATCTGCTGGCCGACCGTGACATCCGGGCCGTGTCCCGCGCCTTCCCGGCCCTGTGTGGACTCACCCTCGCACTGCCCTTCGGCGCGGGGTGGCTGATCGGGGGCAGCTGGGTGTCCGCCCTGACTGCGCTGCTGTGGGCGGGACTTGTGCGCATCGCCCTGCTCCATCACGTCACGTGGAGCGTGAACTCCCTTTGCCATGTGATCGGGGAGCGCCCGTTCCGTACCCGCCGCTACGACCGCGCCACCAACCTCTGGCCCTTGGCGCTGCTCTCGTTCGGCGAGAGCTGGCACAACCTGCACCACGCCGACCCCACCTGCGCCCGGCACGGCGTCGACCGTGGACAACTGGACGCGTCCGCCGCCGTGATCCGCCTCTTCGAACGCCTCGGCTGGGTCAGGGACGTGCGCTGGCCCCTTCCGGACCGTATCGCCGCCCGCCGCGCGTGAATCCGAGCGACCCCGTCCCGTTCAGGAGTTCCCATGACCCTTGCCCCGCCCCCGTCGCCTTCGCCTTCTCTTGCCTCGTCATCCGCCGTCCGCCTGCGCCTGGTGTCCCAGCTGGAACAGGGCCACGTGCCCCGGCGTATCGACGGTGCATGGTGGCCCCGCTCGTCCGACCTGGTGTCCGAACTGCCTAGGCTGCTGGGTGCGTTGCCGCACGCATGGGGACAGGTCACCAGCGCGCTCGTGGACGCGGCCGCGTGGTCCCCGTTCCCGGGTCGGCTGCTCGTCGCCAACCAGGTGGTAAGCCTGCGCCGGACAACCACCCAGCGGTCCCCGTCCACCGTCTGCCTGCTGGCGCCCGGCCGCGGGCGGTGGGACCTGCTGGTCGTGCCGCCCACTGCCACGGATGCGGAGGCCGGGCGGCTCATGGAGATTCTCGCCACCGCTTTGAAGGACGGCAAGGACAGCGTGGTATCGGGACTCGCGGCCAGTCCGTCGGCGACCGGTCCCGGTCCGGCGCATGACGCGATGGTCATGGCCGTCCAGGATGGCAACGCCGTCTCGGCCGATCGGATTCTGGCCGTCACCGGTATCGACCCGGCCGACCGGACCGGCGTATCCCGGAGTTCTCCCGACTAGACGAACGACTAGGCGAAGTGGGGCTGCATCGCGCTCCGCCCCCCGGGGGACGGTGCCCGCACCGGTTTCCGCGCGGCCGGTCTCACCGCCCGCAGGGCCGGTCGGCGGACACGCGCAGACGGCGGCCCCGGAACAACGGGACAACCGGCCGACGCGGTGGACACCCCGGGGGGGGGGAGGATGGCCGGTGGCATGGGGTGTGCGTACTGGCGCCCACCTCGCCGCCGGCCAAGGGAGCCCTACAAGTGCAGCAGCAGCTCCGTGGTCGCCCTGTACTGCCGCAGCGCCAGCCGTAGTTCCTCGGTCTGCACTTCGGTGCCCTTGTCCTGCCAGCTCGCGCGCAGGACGCGGTGCCGCTCCGCGAGGGTCTCGGTCACGCGGGTGACGGACTCGCCGAAGACGCTGTCGGCCTCCTCCACCGCCTGGCGCGGGCTCTCCACGAAGGAGCCGAGGGCCTGCTGGAGCGCCAGGGTGAGCTTGTCCCGCTCGCCTTGGGGGAGGAGCGCGGAGCCCGGGGTGCGGTCGGGATCGTTGCCGTTGGCGGCCGGCTCGTGCGGGGTGCGGGCCGGTCCCGTGCGGGGCCGCTGCGGGCCGCGTCGCGTCGCGGGGTCCTGGCGCTCGTCCTGAGGCTGTTGTGCGCGTTCCTGGTCGTACATCATCCTGTCTCACTTTCCTTTGCGTGGCGTCGGTTCAGCGCCCCTGGCGCGCGTGGTCGCGATCGTCGGGGTGCCCATCGTGCCGGTCCGTGTCCGCCGCTGGCCGGGTCCCGGGTGACGGTCCGCTGCCCGGTGACTCAGCGAAATGAGCGCGGGGGACAGCGTGTTGGCGTCGCTGCGACGCGGGTACCCACCGACGTTCGGCGGCAGCGCCTGAAGGTGTCCCTGGTCCTGCCGCCTGACTGCCTGAACCCTCCGGAAATACGGGATCAGGAGAAAACAACGTCCATGTGAGCGACGCCGGGCCTCCAGATCGCGGAGAGATCTGCTGTTTTCCGCGGGGTCCGGGCGAAGCGGGAGGGCTCATGCTTTCGCCCCGTAGGTCCGGAGTGACATGGCCCTGCGCCGTGCTGCCACTCAACGCCTGCCGACGTCTGTTGTCAACGTCCTTCAAGGGCGGACGGGTTCGGGGTGTGGCCGGGGTCGCTCCGGGGCCTGCGGATTGGCCGGTACGTGGCCCGCTGTGAGGTATACGCGGTCGGTGCACAGGGCTACGCTGTGCGTGAGGCCCCGGTCCCTGGCAGCGATGTCCCATCCCGCTCCGGGAGGCCCGCGTGTCCCTGCTGTTGTTCGTTCTCCTCGTGACTCTCTTCGGCCTCGGCTTCCTCGATGTGCTGTGGTGGGGGCCGCGACCGCGCTGGTCTTCGCCCTCGTCCACTACGGCCGAGGCGGCGCCGGGCGCCGGCTACGCGGGAACGACTCGGGGCACGGGGAGTGTCGGGGTTACGGGATCGGCAGGGCCGGTGGGACCGCCGCTACCGTCATCAGCGCCGGGGGCGGTGGATGCGCCAGGACCGCCGGGATCACGAGCATCACAGGTGACCCGCGCAATTGCCTGTTCAGGCATTCCGGAGCGGCGCAAGCCAGGCCGGGACGGAGAAACTCGGCGAGAGAAGTTAGCCATGCAGCGGACGACCACGATCCACGAGGAGCGGTGGGACCTGAGGGCCCGAGCCGCATGGGGCGGCGCGTCCCCGGGGCCGGACGTTGCCGCGTTGCAGACCGAGCTTGACCAGCTGCGCCGGATGATGGCGGGCCGCGCCGTCGTCGACCAGGCGTGCGGCATGGTGATGGTGCTGACTCCGTGCCGTCGCGCGGCAGCACGGGGAATGCTGGTCGATGTCGCACGGCGATGCGATCTCAGGCTGCGAGAGGTGGCGACCGCCCTGGTTGCCACTACGGAGGGGGAGCCGCTTCCCGGGCAGATGCAGCGCGCCTTGCGCCGCGCACTGCGGCGGCTCCATGCGGCGGACCGGCGTTGAGCGGCGCACAGAGAACGTCCTGCCCGCCGAGGACGAGGAAGCGATCTTCAAGCGCTGGGGGTTGCCCCATGGTCCCGGTACGGCGGGCGGGAGGCAACTCGCCCGCCGACGCACGCCGACGGTGCGCCCTCGCAGGCGTAGGCCATGGCTCTTGTCACTGCGTTGTGAGGTAGACGCCATGCCTGGAGCGACCACCCCCTGCGAAGAGCGAAGACTCTTGACGGCCGGGGATTCGGCAAGGAATGTGGATCTTGTCGCCGAGGTCCTCGAACTGCGTTCGGAAAACGTGGAGTTGAATAAGGCGCTGTCGAGCCGAGCGGTGATCGACCAGGCGCGTGGCATGGTGATGGCCCTGGCACCGTGCTCCAGCGCGCCGGCCTGGGGTCTGCTGGTGGAGGTGTCGCAGCACTGCAACGTCAAGCTCCGGGAGGTGGCTGCGGCTCTGGTCGCCACTACGGAGGGCGAGCCGCTTCCCCGGCAGATGCAACGGGAACTGCGCCGCGCGCTGAGGCGCCTCAACGACCGCCGGTGAGGGCGTGCGCGTGCTGCGGACGGCACCAGGAGTGGTGTTCCCCGTCCTCCGGTGTCTCCGTCCGGGCCGAACGTCGAAGGCCCTGCTCGGGCAGGCCGCCCTGGGGACCTCCAGCACGGGCCCGCTGTCCCGCTCGGCCCATGTCCGAGCCGGTCGGCGGGACTGTCCGGGCCGTCGGGCCGGGTGATGGTGAGCCGGGTCGTGTGATGCCCTGTCGTGCGCTTCCCGAGCCGGGGGACAGCGCGTGCGGCCCGTCGTCGGATCCCGGCTGCCGTACGTCGTCCACCAGCGCGCAAGAACATCAGCCGCGGCGTTTCTGGAGGTGGTGCGGCGGCTGCGGGGGCGCCGTCGTGGCCCAGCACACCGCAGGACCTGCGGGACAGGCGTCACGCCCACCTGGCGACGGACGGAGATGAAGAGGCGGGGCGCCCGTTTCGCGGCACTGCCCCGGACCGCAACTGCGTCGACGGGCGCTGACGGCACGCGATCAACGGCCGGCAGGCAGGTAGACGGTGAGTGCCCGGGGCCTCTTGTCGATGATGAGGGTGTCGGAGGCGGGGCCGACCTCTCCGTCGCGGGTGTAGTCGCTCGCCTTTCCCACGCAGTCGATCCGCAGCCGGACAGCGGTGGTCTCCTGGTATACGCGGGAGCGGGCCAGGGTGCCGGTGAGGAAGGCGACGACGAGGCGGGTGCGGGCGAAGGGATGCTTGCCGTCAACGATGCGCAGGTCGAGGAGACCGTCGTCGAGGCTCGGCCGGTAGGAGGGGGCGAAACCGGGCGGATCGTAGCGGCTGTTGCCTGCGAAGAGCAGCCACAGCCGTCGGGGCTGTCCGTCGACGGCGACATCGATGGGGGTGCCGTCGGCGAGGACCCGGAGCAGGCCGAGGGCGAGGGCGGGCCATTTGCCCAGCGACGTCTCGCGGGCTTCGCGGGCCCGGACGAGCTCGGGATAGACGCCGATACTGAAGGTGTTGAGGAAGTACGTGCAGTCCCCGTCGCCGGTGACGCGGCCGAGGTCGACGGTTCCGCCCCGGCCCGATTCGACGGCCTCGGCTGTGTCCTTCAGGGTCGGCAGTCCGAGATCGGTAGCGAAGTGGTTGAGGGTGCCGCCGGGGAACACCGCGAGCGGCAGATGGCTCTCGACGGCCAGCGCGGCCGCCGCGTTGACGGTTCCGTCACCGCCCACGACTCCGAGCGCTCCGCCACGCGCCCATACGTATGCGGCGGCCTCCCGGAGCGCGGTGTGCAGGTCCTCGCCGGCCTCGCACAGCCGTAGGTCCGCCCTGGGCAGGAGGGCGCGCAGCTCGACTTCGGTGACGGCTTCGCTCCCTGCGTCGGTGTTGACGACCACCACCAGGCCGTCGCCGGACGGAAGGGCGGGGACCGGGACCTTGGGGCGGGCGCTGTCGGCGGGCTCGTCCTGGTGCCGCGGCCACCAGTGGCAGGTCGCCGCGGCGATCCCCGCCCCGAGCGCGATGTCGGCCAGGACACGGGTGGGCGAGTGCACGCCTGAGAGGGCGACGCCTGCTGCGACGGGGACGAGGACGATCCCCAGTCCGGGAGCTTCCAAGGTGACAGCCGTCGCGAGGGTGGCAGCACCGGCCGCGCGGTGGGATGGTGACGTCCCGCTCGGTGGATGTCGCAGCGGCCGCCGGCGATCGAGGGCTGTGGTGGCGAGCCGGATGGCGGCAGAAGTGAGGACGAGCGAACCGGTGGCGCGCAAGGCGGACCGGCGAGCGCTGCGGTTGCCGGCCCGGACCTTCGCGGCCGCGAGGGGCTTCGTCGGTGCACCGAGTCGTGGTTCAAGGGTTCGCATGTCGGCCGAGTACCCCTGCCGGTGGTGAACAGGCCGGTGGTCCGCCCGGCGCTTCAGGTCTTCGCGCGGGGGCGACTGGGGGCAAGGTCGCGCATCGCGCGCACCACGCTGTGGGGAGGGTTTTGTGCCGTCGTTTCAGGCACAGGAGGGGGGACGGAACGCGGGTTCCGCGGCCAGGTCCGCCGAGAAGGAGACGTCGACCGCCGCCGGCCGGGCGGGCTTCGTCACGCGGGGTGTCGTGTACGTCCTCATCGGCGCCCTGGCCATCCAGATGGCCCGGGGGAGCGGTGGGGAGTCGGCGGACCGTCCGGGTGTGCTGGACCGGGTCGCTGAGCAGCCCTTCGGAAAGGTGATGCTGCGGGCGCTGGTCGTGGGCTTCGCCTCGGCGCGCTGGCGTCGCCTGTGAACGGCGCCACACGGTCAGGGTGTCAGACCGGCCAGCGGCTCGGTGTCTTCGATGAAGGCGCGGGCCACGTCGGACAGGCGGCGATTGTGGGAGCGGGCGTAACCGCGCAGAGCGGTGAACGCCTCTTCCATGTCGATGCCCTGGCGTTCGGCGAGCTTCCCCTTGGCCTGCTCGATCAGTACGCGACTGTTGAGCGCGGCCTGCAGTTGCTCATTGAGGACCGTGGTGCGCTGGGTGGAGCGTTGCTGAAGGAGGCTGATGGTGGCGACGTCGGCCAAGGCCTGCGCGATGGGCGTGCCGACCGGGTCGAACGGGCCGGGGACGGCGCGGAAGAGGTTCAGCGCGCCGACGACCTCGTCCCGCAACCGCAGGGGCAGCGCCTGCACCGCGCCGAACCCGTGGAGCTGGGCCCGGGCGACGAAGCGCGGCCAGCGGGCGGTCTCTGTACGCAGGTCGGCGACGGCCACCGGGGTGCCCGTGCGGAAGCAGTCCAGGCAGGGGCCCTCATCGCTCTGAAGCTGGAAGAGCTCCAGCAGCCGCACCTGTTCGTCCGAGGCGGCCATCACCCGCAGATCGCCGTCCCGGTCCGCGAGCAGCACGCCGGCGGCGCTCGCGCCGAGCATCCCGACGCAGCGGTCGGTCAACAGGCGCAGAAAGTCGATCACGTCGAAGTCAGCGACCAGATTGTCCGCCAACTCGACGAAAGTCTGGGCCAGGAGTTGCTCATTCATCCTCTACACCCTTTGTCGATACTAGCTCTGCCGGAAGCGGACGGGGAGTGCGCCGCATCGCGCGTTCACTGGACCGAGCGAGTGGGTCACGGGTCCTCGTCAATCCGGATCGGCCCCGCGACGGGGAGAAGCGGAGCCTTCGGGCCACCACGTCAGCGGCTACGACGGTCAGCCTGCGCCCCTGGGCATAGGCGTAGGCGCGCAGCCGGATAATGATTTCGTCGATGCCGACACCGAGCTGGACGGTGAGCATGCCGGTGGCTTGGGAGATCTCCGCCCGGCGCCCGCCCAGGTCCGCGCCATGTCCCGGCGCTGCGGTGTCCGTCGGCGATGTGCCTGTGGCGCCGATCCAGGCGCCCAGCAGGACCAGCGTCGCGAACTCGGCGAAAGCCATGGCGTCGACCGGCTCATCCGCGCCCGACCGGACCGGGCCCTGGGAGTCCAGGCCCAGGACTCCGGGATCGATCGCTCCTGTCTGCAGAAGGAGCGCGAAGACCACGAGCGCTCCGACGGCCAGGGCCGCATCAGCGAACACCGGCCAGCGCTCCTGCAGTTCACTGGTTCGCGGGTCGGGAGTCAGGACGGCCGCGCTGTGCGTGAAGGCGTCCACGCATGGCCCTTCACCTAGGGTGAGCCGCAGCGCTTCCAGTTTCTCGCCGACGTCATCGGTACTGCACAGCGGGTGGCCTGCCGTGGTCCGGGACATAGCGGAAGGCCCGGGCACCATCGACCGCAGAGGCATACGTTCGACGGAGGCAGCCGAACAGGTGGTGCACCACTCCGTCCACCAGGACTGGGGACCGCTCGGATCCCTCCCGGGGGACGGCGCCGGGCGACCGGACGGCATGGTCCCCGCTTCCGTAGCCATCTTGTGTTGGGCAACCACAGGTCCGCCGGGGTCCAGGGCGTCCATTGCTCAGAATAGCGCCCATCCGTCACCAGAAGGCGGGCGAAAGCTGTCCGTTCTCCTCGGCAGGACCTCGGCAGCGGGCAGGCGGCAGTCGGTGGGCATACCCGGTAGGTCACAAGGAACTTGGCGACCGGTACGAAGCGCGGCGACCGACGGTCGTCTGTGGAGGGCGGGTGGAGGCGGTGGCCCGGCAAGACGGCGTCGGGCAGCGCGACGCCCTGCCGCGCGATCGGCGGGACAGCCGAAGTCCGGGAAGGCTCAGCGTCGGCGACCGCGTCGCCGGGGAGCCCATCCGGGCCCCACGCCGCTTGAGTGCACGGCGAGGAGGGCAAGTCCGACAAGCATGAGACTCGTCGGACTGAAGACTGCCTCGGTCGACGTCTCAGTCGCGTGGATGACGAAGGCGATGACGAAGAGCACGGCCGCCGCGAATGCCAGCATCTGTCTTCTCCTGCCGATGAATGGCGAACCACAGGCGTATCCGGTGGCTTGCCGACACACAAGTTCCCCACGCAACCTTGATCATGCGTGCGCGGCACCAACCACACGGGCGGCCGTCCCGACGGATCAATTCAGAGGCGGTCGAACCAGGGGACCAGGGGAGGCGTGCGCATCCGGGCCGCGATGCCCCCTGCGGCCTGGTCGGCGGTCGTATCGAGGCGGCCGGTCCCAGAGCGCGCGACGATCAGCACGCGCTCGGTGCCTCCCAGGGGATGGTCGCGCCCCGCCACGCGGATGCGCCGCGGGGGCAGCTCAGCCGGGCAACGACGTGGTGTCGGCCGCTGCCGAAGAGCCCGGTCCGGGTGCGCGCCCGGACCGGCAGTCGCCCTGGCTACGAGCGCATTATCCGAGCGGAGGGCTTCTGTACTCCCGGATGTGTGGTAAACAGGGAGTAATCAAAGGGGTACTTTGCCGCAGCTCAAGCTCGGAATCATGTCGCAGACCCGCAAAGAGAACGAGCACCGTCTGCCGATCCACCCAGCGCATTTCGAACGCATCGACGTCGATCTTCAGTCCAGTATCTACCTGCAGACCGGTTACGGAGAGCACTTCGGTGTTCCGGACCGTCAGCTTGCCCCGTGGGTCGCAGGTTTCCGCTCGCGCGAGGAGTTGATCGCGGAGTGTGACGTCATCCTGCTGGCCAAACCGTTGCACGAGGATCTCGCCGAGCTGCGGGACGGGCAGGTGCTGTGGGGGTGGCCGCACTGTGTGCAGGACGAGAAGGTCACGCAGGCCGCCATCGACCGCAGGCTCACGGTGATCGCCTTCGAGGCGATGAACCACTGGACCCGGGAGGGCGGCTTCAGTCTGCACGTCTTCCACAAGAACAACGAGTTGGCCGGCTACTCGTCGGTGCTGCACGCCATGCAGCTGACCGGGGCGACCGGTGACTACGGGCGTCGGCGGCGTGCGGTGGTGATCGGCTTCGGCGCCACCGCCCGCGGCGCGGTGACCGCGCTGAGCGCGCTGGGCGTTCACGACGTGGACGTACTGACCGCTCGCGGCGTCGCCGCCGTCAGCTCGCCGATCCACTCGGCGAGGATCGTGCACTTCGACCACGACGTGGCCGACGACACCCTCGATCCGCGGCGCAGTGTCGTGCTCACGGAGGACGGCCCGGAGCCGCTGGCCCGCTTCCTCGCCGGGCACGACATCATCGTCAACTGCGTACTCCAGGACACCGCGGCGCCGCTGATGTTCCTGATAGAGGAAGACCTGCCGAAGCTCGCACCCGGCACCCTTGTCATCGACGTCTCCTGCGACGAGGGCATGGGTTTCGCCTGGGCTCGGCCCACCACCTTCAACGAGCCGATGTTCACCGTCGGGGACCACGTGCACTATTACGCGGTGGACCACAGCCCCTCCTATCTGTGGGACGCCGCCACCTGGGAGAACAGCGAGGCGCTGATCCCGTTCCTGCGGCCGGTCCTGGAAGGCCCCACCGGGTGGGACGGTGACCGCACGATCCGGCGAGCGATCGAGATCCGCGGCGGCACCGTCCAGAATTCCGCGGTCCTGGCCTTCCAGCATCGCGCCGCACAGTATCCGCACGCGCTGCTCTGAACCGGTGCCGTCTGGTCGACGGCACGCCCGTGCGCGGGTAGGCCGTCGACCACACGCCCGGGCCTCCTGTGAGCCGTGACTCGTAAGTCGCCGACTTCCCGGACGCCCTTCCCTTCTGGGACAGGATCGTGAGACGCCGGTCTCCACACCACTGTTGGTCTGAGGCCGATGGAGAAGTTGCCGTAATGCGTGCGCAACACGCTTGTCTGGTACGCGGTTGATCCCTCAGACCATCAGTCAGCCTGTCGCCCCGACACCTGCCGCCCCGCCCGAATGTGGCGATCAGACAGCGGCCAGGCTCTTCGCCGTGGCGCCTCAGTAAGCGCGGCCAGTCGCAACTCCCGCCAAAGGGGCCAGTCATCTGATTCCCACGTGCGTGGTTCAAGCATGATCCAGACCTGACCGCCCGCCGGGACGGACAGCAAGGTAATGACCACCATGCAAACGAGGCCGCTCAGCCCTGCGACCAACCGAGACCGGGGAGCATCGGTGGCTCACGCGCGCCCGCGGGCCATGAGACCTCGGTGAACCCATCGGGTCACGCCCCAGTGGCACCGCCTGCGGCGACGATGACCGGTACCTGCCAGTGGCACGTCATGCTCATGACGTATGCCCTATCGCGCTTCTATGGTCCTCGGCAGCCCTGAGTGCCGTCGGGCGTCCCTCCCGATGGCGCTCATGTGTTTCCCCCCTCACTGAGAGGACGCCATGAGGCACAAGTTCCTTTCCGCATTACCGGCCCGTGCCGGGCTGTTACTGGCCGCCCTGTTGAGTACCGGCCTCGCCGTACTGCCGGCGGGCCAAGTGCTGGCCCAGACGAACGCTCCGGGTGAACAGGCGAAGCGGGCCTGCAACGACCTTCGCCCCCACCACGCCAACTGCCTGGCCATAGGCTTCAACTCCCCACCCGGCGGGACAGCCGCTCCGTCGGGATACGGGCCCGCCGACATCAAGTCGGCCTACAGCCTGCCCTCGGGCGGCAGCGGCGTCACCGTGGCGATCGTCGACGCCTTCGACAACCCGAACGCCGAGAAGGACCTGGCGACCTACCGCAGCAACTACGGCCTACCCGCCTGCACCACGGCGAACGGCTGCTTCAAGAAGGTCAACCAGCGAGGCGGCACCTCATATCCCCGAGGGGACACGGGGTGGGGTGTGGAGATAGCCCTTGACTTGGACGCCGTCTCCGCTGCCTGCCCGGCGTGCAACATCCTGCTGGTCGAAGCCGACGACAACAACGATGCCAACTTGTACGCGGCCGACGACACCGCTGCCCGTCTCGGCGCGAAGTTCGTCTCCAACTCCTGGACCACCTCCGAGAGTTCCGGGCAGACCTCGGACGACGCGCACTTCAATGTCCCCGGTGTGCTGTTCGCCTTCGCCACCGGTGACAGCGGTTACGGCGGTGGCACCCAGTATCCTGCCTCCTCCTCGTACGCTCTCGCCGTCGGCGGTACCTCGCTGAGCCGGAACTCCAGTGGCCGCGGGTGGGGTGAGACGGTCTGGAGCGGTGCCGGTTCGGGCTGTTCCGCCTACGGGGTCCAGCCCGCCTGGCAGAAGGGCGTGGGTACCGGGTGTTCGAAGAAGGCCAACTCCGACGTCTCCGCGGTCGCCGACCCGCAGACCGGGCTGGCGATCTACGACACCTACGGACAGTCGGGCTGGCTGAAGTACGGGGGCACGAGCCTGTCCACCCCGCTGATCACCGCCATGTACGCGCTCGCCGGGACCCCGGGCGCCCAGGACAATCCCGTCTCCTACCCCTATGCGCACACCAGCGCGCTGTACGACGTGACCTCCGGCAGCAACGGCAGTTGCGGCACCCAGATCTGCAACGCCCGCAGCGGCTGGGACGGGCCCACAGGCCTGGGCACGCCGAACGGTGTGAGCGCCTTCACCCCCGGCGGCACCACGCCTCCCTCCGGCGTGTCGGTCGCCAACCCCGGCGACCAGACCGGCACGGTGGGCACCCCGGTCTCCCTGAAGAACTCGGCCTCCGGCGGAAGCGCCCCGTACACCTGGTCGGCCACCGGCCTGCCCGCGGGGCTCTCGATCGACTCCGCCACCGGCACCGTCACCGGCACGCCGTCCACGGCCGGAACCTTCAGGCCCACCCTCACCGCCAAGGACACCACCGGCGCCACCGGTTCAACGTCCTTCACCTGGACCATCAACGGTGGTGGACAGGGCGGCACCGTAACGGTCACCAACCCGGGCAACCAGATCGGGTTCACGGGCTTCGAGATCCTCCCGCTGACCGTCAAGGCCACGGACAGCAAGGGGCTGCCCCTCACCTTCACAGCCACCAGCCTGCCGCCCGGGCTGAGCATCAGCGGCGGCGGCACCATCACGGGAACACCCAGCAAGATCGGTACCTACAGCGTGACCGTGAAGGCCACTGACACCGGCGGTGCCACAGGAACGACATCTTTCAGCTGGACCGTCTATCAGGGGTTCTGAGCCCCTTGTGCGAGTGCCCGGCACGGATGGCTCCCTCCGTGCCGGGCACTGTGATCTCCACCCGGGCAGCCACACAACAATTAGGTAGGAGACCCGGATGCCGCGTCCCATGGGCGCCACTATCCTCGCCTGCCATGTCGCACCTTCTGGAGCCGGTGGGTTTGTCGGCCGACGACAGCACCGTCTACCTGGACTTGCTGAGCCGCCCGCACTCCGTGAGCGATGGCATCGCCCACGCCGTGCAACTGACGCCCGGGCGTGTGCGGGCCTGCCTGCGGCGCCTGATGGACGCCGGACTCTGCCACAGGTTCACGGGTCCGCCGGAGTGCTACGTGGCCGCGCCGCCCGATGTCGCTCTGGCCCCCTTGTTACGACGCCGCGCAGAAGCCCTGGACCGGTTACGGGCGCAGAGCTGGGAACTCGCGGTGCGGGCGCGAGCTGCCTCGTGCGGCCCTGGCGGTCTGATCGAAACCATCACGGGCCAGGATGCCGTGCTGCGAAAGATCGCGGAGCTGGAACTGGGCGCCAGGCGCGAGGTCTGCGTCATCGACAGTCCTCCCTACCTGCAGGGCCCCATCCGCAACAGCAACGAGTTGCAGGCCCTGGCGCGCGGCGTACGTTATCGGGCGATCTACCATGCCCCGGGGCTCACCGCGCCGGGGAGCGCCGCGGTGCTGGAGCAGTACATCGCCGCCGGTGAGCAGGCCCGCAGTCTGCCGTGGGCACACCTGAAGATGCTTCTTGTCGATCGGCGGTATGCCCTGGTTCCGCTCAGCTTCGCCAGCAGGGACGCCACGGTCCGCCTCCTCGTCGGCTCGTCCCCGGTACTGGACGCCGTGCTGATCGCCTTCGAGTCACTGTGGGACAGGGCCACACCGCTTGGCCGCAGCGTCACCGCGACCCGCCGTGCGGGCGCTCTTGAGGCACGTGACCGGGAAATCCTTCGGCTGATGGCGGCGGGCCTCAAGGACCGTGCCATCGCACGTGCTCTGGGCCTGGGGGAGAGGACCGTGATTCGCCGCGTCCAGGCACTGATGGCGTCTCTCGACGCGGCGACCCGCTTCCAGGCCGGCATGCAAGCAACTCGCAGAGGCTGGCTGGACACCACCTCGTCTGATCTGATCCACCCACCGGGCGCCGCTCACGAATAGGAGAACCACGCCTTCGGTACTCGCCGACCCTGGAGCGGGGCAGCGGAAACTCATAGGGGGGCTTACGGATTGCCGTGTTTCGGTTCCACGGCGGATGCTCTTTCCACTCCGACGGCGGCTGCACCCCGCGCCTTTGGTCTCCCGCTCCGGTCGGCCGAGGGGCCGGTGTACCTCCTTCCCCCATAGGAGTCGCCGTCGGTGTTCGGGCGCCGCTGGAGACACCCCTACGGCGGCGCCCGGCTCCGCCGCCGTTCCTGTGCCCCGCGCCGGTCCGGCAGGCGGCTGTGGATGTGCGGCTGGCTGCCGT
Source organism: Streptomyces sp. TLI_146 (assembly GCF_002846415.1). Classification (NCBI taxonomy): domain Bacteria; kingdom Bacillati; phylum Actinomycetota; class Actinomycetes; order Kitasatosporales; family Streptomycetaceae; genus Streptomyces; species Streptomyces sp. TLI_146. The sequence goes on from NZ_PJMX01000001.1 coordinate 8,585,683, forward strand.
CCGCCGTCACCGCCGGGGTCACGCCATGCCGTCGGCCGCCGCGACCGTCAGGGCCGCGGCCAACTGGGTGCGGTTGCTCACACCGAGCTTGCGTATGGCTTTGGCGACGTGCTGTTCGACGGTTCGGGAGGAGACGTGGAGATCCTCCGCGATGGCACGGTTGGTGAGTCCTTGCGCGGCGAGCAGAGCGACCTGGTGCTCGCGGGGGGTGAGCGTGTCCCCGTGCCCGATGGGGCCGCGCTTGCCGTCTCGGGTGATGCCGTGGCGGCGCAACAGGCGATGGCAGTTGCCGAGGTCCCACTTGGCCCCGATGCTGCGATAGGTGTCCAGGGCTCTGGGAATGTACTCCTCGGCGCGTCGGCGGTCACACACCAGGGCGCAGAGGGCAGCGCCCTGCAGGGCGTGTCCCGTTTCGAGCGGCCTGCCCACCTGTGTCCAGGCGAGTGCGGCCCGGGCGAAAAGGGTTGCGGCTTCGTCGTGGCGCTGATGCGCTTCGGCCAGGTGGGCGCGGCAGGCCAGGAGGGAGGCGCTCGCGGCGGGAGCGTGATGCCCGTCGATGCCGTGGGCGAACTCTTCGACGAGCTGGTCGGCCTGCTCGTGCCGGCCGGTGCGGTTGAGCGCTTCGACGGCGGCGGGGGCGAGGTCGGTGGCCCAGATCCAGCCGCCGGTGCGGCGGATGTGGTCGAGGGCGGACAGCGTCTCGGTCTGGGCGTGGGCGGAGCGCCCGGCGGCGAGGTGGATGCGTGCCAGGGCGGCCGCGGAGGCGGGCAGGACGATGCCCGTGTCGAGCTGGGTAGTGCGGGCCGCGTGTACGAGGTCGGCGCGTGCGGCTGCGGTGTCTCCTTGGCTGTGGAGGGCGACCAAACCGCGGACGAGGTGGGATTCCGCGGCGAGATCGCGGATGTCGCCGAAGAGCACGGTGGCACGGTGGGCCCGTTCGCCCAGGTCTCGCCAGTGGCCGGTGGTCCATGCCAGGAGGAGGTGTGCGGTCTCGGCGAGCGCTTCGAGGTAGGGTATTCCGTTGTTTTCCAGTATGGCGTTCGCCTGGGCGAGGTATTCCTGTGCGGCTACGGGGTGGCCGAGCGCGGTGGTGGCGTGGGCGAGGTTGACGCGGGCGCGGGCGAGTTGGACCTCTTCGGCGGGGGAGGAAGGGGTCTGGGGCAGGTCCGCTGCCGCGCTCCAGGCGTCAGGCTCGCCGGCGAACATGAGGACGCTGGCCTTGTTGGCGGCGATCGCGGTCCGCTGGACGGGATCGGCGATGCGTGGAATGAGGGCTTCGGCGCGGTCCAGCCAGGCCAGGTGCTGCTTCAGGGGCCATCCCTTGAGGGAGGGGATGGCGATGGCGGACATGGCGCGGGCGGCGAGTTCGGGTGCGGTGTCGGCGAGCTCCGTGGCGGCGCGGGAGATCTCGTTCAGGCCGGCGAGACCGAGTCCGGCCTGGTTGCGCATCAGGGTGCCCAGGTACAGGCGCAGTTCACCGGCCGCGCTCTGCGGCGGACTGTCCTCGGCGAGGATGCGCTGCAACGCCGGAATGACGCCGTCGTGGGGCATGGCCGACTGCGCGGCGATACCGAGTTTGATGCCCAGGCGGATACGGGCATTGGCGCCGGGGTGGTCGTTGAGTGCGGTGAGGTAGTGACAGGTGGCCGTGCTGGGGTCTCCGTGCGCGGTGGCGCGGTCGCCGGCGGCTTCGGTGTAGCGCAGGTACTCCTTGGTGCGGCCTGCCTGCTGGTAGTGGTGGGCGATCTCGGTGAGGGGCGGGGGTGAGATGTGGGCGAGGACGGCTTTGGCGGCGCGCAGGTGCAGAGGGCGGCGCTCGAATTCGCAGAATGTCTCGTAGGCAGCCTGGCGGGCCAGTGAGTGGCGGAAGGCGAGTGTGCCGGCCGGGCCGGGGAAGAGGACGCCGTGATCGAGCGCCATGATGACGGCTCGGCGGGTGTCGGCCCGGGGCAGGTCGGCGATGTCGGCCAGGAGGTCGACGGTGACGGGCCGTGCCGCGACGGCCGCGGCGGCGATGATGTCGCGGGCCTGCTCGGAGAGGAGGGAGAGCCGTTCCAGGAAGACACGCCGTACGGGGGCCGGCAGGCCGACCTGGTCGATGGCGGTGCCGTCGGTGGGGAGAGCCCCACCGCCGTCGCCGATGAGTCTGATGACTTCTTCGATCGCGAAGGGGATGCCGGCAGTGCGCTGGTGAAGGTGCTCGGTGAACTGCTCCGAGGTGTGGTCCGTGCCCATCAGCTGGGCGGCCAGCTCTCCCGTCTCGGCTGCTGTCAGCGGGGTCAGCCGGATTTCGTGGGCGTGTGTTCCGGACAGCCATGAGCCCGCCGAGGGGTATGCGGCGGCAGCAGGGGTGTCGTCCCGGTCGGTCAGGATGACCGTCAAGTGGGCGGGCAGGGCAGTGGTGAGCATCCTCAGGAATTCGCGGGTGCTCGCGTCTGCCCAATGGATGTCTTCCAGGATCAGGACCGCCGGACCGGTCGAGGCCAGCAGGGCGTGGGCGGCGCGGAGCCGGCGGTGGCGTTCGGCCCGGGCGTCCTGGAGAACCGGCAGGGGCGCCGGCAGGAGGCCGGCCAGCGTGGGCAGAAGAGGAGCCAGGACCCCGGCGATACGAGGGGGCACTTCCCTCAGCGCGGTGGCCGGGAGACAGCTGAGTGCGTCGATGACCGGGGCCAGAGCCGACGCCTCCGCGGTTTCGGTGCAGTGTCCGGTCAAGTGTGGGAGACCCTCCAACGCCGGTGTCCGCAGGATCTCGTGGACCATGCGGGTTTTGCCGATGCCTGATTCGCCGGTGATGACGAGGACGCAGGGGGGTTGGGCCGCCGCTTGGGTCAGGGCCTCCAACTGGGCTTCGCGTCCGATCAGAGCCGGTGAGGTGGGCCGTGGTGCAGGCACGGGAGGGTTTCTCTCCTGGGGTGTCGCGGCCGGGCGCCGCGTTGAGGGTGTTGCGGTTGTGGAGCTGGGCGGCCCCGCCCCCCGTGCGGGGGCGCACGGGGGGCGGGGGCGGAGTCAGTTGCGTTCCGCGGTCTGCTGCTCGTAGAGGCTGGCGGGTGTCATGGGCTTGCCGGGGCTGACGATGGTGCCCGGGGCCGGCTTGGTGGGGAGTTCGTCGTCGTGCTTGCCGGGTACCTGCTTGCCGGTGATGCCGAAGGCCCAGTTGTTCGCGGTGGGCGGGGCCAGGATCGTGTATGTGGCGGCCTTGGTGTTCCAGAAGACGTTGTTGGCGCCCTGCCAGCCGTGGCCGGTGCCGCCGTCCCAGGCGTTGGCGGCGATGAACGCGCCGTCGGAGCTCTTGATGGTCAGCTGGTCGTAGAGGGTGCCCGAGCCCCAGCGCATGTGCGGGCCGGCATCGACCTGGCCGCCGGGGGTGAGGGAGGTGGCGGCCGAGCGGGTGAAGACGTTGGGGCCGGCGGCGAACGCCTGCGTGGTCCAGGCATGGACACGGTCACCGGTGACGGTGGTGTCACGGACCAGGACCTGCTGCCCGCCGATCATGAACGCGGGCGGCGGCGCCAGGCCGTCGGGAACGTCCATGTCGAGGTCGCTGGCCCGCTCGATGGTGACGCGGCTGGCGTTGTCGTTGACGTAGAAACCGGAGCCGAAGTGCGTGAGCCGCACGTCCTTGACCCACACGTCCCGCGCGGCGCCGATGGTCACCAGGCGGGAGGCGAAGGCGCCGGCATCCTTGTTCTTGCCGTCTTCGGGGCGCCCGTAGTTCGGGTCGTGGGTGAAGGCGGTCGCGTCCGCGGCCAGGTTCTCCACACCGGCGTTGCTGACCCGGCCCGCGAGGGTGTAGTGCCAGGCGGTGCCGCCGCCGTACTTCTGGTCGATCGCGGTGGTGATTGGGGCGTCCAGCGTGACGGAGTTGCCCGAGACGGCGACCACCGTGCGTGCCGCCAGGATTCCCGAGTTCGGCGTCCAGGCCTCCCCTCCGGGAATCTTGTCCATGCCGATCGCGTGGATCCACTCCTGGGTGGTCGGACGCTGCACGACGAGCTGCTCGCCCACCTTGAAGGAGGAGGCGTCATCAAGAGTGATCTTGGTGGCGCCGACCGGGACGTAAGGGGTGGTGATCGTCGCCCGCTTGCCGGTCCGAGTGTAGGCGCCGTCACCGCCGATGGTGACCAGCGACCCGGGGACCCCCTGGGCCACCAGCACGGTGTCGGTGCCCGAGCCGCGCAGGACCACGCCGCTGGGCAGCTTGAGCGAGGCGGAGACACGGAACTTCCCCGCCCCGAGCAGGACCGCGCCCCGCATACCGTCGGCCGCGGGCTTCAGCTGTGCGGCCCGGTCGATGGCGGCCTGGATACGGCTGGTGTCGTTGCCGCCCTTGCCCTCCGACAGGCGTTCCACGACAGGAGCCTGCGGCGCGGCGCCGCCCCCGCCCTTGTAGCCGGCTCCGGAAAAGTCGGGGATGCGGTTGCCCAGGCCGTCAGGCGTGTAGGAAAGCTTGCCGTTGACCAGCGCCAGGGTGGCGGGGGTCGAACCGGCCGGCGTGGCCTGCGCGGCGTCCTCGTGGTTCTGCACCCACACGACCGTGGTCGTCGCGAGGGCCCCGGCCACGCAGATGGCCGTGATGCGCCCCTTGCTCATGGTCCTGCTGTGCCGCCCCTTGGTCGGCTGGTCCAGTGCCGGCTCACGCCTCTGCCGTCTGGTGCCCATCGCGCTGCTCCTCAGTCTCGTACGGTGCCCGCCAGTCTCATGGCAGGAAATCCTAGGTCAGAAGAAAAATCCAACCCAAGATTCTTCGGTGATGTAACTGTTACGCTAACGAATTTATGGCTAACTGGTCTGTGGAGTGCTCCGCAGAGCCGTATCCCGTCTGTAGAACCCGGCCAGATCCGCGCGGCTGCCGGTTGCCGCGCGGGCCCCGGGGGGAAGCCCCCTCACCGGGGCCCGCGCCGCGCCCGTCCCGGACGCGCTGCTCTTGAGCAGCGCCTCCCACGATTTCCCGGGCCGGGTGTTCGGTGGATGCCCTTCACAAGTGCCTGACCAGCGGAGATGACAGTCGGAACGGGAGGGAACGACTGCCGACGCGCTCCGTGTCCTCGGTGGCGCTGTCTTTGGTGCGTACGTTCCGGGTGTCACCGTCGGTTGCCGCCGCGCAGGCGTTGACGGGACGGTGGTCCCTGCCGACTGCCTGGCGGGCTGCGCCGACCACTGCTGCCGCGCCCTCGGAGGGGGAGTCGCGCTTTCTGTCGACCCCACTGCGACCAGCAGTGCAACACTCGCGGACCCGGCGGCGATCCCGCGCAGGCACACGGCTCGGGACACCATGGAGACTCCTCCTCGACGACTGTCCGGACCGCTCCGAGGATGTCGGGGGCAGTCGTTGTCGAACTCCACAGAGCATCGGGCGCCAAGACGGAACCCGGCAATCCGTAGCACCACGTAAAAGTTTCCGAGCCGTCGGCCACCAGGGCCGTCAACGCTCCGTGGTGCCCGCCCCGATAGCCTGTGGGGGATGAAGGTGGGTGCGGGTTCTGCGTGGAGGGGCGTCGTCGCGAGCGGCGCCTGACGGGTCGGTCCAGCGGTCAGCGCCGGATCGTAAGGAATGCCCTTGGCCCGCAGCGGTCGTGACAGATACTCAGGCTTCGGGCAGTCAGTCTTTTTCAAGACCTTCGAGAGCGAACCCGCCCTCGAAGGACACGCGGTATCTGATCCGAGCGCCGACTCCGGCACCGTGCGCTCCATGCCCGAGTTGGACCACCCGTCGCGTACGCGCGTCACGTAGGCATCTGCGGCCGGACGGTTTCGGGTCATGACCGCCGCTCCCGTCGTGCGCACTCGCGCAGGGCCATCCGGGCCGCGGGGGAGGGTCCCTCCGGGCCCCAGTACGGGTGGGCGGCGATCAGGAGCCTGCGGCGGGCGGCTGCTGTCCCGCCCGGCGCGGGATCGGTCAGCTGTCGGTAGGCGTCGTACCACGCCACCTGGGCTGTCGCGAGATCACGGGGGAAGGGGGGCGTTGCCATGGCTATATCGGAGCGTGCGTTCGAATAAGTAGGCAAAAGGCCAGGCGGGACCCTGTATGGCCATGCGGTCGTGACGGCTGCGGCGGGGAGGAGCGTGGCCGGTGCGGCCGGGCGGGGATCGGGGCGCAATGCGCGGGCTGCGTCCCGCTCGGACGCGCACCGGCTACGAAAGTGACTGCTTTACGGCGTGGACAACGGCAGGTCCGTCAGTCGGCGATCTTGGCGTACTGGTACGAAGTCTGGCCGTTCTCGTCGCCGGAGTGTTGCCGGCCGACCATCACCTCTTGGGGGCCCGCCTTGGAGTAGCTGCTGCTCTCCCTCTGGCCCGGGGTCCAGCGGTACGAGGTCAGTTCGACCGGTCGTCCCCCTACGGACATCGAGGCGGTCGCGTACCGCGTCTGGCCGTTCTCGTCACCCGTGTGCTGCCGGCCGACCAGGACCTGGTCGCCGGGCGCCGCGAAGTGCGAGTTGCTCTCCCGCTGGGATGCGCTCCAGATGGGCGCGCTCACTGTCACCATCTCGTTGTCGATGAGGATGAAGCCGCAGTAGTACGTGGTGTTGCCGTTCTCGTCACCGGAGTGCGCCCGGCCGAGCAGGACCTGGTTGGTGGGACAAGTGACGGGGGTCCCCGCCGATTCCCTCACGGTCTGGGTGTAGCCGTCGATGATGACGATCTCCGACTGTGCGGCGGCGCTGGCTTCGGTCGTCGCTGCCGTGCCGAGCCCTGCGGACAGGAGGGCGACGCTCGCCAGGGCCAGAGTCCGCCTGGTCGTACGCGAGAAGTGGGTCATGAGTGTCCTTTCGTGTGACAGTGCGTGCCGCATCCGATTGCTGGAGCGGAGCGACATATTCCGCCTGTCGTTCGGCGAGACGTATCCCCCTCAACTGCCGAGATGACGCAGTGGAGTTCGTTTGTGGCGTGAAGTGGTCGCCGTGTCCGGTCACGCGCCCTTGCCTGGGTCAGGACCGGCGTATCGGCGGCGCGACCTCCATCAACGCCACGGAGAAACAGCGCGGCGACACTGCCCGCGACCGCCTCGGCTCTCGCGGACCACACCCGCTGGAGCGATCCGGAAGCACGAAGCAGCGGCCCTTGCCTGTCGCACGCCGGAGCGACTGGCAGGGGCATGCGCGCCGCCTGGGATCCGGCTGGCGGAACTGTCGGCCGCAGGCCTGCCCGCTGACGCCGATGCGGTGCAGGCCGAGATCGACACCCGGTACCGGACGCTGGCTCAGAGCCGGGCGCCACCGCTCAGGAGCACCGCGCGATCGGGGCGTTGCTGCGTGGCAAGCGAACACTGGCGCGCGGTGTACGAGTCGCTCGCGCCGGGCCTGGCCGCCCGCCAGCGGGACGCCATCGAGGCGTACGCCGCGACCCGGCTGCGCTGAGCCGGGACAGGGCCGTCGCAACGGGGTGCGGAGGCCCTGCCCGGTAGGGCCGGGCCCCTTGCCAGTTCCGCGGGCAAGGAGGCCACCAGTGTTGTCTGTCCGGGTGTGCGGACTGTGTCCACCGGGCCCCGGCATGTCAGGGTCGTACAGCCGGACCGGCGAGGCGGGGCCGGGCGGGCCGGGGGTCACAGCCCGTATCGGTGTGTGGGCTCCCTCACCGCCGCGTGGCCGCAGCTGTCTACTCACTTGTCGGCGCGTCGGCGGGTGTTGTCGAGGAACGTGCCGAGTTTGGCCTCCACCGGACTTACGCCGTAGCCGCAGTGGAGGAACCACTGAGGTTCCCGGCCGGCGGCGAGTTCTTGGCCGCATATACCGACAGGAAGCCGGCACGCCGCTGGTGAAGGGCCGGGGCGGTAGGGGAGGCCGGGGCCGCTGAGGGGGTCTGTTCAGGTCCTCAGCGGGTGTGGGGGCCCATGTGTGTATGGCCAGCGGGATCCATCGCGGTGATACGCGCCTCGGCGTGGGTCGTTTCAGGTCGCTCGGCCGGTGCTTTGGCTGACTGGTCAACCTTCGCGTTCTTCTTGCGCGGATGTGTCGTCTTCTTCTTCTCGGCCACGGCGTCGTCTCCCAGTATCCGGGGTCTCCCAGCGTCGCACTGATGCGGTCCCCCGGCATCCGGCGCCCCCTCACCCTGCCCGCCGCCCGTCCGGCAGGGGTGCACGTACGGTCCCGGGGCTCTGTGCCAGGCCCCCGGGAGGCCCGTAGATCGAACGCCGATGGCCATGACGCCCTCGTCCATGAGACCAGCCGCACGGCTGCTCCGGCCGTGCAACCCCGAGCCGGGACTCACCACGACAACCACCCCGGCGCCGACCACGACTGCGAAGGCATACCCCAGGTCGGCCCCGCTACGCGGAGACCGACCCGATCTGGGCGCCACCGAATTGCACCAAGCACCCGTGGCGCGGGGAGGGGTGGCCGATTCCGAGGACGTTGCCCCGAATGCTTCCGGGCCACGAAGACGGAGGACAGGAGTTCTCGGTCCACCTGGCTCTTGCGGAAGTCACGCTCTCGGTAAAGGTGAGCGGTCCTCGGCTGAGGGTCCCCGGGCAGCTGGCCGGGTACCGTGTGCCGGCCCCGCCGAAGTAGTTGCTCTGCACGAGATCCTGACGCCTTTGAGTCTGCCGCCAGGGTGGGTCCGACTTCGGGGCGATGCTCGCGGAGTGGTAGGTCAGGTGACTTTCCAGGCCGCCTCGATCATCTGGAAGATCTCGTCCACGGCGGCCTGCGGTTCGTCCGCCTCACGGGCAAGCGAATAGGCGTCGATCACGAACCGCGCGATCGTCCGGCAGGCCGTTGCGCTCTGTGCCACGCCGGGATCGGCGGCGATGGCCGTGGCCAGCGACTCCGCGTGGCGCAGCCGCATCGACTCCTCGTACTCCCGCAGCGCGCGTGACTCCTCGATCATGCGGTAGATCGGGGCGGTGCCGTCCCCGGTGCAGTGCCGGACCATGGCCTGGATCTCGCGGCGCAGTGCGGGGATGAGTGGCTCGTGCGGCGCGCGCTCGGTGACCGCCTGGGTGAGGCGTTGTTCGAAGTTGTCGTCCTGCTCGAAGACCAGGGCCTCTTTCGAGGCGAAGTGGGAGAAGAGCGTGGTGACGGCCACGTCGGCCTCGGCGGCCACGTCACGGATGCCCACCGCGTCGTACCCGCGTTCCAGGAAGAGCCGAAGGGCGGTGTCGGCGATCTTCTGGCGGGTCGCGGCCTTCTTGCGTTCACGGCGTCCGGTCGTCGGCACGGTCATGCCGCTGACACTACCAAATCCAAAGGTGTAACGGTTTCAAACACATAACCGTTAGTGTTACGGTCGCCGACATGAAGAGAGTGAACTTCGCCGAGTTCGGCGGTCCCGACGTTCTCCACCTCGTCGACACCGAGGAGCCCCATGCGGGTCCCGGTCAGATCCGCGTCGCCGTGCGGGCGGCGGGTGTGAACCCCGTCGACTGGAGGATCCGGGAAGGCCAGTTCCAGAAGGTCCGCCCGATCGAGTTGCCCGCCGGTATCGGGCAGGATGCCGCCGGGGTGGTCGACGAGGTCGGCGCGGGTGTCGACGGGGTCGAGGTGGGTGACCACGTGTTCGGGCGCGGCTCAAGTACCTATGCCGAGGTTGCCGTGCTGTCGGCCTGGGCCCGGATACCGGAGGGGCTGACGTTCGAAGAGGCTGCCGGGTACCCCTCCGTGGTGGAGACCGCGCTGCGCATCCTCCGCCAGGTCGGTGTGCGGTCCGGGCAGACGCTGCTGGTCAGCGGCGCGTCCGGGGGAGTCGGTTCGGCGGTGCTACAGATCGCCCGCGACCGCGGGATCACGGTGATCGGCACGGCCGGGGCCGCGAACCAGGACTATCTGCGGAGCCTGGGTGCCCTCGCGGCGACGTACGGCGAAGGCTGGGTCGAGACGGTGCGGCAGCTCGGCCAGGTTGACGCGGCGCTCGATCTGGCCGGGTCGGGCGTGATCCGCGAACTCATCGAGCTGACTGGGGATCCGCAGAAGGTGATCTCCATCGCCGATCTCGGCGCGCCGGAGCTCGGTGCCCGGTACTCCGGCGTGACCGGGAACGTGCCGCAGGCCCTCGCCGAGGCCGCCGCCCTCATCGCGCGGGGAAAGCTCCATATCCCGGTCGAGAAGTCGTACACGCTCGCCGAGGCCGCGGCGGCACACATCGACAGCCAGGCCGGTCACACGCGCGGGCGCCGGGTCATCGTCGTCTGAGCCGATCTCCGGCCGGTCGTCCGTCGGTTGTCGGAGGCGGGTACCGTCGCGGCCGGAGGCCTCCTGCTCGATGCGACTGGCATCGTGATCCGACTGCGAGACGGCAGCGCTGCGATTCAGTGGGGCCAGTTGGTCCTGCGGCATTGTCGCCCAGCGCCACTGCCAGCGGCGGCCGAGTGGCCCTCTTGGCCCCGGGGTGAGTGACGGCCGGAGCCGTATCACCGACAGTGCCGCTCCGTCCCCGTCCTCCCAGCTGTTCGAGCCGGTGAACTCCCGTCCCCCCGGATGCCGGTGAGGACGTTCGGTGCGAGGACGCCGCGGAAGGGGAACCGGCCGTCCCCGCACCACGGCCGCCGCCGGAGATACCACCCCCCCGGCGGCGGCCCACAGCCTTGCCGGCCGGGCTGCCCGGCCGCGAGCGCGACCTCGCACTCCGGCAGTACGCGGCACCGGCCCGCATCGAGCCCATCACACCGGCCAACTACCTCTAGAGAAAGCCATGTTGAGGAGCGGGCTCTCGTGCGGTGGTGGCGCGCTGTGGGTCCCGCATGTGGTGCGAGCCGTGCAGGTTCCGTCCTTGCTCCGCAGGGTGTGAAGGGTCGGGCCGCGCGTCGCGTGGTGAGTGCGTGTCGCGCTCCAGCGTCCCGTTCCGCGTTGCGTGCGCTGCGGCGGGCCCGTCGACCGCGTGGCGCAGCAGGATTTCCACGAGTTCGGGCTCCGTGAGCCGCATGGCGGCATGCGCTGTGCCTCTGCCGTGAGGAGCTGGAGCCCGCCACCGCTGACCCTGCGGCGGGTCCGCAAAGGGAGTTTCACAGAGGGGTTGTTCCGGCGGCGCGACTGAGGCTGTTGATCTCCCGCGCGGCGGGAGGTGCGGTGCGGGTGAGCCGCGTACTTCACCGCGCGCCCGAGATTCTGTGGTCGCGCGTTGGAGACCAGGCCGCGGCGCCGCACAAGACTTTTCGACGGCTCCGTCACCAAGGTGTGGATGCTTCGGGTGGGGCGGACTCGGTTTCGAACAGCGGGTGTGGCTTTTTGGTACTCCGCGCGGCATACACGGGGCTTGTTCCTATTGATTCGATAATGCCGATATGAGTGCCTGCTATGGATTGTCCGGCCTGGTGAGACCTGTGGTCTTGGCCAGTGCGGGAGTCTGCCTGCTCGGAGCGGCGCCCCTGGGGGGTGGTGATGGCGACGCGCTGCGCATGGCGGTTTCGACGAACAGTGTTTCCGTGGTGGGGGTCCGGGTGCGAGTGGGGCAGGAGTTGATCCGGACCTATCGCTTGCGTAATTTCGCGGAGTGGGGCCTCCGGGACGTCAAGGTGGTCGACGCGCAAGCGGTGGGGGGCGTGGCGCGGTGCCCCCGGGGGGCGCTGGCTCCGCTGGGAACGATGGTGTGCCGAGCCGTGGTCCGCGCGGCGGCGGGTCGGCATGTCAGTCGGGTCACTGCCACGGGTGTGCCCACGTGGGAGGGTTACCGGTCGGCTTACGCGGCTGCCCCGGCTGGTTACGACGCCCGTGCCTCGGTGTTGACGCTTGAGCGCTCCGCATCGCAGAAACGTCTCTCCTATCGGCTGGTGTACTCGGGCCCGGCGCCCTTGGAGAACGTAAGGTTGCGGGATCCGCTGCTGGACCCGGCGGCTTTGCGGTGTGCTTCGGGCGGGGGACTGCCCCCCAGCTTGCCGGCCGGCTCGGATCTGGAGTGCGGGGCTCCTGCGCCGGACCAGCCCGGGCCGCACGAGTCGGTGGCCCGGATTTCGGGAACGACCGCGGACAAGGCCGTGTCCTGGACCGGAAAGCCGCTGCCCCCGCTGGCCCTTGCCGCTGAGGCAGTCGGCGGATACACCGTCCCGGTGCCCTCTCGGCCCTCCATGCCGCCTCGACGGGCCCGCCCGGTCCGTCCGGATGGTCTCTCCGGTTCTGTGGGCGAAGGGATGCGCCGCTTGGCCCGGGGGGTCTTGCCGCGCGGTGCGCAGGACCGGCCGGGTCCGTCGGCTACGGCTGTCCCGCGCCGGGAGGCCCCGCTGCTCCCGCCGGGGTCGGCAGCACTGCCGCCTGGTCCTGTGCCGCCCGGTGCTCTGGGGTTCCTGGGTGTTCCTGTACCGCCGGGCGTTCCGGTGACAGGGGATGTGTTCGGCGCGGGTCCGTTCGGTCCGACGCCGGGGCGGCCTGTGCCCGTTGTGCCGACGGCGGCGCCGCTTCCCCCGGGGGCTGCGCTGTCCGGCCGCAGGGGCCATCCACCTGGCGACCCGCTTGAAGAGGGGATGGACTGGGCGTTCATCTCGTTGATGGTCGTGGCCTTCCCAGCCCTCCTGGCTGCCATCACCTCCGTATCGCGCAGATCGAACCCCCCGGGGGAGAGGGACTGACATGTTCGGTGTGGGAATCGTGTACGCGCTGGTGGGCGCGACGGCGGCGTTCGGTCTGACGTGGGCGCTGTCGCGTAGCGAAGCGTCGAAGAAGGCCCATCTGGAGGCCCCGGCGCTGGCGTTCGTGGGGAGCGCGACACTGGCGCTGTTCGTCCTGGTGGCGGCGTTCTTGGTGGCCAGCTCCTGGCAGCAACGCAATGCGGCAAGCGATCACACTTACCAGGAGGCCCGCGGCCTGGAGTCCGCCTATGCCGCTGCCGGCGCGCTCCCGGTCGCACAAGGAATGGCGGTCCGTGAGCAGATGAGGGCTTACGTCCCGGAGGTGGCAGGGCCCGAGTGGGCTCTCATGCGGCGTCAGGAGATGAGCCCGAGCGCCTCGCGCATGCTCGACCGCACGAGGCTGGCGGCCGCACGCCTGCCGGAAACGAGCGAGGAGGTCAAGACGGCCAAGGAGACGCTCACCACCGCCCTGGCCGCGGTGACCACCGCACGCAACCAGCGCTCCAGCGACATGCGGTGGAGCGTGCCGGATCCCATTTTCTACGCATTGATCGCCACGGCCTTGCTGGTTTTGCTGTACCCGGCGTTGGTCGGTATCAACGCCGGGCCGCGGCACATGCTGGTGATGTTCTTGTTGGGAACCGTCTTGGGGTTCGGGGTCTATTTGGTCTCCAGTCTCCAGCATTCCTTCTCCCCGCCCCTGGGGATCGAGCCGGATGCCTACCGCCAGACACTCGCCCGGTTCGACCAGATGGATGCGTCCACCTAGCAGCACCGGGGCCGGAGTCCGGTGGGCGTGGGGCCATATGGGCTAAAGGTGGGGACGAGGGTGAGCGTGGCCGGTGCGATGAGCAAGGTGTGTGACTGCATGGTGAGGTTATGCAATCGCCTGACTCCTCCGGGGCCACCCGGCCCAACTCCCTGTCCCGACGCCGTTTCACCGTCACCACCGCGGCGAGCGCGACTGCCCTCGTGGCTACGGCCGCTCCCGCGGACGCTTCCCCTTCCGCGGTCGAGGAAACCGTCGGGGCTCCCGCGGGCGGCGGGGCCCTCTCTCGCCGATGCCTCGAATTGGCGCGAGCGCTCCTGCTGCGCGGATCTGAGGACCAGGATCTGGTCCCGTCCTATCGCCAGGTGCTGGTGGGTGGCGGCCTTCCCCGCTCGGCAACCGCCCCGAAGAAGGTCCTGGTGGTGGGGGCCGGTCCGGCGGGTCTGGTGGCTGCCATGCTGCTGCGACGCGCCGGACACGCGGTCACCCTCCTTGAGGCCAACGGCAATCGGGCGGGCGGAAGGATCAAGACCTTCCGGACAGGCGGGCACGAGCGGGCCGCCCAGCCGTTCGCCGATCCCCGGCAGTACGCGGAGGCCGGAGCCATGCGGATTCCCCAGAGCCACCCCCTGGTGATGGCGCTCATCGACCACCTGGGAGTACCGCGGCAGAAGTTCCGCCTGGTCGACGAGCACGCGGACGGGACACCGGCCCAGCAGACCTGGATCCACGTCAACGGACTGCGCGTGCGCCGGTCCGACTATGCGCGCGACCCGCGGCGGGTGAATCGTTCCTTCGGCGTTCCTCGGCAGCTCTGGGACGTTCCCGCCGGCCAGATCCTCAGCGATGCCCTCGACCCGGTACGGGACGAGTTCAGCACTGTGGGCACCGACGGGCACCGTACGGGCAAGCAGCCCGGCGAGATGGTCGCTGGCTGGGCACGTGTCATCGAGCGCTTCGGTGACTACTCGATGCGCCGTTTCCTGAGCGAGGTCGCCAGGTTCGACGAGGCCACCATCGACCTGATCGGCTGCCTGGAAAACATCACCTCCCGCCTTCCGCTGTCCTTCCTGCACAGCTTCCTCGACGCGGCGCTCATCAGCCCGCAGACCACGTTCTGGGAACTGAGTGGAGGCACCGCCGCGTTGCCCGACGCCCTGCTGAAGGAGGTTGGGCCGTGCATCCGCTTCGACCGGCGCGTCACTCGGATCGAGTACTGGGACCCCGACCGCCCCCACACCGACACCTCCCACGTCAGCGCCAACGGGCCGCACGTGTGGGTCGACACAGTCTCCGAGGGGCGCGGAGGAACACCGGTACGGGAGCAGTTCACCGCGGACCTCGCCGTCATCACCGTGCCTTTCTCCGGGCTGCGCCATATCCAGGTCACCCCGCTCATGTCGTACGGCAAACGCCGGGCGGTCACCGAACTCCACTACGACAGCGCCACCAAAGTGGTCCTCGAATTCAGCAGACGCTGGTGGGAGTTGAGCGAAACCGACTGGAAAAGGGAACTCGACACCATCGCGCCCGGCCTCTACGACTCCTACCGCAAGGGGCGTGCACCCGACGACGGCAGCCTGCTCGGGCGGCACGGCTCCGTCACCGGCGAGCGACTGTCCGACAGCCAGCGCGCCTACTACGCCGGATACCGCTCCACGACCCGGGATCAGCCGGCCGCGGTGGCCAGCCTCGGGGGAGGGTCGGTGAGCGACAACCCCAACCGCTTCACCTTCAACCCCTCCCACCCCGTGCCCGGCAGCCCAGGTGGTGTCGTACTCGCCTCCTACACCTGGGCCGACGACGCCATGCGTTGGGACGCCTTCGACGACGACGCCCGCTACCCCCACGCCCTGGCCGGACTGCAGGAGATCTACGGCCAGCGCATCGAGGTCTTCTACACCGGCGCCGGACGCACCCAGAGCTGGGCGCGCGACCCCTACGCCTACGGCGAGGCCTCAGTGCTGCTGCCCGGTCAGCACACAGAGCTGTTCCACGACATCGTCGCCCCCGAAGGCCCCCTGCACTTCGCCGGTGACCACACCTCCCTCAAACCCGCCTGGATCGAAGGAGCGGTGGAATCAGGTGTCCGCGCCGCACTGGAGGTCCACAACGCTCCCTGAGCTCAGCTGAACTGGCTGAGCTGAGCCAGTCGGCCATGGGCTGACCCAGCCCGGCCGACCCTGTCGGATTCGCGGCGCGGCCAGGCCTCAGCGGCACGCCGATCCGTCCGGACGGCGCGCCTTCCGCCCAGAGGCGGCGGGGGCAGGCCGGGGCGGGGGACGGAACTCGCGGTGTCGGCTTCGTACCGGGAAGGGGCGGACCACCGGCTGGTGGTGGTCAGTCCGGCCAGTGTCCCAGTCGCCTCGTCGCCGTCGAGGCCGCCCGCACGCGGGGCCGCAACGCGGACCTCAGCGCCGACAAGCACATGGAGAACGACCGCTACGCCGCTGACTCCTGTCCCGGTGCCGACGTTCCGGCGGTGGCACCGGATGGAGATCTGGGAGCCGCGCTCGTACGAGCAGGTCATCAAGCTGGCGCAGGACCGCCTCGTCTACCTGCCCGGCTGAAGTACCGGTATCGCCGTGGCCGGCGCCGCAAGGCTGCCGTCGCATCCCTCATTCATTTCTGCGCCCGGCCCGTCTCGGTGCTCCGTCGGCCGAGACCGGCCCGGCGGGTCTTGCCGCCGTCGGCTTCGACACACGGACGCCGGTGGACGTCGGCGGTCAGGTCGCGGGCCTGGCTAGTCGTCCCCGCCGGCAGTCGACTTCACACCCCGGCGCCGTTTCCTCTCGGAGCGGCGCACCAGCTCGCCCGCGACGAGCGTCACGGTCGCCACAGCACGGACCCAGCGAGACCCTCCGCGCCCCGCCCACACCACACATGCGCACCCGCCTACGGCGAGCACCAGGACACCGAGCAGCACCGAACCGATCATGTTCCCCGCCTCTGCGTTCGTTCACGCGACCCCATTGATCATCTCAGGCGGAGACGAGGCCCGAGCAAGTTGCCCGGCTGAAACGCGCCCCAGCAGTGCGGCGGCGCCGGTGCGACGACCGGATCCTGCTCGACTGCGGGCAGGCCCGCGCTGCTCGGGCCGGCCGGCCGCCGCGCCCAGCGCCATGCGATCGCGGCCGCCTCGGCGCCGCGATGCCGGGGCCTCCGATTCCTCGACGAGCCGGTGGAACCGGGTCGGGAGCCGCACCGCGGCCGCCGACCATCGGCTCGATCTCCACGCGGCCACCAGCCGACGTTGTCTGCGGTTGAGCGAGCGTGGCTGCCGCCGAAGAGGTGTCAGCGGTGGGTGGCCCGGCGGCGTGCGGCAGCCAGCGTGCCCGCGCCGACGGCGAGCAGGGTCGCTGCGCCGATGCCGTAGACGAGCATCCGGCCGCCGTTGCTGCCGGTGTGGGCCAGGTTCCCGCCCGGACTGGCCGGGGCGGCGGCGACGGATACGGATGGTGACGGTGCCTGCGAGGACTCCCGGTGGCCCGGTGTCGCCGACGGCTTGCCGGTGGCCGTGCTGGAGGGTGCGGGGCTGGTCGACGGGCCGGGGTCCGGAGCGGCCGTGCCAGTGGGGGTCGGATCGCTGGTGGGGGTGTCAGTGGGGTCGGCTGTGGGAGTCGGTACGGGAGGAGTGGTCGGATCCGGCTCACACGGGCGACCGCCGTTCCAGGCGGTGAGGAGATCATCCTTGATGGGGCTGAACGGGTAGTGCGGGAGCGGATTGACGACCCCGTCGTACTTCTCGCCTCCGACGTACAGGTCGATCTGGCCGTAGCACTTCGGCATGTGAGCCGACACGTCGAGGGTCGCCCTGGGATGCTTCCGGTCGACCGTGACGGTCGCCGACCCGAGGAAGGTCTGGTGCCCCGAGGTGGGCCAGGTCGGGCCCTCCGTGCCGTATGAGGCAAGCGTGACCTGGTAGGAACAATTGGCCTCGGACTCCGCGTGCAGATCGGCCTCTACCTCGATGACCCCGTACGGTCTGTCCAAGCGGGGCTCGACGCTCCAAGTGCGGCCACCGTCGGTGGAATAGGAGAATCCGGCAAGGCCGCATCCGGGCGCGATCTCGGCGTGCGCGGTGCCGAGCGAGAGGAATGAGGCCCCCGCGGCCATACCGAGAGTGGTGAGACCTGAGGTCGTCCGACGAAACGCGTGGTGCACGGAAAATCACTTTCTGACAGCGGCCTGTTGATGGACTTCGTCGCCTCCGTTTCTGAAGGCCCGTCAAACTTATCCATCCACGCAGGGCCGAAATCGACGTCAATCCGTGGAACTTCCTGCAGGAGGAGCCTGCAGGCTCCTGCAGCCCCCTTGGGCCATTGGTCCTGACCAATAGGGGCGTAGGGCCCTGGGGCCACTGGCCGCCCTGGTGAAGGATCTCTTCCCGACGGCCCGCCCGATCCGGCCCGCCGCACCACGTCCACGCCGCACCAAGGGGGCCCGATGGAAGGCAACGCCCTGGCGGTGCTCGGCCTGAGCGCACAAGAAGAAGCGGTCTACCGGCTGCTCCTGCGCTCGCCCGGCATCGGACTCCTGTCGATCGCTCACGCGTGCGGAACGGGCCAGGACGATGCCCAGGCCACCGTCGCCCGGCTGCTGGACCTGGGCGTGGTACGGGCGGACGCCGACTGGAGTGCCTTGAGCGGCGTCGACCCCGCGACCGCGGTCGACCGGCTGGCGCGACTGCGGATACAGGGGTTGCAGGGGGAGATCCGGCAGGTCGCCTCGTCGCGCCACCTCATCGACTCCCTGGCCGAGGACCAGATGGCGGGGCAACGTGCAGCAGTGAGCGAACTGCAGCAGGTCGAGGGCTTGGACCAGGTGATCGCGTGTGTCGACGAGCTGTCCTTCTTCGCCCGCGAGGAGCGGCTCACCACGCATCCCGGGCCGATCCTCACCGCCGCCCTGGACGCGGTCAGGACCTCGGACCTGAAGTACCTGCGGCGCGGCCTGGCGATGCGGACCATCGTGCACGCCGATGCGCTCGGCCACCGGCAGGTCGACCGTTTCGCATCGGAGCTCGCGCAGCAGGGTGCCCAGGTGCGCGGCGCGACCGGCCGGTTGGAGCGGATGGTGATCTTCGACCGGCGCACCGCCCTGGTGGCGACCGACCCGGACGACATCACCTGCGGCGCCCTGATAATCCGCCAGCCCGGACTGCTGGCCCACCTTCTGAGCCTGTTCGAGTACCGCTGGTCGCAGGCTCATGCGGTCCCGGACGAACTGCCCACCAGCGCCGAACGTCACGTCCTCGAGGTCATGGCGCGAGTCGACAAGGACGAGGCGGGGGCCCGGGAACTGGGCATGTCCTTGCGTACATACCGTGGCCACGTTGCTTCTTTGCTGCGCCGTCTGGACGCAGCCAACCGTTTCCAGGCTGCCCTGGCGGCCCGTGAGCGGCGCTGGATCTGACCCGACAGGCGCACCGTCCGGCCGTCGACATCGGTGAGGGAACAGACGCGAAGACCGCGCGTGTGACGGCGCGCCTCGCCCGCCGTTCCGACGAGCATGGCCATGCCGTCAGCCGCCCGGGCGACGAATGCCGAGCGGTCGACTGCGTACGAGGTCCGTTCAGCCACCGTGCTTCTGCGCGGTGGGCCCCGGCCGCCGCCGGTGCTGATCAGTCCGCTCAGCAATCGGTCAGTTGCTCACCTGCCGCAATTGCCGCCGCTACCAGGCTACGAGACTCAGATGACGGCGGCTGGCCAGGGCAACGTCCTCGCCTCCTCTGCGACTGGGCGCAGGTCGACATCCACGACCCCGCCGGTCGGTCCGGCAGCTGGTGCCTGCTGGTCCGCCGCAACCGTCGTGTCGGCGAACTCGCCTTCTACCGCTGCCTCTCGCCCCTGGCGGTGGCACTGTCCGAACTGGTGCGGGTGGCCGGACAGCGCTGGACGATCGAGGAGACGTTCCAGGCCGGCAAGGGTCTGACGGGCCTGGACGAACACCAGGTTCGCCTCTGGACCTCCCGGCATCGCTGGGTCACGGTCGCAATACTTGCCCACGCCTTCCTCGTAGTCACCGCGGCAACCGAACGCCGCGACCGGCCCGCCCTGGTCGGCCTCTTCTCGTCGGCGGCGAGTGGGGCGACGGCACGGAGGCACCGTCGCCCGTCGCCCATCAGTCGGTTTGGGTCCGCTTGGGGAGCAGGAGCATCAGCGCCCACATCGTGATGAGTGTGCCGACGACGTACCAGAGGTTGTCCGCGAAGGCGGTGCTCACAGCGGGCCCGCGGGTATCGGCGCTGATGTGGGTGAAGAAGACGACGGTGGTCAGGGCCGTGCCCAGCGCGACGCCCAGTTGGGTGGCGGTGTTGAAGAGGCCGGAGGCCGATCCCGCGTGGCGGTGGGCGACCCTGCCCAGGGTCAGATCGGCGAGCGAGGCGGCAACGAAGCCGACGGCGGCCTGGCCCGGGGTGAGGCCGAGGCCGTTCTGCATGAACATGACCCAGGAAAGGAAGAAGATGCCGGACAGCAGCCCGAAGGCCAGCTGCGTGGCGAGCCCGGCACTGAAGGCGCGGCCGGTGAAGAGGGAGAGCACGACCAGGGGAGAGCCGTCCTTGCGCATCTTGCTCTTCTGCTGGACCAGGAACACCGTCAGGACAAGCAGGCCGACGGCCATCGTCGCGAACATCCAGATGGGCCAGTCGCGTTCGCCGCCCATCGTGAGCGGGAGCGTGATCAGCAGCAGGCCGAGCGCGGACAGGAACATGCCGAGCGGTCCAGGCGCGTGGTGCGGTTGTGGGACTCGGGAAGGAAGTGCCGGCCGAGGATGACGGCGGCGATGCCGATGGGCAGGTTGATCAGGAAGATGGGCCGCCAGCCCAGGCCGAACAGGTCAGCCTGGTTCAGGACCCCGCCAAGGACCGGGCCGATGACGCTGCCGAGCGACATGACGGTCCCGTACAGGCCGAACGCCTTCGCCCGGGAGCCCTCGTCGTAGGTGATGTGCAGGGTCGCGAGGACCTGCGGCACCATCACCGCGGCCGCCGCGCCCTGGAGCACGCGGGCGGCGATCAGCAGGTCAGGACCGCTCGCGATTCCACACAGAAGCGATGACAGCGTGAAGAAGGCAGTGCCGGCCAAGAAGATCCGCCTGCGGCCGTAGCGGTCGCCGAGCCGGCCGCCGGTGATCAAACCGAGCGCGAAGGTCAGGACGTAGGCGGCGTCGATCCACTGAAGGGCCGCGGCGGTGGCGCCGGTGTCGGCGGCGATGGAGGGCAGGGCGGTGTAGACGACGGAGCCGTCGAGCGCGTTCATCAGCTCCGCGGTCAGGACGACGGCGAGGGTGACGGACCGGGCACGGCCGGGGGCCGAGGATCCGGCGCGCGGCGGGCTGGTGGTGGTCCGGTCGGTGGCGTGGGACATAGGAGGAGATCTCCTGCTTCCGGTGAGTGTCGGGGATACGGGCAGGCCGGGGCCGCGTACGCCGACTGCGCACAGGAAGAGCAGGAGTGGGCCCAGGCCGACGAAAGGGGGCGCCGTCGCCGGCACTCGGTACGGCACCGCGAGGGTGCTGTCCGTGCCGGACAGGGGACGGCTATCGGGCCTGGGAGATACGTCATCACCTCAAATCGACGACCGGCGGAACACGTCCGCCCGAGGGGAAGGGAACAGCGGAGGAGTCGGGCCGGAGTACGCACTCAGGCCCGGGGGTGCGGCGGCCCCGCCCGGTACGGTCAGGGCCGCCGACGGCGGTTCAGGCGGCCTTGACCGGCTTGGGCAGCTGGAACATCAGCGCCCACATCACCGCGAGAGCGGCGATGACGTACCAGATGCTGCCCGCGAACGCCTCGGTCACGGTGGTGCCGTGGCTGCCCGCGGGGGCGTGGTTGAAGAAGACCACGGAGGCCGTCGCGATACCGAGTGCGGTTCCGAGCTGCATGGCGGTGTTGAACAGTCCCGCCGCGGATCCGGCGTCCTCGTGGCCGACCTGGCTGAGGGTGAGACCGGCGAGACCTGCGCCGACCATGCCGAATCCGGCCCCGACGAAGATCATCGGGGCGACGGCGGCCAAGAACGGCATCCCGGTCTGCTGGGTGGAGACGAGCAGCTGGTAGGCGACCAGAGTCGCGGCGATGAGCACCGCCCCGGCCTGCGGCACGCGCCGCATGTGGCGGCCCGCCCACTTGGAGGCGAGCATCGCGCCGGCCATGCCGCCGACGGAGATGGCGACGGACGCCGGAGCGAACTGCCCGGGCGAGAGGCCGAGGCCGGACTGCATGAACAGCACCCACGTCAGCAGGAACACGCCGGAGACCAGGCCGAAGACCAGCTGGGCGGCGAGCCCGCCGGCGAACGCCTTGCTCTCGAAGAGCGACAGCGCGACCAGGGCGGAGCCGTCCTTGTGGGTCTTCGCCCGTTGCTGGGCCACGAATGACGCCAGCGTCAGGGCACCCGCGACGAGCATGAGGAAGCTCCACGTCGGCCAGTGCTTCTCGCCGCCCACGGTGAGCGGGTACGCGAGAAGGAGCAGCCCCCCGCCGGAGAGCAGCATGCCCAGCGGGTCCAGACGCCTGGCCTGCTGCTCGCGGGACTCGGGAATGAACCGGAGGGCGAAGAGCACGGTGGCCACGCCGATGGGCAGGTTGATCAGGAAGATCGCCCGCCAGCCGAGACCGGCGATGTCGGCGGAGGTCAGGACGGCGCCCAGGACGGGCCCGAGGACGCCGCCGAGCGACATGATCATGCCGTACATGCCGAACGCCTTGGCCTGCGACTCGCCCTGGAAGGTGACCGCGATGGTGGCCATGACCTGCGGCACCATCGCCGCGGCCCCGGCGCCCTGGAGGGCCCGCGCGGCCACCAGGAACTCCGGGCCGGTCGCGATCCCGCACAGCAGCGAGGCCAGCGTGAACAGCACTGTGCCGGCGATGAAGACCCGCTTGCGCCCGAAGAGGTCACCCAGGCGCCCGCCCGTGATCAGGGCGAGAGCGAAGGTGAGGGTGTAGGCGGCGGGGATCCACTGCACCGCGGCGCTGGACGCGCCGGTGTCCGCCTGGATGGACGGCAGTGCGGTGTGGACGATCGAACCGTCGAGCGCGTTCATCAGCTCGGCGGTCAGCACCACGACCAGGATGATCGTGGCGGCACGGCCGACCTCTGTGGGGCGTGGACGACCGTGGGTATGGGTGTCGGTTGACACGAGGGGAATTCCTGTTCGCGTACAGAAGGAAGAGGGACGGGGCAGGCCTGGGCATGCCCCGGCACGCGTACAGCGAGACAGGGGGAAGCAGGGTGCAACGAGCCCAGGCCATCAGGGAGCACCGCCGCTGAGGCATACGTCGGAAGCCCGCCATCGCGGACAACCGGAAAGAGCCTCAGAACGAGCGGCTACTTACTTGGCCTGGGAGATACGTCATCACCTCGAAACACAGCGCCGGGCCCCGGAACGGGCACCGACGGAACCACACGAGGCTAAAACGTTCCCGGTCCTCCCCGCAACGCAATAAATCACCCACTGCCGACGGGGTCGCTGCTCACCGGTGCCTCATCGCGCGCTGGTGCTCGTTGGCCGACGGCCCTCACCGGGCCCTCACCCTCGTCGAGCTCGGCTGCGTCCGGGTCGTGCAGCGGACGCAGGGCGTGGGCCGGCGAGGCGGACGCGGTGAAACCGCAGCGGCCGAGCGGTTCAGGTCGCGGTGCTTGAGCGGGGAGAGCCGGGCGGTGGCCTCCTCGCGGATCCCGTGGCCCTCGGCCTGGAGCTGGGGGACGGCGGCGTCGATGTACCGGGTCGTCAAACGCCTGCCCCGGCGGGGTGGGCTCCTTGTCAGCGGTGCAGGGTCTCGAAGGCGGCGGCCAGGACGCGGGGGTCGTGGTGGCCCCGGTAGACCGCGGGCGGGTGTGTGTCGAGCCGGAGGAGTTGGGACACCGCTGTCCAGGCGGTTCGCACCGAGTACTCGACGGTGAAGACGACGTCGTCGGGCACCTCGGCGAACTGTCCGATGAAGGCGAGGTTGACCGACCCCTCGGGCACGACCTTGGGCCGGTCGTCGCCGCGGCGGGCGAGGAACTGGCTGGTGATGTACGGCATCAGGCACGGCACCACGGTGGAGGTCTCCAGGACGCGGGTCGCCGTCGGCTCGTCGAAGCGCAGGTGGTGCAGGACTTCTTCGAGGATCTCCCGGCCGGAGCACATCGTCATCGGCTTGGGCGTCGCGTTGCCCGCGCGGCCGGGGAACAGGCCGTAGCCCCACCAGACCGAGACGCCCTCGGGCTGGTCGCGGTAGACGGGCTGGCGGTTGGCCACGATAGTGAGCAGCCAATTGGAGTCGGTGAACGTCATCAGGCCGCCCCTGCCGGTCTGCCGGCCGCTCAACTCGGCCAGCGCGTCGAGGAAGACGGGATCCTTGGCGGTGACCGTGAACGACTCCCAGCGGGACTCCTCCACATGCTTGTCGAAGGCTCCCGGATTGCCGAAGTCCTCGCGTCCCCGGACCAGCCGGTGCCAGAGCAGCCACGCGTCCGAACGGTGGGGAGTCGGGGGTGGCGGTGAGGTGTGCGTGCCGAGGCTGGACGCGTCGGTCATGGAACCGTTGGTGACCAGAACCAGGTCCTCGGGCGAAACGGCGATCTTCTCCTTGTGGCCGCCTTGGGTGATGTGGATGGTGTCGACCGTGGTGTTCTCGATCCCCGGCGTGAACCCCAGGTCCGTGACGCGGCATCCGGTGTGGACGGTGACACCGTGTTCGCGCAGCCAGGCCGTCAGGGGTCGCACGATGGAGTCGTACTGGTTGTAGCGAGTCCGGTAGATGCCGGACATGGAGGTGAACTTCGGGAAGAGATGGATGAAGCGCCTGAGGTAGCGATGGAACTCGATGGCGCTGTGCCAGGGCTGGAACGCGAACGTGGTGCACCACGTGAACCAGAAGTCCGTGGTGAAGAAGTGCTCGCCGAAGCAGTCCGTGATCCGTTTGCCGTCCAGGTGCCTCTCGGGAGTCGCCAGACACCGAACCAGCTCCAGCCGGTCGCGCTCGGAGAACCCCACCGAGGAAGAGGTGTCGACGATCTTCCCTTCTGCGTCGACGAGGCGTGCGATGTCGTCCCAGGCGAAGTCCTCGTGTCCGGCCAGGATCTCCTGCGTCACCGACACCGCAGGGTCGTCGAGGGTGGGGATGCCGGACAGCAGGTCGTACGTGCAGCGGAACTCGGCCTCGAACATCCGCCCGCCCCGCATGGTGTAGCCGGCGTCCGCGGTACCGCCCGCGTCCAGGCTGCCGCCGATGTTCCGCTGTTCCTCGAAGAGATGGATGTCCGCTCCCTCGAAACCGCCGTCGCGGATCAGGAACGTGGCCGCGGCCAGGGCCGCTATACCGCTGCCTACCAGATACGCCTTCGCCATCACACAACTCCTCTTTCTCGTCTGTCGATCGGGAACCGCGCACCCCACGGTTTCCCGCTCGGGTGGGCGCCGTCAGTGGGCCGTTCGTCACCGGCCTGGTCCGGACGGCCCCGGAAGCGGGCCGCCCCGGTGGGTGGGCCGTCATCGACCAGGGCGGCTCATCGGGGCTTCACGCCGAGTGCGGGCCTGCGCGCCACGGCGGGGCCGCCGTGGCGTGATGGTCCCCGAAGCGGGCGGCCTTGTCGGTCTGCCGGCGCAGCCGGTCCTGGAACTGGTCGACGACCTCCGCGCCGGGCAGCCACAGGTCGGGCCCGGAGACCTCGAAGCGGATGCGTCGGGCCGGGACACCGGCACGTAGCAGTTGTCCCCGGACCTCGCGCAGGAACGGCAGCGGGCCGCACAGGAACACCGTGGCGTCCTCGGGCAGTTCGATCCCCTCGATGTCCGTCAGGCCGGGGCGGGCTTCGGGGTCCTCCGCGCCGGGCCTCCCGTACCAGAACGCGGCGCGGGTGCCGGGCAGTTGCCCGACGAGCTTGCGGGACTCGGTGCGCGGGGCGTGCGCGGCGGGGGAGCGGTCGGCGTGCAGCACCAGCACCAGCACCGGGCGGCGCGAGGCGATGGTGGCGAGGTGGGTCAGTATGCCGGTCATGGGCGGGCGGCCGATGCCCGCGGACCGGGCACGAGCGGGTCGGTGGCATTGTCCGGGGCGTCGAGGAAGACGTCGCCGAAGGGCGTGGACAAGGTCAGTCCGTCGCCGTCGCGGACCTGCTCGGGCAGCAGGGTGGAGACCTCGCCGGCCGGCTCGCCGGCTGTGCCGGCGACCAGCTTCACGGTGATGCGCCGCAGGTCCTCGCCGGGGTCGGACGACAGGCTGTACTGCCGCGACTGGCGCGCCCCGGCAGCCATGCGCACGCGCACGCTCACGTACTGACCCGCCCGGGCCCGCGGCGCGGGTTCGCCGTCGGACGGGGTGAGCAGGAAGGGCACCGTGTTCGGTGTCTCGGTGCGGCGCTCGATGACGGTCCACTGCCGCCACACCTCGCCGCGCTCGACGGCGGCGTCCCGGTAGAGGCGGGCCTCCCGGCCGATCAGGGCGCCGGCCATCAGCCAGCCCACCTCGTCCCAGGCGGCAGCCACCTCCGGGGTGACCATGTCGCCGAGCACCCCGGCGATCGCGCCGAACAGGTACTTGTGGACGATCGAGTTCGTGATCACGGGGAATCAAACCAGTGATGGGGAGGGCAATCCCTCCCGTGAACGGCTCGCGTCACAGGGTGCCCGCTGGCTGTGAGAAAGCCTCAAGATCACCGGGGGCGATCGGATCAGTCCTCCAAGTCCTGCATGTTGGAGGTGACGAAAGCGAATGCCTCCGCTGACACGCAGAGATCCCCGCTGAAGGGGCCATCGAGTTCGGCGACGAGGAAGACGGCGAAGGCTACCGAAGCGACGAGGGTTGCCATGATCAGTCGCATCTGCCACGTCTCCGAGAGACCGAAGGCGACAGACAGGGCGAGGATTCCGATGGCGTCGACGGCGATGAGGAGCCACATCACCACGGGGATGCGCGAGGTGGCGGAGAGCAGACGGGTGCGGCGGGCGTCACCGAGTTCGTTGAGGCGGATGAGGGATTGGGCGTACAGATGCGTACCTCGTTGTTCGGCCGACATGGTCGTGTACACCGTCCACAGCTCCACCAGGGCGGCGTTCGCCCGGACGCTGTGGCTCCCGGCTGCCATCGCGGGCCATTCGTCCGAGACGACGAGACGGGCGTAGGTTCGTACCGCCCCTTGGACTTGGCGTCGGATTTGAACTTCGAAGCCCCTGGACATGCGTTCGAGGTCGGCGAGGGCGTTGGCCTCTCTGGCGACAGTGCCTTCGGTTTCGGTGAGGGACTGCCATACGACGACCACGACGAAACCGATGATGAGGGCGAAGAGAGTCCCTACGAGTGACAGTCCACCCCCCAGAAGGGCTTGATCGTTCTCGGTGAACTGTCCGTTGAAGCAGCGGCGAACCACCGGAATGAGGGAGTCGGTCAATACGACGGCCCCGCCGATCAGGAGCGTAGCCGACTTCCAGGCCGCACGTTTCGCGTGCGGAATGAGCGTGCAGACAATGGCTGCCGTACCGGCGAAGATCCCGCTGCCGTACGTGAGAATCTCAGATTGCATCGTGCCATCTCGTGCTTCGTGGAGAATGGTTCCATGTTCACCAAGAGGGGACGGGCGGGGCTCGGGGGTCCCTTGCGTATCGGCGTACTGCATTCGCTCACGGGGCCGATGGCGCCGAATGAGCGGTCGATCGTGGACAGTACCATGATGGCAATTGAAGAGATAAACGAAGAGGGTGGGGTGCTCGGCAGGAAGATCGAACCTGTTGTGGTCGACGGGGCTTCGGACTCGGAGCGGTTCGCGCGCGAGGCGGAACGGCTGATTGTCGAGCAGCAGGTGCAGGCCATCATGGGTTGCTGGACGTCCAGTAGCCGCAAGGCGACCATTCCGGTGCTTGAGCGGCACGAACATCTTATGTTCTACCCGCCCACCTATGAGGGCCTGGAGAGTTGCCCCTACGTCGTCTACACGGGCGGTGCTCCGAGTCAGCAGGTGATCCCAGCGGTGAACTGGCTGTTGGACAACCGGGGAACCCGGTTCTTCTTCGTGGGCTCCGACTATGTCTGGCCGAGGTCGGCGGCCGCGATCATCAAGGATCAGCTGGACTACCAGGGAGGGGAGCTCGTCGGCGAGGAGTACCGGGCCTTCCATGAAACGGATTTCCGTTCGATGGTAGAGAAGATCGTCGAAGCTCGGCCGGATGTCATCATCAATACGCTGGCTCACAACACCCTGGACTTTTTCCGAGAGCTGAGCCGCGCCGGAGTGGACCCGGAAGAGAT
Organism: Streptomyces sp. TLI_146; assembly: GCF_002846415.1. NCBI lineage: Bacteria > Bacillati > Actinomycetota > Actinomycetes > Kitasatosporales > Streptomycetaceae > Streptomyces > Streptomyces sp. TLI_146. Next base: position 8,613,181 of record NZ_PJMX01000001.1, read on the forward strand.
GCCCACTTTCTCGCTCGCCTTCGGTGAGGACCTCTTGAGTCAGGCGGCTCCTGAGGACCGGGTCGGCGGTTACGGAGTGTGGGGATACTTTCAGAGCATCGGCAGTCCGAAGAACACGGAGTTCGTGGAAAGCTTTCGTCGCCGGTACGGCGCGGACCGGGTCACCGAAGACGTGTGCCATAACGCCTATGTCTCGGTCCGGTTGTGGGCGCTCGCCGTGGAGAAGGCAGGTGATGCGTCGCCTGCTGCTGTACGCAAGGCGATCAAGGGCCTACGGTACGAAGCGCCGCAGGGTCCGGTCTGGGTCGACGAGGAAAACCAACACCTCTGGCGCACCGTGCGTATCGGCCGTATCCGTCCCGACCGCCAGTTCGACATTGTGTGGACGTCGGAAGTCGTCATCCGGCCCGTCCCCTACCCGCCCTACCGTACGCGACGGGCCTGGAATGAACTCCTGACCGGCCTCTATGACGGCTGGGGCGGCAGTTGGGATCGCCTACCCGGCGACTGAGGAGCGCTGCGTCCAGGTGGCGTTCGGGCAAGCCACGGCCGGGTACTCACCAGGGGCACGGAAAGTCAGGCGCCGAACAGTTCGGGCGACCGTGCCCCCTGGACGCCTCATGCGTATCAATCGACGCATCAACGACACGGGTCACTAGGCCGCGTCCGGGGGGGATCACTGTGCTCTGCCCACCGGCCAACTGGCAGTGGCGGTTATGCGCCATCAGCACGTTGACGCCGGAGGAGTCGATGAAGGTGACGTTGGCCAGGTCCAGTTCGATGCGTCTGTGCAGGAGGGGCGCGAGCGCGGAGCGCAGCAAGGGTGAGGTCTCGACGTCCAACTCGCCGTGCAGGCGGACCAGCACAGGATCGAGGCCGGGAACGGACGCACATCCCGGTGTTACCAAGGCCGGCCAGTCCCTGAGGTAGAGCCGTCCGGCCACGGTGCAGGGCCCATCCGGCCCGCGCCGGATGCACACGCCCCAGCGTAGAACAGAGGGTGAGGAGAGTCGCCTCTTGACGGGACCGGAATCGCCCTCCAGCCCCGGAGGGCCCGGCCGGGGCACGAGACGCGGCTCTCCTCGCCCCTGCACCATGGTGTGCCGCCGCAGGAGTGCGGCGGCACACACCCAGCCCTCACGACCCATCAGACACGCTCTACTGTGATGCGCCGGAAAAGAGAGGTGAAAGCGGCCGGGGAGTTTGGGTGTCGGGTGGTGAGGGATTCGTGAGGTGGTCGGCGAGGGAGCTGAGGATCTCGTCCGCTGTCCTGGTCCAGGTGAAGGGCCATGGGCTGGCGTTCCGGTTGTCGCTCCAGGCTCTGATGTCGGTCTCCAGGGTTTTCACGTCTCCGCCCGCGTATGCTCAACCTCCACGTCGTCCTCGCGTTGCCTGGTGACCGCCTCCGGCCAGGGGCTCCGGACTCGGTCGGCTCGCTCCTGCGTACGGGTGAGCGCCACGCACGCGATGTCTTCCAGCGTGCGCGTGAAGATCGCATGACCCGTTTCCGCCGTATGCATCAGGATCTCGACGCCCCCGACATCAAGGTCCGTAGTCGCGCCGAGCTCCCAGCCGCAGCCGTCGCCGGACATGCAGCGGGCGGTCATCGTCAGACAACTGTCCGGGTGTCGCAACAGGCGGTAGGCAACACCCCGCAGCACCCTTGTGAGGCTCATCGGATCACCTCCGCACCAGCACCCGGACGTGTCCGGTGGCCGAGGTGACACACCAAACCCACACTCACTCCCCCTGTCTGCTGACTCTCACGCGCCTCCCGAGCCACCTCACGACTCGTACACCACATGTCACGGCAGTCGCACACAGGCCCCTCGGTCAACTCAGGGCCGTACGCCGGCTCTACCGCCCGCCCCGCTACCAAGCCGTACTCAACTCCCATGCCCGGGGCTGCTCCTACCGTCAGCGCCCACGTCAGTGCCACCCTCCGCCCGAGTGTCGCGCACGCAGGCCCGTGTCGGCTTCGCCGGGGCGCAGCACCGCAGTGCGTGCAGCGCCATACTCACTCCGGCTCACCGCCACTGTTGTCGTTCGCGGTGTCCACTGCACACTCCGGGCTGTCCACGCCGTCTCGCTCCCCCCCCGCTCACTCGCGCAAGCCCCTCAATCGCTGGCCTGCCCGCCGGCTGTTTGTCGTGGTCGCGGGAGGCTGCGACCACCAGAGCAGCCAACGCACCCGAAGGGGTCGTGACTTGCACACTGTTTACATATTTGTGATGCGCGCACGGCGCGCGCTCGCAGATATGGGCGCACCAGTTCCATCGCCAGAAGGGTGATCGACACGGCGAACACACACCGCCGACCAGCCGCTGCGCCGGCGACCCGCAGGGCCTGGGACGCCGGTCGTGCGCCCCCTCGCAGATGCGCGGATGCCCGCAGGGTGTGATCCCTGCGGGCATCCGCTACGTCACTTGCTTCTTCTTGCCGTGTTGGTTCGCCGTCGCTGGGCTACGGGAAGGTCAGCTTGAAGGCGTTGATGTAACCGGTGTCGTCCTCGGCCTTGTCCTGGACGCGGAGTTTCCAGGCACCGTTGGCGACCTCGGAGGAGGCGTTCACGGTGTAGGTCTGCTTGATGTTGTCAGCGCTGTCGCCGGTCCGGTTGTGGAGGTTGTATACCGTGCCGTCGGGTGCGATCAGGTCGACGACGAGGTCACCGATCCAGGTATGGACGATGTCCACGCCGACGGAGAGGTTGCTCGGGGCGTTACCGGAGATGCCGGTGACGTTGACCGTCGAGGTCACCGCGGCGCCGTTGTCGGGGATGGAGACGTCGGTGGTGTTCTCGAAGACCTTGCCGGTGGGCGGGGTGTCGCCGCCGGAGCGAGGTCCCACGTTGATGGCGGCCCAGGAGTCCTCGACGGCCGCGGCCTCGGGGCTGTTCTCCCCGTAGAGAGACTTGGCGACGGCGACCGTGCCGGTGCGGGCATCGGCGTAGTCGGTGGTCGTGCCGAACTTGGTGGTGAGTGCCTTGTACCAGATCAGCGTGGCCTTCTCCCGGCCGATGCCGGTGACGGGCAGGCCGTCGGAGGTCGGTGAGTTGTAGTCGACGCCGTTGATGGTCTTGGCGCCGCTGCCCTCGGAGAGCAGGTAGAAGAAGTGGTTCGCGGGGCCTGAGGAGTAGTGGACGTCGATGTTGCCGATGCCCGAGTACCAGGCGTCCTTGGAGGAGCCGTCCTTGCTCGGCTTGTCCATGTAGCGCAGCGGCTTTCCGGTGCCGAAGTAGTCGATCTTCTCGCCGACCAGGTAGTCGCCCTTGTCCTGAGCGTTGTTGGCCCAGAACTCGACGGCCGCGGCCATGATGTCGGAGGTGGCCTCGTTGAGACCGCCGGATTCGCCGCTGTACTCCAGGCCGGCGGTGTTGGAGGTGACGCCGTGCGTCATCTCGTGCGCGGCTATGTCGATGGACGTCAGCGGCTTCGTGCTGCCCGCGCCGTCGCCGTAGGTCATGCAGAAGCAGTCGTCCTGCCAGAACGCGTTCTGGTAGGCGCTTCCGTAGTGGACCCGGCTGTACGCGCCGACGCCGTCGCCGCGGATACCGGTGCGGCCCTGGACGTTCTTGTAGTAGTCCCAGGTGAGCGCGGCGCCGTAGTGGGCGTCGGCGCCTGCGGTCTCCTTGTTCTGTGGGGTGCCGTTGCCCCATACGTCGGTGGTGTTGCTGAACAGCGTCCCCTTGCCGGACGTACCGCCGTTGAGGTTGTACGTCTTGTGGCTGCCCCGGTTGGTGTCGGTCAGGGTGTATGAGGACGCCGAGCCCGCCGTGCCCAGGCCCACCTGGCCGCTGTACATCGTGTTGCCGGTGCCGTTCTCGACCGCCTGCCACTGGTACAGCTTCGCGCCGGTCCTGGCGTCGGTGACGACATGCAGCTCGTTGGGCGTGCCGTCGTCCTGGAGCCCGCCGACGACGCTCTCGTACGCCAGGACCGGTGCGCCCTTCGCCATCCACACCACCTTGCGCGGGGCGCGGTCGGCAGTGGCCTTGTCGGAGCCCGCCGCCCGGGCGAGGCCGAGGGCCTGCCGCTCGGCGGCTGCCGGGGTGACGGTGGCGTTCGTGTCGACGTTCTTCAGCTCCGCGCGGGAGGCTTTGGTGACGCTCTGGCGCGTGCCGGCCTTCGACTCCTCGACGATCAGGTCGCCGCCGAGGACGGGCAGTCCGGCGTAGGTGCGCTCGTAGCGCGTGTGGGTGGTGCCGTCGCGGTCCTGGACGACATCCCTCACGACCAGGTTCTGCTGGGTGCCGAGACCGAGGGAGCGGGCCGTTGCGGCCTTGTGGGCGTCCGCCGCCTTGATGAGCGTGGCACGGGCGGCGGGGGTGAGGTCGGCGGGGAGCTTGCCGGGGTCCGCCGAGGTGCCCTGCTGGGCTTTCGGGGCGCTGCTCGAAGGGCCGTCCGACGCGGTGGCGGCACCCGTCTGGAGGCTCACGGCGAGCATGGCGGCTACAGCGATCAGTGTGCCGGCTGCGGTGGCGCGACGGCTGGGTGTGGAACTCACGCTTCTCCTTATGGGAGGGGGGCCGGCGGACTTGGGTGAGTCCCGCCGGGCGGAGCAAACCGTGCTGTGCTGTCAGGTACCTGTCAATGCCTCTTGTTCATGGGCCCACTGGAAACCTTTACTGCTCGTCAGGCCGTGCTCATCAACCGGATGTATCGACTCCTGGCCGATGTGATGCCCTCAAGGGCTTGCCCGAGCCTGAACTCGACGATCTCTGGGGAGATCCGCCACCGCCTGACTGCGCAGAGCATCCTTCGCATCGCTGCATCACGGCAATCCGTAGCGCTACCTATAGTTTTCTCCCCGACCGGAAGCCGAGAGCCGCGGCCACGGGTAGAAGCGGTGTGAGGCCGGGAGGGGATGGGTGGTCGCGGCGGTCCGCGAACTGTGGCCGGCTCCGGGGCCTTCTCCGAAGCGGCGCAGGTCGTCGGGGAGCAGTTCGGTGACACGTTCACACCCCGGTAGCTCCCGATGCGCTCCACCGACAAGGTGAGGCGGCGTTTATCCGCGCGCCTTGTGCTGGGTGGCACGCGGACATGAGACGCACAGGCGGACCGGGTGCCCGGCGTGCAGGAAGGGGAGGAACTACCGGTTGTCGGCAGCGGCGGTGTCGATGTCGACGACATACGCTTTGATCGCTCGGTGGTGAGCCACCTGATACGCCCGCAGGAACATGGGGTGGTACTCCAGCGCAACCCGGACGTGTGCTCGTGCAGGGCGGCCGCTTCGTGTTCTTGGCCACGCTGCCGTTCCGGAGGTATCCGAACCGGGCCGGTCCGGGAAGTCCTGTTCTTCACACGTCCCGGGTGCGGGACGGCCGTTGGCGCAGACGCGCGGAGGGGCGGGTGGGAACCGGTCCGCCCGGCATCGCCCGTGGCGGTGGCGGGCACATTATGCCGAGGGCGGACAGGACCGCGGGGAGGATACGGAAGGCCGAGTACCGGGCATGACCAGGACATGGCTTGTTCTGGCCACCCCGGACCCCGGTGGCCGGTTTGCAGCGGTGTCCTACCGGTGTAAGCGGTGCACTCGTAGCCCCCTGAACGGCAAGGGGAGACTCGGGGGTTGGCATGAACGTCGAAGAAGTCGCCTTTTTCCTGCGCGAGCGCACGGTCGGCGCCGCGCTTGTGATCGAACTCCACGGGGAACTGGACATCTGGGCGCGCACCCAGCTCTCGCCCAGGTTGGAGGAGCTCCTGGACCGCCCTTGGCCGAGTGTCGCCGTGGACTTGAGTGGGGTGACCTTCCTGGATGCCTGTGGACTGGGGATGCTGGTGTGGCTGCAAGCCCGTATCAAGGCGTATGGCGGCCGGCTGTCCCTGGTGCGGCCGGCACCGAACGTAGCGAGAATCCTGCGGATCACTCGGTTGGACCGTGCCTTCACACTGCTCGACGACCTGCCCGCGTCATGTCGGGTCCCTGCCCCGGAGCAGGGGGCCTCGGCTGCCCCGGCCTCACCCGCCCAAGTCCCGGTGTTGGGACGGCCGACTGGCACAGCCTCCAGGCACCGGCCCTCTGCCTGAAGGCTTGTCGGTACCGTTGGGCCAGGTCGCCTTTGCGTCGATGGCCGTCCGTCTGGGCCCCCAGACCAGGCCACGTCCTCTGTGAGGGACGCTCTGACGGGCGATCGGTTCAGTACAGCTGGAAAGCAGAAGGCGTCAGGGCCTGTTGCCGATCTGGGGTGGTGTACGCGAAGTTGACCACGGTGCGGCGTGTGTCGGGGCGGCTCAGCGGGGTGACGCGGTGCGCCGTGGTGTCGCTGCGCAGCAGGTAGCCGTCGCCGGGTCGGTGGTGGGCCCGTCGGGCGGCCCGGGTGTCAAGGATGTGCAGGCCGGTGCTGTGGGCAGCGTATTCGAGGAGGCCTCCATCGGCGGGGTTGTTCGGCGTCTCGGTGAAGAGCACGAGGGCCAGGGGGTAGTCGTCGGTGTGGGCGCCGTGGGTGTCGCCCTGTTGGTGGAGGACGTTGATGACGTGCCGTTCGAGTCGGTCGCGCACCGGGACGACGTCCAGGTCAGTGATCTCGGCGAGCAGGCCGAGGAGCTGGGCGTCGCGGTACAGGCGCGGGATGAGGCGGGACTCGCGGGCGATGACATGGCCGCCGAGCGTGGTCATGTGGCGTGGCGAGTCGTTCATGCACGCCATACTGAAGTCCCGGCGCGCGGCCAGCTTCTCCAGTCGACGTACCTCGGCCTCGAGGTCGGTGAGTGTGCGGAGTGGTATCAGTCCGGGCAGGGGCAGGTAGCCGTCGGAGGCGAACCGGTCGCTCAGGGCGCGGGTGTACGCGGGTAAGGACAGCACGCACTCGCTCTACCCACGCTCGGTGGCATCAAGTCGCGTACACATCACGGCGGTTGATGTTGGCTGGTCTGCCCTGCCCGGCCGATTCAGGCCCGTCCGGCTTCCCTGCCAACCCCAGGTCGGCGAGGCGGCACTGCAGGCTGCAGGAGCTCAGGGGGTCCTGAGGCTCGCCGACGGGGTCGAGGGCGCCTTCGGCGCTGCGGCGGGGGTGATCGCAGCGGCATGGTGAACCTCCTCGACTGAAACGCACTGCCCCGCCAAGCCAACTGCGTTCCGCCAAGGCGTAACGTGAGAAGGGCGAAGCAACTTCCGAACCACGCTTCCAGGGACTTCGATCATGGAGCCCAAGCCCGTTCCGACCTGGCCGGGCGGACGGTGGGTGACGCCTCGATTGATCGCCTAGTGAGAGCCGTGGCGATGCCTCCCGCCCGGATGACCTCAACTCCCGTTACGCGCCGCCCTTCTGGATACATGCCGCGCTGTCCAGCGGTGCAGATGGCACCTTGGCGCCCGTCGTCTCGGTGGATCCGCGTGGATTGTCTAGGCGGTGGTGTCCGTCGAGGCCACGGGTGTCCTGGACGATTCTTTTGGTGACGAGGACGGCCTCGCGGGAGTGAGTCTGGAAACGGCCGGCCAGGGTCAGGGCAGCGTCGGGGGCTTCGCCTTCGGCAGTGAGCTGGTTGACCAGGCCGTACCGGGATGCGTCAGGGGCGGGCAGCGGGGCTTCGGTCGGCAGCCTTTCCATGGCCACGCGGTAGGGGAGGCGGCCGGGCAGGCGGATGGCTTCGCCTTCGGCGGCGACGAGGCCGCGGGCGACTTCGGGAAGGGCGAAGCGGCGTCCATGGCACCGTCCAGCAACGGGTCGATGGCGTTGCGGACGTCCGGTCGGTTGAGGGTGATGAGCAGGAGGCCGGGGTGTGGTGCGGTTACGGTCACGGGCTCGTGGCTGTCGATCGGGTGTGTTCCTGGTCGAGGACGGTTCGGGGCGCGACGGGCGGCGTGGTGAGTCCCGGACGACGGGCAGCGCGGCCAGTCCGCGCATCACCCGGGCCGGCTGCCAGGGGAGTTCGTTGCTCGGCCTGGCCCGCCGTAGCGGGCTCAGGCGTTCGAGGAGCAGGGGGATGGCGACGGTGCCTTCGAGGCGGGCGAGGGCGGCGCCGAGGCGGAATCGGGGTTCGCAGCCGAGGGCGAGGTGGTCATTGGGCGCTCGGCCCACATCGAGCCGGTCCGCGTCCGGAAAGTGGTCCTCGTCCCGGTTGATGGAACCGATCACGAGACTGACGATGGCGCCCGCGGCGATCTGCTGTCCGTGGAGACTGATCGGTTCTGCGGCGCACCGAAATGTGGCGTCTCGTACCGGTGAGTCGCAGCGCAGCAATTCCTCGACGGGGTTGGCGACCAGTCCGGGCCGGCTTGTGGTGCGGTGAGCCGGGCGCTCCGGGCGGGGTTGCGGAGCAGCGCGTGCAGCCCGTTGCCGATGAGGTTCATGGTCGTGTCGTGGCCCACCAGCAGCAGTAAATAGGCGGTGGAGCGCGGCTCCTCCTCGCTTATCACCCCGCTGCCGTCGCCAGCCCGTGCGAGCACACTCAGCAGGTCCGTTCCGCCCTGCTCACCCTCTGTGTGTTCGCCCGCGATCAGGACGTACAAGAGGGCGTGCAGTTCGCCTTCCGCACGGCCGGGGTGCAGGCCCGCAGCGGGGGCGATGGTCACCATCAGGGTGTCCCGAGTCGCCGCGCTGTCCAGTTCTGCGGGGACACCGAGGATCGCGCAGATCATCCGGAGGGTCAGCGGCGCCGCGAAATCCCCCATGACATCCACGTACGTATGCTGCTCGATCCGGTCCAGCAGTTGGTGCGCGGTGTGCGTGCTGAAGGGTTGCCGTGCTGGAGCCGCTTTGCCGATCACGGTGTCGGGGCGGCCGTCGTCGGGTCGGCGGAAACGGTCGACGACCGGCTACTGCAGGCTGGTGGCCGCCCCATGCGCCCGGCGGCTCGGCTACGCTTTGCGATGCGTGCGCCACTCTTGGTGAGGAAGGCCACGTGTCGATGGACGGTTGCGTACGGAGCTCTCGCCAGTCGTCGGCGATCCATGCCCGTTCCGCCTCGCCTGTCCGGTCGAAGTACGTTCGCAAGGAGAACCGTTCGATGCACCGTCCCCTCAACGCCTCCGCGCGCCGGGCCCGTTCCGTTCCCGGCGCTCTCGGCATGGGCGTGGAGGAGGAACTGCTTCTCGTCGACGCCGCCACGCTGCACGCCGCCCCCGGGGCGTCGGCGGTGCTCAAGCGCTGTGCGGCCGAGGCGCCGGACCGGGTCTCCGCCGAGATCACGACGCTCCAGGTGGAGACGAAGAGCAGGCCGCACCTCCACACCGGTGAACTACGGGACGAGCTGCTCACGTTGCGGCGCCTGGTCGCCCGTTGCGCGGAGCGCGAGGGCATGGGGGTGGTCGCCTCCGGACTCCCGGTGCTCGGCGACGTGGTACCGCCACCGATCACCGAGGGCGACCGGTACGCGCACGGCATGGACACCTACCGGGCGCTGCACGACGAGATGTCGATGTGCGCCTTCCAGGTGCACATCGACATCCCCGACCTGGCCTGCGCCCTGGACGTCGCCAACCGCCTGCGTCCCTGGCTTCCGGTCCTGCTCTCCATGTCCGCCAACTCGCCGTACTTCGCGGGCCGCGACACCGGATACGCCAGTTGGCGCGCACTCGCCTGGGGGCGGTGGCCCGTGGCCGGGCCGCCCCCGTACTTCCGTTCACCCGCGCACTACGAGGAAGTCCTCGGTGCTCTGGGCGAGTCGGGCGCGCTGGTCGATCCCGGCACCGTCTTCTGGGACGTACGCCCCGCTCCGCGTCTGCCCACCCTGGAAGTCCGGGTCGCGGACATGACCATCACCGCTGAGGAATCCGTTGTGTTCGCCGCGCTGATCCGCGCCTTGGTGGCCGTGTCCCTGCGCGAGGCCGAGCGCGGCGAGCCCGCACCCGCGCCCTCCGCCGAAGTCCTGCGGGCCGCCTACTGGCGGGCGGCACGCGACGGTCTGGGCGGCTCGGGCCTCGATGTGATCACCCAGAAGGCGGTGCCTGCGGCCCTGTTGGCGGAGCGCATGGTGACACACGCCCTTCCTGCCCTCGAAGCGTACGGTGACGCCGCCCTGGTCACTTCCGGCGTACGGCGGCTCATCGCCCATGGCTGTGGGGCGGCCCGTCAGCGCGCCGCCGCCCGTGGCGGGCCGCTCGATGCCGTCGTACGCCATCTCATCGAGCAGACAGTGGCGGACCCGGCATGAAGGCGGAACGCCGGCATGCCTTGACCGGATCGAGGAGCAGGGAGTGCTGATGATGACAGCGGAGGCGACGACGGAGCACCATCGTTTCGTCGTCCTCGGGGCGGGCCCCGCAGGGCTGCAGCTCGGATGTTTTCTCCAGGCCGGCGGGCAGGACCATGTCGTCCTGGAGCGGGAGGATGCGCCCGGGGGCTTCTTCCGCCGCTATCCGCGCCACCGCAGGCTCATCTCGCTCAACAAGGTGCACACCCTCGATCAGGATCCGGAGATCAGGCTGCGCTGGGACTGGAACTCGCTGCTCTCGCCCTCCTCCCGGCCCTTGTTCGCGGAGTACAGCTCGGAGTGGTTTCCGCACGCGGACGCGATGGTCGCGTATCTCGCGGACTATCAGCGGGCCCATGTGCCGGCGGTCCGCTTCGACACCGACATCCGTGAGATCGCGCGCGTCGGCCCCGGCTCGGGCTCCGGTTTTCGGCTGAGTGCCGCCGACGGACGTGTCTTCACCTGCGACTGCCTGGTCGTGGCGACCGGCTGGGGCGGCCCGTACGTGCCTGACATCCCTGGCATCGAGCACGCGATCGGTTACGAGGACGCGCCGGTCGCCCCGGAGGCGTACCGCGGCAAGCGGGTGCTGTTCATCGGTAAGGGCAATTCGGCGTTCGAGAGCGCCACCCCCTTGCTCGACCACGCCGCGCTGGTCCATCTCGCCTCACCGAGGCCGACGCGTCTGGCCTGGCACAGCAAGCACCCGGGCGATGTGCGCGGTCAGTACGGGGCGCTTCTGGACGGTTACTGGTTCAAGACCCTGCACGGGGTTCTGGAGTGTGTGATCGAGGAGATCCGGCCGACCGAAGACGCCGTCGCGGTCTCGATCGCGTACACGCTCGCCGAGGGGGAGCGGGAGGTGCTCGAATACGACATGGTGATCCGCTGCACCGGATTCCGCATGGACGAGACGGTGTTCTCCGCCGACTGCCGCCCCCACCTCGCCCCCGGGGGCCGTTTTCCCGCGACCGGTCCCGACTGGCAGTCCGTGGACGTCGACGGCATGTACTTCGCGGGTACGTTGGCGCAGGCCCGGGACACCAAGCACGCGTCGTCGCCGTTCATCGACGGCTTCCGTTACAACGTGCGCACCCTGTCACGCCTCCTGGCGGAGCGCTACGAACACCGATCCCTGGACCACCACACGCTGCCGTTCGATCCGACGGCCCTGGCCGACACGATGCTGGGCCGGGTCAACTGGTCGTCCGCGCTGTGGAGTCAGTTCGAATACCTGGTCGACGTCTTCGTGCTGGATGAGGACCACGGCCAGATCCTGCACTACGAGGAACTGCCGGAGGACTACGCCGTCGCCCGCTTCGGTGACCGCCGCCACTTCTACACCCTCGGATTGCGCTGGGGCCGGCAGGACCACTCCGACGTGTTCGCCATCCGGCGCCGGCCCCAGCCCGAACACGCGGCCGAATCGGCCTTCCTGCACCCGGTGGTCCGCCGCTACCGGCACCGCGAGCCCGTCGTCGAGCAGCACCTGCTGGAGGACCTCCTTGCGCAGTGGCGCCGCCCCGACCGGCACGTGGAGCCGCTGCGGGCGTTCTTGCGGGGGCAGCGCGGAGTTGGGTGAGACGGTCGGCTCGGCCCGGCGCCAGCGCCGGACCGAGGGTCCCTCGCGGTGACTACGACCAGGTCTAGAGGCCCAGGGCCTGGGAGGCGAGGGCGGTGCCCCGTTCCCGCGCCTCGATCTTGGCGAAGGCGAGATCCCGTGAGGTAGAGGTGTCGTCCGCGAACGGTGAGAAGCCGCAGTCGTCGCAGGTTCCCAACTGGTCGACCGGGATGTACCGGGCCGCGAGCAGAACCCGGTCACGCACTTCTTCCGGAGTCTCGACAGTCGTGCTGATCGGGTCCGTCACACCGACGAACACCCGCATGCCCGGGCGCAGCTGGCCGGAGATGACGCGCAGCACGCGTTCGGGGTCGGGTTCGCTGGCCAGCTGTACGTAGAAGTTGTCGGCCTTCAGCTGGAAGAGCTTCGGCAGCAGGCCGGCGTAGTCGACGTCCAGGCTGTGCGTGGAGTCGTGGTCCGCTCCTGGGCAGGTGTGCACTCCCAGACGGGCCCGTTCGTCCGCACTGAACCGGCCGAGTACGTCGTTGTTGAGGGCGATGAAGTCGTCGAGGACGCCGCCGGACGGATCCAGTTTGAGGGACAGCCGGCCTTCGGTGAAGTCCAGTTGGACACGATGGGCGCCCGCGTCCAGACAGCCGCGGATGTCGGCCTCGGCCTCGTCGGCGACGTCACGCAGGAATGCTTCTCGGGAGTATCCCTCGATGGGGTCGTTCGGGTAGAGCAGGCTGAGGGCGGAGGGCGCGATGACCGCCTGCTTGACCGGGCGGTCGGTGTGGCGCCGGGCCTCGCACAGGTAGCTCTCCGCGCGGACCTGGTAGCGGAACGGCCCCGAGGTCAGACGGGGAAGCTGCCGGGTGTGGCCGTCCGCGAAGGGGAGAACGACGCCGTCCGGGTCCAGGCTGGTGGACCCGGCCAGGGGGTAGGTGGCGAAGCTGGGCTTGGACTGTTCCCCGTCGACCAGGACGGCACAGCCGAGCTGTTCCAGCCTGGCCAGTGTGTCGGCCGTGGCCCGCTCCTGGAGTGCCTTCAGTTCCGGTTCGCCCAGTCGGCCTTCGCTGTGGTCGGTGAGAGCCGTCTGCAAGGCGCTCGGCCGGGGGATGCTGCCGATCGGTTCAGTGGGAATGCTCATGGCCCGCACCCTAAGGATGTGCCGTCACCCCGGATACATGGGACGAGGAGACGCTCGCCCCACCAGGATCGCTGCCCCGTGCTCCGCAACCGCCTGTCCGCGCAGGTCATGGGTCCCGCGCTGAATCCACGGCCAACCTCGGTGGCAGTCGAGGACGCGTCGCCCCGGTGGAAGTGCCGTTGGAGATTCACCGGACCGAGTGATCGCTGACAGTACGGGGCTGCTTCATTTTGCACGTCATGGCCCATCACCCGATCGATGGTCAACTGCAAGAAGCGCAGCGGGCGGAGGCACGCGGCATTCGTCCACCGACGGCCTCCGTATCCACCTCGGGTTCTCCGTTGACGCGTTGCTCCAGGCTCAGTCACGTCTGGTGCGATGTGACCGCCCTCCCCCCTCCAGTTCCACGTTCGGATAGTGGGAGAGCCAAGGCCCGAGCATCACGTCAGCCGGCAGGGCGAGATCTTGCTCGCGAGGGCGTCTTCGGCGATCTCGGGGGAGTGTGCAGTCGCCGGTGACGTCCTTGCGGTCGCCGGAACCGATCAGACGGTGCGGGATGCTCATGGTGCGCGTTCCTCCCAGGACGTGTTTGGCGGGGTGTATGTGTGGTGCCTCCCACGAACGCGGAGGAGCGGACGACGACGTCTGGATCGGTCGGTGCCGGGGAGATGGGCCCGAAGTCCTCGTCGTAGCCGAACCACTTCACGGCTCTCGGGCCTCACTGCCGAGACAAGCCGCGATCCCCTCTGGCCAGGTCTGGGCGCCGCCGCTCACCACCCGTCGAGCCAGCGGTGCAGCGCCGCATCGTCGAGGGCGGGTACGTGAGCGTGCACGTACGGCCCGAGGGCCAGGGTGCCCACGCCGAGCACGGTCATCCCGGCGGCATGAGCCGCACGGGCGCCGACCGGGGAGTCCTCGACGGCCAGGGCGCTGCCGGGCTCGACGCCGAGGGCCGCGCAGGCGGCGAGGTAGCAGGCGGGGTGCGGTTTGGGCGTGGCGACGTCGTCGCCCGACACCGTGATCGGCAGCCATCGGGACAGGCCACCCTGCGCCAGCGACTTGTCCATGAGAACGCGAGGCCCGTTGCTGGCCACCGCGACCGGCACCCTGGCGGCGAGAATTGCGACCACATCCGCCGCACCGGGCATCGGCTGCGCCCCGTCGGCGACCGCGGCCAGCAGCTCCTGCGCCAGTTCCTCCGTCAACCGCAGCGCGCTTTCCCTGAACAGACGTGCCATCACCTCCCCGGCCTGGGTCACGGACAGACCCACGAGGGAATCGCGGGCCGCATCGTCATAGACATGCCCCCGGCGGGCGAACACGGCGCCGCGTGCGGCATCGGCACACGGTTCGGTGTCCATGAGCGTGCCGTCGCAGTCGAACACCACGGCGGCAGGCGGAGTGACTTTCATCAGCGGCGCAAGGTCGGCTGTGCGCGCCGTCGCGCTGCTTTCGCTCATGACTTCACGTACAGCTCGACGGGGTTGAAGCCGGCCGGTTCGGGGACGCGCGGTGGTACCTGGCGGAAGCCGGCCGTGCGCATCGTGTTCCGGACGGCTTCGCCGTCGATGTACTTGTCGTGGACTTCCAGGACGATCCGTTCGACCTGGTCCATCCACGGCTGGACCTGGCTGAACACCTCGACTTCGCTGCCCTCGATGTCGACCTTCAGCAGGTCGACGTGATCGATGCCGTGCTTGGCGAGCAGCTCGCCCACGGTGCGGGTGGGCGCCTGTACGTTCGGGCGGGCCAGCACGTTCTCCAGGCGGTAGGGGCGGGTGCGGCGCAGGTCTGCCACGGCGGGCACGGCGGTGCAGGTGTCCCAGAACGCGCTGACGGTGAACTCCGCCATCCCTGACTCCCCGGCCACGGCTGCCGGCTCGATCTTCCAGTCCAGGCCGGACAGTGCGGCGTTGTGCCGCAGGACGCCCAGATTCTGCGGGATCGGCTCTACGCTCAGCAAGGTGCGGGGGCGGTAGCGGGCGGTGAAGTAGGACGCGGCGAGGCCGGTGTTGCCGCCGAGGTCGACGACCGTGTCGAGGGTGTCGATGTCCTTGTCCAGACGGTAGTGGACGCCGAGTTCGTAGAAGCGCTTCAGGAAGATCTGCCACAGGATGAGCAGATCGCTCTGGTTCCTGCGGATGCGTACGCGGGCCGGCCGGCGGGGGTGTGGAAGCTCAGCGAGAGCGGGGTGTCGTCGGCGAGTGGACGGCCCGCCGCGCCGAGGAAGCGGCGGCCCATCCAATAGGGCGCGGTCATCTTGCTCGGCCCCTGCGCCATGCGCAAAGCGAGGGCCATGTCCCTGCCGCATCCGGCTGTCTCCCGTACGAGGACGCGGCCCATGCCGACGCCCATCGCCCGGTCCGCGTCCGTACGCAGGTATGCCAGTCCCATCCGTGCACTTTCTGGTCGCTGCGAATCGACGCGCCGTGCTCGGCCGGGGCGGGCCAAGCAATGTGACGCATCGGTGGTGTATGCCTGCTCACCACCGTTGTGACGGGCAGACTTGATCCACAACGGCCCCAAGGGCGAGAAGACCTGGCCGTACCGCGCACTTCACCGATTCGGCGCAATGGCACTGCGCCAAGGACCGTCCTCGTCGCCAACAGCCGCCTTCCCAGCCGTGGCTTGCTTTCACCAGGCGCTCATCCACGGGCCGCTTCGGTATCACCGCCTGCTCGGAGGCCGCCGACGCTTGTGCGCCGTCACTGTTTCGGTGCGCTCGTCTACTCCTGGCGTGGGGGCTTTTCGGAAGCAGCCCGTGGTCGGGTGGCGCGGTCGATCTCGGAGCTGTAGCAGTGTTTGACCCGGCCGGTCGGCCAGAGGGTGCCCTGGGGGGTGCGGACTAGCACCCATTGTCCCGGGTGGGGCAGGCCCATGACCTCTACGGGCAGCGGGGCGATGGGCGAAGGGCGTTCGGGGATGCTGCTGAAGAAGCCTGACGGCAGCGCCAGCCGGTAGTCATCAGACCACAGGAACGTACGTTCTTTCTCCGGAACCGTCACGGGCGGCCCCACGTCGGGGACGACTGTGTGGGCAGGTTCGACGTATGTGTTGAGCAGCATGCGGCGGACCGGGAGCTCGGGGAGCTTGAGGAACCGCTGGAGTTGGGAGCGGACCCAGACGAGGGAGGTGAAGGCGCTCACGAAGAGCCCGCTCAGGAGGTCGAGGAAGAACGGGTAGGCGGGTATCTCGTCGGGGATGTGCGGGGTCATCACCCGCACGGTCATCACTACGGACGCGGCGAAGGCGACCAGCGATCCTGCCAGCATCCAGGGCGTGCGCGTGAGCCTGCGGTATGCCCGGTCGTGGGCCTTGAGGACGGTGTGGGTGGCATCGGTCTGCGTCGGCCGCGGTGTGATGGGCCAGTTGCTGGTCGCGCGTGCCTTTTCGAAGGCACTGAGCTGCTCTGCCGGCCAGGTGACTGTTCCGGCGCCGTCCGGCAGAGTGAACCGCACGTCACCGTCCAGAGTCTTCGTACCGGTCAGCCGTGCCCGCCTGCGGCGGTATCCGAGCGGCTCGGCGGCGAACCACCACCCCCGGACCTCGCCTCCGCTCTCCGCCGCGAGGAGTGCATCCCGGTACACGCTCAACGTTCCCCGCGAGCCGGGCACCAGCACGTGCATGGCCCCGGTGAAGTGGCATTCCACGGACGGCTGTTTGCTCGGCCCCCGGGCGGGCGCGAACAGGGGGCACGTGTCCAGGGAGGCTTCACGCGGAGATTGCCCGGCCGCCTTGACCGTCCGCTCGACCGGCACCGGCCGCCGCGCCAGCGGTACGTCGCCGGTCTCCCCGTCTGTCTTCCAGCACGGCCGCTGCCCGCTGCCGCGCAACTGGTCCTCCACGTAACGCCAGACCTGGCGGGCTGTGACATAACCGTCGCGCCCCACCGCTCCACGCCGCAGCGCCGTGACGAGGTGACCGGTGAACAGACTGGGCTCGCCGTCCCCGACAGCGTCCTTGGCGGTGCCGCGTCGTTCGCAGCTGCTCATGACGAACCGTCCGCGGCCTTCGAAGGGGGCTGCCATGTCGAGCCCCTTCGCGTCGGCCGCCCTGCCGCTGTAGCAGCAGTCCAGGACGACGATGATCGCGCGTGCGGGGCAGCGGTCCATCCGAGCAGTGATGGAGGAGAGGTGCACCGCACGCAGCCCCCTCCTCGTGAGCGTCGTGTCCCGTGTGCACAGGAAGAGCCGATTGTCCATGTCGAGCTGGCCGTGGCCGCTGTAGTAGAGGAGTAACTGTTCCTCTCGCGTCGCCCCTTCGAAGAAGTCGTATATCGCCTCTTCGACCTCCTGGCTGGTGCGGTCTCGTACCTCCGTCACCTGCCAGGGCAGCCCCACCTCGGAATCGGCCAGGGCGGCGCCCAGCTCTGTGAGGTCGTTCGCTGGGCCTCGCAGCGGGTCCAGTTCAGGTTCGTCCGGGAAGTCGGCGTTGCCGATCAGCAGGGCCCGGTACGGCGGTGGTGCCTCATCCAACAGAATCGCCGTCCGCCGACGGGTCGCCCTGCGTCGGCGCAGGTTCTTCCTCCCCTTCGCCACCACGGATTCTGGAGCGCAACCAGTGCTCTACGGATGTCTGCACGGTGGCGTTGTCGCTCTTCTTGGCGGTGACCACTAACTTGCCCGTCTCGCCCCCTTCTTCCCATTGGAGAAGCACGCTGCGGTCGCGGCTGTACTTGAGCCAGTCCCTGATGACCGCCACGACCCCGCCGACGGCCGCCGAGACGATCACTAGGACCACATCCGGCAGTCCGCCGCTCTTCGCGCCCCGCTCACCGGCCGTGTGCCGCGTCTCCAAGGGGACTTCCCTGCCCAGCTCGTCCAGGAGAAGACGCACCTGGGAGAGCCACCTGTCGTCATCGGCATCGAAGCGGTCACTGGTCGCCGTGATAGATACCCGCAGCTTCTGCACTGTGCACCACCCCCGACGGAGAGGGTACTGACGGCAGCGCGACCGCGGGGCCGTTTCCCGGTGTTGGCACCACCGTGCGAGTGTCCCACCGGGCAAGTCTGCGAAGCGGGGTATTCCGAACCCAGCGGGCCCGGTGGACAGCCGAGCGCGGCGCTCACGAGGCCGGCGTGCGGGGCGGTCGGGCAGGTGCCGAGCCCAGCGACAGCCAGGAGGGAACGGGACACACTGGCCCAGCAAACATGTGGGGGACAGCAGCGATGGCCGTGGAATGAGCGCCTTTCCCCTGGTAGCGCTGTGCGAGGCCAGACAACGACCAGGCGGGGTGGTCGGACGGAGGCGTGGGGCCCGGGGCGGGGCCTCCCGCAGGTGAATCAGTGGTGGCGGCTGGTCCGGGCCAGGGCCCGGACGAAGCGGGTCGCGTCGACGGTGCCGACGCCGGTCGCCATGTCGTAGCCGTTGACCGTGGTGTAGCCGGTGACGCCCTTGTAGCTGTGGTTGGTGTGGTCGTCGACGTCGACCAG
Organism: Streptomyces sp. TLI_146; assembly: GCF_002846415.1. NCBI lineage: Bacteria > Bacillati > Actinomycetota > Actinomycetes > Kitasatosporales > Streptomycetaceae > Streptomyces > Streptomyces sp. TLI_146. The sequence continues at coordinate 8,631,454 of NZ_PJMX01000001.1, forward strand.
GCCGCTGACGTTTTGGGGCACCGCCGAGCTGACAGAACGCCACGAACGGGCGTCACGCGACCACGCCGAAGCCCGCGAAGGCCAGGCCGTAGATGGCGGCTTCGGGGCCGTACTCCACTGTTCGGCCGTGCGAGACAGCGCGTGAGACGTCGGTGGGCACGTCGGTGGCCAGGAAGGTGGGCATGGCGAACTCCGCGCTGTCGGTAACCGTGCTGTAGTCGTGCATGCCGCCCGTGGGGACCGGGCCGGTGAAGATGCTGTAGTACGGCGCGCTCACCGAGCCCGGGTCCTGCTCGGAGCGCCAGTCGAACGCCTGGGCGTAGAAGGCCCGCGTCGCTGTGGCGTCGGTGGTGCCGATCTCGAAGCTGGCGAACGCGCCCGGCTGAGGCCGGCTCCCGCCCTGCTCCGTCTCCGGTGCACTGGTGCGCGAGACGAGCGTGAGGACGTTGCCCCGGTGGTCGGCCAGGCGGGCGCGGACGGCCTGGCCGCGGTCCGGGGCGGCCACGGTAGCGTCCAGCCTCTCCAGCCGTGCTGGATCGGCGGCCGCGGCACGGCAGAAGACGCGCAGGATAGGATGGTGGCTTCCTCGCCGCCGGCGGCATGCTGCCGGATGAGGCCCATCGGGGCACCGGCACCGGCACCGGGGACGGTGATCCGCATCCCGGTGGAGCCGTCGACCCCGGAGCCGGGTTCGGTGGCGTAGGTCCAGCCCACAGCGGGCCGTAGAAATCCTTCACGCCCTGGACGTCAGCGGTGTCGATCTCGAACCCGGGGATCATGTCGAGGCAGGACAGTTCCATGGCGTTCTCCTTTCAGGGGACCGGGAGAACAGGGGTTTCTTCCGACCCGACCACCGTAGGAGCCCTTTACTGGCCCTAACAAAGCCTCTGGAGGTGGCGGTGGGTGATCAGGCAGACAGCGAGGCCGAGGAAGGCCTCGTGGATTGCGTCGCGTCGTTCCCACTGGATCCGCAGGCGGCGGAATTCATGCGACCAGGAGATCGTCCGCTCGACGACCCAGCGGAACGTGCCCAGGCCGGTGCCGTGCGGCTGGCCCTGCTCGGCGATCACCGGCCGGATCCCGCGCTGCCGCAGAATCCGGCGGTACGTGTCGTGGCCGTAGCCGAGGTCCGCGAAGAGCATGTCGGGGCGCTTGCGCGGCCTGCCGACGACTCCCGCAACTGATGGGATCCTGTCCAACTGCGGCAGCATCTGGGGGACGTCGTTGCGGTTGCCGCCGGTCAGCGACACCGCGAGCGGGATGCCCCGGCCGTCGGTGAGGATGTGGTGCTTGCTGCCCGGGCGTGCACGGTCGACCGGGCTGGGGCCGCTTTTGGGCCCCTGCGTGCGGCCCCCGGACGTGGGAGGAGTCGATCCAGGTCACTTGGGCGGCAGCTCGGCCGCCGCTTCCAGGGCCATCTGCAGCCACTGCTCCAGCGCGTCGTCGTCCAGGGCCTCCCCGGCCACGTACACCCAGCCCTTGGACACCCTTCCCTTGAACTCATACGGCCGCGCCCCGGGCCGGGCGAGCGCGTCGGCCATGTCCTCCTGCGCCACCCGCAGGAACAGGTCGTCGCCCTCCACACCGCCCAGCGTGTTGCCCCGCAGCAGGAAGGTGACCGCACCGAACACCTTCTTCTCGGACACCGCGCCGCCTGTCTCCAGCCGCTCCCGGACCCGCTCCACCAGCACCTCGTCGTAAGCCATGGCCTCACGCTACCTACCCACCACGGCACCAGCCCGTGACACCCGCCGACCAACCCTGCGGCCTTCCCGGTACGGGTGGGCGACATGGTGTACGTGTTCTGGTCCGCCACGACGTGCAAGACCCCCACGTGGCCCGGGACGAACTCGCATTCCACATGGACATCGCGTTCCGTGACGCCGAGGCGGCGGAGCAGCGGCTCGTGGAAATGGGCGCCACCAGGCCCGCCCACCAGCCGGGCGGGGGCCTCTGGTCCGTCCTGCTCTGCCGCTTCGGTCAGCCCTTTTGCATCAGCGGTGCCCGCTGAGACAGTCGCTCCAGGGGGCTGCTCTCACCGGGACGGTGGCCCCCGGAGTGCAGAACCGCCTGGACTGCAGGAGAAAGGAGCAGCGGGGTGCACACGTGTGCCGGCCCGTGCTCGCCCGCCTGTTGAAAAGCCGGACCTGTCCATGGAGGACCCATGCCTTTCGCACCCTGTCTGAGTGTCAAGGACACCGCTGCCAGCATCGCGTTCTACAAGAAGCTCGGCTTCGATGTCGATTCCAGCACCGCCAGTCCCGGGGACGACATTCACATGCTGACCTACCAGGGCGGATTCTGCGGGATGCTCTACGGCAACGCCGACTTGAAGAAGTGGCTGCCCGTCCTGGCGGACGTCCCCATCGGGTTCGCCGGCATGTTCTACCTTGCCGTGGACAACTTCGACGCTGCCCACGACCACATCGCCGAGCACGCCGAGATCGTCAAGGACACTGGCACCGACCACACCGGTCAGCGCATGTTCTACTTCCGCGACCCGGACGGTTACGTCGTCGGCATCAACGACAACGCTGCCCTCCAGGCCAGCGACCTCGGCAAATACACCTGACCAGGAATAGGCTCCGGCGGACAGGCGAGATGGTGCCGGTGCAAGCCGTGCAGCCGGTCGCCCTGGTGTTGGGCCGCCCCACCTCGGGATCCCAGCCGGGTGCTTGTAGGCGAAAGCCAGCACATATCTCGTGCTCGGTCAGCCAGCCCCGCAGGACGGGGTTGTGGCCGTAGGCCTCGTCACCGGTCACCCACCGGAACGGCCCCCCGGCGGCCACTGCCCGGGCCAACATCGCCCGGGCGAGCGCGGGCTTGGTGGCGAACGCGGTCTCCTCGCCGATCCGGGCGTCGGCCCGACGCGCCGGATCCTCCGTTCTGTTCTCGTTGCCCTGCGGCGACTGGATTGGTTGGCAAACGATCAGGTGAGGTGGGTTGGGTTCGTAAGGTCACATAGGGAGCGAGAACAGCCGTACTGGCCCTGAGGGCCAGCGGGCATCGTCGCGCAGGGGCGTCACCATAGTCCGCAGCGGCATGGTCACCAGGCGGCCTTCGGGTTGTTCGACGAGTACGTCGTTGTCGAGCGGGTGCCATCCGAGGCGCTTGTAGAGCGACACGAGGGGAGTCCGGCAGAACAGTAGTGCGTGCTGAGGACCCATCGTGCGGGCGTGCTCCAGGGCAGCTGTGACGACGAGCCGAGCCAGGCCATGGCCTTGCATGCGGGGTGCGACGGCCACCCCGCCGACGCCCACCACCTCTGTGGCGGCGTCACTGATCGCGACAGGCAGTCGCAGCAGGCCGGCGTGCGCCACGAGCCGGTCTTCGTGTCTGATGCCGAAGTGTTCTTTTTTCGGCAGCCAGGTCAGACCGGTCGAGGCGACACCGAAGGGATCATCGCTGTTGCCAAGGATCTCTTCCTGGTCCGCCTTGGTGTACTGGGGGAGCCGCATCACGGTCGGTGTCACAGAGGATCGGTTCTCAGACATTGCCACATGATGATCTCTCCGCCGAGTGCTGGCCAAGCGATTCTCCGCCGACATCGCAGGGTTCACGTTGGTCCGGTGCGATGCCCTGGCCTGGGGCGACCGGGTCGGATGCCAAACGATCAGTCCTGGTCTGCCGCCTCCGCGAGGTGGTACCAGTCCTGGGTGATCGCTCAGGACTGGTAGTTCCGGAAGTTCCGGCGAGACCGTTCGGCTGCTCTCGTGCGGTGGAGAACTCCCCGATGAGCCGGTAGAGCGTAGTCACCGAGGCAACGTCGGTCTGCGCGGAGAGCGTGTGGTTCCAGCCTCCAGGGGTGAGGTGGCGGAAGAGAATGGGCCAGGTCAGGTCGTGTCCCTTGCCGAGTCGGACGACGAGCCATTCCTGGAATCCGGTGAGCATGCTCCACGAGCACCCGGCGTCGAGGCCGAGGATGAAAGCCGTCGTCGTGGTGTAGGAGCCGTCGAGTCCATGCCGTTTCGGGTCTCGGCGGACTGCGGTCAGTAGCGCCCGATAGTGCTTGATCACGTTGCTCTGGAAGGGAAGTTGGGCCGCTGCAAGGAAGTCACCTGAGGGCGTGTTGGCTTGCCGGACCAGGGTGTCCGAGCTCCGGTGCGGATGCTTGGTCAGGTAGCGGTGGACAGTTGGTGTAAGCGGCCGTGACATGGTGTTCGTTCAGTAGCTTCTCCCAGATCACGCCCGCTCCCGGGCCGCGTCCACGTCGGCAAGGACAGTGCCGCCCACCCGGCTCATCAGGTGCCGCTGATGACCGACGTCGAAGCCGCCGACTGGCTCACCGCCACGGCGGCGGGGGAGATCTACCTGCACCCGGAAACGCCACGGGCCCCAGGGAGTGAAGGCATGCCCCGGGGCCCGGTATGCCGGTCTGCAGGAAGCCGCTGGTCAGCTCGAAGGCCACGAGCGGCCCGACGGCGGCCGCCGCGTAGGCGGGCACGCCCATATGGGGCCCCGTGGCGGGTGTCCGGCGGCGGTGCGGGTCATGTGGCGCTTCCTGTGAGGTGCTCTCGGACGGGCGTGGCGGCCACTGGTCCCGGTTCGGCGTACCGCTCCATCGCCCCGGTGGCCAGCCGGGCGAGCAGGGCGGCCTGAGCGGGCAGGACTGCGTCGTCGAACACGGCTTGGGCCGAGTGGTTGACCGGGGCGGTGGCCGGGTCGCTGCCGGGCGGGCAGGCGCCGACGGCGACGAAGGCGCCTGGCACGTGTTCGAGCACGAACGAGAAGTCCTCAGATCCGGACAGGGGTGTCGGCACTTCGACGACGGCGTGCGGGCCGAACAGCTCACGTGCGGTTTCCAGAGCGAAAGCCGCCTCCTCGACCGGATTCACTGTGGGTGGGTACTGCCGTCGGTAGGTGAGGTCGACCTCCACCCCGAGAGCCAGTGCGATGCCGTTCAGCGTGCGCTCCACCAGAGCCTGCACCGCGATGCGTCCGGCTTCGCTGTAGGTGCGGACCGTTGCCTGGAACTCGGCGTGGCCGGGCACAACGTTGCGGGCTTCGCCGGCGTGCAGCGAGCCGACCGTGACCACGGCCGGGTCGTTGACGTCGATCTCTCGGGCGATCCGTGTCTGGAGCGCCGTGACCATCTCGCAGGCCGCGACGAGCGGGTCGCGTGTCAGGTGCGGCGTGGAGCCGTGACCCCCGCGGCCGGTGACCACGACGTCGAACGCGTCGCTGGCGGCCAGGAACGTGCCGGCCCGTGTCGCCGCCATTCCGCTCGGCAGCTGTGTGGAGAAGACATGCAACGCGTAAGCCGCCGACACGCGCCGGCCCGCGGCGTCGAGCACACCTTCCTCGATCATGATTCCGGCACCGCCGTCGACCTCCTCGCCGGGCTGGAACATCAGCACCACGTCCCCGGCCAGCGCCTCTCGGCGGGCGGCCAGCAGTCGCGCGGCCCCGACGAGGCCGGCTGTGTGCAGGTCGTGACCGCAGGCGTGCATGACACCGGGCACCGCAGAGGCGTATGGCAGGCCGGTGTCCTCGGTGATGGGCAGCGCGTCCATGTCGGCGCGGAGCAGGATGGCGGGGCCAGGCCGGCCGCCGCGCAGGACGGCGGTAACGGAGCTGATCCGCTCGCCGGTGGCGATCTCCAGCGGGAGGCCGGCCAGAGCGTCGAGCACCTTGTGCTGGGTTCGGGGGAGGTGCAGGCCGAGTTCGGGTTCGCGGTGCAGGTCGCGGCGCAGCTCGGTCAGGTCGTCAGCGAGAGGGAGGGCATCGGCGTGCGTGAACATGGCCGGTATGGTGGATCGGAGAACAGTAAACCCCCACTAGTGCGCCGGAATATGGCACATCAGGGTGTCTGGATGCAGGAATCCGCTACCTCGATGCTCGTGATTGCGCGAAACGTGAGGAAGACGCCATGGCCGACCCGGTGCTCGACGAGGTCGATTACCTGCTCATCACCGCGTTGCAGCACGCACCGCGTGCTGCCTGGCAAAAGATCGGTTCCCTCATCGGGCTGGACGCGACCACGGCCGCACGGCGCTGGGACCGGCTGGCCGGTGAAGGTCTCGCGTGGCTGTCCTGCCATCCCTCGACGGCCGTCATGGGCGATGCCGTGGTCGCCTACATCGAGATCGACTGCGTACGGGGTCGGCTGCACGAGGTCTGCGAGCAGCTGGTGGAGGACGCGCCACTGTTCAGCCTTGAGTACGTCACCGGCTCTCGGGACCTGCTGCTGACAGTGGTACTACGTAGCCATGCCGACCTCGCCCGGTACGTCGGATTCCGGCTCGGCGGCCTCGAAGGCGTGGCCGCCACCCGCACACAGCTCGTCACCACGCTGCACGTCGAAGGGAGCCGATGGCGGCTGGACCGGCTGCACGGCGTCGTGCAAGGCCCGGCACACATGCCGGAACGAGCGCCTGCGGCACTCGGCGACGCGGATCAGGCATTGGTTCTGCTGCTCGCCCGCGATGTGCGCCAGAGCGTGGAACGGCTGGCCCGTGACAGCGGGCTGAGCCCGACGACCGTTCGGCGCCGACTGGCCCGGCTCGAGGCGGCTCGGGCCATCTCCTACCGGTGCGAGGCCGCCCGAGCGGTGTCCGGCTGGCCGGTGAGCGCAACCCTGTGGGCCGCTGTCCCCGCGGCAGACCTCAACAAGGCCGTCGCGCAGCTGTCCGGGATGAGGGAAACCCGGCTGTGCGCGTCGCTCTCCGGGCCGTGCAACCTGATGATGACGGTGTGGCTGCGGTCCATCGACGACATCCAGCCCTTCGAAGCCTCGCTTGTACAGCGCATTCCCGGACTGGAGGTGAGGGACCGCTCGGTGACGCTGTGGCAGCTCAAGCACGCGGGCCAGGTGCTGGACCCCCAGGGGCGGCTACTGCGGTCGGTGCCGCTCTCCTACCAGTGGGACGACAGCGACGCGGGAGCTGCCGAGGCGGCATTGCTGGAGCGAATGCGCACAGGAGAAAAGACCCCGCCCGTGCACCCGTAGCCGAAATCATCTCGCAGACGAGAATGAGGCGTCCCCCGGAGTGACTCTGCAGGTCTCTTCACGGTGAGCCTTGCGTGATCTTCGTGAGGATGGGACGGCGAGGACGGGTAGGCGTTCAGGGGGGGCCGGCCTCCGGCACCGGGTGAGACATCCGGCGCCGGAGTCGCCGCGGTGGGCGGCCGCCGCCGTACCGCTCATCGAGCACGGCCCGCTGCCCGGCGGCGAAGTGGTCCAGTGTACGGACCACGCCGAGGCGTTGCTCCTGCCCCCGGCGGAGGAGTTCCTCGGCGACCTCGACCGGCTTCGGCTGGCCTCCTTGCTCACCTGCGGCCCCGCCCAGCGCCGCCACCTCGCCGGGACACTGCTCGCCTGGCTCGCAACCAGGGGCGGCTCTCCCGGAATCGCGGCCCGGCTCGGGGTGCATCCGCAGACCGTTCGCTGCCGGCTGCGCCAGATCAGGCAGTTGTGGGGTGACGAGGTAGCCGACCCCGACCGCCGCTTCGAGCTGGAGCTGGGGTTCAGGGCCCGACGGCTGCGCGGCGAGATGGGGTCGCGTCCGCTCCCGTCCCATGGAGGCTCAGCCTGAGCGCTCGTGGGGAGGGACAGCCCGAGTCAAAGGGGCAGAGCCGGGACGGAGCTTCACCCGTAGTGGATGAGCCGCCTGCGCGCAGAGGGTGGTTCGGTGTCGGGATGACCCGGATCATCGTGTGTCCCCGCCTCCTTGCGGGCCGCCTGGCGCGGTGCGCACGGGGGGCCGGAGCCCAGGTCGCCGACCGGCTGATCCGAGTCATGACGTCCGCCGTCGTCGACCGGCTCGACCTGGACGCCCTCGTGGCCCGGGTCGACGTCAACCGCGTCGCCGACCGCGTGGACGTCGATCGCGTCGTGCTCCGTGTCGACGTCGACGCCGTGATCGCCCGCGTCGACCTGGTCGTGCTCACCCGGGACGTGCTCCAGGCGATCGATCTGGGCCAGATGGTGCGCGACACGAGCGGCGGGGCGGCCGAGGGGACAGTCGCGGCGCTGCGGGTGCGGAGCGTACGCGCCGACCGGGTGGTGAACCACTTCGCCGACCGGCTGCTGCACAGACCAGGCGCCGATCCGCAAGGGACCGACGGCCCCGGGCCGACGCCGTGACGCGACACGACCGGCAGGAGGACCCGCCCGGGCAAACGGCGGGGGTCGTGTCGCGGTGTCTGGCGTCCCTCGTCGACGTGGTCGTGGTGGCCGGGATCGTTCTCGTCCTGCATCTTGGGTTGGGCGGTCTCCTGCTGCTCATGGCCGGGCCGCCGTACCGCTTCCCCCGCTTTCCGTCCTGGTCGGCGGCACTGGCGGGGTGGATCGTCTCCCTCCTCTATCTGGCCGGCAGCTGGACCCTGACGGGTGGCACCGCCGGGGGCCGCCTCCTGGGCCTGCGCGTCACGGGCCTCGCCGGGCGGCTGCTCGGCGTGCCGCGCGCGTTGCTGCGCGCCGCGCTGTGCATGGTCTTCCCGGTAGGCCTGTTCTGGGTCCCCTTCAGCAGGCGCCGGGCGTCGGTCCAGGACCTCGCCGTCGTCAGCGTCGTCCGCTACCACCGCTTCTGACAGGCCGGTTCATTCCTCCGTCCGGCCGGCAGCAGCGTCGCGGCGCCGAGGCCGCCGAGCCCGATGACGGCGAGCACGACCAGGGCAACGGCGTACGCGCCGAAAGCCGGGTCGGCGACGAGGATGGTACCGGCGATCGCCGTACCGAGCGACGAGCCGAGGTTCGACACGCTGCGGGACAGGCCCGAGATCTCTCCTTGCCGCTCCTCGCCGAAGCTCGACTGCACCACGTTCACCGACGGGGTCAGCATCGCGCCGGTCCCCAGACCGATGAGCAGGAGTCCGGGCGTGAAGGCCCAGCCGCTCGACGAGCCACCGGCCATGCCGATGAGCAGCGCGATGCCGCAGACCGTCACCGTGAACCCCGCCATCACCAGGGTGCGTTGTGCCCACCGTTTCGCCAGCCGCTCGGCGGCCAGCGACGAGGCGAGCAGCCCGAGGGTGGCCGCTGTGAAGATCACTCCCGTGTGCACGGCGTCGAAGCCGCGTACGACCTGGAGGTAGGCGGCCACCACGAACGACACGCCCATCAGGATCAGCCACTGGATGTGCTGGGTGACGAGGGCGAGGTTGGAGGCGCGGTTGCGGAACAGGGTCGGCGACAGCAGTGGCTCCCGGCCGGACCGCTCGTTGGCGCGCGCCCGCCGGAAGAACCCTGCCAGGACGAGCGCACCGAGCAGCAGCATGCCGACCGTCAGCCAGCCGTAGTCGTCGGCTGCCAGGATTCCCATGACCACCAGGACGAGACCGGTGGCCGACAGGAGCGCCCCGCCCGTGTCGAAGGAGAGTCTGGGGTCCGGGGGCAGCGGGTCCACGACCTCGCGGCTCAACACGATGATCAGCACGACCACCAGCACCTGGAAGACGAAGGCCGCCCGCCAGCTGAGCGCCGAGGTGATGAGGCCGCCGATCAGCGGCCCGGCCGCCGCCCCTAGGCCGCCGAGCGCCATGACGGCGCCGAACGCACGGGCCCGGGAGGTGACGTCAGTGAACAGCAGCGTGGTGAGGATGTAGACCGGCGGGATGAGCAGAGCCGTGCCGACGCCCTCCAGGAGTGAGTTGCCGAGGATGAAAACGCCGAGTCCCGGGGCGAACGCGCTGAGCAGGGCGCCGGTTCCGTACACGAGGAGACCGGCCACCAGGCAGCGCTTGCGGCCATAGCGGTCGGTCAGCTTGCCGCCGGGGATCATCAGCGCCGCCATGACGAGCAGGAACACCGTGATGGCGATCTGCACGCCCTGCGCGGTGGTGTGCAGGTCCTCACTGATGTCGGTGATCATCACGTTCAGGTTGGAGCCGGCGAAGCTGCAGATGAACTGCGCGAGGGCGAGCGGGGCGAGGATCCGGTGGGTGGCGGCCCGGGGCGGGCCCGGACTGTCCGTCGAGGCGGGGAGGGGCGGCACGGGCATGTCGGCTCCCTGGGCTCCGGTTGCGGCACGGCCGCGGAGCCGTTCGGTTCCGCGGCGTTCGGGGCCTCTTCGGCGCCCGAGTCCGGCCATCGTCCGTGGTCGCTGATCATGCGTCATCACCCTTCCCAGGTGACGCCGGGCGCGGCTGCGGGGGAGTAGGAGTCGTGGGCGAAGGGTCGCGACGAGCGGCCCTCCCGAAGACGGAGGCCCTCCCATGGTGACCACCACAACGAAACACCAGCATTCGGCAGAGGCCCGGGCGGCGGCCGGCGGACTGACGGCCTTCGCCTGCGTGCTGCTCGCCATCTCCGGCATTCTCGACATCACCCGCGGCGTCATGGCGATCGCGGAGGACGAGATCTATCTCCACACCCCCGATTACGTCTTCAAGTTCGACCTGACCAGCTGGGGCTGGATCCACCTGAGCCTGGGCGCGGTCGCCCTCGCGGTGAGTATCGGCCTGGCCACGCTCGCGAAGTGGGCACGGTTGCTCGGCGTGGCCATCGCGTCCCTGCTGATCATCGCCAATTTCCTCTCCATCCCCTACTACCCGTTCTGGTCGATCACCCTGATCGCGATGTACGGCTTCATCATCTGGGGCCTGTGCATGGTGGAGCCGGACTCGCAGGGCTGACCCCTGACGGGGGCGCCGGGTACCGCAGGGGACCTGCCCAAGTCGGTCGAGGAGGGCGGGGACGGCCCCCGTCGCCGCAACCGTGTCCGGGGGTGCGGGGGGGAACATGCTTCCCCCGCACCTTCGGACGCGGTTGGTCGGATGCGGCAGTCGCCGGAGCTGCATCGGCTGGGCCGCGGGCCCCTTGTCACCCCTTGGCGCGGAAGTCGCCGGGGGCGAAGCTCTTGGAGAGGGTCATCAAGGTGGCGACCAGGCCGGTCCAACCTGTCTGATGGGCCGCTCCGAGCCCGGCGCCGTTGTCTGCGTGGAAGTACTCGTGGAAGGAGATCAAGTCTCGCCAGTGCGGGTCCTCCTGGAACTTGCGCTGCCCCCCGTACACGGGCCGGTGCCCGTCCTCGTCGCGCAGGAAGATCCGGGTGAGCCGGTCGCAGATCTCCCCGGCGACCTCGAAGAGGTTCATCCGGTGGCCCGACCCGGTGGGGCACTCGACGGTCAACTCGTCGCCGTAGAACCCGTACAGGTTGAGCAGTGCCCGGACGACCAGGGCGTTGAGGGGGAACCACACAGGTCCCCGCCAGTTGGAATTGCCCCCGAACATCCCGCTGTCGGACTCGGCGGGAACATAGCCGACCCGGTACTCCTCGCCGTGCACCCAGAAGCTGTAAGGGTGTTCGGCATGGCGGCGGGAGAGGGACCTGATGCCGTACGGGCTGAGGAACTCGTCCTCGGACAGAAGGCGCCCGAGCACCCGGAGCAGCTTCTTCTCGTCGACGACCGACAGGAGCCGCGGGCCGCCCTTGGCACCTGCTCGGACCGAGGCCAGCGTGACGGACAGCGAGGGGTGGCGGATCGCGAAGCGGCGCAGCCGCTCGCCCAGTCCGGCGATCTTCGCCAGTTGGCCGGGCGTGAAGACGGTGGCGGCGCACAGCGGCAGCAGCCCGACCATCGAGCGCACCTTCAGCCGCATCGCCTGCCCGTCGGGCAGGCGCAGCACGTCGTAGAAGAACCCGTCCTCCTCGTCCCAGAGTTCGTCGCCGAGTTCGCCGACGCGGTCCAGGGAAGCGGCGATCCACAGGTAGTGCTCGACGAACTTGAGCACCAGTTCCTCGTAGGCCGGGTTGTGCTCGACGAGTTCGACGGCGATCTGCAGCATGGACTGGCAGTACAGAGCCATCCAGGCGGTGCCGTCGGCCTGTTCGAGGGTGCCGCCTGTGGGCAGTGGGGCACTGCGGTCGAAGACGCCGATGTTGTCGAGGCCGAGGAAGCCGCCCTGGAAGATGTTGCGGCCACTGGGGTCCTTGCGGTTGACCCACCAGGTGAAGTTCGTCAGCAGCTTCTGAAAAGCGCGCTCCAGGAACGCGCGGTCGGCCCGGCCCGTGAGGCGTTCCTCCATCGTGTAGACGAAATATGCGGCCCAGGCGTGCACCGGCGGGTTGACGTCCGTGAAGTTCCACTCGTACGCCGGTATCTGCCCGTTGGGATGCAGATAGGAGCCCTGGAGGAGCAGTTCGAGCTGTTCCTTGGCGAAACACACGTCCACGGTCGACAGGGCGGCGGCCTGGAACGCCAGGTCCCAGGCGGCGAACCAGGGGTATTCCCACTTGTCCGGCATGGAGATGATGTCGTCACCGACCATGTGGAACCATTCGCGGTTGCGTACCCCCACGCGGGACGTGGTCCAGGGGTCCAGACCGTGTTCGCCCAGCCAGGCCTCCAGGTCGAAGAAGTAGTACTGCTTGCTCCAGAGCATCCCGGCGTGCGCCTGCCGCAGCACCCGGGCCTCGTCCTCGCTCGCGCCTTCGGGAGTCAGCCGCGCACAGTGCGCGTCGGCTTCGGCGATGCGGTCCTGGAACACGCTGTCGAAGTCGTGCAGCAGGGACAGCTGGGCGCCGACCGGGGCGATCCGCAGACGCACGGTCCGTGAGGCACCGGCCGGGATGGTGAGGACATGGTGCACGGCGGCCTTGGTGCCCTCCCGTGCCGGGTTGACGGCGCCGCTCTCCTGGTCCACGATGTGGCGGCCGATGCCGTCCTTGACGTAGCGGGAGGCGTTGGGAACGCCGAAGAGCCGCTCACTGTTCGTCTCGTTCTCCGTGAACAGCAGCGGCGCCTGGGTGTCGAACCGGCAGTCGTAGACACCGAGTCCGGGGCATTCGGCGCGGATCGTCTGCGTGCCGAGCGGGCCGTCGACCGCGCTCAGGCGCGGCTTGTCGCCGTCCTCGCCCCAGGACCAGGTGTTGCGGAACCAGAGCGTGGGCAGCACATGCACGGTCGCCTCGTCGGGGCCGCGGTTGACGACGGTGAAGCGGGCCAGTATGTCGTCGAACGATGCCTTGGCGTACTCCACCGTCACGTCGAAGTAGCGGTCGTCGTCGAAGACGCCGGTGTCGAGCAGCTCGTACTCGAACTCGCCCCTGGTGCGCGACCGGTTGACGGCCACGAGGTCGTGGTAGGGGAACTCGGCCTGCGGGTACTTGTACAGGTATTTGAGATAGGAGTGGCTGGGGGTGCTGTCGAGGTAGAAGTAGTACTCCTTGGCGTCCTCACCGTGGTTGCCCTCGCTGTTGGTCAGGCCGAAGGCGCGCTCCTTGAGGATCGGGTCCCGCCCGTTCCACAGGGCCATGGCCAGGCACAGACGTTGCTTCTCGTCGCAGATGCCGCCGAGGCCGTCCTCGCCCCAGCGGTAGGCGCGCGATCGCGCGTGGTCGTGCGGGAAGTACGACCAGGCGTCGCCGCTGTCGCTGTAGTCCTCTCGGACCGTGCCCCACTGACGCTCGCTCAGATATGGCCCCCACAACCGCCATCGCCCGTCCGCGTCGCCGGTCGGGCCGATCGACCTGCCGCTCATCCTCGCGTTCATCACCCCTCGCTCCCTGCCGAAGGCCTACCGGGCCGCGCCAGTGTGTCCACCGCCCTTGGCGCTCGCCTCACCTGCCGGGGGTGAGGTCCGACGCGGTCCGCCAGGGGGGAGCGGGCCTCGTACGCTGCCAGCATCAGCGCGAGCACGAGCATGCCTGTCCACAAGGACGGCAGAAGGACCAGAACGCGGCGGTCACCGCTGCGGCGACCCGCAGGACATCGGCGTGCCGCCTGATCCACGCCCGTGCCCCTCCTCGGTCAGGCGCTGCCCGGCGCTGGCGACGATTCGGCCGCAAGCACGGGCGCCGCGCACGACGGGGCGGCGCGGGGCCATGGGCAGCCCGTCCCGAGCCGATGAGGTATGGCCCCCAAGGCCAGGGCCGTGCCGCACCACAGGAGTCCCCCGCCCCGGCCGCGCGGGATGGCGGGCCACCCCCGCCCCGGCCGCGCCTGCGGCCTTCACCTGTGACGGGTGAGGCGAAGCGGAGCACGGCGCGGCTGGATGGAGTGCCACCACGTCGAAGGGAGTGGCCATGGCCGGGATCGGGCCGGTTCAACTGCTGACGGTCGCGTTCGGGCCGGAGGCGAAGTTCGAGGGATGGATCGTCGACGAGCTCGCGGAGCTGGAGCGCACCGGGCAGATCCGTGTGCTGGACCTGCTGTTCGTGCAGAAGGAGAGTGACAACACCCTGGTCATCGCGGAGCACCAGGCGCAGGACATGGGCCAGACCGTGGCCGCGCTGCTCGGTATCTCGCGGGACACGCTGCGTGCGGCCGAGGAGACGTTCCCCTCCCTGTCCGAAGGCAATGCCTTCGGCCTGACCCTGCACGAGATCCGGGACCTGGCCCGCGCACTCGACCCGGGCACCGCGGCCGGCTTCGTGTTGCTCGAACACACCTGGGCCAAGGAGTTGCGGCGGGCGGTCCGCGAAGCCGGTGGCGTCCCCGTCGCGGAGGGCTTCCTCACCCAGGAGGTTCTGGAGTCGGTGGTCGCGGAGATCGCCGCCAGCGTGCGGCGCCTTGAGGAGGGCGCCGTGCGAGACAGCCGGGAGGAACGGAAACCCGGCCGGAAATCCGGGAGGTTCTGATGACCGATCTCGTCGTGCTCGGCTTCACCGACAAGGACAAAGCCGAGGCCGTGCTGCGCCTGTCCCGGGAGCTGTCCAAGCAAGAGCTGTTGGACTTGGAGGACGCTGCACTCGCCTGGCGCACCCAGGACGGGAAGATCCATGTACGGCAGTCCTTCAGCCTCACCGCCAGTGGTGCGGCCGGAGGCGCCCTGTGGGGCACGTTGTTCGGTCTGTTGTTCCTGATGCCCGCGTTCGGCGCCGCCGTCGGCGCGGCCACCGGAGCGGTGGCGGGAAAGCTCACGGACGTCGGGATCAACGACGCGTTCATCAAGGAGATCGCGGGAACGCTGGAGCCGGGCCGCGCAGCGGTCTTCGCGCTCGTCCGGCGCTCCACCCCGGACCGGGTTCGCGAGGCACTGCGTCCGTTCGCGCCCACCGTCCTGCGCACGTCCCTGACCAAGCAGCGCGAGGAGGAGCTCGTCACGGCCCTTCAGGGATGAACCGCTGAATACCGGAGCAAGTTCACCCGGGTGATACCGGCCCGTACCCGGTGCTCCGGCCTCGGGCGTGGGCCAGACTCGTCTGACATGCACCAGGCACCTCTCAGAGCGAGGTGACAGCGATGGATGAGCGGACGAGGCAACGGCAGCCGCCGGAGACACGCGCCACCACCCGGGCGGCTGCCCTGCCGCCCCGGGTGGGGGTGCCGGTTGTGCCGACATGGCTTGTGCCGCGGCCCCGGCTGACGGCGCGTCTCTCGCGGGGCGTGCTCGGACCGCTGACCGTGGTTGTCGCCCCCGTCGGCGCCGGGAAGTCCGCCCTGGCCATGGAGTGGGCCGCCACGCGCCGTGCCCCGGGTCCGGTCGCCTGGGTTGCCTGCGACGGCTCGGAGGAACAGGCCGATGTCTTCTGGTCCCGGGTTCTGACAGCCCTGGGCGAAGCGGGTGTCGACCTGCCGGCGCCCGCGAATGTGCTGCGACCCGAGCCGCCCGCGCCGACGGGTTCCGCGGGCTCGGGTCCTCTCGCCACGGCGGCCGAGCGGCCCCTCCTGGTCGCTGCACTCGCCGCCGGCCTGGCCGCACGCAAGGACCCCGTCGTCCTCGTACTGGACGACTTCCAGCCGGACACGGGGTCACCGGTCGCGCGAGGCATGGCGAGTCTGCTGCGGCACGCAGCTCCCGCCCTGCGACTGGTCGTCGTCTCGCGCCGTGATCCACCGCTGCACCTGCACCGCTACCGGCTGGCGGGCGAACTCGCCGAACTGCGCACCGCCGACCTCGCCTTCGATGACCGGGAGACGGCCTCCCTGCTCGCACAGCACGGCGTCGCGGTCGCGAGGCCCGTGGTCAGCGCGCTGCGCACGCGGGCCGACGGATGGGCGGCTGGGCTGCGGCTGGCGGCCATGTCCATGCAAGGCCACCCCCATCCGGAAAAGTTCGTCGCGCAGTTCACCGGCCACGATGAAGCGGTCGTCAGCTATCTCGTCGAGGAGGTCCTGGACGGCCGGCCCCCGGCCCTGCGCCGGCTGCTCCTGACGACCAGCGTCCTGGAGCACCTGAACGCCGAACTGGCCACCGCGCTCGCGGGCAAGGAGGCCGCAGCGCACTTCGCGGCGCTGGTCGGGCAGAACTCCTTCCTCCAGTCCGCCGGGCACGGCTGGTACCGGTGCCATCAGATGTTCGCCGACGTCCTGCGGGTGCGGCTGCGGCACGAGACGCCCGGCCTGGTGGCGGAACTGCACGCTCGCGCGGCCGCTTGGCTGGGCGAGCACGGACTCCTCGCGGAGGCGGTGCGGCACGCGTTGGCGGCGGGCGACTGCGGCTACGCCAACCGGCTCGTCGTGCAGCAGCTGGCGATCGGGCAGGTGCTCGCCCTCACTGACGCGCGACTGCCGGGTGACCTGGTCCGGCGCACGCCCGCCGGCGAGCTGGGGATGCCCCGGCAGTTTCTCGATCCCGAGTCCGCCCTCGTCGCCGCGGCGGCCGCTCTGCACCGCGGCGAGCGGCCGGTGTGCGCGCAAGCGCTGCGGCTGGCGGACGAGCTGACCGGGGAGCTGCCCCGGGACGAGGCCGACCGGATGATCCGGTGCCGACTGATGCATGCCGTGGTCCGCATGGCGAAGGAGCGTTGCTGGGACCCGCAGGCGGCGCGGATCGCGGCGGCCGATGCCGAGGCTTTGTTCGCCCAGGTGCCGAGCGGTCTGCTGGCGGACCGTCCCGAGCTGAAGGCACTGGCACTGCTCATCCGCGGCCACGCCGAGCTGCGGGAGGGCAGCCTCAAAGCGGCGCAGGCCCTGCTGGGCGCAGGGCTGAAGGCGTCCGGGGCCGTCCGCAACGGTGCCCTGCGCCGCGACTGCCTCATCGAGCTCGCACTGCTGGAAGTGCTGCGCGGGAAGTTCCAGACCGCGGACGAACTCGCGGGGCACGCCGGGCGTCCACCGCTGCCGCCCTGCACGCCCGAGGATCCGACGCCGGCCGCCCTGCACCTGGTCCGAGCCTGGGTCGCCATGACGCGATGCGCATCGGTGCGGGCCCGTGGTGAACTGGCCCGGACCCAGGCCGCGTTACGGAACGCGCCCGACCCCTTCCTCGCCGGGGTCGGCTCGCTCGTGGCCCGGCTCGTTACGATGGCGGAGAGCGGGACACCTGTGTCCGCGGCGCCGCCGGACTGGCTCGGGGACTGCCCTGACTGGCTCGCCGAGGGACTGCGCCAGCCGGTGCGCCAAGCCTGCGCCCTCTCGCTCGCCGCGGCGCGGGCCCATACGCTCCGAGGGCAGTGCGCGCCCGGTCAACCGGGCGGGCCGGACCAGGGGCCGGGCAGCCGCCGCCCGCCGGCCGAGTCGCTCAGCGCGCGGGAACACGACGTACTGCGCCGGCTGGCCCAGACGATGACGACGCAGGAGATCGCCGCCGAGCTATATCTGTCGGTCAACACCGTCAAGACGCACCTCAAGAGTGTCTACCGCAAACTCGCCGTGACCCGGCGGTCGGCCGCGGTACGGCGAGCCCGCGAACTCGAACTGCTGTGAGGGTTCTCCTGCGTTCCTCGGGGCCGTCACAGGAGCCGTAGCTGCCTGGCCCGATCGACGGCCGCGGTGCGCGAGGACACCCCGAGCTTTCGGTAGACGGCACGTGTATGACTCTTCACCGTGTTGTGCGAGATGAACAGGTCCGCCCCCACCTGTCGCAGGGGCACGTCGTCTTGGAGTCTCAGGAGCACCATGTGCTCACGCTCCGTCAAGGGCTCGGTCCACGCCAAGGCGTCCGGGCAGCCCCGACCGTCCTGAGGCACAGTGGCCAGCACTGTCGATGCCTGGTCCACCAGAGCACCCGCGCTGCGAGGATCGCCCAACGCGACCGCGATCTCCACGAGCGTGTCGGCGACCCACCCCAGACAGGCCGCCACCACCAGGTCCGCCTCGGACGCGTCACGCCCCAGTGCGGCACGCAGCCGCCCGTGCAGCACGGACACCCGTCGGGCGCCCGGACCACGACAGATGGCCTTGCCACGTTTGTGCTCGGCGCGCACCACCATGGGCACACCACTCACCTCCTCGGTGACAGGCGGCTCACACCGACAGTGCGGGCTGAATCCCGGTACCGGAAGGCATCCATCGGCCTTTTGCCCCCCGGCCCGAAGAACACCTTTCTCCGTCTTTCCCGGTTGGGAGCGGTCGCTGTCACTGGGCCTCCCGGCCCCCCGGCTGGCGTACATCACATGCGTGTGACAACACCGGCGAAGGCGCCGACAGACCCCACTTCTGACTCAGGACGCCGAGATAGCAGCGGGCACGCAGTGAGCTCTTTTCATCCTGATGTTGAGGCGTGGTGAAGGACGATGACGGCCTTGACGATGTCGGTGATCCTGCTCGTGCTGCAGCGGAGTTTCCGTAGCAGGCGCCAGCCCTTGAGGACGGCTATGGCCTGCTCGCCGAGGCAGCGGATCTTGGCGTGGGTGCTGTTGTGCCGGCGTTGCCCTCGCTTGAGTCGACGGCCGCGACAGGGCACCCTGACCTGGCGGCCGGCACCCTGGTAGGCCTTGTCGGCCCAGCACTTGATGTCGGCGTCGGCGAGTGCGTCGGTGATCCCGTGGTGTCGGGCGGCGGTCAGGTCGTGAGTCGAGCCGGGCAGCGCGGGCGAGGCCCACAGCAGCCGCCCGAACGGGTCGGTGATGACCTGGACGTTCATCCCGTGACGCTTATGCTTCCCGGAGTAGTACGGGGTGTCGGCGGCTATCCGGTCGATCGGCAGCAGCGTGCCATCGAGGATCACGAACGCCTTCGTCCGTGGTCTTCATCGCCTCGCTCAGGGGCAGCGCGAGAGCGGCCAGGACGTCGACGGCCTCTCGTATGCAGCGGTAGACCGTCGCGACGCCGATGCGGAACCCGGCGGCGAGCCGTGCGTAGGTGTCGCCGCATCTCAAGTGAGCCAGGGAGAGGAGGGATTGACGCGCGGCGGGCAGGCGCCGCCATCGCGTCCCGATCTCGCGTTGCCGGGTGCGGAGCCGCTCTGTCAGGAACCTCAGGGTGCGGCTGGACAGATCGATCGACGACGGGTGGACAAGCACGCGAAGCTCCTGGCAGACACGGGTGATCTTGGTCGAGAACCCGTCTACCAGGAGCTTCATCACGTCGTACAGCAGGTCAACTCGTTGGTCTCACCAACAGGTTGGAAAGAGCTCAAGGTCAAGACGGCCAAGCAGCAGGCGCGAACCAAGCACTGATGCCGTGTGAGGCTCCTACCGGCCGAGCGGGTGGCGGGGCGCTCCGCTCCGGTGAGGATGCGGGCGGTCCTGCGGCCGGGCGGTAGCCGGGGCAGTCGATGTAAGTGGTTTCTGAGGCATATCGAGACTTCGTGGGAATCCGGCCACGGGGCGGTACGCGAGGCATTACGGTGAGTGCTCGCCCCTGCCTCTTGGGGATGGCGGGGGGAGTCGACGGGCGGGGGACGCTGATGTCAGCGAGGCCGGTTGTGCGTATGCCTCTGGATTGCGGTGGATCGATCCTCGTGCAGGCGGATCCCGTCGAGGTGTCGGCCGGGCCGGTCATGGCCGGACGGGTCTCGGAGGCGATACGTGATCTGCCGCAGAGTCTGGAGAGCGTCATCGGCCCCGTCGCGGGTATGGCGCGGGCGGTGCTGGATGAGTTCCGGCGGGTGCGGCCCGACGGCGTCGAGGTGGAGTTCGGCGTCGACCTGGCAGCGCAGGCGGGGGCCGTGATCGCGAAGAGCGAGGCGGCCTGTCATCTGAAGGTGACCGTGACCTGGAACGCTGCCGCTAGCGCCGTCGCTGACAGTGGTGAGAGCGCGAACTGACATGGAGTCCCTGGTCACGTCATCGGCGGATGGGGATCCCGTCGCGGCGAAGCCCTCGGAGCTCGGCGGTCCGGCCGCCGCGGTGGCACAGATCCTCACCGGCGCGGGCGTGGCGGCCGGGGCGGGTTTCCTCGTGCCGGGCGGGGTGGTGGTCACCTGTGCCCATGTCGTGCGTGACGCGGGCCGTGGCCCTGGTGACGAGGTGGAGGTGCGTTTTCCTCAGGCGACGGGGGCTCCGAAGGCCCGGGGAAGAGTGCTCACCGGGCCGTGGCGCCGGCCGGAGGCTGAGGACACGGCTGTCATCCAGCTCGACCAGGCCCCGCCCTTCGTGCCCGAACTACTGGTAGGGCTCGCTCATGGAGCGAAGGGTCGGCCCGCGTGGTCGTTCGGGTTTCCCAGCTCGACGTTCGACGGCGGTCACGAGGGCACGGCGACGGCGGGCGGACCGCTGCGTGTCCTGGACCACTGGGTGCTGCAACTGCACGACGCGAACACCGTGGCGCGCGGATTCAGCGGTGCACCGGTCGTGGACACCCAGACCGGCCTGGTGATCGGGATGGTGACGTCCCTGCCGGGTGCCGATCCGCACCAACGGGGCCTGAACACCGCCTACGCGACGCCCGGCGAGATCCTGCGCGAGGTCTGGCCCGGGCTGAAGCCACTGGATGTCTGCCCGTACCAGGACTTCCGAGCTTTCACGTACGAGAGAGCGAGATGGTTTCACGGGCGTGACCGGGCGAAGGAACAACTGCTGCGTCACCTGGTGGGCAGGCGGCACGGGGTGTTGCTGCAGGGCCCTTCCGGGTCCGGCAAGTCCTCCCTGGTCCAGGCAGGTGTGCTGCCCGAACTGCCCTCTGGCTGGCGGTCGGTGGTCGCGCGTCCCGCACGCGGCCTCGGGGCCGATCTGGAGCGCGCGGGCCTGCCGGGAGCCGCCGGTGGAGGGATCCTGGCGTCGGCCCAGAGGTTTCTCGCGGAGTCCAGCGGCACCGAACATCTGCTGCTCGTGATCGACCAGTTCGAGGAGTTGCTCACCTCCCCGGGCCCAGGTCACGGCTCAGCAGTGCCGGACGAAGACCTCCTCGTGCTGCGCCAGCTCACCGAGGTCGTCGAGTCCTGTGCCGCCGTCACCGTACTGCTCGTCATGCGGAACGACTTCTACCCGAGTCTGGCCGATCGGGCACCGAAACTGCTGCAGGCCGTGCACCCCGTCGTCGATCTGCCGCCGACGCTGACGTCCGGAGAGTTGCACGACATCATCACCAAGCCCGCAGCGGACGCCGCTCTGCGCTTCGAGGAGGGGCTGCCGCAGACGATTCTCACGGAGGTCCTGGCCAGCGGCCGGTACGACACGGACCCCGACGAGGTCCGCGCCACCGTACTTCCGTTGCTGGAGAAGACCTTGACCCTGGTGTGGGAGAACCGCGCCGACAACCTTCTGACGTGTGACGCCTATGCGAAGGTCGGCAGGTTCGGCGGCAGCCTGGCCCAGTGGCAGGACGCCGTCCTGGGCCAGTTGGACGAGCGGCACAGATCGGTGGCCCGGCGCGTCCTCGCTCTCTTGGTGCGCCATGACCAGAGCGGAAAGAGTCTGGATACGCGCAGACAGCGCAGTGTGGCAGCGCTTCGCACGCTGGCCTGCGGCCCCGCTGTCGACAGGGCGGCGGTGGACCGGGTGCTGACGGTCCTGGCCGACGAGCGGATCATCACCGTCCGCTCGTCGGACGAATCCGGTGGGACGGGTCCTCCCACGGCCGAGCTCGTTCATGACCTCCTCATCGACAAATGGCCCGAGCTGCGTCAGTGGGCAGCCGCCTACGCCGAGTTCGACACGTGGCTGGATCACGCGCTGGAGCGGGCCGGGCGGTGGGAGGGCTCCGGGAAAGGGGGTGACCTCTTGCAGGGAACCGATCTGGAGCTCGGACGGCGTTGGCGCGCTGAGTTCGGACTGCCCGCGCCGGCGGAGGATTTCCTGAGCCGCAGCGAACGCCGTCGGCGCTGGCGCCGCATTGAGGTCGCGGCTGTGGGGATGTCTGCCGTGTGCGTTGCCGCTCTCGCGGCCACGGGAGTGATCAACGTGGGTGCCGGAGGTGGCACGGGGCGGTCGGGGAGCCCCGCAGCGTCGGCGAGCGCCTATCCCGGGACCGACGGTGGTGCCAGGACTCTGCTGACAAAGGCCGGTACGGGGGCCGACGCGGGTCTGGTGGAGGCACTGCGACCCAGGCACGAGGACTACGGGGCCGTCTTCCGGCCGGGCTTGGCCGAACGGGCCGAGCGGTACTACCAGGCCTCTACGCCCTGGCCGACCGGGCCCTGGGCCAAACCCCAGCAAACGGTTCTGCAGATGTGGAAGGCCACCAGCGAGGAAATTCAGGCCGGGACGGCGCCGGCCCTGAAGTACTTTCCGGGCGGCTATGCGAGGCTCAAGGACGGCTTCAGGCCAGGGCTGGTCATCTACCGCTGGAAGTACACGGAGCCCGGTGAGCCCTACGGTATGGCCTTCGACGGTCTGGTCTTCGTCAACGGCCACTGGGCGCTGTTCCCCAAGCCGTGGCTTGCGCTGGGTCCGTGAGAGGCGGGGCCCGGTTGCGGTGGTCCTGTCGTTCGATCAGTTTGCACCTTGATGGGCGTCACCGTGCTCGGCTACAAGGACCAGCTCGTCGAGATCGAGGCCGTAGCCGCGGTGCTCGACTCTTGAGGTCCAGACGCAGCACGGCGCCTGAGCAGTGGACATGTCTTGTTGTCACCTTCGCCGGATTTTGTGCGGTGGACGGGCCTCAGCCCGTGACGGCTTTCGCGATCTGCAGGGCGGCCTCTATGGGCGTGAGATGTGTGGTGTCGACGCCCTCGGCCTCGGAGTGCAGCCACGTGCGGGCCGCCTCGGCGCAGGGCTCCAGGTAGGGGAGACGAAACGGGGAGGGGCCGAGATGAGTGTCGCCCTCGATGCGCCTGCGAAGGGTGTCCTGGTCAGCGTGGAGGACGAAGTGCCTCACAGTGATGGCGCGTTGGGCAAAGCCGTTACTGATCTCGCGCCAGTACTCCTCGACCAGGACCGTCATGGGTATCACCAGGACGCCACCGGCGTAGTCGAGTACGCGGCGGGCGGTCTCGACCACGAGCGGCCGCCACGGCGGCCAGTGCTGGAAGTTGCCCGTCCAGGGCAGACCCGGCTTGACGTCATCGCCGTCTCACAGACCTTCTCGGGTCGAACAGCCGCGAATCCGGGAGGAGGGGCTGGACGAGGGCGCGTGCCGACACGTCCCGGACGGTGAAGCGGTCGGGCGGGGCAGCGACCTGTTTCTCGCCCGCCGCGTCGCGCAGCTCGAACTGGATGGAACGGCCGCTCGCGGAAGGACGCGCGCTGATCAGGTTCGCTTCGTCGGGGCTGAAGACCGCCGCGAGAACATCGTCGCCCCGGGTGACATCAACGGCGACCGGCCGCACCGACCTCCTCGCCTCCAACTCCCTTGGTGAGCGGTTCAGTTACGCTACATTTCGGCGAAGTCAACATCGTGAACGAGGTGGGCTGGTATCGGCCTGACGCATCGGATGGAACCTTCGGCGTGGGCGGCGGGCGAGCGGCGCGGGTTCACGCTGACGTTGCTGCACGTCTGGCGGCCCTGGCAGTCGGCCTTCGGGTATGCGCCGCTGGGCACCCCAGCCGTGCTGCCGGACGGGCGGGGCGGCGACGAACACCGGGGCCCAGCGCATGCTGGACGAGGCGTATGACCAGCTGCCCGACCGCGACCTCGGCGCGGACATCACCGCGGAGTGGATTCCCGGCTCGCCGGTCGAGGTCCTGCTGACGGCCGCCGACGACGCTGCGGTGCTGGTCCTGGGGTCACGGGCGCCGAACGAGCTGATGGGTTTTCCGACGGGCTCCGTGCCGATGGCCGTCCTCGTCTGGGCACGGTGCCCGGTCGTCCTCGTCCGGCCGCAGCGGTCGGCCGATGCGGGGGAACGGGCCGGATCGGGGGACGGGGGGCGACGTGGTGCTCGGGCTCGACTTCTCCCGTCCCCGCGACGCGTTGATCGACTACGCCGTCGAAGCCGCCCGGGCGCACGGTGGGGCGCTGCGGGTGGTCCACACCTGGAGTCCGCCGCCTCGCCGCACTGGCGCGGAGGCGGCCGAAGAAGCTCCGTTACCGCCCCCGCCTGCTCCACGGATCTATCGCCGAAACCGGGCCTGTTCCGACCGCGACCTTGAGCGTCACCCCGAAGCGAAAGGTCAGTAGCGCAGGGTGCGGCCGCATCGACGCGACGCGTGTGCGCCCGGAGTCGCGATGGAGTAGGCGAGACAGCGGATGCTCAAGAGCGCGCACACGAGGCATCGATGCGGTGCCAATACGGGCAGTTGTGGACTTCCCGGGATCGAGCCACACACGATCCGTAGGGTCCTGGTCACCGCTTGGGCGGTCAGCGCCCCGGCACTCGACGACAAGGAGCGGAAACCGGTATGGCAAACGTGGAGGTCTCCCTGAAGGAGACGATGACATCGATCGAGGGCGCTCTGGGGGCTGCCATTGTGGACTACACCAGCGGGATGGCCCTGGGCACGCTGGGCGGCGGCAAGGGCCTGGATCTCGCGGTCGCCGCAGCGGGCAACACCGACGTGATCCGCGCAAAGGTCCGCACCATGGAGCTTCTGGGCCTCAAGGACGGGATCGAGGACGTACTGATCACGCTCGGCGCCCAGTATCACCTCATCCGGCTGCTGAAGGGCCGCCAGAGCAGCGGGCTCTTCCTCTACGTCGTCCTGGACAAGGCCAAATCGAACCTGGCCATGGCTCGCCACCAGATGAAGCGCATCGAAGCCGAGTTGGAAATCTAGACATCGTCCGTTCTCCCGGGCTTGGCATGTCCAGGAGTTGAAGACATCTTCAATTCACTACATCCCGATCTGGTGATTTTCCTGGGCGGGCGGGGCCGGGAGGCGGAAGATCGGTGTTGTACGACACCGTGTGCAGCGGCTGGAGCAGAGTCGCCCATGCGGCTCTGCTCGGTCGTCAAGCGCGCAGGAGCGATTCACCATGCAGGTACCCCTCTACCAGGCCAAGGCCGAGTTCTTCCGCATGCTCGGACACCCGGTACGCATCCGCGTGCTGGAACTCCTGCAGAACGGCCCCCTCCCCGTACGCGACCTCCTGACCGAGATCGACATCGAACCCTCCAATCTCTCCCAGCAGCTCGCCGTCCTGCGCCGGTCCGGCATCGTGGTGTCGGTCCGGGACGGAGCCACCGTCAACTACTCCCTCGCCGGAGGCGACGTCGCCGACCTCCTGCGTGCCGCACGCCGCATCCTCACCGAACTCCTAGTCGGCCAGAGCCAGCTCCTGGCCGAACTCCGCGAGACCGAAACGAGTTCGGCCTTGCCTGAGCACGGTGCACGCCAGCCGTCCTGAGCCAGCGATTCAGGAGTGCGGGCCGTCCGCAACGGTGACCTGCGCCCGCGACTGCCTCATTGAGCTCGCACTGCTGGAAGTGGTGCGCGGGCGGTTCCGGACCGCGGACGAACTCGCCAGGCTTGCCGTGCGTCGGGCGCTGCCGCCCTGCACACCCGAGGATCCGTCGCCTGCCGCCCGCCGTAGCCCGGAACAGTCGAAGAACTCCACGGGGCTCTTGCGGTAGTGGGGGTGCCGGAGCGTGGAGGGGGGGCTCGGGCGGGGGACGGGGCTGCTGGTTGCCTCTGGCTGGTCACTCCTGGGTCGGCTGCTCTATACAGCCGGGCCGAAGGCGAGTCATCAAGTGCAGGGGAACGGGCAGGCAGCAGGTGCCGTGCGCCGTTCATGGCATTTCCGTGAGGTGTGCAGCTCATGGGCTCGGGCTGGTGTGGTGGCTTGGTCCGCTTCGTGAGGGTGCGCGGGTCGTGGTGTGGCGGGAGCGGCGCGGGGAGTGACAGACGGGCTTCGCCGGAGCACGCTGGCCGCCTGGCATCGGGGGGCGGATACGTCGATGGGATGCGGTCCTGCCGTGCGCAACCTCCCTCGCGCAGTGGAGGGGGGAGTCGTGCAGTTGTCGACTGGCGCGAGGCAGGAGCAGCGCGCCCCGAAGTGCAGCAGCGTGGCTTCCTGGCGCTGTGACCCGCTGGCGTACCTGGGTGCGGAGTTCGACGGAACGCGGGATGTCTGGCGGTCCGCGACGGGGCGTGTGTGTCGTCGGCCGGCACTCGGCGCTCGCAGTGTGCGCAGGAGCCTTCGTACTTGTTCGTGGCCATCACGGTCATGGTGCCGGGGTCCGGGCTCGCCCGGCGGTCCGGCCTCGAAGGCGGCCGGTGCCCATCGGTTGTCGCGGAATCTGTTCCTTGGTGCTGACGCCGCCCTGGAAGGTGTTGGTCAGGCCCCGCAGGACCAGGTAGTGCTTGAACTGGAGCCAGGTAGTGCTTGAACTGGAGCAAGGTGAGATCGCGGGGGTTGTCCGGGCCGCTCGTCATCAACGCCTGAGCGGCCTCGGTGTGCAGCCGGGGGAGATGCTGAGCCGCCGACCGGGCTGGGCCGGTCGGCGGCGGGGGCGAAGCGGGGCAGGGGTCAGGGTGTGGTGGTGAGTGCGGGCCACAGGGTGGTGGCGGTGAGAGGGCGAGCCAGGCGGTGTGCCCAGTAGGTTTCGTCGCCGTCTTCGTCGCGCCAGGACCACAGCCGGGTGGTGGCGAGGTGGAGGGGGTGGAGCCGGGTGATGCCGAGGGCGCCGTGGAGTTGGTGGGCGATACGAGCGATCTCGGCGGCCGAGGCGGATGCCTGGGTCTTGGCGGCGGCGACGGCGAAGTGGGCGGCCGCGCCGCCGGTGTCCAGCGGCGTGGCGGCGGCCTGGACGGCGGCGCGGACCAGGGCGGCCTCCTCGATCAGCCGTGCCTCTTCCTGCTTGACGGCCTGGAAGCGGCTGAGCGGACGGCCGAACTGGGTGCGGGCGGTGGTGTGGGCGACCGTCAGGTCGACGCAGCGTTCGGCGGCTCCGGCGATCAGGGCGGAGCGGGCCAGGGCCGCGCGGAGCCGGGCCTCGTCGAGCAGTTCGGGGGAGATCCGGCGGATCTGTGCGGCGGGGATCTCCAGGGCGGCGAGGTGGAGGTCGTCGCGGGGTTCCTCGGCGAGGTTGGTGGCGGGGGTGAGGACGGCCTGGTCGGGGGTGAGGGTGAACAGGACTGGGCCGGAGGGGGCGGCGGCCAGGACGACGACGGCGAGGGCGGTGCGCGCCCAGGGGACGCGGCGCAGGGTGCCGGTGACCAGCAGGGTGTCGTCGTCGCCCAGGCAGCCGGCCGAGCCGACGGGGGAGGCGGCTGGGTGGGCGTAACGGACGGTGAGCTCGGGGGCGATGGCGTAGCTGAGCGGGCCGTCGGGAACGGGGAGCCCGGCGCGGCGCAGCAGCGGACGGGCGACCAGGGCGGTCTCGGAGAGGGGGGCGGGGACGGCGCGGTGCCCCGCCTCCTGGACGGCGGCCAGGAGTTCGGCGGTGGAGGCGTCCGGGGACGGGAGGGCCACGGCGTCGGGGGTGGTGGTGTTGGTGACGGTGGCGATGGCGTCGGTATCGGCGTAGAAGGCGGTGGTGTCGTAGGCGTCGGCGGGGATGACCGGGGTGCTGGTGTCGATCGTGTGGGTGTTCATCAGTGCTGCTCCAGACCGCGAGTGATGATGCCGCGAAGGATTTCGTTGGTGCCGCCGCGCAGTGTGTAGCCGGGGCTGTGCAGCAGAGCGAAGGCGAGCAGTTCGGGGTGGGTGCCGGGGGTGGCGTGCGGGTCGGCCGGGGTCGGCAGGATGCTGCGGACGGTGTCGGTCAGCGTGCCCTCCAGGCGGGTGCCGAGGTCCTTGACCAGGGCGGCCTGGATGTCGGGCGAGGCTCCGGCGTCCAGGGCGGCGGTCACGCCGAGGGACAGGCGGCGGATGCTGTGCAGACGAGCCGTCAGGATGCCGACCTGGGTGAGTTGTTCGGCCGTGCCCGGGCGCTGTTCCAGTTCGCGGAGCAGGGAGACGAGCAGAGGGAAGGTGGAGAGGTAACGTTCCGGGCCGCTGCGTTCGAAGGCGAGCTCGCCGGTGACCTGCTTCCAGCCGTCGCCTCGCTGTCCGAGCAGCATGCCGTCGGGGACGTCGACGCCTTCGAGGTGGACGGCGTTGAAGCGGTGCTCGCCGCTCATCAGATGGATCGGCTCGACTCGTACGCCCGGAGCGCGCAGGTCGACGATGAACTGGCTGAGGCCCGCGTGCCTGTCCTCGGCCTCGTTGGTGCGGGCCAGCACGATGGCGTAGTCGTTGACGTGGGCGCCGCCGGTCCACATCTTGGTTCCGGTCAACCGCCAGCCGTCGGCGGTGCGTTCGGCGCGGGTGGCGACCGAGGCGAGATCTGAGCCGCTGCTCTTCTCACTCATCCCGATGGAGAAGAAGCACTGCCCGGCGGCGATCCTGGGCAGGAAGAAGCGGCGCTGCTCCTCGGTGCCGTGCTGGAGGATGGACGGGCCGGCCTGCCGGTCGGAGACCCAGTGGGCGCTGACGGGGGCACCAGCGGCGAGGAGTTCCTCGATCACCACGTAGCGTTCCAGGAAGCCGCGGCCGGCACCGCCGTACTCGGTGGGCAGGGCCATGCCGACCCAGCCGTGCTCGGCGAGGCGGCGGCTGAAGCCGTCGTCCCAGCCGGCCAGCCAGGAGTCGGGACGGCCCAGCACGGTGCCGTGGGTGCGCTCTTCGTCGAGAAAGGCGCGGACCTCGGTGCGGAGCCGGCGGGCCGATTCGGGCAGGACGACGTCGGGGAAGGCGATCGGGGAAAGCGTCGAAGGAGACATGGTTGATCTGCTCCTGGGGTCGGTGAATGGGTGGTGTACTTCTTTGCGCTACGGGAACCCAGTGCGGGAATTCGGTCAGTTCGCGGGGTGCAGCAGGGAGGGGTCGAAGCCGGCTTCGCGGAGTACCTCGTCGGTGTGCTGGCCGACGCGCGGGCAGGGCCGTAGCTCCGGCTCCGGGTCGGCCGAGTAGCGCACCGGGCGGCCGATGACCCGGTAGCGGCCCTCGGTGGGGTGTTCGGCCTCGTAGAGCAGGCCGCCCTCCTGGGCGTAGGCGGTGGTGGCGGCGGCTTCCAGGTCGAGCACCGGGGCGGCGGCGATGCCTGCCCAGTCGCAGAAGTCCTGCCATTCGGCGCTGGTGTGATGCCGTGTCAGCTCCGCGAGCAGCGGGTAGAACGCGTTGGCATTGCGGGCCCGGTCGGGGCCGGTGGCGAAGCGCGGGTCGGCGGCCAGTTCGGGGCGGTGGACGAAGTCGGTGAAGTCCCGCCAGTTGCGGTCGCTGTGCGGCAGGATGCACATCCAGCCGTCGGCGGTGCGCAGGGCGCGGCGCTCGGGGCTGAGTGAGCGGGGCGAGCCGAATTCCCCGTCGGTGTCCAGGGCGGCCGCGCCCAGGTGCTCGACCAGGTTGAAGGCGAGCATGGTGTCGGCCATGGGGACCTCGATGTGCTGGCCGGTGCCGCCGTGTTCCCGGTAGTGCAGCGCGGCCAGGACCGACTGGACGATCTGCATGCCGCAGATCTTGTCGGCCAGGACGGTGGGTACGTAGTGGGGTTGGCCGGAGACCTGGTGGTTGAGCCAGACCAGGCCGCTGGCCGCCTGGATGATGTCGTCGTAGGCGGCGTGCGTTCCGTAACGGCTGTCGCTGCGGAAACCCTGGGCATTGGCGTAGATCAGGCCGGGGTTGACGGCCTTGACGTCGTCGTAGCCGAGACGGAGCTTCTCCAGGGCCTGCGGGCGCAGGTTGGTGATGAGGACGTCGGCGGTGCGCAGCAGGGCGAGCAGGGCGTCGCGGCCGTTGGGGGCCTTGAGGTCGATGGCGGCGCTGCGCTTGTTGCGGTTCAGGTTGAGGGCCGGGCCGCCCATGCCGGGGTGGCGCCGCGGCGGGTAGTGGCGCGTCATGTCACCGGTGGGCGGCTCGACCTTGATCACGTCCGCGCCCAGGTCGCCGAGCTGCTGGGCTGCGTACGGACCCATGATCACGCTGGCCAGTTCGACGACGCGGACTCCGGCCAGGAGTCCTCGGCCGGACGGGCCGCTCGGGTTCTCAGACATCTTCCGGTGCCTCCTGGGAGATCGGGTGGGGTGGGTGAACGGGGTGGTGCGGTGCGGGATCGCGCTCCGAAGGGACGCGGGGCTGTGTCGATATGCGGCGCCGCCGGGGGCGCGATCAGCCCCCACCGGCCCGCAGATGACGTACGGCACTTCTCGCGGAGCGCTCAGCGCCACTGGAGCGCGGCAGACCCGAGCGGGGAACGCCGGCCGGGCTGTGGGACCGCGCGCCCGCTGTAGGCGAACGGGGTCGCCGGTTCGGTGAGCGGGCCGAAGTCGGTATCGGTGGTCGACAGCGCGGCGTGCGGCGTGCGCCCGGGCCGGGGCAGGTCGAGTACGTCCTCCCGCGCCAGCAGCCCCAGTTCCTGCACCCAGTGGCATACCCCGGCCAAGGTCACGCGGATCCGCCACGAGCCGCCCTCCGTCGCACGCCGGCGCAGGGCCGTTGCCACGGCGGCGGCCCCGAGGTAGGCGGCGAGGTAGTCGTTGAGCAGGTACGTCGGCGGCAGCGACGGCCGGTCGGTCCACTCCTCGACGGCGAATCCGGTTGCCGAACAGGCGAGTTGGTCGAACCCGCCGCGTTCGCCCCAGGGGCCGTCGGCGCCCCAGGCGTGGTATTCGAGGGTGATGAGTCCGGGGCGGCGCCGGATGAGCTCCTCGGTCGACGCCCCGTGCCGGGCGAGTCCCCGGTAGGCGTGCACGAAGACGTCCGTGTCCTGGAGCACCTCGTGGAAGGCCGCACGGTCGTGGGCGTCGCGCAGGTCGCAGTAGGCGTTGCGCTTGCCGCCGCCGGTCATCGCGATCATCGGGATCGGGTCGGGGCGGTCGGGACGCGACAGGTGCAGCACGTCGGCGCCGAACTGGGCGAGGAGCCGCGCCCCGACGGGACCTGCGATGACATGGGTGAGATCGAGCACCCGTACGCCTGTGAGCGCCTCGTCGGCCTCGCCGATCGGCTCCAGAGGCCGCACCGGTCCGTCACCGACGCGTTCGATCTCGACGACCGGGCGCCGCGCGACGTACCGCCCCACGGGATGCGCGAGCCACTCGTCCCGGGCGCGCACCACGCAGGCGACGCCGCCCCGCGCGCAGATGGCCTCTTCCAGCGTGAAGGCGTCCCAGTCGGCCACGGCCCGCGCGAGCCCCACCTTGTCGAGCCCGCACTTCAGCACGGAGCACACCGCGTCGCGTAGGTGCGGATAGGTGGTGATGAGGAAGATCCACCGGCCGTCGCGCGCCCGGTAGAAGTCGTTGTTGCCGAGCAGCGCCGGATCGTCGAGCAGAGCGCCGAGCGGGCGCCCCGACAGCGTCGTGTGATACGTCGCCATGAGCTGGTCGATCGCGGCCCCGGCCTGCACCTCCACCCTCTGGCGTCGGTGACCGCGCATTTCACCTACCGCCGCCGCCTGCCGCCCGAAAAGCCCGATCGCGGCCGACATGGCGTCGGCGAGGCGGTGCACCGAGGGCACCAGGGGATCCGTCCCGACAACGGTGATGTCCTCGGCCCCCCGGGCCGGATCAGGGTCGCCGAGGGTGTGCAGCAGCCGGGAGACGATTTCTCCCGTGGACGACGGAGGCGTCGGCTCGGCCGTGGTCAGCGTGTTCGAAGTCATGCCGGGATGCTCGTTCCCGGCACTGCACGAGCGCCCGCATTCACGGATATCCGTGAATCGATGCGAACGTCACGTCCGCCCCTCCTGGATGTGCGCGAGGAGCCGGGCCGCCGCCCGGTCCAGACTCAGCCGCTCCGAGCGGCCGCGGCGCCGGTGCATCAGCACAAGAGCACCTGTGACGGCGGGGCCGTCGGTGACGGGGATCGCCAGCGCGCTGACCTCTGGATCGGCCAGACCCTCGCTGCGGCTGATCCGCGACGCGCGGATCGCCGGAAGAGCGCGGCGGAACTCGGCGACCGCCTCGGGGTCATGGCGGGCGAGCTCGTCGAGCAGCCCACGGCGCTCCGCCTCGTCGGTGAAGGCCAGCAGCAGACGGCCCGCGGCGGTACGCAGCAGCGGCCGGGCCACGTGCTCGTCGGCGAGTGGCACGAGGCGCGGAATCTCGTCCTCGCCGCCGCGCGCAAGGTGCACGGCGTCGAGCCCGACCCGCACCGTGAGCAACACCGGGGTGCCCGCGACGTGGCTCAGCTCGTCGAGCTCGGCCTGCCCGATCCGCGGGACGACCCGGCCGGCGATGAGGTTGAGGACGTGCGGGGCGGGCCCGAGCCTGAAGCGCCCGTGCTGCTCCAGCAGAAAGCCCGTCGCGACAAGGCCGTTGACCAGATCCTGCACCGAACTCGCCGGCGCCCCGACCGTCCGCGCCACCTCGGCCACGGTTACCCCGCCCGGCGCCCGCGCGGCGGCCTCCAGGATCCATGCGACCCGGTCCACCGTACGGTGACGCCGCCGACGGCCATGCTCGCTCATCCCGCCCACCTTGTCCTTCTCGTCCGTCGCCAGCCGCTCGCGCCGACCGCCTCGCTGATCTTTTCCCCCACCACCCCGACGGGCAAGTCGGCCCCTGCCCCCCTATAGACGTCACCAGCGCGGCAGCAGAGGAGGGTGCCACACCCGCACCGTGCACGATGAACAGCCGCCCACGAACCGCTTGTTCACGCCGCCCCTTTCGCGGTGGCCAGCGGCCAGGCGGCATCCGGGGGCCCGTGCAGCTGGTGTGATGCGTCCCGGTGAGCCGAACCAAAGCCTGCTGTCTGCCGGTATTCCGGCTCAAGATGCGTGGCCACGGCAGCAGACGGCGCACAGCCCCCAAGGGCACGCGGTGCTCGCCTGCTGCGGGAGCGCCTGCCGCAGCGCTGGTGCCCGTCGCTGGGGTGAGTGCTGCGTCGGCGGTGCCACGGCCCTCGTTGGGCCCGGCCCGGTCAGGGGGGCTTGTCGGTGGGAGCGGCTCAGAGAGACAGGGAGCATGCGCCCCGGCAGCGTGCAGGAGGCGGGCGGCTGCCGCGTTCTGGTGGCGCGGGCGGTCTGCTGCCAGGAGCGCGCAGCAGTTCCGGTGGCATGTGGGTGGCCCACGGCAACAGGGCCGCGGTCGCCTGTCGGACCACCGCTGCCGACGGGCCCTCCAGGAGCGGTCGTACATCGTCGGCG
The DNA here is from genome assembly GCF_002846415.1 of Streptomyces sp. TLI_146. Lineage (NCBI taxonomy): Bacteria > Bacillati > Actinomycetota > Actinomycetes > Kitasatosporales > Streptomycetaceae > Streptomyces > Streptomyces sp. TLI_146. The sequence continues at coordinate 8,664,392 of NZ_PJMX01000001.1, forward strand.
CGAATCGCGTCGAGCGTCCGCAGCCACGACGTCGCCGGGCCGGGCGGCGATCTGCGCGAGCCGCGCCGCGGGCAGCAGCCGTCGCTCAATGGCGATGCGGGCCGGGGCCCGGCCGCCATTGTCCCGCAGTGCCTCGATGTGCGCGGGCGGGACGATACGCAGCGCCGCGGTGAGCAGTTCCTGGCCGAAGCTGCCGGGAGAGCGGCGGCCTAGAGGCTCGTTACCGAACCCCGGTCCTCGCGTATCCGGCTCCAGGAACAACGGGACGGCTGTCGGGCCACCGGGAGGGGCTCTACCGCCGGACCGCCGAGACCAGTTGGCCGGGCTGTTCCTGGGGCTGCGGTGGGGTGGTGATCGGGCGGCCGTAGGCGCCAGCGCGTTCGCGCAGGGTGTGGCAGGTGGCCTGCCAGCCGTGTCCGGCCAGCCAGTCCACTGGGTCGTCGGGCATTTCCGAGAGCCACATGGATGCCGCCGATCCCGGCGCGGCGTCCGCGCGGAAGCGTTCGATCACGCCGCGCGGGCTCAATGTCAGCCCGATCCGGCTGCCCGGCGCCGAGTGCGCGCTGATCCGGTTCAGCAGCAGTTCCACCGCTTCCTCGGTCAGGTAGATCAGGAGCCCTTCGGCGATCCATGCGGTCGGCAGGGTCGGGTCGTGTCCTGCGGCGGCCAGCGCGGCGGGCCAGTCCTCGCGCAGATCCGCCGCGACGGTGATCCGCTCGCAGCGCGCGACGGCTCGCTCCTGGCACAGTACCGACGCCTTGAAGTCCAAGGGTGCGGCGGTGTCGACCTCGAACAGCCGGGTGCCCTCGGGCCAGTCCATCCGGAAGGCCCGGCTGTCCATGCCGGCGCCGAGCAGCACGACCTGCCGCACCCCGGACTCACAGGCCTGCCGCAACAGGTCGTCGAGGAACTTCGTCCTGATGACGATGGAAAAGGACACGGCCAGTCGGCGGAGTTCTGCGGCTTCACCGGGCAATGGCTGCGAAGAAGGCCCCAGGCCGCCGGCGGTGGCGAAGGCCTGTGCCAGCGGGTCGCGAAACAGTGCGTTCTCCCGCTCGGTCTCCAGCGCCCGCACCCTGGCCACTCCCACCGCCGTGGCCCACACTCCCGACGGCCGCACCCGCTCCTGCTCATCAGTCATCACGCCAGCCTAGACCGGTCGACTTCAGGCCCCCACCTTCCACCGCCCTCTTCGCCGTCCAGCCATGACAGAGCGACGCTCAGCTGTTGTCTGTGCAGATCCCGCGCCTGTCACCCCTGCACACCTCACCGCCGGGTGGACCCCGAGACGGCAGCGAACATGGCCGGATCGTGCGCCCTTCCGTCCGCAACGGACCCGGTAGCACCGCGCGGACCACATCCGCTCTGCGGCCTCCTTGTGTTGGACCTCTCCGCCTGCGCCCCCGTACGGCTGGCGTGAGCATGGGCGGAACGTGGTTGCTGACGTTTCTGGGGAGTCATCATGCTCCAGGGTCTCCCGCGGTCGCGCCGACCGAGCACTTCCTCAACGGTAATTCCCAGTATCACAGGCCTGGTTGTTGCCTTTTGTCCATAGCTGCGGACAGGTGGTGGCCGCTGGCCGCATCAGGCTGCGGCATCGTGCGTTGTGCTGCGGTGACGGATCCCGCAGGCTTGGCCGTGGCCAAGCCTGCGGGTGCAGGCTGTCGCACGGGCGGTTTCGGGAGTGGTGGCCCGGGCCGCGATGCCAGGCTCCCTGCTGGCGGGGGTGTGATCCGGCCCGGTGGTGGGCGTTCGCGGTGGTTCTCGGGGAGAGATAGATCCGTGGTGGGGCGGCACACTGGGGTGAGCAGAACTGCGGCGGGTAGGGCGGGGAATCGAGCTCGAAGCAGGGCCTGCGGCCGCAGGCCGGGCACCCAGCCGGCGGCGCCGCTCCAGCAACTGGACGTGCTCCGCGACGCGCTCCGCCCCGAGCCTGTCACCCGCCCCGCCCTGTGACCGCTCCCGCCCGGTCACCGGATCTCCAGGCGCGGCGTCGCTGCACAGCACTCCTCGGCGCGCCGGGGTCGGGAGACCGGTCGGCACCTGGCCTGGATGGTGGAACCCGGCGGCCTGATCCGGCAGAACGATCCGTCACGACTTCCCGCCCCTCTCAGCAGGCACGGCGACCAGCGTGCACGCCAGGTCTCGCTTCATCCACCGCCTCTGCCGGGCAGACGCCTCTGCGGCTGCTATCACCGCCCCCAGCGCCGCTGATCGGGCCGCCGTGCTGGACAGCGGACAACCGCCTCGACAGGGCCTCGGCTACCGCGCGGCACGCGCCTCCGCCCCCTGGCCATCGACCTACGCCACCCCTGGGAGGAACCGGCCGAGCCCGGTCGGCTCACCCCCGCCCGGGTTCGCTGGGGGTTCAGGAACCTCCGCCCGAACTTGCCCTGCCCGGTCCGTGCGCCCAAACCCAACCAGCCCGGCCCCGGTCGGCCGCCCGGCTCGAACAACCGGCATCCCGCCACACGCTTCGACGTGCGCAAATGCTCGCTCCGGACCCGGACGGCCACCTGCCCGGAGGAGACTCCTTGCGGCGCCAGTCCCGGGGCTTCGTGGCTGGCAGCGAACTCCACGCATGGGGACGGTTCAGCCGCGACTACTGGCTCGATGGCGAGATGGGAGAGCTCGTCACCATCCTTGATCTGCCGGCACCCCACATCGAAGAACCCGGTTTCGGCGGATACTTCCGCGAAGAGTGCGACGCCGAGCCGACGATCTTCACCTTCCAGGACGGCACCTACGGGCCACGGAAGCTCTGATCAGGTCTCCAGGAGGTTTGAGAACAAGCTCAGGGTTTGTGAGGCCGGGCGCCTGCCGATCGGGACAGTCCCCATGTTCGGTCGGTGTTCAGAGGATGGCCTGAATCGCCGTACCAGGCGTGTTGTCCTGAGGAGTCCACGGTCAGGCCGAATTCCGTGATGGCGGGACGGCCGTGTGCCGCGTACCAGGTGAATGCCGTCACGACTTCCTCCCACAGGTCTCTGGGGCCCCAGGATTTGACGGCGTCGGCCTGCCACCAGTCGCGGTAGCGCACGATGGTCGCGGACGTGCCGGCCTGGTCGACGAACTGGACGCGGCGGTCGGCGCCGTCGCCCCGGTGGGAGAACGCGACATCCGCAGTGTGCAGTCCGATCACGAAGTCCTGCTCCCAGCCGGCTTCCAGGACCTCGGCCGGGTCGAGCGGGGAGGAGCGGGCGGTGGACTCCTCGGGCACGTTCAACGCCCGGCTGGGCCGCTCGCTGCGGATCCACATGTACGCCGCGCCCCCGGCGAAGCGGCCGTATGCCTTCTCGCCGCGCACCGTCAGCCGTAGCAGCCCGGAGTTCGCGTACGCGGTGCCGAACGGCGTGACAATCACCCCGCCGGGCGCCAACTGGCGCACCCACGCCGACGGGACGGTGCGGACCGCGGCGGTGCTGATGATCCGGTCGTACGGAGCATGCTGCGGGACACCGGCCATGCCGTCCCCGCACACCAGCACCGGCGCATACCCGGCACTCTTCAGGTTCGATGCACCCCACGCCGCGAGCTGAGGGTCGACCTCGATCCCGACGGTCCGCTCGCTGCCGGTTCGCTCGCACAGGAGCGCGGTGTGGTAGCCGGAGGCGTAGCCGATGTCCAGGACCCGATGCCCCGCATCCAGGCTGAGCTGCTCCAGCTTGGTGCACACGATGTCGAGGGCAGAGACCGAGGATGTGAAGTCGCCGTCGGCGGGCCCGTCCGGCCCGGTACGGCCGTCGTCCAACTGCGTGATCACCGACTGATGGGAGTCCCACACGGCCCGGCGCCACGCATCCTCGTCCACATCACGATCGAGGAACCGCCAGCGCCCGTCCTCGTCCCGCTCGGGCGCCCAGGCCCGCGCGGGGACGAACAGCTCCCGGTCCACTGCGTCGAACGCCTCCCGCAGCCAGGGGGCGTGGAAGCACGCCTTGGCCTCCAGGGCGCGCCGGCATACGGCGCGATAGTCCACCGGGCCTACTTCTGTGGCCGGGAGCCGTCAGGACTCGGCGGCTCCGGCGGCGGTGTCCACGGCTTGTCGTCCGTCTCCCCACCGTGCTTTCCTGCCATTGCTCCACCTCTCGGCCCGCCCCTCGAAGGGGCTCCGACAGAATCCGTGCGCACCCATTCAACCCTGCCCGCCAGTAATCGGGGAGCAACTTGGCAGCCATGCCATGGACTTGAGGACGAGAACCGGGCCGGTGGGGTTCTTGCTGTCGCGCGTCCTTGCGCGAGGGTGCCCGGCGTTGCCGTGCGATGCTGTTTGCCCTGGTCAGAGGCGCGGGGCGAGCTACTTGGTCCGGCGCCCTGTACCGGGCCGTACGCTCACGCATCGCTCACGCGCTGCTGGCCACTGAGCAGCGCCTGCTCAGGCCTGCCTGAGGTCGTTCGCCACCGGGAACGGGGTCATTACCTTGAGGACGCCGGTGAACACGTCTCCGTTCCGGTAGGTCTTCGCCGCAGGGGCGAGTACATAGGTGTACATGAGAAGAACGCCTGTCGCCGCCTGCTCGATCCTGCAGTAGAAGCCGATGCCTGCCTTGGTGTACTGGTCGGCCTGCACGATCCGGTCGGTGGTCTCCGAACCTGGCGACTCCACCTCCGAGCCCAGCAGCGCGTGCTGAGGGCGGGGCGGGGTGATGTCGATCCCGCCCCACACCGACGGCAGGCCAGGACCGGCTCGACGAACTCACCGACGCCAGCGCCGAACCTCGCGCCTGTGAATTCCTTCCCCACCGGCACGGCACACTGGGATGGTTTCGTTCCGCTTCCTTCCGAGCGGGGACGCGGTTCATCGCGGCGGTCGGCCCCTTGGCCAGAGGGCGGAAACCGAGAGGAGTCGCGCACCCTGACTAGGCAGGCGCGTGCGTCGTAGGCGTCGCCGGCCGGCTCGCGGTCGAAGTCTTCCTGGTACACCACCGGTTCCCGTCGGCGCTCCACGAGCCTGCTGCGGAGCGCCCCGTGCCAACGGTCGCCTACGGCTCCCTGCATGCCGCGGGGTTCGAGGGCCGGGCAGCGGGCGAGGGGACGACCATGCTGGTCGGCTGGCACAGGGCGAGCGCGATGTCGTCGGCCGGCGCGTGGCCCGTGTGCGCGGCCACCATGGCGTACAGCGTGTCGAGCGCGTCGGAGGGGGAGAGCACGGCCAGCGCGTCACCGACCCGTTCGAGGAGCGGGAAGTCGGTGCCGTTCGCGTCGCGTGCCTCGCTCAGGCCGTCGGTGTAGAACAGGAGCCGGTCTCCACTCTGCAGATAGCAGCGATACGGCAGCGGCCTCGGATGCAGGCCCAACGGGGGCGTGGGCTCCAGTGGTTCCAACAACATGACCTGCTTGCCCGCCCGTAAGGGCGCGGGGTGCCCGCAGTTGACGAGGCGGACCTCGCCCGGGGCGAACTCGGCGAAGACAGCGGTGACGAAGTCCTCCGGCCCCAGTTCCGGGGCGAGCCTGGCGTCCAGGGCCGTGGCCAGGTCGGCGAGGCCGGGAGTGAGGTAGGCCAGGTCACGGAAAGCGCTGATGGTCGCCGCGGTGGTCCGCAGGGCGTCCAGGTCGTGGCCGCGTACGTCCCCGATGAGCAGGCGGACTCCGTATGGGGTGTGGACGACGTCGTACAGATCCCCGCACACCGACGCCCCCTGCACGGCGCACCGGTGCCGGGCGCATACCTCGATGCCGCCGAACTCCACCGACATCGGCCGCAGGATCGCGTTCTGGGACGCTTGCGCCACATCGGTGGCTCGGGCCAGTGCGGCCGCGTCGGCTGTGTGCCGGGCGGCATCGCGGACGGCCAGCGTGCTGCCGACCAGCAGGACGAGGAACTCGATTCCCAGACCCGGAGTCACCTTGAGGCCGCTCGCGGCGCCCGCTCCGAGAGCGAGCGAGAGCGCCGAGGCCGCCACCGCAGCGGTGCGCCGTGCGTCCAGGCGGGCGCAGGCCAGCACCGGACCGATGACCAGTACGGCGACTCCGGGTCGCCAACTGCCGAGACCGCTGAGGACGGCGAGCAGGCCACTTACCGCCAGCGCGAGCACCAGTCGGCCCCGGCGGCGCCGACCGCACGTTCCCGTCTTCCGCCACCACCGCCCGACTGCCCTGACGACCATGTGCGGCCCCAGCCTCCCCCTGTGCCTCGTGAGTCCGCGGCAGAGGACGGCCACTCTGGTCCAACGCGCTGCCGGGCAGGTCTCGTCGACCGGAGCCGACCGAGAGGTGGCCGGGTGTGTTCGCCGTGGTGCGGTCATATGAGCGCCTTGCTCGCAGATGAGGGCCCCTTGTGACATGCGCGGTCCAGGGCCGGGGCCGGGGAGCGGACTCGGGAGGGAGGGCTGTGGCGCAGCGCGCCCGCGCCCCCGCTTCGCGAGGCCGTCTCCCACGGCGACCGAATTCGGGCAAGGAACGGCGGTGATCCGGGACTGCCGCCCCGGATCACCGCTGCCGTCCTCTGCGGCCGCCTATCCGTGGAGCTTCGCCAGGGCGAAGTCGAGCCCGGTGCTGCTCGATGTCGCGCCGCCGGCGATGACGATGTCGTCGCTACCGGTCAGTGCGATGCCGCGAGCAACATCGGCCCCGCCGGAGTAGTCGAGGGTGGCGATGCCGTCCCCGCTGAAGCCGGTGTCCAGGGTGCCGTCGGAGTTGTAGCGGATGACGAGGGCGTCCCCGTCGACGGGGTCGACGGGGAACACGACGGACTCGCCGGTCAGCCCGGCGATGACGATCTTGCCGTTGCTGTCCACGGCGACATCGCGCGCCTCGTCGGCTCGCAAGACGTTCACGTCCGTGGTGACCTTGCCGTCGCCGCTGAAGCCGGTGTCCAGGCTGCCGTCGGAGTTGTAGCGGACCACGCCGACCTTGATGGGGCCCGTGATGCCGAACGGCTCGGGAGCATCGACCGCGCCCGCGAGCACGTAGTCGCCGCCGGGCGCCTGGGTGAAGCCGAACGCGATGTCGGAGAGGCCGTTGAAGTCGGTGGTCACGATGCCGTCGCCGCTGAAGCCGGTGTCGAGGGTGCCGTCGGAGTTGTACCGGACCAGCAGGAAGTCGCTGTTGGCGCTGCCGGCCGCGATCAGCTTCCCGCTGGACAGCTCCTCCAGCGCGAAGAGGTGGTCGCCGGTGCCGAAGTCCGTGATGACGACGCCGTCGCCGCCGCCGAAGCCGGTGTCCAGGGTGCCGTCGGAGTTGTAGCGGGCGATGAAGGAGTCCGCCCCGGCCGCCCCGGCCGCGAGGATCTTCCCGCCGCTCGTCAGGCTCAGGCCACGGATGCCGTCGCCGAGCCCGCCGGTCAGGTCGGTGGTGACCTTGCCGTCGCCGCCGCCGAACGAGGTGTCGAGGCTGCCGTCCGCGTTGTACCTGGCCAGCGCCAGGTCGGCGATCTGCTCCCCTCTGGTGAACCCGCCCACCAGGATCTTCCCGTCGCCGGCCGCGATGACCGACCGGGCCACCGCCAGGGTGTCGCCGAAGCCGGTGGTGACCTTGCCGCCGGTGCCGAAGCCGGTGTCCAGCGCTCCGCTGGAGGTGTACTTGGCCACCCCGAAGGAGCTCGGGCCGACGCCGGGGGTGCCGAAGCCCTGTCGCCCGGCGACGAACAGGGAGCCGTTGGACGTACGCAGCAGGTCGTTGCCGATCTCGGGCTCCGACGGGGTGGCACCGAAGTCGGTGGTGACCTTGCCGCCGGTGCCGAAACCGGTGTCCAGGTCGCCGGGCGCGGCCGCCGCGCCGGGCGCGAGGGCCACCACCAGGCCCACGGCCAGTGCGGTCACGGCTGACACTTGGGCTCGCCACATCGGGCGGTGTTCGAAGAGCGGGAAACGTCTGGTCACGAGTGGGACTCCTCACGCTTGCCGAGGCAATATGCCCCCGGTATGGCGGGCACCATTCCGCTCCCCTCGCCCACGTACAACCGGCGCGTCGGCGGCGCCTGGATGGACGTCAGGGCGCGCTGACCATTCGACGGCGTGTGTCGATGGCGGCGCTCCATGATGCGCGCCGTGCGCGCGACAGCCCCGCCGATCGTGGACAGAGGCGAACTGGTCGCCATGGACCCCGAAGTGAACGGAGACGGCCAGGCGATGCCGTGTTTCTGTCCGCATGGCCGGTCCCCCGCCATACGGGGGACCGTCGGAGCAGACTCAGCCGGGTTGATTCAGGGAGGAACCCCAGGGAGGAGGCCCGTGTCACACGGTGTGCCGGGAGAGGCGGAGTTGAGCGAGTGGTCGGGCAATCTGCCCTCGGATACTCGCAGTTTCATCGGACGGCAGGACGAACTCGTTCGGCTCGACGTCATGCTGCGTCCGGATGACGAGCCGACCGAGGGCGGCGGGGGACGGAGAGACGGCGACGGCGGGCGCCGTCTTGTGACTCTCCTGGGACCTGGTGGGATCGGCAAGACACGTCTCGCGGTGGAGGCAGCGCGCCGGATGAGGTCCGCCTACCCGGACGGTGTATGGCTGGTGGAGCTCTCCTGCCTGCACAACAGCGGTCTGACCGGACCCGGCACGCTGGGTCTTGCGACGATGGAGGCGCTGCGGGTAGCCGACCAGACGACGCGCCCGGCGGCGGAGGCGCTGGCCGCGTGGATCGCGGACAAGCGACTGCTGCTGATCCTGGACTCGTGCGAACACCTGCTGGAGGACTGCGCGGCCTTCATCGACGAGTTGCGGCTCGCTCCGCACGTGCACATCCTGGCCACCAGTCGCCGACGGCTCGGGCTGCCGGGGGAGCGGTGTCTGGAGGTCGAGCCGCTGCCGGTGGACGCGTCGGGTATCGCGGCTCGGGAGGACGCGGTGACCCTGTTCGCGGAGCGGGCGAGGGCCGTGCGCCCCGGCTTCGTACTCGACGAGGCCACCCGGCCGGTCGCGGTCTCCGTCTGCCGGTATCTGGACGGTATCCCGCTGGCCGTCGAACTGGCCGCGGCCCGGCTGTCCACCCTGTCGCTCATCGAGCTGGACGACCACCTCGGGGCGCGGACGGACCACCGACTGGCCCTGCTGGCCTCGGACGACGGCGCCGAGGTTCCGGCGCGTCACCAGGCACTGCGCACCACCATCGGCTGGAGCCATGAGCTGTGCGCTCCGCTGGAGCGGCTGCTGTGGGCCCGACTCGCGGTGTTCACCGGCGGATTCGACGCCGAGGCCGCCCAGGAAGTGTGTGCCGGGGGACCGCTGGCGGCCGGACAGGTGCCCGTCCTGCTCGACGAGCTCGCCGCCCAGTCCATCGTGCAGCGCGACCAGCGCACCGGCGCCGCCCGCTTCCGGATGCTAGACACGGTGCGCGAGTACGGCGCGGACTGGCTGAGGGAGTTGGGCGAGGAGGAGGCCGTACGGCTGCGTCACCGCGAGTACTACCGACGCCTGGCCCGCGACGGCTGCGCCGAGTGGAACACCGGCCGGCAGGTGCACTGGAGTGCACGTGTGCTGACCGACCATGCCAACCTGCGCGCCGCGGTGGAATGGTCGCTCGACGGGGCCGACCGACGCGCCGCCCTGGAGATCGTGGGTACCGTGGGCTTCCTGTGGCGCCACTGCGGCCATGTGCGCGACGCGAACCGGTTTCTCGACCGGGCGCTCGTGGCCGATCCGGCTCCGGGGCCCGATCTCCTGCGGGCCGTCTGGACGCGGGGCGCCGGAGCGATCATGCAGGGCGATGTGGACACCGCGGCCGAGTGGGGCCGGCTGTTCACCGACGCGGCCCGCCGGCAGGACGACCCGGTCGTCCTCTCCGTCTCCGTGTATCTCACGGGCGCCCACCTCGCCATGCGCGGCCGGTCGGCCGAGGCGGTCGGCCCGATGTCCGCCGCCGCCCGCCACCCCGTCCGGGACGACTGGCTCGGTTCGGCCCAGCTTCAGTCGATCGGCGCCCTGGCGTACGCGCACTTGATGAGCGGCGAGCACGAAGCGGCCCGCGCGCTGGCTGAAGAGGTCCGCGCCGAATGTGCCCGGCGCGGCGAGCACTGGACGCGCTCGGCCGTCGACGTGGTCGTGGCGATGCTGGACCTTGCCCACGGCGACATCGCCTCGGGGGTCCGCAACGCCGCCCGGGCCGTTGCCGCGCACCGGCTGCTGCGCAGCTCCGGCAGCCTCGCGGCCTTGGCCCTCGACAACCTGGCATCCGCCACCGTCGCCGCGGGCCAGGCTCACCGGGCGGCCGAACTCCTCGGCATCGCCCAGCGCCTGTGGGACCGCACCGGCGGCCGTGCCCAACTGAACTCCCCGGAGTTGATCGCCGCCCGCCAGGCCTGCGAACGCGCCCTCCGCGACAAGATCGGCGACCCGGCCTACGAGCAGGGCTACGAGGCGGGTCGCGCCATGTCGTACGAACAGGGAATGAGCCACGCGACAGACACCACCCCCCACGCAGCCGACTGAACCGCCCCGCCCCGCCCCGCCCCGCTCCGCCCACGCACGCAAACGGCCCCGGACGAGAGATCCGAGGCCGCGCCCGCGCTGCGGGCCTATCCGGGCTTGAGGCGGCTTTGTCAGGACTGGCGGGGGCGTGGACGTCCTCGGGCTGGTCATCGCGGTCGTCATCCTCTCGGCGAACACGCACGACAACGCCGCGGGCATCATCCTGCCTGGACCAGGTTGCGAGGGTGGCGACGGGCTGGTTCTGGTTCAGCGGCATCCACTGCAGCCCGTCGCTGCTGACCGCGAGGTGCAGGCCGTAGTGCGTACCGAGGCTTCACCGCGATTCGGTGAAGTAGCCCATGACGAACGGGGATTGCGACGCGGCCCTCGCCGACTGGCTCGTGACGGTCAGAGCGCCGGTCAGGGACAGGGGCACGGCCGCGGCCATGCCGAGGAACAACCGGCGCGACGGAAGGGGGGTTGCGCTCATCTGATCCTCCAAGGCGTGGGGAGATCCCGGCGAGAGGCCGCATCGGGAGATCGCTCGTCAGGGGCGGGACGTCAGGTCAGCTCGTCAGCTCAGAGGGGCCGCGGTGAGCCAGCTGGTGTCCTGGGCCCACGAGGTCGTGGAGTCCGAGGCGTTGGAGCCGCCGTTGGAGGCGATGTAGGCCGCGTACCGGTAGTGGCGGATGTACTTCGTCGGGAAGTTGACGGACTTGAAGGAGTTACCGGTCCCGCTGTTGCCCGCGGTGGCGCAGAAGGTCGCGTCCTGTGCGAACGAGGCCCCGCCGGTGTCGGCGCCCACGGAGAGCTGGTAGTTGCGGTGGTTCAGGAACTGGCCGGGTTTGCCGGCGGTTTCGAAGGTCAGACAGGAGCTGTTGGCCAGGCCGGCTCGCACGATCCAGGTGGCGTTCGCCTTGTCCGCGGCCGGGCTCGAGGAGTTGACGACGGAGATGCCGGCCGTGCTGTCGACGGCATTGCGCCGCAGGTAGTGCGAGGTGCAGCAGGGCGAGGTGGTGGCCTTCAGGGAGACCCGCGAGCCAGGGGTGAGGGTTCCGTTGCCGGTCGTGACGTTGCTGTACCCGACGGCGGTGATGTTCGCCTGTACGGCGTTCTCAGTGGCGTCCGAGGGATAGCCCGAGGTCATGACGCCTTCGTAGAAGGTGCCTTGGCCTGAGACGCTGTTGTCGCCGCCGATGCCGAGGATGATCGCGCCCTGCTTCTTCATCGGGTTGTAGCCGGGGGCATGGGGGCGTACGCCGCTGTAGTACGTGGACAGACCGCCTGCCTGGGCGTTGCCCCCACGGATGGCCCACTGGTTCGGACCGCCCTTGAGTGTGGCGGTCAGGAACCGGTGGCTGACGGAGGGGATGTCGTTGTAGCGGGTGTTTACGCCGGAGAACAGGCCGTTCTCCATGTCCGCCATGACCCAGGGGCCGCTGCCGCTGCCGTATCCCCACCCCGTGCTGTTGCCGAAGTAGAGGGCCTCCATGGTGCCGTTGCCGTCGTCGTTGCCGGTGGTCTCCGCGTTGCCGTAGTCGAAGCAGCAGCCGCCGTTGAAGTGCGTACCGTCGAAGATCGCGTACATGCCCTCGGGCTGGTCGCCGGTGGCGATGCCGTTGGTGTGGTTGTTCCGGTAGCCGGTGCCCGGGGCCACGTAGACGCCGTACGCCTTGTGCCCGGCGACGGTGACCGGCGCTTCGAAGGCGTTGGCCAGGTTGTCGTTCCCGCCCTCGGCCGGGCCGGGCCAGTGGCCCTTGAGCGCCCGGGTGAGTGTGTTGCCCTTGCCGGACTGGTCGTAGATGACGCTGATGACGCAGCTGGTGCCCGCGCAGAAGGAGTCCTGTGCGGCGGCGTCGGCGTATCCGCCGGTGCTCAGCAGTCCGATGTCCTTGGTCGCTTTGTCGGAGGCCCGACTGACCTGGTACAGCGGGCCGTTGTACGTCCCATACAGGGCGCGGGTGGTGCTGTGTGCGGCGACGCAGGGCGTGTTGCCCGCGGCGTAGATGTCGCACGGCCCCTGGGTGGCGGCCTGCGAGGTGGTGGCCGTCGCGGTGAGCAGGCCGCCGGTGAGCGCGGCGGCGGCCGCCGCGAAGAGCGCGCGGGTAACGCGTCGGATCAGTGGTGGTGTGGTCATGAGATTCCTTCATCAGTGGTGGGGGGTGAACCGGACACTCAGGTCACGGGCTTCAGGTGGAGCTCGGATGCGCATCGGCTTCCGGCCTCGCGTCAGCTCGTCACACGGAAGGTGGCGTCGCTGCGGCCCGTCGCGGTGGTGATCGGTTCGAGGCGCAGTTGGTAGGCGTAGTGCCGGAGGTATCGGTCAGGGTGGTTGTACGACTGGAACGACGCCCAGCTCGCGTCGGCGAGGCCTGCGACCTTCCGAAACGTGGCGTCCGCGGCGAACGGGGCAGAACCGTCGTTGCGTACGAGCTGGAAGTCGTCGTTGGCGTGCCGCAGGAAGCACCCGGGGCGGTTCACCGACTCGAAGGAGACGGTGCCGGTGCCCGCCAGGCCGATCCTGAGCCGGAATCGGGCGTCGTCCGCGGGGCTGACGTCCGGGTCGATGCGCACGTCCAGGTCGGTGGTGTGCCGCACGTACCGGTCCTGGTAGTTGTACGACTGCAGCCGCTGGGCCGGGGCGCTGGACCAGCGTGCGAGCACGCGGCTCTCCTCAGCGGCCGTCAGAGTCAGGATGGCGCCGTGGCGCTTCGGGGTGGCGCCCATGTCGTAGCCGGACGACGGCTGAAGCCGGTAGCTGCCGACGTCGAAGGGGTTCTTCGTCAGGATCGGCCGGTACTCGCGTACGCCTTGGGGGCTGTTGTAGTCGATGTAGAGGGCCCACTCCTCGCGGCCCCTGAACTTCATCCAGACCGGGCCCTCGACCACATTGCCGCTGAGGCCGATGCTGGAGAGGTTGCCGAGGTCGGTCCACGTGCCCAGGATCGAGTTGCTGCCCTCGACCGTGTTCCTGCCGTCGCCGGAGACCCGTACGTAGCGATAGGTGCCGATACCGGCGGGCACCTCGGCCATCTGAGTGTCGACGACCGGCGTGGTACCGGGCGGGTCGATCCAGATCTGCGGGGTGGTGAGGGTGCGGAAGTCCTTGGTGCGGGCGTAGTAGATCCGGTACTTGAACACGCCGTTCACGGTGGCGTTCGTCGCCCAGTACACGACGTAGTTGTTGGTCTCGGGGTTCCAGATCGCCTCCGGCGCCCAGGCGTTCCTTCCCCCGGGGATCAGTCCGGCAGCGCTGAGCAGCCACGGTTTCGACCAGGTCACGAGGTCGGTCGACTCCCACACCACGAAGTTGGGGCTGCCGTTCTCGTACGTCGAGCCGCAGCGGATACACAGGTCGGTCGCGATGATCCGGTACTTGCTTCCGTCGGGAGAGCGCACCAGTGCGGGGTCACGCACCCCCTTCGTGCCGATCAAGGAGTTCAGGATCGGCGCCCCGCCGTTGAGGTCGTTCCAGTGCATCCCGTCCGCGCTGTGCGCGAGGTACAGCATCTGACCGGTCGCGGAGTCGCCGGTGAAGTGCACCATCAGGTAGCCCGGATCCGCGGCGGCAGCGCGCTCGGGCGTCACGAGGGTGTGGGACGTGAAGAGCAGGCCGACGGCGATGACGACCGCCGCCATCCGGGAGAGAAGTCTGGACATGCGCAACTCCTTTGTTCTGCATGGGGGTGGCATGCGGGTGCGCGGGAGGAGCTGTGCGGTCCCTAGTTCCGCACGATGCGCCACCGGTTGTCGGCCGTGCCGTCGTCCGGGGCCTGCACGGCGAACGCACCCACAGCGGTGGAGTTGTTCGCGAGCGCGAGCAACTTGCCGCTGTGCACATTGCGGATCTTGTAGGTCCCGTCCCCCTGGTCGAGCAGCGTCCACCGGTGGTCGGCGGTGCCGTTGTCCGACCACTGCAGGACGGCCGCGTCGTCTTCCGTGGACATGTTCAGGACGCCGAGCACCTTGCCGCTGTGGGCATTGCGGAAGCGGACCGCGCTTGCGTCGGCGACCATCTCCCAGTTGTGGTCGGCCGTGCCCGAGTCGTGCCACTGCAGCGCCCGGCCGCCGTCGGCCGTGGACATGTTCTCGACGCCGAGGACCAGACCGCTGCCCGCGTTGGCGAGCCGTACGGTGGCGCCGGTGTTCCAGTAGACGGCGTAGTTGTGCCCGTGCGCGTCGTGGAACGGGCCCAGGTTGACGGTGGATCCGTCAGCGGTGGCGGTGAAGGCGAGCGAACTGCTGCTGGTCCGTTTGATGGAGGAAGTGGTCAGGGAGGGCAGAGCGCTCAGCGCCGAATCGCCGTAGTTGCCGGACAGGACGACCGGACCGTACGTGATCGCCGCGACGTTGGGGTTGTCGTTGGCCGCCCGCATGATGATCCGCATGGGCAGGCGGACGGTGACAGTGTCGCCGGAGGTCCACGAGCGGCTCAGGGTGGCGTAGCTGCCGGGGGTGGTGGCGAGGGTTTGCGCGACACCGTTGACGCTGACCGTGGCGCCGCTCGTCCAGCTCGGGATGCGGATGCGCATCGCCCAGGTCCCGCCGACGTTGCCAGTGACCTTCAGGGTCGTGGTGTCACTGGTCGGGTACGACGTGGTCTGGGTGAGTGTGATTCCACGCTCTGTCCAGGTGAGTACCGAGGGCACGAACAGGTTCACGATCAGCGTGTTGTCACGGTGGAAGTAGAGGGAGTCCATCAGCCTGGTGTGCATCTCCAGGCCCGTGCCCTGGCAGCACCAGAACGTCCCGTAGTCGGTGCTCCACGTGCCCCCGCCCCAGGCCGGCCCGACGCCGCGTCGGCCTCCGGGGCTGAGCGGGGTGAAGTACGTGACGTGGCCGTGGTCGTCGGCCGGGTTCTGCTGGCCGATCATCTGGTTGAGCCATGCCCGCTCGTAGTAGTCGAACAGCGCGGCCCGGTCCGGGTCCAGTTCGAAGAGTTCCCGGGTGAGGGTGAGCATGTTGACGGTGTTGCAGCTCTCGCACGTGTCCTTGTTCAGGTATCCGGCGATCGCGTTCGGCGCGCGGAAATGCTCCGCCTGACTGTTGCCGCCGATGGCGTAGGTGTGCGAGCCGACACAGATGTCCCAGGCGTTGGTGGCGATGTCCCGGTAGCGGGTCGTGCCGGTGGCCTTGAACTCCCGCGCGGCCCCGATCCACTTGGGCACCTGGGTGTTGGCATGCAGCCCGTTGAGCTTGTCCTGGTTGGCCGCGAGGGGGTCGAACACCGCGGCGTGGTCGAACCGCTGGGCGACGGCGAGCCACCGCGCGTCACCGGTCTGCAGGGAGAGATCCGTCAGTACGGCGTTCATGCCGCCGAACTCGGTCCCCAGCATGGCCTGCATCTGCTGACTGCTCAGCCTGCTGCTGCGCCGGTCCACCCATCCCGCCAGGGCGAGCAGCACGTCCCTGGCCTGCGTACTGCCGATGTGGCGCCATACGTCCAGGAGTCCGACGAGGGACTTGTGGACGGTGTAGTACGGCACGTTGCCGTTGGTCAGGGTCCGCTGCTCGAGAGCGGTGAAGTCGGACTCGGGGTAGCCGGAGAGGTATCCGGGGTTGAAGCCGGCGGCGCTGTTGTTGGCCTGGCACTTGGCCAACTCCGCGACCATGTACGTCGCCTTGTCCCGGCACACTTTGTCCCCGGTCACGGCGTACAGCTGCGCCCACGCGGTGAGGAAGTGCCCTTGGACGTGGGTGCGGAACGGGAACGTCGGCGCGTCCCAACCGCCCGTGGCGGCCGCTCCGTCGGTGGACAGCTTGTGGTTGGCGCGGAAGTTGTACAACAGCCGGTCGACATCGACGAACCGGAGATAATTCCCCGTACGGTTCTGGTTGTCCAGCCACCGGCTTGCGGTGAGCCGGACTTGGCCGAGTGCGAAGGGCTGCGCCAAGACTCCGGTGGCGGCCCGCGCGGAGGGGATCGCGGCGCGTGCGGGAGAACCGCCGATGATGAACCCCTCGGCAGAGGCCGCAGCGGCGGCCCCGGCTATTTGCAGAAGTCTCCGTCTACTGACTATGGACGACATCTTGCACCTTTCGATGACGAGAGAGTGCTTGCTCGGTCGTTGCGGCGCCGGGGCGCGGCGGTCGGGGTGGCCCCCGAGCCGTAGGGCTTACCCCCTAGCCACAGGGGCTGGCCGGTGACGCGCTGGAACGTCCCTGGCGGGTTGGAGCTGCCGACGTCGAGGTACTGGATCAGCGCGTCGCCGTCGGCCGTACTGCCTCCCCTGACGTCGAGGACCTTGGTCGCCCCACATGCCGGCCTGAGGTCTGGCCGCCGTGGCTCTGCCCGATGACGGCAGGCCCGGCAGCACGAGGGCCCCGGCGCCGACCGCGGTGAGCCGGCCGCACTGTCGTCTTGTGATGTCCACGATCCGTCCTCGGTCAGACGTTTCCGCGCGGGCATGGTGCATCTGGAGAGGTTCGATATCTCGAACGGCTTTCGAATTGTCGGACACAATGGCGCCGAACGTAAGGGGCGCCCAGCGCGGAAGTCAACGCCCCTGACAATACTTTCGACCTAAGTCTCGTACGCTGTCCGGGATTTCGAATAAACCAGTACTGCCCGAACATGCGCCGCTGGATCTCGCGCCGGTAGTCCTCCACAGGTGCTGCCTTCCCCGAGCCCGGTCGCGGAAGCTCGGGGTATGGCGTAGCAACACGCGGAGCCGTCCTACAGGGCTGCCGGAGAATCAGTACTACGAGGAGGCCGCCGCAGTCGGGCTGTTCGCCTGAACTGTTCTGAGGGCCGCATGGAGGAGAGGTCGGTTTGCCCTGAGTGCAACTTCGTGAGGCAGCCGTCGTCGAGGTGGGCCGTGTGATGTGCCCCCCGTCGCATCAACGACCGTCTCGCCGGGAATGCGTCGCCCTTGCGGTGAGGTTGACCGGGGCAGACACCCACTGACGGCGACAGCAAGGTGACACAGGTGAGGGAGCTTTACCTGAGTGTGGCGGACACGGCGGCGGAGCTGTTGGCCGCACCGGAGGTCGCAGAAGGCTGGCACCAGCCTTCCGCACTGGCGAAGCTCAGCGTCCAGGGGCTGGCGGGTCACCTGGCCGGGCAGGTCTTCTTCATCCCTACGGTGCTGGCAGAGCCGCTGCCTACCGAGCCGGCCATCTCGATCCACGAGTACTACGCGCGAGTCAGCTGGATCGGCTCGGACCTTGACACTCCGTTCAGGAGGAAGGCCCCAGCGCGGGTGGCGTGCTCCGCGTGTCTGCGGACCGAGTTGTTCGCGCAACCATCAGCAGCGTCTCCAGGGGTGGCGAGCGAACGGAGGGGGCGATCGTGGACCACTCGTCGAGCAAGATGCTGTGCTACATCGACGTCGACGGGCCGTTGAATCCGTACGCGGCCAAGGCGCATCGGCGTCCGGCCGGGTACACCACCCACCGGATGATGCCGCAGAGCTGGGAGTTGAGACAGACGCACAAGCCTCCCGGGCGCCGCAAGCCCCTCCGGGTATGGCTCAACCCCGACCACGGACCCGCACTCCTGACACTCACCGACCGCTACACCCTTATCTGGGCGACGACCTGGAGGGACGAGGCGAACGACTTCATCGGCCCGGTGCTGGGCCTGCCCACCCTGCCCTTCGTCGACTTCAGCGACGCGGCGGAGGCACGGTCGCGGCCTGACGGGCTGCACTGGAAGACGGAACCTTTGGTGGCACACGCCAACGGGAAGGCGTTCGCATGGCTGGACGACGAAATCACCGGTCAGGACCAGGCCTATGTCGCCTCCCACCACGCCGGACCTGCCTTGCTGCGCCGGATCGACCCGAGGCTCGGGCTGCTGGACGACGACTTCGCCGCACTGGGGGCCTTCGCGGCAGTGGCCGACGCAGACGCAGTGGTAGTGGCGGGAGGTGAGGAGATGCCGTCCAAGCCGACGGCTTGGCGGATCTCCTGAGGGGTGCCGCCTGTCGTCCACGGGGCGACGACCCACTGGCTCCCGGAAGTGAAAGAAGGTGGTCTTCGTGGACAGTTGCCGGTATCAGCGAGTTGGGCGCCGCGTCTACCGGCAGGCGCCGTTTGTGGGGGGGGCAGGGAACGGCCCGGAACGTGGTGTGCGTGGTGCTCGGGAGAGGCAGGCTTCGGGTGCAGCGGGGCGACGGGGCGTGGGACGGGCCGTGAGTCAGGCGGAGCTGCCGGCCTTCAGGTGAAGTGATCACTGTGTGGTGAAGCCTCATGATCGGGGATCCCGTCCCGGTGGCTGTGCCTGCACGCCGAGGTCCGTGACCTTCCCGCCCGCCGCGCCGTAGGGCCGAGCTCCTGGCCGGATGTCCGGCTGGCATCGGCCACAATCGGCCGGGAAGAGGTGCATGCTGGGCACCAGCAGGGATCGGGTTCCTGTCGGGAGGTCGAAAGAGTGAATGGCGGCAAAGGGAGGCGGCGCCTGCCCAGCCGCGCCTCGGCCGGGAAGAGGGCTGCGGCGCACCGGTCGGCTGTTGCCCGCAGGCGGCTCGGCCGGAGCGCCGGCGCGGTGCCCCTCGACCGGATCACCACGCGCGATCGGCTTGCCTGGCTGAACTCCGCGGGATCCAGGATCGGCACTACTCTGGACCTGGAGCGCACCGCCCAGGAGCTGGCCGAGTTCATCGTGCCCGGCTTCGCCGACGGGGCCGCTGTCGACATCCTGGAGAGCGTTCTGCGGGGCGATGAGGGCTCACGGTGGACGGGTACGGGCGTCCCGCTCATGCGGGCCACGGCGCTGTGCGCCATCGAGGAGCTGTCCGCCCTGGAGCCCACTCCGGTGGGCGAGACCTTCCTCCGCACGGAGCAGGCGCACGAGACGCTGCTCCACCGGTACTGCCTGCGGCAGGGCAAGCCTGTGATGGTGAGCCGGATGCGGGACGACGACTTCATCAAGGTCGCGCCGACGGAGAGTGCCGCGGCGAAGATGCGGGCCGCCGGAGTGCACAGCTATCTCGCGGTGCCGCTGATCGCCCGTGGGCTGCTGCTCGGCAGCGCGGACTTCGTACGCGGCCCCGGAACACCACCGTTCTCCTCCACCGACCTCGCGGTGGCGGAACACCTGGCCTCCCAGGCCGCTGTCTACATCGACAACGCCCGGCTGTACGGGCGCGAGCGCGAGCACGTCGTCTCGTTGCAACGCACGCTGCTGCCGCGCGCGACCCCGGCGACGCCGGGGCTGCGTGTGCAGGCCGAGTATGCGCCCTCGACGGCCCCCGAGGGTGTGGGCGGGGACTGGTACGACGTCATGCCCCTGCCCGGCGGACGTACGGCCCTCATGGTGGGCGACGTCATGGGGCACGGGCTGCCCGCAGCCGCGACCATGGGGCGTCTGCGGGCGGTGGCCCGCACTCTGATGACCCTGGACATGGCTCCGGAGCGCGTCCTGGCCCGGCTCGACCTCGCCACGCGTGACCTGGAGGACGAGCAGGTCGCCACATTCCTCTGCGCTGTCTTCGACCCGGCCGACTCCACCTACACGCTGGCCAGCGCCGGGCACCTGCCACCGCTGCTCCTCGATGGGCGGGGTTCCGCCGAGTTCGTGGACCTGCCCATCGGCGCGCCGCTCGGCGCCGGGGTGATTCCGTACGACCCGATCCGCCTGACAGCCCAGGCAGGCGGCCATCTGGTCATGTACACGGACGGTCTGGTGAAGTCCCGGCATGCGGACCTGGACCACCAGTTGGAACGCCTGCGCTCGGCGGCGTGCGGTCTGGCACCCGAGGTTCTGGAAGGCGGCGGCTTGATCGACTGCGCCCCCGCCGGCGCTGCCCGTTTCGACGAGGCCGTGCTCCTCGTCGCGGCGATCGCCCCTGCCGCCCCCGCCGGCCTGCGCGAGTGGCAGCTGCCCCAGGAAGGGCGTGCGGCGTCCGTCGCCCGGGGCCTGGTCACGGACCAGCTCGCCGCGTGGGATCTGACGGAGCTCGCCGACGTCTGCGAACTCGTCGTCTCCGAACTCGTCGGCAACGCCCTGCGCTACGGCAACGGGCCCGGCCGGCTCCGGCTGCTGCGCGGTGAGCGACTCGTCGTGGAGGTCTCGGACACGGGCCCGGACCTGCCCCAGATCCAGCACGCGGATCTCAGCGACGAGGGCGGCCGGGGCCTCCAGCTCATCAACATGCTGTGCCGCCGATGGGGCTCCTGCCGCACCGTGACCGGCAAGGTGGTCTGGGCGGAGCAGAACCTGCCCTCCTGAGGACCGCCGGAACCGCTGGACGGCAGGGAAGCAGGGCCTTGGCGTTCGCACGTAGATTTTACCGTCCCGCGGTTGCCGCCCCGACAGGTCCGTCAGACTCTTGGGCACCATGTCCCCGGGCAGCTGGTACTGCTGGTCACGGGGGGTGCAAGGGCTCTCCGCGCTGAGCGGGGAATGTTCATGCACCGAGTTCCGTCACCTCCGTGTCCTGCTCACCGTCGCCGAGGCCGGCAGCATCCGCGAGCCGCCGCACGGCTGCAGCTCTCCCAGCCGGCTCGCGCAGACTTCGGTCCGCCGGGGCGAAGTGCTGGGCACCGAACTCCGCACTGGCGGGATCGGCGCCGAAGTAGATCTGCTCTCCTCCATGACGGCGTCGCTGACTTGGTAACCGCTGACGGCTCGGACGAGGCCCGAGGCCCGAGGTCCGAGGCCCGAGGTCCGAGGCCCGAGGCTGGGCCTGGGACGAACCCCTGAGCAGGCCCGGTTCGAAAGGCAACACCGGCCCTCGTACGTGGCACGGGGCTCGAGCGCTCACTGGACGCCCCGTCGAACGAGGCCCTACGGCGCGGCTCCGGGGCGGGGGCCGGTGCACCCCCGATCGGCACGTGGGCGAAGATGGAGGGAGAGTAGCGGGGAAACACCGCAAGGCGCGGGAAACGAGGGTGCGGACGTGAACCAGCAGCAGCCGGGCGGATGGTACGGGCCTCCGCAGGCCCCGGGACCCGGCTTCGGTCCTGCCTACGATCCGGTCCTGGCACCGCCGCAACCCCGCGCGAGAGGCCGGATGGTGCTGCTCGCCGTGGGCGTGACGTGCGCGGTCGTGGCGGCCGCGGCGGGCGGATACCTGTACGGCCATCGCACCAGCGCCACCGCCACCCACGCGGCCGGTGCCACGGGTGCGGCTCGCAGTGCGCCGGCCGCTGCGCGCCCGTACCAACTCACCGCTCCGAAAAGCGTGCTGAGCGGCGCCTACGTCGTCGACCCGGAAATGACGCCCCCTGCCTCGGAGACGGACGTACGCGACTATGCCGCTCTCGGTATCGCCAACCCCGTGCCGGTCTCCGTCGCGTACAAGTCGGCCAGCACCGCTTCGAAGCAGACAGCCCAGCTCACGGGGGCATGGGGCACGATCAGTGACCCCGAGAAGGCCGTTGACAGGCACTTCGCGAAGAGCGCGCGGGACAATGCCGCAACTCCGAACGGGGGCGCCGCTCTGGTCGGCTCACCCCAGACGATGCATCCCAGCGGGTTGGGCGACGCCGTGATGAAGTGCCAGAACCTTCGTGTGAAGTTGGGTAGCGGGCATACCGTCACGTCCCCTGTGTGCGCCTGGGCCGATCACTCGACTTTCGGTGTGGTCATGGTCTTCGACCCCGCTTCCCTGCGCAACGGCGGCACCGGGGTCAGCCTCGGGGAGAACGCGGACACCGCCGCCCGGATACGTAACGATGCCCGGGTGCCCCGCTGACGCCTGGGGACGACAGGTTCGCCAGGTCGATGGGGGACACGAAGAGGCGGCGGGTGACACGAACGACGGAGGTGAAGGGCCATGAGTGACGGCATCCAGTGGCTGGCCGACCTCGATGACTGGGACGTGCCCGTCGTCTTGCCACGGGGTGTTGGGATCGGTGAGCACGGCCTGCGCTGCGGCGAGCAGCTCGCTCTGCGAGTCGGCGGCAAGCCAACGCACGAACGCGTGCTGTTCGGGCAGGTAGCGGCTGGTGGCCGGCTGGTCCGCGAGGACCAGGGCCTGGAGGCCGCTGGATCCGACAGTGAGGAGTCCGGCCCACTCCTCGACCGCGCAGGCTCGGTCGTAGTCCTCCACAGCACCGGATTCCTCGCCCCAGTTCTCCGAACAGCCGCCCCATTGCGCCAGCACGGACACGGGTACGGCGAGCAACGGGCCGCCCAGGGACTGCACCCAGTGCGAGGAGCGTCTCTTTGGGTGCGACGACACGGCATGTGAAGAGGAATCCATGCTGGCAGTGTGCCTGCGACCACTGACAACGCGCCGTCAACCCCAGACCGCCCGCTTCCCGCAAAGAACCGACGAGCCAGCTGTTCTGCGTTCGGACTCCGGGACCACGCCACGCTCCGGATGGGCCGGGCCTGGTGGATGCGTTCGGGGTGCGGCGCCCCAGTCATCCGTTCAAGGACGCGTTCGGCGAAGGCGAGTTCGTCCTGCTCGGCCCGCACTTCCGCCACCTGGTTGGCCAGCTGTTCTTCGAGTTCGTCCAGTTCCGCATGCCGCGCGGTGATCCGTTCCAGCAGCTCGGGATCCAGCATGCACAGGATCGTAGAAGACGGCCAAGCCGCTGCGAGGAGGAATGCTCGCCCTGGAAGTGCCGGGTGGCAGGCGCGAACGAGGCGGATCTTGCAAAACGCACGTCAGGGTGTCGCCCATGAACGGTGATCAGCGGGGCGGGAAGAAAGCCAGAGCGAGGTCCCACTGATCAGCCGCGTGAAGCAGCGACGCAGCATCCATCCTGACCTCTACGACGTACTGGTAGATGTCAGCCCCGTCGTCACCCTTCTGCCACGGGGGCGCTGCCTCCAACGACAGATGAATGCGAATCACCGCAGTCCCGCCCTCGCTCCGATCGGCGAGGCTGAAGGCGACGAGCGGCTCAATGAACCAAGTGTCCGGCGACAGCTCACCTTCGGCATCGGGTTCGGTCACGGCCACCGTCCCCGCGGCCACCGCGCGCAGCCACGTGGCCACCTGACGAGCCTCATCGATGAGCAAGCACGGATCGGCGAAGGACCAACTGCCCTCCGGAGTCGTCACCCTGCCATCAATGACCAGCCAGTTGTCGTCGTACGAGTCGCCCCGGACCGCGGCGAACTGATAGCGCACTGGCCGGAGGTCGACACTGCTTGCGGGATCGTTCAGGAGCACTGAGTCAGGATGCCATGTGCTGGCCAGCAGGACGGACTGCCTTCCAGGCCAGGTGCACAGGTCAGTGCACCTGCCCGGACTGACTTCCGTCTCAGAGACAAGCCCGGCCTCCGTCAGATGATCTCGTGCGGTCCCCCGAGGGCGTGCTCGATGGTCCACTCCGGAGCCGGCCGCCGCCGCTGCCCTTCATCGCGTTCGGTTTCCCGGCGGTTGAGGTCGGCGATGGCCTGATTGATGAGGGTGAGCCACATCGCGTGCCAGGCCCGCAACGCCTCCAGGCGGGGAAGGTCGGGCGGGAGCAGACCCGGGGGGAGGCGGCCGGGTTATCGGGGGACGTCCCGTCGGGTCATGGTGGCGGCGTTCCACCAGTACCAGCCGGTCCTGGTTCCGTCGGGCAGGGCGGGCCACAGGGCGAGGTGGTAGGCGCGGTGGTCGTCGGGGATGTCGTAGTGGGCCATGGCCACAGTCCGGTACCGGCGGCCGCCAATCCAGTGTTTCCTGTCCCAGGGGGCCTGGGAGGCCGTATGCCCCGCCCTGTCTGGTCCGGCGCCATCAGCTTCGGCCCGGTCACTCCTCTGAACTAGCCCGTCCCCTGAAGTGGCGCGGGCCGGCCATGCGGCAAGTTCGCCATCGCCTGCCAGGCTGCCCTCCTCACCGCCCTTTTCGTCTGCATCCGCGGATGACCGCGGCTCCAGACCTTGAGTCCAGTCCACCGCCTGTACTTGGGCCGCCTGGGCACGACCTTGTGGCCCGGTTGTCAGAGCCACTTGGCAAGATCGCGGGTATGACGAGTACCCCGACCACTCCGCCGCGGCCGTTCGACGTGACCGCTGTCTTCCCTCAACTGGCTCCGCTGGCACGTACGGCGACCCGGCTGCACCCCCGCCCCGGGTCGCCGTCACCGCAGGACAGTTCGATTGGCGGACCATTGCTATGGCCCACCGACGAGCCGTGGCCGCACTGCGACGGACCTCATGTAGTGGACGGGATAAACCTGGCCCTGTCCCCAGCGGATGTGAGGCTGGAACGGCTGATGCGTGCCGCCTCGCGCGGTAGAGTCTTGACCTCGCAGGAACGAGAGACCCTTGAGCGAATCCGCCCCCCGCAGGGGCTTCCGCTCCACCTGGCTGTCGCCCCGTATGAGGGCTCCATAGCGATGCTTCCGGTCGCGCAACTGTACGCGCGGGACGTCCCCGACCTGCAGACGCCCGAAGGAGCCGACCTGCTCCAAGTGCTGTGGTGCCCCTTCGACCACCCGATCATGCCCAGGACCGCGCTGTTCTGGCGGGCGGCCGCCACAGTCACCGACATCCTCGCCACGCCCCCGGAACCACCCGCTATGCAGTTCGACGGCTATCTGCCTGAGCCGTGCCTGCTCAACCCGGAGCAGGTCACCGAATACCCCGACCACCTGGAGCTGAGCGGGGAACTTCAGGAGCAGCTCGGAAACTGGAGCGTGTGGCAGGCAGCCGACACGGGAGTGGACAGCGCCTACGCGTCGTGCCCGCAGGAGTTCTACGACAACGAGCTGGCCGGCGCGCCCGGTTGGAAAGTCGGCGGGTGGCCTCGCTGGGGCGCCACCGACCCCACCCCACGGCTCTGCCCCACCTGCGACAGTGACATGGATGCCCTATTGACCATCGCCACGTTCGAAGCCGCCAACAACAGCAGCTGGCTCCCACACGAGGAACCCGCCGACGAATCACCCATCGGCTTCAACCACACCGCGGTTCAGATAGGCAGCGGCTACGACCAGCAGCTCTACGTCTGCCCGAAGGCACCGGAGCACCCCCACGCCGAGCTGATGCACTAGCCAGCCAGGCGATACCTAGTGGCACGGTCCGTCCGTTGCCAGTGGGTGATGACGAGGGAGATCCCCTCCTGGGTAGGACGTGCTGTTGGCGCGCCCCAACAGCACGTCCGGGGCGCCGGAGAGGCCGACGCGGACCCCTTCGGTCTCGCCGAGCCAGCCTTCACGTTCGGCTTCGGCGACGCGGTCGAGGGATTGTCCAGGCACCAAGCCGACGAGGTCCCGGTCGGGATCGCTCGTCTCCAAGCATGGTCGGGAAGCTAACAGACAGTGCCTCTGACCTGCGAATATTCTCCTAGTAGTTCAGTCGACAGCACTACTCTGAACTCTGATGCGTGCTCGGCTGGGGTCGGTCCAGGGCAGGGGGTGGTGTCGCTTTGCACCGTGCGCGAGCAGAGAGGGCGTCGCGCGTATGGAGGACGCGGCCGGTCCTGCTGGGTTGTCAGTGGGTGTTGGCATGATCATCATCATGAATCGCACACGTACTACCCCGCCACGGCTGGTTGATATCGGCGCGGTCTTTCCGGCGCTGGCCCCGCTGGCCCGTCCGGCGGTCCGGTTGCACCCGCGTGTCGGCTCTCCCACGGTGCACGACAGCTCGATCGGCGGGCCCTTGCTGTGGCCCGCACAGCAACCGTGGATGTACTGCCGCATCGGGCATGAATGGAGTAACCCCATGGTGCCCGTGGCCCAGCTGTACGCGCGGGACATACCCCTGCTGCGGCCGCCCGGGCGGAGCGACCTGCTGGAGGTCCTGTGGTGCCCCTCGGAGCACGATCCCGACTCAAGTATTCCGGTCGAGTTGTCCTGGCGGACCGCCGCGGATGTCACCGACGCGCTGGCCGCGCCGCCCGAGCCGTTCGAAGCGGACGAGTACCTTTACATACCCAAGCCTTGCGTGCTCGCGCCGGAACAGATCACCGAGTACCCCCATCTCGGGGAACTCCCCGAGGAGCTGAGAGAGCAGATCAAGGACCCAGCGCTCTGGCAGGCAGCGGGCATCGTGGTCGACGAGGCCGACCCGCAGCAGCTTTATGACGACGCGCTGTCCCACGCCCCCGGCTGGAAGATCGGTGGCTGGTCCCGCTGGGGACTGACCGACCCCGTGCCGCGGTTCTGTGTGGCCTGCGGGACCGCGATGGTGCCTCTGCTGACCATCGCCTCGTCCGAATGGGAGCGCAACACCACGAGTTGGATCCCGTACGAGGACCAGCCCGCAGGCGCGCCCGACGACATCTGGTTCAATCCGCCTGGGATCACGGTGCTGGACGCCAACCGCCTGCAGTTGTACGCCTGCCCGGCGAACGGAGGCCACCCGCACACCAGCCTGGTCCAGTGAGGGGCCGCCACTTCTTCCTCCGCGCTGAATGATCACCCTTGCCGGGCCGCTCGCGGCGTCGGCAGGCCGAGCAGTACAGGCCCCCCGATGCCGCCGAGTCGATCTGGCCAGTCTTGGCCTCGGCGCCGGCGAGGCTGACGCGGAGCCCTTCGATCTCGCCGAGCCAGCCTTCCCGCTCGACCTCGGCGATCGGGTCGAGGAGTTGTCGCGGATCTCCACCAGCCGGCCGCGCTGGGCGGGGTCGGGGCGCAGGAGGGGGCATCGGCACAGGCGTGCTCGTGGATGCAGGCAGTGCCATAAAAGCGAACAGCGAAGACCAAAGCCGCCGCCAAGAAGACGGCGGTGGCGAAGGATGTCAGCAAGAAGGCACCTTCGAAGAAGACTGCGGGGTGTACGCCCAGAAGCGCGTAATCCTCGGACCGGTCACTCCGAGGACTGGCCGGAGCTCACCCTATTCGGCGAGGAGGTTCCGGGATATTCGGTGCGGTATTTCGCGTGTGCCACCACTCGATCACATTGGCCTGCACCATAAGGGCCAGCCAGTTGTAGGTCTCTGCGGGCGCATGGGGGAGGGCTGCTTCAGCGTCTCCCCCGGAGAGCTCCAAACGCAAAAGCCATTTCTCCCTGCGCTCGCTCCCCAATGCCACTGTGACATGCATCGAGAGTGTGAGATTCTCGGTGTCTCCGGCAAGGGAGATTTCCGAGAGGAGGAATTCCGGGTCTCCGACCCCGCCGAACTTCTCCGACAATGCGGACTTAAGGCCGGCGGGGACAGTGACTTTTTCCATGGATTTACCCTAGCAGGCGGAGGGATTCTTGGTGTGGGCGATCGAGGTGATGTGCCCCGGCTGGTAGTACGCCGTGATGATGCCCTGCGGACGGACGCCGGTTCCACCCAGCGCACCGTCGTTGAAAACGACCTTGAACGTCATGGGCGGGCACTGGTTCAGGTTGGTGTAGTAGAACCCGAAGCTCTGACGTCCCCGGGCCACAGTATTGGCGGTCTGGCTATCATTGAATCCATGCTTTGCGACGATGTGGCGATACCCCCAGGTCGATGTCCCGCAGCGCAGCGGAACGGCCTGGAAATTCCTCGTGTAGGTCTTGATTGCATACGTCTCGGACTTCCCTGCGCACGGGTCGGCCGTGGCCGCAGCGTTCGACGGCGCCGCCGACGAGAAAACTAGAGCGGACGCGGAAATGCCGAGCGCAACTCCGGCCGAAGAAGCGCGACGAGCAAAGTCCATCAGATCCCCCTGAAGCTCGAACACCTGTTCTGTCCTGATGAACATTCAGTGGGCGCCACCGCTTTTTCAGCCTGCCCTAATCCCGCCGAATGGATCAGATCAAGCCGTTTTTCAACTGGCCGGATAAGTCGGGCGCGCCACTTGCCGATAAAAGAACTTGCTTTTAGAGCTGCAATGGATTACCTCTGGAATGGAACGGCCTGCCGTGCAGTATCCAGCCGCAGTACGTTCCGCTGGGCAGCCCGACCGGGGCGTGGAGCAGAGGTGTCTCGTTCGGGGTCTCCGGGCGAGCCGTTGATCAGTCGGTGGTTCAAGTGTTCGTCTCGGGCCTGCATCAGGCCGCACCAATGCGGCACGGACATCGCCCACGTTTATGGTCCAGCGGTGATCGAGGGCAGCTCCGGCAGGGGGGGGCGGCCATGAACTGGGCGGTGTCGCCGTGGGGCCAGTGGATGTCCCCCGAGAAGGCGCGGTTGGTGGCAGGCGGTCCAGCCCAGGGAGGGGATGGCGGCCGGGGCGGGGAAGTCCGCCTGGGCGAGCGGCTCCGTCGAGAGGCAGGTTTCTGCAAGGCGGCCTTGCCCGGGCATGGTCCATGGTGCCCGTGTCCGCCCCGCCATGACGGGCGCTCAGGCCGATCCGGGTCTGGGCGCCCGCCCTTTCAGTGGCCCGCTCAGGGACCGCTGCTGACGAGGTGGCGGACACGGGGGATTGGTGTGCTGATCGTCGGCGGGAGATGCAGCCCGAGTGCTGGCAGCACAAGATCATCCTGTTCGTCGTCCGGCGGCTCCATGAGCCCGAGAAAGACGGATCCGGCACTGCGTGGCTCTGGCCTCTGCGCTGCGGCTGCGGCATACGGAGGTACTAAGACCGTGTCCTACATGGTGAGTTTGAGTAAACGTTTGTAGCAGCAGATGGCTGCGGCGAGGCCAAGAAAGGCCAGGTAGTTGATGGGTTGGCGTTCGTATCGGTGGTTGAGTCGGCGGTAGCCGGTCAGCCACGACATCGTCCGCTCGATCACCCACCTGCGGCGGCCGAGGCGTTCGCTGGACTCGATGCCCTTGCGGGCGATGCGGACACCGATGTGCTTGCCCCAGAGCCATCGTCGCAGGTGGGGGATGTCGTACGCCTTGTCTGCGTGCAGCCGTGTGGGTTTGGAATCGGCTGCGTGGGTTTCGTGTCCCATGTGGAAATGGGACAGCATCGGCTTCAGGGCGAGGCTGTCGTGGGTGTTGGCCGCGGAGAGTCCGACCCGGAGGGGCAGGCCGTCCGCATCGGACAGGATGTGCATCTTGGAACCGGGCTTACCCCGGTCCACGGGACTCGGACCTGCAAGTTCGCCCCCTTTTTCGCGCGGACGTGAGCCGAGTCGAGGACCGCACGGGACAGATCCACCAGGCCCTGCTCGTCCAGGAGCTGGAGAACCCGCTGGTGCAACCGGCCCCAGACCCCGGCACGCGACCAGATGAGGAAGCGACGATGCACCGTCGACTTCGACGCACCGAAGCAGGGCGGCAGAGCGCGCCATGCGCACCCACTGACCAGTACGTAGACGATCGCGGCGAAGACCGCCTCGTCATCAATGTTCGCGACTCCGCCGCCCTGCGGACGCACACGCGCCGGCGGCAGCAACGGCCTGGCCAACTCCCACAGACCAGCCGGAACGATCCAACCCCACCGCCCACTCCCCATAACCCACTCAACGACCAACTGGCCATGTAGGACACGGTCTAAGGCCGGGTTGGGTGTGGGGAGCAGGCGGCCATGGGCGGGTTCGCTGCCCCGGGTGCTGCCGGCCAGGAACAGGGTGAGGAGAAGCCCGGCGGAGCGGTTGCTGAGGACACGCGCTGCATCGATGAGCCGGTGCTGCTGGGAGGCGGGCAGAGACAGGGCCACGCACCCGGCCTGGCCACCCACTGCCAAGGGCACGGCCACGCACACTTCGTGGGTGGAGTACTCGAGCAGGTCGAACTGGGCCGCTGGGTGACCGTGTCCGTCCAGGGCACGGAACACGCCTGATGATCGGTGATGGTGCGTGAGGTGAGCCGTACGGGGCGGCGGCGGGAGAGGTGGTCCATGCGGCTGTCGAAGTCGAGCTGGGCGAGCAGGCTCTTGCCGACGGCGCTGGCGTGGGCCGCGGCGCGGAAGTCGACCCATTCGTGGACTTTGGGGGTGGTGGGTCCATCCGCGTACTGGGAGATGGTGACTTCGCCATCGGTGTAGCTGCTGATGTAGACGGCCGCGCCGGCGGCGTCCCGCAGTCCGGACAGGGTCTGTTGCAGGAGTGCTTCGGGGCGAGGAGCTGGTGGTGGGCCGCGGGCACAAGCTAGCCCAGCGACCGGCTCTGCGCGCCTTGTGGAGGCCAAGCTGGCGCGCGCGGCGACGTACAGCGAGCGCAGCACCCAGGCTTCCAGCAGCACTGCGAGCACCAGCGCCTCGGTCCCCGCCAACGCCCACCCGGGCGGCCGGACACCGGTCACGAGGCAGGCCGCCAGGGCCAGTTTCCCCGGCAGTACGGCGGCTACTGCGACCCGCGCAGCCCGTACGCCCCTTGGCCGGCCGCTCATCCTCGGCCCCTTTCCATGAAAGCCTCCATGTGCCGACTCACGACCTCCGCTTGCGCTGGGGTGCACTCAGCGAGCAGCGCCTCGTTGAACCCGGTCACGACCACCCCGTCTTTGGGGATCGAGGCGAACAGTTCCTTGGGGACGGCTGCTATCAGGTCAGCTGTCAGGGGTGCGATCCGCGGATCGTAGGTGGGGGCTTCGGCGAGTGCGTCGAGGCGCGCGTGCAGTTCGACAACCGCGGGATCGGCGACCATCGTCCCGAGCAGCCCGAGCATCTCTTGGTTACCGGTGCCGGTGGCGTCCAGCAGCGTGAGGTACTCGCGGTCCTTGGCCGTCGGCGAGTCTGTTCGGGGGCTTGTGCCGGCAGTGCGGCGAGGGCGGGTGAGACGGGCCCGGTTGCGCCGGGCGGCTCGGCGAGCAGGGCGCTGAGCTGGCGGCGGCGCTCCTTGATGTGGCTTCCTGGCGGGCCAGGTCGGCGTCGAGTTCTTCCAATATCTCGGTCAGTTCGCGCCCGCCATCGTCGGCGAGGGCGTCGCGCACTTCATCGAGGCTGAGGCCGAGTTCGGTGAGCCGGCGCAGCCGGGCGAGCAGGACGGCGTCGCGGACGCTGTAGGCCCGGTAGCCGTTGGGGCGCCGCTCCGGTTCCGGAAGCAGCCCGACATGGTGGTAGTGCCGGATCGCCCGGGTGGTGAGGCCTACGAGCGCGGCGATCTCTCCGATTCGCATGCCGCCAGTAGAAAACCTGCCGTTGCGTCAAGGTCAAGCGGTGAAAGCATCGTCGGGCGCAAAACGGCTCAAGCGCGTCTACACACTGGAGTGGTGCGGCCTCGCCAGCGCCACGTACCTGGTCAGGGTCCGCTCCCGCTACCCCTCGTCGGCCTCGTTGAGTTCCACTGTCCGGGTCGCGAAGCGGGCGTAGGGCGCCGCACGAACAGGAGGCAGCGTCGGGCTCGATCGCCTGATCGACTGCCAAGATCCGCGGACAGGGCCGCGTAGATGTACTCGCTGCCCCAGCGATCTCCGTCGAGGTCGTTCTCGACCAAGTGCGCCTCCCGGCGCATCCCGAGGCGCTCACAGACCCGCACGGACCCGGTGTTCTCCACATCCAGCCGTGCGTAGAGCCGGTGGACGCCCAGCGTGTCGAAGGCAAACCCGGCCAGCGCGGCGGCCGCCTCGGTCGCGTAGCCGTGTCCCTGGTGACCTGGGTCGAGAGTCCAGCCGATCTCGGCCTGGGCGGCGCGGGCATCGGCGAGGGTGAGGCTCACCTCTCCAAGGACGCCGGGCTCATCGCGTCGGCAGACAGCGAGCGCCAGCTTGTCCCCGTCGGCGCGCCAGGCCGTCTGCGCCGCACGCTCGGCGGCAACCTGCTCGCTGCGCTCACGCGTGTGTGCCGGCCGGTACAAGTAGCGCGCCACGCTCGGCAGGCTCTGGTAGGCGTACAGGTCGTCGGCGTCGCCGGGAGTGAACAGACGCAGCGACAACCGGGCCGTGGTCAACGGCAGCAGCGAGGCGATGTCCATGCGGACCTCCGGGACGCAGATGTGGATCAAGTTTGCGGACTGATTTTCGCATCACGACTGCCCGCCAGCCACGCCTTTTCAGGAGCAGCGCTCGGCAGCCGCACTGCACGACGAGGCGCGGCATTCCCGGAGTTGTTCACTGACCCACGCTCCTAGGGGGCGCAGCTGAGTTCGTCTTGGAGGGGCGAAGCGCCAGACGATCCCGGGCCGGCGCTACTCGGTCGTGGTCGCGCCGGAAACCGGCCCGACCTCGTGCACGGCGGGACTGGACGCGGTCCGCCTGGACCCCGGCGCCGACGTCGCCGTGGTGACCGCGGTCCAGCTCCGCGAGGTCGTCGAACGGCTCGTAGCTCGCCGGCCAGTGGAATCCGGGCGACCCCCACGTCCTGGTCGTGCTGGACGCTGGATTCTACGCGCCCCGCATCGCCCACCTGCTGGGCGACCTACCCGTCGAGGTCCTGGGCCGTCTGCGGTCGGACCGGGTGATGCGCCGGCCGAGGCCCTCGCTCAAGGAGTACGCCCTGTCCTATCCCCGAGGGCGGGCGATGGCCGAAGCACGGCGGTGAGTTCGCCTTGGGCGATCCGGCTACCTGGGCGCTGAGCAGGCCGTGACGGTCACCGACACCCGCCGCTAACGGAAGGCGACTGCACAGGTGTCGGCGTTCGGACTCATCTCCCCGAGCGGGTACGAGGGAACGTCCCCAGCTGCTTGGTCGCCGCATGGCCGGGGCCGGCCGATAGCCAGCCAGCCTCGGGACAGGGTGGTCGGTCCAGGGTGGGGCGGAGCCCCATCGCGCAGCGACGCCCGTAAGGCGCCCTTGAGGGACCGCTCTGTCCCGCACCCTGAGAGGTCGGGTGGCCCCGGCTCCCCAACCTGCACATGGACAGCACAGGTTGGGGACGTATCGCTGTACCTCCCTGGCCTCATAACGGTGTACGCCGACAACGTGGGACCGGGTCCACCCGAGGCTGACCCGGCGGGCGGCCTGGCTCGATCATGAAGGGCCACTGCCCCTCATCGAGGGCACCGTCATCCGACTGGTCGTGGAGAAGCTGCCAAGCGGCGGGGTGAACAAGCCGCTCTGGCTGTGGTGGTCGGGAGCACCAAGCCCACCAAGGCGGACCTCGACCGCTGCTGGCAATCGTTCCTGCGATGCTTGGACATCGAGCACATGTTTCGCCTGTTCAAGCAGACGCTCGGATGGACCCGGCCACGGCTGCGCAGCCTGCAGGCGGCAGACCGGTGGACATGGCTTGTGATCGCCGCCTACACGCTTCTCCGGCTCGCTCGCCCGCTGGCCGCCGATCTACGGCGTCCCTGAGAGAAGCCGGCCGAGCCGAACGGACTGACACCCGCCCGCGTCCGGCGGGGGTTCAGGAACCTGCGAGCAAAGACCGGCTCTCCAGCTGGTGCACCGAAACCGTCCCGCCCCGGGCCTGGTCGCCCGCCCGGCTCGAAGAACCTCCATCTGGCCACCCGTCATGACGTGGGCAGAGTCCTCGTGACCGGCGAGGCATACAGCTGACCTGCTCACCACAAGGCCGGCACGAAACCCCGCCGCACTGGATAAACGTCAAGCTCAAGCTATGAGAAGGCGGAGGCCGAGGTCTGCCGCGTCGAGGTCGGCGAGGTCGCTGTTGCGCTCGGCCCACCGGCCGGAGTCGAGGTCGTCGCTGAGGCTTCGTACCGCCCGCTGCTCGGCCTCCGGCCCGACCCTCGTCCACACCGACATCGCACGGCGCACGTGATCCTCCAGATACGCCCCCGGTCGGCGCCAGTACGCCTCGAACAGGCCGTCGGCGCAGTCCCACGGGATGGGCACCGGCTCAGTGCGGGCGCCGACCGCGTCGGCCATCCCAGCAAGCGAGGGAAATTCTGCGAGGACGGCGGCGAACTCGGGCAGGTAGTCGCGGGTAAGCCAGAACCGGTCCTGCCATCCGGGCTCGTCGGTGTCGAACGTGAGCACCACCACGCGGCGGGCCACGCGCCTCATCTCGCGCAGCCCCGCTATCGGGTCCCCCCAGTGGTGAACGGTGGAGACGGCCATCGCGACGTCGAAGGAGTGGTCCTCGAACGGCAGGCTCTCCGCGGCGGCGGCCACGCACGGCGCCGAGCCGGCAGGGCGCTGCCCCCGCATGACCGCCGATGGCTCCACCGCGGTCACGTCGCGATCAGCAGGCTCGTAGGAGCCAGTGCCGGCCCCGACGTTCAGCACTGTCTGCGCGTCCCCGAGCGCGTTCCAGATCTGTGCGGCGATCCGCGGCTCGGTATGCCGTGTCGTGGTGTAGGCGCCGCCGATCGCGTCGTACAGCCGTGCACCGAGCATTTCCAGTTGCTCCTCCGGTGTCACCTTCAGTCCCTTCGCCCGTGCCTCAAGTTCCCTGTCGATGGCCGCCGCCATGGCGTCAGCGTGATCACGCCGCTCCAGCAGCAGGCCGCGCAGTCGGCGCAGGTGCGCGACCGCGTCGGTGGACGGGTCGTCGACCAGTTCCGCAACCTCCCGCAGCCCGAAGCCCAGCCGCCGGTAGGCCAGCACCTCCCGCAGCCGCTCCACGTCGCCCGCCGAATAGGCCCGGTACCCGGCCACGGTCCGTGCCGACGGCCGAACGAGCTTGATCTCGTCATAGTGATGTAGCGTGCGGACGCTCACGCCTGCCAGCTCGGCCACGCGTCCCACGGTCCAGTGATCTTCCACGGCACCGACTATGGAGCCTGACGCCACGTGAGGGTCAAGGGCCTCACTCATGGCAGCAAGAGCTGAACGCGAAGCAGCGGTCCGGGCTGATCACGGAATCGAGCTGCCCAGCGCCTTCCGAGCGTTCCTGACCCGACTGGGCGCCACCGGCGCGGCCCCTTTCTACGGCCTGCTACCGCCGGAGCAGTACGAACTGTTCATGATGGACCCGGAATCGGCACCGAACACTGCACGCGGCTTCACCCCGCTGGAACACCAGCACCACGACGGCCTCTTCCTCCACATCATCGAGGCGGGCTGCAGTGACCTGGTCCTCCTCGGCATCACGGGCCCGCTCACCGGGCGGATCCTCACCGGCAACTCCGACGGATTCTGAGGCCCAGCCCTGCGGGCATGGGGCGGGGTGATCTGAGCGATGCCGAGTGGGAACGGCTGCGGCCGTTCCTGCCGGTCAGCAACCGGCGTTGTGGCCGGTGGCGTGATCACCGGCAGGTGATCGACGGCATTCTGCACCGGGTGCGAACCGGGGCTCAGTGGCGTGACCTGTCCGAACGGTTCGGCCCGTGGAAGACCGTCTACGAACGCCACCGGCTCTGGTTGGCCGACGGCACGTGGGAGCGACTGTTCCAGCAGGTCCAGGCCGCAGCTGACGCTGCCGGAGAAGTCGACTGGACATCTCGGTGGACTCCACCATCGTCCGTGCGCATCAGTATGCGGCTGGCGCCCGCACCGACCCGCCGCCGGCCCCGGGGTCAAAGTGGCTGGGGCGGCTTTCAGCGGCTCCACCAAGGCGACTCCAACTGGCCCCATTTCGCGGACGGTCAGTGAAGATCAGGCGATGTGAGGCGGCTCCGGAGAGCGAGTTCATTTGCGGCCACTGGATTGACACCGTCGGCGCCTATGCGGGCCGGGTGCGGTCGTTCCAGGGGGAATGGCAACGCCGATTAGGCTGCGCTGACAGTTGAGGCGGACCGGTGGGGGACCACGTGGATGTCATTGAGCGCGAGTTGACCGATCCCTGGGAGGGCGTTCTGGTCGCTCCCGTCTGCGGCAGTGGCATCGGTGTCCTGGTCCTGGCGGGTTCCAGCGGGCGTGTCGAACGGGAGAGAGCACGCATCCTTGCCC
Organism: Streptomyces sp. TLI_146; assembly: GCF_002846415.1. Taxonomy (NCBI): domain Bacteria; kingdom Bacillati; phylum Actinomycetota; class Actinomycetes; order Kitasatosporales; family Streptomycetaceae; genus Streptomyces; species Streptomyces sp. TLI_146. The sequence continues at coordinate 8,700,109 of NZ_PJMX01000001.1, forward strand.
AGCAGGGCATGACGGCCGTGTCGATCCGCTGGTTCGGCGGTCCGGGGCAGTCCCCGGGGATCTGCGAGATCCCCCTGGAGACGTTCACCGCCGCCGTTGACTTCCTCCGGTTGAACGGGGCGGAGCGCATCGGCATCGTGGGCACTTCCAAGGGGGCTGAGGCAGCTCTGCTCACGGCAGTGCACGATCCGCGTGTGGACGTCGTCATCGCGATGTCGCCCACGTCCCGGGTCTGGTGCAACGTCGGACCAGGCCGCGACGGAGCACGACACCCCTATCGATCGTCCTGGACCTGGCGAGAGCAGGCACTGCCCTTCGTCCCCATGGACGATTCCTGGACTCCCGCAGAGGCGGACGGAGGGCCAGTCGCCATCCGGGGGTGGTATGAACTCAGCGAGCGGACGTTTGCTGGTCTGCTCTCTCCGGCGGAGATCCCGGTGGACAAAGCGCGGGCCGATCTGGTGTTGGTCGCAGGCGGAGACGATGCGATGTGGCCGTCTCTTCCCTTCGCCGAACAACTGGCACAACGCCGGCGCTCAGTTGGGGCCACGGTGCGTCTGATCGCCCGCCGCGATGCCGGCCACCGACCCCGTTTTCCTGGCGAGAGCCCGGCGTCGGCATCCCCACGCTTCCAGTACGGAGGCACGCCCAAAGCTGACGCGCTTTTGGGGACGGCTGCCTGGCCCCACGTCCTCGACGTGCTCCGCGGCGGGAGCTGACCCTCCCTCCGGTTGATCACGCACGAAGCCCGGAGAGGGTCGTTACTGCGTCCCGTTGGTCTTGTTTGCCCTGGTGCGGGCCAGGCGTAGGACTCGGTGCCGGTCTCGATGAGGGTGTCGTTGAAGGTGAGCCGGTCCACGATCGCCGCGCAGAGCTGCGGGTCGGCGAAGGTCTTGCTCCCCCCGGTGAACGCCTCGTTGGAGGCGATCGCGATGCTGTTCTCCTCCTCACGCTCCGTTAGAACCTGGAAGAGCATCTCGGCGCCGCAGCGGTCCAGTTCGAGGTAGCCGAGCTCGTCGATTTCGAGCAGGTCAACGCGTCCGTAGCGGGCGATGGTCTTGCCCAGCTGCTTGTCATAGGCCGCTTCGACCAGCTCGTTCACCAGGGCCGCCGCGGTGGTGGAGCGGACGCGGTAGCCGGCCATGGCGGCACGGTGGGGCCCGGCCGGCCGTCTGGGCGGACTTGCGGGCCTCGCAGGCTTGCGGCGGACGGATCGCCCTCACTTGAGTAACCCGGAGGGTGGAGCGTGCGTTGGGGCGCGCCAAGCCGTGATATTGCCTGTGTGCGCCCCCTTGATCACTCCTTGGCGCCCTGGAGCCGGAGCGGGCAGAAGATGCTTGGCGGTCATGCTCATATCGGATGGCAGACCGCCGTTCAGCCGCCACTGAGCAGAAGGAAGTGCAATGCGACTTCGCCATACTGTCGGCACCGCTCTCGGCGCCCTCGCGCTCGTCGTGACTGTGCCGACCTCGGCCAACGCCGCCACCGGCGAGTTCAGCTACACGTACGTCGACCTCAACGGCGCGAACCAATTCGGCTACTTGGAGAACCCGCTCAGCGGGGTGTGCCTCGAAATTCCCGAGGCCACCCTCCCGACCCAGCAACCTGCCTTCTCCGCGCAAAACAGGACCGACAAGACCGCGTCTACCTTCAGCGAGCCCCTCTGTCAGGGCACCAGGTATACGGTGAAGGCGCGAACCGGGGTGGGCAACGCCCGGCAGAAGTTCCGCTCCGTCCGCTTCTCCGTCTGACCCCGCCATCCATCCGCTCCGGCCGCCAAGCCCTCCGGGAATGGCCTCCACCGCTCTCGCGGGTAGCGGACGCTGCTTTGGCGAGCGCCAAGCGCCACCCTCGGGGGCACCCGGCGGTCCGGGGCGGGCCCCAAGACTCCCGATCTGGCACATCGCCCTGCCCCACACCGATCGGACGATGACAACACAGCACGGTCACACGACTCGTCGGACACGCCTTAGGGCGCGAATCTAGTCGTGATCGATCCGGGGGATGTGTCCTCACCCCGAGGGCCCGATCCGGTAGATCATCTTGCGTGACGCGAGTGCAGCTGATGGGCCAGGCGTGGGGGGGCATCGAGCCGTCCCTGCCGATGGGCGAGCCCGTCCGTCGGCGCTTCGGCTGATCCGCCGCTGGAATTTCGCTTGGGCCGGGCGGCCGGTCCTCGTACGCTGCCGACCATGACCGAAACCGCTGCGCCACGCCGGCTGTTCAATGCCCTGGAATCGTATGAGCGGCACGATGCCTTCGCCGAGGTGCTCGAGCCGTGGCTGCGGAGCAGCGGGGCCGGGCTGCGCGAGCGCCTCGCGCCACTGGCCGTATACGGGGCGTGGCGGCGCGAGAGTTACGAGTTCGGCGATCTGCTGGAGTTGGCCTACGCGCTTCTGAGGGTCAACGACGTGCTGTTGCTCGGGTTTCAGCCGGACCTGCCGCCGGGGGCCGAGCAAGTGCTCAAGCACTATCTGCACATGAAGCGGGAGTGGCCGCGGATCACTCTCGACCAGTATCTGACGCTGTTCACGGCGCTGGGCATGACACCGGTCGGGCAGGGTGCCTTCGACCCGTTCTGGCACGAGATTGTAAGTGTCGAGCAGGCGAAAGACCCGGACACGCCGATCACCGTGACCGCCACCGTGTGGCCGGGCCTGATGTTCGGTGAGCTGCTGTTCAGCCGGGCGGGAGTCAGGGTCAGGGCCGGAACCTCGCACGCGGTGGCCGGCGTCGCGGACCGGTACCCGGTGCACGGCGTCTTCATCCGGCGGCACCGGGAGGCCATCTGCGGCTCGGAATTCTGCGGTTCGAACTCGCAGTGGAAAACCGACTTCCGCCGCGACTACCGCACCGCCACCGCCGACCACTTCAACGTCGACGGGGAGAAGGACATCGACGGACCGGGCGAGGAGCCCCACATGACTCCGGAGGAGCGTCGCGATCTGCTGCGCCACCGCGGCCTGGTCCGCTGGCCCGCCGACCCCGCCGTACACCCGTACCCAAGCCCCATCGGCTGGCGGCTGACGATCCCGCGAAAGACCCGCCCGGGACAGGCCTCCTAGGAAGCGCATGTGGTTGTGATCAGTGGCTGTTCCGGGTGAGGTCCTTGATCCAGATAATCGAGGCGCGCAGATGGAGGGCGGCGAGGTAGCTCTCGGGTGTCTTGTCGTACCGGGTGTGATGCCTCGCCATGCCTTGAGCTTGTTGATCAGGCGTTCGACGGTGTTCCGCTCCTGGTAGAGGCCGGAGCCGTGACTGACGGGCCGGCCGCCCCTGGAGCCCTTCTTCTTCCGGTTAGCGGCTTGGTCCTTCTTCTCCGGGATCACGCCCTTGATGCCTCGTTCACGCAGGTGAGCGCGGTTACCACGAGAACTGTGGGCTGTCGGCGGCCTGTCCCGCGGTCAATACGATCGCCAGCGGCCGGCATCTGCGGTCAACGGCCAAGTGGACCTTGCTGGTCTGTCCGCCTCGGGAGCGTCCCAGGAGGGTGGCCTTCAACCGGAGCTTGCGCCGACGCCTCACCCGCCGCCGTGCCTGACGTTCGGGATCGTCTTCAGCGTCCCGCCCGTTTCGTTCTTCATCGGCCCCCCTTTGACCTGGGCTTCTCCTCGGCGGCTGCCTTCTCCATGGCGTCGAGCACGTCGGGAGCAAGGTACATCCCGGCGGCATCGTGGTGGGCCGGGTGGTGGGGGGAATCGACACTGACCAGCGACAGGTCGACCTCGCCCCGCTTCGCGGCCTCGGCTATCAGCCCTTCCAGCAGGGCCTCGAAGGCGCCGACATCCCGCCACTGCCGGAAGCGGTTGTGGACGGTCTACCAGGCTCCGAACAATATCTCCCGCCACTGGGCTCCCGAGCGACACTTCCAGATCACCCCCTCGAACTGCTGCCACAGCCGCGCCGGGTACGGGCCGAACTCGCCGATACGGCACCGGGCCGGAGACTGCATTGCCCTGCGCATTAGGTCATTTGGGATTTGATTGTCAGTGGCGGTCTTTACGGTCATCTCGCGTATCCCGGACGCTGGGTCCGGGATTAGTGATCCAAAGGAGCTGCTCCGTCATGACCGCGACGATTGAGGCACCAACGCTGCCTTCCCTGCTGAGAGCAGGAGGCACGGTCGAGGACCTGGATGCGCTGTGCCAGTGGCTGCCCTCCTGGACGGAAGGCCAGGGGATGCAGCCACTCGAGAATCCGCCCCAGGGCAGCGCTCCGATCTGGAACGGCCCCGACGATCGCAGAAGGGCCAGCAAGATTCAGTCAACGAAGATGATCACAGTGGGTCGCACGCTCTCTTCCTGCCCGCCGCTTCTGGGTAATGACATCGATCGAGTGATCGATTTCTGGTCGGGGGTGCCTGAGGGGTGCCTCGGGGGTGCCCAGCTCCACTGGCGCGAACTCTGGTCGTGATCTAACTTCAATGACCGTTCAACTACTGAGGCCGACGTAGTTCTCAGACAGTGGGAGACCAGCAGATGCCAGCACACCCATTGGCTTCGCTCAGGGCGTCGATCGGGGCACCCCACCGCTCTTACGCGCTCCTCGTGGCCGATGCCCATGCCAAGCTGGGCTACGGCTCCATGGCCGCGAGGCGTGAGAAGGTCTCACGCTGGGAGTCCGGCAGGACGGTCCCCGAGCTCACCGCACAGTTGGCGATGGCTCACATCCACGGTGTTCCACAGAGCGAGGTACGCCGTCTGGGCTGGCCGCACTGGCTCAGTCTGGCCTCCGGAGACGGCGACATGCTGACACGGTCGTGGACACTGACCGGCGCCCTGGAGACGCTCCGCGATGTCAGCCATTTCGTGCAGCGATTCGACCGTTTCTATCTCGCAGTTACGGGTCCCCTCTTGCAAGCATTCACCGAGCAGTGGCATGCGGCGATCACTCAGCCCTCACGATCGGCCCCACCGCAGGTCAAAGACCCGGATGCGCTGCGTGGGGCCCAAGCGCGCGTGCAAGCTCTGGAAACCATGTACGGAACGGTGAGCCCGGCTCACCTCCTGCCGGTCGCGCAGAGCGACCTATCATTCCTCGCTGCGCTGGCATCAGAGCCCGCACGACACGAAGAGCCCTCTCCCTCGCTACTCCTGCTTGCTGCTCGCACAGCGGGGCTCTGCGCAGGTCTTAGCATCGGGCTCGGGGAAAACGCCTTGGCCGAGCGCTACTACCTGCTGGCAGTCCGGGCCGCCACAGCAGGAGGTGATGCGCGTGGATCAGTCGGGTACCTGGCGTTGGTCTCCTACACCCACCTCCTCGCAGGGGCAGCCGAGGACGCGATTCTGCTGGTTGAGACCGTATTGGCCACGATCCGGCAAACAGAACATCCCCTGGCGGGCTTCCTGCATCTTTTGGCCGCCCGGGCCCATGCGCTGCTCGGAGACTCCGCTCAGTGCAAACGCGCTCTGAACGAAGCCGCAAAAGGTCTCGCCAGACTCGCAGACACGAAGAAGTCGCTGAGATGTGCGGTCACGAGGAACATCTCCGAAGAATGGGTCGCATTGTGTACGGGCGTCATCGCCACTCACCTCGGCCGGCCCCAGCAAGCCCTCGACCGCTTTTCTCCGTTGCTCGCCCCTTCCCGTCTTTCCAAGCTGCTGCCCCTTGGCCATGAGCTGCTCCATATAGTAGACACCCAACTCGCGCTCGGACATGTCGGGGACGCCCTCCTGACTGCCCAGCGGATGGTCACCTTCGGTGGCAAACCGTCTGACAAGGTCGCCCATGTGTACCGGAAGCGATTTTCCGCGCACATGACTTTGCCCGCTGTTCGTGAATTTCACGAACATCTCGCACACTGATCAGCTGTCTGCACACGCGCGTCCTTGGCCTCCCGCGCCGCCACTGTCACTTCGACGAGCCGAAGTCAGTAGCAAGTCTTCCAAGGCGTCATGAGCCGATCTGCTGATATCTGGTGAGTGCTTCGCGGTAGGCGTCGGGGCCGATACTGATCCCGCCGCCGTAGGGGTGGTTGAGAGCCAGGATCAGGAAAATCATGTAGGCGAACCCCGCAGCGCCGACGGCGAGCAGGCCGTAGTGGACCCGGCTGGACGGGCGGCCGAAGAGTGCGATGACCAAGAGGGTGGCGACTCCGGCGCCGATCATCAGCGAGAGGATCGGCAGGGGGACCTGGGCGTCCTTTTCGGCCAGGCGTTCCCGCCTGGCCATGTATACATCCCTCATCCGCTGGGTGACTTCTGCGCGGGCCGCTTTCGCCGCATCGTCGGATGCCGGCATCTTGTAGACGCGCAACCGCAGCGTGTCGAGCCCCCGGGCGGTCGACTCGTCGGGGCGGCCGTCGCGCATGGCGGGCCATTCGGCCGTGACGACGGAGCGGGTGTAGTCGACGATGCCCTGTCGGACCTGCACACGGGCGGTGTCGTCGAGGCCCTGCGCGGCGAAGTAGACCTCTTTGAGCGCGCTCGCCTCCGACAGCGCCGCTTTGCGCGCCGCGTTCAACTCGGTCTGCGCGTTGAGGGCGAGGAAGGCGAAGGAGAACACGAAAAGGCCGCTCACTGCTCCGACGGCCATCTCGACGCCCTTGGGCAGATCGGGAGCCTCTGGGCCCTGACGCCGTGTCACGAGGAAGGCCGTGGTGGTCACGGCGACCGCCGCGGTGAGCATCACAAGAAGGGAAGAAAAGAACATGCTGACATCGTCCGCGGGCGGCCGGTCGCCGGCGGCGCGCCGCACTAGGGTATCGGCGATGTTGCCCAAGATGTTGAACACACGGACGGATGTACGAGGTCGCTAGCGGTGGTTTGTTGACTGTGGGTCAGGCCTGAGATACGCCGGTAGCAGGGATTGTTGCTTCGACGCCGGGGGTTGTGATGACTCGTCGTGTGCCGTGTCCGCCTGCTCCGGGCCCGCTGGAAGCCTATGCCGCCCGCTTCGATGGTCTCTTCTCCGATCTGGCACAGCGGCGCGGGTTCCGCGAGTACCTGGCCGGGTTGCTGCTGCCGCGGGACCGTAACACGACCCTGACCTGCCTGGCCGGCACCGAACCAGTCGTCGGCGCCCAGCACGCCGCGGTGCAGCGGCTGCAGTTCTTCCTCTTCGAGTCCCGGTGGGACCCGGAGAAGATCAACGCCCACCGCGTTGAGCTGTTGCTGAACGACTCAGCCACCGCGTCGCACCGGGGAGGGGTGCTGGTGGTTGACGACTCCGGTGACCGCAAGGACGGCAGCGCCACCGCCCGTGGCGGCAAGCAGTACCTGGGCTCGGTCGGCAAGGTCGACCGCGGCGTGGTCACGGTGACGACCTGCTGGGCCGACAAGCGGCTCTACCATCCCCTCCGCGCGCTGCCGTACACCCCCGCCCACCATTTCCCGACCGGCACGGCCGCCCCCGGGTTCCGCAGCAAACTGCAGATCGCTGGCCAACTGGCCCGCAGGGCCACAGCGGCCGGGGCCCGGTTCAGGGCGGTGGCAGCCGATGCCGCCTACGGCGACCACCACAGTTTCCTGCACGACTTAGGAGAGGCCCTACTGCCGTTCGTGGTCGCGGTCAAGCCCAGCCACGGCAGCTGGGCATACGGGAACATACGTACACCCCTTGCCTCGCCGCCCTGGCTCTGACCTGGACAGAACCGAGCACCCCGGCCACTGGACCCCCATCACGCCTGTTTGCGAGGCTCCGCTGAGCGTGCAACCAGCTCAGCGCCGCCGCCGAATTCCCGGAGCCGACACCACCCCCTGAGAGGGGGCTCCCACACGTCCCATCAGCCCCGCACGGCCTGCTGGCCCCAGGCGATCCGAGCCGTCCGTGGCTGGCCGGCGCCCTGGCGCACGCTGCAACGCTACTGGGCCGCCTGGGCGACCAAGCCCCCCACCCGATGAGCTAAAAGACCTGCTCAGCGCCCTCGCCCGCGGACATCCGCTTGATCTCTACCACAGGGTTCAACAAACCACCGCTAGGAACCGTCTGTTCTCCCCCAGGAGGCGGCGCCGTGAGGTCCCGTCGCCGCTCCTGCGGTGGGGAACGGGGAGTCGGAGAAGGCCGGTTCCAGTTCGTCGAACCAGGTGGCGGTCGGCGACCAGGCGGCGAAGAAGGGCTGCCCCACGGCTTCGGGCAGGCGCGCCTGGAGGAAGGAGCAGACGAAGACCTTGCGCCCGGCGATGTGGGATTCGCCGTGGATGACGACCTTGCCGGGTGTGGCGGACATGAGCGGGCCGCGTGACGTACGGGCCAGGCCGGACACCTGGCGCAGTGCCCCCTGGTAGACGGCGAGGGCACGGGTGAGAGGAATGGCGAAGTAGTTGCGCGCTCCCGTATCGCGTTCGACGAACGCGTAGTAGGGGTGGATACCGAGCTCGACCATGCGCTGCCACATCCGCGCCCAGACAGCGGAGTCGTCGTTGACGTAACGGACCATGGGCGCCTGCGCGCGCAGCACCGCTCCCGTCGCCCGGATACGCACCAGGGCCCGCTCGACCACGGCGGTGGCCAGTTCGGCGCCGTGGGAGAAATGGGTCATCAGCGCCAGTGTTCTGCCCGCCCGTACACACTGCTCGAACAGCCGCAGCAGATCGTCGGCGTCGGGGTCGGTGAGAAACCGGTAGGGCCAGTAGCCCAGCGCCTTCGTACCGATCCGAAGGGAGCGGATGTGGTGGAACTCCGGGGCGAGAAGTGGCTCGATGTACTCCCGCAGGCGCGCTGTCGACATGATCAAGGGATCACCGCCCGTGATCAGGACGTCGGTCACCTCCGTGTGCTCACGCAGATATTCCAGGGCATTCGCCGGCCCCGCCAGGCTCTGTTTCAGCTCGGGCATGCCCACGAACTGCGCCCAGCGGAAGCAGTATCCGCAGTACGCGTGACACGTCTGGCCCGCGCCGGGGAACAGCAGCACCGTCTCACGGTACTTGTGCTGCAGGCCCTCCACCACGCGTCCGTCGAGCCGGGGCACGTTCTGTTCGAGCTGACCGCCCGGATGGGGCTTGAGGAGCAGGCGCTGCCGGTTCGCCTCCCGGCGCACCTCGCTGCGGGACGCGCCCTTGGCGATGAGCTTACTCATCGTGCGGAACATGTCCGGGGGCAGCATGTCCCGGTGCGGGAAGACCAGCCGGAAAACGGGATCGTCGTAGGGCGGGCGGCTCCAGTCGATCAGCTCGTCCATGATGTAACTGTTCACCTTGAACGGGAGCACCGCCGATACCACCCGCATGGCATGCCGCGTGTCCTCGTCCACACGCGTGCGCACCTGTTCCGCGTCGGCCAGATGATCGCCCGGTATGCTCCGCAGCACGGCTCGGTCCATGGCCTCATCATGGTGTGGAACCGCCACCCGTTCCTGCGAGGTACACCCATTGGAGTGACGGCGAGAGCGCTCCCCGGGGCGGCCAGCGGGAATGCGGTGCACCGGTGTGTCTGATGAACCACGGCTGGTGTGCTTGACGAACCGCGCCGCGCGGCGGAGGCCGCGGGGTTCAAAGACAGCTCTGAGTGCGCGGGATGGCCCCGGGGAACGTGGTGGGTGTCGTCGGTGGGGCTGAAAGGCGGCGTGTCGGCAATGCCCCGCCCCGTCCTACGCTGGTTCCAGGGCAGGTGTGCGTTGGGCCGGGACGATCCGGTCGCCGGACGCTGAGCCCGTCGTGCCTGACCCCCTTTGATCTGGGGTGAGTGACGGCCGGAGCCGCATCGCCGAGAACAGGGCTCCGGCCCCTGTCCTCCCAGCTGTTCGAGCCGGGGTGAACTCCCGCGCACTCCGGATGCCGGTGAGGACATCGGTTGCGAGGACGCCGCGGAAGGGGAACCGTCCGTCCCCGCACCACGGCCGCCGCCGGGGATACCACCCGGCGGCGGCCCCACGGCCTTGCTGGCCGAACTGCCCGGCCGCGAGCGCGACCTCGTACCCCGACAGTACGCGCCTGCAGCCCGCAAGGAGCCCTTCACGCCCGGCCAACTGCCGCTCAGACAAGCCATGTTCAGGAGGGGCAGCTCGTCCCGAGGGAAGGTCTGTGGCTCAGTATCGGCTTCCACTGGCATGATCGTCATTCGTGAGTGATGTTTTTGGGCAGGCTGGTCACGGTGTGCGGGTCGAGTGGGGCCCGGTTGGGGCGGAGCGACTCGCGGGTGGTGTCGCCTGCCTGGTGGTTGTCGATGTGCTGTCGTTCACCACGTCAGTGACCGCCGCGGTCGAGGCGGGAACGCAGGTATTCCCTTTATCGCTGGCGGGATGAGTCGGCTGTGGGCTTCGCCGAGCAGGTGGACGCCGCTTTGGCGGTGGGGCGTCGTGCGGTGTCCGAGGGTTCGCCGTGGTCGCTGTCTCCGGCTGCGTTGCGACGTGCTCCGTTTACTCCGCGGCTGGTGCTGCCGTCCCCCAACGGGTCGGCGATCGCTGCCGCAGCCGCCGATAGCTCCGCCGTGGTTGCCGCCTCTCTGAGGAATGCGGCCGCCGTCGGGCAGTGGCTCGGCGCTCAGGGGCACGGGACCATCGAGCATCCTGTGGGAGTGATCGCCGCCGGTGAGCGCTGGCCCGATGGCAGTCTTCGCCCGGCGCTCGAAGACCTGCTCGGTGCCGGAGCAGTGATCGCCGCGCTACTGGAATGCGGTGGTGAGGCGCCCTCACCGGAAGCCGCAATGGCGGCGGCGGCCTTCACCGGCACCCCGGATCCCAGAGCTGCTGTCGCGGCCGGCTCGTCCGGGCGCGAGCTCGGTGAGGCTGGGTTTGCCGATGACGTTGCTATCGCCACGGAGTTGGACGTCAGCCGTGTGGTGCCGGTGCTGACTAGCGGCGCCTTCGCCGGCGCCAGCTGATCACACGATCCGGTTGGGAAGATTCAGGCTGCGAGGGCGTACTGCTGCTGGTCGTGCACGGGATGAGGCGCTGGTGCTCGCGCCCCAGATGGTGCCGCCAGTAGGTGTCGAGGTCGCCGTTGTCGATCAGGACACGGAGTTAGGCCGTGTCCTACACGGTGAGTTTGAGCAAACCGAGCCGTTCCTCCCCGCGGTGGTGCGCGTGGGGGTCGGTGGAGTAACCGGCGTGGCGTGTGATCGACGGGGTGTTGTATTGGGTGCGGGCGGGTGTCACTGCACGTCGGACAGGGCTGTCTGCATGGCCTGCGTCACTGCGTTGCGATGGTTCGTGAACGCGAGTTCAGCCTCCTGGTGTGGCTCCCCGCTGGTCACCGTGTCTCGGTAGCCGATCAGCAGGTGCACGAGCTCTCGGGACATTTCCGCTAGGTCCGGCGGGGCCACCAGGTGCAGTTGTATGCGTGCGGGGAATACATCGTGATCGGTCAACGCGTCCTGAGCTCGACGTAACTTCTCCTCGCTGTTGCCGTCCCGGCCCGCGCGGTGTATCTGTTCCCTGGCCTGTGTCACCGCCGCCAGAAACTGGACACACGCAGTCCGTAGATCTTCCCGGCGCTGCTTCTTGACCTCCTTCGCCCACTGCGCACGATGGGCCACCAACACCGAGATCACACTGATGAATCCACCCAGGGCCGTACTGACCGGCGCAGTCCAATCCATGACTGCCATCGTGGCATGGACCTGAGGAAAGACTTAGACGGTGTCATAAATGGTCAGTTTGAGGAAGGTTTGTTTGCCGTCGGGCTTGAGCTCGGAGCAGACCACGATGCGCCGGCGGTGGAGCTCGGTCAGCCCGGTGGAGACAGGCTGAGCTGAGATGGATGGGCGACACCCTGCCCGTCAGACGGGCAGGGCAGCACGGGGTGGTCCGGGGCAACGGTCGCCGCCTCGTGCGGGGCGGCCCGTCAATAATCGATCAAGCCAGTTGCACGGGCCAGACCCTGGAACTACGAGTAGAACTGGGCGCCGTCGCGCGCGTCGGTGGCGGCGGTCCGCCAGCTGCGTTGGGCCTTGGTCCGCCAGGCGTTGCAGCTGCCGGTCGCCCTGAAGCAGGTCCGCACGGCGCGGGTGTGGTCAAGTTTCAGATTGATGCCGTTGCAGCGGGTGGTGGCCGTGGCGTGGGTGCCGCGGGCGGGCCAGAACGCGGAGTCGCTGGGGCCGGTCCCTGGTGAACTGGTGAAGCGGGGCGCGTCCACCGTGCAGGCCCGCGCGGGGGCAGATCGCTGTGATGCCGCAGCCGGCCCTGCTGTCGCGGCCATCGTGCCGGTTCCGAGCAGTAGGGCGGCCGCCGCTAACGGGACGAGCTGGATTTGCTTTCGCATGGTCCGGCCCTCTCATTGGTCTTTCCGGTACATGGCGCGGTGTCCGGGAGGTGCGGGCGAAAAGCTGCGGGCTGAATGCCACCCGCCTCCCGCACCCGTACGCCTACCCCCCTGGTTGTACACCCCGCCCGCCTGCAACAAACGGTTGACTCAGAAGGTCAACCGGGTGAGGGATGAAAGGCGGCGGCCGCATCCGTAGCGTCTTGTGGACCGACGAACCACGCGGTGTGGTGGAAGGAGACCTGATATGTGGGGGAAGCAAGCACCCGGCGTGTGCGCCGCGGTCGCTGTCGCCGCGCTGGGAGCGCTCGTTCCCGGTACGGCGAGTGCCTCCAGCGGCCACGCGCCGCCGAGTGCGCCCGCCTCGGTGACGGCGGCCGGGATGGACCTGGCCGGGCTCGACGTCGTACGCGTTCCCGGCCAGCGCGACATGGTCGTCTACCTCAAGGCGAAGCACAGCGGGAAGTGCATGACCGTCTACCGGGGCAGCAAGGCCAAAGGCGCCAAGGTCAACCAGTACAGGTGTGTGGGCGCCAAGAACCAGTGGTGGGTGCTGTACGGCGTCGCCCCGCCGTACTGGCGCATCGCCGGGTACGACAGCGGCAAGTGCCTCTCGGTGGCGGGAGCCAGCAAGAAGAACGGCGCCGCGCTCATTCAGTGGGACTGCAACGGCGCGGCGGACCAGCGGTTCAAGTGGAACGGCCACTCACCGCTGAAGGCCGTGCACAGCGGCAAGTGCCTGGACGTGCAGGGCGGCAGCCAGGCCGACAACGCGCCGATCATCCAGTGGTCCTGCAACGGGCGCAGCAATCAGACGTGGAACAGGGTGGACTAGCCATGAACCTCAGCCTCAGCCGGACGCTCACGCTCGCGGCGACGACGGCCGCGGCCGTCACCATGACCCTCCTCATGCCGGCCACCGCCTCCACGGCGACGGCCGCCGGCACCGCCTCCGGCGGCCTGACGTTCGAGCAGGTGCCCGGAGCGGCCTCCACCATGAAGTACGTCAAGAACAAGAAGAGCGGCAAGTGCCTGACGGTGTACCGGGCGAGCAAGGCCAACAACGCCACGGTCAACCAGTACAGGTGCCAGGGCGCCGCCAACCAGCGCTGGAACATGGAGTGGACCGGCGGACTCAGCTATGCGCTGCGCAACGCCAACAGCAACAAGTGCCTCACCGTGCACGGGGCGAGCAAGGCCAACGGTGCGGCCATTGACCAGTACACCTGTGTCGGCGAGGCCAACCAGGCCTTCTACATCAACATTTCCAAGCCCCACAAGACGGAGATGCGCCCCTCCCACACGCGTAAGTGCCTGGATGTCCAGGGCGGCAGCACCGCGGACAACGGCCGCGTCATCCAGTGGTCGTGCAACGGTCGCAGTAACCAGTCCTGGAGCTACTGAACACCCCGCCCCTTCCCGTTCCCCGGCCCCGGTCGGCGCTTCCCCCGAGCGCCCGGCCGGGGCTCTGCGCCTAGGCACTGTCCGGTGGGTGGAAGGCCATCACGAGCTACCGGACACGCCAGCGGCTGCAGCGTCTCGCCCTGACCGGCCAGGGCATCATTGCGCTCGGTAAGGTAGCTGATCAGGCCGTCCACGCCATCGTGAGTGACCTTCTCGTTGAACACCTGCTGGTACGTCTGGACCAACCACGCACCCTCAGTGTTCAGGTCGTAAACCAGCCAGCCCTGCGCCGTCTTGTACAAGCGGTAGGCGATCTGCATCGGCTGGCTGTTAGCCATCACCACTGTGCCCACCACGACGTCTGTGTCTCCCGGCCCCATACGGAACGGCCGGTATTGACTCGGCGACGGATCCGGCAGCTGTTGCGCGACCGCGCGCGCATATGTATGGACTAGCAACCGCGAAACCTGGTCGATCAATTGCTCTTGCTGCGAACGTGTCGCCGCATTCCAGTGACGGCCCGCCATGATGCCCGGCGTGGCCCTGGTCCGGTCCTTGCGGAGAGGTATCAGGAAACGCGGTGGGGTGTGCCGGGGCCCGGAGTTCCGTCACGACCATGGCCCGTGCGGGTGCGCGGGTCATGTCCACCGGGTCCCGGCACCGGATCAGGGTCGCACGACCGCAGTAGGCGGGTGCGTCCCAGGGGTCGTGGTTGGTGAGGGCCGCCTGCGCTGGGGGCCTTGGGGGTTATCCGAGGTTGATGGTGCCTTCGGCTTCGGAAGGCTCGTAGGCGTCCTTGCCGGGGTAGGTGACGGTGTAGGGGCCGGTGAGGTGGCTGGTGTCGATGACTGCGGTGTCAGGGTTGAGCGGCAGCCACAGGTCGGCGGTGTGGTTGACGCGGTCGTCGGTTCCGGTGGTGGCGGTACCCAGGTCGAGGCCGCTGGCGGAGGTGAAGCGCAGGGGTGGTGACGGGGGCGCCGTCGGCGGTGGTCAGACGGCGGTCAGGCCCGGGACGAGGAGCGGGGCCAGGGCGTGGGGGTGGCTGGTCTCTTCGAGGCGCTGGGGTGTGTGCCGATGGGGGCGGCGACCGTGATGGCGACGGCGGTGCCCGGCAGGTCGGAGCCGCGGGAGGTGTCGGGCTGGTCGATCTTGTCTGCGCGGGCGACGCATACCTCGCTGTAGGCGGTGCACACTGTGGTGCCGTCGGGGGACACGGACAGCGGTACGCGAGGCGGCGCGTCCGTGTCGTCGGCTCCCCTCAAGGAGGCCTGGCGGAATCCCGCCTCCAGATTCAGGGATGCGGAGTCCCGCACGTCTCCGGCGAAGTCGTTCGGGCTCCGGGTCGCGAGGAGCTTCCCGTCGGGGCGGACCGCGATCCCGCGCCGGCCGGGGGGGTGTGATCCCGCTACGCCAGCCGCCCTGGCCGCAGAAGAGCTCATGAGGGTGACCTCGAGAGTGCAGGGCGGGCCGGCGGCGGAGTAGGCCATCTGCTCACGAAGAATCGATTCGGCCAGCCACGATCGAGGGAACCCTCGTGCCGCGTCGAAGGGCCGAGGGCATCGTGGCAGCGATCGACAACGACATGGAAGGACCATCCAGTATGTCCCTGCGCACTTTCACCCTCGCCGCCGGTGCCGCCGTGCTCCTGATCGCCCTGCCCGGTTCGGCCTCCGCCGCAAGCGGGCAGTTCCGCTACTCCTACACCACGGCCGACGGTTACGAGGCTGTCGGCTTCCTCAACAATCCCGCCAGCGGCCAGTGCATCAACCTCGCACCAGCCGCATCCGAGCCCGGCTCCGCCTCACGCGCCCCCAAGAACCACACCGACGCAACCGCCACCGTCTTCCTCGGCACCGACTGCGAGGGGGAGAACTACTACTCCCTCAAGCCCGGCAGGGGGGCTTCCGACCGCCTCCAGGTACGCTCCGTCGTCTTCTCCTGATCAGTACGGCGAGGACGTGCTCCAGGTCGGCCTTGGCGGCTGACGGCAGCGTCGGATATCAGGGCACTCGGCGTGCCCGATGTCACGGCCTGCTTCTCTCATGCTCCCCTTTTCAGCAGAGTCCGAAGGGTGGTGTGAGGTAGCTCGGACGGCCGTCGGCGGGCGGGGTGTGCTGGGCGATGGGCGCAAAAATGTCGCGTGGGAGGGGAAAGTCCCAGGGCTTGTCCAAAACCACGGATGAGATGAGCTGTCCGATCTCGTCGCAGCCGCGGGCTCCGTGGCCGTTGCCGCCGGTCACCACGGTCAGGGTGGTGTCCTCGCTCACGTGGCCGATGTACGGGTAGCGGGTGGGGGTCTTGTCGACGACGCAGCATGCCTCGCGTACGGAGACCGGTTCCAGGTTCGGCACCAGCAGACGGAGCATCCGCTGAAGGAAGCCCGACTGCTGTTGTGTGATCCGCTGCTGTGCGTACCAGGTCTGCATCTGGTCGGGTCCGTGCAGCTCGTGGAAGATGGGCTGCATGGCCGGGCCGATGCGCAGGTACCAGCGGCCGTCTGGGTAGCGGATGGGGGGCAGCAGGTAGAGCGAGGTGTTGTCGTTGCCCGTGTCCTCGGGGTCGATGGTGACGATGGTAGGCAGGTCGCGCAGGTGGTCGAGTTGGTCTGCGGGGACCTCGGCGAGCAGGTTCGGCTCGGTGAAGGCGTGCAGGGCGAGCTGTTGCCCGGCCGGCAGGGCGCCGGTGTGGTTGATCAGGGAGCCCGTGGCGAGCAGGACCTTCTCGGCGCACAGCTCGAAGGTGCCGTCGGCGCCGCGTCCCTGAAGGTGCCATAGGCCGGTGGTGTTGTCCTTGCGGATGCTGTGCACGGCCCCGCGCAGCAGCCGGCCACCGTGGGTGATGGCGAGGGACTGCTGGGCGTGCACCAGGCGCCGCGGGTTGAGGTATCCGGCGCGTTCGCGTTCCATGATGCCTTCGGCGATTCACTTCTCCAAGCTGGTGGCTCCTGCTCAGCTGCTCAGGAGCGACCGGTTTCGGTGAGAAAGGACAGCTGTCGGGTGCCTGCGAACGCAGGCACCCGACAGCACCAGATCCTTCGTCCCTCCTACAGCGCTACGGCTCAGTCACCGGAGAGGCGTTTGATCTTTTCGAAGGGGTAGGCCACAACGGCCACAACGGCCAGACCGTAGACCGCGAAGGCCATCAGCCCCCAAGGGGAGACCGATCTCCCGCCGCCGCTCAGCAGAACGCTGCCGATGGGCACGAGAGCTGCCAGGCTGAGCAGCGCTGCGCCCGTGCACCAGAACGCGAGCAGTTGGTTAGCTTGCCTTTCGAGTGCGGGATCCCTCTTCACTGCCGCAGGAACGTCGTATCCGATGGCCCTGTTGCAGGCCTGGCCGCGGTAGCCGACGCGGGCGGCCAGGAGGCTTGCCACCGCCAGTACGGCAAAGCAGGTGAAGATGAGCACGTAGGCCATGACGGTCTCTGTGTCTTCTCGTGGTGGGCGGTGCTAGCGGATGTACTTGATGATGAAGGCGATGACCATATTGACGGCCTTGTTCTTCACCCAGTTCGGCAGGACCTTCCAGGCCCAGCTGCCTATCTCGCCGCCGAGGCATCCGAGGATGGCGTTGCGTACGTAGGTCTTCTTGCCCGAGGCCTTGCCAGCTGCGATGTCGCTGAGAACGGATGTGGGGATACTGGCCACGGCGCCCTTCGCGCACCACGCCGCCGCACCGATAACGGCAGCAGCGATAGGAAAGGCCCTGGTTTGCGGGATGCCCGTGCCTGCTGGCTGCTCGCTCATGGCCTTGGTTATCTCGGCAAGAGCTTCCGAGCCCATGCCGTCCTCGATGAACTGCCGCTGTTCCGTGGTGAGAGGAGGTGTTGCTTCGCTTGCCGCGGCTCGGCGGGGCTCAGGGGGGCCTGCGGCACCGACAGCGTGGGCTGAGGTAGCCAAGAGCGCCCCACTGGTCATACCGGCAAGACAGGCCAGAAGTAAACGGCTCTTAGTCGCAGAAAACATATTTTCTCCTGGTCGGAACTTCTGTGACAGGGACAACGGCCGCTGGTGCGCTGAGGCGAAGTGCGGCCAGCTGACCGGCCCCTTCTGCGCAGTCTCTGACGAGAAGTCAGCAGCGGGGCCGGCTCGAGCCCCTGATCTGTGATCAAGACCCTAGGCAGGTCGGCGTTCGTGAAGTAAGGCCGAAGGTCCTGATCTGTCAGGACCTTTGACCCCAGAGGAACCGGCCAGTCGGCATTCGTGACCTGTCTGGACGAAGATGATTTAGGCGGTGATCATCGGCCTTTCTGGCATAACAGGCAAAGGGCTCTCGGTGTCCATCATCAAGTGCTGCCCGTCCACCCAGCCGACGCCCTCCCTCAGAGCCATACCCGAGGAATTGCGTTCCCCGAACTGGCCAACTAGGCTGACAGTGGCCGGGTACCGCCGACAGTCACACGCGCGGCCGTACGTACCCGGGGCCGTGGCTGGGGTGCCGTGTTTGCGGGCGTGCCGGACTTCCCTCACGCACCAACTTGCATCGCGCGGGCAGGGCTATGTGCTTGGCGTCAGCCCTGCGGTTGCGGCTCGCGGCGTAGTGAAAGCCGCGGGCGGTGCGCGAGACGGGCAAGGCCGGGATCGCGCCAATCGTTTGGGGAGCTCTGTCCTCTGCCCCGCCCTTCCAGGAGGCTCTGTTGTGCTGCCCGGCTGTCCCGGGCGGCACCACAGGATCGGGAGGGCTCATGGACAGACAGGCGTGGTCCCGGCGGGCGGTGCTCAGGAGTGCGGGCGCGGTAGCGCTGGCGGCCGGAGTGGCAGGGGTGGGCTCTCCGGCCGTTGCCGCGTCCGGCCGGGGACGGTCGCTGGCCGCCGGGAACAGCTATCGCGTGGGGGCGGCGTTCGTGGTCGCAGTGGGCAACGACGGCGGGCTGTTTATGAATTACGCGCTGGACAGCCCTCCCCGCCCCTTCCCTTACACAACACCCATGCTGCCGATCGGTGAACCGGGCGTTGCCCCGTCCGGGGCAGGGGTGGCAGGCACTGTCCAGTCCGAGCGTCAGATCGACGCATTCGTGGTCGACAACGACGGCAGACTGTGGGTCACCTGGTGGAACTACACGACACCCAGTTCCGCGCAGCGCGCGCCGCTGACACCGGCGGGCTTCGCCCCCGCAGGAGCCGATCTGGCCACGGGAGCGCAGGCCAACGACCAGCGCGACGTGTTCGTCGTGGGTAACGACGGGGTGTTGTACGTGCTGTGGGAGGCCAACAACAGTGCCTGGTCCCAGCCCATCCCCCTCACCCCCGCACGCTTCGCCCCGCCCGGTGCTGCTCTGGCGACCGGGCGTCAGGCGAACGACCAGCTTGACGTGTTCGTCGTGGGCAATGACGGGGTGTTGTACGTGCTGTGGGAGGCCAACAACAGTGCCTGGTCCCAGCCCATCCCCCTCACCCCCGCACGCTTCGCCCCTCCCGGTGCTGCTCTGGCGACCGGGCGTCAGGCGAACGACCAGCTTGACGTGTTCGTCGTGGGCAATGACGGGGTGTTGTACGTGCTGTGGGAGGCCAACAACAGTGCCTGGTCCCAGCCCATCCCCCTCACCCCCGCACGCTTCGCCCCTCCCGGCGGCGGTGTCACCAGCGTCACCCAGCCGGCAGAGGACGGCTTCCAGCAGCTGGACGCGTTCGTCGTGGGCAACGACGGCGCGCTCTATGTCACCTGGGAGCAGAACAACAGCCGCTGGGCCGACCCGGTAAGGATCGCTGGTCCCGGGTTCGCCGCCCCGGGCGTCCCGGTCTCGGCGGTGTCGTACGACAACGGCTATGCGTCGGTGATCGTGCCGCGTATAGACAAGAGCCTGTGCGAGTTCCGCGTGACGGAGAAGTTCGGTGCCTGGACCGGCCCGCATGTGCTCTCCGCTCCCGGGACCGTGGCACCCACGGCCCGCAGCACCATCATCCACTACTCGATGGAAGTGAAGGAAAACAAACTCTCCGAAGGGTTCATGGCGCTGCTGAATATCGCTGGAACGTTTGCCGCAAAAAAGAAACCGTATGCAGCCGCCCAGGTGACTATGGACGGAACTCAGGCACTTCGCTTCCTTGCAGCCGACCTTCCGGGCTATCGGCGCCAGCTGGCGGACTGGGAGGTATGGCCGACGACGGGCTACCTGGCCGACGCCGGCCGCTGGGATGACGTGACTCAAGTCGGTGAGGAGGCCATCGGGCTGTACCGCAAGCTCGCTGCTGAGAACCCCGGCGACGACGAGCTCAGCTACCGCATCTCCTGGGCGCAGGTATCCCTCGGAATAGCTCTGTGGGCCAAGCCTGAGCTCCAGGCTAAAGCTGCGGATCTCGCCCTCTCCGCCACGGACAACCTCCGCGCTCTCAGTGCCAAAAGCCCCACCTACCGTCGGCAGTTCGCTGAATGGGCTATCTGGCCCACCGCCGATTTCCTCGCCCGGACAGGGCAGTTCGACAAAGCGCAGGTCCTCGGAGAGGAAGCGGTCGGCCTGTACCGAAAACTCGCCTCCGAGAACCCCGGTGACGACGAACTCACCTACCGCATCTCCTGGGCACAGATCGTCCTTGGCATCGACCTGTGGGCCAAGCCTGAACTCCAGGCCAAAGCGACGGACCTCGCTGTCGCCGCCATCGACAACCTCCGCGCTCTCAGTGCCAAAAGCCCCACCTACCGTCGGCAGTTCGCTGAATGGGCTATCTGGCCCACCGCCGATTTCCTCGCCCGGACAGGGCAGTTCGACAAAGCGCAGGTCCTCGGAGAGGAAGCAGTCGGCCTGTACCGAAAACTCGCCTCCGAGAACCCCGGTGACGACGAACTCACCTACCGCATCTCCTGGGCACAGATCGTCCTTGGCATCGACCTGTGGGCCAAGCCTGAACTCCAGGCCAAAGCGACGGACCTCGCTGTCGCCGCCATCGACAACCTCCGCGCCCTCAGTGCCAAGAACCCGACCTACCGGCCCCAACGGGCCGAATGGACCATGTGGCCAACGATCCGGTTCCTGGTCGACACCGGTCAGAAGGCACGCGCGATCCCCCTGGCTCAGGAGGCCGTCGACCTCTACACCCAGCTCAACGCCCAAGACCCCGCCACCTACGGGTCCAAACTCGCCAATGCCAAGAAGACGCTTGCAGAACTGCAAAGCCTGACCGTCTGAGGGCTCACGCCCAAGTTGACGGTGCCTGCGTCCGCTCCGAAGCGGTAGCCGCCCCGTTGCCGACGCGGCCTATTGGCTCTTGACGCACCTGAAGACGTGGGCTGGCAGTGATCAGACTACCGCCAAGCAACTCAACGTTTCCGCAGAGTACTTGGCAGAGGTCAGACAGCTCGGCGCCAGAAGCGACGAGCGGAAGGTCTCCCCGGACTCGCTGACTCTGACCACGCAGGACAAAGAGTCACTCAGGTGCGCGCTGGAAGAGCTCATCCGGAGGCTGCACCTCGTTGAGAGCGGGCTGCATCGCGGGGAGCACTTGGACCTGGCCAATTGGCCGACTACGTAGCCGTCCCCGGCTAACCTCCGCGAACACCTGAGCAGGCGGTCCCGTTCGGCCTCCCGCCGAGTGAAACTTGCGCCAGGCTCCGTGCACTGCATGCGGGACTTCATCGCCCGCACCGCCTGTTGGGACCACGTTGAGCATCTGGTGCTCACCGTCACCCAGGCCCGCGCCCGGGATCTGCTGCCAGCGGTGGGCAAGGCCAGCGATCCGCGCTGGCCCGCGTTCGCCCGCCGTCACGTTCTCGATCTCCGGGCCGCCGGCCTTGCCCCGGGGCAGACGGTCAGTGGCGCCCGGTTCGCGGCGCAGGTCGATGGTCGATCGTGTCCCTTGTCGTGGTGTAAGCGATCTACGAGTGGGAGTGCGCGGGCGTGTGCCCGGGGCGCACACCTGATGTGGGTTGCTGCTCCCTGATGACAAGGCGGGCCACCGTGTAACTCTCCCTGCTAAAAGGCCAGTTCAAGCGGTGGGAGTACACGATGGCCCTGTCTCAGTCTGACCTGATACGCCTGCTTGAGTCACTACGTTCGACCGACGGAATCGAGCTGATCCGCGCCATCGCCGAGCGGATGGTGCAGGAGCTGATCGAGGCCGAGGCCACCGTGCACATCGGTGCGGAGTGGAACGAGCACACGCTCGCGCGGACCGCCTTGCGCAATGGGCACCGGGACAAGGTGCTGACCACGCTGGCCGGCGATCTGGACCTGGAGATCCCCAAGGTTCGCACCGGTGCCTTCTTCCCGTCACTGCTGGAGCGTCGGCGCCGCATCGACCAGGCCCTTTACGCCGTCATCATGGAGGCGTACGTGCACGGCGTCTCCACTCGCAGTGTCGATGACCTGGTCAAAGCCCTCGGCGGAGACAGCGGGATCTCCAAGTCGGAGGTCTCGCGGATCTGCGAGGCACTGGACGAACCGCTGACCGCGTTCCGCACCCGCCCCCCTCGATCATGTCCGCTTCCCCTACGTCTACTTGGACGCCACCTACTGCAAAGCGCGGGTGAACCACCAGATCGTCTCCCAGGCCGTCGTGGTCGCCACCGGCATCACCGAGGACGGCAACCGTGAGGTCCTTGGACTGATGGTCGGCGACAGCGAGAGCGAGGTGTTCTGGAAGAAATTCCTGCGCTCGCTGCGTGAGCGCGGCCTGTCCGGGGTCCGTCTGGTCATCACCGACCAGCACTCCGGCTTGGTCGCCGCGGTCCGCAAGGTCATGCTCGGCGCCGCCTGGCAGCGATGCAGGGTTCATTTCCTGCGAAATGTCTTCGGCGTGATCGACCGGGACTCCGGCGAGATGGTCGCCGCGACGATCCGCACCATCTTCACCCAGCCCACCGCGGAACTCGTGCGCACCCAGCTCGACACCGTCGCCGACATGCTCGGCACTCAGTTTCCCAAGGTCAAAGCGATGTTGCTGGAGGAAAGGAGGATCTGACCGCGTTCGCGGACTTCCCGCCGAGGCACTGGAAGAAGATCCAGTCCACCAACCCGCTGGAGCGGATCAACCGGGAGATCAAACGCCGCACCGACGTCGTCCAGGTCTTCCCCAACCCACCCGCCCTGGAACGACTGGTGACCGCCGTGCTCTTCGAGATGCACGACGAATGGATCGCCTTCGCCCGCCGCTACCTGCCCGAGGGCAGCATGGACGAGCTCTACCCCGAACACCCCGAAAACGCCGCCGCACTACCCAATGCCTCGAACACGCCCACCAAATGATCGCCTACACCACGAGAGGGGGCACCATCGAGACCGTTGCGGGTTGACGACCCGCCACTGAGACATGAGGGGTGAGAAGAGCGCAGCTGTCGGGGGGCAGGCGATCGCCTGCCCCCCGACAGCTGCGGTTGTCTGGACTCCGGGGCCTGAGGGTGTTGCGGACCTAGGCAGGTGCCCGCTCTCGGCTTTGGGAGAGCGTCGTCGTTCTCCCGCAGGGCCGGGCGGTCACCTCTGGCCGGAGTCGGGAGGGGTCACGGTGTGGGCCCGAGCTTCTGCCAGGAGTCGCTCTTGCCGGGTTCGTCCGTGGCTTTGTTCCACCACTTGGCGCGCCAGTAGAAGCCGTTCCACGACACCGTCGAGGCCCAGGCCCCGTCGGTGTCCCCGGCGATGATCTTCGTGCCGGGGGAGGTGGCGCTGTCGGAGGGTGCGGCGAGGTAGGCCGGTGTCTTCCACCAGTCGGCGCTCCCGTCGGTGAAGCCGCCGAGTGCGTAGGCGCCGCCGTGCTTGGGGCCGCCTGCGACCCACCGGTCCAGCTGGGGCTTGCCCGCGGTGGCCTGGTCGGTACTGAGCGGCACCAGGCGCCACCACTGGTCCGTCTTTCCGTCGCAGTCCCGCACCGTGAGGGTTCCCCTGGCCGGGGGCGCGCCGAGACACTGGTCGTGGCCGCTGCTGTTGGACTTGATGTGGTACCAGCCGCTGTTGCTGCCGCCGTCCTCGGCGACGGTCCACAGTTGGTTCTTGTTGCCGTCCTGCTTTTCCACCAGGTGGGCGTCGGTCCAGGAAGCGGGGTGGTCGAGGACGTTGCCGCTGTTGCGGTCCTCGATGATCCACTGGCTGCCGGTCTGCCAGAACGCGAACGAGGGGTTCGGGTTGTAGGCGTGCTTGCCCCATTCGGTGGCTCGGCACTGATTGCTGGTGTCCGCGGCCGGTGGATCGACCAGGTTCACGTCGCGGCGCTGGTCGCCGGTGCTGCCGAACGTCTTGTCTCCGATCTTGAAGGTGATGTTCGACGGCCCGGTGATGGGCAGGTAGTACTTGATGTCGATGTCTTTCGACTTGCCTGCCGGAATGTCCTCGCAGTAGCCGAGTGTGACGGTCACCCGGTGGAAGTCGCCCTTCAGCCCGCCCGCGTTGGGCCCGGTGTGGCCGGGGACGATGCCGCTGATCTCCTTCCAGGCCCCGTCCTTCACCACCGGCGGGGCGGAGGTGGGGAGGTCGAACGAGATCTCCGTACCCTGGGCGAGGGCGACCTTGGAGTTGTTGGTGATCCGCAGCTTGGGCTGGACCGGGTAGAAGTCGTCCTTACCCGTGGGGAAGTCGACCAGCTCCGCCTTGACGTCGATCACCTCCCTGGGCTGCGCCCGCCCGCCGGCCTTGGTGTTGTCGTATGCGCCCGCGCCCTTGAAGGCGTTGTCCAGGCGGGTGGTGAGGTCGTACCCCATGCCCCACTCGCCACCCGGGCGCTTGGTGTAGTCGCCGGCGAGCTCCCAGACCATCGCACCGCCGATGTCCTTGTCGACGATGTACTTCGCCTTGGCGTCGATGGAGCGCTCGTTCTCGGTGGAGAGGAAGACCTTCGTGGCGGCGTTCCACAGCCAGGGCGCCTTGAGGGCGTCCGAGTACTTCTCGGCGTATGTGCCGGTCAGCTTCGCGTCCTTGACCCCGTACGACTCCAGGTATCCCGGAGTGACGCCGTCCTGGAGGTTCTTGGTGTGCCACAGCGGGTTGGACCCGGCACCGACCTCGCGGCCGTCCTCGGTGTCGTGCCAGACATTGTCGATACCGACCGCGCCCAGGCCGCAGGACTGCGCGTTGGCCGGGCCGCGGCCTCCGGTGCCCTGGGGGCACTGGGACTGGTCCGGCATCGCCGCGGTCCCCCACAGCCCGTCGGTGCCGCCCTGGACATCGCGCCAGCCCCGGGAGTAGTACGGGATACCGAGGTTGATACGGCCCGCCGGGAGCGCGCCGCGGTAGTAGTGGTAGGACCAGTCGACGTTGAAGTAGCCGTGCTTCTGGAAGTCCTTCGTATTCGCTGCCTGGTCGTTGTAGATGCCGGCGTCGGCCAGTTCGTTGTCCCTCCCGTCGTCGTACAGCGGGGCCTGCGGGCCGACGAACTTGTTCCACGAGCCGTGCAGGTCGTAGCTCATGACGTTGACGAAGTCCTGGTACTGCAGCGCCTGGCCGGCGTCCTGGCCGCGTACCAGGTAGCCGGAGGAGGATCCGGCGGAGGTGAGCAGGTAGTAGCGGCCCTTGTCCGCGCCGGCCTTGTCCAGCTTTTCGCGCAGGGTCTTCATCAGGGCGTTGTAGCCCTGCTGGAGGCCCTTGCGACGCGGGTTGGAGACGTCCCAGTCCTTGGGGTTGCCGGTGTTGGGCAGGGCGGTGGGGTACTCGTAGTCGATGTCGACGCCGTTGAACCCGTACCGGTCCAGGAACTCCGTCACCGAATCGGCGAAGGTGTCGATGCCGGCCTGGTTCACCGAGCCGTCGGCGTTGGTGGCCATGGAGTAGAAGTTCCGTGTGTCCGCCCAGCCGCCCACCGAGATCAGTGTCTTCACGGCCGGGTGCTTCTTCTTGTAGGTGTTCAGCAGGTTGAAGTGCCCCTTGTACGGGAGCGACGGGTCCATGGCGTTCTTCGCGCCGTCCCAGGTCATTCCGGTGGCCGGGTTCTTGGCATCGGACGGGTCGCCGATGGAGATCCGGTCATTGTCGACACGGGCGAAGGCGTAGTTGATGTGGCTCACCTTGGACCAGGGGATGTTGGAGACGAGGTACTTGGGGTCCCCATTCGTCCCCGCCCGCCATCCGGTGAAGTACCCGACCATGCGCCGGGTGCGGTCCTTGCCGACCCACTCGCGGCCCGCGCCGTCGTAGACGTCGCAGTAGCGGGCAGAGACGCCTTGGGTCGGGGTCATGCCCTCGGGGCGGCAGTCGCCGGAGGCGGCGGGCTTGGTGCCCCGGTCATCAGCGGAGTCGTCGAAGGGGTCACCGGCGTCGCCGTTCTCGGGCTTGTCCGGGGTGACCCCGAGCGTCTTCCAGCGCTGCCCGGCGTCGCCGGACGCGCAGTCCTTGACGGCCAGCGTCTCATCCGCGCCACCGGCTGTCAGACACAGGCCGCCATTGCGCAGCCGCGACCAGCCGCCGCCCGCGTCCTCAACCTGCCACAGCTGAGCCTCGTCCCCGTCGTTGTCCCTGGCGAGGCGAGCCTCGTGCTTGCCGGTGTCATGCGCCAGTACGGGCGCGCCGTCCAGGGCGCTGATGATCTGCCACCCCTTCGGCGTGGACCGCGTCCGCCACTTCTGGGCGGGGTGGTCCTTGGGCGCGAGCGCCTTCACACGGGTGCCCGGCTCGGCGTTCGCGTTGTCGACGTCGGCGACGAGGTTGTCCTTGGCGGACTGGAGGGGGCCGGTGCGGTCGATGGGCTGAGGACGGGGGGTGATCTTTATGTCCGCGTTCTCGATGCTCCACTCGTCGCGAAGGAAACTCACCTTGTTGCACGGCCGCAGGGATCCCCATTGGGGGGAGCCGGGTTCGGAGGCCAGGCACCACTTCTCGTCATCCGTGGTGATGAAGAAATTACCGTTTGGCGAGATTGGCCTGATCTTCCAGATACGGGGGGCATCGGTGACGGTTGCCCATTGCCATGGACTACTGCCGTCTCCCTGCAGGTACTGTCCCGTCCGGTTCCTGATGGTGGTCTCTAGTACCTCGTCGTCCTCAGGCTCTTTGCCGAGCTTGAGGGCGCTGGGGTCACCGTTGATGTACCACCGTCCTGTGTCGCCGTCGTCCTGTCCCGCGGACACCCACTTGGAATCGGGTGTGGGGCGCCGCAGCACTTCCTGGGGAATGGCGTCATTCGTTTTGTACTGGGAGATGCGCACGGTGTGCTCCGCCCCCACGTCGTCGCTGCCCTTGCCCGGAGTGCCCGCGCACCTCAACGTCCGTGCCTGGCCCGGCACGCCCGACTTGGCGAAGGTCGTCAGGCACATGCCGAGCGCCTTCTGCCCATAGGCGTTGGGGTGAATGGCCTCCTGCTTGTCTCCCTGGGACCCCCACAGCCAGTTCTTGGAGCTGTCGACCTGGTACGGAATCCACCGGACCCATTCGGCTTCCGCGCTCGACAGCGGGTTCGCGCGCGAGTTGGCGCTCGTGGCCTGCTTGGCGCTCCGGTGGCACAGCTCGTGCCCGGTGAACGCGTTCTCCACGTTCAGCAGGGACACCCCGGTCTCGTCCGCCGCGCCGCGCAGCATGGAGGTGATGCCCGGCATGAGTTTGTCGCGGGCCCAGTTCAAGTCGCTGTCGCGGAAGGGGCAGCCACCGGCCGAGTAGCGGGTGTTGTCGTCTTCGTCGTACCGCATCTGTGCGGCCCTGGGCAGCGGATTCGGATACGTGCTCAGCACCAGGTCGTAGTCATCGCTCTCGTACCCGGCGTCCGCCATGACCGAGCGGATCTTCTCCAGGGCTTTGACGACGTCGCCCCGGGTTCGGTCCAGCTTCTCCTTCAGCGACGTGTTCGCGGAGTTCGTGTTGCAGGTGCCGCCGCGCGGCCACCCCCAGAATCTCCAGACGCAGTCGGTGATGATGTCGGAGAAGCCCAGGTCGTTGCCCCCGATGGACACCACGATCATTTTGACGTCGTAGTCATTCGCCAGTTCCGCGAGCTTCTCCGCCTGCGGCTTCTGGTCCTTGAATCCCTCCGAGACAATGTGCTTCGTCTCGGCCCCGGAACAGGCGATGTTGAACCGATACTCTTCGGGGATGCCGTCGATCGCGGCGCTCTCGATGGGTGCGACGTCTGACCGGTCACAGCGGTTGCCGCCGTTGTCGTATGACGTGTCACCGTAGACGCAGTCCTTTCCGTCCGCGCAGTCGTCCCTGCGGTCGGTGCCCCATACGTCGCCGCTGGGAGAGGTGTTGGCGTTGCCCGCCCACCGGCCGCCCTCGCCGGAAATGTAGCTGTCGCCCATCGAGACGGCCGCCGAGGCGACGCAGAGCTCCGCGTCATCGGCCGAACCGGCTGATCTCGGCTTCTTCGACGTGCAGTCTGCGACCGGATTCACCTTGTTCGGATCCACGGGCTGCGTGGAGAAGACCACTGCCTCGTGATCGGAGCCAAGCGACTGAATGCTGTTGAGCATGGTGGCCTTGTAGTCCTTGACGGCTTCTCCCTTGGCCACGAGATAATCGAGTTCCCGCTTGGACTTGGGGCGCGTCTTCTGCCCCGAGACGACGAGTCTCTCATCGTCGGGCAGCACCAGGTCGGCGTACGCTCCCTTCGCCTTGAACTTCCACGATTCCGGCGTGCGGTTGAAGTCACCCATGACCACCCAGTCGGCCCCGCCGGCCCGGCGATCACGGATCTTTTTGATGGCCGCAGGAGCGTTGTTGGTGATGCCAAAGCTTTGTCCGTTGGTCGCGTGGAACGAGTAATACCACGTGTCCTTCACACGAACGCCGATAACCGGGGGAGGGACATCCTCCGTCAGGGGCGTCCGCGTCGGCTCTTCCGGGTCGCCTGATTCCGGGTCGCCGAATTCCGGCCTTTGTTTCACGCTCAGCGGCATAGGTACGACATCGACGTCGTCCCATTTGACCGCCTCCCTTGTCACGATCGCCACGTCGCGGTTTCGGAGTACCTTGCCTTCCGGCGGGTTGCGATATCCGGACACGCGGTAGTAGTAGAAAGCCTGGTCGTCCGCGGCGTCGAGCCGGGAACTCTCCACCGTGTAGCCGCTGATCACCTTGGTCCCGAGGGAGGTTCCAGGAAGATCAAGGTAAACGTCCTCGTTGCCCTTCTTGTTCACGTTGCGCACTTCTTGCAGTGCCAACAGCTTGATGCTCTGATCCAGCATCAGCCTCGGGGCTCCGAGGCCGAGCCTGTTCTCCTTGTTCTGCATGTTCCAGGTCGCCACTCTGAAGTCCGCCTCCGCCTCCGCGGCCGACGCCGAGGCTGCCGGAAGCCACAGCGTCTGCACCAGCCCGGCGAGGAGCGTGAGGGAGAGCACGGCCGCCGACCACACCCTCAGGCGCCTGGGACGTCCTGCGGTGCCCCTGGGGCCCGCAGTAGTTCTTATTCGTTTCATGGGTACTTCCGTCGGGAGTTGTTGATCAAGAAGGGAACGAGCCTATGCGAGTCCCCTCAACACCCGATAAACACTGGAGCAACCGGTAGCACCCCGCGCTTACTCACCCGCCCACGGCCAGCCCCTTCGCGCCGCCTCCGCCCGCTCCCCGACCGCACGTGCCCGGCGGTAGTGGTCGGCGGCCTCCCGCGGGCGGTCCAAGAGATGAGCCAGGGCGGCGAGGTGGTGGGCGACCGGGCCCAGGGTGACGACGCCGCTGCCGGCGCCGGCCAGGCCGTCTGCGGCGGGGAGGAGTTGGCGGTAGACCGAGGACACCATCTCGCGGTCGCCCAGTTCGACGGCGAGGACGGCGGCCAGGCCCAGGCGGGCCTCCAGGAGTTAGTCGCGCGGGAGGGGGCGGGCCGCGGCGGCGACAGCGGTACGGGCACTGACCACGCCCGAAGCAACGCGAAGCGAGATCGGCGCACCCGTTGCCGCACCGCGTCCTTCCGGCGGCGAACTGGCTCTGGCTCATCTGCATGGCCTGGAACAGGCACTGAAAGCACTCGCAGTCCCGTTGCAAGGCCCCGTAGCTCGGTTGTGGGCTCCGGAGGGCGGGGACTCCGTGTGGGAAGTCGGAATCGATCTCTTCCTGCTCAACCGAGGCAACGCCTACGACGGCTTGGCCTGCCTCTTCGGAATCCGCAACTCATTCGGTTTTCGCCCCCTGGCCGAGGGCCGCGGCCTCCCGGATGACGCCTCGGATGGGCTGCGCAATGAGATTGCGGCCTACGGCGGGCCGGACGACGTGTACGGGACTACCTGGCTGACCTGGGCGGAGCTTGCGGCAACCGACTGGCAGGAGACCGACGCTTCCGGCACGCGAAGCCGCGCGGCGGCCGCGGGGACAGACACCGACTGGGGCCGGGTCTGGAGCGTCATGAGCATCCTCAGCGACGTGCACGGCGCGGAGAACGTACGTCTCGTCGTCTGGTTCTCTTGACGTTTGGTCTGAGCACGCTACTTGGCATCCCGGGCCAGGTACCTGGCCCGGATGGCCAACTCCGATTCTCAACATTACGGCAGGTGCATGGCGGGCAACGGCTGGCGCGACCCCGTGCCGCGTGGGTGAAGCTTCTGCACCACCCCGCGAACGGCCCCGCCGAGCGGGAGCAAGAGCTGATCTCGGGGACGTGCTTCGCCCCAGCGCCTGTCTGGCCAGCGCGCTGAGACTGTTCCACTCCGGGCATCCGTGAGGTTGTGCCGTGCGCTGTGGATGGCACGGTCGTCTGCGTTACGCCGGTCCCGTTGAGGCCAAGGGGACCCGTGGCTGACCTGACCCGGCGCGAGGGAGGGGTGTTCGGGTGCCGCAGGCCTGCGTGGGGGCGTCCTGGTGCGTGCCGCCGGGCGCGGGGCCGGGATGGGGATCAGGGCAGGGCGATGGCACGGGATGCTTGCGCGGTGTGGGGGAGTCGGGGATCGGAGGTGGGTGTGTTGGGGGTGGTGGCTGTGGGCGTGGTGAGGAGGCGGGTGAGGAGGAGGCCGGTGGAGGCTTCGCTGAGCGCTGCTGCTGCCCGGACCAGGCGGTGGTGCTGGTGGGTGGGCAGGGCCAGGGCGATGCAGGTGGTGTCGTGGCCGGGCAGGGTGAGGGAGTAGGCCGCGCAGACGTTGAGGTCGGAGTATTCGAGGACGTCGAACTGGGCGGCGTGGGGGCCGTGGCGGTCCAGGGTGTCGAAGAGAGTCCGCGGGTTGGTGATCGTGCGGTCGGTCAGGGGCACGGGGGTGTAGCGGGCGAGGTGTTCCATCCGGGCGGTGAAGTCAAGGTCGGCCAGCAGGGCCTTGCCGACGGCGCTGGCGTGGCCGGTTTCGGGAAAGGGCGCTTTGACGGCGACCGGGGGAGCGGTGGGGCTGTGGGAGGACTGCAGGATGTCGATCTCGCCGTCGGTGTAGCGGGCCAGGTAGAGGGCGGCCCCGATCTGGTCGCGCAGCCCGTCCAGGACCTGCTGCATCAGCGGCTCATGCTGATCGGCGCGGGCGGCCATCTCCAGGACGGGGCCGGGGATGTGGGCGCCGCCGACGGTCGTGATGAAGAACTGGGCGCGGAGCCAGTGCAGCAGCCAGGAGGTGTCGGCCATGCTCAGGCCACTGCGTCGGTCGAGGTCGCGGGTGGTGATGCCACCGGTTGCCTGGATGTGCAGGACGAGTTCGAGGGCGCGGAAGGCGGCTGCCTGCTGCGCGGGCAGGGTCTTGGTGCGGGACATGTCGGTCAGGACGGCGGGGCGCAGCGCGTTGGCCGACCACCAGGGCTCGGTGAGCGCTCCCCCTTCACATGGGGAGGCTGCGCGGGCTGCTGCGGCGGCGCTGGCGGCCGCAGCCGCCAGCTACGGCGTCGGGTCGCTCAGGGGCAGGACCAGCGGAGCCGGCTGGTCAGCGGCAAGTGACCTCAAGGGCGCCTGTCGTTGCACCGGCGGGGCCGCAGGGCCGACGCCGTCGTGCCGGTCTGGGGCCGGGAGGGCCGGTGGGGGCACGAGCACGAGCTTGGGCATGGCATCGCCCGGCGCCACGGCATCTACTTCTTCGGGCGTGAGCATCTCCTCACGTACTCCCAATCCTTCGCGGACCTCATCGAAGAACAGGTCGTCTTGGACCTCGGCGATCGGCTCGTCGGGGAAGGGGCGGCGGTGCGCGGTCGCGGCCAGCAGGCGGCGGGCGTCGCCGTGACCGTGCCGGGCCGCCTCGGCGACGAAGAACCGCACGTCCTCACGCCGGTCCCAGTCCGAGCGCATGGCCAGGACGGCCAGACGGAACAGGGCGCCGGGGTGGCCGGCCTCGGCGGCGGGCCCCAGCCATTGCGCGGCGCGTAGCAGCTCGCCTTTCACCAGCGCTTTCGATCCCATTCGGTAGAGCGAGTTGGCGTGCGCCCGGTCCTCGGCGGACAGGTGGTAGGCCTGCGTGAGGCGGCCGCGCCGCTATATCCGTACTGACGAGCGCGCGTCTGGCTTCGTTCACGTCCAGAGATGACGTCGCCTAGGGGCTTTCGTTTGGATCAGCGGGCTGACCAGAGGAAGATGCCCGCGATGTGGAGGCCTGCGAGGTAGATCGTGGCTGTCTTTTCGTAGCGGGTGGCGATGCCGCGCCACTGCTTGAGACGGTTGATGCACCGTTCGACGGTGTTGCGTTGCTTGTATGCCTCACGGTCGAAGGCAGGCGGGCGGCCGCCCCGGCTGCCGCGACGCTGCCGGTGGCCCTGATGGTCGGCCGGGACGGGGATCACCGCGCGGATCCCACGTCTGCGCAGGTGGTCGCGGATAGCACGCGACGAGTAGGCCTTATCGGCCAGGACCACATCCGGTCTGGTGCGGGGCCGCCCTCGGCGACGGGTGACACGCAGGCCGGCCATGACATCGGCGAAAGCCGGTGCGTCGCCCCGCTGTCCGGCGGTGAGCACGAACGCCAGCGGCCTGCAGCAACCGTCGGCGGCGAGGTGGATCTTCGTGGTCAGTCCGCCGCGGGACCGGCCGATGGCATGGTCGACGGGCTCGCAGGCCGGGGCCCCTTTTTGCGGGCCCCGGCCGCATGCTGGTGAGCCCGCACGATCGTGGAGTCCACCGAGACCGCCCAGTTGAGGTCCTCATCCGCATCGGCCTGGGCCACCAGCGCGGTGAACACCCGCTCCCAGGTTCCGTCGACGGCCCACATCCGCAGCCGGTTGTAGACGCCTCGCCAGTTGCCGTATCTCTCGGGCAGGTGCACCCATGGTGTGCCGGTCTGGAACTTGAAAGCGATTGCGTCGATCACTTCCCGGTGATCCCTCCAGCGACCGCCCCGCCTCGGCTTACGGTCCGGAAGTAACGGCTCGATCCGCGCCCACTGCGCATCAGTCAACGACACATCCAGACCAACGATCCGATGATCCCAACGAAACGGCCGCGGCGGTGTGGATCGTTGAGACTGGATCTCACCGCGGTTCCGTGAGAGATGTTGGCGTGCTTTGCCCCTGGGCGCGCGATCACGGACCTGCTGCGCGCAGTGGCCAGTACCCCCAGGGCGACGATCGACGTGCTGCGCGGCAGCGATCACCCCAAGCCCGCGAGCCCCGCAAGGCGGTCCAAGAGGCCCAGGAATCCGTGATCTCCGGCGGCAGCCCCCCGGGTCGCTTCCAGAAGGGCGGTCCGGTGTCGGCCGGCGACGCCGTGCGCAATTTCATGGGAGGCAACCAGGTCCAGTGGCCCAGCTCTGCCCTCGTGTCGAGACGAGGCTGTGCGGTGGGGTGTGGGGCTTACGGCTTTGAGGATCCAGGCCGGCGGCAGGCAGCGGCCCCGACGCCTCGCCGCGAGAGGATCGGGGCGGTGGGCAACTTCTTTGCGGGCGCTGTCGTCTGGTGACTACCCGCAGGGGTTGTCTTTGCCCGTCGCGGAGCCTGGGCGCAGCCGTAGTCCTCGGGCGTGTCGTACGGCGTGGTGTTCGGGCGGACCGCGGCGGAGCCCTACGGGCTGGCGGTGGGGGAGGGCTGCTGAGGGCTCGGGGCGTCCGGGGTGGTGGCGGACCAGAAGTTGTCGTGGATGTCGGCGGGGGCGGGGAAGGGGACGTCGCGCTGGGGGGTGTTGGGGGTGGTGGTGGGGTTGGTGACGCCGTTGGTTTGGGTGAGGCAGGGGGTCGCGATGACGAAACCGAACTGGCCGGTGGCGCCTACCTCCACCGAGATGTGGAACGCGTCCGGGGTGGTGGCGTCCATGGCGGGCATGTCCTTGCTCGGGTTCACATTGGTGATCTTGAAGCCTCGCGCCTTCCAGTTGCGCTCGATGACGCCGAGCAGGCTGCCCCGCCGCTCCGCGGACACCTTGGTCAGGATGATGATGCGGCGTTTGACGGTTCCGGTGCCGGTCCCCTCGTTCTTCCAGTCGGCGCAGATCTTGTCGATCGAGGGGCCGTGGTTCCAGCGCAGCGGTGGGGTGATGTCGCCCAGGGTCTGTTGCAGGAGGGCGTCGGCCCGATGCGCGCCTTGTTCCATGTTCATGGTCGGTTTTTTCCTTTCACCGGCTCTGTCGCTGTGAGGGAGCAGGCCGCAGCCAGCGGTGGCTGCCAGGAGCAGCAGTGCGGTTACGGGACCCAGGACGGTCTTCATCGCGGTTCCTCATGGTCGATCTCGTTGCCCTTACCCGCTACGACCCGGGCGATGTTCCGCGCTGATACGGGGTCTTCGTCGGGGTCGAAGTAGTGGGAATGGGCGCTGACGTCGGGGGAAGGAAGCTCGTCCATGTCCCCGTCCATGATGGACGCGAGGAGTTGTCCCCGGTCGATAAGGGGCGGGCCGTCGCCGGTGGCGAAGCGCTGGGCGCCGAACTCGTGGCTCGCCGGGTCGGTGCCGAAGTAGAGCTGGTCGGGGCCGTCCACGACTTCTCCGATCTTGTGGCCCAGGTACCCGCCCAGGCCGGGCCCTGCGAGCAGGGTGCCGGCCGTGGTGCCGCTCACCTGCGTCTTGCTGGGCAGTTGGGTCACGATGTCGTTCTTGGCGGCCCCCACATACACATGGTTGCGCCCGACTCCCAGCGCGTCGGCCGTCTTCGCCTCGGTGCCGGGGCTGCCCACGAGGATGATGTCGTCGGCGCCGGGGATGCCGCCGTGCTGTTGGGCGGCGAGGCCGACGGTGAGGGAGCCGTAGGAGTGGCCGATGGCGGTGACGTGCGGATCGCCGTTCTCGTGGGTGGCGGAGATTCCCGCCATGAACTGGTTGTACGCGGACGCGCCGGCCTTGGCGTCCTGGTCGCCCATGACCGCGAAGTTCTCGGCGAGCTTGTTGAGTTCGAGGAACTTCTCGGAGGAGAACTGCGGGGCGTCGTAGCCGAGCCAGACGATGGAGGCGGTGGGGTTGCCGGGGTCGGCGAACCGGGCCCCGACCGCGGTGTCCCGCGCCCGCTTCAGATCGTTGTTGGCGAAGTGCTCGTCGAGTTTGGTGCCGAGCCCCGGAACGTACGCCGAGACGTTCTTCGCCGTGTCGGGGTCGCCGTACGAGACGATGGCGCGGCCGTTGCCCTGGTCGCCGATGCCGAGCAGGTACATCGGAGGGTCACTTCCCGCGCGCAGCTGATGGTCGATCGACTTCATCCCGTCCAGCTTCGCTCGCGCGGCCTGCCCGTCCTCCCCGACAGCTTCCCCATCAGCAGCTGGAGGTTGTCCCGGTTGGCCTCGTCGCGGACGGCGGCCGGGATGCCGTCGAGGTTGCCGAGGATGTCGGGGCAGGCCGCGAGGTATTCGTCGCGCTGGGCCGGGGACAGGTGGGTCCACCAGTCGTGGCGCTCGGCGGGGGTGGCGCCGGTGGGGATGGTCTTCTTGAGGTGGTCGCCGGAGACCTTGCGTACCGCCGCCAGGTCGGCTGCCGCGTCTTTCCACGTTGCTTCGGTCACGTCCAGGCTCGGCTCGGCCTTCAGCCTGCTCAGGGCCGTGGCGAATTGCTCGTCGGCCTCGCGGGCGGCTGTGAGCACACGGCGGATGCGGTCGGCGATGTCCTGGGCCTTGGCGCGGTTCGGGTTGGGGTCGGCCAGGCCGGGGCGGGGGTGTTCAGGGTGGGCGGGCGGGACATGAGCGGGGTGTCGGCCGACACGCTGCCGCCGGGGTTGGGCTGGTTCGTGACCACGTTCTGGCCGCCGGCCGGATAGCTGACCGAGCCGTCCGCGGCGACCGTGAGGCCCAGGCTCGCCGCGTCGTCCAGTGCGTTCTTGAGCTGGCTCTGGAAGCCGACCAGTTCGTACACCAGCGAGCTCACCGTCGTACGGACCAGGCCGCATTCGGTGCGGATGTAGTCGTAGTTGCGGTCCAGGCGGCGAAGGCGGCCGAGGGCGGCGGGTGCGGCCATGCCTTTCTGGGTGGCCTCCAGGCTGCGCACCATCTCGTCGCTGATCCGGTCCCGGGCGGCGTCCGCCTGGGTACTGACGGCGGCCCAGCCGTCGGCCGCGTCCAGGAGCTCGTCGCATTTGAGGTCGTGCAGTTGCTGCCAGGTGAGCACGGCCGTCACCGGCCCTTGCCGGACGGCGTGGAGTACTGGGCGAGCGCCGACTTCACTCCCGCGTCCACCTCGCCCTGCGCCCACGCCGTCTCCCGCAGGACCGGCTCCAGCGCGCCGCACTCGGTGTGTACGGCCGTCAGCCGCTTCTCCCACGACGCCAGTACGGACGTGAGCGCGGCCATGCTGGCCAGCCCGGCCGTGCCCGCCTGCGCGCCCGTATGCGCCGAGGTGAGCTTCGTCTTGGCGGTGGCCGTGTCCCTCTGGAGGGCGTGGGCGGCGCCGGCCGCGCCCGACCATGGTTTGGCGCTGTGCTTCAGCTCACCGGAGGCGCCGCCCGCCGGTCCCGCCGACGCGAGCGACATGCCCGACCGCCCTCCGCCCGGCCCTGCCTGGTCCAGCAGCCGCTGCCAGTTTTGCGCGTACACGTACTCCCCCGTGTTCCCCGTTGTCCCGTGCGACGCTCTTTTGCCGCCCCGAGATGACGCTAACGGGGCAGGTGGGGGCATGCGCAAGCGCAAACAGGAGGGTGGCGGGAAAATGACCGTCCGCGCATAACACCCTGGTCAGGGCCCGCGCAAGAGCGATCCCGCTCAGGCGAACACGTCGACCCCGTCAACTTCGTGACGAGGCGTCTGAGTGCCCACGGGCCGCCCGCCATGCGCGGCGGGCCCGGGGCGGTGACGCACGCATCAGGGGAGCAGCGACGCTCACCGGGCCGCGCCGGAGAGCTCCCCGGATGCGCGACCCGCCAGCGCCGCCTCCAGGATCATCCTTCCAGGGGCGCCGCCACGCCTGCCGGGGGCCGGTGCACCGTCGCCCTCCCATGCCCGTCCCTGGCCCGCCTCTGCGTGGGCAGTTCGCATCCACAGGGTATCCGCGGGGGGCCTGCTGGATCCGGGGTGTTCATTATCTTTTCTGATGAGGGTCACGACTTCGCTGGTCGCGGTTCCCTGGCACCCGTCCGGTGAGGCGGCACCGCTGGGGTGGGGTCTGCTGCACGATCGGGTGACATCTTGACCTGCGCCATGTCCTGGGTTCCATTTCTGGTGGCTGACTGACAGTCCTTCACGGAAGGCTGGCAGTCATGCCCCGTCCCTGTCCTCCGGAGTTCCGGGCGCGCGCCATCGCGCTGGTCCGCGCTGGCGAGCAGGCCGCACTGACCCAGATGTTGACCGGTTGCCCCGACGAGCAGATCAGTGTGACCCGGCCCGCTGACGCAGGTACGCCAACTCTGGTGATCGGCCCAGAAGTTGCTGTTACGGAGGGATTCTTCACCGGTCAGTCCATCGGGGTGATGGGTGAACCAGGCGGTGGCTTGGCGGACGGTGGGTGCGCCGGGCCGGCTGTGCAGCGGCGGATTACTCCCGCGCAGGGGTTCCAGCCAGCGGCGCACCCTGCGGACGCTGCCGAGGTAGCCGTGCACGCAGCTCGCGGTGGAGACGCTCGCTGTCGGTGCTGCCGTCGCTCCACCGCCGCTTGAGATAGGGGGCGTAGCCGGCAAGCCCATGGGGTCCGAGGCGACGTGTGGTGATCATGTCGTTGGCGGTGGCCGCCTGGGCGGAGCGGCTGACGGTCTTGCGGTCCAGGCCGAGCTGGGCGGCGATGCGGTCGATGCCGGCGCCCTTGTCGTAGAGGGTGTGTTTCTCGGCGTGCCCGGCGTCGGCCTGTGCCGCCTGCTTGCCTTCCACCCGCGGGAGTTCGGACGGGACGGGGGACCGACGAGGGCTCGCGATTCAGGTGTTCTGAAGCCCGCTAAGGCCATCCCGAGTGCCCCGCGTGCCGCCCCCGTCTTTGACTGGTCATCAAGCTCTGGGGGCAGTGGCGCCGCAGGGTGACGGGCTTGATGTAGTCAGGGGTTGGTTCGGGTGGTTCGCGTGGTTGTACGGGGTTTGGTGCGCGTTTGGGTCACTCTGCCGGTTACGAAGACCGCGACGATGGATACGGCGCCTGAGGTGACGACGGTCGCGGCTTCGGGGCCTTGGTGCTGGTCGCTCATGTGCCAGGACAGCAGGAGGAGGCCGGCGAGGGCGGCGAGGCCGGAGAGGCTTCCGATCCGTCGAACGGCACTCGCGCCTTCTCAGAGACGGCAAGGGCGACGGAGTCTCCCGTCAGCCTGATCAGTGCGGCACGAGTTCTTTCGTGTCGGGCCCGTTCATTTGACAGGCTCACCCGTATCGCGCCGGTGCCTGTCTTTGAACCCCCGTCCGCGTCCCGGCGCCTGGCACGCACGCCGAGCGCACGCACCGACCACCGCTGCGCCTCGCCCTCCGGGCGAACGACGGGGGTTCAAAGACCGGCTCTGATCTTGTTTTTTATGGTCCGGGGCCCGCCCCGCTGACTGTTCGTGCCGATTGTTACGGTTATGGGCTGTGACTGAGCTGCTTCCTGAGTTCCCGTACCACCCCGACCCCGTCGCCACGGGCGTGATCGTGCCTTCTGGCACGGCCTGCACCTGCTGTGGGCGGGAGCGCGGGTATGTCTACAAGGGCCCGGTCTACGCTGCCGACGAGCTCGGGGGCCGGTTGTGCCCGTGGTGCATCGCGGACGGCAGTGCCGCCGAACGGTTCGACGCGCACTTCACGGCGGGAACCTGCCTGGGCGACGACGTACCCCTTGAGGTCTTCGCAGCGGTCGACCGGCACACTCCAGGCTTCACCGCATGGCAGGAACCCCAGTGGTTCTTCCACTGCGGCGACGGCGCGCGTTCCTGGCCCCGGCCGGGTCCGCCGAACTCGCCGCATATCCCGAGGCACTGGAGATGCTGCGGCGGGAGGCGAACGGCTGGGGCTGGCCGTCGGACCAGGTTGAGCACTTCCTCGGCTCGCTGGACAAGGACGGCGAGGCGACGGCGTATCTCTTCCGGTGCCGGGTCTGCGCAGCCCACCTCGCATACACCGACTTCGCATAGGCTCTGCAGACGGGTCGAACGACGTCCCGAACGGTGTCGCTCACCCGGGAGTTCGGTGTATGCGCATGGCGGTCTTGGCGTGATCCAGCGTGCTGTCCAGAGCGCGCTGCCCACCAAGAATGCCCCTGCCGTGGACTGCGGGCGAGGGTCAGAGGTAGTCGAAGAAGCGGGTTCACCACGTCGGGGGATAGTCGGGCGGGTAGGCGGATCACACCTACCTGACGATCACCCACCATCCCTCGTCCTGCTGCCGAAGCTCGCCCACCTCATCGACGACCACCTCAACAACGGATCCCGGCACAGCAACGAAGCCGCCGAGTACCTGCTGCAGGGGCCGAGCCCCCGGGCGCCCCCGCAACCCTGCGGGACTGTCCGCCAAACTCAAGCGCTGCGGCCTGCCCGCCCGCGCAGCCCGGAACACGGCCATGATGCATGCGCTCGCTGATCTGCCACCCGTCGTGCTCTCCGGCTTGATCGGCATCCAGCCGAGAACCGCGGAACGCTTCGCAGCCTTGGCTGGCGAGAACTGGTCCAACTGCCTGGACGGGCGCCAACCTGCTCACCAACGTCTCTATCCCGTCCGAAGGGAACTCCAGGGCAACGGTCGGGACGGCCGTGTGGATCAGCGTGGACGTCGTGCCCAAAACAGGACATGCCCGCTGTCCCCCTCCGGAACGAACTCTTCCCGCTCAACCACCAGACCACTGGCGGTGATCCAGGTCCGATTGGTGTCGGCGTCCGCATGACTCCACCACATGGCCACCCCACTGCCCAGCCAGTCCTCGTCCGTGCCGGTCCACGCGTGCTGCCCCGTGCTGCACAGAAACCATCCGCCCGGGCGAAGCCATGAGGCAACCTTCCCGAGCAGCGAACGCTGTTCCTCCAGCGGGATGTGGATCAGGGCATAGAGGGACACCACGGCATCGAAGGACCCTGCGGGGAAGTCCACCGCGGTCGCGTCGGCCCGGATGAAGTCGGGCCCGGGCACAAGTTCCCGGGCCCGACGGATCTGCATCTCGCTGATGTCGACACCGGTGACACGGTGTCCCGCCTCCGCCAGATCACGCACGACCGGGACTCCGCTGCCGCAGCCCAGGTCCAGCACGCGGCTGCCGTCCTCAAGTCGGGCCTTCAGACTCTCGACCCACGCTCGGTACTTCGAGTCGGAGTCGTACGCCTCGTCATAGCGCACCGAGAGCGCGTCATATCCACGCCGAACCAGGTCTTTCGGATCTTCAATCGTCACGGTCAAGGACGCTAACGCTCCTGGTCCGGGCCAAGCGAGCCATTTCCTCGAGGCTGCACCAGGCCATGGACATGCCCTCACTCAGAACGAGCCGCACCCAAGCTCGTCCGACGGTTTTTTCTGCAGACGGCGCTGATCGAGCACGGAGGTGGGGGACTGTTCACGAGGGAGGGCTGACGTGCTGCGCTGTCGGGATCGGCAAGAGCCACTGTCCGTCGAGGACATGACCGTTGCCCGGGCCGTTCTCGCCGGGTTCAGTCCCACCAGAACTCCCAGCGGTTGAGGCCGATGAGGTCGGCGGCGTAGGAGGCCAGGTCCGGGTAGAGCCCTGCCAGATGTTGTCGGGGCAGAAGGTGAAGTGCTCGGCGGCGACGACCAGGGCGTCTTCGATCCGTGCTGGAGGCGCGGCGACGCTGAGGTGGAGGGTGCTGGATCCGGCGCCGATGACGCGTGCGCCGAAACGGTCTTCCCAGTCGCGGACGACGGCGGCGTAAGTGGCGGTGTCGTTGTCGTAGTTGGCGGGTCCCATCCAGCCGGCTGAGGCGAGGGCGTCGGCGCCGCGGGGTGCTGCGACGAGTCCGAGTCGTGCCTGCGGATTTCGGTCCAGGAAGGCTCGCGCGTACTGTTCAGCGATCTCATCGGGGTTTATCGAGGGCGCGGGGGTGGGCGCGCGCCCTGGCCAGGCTCGCCCGAAGGGGGCGGTGACGGCAAGTCGTTCCTCGGCGGTGCACTGGTCGTCGTCCTCGTGGACCACCCCCGCGGGCGCGGGGACCACCTGATGCAGTCGGCAGTACGGGGCGCGGAACAGGGACCACCCCCGCATGAGCGGGGTGTCGCGGGGCGGTGAGTCTGCGTAGGTAGTGGTCCTTTGAGGTGGGGTTTCGCGGTTTGGCTGGGTGATCTTCTGGTTCGGAGCGGGGGTTCAAGTCCGGTTCGGGGCCTGGATGTTGCTGAGCTGGGTGGGGGTCGCTGTTGTCGTGGCCTGGGCATTGTCGGGTGTTGTGCAGGTTGGTTGGGCGGGTATGGCTTGTCTGTGCAGTTGCACTGGTGGGCCGTAAGGCAGCCGGGGCTTGCGTGCACGTCGCGGGTGCCGTCCCGGTCTGTGTACTCAGTGTCGGCGCGGTAGCGCTGTCACCGGCGTGACCGCCCGGGTGGCGTGGGGGAGTGGCGGGTGTGGGGTCGGTAGTGTTCCTCGGCGAGGTGGTCGAGCTGGATGGCTTCGAGGGATGTTTTGGTGATGCGTTCGCTGCCGTCGCAGATCGCGTCGATCGCGGCGTGGCGGATCAGGCGCGAGAGGCTGCCGATCTTCCCACCGGTGCGCTCGTGAAGATATGAGGCAAGGCGGGGCAGACTGCCCGTCTTGTGGTTCTCAAGGTCGAGGGCTTGTTCCATCAACGTGATCAGTTCTTTGAACGGCTCTTGTTCCCCGAGGCGGGCGGGGAAGGCGCTGAAGTCGATGAGGCTGGCCCGACCGGCGAGTTGGGCACCACGTACCCCGCTGAACAGCTCGCTGCGTGTCACGTCGATGCCCGCGTACACGAACGTCGCGCCGATGCGTTCGGTGAGGTCTTTGAGGAGGTCGGCGGTTTCGGCGCCGGTGGTGGTGTGGGGGTTGAGCCGGTGGATTTCGTCGATCAGGACGAGTTTTACGCTGGCTTTGGCGTAGGTGGTGCACACGGCGGTGGTGATCTGGGCTTGGGTCATGCGGATGGTGGTGGGGATGCCGAGGTAGCGGGCGAATTCGGCGGCGAGGGTTTTCGCGCTGGCGGCGGGCGGGACCAGGACGTAGGCGACCGGCACAGAAGCGGTGTGATTGATGCCGGGGTGGGGACTGCGTGCGGTGTGGGCGAGGTGGCAGACGCGACCGACTTCGAGGAGCGCGGTGGTCTTGCCGGTAGTGGCGGGGCCGGTGACGATCAGGCTGGGGCGTGCGGTGATGTGCTGGTGCTGTCCGAGGATCATCAGGGTGCGGACGTTGCGGGCCAGGGCATCGACGGCTGGGGTGCGGATGGTGACGAACGCCGAGTGGTAGGCGAGGCGTTCGTCCACGCTGCGCTGTGGTGCCCCTGCCGTCGGCGGGGCGGGCGGGGCAGTGGTGGCGAACGCCTCGAATCCCTGCCAGGTAGTGACCGCTGCCGGTTCGGCGGAAACCGGAACGGCTTCTTGCCCACTCACCATCGCTGTGCCTCCTCGTAGGCGTTCCACAACGCGAACCCACGATCGGGCCGGCTGCCGCCCGGCGGCTCTGTGTCGCTGTCGCCTTGGGCGGCCAGGTCGTCGAGGCTGTCTGCTTCTTCCCATTCGATGCCCTTGGCTGCGTCGTGATCGACCGCGGTGCCGCTGTGCTGCTGGGGAAGCGCATGCGTCAGGGAACCAGCGGAGAGGAGGACTCCTTCACTCCTGTCTGGGGCGGATGCCGCGATTTGGACGCCCGCCCTTTCCTCGCCGGTCTGTTCGGCTTTCTGCCCCGCTGCGCCCGGCGGAAGCGGCGCGGCGTCTGCGGTGGTGCGGGCGCGGCGCAGGAGCTGATCGAGGGAGTCGGCGAGGTCGGCCTCGTGCTGCTCCCGCCCGGCCCGCTGTTCCACGGCTGCTTTCACGAGCCTCCAGGCTTGTTCGCCGAAGGGTTCGTGGACGTGGTCGCGGTGGATCCACGGCACTTCGGCCAGGCTGCCGTCGGGCAGCCGTACCCAGACCTGCCGTAGATCGTGGGGGTTGTGGTGGACCTCCCACTTTCCGCCGCGCAGCGGGATGCCGGAGCTTTGGCCGCGGTGTTCGTTGAGCACCGCATCGTCGTAGGTGCGGTGGTCGATGCGGATGCCGCGGCCGGTGATGGCGCACCAGCGCACCGGCAGGAGCGCCAGGTAGTCCCGCCCGGACAACGGCAGTGGCACGTATCCGCACACGCCGAGCAGCGCGGCCCACATCTCGTTCGGTGACAGCACCGTCCGGGACAGCACGGGATGACGCAACGCGTCGTGGGGACGGGACTGCCACCCGCAGATGATCCATTCGTCCAGCAGGTCCT
Source organism: Streptomyces sp. TLI_146 (assembly GCF_002846415.1). Lineage (NCBI taxonomy): Bacteria > Bacillati > Actinomycetota > Actinomycetes > Kitasatosporales > Streptomycetaceae > Streptomyces > Streptomyces sp. TLI_146. Next base: position 8,743,071 of record NZ_PJMX01000001.1, read on the forward strand.
GGAGCTGCGCAACGCTCCAGCAGGCCTCGCTCTCCACGCGCGGTCCGCGGCGGGTGACGTCGGATCCGGTGTAGCCGGCGACATGCTGAGCGACCAGCGTGTTGATCGCACCAAAGGTCCGCTCCACCGAGCCCTTCGCACTCGGCCGGCGGGGTGGGGCGCTCTGCACACTGATCCCCAGGGTTTCGCACGCGGCCGAGAACCCTTGGGAGAGGAACACCTTGCCGCGGTCGACGACGATGGTCTCGGGTACGACCACCGGCCGCGCTGCCGCCCCGTCCAGCCGGTGATCGAGTGGCAGCAGCCGCTCGTAGGGCACCGCCGCGTACGCGAGCCGCAGCGCGGTGTCCCATCCGGGCCGCATCGGGTGGGGCACGGCCATCTCGGCGAGCAGCAGTGCCGCGTCGACCGCTTTCGTCCCCTGCGGGCGCAGCACGGCGGCCAGGATGGAGCGCGTGGCCACGTCGACGGCGATGGTGAGTTCCGGCCGCGCCGGACGCCCGTCGTCGTTGATGGCCATCACATCCAGCCGGGTGGTGTCGACCTGTACCATCTCGCCCGGCCGCAGTGCCCGGGTCGGCGTGAACGGCCCCGTCGGCACCGCCGCGCCACCGGCCGGACGCCCGGGCAGCTCACGGGTATCGACCAGTGCGTTCACCAGCCGGTTGAACGTCGACTCGGAGGCACCTTCACCCGGCCTGCTCCGTGGGCGTCGTCCAGGATCTGTCCGGTCAAGGTCCGCAGCCCTTTCCGCGTCCCCCTGGAACGCCCCCGTTGGCGCCGCACCGCCTCCAGCACCGCAGCCACGACCCGCTCGTCCGCGCGCCCGGTCGCTCTCGTCGGCCGCCGCTTGCGTCCGTCGACCAGCCCCCACAGCCCGCCGTCGCGGTAGCGGGCCCGCATCCGCCGCACCGTGGGCACACTCGCCTTCGCCCACCCCAGTGCGGCCAGCTCTTCGGCCTTGGCCCGCTCCCGCTCGGCCAGCGAGTATCGCTCGGGATCGAACTGCGGCCGAGGTGCTCCTGGGCTGCCGGGACCTGCGGGGAGACCGTACTCGATCTCACGGATGTGCCGCTGCCAGGCCAGTGCGCGCTCCCGCGCGGCTGCGTCAATGCCTTCGAACAGGCCCCACTGCGGCACTTCGGGACGCGCATCGTCTCTGACGACGCGAAAGCCGGGATCGGCGCACAGGTGCGCCGCCAGCACCGACGCGGTCGTCCCGTCCTCGGCGACCAGCCGCACCGCCTGCCCTACCAGAGCGACGATCTGCCATGTGACGGCTTCGAACACGACATGGGCCCCGACCTCGGCCCGCCAGCCCCCGGACGCCTCCGTCATCGCTCCCGCTCCCCAGCCGCTGTGCGTCGGACCAGCACCTGCTCGTGCAGGGGCACCTCGAGCGCCGTCTCAAGCCGCCCCGCCCACAGCGCGTGATACACGACCGGCAAGACCTGCAGCGGATCCCCGACCATGACCGCCCCCTCGATCAGCGGCCGAGGCTGCGCGAAGGCGTCCAGGACTGCCTCCTCCAGGTCACCGTGACCGCGGTAGCGCGGATGCCGGTAGCCGGCCAGCCAGGCCACATTCGACGCCATCACCGCATCCGGCGCCTAAGGCGCCGGTACTGCCACCCCACCAGCCCACATGCTGCGTCCAGCACCGCCTGGGCGTGCTGCGCCCGGACCCCGCCGGCGTCCTCAGCGGCGGGGCAGTCAGCCAGCAGCCCGGTCCCGTCGGTGTACCGGGCGAACAGCTGCGGGATCCATGACCGTACGCGGCTGCGTTCATCGCGCCACACCACCCGTACCGGACGCGCCGACAACCCCACGACCCGCCGGTTGCGGTCCAGGAGCATCAACTGCGCCCGCATCGCAGCCGACCCGTGTGCCACATGCCGGCCCATGGTGGCCGACCACCACCAGCCAGGGCCCCACCGCCGACCCGGCATGATCGGGAACGCGGACACCGGCGGCGCATGCTCAAAACGCACCTCGGTCGCGGCCGCGGTCCAGGGTCTCTGCGTCAGATGCCCCGACTCGTCGACGAACACTGCTTCCGCACGCCCCGCATTGCCATGGAGTCCCACACCGGCAGCCAAGAACAGCGGTGGCGGCCAGGAGGGAGAATTCCGGCGGCCTCACCCCAACGAGCGAACGCGCCCTAGCGATCAACCAGGAA